>NZ_WPHG01000009.1 GCF_009742725.1 Nitratireductor arenosus | reverse complement strand
GCGGAGATATTCGCTTGTCGCCGTCTCCTGCCAGATGCGAAATGTGTTGCGGACAAGCGCGTTGAGCTTGTTGCCGTCCTCGCTATCCATGGCCGGCATGACCAGGCGCAGGTCGATCGCGGCATGGCGACCGTCGGTGATAACCGAGAGCAGGATGTCGTCGCCGGGCTGCGCCGACCCGTCGCGCTCCTCGATCGCCTTGATGCGCTGATCGAGATGGCGCTGATAGGCCTTGAAGGCAGGGGTCGGCTCGGCGGTGATGATCTGGCGCTTGCCGCCGGCGATCTCCGGCACCTTGACATAGGTGCGCAGGTCGGCGGGCTGGACCACGTCCGCGAATGACCGGAACATGGCGATCAGCTCGGGCACGTTGACGAACTGGGCAAAGCGCGTGACCGGCTTGTATTTGCCCGATGGCTGCAATTCGAGTTCGGTCGAGGTGTCGCCGAAGGTCGATGCCCAGGCATCGAACTCGTGCAGCCTGCGTGCGGCGAGCGACGCGTTGTCCATCAGGCGCTGTACGGTGAACATTTCGCCGAGCGTGTTGGTGATCGGGGTGCCGGAAGCGAGCACCAGCGCCCTGCCCGGATTTTTCGTCTCGACGAATCGGGACTTCACATAGAGGTCCCAGGCCCGCTGCGAACCGTTCGGATCGACGCCCTTCAACGTTGACATGTTGGTGGCGAAGGAGAGCTTCCTGAACTCCTGCGCCTCGTCGACGATGATCTGGTCGATGCCGATCTCGGATATGGTGAGCAGATCATCCTTGCGGGTCGACAGTGCCTGGAGCCGCTCCTTGTGCCCCTCCTTCATGCGCTCGATACGCTTGCGCGAAAGCCGGTCCTCGCGATCGACCTTGGTGAGCAGGTCCTCGTAGAGTTCGAGCTCGTCCTGGATCATCTGCTGCTCGAAGGACGAGGGTATCGAGATGAAGCGGAACGCCGAATGGGTGATGATAATCGCGTCCCAATTCGCGGTTGCCGCGCGCGACAAGAACCGATGGCGCTTCTCCTTGACGAAGTTGGTCTCGTCGGCGACGAGAATTCTCGCATTCGGATAGAACGCCAGGAACTCCCGCGCGGCTTGCGCCAGGCAGTGGCCGGGAACGACCAGGATGGCCTTGTTGATGAGCCCGAGCCGGCGCTGCTCCATGATCGCGGCCGCGATCGAGAGCGTCTTTCCGGCGCCGACGGCGTGGGCGACATAGGTCGAGCCAGCCGAGATGATGCGCCAGATCGCACGTTTCTGATGCCCATAAAGAGAAAAGGCGCCCGAGGCGCCTGGAAGCTGGAGGTGGTCCCCGTTGAAGTGTCGTGGGGCGATGTTGTTGAAGGTGTCGTTGTAGAGCCGCGCCAATCGGTCGGTGCGATCCGGATCGGACCAGATCCACGTCTGGAACGCCGTCTTGATCTTCTGCAGCTTCTCCTTGGCGGCCTCGGTCTCGACCGTATTGAGGACGCGCCGCTCCGTGTCGCCGTCCTTGATGGTGTCGAAGATTTGCGGGATGGAGGAATTGAGCGCGTCGGACAAAAGCTGCCCAGCATCGCGGCGATGCGTTCCCCATTCCGTCGTGCCGGCGGCGCTCCAGCCGAGCTGGCGGGCATTGACGGTCCAGCAGGCCAGTTCCGGCGTGTGGTGGATGGTGATGTCGGCTTCCATCGTCTCCCTCACGAAGGCGACGATATCGGCCGCCGGAATCCAGGGGGCGCCGAGACGGGCGGTGATGTCGGAGGGCCGCAGATCGGCCGGTTGGACTTCCTTTAAAGCCGCGACATTGCGAGAGAAATCGGGATCGAGCGCCGCGGCGGCCTCTGCGGCCTCCAGCTTCGAGCGGACGGCACCCGAGAGATAGGCATCCGCCGTCTGCCACGACCCATCGGCAGGATCGCGGAAGATGGCATCGCCCAGTTCGGCGATCACTTCATCCACGTCGCGGTGCAGCAGTTCGGCGATGTGGTCGGGATCGACATGACCGCGCTCGTTCAGCACCACGGCAAGGGCATCGGCGGCCGAACTGATGACGGGCGGCGGCGGAGGCGCGATCACGCGCTCGGTGAAGACTGGCCCGGGTCTGGCCGTATTGGTCTCGAGATCATAGTCCTCGATCGACGCCACCAGCCAGCAATCGGGATCGTCCAGGAACGGCTGGAGATTGGGACGGCGATGCGTCTCTCGCACTTCGCCGGATTCCTCATCCTCCGTGGTCGAGACGGTAGTGAAGTTGATCGGCCCGAACGCGCGCACGAAGTTCGACCAGGCAATGCGCAGCTTGACCTGGGCCGGCTTCCACGGCCGGTCGCATTCCTGGAGTTTCAGCACCTCGCGCACCGCATCACGGATCGGGATTAGCTTGCGGATGATGCGGGCGTGTTTCTCCGAGACACCGTCCGAACGCCTGCCCTTCCTGACGGCGATGGTTACGGCCTCGCCGTCGACCATCTGCATCAGGGCGGTGTTCTTGCCGATGAAATAGCTGCCCTCACGGATAGAGGCTTCGCCTGCCGTGGCGACATCGGGTACGCCCTCGTCCCCGGCGTCAGCCTCAATGTTTTCAGGCTCGCCATCATAAAGTGCCTCCGGAAGGGCAAGGACGGCCGTGGTCAGGGCTGCATCGAGATCGACGCCGGCGCGCGGAAGGCAGGTATAGGTTTCGTCGGGACCGTAGATGCCGCGCCGCAAGGCGTGGTCCCCCAGCACCAGGTCGGGATGTTCGGCGAACCAGCGATTGACGCGGATCGCGCCTTCGTCCTCGGTGGCGGCGCGAACGTCCACGAGGTCGAGCCAGGCGACGTCGCCGGCGGCTTCACCCTCCCCTCGCTTGCGGAAGAACAGGATGTCAACGACGACATCGGTGCCGGCTTCGGCACGAAAACTGCCCTCGGGCAGGCGGATGGCGGCGACCAGATCGGCTTGTCGTACGATCTGCTCGCGCGCCCTGCTATCGGCCTTGTCCATCGTGCCGCTCGAGGTGACGAAGGCGGCGAGACCTCCGGGCTTCAGCCGGTCGATGGCCTTGACGATGAAGAAGTCGTGCAGCCTGAGCGAGAGCGCGCGGAAGGCCCGGTCGCTTCGCACGATCCGGTCGGAGAAGGGCGGATTGCCGATCGCCAGGTCGAAGTGCTGCGGCAGGTCGATCCGGGCGAAATCGGCATTGAGGGTCCTGCCCCGCGGCTGGAGAAGCCGGGCAATGCGGGCGGTAACGGGGTCGATCTCGATCCCGGTCACATGCGAAGCGTCCCGCAGATCATCGGGCATCAGCGCCGGAAAAAGCCCTGTTCCGATGCCCGGCTCGAGCACACGGCCGCCGCGAAAACCGAGCCGCTGCAGGCCCGACCAGACGGCCCGGACGATATATTCGGGGGTGAAGTGGGCATACTGGGTGCAGCGCGAGAGCGAGGCATAGTCGCCGGCATCGACGGCGCTTTCCAGCTCGACGCCGATCTCTTCCCAGCCCTTGCGAAAGCCGTCCTCCCCCGGCCGACGAAACACACCATTGGCCAGTTCGGAAGCTCCAAAGCCGGTGAACCTGATCAGCGCCGCCTGCTCCGCGGTGGTCGCCGAGCGCTGCTCTTCAAGAAGATCGGCGGCGAGCCGGATCGCCACAAGATTGTCGCGGGCGCGATCGCGCCAGGATCTGGCGAGGCCGCGCATGCCGGCGAGATGGAAGTTTTCGCCCTTCGGTGCCCTGCGCGAGAGTTGCGTGTCCGCCGTGGCGGGCACGGCGCGCGCGGAAGACTGCGGGGACGGATCGTCATCGTCCGGATCATTGGCCGGACTGTCGGAAAAGGCGGTCACGCCGAGGCTGAGCCCCGAGGACAGTGCCGTATTGCCGAACAGGTCGAGTGTGAAGGGGTCGTCATGGGACATGGGATAAATCTCCTGGAATTGGGCAAGCGCGTTCACGCGACCGGCGTTTGCGGCCGCGTGGAGAGCTGGTGAGCGTGTGGGATGGACTAGCGGGCGATCAGCGACAGCGAGACTTCGGTCTCGGTCAGTTGCACACGCAGATGCGTGCAGCGCATGTTCCGATCGAACATCGGGATCAGTCTGTCGGCGTCGAGGAACTCGATGCCGTCGTCACCGCCGAAATGGCGGTGCTTGTAATGCCACCAGTCCGGATTGCCGATAGGATGGCACTCGTCCGAATAGACCACGAGCGGACGGGCGCCGTCGGCGAGTTTGCCGTTCGACATGATGTAGACCCCCTGGTCACCGACCAGCCAGAGTCCCGGCTTTTCATCCTTGCCGGGCTTGATGCCGTAGTAGGGATTGCGAAATCCCCCATTGGCGGCGGCATCGGCTTTGCCGCGCTCGATCACCTTGCGAACGCCGAGAATAGGAAATGTGAACATCACAGCCTCCGATCAGGCTGCAATTGCGGCGGGCAGGTAGCGAAGATGGACCGGCAGCTTGGCGCTGATCTGGGCCTCGGTGAGGTCGTCGAGCAGCTTCAGCACCGTGCCCTGCGGGCCACCGTAGACGGTGATGGTGCGAGCGCCACGGTCACGCTCTGGCCAGCGCTCACCCGCATAGCCGCGATAGTCGGCATGGGTCGTGCTCCAGATGTGGTCGAGCCGCTCCGTGCGCGTCATGGCACGCACCGGGCGGGATTCCCGCTCGATGATCACATCGCGCAGGCGCGCGGCCGAACCCTTGGCCGACATATCGCAATAGGCGTGGAAATAGCGGATGCGGCCATCGATCGAGAGCGCGAAGAAGACGCTGGTGATCGCGCCGGTCATGAACTCGCGCAGCGCGAACATGTCGCCGCGCGTCCAGAGCGGCGGCAGGATCTCGAACATGTAGTCATGCTCGGCCCGGCCGATCTCGAACCATTCCCCATCATAGAGCCGGCCGGTGAGGCGTGCCTTGCTCATCGGCGCCTGGCCATGGCGATCGAACATCTGGAACATCTGGTGGCGCGAGGCGATGCCCTCGAAGACCTTGCGGAATGGGGTTTGGGTGATCATGGCGGCTCCTGTCGTCCGTCGGCATCAAGCGCGATCCTGTCCACCCGACCGGATCATCATCTTCATGCCTTCTCATCACCCCTTCGCGCGGCCGCCTCTCCGGTCCGGCGGGTCAAGGGCCGGCGCAAGCCGGGCGCAGCCTCCCTTGACGCGACGGCCGGGCATGCGGCAGCGATTCCGCTCTCCTTTCCCCCTCCATTCCCGGGTTTCCTATCCCCCCGTCCTTGTAAATCGCTGTTCCAATCCTGCGTGGAAGGCCGCAGCCGCTCGTATCGGCACCCGGTCTCGCGCACGATCTGCTGCAGACGACCGGCATAGATCTCGCCCTGCCGATCATTGTCGGTGGCCGCGACGATCAACATGTCGGCGTTCGCGGCGATCGCCCGGATCGCGGCATCGCTGGCGGGCGACCACCCGCCCCCGGTACTGACGTAGAGGGTGTCAGCGCGCATCCTCTCGAGCGCGGCAAGGCTCATGGCGTCGATCGCCGCCTCGGTGACGCAGAGCCGAAGCGCTGCTTCGTTGCCGAGGCGGAACAGTTCCTTGGCTCCGTCGGTGGAGAAGCCACGCCACTGCGGGCCGCGTTCTTCCCATCCGATCAGTTGCCTGGTTTGGTCGACATGCGCCGTCCAGATGCTGCCGCTCGGACCCTCGCGCAGCAGGCCTTGTGCGATAGCGGCCTGCAGAATGGATATCGGGATCGCACGCTCATCTGCCAGATATCGCCAGGCGCGCGATCCGATGGTCGGTGGTCGCCGACGCCGCCATCGCTCAGTGATCGAAAGAGGAGTGCCTGTGCGTTTCGGGCGGCTCCAGGACGGCGTGGCCAGAACATGGTCGACAAGACTGCGAACCGCCTCGACGGCCGCCGGAAAGGCGATACCGGCCAAGTGACCTGCGAGCGTGAAGACGTCGCCCTTGGCGTCCGACAGCGGATCGAACCAGCCCCTGCCGTTATGGATGACGATGATGATCTCACCTTCGCCGCGTCGGTACTTCACGGCGCGCGCGGTGCTCTCCTTGACGTCCACCTTCCAGCCCTCGCGCGCGAGCACGGCAGCGCAGGGCACCGTGTCTCGCAATGTCTCGATTTCATGCTGCTCCATGGGTCAATCCCGCCGGCGCCGCGGGGCGTCCGGCCCTTTCCTTGTCCAGATCTGTTTGTCTACCTTTCCGGCAGGCCTCGAGGTCGGCCGCGAAGCCGGAAGGCCGCAGGGGCGCACCGGCTTGCCGGGGCGGCGCAGCCTCCCTTGCGGGCTTCCCGGCGCAAGCGGCAAAACCTCGTCCCAATAAGGGCTCGTGGCGTCCCGCCACCAGCAGGGAAAGGACGATGCGACGCGCAACCCGGCCTTCAGACGGCCGGGCGCTTGGCGCGCGAGGAAGGCCGGCTCAATGAGCCGGCCGACCGCCCTGGTAGGGATCGTATTCGAAGAGCGGCTCGATTTCGGCGTCGTCGAGTTCGTCGGCGGGCATGACGCCGTATTCGTCGTCGACCTTGAAGAGAATAACCGGCACCATCAGGGTGCGGGCGAGGTTCCAGGCATGGTTCTGTGCGAGTGAAAGATCGTGCGACATTGAAGGGCTCCGTCCATGGGCGGGGCCGATCCCCGCTCTGGTGCCCGTCGGGTCCGGGGCCCGGCCGCAATCACCGCACAGGCGAAGCCGCAGCGGCCGCACGCTCGCGTAGCGGACCCCTTGTGGGTTGATTGGAGGAGGACGGACCTGGACCAGGAAGCCAGCACAGCAAGCGGGGGCGGACCTGCGCGTGGATGGATCCGCACCCAGTCGCATCCTTCCCGGTAGCAGAGAGCCATTGCAGAGACCGGGCTTGACGTGCCCTCAGTATTGTCGCGGCGACCCGCCTCTTCGTGTCATGGCTCAGGATCCGAATGAACTCGATGACGAAGTTCGTGATCGACAATCGACCGGACGACGTCGATATCCATCTCGGCCGACGGTTCTATCCGCGCCACCTCGGCAGCTACCTTTGCCCAGTGGAGGAACTGGCCGTCTTCGATCGCGCGGGATGTTGCGGCAAGCCGTTGTGCCTCATAATAGGCAGTCGGGCCGTGGAGACGGACGAGGCGCCTGGCGTCTTCCCGCCATCGGCGACGGATCGCACGCCGCCTCTCTACCCACGCCAAAATCGCCCTCAGCATCTCAGAAGCACTCCCCCCAACTGCACGAATGCCCCTGCCCGCGTCAGGGATGGACGCCCGGAGGGTGAAGACCCGCACCGCGGGGCTTCAGCTTCGCCGACAGTCCGGTTCCGGAGGAAGACGCCCCACCCCTCGAAAGATTTTGAAGTTCACGCTATCCTTACCGGATGTGCAATGCCTATGAGCAACACGTTCGCTGGGTTGAATACTGCCAGATGATGCAGGCGTTGGAGCTGGAGATACCAACGCAACAGACAGAACTCGATCTGCCCCAGGCGGACGATATCAGGATCAACGATATGGGACCGGTCATGCGTGCGGCCGGCGACATGATCGAACTCGTCCAGATGAACTTCAGCTTCCCGCCATCGGGGCCCAGGGGTGGGCCGGTCTTCAATTTTAGATCGGAAGGGCGAGACTTCGCCGACAGCAAGCGCTGCCTCGTCCCGGTCAGCGCCTTCTTCTTCACCGGCAAGAAGTACCCCAAAACCAAACATCGCTTCAGCCTGATCGGAGCCCCTTCATGGCCATCGCCGGGCTATGGCGTGAGGCCCAGGGCAATCACCCAGCCTCCTTCACGATGCTGACGACGAGTCCAGGGCCGGACGTCGCGCCCTACCATGATCGTCAGGTGGTCGTGCTCCAGCCAGATAACTGGGCGGACTGGCTCCGTTTAACCAAGCCGCAGGGCGAACTGCTCAAGCCCACCGGCCGAGGCCTTCCCTGCAATTGCAGTTAATTTGAGAATCCCGCAGCCCATATTCTCATGATTAAATGGTCAACCCGAACCAAACCGGCGCATTCTTTCGGTTAACTGCTAAGCGACAGCAGGGGAACAACTTCGACATTGTCGATCAGTCGTGTGTTGCCGAGCCAGGCGGCCACCAGCAGACGCGCGGGACAGTAAAGTGCGTTCAAAGGCCGAAGATCGGCGTCTGCTCGCAATTCCAGATATTCCACCTCCCGGTAGCCTGCCGAAAGGATGGCAGCGCGCGCCTCAGCCAGTGTCAGGCTGACCGGCGCTCCGTTGGCGATCTGTCCGGCTGCTGTGTGCAGAATCGACGCGAGCTTCGGTGCAGCCAGTCGCTCCGCCAGTGAGAGCCGGACGTTGCGCGAAGAGAGCGCCAGCCCGTCTTCTTCGCGGACTGTCGGACAGCCGATGACGGTGATCGGAATGTCCAGATCCCGCGCCATGCGGCGAACCACATGAAGCTGCTGGAAATCCTTCTCGCCGAAAAACGCGAGATCGGCTCCGGTCTGCAGGAACAGTTTGGCGACGACGGTGGCGACGCCATCGAAATGACCCGGCCGAAACGCGCCGCACAGGCCCTCGCTGACGCCGCCGACCGAAACCGCGGTGGCAAAACCCTCCGGATAGATTTCAGCAGCGTCCGGCGCGTAAAGCAGATGCGCACCCAGTGGCGCCAGCTTTGCAGCGTCTTCCACCTCGGTACGCGGATAGGCGGCAAGATCGGCTGCGCTGTTGAACTGCTTTGGATTGATGAACAGCGTCACGATCACCCGGTCGGCCTTTTCGAGCGCGGCACGCACCAGGCTGAGATGCCCTTCATGCAAGGCACCCATAGTGGGCACCACAGCAATGCTGGCTGCTTCGCGACGCCATCCCGCAACGATCGTGCGAAGATCCGCCACGGCCCTGACAATCGGGACATTCATGCCGCTTCTCCACCCTTGATCGTTTTGGGCTGATCGCCAAAGACATGCTCTGCACCTGGAAAGCGCCGCTCGCGCACTTCGTTTGCGTAGGCTGCGATCGCGGCTTGTGCCCGCTCCCCGAGTTCAGCGTAGCGCTTGACGAATTTCGGCCGGAAGTCCGTGAACATGCCAAGCATGTCGTCGACCACCAGGATTTGGCCGTCACAGGCTGACGAGGCGCCGATACCGATGGTGGGGATGGCAATGTCGGCGGTAATCCTGCGAGCGAGCGCTTCCGGCACCTTCTCCAGCACAACGGCAAACGCGCCGGCTTTTGAAACCGCGTCGGCATCGCGCAAGATGCGTTCCGCATCGTTGCCACGCCCCTGCACCTTGTAGCCGCCAAAAGTATTGACTGCCTGTGGTGTCAGGCCGACATGCGCCATCACCGGAATGCCGCGCGCGACCAGGAACTGGATCGTCTCCGCCATACTCTCGCCGCCCTCGAGCTTGACGGCGGCGCAGCCGGTCTCGGCCATCAGCCGGGCGGCATTGCGAAAGGCCTGTTCGGGCCCTTCCTCATAGGACCCGAACGGCATGTCCACAACCATCAGTGCCCGCTCGATGCCACGGCGCACCGCTTGTGCGTGCATGATCATCATGTCGAGCGTGACGCCCAGCGTGGACGGCAAGCCGTGCAGCACCATGCCAACGCTGTCACCGACAAGCACGATATCGCAGGTGGTATCGACAAGCCTCGCCATCGGTGTCGTGTAGGCAGTGAGACAAACCAGCGGCGTCCCACCCTTGTGTGACACGATATCGGGGGGCGTCAGGGCCTTCACTTCACCTGTCGCGCTCATGGCATTCCTTCCCTTACGTTAACCGCCTGAGGGCGTTTGGCACAATTTTGTGCAGATGCGAAGAACAAAAACTTCATGTCGCCGGAGACGTTGACGGCTGGTCGGGGGCAGTCCACGTTCGTCGGAAGTTGAACCAATCAGCCTCGACGGAGGCTTCGGACACAAGCCGTACGCAATGGAAGATACTCCCTCCAAAAACACTGAGGAGAACCAGAAAACGGGACCAGGGCCACGAAGTGAACGTGGATCTGATTGCGGTGCTTGTTCTGACCCCTACAACAGCGCCATTCCGAGTAAACTGGAGCGTGGGGTAGCTTCTGCGATTGCTGGGACCGGGGACGGCAAGCAGACTGATTGCTGACAAGCTGACGGCGTCTTGGAGATGTCTCCCTGGTGCCGGTATTCTCACCGCACAGTGAGGGGCGTTGCCGACCTCCTTCCCTAGCTAGACGTGGACGAAGAAGCCTTCAGCGCGGCGATCTCTTCTTCATTCCGAAACAGGGCAACCTCATAGCGAACGGAGGACGTTCCGAGCCTGGCGACGCGGATACCGGCCGTTACCTTATCGGGGAAAGCAAGTTCAGAAAAATAGCGGCACCCGGTTTCGACGACGAGCCCAATCTGGTCGCCGCCATGGATGTCCAGCAGGCCCTCGCCGATCAACCAGCCATTCACCGCAGTGTCGAACAGCGAATAATGCACCGCATTGTTCATGTGACCATAGATGTCGTTTTCCATCCAGCGCGTGGTGATTGTGCGAAACGCGTTGTAGGCATTGCGCGACGTGGGTGAAGACCGCTCGCTCATCGTCTCACCATGCCGCGCGATAGATGGCGAGCGCATCCGGCTCCGAGACATTGCGCGGATTGTTGACCAACAGCCGCTGCTGCTTCATCGCATCCGCCGCCATCTTTTTCAGATGCTCTTCGCCGATGCCGACATCCCGCAGGCGCGGCTGCAGGCCAAGTCTTTTCGATAGCGAGGCCAGTTCCTCGATGAACGCCGCGCAGCGCCCCTGGACACCTTCCTCCCCCGCGAGACGCGGGAAAGCGTCCGTGGCGATCTCGGCGTAGAGATGGGCGGCGTCGGGCGCGTTGAAGCGCAGGACATGCGGCAGGACAAGCGCGTTCGAGAGGCCGTGCGGAACATGGAACGTCCCCCCGATCGGATAAGCAAGCGCGTGGACGGCGGCCACCGGCGAATTGGCGAAGGCTTGGCCGGCGAGCATGGAGCCGAGCAACATCGCCCCTCTCGCCTCGACATCCTTGCCGTCAAGCACCGCTTTTTCGATATTGGCGCCGATGAGTTGCAGGGCCTGTCTGGCCAGCATCTTCGACAGCGGATTGTTGTTGGCGTTCTTCGAGGCATAGGCTTCGATTGCGTGCACCATCGCGTCGACGCCGGTGGCTGCGGTGATTGCCGGCGGCAGGCCCAGCGTCAATTCCGGATCGAGCACCGCAATGTCCGGCAGGATGATGGCGCTGGACACGCCGCGCTTCTCCTCGTCACCGACCGTAATGATTGAAACCGGGGTGACTTCCGAGCCTGTTCCTGCCGTCGTGGGCGCCAGCACCAGAGGCAGGCGCGGTCCCTTCGCCTGCGCCACGCCCCAGGCGCCGTCGATGTCTTCGCCGGAGCCGAGAAGAAGTGCGGCCACCTTCGCCACGTCGAGCGACGAGCCGCCGCCGAAGCCGGCGACGCCGGTCGCGCCGGCTGAACGACCAGCTTCCACCGCCTTCATCACGGTCGCCAGCGAAGGATCGGCTTCGACGGAATCGAAAATCGCAACCGACGCTCCGACGCTTTCCAGCGACGCGATGGCTGCATCGCATAGGCCGAGTTTGCGCAGGCCCGGATCGGTCACGAACAGCACCGTCGGGCCCAGCCGTTTGCCTGCGATCGCGCCGAAGCGCTTGGCCGAACCGGCTTCGAAGACGATCGAGGGGGTCGTATTGAAGGTGAAGGCTTGCATCGGGCGAATTCCTCTAGAGTCAGACGGCCGAAACGACTGGCTTTTCGACCAGATCACGCGTGTTCAAACTGATGCCGCCGCAGTTTACGCTGCTGCAGTTGCAGCAGCGCGCGGTGTAGGCGCATGCTGGCCGTCTGGTCCACAAGCAGAATTTTCGCCGGCTGATCGAACAGCAGGAACTGGTGGTTGACCCGCTATCCCGGCTTCCTAGGAGGCCCGTGGGAACATCTCTTGCTCTAGTTCAGGCGCCGACCTCGTAGTATCGCAGAGTGCATTATTTGGCAGATCCCGAGCATGCTTCGACCTCACGAAGCGTTCCAGCTGCACGAGCTGCTTCTTCCCTGAGTAATTGGCGCCGCCAGTACCTGCCTGGCAATCGCGGCAGGTGTTATTCGACTCTCGCGCGGCCGAGCGAGGCAAGGTCGCCCCGGCGGGATCGTTACAGCGACCTGCGCCATGGGCGAAGCCGTCACGGCGCGGGCACCTCGGGGCTGGTAAGCGGACCGGCATTAGCCCGTCAGGCCAGCGTATAGGCCGTTTTGACGGTCGTGTAGAACTCGGCGGCGTAGCGGCCCTGTTCGCGAGGGCCGAAGCTCGATGCCTTGCGGCCGCCGAACGGTACATGGAAGTCGACGCCGCCAGTGGGCAGATTGACAAAAATCATGCCGGCGTCGGCATTGCGCTTATAGTGCGTCGCATGTTTCAGGCTGGCCGTGCAGATCCCCGAGGACAGGCCGAATGCCGTATCGTTCGCGGTCTCCAGCGCCTCTTCATAATTCTTGACACGAATTACCGCCGCGACGGGACCAAAAATCTCTTCGCGGCTGATGCGCATATTATTGGTTGCCTCGGTGAACAAGGCGGGCTGCAAGAAGAAGCCGGGCGTCTCACGGTTCAGCCTTTCGCCTCCACACACCAGCTTAGCGCCCTCCTCACGGCCAATGGCGATATACTTCTCGTCCTGACTGAGTTGGTTCTCGTCCACCACCGGACCGATCTGCGTTCCCGGCTTGAGCGCGTCGTCGACGACGAGGCTCCTAAGCTTGTCGGTAACTGCCGAGACAAAACGATCGTGGATGCCTTCGGTGACGATCAGCCGTGAGGAAGCCGTGCAGCGCTGGCCAGTTAAGAAGTATGCACCGTTGACGGCGCAGTCGACCGCCACGTTGAGGTCCGCATCATCGAGCACGACCAGCGGATTCTTACCGCCCATCTCGAGTTGGAACTTCCTGCCGTGTTCGACGCAGGAGGCCGCCACACGCCGGCCGGTCTCCACTGAGCCTGTGAAGCTTATCGCATCTACGTCGGGGCTATCGAGCATGGTCTGGCCGACGACCGAACCACGGCCCATTACGAGATTGAGTACGCCCTTTGGCAGCCCGGCGCGGTGGAGAATGTCAACCAGCTCCCAAGCGCAGCCAGGGGTGAGATCAGCCGGCTTGAATACCACAGTGTTGCCGTAGCAGAGCGCCGGCGCAATTTTCCACGCCGGAATGGCGATTGGGAAGTTCCACGGCGTGATGATAGCGATCACGCCGACCGGCTCACGCGTCACATCCACCACGACACCCGGACGCACAGAGGGCAACGTTTCGCCGGCCAGCCGTAGCGTTTCGCCCGCGAAGTAATCGAAAACCTGGGCCGCACGAATCGTTTCGCCGACTGCTTCGGCCAACGATTTGCCTTCCTCGCGCGACAAAAGTCGGCCGAGTTCGTCCTTGCGGGCGAGAATTTCGTCTGCCGCCTTGCGCAACACCGCGTGACGCTCCAAAGGGCTCGTGCGCGACCATGTCGGGAACGTACGTTTAGCGGCGGCGATCGCGGCTTGGGAGTCAGCTCGAGTAGCACGCGCATAGGTGCCGACGACTTCGTTGGTGTTGGAGGGGTTAATGTTCGGCGCGGCTTCGCCTTCGACCCAAGCTCCATCGATCAGGTTAGCATGCAAGGTTGTCATGGCGAGGCGGGTTCTCCATATCGAGTTTTTTGCGGGATTGCGGACCTTGTCGGAGATACTATATGGGTCGGACTCATGGTCCAGAGCGCTTCGGAAGGAAGTGTCGAACCGACAGCTCAAACTATCTAGAGATATTTCTTCAAGTCGTTCTTCTTTATCTTTCCATTCGGAGCGACCGGCAAATCGTGCATAACGATAATCTGTTGCGGCAGCTTATACTGGGCAAGGCGGCTCTTCAGAAAGGACTTAATCTCATCCACCTCGCACTGCCGTTCAGGCAACATTTCAACGAAGGCAATAATTTCCTCATTTCCCTCAACAGGACGTCCGAGCACGGCAGAATTTAGAATGCTGGGATGTGCATTCAGGGCGGCTTCGACTTCCGGAGGATAGACATTGAAGCCGGAGCGAATGATCAATTCCTTTGATCGGCCTTGAATAACCAGTTCGCCGCGTTCGTTGCGACTGACGATATCGCCTGTGTGAAGATAGCCATCCTCGTCGATAACTTCGGCGGTCGCTTTCGGCTGGCGATAGTATCCCAACATCACATTGGGGCCCCTGACCAGCAATTCTCCCGGCTTTCCCTCTGGGACATCGAGACCGTCAGGCCCGACGATCCGGATCTCGACCCCTTCTATCGGTGGACCAATATGGATGTCGTCGGTGCCAATCGAATAGTGAGACCGGCTGATCGTCGGCGACGTTTCAGTCAATCCGTATCCGTTCTGTAAGACCACGCCGAAAAGCCGTTCGACATTTTTACGTAGTGACAGGTCGAGCGGCGCGGTGCCCGTGTAGACGTACCGGAGGTTATTTGGCGTGAGCTTTTCGCCCGTCTGTTCAACATGTGCCACCACCCGTGTCAGCATGGCAGGAACGGCGTTGAAAACCGTCAACTCTCCGCTGCGAACAGCATCTAGGGCCTCCTGTAGTGAAAATCGTGGCATAATTTTCATACGCGCGCCAGCGTACAACATGCCTTGCATCAACACGAGCCCGTACGAATGAGATATCGGCATGACACACAGGGCGACATCATCGGGAGCGAGAGACTGTGTTCGTCTTCCCCTGCTTGAGACGAAAATCAAATTGCGATGGCTAAGCATGACGCCCTTAGGGCGCCCCGTGGTCCCGGTAGTATAGATCAGAACGGCGACTTGCTCTGCGGATCCTTCGTGAACTTCTTCCGGCTGGCTGTTCTCATTTAATGGACCAACCGTTACGGCGCCGATATCAGTAAAGAGCCGAACATCAGCATTGCCGTCGTCCGCATTTTGTGCAGACAAGTTGGAATCGGTGCGAAATATACGCCGCGGCTGGCAATCCTCTTCAATAAGGGCAAGTTCATGCTTGCTGAGCCGGGCATTCGCTAGCACCGCCCATGCATCCAACCGGCTTGCTGCATACATTAGAACCACAGCCCTGATCGAGTTTTCGCAGATGATCATCACCCGATCACCCTGCCGAACCCCGAGTTGTCGCATTTCATCAGAGACAGCTGCGACCGTGTCGATCAGCCGGCGGAAGGACCAATCAATCCCGTTTTCATCTGTAAAGGCGATACGGGAGTCGCCGAACGTTGCCCCTTCCTCCAAGATCATATGAATGCGACGAGGCAGCTCGGCCAAAAAATCCATCTCAATTTCCCCAAATCCTGATAGCCTGCGCGACAATTGGTATATCCAATTTGGTCATCCAATTTACCGGCTGTCAAGTAGATAGTGGATCCATCAGCCGAGTTCGTGGTCACGTATTGGGCGATTTCAAACGGCTTTTCGGCCGCGCAAAATTTCCAAGATCCTGCGCCAGCCCCATAGGGACCGCCCTACATCAACTGCCGCCACGCGGCCTCAGGCGCGACGAATAGACCGCCGCGCCTGACGCCTGGGAGGATTTTGTGTGATTGTTACGAACTGCCGTTCTTTCCGAACATATTCTTCCAAGCGTCGGTGCCCGGCTTCGCTTCCCACTGCTTGCTGTCGGACAATGTGTCTATGCCCGCACGAACCCCCGGACGGTCTTTGATCGCCTGGTACCAACGATCAATGTTCGGGTACTCCGACAGGTCGCGTCGATGCAATTTCCGCGTGCGAACCCAAGGGAATGTGCTGATGTCAGCGATAGAATACTCGCCGGCGAGATATTCATATTCGGCAAGGCGCTTCTCGAGAATGTTGTATATTCGACCAACTTCCCGGTCGTAACGTTCGATGGCGTAATCGATCTTCTCAGTCGCATACACCATGAAATGATGTGCTTGGCCCAGCATTGGGCCCATCGTGGTATTCTGAAACACAAGCCACTTTAGCGTATCGTATCGTTTTTCCGGATCCTGAGAAAGGAACTTTCCGGACTTTTCCGCAAGATAGAGTAGAACAACCGCCGATTCAAAAACAGCGTAAGGCTTGTTGTGCGGGCCATCGTGGTCAACGATGGCCGGCACTTTGTTGTTTGGATTGATCTTCAGGAATTCCGGCTCAAATTGCTTTCCTGCGGTTATATCAACCGGAATAACACGGTACTCCAAGTCCAGCTCTGCAAGCATTATAGCGGCTTTATACCCGTTGGGGGTTGGCCAGAAGTATAGATCAATCATCGCTGAAGAACCCCTATCCGACGATCTTGAGCCCTGTGGGCTTGTCGACGATCAGCCCAGGATTCAACATCCACTTCGGGTCCAGCTCGGTCTTGGCGGCTGCCAGCACACGGCGGAACAACGGATCGACTTCTTTGTCGTACCAAGGACGGAACGATTTGCCGACAGCATGATGGTGCGTGATGGTGGCGCCGAGCTCTATTAGGGCGTCCGACGCCACGTCGTGGAGCATCGAATAGGCTTCGAGGCTGTTGGCATGTGTCGAAGGAGCCATGATCGAGTAGTATGGAGCCGGACCGTCCGGATACAGGAAGGAGAACCTGCGGCAGACGATGCCACCGCCAAGATGTTCCTTCTGGGCCGTTCGCACGCGACGCATGATCTCGGTATCGACTTCTTCGAACCGATCCCAAGTATAGGCGGTTTCGAACGTGAAGCTCACGATTCCCATCGCAGCGCGCGTATGCATCAGCCGGGGCAGATACCTGAACTGGTGCCGCCAGTTACCCTGCGGCCCGCTGCGGCTGGTTTCCAGCGCGTTGTCTGCTGTTCCCGCGCGCTGCTTCACGACGCCACCGAAGTCCTTGCAGATTTCGAGACCACGCTCCAGCCATGCGTCCACCGGATGGTCGGCGGATTCGAAGCCCAGCAGCAAGACGGAATCGGTGCCGTCTCCAGCGCCGTAGAATTTGGCGTCCTGCTCGTCGAGATAGCGAGCGTTCGCCGGGAACAGTCCCGCTTGGGTGATTTGACGGACGGCCTTGGCACCCTCATAGAACGACTTGAAGGAGATCGATGCATTCGCACGGAATTTCACACGCCCCTGCAGACGCATCCATGCATCAGTGATGATGCCCATCGTGCCTTCAGACCCGATGAACATGCGATCCGGATTTGGTCCCGCACCTGAGGCAGGCAGCCGGCGATTCTGGATCGTCCCCGCTGGCGTGACGACGCGCAGGCTTTCCACCATGTCGTCGATATGCGTGAGATGGGTCGCATAGTGACCGGACGACCGGGTTGCGATCCAGCCGCCCAGCGATGAGAATTCCCACGATTGCGGAATATGGCGCAGGGTGAGGCCGTGCGGCTTCAGTTGTTCTTCCAGAGCCGGCCCGAGAATGCCTGCCTGGATCCGCGCGCAGCGTGACACAGGGTCGATTTCGAGAATCTGGTTGAGGTTGCCCAGGTCAATAACGACCACGCCGGGAAAGGCGTCGCGCTCGGGACCCCAGAAGCCTCCTGTGACGCTCGATCCACCGCCATACGGTATGCATGCATAGCCGTTTTCGCCACACCAGTCGAAGATGGCGGCAATATCTTCTTCGTCGCGCGGATAGGCCACGACGTCCGGAGCCTTCTTGAAATCGCGCCGGTAGATAAGGGTCATGTCCTTAAAACCCTTACCGTAGGTATGGACAACTCTGTCCCACTTTTCCGTGGTGCAGAAATCTTCCAGCGTTCGCGGGATCTTTATGCGCGACGGATAAAGTTCAATCTCATCAAGGGTCGGGTCCGAGAGAACTTCGATATCCTTAATCCCAAGCCGCTGCTCCACGCGGTCTCGCATGGTACGGATTTCGTCCTGGGAGTTATCTTCACCTTCATATCCCCACGACCAGAATTTCCTTCGCGTGCCATAGTAGCCGCTCTTTTCCTTCGCCACGGCGCTTCCTCCTTCGAGATTTTCGACGTCCAACCATCCAGGTGCGCATCGTTTGGGAAAACATCGCGATCTGGTTTGACCAATTTGGCATATCCAGTTTTCTCAGTCAATGGCTCTCGGAGCAGATCACGCTCCGAACTGCGCCACCGCTATAGTCGCGACCTCGCTTAAGGTCGCCATTGGGGGCGCACACGCTTCCACCGCCATGGCCGTGATCGGGCCAATTCCCGGCGTGGTCCGAAGGTGGGTGTATCCTCCCCGCGTGGGGCTTCGCGGCGAAGGATTTCTCCAGCTCTCCAATCTTCGCGGCTCAACCGGTCGACCTGCTCGAGGTATACGCGACCAACGTCGAGGACCAGTTGGGGCATCGCTGGTTCGGCGGCATCAATCGCGGCAGCTAAGGTTTTCAGGTGAGCCGGACCTTGTGGTGCGATGATGCCGCGTTCGGCAAGATGCCCGCGCAAAGCGTCGATCAGCTGCGTCCGCTGGCGCACCTGCACCGACCAGACCAGATACGCCAGCTGAACGTACTCAAGCATCCCTTCGGGCGTGACGGTTTATGTTGCGAGCACGCCGGTCGACTTCCGCAAAGGGGCCGCGCTGTCGGTGAAGGCGGCCTGAATAGAAGCGGCCAATAACTAAAGGAGGTCCCACCCCGCCAATTGCAGCCAATGGCAGGAGATGGCGAAACGGTCACCCCGTCGCTTCCAGAACCTGATGTGTGGACCGGCATGGCGTTAACCAATGTCATCGGGGCTTTGAGGTGGAAGCGGCGAAAACCCATCGAGGCTCGCGGCGAAGACGTTGTCCAGCCGCATCACGCAGCCGGATATACATCGGCAGTTGTGACCATCGATCCTGATCCAGCCGACTGTTGCAATTGGGCGGGGTCCATATACATCCACACATGGAGCCTCCGAGATCCTGTGGCTATTCAGAGTGCTGCGGTTGAGTCAGAGCACTTCGATTAGGAAATGCGTAGCTCGACAGAGGCATGTGCTAATATGTCCTCGTGAATGCTGATCGACATAAATTGCTTATAAATCGACGAATTGTTCTCACGAGTGAAAATGGATGAGTTGAAGGCTGCTGGAAGTTGCCAGCAGCTGAGGCGTCCAAATAGCTTATCGCAACGCCTTCGAATCCATCGTTGACTATTATCCACACGCGGTTAGAGGGGCTGTTCATGTGATTAGCCGTTATTAGCTTTCATGGTAGCAAAGATGAGAGCTGCGAGCACCCCTAAGACCGAAGTTCGACCGCCTCAGCATGGTCTTCCCAGCGCATTGAGGTGAAGCGAGAAGAGTCCGACTGACTACACAAATGCATTATCGAACGCAGCGCTTGGTCGGTGTCCGCATCGTGACAAGTTCTTCCGCCGCTGTTGGATGAAGAGCCATTGTTGCATCAAAGTCCTCCTTTACGGCTTTCATTCTTATCGCAATCGCAACCGCCTGGATGATCTCCGCCGCGCCTGATCCGACAATATGGCAGCCGACAACCCTCCCGGAATCTGCATCTACGACGAGCTTCATCATCATTCGTTCGGAGCTGTGGGAGAGGGCGACCTTCATGGGCCGAAAATCCGTTTTGTAGATGTCCACCCTTTCAAACAGGGCACAGGCTTGTGCCTCTGATAGCCCAACGGATCCGACTTCCGGACGCGAGAAAACCGCAGTCGGGATATCCGCATAGTCGACCTGCGTGGGACGCTCGCCAAATACCGAATCTGCAAAGGCCTGGCCCTCGCGCACCGCTACAGGGGTAAGGTTTACGCGGTTTGTCACGTCGCCGACCGCGTAGATATGGGGCACATTGGTCTGCGAGTTCTCGTTGACCGCGACGCCGCCGCTGTCAGGGCTTAGCGCAACGCCAGAATTCTGGAGATTTAGGTCCTGCGTGTTGGGCTTTCGTCCGATCGCAAACATGACTTGGTCTGCGACGAGCTGTTCAGCGTTTGAAAGACTAGCTTTCAATAGCCCGCTGCTTTCGTCAATCCTGTCAACCCTGTTGATCCAGCAGGAAGTGACGACCAGAATTCCCTGCTCCTCCAGAGCACGACGAACATGTGCCCTTACGTCTTCATCAAAACCGCGCAGGATGTTGTCGCTGCGACAAACCAAGGTCACTTTCGAACCGAGACCGGCGAATATGCATGCGAACTCAACCGCAATGTAGCCCCCTCCTTGAATTAGGATCCGCTGCGGCAGTTCACGAAGCTCAAAGACCTTGTCGGACGAGATGACATGCTTGATGCCAGGTATTGCCTCCCCGTGGTTCGGCGTGCTGCCAGTGGCAATAAGTATATTTCGAGCGCGCACCGTCTCCCCATTGGCAAGACGCAAGGTGCGTGCGTCTTGGAACGTTGCGCGCTCTTTCACTAGGCGCGCTCCCGAACGTTCGATCGTCGACGTATATGCCATCTCGAGACGGGCGACTTCCCTGTTTCTGTTTGCCGTCAATACTCCCCAATCGAATTTTGCTGGGGGGACCGACCATCCGAAGCCAGCCGCGTTCCCGATCTCTTTCTGGAGATCTGAAGCGTAGACCATAAGCTTTTTTGGTACGCAGCCACGGATAACGCAGGTGCCGCCGACCCGATCTCCTTCAGCAACGATGACCTTGGCTCCATAGCTAGCAGCGACCCGTGCGGCGCGGACCCCGCCTGAACCACCACCAATTACTGCCAAGTCAACATCAAAATCGGCCATCGTACCCTGCGAGTTCAAAAAATTTGCGAAAACAGCCTGGGCGCTTTTCGCACCGCTACAGCGTTCCTCGGACGATAAACGGAGGCTTTCAGGAGGAGGGCGCGTGGCGCCCGTGCGCAAGCATCTCCCCAGCGATCGGGTGATCACGCGAAACGCTTTCGCCGTGAATGAGTTCGTCAGCGATTTTTTCGGCGATCGCCATAATCGGCAAGTTCGTATTGCCGCTTAGAAGCGTTGGCATCACCGAACCGTCGATCACCCGTACACCATCAACACCGCGGACTTTCATGCTCGGGTCCACGACCGATGCATCGTCAGCGCCCATGCGACAGGTCCCTACGGGGTGATACACCGTCTCGGCCCGCGCTCGCAGGAAAGCCTCCTGCTCGGAGAGATTGCCGAACACTTCCGCATCCAACGGACGTTTTATGAAGTTCTTGAGTGGTCCGCGCATCATCATATCGCACATATCGCGCGTGCCATCTCTCAGGCTCTCGAGGTCTGCACGTTCGGAAGCAAGACGCGGGTCGATCGCCGGTGGAACGGCGGGGTCTCCGCTTCGCAATCTTACCGTACCGCGACTTTGTGGCCTGAGCTGACATACGCGAACAGCGAAACCGTGAGCGATACGCTCGCCGGCCGGCGGATTGCGGAGGACGTTGGCAAAGTGTGCCTGCCACTCCGGCAACGGAGATGATCGGTCAGGGCCCCAAAACGCTCCCGCCTCCACGGCCTGCGAAGCGGCCGGACCATCGCCTTTGAGAATATATCGAGCGCCGGCCATGCCGCCCCTCAGGAGGCCCATATAGGGGGTCAACGTCGTCGGTTGCGATGACTCGAAGCGAACCGCGAGGTCCAGGTGGTCCTGAAGATTCTCACCCACGCCCGGAAGATCGTGAACGGGTTTGATGCCGAAAGACTTCACATGATCAGCAGGCCCAATACCAGACAGCATCAAAAGCTGCGGCGAACCGATCGCGCCTGCCGTCAGCAGAACCTCTCGATCGCAGTTGATCGTCTTCTCGCGGCCGTTCTGGACCAGGACGATGCCACGGGCACCACCTCTTTCAACGTTAATGCGACGAACATGACTATTGGAGAGGATGGTGAGGTTCGGGCGTCCCTTGGCGCGTTCCAGGTACTTGAATGAGCCGGACCGCTTTCCATTTGCTATCGTAAGTTCGTAGAAACCTGCGCCTATCTGCGAGGGTCCATTGAATCCATGGTTCTCTGGTAAACCGGCGGCGAGGAGGCTGTCGACAAACGCCTGTGCGGTCGGGCGCCGTGGCCCGTAGGAAAGCTTAATGGGCCCGGTGTGCCCACGCGTTCCATTATCAGGTTCAGCGACCAGGCTCGCATCCTCAATCCTGCGCAAATAGGGGAGCATCGCGGCAAAGCTCCACTGAGGCATGCCCCGAGACGCCCACGAATCGTAGTCCCACGGGTTGCAGCGCATAGCGATCATGGAATTGATCGATGACGACCCTCCAATGACCTTCCCTCTTGGGATGTAGATCCGGCGATTGTCTAGATGTTGCTGCGGCTCAGTCCAAAACCGCCAGTTGTATCGACCGCTCGTATAGAGAACCTTGATTCCGGCGGGCATATCGACAAACATCGACTTCCCCCCGCCCGCCTCAATCAGCAATACGCTCACATTAGCGTCTTCACTCAGGCGAGTTGCCAGAACACATCCGGCCGAACCTGCACCAACGATAATATAGTCGTAGCTCGCCATAAACCTTCTCCCGATGGTGATGCTTTTGGAATCCAGGTCAAAACGCGACCGATCTTCCGCTTTTTGACGGGATCATCCCTTCACCGCACCCGCTGACAGCCCGGCGACGAAGTACCGATAGCAAAAGATAAATATTACAAACAAAGGCAGAGCTATCAGCGAAGCGCCGGCCAAGACTTCACCCCAACGCAAATCATGCGCGCCGAGCAACGACTGCAGAGCAACGGGGAGCGTCTTTCTTTGGTCGCTCATAATAAGTATCAGCGCGAACACATAGTCGGCCCAAGAGAGAAGGAACGAGAAGATGGCGACAGTGATGAGCCCGGGAGCGGACAATGGCAAGACGACCTTGATGAACGCTTCGAACTGAGAACAGCCGTCAACCATCGCAGCCTCCTCAAGGTCAAACGGCATTGACTTGAAGAAACCCCAGAGCAACCACACCGCCAGCGGCAGCGAAATTGCGAGATGGGCGATCAACAGCCCCCACAGTGTGTCGGTGAGGCCGATCGTTCGGAAAGCTGCCGCCATTGGGATGGCCAGCATGAGGGGTGGGAACATGTAGGCAAAAAGCATCGATGCAACGAGCATAGTCTTGCCCCGAAAGCGCAGCCGGGTGGCGCCGTAAGCGACAAATGCCGACAGCACGAGGGAGACGGTAATCGTCGCAACCGCCATCAGAGCGCTGTTCAGAAAATTGACGATATAATTCGTCTGCCGGAAGAGGGAGACGTAAGACGTCAGGTCCGGCGGCCAGAAAACGAGAGATGTATCGAGAAAAAGGCGCTCCGCGGGCCTTAGGCTCGAAATGATCATCCAGTATATCGGAAAGAGTGAATAAAGACAGATAACGAGTACTGTTGCATAAAGGGCAATTTTTGCCGATAGCTTTTTGAATGGTTTCCAGAAAGTGCTTTCCTGAACCTTGCTCCCGTGTTGCAGCGACGATCTCGGACGAATCGGTTCGCGCTCAGGTATCTGGCGACTGGAATCAACGGGCAATCGCTCGACATGGCTCTTCATTTCTTATCGCCCTTGCTTTGCATCATCGATGGGGAACAGGCGCAGATAGATGAGAATGACGCCTGAGAGCAGGAGGAAGGAGATCGTTGCCACAGCGGCGCCCCCGCCCAGGTTGTACTCAATAAACGACTTCCGATAGGCTAAGGTAGGCAAGGTCTCTGTCTGGTTGAGCGGCCCGCCTTTTGTCAAAAGCCATATCAGATCGAACTTGTTGAACATCCAGATGCCACGCAGAAGGATGACCACGATCAGAACCGAGCGTAAGCCTGGTATCGTGATGTGCCAGAATTGCGTCCAAGCACCGGCGCCATCGACGCGAGCGGCTTCGTAAAGTTGCGTTGGGATCGTCTGCAAACCAGCTAGAACGCAGGTTACGACAAAAGGTGTCCACAACCACACACTGACGAGTATGATTGTGCCTTTGGCCGTGAAGGCGTGAGAACTCCAATCGAGCATTCCAACACCGATGGATGCCAGAGCGCTCTTTACCAATCCGTAATTTGGCTCGAGAACCCATTGGGCCACTAGGCAGGCGACAACTGTCGGCAGGAAGTAGGGAAGAATAGCGATCGAACGTGCAACGGTCTGGCCAAGAAAGCGCTTGTTAAGCACCATCGCTATACCAACGCCCAGAACTACCTGCAGGACAATCGACGAAAGCGCGATTGTGAGGCCGTTCGTCAACGAATTCCAGAAAAGAGGATCTTGCAATACCTTGATGTAGTTGCTCAGGCCGGCCCACTCGGGTTCGCTCATAAACGAACGGGCCGAATAGAATGATAGCATAACCGCGTAAATCAACGGGCCGCCAATAATAAATGCGAGCAGCGAGATACTGCCAATAAACAATGCAACAATTCGCCGGTCCTGAACCATAAGAATCATCCCTTGGACGAACGATCGGGGCGGCGGAGGCCGCCCCGATCTGCAGTTAAATGACGGAGCGAATGCGTTGCGCAGTCGCGGCGACGCAATCAGCCGACGAGGCGTTGCCGAGGACTTTCTGCTGGAGCATTTCCGGCATGACATTCGCGTTGAATACGTTACAAGCGCGCATATCGATCGAAGGACCGCTGGTGTCGATTGCCATGATCTTGATGTTGTCGCTTTCAATGTAGGACTTCATCGTCATCATCGTATTCCAATGCTTCTTGATCATGGGATGGCTCTTCCAACGCTCGTTCTCATAGATGTCCAGGCGCGCCGGATGGTTGTTCATCCATGCTGAAAGCAGCCAATCGACGTAATGCTCTTCTGCAAACCACTGAAGGAACTTTATCGCCTCCTCGCTTTGGTTCGACTTCCCTACGCAGAAGCCGTCAAAAGCATACGAAAGGGCCTTTTGACCGGTACTACCAGGCGAGGGGAATATTCCGTACTTATCGGCGAGTTCTGGGTTAGTCGCTTCAAGCGCTTCGACCAACCGACCAGAATAGACACTGTGTGCCGCCTTTCCGGTGGCGAAGAGACTCATTAGTTGAGCGTAACTCACGGCGTTCATGCCGGGCGGCATCGTCTTGTACAACTCGCCATAGAGATCCAAGAAGCGCGTGGCACGATCAGCATTCTCGCCCTGGTCGAAAACGACATTCCAGTCTTTGTCAAAGAGCTCCGCGCCTTCGGCGAACATATTTCCGAAGCTCGCCCAGTTGGTCGAGCCGTCGCTTGCAAGAGGTATGACACAGCCGCCGACGTCAATATTTCCACCATTAACGACTGTAAGCGCTTGGCAGTTCTTCAAGAAGTCGTCCCACGTCTCCGGGATCTTCAGACCTTTCTGGGCATAGAGGTCTTTCCGGTAATAATTTACGACGAGGTTGTAATCGAACGGATAGTACCAGTTCTCACCTTGATACTCCCATGCGGCCTTCTTGCCCCAGTCATACCTTTTGACCAGGTCGGTCACCGGAACGATGGCGCCGGCGTGAATATACTCCAAGATTCCAGCGATGAACCCGGAAGTCATGATGTCATAGGGCTGGCCGGCAGCGACCGCCGCCATCACTTTTTGCATCGTGCCGCTAATGGGGCTCGAATCGACGATTATCTTGACGCCGAATTTGCTCTCGTAGTCGTCGCACGCTTTTTTCAGGGCCGCCTGACTAGCGACCGAAGTTTCGTTGTTGAGAAACCGAAGCGTGACGCCGGACTGGGCCCGCACCACCGCAGGCGCCGCGAGGCTTGCTGCTCCGACGGCGGCAGCGGATTTAAGAAAGTTGCGGCGGGTCATGCCGGACAAGCCTACCGCCATTCTCCCTCTACCTGGAATGTAAATGCTCATTTCCTGCTCCTCCCTTGTTAACTTGTCAGTTCAAGCCAAATGCCAAGAATTAACGTCGCCGGTATCGAGTATAGCGTTGACCCTCCTTTATGACGCTCCAGAGGTGCTATCGTTAGCACGCGACACAGAGCTCCTGCTGAAGTCCGGTGACGCCCCCACGGTCCAGGGGCGCAGTGTCAGCCTGACCCGCCGCTCTCGCAGAGGGCCATTACGCATTTTCCATTACGCCGATTTTGCCGCCCGTTTGCGCCATCCGCAGCGACGCACCGCTAGTGGAGTCGAACAGGTGAAGCCGCTCACTCGGGAAGGCGATAGGGAGTTTGTCACCGGCGCGGATTTCATCACGACGCTGGAGGACGGCACGCATCTTATGGCCGGCCAGCGTGCCCATGAGATAAGTCTGCGCTCCGATCTGCTCGACCAAGTTCACGGTCATCTCAAGCGGCGAGCCGTTAGAGATGACGAGGTGCTCGGGCCGGATTCCAAGCGTCACGTTCTGTCCGCTCCTGGCGAAGGTCTTTTCTGGTATGCCTACCGAAAGGTCTCCCGATCGCACCTCGAGCCGCCCGCTTGCGTCGGACAACTGCCCGTCGATCAGGTTCATTTCGGGCGAACCGATAAACCCGGCTACGAACGTGTTTGCAGGCCGATCGTAGAGTTCGAGAGGCTTCCCAGCCTGTTGGATCAGGCCATCGCGCATGATCACGATACGGTCTCCAAGCGTCATTGCTTCGACCTGGTCATGTGTCACGAAGATCATCGTTGCCCCGAGACGGGCATGGAGCGTCGCGATTTCTTCCCGCATCTTGACGCGCAGCTTCGCATCCAGATTGGAAAGCGGCTCGTCCAGAAGGAAAACATCGGGGTCCCGCACGAGCGCACGCCCGAGTGCCACACGCTGCATCTGCCCGCCCGAAAGCTGCCGCGGTTTGCGGTGGAGCAGGGATTCGAGGTCTAGGCTGGCCGCTGCAGCCCTCACGCGCCGGTCGATCTCCTGCTTCGCTTCACCGCGCACCCGTAGGCCGAACGCCATGTTGTCGTAGACCGACTTCTGCGGATACAGCGCATAGTTCTGAAAGACCATCGCAACATTGCGATCTTTCGGTGGCAGACCGGTGACATCCCGCCCGCCGATCGTGATGGTGCCCGACGTGGTGTCGTCGAGGCCAGCGATCATCCGCAGTGTCGTCGATTTTCCGCATCCCGAAGGACCGACAAAAACAACGAGCTCGCCGTCTTCTACCTCTAGGGAGAATTTATTAACGGCCCAGGGGCCCTGGTCGCCACCAAACGACTTGGAGACATTTTGGAGCGATATTCGCGCCATGCAGCAAAACCTCCCTAAACGTGATCCCCAGTGCGGGCATCGCAGGCCGCCCTCCCGGCGGCCTTGTTGTAGACCAATTTGGATAGACCAGATTCGCAGTTTCGTCAATGTCTGCGACGTGGATTTGATATTGCCCCGGATGGGTGGGCGCCAAAATTGGATTGACCAATCTGGTAACTCCAGTTACGCATTACCCACAGCTTCTGTAAAGAAGCTATTAATCTCGAATGTGGGTTGTTGATATGGCAGGACCGTTAAGCGGATACCATATTCTCGATTTATCGAGGATTCTTGCGGGCCCTTGGCTCGGGCAGCTCTTGGCCGATCTAGGGGCGACGGTTTGGAAAATCGAACGCCCGTTCACCGGCGACGACACTCGCCACTGGGGGCCACCGCATCTTGATGGAACAACCGAGAGTGCCTACTTCCTGAGCGCCAATCGCGGCAAGCACTCGATTTGCGTGGACATCGCCACGCAAGCAGGCGCGGACATCGTTCGATCTCTGGTCAGGAAGACCGACGTTCTCATAGAGAACTATAAAGTCGGCGACATGAAACGGTATGGGCTAGACTATGAAGCGCTCCGGCTCATAAAGCCGGACATCGTGTACTGCTCCATTACGGGATACGGCCAGACCGGCCCGATGAAAAACGTAGCCGGATACGACATGGCCATCCAAGCCATATCCGGGCTGATGAGCATCACGGGCGAGGCGGACGACAAGCCCGGCGGCGGCCCTCAGAAGGTCGGCGTCCCGATTTCCGATCTCCTCACCGGAATGTATAGCGCAACAGGTGTGCTGTCGGCGTTGTTGCATCGCGAGCGGACGGGCGAGGGCCAGCATATCGACATGGCGCTTCTTGATGTCCAGCTTGCCGCTCTGGCCAACCAGAACTTGAATTATCTGACCACGGGGAAGCCGCCGCGCCGATATGGAAACGCCCATCCGAACATCGTGCCCTATCAGGTGTTCAAATCGAGCAACGGGTCATTCGTGCTTGCGGTGGGGAACGACCAGCAGTTCAGGAAGTTCTGCACGGCGTCCCGGCTGCAAGTGCTCTGCGACGACCCCCGTTTCATCACTAACACGGATCGCTTGGAAAACCGCGACGCTCTGATCCCGATCGTGGCCGAACGCCTTGCCCAGGAACCAACCGAGCACTGGATCGCGCTTCTCGAACCCATCGGCGTACCATGCGCATCGATCAACCGACTCGACCAGGCATTCGTGCATCCGCAGGTCGTCCATCGCGAATTGCAGATCAATCTTCCCCACACCACGGGCAAGACCGTGCCGCTCGTGGCCAATCCGATCAAATTCTCTCAGACAGAAATTGAGTACACCATCAGCCCCCCCATGCTTGGGGAGCATACGAAGCACATCCTCAATTCAATCCTCAACATCGGCGACGATGAAATATCGCGACTTGAGAAGGACAAGATTATCTATTGCGGATGATTCAGGGTGGGCTGCGTGCGCTCCGGATTCGGTCTCAGCCGTTCGACGCGCCAAGGTCATCGCGGGCGAGCCGCCGCAGCGAAATATCGCGCTTCCCCTTCGCTCCGGATTTCTCGCGCGGCGCGCGGGAAATAGCTGTGATGCTCGTGAGTCTGCTTGTCGCGAGCCTGCGCATCTCGTGTGCCTTCGATGAAGGCGAGCGCGAAGGAGCGTCCGGTTATTCACTGCTTTCGGTCAGACGGAATTGAGCCAATGTCCAGCATCGCCATGCCCGTTCCCGACGCCGCGATCATCGCCCATAAGCCCGAGATCGTCGCCACGTTGAGTACCGTCCTTCCCGCGGACGCGATCGTCTCGGACCCGGAGGAAACCCGGGCATACGCGTTTGACGGCGTACCGATGTCCGCTGCTCGCCGTGGTTCTGCCTCGCACCACCGAGGAGGTAGCGGCGGCGATGAGAATTTGCCACAATCTGCGGGTTCCGGTTATCCCGCGCGGTGCGGAGACATCGTTGGCAGGCGGCGCACTTCCGACGGCCGATAGCGTGGTGCGGGATGTTCGCGAGATTGATACCGCAAACCGATTCATCAGGGTTCAGACCGGCGTCACGAACCTTTCCGTCAGCGCAGAGCTGGAAGTGGAAGGGTTTTTCTATGCACCGAACCCGCGAAACGATACGCGCCTGTGGGGGCGCCATAACGGAGCTTTGGACATGGCAAATCGAATCGAAATCGGCGGGTTGCAGGTCGATCGCGGGCTCTACGATTTCGTCAACAAGCGCGCGATGCCGGGCACCGGCATCAAGCTCGCAGAGTTCTGGGCCGGCTTCGCCAAGATCGTTCGCGACCTCGCTCCGAAGAACCGGGCGCTGCTCGAAAAGCGCGATGAACTGCAGGAAAAGATCGACGCCTGGCATCGCGCCAACGGCGCGCCGTCCGACATGGCGGCCTACAAGGCTTTCCTCAAGGAGATCGGCTACCTGCTGAACGAAGGTCCGGATTTCAAGGTCACCACCGAAAACGTCGATCCGGAGATCGCCACCGTCGCCGGCCCGCAGCTCGTCGTACCGGTGATGAATGCCCGCTATGCCTTGAACGCCGCCAACGCGCGCTGGGGTTCGCTCTATGACGCGCTCTACGGCACCGACGCCATTCCCGAGACCGACGGCGCGGAAAAGGGCAAGAGCTACAATCCCAAGCGCGGTGCCAAGGTCATTGCCTGGGCGAAGGATTTCCTTGACGACGCGGCACCGCTTGACGGTGCGAAATGGTCGGATGCCAGAGGGTTTTCCGTCAAGAACGCAGCGCTTGCCGTCAGCCTTGACGGCGGGCGTACTACCGGCCTGAAACGCCCGGAGCAATTCGCCGGCTACCTTGAAGATGCGGCGTCGCCGACACAATTTCTGCTCAGGAACAATGGTCTCCACATCGAAGTGCTGATCGATCCGACGTCGGCGATCGGCAAGGACGACCCCGCCCACATCTCGGATGTCTGGCTGGAATCGGCCTTGACCACCATCCAGGACTGCGAGGATTCCGTTGCCGCGGTCGATGCCGAGGACAAGGTCGCCGTCTACCGCAACTGGCTCGGCCTGATGAAAGGGGATCTCGAGGAGGAGGTGAACAAGGGCGGCAAGACCTTCACCCGCAAACTCAATCCGGACCTCGACTACAATGCCTCGGACGGCTCCACCTTCGTTGCGAAATGCCGCTCCTTGATGCTGGTGCGCAATGTCGGCCACCTGATGACCAACCCGGCGATCCTCGACCGCGATGGCAATGAGGTTCCGGAAGGTATCATGGACGCGATGATCACCAGCCTGATCGCGCTGCACGATGTCGGCCCTAATGGCCGCCGTGCCAATTCGCGGACAGGCTCGGTCTATATCGTCAAGCCGAAGATGCACGGGCCGGAGGAGGTGGCTTTTACTGTCGAACTCTTCGGCCGCGTCGAGGCCGCACTTGGCATGGCGCCCAACACGCTGAAGATGGGCATCATGGATGAGGAACGCCGCACCACGGTCAACCTCAAGGAATGCATCCGCGCCGCCAGGGAACGCGTCGTCTTCATCAACACCGGCTTCCTCGACCGCACCGGCGACGAGATCCACACCTCGATGGAAGCGGGGCCGATGATCCGCAAGGGCGACATGAAGCAGGCGGCGTGGATTTCCGCCTATGAAGCGTGGAATGTCGACACCGGCCTGGAATGCGGGCTCGCCGGTCATGCCCAGATCGGCAAGGGCATGTGGGCGATGCCCGACCTGATGGCGGCGATGCTCGACCAGAAGATCGCCCACCCGAAGGCCGGCGCCAACACCGCCTGGGTGCCGTCGCCGACCGCCGCGACGCTGCATGCGACGCACTACCACAAGGTCGATGTGCACGCCGTGCAGGAAGGTTTCAAAAACCGGCCGAAGGCCAAGCTCGACGACATCCTGTCGATCCCCGTTGCCCTGCGGCCGAACTGGACGCCCGAAGAGATCCAGAAGGAGCTCGACAACAATGCGCAGGGCATCCTGGGCTACGTCGTGCGCTGGATCGACCAGGGTGTAGGCTGCTCGAAAGTGCCCGACATCAACGATGTCGGCCTGATGGAGGATCGTGCCACGCTGCGCATCTCCTCGCAGCACATCGCCAATTGGCTGCATCACGGCGTTTGTACGCGCGATCAGGTGATGGAGACGATGAAACGCATGGCAACGGTCGTCGACCGGCAGAACGAGGGCGACCCGCTTTATCGGCCGATGGCGCCGGTTTTCGAGAATTCGATCGCCTTCCAGGCCGCGTGTGATCTGGTCATCAAGGGCCGCGCTCAGCCGAGCGGCTACACCGAGCCGGTGCTGCATGCCCGCCGGTTGGAGCTGAAGGCCAGTGGGGCAGGCGAGAACGTTCTCGGAACGGGATAAAACAATGAATACCATCACGTTGAATGTCGCCAATCGCATCATCGAATCCGCGCTGGATCGAGGGCGGGAGCTCAACCTGAAGCCGCTTTCGGTCGCGGTGCTCGATGCAGGCGGCCACCTCATCGCATTCCAGAAGCAGGATGGTTCTTCCATGCTCCGCTTCGAGATCGCCTTTGGCAAAGCCTATGGCGCGCTGGCGGTCGGCTCGGGCTCCCGCTGGCTGAACGCGGCCGCCGCCGAGCGTGTTCATTTTGTCCAAGCCCTGTCCGGCGTTTCCGGCGGGAAGATCGTGCCGGTTCCCGGTGGTGTCCTGATACGCGGGGAAGCGGGCGAAACCCTCGGTGCTGTCGGAATCTCCGGCGATACATCGGACAACGACGAAATCTGCGCGGCGCACGCTGTCGAACAGGTAGGCCTGGCCGCGGACAAGGGCTAACCCATTTCCAAGCAAAAGCGTGAAACGGCTTTTGCGTGCGAGATGTGCTTGGAAGCGGGTTTTGCCGATGAACTTTGCGGCAGGCTGGCCTCAAGTCGGTGAGCGGGCTGCACCTTCGCTCTACTCTTCGCAGGTGAGGAGAGCGACGCATGTTCACCCTCACTATAGACACCGCCGACATGTCATCGACATCGGCAAGGCCCCGCAGAACATGGTCATGGCAATGATCGACGCGGCGCTGGTCCCGGCGGGTATCCGCACGACCGAACTTTGACCCCTACTTCGAAGATAGATGGAGTTAATGATGCAGGCTTCGGGTGCTTTCTGGAACCGTTCGCCAGCGCCGGTCTACTTCACCGGTTCATAGAGCGCATCCAGATTTTGGCTGAAGCGCGCTTGACGAGAGCAAAGTAGTTGTCGCATGAATGGCAACGACACGTTCCTGATCGTGGATCTGTTCGGCACCGGTTAGCTGGTCATGGCCAGCACGACGCCGATCCCGGACAACGGCCAAGCCTGACGCACCGAAGCCCTTACGCTCCAACGATTTCGCTGATCTGCACGATGGGTGCGATGTCCGTATAGTTGGCGACGTCCGCGACGATCTCCGCGCGGTGTGGGCCGAACGCCTCCCGGAATGTCCCCAGGCTCGGTGAGTAGATGTGGCACGCTGCGACGAACTCCGGCGCGCTTCCAGGTTCGCGGCCCGTTAGGCCCTTCTCGATCTCGTAGCGCAGGCAGGCATCGCCCATTCGTTCTCTGATCAGTGGCAGGTGGCTGGCACAGTAGTAATCGTGGTCGAACTTCGAGCCGCCATGGGCCGGATAGTAGACGCTCATCTTGATCATGGTCGGGCTCCTACCTGAACGCCTCTCCGAGCGTTCCGGGGGCATTTATAGGTCACCGACCCATGAATTGCATCTAGATTTTAGCTGAAATGAGTTTGACGAGAGCAAGGTAGTTTCGACCTGCGTCTCGAGGGTGCGGTGGCGATAGAGGAAGGCCCTGAACGGCGGACGGCGTTTACGGCTAGGCCATCGGCTTGGTGTTGGCCGGGCGCCGCGCTTGGCCATCTCTACGCGCAAGGCATGCCGTGGGGAGTTTAATGAACGGGTGGCTTAGCCATCGGGCATATGGCAGCTTCAGCGCGGAGCCGGATTAACCAATTTGGTAGACCGGCTAGGGTTTCACTGGTACTTTGGGTTCGAGTTGCCAAGCAACGCGTATGATTTATGACCCTTCCGTATCGGGATGGACCTGGTTGGGATGGACTGACGGCTGGAAAAAAGACCGAAAAATGCTTGAGAAGACGGAAAGCGATAGGATTGCCGGTGTCCCGAACGTTGTAGGGAAAATACTCTCATTCATTGATGAGCGTCGCTATGAGCCGAACGAACGATTGCCGTCGGAACGTGACTTTGCCGACAGGTTCAATGTCAGTCGCGGGGCGGTTCGCGAGGCTTTGGCCGCTCTCGAGTCGATGCGTGTGATTGAGCGAAGGCCTAACTCTGGGATCTATCTTAGAAATTCTGAGGAAAGTAGCATCGAGGCCCTCGTTCTTCGTGCGTCTTCTGGCCTGCCGTTTCAGCCTGAAGAGACTAAGGACGTGTTTGAAGTGCGAAGTATTCTGGAGCTGCAGGGCGTACGGATTTCCTGCGATAGAAGGCGAGATCAGGACGTAGATCGGCTGAGGGAAATCCTCTACAAAACGAAGCTTGCAATTGATAGCAAAAAGACAATTGAGGCTGAGGATGAAGCGTTCCATCTTGGAATCGTCGCTTCAACACAGAATAGAGTACTGCTTCGCACGGTGAAATTATTTTATGAATTCTCAAAACAGCGTCGCATAATATACTTTTCAGATTACTCACGGGGCACGCAAGCTTACGACGATCATTGTGAGATACTTGAAGCCATTGAGGCTCGTCGCACCGATTTGGCAGTGGGAATGATGGACCGACACTTGTCCCGAGCCCTGGCCACATGGCAGACTCTCCACGCGGCGCCGGAACAAACTACCAAATAGTGCAATCGACCCCAAGGTGCCGAAGCGTAATGAACCGAGGGACGATACCTCGATGCCGACCAGACCGACTGACTCAGTGCGCCTTCGAGCGCGTGAATCTGATTAGGCGATCGGCTGCGAAAATGCGCCGGCCAGTGACCCTAGGTACTGGAACATTCAAGAGTTTGATACAGCTGCTCTTTGTGAGATTCGCAGGGTCACAATCGTGCCTTCTGAGATCCCTAGGACAACACTCATCTTCGCAATGAAATCAGCACGACAAATCCTGCTCGACGCGGGGTCACTGGCCGGCGCATTTTCACACTCGGAGATCTCCGCCGGCGCGCCAGAGACCAGAGTGACGACCCCCGGCGGTCACGCCGGCATCGACGAAGGCGCCAAGGAGCTCGGCAGGCGCCGCCGGCGGCGGTGCCGGCGCCTTAACGATAATCGAGCAGCCGGCGGCGAGCGCCGCGGAGAGCTTGCGCACTGTTTGATTGACGGGAAGTTCCAGGGCGTGAACGCGGCCACCGGACCGACCGGCAGCTTTGAGCGTCATCTGCATGGCTCTTCGCGCGCGCGCCGGAATCACCTGGCCGCAAGTGCGGCGCGCCTCCTCAGCGAACCAATCGATGATGTCGGCGCCGCCATCAATTCGCCCTTGGCCTCTGCCAAAGGTTTGCCTTGCTCGCGCGTCAGGAGCCAGGCGATGCGATCTCCGCGCTCTCGCAGCAAGCCGGCGGCCTTGCACATCAGCTTAGACCGATCAAACGCCGAGGTTGAGCTTCAGAGTTTGAAGCCGCGATCGGCGGCGGCCAGCGCGGCGTCGAGATCCGGCGCGCGGTATGTGCAACCGAGCCGATCGTCTCCTCGGTCGCCGGATCAATAACCGGAATAGTCCGGCATTCGCGACCCTCACGCCATTCGCCATCAATAAAGAGCTTCGTATCGGGATATACCAGCGCCGCATTGGGCATCTTTGATTGCTTCCGTTGTAAGGATGCCCGCGCCGCCAAAGCAGACACGGGCTGTCCTGGGGGACAAACTTGAAAGGCGACTAGAATCCCCGTCCGCGTCTGGTGGAGCGATTGTCACGTGCGTGTCTTGCGTTCCCTTATCTGTTTTGACGGCCTGCAGAACCGGGTGCGCCGGTGACGATGCTGCTCGACAGCCTTGTGCCTCACGCTGCTCGTTCGCGAAGTTGATAGATCGCGATGTGCTGGCAGTGGGCGATCAACTTCCGGCCGTTCGCAACAACAACGGCATCTACTTCCACGAAACGGTTGCCCTTCTTTTCGTAGTTCGCGGTAACGCGTGCCCGCGCGACCAACTCTTCATCGCAAGCAGCTGTGGACAGCATCTGCATGCGGCTGCCGAGATGAATCCACGGCCCCAGTAAAGCGTTCTCCATCAAGACCCGGTTCATAACCCGCTGCACCATACCGGGATGCACCAACCCTTCGCGAGCATAGATCGGATCGGTTTCGCGTACTTCCGCCCGATAGTCCGCTCCAGATTGGCCCGGCCAGGAGCGCGGCGCCGTTCCGAGCCATTTGCCGACCTGGTAAGACCTGAGATCGACCGGCCCCCGCACCGCAACCGGCGCAGTCTCGGGATAATCGCCAACGGAGATCGGGGGTGGCGCGTCCGGCAGCGAGGCACTGCCGGCAGCTCGAACGTCGCTGCCGTTGAGCGCAATCGCTAGGCCGTCGTCTGAAGGCTCGGACGTAACCACCACGGTTTCGCCATCGTAAACCGGCTTCGCGAAGCGCACCTCCATCAGGCCGCGCTCGAGGAAGGCTCGTCCCCACTTCGCCACCGGAACGTGGACCATATACGCAAAGACATCGACGCCTGGCACCAGGCCGCCGCTGAAGCCATATTTTTGCGCCACCGCATCATCGTGCATCCTGTTTTCGGAGTGCGTGGCGCTGTTGAACGCCTGGACGCGATAGGACGGCTCAGCCATTTGACTTCCTGACATTGCATTGTTGATTTCCGTCAGCAATTGACCCTGTTTGCTGTTTCAAGGTGACCCCCGCTAGCGTTCTGAAGGCATCTGTTTTCGGTGGGAGGTGGCCTTGAGGCATGGTCATGCCGGAACGGAAAACGGGTCAATTGCCAACGGACATCAATACGGCGCTAAAAGCGTCCGATTGCCGGATGATCCCGGATGAGATCGAGAGTCGTTTTTGATCCATTGCTTCATGTCGGTCCCAAACTGCTTCAGGCAAATTTCCGGCAATTTGATGGCACCATCAGTCTCGCCCAGCAGCGAATAGGTGTGAAATCGCGCCGAACAGTAACCCCAAGCACAAGCATGCTCAAGTGTCTGATTCAGCTGCTCTTTCCCAGATTTTCGAAGGTTGCGATTTGCGCCTTCTTAGATCCTTGGACAATTCTAATTTTCGCAATGAAATCAGGTCGATAAATCCTGCTCGACGCGGGGTTACTGTTCGGTGCGATTTCACAGGAGGATGTCAAAAGCATGAGCCGGCGTTACCTACCCGATGATGATACCACGCTAGGTGGAGGGTGTGTTGCCGGCTTCGCCTTGACTATCGTCATGACCCTGGCTGCGTTCTTCCTCGCAAATGCCGGGGTATTCGATTCGAAACCGGTAGCTCGCGCTGGATCCCCGCCTCGGGGTGACGTTGTCGTTCTTTCCAACGGTGAGATGGCGCAGGTCAAATCGAGACTGGCGGCTGCCCGCTTTTTTGGTCTGCCCCCGTCGCCCCAAATCCAAGAGCCCATTGCCCGCCTGGCGGCGAAGTGGCCGGCAAACCTAGGGATAGCGCGGTGACAAGCCCGGAGCCTTAGTTGATTGACTAACCCCTGAAGGGGCCGCTTTAGGAGGTCGGCATGGGGCAATCCCCGCCACCGTCATGCCACAGGCAGATTGCTAGGTTGAATTTTTGGTGGAACCCTCAAAGGGGTCGGGCGTTTTCAGCGGGTCGGCGGTCTCACGCTACCCTCAAGCACTCCGTCGACAGACTGCGACGTGACAGGTCGACAAGGAAAGCCGGCGAATAGCTTGCCGGTTTTCCGTCCAGGTTCGCCTTGCCGCGGCGCAGTCGATTCCACCCGTCGTTATGACGTTTGTCACAGGGCATCGAGCACGTTTCGCACTTCCCGGATCACTTCAAGTCTTGGCAGGATCCTTTCAGCCGCACGCGTGCGCAGTCCGTAGACATAACGGCCGTTAAGGGCTCCGAGCTGAGCTCACCACCAGTGAGGTGGCCGGCCGGGATAGCGCATCAAGCAGGGTTGGATCGCAATACCGAGTTGGTTGTGTTCGCGCCGCCGTAGCTTGATTTCCAGCAAATCGGCCGGCAAAAGAGAATATTGGCGGATCAGACTGTCCTCGTCGATCGGAATATCTCGTGGCTCTTTCGTTCGTATTCTTTGAGAAGCGCACGTCGGGCCACTTTCCACTCCATTTGAGAACGGTAGTGGCCGAGCCACCGTCCAAAGCAGCTTAGCCGTACAGGAGGAGGCAAATGACATATCCACAGCGAATATCCGGTGTTCACTCACCGCTCATCCTTATCGCAAGATTCTGAACAGCTCCTCTTCCGGCCCCTTCGGGAAGCTGCTGTGGGGCCAGATCAAGGGCTTCCTTCATGGGAAGTGCTTTGGAGAAATAATAGCCTTGCGCCGTTTCACAGCCTAGCGACCGAAGAATTTGGCGGTCAGCATCGGTTTCCACGCCTTCCGCCATGACCTCCCTGCCAAGAGCGCGCCCGAGATCAATGATCGATCTCACAAGGGCCTGATCTTTTATCGAATTCGCGAGGTCGCGAACGAAAGTCTGGTCGATCTTGATCTTTCGAATCCAGCCGTCTTTGAGCGAAACCAAGGTCGAAAATCCCGTGCCGAAATCGTCGAGGACGATAGATATTCCTGCCTCGGAGAGGCGTCCGAGTTTCTCGCCTACGCGCTCATGATCAAGGGGGGCTTCTTCGGTAATCTCGATCTCTAGCATATCGGTTGGAAGCCCCCTGGCTTGGAGGCGATCCAGGATCAGAGCATCTACGCTTCCGACCTCGAGTTCACGGGGCGAGAGATTCATCGCCACCCGGACATCGCGCCGTCCGGCTGCCTTCAGATTTGCGATCATGGTGCAGCAGTTGAGGAGAACTTTCTCTGTCACCAACTGAAGCAGTCCTTGCTCACGGGCGGCGGTGACGATATCCGGCGGCGGGACTGCACCATAAAGCGGATGGTCCCAGCGCAATAGCGCCTCGAACCCTACGATGGCATTATCTTCCAGGCGGATGACAGGTTGAAACCAAGTCGCCAGATTCCCGCTGTCGATGGCGGTTTTCAAATCCCGCTCAATGCGGTGTCGGCGCTCGAGGTCGCTGTTCAGCTTGTCGTCGAAGACGCGGAAATGGTTTCTGCCTAAACGCTTGGCGGCAAACAGCGCGGTGTCTGCGCGGAGCATAATATCCGTCAATTTTGGATTGTCGGTCTCGTAAATCCCAATGGACGCGCCAACCTGTACAGATTCTCTAAGCGAATGCTGTTTCGCGATCCTGGATGCCAAATCCGTGACGGAGATTGCTGAAATGCGGACGGGGAACAGCACTACAAATTCATCGCCGCCAACACGGGCGAGCGCGGCTCCTTGAGGCGCCTCTTGCTCAAGTCGGCGAGCGATGCTTTTTAGCAGTTCATCCCCTACCCTATGGCCATAGGTGTCGTTGACGGCCTTGAAACCATCGAGGTCGACCAGCATCGCCACAAACGGCTTGTCATCGGAATTCAACCGATCGACTGCCTGTTCCAGTCCGCGCCTGTTGAGCAGTCCCGTCAGCGGATCATGCCTCGATCTCTCCTCCATCTCTGCGGCAAACTGTCTGGCTTCGTGTTTGAGACGGCTGGTTTCGCAGAATCGATTTTGGCCGATGATAGAGCCGCGAAGGAGACCTCCAAGGAAAAGGACGACGGTGAACGCCAGAATTGCGTTATCGAGGTCCCCCGCCGCCGCAAGGCACCCGAACGCGACCAGTAGCGGCGGGGTGATGAAATTGATCGCAACGAAAGCACGAGAGCTGCCGTAAGTGACCGCTCCCGCAGAGATGCCCGCCAGAATAATCAAGTGCAGAGAAGATTGAGGAGAGGAATAGCCAGCCGTCAGTACCGCAAGGTATGCCCACGCGAACCCAGACAGAAGCGCCAAGCCTTCGTAGTATCGTAGGCGAACTGAACGCCACGCCGGGTCGCCGCTGGTCGCCGCTCTGCCACGGTTTGTTAGCGCAAGGGCAATTCGCGCGCCGTTTATGAGGTTGACGACAATAAACCAGATGACCGCAGAACGATCGGTGCCGGATACCATTTCCATGATCAGGACCAACGTCGACAAGACCGTGGAGATCGGCATGGAAAAGAAGAGACCAGCCCTTAAATCCGCGAGCTGATCACCGAGGATTCCTGCTTCAATCGCTCTTTTCTTTACGTCGCTTGTCAATTCCGACCCAGCCAGATCCACTAGCCTCATTGCGCTTGAGGCTAGGCGAGCGCGATAAAAAGCACGTTAACGATTTCAGTCGGTTACGATCGATCGGGTGATCGGTCGTTCCGTCGTCAGCGTCCAACTACTCGCTCGTCTCGTCTCCGACGTCCTCTTGGCGAGCGGCGAACTCTGGCATGATATCCCCTGCCAGCAGCTTTTCCTTGCTGAGCAAGCCCGCATCCTCGAGCGCCTCGAAATCCGGCAGATCGCGCAGCGTGTCCAGCCCGAACTCGAGCAGGAATTCTTTGGTCGTGACGTAGGTATAAGGTGCGCCCGGCGTCGGGCTGCGCGGCCCGGCGGCGATCAGCTTTGCTCCACGCAGATGGCCGATCAGGTCGCGGCTGACCTCCTTGCCGAAGAAGGACGACAACTCGGCGCGGGTGATCGGCTGGAAGTAGGCGATGCACATCAGCACCAGCACGTCCGGCTGCGTCAGGTCTTTGGCATGCCCGTTCCCGCCGACGGCCGTGCCAAATGCACTGCCAAATGCACTGCGGATGGCATCGGCATAGGCGGGCCGGGTCAAGTGTTTCCAGCCGCCGGCGACGGCGACCAGGTCATAGGGCCGGCCGCGCAGTTCTTCCCGAATGTCGTCGATCAGGAGATCAACGCTGCAGCTCTTGCCGACGATCTTCGCCAGCGTCTCGCGGCCGACCGGCTCGCTGGCGGCAAAGATGGTTGCCTCGACCCGGTGCATCCATTCGCGCCAGCGCGCCTCCGGCGGCAAATGATCCAGCTCCCGATCAAGCAACGGTCGTTGCCCATCCCCATTGTCTCGGCGAGCCTTCGTCGAACCAGCCGCCATCGTCACAGCCCATAGATACGGAACGTGGGGCGCCCGGTGAGCTCGCGCACGGCGCCGAGTGTTTGCAGCCGGTCGAACAGGCGGCGCAGGCCGCGCTCACTCATGCCGGTGATCTTTTCTGATGCCACGAGCGCGTCGTCGAACAGGAGTCTTTCGACCACGGCGTCCGCTGCTTTGGCCCTGAGTTTGGGCGCGACTGCAAGGAGCTTGTCCGCCCGGCGCTCGAGCTCGGCGGACAGATCGATGGCGCGCAGCGCGGCGCGCGCCCGCGCGGCAAGCAGTTCTTTTGTCCCCTCCCCGTCCATCTCGATTCCCGTGGCCGTGACAAGGGCGGGCCCGCCGCGCCGGCGGCTGGCGTGTGAACCCAAGGCCGCTTCGCCGCCCAGCAGCGGAATCGCATGAGCCCAGCCCAGCCGCTGCGCCAGCAAAACATCGGCGAGCCAGGCGCCGACGGCGCGCCCAAACCCGCAACGCTCGGCAGCCATGAACGCGCCGGTCAGCATCTCGACCGTCCCGGCGCCGACCGCGAGTTGCCGAAGCTCGCCCGCCAGGTCGCTGACCACCTCGCCGTCGCGGGCGAAAAAACCAAACTCTTCCAGCACCGCAGCGAGATTTTTCTCCGTCAGCAGTTCTTCTGCCGGTCGGGTCGCCAGCCGGCGCCACGCCAACAGCAAGCGACCGGCGGGGCCAACATCATCACCGGGCTTCGTCAGCAGCACCGCGTCGCGCAGTGCCAAAGACTCCTCGACGCGACCGGCCTGCTTCGCCGTTGTCGCGGCCGCGGCAAGCGCCAGCCGCTGCCGCCAGGCGCCGGCCCATTTTTCGTCGCGGCGGACCACCGCATCCAAGGCGCCGATGGCGGCGCCGGCAACGAGCGCGATGTCCGCGACTTCTTTTCCGGCAAGGTTTTGCGCATCGGCAACCGCCCGGCGCAACCAGGCCGGGACGGGTGCCGTCGGCACGGTCGAAGGGGCACCGGCAAGCGGGGCGTGGTGGCGGGAAAGAGATTTGGGGCGGAGAATCATCGAAACCACGATGAATCAGCGCGGCGCTTTTGGCAATTCATTTAACCACCAACCGCCGCGCCTGTCGTGGAGACAAAATGACTGATAATGTTGCCTTATCGGTCGTTATCTGGCATGCGGCGGAAATGGCCCATGTGGCTCGTTTTTCATCGCCGGACAGCCTCCTTTAGGCGTCAGATCGACGAGAATTCGCGTTCATTGAGCGGACCAGGTTTGCGGCCCATTCCCGGACCCCTTGCCGAGGAATGGCCTCTCTCGTCGAGCAGAGCGCCAGAATAGGCGTCAATCGTGCCTGCGATCGAAATCTCGCGCACGGTTATGAGATTCCCCGAGCACAATTGTGAGACTGGCTGAGTCGGAATTGTGAGACTACGCGACACGGCGGGGAGTCTCACGATATCTGAATCGCCCGCCCGCCGCTCCGCGGCCGGGGCGACAGCCTTGCCCCAGGTGCCGCCGAGTTCCCCGCAAGCGCGGCATCGATCAGACCTGCTCGAACACGCTCCCGTTTCCGCCGTGGCAGCTTTTCGGCGGCGATCCAGCGCGGATCAGCCAGAATTTGACGCGCCAGGCGCTCGTATTCGGCCGAGGAGCGCTTCTGTAGCTGGACATGTGGCCGTCGGCTCGACCTTGAGAGCCGTTCCCGCCGTGGCGCGGCCCGCCGCACCAGGTGGGCGGCGCCAGGCGGCGACGTACCGTCGACGCACGGATCGGGGCCGAAGATATCGTTGAGGGCAAGCAGCGTGAGGAAACGCCAGCGCACCGGCAACTGCCCGAGCGGAGAATCGGCGCCGACGGCATGCCGGACGTCGTAGGGAGAGCGCCAGCCGGCTTCGTTGAACCACAGCGCCAGTGCGGGTCGCGCTGCAGCGGGGTGGTCGAGCGGCGCCCAAAGTGTCGCAAGCGCCTTCTCGAACTGCTCCCGCTCGGCCTTGCCTCCGTTGACGCATGCCGTGATCCGCTGCTGGGTGGCCAGCGCCGTCGCCAGGAGGACGGGATCCTGTGGCTGAGCGCCCTCCCCTCCCCTATCGGTGAGAAGCCGCGCGCAATGGCTGCAAACAGGCCGAGCGCATCCCTCGCGCAGGCGAAAAGCCACAGAAAGACGCCGGTGACACGATACACAACGATCGCGAAGCAGGTGGCCGTGGACCGGGCAGATGCAGCGTTCGGCAAACACCCAGCCGGCTCGCAAGTAGGCGTCGCGGCCCGCGGCGTGATCGTCAGTGAAGCAGGCGAGACAAATCGGAGTCGACCCGGTCACTGTCGACGGCGTCCATTCCGGCCCCCTGCTCACGTACCAAGATCGGGGCCGTCGCGGATAGCGCCTGCTCAAGGATAGGCGCTGCAACCGATCGGAGTCGACGCCACATGCTCGCGCCCACACGCTCGTCTGGCCGGTTGCCGGAGCGCCATCGTCGATAAGCAGGGGTGACGACAGGTCACTGAAATAGCCGGCCAGTTCCGGCGCCGTCAGGCCATAGCGGCATGCCACGCGCGCCATCCAGGAGGACAGTAGCTCGTCGCGACAGGGCCGCGGCGCGACGGGTAGACGACCCGGCTCCATCACCCGGCCGCCGCTTGCGGCATTCGCCGGCGTGCCGATTGCGTCATCGACACAAGCGGCAGAACGAGATCGTCTCCGAAGCTCATCAGGTCCAGCCGCTCCCTTCCCGACCGGATTGCCTCCTCGGAGGCTGTTTCGATCAGCCGGAAAATTCGCGCCGTGACGCCGCTAGTGAGCAGATGGATCCGCTCACGAACCGGCTCTCTGTCGAGATCGGACGCGGCACGCAACGGCAGGATTCCCGCCAGGCTCTTCAAGAGCCGCGCAAAGGCGTGATCGTTCTTCCAGGGCTTGAGATGAAACGCCTCGAAACGTTCGGCGAGTTGAGCGTCGGTGAGCAAGGCCTGGCGCGCCAGATCGGTGCCGACGCAGACGAGCGGGACTCTCAGGTCGTTGGCGAGAAACCGCAGCGCATTCAGAAAAATCCGCTGCTGGCGATAGGTTCCTGCCAGCATGCCGTTGACCTCGTCGAGCACGATTATCCTGGCGCCGACGGTGCGCAGCAGCGAGCGGCAGATGTCCTTCTCCCGGGCAAGCGCGCCACCGACGAGCGCCGGAGCCTGCAGACTGGCCAGCAATTCCCGGTATAGGTCACGCTCGACTGGCTCCGAGGGCACCTGCGCCACGACGACAGGCCTGTTCGTAACTCCGGTCGACTGGCAGAAGGTAGCCGGGTGCGCACGCTCGAACTTCCGGACGATCTTGGTCTTGCCCATGCCGGTGTCGCCATAGATCAGCAGGCAAGGCATGCGGTCGCGCGGCGGATAGGCCAGCAAGGAATTCAGGCGGAGAAGTGCAGCTTCCGCCTGCTCGAAACCGATCCAGCGATCGGCCTTGATCCAGGCGATGCGCTCGTCGTCAGGCAGCTCGGCGTAGCGACGGTACCGCTCGTCGAGATGTTCGTATGTCCCCTCCCCTCTCACGACCATTCTTCCACGGCGTAGACCGGCACCTTGCTCCAATCGATCGGGCGGTCTTCGTCAGCTTGCGCAGGCTCGGTCCGCGCCGGCGATTTGTTTGGCGCTGCGGCACCGAGCGCTCGCTCGCGCTTTTCCACCAGCTGACGCGCTGCCTTGGTGCGCACCGTCGCCTCATCGACCAGAGCGCGCTGCGCCTCGATGGTATCGAAGATCAGTTGCTCGTCGACCAACGCCAGACCGCGTTCCCGCAGGGCGGTCCGGGCGCGGCGATGTTCGCCAAGCGTGATCGGCGGGCGCCGCAGATCGGCAAAGCGGATCGGCCAGCGCTTACCGTCCGGAGCACGCACGAAAATCCTCGAAAGATCGCGCGGATCGTAGGAAACGCGCAACGGCCGATCAACCCGGCCGGCCCAGATGCTCAACACGTCATCCCAGTAGCGCAGACCGAACAGGTGAATGCCGTCACGCCGCACCAGCCGGTCCACACTGGGCAGGAAATCGATCATGAAACCCGCGAGATCATGGGGATGACGCACCGGCCTGACACGGCGGACCGCGGCCTCGTGCCAAGCGGCGAGCGGCGGGATCCCCAGCGCTCCATGCCGATCGGCGTGGTAGCGCGTGATCTCGAGCGCCATCCAGCGCTCCAGTTCATCCATCGTCATCGTCGCATTGGCGGCAGAATCGTAGCCGCCGCGCTCGTCGATGTCGCTGAACGTCGTGCCCGGGAGAAGGTGGACGGCGCCCATCATGGTGCCGATCAGCCGCTCGATATGCCCGCCATAATGGGGCGTGGCAACCGGACGATGGATGAGTTCGATGCCATGTTCCTCGGCGCCCCGTCGTAGCGCCTGCGACCGGAATTCCTTGGCATTGTCGAGATGGATCGTGTCCGGGAACCCGGAAATCGGCCACTCCGCATCGATCCCAAGCCCTGCGAGCCAGGATTCTTTCGGCTGGACAATGTGCTGGATTGCGAGAGCAACCGAGGCCGTCGACGGCGCCTCGAGTGTCAGGTAGAAGCCCGCGACCATCCGGCTCGCCACGTCGATGGCGAGAGTCAGCCACGGCCTCTGCAGCGGCCGTCGATATTGGCGATCGACGACAATGACATCGACCAGCGTGTGATCGATCTGGACGACGTCGAACGCGCACTCAGCGGTATATTCCCCCGGTACCGGCCGGAAGCGATCACGTGCCGCCTTCGATCCTTCCCGTGCCCTGGCCAATTCGGCGGGGTCCATGGTCGCGATCCGTGCCTTCACCGCATGCCAGGACGGTGCGCGCACGCCACGCGATCGGCAGAGCCTGCGGATCTCCTTGTGCAGCCGATTGATGCTCGGCTTCTGGCGCGTCGAGTAAAAGTCCCGGAGCGCTCCAGCGATTACCGCTTCGGTCTCGTTCGGCAATCGGCGGCTGCCTTGTCTCGTGCCGGCCGAGCGCGGCAACAGCGAGCTCGTGACCGGATGCTCCCGATACGTCCTGATCAGTTCGTAAAGCCGGGTTCGCTTGAGGCCGAGCTTGTGGCAAGCCCTGAAAAAATCTGAGCGGCCGGGGCGGTCAAGCGAGACCAGGCTACGGATCACGGCCTCCCTTGCAACCGCCTCATTCCAGGCGGCATCATCGACCGTGTCCTTATCTGGCTCGTGAACCACAGCGGCCTCGCTGTAAAGTTCGTCCGTTCGAATACTACGAAAAATCCGCTGATTCGGCTAGAATCCGCCAATGAACTCCGAAGATGATTCGCGCCAGATCAATCACTTGCCGTCCGTTGAAAAAACGCGAGTGACAGCCCGAATCGTCGAGCAGAAGCCCGAAAATCGCCTCGCGCGACCCTCCGCACCGCCCCACAGCACGGGGGCGCAGGACGATGCTTTAGGTCTGCGGTCGTCGGCCGGGCTGGAGGCGAAAGCTGCGGACGATTTGCCCGACATCATCGATGTCGTCATGGAGATGGGTCGCGCCCCGGAAGAACTGTCAGCCGAAGCCCCCTCCCCTCTTCCGGCCGTCGCCAATCCGCGCCTGCCGGCGCATCTCGACGCGTTGGCCGATCGCGCGCGCGATTATGTCGAGGCGGCGAGCTCGGCCAACACCCGCCGCGCCTACGCTGCGGACTGGAAGCATTTTTGCGCCTGGGCGCGCCGCCAAGGTCTGGACGTGTTCCCGCCCGATCCGCAGTTGGTCGGCCTCTACATCACCGCCTGCGCCTCAGGAAAGGCGACCGGCGACAAGAAGCCGAACTCCGTATCCACGATCGAGCGGCGCCTCTCCTCGCTGACGTGGAACTATGCACAGCGTGGCCAGCCGCTGGACAGGAAAGACCGGCACATCGCCACCGTCATGGCCGGCATTCGCAACAGCCACGCAAAACCGCCAGTACAGAAGGAAGCCATCCTGCCCGAGAATCTCATGGCCATGCTGGAAACCCTCGATCGGGGTACCCTGCGCGGCTTGCGCGACCGTGCCATGCTGCTTCTCGGCTTTGCCGGCGGGCTGCGTCGTTCCGAAATCGTCGGCCTGGACGTCGGCCGCGACCAAACCGAGGACGGCCGCGGCTGGATCGAGGTCTTCGAAAAAGGCCTGCTCGTCACGTTGCGTGGCAAGACCGGCTGGCGGGAGGTCGAGATCGGCCGGGGCTCGTCCGACACGACCTGCCCGGTCGTGGCGCTGGAGACCTGGCTCAAGCTCGCGCGCATTGCCCACGGGCCGCTGTTCCGAAGGGTGACGGGGCAAGGCAAAAAGGTGGGCAGCGAGCGGCTCAACGACCAGGAGGTGGCACGCCTGGTCAAGCGGGCAGCGCTGGCGGCCGGCGTACGCGGCGATCTTTCCGAGGGCGAACGAGAACAAAAGTTCGCGGGGCATTCGCTGCGCGCCGGGCTTGCCTCGTCGGCCGAGGTCGACGAGCGCTACGTGCAAAAGCAGCTCGGCCACGCCTCCGCCGAGATGACCCGTAGATATCAGCGGCGCCGCGATCGGTTTCGAGTCAATCTCACCAAGGCAAGCGGGCTGTAGGGACAAAAAACCCCCTCCCCTGCCCTTCTCGCACATCTGGTGGGCGAATTCGGCGTGGCGCGCCAGCGGTTCAATAACTAGATAACGCGAGCGCCTTTCACTCTGACGTGGCATTCTCATGAAAAAGATCGGTTTTCTGTCGTTCGGACACTGGACGCCCTCGCCCCAGTCGCAGACACGGTCTGCATCCGATGCACTCCTGCAGTCCATCGATCTGGCCGTTGCTACCGAAGAGCTGGGCGCGGATGGGGCATATTTCCGCGTGCATCACTTCGCCCGCCAGCTTGGCTCGCCGTTCCCGCTGCTGGCGGCGATTGGCGCCAAGACCAGCCGCATCGAGATCGGCACGGCGGTCATCGACATGCGCTACGAGAACCCGCTCTACATGGCCGAAGACGCCGGCGCCGCCGACCTGATCGCCGGAGGGCGTTTGCAACTGGGCATCAGCCGCGGCTCGCCAGAGCAGGTGATCGATGGCTGGCGCTACTTCGGCCACGTTCCGCAAGAGGGCGAGAGCGATGCCGACATGGCCCGGCAGCACACCGACGTGTTCCTCGACGTGCTGCGCGGCAAAGGCTTTGCACAACCCAACCCGCGCCCGATGTTTCCGAACCCGCCTGGCCTGCTGCGTGTCGAACCACATTCGGAGGGCTTGCGTGATCGCATCTGGTGGGGCGCCGCCACCAACGCAACTGCGGAATGGGCAGCAAAACTGGGAATGAACCTGCAGAGCTCCACACTCAAGTTCGACGAGAGCGGAAAACCCTTTCATCTCCAGCAGGCCGATCAGATTCGCGCCTTCCGCGAGGCGTGGAAGGCGGCCGGTCACACGCGCGAGCCGCGGGTCTCCGTCAGCCGCAGCATCTTCGCGTTGGTGGACGATCGCGACCGGGCGTATTTCGGCGGCAACGAGAGCGAAGATCATTTCGGTTACATCGAGCCTGAAAAGCTCGCCGTGTTCGGCCGCTCCTATGCCGCCGAGCCGGACGTCCTTATCGAGCAGTTGAAGGGCGACGAGGCCATCGCCGAGGCTGACACGCTGCTGCTCACCGTCCCCAACCAGCTCGGTGTCGACGACAATGCGCATGTCATCGAGGCGATCCTGACCCACGTCGCCCCGGCCTTGGGTTGGCGCTGACGCCTCCGTCCGAAAGCTCCCTCTGTCCTTCCGCAATTGCTTCATCGCCAGGACAACTGGTCCTTCGGCAGCCGGCCGCTCGGGTCGAATACAGTCACCTTGTGCGGAAGATCCGGACCCCAGTCCCAAAGCACTAGGTTGCGATCTTCTGTCTCGGCACCCGGAGCAAAACTCGGAACCAGAATACCGGCAATGCCTTGAAGCCGCAGTTGGTCATAGATGGACCAGGATGCAGGACGCTCGCCGTCGCTGAGGACCGTTGCCCAAGCGCAGGCCATGTCCTCGAGCGCGACGGAAAATTCTCCCCTCCCCTGCTCGGTCGTCAGGTCTGCGATGCCCTCGCAATCGACCTCATAGGAGCACAGCACACAGGGGTCGATCCGATGCGCAAAGCCTTGATTGGCTTCTTTGACCGCCGTCATGATGGTGAGCCCCAGATATAGCGCTGGCACACCTTTGGGATTGAAGCGCGCACCCCTGATCGCGGCTCCCTCACCGGAAGTCGGCTTGAAGGCCCAACGCGGATCATGTGCCCTATAGCAGGTTCTGACGAACCTCACGCAAAGCCGCCGAGGGCCATATGATCCAGATAATCGCGAACGGCAGCGGCTTTGCCTTCCTTCACGAGGGCTTCGGCGGTGCGACCACCGAATGCCGGCAGCGGCTGGGCTCGGTACCAGGCCATCGCCTGTTCCTTTCCGCCCGCCCATTCCGTCACGCGACTGATGATCTCGAGCATTTCACGTAGACGCCCCTGGGTCTTTATCGTGCGGCTGCGCTCCAACCGATAGAGGGTTTCGCGGGCAAGGCCGGCCGTCTCGGCCAATTGGCCCTTGGACATTCCAAAGCCGTCCGCCACTTGGTTGATGGCAATTTTCCCGGCCCGGTCCATATAGGACAAAACCAAAGGTTCATTCTGCACGGGTATCTTGAGGGCCTGGCCCATAGGATTCCATCCTGTCATACACATAGTCGCATTTACTGTGCAAAAGATATGACACTCCTCGGCTATTTTCAAGTTCGGAAGCCGATGCGTCTCCAACCGATCGTTTGCTGATAACTTCCGTGTTTGTACAATCACTCCTTTTCCACGCTGAGAAACGCAGCAAATGGCTCGTGACGCCCAAAATCGACGTTCCGCTCGACCACAGGGCCGGCAAATCGGCTACGCTCGTGTGTCGACGGACGAACAGGCGACGGACGCGCAGGAAATCGAGCTGCGCGGCCGGCTGCAACGTCGTCGTCCAGGAGCATGGATCGGGCGCTTCACGTGCCCGCCCTGCCCTATCGCGGCTGATGAGCGAGATCGGCGCCGGCGACGTGCTGGTTGTGGTTCGGCTGGACCGCCTGGCGCGCTCGGTCAGCCATCTGCTCGACGTCATCGAGGAGCTGAGCGAAAAAGGCGCGCATTTCCGCTCGCTGCGCGACCCGATCGACACCTCAACGCCGCAGGGCATGTTCTCGCTGCAGGTCCTCGGCGCCGTCGCCCAGCTCGAGCGTGCGCTGATCTCCGAGCGGACCAAGGCCGGCATCGCCGCGGCGCGATCGAAAGGGCGGCTGCCGGGAAATCCAGGCATCCGGGAGCGCAGACCTGAAGCGCTGGCCAAAATGACCGCGGTCCAACGGGCTTCATATGGCGCACGCGTGCAATCCAACATGAATGCGTGGCTTCCAACGGTGCGCCGGATGCGCCCCGACCACAATTGGGACGATGTCGCACGGGTCCTGAAGCAGCGCGGGGTCGACTGGACGCCCGAACGGCTGCGACGCGCGGTGAAATGGCTCGTCACGGAACGCCTGGCCGATCCAAAGCTGCTAGATAGAGCCTCTCCCCGGCTTCCTGAAGATCGGTTGATGACCCTGGTGGCGGGGATTTCGCAATCTAACCCGGACCTGTCGCTCCGCGATATTGCAACCCAGCTCGAGCGCCTGCACGAACGAACCCCGCGCGGGAGCGCCAAATGGTCAGCCTCATCGGTCAAGAACCTGCTCGATCGGGCCCGCCGGCTTGGTCTCGCCGGGGAGCCGCTCGCGCCGTGACCGGTTCCCTACCGCGTCAACCTCACTGCAGGACAGCCCTCAGTTTACGATCCGCGGCTGACGACCAACATCCCCGCTCCGCTTGTACGCCGCCCAGGCATCGGCTGGAACAGCGCTGCCGGCGCGCGACAGCCAATCCGCACGATCGGCCTCGGAAAGTGAATTCCACCACACCATCCCGGCGGTTTCATCGGGCGTCGGTTCCCGGTCGTGTTCGTTTCTCATTTCCTCGATCCTCGCATATGGCGCTCTTCCCAACAAGCTCGGCACCACTATCCACGGTCATGGCGCCGATCAAACCCGCTCGGCTCATCACGATCCGCGCCCTGGCTTGTCGAGGCTTCGGCGCAATGCATCACTAATTTCCAGTCGCGATTCGGTGCGAACGACCTTCCCCGCCGTTTCCAGATCGACCGCAGCAGCTTCAGCTCCATTTCCGGCAGCTTTGGACGCCTCAAGCTTCGCCCGCAGCAAGGCCATGATCATCGGCCAGACCGAGAACTTCCCGGCCTTCGCCCGATCGGTCAGGCTGCGCAAATAGCCGCCGGCGCTATTGATCTGGTCCTGTCGCTGGTAGATGGCGGCAATGGTAATCGCCGCCTGCTGCTCACCCATTGCCGTTCGCGCTTCCTCCCAGGCGCTCGGGCTGATGCCCATGGTCGGCCGGGCAACCTCGGCTGCGGCCAGAAATTCACGCCAGTTGCGGATTCCGCCGCCGCCCTTCACCAACCAGAGCATGTCCGGGCAGGCATCCAGCACGATGCCCAACGGCAGCTCGCGCTTCGGCAAGCTCCGCACGTTGTCGGTTTCCGCTGCGCTGCCGCTCGCTTCATTCCTTTCTCCTAAGCCACTTTCAGATTCAGATTTAGAGTCTGGTTTTGAATTCTGTATGTGGCGCTCGATATGAGACTCATTGGCGCTCATATTCTTTGTTTTTACGAATGATTCCAATGCCTCCCGCACTTCAGCCCAGAGATCCTCAAGCTCGGCTGCGATGGCTTCGAGGACCTGGCGGGGCGCTGTACGGGGAATCTTGCCGACAATGGCTTGATAGGTTTGCTGGACCTTGCCCCAATTTGCCGGAACGCCTTCCTCAATGCCTGCGTCTATCATCTTGACGATGTCGCGGCGGCATATGGTTAGCCGTTCCTTAACGACCCGATAGGCCTTCTTCTCGGCTCGGACGACTTCCGCCAGCTCCTTGAACTCCGCTGCGCGCGCCACGATCGGAGAGATGTCGAAGCCGTAGGCTTGCTCGATCTCGCCCCCCTGCCCTCTCCGAGCGTAGCGCTTGCCGTTGGGGCTGTCCCTGCGGATGATCAAGCCGCACTCCACCAGGACGGCCAGGTGCCGCCGTAGCGTCGCAGGTGGCATGCCATTGGCGCGGCCGATCAGCTGCTCATTGGACGGCCAGACGATCAGCTCGCTGTCGCCATAGAGTGCCGTGTCCGGATGAAACGAAAGCAGCGCGTCAAGTATGGCCAGTGCGCGATCGGTCGCGCCCAAGGCGCCTCGGGCTTCCTTAATGTGCTGGAAGACATGCCATTTGTGGACAGTGAGGTCCGCCGGTATTGCCTTTGCGGCCACCTGGCTTGAAATCATGCCAAGCGTCATCGGCCGCCGCCCAAAGGGCGTCGTTGAGATATGCGTCTGCATTGTCCTTCACCTATTGCTAGGCAAAAGAAACCTGCTCGCCGAATCGGCGCTCAAACCGACCTGAATGGTCTTGACTATGATTCGCGGAAGTGGGATTCTCTCAGTCGCCAAACTTAAAGAGAAGGTCTTCCGGAATTGCCGTTTCGGGGGCCTTTTTCTTTTGCGCTCAATCTCCGTTCGTGGTTGCTCGTTTTTCCCGACGGAAGGCCTCATACAACTCGCTGAGATTTTCCGAGAGGTAGTCACCGAACGCTGCTGCGTCGGTCCCCTTCGCCTTGAGGGCGATGGTGAATTTCTTGCCACTGGCCACCATCTCCGCGGCGACACGCCCATCAGACGGCGCCCAGCTGCGTTTGGATGGCGCCAGCGCGGCACGGCGGCGCGGCTTGGATGCCTTCAGCTTCGCGACGACCGCATCGAACCGCGCTTCGCTTGGCATCCCATGAAAATCGGAACTCGATGCCAGAGCCAAGGCAGTGTCGACATTGCCCGGCTTGTCGAGGAGGAGCTTGAGCTCATACCAGCGATCACGACCGACAGCCTTCGCGCGGCCGATCGCTTCGAGCAGATCCTTGGGCATCGAGGCGACAGAGAGCATCTTTGAAAGCGTCGGCCGATCGACACCGATTGCGGCGAGGGCTGTGGCGTTGTCCTCGTCGAATTTCCGCTGAACGATGTCGGCGGCAAACAGTGCTTTCTCGATGAAGGACGTGTTCGCTCGCGCGTTGTTTTCCTGTCCCTGGGCGATCACATGATCGCGCTCGGAGATATCCTTGATGACAGCGCGAAGCTTGAGACCAAGCTCTTTTGCGGCGCGCCAGCGGAGGCGACCGAAGACTAGCATGTAGCGGCCGGGCCGCTGCGGGTGGGGGCGAAGGAGCGCCGGGGAGTTCTGGCCGGAACTGCGGATCGACTCCAACACCTGAGCGTAGTCGGCCTCGTAATCTTCCTGATCGACGTTGAGCCGGTCGTTGGCGAAAGATTGGTCCACCAGGTCGGGGTCAACCTCAATTATCGTCTCACCCTCGAGCAGCTTGCCTGCCTGGGCCGCCATTTCGTCGATCGAGCTTATGAGCGAGCGTGATGCCCCCTTGAAGGTGTAGTCTCGTGCAACTGGGCGCTCAGCGGGAGCGTCGCCGTTGTCCATGATGCTGGCAAAGGGATTTTTCCGCGCCATTTGACTAGCACCCCCTTATGCGGCTTATGCGCTTGAAACCGTGGGCTTTTTTGGCTGTTTTGACGGCAGTCAACATCGTAACCGCCCCCATGCCTGGTGGATCAGCCCCTGAATCTCGAAGTTCACGGCATCCATGCTGTCGATCGCCCGATCATAGGTATCGCGATTGAAGTTCGATCGCTCGACCTCATAGAGCGTCTGCTTGGTGAGGCCGGCGTCAGAAATCGCCGTGGATTTGAGCATCGGGCTTTTCAGGATTTCCTCGGCAAGCATCGACTGCATGAAGCCGACCATCTGCGCCTGGGGAATGTCCGTGGGCTCGTATCGGGTGATGAGATAGCGCAGCCAGTCCAGCTGGACCTTCGCGCCAGCATTCTTGATGGACTTCATGATATTGCCCAGCATCAGCAGAAACTGACTCATGGACATCAGGTCCAGCATCTGCGGGTGGACGGTGATCAGAACCGAGGTGGCGGCCGACAGTGCCGACAGCGTCAGATAGCCAAGCTGCGGAGGGCAATCGACGACCACGACGTCGTAGCGCTCACTGACCGAATCCAATGCCCGGGCGACCCTCGTGAAGAACCGCTTTCCTTCCTGAGACGGAGACTGCATGGCAAGCGGCGTCTCGTACTCATATTCCTGCAGCTCCAGGTTCGCCGGGATGATATCGAGCAAGGGGAAGTTCGTCTTGCGGATGACATCTTCGGCCGGGGCGGGGTTGTCGTACCGGATCGCGTCGTAGAGCGAGGGGTTCTTGTCGAGCTCCGGCTGGAAGCCATGGAGGGCTGAAAGCGAAGCCTGCGGATCGAGATCCACCGTCAGGACCCTGTGACCGGTGAGCGCCAGATGCTGCGCGAGGTGCGCCGTGGTGGTGGTCTTTCCCGATCCACCCTTGAAGTTGACGACCGCAATGACCTGCAGCTTCTCGCCAGGTTTGCGGTAGGGCACATACTTCTTGGAATCCGATCGCCCGTGCTTATCGAGATAGTCTCGAAGCTCGGTCATCTGCTCGGCCGCGTAAAAACGCCGCCCGCCGGCACCTACGAAAGGCTCAGGACCTTTCTTTTCAAGATGGAGGCGCTTCAGATTGTTCGGACTGATCCCAAGATAGTGGGCGACTTCGGCCATCGAGAACCGCCGAAGGGTCTTCTGCCCCTCGGTCGGAAACTTCTCGATGCGCAATTGGTCGAGCTTGCGCGAGATCTCGGCCCCCTGGGCAAGGATCTTGTCGTCAAACTCAAAACTTGGGAGAAATGCCATCTCCGCTTTGTCCCCCGAACGAGAAAATAGCGCCATATTCGACCTTTCGGCCAATCTGGCGCCAGTATGAGCGATTCCCGTTCTCTGGCAAGCGATTTTGGGTTAACGAAACCTTAACGACATGCCCAGGTCCACTCCAATAAGATCACTCAGCGGAGCATCACAGTCTGGATCCGCGGCGTCGGCGATTACACTTTCCATTGCGTTTTCAATCGCTTACTTACTCCGCCGTTGGCCATTCCGAGAGAACGTTCAATGCCACGTGCCGCTTGCTTGATCCATGCAGAACCCTGAGAAGTTTCACAGTCGTGCATTGCGTCAAACTGGGTGAGTCGGCGCGACTGCCGCTCCATTGCGGCGACTCACTTTCAACCGATAACATCTGACTCTTAGCCGGCTATACGGCGTCCACGGTGGCTCAAAGATCATGGACCGGCGGACGCGGCGAGTAGACAACCACAATTCCCTCCGGTCGATCGTCTTTCTCGGCAGAGGCAACTATCACCGACGTGAATCCCTCGCGCCCAAACGATTCAGCCAATGAATTGGACGTGGGCACCGGAAGTCGGTGACAATCAGACATGGTCGAGCCGAAGCTCCAAGTCGTCCTTGAGCGCCGCGATTGCGCTCGCAACGTTGCGAGGTTTTATGTACTCGCTATAGAACCGTCGTTGTACGGTGATTTGGCGCTTATGCGCGCATGGGGGCGGATCGGCTCGCTCGGCCGACAACGCCTTGACCTCTATGCGTCGGCCGCTGAAGCCGGCGAAGCGCTCGAGGCCTGGCTCGCGCGTAAGATCCGACGGGGATACACACCCGTCACTGCCGAGGTCAAAGTCCAGTCCAAGGTCCCATAATCACCGGCAATTATTGCCGCGGCTACAAGGGCTTGCACAGCGGCATAGGGCCGACCATGTCGATATTCGGCTGACCGAAGGCAGTGTTCCTACTTTCCTAGCGGGCCGGATAGAGTCGTTCTAGCTGTCACCCCTGAAATTCCACTCATCTGAAAGACAGTGAAGGCGGTTCCGGAACATTGGGTTCGACATCGGTGAAGAGATTCGGAAACAACCGTTCCCTGAAATCGAGAGGGAAGGCAATGCGCACTGGTGCCTTCGGAGTGTCAGATTTCAAAAACCCGCGCTCGACGAGATCCGACAGCGTGTTCCGTGCCGTGCGCTCGGATGTCTTCAGCACGAAATTCGTCTCGCCACGGGGCAGCCTACCGTGCCGCAATACGGCCGCCACGAGATCAGGCGCTCGTTTATCGTCGACGACATCTTTTATTAGAGCGCGGTAGCGGGCATCGAGCCGTCCGAGGTCGAACATTGCGGTCGAAAACCGCACTTGGTCGAGCGCGACCGTAAGGAACCATTCGACGAAATCCTTGAGCGCTGATTCCGAAAGATTTCCCCGGCCATCACGATCACCTTTTCTGGGGCTGTCGGCGTGATCCATCATGCGCTTGTATTCGCCACGATCTTTCAAGCCACGAGCGAGACCACGAGATATCGACCAAAGGCCATTGCCTCCAATACCGGCCTTGAGCGCCATGGCGTGAGACATCAGGCGACTGACGCGGCCGTTACCGTCTGGAAACGGGTGGATGTAGTTGAGGCGGTGATGAGCTGACGCAATCGCGATGATCCGCAGGCTCGCCTGCTTTTCGGCCATGGCAAACCGCTTCTGGAAATACTCCATAAAAGCCACCACCCTGTCAGACGATGGCGGCTGATGGCGGCCGACAGCGACATCATGTTCGGTGGACATCCTGAACACGCCGGGAACAATCTCAGCCTTGGCGCCATCAGGTTTGTCGATGAACCGGAACTCTTCGGGCATCTCGTCATAGAAGGCGCGATGGACCCACCGAATGAAATCGATCGAAGTCGGGCTCGGCAGCTCGCCGCGCAACCCGAGGCCGTCAATCATCCTCTGAACTTCAACATGGGCCTTCGCCTCCAAGGCGAGGGGACGACGTTCGGGATCTATCTCGGCGCCAGCCAGTGCGCTCTCGATATCTCGAGGTCGGGTGTTGTGGCCTTCGATCAAATTCGAATAGTACGAATTCATGACTCGTACGAGATCGGCCAATTCGTCAGCGGACTCCGGATGCAAGCCTCGGCCGAGTTCATCGGCGGCCTTCTGCAGCTCGATTGCAAGATCGGCCAGAACGGTCGGCACCGCGTCGTCAAAAAACAGCGGCTCGATCCGGGCAGGGGTTTCAAGCATTCTTTGCCGATCTCTATCGTGCCTCAATGGATTGCAATGTAAGGCATTAGAGACAACAAGTCAGCACAATTGCCGATATTAGTTGCCGATCTCCCTTGCCGATATCGGCAGCCGATCAAGACGCGAACCCGAACATGCCTCAAACGGCCGGCCGGGTAGGGTCGGGGCCGTAGGCGCCATCGCGGACAACTCTCTTGCCGTCGCCAACCACAACTTACATGAGGTAGAGGCGGAACGGCCTTCACGCGGTCGAACAGGATCAGATCAACTGTTGACGCACCGCAAGCGCCACGGCGTGAGTGACATTGGTGGCATCCAGCTTTCGCCGAGCATTTTGCAGGTGATACTCGACCGTCCGGACCTTGGTTCCGACGATTTGCGCGATTTCGGACATGCGCTTGCCTTTTGCCATCCAGCTCAGACAAAGCCTCTCTCTGGGGCTTAGCTTGACGGTGACAGCAGGCATCGGCTCGAGCATCCAGCGCCGCGCATAGACATCCACGTGCGCTGCAATCGAAGCGGCAAGGAAGGGGCATTTTACCAGGCAATTGTCACACCGGTTCGAGGACGCGAGCGTGAATAATACCGTCCTGCCAAATCCGGCCGACACGGGCACTGATATCCCCGATGCGATGCCATGATCCCCGGCTTCTCCAAGGAAGCGCACCTGGTCCGGCGACAATGCTCGTCCAAGATCGCGTTCGGACCACGCAAAGCAGCGTTCAGAACGGCGGGCTTCCTGCACGACGGGATCGATGCTCGCGTATTTCTTGTTGATATAGTGGCCTTGCCATGCGCGCGGGTACGTCGAAAACGTGTCGATCTCCGGCCCACAAACCGAGAGATAGGCAAACCAGTCAAACCCCAATTCGCCGGCGAACTCCTTCACCGCGGCTTTGACCGGCGCCATCCCCTGGGCCGTTTCTAGTGCGTCTCGCAACTGGTCGAAGGCTTTGCTCGGCAACGATCCTCTCCGGGTGTTTTTGTCCTCAATTCGGGTAGTCGCAATTTCGAGTTGCATCGCAATTCAGCCATAAGTGCGGCAACGGCCCCTGGGCACTCCCCCCTGTCTATCACGGCGACGACTCTCCATCCCCTGTGACTTTTCACAGCTGGCGGTGCGCCGCCGCACGGGATTCAAGAGACCGCAATTCAATGGGTTAAGGATTGGGTCATGCGCGTCGTCGCCATTTGCCGCACGAGGGCTACAAGTAGTGAGCAACGTCTGCTCGAGCGCATGCACGAACTGCGCGCCAAGGTCTTCAAGCAAAGGTTAGACTGGGACGTCCAGGTCGAACACAACCAGGAAAAGGACGAGTACGACCGGCTCGATCCGACCTATCTCGTGCTCGTCGGCCACGATGGTCAGGTGATCGGTTGCGCCCGGCTGCTGCCGTCCACTGGACCAACGATGCTCGGTCAGACATTTCCGTTCCTGGCCGACGCTTCCTGCGTGCCCAAATCGGGCCGCGTGGTCGAGAGCTCGCGCTTTTGCATCGACACTGAACGCAGCGACATCGTTTCCGCGAGCGGACTGCGCGATGCGACCCACACTCTGTTCGCCGGCATTATCGAATGGTCGGTGGCCAATGGTTTCGACCGGATCGTCACTGTTACGGACGTTCGGTTTGAGCGCATTCTCAATCGGGCGAAGTGGCCACTGGAGCGGCTCGGGTCTCCACATCCCGTCGGCAATACCATTGCTGTCGCGGGCCTCCTACCTGCCGACGAAGCCAGTCTCGAGCTGGTGCGGCCGTCGAGCTACCTCCCCCTTTTCCCGGCCGCTGTTGAAGCCGCCGCGGCCTGACCTGAGCAGCTCGGGGGGCGATTCATGAGCGAGTCGACACGACGGCTGATCCTCAGCCTGCAGGACGCACTCGGCGCCTCGATCACGAGCGCGCTCGATGATCCGAAGGTCGTCGAGGTGATGCTGAACCCCGACGGCAATCTATTCATCGAGCGGGTAGGGCAGGGGATAGCGGCGGCGGGGCGGATGGCCTCCCATGACGCCGAGACCGTCATCGGCAAGGTCGCCCACGCCCTCAAGACCGAAGTCGACCAAGACCGGCCGATCATCTCCGGGGAACTGCCCATTGGGGGGCATCGCTTCGAAGGGCTCTTGCCGCCGGCAGCGCCCGCGCCAATGTTCACGATACGCAAGCGCGCCTCGATGCTGATCCGCCTCGATCAGTATGTCGCCGATGGCATCATGACACCCGAGCAGGTCGATGTGATCCGCGATGCGATCGTCAACCGGCTCAACATCGTCGTGTCTGGCGGCACAGGGACAGGCAAGACCACGCTCACCAATGCAATCCTGGCGGAGCTGGTCGAGACCACGCCGGAGCATCGGTTGGTGATCCTGGAAGACACCGCCGAGATCCAATGCGCGGCGGAAAACCATGTGATCCTGCACACCACCGACACGGTCGATATGGGCCGTCTATTGAAATCGACGATGCGGCTGCGTCCAGACCGCATCATCGTGGGCGAGGTCCGCGATGGCGCGGCCCTCACTCTCTTGAAGGCGTGGAACACCGGCCATCCGGGCGGTATCGCGACGGTTCACTCGAACTCGGCCGCCGCCGCTCTTACCCGCCTTGAACAGCTCGTTGCCGAAGTCAGCTCCCAGCCGATGCCGGAAGTCATCGGAGAGGCGGTCGACCTGATCGTCTCGATCGAACGCGCTCCTGGCGGGCGAACCGTTCGCGAGATCCTGAAGGTCGAAGGCTTTCACGACGGGCGATACCTCACCACGCCGGTCGGCGCGTCGAAATCGGAATCCATGCAGGGAAGAAATCTTCATGTCGTCTAAGAAGGCTCTCACGCTTCTCCTTGGCCTCGCGGCCGCATCGCTCGTCATGATCGAACCGGCGCTCGCCAGCAGCGGGGGAGGGGGCCTGCCCTGGGAAGGGCCTCTCGAACAGATTCAGGAATCCATCACCGGCCCGGTCGCCGGCGCCATTGCGCTCGCGGCGGTCGCCATTGCCGGCGGCATGCTGATCTTCGGCGGCGAGTTGAACGATTTCGCCCGCCGGCTTTGCTACATCGTGCTCGTCGCCGGCATCCTGCTCGGCGCAACACAGATCGTCGGTCTCTTCGGTTCCAGCGGCTCGTCCATCGGCGTGCCGCTTAAGGCGCACGAACAAGCGCCGGCGGTTGCCCCGCATGGCTGAAAGGGAAAGCCGGCTGGCGACGGCGCGGATACACCGCGCCCTTTCGCGTCCAACGTTGCTCTTTGGGGCTGACCGTGAGCTGGTGCTTCTGACTGGGCTCGCCGCGGTCATTCTCGTCTTCGTCATCCTGACGACCGTGTCGGCGCTGCTCGGCGTGGGTGTCTGGATCGTGGTAGTCGGGCTACTGCGCATGATGGCAAAAGCCGATCCGCTGATGCGCCGCGTCTACCTGCGCCACATCAAATACCGGCCCTACTACCGGCCGACCTCCACGCCCTGGCGGACGTTCTGACTATGGTTGCGCTCAAGAGGTTTCGCCATTCCGGCCCGTCCTTTTCCGATCTGCTGCCGTATGCGGCCTTGATCGACAACGGCACGCTCTTGCTCAAGGACGGGAGCCTGATGGCCGGCTGGTATTTCGCCGGTCCGGACAGCGAAAGTTCGACCGATTTCGAGCGCAATGAGGTCAGCCGCCAGATCAATGCCATTCTCGCCCGCCTTGGCACCGGCTGGATGATCCAGGTCGAAGCCGTGCGCGTGCCGGCGACGGCCTACCCAGCACGGGACAACTGCCACTTCCCTGACAAGGTGAGCGCACTGATCGATGAGGAACGGCGCAAGCGTTTCGAGGCAGCGGACGGGCACTATGAGAGCCAGCACGCCATCATCCTGACCTATCGCGAACCGGAGAAGCGCAAGTCCGGCCTCGTCAAATATGTCTATTCGGACGATGAGTCCCGCGCGACGACCTTTGCCGATCGCGCGCTCGATCACTTCCGGCGTTCGATCCGCGAATTCGAGCAATATATGGCAAACGTCGTCTCGATCCGCCGCATGGTCACACAGGAGACCATGGAACGCGGCGGCAGCCGCATCGCCAAATATGATGATCTGCTGCAATTCGCCCGCTTCTGCATCGTCGGCGAAAACCATCCGGTCCGCCTTCCCGACATTCCGATGTATCTCGATTTCGTCGTCACGGCCGAGTTCCATCACGGTCTCTCGCCACTGGTCGACAACCGCTATCTGGCGGTCGTGGCGATCGACGGCTTTCCGGCCGAAAGCTGGCCGGGCATTCTCAATTCTCTGGACCTGATGCCGCTCACCTATCGCTGGTCGAGCCGCTTCGTCTTCCTCGATCCGATCGAGGCCCGCCAAAGGCTCGAGCGCACGCGCAAGAAGTGGCTGCAAAAGGTGCGGCCGTTCATGGACCAGCTATTTCAGACCAATTCGGGCGCGATCGACCAGGACGCGGCGCTGATGGTGGCGGAGACCGAAGACGCCATTGCCGAGGCCAATTCACAGCTCGTCGCCTATGGCTACTATACGCCGGTCATCGTCATGTTCGACGACGATGAAGCTCGTCTTCGCGAAAAGACCGAAGGCGTGCGCCGGCTGATCCAGGCCGAAGGCTTTGCCGCGCGCATCGAAACGCTGAACGCAACCGAGGCTTTTCTTGGGAGTGTGCCCGGCAACTGGTACGCCAACATCCGCGAACCGCTGGTCAATACCCGCAACCTTGCCGATCTGGTGCCGCTCAACTCGGTGTGGTCGGGCTCACCGGTGGCGCCGTGCCCGTTCTATCCCGACGGCTCGCCGCCGCTGATGCAGGTTGCAAGCGGATCATCGCCGTTCCGTCTGAACCTCCATTCTGGCGACGTGGGTCATACCCTGATCTTCGGTCCGACCGGATCGGGCAAGTCGACGCTGCTAGCGCTGATCGCCGCGCAGTTCCGCCGCTACAGACAAGCCCAGCTCTTCGCCTTCGACAAGGGCAAGTCGATGTACCCGCTGACGGTCGCCGTCGGCGGCGATCACTATGATGTCGGGGCAGGGGGGGCGCTAACCTTCTGCCCGCTTTCCCAATTGGAAGATGATGGCGACAAGGCCTGGGCGGCCGGATGGCTGGAAACCCTTGTCGAGCTGCAGGGTGTGAAAGTGACGCCCGACCATCGCAATGCGATCGCCAGGCAGATCGAGCTTATGGCCGCCTCGACGCGCCGGTCGATCTCAGATTTCGTGTCGGGTGTGCAGGTGCGGGAGATCAAGGACGCGCTGCGCCACTACACCGTCGATGGTCCCATGGGGCATCTGCTCGATGCCGAGCGGGATGGCCTGACCCTCTCGGATTTCCAGACATTCGAGATCGAGGAATTGATGAACCTCGGCGACCGCAACCTGGTGCCGGTGCTGCTCTACCTCTTCCGTCGCATCGAAAAGCGCCTGACCGGCGCCCCCAGCCTCATCATCCTCGATGAGGCCTGGCTGATGCTCGGCCATCCGGCCTTCCGCGAGAAGATCCGCGAATGGCTGAAGGTGCTGCGCAAGGCCAATTGCGCCGTCGTTCTGGCAACGCAGTCAATCTCGGACGCGGAAAAGTCCGGCATCATCGACGTGCTCAAGGAAAGCTGTCCGACCAAGATTTGCCTGCCGAACGGCGCAGCGCGCGAAAGCGGCACGCGCGAGTTCTATGAGCGCATCGGCTTCAACGAGCGGCAAATCGAGATCGTCGCGACCGCTCTGCCAAAGCGTGAATATTACGTCGCTTCGCCTGACGGCCGGCGTCTGTTCGACATGGCCCTCGGGCCCATCACCCTGTCTTTCGTCGGCGCGTCGGACAAGGCCGCCATCAAGCGCGTCGATGAGCTGCGCGTCCACCATGGCGACGAATGGCCCGTCCACTGGCTCAAGCATAGAGGTATCGAAAATGCCGAAGCTCTTCTTGCGTAGTTCTCTCGCAAGCGTCCTGATCGCTGTCAGCCCTGCCGCGCCGGCCCAAGCCAGCGGGGCGCTCACCGGCGCGACCGAGTTCACGCAGATCCTCAACAATGGGGAGCTGATCGCGCTCGGCGGGCAGAACGCCGAGCAGATCGCAAATCAGGTGACGCAGATCTCCAACCAGGTGGAGCAGATCGCAAACCAGATTCGAATCTACGAGAACATGCTGCAGAACACCATGCAGCTTCCCGATCACGTGTGGGGACAGGCTCAACAGGACCTCGCCAACCTGCAAGGCATCGTGCAGCAGGGCCAGGGCATGGCCTTCTCGATGGGAAACCTCGACGATGTGCTCAAGCAGCGTTTCGACAGCTACGCCGATTTCCAGAACGGTCTTCCGAACGGGCAGGATTTCTCGTCGAGCTATCAGTCCTGGTCGGACACCAACCGTGACACAATCGGTGGAACGCTGGCGGCGGCTGGCCTCACGGCCGATCAGTTCTCAACCGAAGAATCCACCATGGCGCAACTACGCTCCCAATCGGAGTCGGCTGATGGCCAGATGAAGGCCTTGCAGGTCGGGCATCAGATCGCGACCCAACAGGTCGAGCAGATGCAGAAGCTTCGCGGTCTCGTTTCTCAGCAGATGACCATGATGGGCACCTGGTATCAGTCGGAGCAGGCTGAAAAGGATCTCGCTCAGGCTCGCCGCGACGCCTTTTTCGGCTCTACCGCACCGTCCACCTCCGGCGGCCAACAAATGCAGCCTCGGTGGTGACCCCATGGCAACGCTCAAACTCCCCATCGTCGTCGTGATCGCGATCGTTGCCGCCCTTGCAGGCGGCGCGGCGTCCTATGTGTTCATCCCGAGCACCGATCCGGAAGTGAAAGCGCTCCTCCAGCGCCAAGTCGAACTTGCCGAGCAAGAAGCGGCGGGACGCGAGGCAGCCGCCGAGCGGGCAAAGGACTTTTTCAACGCCAATCCCGACGACTACCCCACCTCGGGAGGCCAGCAGATAGCGCCCCGCTGGGGCGACAACTGAGTCATGCGCGCTTCGATGCTATTGAGATTGGCTGGGCTGATGATCGCCGGGCTTGCCATGGTCGATCCGGCCTTTGCGCAGGACGGTTCGATCCTGACCGATCTCGAAAATCAGGTCGCCAGCGCAGCGCAGGGCTGGCAGGACACCGTCATCAATGCGGCAACCTCGCTGTTTTGGATACTGGCCGGCATAGAAGTGGGTATCGCGGCGATCTGGCTCGCGATCCAGGCTCCGTCGCTTGACACATGGTTTGCAGAGCTTGTGCGGAGAAGCCTCTTCATCGGCTTCTTCCTCTTTGTTCTGCAGCAGGGTCCGGACTTGGCCAAGTCGGTTGTCGATAGCCTGTTTCAGCTCGGCGCGGATGGCGGGTCGGCTTCGCCGGCCGACGTCTTTAATGCCGGCGTCAAAGTAGCATCCGAACTCTCAGAAAATGCCCGGTTCGGCCTTTGGGAGGACAATGCCCTCGCCATGGCCTCGGTCTTCGCGATGATCGTCGTTGTCATCTGCTTTGCCCTCGTAGCGGCGATCTTCGTGGCCGTTCTGGTCGAAATGTATGTCGGTCTGCTCGCCGGCATGATCATGCTTGGCCTTGGTGGCTCGTCCTTTACCAAGGATTTCGCGGTCCGCTACCTCGTTTACGCCTTCTCAGTCGGCATGAAGCTGATGGGCCTCGTGATGATCGCGCGCATCGGCTCCGAGGTGCTAATCGGCCTTTCGAACGATACGGCTTCCGACGATCAATTCCTCACTACCCTGACGATCGCGGGCATTTCGGTCGTCGTCTTCATGATCTCCATGTACGTGCCGAACATCATTCAGGGCGTCGTCCAGGGCGTTTCCGTCGGCAACGGCATGGAAGCCATCCGCAGCGGTGGCCAGGTTGCCGGGTTCGCGGCGGTCGGTGCTGGCATGGCGGCCGGCGGCGCCGGCGTCGTCAAAGGTGGGATGGCTGCCGCCTCGGCGGCATCGCAAGCCGGCGCATCGCGTGGCGCGGCTGCAATGGCCGGGTTGAAAGCCGCGGGTGGCGCGGTCGGCTCCGCGGCGACCGACAAGTTGATGGGCATCCCCGGCGCCAAGATGGGTTCGACCCTCGGCCTTGCCAACGACAAGCTGCGGCAAGGCACCAATCCGGGCACCAGTTCCAGAAGTTCAAACAAAAAGATGGACGCCGACTCGTGAGGTCGGCCGGCCGTATCAGGCGAGGCTAGATGGCGAAGCGAAAATACCCCGACAATCCGTATCTGGCCGCCCGCTATGAGTGGAACGAGCGCTACGGCAGCTACATGCGCGCGGCCTCGGCCTGGCGCACCGTCGGCCTGCTTTCGATGAGCATGGCGGTGATCGGGTTCGGCTATGCCCTCTATCAGTCGACACAAGTCAAGCTCGTTCCCTATGTGGTCGAGGTCGACAAGCTCGGGGCGGCTGTCCTGGCCGGCTTCCCCGCGCAGATCGAATATGCCGACGAGCGCGTTGTGCGCTCGATGCTCGGCGCCTGGGTGTCGAATTTCCGGTCGATCACCCCGGATGCGACCGTGCAGAAGGGATATATCGACCGCACCTACGCGATGCTGAAGCAGCAGGACCCGGCGACCGAGAAGGTCAACAACTGGTTCCGCAACAATTCGCCTTTCGATCGCGCCCGCACCATGACGGTCTCGATCGAGGTCAACAACGTCGTCGCCCTCTCGAACCAGAGCTACCAGGTCGACTGGAGCGAGATCGAGCGTGACCGCGCGGGCAAGGAACTACGCACCCGCCGCTTTCGCGGCATCGCCACCGTGACTCTTTCGCCGCCCCAGGACGAGGCGGTCATTCGTCTGAACCCGATCGGCCTCTACCTCAAGGATTTCGATTGGACAGCCCAGCTTTGAGAAACGCTCGCGGAGTAAGAGTAATGTTCAACCTCAAGAAAATGCACGCGGGCGTGTGTGCGGCAACCCTGTTGCTGGGCACGTTCGCCCTCAATGTCGCCGTTGCGGCCGATCAGCAGGGCCTCAGCGGCAACGAAGCGCGGGGAACCGGACTTTCCACTCAGTGGCAGGGCACGGCCGCGGTGATGACGCGGGGGCCGGACGGCAAGGTCATTTACCTCTACGGCCAAACGCAGCCGTCCGTCGTTTGCTCGCCCCTCCAGCTCTGCGAAATCGAGCTGCAGGCCGGAGAAGCCGTGCGTGACGTGCTGGTGGGCGACACGGTTCGCTGGAAGGTCGAGCCGGCAACCTCCGGCTCGGCCGAAGGCCAGAAAATCCACCTGATCGTCAAGCCTTCGGAACCCGGGCTCGAGACGTCCATGGTGGTGACGACATCGCGGCGCACCTACCACATCCGGCTCAGGTCGCATCATCGCGACTACATGGCCCGCGTTGCCTTCGAATATCCCGAGGACGTGCAGGCCAAGTTCGATGCCCTCAACGCGCGCGTCGAGGCGAGCATCATCCCCGGCGCCGGCGTCCCGGCCGAAAACCTGAGCTTCAATTTCACTATCAGCGGACAAGCCCGCTGGCGCCCGACCCGCGTCTACACCGATGGCGCCAAGACCTACATTCAGTTCCCCGGCCAGATGATGAGCGGCGATGCGCCGGTGCTGTTCGTCGTCTCGGGCGGCGAAAACCGTATCGTCAATTACCGGCTCAACGGCACGATGATGATCGTGGACTATGTGTTCGATCGCGCCGTGCTGCTTTCCGGCGTCGGCTCCCGCCAGCAGAAGATCACCATTTCGAGGAGGGGCTGATCATGCGCGCCATCCACCGACTTTCCCGTGTTCTGGCACTCGTTCTTCTCACCGGCGCAACAACCGGATGCACCACCACGGGCGGAGGATACTTCACGCCGACCGTCAGTGCCGATGCCGCCAATCTCTCGCCGGCCGCGGCTGCGGCCGTCGCCGGCGACATGGTCTCCAAGCTCGCCGAGCATGTTGGCCCGGGCACCGGGACGATCGTCATCAAGCCCGACGATTCCGCATTCGGCCTCGCGCTCGAAGAGTCGCTGCGCGGCTGGGGCTATGCCGTTGCTTCGAACCAGGAGGCCTCCGGCGACACGATGATCCCGCTCGCCTATGTCATCGACACGTTCGAGGGCGCCGTCATGACCCGGATTTCGACGCCTTCGGTGGAGCTGACCCGCTCCTATGCGATGTCGGCGACCGGCGCGACACCGACAAGCCCGCTGTCTGTCATGCAGCGTACGACCTGAGGGGGGAGCCATGAGTTCGCTCGATCTCTCTCCCGGCGCCGAAGGCGGCGACGAGAAGCCCAAAATCCGGCGCTTGAACAAGCTGCCGGTCTTTCTCTTCATCGGCCTGGTCGTCCTTTTCTTCGGCGTTATCATTTGGGGCCTCTCGATCCGCGGCCTCAACCGGAGTGGGGGCACGCTCGATACCTCGACCGGCGCGCCGGCGACCGATTTCGCCGACCAGCTCAAGCGCGGCGTTTCGGACGGCGTGATCGAGGAGCCGCGCCCCGCGCAGCAGATTCAGGTGGTGCAGCCGGTCGAACAGGTGGAGAAGGAGCCACAATCCACCAATCCTTTCCCGCGCCAGCCGACAACACAGCAACAGCAACAGACGGCGCCGGTCGAAAGTGAAGCCGACTGGCGTGAGCGGCTGCAAAGGGAACAGGACGAGCAGATGTTTCGCTTGCTGCATCAGCAGCGTATGGCCAGGCTCCAGGCCGACGATGCTGCCTACGATAGCCCGATTGCGGTCAATATCGGTAACGTAGGGCAAGCGGCACAAGCGGGAACGCAACAGGCGACGACGGGGCAGGGCGCGCCTGGCGATCGCGCCGGCATGGCCGATCTTTATGCGGCTGCGCTGCGCGCCGGCGGCGCCGGGCAACAGGCCGACCCGAACAACCAGGCCGGCAAGACTGACTTCTTCAATCAGAGCATTGCCGATCTCGGTTATCTGCCGAACCGCGTCGTGCCGCAGCAGTCGCCCTTTGAGCTCAAACGCGGTTCGGTGATCCCGGCAACGCTCGTGACCGGTATCAACTCCGACCTCCCCGGCCGGATCACCGCCCAGGTCAGCCAGAACGTCTATGACAGTGCGACCGGCCATCGGCTGTTGGTGCCGCAAGGGGCCAAGCTCTTTGGCCGGTACGATTCCAATGTCTCGTTCGGGCAAAGCCGGGTGCTGGTGATCTGGACTGATCTCATTTTCCCGAATGGATCGACACTGCAGATCGGCGGCATGGCCGGCGTCGACGCGCAAGGCTATGGCGGCTTCCGCGATCAAGTCGATAACAAATTCCTGCAGACATTCGGCTCCGCGATCCTCATCGCCCTGATCGGCACCGGCATCGACATGGCGGTGCCAGAAAGCTCGACGCTTGCGACGCAGGACACCGCCTCGGATGCCGCACGGCGCAATTTCGCGGAAAGCTTCGGCCGGGTAGCGGACCAGACCATCTCCCGCAATCTCAATGTCCAGCCGACCCTCACCATCCGCCCAGGTTATGGGTTCAACATCATCGTCGAGCAGGACATCATTTTCCCGGGAGCCTATCGCTGATGGCCAGGCTGTTTTCGCTCGCCCGCAATGCCGCCGCGGCCATTGCGGTTGGAGTGCTTCTGACCGGTTGCCTCGTGCCGGAAACCATCGACGCCAACATCGTGCTCGAGGGGTACGAGTACGACATGCGTGTCGAAACCCGCCTCGCTGATCCCCGCGTCGCTAAAGCGCTTGCCGACGGCCACGTGCTCACAGAACAGGAAGAGGACCGGATGCGGGCGGAAGAGCGCAAGGCCGCTCGAATGCCCGGCTTTGAGCGCTTCACCTATGCCGGGGAAGGGCGCTTTGATCTCGTCGTCAATCTCACCGGCGAGCTGGACGCAAGCGGGTCCGCAATCGGCGTGCCGAATACGCGGGCGAAGTCGCAAGCCGATAACTTCCTGAGCATTCGGCGCATGGACGACGGAACCATTGAAGTCAGTACGCCAGAGATTCCGGAACGAGCCCGCGCCGAACTCGATCAGATCGCCATTGTGCCCAACGGAACGTTGACCGTGACCGTGTCCGGCACAGTCATCCAGACCAACGCCGACGAAACGCCCGGGTCCTTCGGCGGAGCGTATCGCTGGAACATCTCGTCTTGGGATGACCGTGTATTTCTCAAGGTCAACCCGGCTTCTGATTGATGCAGCTTGGCCCCGAAGGAGGATGAATGCCCCGCTATTACTTCCACATCTACAGCGGCGAGGAGGAGTACCTGGATCGAAAAGGAGAACCGCACGATGACGACGCTCGAGCGATCGCGATGGCCCACCGGATCGTGTCGGAAATAGCCGAAGAACCGGAGCATCGTGAGATCGAGGTAAGAGTGGTTGGCCGAAAGGGAAGGGCGGTCGCAACGGTCGACACAAACGGCTTAAAATAGCGACGAAGTGCCAGCATATCCGTCTACACGGGCAAAGCACACAAGCCGCAGCTTCGCAGTGTGCTGGGACGAACGCCGGCACCGCGAGGGCGGTTGATCGGGCTCTGCTGCTGGAAAATGGGCTCCCGAAGCGTGCCGCTTTGATGACTATCTCAACTCGAATGGCCCTTCATCCCATTGGGCTTCCGTGAATAGGTTGAGCATGTCGCCTATGCGTCCGGGATCGGTGACCAGAAGGTAGTGCCAAGTGCCGTTTTGCCCCAGACGGTTGACGGCCGCTGTCCACCGTTGCGCGGCTTTGGCTTTGGCGTCCGCGCCGTCGGTCACCTGCCCCTTGATCTCCACAACCACGTTCTGATCCGTGTCAGTGACGAGAAGGAAGTCCGGGATATAGCGCGCCGGAAGTCCTCGATTGCGGTAGGGAATGAAGAAACCCAGCCGATCGTTCTTCACCCATTTTTTCACGCCGGGATGGCTGTCGAGAAGGAAGGCCGAGCTCTGCTCCCACTTCTGGGTGTCGGCGACCATCGCGTTGAGATGGCAGCGTGTCACCGGATAGATCGGCTTGGTCGTGTGGAAATCCACGAACAGCGTGCTTCCCCGACCGGCGGCCCCCTGCGGCACAACGGCGACTTCGGATTGGGCGGTCGAAGATCCCTTCTTGATCGCCTCAAGAAGAGAACCGATCGCAGCCTGCATGTACTCGCCGACCAGAAGCACGTCGCAGGGCTGGCTACCGCCCTTTCGATCCAGTTTCTCGGCCAGAAACCGCTTGGCCGCAAACGCGACCTTCGGGAAGAGCTGCTGTATCGGGACGGCTGCCGCTCCGTTGTCGGCCTGCCAGCGCGTGCAGATTTCCCGCGCCAGCCGGAACGCCACCTGCTGATCGCGGAACATCGCCCGCCAGTCTTTCAGTGAGAGAACCGGCTTCTCGCCGGGACCGTAGGCCGCAAGAGCGCCATCCGGGGTCGTGAGCGGGGTCAACTCAACGATCTGCGGAATCTTCATCGGATCGATGGTCACCTTGGCGACTTGATCCCAATCGACGAAGACCTCGAACTGACCGGACTGATGATAGCCAGTCACGATCGGAAAGGTGATCTCGAATGCCGCCTTCTCCGGCACGGAATAGATATGGTTGGGGTCTGGCTGCGGCGGCGTCGGCCCCGCCGGAGCGACCTTGAACGGGATCAACTCGAACGGCACGCCGAAGACCTTGGCCGTCTCTTCGGCGAACATCTGGGTGTCTTCGTTCAGCGCGTAGCTCTTGCGGCGCAGCGCGCGGCCCACGACCTGCTCGCATAGAAGTTGCGAACCGAACGGGCGCAGTCCGACGATGTGGGTGACAGTGTTGGCGTCCCAGCCCTCTGCGAGCATGGCTACAGAGACGATACAGCGCACGTCCCTGCCGGGCGGGATGCGCTCGTCGATCCATTTCAGCGCGCCGTCATTGTCGTCGCTCTCGACCTTATCATTGTGCTTGCGTACCAGTTCCGACCAATCCTCCGGCACCTTGCCGCCCGGCCACTCGGCCTTGCCCACGGTGTCGAGGATGAAGCGCAACCGGCGCGTCTCATCCTTGGTGCCGCCTTCCTCGATGTCTTCGATGACTTTGGAGTCGATGCGGACCGTCACTTCCTGGCCCGGCGTGTTGCGGAACCATGGCGGCGACACGCCGTAGCCGTCATTCCCGTTCGCCAGCCAAGCATGAACCTCTTTCGCGACGGCGGTGTCACGGCAGACCACGATGAACACCGGCGGCACAGGGTGCTTGTGTTGCTGCTTCGAGAACTGCTCCCATTCTACGAATCGCTGATGCCACTCCGCCGCCAGAAGATTGATCGGCGCGCTGGCATAGTTCATCACGATTTCGGGGGTCAGGTTGGTGCCGTAGCCCTCTTCCTTCGCCTTTGCTTGCACCCATCTCCAGATGTTGAAATAGGCGGCCTCTTCGGCACCCGTCACGTCCCGCGCGGGGAGCTGCGGGATTTTGACCAGCCCGGATTCGATCGCGTCGAGCAAGCCAAAATCGGACACGACCCACGGGAACGGCTTGCCGACCTCGTTGCCGGAGCCTTGAATGTAGAAGGGCGTCGCGGATAGGTCGATGCAGAGATTGATGCCACGCCTACGGCTGCCGCCCGCGAGCTTGTTGATCCGGTCGAGCCCTTCAATCCAGATTGTCGCTTCCCGCTCGTTCTTCTTTGCGAGGTCCTTGTCCTCGTCGAGTGACTGGTCGTCAGCCTCCGCGTCGCCGCGACGGTAGGCGTGGTGCGCCTCGTCATTGAAAATCAGCCAGTGCGGGCCGCGGCCTTTGCCGCTCCCCAGCTCGCGCCGGATGTCGTTGAGCGCAGCGACCATGTCAGGGTCCCACTCTCCGGGCTCGCCCTCTTCCATGATCAGCGTGATGGTCACAGGCGGGAGCGCGCGGGGATCTCCATCGGGGTCGGGCCGGTGAACGTCGTTCTCAGTGAAGCCCGTGCCGCGCTGCCCCCACCGCCTTGTCAGAACGATGCGGACAGAATCAATGATCGCGGTTTTCCCGGCGTTGTTCTGCCCGATAAAGACGGTGGTCTCGCCAAGGTCGATGGCGAGGTCTTTAATGCAGCGGAAATTCTGAATGTGGAGCCGGGTGATACGCACGGGTCAGACCTTAGGCAGCGTTCGGGGCGTTAGGCCCCGACGCTCCGGCCCGCACCGGCAGCCGCGCGATCTCCCGCCCGGCCCTATCTTCCGCGACGCGGATTTCAAAGGCGCTTTGCAGGTTGAGCCAGAACTGCGGATCGGTGCCAAACCAATGCCCGAAGCGCAGCGCGGTATCGCCGGTGACGGCGCGCTTTCCGGCGATAATCTGGCTGACACGGTTTGGCGGCACGTCGATCTGCCGCGCAAACTCGGTCGGCGATACGCCCAGCTCTTCCAACTCGTCCTTCAGGACTTCGCCGGGATGTACGGCTCTCATAAACATGGCCTGATCTCCTTCCTCAGTGATAGTCCACGATTTCAACATTGCTCGGCCCGGTCTGATCGGCCAGCCACTCGAAACAGATGCGCCATTGCTGATTGATGCGAATGGAATACTGTCCGGCGCGATCACTTTTGAGCGTTTCGAGCCGATTTCCTGGCAGGGCGCGGAGCGTATCGAGCGAGAGTGCCGCGTTCAGAATAGACAGCCGCCGGGCTGCCTGATCTTCAAAACCCTGAAAGGCCTTGACGAACTCTCCCTTCGCGAACTGCTCAGTCTTCTTGTCTCGATAGCTCAGGATCATGCATCATAGACCGTATAGGCCTTGACGCTTTACGTCAAGCGTCAATGGTCGCGTCAACTGCATGCGCAGCAAAACAGCTCCACCCTGCGACGTAGAGTGACTAGGCTGGCAATCGCATGGGCACGCGATGCACCATGGTCTACAGCCCTGACGCGGGTACGCTGCCTGCGAAGCAGACGCTGCGGGTGTCCAACGACTGCCCCTTGGATACGCCGGTCAAGAACGCCGAGCTGTATGTCATCGAAGCCTTCCCCGGCAAGCAACTGCGCGTCATCCTGACCGACCCGCCTGAGCGCTATCTTCGTTGAAGGTCCATTTTCAGCACGCCAGGTCGAAAACGGCCACTCCAAAAACGTTCCATAAGGTTGGACGCTCGCACGTCTCGTTAACACCACGGCTCGCGCCGGCCGCTCCACGTCCGCGCGAGGCCTTCGCGAACAAGAATGTCACCGGCATCCCGTCCGTTGACGCGGACTACGGCGAGCGTGCGGCCATAGCGATCGGCCCCTTCGCGCAGGATCTCCACGCGCTGACCGGCCAGCAGCTCTGCGAGCCTATGCTTCGAGTGCTGCGCCAGATCGCTTTCATAGGCACACTGTCCCTCGATTTCCGGCGCATCGATGTTGAAGATTCGGATCGCCTCTGCCTCCTGCGTCATGCCGAGCCGCAAGGAATCCCCGTCCCAGACGCGGATTTCGGTAGGTTCGCACGACAATACGCAAAGCATGATGGTGACGGTGATGTGGCTGCTCATTGCTCTTTATTGTTGTTGCTGATTCCGGAGAGATCGATGCGGATACCGGCCTTGTTCGGGTCTTCCTCCGAAAGAGACGGCTCCGATGGCCCGGTGCCCTCGGCCGCAACCCGCTCGCCAAGCTCCGCTGACTGCGGTTTGGCAAGCTCGGTTTCGCCAGGGTCGGACTCATAGAAGACTTGGCGGCCCTCGAACCGGCCGGTCTTGTAGGCGAGGATTGCGTCGTCAAGAGCCTCCTGGGCGGGCGCACCGTGCCACTCGGTGACTATGCGATAGACCTTGGCAAAGAGCGCGGTGCCCATTCCGATATTCTTGCAGGAATCGAGGAGGTCGGGGCTGAGCTCGGACTTGTCCTGAATGCCGAGACCGGCCGGATACTGTGTCACCCCTACCTTGACGACCGACTGACCCAAATTCTGCTGAATGAGCTGCATCGCCTCGTCCTCGGTGGTCGGCTTCGGTACAAGGATGATGCGCTCCCCTGCCCGCACCGTGACGGTCAGATGGTCGGCGCCGCCGGCTTCCTCGATGAACTTTTGGACGATCTCGAGCTTGAGGCTGGGATCGGCGCATTGCTGAATCAGTTCGGCATCGATCATGACCCTATCTCCTATTCGTTGAACGCCATCACCAGTGGCAGACCGAACAGCGAGGCCCAGGCCTGCGCGCTCGACCGCTGGATGGCGACGATATTGGTGTTGCCGGTCCACCAGGCATTGCCGGTCGCAACAATCACGTCCGGAGCATGCAACATCGACTGGATGACGGGCCAGATGATCAGCTGCTCATAGCAGATGAGCGGCGCAACCTTAAGCCCGGCGAACTCGAAGACCGGATTGGCGAAGAACCGCGCGTGCGCCCCGCCGGTGGTCCAGGGTTGCCACATGGAAACCGGGACCGGCATGCGCTCGCTGTAAAGGATCTCCGCGCCCTTCCCCGAAACCCCGATCATCACATTGTCGTAGCCGACAGGATCGACGATGGCCGCGCCGCCATTGACCATGATGTCGAGGCTGGAAAGCTCGCGCGTCCAAAGCCGCTCGGTGGTGGCACTCCACAAGCCCACGGCGCTTTCCGGCAGGATCGCGACACGGGCGCCGTCGCCGGCGGCGGCCCCGACCAGTCGTATTGTCGAGACCTGCTGACGATAATCGGCATACTGGCCGGGCTGCTCGAACCTGAACCTGGTGTCGATGCCCCGCCAGCCTTCCGGCTCGACCGGCGGCGTCCAGCTCGAGGCTGACCAGGCGAAGGCGAGCGCTGCAACGCCGGCTGCAATCGGCCATATGCGTGTCGTCATCGCGAGCAACAGGGCGGCGGTCGCGGCAAGGCCGAACCAGGCCCAGCCCGGGAAGAGAACTCCGGCTGCTGTGATCGGATGGGCCCAACCGACAATCCCGAACGGCGGCACGCTCATAAGGACGGCGGCGGTCGCGTAGCGAACGGGCCGGCGCCAGCCGCCGCGCGATGTCCACAGCGCAGCATGGACAGCAACAAACATGAGCGAGGCGGCAAGCCAGAGGCCAAGGCCGATGGCGAGCTGCGCGCCGAAAAAGATCGAGGCGCCGACCGGCAGGCCGCGCGATGCACCGAGAAAATGCGCCAGCGCGACCAGACCCGCAACCGTGCGCGAAGGAGCGAAGGCCCAAAGCGCCGGGAAGGCTATGCCGACGGCGAAGGCGAGCGGATGCCCGCTCCATCCGAATGCGCCGGTGATGACGCCGCCGGCGACGAACAAGGCCGCGTGCAGGAGACTACGGCGTGAAGGTGAGGACTTCCCGTGCGAGGCCAAGGACGCCGGCGGCCGGAAGCGGCCCAAAATATCTTGAATCATAGGAACCAACGAAATCGGAATGGAGAAACAATTCGCCCTCGGGCACGACGCCGCCCGTCCAGGGGGCCATCGGCCGTCCCTCGGCGTCACGGGAATGAACAGTGGAAGCTGGCAACGGCGCATCATCAATGATGACCTGGCCCTCGACACGGATGGACTGGCTGGCCAATGCGACGACGGTCTTGATGAGCGGTGCGGTCCCGGCCGGACACAGCCCGCGCGGCAGATATCCGCGCTCGCGGGCAAGATCGACGGAGGAACCGGCAGGCGGGCAGATGAAGATACGGTCGCCGACCGCAATCGGTCGGTCCAGCGTTTCTATTTGCCAAAGGCCCAACGGATATGAGGGTGTGACGTTCACCCGATAGCCGCCCCATGTGAAGGCTGCCGCCATCGAACCGAGGAGGACGGTGCCGGCGCCGATGATCGCAAGCGCCCTGCCCTGTCTCGTCATCGGGTCATGCCCTGATCGCGGATTTGGCTCTCGGCCCGGGTCTGCTGCTGCGCCCGCTCGTAGGCCGCAACGCGCTGCGCGGCACTGAAGCTCGGCCAGGCTGCGACCAGTTTGGAGCGGTCGCCCTCGGCGACTTGTGCCGCGGCTGCGTCATAGGCCGGACCCTTGGCCTCTTTCGAGCCAAGGAAGGCCCGTTCTCCAAACCGCTGGTCGAGCGCCTTGTTGAGCTGGTCAATCTCTGCCTTCACCATTTTGTCGGCCAGGGTAAAACCGAGCGCGGCCGAAAGGTCGTTGCGATCGATCGCATCGCGGATGCGGTCAAGCACGCTCTGCGCCGAACCGGACAATGCAGGAATGTCGACCCGGCTGCGGTCGCGCTCGCGCGACAATTCGACGGTGCGAAGATCTCCGATCTCGGCGCGTAGCCGCATATAGCGGGCAAGGTTGTCCCTGAGCGCCGGAACGTTGTTCAAGGCCCGCTGTCGCTCGGCCTTGGCCTCCGATGAGGCAAACATGCCGGTCTTGCCGCGCATTGCACCGAAAGCCTCCGGATCGCGACCGAGCTGGTCGACGATGCGGCTTTGCGCTGCCCGCCTTTCCGCTTCATTGGCGCCCATGATTGCGGAAAGGTTCATCGCAGTCATCGCACCATCGGGCTTCTCATAGACTTGGGCAACGCGGTCGCGAAGCTGGGTCCAGGCATGGGTGAGTGTGGCGTCTGATTGCAATTTGGCCTCCACGAGCTGCGGGATGGATTGGGCCCAGGTCGCGATACCGCGAATCCAGGGCTGGGAAACGGACGAGGCAGTCGCGGTCGCCGCAGCCGCTGCCTGACGATCGGCGGCACGGTCGAACCGCCCGATGAGGCTTGAGAGCCTGGCAGCGGCCGTCTCGAGCCGATCGCGCTGCTCCCTGATCCAACGGAGCTGGTTTTCGATCAGGGCTTTCGCCACGCGCGCGCCGTAGAGACCGCGACTGTTGGCATAGGAAAGCGCCTGTTCGTAGAGCTTCGATCCGGCGAAATCGAGTGTTGTGTCCTTGGCCCCACGCTTCGACAGGTTCTGGATGAGCCCGCCCGCCTTCTCGAAAGAGCGGCGTCCGTAATAAAGCTTCACGTCATGGCGATGCCGGGTCATCGCCACATAGGTCAGGTGCCGGTCGAGCGAGAGGGTCGCGAGCACCTTCACCCGATCGATGGTGGCGCCCTGCGATTTGTGGATGGTGGTCGCATAGCCATGATCGACATTGCGATAGAACCGCTGGTCGATGTCCACCCTTCTCTTGTCGTCTCCGATCTCGGCGACGAAGCGGCCCTTCTCTGCCTCGACAACGCGACCGATCATGCCGTTCTTGACGCCAAGCGAACCCTCGTTCTTCAGGAACACGATCTGGTCGCCAGCCACGAAATTTCGCATGCCGTCTTTCGTGCGGAAGGCGTGGCCTTGCTCGATCAAACCACGCTCGAGAAGCGCGCCGCGTGCCAGCTCGTTCAGTGTCCGCACGTCGCGGCGAAGATGCGCAAGGATCAGGCTCGATCGGTTCGGGTCGTAGTCTGCAATCCAGTCGCGGACGAGCGCACTTACCGCCTGGTCCTTCAACTCCATGCCGACCAGGCGTCCCTGCCCCTGATAGGCGGAGATCGCCGCTCCAATTTTGCCTCGGGCAAGATCCATCGAGGCAGCGCGCATCCATTGCTCACGCTGCCGATAGATCGTGCCGAGCTCGGCATAGCCGACGCGATCGGCAAGCGAGCGGAACGCAGCGCCCGCCTCGATCGGCTGCAACTGATCGGCATCGCCGACAAGAACAAGCTTGGCGCCGGCATGGGCAATGGCCGAAACGAAGTCCGCCATCTGGCGCGACGACACCATGCCCGCCTCGTCCATCACGAACACGGTCTTGTTGTCCAGGTGAAGACGGCCGCGCTCCCATTGAAGTTGCCAGGACGCCAGCGTTCGCGAGGCAATGCCCGCTTCCTTCTCCAGCCCCTCGGCGGCCTTGCCCGCAAGCGCCCCGCCGACAACGCGATAGCCCGAAGCCTCCCATACTTCGCGCGCTGCCTTCATCATCGTTGTCTTGCCGGCGCCCGCGCGGCCGACGATGATGGCAAGGCGCTCGTCGCCGGTGATGCGTTCCAGGCCGATGCTCTGCTCGTCGGAAATCTGCGCCTGGCCGGCAATGACTTCGGCCCGCGCGCTCACTGAGACGCCGAACCGGCCATTCGTCGCGAGATGCTCGGCCTGGTTCCCCATCTCGGCTTCTATGCGGATCATGTCACGCGTCGCAAAACGCTCCGGCAGTCGCTCGCCGGTTTCCGGATCGACCCCTTCCGCCTCGATCTTCACGGCTTCCGGGCTTCCCATGACGCGCGCCAACAAGTTCGCGAACTGGCCGGGATCATCGACATAGCGGTGCAGATATTTGGCGACGTCCCGCTCGTCGAAGACGCTCTTCTCGCGCGCGATCGCGTCCAGTATGATCTCCGGTCGGCGCTCTATCCGGCGTGCATTCTCGCGCCGCGTTTCCTCGTGCAATGCGAGCCGTTCAAGCCTGGCCGCGCGCCCTTCAGCCTCCGCCTCCCGCTGAATGTTTTTGCTGGCAACCCCGATATGCGTGGTCGGCTCCAGCTCGATACCGCGCTCGGCATAGGAGCGGCCATCGATACGAATGTCATGGCCGTTCAATTCGAGATGCTTGTTCTGCGCGGCGTACCAGGCCTCCCGCAAAGCGAGGAAGTCCGCCTTGTCACCAGCCCAGAGCTTGTAAATGATCTGACCGGACTTCGAGCGGACCGGACGTCCGTCCTCTCCGATCACGGGCACTTTCTTGCCGCCGAATCCCTCTTCAGTCAGCGGCCGCAGTGTCGTCATCAGATGCACATGCGGATTGCCCGGCGCATCGTGATAGACCCAGTCCGCGACCAGCCCGCGCGTGCTGACATGCTCGGCGACGAACTCGCGCATCATTGCGATATTCTGCTCGGTCGTCAGCTCGCGCGGCAGAGCCAGAATGAACTCCTTGGCGAGTTGAGCGTCCTTGCGGGTCTCGAACGCCTCCACCTTGTTCCAGAAGGCTTCGGATGCGCCGGCAACCGAGCGATCGGCAACAAGTGCTCTCGCCCAGTCCGGCGCATCGGCCGGCAACACGAACTCGTCATGCACCATGCCGGGCTTGCGCGAGAAGTCGGCCACCCTGCCCTCGCGCTCGTTCTCCATGCGGGCGCAATGGCGATACGCGGCCGCCGCGACAGCGCTGCGGCCTTCGCCGCGGCTGATCAGTTGGGGCGTGAAGTGCGTGATCGCCACGGGACAGGTGCTTTCTCGATCCGAACGCGAATGCAGTTCGGTCGAGCGCGGTCCCTCCCGGGGGCCGAACGCAGCAACGTTGCTTGAAACGTATTACTGCGCCCTTGGACCGTTCTTCCGAACGGCGGGATTCTTCCCGCAATGCGTAGGCTTCGCCTACCTGTGGTTTTTCGCAGGGTGCGCTGCGCGCACGTCCAATGCGACTCTCCGCATCGCATTGACCATCCCCGCAACCGGAGAACCAGCCGATGAGACGACCCTCCTCCCGCATCCGCGAGGAAATCGAACGCCTGCAGGAGCAGCTGAAGCTTGCCGAGACCAAGGAGGCCGAACGCATCGGCCGGCTCGCGCTAAAGGCCGGATTGGGCGACGTGAATGCGTCCGACACAGAGCTGGTCGCAGGCTTCGAAGAGATGGCAAAGCGATTTCAAACGAGAACGAAGCAGAAGGCATCCGAGCCGGCTGCTCGCTCTCAAGCGGACGCTTCTGATGCATGAACGCCGCTATCGGGCGTCACAAACGGAAGCCCGAAAGAAGGATGCGCGCGAGAAGATCCAGCTCGGCGGGCTCGTCGTAAAGGCGGGGCTTCGCAGCGAGGATCGCGCCGTCATCCTAGGCGCACTAGTCGAGGCTGCCGGGCAGCTCGGAGACAAGCAAGAGCGGGCCCGATGGGCAGCAATCGGAAAGGCGATATTCGACAATGACAGCAAAGAAGCTGATGCTGCTGGCCGCACCGGCATTGATGATGTTGGGGATCGTGCTCGCGCTCCAGGGGATTGAGACCTGGCTTGCGTCATTCGGGAATTCGCCGGAGAGTTATCAGACGCTTGGGCGGATCGGTCTTGCCCTGCCCTATGCAGCTGCCGCCGCGATCGGTGTCATCTTCCTGTTCGCCGCGAATGGCTCACTTGCAATTCAGTCGGCCGGCCTCGGCGTCCTGATCGGCGGCCTTGCCGCCGTCGCCTTCGCAGCGTTGTCCGAGATGACGCGCCTGTCCACCTTCGCCAGCCATGTGCCCGAAGGAACGATATTCTCCTACCTCGACCTCTACCCCATCGGCGGCGCGGCGACGGCCTTCGTCGCCGGCATGTTCGGATTGCGGGTTGCGCTGCGCGGCAATGCCGCGTTTGGAGCGACAGGTCCGAAACGGCTCTCCGGCCGTCGCGCCATCCATGGCGACAGCCATTGGATGAACGGCGCCACAATCGCTCGTCTCTTTCCTGAAAGCGGCGGTATCGTGCTCGGCGAACGCTATCGCGTCGACGAGGATGCCGTCGCCGGCATCAACTTCGATCCGCGCCGCAAGGAGACGTGGGGCAAGGGAGGAAAGTCACCGCTGGTCTGCTTCGACTGCGGCTTCGGCTCGACCCACGGCATCGTCTTCGCTGGTTCCGGCGGTTACAAGACCACCTCCGTGGTCGTGCCGACCGCACTCAAGTTCAAGGGCTCGCTGATCGTCCTCGATCCCTCGACCGAGATTGCCCCTATGGTCGCCGCGCATCGCGAGGCGCATGGGCAGGACGTCCTGATTCTCGATCCGAAACGCCCCGACATCGGCTTCAACGTCCTCGACTGGATCGGCCGCTTCGGCAATGCGCCAGAGGAAGACATTGCCTCGGTGGCGGCCTGGCTGATGTCGGAGAAGCCGCGCGTCACCTCTGGCGCTGACGATTTCTTCCGCGTCTCGGCCGAACAGCTCATCACCGGCGTCATCGCCGACGTGATGCTGTCCGATCCGGACGATACGCAACGCGAACGGTCGTTACGCGTCGTTCGCGCGCGGCTCGCCGAGCCGGAAGAAACGCTCAAGGAAAAGCTCGCCGATCTTTATCAAAGCTCGACCTCCCGGTTCGTCAAGGAGGTCATCGCCCCCTTCATCAACATGACGCCGCAAACCTTCTCCGGCGTTTATGCGACCGCCGCCAAGGAGACGCACTGGCTCTCCTACGACAGCTACGCAGCCATCGTGTCGGGCAACACTTTCAGGACCGACGATATCGCCAACGGGCGCACGACGGTGTTCATCAACATCGATCTGTCGACGCTCGAAAATCATCCCGGCATGGCCCGTGTCATCATCGGTGCGTTCCTCAAGGCAATCTACAATCGCAACGGAGACATGCAGGAACGCGCCCTGTTCCTTCTCGATGAGGCCGCCCGCCTCGGCTACATGCGCATCATCGAAACCGCCCGCGATGCTGGCCGCAAATATGGCATCACCCTGCTGATGCTGTTCCAGTCACTCGGTCAGATGCGCGAAGCCTTTGGCGGCCGTGATGCGACCTCCAAGTGGTTCGAGTCCGCGTCCTGGGTGTCGTTCTCGGCCATCAACGATCCGGAGACAGCGAAGTACATCTCCGAGCGCTGCGGCATGACCACCGTGGAGGTGAACCAGGTCAGCCGAACCTCGCGCGACATGGGTTCGTCCCGCACCCGCTCCCAACAGCTCTCGCAACGCCCGCTGATCCTGCCGCATGAAGTCACCCAAATGCGCGCCGATGAGCAGATCATCCTGACCGGTGGCAATCCGCCGCTGCGGTGCGGTCGCGCCATCTACTTCCGCCGTCCGGAAATGGCTGCGCTCGTCGGCAAGAGCGGTTTTCAACCGAAGACGGGAGCGGCTGGATCCTAGCTAAAACGGAAGCCGTCCCGCCCCCGTTTACCACAAGCTCGGGGGCTTCTCTTCGGCGCAATGTGGGAAGCGCGTTCAGCCCCCTCGCCTGCTCCGCTTCGCTCCGCCCCGCCGTTGGCGGTGTGGAAAACAGGGACGGCACGGGGCTCTGTATCTTGGCCGCCTGACGTCGGCCGCTCACACAACTATGCTCGCTGACGAAAAGGGTTCCTTCAAGCATTACGACAACGCCCACATGGGTGGCTGCCAGCAAGGACTCTAAGTATGATTTCGGTATTCGGACCGTTGCTGACCATTGCCGAACGGCGGGTAGGGTGACGGCATGATTGTAACAGACGTGGCGATCTCCAACGAGAAGGTCTGCTTGCGTCGAAACCACCCCCTTCAGATACGCGAGAGATCGAAGCCGAAAGGCGGCAGACGCCGCAAAGCGGTTCCTTCACGACAGCCCGGCCGCGTAGTGACGCGCGCTGCTGTGAAATGTGGGGATGCGGAAACATAACGGGAACAATCTGCTCGCAGGCAGCAGGAAAGCGCCTATACTCGCGCCATGAGCAAGAGAATCACCGACAACCAGGTTCTGGGTGAACTTGGCGAGACTGCGGTCAAGAAGATCGTGCTCGAAACAGGATTCATCTATGAGAACCGTGGCAGGCTGGAGGCCGGAACCGACGGCCTGATTGAGTTGCGCGATCCGCGCAGCGGCGCCCCGCTTGGAAAACTGTTGGGCGTCCAGGTGAAGGCGACGGCAAGGGGCCAGTATATTCGGGAGACCGACCGCCAATTTGAGTATGTGCTGAAGGCAGACGATCTCGCCTATTGGCGCAGGTACAACATCCCGGTCATCATCGTGCTGTGGCGACAATCCGACGGATCCGCGTATTGGAAGGATGTGACAGACAGCCTGCGCGGTGATGAGCGCCGTCTTCGGTTCGACAAGGACGAAGATGTATTTGGTCCCGGTTGCGCCGACCGCCTGGCCGCTTTGACGATCGACCGGCATACGCCCGGTGTTTATCTCCCGCCTCTGAATACGGGCGAGAACGCCATCATGAACATGATGCGTATCCGGCCGCCGGACGAGATATTCGTGGCCTCGTCACCGTTCGGCACAGGCAGAGACGCCATACCTGATCTGCTTAAGCAGAAGAACACGCGCTTCGACTGGGTCATTCGCAAGCGGCGTTTTGTATCCTTCTTCGATCCGAGAGAGTTTGGAACAAGCGCCATTGTCGACCTCGATCAGGTCGAAGCGGTTGAGACCGCGCTCTTCACCCAGAACGATGATCCCGATGACACGAATGACACGATCGATCTCTTGCGCCGCAGTGTCGTGCGCCAGATATCCGGCCAGATCAGCCATCTTGCCAAGGAGAGGCTGTTTTACTTCCATGCCCTGGGGGTCAACAAATCGCGCCGCTACAAATACGCCTCAAGCGTGAAAGACGCATCGGCCAGGGTGGTGGGCTATTATCCGAACAAGAAATTTCCCGACAAGCCGGGCTATGTCCGTCACCACGCCGCGAACTTTCGCTTTGAACGGCTTGGCGATGAGTGGTTCATCGTTATCGATCCGACGTTCTATTTCACGCGCAACGGGTTCATTCCGCATCCTTTTCCCGGCGCATTGCTGGCCGGGAAGAAGCGGCTCGAACGTAACGCGGCGGTGCGTGGGCAAGTCATCATGTGGCAAAGCCTTCTTGCGGAAAGCGCCGTGCAAAAAGATGACCTCTTCGAGAAAACGGGCGCAAACGATCATCTCATTGGTTTCGAGCATTTGCCGTTGATAGAACTGGCGCAGGCCGTTCCTGAAGATACGTGGAACCGTACCGACCCTCGAGCCAGGGAGATGGAAGCTGCGGACCTGTTTGAGGAAGGGCTGTCCGCATGACATTCAGGACGCGCGTGTTCGATGAACCTGTTCTGGAATTCGGCGACGGCGGGCAGCATTGCGATCCGCGGCAGGGCTTACGCGAATTCGGGCCGCTTCAGCCCCGTTCGGGTGAAGTGGTGCGCGTGGGCGTGATTGGCACCGACGATACGGTCGCGGGGTTCACGGAGTTTCTTGATGAAACAGGACGGGGCATCGAAAGTGAGGGCAAGCAGCTGATCAACCTGAACCCGGACTTTCCGGGTCTGGGCAATCAGAATCCGTTTCGCTGCAAGTTTGAGGTGCCGGATGGTGCGGCAGGTACGCTGTCTCGCAGCCAGGTCAACGACATCCGGGCCATAGGCCGGCATGACGAGGCCGTGCGCCAGGCCGTGGAGATGATTTCGCAGCAGTTGACTGCCCTGATCGAAAGCAGCGTCAAGCCGGACGTCATCGTCCTAGCCTTGCCCGTTGCGTTGATCGAAAAGCTGGTGAACGCAAAGAGCGAGGAGGGAGAGGCAGCGGAGGATGAAGACGAGGATGACAGGGACGGCCTGCTGAATTTTCGTGACCTGCTGAAGGCAAAGACGCTGCACCTCGATGTGCCGACGCAGATTGTCTGGCCTGATACATGGGACGACGCTGCCAAGATCCCGCGCAAGGTGAAACGTGGCAGCAACCGCCAGACGCAGGCCAAAGCAACCCGCGCCTGGAATCTGCTGAACGCTCTCTTCTACAAGGCGGGAAAGGTCCCGTGGCGTCTGTTGCCGGATGATGCGGGCCTGCGGACCAGCTTTCTCGGCATCGGCTTCTACCGTGACGTTGATGGCCAGCAGCTCTGGACCAGTACAGCGCAGATGTTCGATGAGCGCGGTCGCGGTCTCATTCTGCGCGGCGCCCGTGCGCAAACGGAGTCTAAGGGCCGTCATCCCTATCTCACGGCTGAGGATGCCGATGACCTGGTGACCCAGTCGATTGCTGCCTATAAGGCCCATCACCGTCATGTCCCCGCGCGTATCGTCATCCTGAAGACCTCCAGGTTCAGGGCGGAAGAGGCTGAAGGAATCGATGCCGCGCTGCACCGCGCCGGAATCGACCTCAGCGATCTAGTCTGGGTCCAGGAAAGCTCGCCGATCGCCATTTTTCGCGACGGGAATTACCCGGTATTGCGGGGCACCTTTGTCGATCTTCGAGGAAAGGGTCTGCTCTACACGCGCGGCAGTGTGCCGTACTATGGCACGTTCCCGGGACTGCGGGTTCCGCGTCCATTGTTGCTGGTGCCGCACGAGAACTGCGACAGCGCCATCACCAAGATTGCCGGAGAGGTTCTGGCGCTGACCAAGGTCAACTGGAACAGCACGCAGTTCGACCAGAAACTGCCTGCGCCAATCAAGGCGGCGCGGGAGGTCGGGCGTATCCTGAAGCATATTGAATTCGGAACGGCGGTTTCGCCTGATTTCCGCAGATACACATAATCCCTTCTACAAGTGGAAGTGCGACACAAAGGCGAAGTCCAAGGAGGTTGACCGACCGCGCACGGCCGGTCGACAGGCATAGCTGAATGCCTCGTCCAGAGGGTTTGAAACTATCGGATAGGGCCACCCCTATCGAGAGACCGTAATTGTGCCCTGGTGCGCACCTGAGCCTGGGCCCTGTCGAGCGCTTTCAGTACGCCTCTCGCTTCCTCGAGCTGCTTCTCATCGACGCCGTGCCTAGTGGCAAGTGGACCCAGATTCTTGCCCGAGCGCAATGCGGCCAAATCATCGCCGAAACGGCGCTCGAATGCGCTCGTAGTCTGCCGCAATTCGACCTTGAGGTCGGGCGAGAGCACATCACCCCGATCAAGCGCGCTCATGAGCTGATCGCTCGGCCGCGGGACCTCCACGCTCGCCCGCCGCACTTCGTCATGACGGTGCTGCTGCATCGTCTGCCGGATACCATGCACGATCTTGAGGTAACTCTCGGCGATCCCGCGAAGGGCGGACTGTGCAGCGACAGCGTTGCGATGCGCCTCCCGCTCCTGCCGGCTCGCAAGAATGGCGCCCTTGCCCGCGAGCGGCCCGAACCGTTCTGGGGCATCCCGCAGCTCCAAAATCATCTGCCGATCGCCGATCTCGCCGTCAAAAGCGGCACTCCTGATAGTTTCGACCACCGGCCGGTAGTCGGTAAATACCGTCTTTGCCGTGGTGACAAGGCGTTTCATCGCCTCGGTGGCGCTTTCGGAAGCGGCGATCCGTTCTAGCAGCTCGACCTTCGGAACTTCCGTGGCGAGGGTCCGGCCGGGAAGCAATGCAGCCCGTTCTACCTGCCCAATGTCGGTGCGGCTTTGGGCCTCCATCCGTGCCTGGCTCTGCTCGCGCGCATGTTCGCGTTGGCGCGCGTCGGTGAGGATGCGTGTCAGATAATGGGTTTCACCATGGGTGCCGACCACCAGCGCGTGACGGACATATTCAGCATTCGCACGGATCAACTGACGGTCCAGCGCGAAGCCCTTGGCCGCCGCAAACTGGTGCATGAAGGTCATAGTCGTGCGCGTATTGCCCTCCCGGAACGGATGGACCTTCCACACGTCGATGATGTTGCCTGCAAATGCGGCCATGTCCTGCGGCCGGGACAGGTCCCTGAGACCCGACCAGTCGCGGGCATTGAGTTGCTTCAGGCAGTGCTCGGCCTGGAGGCGCGCCAGATGGAACGGCGCGTACTCGACACTGCCGCCGCCCAGCTTCTCCTCGGCCTTGACCATATCGATGCGGCGGATTTCGCCGGCGAACGGATACACCGGGGCAAAGATGCGCCGGTGTATTTCCAGCAGGTGCGCGAGTCCGAATTCGGCTTTGACCGGATTGTCGTACAGACCCTTCAACGTCTTCAGGGTTTCTCGACGCTCCTTGCTATCGAGTTTGGCCTGATCCCTGATGTTGAAATGATTGATGAGGACTGTGGTGCCCGGGTAAAAATATGGGTCACTCATCAAGCGGCACGGGCACGCCTTGCTTCGACATAGGCATCGCCCAGCTGATCGCAATCCGCTTCGCTCAACAGCCCGGCCTCTTCACACAGGACGAGGAACTGTTCGAAGAGGTTCGGCTCGTCTCGCGACACAGCCATTGCCGAAAGCGCAGCCTTGTGACCATCGGTCAGCATCGCTGCGACGATAGGCTCAAGCTGTGTCTGGTCGAGGGTCTTGATGACCTGTTTGGCAAGCCGCAACGCGTGCGCGCGATCCGCGACAACGGGGCTTTCCACTAGCGTTGAGGTCATGCTCCAGGCTCCAATAACTTGCTCTTTTGTATAGCCGAAATTCGGCTCGAAAGCCAGTCTCGGCGGTCCTTTCACAGCTAAGGCCGGACATCCCTTTTGACCGCGGCGTCAAGCATCAGGCCCCGCCCGGATGGCGGGGCCCTATGCTGGTGGCGCTCAGTCCCGGTTCGGTCTGGACCAGATCAGCTGCAGGCCTTCCTCGCCTTCCACCTCGACTAGGGTGGCATAGATCGGAGCGGGGAAGCTCGGATCGTCCAGCTTGACCGAGAGGTAGTCGCGACCCTCGTTGGAGGTCTTCTGCCAAGCGGCGCCCAGTTCGACGTTGGCTGCCGCGAAGATGCGGAAGTGCGGACCTTTGTCGGAAGAGTTCTCGACGCGGACCAGCTTGGCCTTGACGTTGAGGTTGAGGGTCTTGATCGTGCCAGTGAAGCCGTTGCCAGTCGAGGTGAAGGTGCCGATGGTAGCCATTGTCTCGTTCCTTTGTTTTCTCGGGCCGCGACCATCGCGACCTCGATGGCGGTCGACAGACCGGAGGCGATCGACACGCACCCCGAGGGGCCGGAATGAAATGGAGGGCGGCGGGAAGAGACTTTCTTGATCCGCAAGGAATGGACGCGCAGCGGCCAGGGGAAGAAAGTCGAGACCGACGTTGCGGGGATAAGAGCGAGACCGAGCGCAGCGAGATCGCCCTTCGGTCAGACCAGCCACATCGAGGACGCAGGTGGGCGTGCCCGTCGCAGAAACAACCGGAATGAAGACGGGCGTCTCTTCATCGGCATCACCGCCTGGGTCTCCGTACGGCGAGAGGCGCCCATCCCCATCCCGGCCTCCCATCATACACCGGCCCACGGCGGAGTTCCCTGACGGCAACGGTCGGCCTTGGCATCAGGCCGCCTCCGCAACCCTGGCCGCCGGCTGAAGACCATGCAGGTAGGTGGCTGCGCGTTGCGCATGCGCGGCGGCCGAGAAAATGAAACGCTTCTCGTCGGAGAGCACCTCGAGCCAGGACTTGAGGTAACTGGCGTGGTCCGGCCGCGGCTCGAGCTCCGGCACGATGCCGAGGTCCGCGCAGAGGTACACCGACCCCAGTTCGGCGATCAATTCCTCGCGGCTGCGTTCGCTCCGATCCTTGTGGTAGCGGCTGAGATCGCGGTTGACCCGGTGGACCGGAGCTGTCCAGTGGATGGTCTCGTGCGCCCTGACGGCAACGAAGGATTCCGCATCGCGGAAGCTCTCGAAGACCGGAAGCTGGATGTGGTCGGATGAGGGCGCGTAGAACGCCTTCGTGCCTCCATAGACGACCCTGGCGCCTGTCGCGTCGAAGAACGTATCGGCGTGGGCAATGCGCGTGGCGGGATCGATCACCGGCTGCGGCGCACCATAATAGTGATCCGGCAGTCCCTCGATCTGGTCGACATTGAAGACCGAATAGGCCTCGAGGAACGGGATGCCGCGCTCGACCTCATCGCCACGCTCGTCGGTCTCGGTCCTGGTGAACTGGCTGGCATAGACGACGGTCGAGCCGGTCTCGCCCTTGCGGACATGCCCGCCAAGCTCGACCGATTGCTTGAACGTCATCCAGATGGGCGAGGCGAAGCCTCGTGCGACGGCCTCCGACCACAGGAGGATCACGTTGATGCCCTGGTAGGGCGTTCCATTGTGGCGCAGCGGCCGCGTAATGCGACCGGCGGTGTTGGCAGTACTCCAGGGCTTGACCCACGGACGAACACCCTTCTCCAAATCCGCGACGATGCGGTCGGTGATCTTGGCGTAGATGTCGACACGGTGTTTCTTGTCTTTCCTGTTCATCATCAGAACCTCCATTCGAGGCCGCGCCGATCGCGGCCGTCACGAGGTCCGACCGCGGAGGACCGCAGGTTCGCGAACCCGGGAGGATCAATCGGAAGAAGGAGAGACGTCGCAGCCGGGCCGGAACGACAGTGGAGGACGGCCTCGCCGTTTCGCGGAGCGAGGACCGGAGCAGGGCCACCGATCGTGACGGCCGCGATTGCGCCGGTATCGCCATGGGTCTTCCTGCTTCCCTCATTACCTCTCGGTCCCGCGCAAGCCAGCGGCGTCGGCCGCAACATAGAAAAAAGGCCGACGCCCCATTGGGTCCGGCCAGCGAAGAAACGGACAAGGAAAGGGCGGAGCCGAAGCCCCGCCCGTATCGGCTATCCGAGAGCGGCCATCTGGAGGTCGGCGGCCTGCCGGCTGACGGTCTGGCCGGGATTATCGGCCTGGCGCTCATAGGGCTTCCAGCTCTCGCCGACGACGTGCTCGTAGGCCGCGACCATGCCCTCGGCCGCCATGCGCAGAGCGTGGGCCTGGATACCCATGTCGGCAGCGAACTCGCGCTTGCGTTGGGCGGCGCTGTCGAACCCGACCGGGCCGTCGCGATCCTCGTCGCGCATGTCGTTGGCGAGCCGGGCGGTCGCGTCCTTGGCCTCGGTCACGGCCTTGGAGTAGAACTGCCCCGCTCCGAAAGCGGACCCAACATAGGAACCGACGATGCGCTGGAGATGGATCTGCATGGCCTTATCGGAAAGACCCTCGGAGAGGGCGTCGGCGCTCTCGATCAGGGTGCGCTCGTGGAAGTCCCGGATACCGTCGCTGTCGAGGACGGCAAGTCCGAAGCTCTCGGAAATGAGTGCGGACTGATTGGCGTCCGGGCAGCACAGGCGCACCATTTCGAGGGTGGTCCCCTTGCGGAGTTGGACGACGCGAGCCTTGGTCTTCGTGGAGCGGGTTGAACTGGACATTGAGCCTTCCTTTCTAGCGATGCCCTTTGGGCGATCCGGCCCGGTGCCGGTCTTCCCTGCGGGTGCGGTCGAAAGGAACCGGCGGAAGCTGGACGCTTCAGGGTCCGGGGCCTGCCAGGCGAGCAAGGTTGGCTTGCGGGCAAGCGGGGTCTGCGACCCTGCGCGGGACGCGGGCCGGCCTTGCCGAGATCGGCGGGCGCCGGCCGCTCCGCGGCGCGATAGCGGCCTTGAAGGGGCCAGCCGCTGGTTCAGACCGCAGCAAACCCGCCGGAAAGACCGGCACGGGGTCGGTCCCATGAGACTGGCTTGCGAGAGGATCTCCGACAGATCAATCCGCTCCGCCGGCATCACGACCGGACAGCCGCCACAGGGGCTCTACTCGGACATTGCCCGGCTACCCGCACAGCCCCGCCACACGTTCCGACAGGGCTGCCCTCCCGATCGCAGGTCGGGGCACGCGGAATCGCGCATGGAGATGCGCTGCAACGGATCAGGCCGCGCGGAGGCCCGCCATATCCGGCTCCGGATCGGCCTCCGACAGACCGTGGCGGCGGCGGAAGGCGGCGATCGCCGCATCCTGGCGGGCGAGTTTGCGTGTCAGCCCATCGACCTCGCGGTGTCGGGAGAAGGCCAGCTCCGACAGCGTGGCCTGGTAGAGCTGCTCGTCGGCATGGCTCCATGTCGACCTGGACTTCCGGTAGTCGCGTGATCTAGCGCGGAAGGTGGTGATCAGGCGCTCCGCACGCGCCACGATCTGCCGCTCGATCAGCCGGAGATGGGCATGCGTCTCCCGGCGGGCAGCTTCCATGCGCGCCAGCATGGCGATGTGCTCTGCAATCGTCATGACGCGGCCTCCAGCAATCGTTTAGATGTGGACGTGAGGGATCTTGGCCAGGCGTCGGGATACCAGTGCCGGATTGTCTCCTCGGCGCACCGCTTCTCGAAATCGGTGAAGAGATCGGGAAAGGCCTTCGCAACGGCCGCCCAGCAGCAATCCTCCTCGTAGAAGCAGTCGGCGCTCCTCAGAAGGGGATGGATATGAGCATTGCGGTCAGGGTCGAGATGGAACCCGCCATAGCTCGGGGTCGAATGGCAGACGATGCCCTCGGCATAGTGCGTGGCATGATCCGATAGCCCCCAGGGGGTTGCGTGCCGAGCCGGGATGCTGCGACGGGCCAATCTACGCAATTGCCGCTGATGCTCCGCATTCTCCTCGACACGGGCACGGAACGCCGCCTTGCCGTCGAGCTGCCCGCCGTGACCATAGAAGCTGGACTGCTTCCATTCGTAGATGGGCAGAGGCAGCTTCCAGGCATGGCCGAGATAGTATTCGCCGTTCTGGCGAGGGATCATCGCAAAGGCATTCTCGCCAACCAGCGCCGCGAAGAGGCCATCGCTCGTTCGCCCGTAATACACTTCCGGGAATCCGGAGGTGTTGTCGGTCATTGCCTCGGATTGAGGGGCGTTCATGCCGCCCTCCCCTCGACGACGTCGGCCGCCACGGTGTTGGCGGATACGTCCTCGAGCACAGCGTTCGGATATCCATGGGATTGCAGCCAGACCTCCGCGTCCTGGCGGCTGGCGGCAAGATGGACGAGTTCGGCGCCCTCGCCGGCACGGTCGAAGACCCGGACCGAACCCGATGCGGGCCGGGAGGTCACGACGAATTTAAGACCGCAATCGACCGAAAAGCTCTTGTGGACGCGCAGGACGATGACGCCGCCGCTGCCATAGTCGCCTTCATGCAGCGTGAAATGCGCGGGAGATGAATACTGCGGAGTCTGCCGGGCTGGCGTCTTGCCGATCAGGCGGCCGCCGCCATTGGCGCTTTCCCATGCCGAGAGTTTCTTGCGATGGCGCTCCGGCGGGCGCGGTGCCCCGTCGGAGTAGCGGATGATGGAACCGAGCGGGGCGAGATCGTAGATCAGTTGAGCGGACATGGTGGTCTCCAATGCTCATGGTGGAAACGGAACCGCCGCCGGCGCGACTGCCGACGGCGGGGATGGTTCGGGATGATGTGGATTGGCGGCCTATTCGGCGGCGACACGCCAGGCTTCGGTGTTTTCGACGGTGTCGTGGTCATCGACCGGATGATCGTGGGCGGAGGCCTCGGTCTGATCGCCGTCGAGCTCGTCGACTTCCGGCACGCTGCCCTCGTCATCCTCGTCCGGCGCCGCATGCCGGGTCGCCCAGCTCGTCAGCTCAGCGACGTCGGGCGCGAACAGGGCCGAAGGATGGACGAACGTACCTTCCTTGAAGTGCTCGACAAGGGCGGCGCGGGTATCCTTCACCCGGGCCCGCGGCAGGACCGGCGTGCCCTTGCAGGACGCTTCCAGTGCCGGCCGCGACAGGCACGACATGAACTCGTCCGAACCCATGTTCGGCAGGAAGCCGTCGGCGCCAATGGTGTCGCCGGCGACCCGAGCGACGATGCCGCTGTTGGTGCGGTTCTCCCGACACGAGAGGACCTCGATCAGAACCTTGCGAGCGGCCTGGTGGAGCGTCTCACGGTCGTAGTCGAGCCTGCCGCCTTCCCCGAAGAGAAGGGCTGCATGGCGCTCCAGCCGCGCGTGGCCATACACCGTGTCCGAGGAACCGGAATCGACCGAGACGTTCCTGCCTGCGAAGGCGAGAATGAGCAGCGCCATCAGCGTGTCCTCCTCGATCGGCGCGCGGGCAAGAGCGTCATGGAGGGCGTCGGTGCGGAAGTCCCCGATCATCTCGATCCCCTTGCGCGTCACGTCCGGGCGGGACTTGGCCACGACCGTTGTGTCGCCGGCATCGTCCGACGCGGCCCCCTTGCCGTTCGGCTTCTTTACCTCGGGCATGCGATAGGCCACTGTCTGCACCTTGCCATCGCGGTCGAGATACATAGCGGTATGATCCGACTTGCCGGGCTTGCCATAAATCCGCTCGGCCTTGGGCGGCAGTTTGGCCTCGCCCCACTGGCCGGCCTCGACGATCACGCCGCGCTTGGGCAGATGGTTCGTCATCCACTCCTGCTGTGCACCAAGGAACGCGTCGACATCGGTCGTATAACGGCTGTCCTCATCGGCGGGGGCGAACAGATCCTCGACCCATGCGATGCCGTAGGCCTGGGCCAGATCGTCGCCGAAACTGGCATGTTTGGCGAACATGCGGGTCCTGGTCAGACCCTGCGCGACAGCCCACCATGAGACCTGCGGATCGGCCTTGGACGGCTTGTGCTTCTTCCAGATCTCTTTCTGATCCTCGAGCGCGGCGGAAGCGATGGTACGAAGCTGGCGCTCATCGGGCATGTCGCCCTTGGCCATCTGATCGAGCATGGCCGGCAGCACGTTCGCCAGAAGCCGCAGCTTCTTGATCTGGCGGACCGGCAGCGCCAGCGCGATGGCGATCGCCTCCTCGGTCCAGTTGAGCGCGACCAGGCGCTCGATCGCCCGCCACTGGTCGACGGGATTGAGCTGCTCATGGGCGAGCGTCTCGGCCAGCGAGCGCATGGCGCCGCCGTCCTCGGAGCGCTCGATCACTAGCACGGCGATTTCCTCAAGGCCCGCCGCGATCGCCTGCTTCACGCGGCGATGCCCGGCGTCGATGACATAGCCGTTGCCGCCATCGGTTTCCGGCGCGACGACAGGCGGCTGCACGATGCCGACGGCCTTGATCGTGGCAAGCAGCAGGGCGTCCGCCTGCGGGCTGGACTTCGAACGCCGTGCCTTGTCGGGATTCTCATTCAGCGCACGCGGATCGACAAACTTGAGTTCCATTGGGATGCTCCGTTTTCGGGGTTGCGGACCACGCCGGTCGCGGGTCCTTCTCCGTCTTCTTTCCGAAGACATCCCCCGGCCCGCGGAGCGGACGGGCCGGTGCAACTGCCTGTCGAGCATCCCTGCTCGGCAGGCCAAGCGGGGCTATCAGCCCTGCGAAGGACGACGCGGCCGGGATCGCGAGCCAGGCGGTTGAGCGCCAGCGTCAGCGGTGCGGCCGATCCGCGAGGAGGGTTTCCTTTCCCTCCCGATTTCACCAAATTCCGTCTCCGCTTGGAGGGTCCGGAGAGCTAGCCGCCGGAGTGGCTCGCGCAGCTGATATGGGAACGAGTGGCGCTATATTATCCACGAGCGGGCTCTTGCCGCCTATTTGCCGTTCGCATGCCGATCGTCTGCCTCCCGTTTTGGCCAATCCCGATGTAGGATGGTGTCAAGTGGAAAGAGGCACATATGAAGAAATACACCCAAAAGGGAGCCACCATCAAAGAGTTGCGTGAGGGGCTCGACCGTCTGAGCACGCAAAAGGAGATGGCAGCAGAAATCGGCGTCAGCGAACGCATGCTCCGCATGATTGAAAACGACAACGCCGCTATTCCTATCACGACGGTCGACCGATTGGCCAAAGCACTTGGCGTCCGCCGCGAGCACATCATTTTTTCGGAAGGAAGACCGGCGGAAGTACCCTCGCCGCTACCCGTTCCTCCTTTCCCGCAAATGGACTCTGCCTCAGAGGAGCCGCCGCAGATCATTCCGCGCTTCGATTGGGATTATGCCTACGCCACATCGAACGAGACGCGCCTCTACCACGAAGCATCGCATTCCCATGACCTCGTCACGGCAATCGAAATTGCGCTGACCGAAGAGACTAGCGCCTACGCGGAAGAGCTGTTCGAAATCCTTGGCGGTCTCACGTATGCGAAGAGGGACATACTGAAGGATATCGAGCCCGGGAAAGAGATCGCGCTGCGCCGGCGCATCCGCCAGCTTCTCGTCTTGCTGAAGGGCAACGATGTCTGGGCGTATGAAACGTCGTTCTTCCGCCGCCTTCCCGAGCGCATGACACTTCCGCCCGAGTGCGAAGAGCACACGCTGCAGAGCAGGCTGCTTGTCGCCCTCGCACCTCCGGGAGAGTATGGAGAGACGTCTTTGCGCGTGAATATCGATCACGGCCAGCCCTTTGTCTTACTCTCCTTAAAGTCACTCAAGGCTAGGTCGGGGCGGGGTGAGGATGCAGGGGCTTAAGGACGAAGCGCCTACGATTTCCGCGACGCCGGACCTTGGGCAGGTCTTCGGCGAGAGCGACGCATTTGCCGAGATCTTGGCATGGTCGCGCGATCGTCCGGTATGGCAGCGGGATGCGCTAAGGCGCCTTGTTGCCGGCGGGCCGCTTTCCTCCGACGACCTGGACGAGCTGACAAAACTCTGCCTCGACCCGACTCTTCCGCATGAGTTTTTGTCTGGCGATCACGTCTCCGCACAGCAAACCACGGGCGCACCGATTTCCCTGCTGCGTATCGAGAAACCAACGGGCATAAACGCTCTCGCCCCCGACCAGATGCTCGAATTCTCCAAGACCGGCCTCACGGCAATTTACGGCGACAACGGTTCGGGCAAATCCGGCTTCGTCCGTATTCTCAAGCACGCGTGCCGGACGCGTGACCGCGGGGTGAAGATTCTCAGGGACATTGAAGGCAGTCCTCAGGCGCCGCAGTCGGCAAGCCTGGCCTATGTGCGTGGACTGGTCGAGCAGAGCTTCGCATGGACGCCCGATACGCCGGCGAATCCCGATCTGCCGTCAATCAGCATCTTTGACTCGCGCAGCGCAAACGTCCACGTCGAGAAGACCAACGCGGTTGCTTACATCCCGCAGCCGATGCAGGTCCTCGAAGGCCTCGCCGGCGCTTGCGACAAGCTGAAAAGCAATCTGGATGCCAAGCTCGCCGAGCTGTCTGCCCAGACGCCGCTTTCAATCAGGAACTCTAAGCTCCATCCGGCCACGGCGGCAGGTGCGTTCGTCCTCGAACTTTCCGCCACTTCGAATGTCGTCCAGCTGGATCTGCTCGCAAAACTCTCCGACGACGAAAACCATCGGCTGATCACGCTCGAAGGCGATCTTGCACAGGATCCGCAGCGCGCCTCGACGCGTCTTGCCCAGCACAAGAGCCGTCTCGACGATGGTGCTGCAATGCTGAAGCGGCTTGCGGAAGCGGCTTCTGCAAACGCCTTTCAATCCCGCGAGAAATTGAGGGGGGAACGCGACGCTGCTGTTTCGGCCGCTCGGCTTGCGTCTGATGACTTATTCTCGGCATCGCCGTTGCCACATATCGGTGAACCGACATGGCGCGCGCTCTGGGAGGCTGCCCGGAAATACTCCGATGACGTGGCCTACCCTGAAAAGCATTTTCCGGATGAAGAAGGCCATGACGAGCTTTGCGTGCTTTGTCAGCAGCCGCTGGGTGATGAGGCAATCAAGCGACGCAACGCTTTCGAGGGTTTCGTGAAGAGCAGCACGCGCGCGGAGGAGGAAGCCGCCGAGTTGCGCTTTCGCGCGTTCCTGACAGACGCACGCCAGGTGAGGATCGACATGAAATCGATTCTCGAGCTGACCAGATTCATTGATGGTGATGTCGGCGACGCGGAACTTGCGATTTCAGTACGGAGATGTGCGTTGATCGCAGCCTGGCGACTGCGCGCGTTGCTTCGAGAAACCGCGGAGCCGCAGCAGCTAGCGTTCTTGCCGGAAGCCGAGCTCGCCGTTGCGTCAGCTTGCTTAGGAGCGCGGGCGGCCCAACTGGCGGCGGACCACGGCAGCCCCGAATATACAGCCCTGCTGGATGAATATCGGGAACTCAAGACACGCGAGGGGCTTTCGGCGCTCGTGCCCGACCTAAAAGCGGAGATCGAGCGGCTCAAGGTAGCGCGGGAAATCAGGAAGGCCATCAAGGATACGGCCAAGCGCGGCGTTACGGACAAAAACAAGGACCTCTCGGATCGCATCGTTACCAACGCGCTTCGCGGGCGGTTCGCCCGAGAGATCGAAAAGCTGAAGCTCGCGCGCATGCCCGTCGAGCTGAAAAAGATCAAAGACGCAGCGGCGGTGTCGTACTTTCAGGTCACACTGGTCGAGAAGCCGGACGAGCCGGTCGGCGATATTTTCAGTGAAGGCGAGCACCGCTGCGTGGCGCTCGCGGCATTTTTGGCCGAGCTAGTGACCGCGAAGCAATATTCCGGCATCGTCTTCGACGATCCGATGTCCTCCCTCGATCACATTCATCGGAAGGGTGTCGCAGCCCGGCTTGTCGAGGAATCCGCGCACCGGCAAGTCGTCGTTTTCACGCACGATCTCGCGTTTCTTTTCGAACTGCGCCGGGAGGCGGAGGCGAAGGCGATGCCGATCCACTACCAAACGGTAGCTCGCAAACAGAGTCGTCCGGGCTTCGTTGAAGCCGAGCTTCCGATGAAAGCGAAGTCCGCGTGGCAGTTGGGCCAGGCGCTCCGGTCCGAGCTGAAAGCGGCGAAACCTCATTTCGATGGTTGGGCCGACGCCAGGCGGACGATCTTCGCCAAGGGTATCATCGAGCAGCTCCGCGAGTCGTGGGATCAAGGCATTGCCGACTTCATCTTCCCCGTGCTGGGCAGGTTCGACAATGCGATCAGGGGAACGAGCCTGTTCAAGCTAGCCGTTCTCGAAGAAGCGGACGTGAAAACCGTCACAGCCGCGCGCGGTCGTCTCTCCGAAGAACTTCACGCGACGGCGGAAACGCTGAACCCGGAAACCGTCACGCATGCGGACCTTCTAGACGAGGTCGTCAAGCTGGAGAGCTGGCTCACAAGCATTGCCGATCGCCAAAAGGACGCCAAGAAGCCCAGCTGAGCCATGACATCCAGAGCTGCAGACGACACCCCCGCAATAGAGGACGAGACGCTCGCGCTGAAGCTGGGCCGCATTGAAGCTTGCTCGATGCATATCCGGGACGATCTCGGCCGCAATCTGCTTCACGCTTACGTGGCTTGCCTCAGCGCGGCGGAACTGCGCACCGCCACACTCCGCTATCTTGAAGCGGATCAGGTGCTCATACGGGCGCTCCGAACACGTCTTATCCGCGTTGGGAACGATGGCGGCAACACGAGCGAACTCGACCGATTAAGCGCGGACCTGATTGCGCTGCCGGCCAGGGGCCGCCGCATAGGCCCGCGAACGGACAGCCTGCTTTCGGCCATCTATCCGTTCCTTTCGGTGGAGGCGCGGAAGGCAATCCTCGATCGTTGGTTTGATCGAGGAAACAAGGCTGCGGCCGCACGTTGGCTGAAGGCGATGGCGAATGACGCATTGCTGCTCGATGTCGAGCTCGCATGGGGCGAATGGCAAGCGAGCCGCGATCCATTGCCAGCGAAAATATTCATTCAGCACGCTGCGGGCACGCGCATCGCCGAGGCGCTTCCCGAGCTCATCGCCCATGCCGCGGAAGGATGGCTCGTCAGCAAAGCCGTGCTTAAGGCGCCCACGATCTCGGAGGAATCCTGGCGCTCGATCAGGGGAAAATTTCCGGCAACCTATACTTATCTTTGCGCGAAATTGCACCGCCCGCTGACTGAGGCGGAAGCGCTCGCCATCGTCGAGGAGACAACCGGAGGCCCGTTCGGCGATCGCGGTCTAGCCATCTGGTCGATCGGCCAGATGAAGATGATGGGAGTCCTGGACGAGCTATCGGCGCGCTACGACGAACTCCTGAAGCAGGAGATGGAGATGTTTCTACACGGCAGCGCTCCCTTGCACGGCGCGAGCGATCGGGATTGAGATATGCTTTGGGATCAGAAGGGCGTTCCCCAGAAAGGATGGACCTGTGAGGGCGTCACCGACCTCGGCTTCCCCGACGGACAGTGCGAAATGTGCGGGCGGGCGGAAATCCGCTACGTCCACCACATGGCCCACGAAGAATATCAGGATGGGCTCGATGTAGGCTGCGTCTGCGCGGAAAAGATGGAGGACGACTACGTCAATCCGCGTCGCCGCGAACAGGATCTGAGAAACGTGGCCGGCCGCCGGAAGCGGTGGCTCACGCGAAAGTGGAAGGTGTCGCAGTCAGGCAATCCTTACCTCAAAACCGATGGCTTCCACATCGTCATTTACCCACTTAGCGACGGCTCTTGGGGCGGCAAGATCACCGAGCTCGGGACCGGGGCCGCGGTTACGAACAGGAAGCGCTATTTGGACGCCAACAAAGCCAAGCTCGGCGCGTTTGATGGTGTGATCTTCCTCAAAGGAAAAAGGAAAGGCCCTTCGGGAGGAAGCAATGGCGCGCAAGGATAAATACGGGAGCTACGAAGAGCTCAGCCAGAAGGAACGAGAGAACGTCGACTACAACGTCACTGCGCGGCCTGTTGCCGGCGGCAAGGTCGCAATCGCGGCGCCCCATGGGGGCGGGATCGAATTCCACACCGCCGAGCTTGCGGAGTCGATTGCCGGTGACGATCACAATTTTTACGCATTCAGGGGCCTCAAAAAAACGGGCAATCGCACCCTGCACCTCACCTCTCATCGGTTTGACGAGAAGCGGGCGCTGACGCTGATCGAGTCTTGCGAGAAGGTGATTACCATTCATGGTCTCGAAGGAGACGCACTGTCCCTGCAAGTCGGCGGTCGCGATGCTGAATTGCGGAGCCGCGTTCATGAAGCACTGCGCGCTGCCGGTTTTGACAGCAACGTCGTGACGGAAGGCGAGTACGCCGGCATGGAACCGCAGAATATCTGCAACCGTGGCAGCACCCGTGCCGGGGTACAGCTCGAAATCTATGCCGGCCTTCGGCAGGCGCTGAAAGACAACGACGACGCCTACGCCAGATTTGTCGACGCGCTTCGCTCCGCGCTGTAGGTGCCGAGTCGTCGATCTCGCTCGTTTCGACGTGGGCTCGGTTGCTGCCGCAAATCGGCGTCCAGCCGGTCAGCTACCCGCTTCTTGCTCTTTTGTGTTGTAAGCACATGATCCACCGCTTTCGGCAGCCGGCGAGGTTTCTCAGATCCTGTTCACGCCGCCCGGCGAGTGCCACCTTCAGCTACCCCAACCACAAGGCCGGGATTGTTATCCGTGCTGGCGGCGAGATCGGCTTCGAGATGGGCCAACTGCTCCCGCTTCAACTCAAGCTCGGCCTCGAAGGCAAAGGCTTCGCCAATACGTGGCTGATAGGACGCTACACGCCGGCGGGCATCCTCCTGCCGACGGCGGTAATTGTCCTGCTCGCCCTCGAAGTTCGACAGAGCATGCTCGAGGCGAGCAATCGCGCCGAGCGGCGTGACCGTGACGGGAAGCTCGGTCTCGTAGTCGGCGCCGGTGCGCATCAGCATGGTGGTGTAGCGATATCCGTCCCGACCGAAGAGCCCGCCTGAGAACTCCAGGTCGAAGCCACCGATCGAGCCTATGACCGTGTCACCCTCCTGCTGGAGCTGAACCAAGGTCAGGATTTCCTTCATCAGTGCGCGGCCGGCGAGCTTGCGTTCGCGGAACGCATCGCCTGTCACCGTCATTGTGAAGGCATCGCCGGCGGTCGGCACCAGGCGCGCGATGTCCTGTCCGATTTCGGCAATGCGCCGGCCCGACAGCTCGATCTCGCGCTCCGCCTCGCGGACCTGACGACGGATGGCGTGCTGGTCATCGATATGAGCGGCATGGAGCCGGTCGAGACGGGCGATCTCGGCCTCGAGCCCCGCCTTCTGCATCAGGCGCTGATCGCCCGATGCGATGGCCTTGGCCATTGCGAACTGGTTAGCCTGCCCCTCCCCCATGTCCTCCAGGCGTCGAATGGATGTGTCCCCCGAGAGAGCCGCGGCGATGAACCGGGCCTTGCGCTCGTTGTTCTGCCACATGGTGGCGTCGAGCGAACCGAGCGTCGCATACGCAAAGAGCCCGATCTCGTCGTGCTGGTTGCCCTGGCGGACGATGCGGCCTTCGCGCTGCTCGATCTGGGACGGCAGCCACGGCACGTCGAGATGGTGCAGCGCCTTCAGCCGCGCCTGCACATTGACGCCCGTGCCCATGGTTTCAGACGATCCGATCAGGATACGGACCTTGCCGGCATTGAAGTCGTTGAACAGCCGCTGCTTGGCCTCGGACTTCTTGAAGTCCTGCATATAGGCGATTTCTGAGGACGGCACGCCGAGGCGAACCAGCTCGTCGCGGATCCAGCGATAGGCCGAAAAGCCGCGGGAGGCTTCGACATTGATAGTGCCGAGATCGGAGAAGATGAGCTGGCCGGCGCCGGGCTTGTCGAAGGGCTTGCCGTCCTTGCGGAGATATTCGCTTGTCGCCGTCTCCTGCCAGATGCGAAATGTGTTGCGGACAAGCGCGTTGAGCTTGTTGCCGTCCTCGCTATCCATGGCCGGCATGACCAGGCGCAGGTCGATCGCGGC
>NZ_WPHG01000008.1 GCF_009742725.1 Nitratireductor arenosus | reverse complement strand
GAGCACGATCCCGACGCGGCGCAAACCCTGCCGCAGGTGCTTGCCGCGCTGCCGCGCGCCGATGGAGCCCATGGCCGGCGCTTTCGCTACGCCTCGCCGGTGACCGACATGCTCGGCCTGGTCGTCGAGCGCGCGGCCGGCCAGCGCTACCATGCCTTTTTGCGCGACAGGCTGTGGCGGCCGATGGGGGCCACGGGCGAGGCCCTTGTCACCGTCGACCGGATCGGGACGGCGCGGGCCGCCGGCGGCATCGCGATGACGGCGCGCGACCTGGCCCGGATCGGCCAGCTCGTGCTCGACGGCGGGGTCGCGAAGGGCCGCCAGGTGGTGCCGGCCGACTGGATTTCGGACCTGCGTACAAACGGCAGCCGGAGCGCCTGGGCGGACGGCGATTTCGTCGACCTGTTCGCACAGGGGCGCTACCGCTCGTGCTGGTATTCGGTCGGCGACGATCATGGCAGCCTGGCCGCGATCGGCATCCACGAGCAATGGCTGTGGATCGATCCGCAGTGCCGGGTGGTGCTGGCCAAGCTGTCCTCGCGGCCGCAGCCGAGCCACGATCCCGCCACCCGGCGCGAGGCGGCGATGCTGGCCCGGATCGCGCGCGGGTTGTGACGGCGGCTTCTCCAACCCTGTAACACAGATGTCACAGGCTTCGGCGATTGTGCACCCGCGTCCGGTCATCGGCGCGGAACGGTCGGCTGCGACGCAATTTCGCTCTGGCCAACCCCACAACAATCTGCTTATTGCTGACTCATCGAGTCATAATTTGTTATAACATTACGATTCGATGTTCCGGACGACCTCATCGCCTTAGCTGAGCCGCCGGACGCATGAAACGCGTTTCGGGCGGGAATCCCAAGCCCCGTCCACCATTGGAGAATGACATGAAGATCAGGAAGTTGCTTGTCGGCACCACGGCGACGCTGGCCTTCGCGCCGGCTGCCGCGATGGCAGCCGACGCGGTGGTCATCGCCGAGCCGGAGCCGGTGGAATATGTACGGGTCTGCGACGCCTTCGGAGCCGGTTTCTTTTATATCCCCGGCACCGAGACTTGCCTGCGCATCTCGGGTTACGTGCGCTACCGGGTCGGCGCGACCAGCGATGACGGGCTGACCGACACGCCGAACTTCAACGGATACGCACCGGACGGCTGGAACAAGGAAACCCGCGCCCGGGTCAATATCGACGCCCGCCAGGACACCGAATGGGGCATGCTGCGCAGCTATTTGCGGTTGCAGTCGACCTGGGGCGTGCCGAGCGACGGCGCCGTTTCCGTCGATCAGGCCTGGATCAGCCTCGGCGGCCTGCGGATGGGTTACACCGAATCGGCCTGGGGCGACACGGTTTCGGGCATCAACACCACCGGCACGCATTCCGACGGCGCCTTGTGGTACGGCGATCAGCAGCGCCACCTGATTCAGTACAATTTCTCGACCGCCAGCGGCCTGTTCGGCGTCATCTCGCTGGAAGACGACGCGCTTTCGGGCGAAGGTTACATGCCCGACATCGTCGGCGTGCTGTCGTACGAACAGGGCTGGGGCGGTGTCTGGGGCCGGGTCGGTTATGACGAATCCTTCGACGGCTTCGGCGCATCGATCGGCCTGCAGCTCAACGTCCCCAACACCACCGGTTCCTCGTTGCGCCTGATCGGCTACTACGCCGATGGCGACCACGTCTATGGCACCGGCAGCTCCTATGGCGCGATCTCCGGCGGCATGGGCAATGCCGAATGGGCCGCGCTCGCCTCCTACTACCACCAGTTCACCTCGACGGTCGGCGGCTCGGTCGGTTTTGAGTATTTCAACGATTTCTACGCCGGCAATTCCAGCGTCAGCACCGGGTTGAACGGTTATGTCGCCGAACTGTCGATGGTGTGGGAACCGATCGACAATTTCGAGATTCGTTCGGAAGTGACCTACGACAAGGTCGACACACGCGACGGCTCGGTCGGTGGCTTCCTGTCGTTCACGCGCAGCTTCTGATCAACGTTTTCGCCCGAAACAAATTTTTCTTCGGTCCGGCGTTCGCGCCGGGCCGTTTTCATTTTTTCGGCCGCCGGCCGCTTGACGACGCGGTTCCTGTCTGCCGGGAATCCGGCTATATTGCCCGTCCCTTCCCCATCTGGAATTCCCACGCCCCATGTCCTCCCGTCCCGTCCTGACCCCGCTTGCCCAGTCGCTGCCCGCCACGGTGCCCTTCGTCGGGCCTGAAACGCAGGAACGCGCGCGCGGCGCGCCGTTCCGTGCCCGTCTCGGCGCCAATGAGAGCGGGTTCGGACCGGCACCGTCCGTGATCGACGCGATGGCGCGGGCGGCCGGTTTGGCCTGGCGCTATTGCGACCCGGAAAATTTCGACCTGAAACAAGCGCTCGCGGCACGGCTCGGCGTGGCGCCCGACACGATCGCGGTCGGCGAGGGCATTGACGGGCTGCTCGGCCTGGCCGTGCGCCTGTTCGCCGCGCCCGGCGCTGCCGTGGTGACCTCGCTCGGCGCCTATCCGACCTTCAACTACCATGTCGCCGGCTTCGGCGCCCGGCTCGTTACGGTGCCCTATCGCGACGACCACGAGGATCTGGACGGTCTGGCTGAGGCGGCGCGACGCGAAAACGCCAGCCTGTGTTATCTCGCCAATCCCGACAATCCGATGGGCACGTGGTGGGACGCGGATACGGTGATGCGCTTCATCGAAGCGCTGCCGGACGACACAATGCTGGTTCTCGACGAGGCCTATGGCGAGACCGCGCCGGCCGGCACCCTGCCGCCGCTCGACGTGGAACGGCCCAACGTGTTGCGCATGCGCACCTTCTCCAAGGCCTATGGGCTGGCCGGCCTGCGCTGCGGCTACGCGATCGGCGAACGCGAACAGATCCGCGCCTTCGACAAGGTGCGCAACCATTTCGGCGTCAACCGCATGGCCCAGGCGGCCGCGCTTGCCGCCCTTGCCGACCAGGCTTGGCTGGAGACCGTCATCGGCAAGGTCGCCGCCGGGCGCGACCGGATCGCGGCGATCGCCGCACAAAACGGGCTTGCCGCCCTGCCCTCGGCGACCAATTTCGTCACTATCGATTGCGGGCGCGACGGCGCCTATGCGCAAAAAGTGACCGAGGCGCTGCTTGCCGCCGGCATCTTCGTGCGCAAGCCGATGGCGCCCGGCCTCGACCGCTGCATCCGCGTCTCGGCCGGGCCCGAGGCCGAACTGGCGCTTTTCGCCGCCGAACTGCCCGGGGCGCTCGCAGCGGCCGCCGCCGGCTGAACGGCAGGCAGCCGGGTCAGCCGTAGCGCGCCAGGTTCAGATCGCCGGCATCGACCTCGGGTGTCCTGCCGCCGATCAAATCGGCCAGAACGCGGGCCGAGCCGCAGGCCATGGTCCAGCCCAACGTGCCGTGGCCGGTGTTGAGATAGAGGCCCTCCACAGGGGTCGCGCCGACCACGGGCGGACCGTCCGGCGTCATCGGACGCAACCCGCACCAGAACGTGGCCTTTGCGGTATCGCCGCCCGCTGGAAACAACTGGTTGAAGGAGTGCTCGAGCGCGGCCCGGCGGCTCTGCCTGGGGCCGAGGTCGAAACCGGCGATCTCGGCCGTTCCACCGACGCGGATACGCGTGCCGAGCCGGGTGATCGCGGTCTTGTAGGTCTCGTCCATCACGGTCGAGACCGGGGCAGCGTGCTCCTCGGCGACCGGCATGGTGAGCGAATAACCCTTGACCGGATAGACCGGCAGTTTTAGCCCCAGCGGGCCGAGCACGGTCGGGCTGTGACTGCCGAGCGCCACGACATAGGCATCGGCCTCGCGGAAACCGCGCGACGTCACAACGCCCGTCACCGCGCGGCCGTCGCTCATCAGCGCCTGCACGTCGGTGTCGTAGGAAAACGTCACGCCGTGCGCGGCGGCAGCCTGCGCCAGCAGGGTGGTGAACAAATGGCAGTCGCCGGTCTCATCGCCGGGCAGCCGCAAACCGCCGACGAAATCGGCCTTGGCGCCGGCCAGTCCCGGTTCGGCCGCCACGCAACCCTTGCGGTCGAGCGCCTCGTAGGCGACGTCGAACTGGCGCAGCACCTCGACGTCGCGGGCGATGCCGTCGAACTGCTTTCGGGTGCGGAAAAGTTGCAGCGTGCCGCGGCTGCGCTCGTCATAGGCAAGGCCGGTCTCGGCCCGCAACTGCTTCAGGCAGTCGCGGCTGTATTCGGCGAGCGGCACCATGCGGGCCTTGTTGCGCGCATACCGGTCCGCGGTGCAGTTGCGCAGCATCTTGAAGAGCCAGATCCAGCGGGCCGGGTCCACGCCCGGACGCACCACCAGCGGCCCGTGCCGCATTGCAAGCCATTTCAACGCCTTCAGCGGCACGCCCGGGGCCGCCCACGGCGAGGCGTAGCCCGGCGAGACCTGGCCGGCATTGGCGAAGCTGGTCTCCTTGCCCGGCCCATCGCAGCGTTCGACGAGTTCGACCTCGTGTCCGGACCGGGCCAGATAGTAGGCGGTGGTCACGCCGATGACGCCTCCGCCGAGGACCAGCACTTTCATAATTTCGTTCTCCGGTGGTTTTGATGGGGATGGCGCCGCCCGGCGGACGGCGCCCCTGGGCAAAGCGGCCTGGCAGAGCCCGTTGCGGGTGGCCGGAAACCGCGAAAGCCGGATGGTCCTTTCAGGCGGCGGAGGGGCCGGGATCGTCGAACCCGCCGGGACCGACCGAAGCCTGGCGGCCCGAGGTTCGGACGCTGCCCTGGATCAACGTGAGCGTCGGCCGGCTATGCACAGGCGGCGCCATGCGCGTCAGCGCCTCCTTCTCGCGGCGCGCGGCCTCGGGCTGGTAGAGAACGCTTTCCAGAACGATCGTCTCGTGAACGCCGTCCTGCCCGGCGAACCGGAACAGCTGGCCTTCACTGAGACCGATCAGCGCCAGCCCGCGCAGCGAGGTCAGCGGAAGGAAAAGCCCGACCGGCGACTGCATGCGTTCATGCGAGATCACCCTTGTATCGGGCTCGCGGCCGTCGACGCTGAACGTGATCCGGCTGTTGAGGGTCGCCACGGTGGCGGAAATGTCGTCGCCGAAGACGACACGCGCCGTGTCGAGCTTTTCTTTCAGCAGCGCCGCCATCGGATCGTCCTGACCCAGGCAGCGCTCGAACATGACTTCGAGGATCGTATGATCCTTGGTGGTGAGGATGCAGCTTTGCTCAGACATCGCAGTTCTCCAGCGCTCCGCCCGGGGAGCGGTTGCGGTTTGACGACAATGGAGAATCCCCTGGCCGCTGGCGGGCGGCACAGGGGCTACGATCCTGCGAGGAGACAGCCTCCGAACAGCGTGAGGCGACAGAAAGGCCTGGCCCCGCTCATGAGGCCCGGCCCGCTTCATGCACCGGGGCCGGCGCGGGTGCGACACTGGTGGCGTTGTCGACGCTCTCCACGGTGAGCCGGTGGGTACGGCCGTCGCGGGCGGTCCAGTCGATCGACTGCCCGGCCGCCAGGCCGATCAGCGCGACGCCGATCGGCGTCAGGACGGAGACCTTGCCTTCGGCAATATCCGCCTCGCCGGGAAACACCAGCGTGACCGTGCGATCCTCGCCGATATCGCTGGTGAAACGCAGACGCGAGCCCATGCGCACCACATCGGCGGCCAGTTTTGAATCGTCCACGGTGCGCGCGCGGTCGAGCTCAGCGAAGAGCTGGTCGGCGACGGCAGGATTGCGTTCGGCAAAGCCTTCCGCCAGCCGCGAAAGCCGCTCATGGTCGGAGCGGGTCATGGCAATCGCCGGCTTGCGCTTTCTCTTGGTCTCGGGAGCCATTCCTGGACTTCCTCGTAAATCAGGCGCCGCCGGTGCACTTGCGATGCGCGGCGCCTTGGTTTGGTCTGGTGGATGAAGTGTCGCGTTTCGGGTTCGCGTCGTCCCGCCTAGCGGGAAAACTTGCCTGTGCCCCGCAGCCGGGGCGCGACGCGACCGGGCCCGGGGTCAGTGTCCCGCGATAGGACACACCCTGTGAAGGATCAAAACGGGTTGCTCGGTCCAGTACATGCGTCGAGACTTGGTGTAGGGCGGCGGCAATGTCAAGCCTCGGCCCGTCCTTGGATCAGCAGTCGGCACACCCTGACCGACCTCCGCGATAATATATCGCCAAGCCCCCGGCATAGGACACGGCGCCGGCTCTCTTGAATTAATTGAACGTTCGTTTTATTATTGCGTTCGGGAGAAACGCAATGGCGCGCACGATCGGCTCGGACGGCGAAAAAACGGAGGCTGCGATCCGCGAGGCGGCCGTCAACCTGATCGCGCGCCATGGCTACGAGGCTGTCTCGATGCGCCGGCTGGCGGCCGAGGTCGGCGTCCAGGCCGCCGCTCTCTACCGCTATTTTCCGACCAAGGAAGAATTGTTGTTCACGCTGATGCGCGAGCACATGGAGGAGTTGATCGCAGCCTGGAGAGCGGCCGATCCCGGCCCGGCCGACAGCGCCGCGCGGCTTGCCGCATTCGTGCGCAATCATATCGTTTTTCATGTCGCGCGCCGGCACGCCACCCATGTCTCCAATATGGAGCTGAGAAGCCTCTCGCCCGTGCGGCTGACGGCGGTGCTGCGGCTGCGCGCGACCTATGAAAAGGAACTGCGCGGGATTTTGCGGACCGGCGCGGCCGCGGGGGCGTTCACCGTTGACGACCCGGCGCTGACGGCGATGGCGATCATTCAGATGATCACCGGCGTGATCGTCTGGTTCCGGCCCGACGAAAGACTGTCGGTACGCGAAGTGGCCGACAAATACCACACCATGACAATGCGCCTGGTCGCAGCGGCCGGGCATGCGGAGGAAAAAAATGTTCACGCACATGATGCAGTTCGGGCTGGGTGAGGAGATCGAGGCGCTGCGCGACATGGTGCGCCGCTTCGCCCAGGACAGGATCGCGCCGATCGCGGCCGAGATCGACGCCAGCAACGAATTCCCCGCCGCGCTGTGGAAGGAACTCGGCGAACTGGGGCTGCTCGGCATCACCGCCGATCCCGAGCATGGCGGATCGGGCATGGGCTATCTCGCCCATGTGGTGGCGATCGAGGAGATTTCGCGCGCCTCGGCCTCGGTCGGGCTTTCCTACGGCGCGCATTCCAATCTGTGCGTCAACCAGATCAGGCGCTGGGGCACGGCCGCGCAGAAGGCGGCCTATCTGCCCGGCCTGTGCGCGGGCGACAAGGTCGGCGCGCTGGCAATGTCGGAATCGGGCGCCGGCTCGGATGTCGTGTCGATGCGGCTCAGGGCGGAAAAGAAGAACGACCGCTACGTGTTGACCGGCACCAAGATGTGGATCACCAACGGACCCGACGCCGACACGATGGTGGTCTACGCCAAGACCGATCCCGAGCGGCATTCGCGCGGCATCACCGCCTTCATCGTGGAAAACACCATGAAGGGATTCTCGGTGGCGCAGAAGCTCGACAAGCTGGGCATGCGCGGCTCCAACACCGGCGAACTGGTGTTCGACAATGTCGAGGTGCCGTTCGAAAACGTGCTGCACGAGGAGGGCAAGGGCGTCGAGGTGCTGATGTCCGGGCTTGACTACGAACGCGTGGTGCTGGCCGCCGGTCCGGTCGGCATCATGGCCGCCTGCCTCGACGTGGCCGTGCCCTATTGCCACGAACGCAAGCAGTTCGGCCAGAAGATCGGCGAGTTCCAGCTCGTCCAGGCCAAGCTCGCCGACATCTACGCTGCGCTCAACGCCAGCCGGGCCTATGTCTACGCGGTGGCGGCGGCCTGCGACCGGGGCGAGACAACACGCAAGGATTCGGCCGGCTGCGTGCTGTTTTCGGCCGAAAAAGCAACCCAGTGCGCGCTCGACGCGATCCAGATCCTCGGCGGCAACGGCTACATCAACGACTATCCGACCGGCCGACTGTTGCGCGACGCCAAGCTCTACGAGATCGGCGCCGGCACCAGCGAGATCAGGCGATGGCTGATCGGCCGCGAGATGATGGCGGAGAGCGGTTGAGGCCGCATGCACCCGCCACGCATTAAGCACCTTTCCGGAGATGCCGGCCCACAGTTCTCGTCGCTCAGGATCGTGCAGTGGCCGGATCGACGGAACCCGGCGTAGTTTCCCGCCCCTATTTCAGCGCGGTCGCCGTCATCATGTTCACCTGTAGCGACATGGTACTGTTTGCCGCGAATTCCTGCCATCGCCGGCAGGCGTCCCGCTCCCGTTCGTCGCGCTGCTGCCGGCTCGCCTGATTGGCTAGCTCCGCGAGTGGCGACCGCGGAACCTCTCATCCGCCTCCCCTTCACATCACCACCACGCCGCGCGCCTTGGCCCAGCGCATAAGCACCTTCTGCTCGTCGGGCAGGGGCGGCCGGTTGGCGAAACCGCGCACCTGCACGGCCCGGTCCTGGCGGTCAAGCTCGATGGTCAAAAGCCGCTCGACCTTGCCCGGCACGCGCCGGGTAAGCGACCAGATCGTGGCCGAACCAGCGATGCATTTGGCCGCATAGGTCGACACGCAATGGCGCATGGCGCGGGTCTCGGCCACCAGCTCGGATGCCGAGCGCAGCTGGCGCACGCAATATTCCTCGCGCCGCGCGCGCGGCTCCTTCGCCGAAGGCTGCCACGACCAGTCGGCGAGCGCCGAACCGTCCCAGCGTCCGCCCTCGGGCGCGGCCATGCCGGCGCGCGCCGCCGCCCGCCCTGCCCGGCGGCGTGCAGCCTCGATGCGGGCGATCGTCGCCAGATCGCGGTGCCATTCGTGCATCTGGCGCTCCAGCGAGGCGAGCGTGCGCCCCTTGAGGCTGTAGCGCCGGTCGCGCCGATGGCAGGCGTCGAGATAGTCGACGAGATCGTCGATCAGCGCGCGCGGTGCCGGGTTGGCGCAGAAAAACTGCGCCGCCTCGCGCCAGAAGGCGAACTGGCGGCGCGGCGTATATGCGACCTTGGAACGGGCAATGCTCAGCGCCAGGCCGAGATCATCGGTATAGCTGCGTGCCACCGCCTGCCAGAACGCGGCCTCGAAGGAGAGATCGCCCGGCGGGTTGAGGAAACGGTGCACCTCCTTGCGGGTCAGCCATTCGCCGGCGCCCTCCTTGTAAAGCGAGCCGCCGCGCGCGGCGATGACATACCAGCCCTTGCGCAGCCGCACCTCGTCGACGCCGAGCTCCTCGACGCCAAGCCATACCCGCTCGAGCGCGCTGGAGACCGGATAACGGGCATAAAGATGACGCGCGGCGGCAAGCCGCAGCCGGGCTGGATCGCGCGACTTCATACGCGGACGCCAGGCGGTCGGGTCGCGGATCGCCTCGCCGGCGAAACCGACCCTCGCCTCGGCGAGCGCCTTGTTGAAATCGGGAGCCGGACGCGCGGCGCGGACAACGCGCTTCAGCGTGGCGTCGTAAGCTTCAACTCTTTCGCGCGCGGCCTCCTGCCGGCGCTGGATCATGGAACGGGCCATGGCCTTCGGGCCTCAATGGATTGCTGTCAGCCGGACGCAATACGAGCGTCGGCACGAAACGTGGCGAACTCGAATGCGATCTCATGACAGGGCTCCTTAAGGCCGGAATGGAGGGGCTCGATAGGCGGGCAAGGCGGCAAAGATATGGCGGTTTCGGGCAAGAATGACGGCGCCGGAGCGGTGTGGCGGGCCTTTTCGTGCCGCGCCGGGCTGCTATGGTCGACCGGAACCGCGCCATCCGCCCCGCGTTGGCCAAGCACGACAGCATAGCAACGGGAGACGAACCATGACGCTCAGCGACACGCAAGAAAAGCTCAATCGCGGCCACGATTTCGACTTTCCCGGCTTGAAAGCCGTGTTCATCAACTGCTCGCTCAAGGCCTCGCATCAGGGCGCCTCGCACACACAAACGCTGATGGACGACGCGATCGCGATCATGGAGCAGAACGGCGTCGCGGTGACGAACCTGCCCGCGGCCGACCACCGCCTCGCCTTCGGCGTCCAGCCCGACATGCGCGAGCATGGCGCGAGCCACGACGACTGGCCGGAGATTTTCTGGCCCAAAGTGCGCGACGCCGACATTCTGGTGCTCGGCACGCCGATCTGGCTCGGCGAGGAATCCTCGCTGTGCCGGGTGATCATCGAGCGGCTCTACGCCCATTCCGCCCAGCGCAACGACAAGGGCCAGTACGTTTTCTACGGCAAGACCGGCGGCTGCATGGTGACCGGCAACGAGGATGGTATCAAGCATGTGTCGATGAGTTGCCTCTACGCCATGCAGCATGTCGGCTACACGATCCCGCCGCAGGCCGATTGCGGCTGGATCGGCGAGGCCGGCCCGGGCCCGTCCTATGGCGACACGCTCGACGACGGCAGCCGCGCCGGTTTCGACAATGATTTCACCCGCCGCAACCTGACCTTCATGACGTGGAACCTGATGCATGTCGCGCGCCTGCTCAAACGGGCCGGCGGCCTGCCCGCGCACGGCAACACCGCCGCCTCCTGAAGATCGGACGTCTCTGGCGGGCGGCCGCGCCGCGCGGTCGCGGGCGCGGTGCTGGACAGACCCCGCCTGCCCCCCTATCGATAGGTTATGCCGGGCTCCGCCTCCGACCGGACAGTGCAAGGATCATCATGGCCACGCTTTCCTCCCAGATTTCACCCGCCGCCGAGAGTTTCCGCGATAATGCCAAACGCATGAAGGCGCTGGTGGCCGAGATCGCAACCATGGCGGCCGAGGTCGAGCGCGGCGGTCCGCAGGCGGCGCGCGAACGCCATACCGGGCGCGGCAAGCTTTTGCCGCGCGAGCGGTTGGCGCAACTGCTCGACGCCGGTTCGCCGTTCCTGGAAATCGGCCAGTTCGCCGCGCATGCCATGTATTCGGGCGACATCGCGTCTGCCGGCATGATCGCCGGCATCGGCCGGGTGTCGGGCCGCGAGGTGATGGTGGTGGTCAACGACGCCACCGTGAAGGGCGGCACCTATTATCCGCTGACGGTGAAAAAGCACCTGCGCGCCCAGGAGATCGCGCGCGAAAACAACCTGCCCTGCATCTATCTGGTCGATTCGGGCGGGGCCAACCTGCCCAATCAGGACGAGGTCTTCCCGGACCGCGAGCATTTCGGCCGTATCTTCTTCAACCAGGCCAACATGTCGGCCGCCGGCATCCCGCAGATCGCCTGCGTGATGGGATCCTGCACGGCGGGCGGGGCCTATGTGCCGGCGATGTCGGACGAATCGATCATGGTGCGCAACCAGGCGACGATCTTTCTCGGCGGCCCGCCGCTGGTCAAGGCGGCGACCGGCGAGGACGTCACCGCCGAGGAACTGGGCGGAGCGGAGGTGCATACGCGCCAATCGGGCGTGGCCGACCACTACGCCATCGACGACGAGCACGCGCTCGGCCTGGTGCGCCGTATCGTTGCCAATTTGAACCGGCAAAAACCCGCCCGGCTGGAGACCCGCGCCCCGGTCGCCCCGCTTTACGCGTCCGACGAAATCTACGGCGTGGTGCCGGCCGAGACGCGGCAGCCCTACGACGTGCGCGAGGTGATCGCGCGCATCGTCGACGGTTCCGAACTGGACGAGTTCAAGCAGAATTACGGCACGACGCTGGTGACCGGCTTTGCCCGCATCCACGGGCTGCCGGTCGGCATCATCGCCAATAATGGCGTGTTGTTTTCGGAATCCGCCCTCAAGGGCGCACATTTCATCGAATTGTGCTGCCAGCGCGACATTCCGCTGGTGTTTTTGCAAAACATCACCGGCTTCATGGTCGGCAAGAAATACGAGGCCGGCGGCATCGCCCGCGACGGCGCCAAGCTGGTGACGGCGGTGGCCACGGCGCGCGTGCCGAAAGTGACCGTCATCATCGGCGGTTCGTTCGGCGCCGGCAATTACGGCATGTGCGGGCGCGCCTACTCGCCGCGCTTTTTATGGATGTGGCCGAACGCGCGCATTTCGGTGATGGGCGGCGAGCAGGCCGCCACCGTCCTGTCGATGGTCAAGCGCGAGGGCATTGAGCGCAAGGGCGGTGAATGGTCGGACGAGGACGAGGCGGAATTCAAAAAGCCGATCCTGGAAAAATACGAAAAGGAAGGCCACCCGCTCTATTCGTCGGCAAGGCTCTGGGACGACGGCATCATCGACCCGGCCAGGACGCGCGAGGTGCTGGCGCTCAGCCTGTCGGCAGCGCTCAACGGCGAACGCGAGGAGACGAAATTCGGCGTCTTCAGGATGTAGGCGGCGGCACCGCCTCCTCCTCGGTGCGCGCATCCATGGTGGCGAGCGTTTCCGGCGTCGCGGCCGGCAGCGCCGGCACCACCCGGAAATCGCTGCGCAGTTCGGGCGGCAGCGATTCCGTGCACCATGAGCGCCACAGGGCGTAGAGGCCGTAAACCGCATAAACGCCACCGATCGCCATAAAAAAACCGTTCGGGCCGAAGCCGTCCATCAGGCGCCCGCCAAGCTGCGGTCCGACCATGGTGCCGATCCCGTAGACGATCAGCAGCCCGCCCGAGACCTGCACGAACTCGTCCGAACTCGCCTGGTCGTTGGCATGGGCGACATTAAGCGCGTAGATGGTGAAGAGCACCGAACCCAGAGCAAACGTACCCAGGATGATGCTGACCGGCCGCGTCGGCGCCAGCATCACCATGGCGACCGAGATGGCGACGCCGATGGCGCCGGCCAGCGCCATCACGTAGCGGCGGTCGACCCGGTCGGACAACTTGCCGAACGGCACCTGGAACAGCATGCCGCCGACCATGGCGGCGGTCAGCATCGCGGCAATGCCGGTCGAAGAGAGCCCGACCGCGCGCCCGTAAAGGGGCCCGAAATACATCCAGTTGCCGAAGATCACGCCGGCCAGCAGCGAGCCGACGACGGCCGCCGGCGACTTTCTGAACAGCCCCAGCGCGTTGATCCTGACCTCGGCCAGCGGCTGCGGCGCGGGCGCGACCGACAGCGCCACCGGGATAAGTGCGGCGCCAAAGGCCAGCGCGGCGATCATGAACAGGTTCGCCGACTTAACGTCGCCGAGCGGCAGGATGAACTGGCCCGCGGCGACGCCCGACATCGACACGATCATGTAGGCAGCGAACACTGCGCCGCGATTAGTATTGGCAACCCGCTCGTTCAGCCAGCTCTCCACCACCATATAGCCGCCGACCAGCGTCAGCCCGCCCATGGCGCGAAACACCGCCCAGGCCACCGGATCGGTCACCATGGCGTGTAGCAGCATCGAGGCGGCGAGCGTCGTCTGCAGCACCGCGAACACCCTGATATGGCCGACCCGGCGCACGAAAAGCGGCGTGAGCAGGCATCCCGCGGTGAAGGCCAGGGCATAGCAGGTGCCGATCCAGGCAATGGTCGTCTGCGACCAACCCTCGGCAGCCGCCCGCAACGGCACGACCACATTGCCGAGGCCGGTCCCCACCATCATCAGGAAGGTTCCAAGCAGGAGAGCGCCGAGCGGTCTGATCTCACGCAGCATGCCGAAGGTCCATTGGATCGGTCTTTGAGGCTTACCCCCTGCCCGCCCGGCGCAATCCCATGAAAACGTCCCGTGCATGCCGCATTTCAGCTAGTGCCCGCGACGAATTTCGCCACGACGTTGCGGCCTGCCGGCCACGCCGCTAGAAGCAGCCGGCAACAAGGTCGGAGTCCAGATGGCAAACCACCGCATCGCCGGCATGGCGCGATCCAGATTCGCGGTCCTTGGGGCATGAGCGCGGCGTTGCCGGCCCGGCTGGAGTTGCCGCAATGATCCCGTGGGAAACGCTCGACACCGCAACCGTGCCCGGCGGCCGGGAGACGCTGCGGCTGAAACGGCGCGGCACCGAGATTTCCGTCATGCTGGGCAGCAACGAATTGATGAACAGCCGGCTGAGCGGCTCGGAGGAAGCGCTCGCCCGGCTGAGCATCGAGCGGCTGACCTCGCCCGCCCCGCGGCTGCTTGTCGGCGGCCTTGGCCTCGGTTTCACGCTGCGCGCCGCCCTGCCCCTTTTGCCGCCGGCAGCCCGCGTCACCGTGGCCGAACTGGTGCCGGCGGTGATTGCCTGGGCGCGCGGCCCGCTCGCCGCGCTGCACGGCGACAGCCTGACCGACCCGCGCGTGTCAATCGTGGAGGCCGATGTCGGCGCCGTCATCCGGGCGCAGCGGTCCCGGTGGGACGCCATCCTGCTCGACGTCGACAACGGCCCCGAAGGGCTGAGCCGGGCCGGCAACGATGCGCTCTACAGCGCCAGCGGCCTGGCCGCGGCCCACAACGCACTGGCGCCGGGCGGCGTCTTGTCGGTGTGGTCGGCCGGGCCCGATCGCGGCTTCACCCGCCGCCTGCGCGACACCGGCCTGGCGGTGGAAGAAATTTCCGTGCGCGCCGGCACCACCAGACGCGGCGCCCGGCACGTCATCTGGCTGGCAAGCAAGGCGTGACCGTTGCGCCACCCCATTTGCCTCACGCCGCGCAGGCCTTGCATTTGGCGGCCGCCCACCGCAGGCTCCGCCGCACCGCGCACCACGATCACCGGGGAGCCCTGATGGCCAGGCACCGCATCTACACGACGAGTTTCGCCAGCGTCTATCCGCATTATGTCGCCAAGGCCGAGAAGAAGGGGCGCACGAAGCAGGAGGTCGACGAGATTATCGCCTGGCTGACCGGCTACGGACCCGCCGAGCTCGACGCCGTGCTCGCGGCAAAGACCGATTTCGAGACCTTCTTCGCCGAGGCGCCGAAGCCCAACCCGGCCCGCGACAAGGTCACCGGCGTGATTTGCGGCGTGCGCGTGGAAGAGGTCGAGGAGCCAACGATGCGCGAAATCCGTATCCTCGACAAGCTGGTCGACGAGTTGGCGAAGGGCAAGGCGATGGAGAAGATTTTGCGGACGACCTGACGCCCCCGCGCCGCATTCGCCGCCCCCGGGCGCGCCGCTCGCCCCTACCCCTGATCGTGCAGGACGATCGAAAACCCTTCGTCAGCCGAAGGCTCGACGAAATGGCTGGTAAAAAGGTCGAATTCGGCCTCGCTCACCCGGTGTTCGTGCCCGCCCCTCGCGTTGCGGACGGCGAGCCTCGCCGTGCACACGGCATCGCTCGCCCTGAGATAATGAAGCTCGTGCGCCGCACCCGCCTTTTCGAAGATGTCGCGCATCCAGGCGCGCGAGGAAGGTGTGTTGGCCTGGAAGTCGAGCACGACGGACACCGAGCGCAGCAGGTCGGCGACCAGCGGCGCCATGGCCTCGCGCAGCCGCCGCGTGCAGCGCGCATAGTCGTCGATCGTGGCGATCTCGCCCGGATAGAGCCGCGCCAGCCAGAAATCCTCGCTGATCAGCACGCTGTCCGGCGCCTGCGCCAGCCTCGCCGCCAGCGTCGACTTGCCGGAGGCGATCTTGCCGCAGATCATCAGGAGCTTTGGACGAGACAATTGCTTTTCCGTTCTGGTGGGCCGGCGCGGATCACAGGAATTTTAGGATCGGGCGTCAAGCTTGGCGATGGGGTTCCGCTCGGATACGGCTGGCTGCACCCGTCCCTTTGCTGCTGTTGCTGCCGACCCGATCGCGATCGTCATCCTCGGGCCTGACCCGAGGATCCATGCCTGAACGGTCCCGACCGACGCCTACGACACCAAACTTATCCACGCCTGCCGGCCCGCCGGTATCCTTCCCGAAGTGAGCCGAGGACATGGAATGCACGGACCCGACGTCACAGTGAAATACATCCGGCTCATTTGGCATCTCGCCGCGGAACGCGTGCGCCATGCCGGCAGCGGGATGCGATCGGTCATCAAAGCGAACCCAAACTGGCACCTCCAGCCGCGAGCGCCGGCAGGAACGCCCGAGGGTGGGCAGTGGATCGCCTATCTCACCGCCGGCGCCGCATCGATCCTGCCCGTCCTGATGCGCCTGGGCCCGAAGGCCGCGCGCCTCTTCCGCGAGATCGCTCGCCGCGTCGGGCCGACGCTCCGCCGGCTGCCGAAACAATGGGGCGAGAAGTCGAAGTTTCCCGACGAGGAGGAATTCGATACGGAAACACGCAGGATCGGCCCCATGTCGCGGCAACGGCCGGGCCAGCCGGTGCTGCGGTTCCGGAACGAGCGCGAACTGCGCAATTACCTCGGACCCGCAGGTCCCGGCCGTGAATGGCATCACATCGTCGAGAAAAGACTGGAGGTGCTTTTTTCGCCTGAACTCATTCACAGCACGGACAACATCATCAACCTGCCGGTTGACCTGCACCGCCACATCAATGGCAAGATGAGCCGCAAGTCGTCGGCCACGAACGATATCGTTCGCCGCTTCTACGTAAGTCGGTTCTCGTTTCGCGACCAATACAATCACGGCATCGACTTGATCAGAGAGGCAGCGGAAGAACTTGGCTATGACCCGGACAATCTCTGACAAGCCGACTGACGCGCTCGTGGCCGCCCTGGTCGAATACGAGGAGCAGCGGCGGCTCGCGATCCGCCGCGAGGACACGCCGGCCGCAAACCGGCTCTACGACAAGACGGTCCCCATCCTGAAAGAACTGGTGCTGAGAGAGCCCGAGGGCCGCGACGCGCTGGAGGCCCTGCTTCAGCATTCCTCGGCCTTCGTTCGCCTGTCGGCGGCGGCAAAGGTGCTCGGCTGGGCTCCGAACAAGGCAATCCCGGTTCTGGGGCGGCTTTACACCGAGGACCTCAAACCCGCCTACTCCCCCGCCGAGAGCGGTGACGTCCGCCTGACCGCGAAAGAATTGCTCTACCGCCATTTCGGCATTCGCAGCTTCAATCCGAACCATCTCATCGAGCCGCTCAAGGCCTATGGCATCGACTGGCCCTACCGGCCGCATTTCGATCGCTAGGCTGCCGCCAAGCGGGAGGGCAGACTTGGCTATGACCCGGACAATCTCTGACAAGCCGACTGGCGCGCTCGTGGCCGCCCTGGTCGAATACGAGGAGCAGCGGCGGCTCGCGATCCGCCGCGAGGACACGCCGGCGGCGAACAGGCTCTACGACAAGACGGTCCCCATCCTGAGGGAACTGGTGCTGAGAGAGCCCGAGGGCCGCGACGCGCTGGAGGCCCTGCTTCAGCATGCCTCGGCCTTCGTTCGCCTGTCGGCGGCTGCAAAGGTGCTCGGCTGGGCTCCGGACAAGGCGATCCCGGTGCTGGGGCGGCTTTACACCGAGGACCTCAAACCCGCCTACACCCCCGCCGAGAGCGGCAGCGTCCGCCTGACCGCGAAAGGTCTGCTCTACCGCCATTTCGGCATTCGCAGCTTCAATCCGAACCATCTCATCGAGCCGCTCAAGGCCTACGGCATCGACTGGCCCTACCGGCCGCATTTCGATCGCTAGGCTGCCGCCTAGCGGGAGATAGTCGGCACGCGAATATCGCGCTACGAAGGCTTCATGTCCTTCGGCGTCTTCATTCACCGCTCCGATTCTATCTACGACGACAGCCCATCGGAGCGCTACCAGTTCCCGCCGATGTATCTCAGCCGTGTGGAAGCCTGCGTCGGCGGCTGGATCGTCTATCTGGAACCGACCAAGGTCCCTGCCACGCGCGGCTATTTTGCGGTGGCAAAAGTTCAAGAGGTGATCGCTGATCCAGCAGTGCCCGGCATGTATCTCGCGATCATCGAGCCAGGCAGCTATCTCGATTTTGCCGATCCGGTGCCGTTCAGCAGTCCTGACGGCGTCATCGAGCGTGGCCTTCTGAACGAGGCCGGCAGGATCTCCGGCCGTGCCCAGGCTGCCGTGCGCCCGCTCGCGCCGGCCGATTTCCACCGCATCCTTGCCGCCGGACTAGGTGACGAGGACGCGTTTTTGCCGCGGGTCGGCGAGGCGGCCCGTTACGAGATCGACGAGGAGCAGGTGCCGTTCGAGCACGAGCGCGAGCGCGTGATACAATTGACGTCGCGGATCGTGCGCGACCGCGTCTTCCGCCGCGTCGTGCTTCGTGCCTATGGCGAGCGCTGCGCCGTCACCGGCCTGAAGCTGATCAACGGGCGCGGGCGCGCCGAGGTCGAGGCCGCCCATATCCGCCCGGTGGAGGCAAATGGGCCGGACAGTCTGCGCAATGGCATAGCGCTCTCCGGCACCGTCCACTGGATGTTCGATCGCGGGCTCATCTCGCTTGCCGACGATTTCGGCATCCTGGTGTCGCGGCAGGTCAACGACCAGGACAGTGTGCGGGCGATGATCAACCGCAGCGGGCGTGCCCTCGTTCCCCATCGCGGCCTGCAACGCCCCCATCCGCGATTTCTCGCCTGGCACCGCGAGCACTGCTTCAAGGCGTAAGCGGCACGGCGGGGAACACGCCGATGATCCGCGCGGCCGACCGCCGCTCGCCAGCCCTCGCGATCGCGACCTTCCGAAGCCCCGCCTTCGCCGCCGCTACGGCGCGGCGGCCAGGAGCACGAAGCAGGCGAAGATCACCAGGTGCACCACGCCCTGCAGGATGGTGGTGCGGCCGGTCGCCAGCGTCAGCGTGCCGGAAAACAGGGTCAGCGCCAGAAGCACGACATGCTCGCTCTCGAGCCCGAGCGTGAGCGGCTTGCCGAGCAGGAAGGAGGCGATCGCGATCGCCGGGATCGACAGGCCGACGCTGGCGATCGCCGAACCGGTCGACACGTTGAGGCTGGTCTGCAGACGGTTGAGGGCGGCCGCGCGCACCGCCGTCATGCCTTCCGGCAGCAAGACGATGGCGGCGATCACCACCCCGACAAAGGCCTCGGCGAAGCCGATCGCCGTAACGCCCTTTTCGACCGCCGGCGCCAGCGCCTCGGCCAGCATGATGACGGCGGCCAGCGACAAGGCCAGAAACGCCGCGCCGAGCGCGGTCTGGCCGTTCGAGGGCACGGCGTGGCCGGCGGCCTCGCCCGGGGTGGAGATGTCGAGGAAGTCGCCGCGATGACGCACAGTCTGAACGAACAAGAAGGTGCCATAAAGTACCAGCGACACCACGGTAACGAAGGCGAGCTGAACGGTCGAATAATAAGGGCCGTCGACGGCCAGGGTGAAATTCGGCAGGATCAGGGTCAGCGTCGCCAACACGCCGACCACGGAAAAGGCGGCGACCGCGCCGTGGCTCTGGAAGGACTGTTCGCGGTGGCGCAGGCCGCCGGTCAGCAGGCACAGGCCGACCACGCCGTTCAGCACCAGCATGACTGTGGCGAACACCGTGTCGCGCGCGACGGTGACGTCGCCCTCCGACGGGGCGAGCATCATCGACACGATCAGCGCCACCTCGATGACGGTGACCGCGCCGGCCAGCACGATCGACCCGAACGGCTCGCCGATGCGCGCGGAGATAATTTCGGCGAAATGCACGGCCGAAAACACCGTCGCCACCAGCACGACACCGGCGAGCGAAAGAAACGGCACCGATGTTTCATCGACAATGTGGAACTGTTCCAGCGCGATCAGCACGACCGCGGCAAGCGGGGCCAGCATCGGCCGCCAGGCGGCGCCACGGGGCGCTGAATGCGGGGCCTCCGCACCGGTTGCGCTGCTCATCGTGTCACCCTCCGCCCTTCGGTGGTTGCCTGGCGCGCCTGCCGCAACATCGCCTTGGTCGCGACCGGCATCCATCCCGCAGGATCACGCCTTACGGGCCGAAGCTATCCAGAGGGTTAAGACGACCGTGCGCGGCGGGCGGTGTGCCGGCCTCATCCGCCATTGACCAGCGCCAGCACGAGCTGCTGGACGTTGCCGCCCTGGCTCATTTCGACCTGGTCGAACTCACGGCTCATGCGGCGCTGTTCCTGCGACAGCGCGGCCAGTTTTTCGGTCAGCTCGACGCGGATCTTCCGGCATTTGGGATCGTTTTCGGTCCGCAGCCCAACCGAGACCGCCTCGATCTTTTCGACCAATTCCACGATCAGCGCGCCATGCACGCGCTCGTGTTTTTCGATCCCGTCGATGAAGCGCTTCCAGCGCGGACGCGTCTCGGGCGGCAGCGTGCCCTTCGGTTTCGGCAGCCGGTACGTGATGATAAGATGAGGCCGCGCGGCGGCAAGCGTGCAGCCGCCCCGCTCCGGCACATAGTTGCGCGACCATTTCAGGTCGAAATCGGTATAGGCGATGGCGCGGCCGACGCCGATCTTCGGGCCGTTCTCGCCGATCGAGCGATAAAGTTCGATGCCGGTTCGCCCCGAGATCGCGTAGGTCACGATTTTCTCGACCGGTTTCCAGTCAGCCGCCGCCGCCGGCAGCGCCGAGGCCGGCAAGCCGGCAAGGAAACAGAAAACGCGCAGGCCGGTCCGCAATCGATGATCCTCTTCGACAAATCGGTTCGGATGGGGTGCAGTGACGGGCACTGTTCACAAACGGCCCGATTTGGCAAGCTTTCAGCGCCGGCGCCGGCTGGACTTGGCCGCCCGGACATGGCTTAACCGGCGGGTCGTTCGGCGCCTTTCGTGGAGGATGAATGTTTTCCAAGATCCTGATCGCCAATCGCGGCGAAATCGCCTGTCGCGTCATCCGCACCGCCCGGCGCCTCGGCGTCAAGACGGTCGCGGTCTATTCCGAGGCCGACCGGCGCGCCATGCATGTGGCGATGGCCGACGAGGCGGTGGCGATCGGCCCCGCGCCGGTGGCGGAAAGCTATCTGGTCGGCGAACGGATCATCGAGGCGGCGCGGGAGACCGGCGCCGAGGCGATCCATCCCGGCTACGGCTTCCTGTCGGAGAATCCCGATTTCGTCGACCAGGTGGTCGCCGCGGGGCTGGTGTTCATCGGCCCGTCGGCCGGTTCTATCCGCGCCATGGGCCTGAAGGACGCCGCCAAGCGGCTGATGGAAAAGGCCGGCGTGCCGGTCGTGCCCGGCTATCACGGCGACGGCCAGGCGCTGGTGCTTCTGGCCGGCAAGGCCAAGGAGATCGGCTATCCGGTGCTGATCAAGGCGCGCGCCGGCGGCGGCGGCAAGGGCATGCGCCGGGTCGACGATCCGGCCGATTTCGCCGAGGCGCTGGCGGCGGCACAGCGCGAGGCCAAGGCGGCCTTCGGCGACCCCAGGGTGCTGATCGAAAAATATGTCGAAAAACCCCGCCATATCGAGGTGCAGGTGTTCGGCGACGATCACGGCCATGCGGTGCATCTTTACGAACGCGACTGCTCGGCCCAGCGCCGGCACCAGAAGGTGATCGAGGAGGCGCCGGCGCCTGGCATGACCACCGAGATGCGCGCGGCCATGACCGCTGCAGCGGTGAAGGCGGCGATCGCGATCGACTATAGCGGGGCCGGCACGATCGAGTTCATCGTCGACGCCTCGGACGGGCTCAAGCCGGACCGGTTCTGGTTCATGGAGATGAATACGCGACTGCAGGTCGAGCATCCGGTCACCGAGATGGTGACGGGCGTCGACCTGGTCGAGTGGCAGTTGCGCGTGGCCGCCGGCGAGGCCCTGCCGAAGACGCAGGAGGACATTCGGCTCGACGGCCACGCCTTCGAGGCGCGAATCTATGCCGAGGACGCCACGCGCGATTTCCTGCCGGCGATCGGAACCCTGCATCACCTGGCGTTCCCAGGTGACATCGGCGGCGACACGGTGGTGCGCGTCGACACCGGGGTTGCGGCCGGTGACGCGATCTCGCCCTTCTACGACCCGATGATCGCCAAGCTGGTCACCAAGGGGGCGGACCGCGCGGCAGCGCTTGGCGGCCTGATCGCGGCGCTGGAAAAAACGCAGGTCGCGGGCTCGATCGTCAATATCCCGTTCCTGGCCGCGCTCGCCGGCGACGCCGATTTTTCGGCCGGCGAGGTCGACACCGGTATGATCGCGCGCAAGCAGGAGACCCTAACCGCGATCGCCGCGCCCGGCGCGGCCGTCGTGGCGCGGGCGGCGCTCGCCGCCTCGGGTGCGGTCCACGATGCAACCTCGGCCGATCCATGGGACACGCTTGCCGGCTATGCGCATTTCAACCCGATCGCGCGGCGCGTGCGGCTCATCCGCGACGGCGAGGAGATCACGGCCAGTGTCACCGCCCGCCCCGGCGGGGCCTTTGCGGTCAGGCTCGGCGACAAAAGCGAGTTCGTGTTCGACGCGCTGCATGCCAGTTCGGCCGCCGTCGCGCTGTGGCCCGGTCATGTGACCGTGTTCGAGGGCGCGGTCGGCCATAATTTCTCGATCCCCGATCCGGTCGCCGAGGCCGAGGATCAGGCAGCCGGAACGGACACGATCCGCGCCCCGATGCCGGGGCTGGTCAAGGTGGCGCGCGCGGCCGAGGGCGACCGGGTGACGAAAGGTCAGGCTTTGCTGGTGCTGGAGGCGATGAAGATGGAACACACCATCGCCGCCGGCCAGGACGGCACGATTGCCGAAATCGTGGCCGAGGGCGCGCAGGTCACCGACGGAACGATGCTGGTACGGTTCGCCGCCGCCGAGTGATCGTAACGCTTGGCAGGCCGCGCTCGGTCCGCCTCGTCGAAGGGGCCTGCATGTGGCCCGAACGTGCCGTCTTTCGCCGGTCCGTTCGGGATCGGCTGGGCGATCGGCTACAAATACGACCAACGCGAAAGCGTCCGACTACCGGAGCCGCTCATGCTGATGGCGGCGGCAACGGCCACCCGGCTGGTAGACATCGCGCTGCCCGTGGCCGGCGTTCCGGGCCTCAAGTTCTTTTCGGGCGCGTATGCAGGCCTGCAAAAACACGAAAGCCGCGACGGCCCATCCGTGGCCAGCGCGGCTTTCCTGGTTGGCGACGCCCCGGCGGCCTTTGCCCCCGCCCGCCGCCTGGCCGTGAGGGCCGGGCTCAATGCATGGTCATCCATTCGCGCGCCTCGCGCAGGGCGCGGGCGATTTCCATCTTGGACATGGAGGCGGCGATCTCGCCGCGCAGCGCCACGGCGCGCTCCGAGCCCTTGATGGCGGCAATGTTGAACCATTTATGTGCCGCCACCATGTCGACGTCGCAATCGCGACCGGTCGCATACATCATACCGAGCTCGAACAGAATGTCGGCCTGGGCCGTGTTTCCGATACCGCCAACACCGGCTTCAAGCATCTCATATCGCGCCATTTTTCAGTCCCCTGTTGTGTCCCGTCGTGGCGGCCCGGTTGGGTTCGGTGTGCCGCCGTTTCGATGGTTTCGAGAATGGCGACGAGGCTTGAATCCGCCGTTAAATGGCGTGCTTAATTTGGAGAAAATGAAATGAAAACAAGATGTAAACCAAGGAATTCGTTAAGGATCACACCCTGCGGGATTCCGGGGAATCAGCGCCTGTGTCGTTAAAATGCCGACGGGCGCCGGCAAGGTTTGGCTAACCACGGTCACGAATGGGCCGATGAGGAACGCCCGAAATTCGCTCGCCAAATCGGCACAAATTCCCCAGCATGACGACTTTCGCTGCGGCGCGAGCTGGTTTACGTTGACGTTTGCGTAAGACGAGGGGGTTCAACCCCGACCAGGGAGGAAACGGATGAAGAGACTTTTCGCGATCACCCTTGCAACCGTGTTTTTGTCGGCCGGAGCGGCCTTGGCCGACCCGATCGAGGGAAACTGGAAAACAGAATCCGGCGAAACCGCCGGCATTGCCAAATGCGGCGGCAGTTTCTGCATCACGCTGAAGACCGGTGCGCACAAGGGCAAGCAGATCGGTCAGATGCAGGCGAGCGGCGGCGGCAAATACAAGGGCAAGATCACCGACCCGGCCGACGACAAGACCTATTCGGGCAAAGCGTCTATCTCGGGATCCTCGATGAAGATGAGCGGCTGCGTATTCGGTGGACTGATCTGCAAATCGCAGGCCTGGAAGAAGCAGTAAGCCGCGCCGGAGGCAGCATACGTAATATCGGTCGGACGACGCGCAGTCGCTTGTCGCCCCAAAAAGCCTTGGCAAACCCCGTCGCTCCGCGGCGGGGTTTTTCGTTGCAAACGGGCGCCAGCGGCGCACGGACTTTCTTCTTCCCACCCGCATGTGACCACATGAACGGCCGATGAACGGCGCTCTCAGGGCAGGTTCAGGCCCGTCATGGGAGAAGGAGGCGCAAGAAGGGAAAACACATGCTCGCGCGCCGCCTCACCATAGTCACGCTGCTTGTCCTGATTTTCGGGTTCGGCTTTTCGATCCTCGTCGCCGAAGTCAGCCGCCCGGCGCGCTCGTTCGAAATCGGCCTGTTCATCCCGTGTGTGTTCGAACAGGGCCTAGTCTGCACACCGCCGGCGCGCTGATACAGCGCGTCCAAAAGAACAATAACGTCAATCCGGAAAGCTCCCCACAGTGAACAATCCCGTTGCCCGTATCCCGGCGGTGCTTGCCGCCGCCGCCCGCTTCGCAGTTCTCGCCGCGGCCTTGTGCGTGCCGCTTCTCGCCATGCCGGCGAAGGGCGGGAACGATGCGATCCTGGTCGGAGGCGACATCAGTGCGACCAGCGGCGCCGGGCTGGTGATCGTTGTCGGGCTGCGGCGTGCGCGATAAACCGCCGCGACGTCGCCTGCCCCCTCCCCGAACGCGCCGAGTCTCTCTATAATGGGATATGGAAAAGCGAATCTATCCACAGCCGATCGAGACGATCGAGCGACCCGAACCCTATATCCGGCAGAGTTTTACCGACGCCAAGGCGGCGGTGCGGGCGCTCCGAGCGCTCTATGAGCGCAACACCGCGTTCCTGCGCGCATCCTTCAACGGCCTCGCCGATGGCGGCGCGGCCGACCGGCGCTACCGCGCCTATTACCCCGAGATCGGCGTCACCGTGTCGAGCTACGACCAGATCGACACGCGGCTTGCCTACGGCCACATGCCCTCGCCGGGGCAATATTCGACCACCATCACCCGGCCGGACCTTTTTGAGAGCTACCTGACCGATCAGCTGGCATTGATTATCCGCAATCACGGCGTGCCGATCACCGTATGCGAATCCGAAACCCCGATCCCGCTGCATTTCGCGTTCGGCGAAGGTGCCTATGTCGAGGCGGCGGTGGCCGACAGCATCAAACGGCCGCTGCGCGATCTGTTCGACGTGCCCGACCTCAACGGCACGGACGACCATATCGTCAACGGAACGCACGAGCTCGCCCTGGGCGAACCGATGCCGATCGCGCCGTTCACGGCCCAGCGGATCGACTATTCGCTGCACCGGCTGTCGCACTACACCGCGACCAGCGCGAGCCATTTCCAGAATTTCGTGCTGTTCACCAACTACCAGTTCTATATCGACGAATTCTGTGCCCATGCGCGCACGCTGATGGCCAAGGGCGGCGAAGGTTACACAAGCTTCGTTGAACCCGGCAATCTGGTGACCGACGCCGGCGAAAGCGCTCCGGGAAGCGGCCAGGCGGCGCCGCGGCTGCCGCAGATGCCGGCCTATCATCTGACCCGGCCAGACCATTCGGGCATCACCATGGTCAATATCGGCGTCGGCCCGTCCAACGCCAAGACCATCACCGACCATATCGCGGTGCTGCGGCCGCATGCCTGGCTGATGCTTGGCCATTGCGCCGGCCTGAGAAACACCCAGGCGCTCGGCGATTACGTGCTGGCGCACGCCTATGTGCGCGAAGACCATGTGCTGGACGACGATCTCCCGGTCTGGGTACCGATCCCGGCGCTGGCCGAAGTGCAAGTGGCCATGCAGGAGGCGGTCGCGGAAGTCACGGGCCTGGCCGGCTACGAGCTCAAGCGCATCATGCGTACCGGCACGGTCGCAACCATCGACAATCGCAACTGGGAATTGCGCGACCAGCGCGGGCCGGTGCAGCGCCTGTCGCAGTCGCGGGCGATCGCGCTCGACATGGAATCGGCCACCATCGCCGCCAACGGGTTCCGCTTCCGCGTGCCCTACGGCACGTTGCTGTGCGTTTCCGACAAGCCGCTGCACGGCGAACTGAAGCTGCCGGGCATGGCGACCGACTTCTACAAGCGCCAGGTCGCCCAGCACCTGACGATCGGCATCCGGGCGCTGGAAAAGCTCGCCGAAATGCCGCCCGAGAGACTGCATTCGCGCAAGCTGAGGAGCTTTTCGGAGACCGCCTTCCAATAGCTCGTCGCGGCGCGACCATGATCGTGCCGCACTTGCCGGCTTCAAGGCGAGGCATGACCGGTTCGACGCACAAGAAATCCCGCGCACGCAGCCTGTTCTCAAGCGTTTGCCTGGCGGCCACGCTGGGCCTGGCGCTGGCGCTTGCGGCCGGCTTTGCAGGAGCGCTCCACCCGGCGTTCGATTCGTTCGCGCATCTGCGGGTCCATGTCGCCGGACTGCTGGTTGTTGCGGGACTGATCGTCTTTGCGCTCGGCGCGCCTCGGATCGGGGCCGGCGCCGCCATCGTGGCGGGCCTGGCGGTGGCCTCAACGCTCTCGAACCCGTTCTGGCACAGCCCGGCGGCGGCCGAGGCGGGTAGCGGGTGGCCGGACGCCCCGCGCTACCGGCTTTTGCAGTTGAACCTGCGTTTCGACCATCCCGAGCCCAACCGGGTCCTGTCGCTGATCGCTCGCACACACCCCGATATCGTCACCCTCAACGAGGTCTCGCCGCATTGGCGGGTGGCGATCGAGCGGATCGCCGTCGCCTATCCGCACCGGCTGGTCTGCGCGGCGAGAGCGGGCGTCGGCGGCGTCGCAATCCTGTCGCGCCGGCCGTTTGCTGAAACAGCCGAAAAATCCTGCGCGCTCGGCGGCCGCTTCGCGCATGCGGGCATCGATCTCGGCGGCACGACGATCACCGTGGCGGCGGTGCATTTCGGCTGGCCGTGGCCATCAAAGCAGGTCGTCGAAGCCGCCAGGCTTGCCCCGGCAATCGCCGCGCTGGACGGCCCGACGATCCTGGCCGGCGACTTCAACGCTACGCCGTGGAGCGCATTTTTCACCCGGTTCGTGACGGATGGCGGTTTCGAGGCCCCGCCGCGCGTCGGCGTCACCTGGCTGCATCACGCATTGCCGCCATCGCTGAGGCCGGCGCTTGGCTTGCCGATCGACCACGTGATGACGAGGGGCGGCATCCGGCTCATCCAAACCCGGACCGGCGAGGACGCGGGTTCCGACCATGTGCCGGTTCTGGCCGATTTCGTGCTCGATACGCCCGCCGGCGCGGAGCCGATCGTGGCGATCGCACACGCGGCCAGCCGGTGACGCATCGTCTTTAACCCAACCGGGCGCGGTCGGCCGGGCTCACATATTCGGGTAGACCGGCCCCTCCCCGCCCTGCGGCGGCACCCAGTTGATGTTCTGGTTCGGGTCCTTGATGTCGCAGGTCTTGCAGTGCACGCAGTTCTGCGCGTTGATGACGAAACGCGCGTCGGCGGTGCCGGGCTTGTCGGCGACGGAATCGCCCTCCGCATCGACCCATTCATAGACGCCGGCCGGGCAATAGCGCGCCGAAGGCCCTGCGAACTTGTCGAACTCCGAAACCTTTTGCAGTTCCATGTCCTTGACTTGGAGGTGGACCGGCTGGTCCTCTGCGTGGTTGGTGTTGGACAAAAACACCGAGGACAGACGATCGAAGGTCAGAACGCCGTCGGGCTTTGGATAGTCGATCTTCTTGTGCGCGGAGGCCGGCTCGAGTGCTGCCGCATCGGTCTTGCCGTGCTTGAGCGTGCCGAACAGCGAAAAGCCGAACAGCGTGTTCAGCCACATGTCGAACCCGCCGAGTCCGACGCCGAGATAAAGCCCGAAGCGCGACCACAGCGGCTTGACATTGCGCACCTTCTTCAGGTCACGGCCGATTTCGCTTGCCCGCCAGGCCTCGTCATAACCGCCAAGCTCGTCACCCGCCCGGCCGGCGCCCAGCGCCTCGGCCGCGCTTTCGGCCGCCATCATGCCCGACAGCACCGCATTGTGAGAGCCTTTGATGCGCGGCAGATTGACGAAGCCGGCCGAGCAGCCGAGCAGCGCGCCGCCCGGGAAGACGAGCTTGGGCACAGACTGGAAACCGCCCTCGGTGATCGCCCTGGCGCCGTAGGAGACGCGCTTGGCGTCCTCGAAGGTAGCGCGGATCGCCGGATGCGTCTTGAAACGCTGGAATTCGGCGAAGGGCGCGAGATAGGGGTTTTTGTAGTTCAGGTGAACGACGAACCCGACCGCGACCTGATTGTCCTCCAGATGATAGAGGAAGGAGCCGCCGCCGGTCTGCCTGTCGAGCGGCCAGCCGAAGGAATGCTGGACGAGGCCCGGCTTGTGGTTTTCCGGCTTGACCTGCCAGAGTTCCTTGAGCCCGATGCCGAATTTCTGCGGCTCGCTGTCCCGGTCGAGATCGAACTTGGCAATCAGCTGTTTGGCCAGCGAGCCACGCACGCCCTCGCCGATCAGCGTGTATTTGCCGAGCAGCGCCATGCCCGGCGCGTAGTTCGGCCCCTTGCTACCATCGCGCTCGACGCCCATGTCGCCGGTGGCGACGCCGATGACGGCGCCGGCATCGTCGTAGAGCACTTCGGCGGCGGCGAAACCGGGATAGATTTCCACGCCGAGCGCCTCGGCACGGCCGGCCAGCCAGCGGCAGACATTGCCGAGCGAAACGATATAGTTGCCGTGATTGTTCATCAGCGGCGGCATCAGGAAATTGGGAATGCGGATCGAGCCCGCCGGTCCCAGAAGCAAAAACTGGTCGTCGGCGACGGCCGTCTTGAAGGGATGGTCAGCATCATCGCGCCAGTCCGGCAACAGCTTGTCGATGCCGACCGGATCGACCACGGCGCCTGAGAGAATATGCGCGCCAACCTCGGCGCCCTTTTCGAGCACGACGACGGACAGGTCGGCATTGAGCTGCTTCAAACGGATCGCCGCGGACAGTCCCGCCGGTCCCGCGCCGACGATCACCACGTCGAATTCCATGCTTTCGCGTTCGGCTTCGCTCATTCACTCCTCCAAATCGGCGCCCGTAGCACCATCATTCGACCTTCGCCTGTCACAAAAAAACTTCCTCCGCCATACCTTAGCGGCGGCGCGAACGAAAGAAACCGTGATGGCGACACAGCGCCGCTGTTTTGCGCGTCAACATACTTACTTTAACGTAAACGTCAAAAAACATCCAGACTGCGACCCCGCCTTGTCCGGGCCGCAAAGTCGGGCATACTTGGCCGATGGAAACGGCACGCAAACGGCGCGCGGCCACGCGACTGGGTCGTTGGCTTGCCGCCCTCTTGTGGCTGACTGCCCTGGCGCCGCCCGCCGCAGCGCAAGACGGGAAGCGTTGGCGCGCCGGCGCCTATTCCTTTTCCGACGAGTTGGGCGGCTTCACGATCCTGTCGGCCAGCGGCGTCGGCACACGCGACGATCCGGTCGTACTGACGCAGGAGTTCTATTCGGCCAGCCCGGTGACGCTGGTGATCCGGGCCGAAGCGCCGATCCGGCTCTACAGTTTCGACGGCAAGTTCGCCAACGGGTTTCTCAGACTGGTCGTGGTGGCGCGTAACGCCAGCGGACTTGCCTGGCACGAATTCGAGTTCGAGCTTCAAGAAACGCTCGGCCAGCCGAGCGTGTTTGGCGACGGCCTGTCCTTCAACCAGCGCCAGGTCGGGCAAGAAGGCGTGTTTTCCGGCGGGTTCGCCCGTCATCAACGCGATTTCGAGCCCTATGACCGGCTGCTTTTCACAGAAGGGACCGTCGATCCCGGCAAACAGACCGATTTCGGCTTCCTGATTTCGGATTTCACCCCGAAATTGACCTTCTTCCTGGTCCAGGATCCACGCATCCCGCTGTCGTAAAACAGCGCGGGCCGTTTTCATCACGGCGCGAAAGCTCTACTGATCAGGGACCAAGAACAAGGTGACGGCGTGAGCGACCTGCGCGAACTGCTTTTCTTTTATGCCGACAGCGGCGCCGACGAGGCGCTTGGGGAAGAGCCCGTCAACCGTCTGGCTTCGAAGAAGCCGCCGGCGCGCGTGCGACAGGCAGCGCCTGCGGACGGCGAGCGGGAAGCGCCGGCGCAAGCGCGCCCGACCACGCCCGCACGAGCGGTCACGGACGAGCCCGTGCCGACCCCGGCTGCGATCCCCGACGAGCGCCAGACCGAACGGGCCCGCGAGCTCGCGCGTACCGCCGGCTCGCTGGAGGAATTGCGGGCGCTGCTGGCGGATTTCGACGGCTGCAATTTGAAATTCACCGCCAAGAATTTGGCCTTTTCCGACGGCGATCCCACCGCCGACGTGATGTTCGTCGGTGAGGCGCCGGGCCGCGACGAGGATCTTCAGGGCCTGCCCTTCGTGGGGCGCTCGGGCAAGCTGCTCGACCGCATGCTGGCCGCGATCGGCCTCGACCGCGGCAAAGCCTATATCGCCAACGTGATCCCCTGGCGTCCGCCCGGCAACCGCACGCCGACGCCGCTGGAGACGGAAATCTGCCGGCCGTTCATCGAGCGCCAGATCGAGCTCGCCGCGCCGAAAGTGCTCGTCACCCTCGGCGGCCCGTCGGCGAAGGCGCTGCTGCGCACCCAGGAGGGCATTTTGCGCATGCGCGGCAGCTGGCGCACGCACACAACCGCCTCGGGGATCGAGATTCCGGCTATGCCGACCCTGCATCCGGCCTATCTGTTGCGCAATCCGGCCCACAAGCGCCTGGCCTGGCGGGATTTTCTGGCCCTGAAACTGAAATTGCAGGAGCTCCGGGACAGTCCTTGAAGGTTGATCGGCGACCAAAAATCCGGAGGGAACAATGCAAACCCTATCGCTTTCCGACCCGATCCTTGCCGCTTATGCGATTGCGGCAAGCCTGATGATCCTGAAGGTCGTGGCGATGTCGTGGCTGACGGTCGTGCGCATGATGCAGGAAAATGCCGGGCTGCGGGCGCCCGAGGACATCAAGCCAACGCGCCTCAACCCCAATCCAGATCCTGTACAGCTCCAGCCCAACGAACGCGTCGAACGCGTCCGGCGCATCCAAATGAACGATCTGGAAAACGTGCCGTTTTTCCTGGTCGCCGGATTTCTCTACACACTCACCGCGCCGCCGCTCTGGCTGGCGCAGCTTCTGTTCTACGGCTACGCCGTCACGCGTTTCCTGCATTTCGGCGCCTATTTCACCGGCCAGATCCACGACATACGCGCGGCCCTGTGGACGCCCGGATCGCTGATCATCATCTTCATGAGCGTCCGCGTTCTTCTAGCCGCGCTCGGTGTCTGATCCGGGCCGGGCGACTCAAGCCATTTATGCCTCGCGCAGGAAGATGCGACTTGTGACGATGCCAGTGGCGATCGCCCGTCCCCGCGGATCGCGCACGGCGATATCGGCCACCGTCTGCGTGCGTCCGCGCTGGACCACGACCGCCTCGGCCGCGAGATCACAGGCGTGCGCCGGCGCGAGATAGGCGATGCTCATGGTCGCGGTGGCGCCGCCGGCAACGCTGTCGCCGATCCCCGACGCGGACGCCGCCGCGCCGGCAATGTCGATCAGCGTGGCGATGACGCCGCCATGGACGATGTCGTCCACTGTCACATTGTCGGGATCGAAGGGGAGCGTCGCAACGACCCGGTCGGGTTCGACCGTCGTGAACCGCAGACCGATCCGACGGGCGACCGGCGAACCGGCAAGCACCTGGTCGATCCATTGTCGCGCATCGGGATGTATCATCGTCTTTTCCTTTCGGTCCCGGCCCGGCGACACCCGGGCGCCGCGTCGATAGTCGATCAGGCGCCTTGCGCCCCGGCCGCACGCAGGCTCGCGACCTGGAGCACGGCAAAAGCGGTGACGGCGAGCGCCTGGGCGACAACGAAGGCGATGCCGAGCAGGTTGGGCTCGACCAGCCCGGCGATCAGCATGCCGAAGCTCGCCGCGACCCACAGCGCGTTGAGGGCGACGATGTCGATCATGAGAAGGTGTGCGATCCGCTCCCTGCGGGCCGCAAAAACCAGCATGGCGACGAAAGGAAACAGCACCAGCCCAGCCCATAACAGCAAAGGCTGCGGCAGGCCGAGCAGCGGCGACAGCAGCCCGGCGCCGCCCGCCATCAACACGGCGGCCGCGCCGCTGACGACAGCGTCCAGATAAAGCGCATTGCGCAGGAAGGGCGTGACGGTGACAGTCATGGTAAATCTCCTCAATCCGTGTTGGTCGGCGCCGCGGCCTATGGCGGCGGTTGCGTCCGACTGGAGCGAACCATGACGTCGGATCGCGACGCTGGCGATTACCCGCAAGGTAATGGGAATGCGCGCCGGGCTCGGTTATCAATCATTTATGAGCACGAACCCCTCCCCTACCGCCGGCGGCCTGATCCGCGAATGGCGCACCCGCAGGCGGATGAGCCAACTCGACCTCGCGCTCGAGGCCGAGATATCGCAACGCCATCTGAGTTTCGTGGAAAGCGGTCGCGCAACGCCCTCGCGCGATATGGTGCTGCATCTGGCCGAGCGGCTGGACGTGCCGCTGCGCGCGCGCAACCGCATCCTGCTGGCGGCCGGCTATGCGCCGGGTTTCGCCGAGCGCTCACTTGATGATCCATCGCTCGGCCAGGCCATGGCCGCGGTCGAGCAGGTGCTGAAGGGGCATGAGCCGTTTCCGGCGATCGCCGTCGACCGGCACTGGAACCTGGTCAAGGCCAACCGGGCGATCGCGCCATTTCTTCAGGGCGCCGCCGATCCCGCCCTTTTGGAACCGCCCGTCAACGTGCTGCGGCTCAGCCTGCATCCGGACGGGCTCGCGCCGCGCATCGTCAACCTCGCCGAATGGCGCGACCACCTTCTGGAGCGGCTGCGTCGCCTCAATGAGACCGTGGCCGATGCCGGGCTGGCGACACTCGAAGACGAATTGCGCGGCTATCCGGCACCGGCGCGCGACCGGCCGAAAACCCGCCAACCCGAGGGCCCGCTGGTCGTGGTGCCGCTGAAGCTTAAGATTGGCGAGGAGGTGCTGTCGCTGATCTCGACGATCACGGTCTTCGGCACGCCGCTCGACGTGTCTCTGTCGGAACTGGCGATCGAATCGTTTTTCCCCGCCGACGCGCGTTCCGGAGAAATCCTGCGCGCGCTCGCCGCCGACGAAAGCGCGAAAAGCACGCCGTCCTGAACCCTCATCCCTGCGGCGGAGTCACCCTACGGGCGGCGCCGCGCTCCAGGCCGAGCCGATGCTCGCGCCAGATGATGAACAGGCCCGCGCCGACGACAATCGCCCCGCCGACGATGACGTGGATGGTGGGGATATCGCCGAAAACCGTATAGCCGATGGCGATGCCGAGCAGCATGGAGGTGTATTCGAACGGCGCGATGGTCGACATGTCGGCGTGGCGATAGCTTTCCGTCATCAGAATCTGTCCGACGCCGCCGCACAGTCCCGCCATGACCAGCATCACCGCCTGCAGCGGGGCCAGCGCCGCCCAGCCGAACGGCAGGGTCAACAGCCCGGCGACGGTGGCGGTGACGGAAAACCAGAACACGATCGTCGGCGATCCCTCCGTCTTGACCAGCCGGCGTACCAGCAGCATGGCGACCGCCGAGACCACCGCGCCAACCAGGGCGGCCAGCACGCCAAGCGCCTCGCCGCGGCCAAGGTCCGCGCCCGACGACAAGAGCGTGAGCTTGGGCCAGGAGATGATCGTGACACCAATCAGCCCGACCACCACCGCGCCCCAGCGGAAGATGCGCACCGTCTCGCCGAAGACCAGCGCGCTCAGCATCACCACGATCAGCGGCTGGGCGTAGTTGATGGCGATCCATTCCGGCAGCGGCAGACGCGTCAGGGCGAAAAAGCCGAGCCCCATGGCGATGACACCGACGACGCCGCGCGCGATATGGCTCAGCGGCCGGCTGGTGCGGAAGGCGACGGCGAGTTCGCGGCGGAAAACCATCACCGCCACCACCGGGATGACGGCGAACAGCGAGCGGAAGAACACGATCTGGCCGGGCGGCACTTCGCCCGAGGCCTTGATGAAGGTCGACATGGCGACGAAAGCGCAGACCGCGGCGACCTTGAGCGTGATCCCGGTGAGCGGTCTTCGATCGTCGTCCGGCAGCGGACTCACGTCGTGGCAGCGTCCGCGATCGCCTGCCAGATACGCGATGGCGTCGCCGGCATGTCTATATGACGGATGCCGTAGCCGCGATAGAGCGCGTCGGTGACGGCGTTCATGACGGCCGGCGTGGCGCCGATCGTGCCGGCCTCGCCCGCCCCCTTGATGCCGAGCGCATTGGTGGTGGACGGCACGTTGCGGGTCTCGAACGAAAAGGACGGCACATCATCGGCGCGCGGCATGGCGTAATCCATGAAGCTCGCCGTGATAAGCTGGCCGTCCTCGGCATAGACGGTGTCTTCGATCAGTGCCTGGCCGGCGCCCTGAACCACGCCGCCATGGACCTGGCCGGCAAGCAGGACCGGGTTCACCGTCGCACCGAAATCATCGACGATGGTGTAGGTCAGGATTTCGACATCGCCGGTATGCGGCTCGATTTCGAGTTCGCAGATATGGGTGCCGTTCGGATAGGTCGCCTCGTCCTGGACGAACTCGCCCATGCCCTTCAGGTCCTCGGGCTTGCCTGCCGCCTTGGCGATGGCGGCGAAATCCATCGACCGGTCGGTGCCGACGATGCGCGCCGTGCCATCGACGAGTTCGATGTCGGCGGCGGCCGCCTCGAGTTCATCGGCGGCGATCTTGCGGATCTTGCCGGCAAGATCCTCGCCGGCCCGTGCCGCCGACACCCCGCCGAGCGGGATCGAGCGCGATCCCCCGGTGCCGCCGCCGGTTGCAAGCGCGTCGGTGTCGCCCTGATGCACCGTGATGCGGTCGATCGGCAGATCGAGCTTTTCCGACACGAACTGCGCATAGGCGGTGGCGTGACCCTGCCCGTTCGACTGGGTGCCGATCTTGAGCGTCACCGTACCGTCGCCGTTCAACTCGACATGGGCGGGTTCGGAACCGGCAAAAGCGCAAGCCTCGATATAGGTCGCCATGCCGATGCCACGCAGCCGGCCACGGGCGCGCGAGGCGCCCGCGCGTTCGGCAAAGCCCGCCCAATCGGCCCGCTCCAGCGCCTGGTCCATGTGGCCCTCGAACTCGCCGACATCGTAGAGACGCCCGGTCTGGGTGCGATAGGGAAACTGCTCTGGGCGGATGAAGTTACGCCGCCTGATCTCGTCGGGCGCCAGCCCCATCTCGCGCGCGCATTCGTCGACGAGCTTTTCCAGCAGGAACGCGGCTTCCGGCCGTCCGGCGCCGCGATAGGCGTCGACCGGACAGGTGTTGGTGAACACGCCAGCGATCGAAACGTCGAGCGCCTGGATATCGTAGACACCGGTCGACATGGTCGCGCCGACAAACGGAATGAACGGCCCGTACTGGGAGTTGTAGGCGCCCATATTGGCGACGATAGCGACGCGCAGGCCAAGGAAACGGCCGTCGTCGTCCATGGCCATTTCCGCCTCGACCTGATTGTCGCGCCCCTGCGCGTCGGTCATGAAATGCTCCGCGCGGTCGCCGGTCCACTTGACCGGACGGCCGAGCCGCCTGGCCGCTTCCAGCACCAGCGGATACTCGCGATAGACGAAGGTTTTGGGGCCGAACCCGCCGCCGACATCGGGCGTCACAACCCGCAGCTTTTCCGCCGGCATGGCGAACACCTGCTCGGCGATGATGCGGCGCATGGAATGCACGCCCTGCGAGCCGGTGGTCAACACGAAACGGTCCTCGTCGGCGCGCCATTCGCCGAGCGCGGCACGCGGCTCCATATAGTTGCAGACCAGCCGGTTGTTGCGGAAGGCGATGCGGGCAAAGCGCGTCGCCTTGGCGAAGGCGGTGTCGGCCTTTTCGCGCTCGCCGAGCAGATATTCGAAGGATTTGTTGGAGCCCGCCTCGGGCCACACCAGCGGCGCGTCGGCGTCCAGTGCGCTGGCGGTCGCGGCGATCGCCGGCCGGTCCTCGAATGCGACATCGATCATCTCGGCCGCGTCCTGGGCCTGGGCGCGGCTTTCGGCGACGACGAAGGCGATCGCGTCGCCGACATAACGCACCTGGTCCCGGCACAGGATCGGAATATCGCGGGTCGGCGCGCGCGTGCCGTCAGGCTGGCGCTGCATGGCCGGCGATTTCAGCGGGTTGAGATGAGCAATATCGGCACCCGTCAGTACAAGGTGCACGCCGGGCGCGGCCTTAGCAGCGTCCGTCGACCCTATCTTGAAGCCGGCATTGGCCATCTGTGAGCGCAGCACGTAACCATGCAAGGTGCCCTCGGGCGCGATGTCGTCGGTATACCGGCCCTTGCCGGTGATGAAGGCGGCGTCCTCGACACGCAGGACCGAAGCGCCCATTCCGAATTTCGGCGTCAACACCGTCATGTCATAGTCCGATCGTTGATTTGGAGAACCACGGCGGGATAAGCCACGCCTCAGTTTTGTCGAGCCGCCGTGTCGTGTAAAGGGCAGACGGACGAATTTGTTGTGCCACGTCCGGCCGTAACCGGCAACGGCCGTGGCGCACTCCAGGGAAAGGTCGGAGCATGCGTTCGGATACCGGTCAGGTTTTCAAGCTCGAGGATTACAGCCCCTCCGACTACCTCATCCCCGCGACCCATCTCACCTTCCGGCTCGACCCGGAACAGACGTTGGTGATCACCGAACTTGCGATCGAACGGCGCGACGGCGCGAGGCGGGGAAAGACGCCACTGGTGCTCGATGGCGACGGACTCGACCTCGTATCGGTTGAGATCGACGGCAAGCCGGTCGCCGAGGACGACCGCACGGTTTCGCCCGACCGGCTGAGCCTGCACGCGCTGCCCGCGGCAAGGACGTTCACGCTCACCATGACAACCCGGCTCGCGCCGGCGCGCAACGAAGCGCTGATGGGGCTCTATCGCTCCAACGGCGTCTATTGCACCCAATGCGAGGCCGAGGGCTTCCGTCGCATCACCTATTTCCTCGACCGGCCGGACATCCTATCGGTCTACACGGTGCGCATCGAGGCGGACCGCCGATCAACCCCGCTCATGCTTTCCAACGGCAATCCGGGCGAAACCGGCGCCTTGCCGGATGGCCGCCATTTCGCCGTCTGGCACGACCCTTTTCCCAAGCCGTCCTATCTGTTCGCGCTGGTTGCCGGCGACCTCGCCTTCGTCAAGGACCAGCTGGTCACGCGCTCGGGCCGGTCGGTCGAACTCGGCATCTATGTCGAACACGGCAAGCAGGACCGCACGGCCTACGCCATGGATGCGCTGAAACGTTCGATGATCTGGGACGAGACGGCGTTCGGGCGCGAATACGATCTCGACGTGTTCAACATCGTCGCCGTCTCCGACTTCAACATGGGGGCGATGGAAAACAAGGGCCTCAACATCTTCAACGACAAATATGTACTTGCCGACGAAGACACAGCCACCGACGCCGACTTCGCCAATATCGAGGCGATCATCGCGCATGAATATTTTCACAATTGGACAGGAAACAGAATCACTTGCCGTGATTGGTTCCAGCTTTGCCTGAAGGAAGGGCTGACCGTCTATCGCGACCACGAATTTTCCGCCGACCAGCGCTCGCGCGCGGTCAAGCGGATCGCCGAGGTCCGGCTCCTGAAAGGCCATCAATTTCCCGAGGACCAGGGACCGCTGGCCCATCCGGTGCGCCCGCGCCGCTATCGCGAGATCAACAATTTCTACACGGCAACCGTCTACGAGAAAGGATCGGAAGTCGTGCGCATGATCCGCACCGTGCTCGGCGCGGACGCGTTCCGGCAGGGCATGGACCTCTATTTCGAGCGCCATGACGGCGAGGCGGCGACCGTGGAGGATTTCGTCAAGGCGTTCGAGGACGCCTCCGGCCAGGACCTGTCGCAATTCTTTTTGTGGTACCAGCAGGCCGGCACACCCAACGTCACCGCCAAGGCCACCTACTCGGCCGCTGACAAGGAACTGGTGCTGGAGATCGAGCAATCGGTTCCGCCAACGCCGGGCGAAAGCCGTAAGCGCGTCATGCATATCCCGCTGGCCTTCGGCCTGGTCGGCCCGGATGGCGAAGACATGGGCTGGGACCATGTCGAGGGCGCGACCGTCAGGAACGGCGTCATCCATCTGCGCAAGCGCAGCCACAGGCTACGCTTCCAAGGGATCGGCAAACGGCCGCGACTGTCCCTCAATCGGGGCTTTTCCGCACCGGTGACGCTGTCGGTTGAGGAAAAGCGCGCCGACCGACTGTTCCTGGCGCGCCACGACGGCGATCTCTATGGGCGCTGGCAGGCGCTCAACACGCTGCTGATCGACACGCTGATCCGCGGCGCGCGCCACATCCGGGGCGGCCGTGACGCCGTCCTGCCCGACGACCTCGTCGCGCTGTGCGGCGACATCGTCGGAGACGATGCGCTGGAACCGGCCTACCGGGCGCTTGCCCTCACCCTGCCGGCCGAAGCCGACATTGCCCGCGAGATGGGCAGCAATATCGACCCCGACGCGATCCTGGCGGCGCGTACGCGGCTGGCGCGGGCGATCGGAAGCGCGCACGCCGCCGCCTTCAAGGCGCTGCACGAGGCGATGTCGGATACGGGGCCGTTCAGCCCCGATGCCGAAAGCGCGGGGCGCAGGGCGCTGAAGAACGTGGTGCTCGATTATCTCGCCGCGCAGTCGGACGACGCCGCGCCGGCGGCGCGGCACTATGCCGAGGCGGGCAACATGACCGACCGGGCGGCCGCGCTCGCGGTGCTCGTCAACCGCCATGCCGGCGCCGCGGAAACGACGGAGGCCTTGGCGGATTTCGAACGGACATACCGCGACGATCCGCTGGTGCTCGACAAATGGTTCCAGATCCAGGCGGCAGCGCCCGGACCAGAGACGCTCGACACGGTGCGCGCGCTCGTCGATCACCCGGCCTTCTCGATTGCCAATCCGAATCGGCTGCGCGCCCTGGTCGGAACGTTTTCCAGCGCCAACCAGACCGGATTTCACCGCGCCGACGGCGAAGGCTATCGTTTCTTCGGCGACATCATCCTTAAGGTCGACCGCAAGAACCCGCAGGTGGCGGCCCGACTGGCGACGGCGCTGCGGTCCTGGCGGTCGCTGGAACCGGAACGCAGGGCGGTGGCGCGCGAAGCGCTGTTGCGCATGGTCTCGGCGGAGGGACTGTCGGTGGACTTGCGCGACATCGTCGAGCGAACACTCGCGTGAAGAAACGTCCGGCTTCGCCAAAAACCTTAAAATTTTACGAATTCGGCCTCCCGGCACTGGACAAGGCGAATCGCGTTTGATTCTTTAATAGCGATTCGGGCGTGCGGCGTAGCCGGATCTTTTCGGGGATATTGAAAGGCGAGAAGCCTATGGCGAAGGCGGACGCGCGCGGCGCGCCCGAGGCGGATATTTTTGTGCGGCGGACGGGGCGCCGTCGACCGATGCGCGGGCTTTCTGGAAACGCGCGCATCATCGCGGCACCCGCCTATGAAAGGCTGATCGCCGCCGAACCCTATCTGCGTCGTTCGATCCCTACCCTCATTATCGTCTTTCTGATCGTTGTGGCGGCAGCGCGGGCGACATCGCTGATGTCGTGGCGCGAGGACATCGAGCGCACCGCGCGCATGACGCTCGGCCTGGGCGCGGCACAGATCGCCAGCGCCATCGAGGCCGCGCGCCACGATCCGCAGCCGCACGGACCGAGCCAGGCCTTCCTGGAGCGCTCGGCGCCGCTCGCGGCGCTGCGCAACCAGCACGCGCTGCTTATCACCGACAGCCGCTTCCAGGTCGTCGCCGCGACCCCCGATCTGCTGTCATGGACAGGCAAGCCGCTGGAAGAGCTTATTTCAGCCGGACAGCCGCTGTTTTTGTTCGGCGAACGGGCCGGCGTGATGGCGGTGTCGATCGCGGGCGAACCCTGGCTGGCTACCGTCAGGCTGCTCGCCGACAATCGCGGCGCCACCGCCGCGCTCGTGCCGCGCGAGACGATGCTGGCCGAATGGCGCCGTACCGTATCGCTCAACGTCACCTTGTTCGTGATCACGTCGGGCGTGCTGATCGTCGTGCTCTACGCCTATTTCAGTCAGGCCGCCCGCGCCCAGGCCGCCGACCGCATCTACAACGAAGCCCACCAGCGCATCGACCTGGCGCTGGTGCGCGGACGCTGCGGGCTGTGGGACTGGGACATGGGCCGCGGCAAGATGTACTGGTCGCGCTCGATGTACGACATGCTCGGCTACGAGCCGTGCGAGGACATGCTGTCCTTCGGCGACGTGGCCGGGATCATCCACGCCGACGATGGCGACCTGTTCGGCCTGGCCAACCGCATCGTTTCGCGTGAGATCGACCAGATCGACCAGATCTTCCGCATGCGCCACGCGAAGGGCCACTGGGTCTGGATGCGGGCCCGGGCCCAGGTGATCGACCCCGATTCCTCCGACGTCCACCTGATCGGCATCGCCGTCGACGTCACCGAGCAGCACAATCTGGCACGCCAGTCCGAACAGGCCGACATGCGGCTGCGCACCGCCATCGAGAGTATTTCGGAATCCTTCGTGCTGTGGGACACGAATGACCGGCTGGTCATGTGCAACACCAAGTTCCAGGAGCAGATGGGTCTGTCCGCCTCGCAGGTGGTGTCGGGCACGTCGCGCCCCAATCTCGAAGCTGGCATGAACGGCTATGCGTTCGAGCGCAAGCTGGCGAGCCCGCAGGGACGCGGCGGCGGCGCCACCTTCGAGCGGCAACTGGCCGACGGGCGCTGGCTGCAGGTCAACCAGCTTCCCACCAAGGATGGCGGCACGGTGTCGGTCGGCGCCGACATCACGCAGTTGAAGCTGCATCAGGAAAAGCTGGTGGAAAGCGAGCGCCGGCTGATGGCGACGATCCACGATCTCAGCCTCGCTCGGCGGGCTGAGGAAGAGCGCGCCCGCGAACTGGTCGACCTCAACCGCAGATATATGCGCGAAACCGAGCGCGCCGAGGCCGCCAACCGGGCGAAGTCGGAATTCCTTGCCAATATGTCGCACGAACTGCGCACGCCGCTCAACGCGATCATCGGCTTTTCGGAGTTGATGCAATCGAGTCTGTTCGGGCCGCTCGGCTCGGAGCGCTACGAGGAGTATACCCGCGACATTCACGCCAGCGGCAACTACCTGCTCGGCGTGATCAACGACATTTTGGACATGTCGAAGATCGAGGCCGGCCAGTTCTCGCTGCAGCGCGAGGAAATCGAGCTTGCCGCGTTGATGGCGGAGGCGGTGCGGGTGATTTCGGTCCAGGCATCGGAAAAGGCGATCGAGATCGAGACCAATATCGCCCAGGCCACCACGCTCCAGGCCGACCGCAGGGCCGTCAAGCAGATCGCGCTCAACCTGTTGTCGAACGCGGTGAAATTCACCGGTCAGGGCGGGCGTATCAGCGTGCGGGCGCGCAAGGCCGGCGGTGCGCTGGTGCTGTCGATCGAGGACAATGGCTGCGGCATCCCGCGCGACGCGCTGAAAAAGCTCGGGCGTCCCTTCGAACAGGTCGAAAACCAATTTTCCAAGAGCCATCGCGGCTCGGGGCTCGGCCTGGCAATCTCGCGTTCGCTCACCGAGATGCATGGCGGGTCGCTGAAGATCAAATCGACCCAGGGCCGGGGCACGATCGTATCGGTGCGCATACCGGTCGCGGAATTGAAGATGGCGGCGTGATGTCGCCGGTGGCGGGGGCCACGGCAATGCCCGGGAGCAGAGGGGCTCCCGGGCATTCTTTTTTGACTATTGCGGGCGGTGCCGGCGATGATGGCCCTTGCCGCGTCTTGGCATCTCCGACCGGTCGACCATGCCGTCGTCATTGCGGTCAAGAAGCGCGAACATCTTCCTTTGACGGTTTTCGATCTCATCCGCCGTCAGCGCGCCGTCACCGTTGACGTCGAAACGCCGGACCAGGCGACGCGCCTGTCGTTCGGCGCGGATGCGCACGATCTCGTCGGCGATTTCGCCGACCGTCATCCGGCCGTCGCCATCCGTGTCGGCATTGGCCAGCCTGGCATCGATCGTGGCGGCATATTCCTCGAAGGTGAGGTCGCCGCTCTGGTCGGCGTCAGCGCGTTCGAAGCGCATGCCATGATTGCCTTTCCCGTCCTGCCGCATGTCGTCGTCCTGGGCCTGGACCTGAGCCGTGGCGGCACCGAGCAGCCCGGCCAGTGCCAGAAAAGTCATCGCCGCATTGGTTTTCGATTTCATGGTTTGCTCCTTTTGGATGGTCGCCCCCGTTGCGAACGGGGCATGGCCAAGCATCCCATCGGTCAGCCATGCGTCCCACGAAACAGCGCGTCGAAATGTTTTCGAACGCGTTGTGACGTTTCTTCGATATGCGCTTCCAGCACCTTGAGGTCCGGCAGATCGGTGTTGCGCAGCATCAGATCGGCAAGCCCGGGCGGCATGTCGTCCGGGTCGATCTCGCCGGTCAGGCAAAGCCGCGCCACCTGGGTAAGCCCCATGAACAGCCCGAAAGCCTCGACCAGTTCGTCGCGCATTTGCGGCGCGCAGAAATCCGGTGCCAGGCGGGCCAGCAGTTCCGCGGTCGCCGTCGAACGTTCACCGGCCAGCCCCCCCGTCAGCACGGCCGCCTGGGCGATGAATTCGAGGTCGATCAGACCACCGGGAACGAGCTTCAGGTCCCAGAGGCCGCGCGGCGGCTTTTCGTCCTCGATCAGCGAGCGCATCTCGCGCGCATCGTCAAACACTTTTTGCCTGTCGCTCGGTTTCGCAAGCAGCGCCGCGACGTCCGCCGTGACCGTTTCGCCGAAACCTGGATCGCCGGCCACCACCCGCGCGCGCGTCAGCGCCATCCGTTCCCAGGTCCACGCGTCTTTCTGCTGATAGGCGCGGAAGGCATCGATATGGGTGGCCACCGGCCCCTTGTTGCCGGACGGCCGCAACCGCAAATCGAGTTCGTAAAGCACGCCCTCCGCCGTCGGCGCGGAGACCGCGGCGATCAGCCTTTGCGTGAAACGGGCGAAATAGTGCGACGGCGCGAGCGGCTTGGCGCCGGAGGAATCCTCGGCCGTCTCGTCATGGTCGTAGAGCAGGATCAGATCGACATCCGAGCCCGCGGTCAATTCGCGGCTGCCGAGTTTGCCCATGCCCAATATTGCGACGCGCCCGCCGGCGACGGTGCCGTGGCGGGTGGCGAATTCGTCCGAAACCGCGTCGAGCGCCGCGCCGAGCGTCAGGTCGGCGAGATCGGAAAACGCCTTGCCGGCGCGGGTGGCGTCGATCGCGCCGGTCAAAAGCCGCATGCCGATCAGGAATTTCTGTTCGGCCGCGAAAATGCGCAAGCGGTCGAGCGTTTCCTCGTAGGCGACCGCGCCCTGCAGGAAAGCCTCGAGCCTGGCGGCCAGATAGGCCTTGTTGGGCAGTTCCGACAACAGGCCCGGATCGAGCAGGCCGTCGAAAACATGCGGACGGCGGGTGATGATGGCGGCCAGGCGCGGCGCGGCACCCATGATGGTGGCAAGCAGCCGCAGCAGACCGGGGTTGGACTGTAGAAGCGAAAAAAGCTGGATGCCGGCCGGCAGTCCGCGCATGAACTCGTCAAAGCGCAGGATCGCCTCGTCGGCCCGCTTGGTGGCGCCGAAGGCCTCCAGCAGCGCTGGTGTCAGCTCGGTCAGTCTTTCACGCGCCTCGGCCGACTGGGTGGCGCGGTAACGGCCGAAATGCCAAGTGCGGATCACACGGCAGATGTCGCTCGGCCGCTCGAAGCCCAGATTGCTCAGCGTCTCGAGCGTGCCGGGGTCATCGACGTCGCCGGTGAAGACCAGATTGCCAACGCCGCTGGAAAGCTGGGGTGCGCTTTCAAACAGCGCGGCATAATGATCTTCGACATCTTTGAGCGCGGCCCGGAACGCGCTGGAAAAATCGTCGATGGAGGCGAAGCCGCGCAGCCGCGCGACCCGTTCGAGGCCGTCATCGTCTTCCGGAAGCGTATGGATTTGCTCGTCGGTCATCATCTGCAAGGCATGCTCGATGTCACGCAGGAACCAGTAATGCGCCGACAGCGTGTCGCGCGCCTCGTCCGAGATCCAGCCGCGATCGGCCAGGCAGGCGAGCATCGGCACGGTTTCACGGCCGCGCAATTCAGGGAACCGGCCGCCGGCAATCAGTTGCTGGGTCTGGACGAAGAACTCGATCTCGCGAATGCCGCCGCGGCCGAGCTTGACGTTGTGGCCGCGCACGGCGATCTCGCCATGGCCCTTGTGGGCGTGAATCTGGCGTTTGATCGAATGGACGTCGGCGATCGCGGCGTAGTCCATATATTTGCGCCAGACATAGGGCGTCAGTTCCTTCAGTACGCGCGCCGCCACGGTGCGATCACCAGCGACCGGCCGCGCCTTGATCATGGCCGCGCGCTCCCAGTTCTGCCCGCGGCTTTCGTAATAGTTGAGTGCGGCCTCGACGGGTATGGCGAGTGGGGTCGACCCGGGATCGGGGCGCAGGCGCAGATCGGTGCGGAAGACATAACCGTGCTCGGTGCGGTCCTGCAGGATGCGCACCAGCCGCCGGGTCAGGCGCGAAAACAGGTCGGTCGCCTCGTACGGATCGCCGATCGCCGGCGCCTCGGGATCGAAAAAAGCGATCAGGTCGATGTCGGAAGAGAAGTTGAGCTCGTGCGCGCCGAGCTTGCCCATGCCCAGCAGCACCCATCCAGAGCCGGTCTCGGGATCGTCCGGATCGGGCAGAGCAAGCTTGCCCTTGTCGTGCGCCTCGCGCAGCAGGAAGCGGACCGCGGCACCGATCGCGGCATCGGCCAGGCGGCTCAACCGCATCACGGTGGCGCGGGTGTCGCTGGCGCCGGCGATGTCGCAGAGCGCGATCAGGAAATGCGCCTCGGCCTTCAACCGGCGCAAATCCGCCATCAGGCCGGCCTCGGTCAGCCCGTCGCTGCGCGCCGCGTTTTCGATCTTGTCGAACAGGTTTTCGAGCCTGGCGTCCGCGCCCTGGTCGAACAGGCGGTCCAGGATCGCCGGCTCGCGCCGGGCGACACCGCGCAGATAAAGCGACTGGGCGAACACGCCGGCCAGAAAGGCCGCGAGCGGCGTGCCGGAGCCGGCAAGCGCGGCCAGTCGCGGCAGATCGGCCTCGCGCGCGCAGTCGCCGAGCGCTTCGAGCTGCTCGGCTGCCTCTTCGGCCGACGGTGCTTTGATCGCGCGCGCCGGCGCGCCGAACCAGGCGCTGCCGTCGTCGAGCGGCTTGTTTTTCGCGGCGCTCATGACGCCGCACCCTTGGCGGGGAATACCATGGTGACCTTCAAGCCGGGATCGGCGTCGGACAGGTCGAGCCGACCGCGATGGAAGGTCATGACGGCGCGGGCCAGGCTTAACCCGAGGCCGGAGCCCGGCTGGGAGCGGCTGACCTCGAGCCGCACGAACCGTTCGGTCGCGCGCTTGCGATCCTCGGCGGGAATGCCCGGCCCGTTATCTGCGATCACGATGCGCACCTCCCCGTCCGCCTTGTCCAGTGCGATCGACACGGCCGGCGACGCGGCGTGTCCCGCAGAATATTTGATCGCGTTGTCGACGACGTTTGACAAGGCCTGGGCAACGAGTTCGCGGTTCGCCGTCACGGTTTGCGGACCGGTGATCCGGGTTTCCAGCGCCACGCCACGCTCCTCGGCAACCGGTTCGTAGAGCTCGGCGACGTCGTCAATGATGCCGGCCAGATCTATTCTGTGAGTCGATTCCGCCGAATAGCCGGCCTCCAGCCGCGAAATCATCAAGATGGCGTTGAAGGTGCGGATCAACTGGTCCGATTCGGCGATCGCCGCCTCCAACGCCTCGCGCAGCGCCGCCTTGTCCTTGGAGCCGGCAAGGGCGGATTCGGCGCGCTGGCGCAGTCTGGTGAGCGGCGTCTTCAGGTCGTGGGCGATGTTGTCGGAGACCTGTTTCAGTCCCTCGTTGAGTGCCGCGATGCGCGTCAGCATGGCGTTGAGATTGTCCGAGAGCCGGTCGAATTCGTCGTCTGCTCCGCTCACAGGCAGCCGGCCGGAAAGGTCGCCGCCCATGATGCGCTGGCTTGCCGCCGAAATCGAATCGATGCGACGCAGCGCGGCGCGCCCGACGAAAAACCAGATCAGAAAGGCGCCGATGCCCATGAAGGCGAGCGCCAGGATCAGCGCGCGCTGGACCACCCGGCGGAAGCGCTCCGGTTCGCCGAGATCGCGACCGACGAGCAGGATCATGCGATTGGGCAGGCGGATGACCAGGGCCATGGCGGTGTGGGGTAGCCGTCCGGTCGCGGCGTCGGGCGCCGGCGCGCGCTGGCCAAGCCCGTTATCGCCGTAGCGCTCATAGGCGAACGGGCGCAGGGTCCAGCCTTCCAGCTCAAGCACGCCGGGCTGCAGGCTTTCGACATTGCCCGACAGGATGCGGCCGTTGGGATCGGCGATCAGATAAAGATTGGCGCCGGGCTGGCGCGCGCGCTGCTCGACGACGCGCACGAGGCGGGGAATGCCGCCGCGCTCGTAGGCGCGCACGAGATTGCGCGCCTCTTCCTGGATGGTTTCCTGGTTCTGCGCTGCGATGATGCGCACGGAGATCGAGGTCATGTAGATGACCAAAAGTACCGCGCAGGCGCCGAACAAGAGCAGATAGAGCGCGGAGAGCCGCGCGGCCGTCGTTTTCATGATGGCCGGCAGCCGCATCGTCAGCCGGCTTTCAGCATGTAGCCGGCGCCGCGCACCGTGTGCAGGAGCGGCTTGTCGAAGCCCTTTTCGATTTTGCCGCGCAAGCGCGACACATGCACGTCGATGACATTGGTCTGGGGATCGAAATGATAGTCCCAGACGTTTTCAAGCAGCATGGTGCGGGTCACCACCTGGCCGGCATGGCGCATCAGATATTCCAGCAGCCGAAACTCGCGCGGCTGCAGCGCGATCTCCTTGCCGGCGCGGCGGACCGTATGCGACAGCCGGTCAAGTTCGAGGTCGCCGGCTCGGTAGACGGTTTCGACGTCGCCGGCGCCGACGCGCCGGTTGAGGACCTCGATGCGGGCCAGAAGCTCGGACAGGGCAAACGGTTTGGTCAGATAATCATCGCCGCCGGCCCTGAGGCCGGTCACCCGGTCATCGACCTCGCCGAGCGCGGACAGAATCAGGACCGGCGTACGTTGCCCCCGCGCCCTCAAGCCCGCCACCACCGACAGCCCGTCGCGGCGCGGCAACATGCGGTCGACGATCAGCACGTCATAGTCGCCGCCGTCGGCGAGCGTGAAGCCGGTCTCGCCGTCACCGGCTACATGCACGGTGTGGCCGGCCTCGTTCAGGGCGCGCTCCAGATATTCGGCCGCCTCGCGGTCGTCCTCGATCAGCAGAATCTTCATGGCGGCCTTATACGACACAAGTCATGCAACGCGCACCGGGCCGCGTCGAGGCGGCCCGGTAGATGGCAACGTTTTTTGGACGGGCGTCCCGGGAAAAGCCCGGGCGCCCGGCTTATCGTGCGCGGTTAGCCGCGGGCGACCGGCAGGGCGACGAAGCGGTTGGTGTCGTCGCGCTGAATTTGGAACAGCACCGCCTTGCGCCCAGCGCGCGAGGCTTCCGCGACCGCCTTTTCGACAGCGCCAGCGCTGTCGACCGCCACGGAATTCACCGCCACCACGACATCGCCGGAGCGGATGCCGCGATCGGCGGCGGCGCTGCCCGGCTCGACCGCGGTCACAACCACGCCGTCGCCACTATCGGCGGCGGTGACGGTCAGGCCGAAATTCTCCAGGAGGTCGCCCTCGGATTGCGGGTCGTTTTCCAGCGCGGCCTGCTTTTCCACGCCCGGCATCTCGGTCAGTTCGACCACGATCTTCTGGGTCTCGCCATTGCGCCAGACCGTGATCTCGGTCTTGGTGTCGGGCGTCATGCCGCCGATCAGGCGGGCGAGTTCACGCGGCGAGGCCACGTCCTTGCCATCGACGTCGACAATCACGTCACCCGGTTTGATGCCGGCGGCGAAGGCGGGGCCGTCGGATTGCGGCTCGGTGACCAGCGCGCCCTTGTTTTCAGCCAGGCCGAGCGATTCGGCGATGTCGTCGGTCACCGGCTGAATCTGGACGCCGAGCCAGCCGCGCTCGACCGTGCCGTCTTCGATCAACTCCTCGACGACCTCTTTGGCGATCGAGGCGGGAATGGCGAAGGCAATGCCGACATTGCCGCCGGACGGCGAGAAGATGGCGGTGTTGATGCCGACCACTTCGCCGTTCAGGTTGAAGGCCGGGCCGCCGGAATTGCCGCGATTGACCGCCGCGTCGATCTGGATGAAGTCGTCATAGGGGCCGGCGCCGATGTCGCGACCACGCGCCGAAACGATACCCGCGGTCACCGTGCCGCCAAGGCCGAACGGGTTGCCGACGGCCACCACCCAGTCTCCGACCCGCACCTTGGCGTCGTCGGCAAAGGCGACATAGGTGAACTTGCGCTCCTCGGCCACCTTGAGGACGGCCAGGTCGGTACGGGGATCGGTACCGATCAGGGTCGCGTCGATTTCCGAGCCGTCATCCATCATCACCGTGAATTCGGAACCGCCGTCGACAACATGGTTGTTCGTGACGAGATAGCCGTCCTCGCTGATGAAAAAGCCGGAGCCCTGCGAGACGGGACGGGCGCGCCCGCGCCCTTCGGGGCGGCCGCCACGCGGACCCGGCCCGAAGAAACGATCGCCGCGGAACTCGCGGAAGAAACGCTTCAGCGGATGACCGTCCGGCAGGTCGTCGAAGCCCTGCCCGCCGAAAAGCGAACCCGGGCCGCGATCGTTGGCCGGCTGCAGCTTCGCCTTGACGCGGACGCTGACGACCGCCGGCGAGACGCGTTCGACAATATCGGCAAAACCCGGGGCGGCGGGCGCCTCGACCCTGACCGCCTCGGCCAGGACGGGCTGGGTGCCCGAGGCGACGGCGGTGAAGCCGACCGCCGAGGCGACCGCGACGGAGGCGACCGCAGCCAGGAGCCGCTTGCTGGTTCGGGATGCGGTATTTTGCGGTGAAGTCATGGTCTGCTGTTTCCTTTCGGATCGACGTTCACGATGAACTTTTCTGGACCCGAGAGGTAGTTGGCATCACATTACGGCACCATTTCCGTCGCATGAAATTTTGGTAATGTTGATTGCGCGCGGCCGGCATGCCGGCCGCGCAAGGTCAGGCGCCCTGTTTGACGATGGTCTTGACCTTGGCGCGCGCCTCCAGCGTGCGGTGGACGGGGCATTTATTGGCGATCTCCTCGATCTTGTCGGCCAGCGCCTCTGGCACCGCGCCCTCGACAGTAATGACACGTTCGAAGCGGTCGATCTTAGCGCTGCCCGCCCGCTCCTCGTCGCTGCACTCCTCGCAATCGCGCGCATGCACCTTGGCGTGCGAAACATCGACGCTGACCCGGCCGAGTTCGACCTTCTTGAAGTCGGCATAGATGCGCAACGTCATCGACGTGCAGGCGCCAAGCGCCATCGACAGAAAGTCGTAGGGCGACGGGCCGGTATCGAGGCCGCCCACGCTTTCGGGCTCGTCGGCGAACAGGCGGTGGCGCCCGGCCTGGACGGCGTTTTGGAATTTGCCGGCGCCGGTTTCCGTCACCCGCACATGCTCGACGTTTTCCGTGCCTTGGGGCGTGTCCCTGCGCAGATAGCGCCCGGCCCAGCCGACGATCACCTGGGCGGCGAACTCGGCGTCGTCGGGATTGGTGAGCAGATGGTCGGCCTTGTCGAGCGACACGAAGCTCTTGGGGTGCTTGGCGCTGGTGAAGATCGTCGTCGCGTTCTCGATGCCGACGACGGCGTCGACGGGCGAGTGGAGGACAAGCAGCGGCTTCTTCATCCCCGCGATGGCGTCGGCAAGACGGGTCGAGCGAACATCGTCGACAAACTGCTTACCGATGCGGAAGCTGCGTCCGGCCAGCGTTACCTCGGCCTCGCCCTTGGTCTCGATCTCCGACAGGCTGGCGCCGAAATTCTTCAGCACATGGCCGGTATCGGCAGGGGCACCGATGGTGACGACGGCCTTGGCCTCGGGCACGTCCTTGGCGACGGCCAGCACCGCCGCGCCGCCGAGCGAATGGCCGATCAGTAGCGACGGAGCTTGATAATTTTCGCGCAAGAAGGCGGCGGCCGACAGAAGGTCGGCGACATTGGAGGAAAAGTCGGTCGAGGCGAACTCGCCCTCGGAGGAGCCGAGCCCGGTAAAGTCGAAGCGCAGCACCGCGATACCGGAACGCGACAGTTCGGAGGCGATCCGGCGCGCTGCGACGAGGTCCTTGGAGCAGGTAAAGCAATGGGCAAACAGCGCATAGGCGCGTATCGGCCCATTCGGCGTGTCGAGGCGCGCCGACAGCTTGGCGCCGGAATGTCCCTCGAAATCCACGCGCACGATCGTTTCCTTCATGGCAATCCTCGTTGTTCGGGCGGATCGCCGGACCGTATCAGGTCGTGTCGCCGGGCTCCCGTAAAATTTCGTTCAACCGCTCCTGCTCCTCCGCGTTCAGCGGCGGCGGCCCGGCTCGCCGGGCGCGGCCGCTGACGAGGAGGAAGATGCCGCCGACGGCGAGCAGCACCACCGGCGTCGCCCACAAGGCGGCGTTGCGCAGGCTGAAGCGCGGCCTGAGCAGGACGAACTCGCCATAGCGCGCGACCACGAAATCGATCACTTCCTCGTCGGTGTCGCCGGCAACCAGACGTTCACGCACCAAAACGCGCAGATCCTTGGCGAGGTCGGCGTTCGAATCGTCAATCGACTGGTTCTGACAGACGAGGCAGCGCAGATGCGCCGACAACGCACGCGCGCGCTCCTCCAGCGCCGGATCGTCCAGCACCTCGTCCGGCTCGACGGCCAGGCCAGGCCCCGCCCAGGCCGACGTCAGGACGAAAAGTCCCGCAGCCAGATGGCGCGCGGCCGTTCTCATGTGGTGGCCGCCGCGTGCCCGGCCTTCTTGGGCCGCGCCGGCGCACCGACGCGCAGGCGCCGGTCGGCCAGCGACAGCGTCCCGCCTATCATCATCACCAGCGCACCAAGCCAGATCAGAGTCACCAGCGGTTTCCACCAGATGCGCACCACGATGCCGCCATCGTCGGTCTCGTCGCCGAGCGAGACATAAAGCTGGCTCAGGATCAGCGTCTCGATGCCGGCTTCCGTGGTCGGCATCCGGCGCGCCGTGTAGAGCCGCTTGGACGATATGATGGTGGCGATCTGGCTGCCGTCGGCGTCGAAAACCGGAAACACGCCCTGGTCCTCGGTGTAGTTCGGCCCGCGATGCGGGTTCAGCGCCTCGAAACGCAGCGTATAGCCGGCCACGTCGACGGTCTCGCCGGGCTTCATGGTCAGGATCGTCTCGGTCTGCAGCGTGACGACGGCGATCACGCCGAGCGTTGACAGTCCAAGCCCGAGATGGGCGAGCGCCGTGCCATGCGCCGAGCGCGGCAGGCCCATGAGCCGGCGCAGAGCCGCTTTCGGCGCGACCTTACCGATACCCGCCCGCATGGCGAGATCGGTTAACGCACCGAAGATCAGCCAGAAAGCGAGGCCGACGCCCAGCGCGGCAAGCGCCGCGTTCTTGTCGAGAAACAGCAGTGCGAGAATGCCGGCGAGCGCGGCAAGCGCAAAGGCGACGGAGAGACGCTGCGCCACGGCGAGCACGTCGCCGCGCTTCCACGCCAGGAGCGGGCCGAACGGCACCGCAACCAGCAGCACGGCGAAGACCGGGCCGAAGGTCAGGTTGAAGAACGGCTCGCCGACCGAAATCTTGTCCCCGGTCACCGCCTCGATGGCGAGCGGGTAAAGCGTGCCGACCAGCACCGTGGCGGTGGCCGTGCTCAAAAAGAGATTGTTGAGCACCAGCGCGCCCTCGCGCGAGATCGGATGGAACAGTCCGCCCGGGGCGAGCGCCTGGGCGCGCCAGGCAAACAGCGCCAGCGCGCCCCCGATGAAAAAGACCAGGATGGCAAGGATGAAGACGCCGCGGCTCGGGTCGCTAGCGAAGGCGTGCACGGAGGTCAGTACACCCGAGCGCACCAGGAAGGTGCCGAGCAGCGACAACGAAAAGGCGAGGATGGACAGAAGAAGCGTCCAGATCTTGAGCGCCCCGCGCTTTTCCATCACGATCGCCGAATGCAACAGCGCGGTGCCGGCCAGCCACGGCATGAAGGACGCGTTCTCGACCGGGTCCCAGAACCAGAAACCGCCCCAACCGAGCTCGTAATAGGCCCAGAAGGAGCCCATCGCGATGCCGCCGGTCAGAAATATCCAGGCGACCAGCGTCCAGGGTCGAACCCAGCGCGCCCAGGCCGCATCGATACGGCCCTCGATCAGCGCGGCGACGGCAAAGGAAAAGCAGATCGAAAAGCCGACATAACCCAGATAAAGCAGCGGCGGATGGATGGCGAGCCCGACATCCTGCAGGATCGGGTTGAGATCGCGACCCTCGATCGGCGCCGGGCTAAGCCTGGCGAACGGATTCGAGGTCATCAGGATGAACAGAAAAAACGCCACGCCGACCATGCCCTGCACCGACAGCACGGTGGCCTGCAAGGTCGCGGGCAGATTGCGCCCGAACGCGGCGACGAGGGCGCCGAACAGGGTCAGGATCAACACCCACAACAGCATCGAGCCTTCGTGATTGCCCCATGTGCCGGTGATCTTGTAGAGCATCGGCTTTTGCGAGTGCGAGTTCTCGAACACGTTGACGACGGAAAAATCGGACAGCATGTAAGCCGAGACCAAGGCCGCGAAAGCCAGCGCCGTCATCGCGAAACAGGTGATCGCGACCGGACGGCCGACGGCCATCAGCCGGGCGTCGCCGGTCCGCGCGCCGAGAAGGGGCAGCGCCACCTGGACCAGCGACAGCGCGAAGGCCAGCACGAGGGCGAAATGTCCGGTCTCGGTCATCGTGGCGCTACTCCTGGGCGTGTTGCCACACGCCCTGTTCCTTCAGGCTGTCGGCGACTTCCTTCGGCATGTAATTTTCGTCGTGCTTGGCCAGAACGCTGTCGGCCACGAACGTGCCGCCGGCATCGAACGTGCCTTCGGTAACGACGCCCTGCCCTTCGCGAAACAAATCCGGCAGCAGGCCAACATAAACCACGGGCACCCGGTTCTCGCCATCCGCGACGGCGAAGGTGACCCGGCTGCCTTGCCCCCGCATCACCGAGCCATCCTCGACCAGACCACCGAGGCGCACGCGCTGGCCGGGCGGCACCGCCGCCTCCGCGATGTCGGCGGGCATGTAGAAATAGGAGGTCTTTTGCCCGAGCGCGTAAAAGGTCAGCGCCGTCGCCGCACCGAGAAACCCCAGCGCGCCGGCGATGATTGACAATCTCTTTTGCTTGCGTGTCATGCTTACTCCACCGCGCCGAGGCCGAGCGTTCCGGCAAAGTCGCGCAATTCCTGTCCGGCCTCGCTTTCGGGGCCCAAGGCCTTGAGACCGCGCTCCAGGGCCTGCCTCGCATCGTCCTTGCGGCCAAGCACGCTGTAGGAGCGCACGAGCCGGCGCCAGCCCTCCGCATCGGCGGGATTGTCGCGCAGGCGCTGGTCCAGGCTCGCGACCATGGTCTCGATCATGGCGGCGCGATCCTCGGCGTTCATCTGCGCCGCCGCCTCCACATCGTCCCGGGACGGGCCACCGGCAACGGGAGCGGGAGTGCCAAGTTCGGCTTGGGCGCGCGCCAGCGCCTCGCCAATCACGCCGCGCCAGGGCGAAGATTGCGGCAGATCGTTTTGCAGTGATGTCAGCGCGGTGATCGCGTCTTCCAGGCGGCCGTCCTGCGCCTGCGCCGTCGCCAGATAAAACCGCGCCTTGGGATTGATATCTCCGCCGGCCGCCAGGGCGCGGCGGAACGCGTCGGCGGCCTCCTTGGTCACGATGCCGCCGGCTTCCGCGAACAAAGCCTCGCCCAGACCTGTTTCGCGAGCCGGATCGCTGCCCAGAAGCCTGATCGCGTTACGATAGGCGACCGCCGCGTCGCCGGATCGATTCATGCGCAGATAGATCGGCGCCAACACGTTCCATCCGCGGCCGTCCTGGGGATTGGCGCGAATGTGACTTTCGGCCCGCGCCACCAGCTCGTCCAGCGTGTTGTCGCGCGGGTCCTTTTCAAGCCGCTGGGCCAGCGGCTGGGCGGGCAGATCGGGCGAACCGATCGCGGTGTAGACACCCCAGCTCAGCAGCGGGACGCCGAGTACCGAGCAAGCCGTAACGATCGGTACGAGCATGGAAGTGCGCGGGGCGGCCGCGATGCGGGTGGCCTCGAGCTTGATCATCCTGCGGCCGATCTCGGCACGTGCCTCCTCGGCCTCGCTCTCGCCGATCAGGCCGCGCTGCCTGTCGCGCCCGATCTCGGCAAGTTGGTCGCGATACACTTCCAGATCGTGGGCGGCGGCCGGTGCATGGGAACGCGGCGGGCGTGCGAGCGGCAGCAATACCGCGAGCGAGGCGGCAATCGTCAGCAGCGCGAGAATGAGCCAGAACACCATCATCAATCACATAGACCCGCCGGCCTGTTCTGCCAATCGCCGCGGCATGCGGCGATTTGGCTCCTGAGGCCACTAGGCGCCTGACGCTACGTCAGCGGCGTCCAGCTTCCGTCCTCGTTGCGGCAGGCGGTGCCACGCGCCTCGCGCGTGCCGGTCGTCCCGGTCACCGCATGCTTATATTGCCGGCAGTCCTGGCTGCCGACCCGATAGGGCTGGGCCGCGACCACCTCGCCCGACCACGTGCCACCATCGTTCTGCCAGGTGACCGGCTTACCGCCCGGCGTATGTTCGAGCGCGGTGTACTCAGCCTGCAGGGCGAGCCGACGCTCCCGCGTATTCAGACCCTTGCCGAGTTCGCGACCGATCAGGCCGCCATCCATCGCCTTTTCGATCGAGGCCGTCGACTGCAGCCCCGGCGTTACCCGGCCGAGCGAGGTGGTCGTGCAGCCGGAAAGCAAGGCGCAGGCGAGCGCAAGCAAGAGATTCGGTCTCATGTGGCCGGCCTGCATTCCTTTTTTCGGATAGTGGCGAAGATGATCGATTCCGCGTACCGGCCAGTTTTGACCGAAATTTGGCGCGGCTTCAATCACGCGGCGTCAACATTGTCGTCAACTGGCCTGCCGAAGCACGATTGCGACCCGCAGACCGCCCAGTTGCGCGCGCTCGAGCGCGATAGTGCCGCCATATTCGCGGACAAGGTCGGCAACGATCGCAAGCCCGAGCCCGGTGCCGGGCTTGCTTTCGTCGAGCCGGCTGCCGCGTCTGAGCGCCTCGCGCGCCCTGTCGGGCGGGATGCCCGGCCCGTCATCCTCGATCAAAACTTCGAAGCTCTCCCGGCCATCCTCGCCCGCCGCCAGCGAAACCCGGACGTGGGATTTGGCCCACTTCACCGCATTTTCCAGGAGATTTCCCAAAATCTCCTCCAGATCCTCGCGTTCGCCAGCGAACACGATATCGTCGGCCGGAAGGCGACAATCGAGGGTCACCGCCGGATTGAGCTTGCGGAATACCCGCACCAGCCGGTCCACGATGTCGCGCGTCGGCGTACGGAAGACGACGCTGTCGCGCTGGGCGGCGATGCGCGCGCGCTTGAGGTAATGCTCGACCTGCTCTTGCATGGAGGCGGCCTGTTCGACGATCAGGCCACCCTTCTGCCCGCCCATCGAGCGTCCCTCGTTGAGCAGCACGGCAACCGGCGTCTTCAGCGAATGGGCGAGATTGCCGACCTGGGTGCGAGCACGCTCCAGGATGCGGCGATTGTTTTCGATCAGCGCATTGGTCTCGTTCGCCAACGGTTCGATTTCGGAGGGGAAGCGCCCGTCGAGTTTCGTGGCGGTGCCTTCGCGCACCTGGGCGAGCGCGTTGCGAACCTGATCGAGCGGGCGAAGGCCGAACAGGATCGCCACCGCGTTGATGGCGATCATGCCGGCACCGAAAACCGCGAGATAGGTGTAGATCTGCCACTCGAACTGGCTGATTTGTTGTTCGAGTTCGCTGCGATTGCCCATCACACGAAAGCGGGCGATCCGGTTTTGCGCGTCGAGGATGAAATCGTTTTCCAGAACGTCTATGCGCTCGCCGCCGGGACCGGTCGTCTCGTAGCGGCGTTGGAATTCGCTGTCGAACGGCACGTCCGAAACGGGCGGGGCGGGGATCGGCCGGGTCATCGAAGGGGAACGGAAGCCGCCGCCAAGCCCGGGCGACAGCGGTTCGACGGCCCAGTACCAGCCGGAATCGGGTTGGGTGAATTTGAGGTCGTAGAGTTCCGGGGCGCCCCGCAAGCTACCATCTTCGGCAACGCTGACGGCGGTAACGACGCTGTAGAGATGGGCCGTCAGAAGCCCGCGGAAACCGCGCTCCTCGGCATCGCGGTAGAGCGCGGAGATCAGCGTCGCGATGACGACAAGCGCGGCGATGGCCCACAAGCTGGAATAGGTAACGACACGAAAGGAAAGCGAACGCGGCCCAAACCTCATCCGCCGCGCCCGGCCTGCCATACCGTCCAGGTCGCGGACGAGTTCCCGCTCATTCGGCAAGCCCGTGCATGCGGTAGCCCATGCCGCGCACGGTCTCGATCAGGTCATTGCCGATCTTCTTGCGCAACCGTCCGACGAACACCTCGACGGTGTTGGAATCGCGATCGAAATCCTGGTCGTAGAGATGCTCGACCAGTTCCGTGCGCGACACCACCTCGCCCATATGATGCATCAGATAGGCAAGCAGGCGGAATTCGTGCGACGTCAGCTTCACCGGCGCGCCGTCAAGGTCCACCTTCGAGGTCTTGGTATCGAGCCTGAGGGCTCCGCAGACCAGTTCGGTGGTGGCGTGGCCGGCGGCCCGCCTGATCAGCGCGCGAACCCGCGCCAGCACTTCCTCGATATGGAAGGGCTTGGCGACATAATCGTCCGCGCCGGCGTCGATGCCGGCGACCTTGTCGCTCCAGCGATCGCGCGCCGTCAGCATCAGCACCGGCATCTTCTTGCCGTCGCGGCGCCATTGCTCGATGACGCTGATGCCATCCATCTCCGGCAGGCCGATATCGAGAATGACGGCATCATAAGGCTCGGTATCGCCGAGGAAATGGCCTTCCTCGCCGTCATAGGCGCTATCAACGACATAGCCCGCCTCCGCGAGCGCGTCGCTAATCTGTCGGTTGAGGTTCTTGTCGTCCTCGACAACGAGTATGCGCATCAGATCCTCGACGTCATCGATTGTGCCCGGACCTATCTAACGCGCTTCGGCCACGGAGGAAAAGCGGTTCGTCGGCCTCTATCCCGCGTTCACGGTGGTCTGCACGCGGCGCGGCGGCTTGCCGTCCTTGCTGGGCACCGTATAGGTGATGATACACACCGTGCGCCCGCCCTGGTCGACGGCTACCGCCTTGCGAAGCTGGCCGCCGGCGCTGGAGGCCACCGACCGGCCGATCGCGTTACAATCGGCGGCGATCGTGTGGATATAGGCCGGCACGCTCGGGGCCTGCGCAAGCAGGGTGGCGTGCGCGGGACCGGTCATCGCCACGGCAAGCGCCAGGACCGCGTTCCTGAGATGGGGAAAAAAACCGTTCATGGCGTTCTTCTAGCCGGCCGCGGCTGAACGCGGAATGAACATGCGCGGCTCGAAGCGGCCTTGTCGCCCAGTCCGGACACGTTTTTTTCCCCTGCTCAGCCGGGATTGGCCTCGGTGTTGCTAATTTCCGCAAGCCTAGCCGATTTTCGTCGTCGCGGACAATCGGCCGAAAAGGGCGAAAATTCCCGAAATCGCGGTGACGGTTTCCAGCACGGTCTCGGTCAACGCGGCGTCGTCGACCTCGCCAAGCGGCAAGCCGAACAGGCCGGCAGTCCCAGTCAGCACCGTGATGAGCGATGCCCAAACGGTGCGCGACATATACCAGGGTTTGGTTGCGTTCATGGAGACGTCTCCTTTCTTTGGGTCGGATGGCGGTTGAACAGGTGGCAAAGAAGCGACGGCCTCAGCCGATTTCGGCCCGCAGGACCGCCTTCAGGCCAGGGGCGCCGGCGGGACCCTTCTTCTGCATCACGACGATATCGGCCTCGGCCGGCGTGGTGGCGAAATCGGCGAGGATGTCGGCGGTCGGATAGGTCCAGTGCGGCACGGTCGTTTCGGCAGCGCGCACGAGGGCACCGGCGGGATTACGGATTTCGACCCGGTAGGCCTCCGCCTCCTCGCCGAGCGGGATTTCGGCCGGCTCCCAACTGTCGGCGGCAATCCGGCCGCGGCGTATCCAGCGGATCATCAGATCGCCGCCGGGTTGCGGCCTGACGGCGAGGTGAACCGGCGCCAGCGGTTTGGCCGCGCGCACGCCGCCGCCGAGATGGGCCGCCGCAAAGGTCGAGCCGCCGAAATCCGCGCCGGCCGGACCGATCAGCCAGTGAAGCGGCAGCCCGACCTCCTGGACGCGCAATCCCGCCGGACGGACGGCAGCGTCCAAAACAATGAACGGCGCGCCAGCCGCGGCGCCGGCGGCCGTCGCGTCCTCGGTGCCGAGCTGTCCGCGCAGCAACCCGCCCAGTTGCCAGATATTCGGGGCCGTCTCGACGGCTGTCTCGAACTGGACGATTTCCCAGACGCCGTTATCCGCCCTGATGGCGACCGCATTGGCACCGTTCAGCATTTGGATGGTGGACACGCTCGCAAGTTCGCCGCCGCGTAACTGCACGCGCGGACTGTTTGCCCGGTCGATACGCCCGACCGGCCCGCTGGCCAGATCGGTGACAAGCACGCCGACGACCGCCGGCCGGTCGAGATCGGCGCGCTCGTCGAAACCGGTCCCCTCGGGCGAGGCGAAGACGCGTTGTGACCGCCACGGCCGCGCCCACGCGGCGATCTGCAATTGCCGGTGCGGCTCGTCGGCGGCGGCCATCAGCGGCAGGTCCAAAAACACGGCGAACGGTGCCGCGACCGCGTTCGGCAGGCGGGCAGGAATGTCGCTCGGCGCGGGGATATCGGGGGTTTTCGGCACGCGTTCAACACACCGCGCCTCGACGTGGCGGACCAGCCCCTCCTCGATCCCGGTCACCAGGAATTCGCCGGTGAGCCCGACCTGCGGCAAGGTGACCAGCGAGCCGACCACGAGCAACCGCTCGCTCGCCGGCACGAAAAAGGCTACCGTCTCGCGTCCCCGCCAATGCCGGCGCTGCCAGTCGACGGCGATCGTTCGGGCCGCGCCCTCTTCCAGGTTTCCCGAAAAAGACAGCGTCTCCTGACGGTTATTGCTAGCGTCCGGACGGACATGACGTGCGGTCGCGGCCTGGTAGTCGCGCATGGGGTCGCGAAAGGCGAGCATCACCTCGCCGGGCTGGTCGTGGGGCGGCGCGCGCATATGCGTGACCACCGGCTCGGGATCCCGTGCAACGAGGTCTGTGACCTCGACCGCCTGGCCCGGCAGCGTTTCGACGTCGCGCACGACAAGTACGCCGGCCGCCTCGATCACGGCCAACCCGTAGATTTCGGCCAGTTCCTCCAGCACCGCGCGCGCCGTGGACGGCTGGACGACCACATAGCCGACCAGCGTGCCGCCGGCATCGGTCGTGTCGGCCAACGGCAGGCCGTGATCGGCCAGAACCGCGTTGACCAGGTCGGCGACCGTCGGATTGGCCACGCGCCCGTTCAGCCAATGGCCGAGCGGCCAGTTGCCGCCGTCGCCCCAGATGTCCGTGGCCAGCGGGAAGACGGGAAATGGCCGCGCGTCCCAGGCCCACAGATAGATCCGCTCCCGGTCGACCATGCGCCCGCCATAGGCGCCCGACACCGGATTGTCGGTCTCGTCGAAGCCGACGACCGCCTCGTCCCAATGATCGAGATGGGTGCGCAGGAAACGATGTTGGGCGAGGTCCGAGCGGCCGCCATTGGAAAAATACGGCAATGCGCTTTCGGCGGATTTGGGATCGACGAACACATTGGGCTGGTTCGGCCCCTTGTCGCAGGCCGGACAACCGAGTTCGGTGAACCAGATCGGCTTCGAACGGGGCACGAACGCCGTCGGCGTCGCCGCCTCCACCCCGCCCGGGCGATCATGATGCGGGTTCGACCACCACGAGACGATATCCTTGGGGCGGAACACCCACGGCTTGCCGTAGGCGCCGTCGGTGATGGCGCTGCGCTCGCGCATCAAGCGCGCCGCCTCGCTTACATAATGCCAGTCGTACCCCTCGCCCCCGGCGATCGCCGCCCGCAGCGCCTTGGCGTCGTAAGGACCCGAGGCGCCATCGGGACTGGCGCCGGCATGATCGCCGTCGCGCCAGTCGGCCAGCGGCAGGTAATTGTCGATGCCGATCGCATCGATGGCCGGATGGGCCCACAGCGGATCGAGATGGAAATAGACGTCGCCGCTGCCATCTGACGGCTGGTGGCCGAAATATTCCCTCCAGTCCGCGCCGTAGCTGATCTTGGTCGGCGCGCCGACGACGAGACGCACCTGCGCCGCCAGATCGCACAGCGCTTCGACCACCGGATAAGCGTCGGTTTGATCGCGCAGCGTCGTCAGGCCGGGCAGTTCGGAGCCGATCAGGAAGGCGTCGACGCCACCGGCCGCCTGCGCCAGCATCGCGTAATGCAGCACGAAACGGCGATAGCCCCAGTCCTGCGGATCGCCGGCATACCGGGCCATTCCGTCTTCAATCGAAAAGTCGGCCGCCGTCGCCGCGCCCATGAACAGATCGGCCTGGCCGCGCGCGGAGGCGGTTTTGTCGGCGCTTTGAGGCCGGCCCGGCGCCGGATCGCACGTGATGCGGCCACGCCATGGATAACGCGCCTGGGCGGAGCCGCCATAAGGGTCTGGAAGCGTATTGCCGGCCGGCACGTCCATCATGATGAAGGGGTAGAGCGTGACCTTCAGGCCGCGAGCCTTCAAGGCGCCGATCGCCTGGATCACCGACAGATCCGACGGCGTGCCGCCATAGGCGGCGCGGCCCGCGTCCTGCGAGACGATGTCGGCCTCGGTCGGGCCGAGCCCGCCTGCTTCCCAAGGAACAGACGCGGCGGCGACCGACGGGTCGGCGATGCCGGGCCGGATACGGCACTGTCCGGCCCTCAGATCATTGCCGAACCAGGTCGCCACCAGGGCGACGTTTGTCAGGTTCGGACAGGTGGCGACCAGTTCGTCGAGCGAGGCTTCGAAATCGCTGGCGGCGTAAAGCACGTGCCGGTTGACGAGCCCGGCCTCGCCCACCTGGACGCTCTGGCTGACCTCGCCCGGCGCGTAGCCGAACTGGGTCGATCCCGGGATCAGCGCGACGGCGCGCACCTGGCCGCACAGGGGACCGACAGGGCGGATGACTTCGAACTGGAGCTGCGGCAGGCGGTTGCCATACGCCTCAAGCGGTAGGCGTTCGAACACCACATAGGCTATCCCGCGATAGGCCGGAGCGTTGCCCGCGCCCTGCTTGGCCTCGATCAACGGATCGGGCGGCTGATCCTCGCTGCCGCGATAAAGACGCATCGTCACCGCGGTCAGGTCGAGTTCGCGGCCGTCGGCCCACACCCGGCGGATCGTCGCGATCTCACCCTCGCACAGGGCGAACGCCGCGTTGGCGAAATAGGTGTAGGTATTGACGCGCGGACCGCCCTTGCCGCCCTGGCGCTCGGAGGTGCGGGTTTCTTCGAACCGCGTCGCCCAAATCAGCGTGCCGCCCAGCCGCGCGGTGCCGTAAAGCCGGGGCACGGGCGTTCCATCCTCAGCCGAGAACGGCTGCGCACCTTTCAGCCGCGGTCCTTCCCGCGTGCGCGTCCCGCCCAGCACATAGCGGTCCAGGGCATAGCCGGCGAGCGCGCCGGCGGCGGTACCGATGGTGACGCCGGTCGCGCCCAGAAAACCGCCGAGATAGGCGCCGGCGGCCTGTAGCAGGAGTGTGGCCAAGACTTGCCCTCAGTCGGGTTCGGGAAACGAGAACACGCCGGCGATGCGGCGGCGCCATTGCGGCACGAGCGCGGAGACGGTCACCGCATGGCCCTGATAGGCGTGCACGAAACGATCCGGCGCAAGTAGGATGCCGGCATGTTTGGCCGGCAGCGCCGGTTTCCAGCGAAACAGAACCAGGTCGCCGGCCGCGGCTCCGGCCAGCGGACGCTCGCGACAATAGCGGCGCGCCGCGTCCAGCAGGCGGTCGCGTCCGCCCGCTTCCGCCCAGTCAGGCGCGTATGCTTCGACCGGCTCGGGTTCGTCTTCGTAGAGCGCGCGCCAGACGCCACGCACCAGTCCCAGGCAATCGCAGCCGACGCCCTTTTTCGATCCCTGATGACGGTAGGGGGTTCCCACCCAATCGAGCGCTTCGGCGACGACCCGCGCGCCAACCGACCCGTTCGATGCCGGCTTCACGCTCATGGCACCAATGGGCTCCCGTCGAAGGTTTCGTCCGGCGTCGCGTACCCATAGGCGACATCGTTGCCCGGCAGATGCGGAAAGCCGCGGAAATTCAGATGATTGCCGAATTTCGCCTTGCAGGTGGAAAACCGCTTGTCGCAGCCGGCGCGCAGCGCCACCGCCGTACCGGGAGGCGGCAGAGGCGCAGTATCACGCCAGATCACCAGTTCGTCGGCCGCGCTGCCGCGCCGATGCGCAAGAATGCGATGGCGCGCCCCCGCCAGCGGCCCGTCGAGACAGGTCAGGATACCATTGGAAAACCAGGCGGGCTCGAACGTCTCGATGCCGTCGACCGCCACCATGTCGGCGGTGACGACGGCGCTCACCGTCCCCTCGCCGGCAAAAGCGGGCTGGTCGAGGGCGACGCCGCAACGCCCGTCGCCCAGTTCCGCATCGCAGCCGCGGCGGAACCAGCGTCCGCGCGGCTGGTCGAGATGGCGCTTCTGGCTTTCCAGCTCGGCGCGAAAACGTCCGTCCTCCAGCGTGATCCTGCCAATCACCGCCTTGCGCAGCAATGCGTGTTGGTCGGGCGCGCGCCAGTTGACCAGAAAGGTCTCGACGGTCGCCCCGTCGAAACGCCCGGCTGCGATTTCCCCGGCATCGAGATCGGCCGAAAACAGCGCGCCTTCGATATCGAGCGTGTCGACCGACAGTCCGAGGCTTTCGCGCGTTTCGCTGGCGGAAAACCCCGAATCCGGCGCGCACGGCGTGCCGTCGACGACCAGCGGACGGTCGTGGTCGGTGAACCCCAGAACCGTCGCGTCGGCCCGCACGACGCGCCAGCAATGGCACACAGTCGTCACATCGCGTTGCAAATGCGCCAGAAGGTCGGGCGAAAAGCCGCTCACGACAGAACCTCGATCAGGGGAATGGCAGGAATCTGGCCGGCCTTGAAAGCGGCAAGGTTGACCGACAGCGCCTCGCTATCGAAGCGGACCGGGACGTCGAATTCGTAACCGGCCGTGACCGACAGGCCGGCCTGGGGGATCGAGGCGGGCTCGAATACGACCAGCCCGGTGGTGGCATCGACCGTGAAGTCGACGCCCGCCACCCCACCCGCGCCGTCCACCGCGACGCTGACGGTGCCCTCGACCGGCTTGCGGATCGGGCGCTGATAGGCGTCCGGTCCCGAACCGTAAATCTTGATCAGCTGATAGGCGGCGGTCGCGCCGTCGCCGGTTCCGATCGTCTGGTCGAGGGCGGACGGCGTTTCGTGCGGCGCGCAGGATTTGCGGTCGAACGGATCGCGAAAGCGGAAACCGTGCAGCGATCCGCGCCGCGCCTCGAAAAAGGCCAATACCGCATAGACGTCATCAAGCGAACGCAGCCCGGTGCCGGCATCGTAGCTGCGCCTGGACTCGGCAAACCTGGCATTGCGCCTTTCCCGGCCGGAGGTCAGCGTCACGATCTCGTTGCGCCGCACCGGCCCGCCGGTCGCCCCGAAAGACACCGCGCTTGGGAACAGCACCTCATGAAACGCGTCAAGTTCGGCCAATGCCGCCTCCCCCGTTTTGCCTGTCGACCCGGTCCGATCACAGCGAGCGTGCGCCGCGCGAGGCGGCGCGCGCGATCATGCCGGTGATCTGCGCTTCGGATTTGCGGAACGAGGCGGCGTCCGGCGTCGTCACGTTGAAGACGATATTGACCGGCGCTGTCGTCCCGCCCGCAGCCACACCCAAGCGTCCGTCGGCGCCGCGCGCAAGCGGCAGGATAGCCTCCGCGCCGGCCTCGCCCATCAGGCCCAGTCCGCCCGGCATTGGAAAATAGGTCGGTTGCGACACCACCCCGCCAGCGGCGAACCGGGTCGGTTTGCCCGGAACCCCGCCTTTGGCGTGCGGAACGGCCTTCAGCAACATGTCGAACAGGCTGGACATGCCCGCGCCGATCAGGTTCTGCAGCGGCGCCAGCGCCTTGCCGAGCGCCATCTCCGACAGGCTGAGGGCGAGGCGGCGCAACACGTCCTCCAGCGCCCGGCCGCTGAAGGCGGCCCGTTTGAACGCGTTCGTCAGGCGCGCGCCGAAATCGTCCGACAGGCTTTTGAGGTCGTCGAAGACCTTGCGTACGGACTCGGCGTCGAATTCCAGGTCGATCCGCGCGGTATCATCCATGTCTGTCCCTAACTCGCTGGTCTGGAAACCGTGTCATCAACGCTTCGAGAGCGGCGCGGTCCGGCACCGCGCCGGCACCGCGCACGACAAGCCCGCTCGCGCAGGCGAACTCCTTCGGCGTCATGGCCCAGAATTGGGCCGGCGACAGTCGCAAGACGCCGAAGCCGATCGCCATCAGTCGTGACCAATCCATCGCTGCCGCCCGCTTGCCCGTCGTCACGTCGTATTTGCGGCTCCGTCGCGCGGCTCCGCCGGCACGGCGTCCGCCGCCGCGAAGGTGGCGGTGAGAAGCCGCGCCACGATCTCGGCAAAGCCGGCCACGCCGCCGTCGACCGCCATCGCCATCACCTCCTCGTCGGTGAGCGACGCGCCACCGCCGCGCAGGCCCGCACCGACAATGCGTGCTAGGTCACGGGCCGAAAGCCGGCCGCTCGCGATCCGCTTGACGAGCGTCTGCAGGTCGCCCGCCTCGAAACCGGCCTCCAGTTCGGCCAGCGCGCCCAGCGTCAGGCACAAGCGGTAACGCCTGCCGTCGAGCTCGGCGGCGATCTCGCCGCGCTGCGGATTGATGATCATCAGCTTGCCGAAAAGCCGATCGCGCCGGCCGATTCGAGCGCCAGTTCGAACGTCACTTCGGCATCGTGAGTGCCGGCATATTCCAGCGCGGTGATCTGGAAGGGCCCCTCCACCGTGCCGAAGTCAGGCACAACGATCTGCCAGTCGGCGGTCGCGCCGGCAAAGAAGCGGGCGCGGATCTCGGCATCCGACTGCGCGTCCTTGAAGATGCCCGATCCGCTCACCGATGCGCGCTGCACGCCCGAGCCGGCAAGCAGTTCGCGCCAGCGTCCGGCCGAGTCGGAATCGGTGATGTCGACCGTCTCGCTGTTGAACGCCAGCCGCCGCGCCCTGAGACCGGCGACGGTCAGAAATCCGCCCATCCCGTCGATGTCGAGCTTCAGCAACAGGTCCCTGCCCTTCTGCGCAGCCATGAACACGGTCCTTTCGTTTGGTGAGAATTCGTGGTGGCGCCGCCGGCGCTCAGCCCGCCGCCTCGATCAGCGCGCGAAATCGCATTACGCCCCGGTAAAGGGCGAGGTCGTCGTCGTAGCGCACCTCGGCGAAGTCGTGCCGCATCAGGACCAGCCTGCCTTCCGCCAGCGGCACCGGTTGGTCGGCCAGGCGCGGCTTGATCAGCTCCATGATCTCAAGCGCTTCGGCCTTGCCGCGTGCCTTCGACCACACATGCAGGCTGAAAAGCTGCTCGGTGCCGTTCTCGGTGCCGGTGCTCCAGTCGTAAACGCTGGTGCGACCGAAGGTGACATAGGGAAACGGCACGTTGGCCGGTGCGTGATCGTAGATGCGCGCGCCGCCCAACCGCGCCGTCAGGCCGGCGTCGGCGCTCAGCGCCGCATGAACGGCCGCCTGCAGTTCAATCGCTGCGGCCGCCATGCGCGCCTCCCGCCTGCGGCATGCGCGGGTCGGGCGCGCCTGCGGCCTTTTTTCCGCTCGCAGCCCGAAGCCGCCGGGCGTGATCTTGCTTCACCCGTTCATCGGCGCGCGCATGCGCCCGGTTCCTGAGAACCCGCACCAGACCGTCCAGCGTCAGGCGCATGGCAAGTTTCATCGTCCCTCCTCCTCGCTCTGGCAGACGAGATAGCGGCCGCTCTCGTCAGGATCGTGCAGATGGCGGATCGCAAACAGCCGCGCGCCGGCGCGAAAACGCATGCCGCTCGCCACGTCGTCGCGATGGCGGATGGTGATGTGGTGCGTCACCCGCTCGATGCGCTGGTCGGGACCGAAGCGGCTCGATGCGGCGACCGGCTCGAGCCGGGCAAAGAGCGTCGCCACCGCGTTCCAGTTTTCGACATGACCTCCCGTCGCGTCGACGACCGTCTCGGCAACCTCCAGCGTCAGCCGCGTGCGCAGCGCGCCGGGATCGATGCGCGCGCGCCTCACAGCAGCGCTTTCGGCCGATAGGCCGCCATCAGCCGCTGATAGCCGTCGGGCAGCGACACCGGCTGGTCGCGTGCACCGAACGCGGCGCGGAACTCGTACCAGTGCGACACAAGCAGCGTCATCGCCCGCTTCAGCAGATCGGGCACATCGACGCCCGAAGCGCCGAACCCGGCGCGGAAATCGATTTCGATTCCGTTCATCGCCAGTCCCGGCCTTGCCGGCTCGCGCATGAAAAGCCGCGCCGGCCGCGACAGCCCGTCGAGCTGATAGTCGGCGGGGTCGGCAAGCGACGCGGCGCCCTCTTCGTCATAGATCGTGACGGACAGGATTTCGCGCACCGGGTGCCGGCGCAGATGCGCCACCCCGCCTGGCGGCCAGCCGTCGAGCACCAGCCGCCAGTCCTGGTCGATCAGCGCAAGACCGGCATGCCGCTCCACCTCCTCGCGCGCCGCCCGGATAAGACCGGTGATCAGATCGTCCTCGGCCGTGTGGTCGAGGCGCAGAAACGCCCGGCATTCGGCCACGGTCAGCGGCTCGACCGGCGGCGCGACGGTGCGATACAACGCCATCGAAGATCCTTCGTCGTTGGGATTTTTTTTTGAAACGAAGCGGCTCCGGCACTGGCCGGAGCCGTGAGCCATGGCGCCAGGACGCCATGGCGAAGCGGATCGCAAATCAGGACACGCCGAATTTCAGCAGCTTGATGGCGTCGAAGTCCTGCACGCCGCCGCCGACCCGCTTGGTGGTGTAAAACAGCACGTAGGGCTTGGCCGAGTAGGGATCGCGCAGCACCCGCACGCCGGTACGATCGACCACCAGGTAGCCGCGGCCGAAATCGCCGAAGGCGACCGCGGTGGCATTGCTGGCGATATCGGGCATGTCCTCGGCCTCGACCAGCGGGAAACCCATCAGCATGGCCCGGCTGCCGGGGCTCGCCGGCGGCTGCCACAGATAATTTCCGTCGGCGTCCTTGAGCTTGCGGATCGCGGCCTGCGTCTTGCGGTTCATCACCCAGCCGGCATTCTGCCGGTAGCCGGCCTTCAGCGCATAGATCGTGTCGATCAGCACGTCGGAGGCGTCGCTCGCCGGCAGCGCGCCGTCGACCCCGGTCGCCACGTAACCGAGCTTGCCCCACACCCAGGCGCTTTCGCCAACCTGGTCGTAATCGAGAAAGCCGCGCGGCTTGTTGATGCCGTCGCCGGCGACGAAGGCCACGCCTTCCTGCTCGGCAAAGGCGGTCTCGATCTCGCCGGTGATCCAGTCGTCGAGGTCGATCGCGCTATCGTCGAGCAGCGACGCGGTCGCCGCCGGCATGGCGTAGATCTCCATGGTCGGAAACTGCAGCTCGGCCAGGGTCGCGCTGGTCGTCTCGGGCCGTGCCGCCGTCTCGCCGACCCAGCCGACCGCCGGCCCGGTCAGCGCGAAGGGCTTTTTCAGCACCGCGCCCGATACCTGCCGCACCGAGGCGATACCGCGGATCGGCGACAGCGCGGCCAGCCGCTTGCCGATCGCGGCCTCCGTCTCGTGGGGCACCAGATAACCGCCGTCCTGGCCCGAGCCGTAGGACATCGCCTTGGTGTCGAGCGCCCGCAGGGCGCGGTCGTCGCCGGAGCGCATATAGGCATGGAAGGCGTCCTTGTGCTCGCCGGACGCGCCGGCCGCGAAGCCGGCCCCGCCGAGTGCCGGACGCGCCTTGCCGATCAGCAGCCCGTCGAGGCGCCGGCGCTGGTCGCCGAGCGCCTCGGAAATGCGTTCGAGCCGCTCCTCCACCAGCACGTCGCCGGCCGCCTTGCCCTCGACGGCGGCCAGACGCTCGTCATTGGTCTGCTTGAACGCCTCGAAGGCGTGCATGAATTCGGCGAAGGCCGGCGCGATCTCCCGCGATGCGCCGGTTTCGGCCTTGTGTTCGGGAGCGGCGATGCTCTTTTGCGTCATTGCGGTTCCTTTCCTTCGATCAAGAATGTTGCAGCGCGGATGATGCCGGCGAGATCGCCCGGCGGCGAAGTCGCCTCGCTATCGGGGCCGATCGCCTCGACGCGGGCGCCGGTCAGCATCGGGAAGGTCACGACCGAGATTTCCCACAGATCGGCCTCCAGGATGCGGCGCACGCGCCGGCGCGGCTCGCGCGCCGCGCGCACGGTGCGAAAGCCGATCGACAATCCGTCGATGGCGCCTTCGGCAATCAGCGCGCGCACCTCGCGCGCCCGCCCGACACCCGGCGACAGCACGCCTTCGACGAACAGGCCGCGCGTGTCCTCGCGCAGGGCGAGCCAGCGCCCGATCGGCTGGGCCGGATCGTGCTGGAACAGCATGCGGATGCCGCCCGGTCCCTTCTCGGCCAGCGCGCGCGCAAACGCGCCCGGCTCGATCAGATCGCGGCCCTGGTCGAGCCGGCCGAACAGGCTGGCGTAACCGCGAAAACGGCCGCCTTTGCCGGCGCCCGCGCCGGGGCGGGCCCAGCCGGCCGCGTCCCTCGTCCGCGCCGTCTCAACGTTCATCGCGTTTCCCTCCCGCGTCCGGCACACGCCCGCCCGCGGGCCAGCGCTGCAGGAGGCGCATGACGAGCCCCAGCGCCCACCAGGCGCACAGGCTCGCGGCGCCCGCGCCCATCAACATGGTCTCAGCGGTGCCGATCGCGTCGGCGATGCCGAGTTCGTCGGCGATTTTGAGCCCGGCGACGGTGCCGAACACCAGGCCGCAGACCACCCCGACGGCGAAGCGGATCGCCGCTTCGCGCCGGGTTCGCGGCAACATGTAGGCGAGCGAGACGGCAGACCCCGCCACCGCGCCCGCGCCCTTGGCCGCCCATTGCCAGGCGGCATCCGGTACGTCGGTCAAGTCCTTCTCCGATTTTGCTGAAACGCGGCGGCACGATGCCGGGCCTGGCAGCACTCGATCATCCCCGGTCGAGGTTCGCCGGGTGCTCGTGTGCTGTCATTAGAGGTCCTGGCTCAGCCCCAGCCGACAACAAGCTTGTCGGCCGACTCGGGATGGTTGAGCCAGATTCGGACCCGGCTATTCAATCCTCAACCAGACCACCGGTGTCCCCGGATCCTTCGTCCCGCACGTGTGACACCCGTATTTGCGTCCGATGCGATTGATCTCGCGGATTTCCTCCGCTGTCCAGTTTCGACCGGGACCGCGCGCCGGCAGCAATTCCTTGGCGTATGGACCCGGCCCGATCCCCATGCGCTGCAGTTCCAGCAGCCCTGCCTCGGCCTCGCGACCTACCGCCAACCGATCACGACACGTTTCGGCCAGGTCTGATGATCAACCCAGATACGCAGTCGCGTCGTCTTTTCGGGAACAGCGGCCCCAAGCAGTTCCTCCGCCATGACCGTGTTGACCGCCAGGGTTCGGGTCGGCGTCGCGACGGCACCCTCAAAAACCAAGTCTAATCCGTCGGGCGCTTCCTCGACTGGACCCAGGGCGATTTCCGTCTCGCCATCGATTTCCGGATAGCAGCCGACTGAGACGCAGGACGGGCTGGCATGAACCAGGGCATCACTGTCGCGTTCAGGCGGTTCGCCGCCGCTGGCGTCTTCAACGAACACGATCGAGTTGGATGGAGCAAACCTTATCGATCTCATTTTCCGCCCCTTCCCCTGACCAGCGATGCAACAAATCCACCTTGGCGTCGGCTACAGGCCAAGCAGTGGGGGAAAATCCTCCCAGCGCGACCGGTAGTGTTCAAGCCCGTTGGATCCTGATAGTCTCCAATGAAGTTTGACCTCGGTGTCCCCGGATCCTTCGTGCCGCACGTGTGGCAGCCAAACTTGCGTCCGATGCGATTGATCTCGCGAATTTCCTCCGCTGTCCAGTTTCGTCCGGGGCTGCGCGCCGGCAGCGATTCCTTGGCGTATGGACCCGGTCCGATCCCCATGCGCTGCAGTTCCAGCAGCCTGGCTTCGGCCTCGCGCATCGCTGCCCGGTTGGCGGCAATCTCACCCTCCACCGTCTCGTACGCACTCGGACGCGGTTTCCATCTAGGATCGAGTTCCCGTACACGCTGCACGGCCGCACGCATGCGGCTGTTGCTGATTGCCAGCTGTGTCGCCTGCGCCGGCGGCACGTTTCGCCAGCGTCCCCCGACACGGCGCGGGCCGCCGCGACCGCCAGGCGGCCTGGCCTGAACCGGTATCACCCGCGCACCGCTACCCTCGTCGGTCCACTGGCCGCCATCGGGATTGCCCTTCGGCACGCGCGGCTGGTCGGGGCGAAACCCGGCCTTGGCCGCTAGCCCCCCCTCGGCGGATAGCCGACCGCCTCGCGCTTTTCGTCGTCGCCGAGGAAGCTCGCCGCGTCGACGCGCCGCCACAGCGCCTCGCGCTCGCTCGCCAGGCCCTCGATACGGTCGGCGTCGTACCACAGCCGCAGGCCCGTCCCCGTCCCGCCCAGAAAAGCCGACAGGTCCCTGGCGATGCGGCCGACCAGCGGCAGGATCGTCAGGCGATACAGGGCGCGGTTGGCCTCGGCGTAATTGGCATAGGTGTTGTCGCCGGGAATGCCCAGCAGCATCGGCGGCACCCCGAAGGCGAGCGCGATGTCGCGCGCGGCCCCGTTGCGGGCCTCCAGAAAATCCATGTCCTTGGGCGACAGCCCCATCGCCTTCCAGTCGAGCCCGCCTTCCAGAAGCAGCGGCCGCCCGGCCCGGCTGGCGCCGCCATACCCGTCCTCGAGCTCGGCCTTCAGCCGCTCGAACTGCTCCTCCGTCAGGTTGGTCCCGTCCTTGGGCGCATAGATCAACGCCCCCGAGGGACGGGCCGAATTGTCGAGCAGCGCCTTGTTCCAGCACCCGGCCGCGTTGTGGATGTCGAGCGCCATCAGCGCCGCCTCCAGCGGCGGAAAGCCGTAATGGTCGTCGAGCGGGTGAAACAGGCGAAACTGCGCCGCCCCCTCGCCCGGCCGGCCGAGCGCGATGCGCCGCTTGGCGCCGCCGCCGCGATAGTCGAGCGCCACCGGCCAGCCGGCCTCGTCGGTCGCCACCGCCACCCGGTCGGGCCGCAGCAAATGCAGTTCGCGCGTTTGCGTGCCGCCGCCGATCAGCTCGACATAGGCGCTGCCCGACAGCAACAGATGCCCGTAGAGCGCTTCCATGAAGGCGCCGCCGGCCTGGCGCGGATTGGGCGCCTCCAGAAGATCGAGCAACGGGTGGTCCCCGTGCTCGGCCTCGCCCTCGTAAAGCACGAACGGCACTGCGGCGGCGGCCTCGGCGATCAGCCGCACGCAGCGATGCACGACCGGGTTGCGCATGAACCCCTCGCGGGCGAGCGCGCCATAGTCGCGCCGCGTCCAGCGCGCCTGGCCCTGCATGTGCAGCGCCAGAAAGCCGGACGGTGCGGCCTGCTTGTTTTCGACACGGGCCTGCCCGTGCCGCGGGCGCCTCGCCCACGGCCAGTTCACTCTCATCGCCTTGTCCCGTCTATCGGATGTCGCGGATGCGCGGATTGCCGCGCGCGGCCAGCAGCAGTTCGCTCAGCGCCCACACCAGCGCGTCGAGCCGGTCGGGCGAGCGGCCGCCGGCAAGCCCGTCCGGGCCGAAATCGCACATTTCGTCCTCCAGCTCGGGAAAGCGCGCGGCGTGGCGCACCCGCCCCTGCTCGTAGAGCGCGGCCACCGGCTCGGCGCGCAGCCACTTGCCGCGGCTCGCCCTGACCGGCTTGACCGCCACGGCGGCGTCGACATTGCGGATAACCGCCTCGACCATGTCGCCGCCCTGGTTGACCTCGACCACCACCCGGTCGGCCCGGTGGCGGTGATAGAGCGCGGCCACGCGGCTTGCCCAGTCATGCGGCCTTGCCCGGCGCAGCGTCGCATCCGCGATCACCACCGCCTCGCCGTCGGCCGTCGCACCGGCCACCACGATGCCGCAGGCGTCCGAGGTGCGGCGCGCGCTCGCCGGCGGGTCGACCGCCACCACGATGCGCGCCAGGGCCGCCGTGCCGGGGCGAAACGCCGCCTCCACCATCTGCCGCGACCACAACGCGTCCTCGCGGTCGGCGATCATCTCGCCGTCGAGTTCCTGGCGGCCGAGCCGCGTGCCGCCGTAGCGGGTCCGCAGCCTGTCGACGAAGCCGGCCGCCAGATTGGCCTGGTTGTCGGCCGTCTTCATGCGCGTCACCGTCACCGCCGGGTCGGCCAGCAGCCGGCGCAGCAGCGGGATCGGCCGCGGCGTGGTGGTGATCAGCTGTTTCGGCGCCGGCCCGACCCGCAGGCCGAACTGCAGCATGTCGAAACAGGCCTCGGCATGGCGCCATTTGCCGGCCTCGTCGCACCAGGCGGCGTCGAATTGCGGCCCGCGCAGGCTTTCGGGATCCTCCGAGGAAAAGATCTGCGCCGTCGCCCCGCCCGGCCACACCAGCCGCCGCCGCGAGGGCTCGTAGCGCGGCCGCGCCTGCCGGGCGCGGGCGGCGATCCCCGACAGCCCGTCGATCATCACCTCGCGCACGTCGGCCAGCGTCTCGCCGATCAGCGCCAGCCGGCCGTATTTGCGGTGGGCGAAGGGCGGCAGGCCGCGCACCAGCGCGTCGACCCATTCCGCTCCCAGACGCGTCTTGCCCGCCCCGCGCCCGCCCAGCACCAGCCAGGAGCGGCCGGGCGGCCACAGCAGCGGATATTGCCGCGCGCGGGCAAAAACCACCCATTCGCGGCGGATCGTCCAGGCCTCATCCAGGCTCGGCGTCCATCCCGCCGCTCGCGCCGCCGCCGCCGCCTCGGTCGACGATCTCGGCGGCGAATTCGTGGGCGAGCGCGACGATGCGCTGGTTGATCTTCTCCAGGACGGCGGCCTTTTCGGCGTCATTGTCTATGGTGTCTTCCGTCATCTGGGCGCGGGCCATGTCCTCGGCCTTCTCCAGGGCGCGAAACGCCGCCAGCGCGGCGTCGAGATCGGCCTTGTCGACCCCGCCCTCCCCGGCCTCGAGCGCGGCGCCGAGTGTCTCGATACGGCCGATCCAGCGCGCCAGCTCGCGCCGCAGCCGCGCCAGATGGTCCGACGTGATCTCGGTCTGCTGCGGCGCCCGCCAGCCCTCGCGCCGGACGCGGCGGGCCAGGCTGGCCTCGCCGCAGCCCGTCAGCTGCGCGATCGTGGCAAACCCCGCTTTACCGTCCTCGAAAACGCGCCGCGCCGCCGCCCAGCGCGCCGCCGCAGCCAGCACCATCAACCGATCCCGTTCGTTTTCTTGTGTTTGGGTTTTTCGTCGTCTGGAACTTCGTCGTCCAGGATTTCGCCTGTCGCGGACATTGGCGATGTCTCGCAACACCCCCGCACCTCCGACCCGACCGGCCGCCCTGGCGCAACTGTCCGACGATAGCCGAACCCTACCAAAGCCCCGTCACGGTGTCAAGGACTTTTTTCCTAATTATGCACTTGACGTACCAAGGAAGATAATCCTATGATTCGCGGTGACAGGCTGGCGGCAGATTTAGAAGAAAATTGGATGGACGCGCTCCGCGCAGACCCAGCTCTCGGTGCTACCGCGCTCAGGGCTTGTACGCCAGAATTCAAGGCAAGCTTAGAAACGATTCAAGAGGCTTTCCGTGGCGCGGCTCGCGATTTGAAGGAATTCAACGACAGGGGCACCGTTGATCGTCGGAGGCTCTTCCAGCGTTATGTTAAAGGTGGGGCGTGGATTGTCTGTGATTTGGATGTGGTTGAGCGGGGCACTGATAAAGCAGCCGCTTTGGCCTGCTTCTACCCCCATCCCGCAGTTGGTGAAGACGTTCCCATTTCTATCTTTCCACGACATGGTGACCCCAGCCATTTGCGCGGCACTCAAAAGCAGCCTGTGCTTGTCGATGTTGCGGAGCTTATTCAGGACCCAGAAGGTGTGCCCTTGCCCACCCTTGTAAGCCTGAATTTCATTGATGAAGATGTCTTGAACGGCTACGTCGCAAGGTCCGAGGCACCTGGAGGACCGCACCTCACCGGCGAAGCCATTTGCATCGTCGGCAAATGGGAACCCCGTACCATCGGTCTTGCCGGTATGTGGGTAGGTAAGCGCTACGACGAGATAATCGAGGGTACTGCGCAAATTCCCAATGGCGTCACCTATCAAGGAGTTGATGCGCTTGGTGGGCTGATGGAGAGAATCAAAAATAACTTCAATGCGTCCTTCCCGCTGATCCGGTTCAAATCTCAATCGGTAGAAGTCTGTCGCCAAAAAGGCGTTGATTTGAGCCTCTACGTTCGCAATGTGATCGCATGCGCGGTTTAGCTTCTCCCTCGCATCTGAAAGGTCGGGCTTTGTCATGGTCGGTGCTCCTAAAGACGATGATGAAAAGAAGGGCGACGAGATATTGCGCCGCCTGTTGAAAACCCCTCCCGATCCCAAAGCCGGAAAGGGAGAGAAGAAGCCACCTAAGCGCGGCGCCAAGAAGCGTCAGGATGCGAACTCAAAATGACACTCGCGACATCTGAAAATGTCCATATCGGTACCGCTGGGCTGCGGAGCCATGGCGACATTTGCGCCCCGAGCGATCCAGCAATGGGGGCATTGGAGCTTTCCTCCGAGCGCCGGTTGAAAGCCATCAAGGCGCTTAATAGAGAAGTTCGCCGCATCAAGTTGCGCTTGTATTTGGACTACTTTCGTCTTCGCTTGACGAAGCTCGGATTCCAATTCATGGCATCGCTGGCGGAACCCGTTAGCAACCTCAATCGCGCTTTGAAAAAGTGCTTTGGCTAACTCACGCACAGGGCAATCCTCCCGCCTGAAAGACGGGAGGTTACTTCTTTTTGCGCATTCTTTGGAGTCTTCGTGCCTTTTGCTTAAGCGTGCGCGGCTTCGTCAGTCCGCCGACAGGTAAAACGCTTGCCGCGAGCGCCGCGCAACAGGTATTCGGCGCGTTCTGCATCGGAAATCTTGAGCGCAGCGCGGCGGTTATAGCGGAAGTCAAATTCAGCAAGGTAGCGATGCAGATGCGCCTCGCCGCAATGCTGATAGACGCCGACCCTGCCGCGTTTGAAGATGGAGAACACGTTTTCAATCGTGTTGGTGTGCACCACAACATCGCCTTCGCGGCGGGCGTATTTCTTCGCGGTGTGCTTCACCGTGCGGTGACCGGCATATTCCTTGCCGGTATCGGTGTAGAGGCGGGACTCGTCGGCATAGAACGTGGTGTCGCGAGACACGTTGCGCACCAGCGCTTCGCGAACGGATGCCGTGGTGGCATTGTTGACGTGGAAGGTGCGCACCGAACCGCCGGGCTCGACCGGCGCGGCGGCTCTCCCGGCAGTCCACTTCCGCCAGCCAGCGCCGCAGATGCGCGTCGCCGCCGTGCCGGTCGGCGCGGAGCCATACCGCGCGCGCCGACGCTCCCTCCCCCGCCGCCCCGCCTCGCAAACGGACGTCCGTTCCCCGCCGGATCATCGCCCGGCGCTCCGGAATATTTTCCCATCCTCTTTACGATGACGCGAAGTTGCAAAGGTCTGCGGCCGGTTTTTCCTTGTATGCGCCGGCCGCTTTGGTGCAATGATGCCGCAGCGGAAGTGGTGGGCCGCCTGAAAATTGCCCGTATGGGAACGCAGCTTGCCTGCCCGATGGCTTACGGACAAGCGGTTGATGGACAACCCATTCGAACAAAAAAAGACGCGCGCCCCGCGAACCTCGAAACTGCTCGAGATCGACGCCTGGATCGATTCCAGCCTCTATGAGGCCGGATTCAAGGTCGGCGAGATATGGGAAACGATCACCATCTTCTTCCGCCGGTTCCGCGTCTATGGCTGGCGCCGCGGCGTGGTGGAGGCGCTGAGCGAGAGCGTCACGCTCGGCGCGGCCGGCTCGGTCGTGCTCCTGGCGCTGGCCATGCCCGCCTTCGAGGAGACCGCCGGCAACTGGCGCGCCCAGGCCGACTACGCCGTCACCGTGCTCGACCGCTACGGCAACGAGATCGGCCAGCGCGGCATCATCCAGCGCGATTCCGTGCCGGTCGACGAGATCCCCGACCACGTCATCAAGGCGGTGCTGGCGACCGAGGACCGGCGCTTCTTCGACCATTACGGCATCGATTTCTTCGGCCTTGCCCGCGCGATGACGGAAAACATGCGCGCCAATTCCGTCGTCCAGGGCGGCTCCACCATCTCCCAGCAATTGGCCAAGAACCTTTTCCTGTCGAGCGAGCGCACCATCGAGCGCAAGGTCAAGGAAGCCTTCCTGTCGGTGTGGCTGGAGATGAACCTGACCAAGAAGGAGATTCTTCAGCTCTATCTCGACCGCGCCTATATGGGCGGCGGCACGTTCGGCATCACGGCGGCGGCCGACTTCTATTTCGACAAGGGCATCAAGGACGTCGACCTCGCCGAGGCGGCGATGCTGGCCGGCCTGTTCAAGGCGCCGGCGCGCTACGCGCCGCACATCAACCTGCCGGCCGCGCGCGCGCGGGCCAACGAGGTGCTGACCAATATCGTCCAGGCCGGCTTCATGACCGAGGGCCAGGTGATCGCGGCCCGGCGCGAGCCGGCCAATGTCGTCGACCGCGACAACCAGCAGCATCCCGACTATTTCCTCGACTGGGTGTTCGAGGAGGTCAAGGAATTGGCGGCGCGGCTGCCGACCCATTCGCTGGTCGCGCGCACCACGCTCGACATGAACATCCAGTCGGCGGCCGAGGAGGCGCTGGAATACCATCTGCGCCAATACGGCAAGGATTACGGCGTCAAGCAGGGCGCGATCGTCGTCATCGACGACGGCGGCGCGGTGCGCGCCATTGTCGGCGGGCGCGACTACGGCACCAGCCAGTTCAACCGCGCCACCCGCGCGCTGCGCCAGGTCGGCTCCTCCTTCAAGCCCTATGTCTATGCGACCGCGATGGAACACGGGTTCACGCCCGACACGATCGTGCGCGACGCGCCGATCACCTGGGGACGCTGGTCGCCGAAAAACTACTCGCGCGGCTATCGCGGCAACATCCCGCTCTCCACCGCGCTGATCAAGTCGATCAACACTGTGCCGGTGCGTCTGGCCAAGGAGCATCTCGGCATCAAGCCGATCAAGGAGATGGCCGAGGCGATGGGCATCGAATCGCCGGTGTTTTCCGACAAGACCATGGTGCTCGGCACCTCGGGGCTGACCGTGCTCGACCAGGCGACCGGGTTTCACGTCTTCGCCAATGGCGGCCTCGCCGGCCGGCGCCACGGCATCACCCAGCTTATGACCCATTCCGGCGACGTCGTTTACGACTGGCGCCGCGACGCGCCGGAACCGAAGCGGGTTTTGAGCGAACAGTCGGTCGGCTACATGAACTCGATCATGGTTCAGGTGCCGGAGATCGGTACGGCACGGCGCTCCGCGCTCGACGGCATCCGCAGCGCCGGCAAGACCGGCACCACCCAGGCCTACAAAGACGCCTGGTACGTCGGTTTCACCGGCAATTACACCGCCGCGGTCTGGTTCGGCAATGACGAGTCGACCCCGACCCGCAACATGACGGGCGGCTCGCTGCCGGCGATGACCTGGAAACGGTTGATGACCTACGCTCACAACAATATCGAGCTGAAGCCGATCCCCGGCATCGACAAGCCGTTCCTTGAGGGCAAGGACGCGCCCAAGGTCGCCGATGCCGGTGTCGACGGCGACAATGACGGTCAGGCCGCGAGCCGGCCGCCGGTGATGTCGGCCGCCACCACCCGGCTATTGCGTGAGATGACGCGGCTTTTCCGCGAAGCCGCCCCGATCCGGGTTGCCAGCGAACGCGACACCCTGTCGTCGCTTTGAGTATCCGAGCCGTGCGCCCCGCGTCTTTTCCATCCTGCCCGCACGCGCGCCGATATCGGGCCTCGCTTGCGAGGCCTGTTTGATGCGCATTCCGCTCTATGTCGCGCTGGTGGTCGCGATCGCCGTCGGCGGCGGCGGCGCCTCGGTCTGGTTCGCCCTCAACGCGATTGACGGGCTCGACACGCTCAGGGTCGGCGTCTGGACCGCCTATCCCGATTCCGGTACGCCACAGGTCGATCCCTATGGCCGGGCCCGTATCGCGCGCGACGGCGAGTTGCCACTGGGGCGCGCGGAGGGGCTGTATTTCCTCGCCAGCCGCGATTCGTCCGGACAGGGCCTGCGCCGGCGATGCCGCTACCGGATCGAAGGCGGCGTGCCGGTCGCGCGCTTCTGGACGCTTTATGCCGCCGACAGGACCGGACGCGCCGCGCCACGACCCACCGGGCCCGCGGACGGGCTGCACTCGCGCCAACTCCTGCGCCGGACCGACAATTCCTTCGAAATTGCGATCGGACGCGCGCCCGCGCCCGGCAATTGGCTCGCCGTGAAAGGAACCGGCGAGATGGTGCTGGTGCTCACGCTTTACGACACGCCGGTCGCCAACGGCGCCGATGCCCGCGACATCGAAATGCCCGCCATCTACAGGACCGGCTGCGATGCTTAGGCTGGCCTATACAATCCTGCCCGGCCTGGTCGGCGCCGCGATCGTGCACATCGCGATCCTGCTTCTCTTGCCGGCCTATGCCGAACGTGATGCGTGGTCGCGGCTGGAACAGGCCGGCGCGCCCAACAGTTTCGTCAGGCTGCCGGAAGCGGCCTCGGCAACGCGCGGCGCGCGGGCGCCGGACCCCTTCATGGCGGCCGGCGCCTGCCGTTTCGATGTTTCCGCAAGCGGAGTGCGCGTCCAGTCATCGCAAAAACCGCTGTTCTGGTCGGTCTCGGTCTATAATCGCTGGGGACACAACATCTACAGCCTGAACGACCGTACCGCCTCCGACGGTCTGCTGGACCTAGTCGTGGTCTCGCCCGACCAGATGATCGATCTGCGCAAGGAACTGCCGGAAACCCTCGCCGGATCGATCATCATCGAGGTGGAAGAGGACATAGGCATCGTCGTCGTGCGTGTTTTCCGCCCCGACGCCACCTTCGCCCCGCTGGTCGACGAGTTCTTCGCGTCGACACGTTGCGAACTGTTGCAAGACGCGATATAGCCTGCTCGATTTCCCATTCTGGTGGCTTCAACCACCGCCCGCGCAAGGGACGCGGGCGAAGAAAGGACAATTGTATCATGGCCAATCAGCTTCTCATGCCCAAAGCGACCGCGGTCTGGCTGGTGGACAACACGGCGATGTCATTCGACCAGATCGCCTATTTTTGTCACCTGCACCCGCTTGAGGTGAAGGCGATCGCCGATGGCGAGGCCGCGCAGGGCATCAAGGGCATGGACCCCATCACCACCGGGCAATTGACACGCGACGAAATCGCCAAGGCGGAGACCGATCAGAACTACCGGCCCAAACTGTCCGAGCCCAAGGTCCGCATTCCCGAAAAGAAGCGGCGCGGGCCCCGCTACACGCCGCTCTCCAAGCGGCAGGACCGCCCCAACGCGATTTTGTGGCTGGTGCGCAATCATCCCGAATTGAAGGACGCCCAAGTCTCGCGGCTGGTCGGCACGACCAAATCGACCATTGATCAGATCCGCAACCGCACGCACTGGAATTCGGCCAATCTACAGCCGATGGACCCGGTGACGCTCGGCCTGTGTACGCAAATCGACCTCGACCTGGAGGTTCAGCGCGCCTCGCGCGGCGCGCCGCAGCAGCAGAACGCCGACGAGACGCTTTTGCCGGCATCGGCGACCGAAACCCTGCCCGTTGGCGCCGGTGCGTCGCCTGTTGAGGATGAGGGCGAGAAGGAACTCGATGCCGACGCCGTCTTCGCCAAGCTGTCGTCGCTCAAATCCGCCGATCCGGAAGAGGATTCGGAAGAAAAGGACCAGTAGAACCCGATCCCGGAAACGGAGCCAGGCTTCGGACCGGGATATCGCGCCGTGAAAGGCCGGGCTCGCGATTGTTCTCCAGCGAAGCAGAGTCGTGGGCCGGAGCCGACCGCGCCCGCCTTTCGGCCGGCTCAACCCGGCCGGTCAGGAACGGCTGCTGACGGGTGCGTGGCGCGATGACTTTTTGTGCCGCCCGGTCCCGGTTGTCGACCGCTTTCGCGCTGGCGTTCATAGCGAACACCGGGAAAAACGACAATCGCGGCGGTGCCGGTCAGCCGGCGGCGGCCCGATTTGCGCATGGCGGCATAGGCTTGGAACTGGATGATGTTCGTCATGGCTGTGCGTTCCGTTGTATGGGTCACGACTGGCACGCTTACGACGCTCTATTTCCGGACTCTGCCCGCCATAGGGTTAACAGCTTGCTAACATATTGATTGTAGTGTGCCGGCATCGGCGCGCGGGCAGGTTTGAGAGCCCGGCGCAGCCAGCGTAACCGATCACCATGGCGTAGAGCGTATCACGTGAGTACAGCGGATTTCAGGCGGATTGCGGACCGCGATCAGGCCGGCAAGGCCGAGCGGTTGTTGCGGGCGGCGGTCTCGGCCTTCGCCTCGCTGACACGTCCCAGCCGGCGCGAGATCCGCCAACTCGACCAGCTCGCCGCCCCGTTGTTCGACAAGGTTCCGGCCGAGACGCTGCGCTACGTGGCCGCCGTTCTGTCCGAATCGCCGCATACCCCGCCTGCCCTTCTGGCACGGCTGTGCGACCAGAGTGCCGACATCGCCGCGCCCCTGCTCATCCGATCGCCGCTGCTCGGCGATGTTGCGCTGCTCGGCCTGATTGCCCGACACGGCCTCACCCATGCGCGCGTCATCAAAAGACGGCCTCGCGTCCATCCCACCATCATCCAGGTCAGCAAGCTGCTCGAGGCGACAGCCGCCCGACCAACCGAACAGGTCGCGCAGTCACCGGTGCCGGCCAGCCGCGGTCTGGCAGCACTCGTCCGCCACCGGCTGCTGCAGACCATGTCCGACAACGAAAACGCCGCCGCCGAGGCTTTGTCGGCGCACGGCCAAGACGACGAGGCGCACGATGACGACCGTTTTCGCAAGCTGAGGGCGGCCGCCTTGGCCGAAAACCGCGAACCGTTTTTCCGCGCGCTGGCCGAGACCGTGTCTCTGCCCTACGACACGGCACGCATGATCGCCCGGGCGCGTACCTACGACGATCTGCTCGTTGCCCTGCGCTCGCTGGACCTCAGCGAGGAACAGGCCTTCCTGCTTGCCTGCGCGGCCTCGCCGTGGCGCTTCCCCCAGCGCAGGAATATCCGCCTGTTCCTGGAAAAATTCCGGTCCATCAGCCGCGACGCCGCACGCGTCCTCGTGGACAATAACTGGCGCGACGGCGCCGGCCGGTCCGACAGGACCGCCCTTCCGCCGGCACAAGACGACGCCGGGGAGACGGCCGCGCTCAGGGCGTAAGAAGGTCGATCATTTCGCTCACCGGCGTCGACAGCTCGAGTTCCACGACCCAGGCGTCCGGATCGAACTTCAACTCGCGCTCCAGTTTCCTGGTCAGCGCGTCGTCGTCGGCGATCTCCGGCAGCGAAACAAACAGTCTCCCGGCCGGCCGGCCGTCGCGATAACCGGTTTGCGGCGCGGGCGCGAACAGGCTCACCGCACCGTTGCGGCCACGCTCGACGACAAAGATCGCTCCTGCCTCCGTCGCACCGCGATGCACGATGGCGGCGAAACCGCCGGCCGCGAACGCCCGCCTGATCAGCGAGGATACGAAAAGATCGGATGTGACGCGCACGTGCAAACCTCGCCTGCCGCCGGGCCGCGTCTGGCGCTCGCGCGGATGGTCGGCCTAGAGCGTTTCCAGGCGAAGTGGATGCCGCTTCGCCGCTCGGAAACGCGTTAAAACAATAAGTTGGAGCCGATATGCGATTCCGTGAAAAGCAGAACGGCTCTAGTTCGTAAGTCCGATTTCGGTCATCTTGGCAAGCAATTGCGCGTCAGGCTGGCCGGTGACGGGAAGACCGAACAGCGACTGGAACTCGCGGATCGCGCTGCTTGTCTGGTCGCCAACGATCCCGTCAAGGTCGATCCCGTCATGGCCGAAAGCCCGCAATCCAGCCTGGATCTTGACGATATCGGCATCGCCGAGGCGTCCCGGCGCCGGTCTGTCTTCGGCAGAGGCTGCCTGGCGCGGTTGCGGACGCGGCGCCGGCGCGGGCAAGGCAGCGATTTTCTCTTCGGCCTGCGGACCCTCGATCTGCCGCAGCAGCGCATCACTGACCTCGCCGTCGACCTCGAGCCCTATCGTCTTTTGATAGGCGGCGATCGCCTGCTTGGTCAGCGGCCCCGAAAGCCCGTCGACGTCGCCATCGTAGAGGTCCAGGCGCGCAAGCGTGGCCTGCACCTTGCGCACCACCGGATCGCCGACGGCCGGCGGCGGCACCGAGGCGGTGACATCCGGGCTCGGCGGCAGCACCGCAACCACCGGCTCCTCGCGCAGCACCCGGCTGGGGGCAGGCGCTTGGGCCTTGACCATGATGCGCGTCTGCATCAGCGGCCTGGGATGCTGATAGGGCTGGTACCAGAGCGCGTTGGCAGACACATAGCCCAACGCCACGACAAACGCCGTCACGCCACCGACAAGGATCGGGTTGCGGGCAACCGTGGCGCCGACGACGGTCGCGAGGCCGCCAAGCGTCTCGGCCAGGACCGGGCTTTTTCTACGCGAATTTGCGGAGCGGGTCATCGGATGCGTCTCTCGATTGTCTTTCCGTCTCGATTTTCACGACATGCGGCGCGGGTTCGTGTGCAACGGGGGCACCTTCGGGCACCGCGATCGTGACCGTCGTGCCCTCGCCCGGAGCGCTTTCGATCGCCATGGTGCCGCCATTGCGCTCGACCAGCCCTTTAACAAGCGCCAATCCGAGCCCGGTCCCCTCATATTGGCGGGTGTAGTCGTTCACAACCTGGAAAAACGGTCTGCCGATCTGGTGGAGTTCGTCTTCGGCCATGCCAATGCCGGTATCGCTGACCCACAATTCGAGCCAGCCGTCGTCGCGCGATCCGCCGACCGTCACGGTGCCGCCTTCGGGCGTGAACTTGACCGCGTTGGCGAGCAGGTTGATCAGGATCTGCTGCAGGGCGCGCTTATCGGCCAAAACCTCGCCGAGCGGGTGATCGCCGGCGACATCGACGCGCACCTGCTTGGCTCTCGCCTGGCACGACACGATCGAGCGCGCGGTCGCGACGATCTGGTCGACCGCGAAACGCTCATTGCTGGGCGTATAGGTTCCGGCCTGGATCTTGGCGATATCGAGGATCGAGTTCACCACGGAAAGCAGATGCTGGCCTGATTCCTGAACCAGCCCGACATAGTCGCGCTGGCGCTCATTGGCGAGCGGACCCGCCAGGTCCTGCAAGAGCATGTCGGAAAACCCGATGATCGCGTTGAGCGGCGTCCGCAATTCGTGGCTGACGGTGGACAGGAACCGTGAACGGTCGGCTTCGGCGCGCGCAACCGCCGTCTCCAGTTCGTCGCGCAGCCGGACCATGTCGTCATTGGCGCGCAGGAAACCGACGAAACCGCCGGCTGCTGCGCCACCGGCAAACTCCAGCCGGAACGGGCCGTAGATGGCCCCGACATCGCCCTTGTTCAGGCGCGGCAGACGCACCCGCAACTCCAGCGAACAACGGTCGGCGCCTTCGCGCATGTCGGCCAGCGCGTTGAGATAGTGAACCCGGTCGGATACGTGGATCCGGTCGAAAAATCCCGTGCTGAGCAAAAACTCCGGTTCCAGACGCAACAGCTCACGCGCCTGCGTCGAGACGTCGGTCAGTTCGCCATTTGCGGCGAACCGCAACGTCACCGCGTCGAGCAACCCGTCGAGCGCGTCCTCATCGGGCGCGCCGGCCTGGTCGCGCGAAATATCCCGGTCGCCGGTCTTGCGCGCGAACCACAGGCCGGCATAGATCACCGGCAGCAGCCAATGACCGGCCGACGCCCCGATTGCCGGAAGGTCGGGCAGGACGAAGCCGGCCAGGCCCGCCAGCAGGATCGCCGCGCCGGCGGCGACTAACCCCGTCAGCAAAAATCGGCGGTTGCGACCGACATTGTCGGTTTCCGCGATCAGGGGAAGCCAAGCGAGAAAAAGCGGCGAGGCGGTACCGCCGGCGAAAGACATGACGACGGCGCTTGAAAGCACCGCCGCGCAAAGGGCAAGCGGGCCGGCTATCCGCCGCGAGCCGGTCTGCGCCACGATCACGGCTGCGGACCATCCGGCCACGAAGGCCATGCAGATCGCGGCAAGTGCCGCCGAAACGCCCAGCGGAACGGTCAGCACCTGCGCGAACGCGGCGGAGGCGAGAAACGGACCGGTCAGCGACGCCGCCAGCAGGCGGCGCTGGCGCGCTCGCTCGCCGGGCTCGGCGACGCCCGGATGCACCAGCCCCTCGCAAGCCTGCGAAAGCCTGTTCTGCCATCCTCCGAGACTTTTATCGACGCTACCCAAAAACACGCACTCGCCACTTGTCCGCTTAGCGGATCACCGTTTTCCCGAAACTCTCATTCTCCCTTTAAGGAATGAATAAGGGCCGGCAATCACAGCGCGAAGCTTGACGGAAAATCCGATTTTAGCAGGGCACGGCCGGCGGAACATCGGCGGATGGTAAACACTTGGTATGCGTCCCCATCGGCGGCCTTTGATCGGAAGCAAGCCGCAACTCGCCCCTTCCGGTCCAAAAAAATCAGAAAAATCAGCGCTGTAGTTCGTTAATACGAGCTTGCCGGAACAGGTGGGAATCGCGGCAAGTTTTCCTTAAAGGCCGATTGCGCGCATTTGCGTCGAATTTGACGAAAAAGTCCCCTTTTGCGGCAAGCGTCCTTTCGCAGCCGTGTGGCATGTCGGTACGGGAAGGGAAAAGCCTGGCCACGCAGATGTAAAGCCCGGCTTTGTCGATGGGGAAGAAACAATGGGTTTCCTGATCAAGACGGCATTCTGGTTTTCGCTGGTCCTGCTTCTTCTGCCGATCTCGCCGGAGGGCACGGACCCCGAAGCCACGGTCGATCCGCTCGAGGCAGTGTTCGCCGCGCGGGCCGCCATCAGCGACGTGTCATCGATGTGCGATCGTCAGCCCGATGTGTGCGAAACCGGCCGCGCCGCGGTCCAGACGATCGGCGTGCGGGCCCGCGAAAGCGCGCGCATCGCCTACGAATTGCTGGACGATCAGTTCGGGCAGTCCGACCCGGCCCTGACCACGGGAACCGTTGCGACGGAGCCCGCGGACACCGGTGCGACGGCGGATTGATTCGCCGCAATCGGCATTCAGGAAGTGACGTACGCCGCGCGAGCCCCTATATGCGGGGGCAAAGGCTGCGCGATTCATGACATCTGACCTGCAAACCATACTCGACGACTTCTCCTTTCTCGACGACTGGGAGGATCGCTACCGTTATGTGATCGATCTCGGCCGCGACCTGCCGCCCTTCCCCGACGAGCACAAGACCGACGCAAACAAGGTGCGCGGCTGCGTCAGCCAGGTCTGGCTGACCACCAAGCGGGAGGCGGGCGACGACCCCGTCATCCGGTTCACCGGCGATTCGGACGCCCATATCGTGCGCGGCCTGGTCGCGATCATGCTCGCGCTCTATTCGGGAAAAAGGGCAAGCATGATCGCCACGACCGACGCCGAACCGGTGTTGCGGCAGCTCGGCCTCGACGAGCACCTGACACCGCAGCGGGCCAACGGCCTGCGCGCCATGGTTTTGCGGATGCGCAAGGACGCCGAAACGGCGTTGCGCGAAAAAGCCTGACCCGGCGCGATCGCGCCGGAATGGCTCATGATCGACCACGATGCCTCGCGTGGCTATCCTCCTCGGGCCGACGTCCGTTTTGGGCGGTCATGCTCCGGTGGCCGGCGATCGCAGGGATGGCCGGAAATCCTCGGCTCCCCAGTGATGGCCGCGGCGGCGGTGGATCCGTGGGGAGCCCGGCGCATAGTGGCGGGCCAGGGCGGCGAGCGCCGCCTTGAGCAAGATCTTTGCGGAGCGTGACGGCCATTGGCGTTCGGCTTCGACCTGCCCTATCCCCTTGAGGAAACAGCAGACGTCGATCAGGATGCCGGAAAGTTCGGGACCGACGGCCCCGATGGCCGCGTCGACGCGCTGACGCGCCGCCAGCGCCGCTTCGGTCAACTCCGCGACACCGCCACCCTCGCCGCGACGGCGCGACGCGATGGCGGCATCCCAGTTGGCACTGATGCGCGGTGTCAGGCGACCTCTGTCGTAGTCCGAGCGCAAGCGCTCGCCGGCATTGACCTCGGCTTCGCTCAGAAACGCCGCGCCGTCGCGCCCACGCCGGCGTGCGAGCTGTGACAGGGGCGATTCGGCCAGATTGCGTCTGACCGTGTTGCGCCTACCTTCGACGTCTATCTCGACCTCGATCGTTTCCCCGTGCTGCGCGCGGAACGGATCCCGCCCCGCCTTCATCCGCACCAGGCTTGCCTGGCCGGCGGCGGTCAGCACGAGACCACCATCGCATTCGCGCGCCAGTCCGGCCCGCAACACGGCCTCCAGCGCCTCGGTTTGAACGCTGATCGTCCCGCGGGTCGCGCCCACGAGGCGTTTTCGGCCCACGTCGGCGCACGCCTCGACGGTCGCCGCGTTGCAGGCCAGGAACCGCAGAATACGCGATTTCGGCTTCCGGGTTTCGACGGCCATCTCAGGCAAAATCCCGATACCGCAGCGCCGCGCGGGCGACACGCTCGGCCATAGCCACGATGGTGTCGAATTCCTCGTCGTCGCGCATGTCCTCGATCAGGTGGCATGCATGAAGGACAGTCGTGCGGTCGCGCCCGAAGCCGCGACCGACCTCGCTCATCGACAGGCCCAGGACGACATGGGCGACATACATCGCTATCTGGCGCACGCGCGCGACCGCGAGCGCGGTGCGGCCCGGGCGACGCAACTCCTTGCTGCTGACCCCGAAGATCGCCGCCGCGATGTCGATCATGCATTCGCAGATCTCGATCTTACGCTCGATCGGGTCTTTCGAGGCGTGTTGTTCCGTACAGGCGGGCCGGGCCTGACCCGGGCGGCCCGCCCCAGCGGCTGCGTCAAAGGCACGGTTGACGATCACGAGACATGTTTCCTTTTTCGATAATAGGAATATGTTCTTATATCGATCCACCAGCAACCTGTGAACAAACAGGAAACGCACGCTAGGGTAGCATTGGATCAAATCTCTGATTTTCTTTGATCTTTTTTCGAAGAAACCTGGCAATCCCGCCGATTTCCTCCCCGCCCGACCAGAACCGGCAAGACTCGTCACCGACAGCGGGACGGGAGATTCGGATGCGACGCATGATCGACGAGGCGCAAGCCTTCGGCGGAAAGAAAGCCGAGCAGGCCCGCGTGGCCGCGAACCGGGTCGCGCTGTTTGCCGTCTGCGGTATCGACCTTGAAACCGCCGTGGACGCGCCGGTCGCACGCAAACGCCTGGTGCGCCTACGCCTCAAACGGCTCATCGAACGGGAGAGGCTGAAGGGAGAGGCGCGCCACTGGAGCTACGATCTCAACCGGCATATCGCGCTGAAACAAGTCTATGATCTGCTGGGGGCCAATACGCCATCACGCGCGGGCAAAACGAAAACGGCGCCCGAAGGCGCCGCTCGATAAGTCACGAAACCGGACGCAAACTCAGCTCTTGCTCTTGCGGCCGAGTCCCATCTTCTTTGCAAGTTGGGACCGCGCCGCGGCATAGCTCGGCGCAACCATCGGATAGGTCGCGTCGAGGCCCCATTTTTCGCGATACTGGTCAGGCGTCAGCCCGTAATGCGTCATCAGATGACGCTTGAGCGATTTGAACTTCTTGCCGTCCTCGAGACAGATAATGTAGTCGTCGTGGATCGACTTTTTCGGATTGACGGCCGGTTTCGGCTTTTCCGCCGGCACGATTTCCGCAGAGCCGCCGACGCGGCCCAGGGCTGCGTGAATCTCGGCGATCAGGTTAGGCAATTCAGCCGCCGGCACCGGGTTGTTGCTGACATAGGCAGCAACCACGTCAGCCGTCAGTTCGATCAGAGTGTCGTTGTTTGCCACCGACGTCTCGGAAGTTTCCATGTTTGTCTAAGGCCCCGTTTTCAAGATATTCGATTGTCATGCAGCGTTCTTCGGCGCTGCTCGCCAAATCTGCGCGAACGCCATCACTAACGACGTTTCACTCGCCCCGTAGATAACCCCTTCGCTAAATAATTCAAGGAAAACCTCGGATTATTTTAGGGGGAAATACATACAGCCTACCCCCTAGAATTTGTATCCTTAATTTATCATTTACAACCATTACGCGTTTTTTGCGACGCTTAGCAGTTCCAAAGTAGAGATTCCGGCCCGTTGTGAGATTTCCGCGCGATCGACATGCCGGCGGCAGAAGCGGACCTGAAGCCTGCAATCAACCAACCTGTGCCGTGACCGCGCCCCGTCGGGTGACGGCGCGTCCTTGTGTGAAACACCGCCGTGCGAGGAACTCGCCTGGCGGCGGCGTCAATCGACGTCGGCGGGGCTGCTTTTTACCTGTCGCGCCATGTCATCATGCACCGACCCATGCCACAGCTTGTAGCCGGCGATATAGGCGGCTCTGGCAAGAAGATGGGCGGAGATCGGCGCGGTCAGTAGAAAAAACACCACCCCAGCTAGCGCGCGCGTGGTCACCGACGCGTCGTCGGTATAGATGCTGAGCGCGATCAGCATCACGCAGGCGCCAAGCGTGCCGGCCTTCGATGCGGCGTGCGTGCGGCTGTAGAAATCCGGCAAGCGCACCAGCCCTATCGCCGCGACCAGCGCGAAAGCGGCGCCGATGACGATCAGCGCCCCGACAACATAATTATACAGTTCGGCCATCATCGCTGCACCTCGCTTTTCGGCGGTGGCGTCTCGCCTTCCTCGCCGGCACGGCGGCTCATCACGAAACGCGCGAAGGCGACGGTGGCCAGGAAGCCGACCAGGCCGAGCGCGATGGCCACGTCGACATAAAGCGTAATGCCCGTCTTGATGCCGATCACCGCAATGAAACCAATCGCCACCGACACCAGCATGTCGAGCGCGATGATGCGGTCGGGCAGCGTCGGGCCGCGCATGACACGAAACACAGTGACCAGAAAGGACAGGCTCAACAGGCCGAGCGCGATGTCCTCGGCCAGAACCAGAAACGTCTCCCCGCCGCTCACCGGAACGCCTCCAGGATCTTGCGCTCGAAGCCGGTGGCGATGTCGAACCGGGTCTGGTCTGGATCCGAACAGTCGATCGCGTGCACATAGAGGAAGCGGCGATCCTCCGACACGTCGACCGAAAGCGTGCCCGGGGTCAGCGTGATCAGATTGGCGAGCAGCGTGATTTCGAAATCGCGGTCGACCTTGAGCGGATAGGCGAAGATGCCGGGCTTCAGGTCCATCCTGGGTTGCAGGACCAGAACCGCGACACGCCAGGCCGACAGGACGAGTTCGTAGGCGAACAGGAGTGCGAGCGCGACGACGCGGCGCGCGCGCGCGAAATAGCCCAGCGATCCGACCTGCTCGCGGATGAGATAAAGCGCCGCCGCCCCGAACGCGAAGCCAAGCAGGAAATTCGAAAAACTGGCCGAGCCGGTGATCGCCATCCAGGCCAGGGCAAGCAGGATATGGTTCAGATAGAGGATCATGAGCCGGGTCCCAGCGGAAAGACGGCCTCCAGATAGGCGGACGGGTCGGTCAATCCGGCCGCCGCGAGCTGCGCGAGTTGCAGAACCGGTTCGGGGTACACGCCGATCCAAACCGCCGGCACCAGCAGCCCCGCCAGTATGGCATAGCCGCCGCCGAGTTGCGTCGCCGCGCCGTCGTCGCCGGCCGGACTGCCTTCCGGCCTATCGCGCCAGAACGCGAGCGCGAACACCCGCGCAAGCGCGACCGTCGTCAGGATCCCGCTCACCAGGATGGCGATCGCCAGCCACCACATGCCCGCATCCAGCGACGCCTTCACCAGCACGACCTTGGGCCACAGACCCGAAAGGGGAGGCAAGCCTGCCGCCGCTAGCACCAGCGCGAAGGCGATCGCCGCCAGCATCGGATGCGCCCGATACAGTCCGGCGACATCATGCAGCGAATAGCTGCCGCCGGCTTCGTGCATCAGGCCGACCAGAAGATAAAGCGCGGTCATGATCAGGATCGAATGAACCGCGTAGAGCACGGTGCCGGCGAGCCCGAGCGGGCTGCCGAGAGCCAGGCCGGCCAGCATCACGCCGATGCCCGACACCACGACGAAGCCGACGATGCGACGCAGATCGGACTGCGCCAGCGCCCCCATAATGCCCAACACCATCGTCGCGCCGGCGACCCAGGCGATCAACTCGGACAGCACGATCCGCTCGAGCGGGAACAGCACCATCATCGAGCGCAGCAGCGCATAGATGCCGACTTTGGTCAGAAGACCGCCGAACAGCGCCGAGGTGACGATCCGCGGCGTGTGATAGGAGGCCGGCAGCCAGAAATTGAGCGGAAAGGCGGCCGCCTTCATGCCGAAGGCCAACAACAACAAGGTCGCGATCGTCATCAGCGGGCCTGTCTCGCGCGCGGCCCCGACCTTGTTGGCGATATCGGCCATATTGAGCGTGCCGAGCGTGCCGTAGAGCGCGCCGGTGGCGATCAGAAACACGGTCGTTGCGACGAGGTTGAGCACGGCATATTTGGTCGCGCCGTCGATTTGGCGCTGTTCGGAGCCGAGCACCAGAAGTCCGAAGGACGAGATGACGAAGACCTCGAACCAGACATAGAGATTGAACAGATCCCCGGTCAGAAAGGATCCGTTGACGCCGGCCAGCATCAACAGCAGGAACGGGTAGAAGCCATAGCGTCGGCCGGTCCCGTCGATGTCGCGGATTGCAAACAGCGCACCCAGGAGCGTGACGAAGGTGGCGGTGAGCGCGAAGGTCGCGCCAAGCGCGTCGGCGTTGAAACTGATGCCGAAAGGCGGCAGCCAGCGCCCCATCGTCATCACCAGCGCGCCCTCGGCGATCACCCGGCCAAGCAGTGCGGTCGTCGCGGCCAGGGTCGCCGCCGCCACGACGACCGCCATCCAGGCGTGCAGGCGGACCTGGTGGCGCACCATCAGCAGGATGGCGCCGCCCAGGATCGGCAGCGCGACCGGCAAGATCACGACCCAGTCGGCGAGCGCCGTCGGGGCAGTCACCATCGCCGCGCCGAGATCGACGGAATTTGCGCTGCTTACGGCCATCTCGGTCAGTATCCCATCGGCGGCGGACCCTCGCCATCGGGTTCGGCCACGCGCATCTCATCGGTGTCGTCGGTGCCGAGCTCCTGGTAGGCGCGATAGGCCAGAACCAAAAGGAAGGCGAAAAACGAAAACGAAATCACGATCGCCGTCAGGACGAGTGCTTGCGGCAGCGGATTGGCGACCGATTCGGGCGGCGTGTCGAAGCCGGCCGGTATGATCGGCGGCACCTCGCGCAACACCCGACCGGCGGCGAAGATAGTCATGTTGACGGCGTTGCCCAGGATCACGATGCCCAGAATCATCCGGATCGTGTGCTTGGACAGCATCAGATAGACTGCAACGGCGTAGAACAGCCCGACCAGGCCCGACAGCGCGGTTTCCATTACACCCGCTCCCGTTCTTCGAGCGCAAGCGCGATCGAGGTGACCGAGCCGACCACAACGAAATAAACCCCGATATCGAAAAACAGCACGGTCGACAGATCGACCGTCACGCCGAGGATTTCAGGCGACGTCCACAGTCCGGTGAGGAACGGCACGCCGAAAAACAGCGATGCGAAGCCGGACAGCGCCGCCAGGAACAGACCGAAGCCGGACAGCGCCATCGGATGGAAATAGAGCGCCCTGCGCACCGGCGAGACGCCGCAGGCGATGCCGTAGATTGCGAAGGCGGACGCGGCGATCAGGCCGCCGATGAAGCCGCCGCCGGGCTCGTTGTGGCCGCGCAGCAGCACGAACACCGAAAACAGCACCATCAGGCTGGTCAGATAGGGTGCGCTGGTGCGGAAGATGACGGTTCTCATCTCAGCCGCCTTCCTTGCCGTCTGCAGCCGGTTTCGGGACCCTGACGCGGATCAGGGCCAGGATCGCGAGCCCGGCGATCATGACGACGGCGATTTCGCCGAGCGTGTCGAGGCCGCGGAAATCGACCAGGATGACGTTCACCACGTTGCGCCCGTGCGCGATCACATAGGAATAGGTCTTGAAGAACTCCGACAGGCTGTCGTCGAACGGCATCTGGGTCACTTTCAGAATCAAAAGCCCGAAGCCGGCCCCGCACGCTGCCGCCACGGCGATGTCGAGCAGTTTTTCGTTGGTCGGCCGGTGATCGCTTGGATGCAGGCGCAGACGCGTCATCGCCAAGGCAAGAATGACCACCGACAACGTCTCGACCATGAACTGGGTGAACGACAGGTCGGGCGCACCCAACAGCATGAACAGCAGCGCCACCGCGAAACCCTGGATGCCCAGCGACACGATCGCCGTCAGCCGGTCCTGCGCGTAGACCACCGCGCCCAGGCCGATGGCGGCGATCGCGAGCACCGTCCATTCGTAAAACGGCAGGTTCGGCATGTCGGGCAGATCCGGCAATTCACCAAACACGGTCATCGGCGCCCACAGCGCCAGCGCGATAGCGATGAAGGTAACGGTCATATAGACCTCCATCCGCCCGCTCTGGATAATCCTCGTCACGCCGAAGGAGACGCGCAGCAACCCGCGGATCGTCTGGTCGAACCCACGATCCGGGCCCCAGCCGATCGCGGCGAGCAAGCCGGCTATCGCCGCGCGTGCCTGATCGAGGCGCCAATAGACGACGATACCCAAAACAACGGTCAGCACCGAAAGCACGAGCGGCAGGCTGACGTGCGGCACGACCGAAATGTGGACCGCGATGTCGCTGCCAGCGACCGCGCTCGCCATCGGGCTCGAGACAAAGTGATGCGCGGTTCCGGACAACAGCGCCGAGACAAGCCCGAGTGTGGCCAGCGCCAGTGGCCCGAGCCACAACAGCACCGACCCTTCATGGGCGTCCTTCGGCGTCGCCACGCGCGGGCCCAGGAACGGCTTCAGCGCCACCGCGAAACCGATCACCAGCATCAGCGCATTGCCGAGAATGGCGACCAGCGTGAACAGGCCGTGCCAGCCGTCCTGAAACTGCAGTGCGGCGTAGATCTCCTCCTTGGCCAGAAAGCCGAAGAAGGGCGGCAGCCCGCCCATCGACAGCGCTGCCAGAAGGGCGGCGGCGAAGGTGACCGGCATTGCCCGGCGCAAGCCGCCCAGCTTGGTGACGTCACGGGTGCCGCTCTCGTGGTCGATCACGCCGGCAACCATGAACAGCGTGCCCTTGAACAGGGAATGGGCGACGAGATAGAGCACCGCGCCCTCGACAGCCTTGTCGGAGCCGAGCCCGGTCAGCATGACCAGGATGCCGAGTGAGGCGACGGTGGTGTAGGCGAGCATCAGTTTCAGGTCCGTCTGGCGGATCGCCAGCAGCGTTCCGACGATCAGCGTCGTGCCGCCGAAGACCGGCAGCACGGTTTCCCAGGCATCCGTGCCGCCGAAGGCCGGGTTGAGCCGCATGACGAGATAGACGCCGGCCTTCACCATGGTCGCCGAGTGGAGATAGGCCGATACCGGTGTCGGCGCCTCCATCGCGTTTGGCAGCCAAAAGTGAAACGGAAACTGGGCCGACTTGGTGAAGGCGCCGCCCAGCACCAGCACAAGCGCCACCAGATACAAGGCGCTATGCCGCATGGTGTCGCCGGCGGCCAGCAGCCCGGAAAGCTCCGTTTCGCCGGTTGCGATCCATATCACCAGCAGGCCGGCCAGAAGCGACAGTCCGCCGAGACCGGTCACCACCAGCGCCTGGATGGCGGCGCGGCGCGAGGCCTCGCGCTTGTGGTCGAAGCCGATCAGCAGGAAGGAGGTGATCGAAGTCAGTTCCCAGAACACGAACAGGGTGAGGAAGGAATCGGAAACGACCAGCCCCTGCATCGCCCCCATGAACAAGAGGATGAAGGAAAAGAAACGTCCGAGTTGGGGATGACCCTTCAGATAACCGCCCGAATACAGAACGATCAGCGTGCCGATGCCCGAGATCAGCAGGGCGAAGGTCAGCGACAGGCCGTCGAGGAACCAGGAAAAGCGAATGTCGAGGCTGGGGATCCAGGAGTAGCCACCCGACACGGTGGCCCCGCCGGCGATCGTGTCGAGCAGCCCGGCGAAATGGAGGAAGATGAAGGCCGGCGCGATCGCCAGCACCCAGGCGGCGTTGTGTTTCAACACCCGTGTCAGGAACGGTGCGGCCAACGCGGCAAGAAACGGCAAGACTAGCGCGAAGAAGGTCAGCGATTGCGATCCGCTCGCCATTCAAAGGTCCTGTTTTCGCGCGAGCCCCCGCGCCGGTAATGCAATTCCGTCGTGACATAGCGGCTCGCCCTGCGCCGGGCAAGCGGATGCGGCGCCTGGCCGCGCTTGGCGAACGGGAAAATCCGCCGGCGGCGTGCGAAAAGACGCCAAAGCAACGGCGCCATTGGTAACGGCCTCAAACGGAACGGCCGGCTGTGGAAAACCTCAGCCGGCGCAGTTCGATACGCGACGGAGCGCGACAAAAAGCATCAATGGGGGCTGATATAGCGGCCGTAGACCCAACCGGTCGTCCAGTCACCGGTCTGCGTTGGATCGTGCCAGACCTCGCACCAGCGATAGCGCACGGCCTGCGACTGCTGCCAGGCGGAAAGCCCTGCGATGTCGTCGAGGGTGAGGCCCTTGGTACAGCGGCCGGTCATCTGCAGCGGCGTGCCGTTTGGATAGGCCGCCTGCTTCTGAGAATAGTTGGCCGGATATTTGCGCACATTGAGCGTGTCGCCCCACGGCACGTTGGCGACTTGCCAGCCAAAGAAGGCCGAAGCCCCGGCCTCGACGGCCTGGGCGCCGAGCGCGGTCGTCACGACAAGGGCGGCGGCGAGGCATTTGCGCATTAACATCGTTCCCTCCGGTTGCTGCCTGTTCAATTGATTGCGGGCCCGGAATGCCATAGCTGGGTTGAATACCGGCTGATTGGCCCGTTCATGTCGCGTTCAAGCCCCCACCCAATCCGCGTTTCGAGAAGGATCCATGGCGAAAACCGAAAGATTTCCGGATATTCCGGCTCCGAAGGCCGAACGACGCCCCGTCGAAACCAGCCATCACGGCATTACCCGCGTCGACGATTATGCCTGGCTGCGGGCGCAGAACTGGCAGCAGGTCTTTCGCGACCCGTCGACGCTGGCGGCCGACATCCGCGCCCATCTGGACACCGAGAACGCCTATCAGGCAGCGATGATGGGCGACACGGAAGCCCTGCAGAAAGCCTTATTTTCGGAGATGCGCGGCAGGATCAAGGAGGACGATTCCTCCGTTCCGATGCCGGACGGCCCCTATGCCTACGGCACGTCCTTCAAGACCGGCGGCCAGCAGCCGCGCTTCTTTCGCACGCCGCGCGAAGGCGGGGCGCACGACATGCTGCTCGACGGCGACGCCGAGGCCGAGGGCAAGACCTATTTCCGCCTCGGCAGCGCCGACCATTCGCCCGACCATGCCCGGCTGCTTTGGGGCTATGACGACAAGGGCTCGGAATTCTACGATCTCAAGGTGCGCGACCTCGAAACGGGCGCCGATCTTCCCGACCGGATTGCCGATACCGGCGGCGTCGGGGTCTGGGCGGCCGGCAATGACGGTTTTTTCTATACCCGGCTCGACGAAAACCACCGCCCGTCGAAAGTGCTTTTTCACCGTTTGGGAACCGATGCCGGCGCGGACCGCCTCGTCCACGAAGAGACCGACCCGGGCTTCTTCATGAATGTCGGCGGTACGCGCACGCAGGACTGGGTGTTCGTCGCCATCAACGATCACGAGACATCCGAATATCATGTCCTGCCTGCATCCGACCCGTCGGCTACGCCGAAATGCGTGCGCGCCCGCGAAACCGGCGTTCAATACGACCTGGAAGAAGGCGGCGACATTTTCTTCGTGCTCACCAATATCGGCGGCGCCAAGGATTTCAAGGTAATGACGGCGCCGGTCTCCGATCCCTCGGAGGCCAATTGGCGGGAGCTTATCGCGCACGAGCAGGGGCGGCTGATCCTGTCGATCATGGCGTTCCGCGATTTTCTCGTCCGCCTCGAGCGTAAGGACGGCCTGCCGCGCCTTGTCGTGTACGAACGCGAGACCGGTGAGGAGCATGTGGTCGCGTTCGAGGAAGAAGCTTATTCGCTCGGCCTCGTCGGATCGCTCGAATACGACACCGACACGATCCGGTTCGCCTATTCGTCGATGACCACGCCCTCGCAGGTCTTCGACTACAATATGCGCACGCGCGAACGGGTGCTGCGTAAGACCCAGGAGGTCCCGTCCGGCCACAACCCGGACGATTACGTGACACGGCGGCTGATGGCGCCCTCGCATGACGGCACGCTGGTGCCGGTTTCGCTGCTCTATCGCCGCGACACGCCGCTCGACGGCAGCGCGCCCTGCCTGCTCTACGGTTATGGCTCGTACGGCATCGCGATCCCGGCCTCCTTCAACACCAATTGCCTGTCCCTGGTCGACCGCGGCTTCATCTATGCGATCGCGCATGTGCGCGGCGGCAAGGACAAGGGTTATGCCTGGTACGAGGACGGCAAGCGCGACAGGAAGGCGAACACTTTCGAGGATTTCGTCGCCGCGGGCCGGTACCTTGCCGCCGAGAACTTCACCGCGCCCGGCCGCGTCGTCGCCCAGGGCGGCTCGGCCGGCGGCATGCTGATGGGCGCGGTCGCCAATATGGCGCCGGACCTGTTCGGCGGCATCATCGCCGAAGTGCCTTTCGTCGACGTTTTGGAGACCATGCTCGACGACACGCTGCCGCTGACCCCGCCCGAATGGCCGGAATGGGGCAATCCGATCATATCGGCTGACGACTACCGCACCATCGCCGCCTACTCGCCCTACGACAATGTCGGCGCCAAGGCCTATCCGCCGATCCTGGCTCTAGCCGGGCTGACCGATCCGCGCGTGACCTATTGGGAACCGGCGAAGTGGGTGGCGCGCCTACGCGACCGCAAGGCCGGAGACAATCCGGTACTTTTGCGCATCAACATGGAAGCCGGTCATGCCGGGGCGTCCGGGCGTTTCTCGCGGCTCGAGGAAATCGCCTATGCCTACGCCTTCGCTCTGAGGGTGATGGGGCGGGACTGAGTTGAATGGTTGCCAGGCGGCGGCGAATGGGCTTTGTTTTGTAGAAAGGGGCATATCGAACGTTTGCGAAGGAGCTCTCCATGATCCGCAACGCATATACGGCATTGTCCTGCCTGGCCGGTTCCCTGCTCTTGTCGGCGCTCACGCTTCCGGTCGTCGCCGGGGACATTGTCGAGCGGCCCGGCGAGCGGCCGCGCGAGATGCCCAACATATGCAGCCAATATCCCGACGACCCCTATTTCGGCAGCTTTCGCGGCATCGGCCAGAGAGGCATGTTCCGCGACCAGATGATCTTCGAGGCGGGCTGCTTTGCCAGCAAGGCGCGTTGCGAGGCGTGGCTTTACGCCATCCGCTCCGACCACAGTGCGGGCGAGAAGTCGGCCTACTGCAAGCCGCGATAGGCTGCTGATCGCGCGCCCGGCGGTTCAGTCGCGGGCGGGATAACCGTTCGGGCGCGGCGGCACCGCCTTGAGATAGGCCGCGATCGCCTCGCGATCCTCGGCCGGCAGCCGCGCCATGTTCTTCTGGACCGCGACCATGGCTCCGCCGACAGTGTCGAAATCGGGCGTGAAGCCCGATTCCAGATAATAAGCGATATCGCCAGCCGACCATGACAGGCCGCCCTCGCCGGCGGTGATGTTGGGCACGATGCCGTCGCCCTCGGCCGCGGCGGCGCCCGCCAGCCACTCATTCGTCTTCGATCCGCCGGTGAAGGCGCGCGGCGTATGGCATTCGCCGCAATGGCCCGGCCCCTCGACGAGATAGCGCCCCGCTCTCGTCTTATCGTCGGCGTCGGGACCAAGCGCGATCACCGGTTCGGGATCGAGGTAGAGCCGTTTCCAAAGCCCCAGCCCGCGGCGGATGGTGAACGGAAAGCCGAGCACGTGCCCCGGCGCAGCGCCCGGTACCGCCGGCAGGGTACGCATGAAGGCGTAAAGGTCGGCGATGTCGGCCGGGCGCATGCGCGCGTAGGAGGCGTAGGGAAAAGCCGGGTAATAATGGCTTCCGTCGGGCGCCACGCCGCGCAGCATGGCGTTGGCGAAATCGCCGGCCGACCAGCCGCCGATACCGTCTTGCTGGTCGCTCGAAATATTCGGCGCGACGAAGGTACCGAAGGGTGTTTTGAGTTCCAGCCCGCCGGCCAGTTCCAGGATCGCATCGCCCTCCGCGCCCGGCCGCGCATGACAGGAAGTGCAGCCCGCGGCCCAGAACACGCGCTCGCCGCGCGCGGCGTCGCCCTCGGGCAGCGCCGCAACGGTTTCCTGCGACAGCCGGTTCGGTCCGGAAAGGTAGAAAAGGACAAGCCCGCCCGCCACGCCAAGCACGACGACAACAAGGACGAGCCTGCCGAGGGTTGTTTTTGACAAGCTGGCCGGCCGGGTCAGTTTTTCTTCATGCGATAGTTTTCGTGGCAGCCGCCGCAGTTCTGACCGATCTTGCCGAGCGCGGCCTGCACGCCGGCCTGGTCGGCCGGCACGGCCGAAGCCACTTCGGCGACGTCGGCCTTCAGCTTGTCGGCGCGCTCCTGGAAGTCAGCCATATTCTCCCAGATCGCCGGCAGGGCCTCGGTTTCACCGGTCGTGCTGCCTTCGGGAAACAGGGCGGCGACATCGAGTTTCTGGGCGGCCTCGTTCAGGGCCGTCAGGTTTTGCTCGACCACGCCGGCGTCGAAGGCGTTTTCGCCCTTGGCGATCGCCGCGAGGGGACCGAGCGCCTTGCCCATCGACTTCATCACCGCCTGGCGATCCTCGACGGCGCCAGCAAACGACAACGACGCCGTCACCGCAAGCAACGCGCCTGCCACAAACAATCTCTTCATCAACCATCCTCCAGGGTGTTCAGGGGAAGAAATCAAAGGCGTTACAGCGTGATAATGGCCGAGAAACGGTTCACGCGTCATCACGCTTGTGTGAAAGTCGGCACCGCCCCGGTCAACAGACTGTCAACAAAAACGGACCCCGGCCGGAACCGGGATCCGTTGCATTGGACACAAACGCGTTCGCGGCGGCCTGTTCAGCCGGCCGCCTTTTCGTAGCATTCGAGCACATAATCCCAGTTGATGAGATTATCGACAAAGGCCTCGAGATATTTCGGCCGCGCGTTGCGGTAGTCGATATAGTAGGAGTGTTCCCACACATCGACGCCAAGGATCGGCGATGCGCCGTGCACCAGCGGATTCTCGCCGTTCGGCGTCTTCATGATTTCCAGCTTGCCGTTCTTCACAGCAAGCCAGGCCCAGCCCGAGCCGAACTGGGTGGTGCCGGCATTGATGAAATCGGCGCGGAACTTGTCATAACCGCCCAGATCGCTGTCGACGGCCGCCTGCAGCTTGCCCGGCAGGCTCTTGCCGCCGCCGCCGCCCTTCATCCATTTCCAGAAATGGATGTGGTTGTAGTGCTGTCCGGCATTGTTGAACAGGCCCGCATTCTTGCCGTGCGACTGCTTGACGATCTCCTCCAGCGAAAGCCCGTCCATGCCGGCCTCGGCAGCCAGCTTGTTGCCGTTGTCGACATAGGCCTTGTGGTGTTTGTCGTGATGATATTCGAGCGTCTCGCGCGACATATAGGGTTGGAGCGCCTCGTAGTCATAGGGCAGGTCCGGCAATTCAAAAGCCATCGTCAATCTCCTTTTTCAAACACGAACGGGTTGTTGCTTTCAGTTAAGCTCCCTGCCCCGCTTGCGCAACGGGCCTGGCCCAACGTTGTCTTGTCAGGGTCGGACCCTAGACGGTGATCGAGTGCGCCCACTCCCAGTATAGCGCGCGCACGCGTTCGGCGACGGGACCGGGCTGCAGACGCCGGTCCTCGATCTGGATAACGGGAACCACCTTGGAATGGTTGCCGGTGGAAAAAATTTCATCGGCATTGAGGAAATCGCCAACACTCAGCGTTTTTTCGGTCACGCGCATTCCGGCCGCGCCGAGCAGGGCGATGGCACGCGCCCTGGTGATCCCGGACAGGAAGGTGCCGTTGGCGATCGGTGTGAACACTTCGCCGTCCTTGACGAGAAAGATGTTCGACGTGCCGGTTTCGGCGACATTGCCCAACATGTCGAGCACGAGCGCATTGTCGAAACCGCGCGATTTGGCCTCGATGATGGCGCGGCCATTGTTGGGATAAAGGCAGCCGGCCTTGGCGTTTGTCGGCATCGTCTCCAGCGTCGGACGGCGGAACGGCGACACTGTGACCGAAAAGCCGGACGGCGAGATCATCGGCGCCTCGTACAGGCACAGGCAAAACCGGGTCGAATCGGGTTCGGCCGGAACTCCCATATAGCCGCCATGCTCGGCCCAGTACATCGGCCGGATATAGACCGCCGTCTTGCCGTCGAACTTCTTCAGCCCGTCCATCGTCAGGCCGAGAATCTCCTCGGGCGTAAAAGTCGGCTTCAATCCGAGCGCGATCGCCGAGGCGTTGACCCGCTCGCAATGCCGGTCGAGATCAGGCGCCACGCCCTCGAACCAGCGTGCGCCGTCGAACACGGTCGTGCCGAGCCACATGGCATGGCTGCGCGGCCCGATGATGGGGAAATTGCCTTCATGCCAGTCGCCGTCGAGATAGGTCCAGGTCAGCGACTGCGCGCTCGTATCAACAGCCATGATTGGAACGTCCTTTGTTGCTGACCTATGGATAGCCGTTCATGCCGTGGCGTCAATCGCCTGTGCCGGAACACCGATTGCGCCAACCCACCCTTGACCCGATCCGGCCCATCGGATCAAGTCTTTCCAACCGGGGAACCAATGCCCATGCGCCACTCTGCCTTCATTTTCGACGCCTACGGCACGCTGTTCGACGTCCATGCCGCCGTGCGCCGCCATGCCGGGGCGGTCGGGCCGGATGGCCAATTATTATCCGAAATCTGGCGCGCCAAGCAGCTCGAATATTCCTGGGTCCGTACTATGATGGGAGCCTTCGTCGATTTCTGGCAATTAACCGAGCAGGCGCTCGACCATGCTTTCGAGCGCGTTCCCTCGGCCGACCGGGCGGCGCGGCAGGACCTGCTCGACGCCTATTGGCGGCTCGACTGCTATCCGGAAGTGCCGTTGGTCCTGAAGGCGCTCAAGGCGGAGGGAGCAAGGGTGGCGGTGTTGTCGAACGGCTCGCGCGCCATGCTGGAAGCGGCGGTGAAGTCCGCGGGTCTCGATCTGGTGCTCGACGACATTTTTTCCGTGGACGACATCGGACGCTTCAAGACCGATCCCGCCGTCTATGACATGGCCACCACCGCCTGGCGGCTTTACCCGCAAGCCGTCTCGTTCCAATCCTCCAACCGTTGGGACATTGCCGGCGCCACCAAATTCGGATTCCGTACCGTATGGATCAATCGCGCCGGCCAGCCGGACGAATATCGTGACTACCCCCCGGCCCTGATTCTGCCGTCGCTCGACGGCCTGGTCGAAACCCGCTGAGGCCTCGAACGCCTGTTGCATGAACGCAACAGTCAGGCCGTCGCCACAAGGCTGCCTTTGTTTTTTCACCCCGTGGCCGCATTCGATCAGGCATATCAGCCCGGCGGGAGGAAATGTTCGGCGTGCCGGACGTTGAATCGTTTCTAGTGGCTTTCTTTGCGAGGTAGCATGTCCGGCCGATATCACAAGTCCGCGCCCATGACGCGGCGCTCACTTCTTTCCGGCGCGGCGGCCGGTGCCGCGTCGTTCGCGCTGGCGTCATGTACGACCACGAGCGGCATCCCTCCCGCGAACAAGCCGAAGGAAGATGTCGAGTTGGGCTCGGCCTTCGGCAGTTACGCCACCATGTACGCACCGATCACCGATGGCGGCTTCGATGTTCCGGCGGTTCCGATCGACAAGATGGAACGCCGCTATCTGCGCCGGCTGGTTCCCGACCCGACTGGAGAGCGCCCCGGCACCGTCGTGGTCGATACCTCGGGCCACTTCCTTTATCTGGTGCGCGAAAACGGCCAGGCGATCCGATACGGCGTCGGCCTTGGCCGCGCGGGCTTCGAATGGTCGGGGCGCGCCGTTATCCAGTGGAAGCGCAAATGGCCGAAATGGACTCCGCCGGACGAGATGATCGCACGCAAGCCGGAGCTGGAAAAATACAGCGTCCGCAATGGCGGCATGGAGCCCGGACTGATGAACCCGCTCGGCGCGCGCGCGCTTTACATCTTCCAGGACGGTGTCGACACGCTTTACCGGGTTCACGGCTCGCCGGAATGGTGGACCATCGGCAAGTCGGTTTCGTCGGGTTGCGTGCGCATGCTCAACCAGGACGTGATGGACCTTTACGATCGTGTGCCCAACCGCACACCGATCCTGGTCACCTCGGGCATTTCACCGGCGGTTTCCTGACCGAAACCCGCCGGGCCGTCAGCGCCCCCGCTTGAGACTGCCGAGAATGCCGCGCACCAGGGCGCGGCCGAGCGAGGAACCGACCGAACGCACCACCGACTTGACGGCGGCCTCGGTCACGCTCTGACGATTGGAGCTGCGGCTGCGTGTGGTCTTGCGCTTTGTCGTGCGTGCTCGCCGATCGTCGTCGCGATCGTCGAAATCCGGCAGGGTCCAGCGCGTGCGTGCCTCTCCGCGGTCCTCCTCCTCGTCGCGGCGCGTCGCCTCCTCCTCGGCGCGGGCGGCTTCGGCCGCCCGCTTCTGCAGTTTCTCGAAGGCCGATTCTCGGTCGATCGGCGTGTCGTACTGGCCGGCGACGGGGCTGATCGCGCTGATTTTTTCGCGTTCGGCTTCCGAGATCGGTCCCAGCCTGGACGAGGGCGGCCGGATCAGCGTGCGTTGCACCATGGACGGCACTCCCTTGGCCTCGAGTGTCGACACCAGCGCCTCGCCGACACCGAGCTGCGTGATCGCGGTGGCGCAGTCGAAATCGGGATTGGGCCGGAAGGTTTCGGCCGCCGTCTTCACCGCCTTCTGCTCGCGCGGCGTGTAGGCGCGCAGTGCGTGCTGGATACGATTGCCGAGCTGGGACAGGACCGTCTCGGGCACATCGAGCGGGTTCTGCGTCACGAAATAGACGCCGACGCCTTTCGAGCGGATAAGACGCACGACCTGCTCGACGCGATCGAGAAGGATTTTCGGCGCCTCGTCGAACAACAGATGCGCCTCGTCGAAAAAGAACACCAGACGCGGCCGCTCGGGATCGCCGACCTCGGGCAGGACTTCGAACAGTTCCGACAGGAGCCACAACAGAAAGGTCGCATATAGCCGGGGATTCATCATCAGCCGGTCGGCCGCCAAAACGCTGATGGCGCCGCGCCCGTCGCGAGTCGTGCGCATCAGATCGTCGATGCGCAATGCCGGCTCGCCGAAGAAATGCTTACCTCCCTGTTGTTCCAGGACCAGTAGCGAACGCTGGATGGCGCCGACCGAGGCCTTGCTGACATTGCCATAGACCTTGCTGATCTCGTCGGCCCGCTCGGCGATGTTGACCAGCATCGCCTGCAGATCCTTCATGTCGAGCAGCAGCAGGCCTTCCTCATCGGCGATGCGGAAGGCGATGTTGATCACGCCTTCTTGCGCATCGGTCAGGTTCATCAGGCGCGACAGCAGGAGCGGCCCCATCTCCGACACGGTCGCGCGGATCGGGTGTCCTTTCTCGCCGAACAAGTCCCAGAAAATCACCGGGAATTCCTGGAATTCATAGGGATCGAGCCTGATCGTCTCGGCGCGCTTGGTCAGAAAATCCTTCGTCTCCCCAATCGCGGCGATGCCGGACAGGTCGCCCTTGACGTCGGCACAGAAGACCGGAACGCCGGCATTGGAAAACGCTTCGGCCAAGATCTGCAAGGTCACCGTCTTGCCGGTACCCGTCGCGCCGGTGACTAGGCCGTGGCGATTGGCGTATTTCAGCAATAGCCGTTCGGCCGCCTGATAGCTGTCGTCGGGTTTGCGACTGGCTCCGATAAAAAGGCTGTCGTCCTGCGCCATGCTTGTCCTCTCCGGCAATCGTGCGGCAGGCCGTGGCGCCGTCCGCGTTGTTTCTTTCTATAGACAGCCCCACGCTGGCCGACAACGCCGCCGCTTCGCAGCGGACGGGAAAGACGGCCGTTTGCACATTTGCCAAAAGTCCCTGTTGCCGACCGGTTCGACCAATTGTATCGGGAAGCGCTGCCAGACCGAACCGCGGCGCCGGCACCGACACGACGTGAGCCGAATGACGGAGCACCCGCCGTACAGGCGCACCGACTTCGTTCGAGGCGATCGCCGTTGTTGCCGGTCGCGAGCGGGACCTTTAGTCTGTCGCGAGGAGATCGGGAGGATCGAGCCGGAACGCCATGAACCATAAATTGATCAGCGGGATGACGTTTCCGGACATTGACGAGGCCGGGTGGAAAGTGATCGCGGAAAAGGCGCTCAAGGGCGCCGATTTCGACGAAACCCTCGTGTCCCACACCGACGACGGCATCCGCATCGATCCGCTTTATACGCGCTCGGCCCATCCCAAGCCGATTTCACGTGTCGACCCCGCCGCGCCCTGGCGTGTCGTCCAGCGTGTCGACGATCCCGACCCGGCGCGCGCCAACCGCCAGGCGATCGCGGATGTGGACGGCGGCGCGACCGGCCTGGCGATCGTGTTCGAAGGCGCCCCCAACGCCCATGGTTACGGTCTGCCATGCACCGACGAGGCCTTTGACAGGGCCCTCGACGGCGTGCCGCTCAACAGGCTGGGGCTTCGGATCGACACCCACCCGATGAGCCGCTCGTCGATCGACTGGCTGGTCGCCTCGCTGACGGCCAAGCGCGCCGACCCGGCGCGCCTGCATCTGTCGTTCGGGATCGACCCGGCCGCGATCTTCGCCGGCACCGGACGCCTGCGCATGTCGATCGAGGCGCTCGAGGCGTCGATGCCGCAATCGCTGGCCCATTTCTTCGCGCTCGGCCTGCCGGGCGTGCTCCTGGAAGCCGACGGCCGTGTCAGCCACAATGGCGGCGCCAGCGCCGCGCAGGAACTCGGCATTATGCTCGCCTCGGCGGTGTCGCATCTGCGCATGTTCGAAAAGGCGCGCCAACCGCTGGTCTATGCCGCGCCGCATGTCGGCTTTGCGATCGCTGCCGACCAGGACCAGTTCGTGACGACCGCCAAGATGCGGGCGCTGCGCCGGTTGTGGCAGCGCGCCCAGGAGGTCTGCGGCATCGAGCCGTCGCCGGCCTCCATCCACGCCGAGACGTCGTGGCGGATGATGACGGCGCGCGACCCCGAAACGAATATCCTGCGCGCCACGATCGCCGTCTTCGCCGCCGCCGCCGGCGGCGCCGATTCGATTTCGGTGCTGCCGCATACACTCACTCACGGCCTGCCCGACGGTTTCGCGCGTCGGGTGGCGCGCAACACCCAGCTCGTGCTCGCCCAGGAGGCCGGCATCGGTTTCGTCGCCGATCCCTCGGCCGGCTCGGGCGGGATCGCCCATCTGACCGAAGCGCTGAGCGAAGCGGCCTGGGCGGAGTTTCAGCAGATCGAGCAGGAGGGCGGCGCGCTCAAGAGCCTTGCCGCCGGTGCCTTCCAGGCCAGGGTGAAGACGGCCGCGGCAGAGCGCCGTGAGGCGCTGCGCGAGGGTCGGCGCGCGATCGTCGGCACCACGCTCTATCCGCTCGCCGAGGAGCGCCCGGTCGCCACGCTTGCCGCCGAAAGCCGCCCCGCGCCATCGGACGGGACGACGTTTTGCGAGACGCTTTCGCCGCGACGCCTCGACGAACAAGTCGGAGAAGACGCATGATTCCGGATTTTTCGACGATTGGCTGGCAAAAGCCGGCGAGCCTTGCCGCGCCGGACGGCCAGGCGGTGCGCGAGACGCCGGAAGGGATCGCCATCAAGACCTTTTACGGCGAGAACGATCTCGCCGGCCTCGCCCATCTCGACACGTTTCCCGGCGCCCCGCCCTTCGTCCGCGGCCCCTATCCGACCATGTATGTCCAGCGGCCCTGGACGATCCGCCAATATGCCGGGTTTTCCACGGCCGAGGAATCGAACGCGTTTTACCGGCGCAACCTCGCCAGCGGCCAGAAGGGGCTTTCGATCGCCTTCGACCTTGCGACCCATCGCGGTTATGACAGCGACCACCCGCGGGTGGCCGGCGATGTCGGCATGGCCGGCGTTGCGATCGATTCGATCCTCGACATGCGCCAGCTCTTCGACGGCATCCCGCTCGATGAGATGACGGTGTCGATGACCATGAACGGCGCCGTTTTGCCGATCATGGCGCTTTATATCGTTGCGGCCGAGGAACAGGGCGTGGCCGAAAAGGACCTGGCCGGGACCATTCAGAACGACATCCTCAAGGAGTTCATGGTCCGCAACACATATATCTATCCGCCTAAACCCTCGATGCGGATCATTTCGGACATTTTTTCCTACACCGCCCAGCGGATGCCGAAATTCAACTCGATCTCGATTTCGGGCTATCACATCCAGGAGGCCGGCGCGACGGTCGACCTGGAACTGGCCTACACCATCGCCGACGGCATCGAGTACGCCCGCGCCGGCGTGGCGGCCGGTCTCGACATCGACAAATTCGCCCCCCGGCTGTCCTTCTTCTGGAACGCCGGCATGAATTTCTTCATGGAGGTCGCCAAGCAGCGCGCCGGCAGGCTGTTGTGGGCGAGCCTGGTCCAGAAGAATTTTGCGCCGAAGAACCAGAAGTCGCTGGCGCTGCGCGCCCATACCCAGACCTCCGGCTGGTCGCTGACTGCCCAGGATCCCTACAACAACATCGTGCGCACCATGATCGAGGCGATGGCGGCCACGCAGGGCGGCACGCAGTCGCTGCACACCAACGCCTTCGACGAGGCGCTGGCGCTGCCGACCGACCATTCCGCGCGGATCGCCCGCAACACGCAGATCATCCTGCAGGCAGAGTCCGGCACCACCCGCATCATCGACCCCTGGGGCGGCTCGGCTTTCGTGGAACGGTTGACGCACGATCTGGTGGCGCGCGCGCTCACCCATATCGAGGAGGTCGAAAGCCTCGGCGGCATGGCGGCGGCGATCGAAAAGGGCGTGCCGAAGATGCGTATCGAGGAAGCCGCGGCCCGCACCCAGGCACGGATCGATTCCGGCCGCCAGGCGCTGATCGGCGTGAACGCCTTCAAACCGGCCGAGGACATGGAGGTCGACGTGCTGAAGGTCGACAACGCCCAGGTCCGCGCCCGCCAGCTTGCCAAATTGCAGGAACTCAAGGGCACCCGCGACGTGGCCGCGGTGGAAAGCGCGCTCACCGCCCTCACCGACGCCGCGCGCGCCGGCGGCAACCTGCTCGACTTCGCCGTCAAGGCCGCCCGCGCCAAGGCCACGGTCGGCGAGATCTCGCTGGCGCTCGAAAAAGTGTTCGGCCGGCACGTCGCCACCGTCCAGACGATCGGCGGCGTCTACCGCAAGGAGATCGGCGAGGACCCGGTGGTGGAGCGGGTTCACGAGAAGGTCGAGGCCTTCCGCGAAAAGACCGGCGCGGCGCCGCGCCTGCTGGTCGCCAAGATGGGACAGGACGGCCATGATCGCGGCCAGAAGGTGATCGCGACCGCCTTCGCCGACCTGGGGTTCGATGTCATCGTCGGCGCGATGTTCCAGACACCCGAGGAGATCGCCAAGCTGGCCGCCGAGCACGACGTGCAGATCGTCGGCGCCTCCTCGCTGGCAGCCGGCCACCTCACGCTGGTGCCGGAACTGTCGCAGGCGCTCGCCAGGCTCGGCCGCGACGACATCATGATCGTCGCCGGCGGCGTCATCCCGCCGGACGATTTCGACGCCGTGTTGAAGGCCGGCGCGACGGCGATCTTTCCGCCCGGTACGGTGATCCCCGAAGCCGCCGAGGACCTCATCGACACGCTTCTGGCGCGGTAACGCAACCTCGTTCCAACGTGCGTTGCAACACATGCCTCGCCCTGTTATAATGAGCGTTGCAACGGCAAGGCCGCGACCATGAACACCGTCATCCGCAAGATCGGCAATTCCGAAGGCGTGATCCTGCCGAAAGAACTGTTGAAAAGCCTCAATCTCAAGGCTGGGGATAGTGTTGTCGTCTTCAAGGAAGGGGACGAGCTACGCATGCGACGCGTCGAGGATTCGGCCGACGAGTTCGAGCGCAAGATGAAGATCGCGCGTGAACGCATGCGAAAATACGAGGTCACGTACCGCGCGCTTGCGAAATGACGGAATTCCATACGCGGGAGTTCGTTGAGGCCATGCATGCTGAACAGCTTCGCTTGCACGGCGGAGCGCCAGGCATTCGCGATGTCGGAATGCTCGAATCCGCTTTGGCGAGACCGCCCCAGAAGGCAATCTATGGCGAACCGGACATATTCGACCTGGCAGCAGCGTACCTCTTCGGCATTGTGAAGAACCGTCCGTTTGTGGACGGAAATAGACGAACGGCGCTGGCCGCGACCGACCTTTTCCTCGTCTTCAATGGCTGGAGCCTGGAGACCGACGACGCCAGTCTGATCCAATTTGTCCTTATGGTTGCCGCCGGCGAGATCGACGAGGCTGGCGCCGCTGCGTTCTTGCGCGACCACACCGAACAAGCCTGAAGCGTCCACCTGTCACCACCAGGCACCGCCAGCGCCCGCGCCGCACCGGGCTGGCATGGCACTTGCTCCGCGACAGTGACGAATCTCGGAGCTGTGCCAATGCTGAACAGACGCGCGTTCCTGGCCGGGCTGGCCGGTGCCGGCGGGCTCGCCGCCGGCGCCGCGCAGGGCGCCGCCCTGTCCGGTATTGAGACGGCCTCGATCCGCGGCACGCTCGACGCGAGCGAACTCGGCGTACAGCCCGGGCTTTACGACGACCAGAGCGAGGCCTTCGCCCGGGTGCTCGACAAGGCGGCCGAGCGCGACGCGCCGGTCTATCTGCCGCCGGGCGACTACGTGGTTTCCAACCTGATCCTGCCGCGCAAGCTGCGCCTGACCGGCGTTCCGGGCGCCTCGCGCATCCTTTACGGCGGCAACGGCCATCTGTTCCTGGCCGAGGCGGCCGAACATCTGGAAATCTCCGGTCTGCTGATCGACGGTGCCAATCGCTGGCTGGGCGATCATGTCGACGGCCTCGTGACGGTGCGCGGCGCGCGCCATCTCCTCATCGACAATTGCAGCATTCTGGGCAGCGGCAAACACGCGCTGGCGCTGGAAAACGTCGCCGGCCGCATCGAGCGCAGCCAGATCTCGGGCGCCGCCGACGCCGGGATCTACAGCGTCCAGGCCGGCGGCCTCGCCATTACCGGCAACACCGTCGCCGATTGCGGCAATGGCGGCATTCTGGTGTATCGCTGGCAGGCGGGCGAGGACGCCACCATCGTGTCGGGCAACCGCGTCGAGCGCATCGCGGCGCGCAATGGCGGCACCGGGCCGTTCGGCAACGGCATCAATGTCTATCGCGCGGGCGGCGTCATGGTTTCCGGCAACCGGGTCGCCGACTGCGCCTTTTCCGCGATCCGGGCCAATGGCGGCAACAACATCCAGATCACCGGCAATAGCTGCCAGCGTTCCGGCGAAACCGCGATCTACTCCGAATTCGCCTTCGAGGGCGCGGCGATTTCGTCGAATATCGTCGACGGCGCGGCCAACGGCATCTCGATCGTCAATTTCAACGAGGGCGGTCGTCTGGCCGTCTGCGCTGCCAATCTGGTGCGCAACCTGTCGCAGACCGGCCCCTACCCGGCCGATTCACCCGGGTTCGGGGTCGGCATCACCGCCGAGGCCGACACCGCCGTCACCGGCAACGTGGTGGAAAACGCGCCGCTGTTCGGCCTCCATCTCGGCTGGGGACCTTATCTGCGCAACGTCACGGCGAGCGGCAATGTCATCCGCGACGCCGGCACCGGCATCGCTGTCTCCGTGGTCGAGGGCGCGGGCGCGGCGGTGATTTCCGACAATATCATCTCCGGTGCGCGCAACGGCGCCATCCGCGGCCATCGCTGGGCCGAGGCCGTGACCAAGGATATGGCGCGGGTCGGCAATGCCGGCTTTGCCCACCTCACCGTCGAGCGCAATCACGCGAGCTGACGTCGCGCCACTCCGGCGCCGGCGCGGCAGCCTCAGGCGAGCCCCTCGGTCGCCCGGATTTCGCCGACCCTGATGCCGCGTCGGCTGACGACCGGCGGGCGGGCCATATCGCGCAAGGTGGTCGCCAGCGGGTCGCCGGCGGCAAGCAGTTTCGCCAGCATCGCGGCCAGCATGGTTTCGGAGGCGCGGGTCGCGCCGTCGTCGCATTTCAACGCGACGCCGAGGCCGAGCTCGGGAATGGCGGCGCAATAGACCCCTTCGGCGCCGGTCTTGCAAAAAATCCGGCCCGCCGCGGCCGCCATCAGCCTTTCGTCGATCCGCGCGCTGCCCGACATGAAAAACGGCTCGGCCATGCAGGCGCCGAGCAGCCGCTTTGCGGCCTCAGCACGCCGCGGCGCCAGTCCCGCGCCGGTCGCCATGCGCGCAAAGCCAAACGCCAGCGCGCGCAGCGGCACGGCGTGGGTGGGGATCGAACAGCCGTCGACGGCGGCATTGTCGCGGTCGTGCACGGCGCCGGTGACCTGCTCCATCACCGCCCGCAACTCCCGCTGCATGGGATGGTCGTAGCCCGAATAGCCGCGGTGCGCGGTGCCGCCGTGGCAGCAAACGCACAGGAAGCCGGCATGTTTGCCCGAGCAATTGTTGTGCAGCGCGCTCGGCGTCTGGCCGGCGCGGGCGAGGTCGAGCGTGGCCTGTTCGCCGAGCGGCCAATGGCTGCCGCATTCGAGCGCGTCCTCATCGAGGCCGGCCCTGGCCAGCATCGCCGCCGCGCGCTCGGCATGCGCGGCCTCGCCTGAATGGGAGGCACAGGCCAGCGCCAGATCGCGGTCGTCGAAACCGCAGGCGTCGGCGGCGCCGCTTTCGACCAGCGGCAGGGCCTGGATCGCCTTGATCGCCGATCGCGGAAAAACCGGCCGGTCGACATCGCCGATCTCGAACATCGTGCGCCCGTCGGCATCGATCACCGCCACCGCCCCGCGGTGACGGCTTTCCACCAGCGCACCGCGCATCACTTCGACCAGAACGGGATTTGTCATCGCCTCACCGGAAATTCACTGCCCTGCTTGTCCCTATCGACCTATGCTTTCACACTCGCCAAGGCAAAGGAAAATCCATGGGCGCATTCCTCAGGCCGGTTGTTTTGAGCGTTGTGATGCTGTTCGCCCTGCCGACGGTTGTGACCGCCTTGTGGTGGTCGCTCGTCGACCGGCCTGCCTCCTGGCGTTCGGCGGACTGGAGCAGCAGCGGCCTCCTGCCGGCCCCGGAAAGCAGCGACGCCGCGATCTACGTGCTCGCCGCGCGCACCGGCGGTTTCAAGGGCGCGTTCTCGGCCCATAGCTGGATCGTGCTGAAAAGGCCGGGCCAGCGACACTACGACCGCTACGACAAGGTCGGCTGGGGGCTGCCCGTGCGCCGCAACGGTTTCGTGGCCGACGGCTACTGGTATTCGAACCCGCCGCGGATCGTGCAGGCGATCTCCGGCGAGGCGGCGGCATCCCTGCTGCCGGTCGTGGAGGCGGCGATCGCGGCCTATCCCTTCGCCGGCCGCTGCGACTACCGGATCTGGCCGGGGCCGAACTCCAACAGCTTCGTGGCCCATGTGCTGCGCCAGGTGCCGCGGCTCGACGTCGCGCTTCCCGCCAACGCGGTCGGGCGCGACTACGCGCCAGGCCTCGCCTCGGTCAGCCTGTCGCCGGACCGTCGCAACCTGCATGTCACGCTCGGCGGGTTCGCCGGGCTGGCGGTCGGGCGGCGCTACGGTTTCGAGATCCATCTCTTCGGCCTGGTCGCGGGCGTCGATATCGCGCGGCCGGCCCTGAAGATCCCGGCCTATGGCCGGCTGGAATTGTTGCGCCGATAGATTTCCAGAAGCCCGCGAATGGTGACGTCGGGATCGAAATGGTGAATGGCGGCGGTGGCGTCGTAAAACAGCGCCGCGATACCGCCGGTCGCAACCACCGTCATGTGCTCGCCGCGCTCGGCCTGGATGCGCGCGATCATGCCCTCGATCAGGCCGATATAGCCCCAGAACACGCCCGACTGCATGGCGCTGACAGTGTCGTTGCCGATCACGCGTTGCGGTTTCTTCAGCGCGACCCGCGGCAGTTTGGCGGCGGCCGAGTGCAGCGCTTCGACCGACAGGTGAATGCCGGGCGCGATCGCGCCGCCCTCGAAGCCGCCATCGGCCGCCACCACGTCGATAGTCGTCGCCGTGCCGCTGTCGACCACGATCAGCGGCCCGGGATAGGCAATGTGGGCGCCGAGCGCGTTGACCACCCGGTCGGCGCCGACCTCGGCCGGCTTGGCGACGCGGATCGGAATGCCGAGCTCGGCGTTCTCGCCGATCACCAGCGGCTCGGCGCCCAGATAGCGGCGCGACAGATTGCGCAGGTTGAAGATCGATTGCGGCACCACGCTGGAGATGATGCAGGCGTCGAGCAGGCCCAGATCAAGCCCGCTCATCGACAGCAATTGGTGCAGCCAGACAGCGTATTCGTCCGCGGTCCGGTTGGGTTCGGTGGCAGAACGCCATTGGGCGATCCAGGTTTCGCCGTCATGCACGGCAAACAGGCTGTTGGTGTTGCCCTGCTCGATCGCAAGCAGCATATGGTCGTTCCCTCGCCTCGCCGTCCGGCGCCGCTTTCCCCTCAAACGGCGCCCGGACATCTGATCGGGACCACGGCGTCATCTGATCGACCCGACGCCATGGCCCGTCATTCTGTTAAAGCATGATCTTTTCCGAAAATAGTGTCGCGTTGCTGGGATTTCGGCCTAATCGGTCAGGAGAGCCGATGCGGCTTCGCCGAGCGTCGCGGCTTCGCCGGGCTTGCCGTAGCGAATGTCGTCGACGACAAGCGCGCCGCCCTCGCCCGCAACCAGCACGAGTTGGTCCGTCCAGCCGGCATCGCCTTGGCCATACATGACGTCGACGAGCGTGACGCCGCCCTCGGTAGCGACCGCCCCTGCGGTACAGATGTTCGCGGCGGCGGCGCCGCTCGCCCAGGGCACGCCCGCGCCGAACGCGGTTTCGCCCTGCCCGCCGGCGACCAGAGCGGCGGTTACCTTTTCGGTCAGACCGGACGACAGGAGATACATCCGTCCCATGCCCTGGTCGAGCTCGGCCAGGCCGCAGAACGCCTGGGCGAGCGCTACGGCCTCGTCCTCGGCGGCGTTTGCGGTTCCGATCGCGGCGAAGCCGATCAAGAAGGCCGTGGCCAGACTTTTCATATCGATGATCTCCGTTGATGACACAGGCCCGATTGGCAGAAATCAGCCTTGCAATGGCAACAGTCCAGCGGCGAGAAATCCGCCATCCACGGCGAGCGTCTGGCCGGTGATGTAGCTTGCCTCGGGCGAAAGCAGGAAGGCGATTGCGGCGGCCACCTCGTCGGCCTCGCCGTAGCGGCCTTCCGGCACATGCGCCAGCCAGCCGGCGCGCTGGCGGTCCTCGTGCAGCCGCGCGACCATTGGCGTGTCGATCGGGCCCGGCGCGACGCAGTTGACGCGGATTCCCTGGCCGCCGAGTTCGACCGCCATGACCTCCGACATCATCTTCACTCCGGCTTTCGACGCGCCGTAGGCCACCCGGCCCGCATTGGCGCGCAGGCCCGACACCGAGGCGATATTGACGATCGCCAGCGTCTCGGAGCGGCGCTCGACCGCCGCCTTGGAACAAATGAAGGAACCGACGAGATTGACGTCGAGAATGTGGCGCATCAGTTCCGCGCTCGTCTCCAGCGCCGGGATGTCGCGGGCGATGCCGGCCGAATTGACCAGACCGCCGATCGGACCGAGGCGCTCGACGACGGCGTCGAAGGCACCCTGGACCTCGTCCTCGTCGGTGATGTCGGCCTCCAGGAACAGCGCGCCCTCGTCGGCGAGCGCGTCCTCGGCATCGGCGAGCGCGTCGCGGCTGGCGTCGACGACCGCGACCGGCCAGCCGTCCTCCAGCAACCGCCCGGCAACCGCCAGGCCGATGCCGGAGGCGCCGCCGGTGACGACCGCCGCGTGCCTCATTTGATCCGTTCGAGGATCGACACGTAATTGGCGACCGCTGCGCCGCCCATGTTGAAGATGCCGCCGATGCGGGCGTTTGGAACCTGGATGCCGCCGGCCTCGCCGGTAAGCTGCATGGCGGTCAGCGCGTGCATCGACACGCCGGTCGCGCCGATCGGATGCCCCTTGGCCTTCAATCCGCCGGACGGATTGACCGGCAGCCGGCCGTTCTTGGCGGTCACGCCGTCGAGCGCGATCCGCGCGCCCTCGCCCGGCTTGGCGAGCCCCATCGCCTCATATTCAATCAACTCGGCGATGGTGAAGCAGTCATGCGTTTCCACAAAGGACAAATCGTCGAGCGTCAGCCGGGACCTGGCCAGCGCCCGGCTCCAGCCTTCCTTGCAGCCCTCGAAGGCGAGGATGTCGCGTTTCGACATCGGCAGAAAATCCTGCACGTGCTCGTTGGCGCGGAAGGCGACCGCCCGGCGCATCGACAGCGCGGTCTGGGTCTCGGCGAGCACGATCGCGGCCGCGCCGTCCGAGACCAGCGAGCAGTCGGTCCGCTTCAGCGGTCCGGCCACATACGGGTTCTTCTCGCTCTCGGTGCGGCAGAACTCGTAGCCGAAATCCTTGCGCATCTGCGCATAGGGATTGTCGACGCCGTTCTTGTGGTTCTTGGCCGCGATCATGGCGAGCGCGTCGGACTGGTCGCCATAGCGCTGGAAATAGGCGCTGGCGATCTTGCCGAACACGCCGGCGAAACCGGCCGGCGTGTCGCCGTCCTCGGGCAGGTAGGAGGCCTTCAAGAGGTTCTTGCCGATCTCCGGGCCGGGCGTCTTGGTCATCTGCTCGGCACCGACCACCAGAACGATGCGCGCCGCCTTGGCGTCGATGGCGCGCAGGCCCTGACGCACGGCGGCCGAGCCGGTCGCACAGGCGTTCTCGACCCGGGTCGCCGGCTTGAAACGCAGCCGGTCGTCGGCCTGAAGCACCAGGCTGGCGGTGAAATCCTGCGGGGAAAAGCCGGCGTTGAAATGGCCGAGCACGATCTCGTCGACATCCCCGGGGCCGATACCGGCATGCTCGATCGCCTCGGCCGCCACCTTGGTGATCAGACCCTCCAGCGTTTCGTCTTCCAGTTTGCCAAAGGGCGAGTGCGCCCATCCGACGATCGATGCGGTCATGCGAGCCTCCATCCGGTAACCGAGCAGTGTAACGGAAATGCCGTGCGCGGCAATTGATTGTTCAAGTCTGAACGTATTTTGCAACGCAGTAAAGTCCGCTACGCACTCCCACGCGGATTTTTTATTGATTGACCAGTCAATTAAAAATATAAACGCGGTCAGGGAGACCCCGATGCCGAAAGTCGGAATGGAGCCGCTACGGCGCAAGGCGCTGATCGAGGCCGCGATTGCGGCGATCGGTGCGCGCGGCTCGCTCGACGTGACCATGTCGGAAATCGCCGGCATCGCCGGCGTTTCCTCTGCGCTTGCCCATCATTATTTCGGTGCCAAGGACGATCTCCTCGAAGCCACCATGCGCCACCTCCTGTCGGAGCTCGGCCGAGACGGATGCGACGCGCTACGGGCCGCGACCCTGCCGCGGGCACGGGTGTCGGCGATGGTGGCAATCAGTTTTTCGCCGACCCAGTTCCGGCCTGAGACCATCGCCGCCTGGCTGGCATTTTACGTCGAGGCGCAGCGCTCGCCCTCCATGCGGCGGCTATTGAGGGTCTATGCCCGCCGGCTTCATTCCAACCTGATGAGCGGCCTGCGGCCTTTGATGCCCGCGCCGCGCGCGGAGCGGGTCGCCGAAGGCATCGCCGCGCTGATCGACGGGCTTTACATCCGCCGTGCACTGAAGGACGGCCCGCCCGACCCCAGGAGCGCGGTCGCGCTCGTAGAGGACTATGTCGAAACCATGCTCGCGGCGGAAGCGAGGACATCATGACGGCGCGCCCCAACATTTTGATCATCATGGTCGACCAGCTCAACGGGACGTTGTTTCCCGACGGTCCGGCCGACTTCCTGCATGCCCCGCATCTCAAGGCGTTGGCCGCGCGCTCGGCCCGTTTTCGCAACACCTACACCGCCTCGCCGCTGTGCGCGCCCGGCCGGGCCGCCTTCATGAGCGGGCAATTGCCGTCGCGCACCGGGGTCTACGACAACGCCGCCGAATTCGCCTCCTCGATCCCCACCTACGCCCACCATCTGCGCGCCGCCGGCTATCACACCTGCCTGTCGGGCAAGATGCATTTCGTCGGTCCGGACCAGCTTCACGGCTTCGAGGAACGGCTGACGACCGACATCTATCCCGCCGATTTCGGCTGGACGCCGGACTACCGCAAACCCGGCGAGCGCATCGACTGGTGGTATCACAATCTGGGCTCGGTCACCGGCGCGGGCGTGGCCGAGATTTCCAACCAGATGGAATATGACGACGAGGTCTGCTTCCACGCCGTGCAACGGCTTTACGACCATGCCCGCGCCTCCCAGGACGAAGATCGGCGTCCCTGGTGCCTGACCGTCTCCTTCACCCATCCGCACGATCCCTATGTCGCGCGCCGGCGCTACTGGGATCTTTACGAAGATTGCCCGGCCCTGGAGCCGACGGTCGCCCGCATCGCCGAAGAAGATCAGGACCCGCATTCAAGGCGGCTCTACCACGCCAGCGACTACGCCGCCTTCGACATCCGGCCCGACCATGTACGCCGCGCACGGCGCGGCTATTTCGCCAATATTTCCTACCTCGACGACAAGGTCGGCGAACTGATCGACGCGCTTGCGCGCACGCGCATGCTCGACGACACCGTGATCGTGTTCTGCTCCGACCACGGCGACATGCTCGGCGAGCGCGGACTGTGGTTCAAGATGTCGTTCTTCGAGGGGTCGGCGCGCGTGCCCTTGATGATTGCCGGCCCAGGCATCGAAGCTGGGCTCATCGCGGCTCCGGTCTCCAATCTCGACATCCTGCCCAGCCTGTGCGACCTCGCCGGCGCCGACATGAACGCCATCGCGAAATGGACCGACGGCCAGTCGCTGGCGCCGCTTCTTGCCGGCGGGACGCGCACCACGCCCGTGCTGATGGAATATGCCGCAGAGGGCTCCCACGCGCCGCTGGTCGCGATCCGTGAGGGCCGCTTCAAATTCGTCCATTGCGAGCTCGACCCGCCGCAGCTCTTCGAGCTCGACGCAGATCCGCTCGAAACCGTCAATCTCGCCGAACGTCCCGATCATGCCGAGATGGTCGGGCGCTTCATGGACATGGTGCGCGCGCGCTGGGACATGGCGGGCTTCGACGCGGCGGTGCGCGAAAGCCAGGCCCGGCGCTGGGTGGTCTATCCGGCGCTGCGCAACGGCGCCTATTACCCGTGGGACTTCCAGCCGCTGCGCCAGGCCTCCGAGCGCTACATGCGCAACCACATGGACCTGAACGTGCTGGAAGACCAAAAACGCTTTCCAAGAGGCGAATGATGACGGCCCCGCAAATCCCCGATCTCGATCATCTTCGTCGCGCCTACGCGCTCACCCGGCAGGCGACGCAGGTGACGCCATTGCTGGAATCGGCCTTTCTGGCCAAGGAAAGCGGCGCCGCACGCGTCTTCGTCAAGCCGGAATCGCTGCAATGGGCGGGCTCCTTCAAGGTGCGTGGCGCCTATTGGCGGCTGACACGGCTCGCCCCCGACGAGGCGCGGCGCGGCGTGGTCGCCTATTCCTCCGGCAATTTCGCGCAGGGCCTCTCGGCCGCCGGACAGGCGCTCGGCATTCCCGTGACCATCGTCATGCCGGTCGACGCACCGGCCGCCAAACGCGATGCGACGGCGGGTTATGGCGCGCGCGTGATCCTGAGCGAGCACGGCGCGCGGCCGCGCGAGGAGGTCGCCGCCGAACGGGCCGCCGCCATCGCCGCGGAAGAAAATCTGGTGCTGCTTCATCCTTTCGACGACCCCGAAATCGTCGCCGGACAGGCGGGCGCCGGACTGGAGGCGCTCGAACAGCTTGCTGACAGGAACGCACGCGCCGACATGGTGCTGTGCCCGGTCGGCGGCGGCGGGCTGATCGGCGGGGTGGCGCTCGCCTTTCGTCATCTCTCGCCGGACACGAAACTCTTCGCCGTCGAGCCGCAGGGCTTCGACGGCATGGGCCGCTCGCTCGCCGAGGGCGCGATCGAGCCGCGTCCGGCCGGTGCGGCAACGATCTGCGACGGGCTGATGGCGCGCGCACCGGGCGCGGCCCCCTTCGCCGCCGTGGCGGCGGCCGGCGTCACCGGCGTGGCCGTTGCCGACGCGTCCGTGCGGCGCGCCATGCGCATCGCCTTCGAACGGCTGAAGCTGGTGCTGGAACCGTCCGGGGCGGCGGCCATTGCCGTGTCCGGCAAGACGGTGCTCGTCATCGCCACCGGCGGCAATGTCGCGCTCGCCGATTTCACCCGGCATGTCGGCGATGCGTGAGAGCCGGCATCGCCTGTCGCCCCAACCTTGCAGCGGGAGTATCAGCGCCAATGCTTGAAGCCGATTACGTGATCGTCGGGTCCGGTTCGGCCGGCGCGGCACTCGCCTACCGGCTGTCTGAGGACGGACGCCACTCGGTGATCGTCATCGAATATGGCGGCACCGATATCGGCCCGCTCATTCAGATGCCGTCGGCCCTGTCCTTTCCGATGAACATGAGCCTTTACGACTGGGGTTATGCCAGCGAGCCGGAACCGCATCTGGGCGGGCGCGTTCTGGCCACGCCTCGCGGCAAGGTGCTCGGCGGCTCGTCGTCGATCAACGGCATGGTCTATGTGCGCGGCCACGCCCGCGACTTCGACCATTGGGCCGAGACCGGCGCGACCGGCTGGAGCTTCGCCGACGTGCTGCCCTACTTCAAGCGCATGGAAAATTCGCATGGCGGCGAAACGGGCTGGCGCGGCACGGACGGTCCCTTGCATGTGCGCCGCGGCGAACGCAAGAACCCGCTCTACGCGGCCTTCATCGAGGCCGGCAGCCAGGCCGGTTTCGAACTCACCCAGGACTATAACGGCGCCAAGCAGGAAGGCTTCGGTGCGATGGAGCAGACCATCCATCGCGGTCGGCGCTGGTCGACGGCCAATGCCTATTTGCGGCCGGCGCTGAAGCGCAAGAACGTGAGTCTCGTCAACGGCTTCGCGCGCAAAGTGATCATCGAGAATCAAGGCGCCACCGGCGTCGAGGTCGAACTTCGCGGAGCGATTCAACAAATTAAGGCAAAGCGCGAGGTCGTGCTCTGCGCCTCGTCGATCAATTCGCCCAAGCTCTTGATGCTGTCGGGCATCGGCCCTGCGGCCCATCTCGCCGAGCACGGCATCGATATCATCGCCGACCGGCCCGGCGTCGGCGCCAATCTGCAGGACCATCTCGAACTCTATATCCAGCAGAAATCGCTGAAGCCGGTCACGCTCTATTCGGTGCTCAATCCCGTTTCCAAGGCGCTGATCGGCGCGCGCTGGCTGCTGTTCAAATCGGGCCTCGGGGCGACCAACCATTTCGAGGCGGCCGCCTTCGTGCGCTCGCGCGCCGGCGTCGACTATCCCGATATCCAGTATCATTTCCTGCCGGCGGCGATCCGCTACGACGGCAAGGCGGCGGTGCCGGCGCACGGTTTTCAGGCTCATGTCGGACCGATGCGCTCGGCCTCGCGCGGCACCGTCACCCTGCGCTCGGCCGACCCGCGCGCAAAGCCCGTCATCCGTTTCAACTATATGGCGCACGATCAGGACTGGGTCGATTTCCGCCACTGCATCCGGCTGACCCGCGAGATTTTTTCGCAGCCCGCCTTCGACGAATTTCGCGGCGACGAGATCGCGCCGGGCAGCCACGTCAAAAGCGACGCCGAACTCGACGACTTCATCCGCGAGCATGTCGAAAGCGCCTATCACCCCTGTGGCACCTGCCGCATGGGGCGCGCCGACGACCCGATGAGCGTGGTCGATCCCGACTGCCGGGTGATTGGCGTAGCGGGGCTGCGCGTCGCAGATTCCTCGATCTTCCCGCGCATCACCAACGGCAATCTCAACGGTCCGTCGATCATGACCGGCGAAAAGGCGGCCGACCACATTCTGGCGCGCGCGCCCCTGTCCCCCTCGAACCAGGAACCGTGGATCAATCCGCGTTGGCGCGACTCCGACAGGTGATCGGCCGGCGACCCGACATGGCCCGCCGCGCCATCCCGTCCCGTTAGGTCGGAGCGCCCGGGGCGTCTGTTTGCCCCCCCTCGCGCAGGAGGCCCGAAGACGATAAGGGAGGGGCAACGCATGCCCCGCCAAAAGGAGCAAACCATGAAAACCCAACCCAAGGCGTCGCACTATATCAACGGCAGCTATGTCGAGGACGAGGGCGGTCAGACAATGGACGTCTTCTACCCCGCCACCGGCGAGGTGATCGCCCGGCTGCACGCGGCCACCGACAATATCGTCGAGCTTGCCATCGAGGCCGCGCGCGCCGCACAGGGGGCTTGGGCACGGATGAGCCCGACCGAACGCGGGCGGGTGCTGCGCCGCGCGGCTGACCTGCTGCGCGAACGCAATGACGAGATCGCCCGACTGGAGACGTTCGACACCGGCAAGGCGATCCAGGAAACGCTGGTCGCCGACCCGGCCTCGGCCGCCGACGCGCTCGAATTCTTCGGCGGCGCGGTTGCCGCCTATAATGGCGACTATGTCGATCTCGGCGGTCCCTTCGCCTATACGCGCCGCGAGCCGCTCGGCGTGTGCGTGGGCATCGGCGCCTGGAATTATCCGATCCAGGGCGCGGGCTGGAAGGCCGGCCCGGCGCTCGCCATGGGCAACGCGATGGTGTTCAAGCCGTCCGAAAACACCCCGCTTTCGGCGCTGGTCCTGGCCGAAATCTTCACCCAGGCCGGGCTTCCGGACGGGTTGTTCAACGTCGTCCAGGGTTTTGGCGATGTCGGCGCCGCGCTCGCCAGCCATCCGGTGGTGGCCAAGGTGTCGCTCACTGGCTCGGTGCCGACCGGCCGCAAGGTGCTTTCGCTCGCCGGTTCGCAGATGAAACACGCCACGATGGAGCTCGGCGGCAAGTCGCCGCTGATCGTCTTCGACGACGCCGATCTCGAAAACGCCGTCGGCGGCGCCATGCTCGCCAATTTCTACTCCACCGGCCAGGTCTGCTCCAACGGCACGCGCGTCTTCGTCCAGGACGGCATTCGCGAGCGGTTCCTCGCGCGGCTGATCGAGCGGACCAAGAAGATCCGCATCGGCGACCCGCTCGATCCCGAAACGCAGATGGGACCGCTGATCAACAAGGCCCAGCACGACAAGGTGTGCGGCTATATCGAGATCGGCAAGGCAGAGGGCGCGACACTCGCTTGCGGTGGCGGCGTGCCGCATCTCCAGGGCTTCGAAGGTGGCTTTTTCGTCGAGCCGACCGTCTTCACCGAGGTCGGGGACGACATGCGCATCGCCCGCGAGGAGATTTTCGGGCCGGTGATGAGCGTGCTGTCGTTCAGCGAGGAAGCCGAGGCGATCGCGCGCTCCAACGACACCGAATTTGGCCTGTCGGCCGGCGTGTTCACCCGCGACCTGGCCCGCGCCCACCGCGTCATCGCCGACCTGCAGGCCGGCACGTGCTGGATCAACCACTACAATCTGTCGCCGGCCGAGATCCCGTTCGGCGGCGTCAAGCAGTCGGGCATCGGACGGGAGAACTCGCTCGCCGCGCTCGGCCATTATTCGCAGATCAAGACGGTCTATGTGGAGACCGGCGACGTCGACAGCCCGTATTGAGGTCGCGGCGACACGCCTTGCCCGAAGAGCGGAACCGGCGCGCGGCCTACCCGGCCCCGTCGTTCGCCCCGTCCGTCTTGTCGAGATAGCGCGTCAGCGCGAACACCAGATGGTAAAAGATGCTGGCGGGCACTTCGCGCGCCACCGAGCGTCCTTTTTCGTCGACCCGGTCGATCCACAGGCCAGTCGGCGCGGGATCGATATGCCAGCGGAACAGCCGTCCGACACGCGCCTCGATTTCCGGCTTCAGGTCCGGGCCGCCGGCCCCGTCGAGCGCCATCGCCGCCTTGATCGCCTCGGCTTGCGGCCATGAGCGCGACAGCTGGTCGAGCGGCATGCCCGACCGCGACACGGCGGCATAGGCAAGCCCGGTCGCCCGGTTCAGCCCGTTGGCGACCGCCGAGGCGTAGAGCTTGCGGGCGATGCCGACCAGATCGCTCTGCCCGGTCTTGTCGGCGAAATCGACCAGCAGCGAGGCCCATTCGAAATGGTGGCCCGGCTCTGTCCACTGCCCCTTTTTGCCCGCGGCCGGGGTGAAATCGTCGTCGAAAAACTCGCCGACCGTCCAGCTGTCGGGATCGAAGAACCGGCTGCGGAACAGGTCGATGATGCGCGAGGCGCGGCGCAAATGGACGCGCTCGCCGGTCACGTCGTACCAGGCCAGGAACGCCTCCAAGAGATGCATATGCGGGTTCGACCGGCGCAGGCCGTTGCCGCCGGGAAACTCCAGAAACCCGGTCAGGCGCTCGTCCTCGAGATGGGCGTCGATGAAGGCGAATGTCTCCGCGCCGAGCGCGCGCGCGGCCTCGTTGCCCGACAGATGGGCGTGCGCGAGCGCAAGCAGCACGCAGGCGTGATCGTAGGCGTCTTCGACCGGATCGACCACCGCGCCGTCGACGCCGATCGCGCGCACCCAGCCGCCGTTTTCGCTGCGCCCCCTGGCGGCGATGAAATCGATGCCATGCGCGATGATCCTGTCGGCCGGCCCGTCCCAGCCGCGCGCCTTGGCGACGGCGAAGGCGTAGATCTGGCGCGCCATGGTGCGCATGCGCTTGGGCTTGCCGAGCGGGCGGCCGGCGAAGTCGAGCGCCTCGTGGAACCCGCCGCCGACCTCGTCGACGCCGGCCGTCGCCCACAGGGGCAGGGTTTCCTCGAACAGCCAGTGACACACCCGCCGGCGGTGCGCCCCGACGACAAGCACGCGGTCGCTGCTGGGGGTGAAGCGGGTCTCCAGCCGGCCGCTCTGTTCCAGCCGCTCGACGATCTTCTTGACGTTCTGGCTCTGGGCCACCGGCGCGACGAAGGTCGCGTCCTGGGTCGCCACGATCGCAACGTCGCGCATGCCGATCACCGACAACAGCCGGCCCTCGCTGCGCAGATAGGAATGCGTGGTGTCGAAGGCGACGACATCGCCGATCACCACATTGCCGTTCTCGTCGGAGGCGCCGACGTCGAGCAGCGACTGCCACGAGCCGAGATCGTTCCAGCGGAAGCCGGCCGGCACCATGGCGATGCGCTCGGCCCGCTCCATGATCGCGTAGTCGACCGAGATCGCGGGAACATGCTCGTAGAGGTCGAGCGGCAGATAGAGACCCGACAAATCGCTTGACGCCGCGACAAACGCGCGTTCCGCGCCTGCCCAGATATCCGGCTCGTATTTCAGGAAGGCGTCGCGCATCGCGCTCGCCCGGAACAGGAAGATGCCGGTGTTCCAGAAGAAATTGCCGGCCGCCAGATAGGTCTCGGCCGTTTGCAGATCGGGTTTTTCGACGAAGCGCAGCACGTCGCGGACCTGGTCGCCCTCCTCGCCCGCCGCTTCGATATAGCCGTAGCCGGTCTCAGGCTGGCCGGGCCTGATGCCGAACACCACCAGACGCCCGTCGCGCGCCGGTTTGGCCCCGGCGGCGACCGTGGCCCAGAACTGGCTGTCCGTGCTGATGGCGTGATCCGACGGCACCACCAGAACCAGCGCGTCGCCGTGCTCGGCAAGAGTCTGCAGCGCAGCGACGGCGACGGCGGCGGCGGTGTTGCGTCCGACCGGCTCGAAGATCGGCCTTCCTCCCGAAAGATCCATGCCGGCAAGATCGGCGCGCAGCCGCTCGGCGTGGCGTTCGGAGCCGATCAGGTAGACCGGCCAGCCGCCGTCGCCTCCCGCCTTCAGCCGGCGCAGGGTCTGGGCCAGCATCGAACCGGCGCCCGACAGGTCGTGGAACTGCTTGGGATTGTCCTCGCGCGACAGCGGCCACAGCCGGGAGCCGACGCCGCCACTCATGACGAAGCTGACGATTTTCTCAGTCATGGCGTCTCCGGCCCGGTCGCGTCGTCACAGGGTCTGGTTGTAGGCGCCAACCTGCGGGTAGGCGCGCAGCACGGCGTCGAGCGCGGCGAACATGTCCCGCTTGCGTTCTTCCGACACGGGGCTTTCCACCACAACCACGAGTTCGGGTTTGTTCGACGAAGCGCGGATCAGGCCCCAGGTGCCGTCCTGATTGGTGATCCGCACGCCGTTGACCGTCACCATGTCGGCGATCGGCTGGCCGGCGAATGTGGCGCCGCTGTCGCGCAGCGCCTCGAGCCCGGCCACCACCTTGTCGACCACGGCGTATTTTTCCTCGTCGGCGCAATGCGGCGACATGGTCGGCGAGCCGAACGTGTGCGGCAGGTCGCGGTAAAGCTCGGCCATCGACTTTTGCGGGTTGCGGTCGAGCATGTGGCAGACCGCGATCGCCGTCACCAGCCCGTCGTCGTAACCGCGCCCGATCGGCGGGTTGAAGAAGAAATGGCCGGATTTCTCGAAACCCGCGATCGCGTCCAGTTCCTTGACCCGGCGCTTGATGTGGGAATGGCCGGTCTTCCAGTAATCGGTCCGCGCGCCGTTGGCCATTAACACCGGGTCCGTCAGAAAAAGCCCGGTCGACTTCACGTCGACGACGAAGCGCGAGCCGGCATGTTCGCCGGATATGTCGCGGGCAAGCATCACGCCGACCTTGTCGGCGAAGATCTCGCCGCCCTCGTCGTCGACCACACCGCAGCGGTCGCCGTCGCCGTCGAAGCCGAAACCGACATCCGCGCCGCTGCGCAGCACCTCGTCGCGAATCGCATGCAGCATTTTCATGTCTTCGGGATTGGGGTTATAGCGCGGAAAGCTGTGGTCGAGTTCGCAGTCGAGCTCGACCACCTCGCAGCCGATGCGCCTCAGGACTTCCGGCGCAAAGGCGCCGGCGGTGCCGTTGCCGCAGGCCGCCACCACTTTCAGTTTACGAGCGATTTTCACGCCCGAAACCAGATCGTCGACATAACGCTGGCGAAAATCCGGCACGAATTCGTAAGCGCCGCCGCCGGACAGGTCGAAATCGGCGTCGAGTACGATCTTTTTCAGCGCGTCCATCTCGTCGGGACCGAAGGTCAAGGGCCGGGCTGCGCCCATCTTGACGCCGGTCCAGCCGTTTTCGTTGTGCGAGGCCGTCACCATGGCGACCGAGGGCGCGTCGAGCGCGAACTGGGCGAAATAGGCCATCGGCGACAGCGCCAGGCCGATATCCCTGACCCGCGCGCCGGCGGCCTGCAGCCCCGACACCAGCGCCAGCTTGATCGCCATCGAATAGGATCGGAAATCGTGGCCGACGACGATATCGGGTCCGGCGCCAAGCCGCCTGATCAGCGTTCCCAACCCCATGCCGAGCGCTTGAACGCCGATCAGATTGATCTCCGGCGCCTTGTCGGACCCGGGATGACCGAACCACCAGCGTGCGTCGTATTCGCGAAACCCGGTCGGCTTGACCAAAGCTCTGGTTTCGAAGGCAAAGCTGTTCGGCGTCGCGTCGGCGAGCGGTTTTTGCATGGCGATGGCGTGGCTCCGGTCACTGGTGATGGCGCCAACCTAGCAGCGATCGCTTACCGTCGGCTTAAATCGTCGCCGGGGCCGGACCGGCGGCGACAGGGCACGGTTTTCAGCCCGCCCGGCCCGCCATCGAACAAGCGCGAATTCGCTACCGTTTCATGCTTGCAGGATCGCGGCACGAACGTTATAGACCGCCGGTCTGGTTTTGCGGAGTGTAGCGCAGCCTGGTAGCGCACCTCGTTCGGGACGAGGGGGTCGCAGGTTCAAATCCTGCCACTCCGACCAGACGGCGCACAAAAACGCGCACAGCCCCCCCCGAATCCCCGCCTTCTTGCCGCGTTCTGCCCTCCACAGATGGAGACAGACGATGACGCATTATTTCGTCAAAGTAGACAGCCGGGGCACTCTTGTCGCCGCTGTAGATGATGCGAAGCACCGCGCCGCTGCTGTGTTTGGCAACACGGGAAAAACACCGATCGATATGATTTCTCAACAGGATTGGGATTCGTGGGACGCCGGCGGTGAAAAAGCCAACGTCGGTGGCCCATCAGGACCAACCGCATGACCAAACCCCTCGCTCCTGTCGAAGGCGCCTCTTGGAGCTGGACCGGCCGGTGCAAGAGGGGGAAGATCGTGCAGTGTCCCAAATGCGGGAAGATTGCAGCGTTTTAGCCGGTGAAAGACAAGGACCATGTATGAGAAAGCGCTTGTGTTTGCGACCACGGCCCATGCGGCGGTTGGACAGCAACGAAAATACACCGGGGAGCCTTACATCGTTCATCCGATAGCGGTAGCCGAAATCGTAAAATCAGTGCCGCATACACCCGAGATGATCGCAGCCGCCCTGTTGCATGATGTCGTCGAGGACACCCTTGTCACAATCGAAGAAATCGAGGCCCAATTTGGCGCGAAGGTTGCCGAGCTTGTCGGTTGGCTGACCGATGTTTCGAAGCCGGAGGACGGCAATCGTGCAAAGCGCAAGGCGATGGACCGCGACCACATCGCCAAGGCTCCACCAGAAGCCAAGACGATCAAGCTCGCAGACCTGATCGACAACACGGCATCGATCAAGGCGCGCGATCCGGATTTCTGGAGGGTCTACAGGCGTGAAAAGGCCGCGCTGTTGAATGTGCTTCAAGAAGGCGACAAGAGCCTTTTGGAGCGTGCCGCTTTACAGTTAGAGGACAATGACGAACCAGGCGCTCGTAACTCAGCTGGATAGAGCGGGGGAGTCTAAGTCCGCAGGCCGCGGATTCAAATCCTGCTACTCCGACCGGATTTCCAAAAATATCAATGAATCGATCGATCATGACGACGGCCTGCCGCCCGCGGCGGTTCGGTCGACCTCGCGCATTCCCGATCATTCCAGCCCCAATTCCTCGACCATCGCCTTGCGCATGAGGAATTTCTGCGGTTTGCCGGTCACCGTCATCGGCAGTTCGGACTTGAAGCGCACATATTTGGGGATCTTGTAGTGGGCGATCTGGCCGCGGCAATGGTCGCGGATTTCGTCCTCGCTGGCCTGCTCGCCCGGCTGCAGCACGATCCACGCGGCCAGTTCCTCGCCATAGGTCGGGTCCGGCACGCCGAACACCTGCACCTCGGCCACCTTGGGGTGGCTGTATAAAAACTCCTCGATCTCCCGCGGATAGAGGTTCTCGCCGCCGCGGATCACCATGTCCTTGACCCGGCCGACGATGCGGCAATAGCCGCGCCCGTCGAGCGCGGCGAGATCGCCGGTATGCATCCAGCCACCCGGATCGACCGCCTCGCGGGTGCGCGCCTCGTCGTTCCAGTACCCGCGCATCACCGAATAGCCGCGGGTGCACAATTCGCCCTGCGCGCCGACGGCCACCGTGCGGCCGGCCTCGTCGACAATCTTGACCTCGACATGCGGGTGGATGCGGCCGACCGTCGACACACGGTCGTCGAGCGCATCGTCGGGGCCGCTCTGGAAGGAGATCGGGCTGGTTTCCGTCATGCCGTAGCCGATCGTCACCTCGGGCATGTGCATGTCCTTGACCACGCGGCGCATGACTTCGATCGGACAGGGCGCGCCGGCCATCATGCCGGTGCGCAGGCTCGAATAGTCGCGGCGGGAAAAATCGGGATGGTCGAGCATGGCAACGAACATGGTCGGCACGCCGTATACGGCCGTGCAGCGCTCGGCGACGATCGCCTCCAGCGTCGCGCCGGCCTCGAAGGCCTCGCCGGCAAACACCATCGCCGCGCCCGCCGTCACGCAGCCCAGCGTGCCCAGCACCATGCCGAAACAATGATAGAGCGGCACGGGAATGCACAGCCGGTCGGCCTCGCCGAACCCCATCGCGCGCACGGTGAAGGCGGCGTTGTTGACGATGTTGTAATGCGTCAGCGTCGCGCCCTTCGGCGCGCCGGTGGTGCCGCTGGTGAACTGGATGTTGATCGGATCGTCGGGATCGAGCGCGCGGCTGATCGCGTCGAGGCGCATCATCTGCGCCGGCCCGGCGAGGCTCGACACCGCGTCGAAGTTGAACATGCCGGGCGTTTTTTCAGCGCCCATGCGGATCACGATCTTCAGCGCCGGCAGCTTTGCCGCGGCGAGCCGGCCCGCCGCGCATGTGTCGATTTCCGGCGCCAGCGTGCGGATCATGCCGAGATAGTCCGACGATTTGAACGCGGCGGCGGTTACCAGCGCCTTGCAGCCGACCTTGTTGAGCGCGTATTCGAGCTCGGAGAGCCGGTAGGCGGGATTGATGTTGACCATCACCAGTCCGATCCTGGCGGTGGCGAACTGGGTGATCAGCCATTCCGGCCGGTTGGGCGACCAGATGCCGATGCGGTCGCCGCGCTCCAGCCCGAGGCTGAGCAGGCCGGCGGCGAACGCGTCCACCGCCCGGTCGAGGTCGTAATAGGTGTAGCGCTTGTCGAACTGGCGAAACACAGCCGCCTCGCGCGGTCCGAACCGCGACACCGTGTCGGCGAACATCGCCGGAATGGTGACATGGCGCAGCGGCATGGTGCGTTCGCCCGAAACGTAGGACTTGCCGTCGCGCGGCGCGATCTGCGCCGGCGCCGGTTCGGTGGCGTCGTTGGCGTCCCACAGGCTTTGCGAAAGCCTGCCGGCCAGAGATTCCGACAAGATGGTCATCGCACGCTCCCCTTCACATGGCGCGCCAGTCGCCGAGGCTTTCGAAGGCGGAGGCCGCGCGGTAGATGGTGCTTTCGCCGTAATTGCGCGCGACCAGCATCATGCCGACCGGCAGTCCCTCGCTCATCGCGCACGGCACGTTCATGGCCGGATAGCCGGAGGCGTTGAAAGGCGCGGTGTTGCCGACCATCTCGAAGGCGCGCTGCACGTAAAGGTCCAGCGGCGCGTCGGCGGGCGGGATCGGCTGCGCCTTCATCGGCAGGGTCGGCATCAGCACCAGGTCGTATTTGGCGAACACGGCGTCGTAACGCATCGCCAGCCGGCGCATCAGGTTCTGCGCCTTGCCGTAGAAGCGGCCGCGATAGCGCGTCTGGAAATATTCGCCGAGGAACATGCAGACCTTGAGGCTGGCAGACAGTTCGTCGGCACGGCCGCGCCAGGTGGCGAAATGGTCGACCATGGACGGCAGGAACAGGCCGCGATAATTGGTGCCGGCGCAGTTGCCGTGCATCATGAAATCCTGAAGCCCCTCGACGGTGATCGCCGTCCAGTAGTCGGGCGCGGCTAGATGTTCGGGCACGGAAATCTCCTCGACCTCGGCACCCAGTCCCTTGAAGGCGTCGGCCGCCGCCCTGACCTTCAGGTCGACGTCGGGCTCGCTTTCGGGCCGCGCGAACCCCTCCGCCAGGACGCCGATGCGCAAGCCCCGGCAACCGCGCCCGACGGCGTCCGTGTAGCGCTCGAGCGTGGGTTTGTACTGGCGCGGATCGAGCCCGTCCTCGCCGGCCAGCACCTCCAGCAGCAGCGCGTTGTCGGCGACGTTGGCGGTCACCGGGCCGACATGGTCGATGGTCTGCTCCACCCCCATCACGCCCGAATAGGGCACCAGGCCGTGCGTCGGCTTCATGCCGTAAGTGCCGCAATTGCTCGACGGGATGCGGATCGAGCCGCCCTGGTCGCCGGCGATCGCCATGTCGACCTCGCCGGTGGCGACCAGCACCGCCGAGCCGCTCGAGGAGCCGCCGGCCATGTAGCCGCGCTTGTAGGGATTGTGCACCGGGCCGGTGGCGCTGGTGTGGCTGCCTCCCGACAGGCACAGATTTTCGCAGGTCGACTTGCCGACGATGATCGCGCCGGCGTCGAGCATGCGCGTGACGATGGTGGCATCGATCTCCGGCACGTAGCCTTCCATGACCGCCGAGCCGTTCATCATCGGAACGCCGGCCACGCACACCGTGTCCTTGACCACGATGCGCTTGCCGGCCAGCGGGCCGGTCGGCGCGCCGCGGATCTCGGTCTTGTAGTACCAGGCGTTGAGGGGGTTGTCGGCCGGGTCGGGACGGTAGCCGGGCGCGCGCGGATAGTTCACCTGCGGCAGGAAGTCGGGCGCGGCGCTCAGCCGGTCGTAGCCCTGCAGATAGGGCTCCATGACGGCGAGATAGCGGGCGAGCTCGTCGTCGGCCATCGAGAAGCCGAGCGTGTCGCGCATGGCGCGCATCTGGTCGAGGCTGGGTCGTTTCACGGTCATGGCTTGTGCTTTCGCCGGGTCCCTCGCCGGGACGGGGTTGGGGATGGACAATGCGGGCGCACGGGTGCCGCCCGGCACCCGCGGCAGGGCCGGGGCCGGCACGGCGTGGCGCAGCGGCGCGTCGAAAACGCGCGCGGCAGCCGCCGCCGGCGGGCGCGGCGCGTCGACCGCCCCGGCCGGGGGAGCGCTGCCTGGGCGGGTGCGGCGCGCGGCGCCGAAGCCAAGAAAGGCTTCCACCCGGCGCGGATCGGCGAGGGCCCGCGCGTCGATCTCGGCCTTGATGGCGCCGCGCTCCAGCACCAGCACGCGGTCGGACAGGGCGGAGATGAAATCGAAATTCTGCTCGACCAGGAGGATGGTCAGGCCCCGTTCGGCGCGCAGCCTGGCCAGCGTCTCCTCGATCTCCTCGATGATCGAGGGCTGAATGCCTTCCGTCGGCTCGTCGAGCAGGACAAGCCAGGGATCGGCGATCAGGCAGCGGGCGAGCGCCAGCAATTGCTGCTCGCCTCCCGACAGCGAGCCGCCCGGCCTGTCGAGCAGGCGCTCGATGCGCGGAAAGTCGCGCAGCACCCCGGCAAGCGCCTCGGTCTCGCCCGCCTCGCCGTCGTCGCGCCAGGCCAGCCGGAGATTGTCGCGCACGCTGAGCTGGGGAAAGATTCCCCGGCCCTGCGGCACGTAGCCCAGGCCGAGCCGGGCGCGTTCGTGCGGCGGCAGGGTCGTGATATCTGTGCCGGCCAGGCTGATCGAACCGCCGCTCGCCGGCAAGAACCCCATCACCGCCTTCAAAAGCGTCGATTTGCCCATGCCGTTATGGCCGAGAATGCCGACGATCTCGCCCTCGCCGACCGCAAGATCGATGCCGTGCAGGACCGGAATGCGGCCGTATCCGGCAGCCAGCGCCCTGACCGAAAGAGCTTCGGACGCGTCCGCCATGCGCTATCCCTTCTTGCCCAGATAGATGTCGCGCACCCTGGGATCGGCCATGACGGCGTCGACATGGTCCTCCATCAGGATGCGGCCCTGCGCGAACACGGTCACGGTCCTGGCGATCGCGCGGATGAACTGCATGTCGTGCTCGACGATGATGATGGCGGCCTGCCTGCCGATCTCGGCGATCACGGCGGCCAGCCGCTCGATCTCGTCAGCCGTCATGCCCGCCGCCGGCTCGTCGAGCAGCACCAGCCACGGACGGGCGGCGATCACGATGCCTAGTTCGACGCGCTGGCGCTCGCCATGCGCCAGCTGTCCGACCGGGCGCGCGGCCAGGTCGCCGAGATCGAGCCGCTCGAGCGCGTCGGCGACCGCGCCGTCCGCTCCCTGCCGCCCGAGCACGCGCAACGCCGCCAGCCAGATGTTCTCGCGCACGGATAGCCCGTCCATGACGCTCGGCACCTGCGTCTTGATGCCGATGCCGAGCCGGGCGATCTCGTGCGGATGCCAGCCGGTCGTCTCCTGGCCGTCGATCAGGATCTCGCCGGCGCTCGGCGTCAGCATGCCGGCCAGGCATTTGAAGAACGTGCTCTTGCCGGCGCCGTTCGGTCCGATCAGGCAGCGCAGCTCGTCGCGGCGCAGAAAAAAGTCGACCCCGTCGACGGCGTTGACGCCGCCGAACCGCATGGTCACGCCCCGGGTCTCAAGCACGATGTCAGCCATCGGCGCCTCCCCGGGCGGGGCGCAAACGGCGCCGTGACGCGCGCCTGGGCCGGCGCCGGCGCGCCAGGCCGACCCACTGGCCAAGCGTCGGCACCACGCCGCGCGGCAAAAGCAGCACCGAGAGAACCAGAACCAGGCCGAGCACCAGCGTGTTGTCGATCAGCGTCTGCTGGCCGAGCGCGAATTTCAGATAGCCGAGCAGCATCGCGCCGACGAACGGGCCGACCAGCGTGCCGAGCCCGCCGACGATACACCAGATGATGATCTCGGCCGACTGGCCGAGCGAAAACAGCCCCGGCGTGACGATTTCGGCCCAGCTGGCAAACAGTGTCCCGGCCAGGCCCGCCACCGCGCCGCCGACGGCAAACAGCGCCGTCTTGCGCAGCCGGGCGTCGTAACCCATCAGCTCGACCCGCGCCTCGTTCTCCCGAATCGCGACCGCCACCCGGCCGAACGGGCTGGCCAGCAGCCAGCGCAGCAGGGCGTAGACGACGAGGACGATCGCCACGACGAGATAATAGAAATCGTCGCCGAAGATGTAGGCGTCGGGATCGCCGGGCACGTTGAGCGTCTGATAGCCCGGTATGCCGTTGAAACCGCCGAGCCGCGCCTGGCCGATCGCATATTCCGGACCGGCGGTGGAGTTCATGAACTTGAAGAAGATCAGCGTGACGACCAGCGTGATGACGCCGAGATAGACGTCCGACAGGCGGCCGTAAAACATCATCGCGCCGAGCAGGCCGGCGAACAGGAACGGAACCAGGATGCCGAGCGCGAAGGGCAGCGTGCTTTCGCCGAGATTGATGGCGGCGATCGCGTAGCTATAGGCGCCCAGCCCGTAAAACGCCGCCTGACCGAAACACAATATGCCGCCGAAACCCCAGACCAGGCCGAGGCTCATCGCCAGAAGGCCGTAGATCAGAAGGATGGTCAGCGTGTAGGTCTCCAGCACAGCCGGCGCGGCCAGCGCCAGAAGGACAAAGGCGCCAAGCACGGCCAGCGTCGCGCCGATCTGCGGACGCCCGCTCACAGGCGCCCCCTGAAGAAACGGCCGGTGATGCCCTGCGGCAAAAGCCGCAGCAGCACGACGGCGGCAACCAGCAGCGCCACCTCGCCGACCACCGGGCTCGCGGCGAAGGTGAAGAGCTGGGACACCAGCCCGAACAGCGTCGCGCTCGACAAAAGCCCGACGATGATCGAGGCGCCGCCGGAGATCACCGTGATGAAGGCCTTGGCGATATAGGTGCCGCCGGTGGTCGGCACGAGACCGACGAGCGGGGCGAGCAGGCCGCCGGCGAGCCCCGAAAGCGCCGAGCCGCAGAAAAAGGTGACCATGTAGACGCGGTCGGGACTGTAGCCGAGCGCGGCGGCCATGTCGGCGCGCTGCATGGTGCCGCGCGCGACCAGCCCGGCCCTTGTGCCGGCAAGCAGCGCGTACATGGCAACAAGCAGCAGCGCGGCGACGACGATGATGAAGAAATTGTAGCCGTTGATCTGGTAGCCGCCGATGGCGAAGCCGGCGATCGGCGGCGAGATGCCGGTGGTGGTGTTGCCAAAAATCATGGTGGCGAGCCCGATCATCACCAGGCTCAGGCCCCAGCTCGCCAGCATCGTGTCGACGAGGCGTCCGTAGAGATGGCGGATGACGAGGCGCTCGACCACCAGGCCGATCAGGCCGACGACCAGCGGAGCGACGATCAGCATGGCGACATAGATGTTGATGCCGGCATTGACCGCGACGATGGTGGCGTAGCCGCCCGCCATCAAGAATTCCCCATGCGCCAGGTTGATGACGCGCATCATGCCGAACACGACCGCCAGGCCGGCGCTGATGACGACCAGCACGGCGATCGAATAGAAAATTTCGACGATGAGGACCGTTGCGAGGTCCATGCGGGCCCGCTCCCTGTTCGCGTTGTCCTGCCCCCGCCGACAGCGGCGGTGGTCGCGACCGGCCCGGTCGGCCGGCCGCGCTCGCGTCAGATCTTGATTTCGTATTGCGTGTTGTCGTCGGGATTGGCGACGAGATCGCACACGCCCTGGGTGTCGACGGGCTGGCGCTGGGCGAAGCTTTCCAGCACCTTCAGCTTCTGGCCGGCGAACTCCATCAAGTGCACGTCGAGCACGGCATGATGGGTCTTGGGGTCGATGGCGACCTTGCCGCCGGGACCGTCGATCGACAGCCCGCCCTCGAGCGCGGCGATCACCGCGTCGCGGTCGAGCGTGCCGGCCTTGCGCACGCCCTCGGCCCACACATGCACGCCCTGATAGTTGGAGACCGCGATCTCGTGGATCAGGCTGGTGTCGCCGTATTTGTCGGTCCAGCCCTTCAGGAAACGCTCATTGGCCGGCGAGGCGATCTCGGACGAATAATTATAGGCGACCAGAATGCCGTCGCCCTCCTCGGCGGTCAGCACCTTGTGCTCGTTGCCGACGCCGAGCGTGGTCGAGGCCATCGGGATCTTCGACTTCATGCCGGCGGCGGCCCATTGCCGGTAGAAAGACAGATGCGCCCCGCCGACCAACGCGGAGACCACGATGTCGGGCGCGGCACTCTGGATCTTGGCGATCGTGGAGCCGAAATCGGCGACGTCGAGCGGGAAGAAATCGGTCTGTACCACCTCGCCGCCGGCATCGGCGGCATATTTCTGCATCCAGCGCGCGGTGATCTGGCCGTAATTGTAGTCGGCGGCCAGGATGTAGATTTTCGGCCCCCATTTCTTGATCGCGGCAGGCACCACGATCTCGACCTGCTGGGCCGGGGTGACGCCGGTAACGAACAGATTGCGGTCGCACACCCCGCCCTCGTAGAGCACGTTGTAGAAATACAGGACCTTGCTCTTGCGCAGCGTCTGGCGGATCGCCTCGCGCGAGGCCGACAGAATGCCGCCATGCACGACGTCGACCTTGTCGCGACGGGCGAGCTGCTGGCCGAACTGGGTGTAGAGCGCCATGTCCGACTGGGTGTCGTAGGCGGCGATCTCAACCTGGCGGTCGAGCAGGCCGCCGCTAGCATTGATTTCGTCGATCGCCAGCCGCATCGCCATGTCCATCGGCTTGCCGTAGGCGTCGAAGATGCCGGACATGTCGAGGATCGAGCCGAACTTGATCGGATCGGCGGCGCGCGCGCCGGGCACGGCGGCGAACAGGCCGCTCGCGGCCAGGGCGGCGCTGCCTGCAAGGAATTCGCGTCTGCTGGTCATCTTTCTCTCCCCTGTGATGGTCGCGGCGGCGTTCAGCCGTCTTTCTTGGGCCGGGTCGCGGCGGCGGCCCGCCCGGCGGCGTCGGCGGTGCGGCCGGCGAGCTGGGCGTCGAAATCGAGCCCGATCTCGTCGCCGAGCTTCTTCATGAACGGCAATTGCACCGACATGCCGAGAATGGAGTCCAGTGCCTGGCCGAAGGGCGTGCCGTCGCCGTCGCCGGCACCGTTGCGGCCGCCGAGCCCGCCGATCTGGTTGATGCGGATCGATTCGATCTTTTCGACCGGCTTCATCATCTGGGTGGCGATCTCCGGCAACCGGTCGATCTTGTGCATTTCGACGCGCGCCCGCAGCACGGCGTCGGATTGCTGGTTGTCGGCCTGGATTTCGGCCGAGCGTCCCTCGGCCTCGGCCACCAGCCGGTCGCGCTCGGCCGTGGCGCGTAGCTGCACGGCCTCGCTCTCGGCCTTTGCCGTCGACAGGATCGAAGAGACTTTCGACTTCACGCGGACACCGTCGGTCTCGCTGTCCTGCTGGGCCTTTACCTGGGCCAGCTTGCGGCCGCGCTCGGCCGCCGCCAGGTCGCGCGAGGTCTGGACCTGCTCCTGCGCCTCGATCAGCCCGACGCGCGCCGTCTCTGCCCTGGCCTGTTCCTGGGTCTCCTCGCCACGCTTGGCCGCGATGCGGATCGCATTGTCGATCTTGGCCGCCTCGACCTCCAGCAGCGCCTCCATCTCGCGCCGGCGCAAGGTCAGGTCGCGCTCGATCTCGGCCTGTTTGAGGTCGCGCGCCTTGACGATGCGCTGCTCCTCGGCAAGCCGCTCGGCCTCGGTCCGGCTTGTTTCCAGCTCGCTGTTGTGACGGATGCGCTGGCGTTCGATCTCGAGCTTGCTGACGATCTCGAATTCCTGCTGCTCGCGTTCGATGGCCAGCCTTTGCTTGGTCTGCTCAAGCTGGCGCCGCCTGACGGTCGTGTCGGCCTCGGCCTCAACGTCGATGCGCGCCTTACGGTTTTCCGCGATCGTTTCGGCGAGCCGGCGCATGCCGACCGCGTTGAAGGCGTTGTTGTCATCCAGGTCCGAAAACGGCGTCTGGTCGAGATGGGTCAGCGACACCGAATCGACCACAAGCCCGGATTTGGCCAGATTGGCGGTTAACCGCGCGACCACCGCCTCGGAAAAACCGCCGCGGTCGACGTGGAGTTCGTCCATGGTGCGGCGTGCGACCTCGGCCTGGACGGCATCGACGAGTTTGCCCGCCATCAGCGCCTGCATCTCGTCCTCGCGGAAAGCCTTCGAGCCGAGCGCCTGGGCCGCCGTTGCGATCCCGTCCGGCGTTGGATCGACCCGGACGTGGAACTCCAACGCCAGATCGACCCGCAACCGGTCTTCCGAGATCAGGGCCCGAGCGCCGGTCCGCTCCACCTGCAGACGCACCGAACGCATGTTCATGCGGTCGACCCGATGCAGGATGGGCAGCGCCAGCGCGCCGCCGTCGATGATGATTTTGCGGCCGCCTGCGCCCGTGCGGATCAGCGCCGCGTCACGCGTCGACTTCACGTAGAACCGGTTGAGGAACAGGACCGCGACCGCCGCCACGACGATGATGAGAATGATTCCAACCAGCCAAGCCACGCGACCCTCCCCGGCCTTGCGTGCGAATATTATTTGAATTGGAAAATTTCTTAAGGCGTTTTATTTTCCAAATCAAGTAAATTCTCGAACCGGAACTACGCTTCGGCCGCCGTCGAACCGTCCGCGAAGCGGTCGCTTCGCGGACAGGGAAGTGTCGTGGATATCAGGACAGGCGGTCGAGGATCGAAAATTGCAGCCCGTCGGCGCGCGCAAGATAGGTCGAGCACGCCTTGCGGTCGTTGTTGTAGAAAACCCCGCCACGGGCGCTGGCATAGGAAATCGGGCCTGATGCGCCGGCGTCGCGCTGGCGCATCAGGCCGGCATAGAAGCCGATGCCCTCATACATGGACTGGCCGAGCGAATTGAGCGCAGGCGCCGCGCCGTCATGGATGGCATGGTAGCGCTCCTTGAACGACAGGTTCTGATCCGTCGCCAGCGCGGAAAAATAGGACGCCGCGGCGAAGAGACGCTTGGTGTTGGCCGCTCCCGTCGCCATCAGGATGTTTTCCTCGATCGCGGTGGAAAAGCGGAATACGCTGCGGTCGAGCCCCATTTCGCCGAAGCAGCGGTTGAACTCGACAGAATCCTGCCCGACCAGCGAGATCAGCACGATGTCCGGCTCCGTGCGCATGATGCGCTCGACCAGCCAGGCCGGTTCTTCGAGGCCGAAGGGCACATACCCCTCGAAGGTCACCGTTCCGCCCTGAGCGGCGATGCAGGGCTTGGCGATCGCGTTGGAGGCGCGCGGCCACACATAATCGTTGCCGATCAACGCCCAACGCCGGGCCGAAAGCATCCGCGACAACCGTCCGATCGCGGGCACGAGCTGGTCGCTCGGCGTTTCACCGATGGTGAAGACGTTGGGTGTGTGCTCGTGACCTTCATAAAGCGGCGTGTAGATATGCGGCACGCGACCGCCGAGCAGCTTGTTCAGCCGCTGGCGCACCGAACTGACGCTCATCCCGACGATGCCGGCGACCACGCCGTCCTCCACCAGTCCGCTGAGCTCGTATTCGAGATCGCCCACCGTGCTGTCGTCGGAATTGAGGAAGACCGGTTCGAGCGCAACCCCGCCAATGCCCCCGCCGGCATTGACTTCCGAGATCGCCAGTTGCGCGCAGGAAATGCACGACGGACCCCATAATCCCGCCGACCCGCACATCGGCACCAGAACCGCGACGCGATGCGTCCGCGTTCCGCCGATCGGCGTCAAACGTTCCAGATCGCCTGGAAAACCCAGGCCGGGCGGCGGAAAGGACCTCCCCCTCACCTCGATGATTCTCGCGGCGGTCAATCCTCCTTGCCTCCCAGCAATTGACCCGCTTCATTTTCCAAGTAAAATATCGGAAGAATGCGATCAAATCAATCGCGTCGAATCGGGCGCGGCGGCGCGGGCCGAACCACGGACAAGCCGACTGTGATCCAGAACGGGACAAGCCAGGTGCCCACGCCTTCCATCGAAACCTATCTGACCTACCAACTGGCGCGGGCGCACCGGCGCCTGCACGCCGAACTCGACGAGCGGCTTCAGGCCGAAAACATCTCGGTGGAGCAATGGCGCGTGCTCGAAATCCTCGCCGATCGCGCCGGCCGGTCGATGGGATCGCTGGCCGAGCTAGTGCTGATGAACCACCCCGCCCTGACCAAGCTGGCCGACCGGATGGTGGCCAGCGGGCTCATCCACCGCGTCGCCGATCCCGACGACCAAAGGCGCGTGCTGGTTCATGCCACCGACCGGGGCCTGGCCATTCATGCGCGGCTGCGCCCGATCGTCGACACGCATGGCCGGCGGATCGAGGAAACCTTCGGTGCCTCCAAGGCCGCCGCCTTGCGCGCGCTTCTGGAGGACCTTGCCGACGGACACGAGGCCCTGGCGCGCGGCTAGAACCGTTTGTGAAGTCCAGCGGAACGGCGATACACGCGAGATCTATTTCAGGTTGTACCGGGCGTTAGGGCGACGTGGGAGGTTGCATGCTCTAGTTGGGGTATGTGCACCAAGTCCGCCTTCCCCCTGATTCGTCGCCTCGCCGCCTGCCGGACGGCGGTCACGGCGGTTGAATTCACGATTCTGGCGCCCTTGTTTCTAAGCATGTTCCTGGGGATGGTCGCGTTCGGCATCCATCTCGCCGCCTCCCACTCGCTGCAGCAGATCGCCGCTGACGCCACCCGCACCGCCATAGCCGGGCTCGATCTCGCCGAGCGGCGCGCCCTGGCGACCAGCTTCGTCGACGCGAACGCCAATTCCTATCCGTTCATCGACCGCGACAGCCTCGCCTTCTCAGTCGTTGAAAACCCCGCCAATCCGAACCAGTTCACCGTGTCGGTGCTTTACGACGCACGCACCCTTCCGATCTGGAACCTGATGAAGGGGCTGCCGATGCCGCCGACCGAGATCCGGCGTGTTTCGACCATCCGCGTCGGAGGGCTGTAAGATGAGACGTTGCCGCGCACACCGTCAGGGCCGCGCCACCGGTTTCGTGGCCGACCGCAAAGGCAACCTGGCCACCATGAGCGCCTTCCTCGCGCCATTGGCGCTGGCCATGGCCGCCTTCGCCATCGACGCCGGCGCGCTCTACAACGAAAAGCGCGAGGTGCAGACTTTGGCCGACATCGCCGCGATCGCCGGCGCCAAGCGGATCGACGCGGCCGAGGCCGCGGTGATCGCGGCCCTTCGCGACAATCATTTGGGAACGATCACGGTGATCCGCGATGGCCAGCATCCCGAAATTCCCGGTTCGGGAGAAAACCTGCTTACGGTCGAGACCGGGCGGTACAAGCCCGATCCGGCGCTGCCGGTAACGGTCCGCTTCGAGCGCGGTCTTGCCAACGCCAACGCGGTCAAGGTCACCATCACCCGTACGGGCAAACGCTTTTTCGGCGAAACCCTGATGGGTAGCCCGAAGATCGCGGTGACGTCGACCGCCAGCGCGACGCCGAAAGCCGCCTTTTCGATCGGCTCGCGGCTTGCAAGCCTGAATGGCGGGTTGGCGAACGATCTGCTCGGCGGGCTGCTCGGCACCAATCTGTCGTTGACGGCGATGGACTACAATGCCCTGCTTGACGCCGACGTGTCGCTGTTCGGCTTTCTCGACGCGCTTGCCTCCGAGGTCGATCTCGACGTCGGCACCTATTCGCAACTGCTCGCCACGGAAGTCACGATCGGCGACATCGCCAAGGCGGTCGCGGCCACCGAAGGCGCGAGCCCAGCGCTGAAGACAGCCCTCAACGGCATCGCCACCACCACGCTCGAAGTGCCGCTGTCGCAGATGATCGACCTCGGCAACGCGGCCTCGCTGGCGCTCGGGTCGGGCCGCGGCGCCTTCGACGCGACAGTGGGCGTGATGGAACTGATCACCGGCAGCGCGGTCGCCGCGAACGGCCAAAACCAGCTTGCCCTCGACCTCGGTGCGACCATCCCCGGCCTGGCGAAGGTCACGGCCGCGGTGGCGATCGGCGAGCCGATGCAGCAAAGCGGATGGTTCGCCCTGGGCGAGCACGGCTCGGTCGTGCGCACCGCCCAGACGCGGGCGCGCATCGACGTCCAGATCGGCGGGACGGGCATTTTGAGCGGCGTCGCGATCAAGCTGCCGCTGTTTTTGGAGGTCGCCTACGCGGAAGGCCGGCTGAAACGCGTCGCCTGCCCTGACGGCACGACCTCAAGCGCCCAGGTGACGGTCGCGACCCGTCCGGGCATCGCCGAATTGCGCATCGCCGAGACGTCGACCACAGGTTTCGCCGACTTCACGCGAACGCTTTCCTTCCAGGATGCCGACATCGTCTCCGTGCCGCTCATCAAGGTGCGCGGCCAAGCCCGGATCAATATCGGCAACGGTCAGCCGACCGATCTGCGCTTCAACGCAACCGATATCCGCAACGCGACGGTGAAGACGGCGTCGACCCGCGACATCACCACCTCGCTGACAGCGTCGCTGCTCGAAGAGCTCGACCTGGAAATCCGGGTGCTCGGGCTCGGGCTCGGCCTGAATGCCGTCAGCACCACCTTGGCCGGCATTCTGGGGACCGTCACGCCCGCGATCGACGGCCTTTTGGACACCCTTTTGGGCGTCCTCGGCGTGCGGCTCGGCGAGGCTGACGTCAAGGTCAGCGGTGTGAGCTGCGCCCGCTCCGTCCTGGTCCAGTAAGCCCGGCACCAGCCGCGCGACAACCACCTCTCCGGCTCGCGCGCCAAAGAATTCGGCGGTCCTGCCACGACTCTGCCCGTTCTGAGGCAGCCACCTTCGTCACGGGCACATCGCCCGGCATCCGCATGGCCGCCGGAGGGGCCCAGCCCGCTGCTTTTCGGGCGCGTGCCGGCCATGCAAAGATTGCCGAAAGACCAATCGGCCGGCATAAGCTCGCGGGAAAGCCGACGAACAAGCGAGGGCTAGATGATCCTGTGCTGCGGCGAAGCGCTGATCGACATGTTGCCCCGTCCCGGGGACGACGGCGTCAGCGCCTATGTTCCACATCCAGGCGGGGCGATATTCAACACCGCCGTAGCGCTTGGCAGGCTCGGCGTTGCGGCCGGGTTTTTTTCCGGGTTGTCGACCGATCTGTTCGGCGACCTGCTCGACGATGCCTTGCGGGCAAGCCATGTCGACACCCGCCATATCCGGCGCTCGGGGCGGCCGACCACGCTCGCCTTCGTCACGCTCGACGACGGTCAGGCGCATTACCTGTTTTACGACGAAAATTCAGCGGGCCGGATGCTGGAGGTAAACGATCTGCCGGTGCTCGGCGACGAGGTCGAGGCTTTGCATTTCGGCGCGATCAGCCTGATCCCGGAACCGTGCGGATCGACCTACGAGGCGTTGATGGTGCGCGAACGGGATCGCCGGGTGATCATGCTCGATCCCAATATCCGCCCCGGCTTCATCACCGATCCGCGACTTCACAGGACGCGCATCCGACGCATGGTCTCCATGAGCGACATCGTCAAGTTGTCCGACGAGGACCTTGTCTGGCTGACCGGCGGCGGCGACGACGGCGCCGCGCGCAGCCTTCTCGATCTCGGGGCCGGTCTGGTGGTGGTGACGCATGGCGAGGCCGGGGCGAGCGGCCATGTCGGCAACCGCAAGATCGTGGTTCCCGCGCGAAGGCTCACCGTTGCCGACACGGTCGGCGCGGGCGACACGTTCAATGCCGGGCTGCTGGCGTTTCTGTCAGAACATGAGCTGCTGTCGAAATCCGCACTTGCCGGCATTGGCGACGACGCGCTTGAAGGCGCGCTCGCCCTTGCCGCGCGCGCGGCCGCCGTCACGGTGTCGCGGACGGGTGCCGATCCGCCCTGGCGCGCGGAGCTCGGCTGACGGAGGCAGGACTTTCCGAACGGCCCGTCAGCGGCCGGTGTCGGCCATGGGCACGGCCCCGCCCATGGCGATGAACCAGGGATTGGCCCATTCCTCGCCCTGTGCCTGCCGCCGCCCATAGGCCAGATCGCCGCCGCCGACCTCCACGGTGCGCCCGCCGGCCGCGCGCAGCACCGCGTCGCCGGCGGCCGTATCCCACTGCATGGTGCGCGAAAAACGCGGGTAAAGATCGGCGTCGCCCCGGGCGAGCAGGCAGAACTTGAGCGACGAACCGACCGAGACGGTTTCCTTCGCGCCGCAGGCCGCAATATAGGCGGACGTCTCGCGGCTGAGATGCGAGCGGCTCGCCACCACCAAAGGCGGCTCGACGGCCGGCCGCACCGCAAGCCGCGCGCGCTCGACAACGGCGCCGTCGGCTGCGACCCGGGCGCGTTCTGCGTGGCCGGGTCTGGCCGCATAGAGCTCGCCGGTGGCGGGCGCCACCACGACGCCGATCGCCGGAGCGGCGGTTCTGATCAGGGCGATGTTGACGGTGTAGTCCGGGCGGCCGCAGACGAATTCCTTGGTGCCGTCGAGCGGATCCACCAGAAAGAAGGTCTCGCCGGTCGCAGTGTCGGCGACACCGGCGCTGGCCTCTTCCTCGCCGACACAGGCAATATCGGGAAAGGCCCGGCGCAATCCGCCCAAAATGGTTTTTTCGGCGCGGCGGTCGGCCTCGGTAACGGGCGAGGCGTCGGCCTTGCGCTCGGTCACGATCCCCCGCCGCGCGACATCGAGAATCTCCCGGCTGGCGAGGACCGCCAGTCTTTCCATCTCGCGCAGAAGCTCTTCGTCGCCCGCCATGATGCGTTCGCTCTACCCCGCCTGCTGCGACCAGACAAGGGCGATGGCGTTCCCGCTCGCATCGACGCCGCCGGTGGCGCGTCTTCGCCATTGCCACATCGGGCCGGGCTTCGTAAACCTGTCATGACAAAATGCGCGCTGACCGGCCGCACGGATGCCGGGACGCGCATGGCGGCGCGAAAGCGGGGCGGCCGCCCGGGTCTCGCGCCTCCCCGCGGAGCCGGCCATGCGCATAGCGAACCGAAACAGAGTGTTGGTCACGGGCGGCGCCGGCTTCATCGGCTCGCATCTTTGCCAAAAATTGCTGGCGGACGGCAACGACATCCTGTGCGTCGACAATTTCTATTGCGGCGTGAAGGACAATCTGGCCGGCGTCGCGCAGGATCCGCATTTCGAGCTGATGCGCCACGACGTGACCTTTCCGCTCTATGTCGAGGTCGACGAGATCTACAATCTCGCCTGTCCCGCATCTCCGGTCCATTATCAGTCCAACCCCGTCCAGACGACCAAGACCAGCGTTCACGGCGCGATCAACATGCTGGGGCTTGCCAAGCGCACCAAGGCGCGGATTCTGCAGGCCTCCACAAGCGAGGTCTATGGCGACCCCGAAATTCATCCGCAGCCGGAGAGTTATTGGGGCCACGTCAATCCGATCGGCGTGCGTTCCTGCTACGACGAGGGCAAGCGCTGCGCCGAGACGCTGTTTTTCGATTACCACCGCCAGCATGGCGTCGAAATCAAGGTGGTGCGCATCTTCAACACCTATGGTCCGCGCATGCACCCCAACGACGGACGGGTGGTCAGCAACTTCATCGTCCAGGCGCTGAACGGCGAGGACATCACCATCTATGGTGACGGCTCCCAGACCCGCAGCTTCTGCTATGTCGACGATCTCGTGGACGGCATCGTCAAGATGATGGCCTCCCCCGCGGCGCTGATCGGACCGCTCAACATGGGCAATCCGGCCGAGATGTCGATCCGCGATCTGGCCGAAAAGATCCTTGCCTTGTGCGGCGGGCGCTCGAAGCTGGTTTTCAAACCGCTGCCGCGCGACGACCCGAAACAGCGCCGGCCCGACATCGCCCAGGCCCGCGACCGGCTCGGCTGGCAGCCGCGGGTCGGGCTGGAGGACGGGCTTGGGGAAACGATCGCCTATTTCAAACGGCAGATGGCGGCGTGAGGGCGGTGCCCGGCCCGGCTGCCGTCAAACAGCACGTAATTTCAACGCCCGTCCCGGTTCTACTCGTTGACGGAAGTCATGTGCCGTGCCAATTGACAGCCGCGGGGTCGCCACCCGCACGACCATCGCCCGCGATCGGACATCACCTGCCGCCTTCTGTCCGCGACAATATCAGGCACCACACACTGCGCGTTTAAACATTGCCGGACCAGATGATGACGATGGACGCCCAGGAAAGGCCGAATAGCATGCCCGACCGCCGTCCGCGCGTTTCGGTGGTTTGTCCGTTCTACAATGAGGAACAAATCATCGAGCGAGCCACACTCGAAATGTGCGAGCGCTTGCAGGCGAGTTTTCCCGGCGATTTCGAACTCATCATGGTAAATGACGGGTCGACGGACGGGTCGCATGATCACTTGATCGAGGCGTTGCAAACGGTGAAACTCGGCCCCGTCCGGGTGCTCAGCTATCCGTTCAATCAGGGCCGCGGACGCGCACTCAAAACGGGCATTGATGCGGCCCGCGGCGACATCATCGTAACGACCGAGGCGGATGGGTCCTGGGGAGAGGATATTGTGGCACGTCTGGTGGCCTTTCTCGACACCTATCCCGCCTACGATTTCGTGGTCGCCTCACCGCACAGGAGCGGCGGCGGGCTGGTACAGGTTGATCCGCGCCGCGCCTTTCTCAGTCGCGCCGGCAACTGGCTGATCCGTAACCTGTTCGAAAGTAATGTGACTATGAACACCGGCATGACACGCGCCTATCGGCGAAGTGTGATCCAGCCTTTGGTGGTGTTCGAAAGCGGCAAGGAATTCCACCTGGAAGTTCTCCTGAAGCTCCTTGCTCTCAATTTCGTTGCAGGCGAGATTCCGGCCGTGTTGACTTGGCAGACGCACCGGCTCGCCCGAGACCCTACTGCCAAACGCAAGTCATCGACGCGCATCCGGCGCACAATCTTCACCCATCTGCGGTTTTTGGTGATGGCACAGCCTGTGCGGCACTTTGCCGTTCTCGGCGCTGCCACGTCGCTGCTCAGCCTGATCTTCCTCGCCCTGGCAATGCGCAACCTCTTCATTGGCGAACCGTCCGGATTGTTCGCGCTCGTCGGCCTGAACCTTATCCTCTTTACGCTGATGCTGATTGGGACGGCGGTGACGCTTTATCAGGTTCGCGAGGTGATGATCGAAAACTGGATGAAATATTACCCGAAACCCCACCCCCCATCCGCACGCCCGCTCAAAACCGAGCACGGTTTCACGGCCGACTGACGCGGAAAAACAATGTGTGGAATTGCCGGATATGCGGGAATTGACGACCCCGAACTGATCGGACGCATGTGCGCCGCTCTGGTGCACCGCGGCCCTGACAGCGGCGGCTCAGCTGCGTTTCCGGAAGCCGGTTTCTATATCGGCATGCGGCGTCTTGCCGTCATCGACCTGAAAACCGGCGATCAACCGATGTTTGCCGCGGAAGGTCAGGTCGGACTGGTTCACAATGGCGAAATCTACAATTACCGAGAGGTTCGCGACGAACTGCTCGCGCTCGGGCACGACTTCGTTACCACCAGCGACACCGAGGTCGTTCTGAAGGCCTATCTCGCCTGGGGAGAAAAGGCATGGTCGCGCTTGCACGGCATGTTCGCGATAGCGGTCGCGGATCTCCGCGACGGAATGCCTGTTCTCAAGGTCGTCCGTGATCGCGTCGGAATAAAGCCGCTTTACTACGCTGTTGATGCCGACCGCTTCCTATTCGCCTCCGAGACCAAGGCTTTGATGGCATGGGACGGCTTTGACCGGACGGTCGACCTCGCAGCCGTTACGGACTATCTAGCGCTGCGATATGTCCCCGGCCCCCGCTCGATGTTTCGCGGCGTACGAAAACTTCCGCCGGGCCACGAGCTCGTCTTCACCGGCGGGCAGGCCCATCTGCGCCGCTATTGGTCCCCTCCGGGACCCGGCGTCCAGTTAGCCGATCGCGACCCCGCCGACGCGGTTGCCGATTTCGGTGAGGCGATGCGCGCGTCGGTGCGCCGCCATATGATCAGCGATGTCCCTGTTGGCGCCTTCCTCTCCGGGGGGGTCGATTCCAACACGATCGTCGCGCTGATGGCGGAACTGAGCGGAGAGCCGGTTCGAACCTTCTCCATCGGCTTCGCCGGGCATCCAGACGATGATCTGCGCCGCGCGGCAGCCACCGCTCGAATGATCGGCGCGCGTCATACCGAGATCGAATGCGGGATCGAGGACTTTCTGTCTCTGCCGGACCTCTGTTGGTCCCTCGACGAGCCCCTGGGCGATGCGATCGTCGTGCCGATGTCGGTACTGGCGCGCGAAGCGCGTAAGGAAGTCACCGTCGTCCTATCTGGAGAAGGCGCCGACGAACTGCTGGGCGGTTATCTATTCCACCGCAAGATCGTCGACCTGTGGCGCTGGCGCGACCGCCTGCCCCGACCGGTCTGGTCGCTGGCTTCGGCCCTGATCGAGCGGCTGCCGGTCACCCTTCTCGACCGCGCTTTCGACTATCCCGGCAAGCTGGGCAGCTCCGGCCGGAGCAAGATCGCCGATCTCGTCCGGCAGATCGGTAGTGGCAATCTGGCCGAACTCTATCGCGCGTCGATTTCGCTGTTCGACGCCAAGGACATCCTTCAGGCAGCCGGTTCGGCGCTGCCCATGCCAGCGCCTCTTGCGGCTCCGCCAGACAACGGCACCGTCCTGCAGCGGCTACTCGGGCTGCAATACGCACACTGGCTGCCCGACGACATTTTGATGAAGTCTGACAAGATCACCATGGCACATTCGCTGGAATGCCGCGTGCCGTTCATGGATGACCTCGTGATCCAGGCGGCCGCCCGATGTGCGGACGACGTCAAGCTACGCGGCGGCAAAAACAAATGGGCGCTGCGCCGTTTCGCAGAGACCTTGCTAGGCCCCGAGACCGCAGCGGAGCCGAAGCGGGCCTTCTACGCACCGCTCGACCAGTTCATGCGCGACCGTCGCTTTCGCGATATGCTGCGCGGTATGCTTGATCCAGAACGACTGAAACGGCGCGGGCTTGTCGACCATCGTTATGTCGCTCGGCTGCAAGGCGCTGGGGAAGACGACGGCTTTTTGTCGGAGAAACGGCTTTTCGCGATTTTCATGCTCGAATTGTGGTTTGAAAAATTCGCGCCCGATGCAAGCTGGGCATAAAGGAAGAATTACGTGAAGATCGTTGTCCAGAATTTCAAGACGGGTGTGTTGTCCGTTTCCGACGCGCCGCCTCCCTCCTTGTCCTCAAACGGCGTTCTGGTTCGTGTTCATACGTCCCTGATCAGCGCCGGAACCGATCGCGCCATCATCGGATTGGGCCGTAAATCCTATCTCGGCAAGGCGCTCGACCGGCCTGACCTCGCGCGAAAAGTTATCGACCGCGCGCGCACAGAAGGGCTCTGGCCGACCTACAAGGTCGTCAAGAACCTGATCGCCGAACCCATTCCGCTCGGCTATTCCCTGGTCGGAACAGTGATCGCCGTTGGTCGCAACGTCAACGACATCGCGATCGGCGACAGGGTCGCCGGGGCCGGCCTCGGTCATGCCAACCATGCCGAAGTGGTGTCGGTGCCGCGCAATCTCGCCGCCCGCGTCCCGAAGGCGGTGAGCGACGACCAGGCAGCCTACGTGACATTGGGCGCAATCGCCATGCACGGCATCCGCCAGGCCGACCAACAGATCGGCGCAACCGTCGTTGTCGTCGGCCTGGGGCTGGTCGGTCTGGTCACGCTTCAGATCGCCGCCGCCGCTGGTCTGCGCGCCATCGGCGTCGACATCGATCGGCAAAAGCTGGAGCTTGCCCGTGCCAATGGCGCGACGGACGCGTTCTTGATGTCGGATCCCGCGCTCAAGGCGACGCTGGGCGAAATGACGAGTGGCCGGGGCGCAGACGCAATTCTTTTGACAGCAGGATCGCGCAAGTCCGGTGCGGTGTTCGAAGAAGTCGCGGAGCTCTGCCGCGACCGGGCCCGCGTGGTGGTGGTCGGCGACGTCAAGATGGACCTGTCGCGGCGCAGCTATTTCGAGAAAGAAATCGAGATCCTTCAATCCCGTTCCTACGGGCCGGGCCGTTACGACCCGGAATACGAATTGGAGGGTAAGGATTATCCGATCGGCTATGTCCGCTGGACGGAACGCCGCAATCTGGAAAGCTATCTGCAACTCGTCGCCGATGGCCGGTTCGACCCGGCCAGGCTGACGACCCACCGTTTTCCGATCGAAAAGGCCGTCGAGGCCTATTCCCTTGTAACTGGCGAAGCCAAGGACGAGGGGCTGAGCGTCGGCATCCTTCTCGATTACGACCGGACGAGCACGGTCGAGGACACACCTCCGGCGCCTGCGGTCAAACGCGCGGTCAAGGCCGACAGGATCGGGCTTGGCCTCATCGGCGCCGGCCAGTTCGCCAAGGGAATCCTGCTCCCGGCGATGATGGAGTCCGGAGCGTTCGCCCTACGCGGCGTATCATCGGCACGCGGACTTTCCGCGGTCTCCGTCGCCGAGCGATACGGCTCCGATTACGGCGTCTCCGACAGTGACAAGGTGCTCGACGACGACAATGTCACGGCGGTTTTGATCACAACTCGCCACGACAGTCATGCCCGCTACGCGATCGCAGCGCTCGAAAGAGGAAAGCACGTTTTTGTCGAGAAACCGCTGGCCCTGACAGCGGGGGATCTGGTCGCTGTCGAGGCGGCGTGCAGAAACTCCGCCGGCACGCTCACGATCGGCTTCAACCGGCGTTTTTCTCCGATGGTCACTCAGGCGGCCGCGCATTTTGCCGACCGCCGCGAACCGCTCAGCATGCTCTATCGCGTCAATGCCGGGCGCGTTCCGCTCAAATCCGAGATGGGGTGGGTGCACGATCCGACCACAGGCGGCGGGCGTATAATCGGCGAAGGTTGCCACTTCATCGACACCTTCCAGGCTATCAGCGGCGCCACCCCGGTCGAGATTTCCGCCGTTGCGGCCAATCCACGGCGGGCGACGCTATCGGGCGACGACACGGTGAGTTTCACGATAGGATTTGACGACGGCTCGATCGGAACTGTGCACTATTGGGCCAATGGTGACCCGAGCTATCCGAAGGAATATATGGAAGTCTTCGGTGGCGAACGGGCCGCGATCCTAAACAATTTTCGGCAACTCGACCTTGTCGCCAGCGGAAAGACGAAACGGACGAAGAGCTTGAGTTCCGACAAGGGATACAATGCCGAGGCGCTTGCCTTCGCGCAGGCATGTCGAACGGGAGTACCGCCCATCGCGCTCGAGAGCCTGTTGGCGACGACACGAGCGACATTTGCTGTCAAGGACGTGCTCCGCGGCCTGTCGTCCAGCATGGATACGGATAACGGATAAACCGGCGATGCAGACCCCCACTCCTTTGAAGCCGCGCCCAGACGAAGACCCAATGTGGGCGCTCTGGCAGGCCAAGGCGCCCGAGATCTACGAACGAATATATTACCAATCCAACCCGGTGGTGGCCGCCATCAACCTTTCGGGCCATAGGCTGATCGAGCGGACCTATCCCAACGGAACACATTTCGGGCGCGTCCTTGAGGTTGGAGCTGGTACCGGCATCCATCTCGACTTCGTCCGTCACTCTTTCGACGACTACCTTGTTACCGACATCAATGCGGACCTCCTCGACAAGGCCAGAGAGCGCCACGCCGGCGACCCGCGTCCGATTAACTACGAAATCGCGGATGCGCTGGCGCTACCCTATCCCGATGCTTCTTTTGACCGGGTCGTATCCGTCTACAATCTTGAGCATTTGCCCGAGCCACACCGCGTCCTGGAAGAGTGGCGACGTGTTTTGAAGCCGGGCGGCGTGCTGTCGGTCGCCATACCGGCGGAAGGCGGAATACCCTGGAACCTTGGCCGTCACCTGACCACACGACGCTCATTTGCCCGCGAAGGGCTCGATCTCGACTACATCATAGCGCGCGAACACATCAATGCGTGTTACAGACTCGTCTCGCTCCTACGACACTATTTCGAAGACCGCGACGAACGCTGGTATCCTGTGCGCATTCCGACCCCGCACCTCAATTTGGTTTTTGCCTGCAACTGCCGCACCAAGGTTAGTGGCGCACCGGCAGACCCGTTCCACGCCACCCGGCCAGAACGCACGGGAGTGGCCTGACCGTGTCGAACCTGGCTCTGGTAACCCTCGTCGGTGTATGCATCGGCTTCGGCCAATTTTGCTTCGCCCTGTTCGTTAGGGGATTGCCACCCACGCCGGAACTGGTTCCGCTGGCCGTCGCGACGTTGCGTTCGCCGTGGCTCTACGGCACCGTCGCGCTCTATGGCAGCGGTGTCGTCTTCTACGGGTTGCTGCTGCGCCAAGCGACGCTGATTTCCGCAAACATCTCGATCATCGTGATCGTCGCTGCCTTGAGTTGCGTCTTTAGCCTGATACTTGGAGAAAAGCCGAGCATGGCGCAATGGATCGGCGTCGGCCTCGCGATCCCGAGCATCGTATTGTTGAGAGGGTAAGCGTTGAGCACGGTCTACCTCGACGCGATCAAGCCCCTGCTGGGACGAACCCTGTCCATGCTTGACTGGGAGCCGACCTCGCCCTCTCATGGCAGTTTCGACCGAACCTGGTGGTGCTGGAAATTCACCGACTTCTCTGCGTCACGCTTCCAGGAAGGCGCTTACCTTCTGGCCTGGCTCTTGACCTCGCCGCACGCGCCAATACCCGTCCACGGACGCGAACGTCTTCGCGACGGCGCCGCCGCGGCGATCCGTTTCTGGAGAAGCCTGCAGCACGCTGATGGCAGCTTTGACGAGGCCTATCCGTTCGAGCGCAGTCTCGCCGCCACAGCCTTCACAGGGTTCTATGTCGGATGCGCGGTCGAGCGGCTTGGCGACCTGTTGAATGTGGATGAACGCGAGCACGCCCTGGCCGCGCTCGAGCGCGGTGCCCGGTGGCTTGCCGCAAACGGGGAATATCATGGCATCCTATCCAATCACCTCGCGGCGGCGGCGGCGGCGCTACAACTGGCTGGCGACCTGACCGGCACCGACCGCTTCCAGGCCGCTAGGGATCGCTATCTAGAGACGATTCTGCGCGAACAGCAACCGCGGGAAGGCTGGTTGCGCGAATATAGCGGCGCCGACCCTGGCTATCAAAGCCACGCCATGTTTTACCTCGCGGAAATCCAACGCCGGACCGGCGACGACATCCTGCTCGACAGCCTTTCCAAAGCGTCCGACTTCCTGGCCTGGTTCGCCCATCCCGACGGCACGCTGGGCGGCGAGCATACGAGCCGCGGAACCAAGTTTTTCTATCCCGCCGGTCTGGAGATGCTGGCCAAGCGAATTCCGTCCGCAGCCGCGATAGCCGCCCATGCCCGCGCATCGCTGTCCAAGGGTCGCGGTGTCGGCGCGGCCGAAATGGACGCCTGGAACCAGTTTCCGCTCGTCAACAACCTGCTGTTTGCCGCCGACGCAGCCACACCACTTGCAGACGCCCCGCCTCTTCCCTGGCAAGCCCCCAGCGCGCGAAAGACATTTCCCGAAGCCGGGCTTGCCGTCGCCCGTCGGCGCGATCGAGTGCTTGTCGTCGGCGCCAAGGCGGGCGGCGTGGTGAAATTGTGGAAAAGCGACGGCGACTTGCTATACGAAGATTGCGGCTACGTGGTCGAAAACGCTCGCGGCTGGGCCGCGAGCCAGGGCGCGTCCACCTGTCTATTCCGAGAGGCCTCCGCCACCCTGACAGTAGAGGTGAAAAGTAACTTCGCGCGCCTAACGGCAGAGCGGCTTTCGCCACCACGCTTCATCGTCTTTCGCCTGTTCACCATGACGATCGGCAGGCTTCCAGCGCTCGCGCGCTGGCTGAAGTCGCTAATGGTAAAAAAACTCGTCTCGACACGAGCCAAGGCCAACGGCATTCTCCACCGACACATTGTCTTCGAAGAGGATGGGACTCTGATCGTCGAAGACAATATCGAAGGCGTCGTCTCCATGCCGCAACCGGCGGGCCGGCTGGTGCCCTTTCATATGGGCTCGTCACGATATGCGGACGCTACAGATGCGTTGGGCGCGAAGCTGGCATGCCCGTCGCTCGAACAGGCTGACAAAGGGCGCTTTCATCGCCGCTTTGTAGTTTCGACATCAGGACTCTAGCGACAATGATCATTCCGCTTTCGCCACAACAACAGCGACTGACGATCATTGCAATTGCAGTCACTTGGTACATTTTTCATCTGCACGCGCTCAATGTTGTCCCGCTAGCCGGAGCAGACGAAACGAGCCTTCTCAACATCCCGTTCCGGTTCGTCGAACTCGGCGACTGGCGCTATCCGCTCATCTATTCAGACACCTACAACGCTGGAGGCGTCAGGGCCTATCCGTTCCTGCTCTCCTTCGCGCCGCGCGCGCTGTTTCACGAACTGGTCGGGTTCTCAGCCGGACTGTCGCGCTGGTTTTCGGCGCTGTTGATGCTGGGAACGGCGATGATGACGGTCGTGTTGGCGTTGCGTCATTCCGGCTCGCGGCAGATTGCGCTCGCCATCGCGGCCGTATTCACTGCGAGCCCCACCATATTCCATCTCTCGCGCAGCGTGCGGTTCGAGCAAGAAACCGTCTTTTTCGGCGTCGCCAGTGTCGCCCTGCCATTCCTCCTGTTGAACCGCGCCCACAATGCGGGCGCGACGCCACGGCCATGGCGCGGGACATTGGTTTGGGGTTTGGCCTCCGCCTCGTGTGCGCTGGCCGCCGGCGCGCACCCGCTCCCGCTCGGCTTCGGGCTGCCGCTCGCCGTTAACATCTTCCTAGGCCACGCCTATTGGGCACCGCGTGACGGCTTGAATAGGATCGGCCGACTTGCCTGTGTTCTCGCGGGCGGACTTCCATTCGTTGTCGCTTCGGTTGCTCCGCTCGCCTACGTGAACGGCGGCTACGCCAACTATCTGGTAGCGATGGCGGGCTTCGTCGAACAGCGGAACAACACCTTTACCGACCTTTACGCGGCCATCACGCCGAGCTTCTTGTTTTTACTGGGCCGTTCCGCGGCAGTTGAGATCACCGCGATCGCTGAGACCACCTTTGCCTGGCGAAACGAGATCAAGGTGTTGGCGCTCGGCGCCAAGATCAGCCCGTTCATCATCGTCGCTATCTTGCTCGCCGCCGCTTTCAAGTCCCGGCGACGTTTGCTGCGTGCCGACGGCCTGCCTGGGCTTGTCGGGTTGTCAACGCTTTTCGGGCTTGTCGCGGTCAAGGTGCTTTATTCACCGAGCACGAACTACGGCGTCTATATCGCAGTGGGGTGCCTGCTCGCCTCCGCCATGCCACCGGCGATAATTGTCAACGGCCCGGACATCTGGCGCAGGACGCTGTTTGGCGCCCTCGCGCTGACGGCAGCGAGCAGTTTCCTGACCTCGATACCGCATGCGGCGGACGTGGCGACGGCCAGGTTGTGGAATGCGTTTACACTCGACCGCAAATTCGCTTTTTTGCGCGAGGAGGGTGAAAAGGCCTTCGGCCCGATCCGGCACGCCTCGCAGCCATCACCGCGAATCTACACCGACACCGTTGCCTGGATGGCAGCATTTCCGCAGGAACATTCCTACCTGGAAATCCTGTCCGGCACCAACACGGGCTCCGTCGATGGCGTCGCTGTCGACGTGGTTTCACTCGACTGGTTCCTGAAAAACCTCCCCGTCGCCGAAGGGACCGCGACAGCGCAGGAACTCAAGACTGATCGCTTCTTGTCAGCCATTAAGCCGCTTCAACTGGGGACGATCATCCACGCGCGCCCTTATGGAGAAGACACGCTGCTTTATCGGCGACCCAGCGATACTAACGTGCCACTGCGGTTGCGTCACATAACCTGGAACGAGGACATTGCGCTTGAGGCCGATCTGTCATTCGCCCTTGCGCGAAACGGTGACGAATGGGCTTTTCCCCGCATCGTCGCGCCTGGATGCTATCTTGTTGCCGCCCGTCCGGTCGGCATCGATCCACGTCCGCCAATGATCGTCGGCGCGGCGCCGGCGGATGAGCCCGGGCAACTTGCTTCGCTCGGCGTCGGTGCGAGGACGGGTGCCGATATGATCTTCAAGCTTGCCGTCACCGACACCGTTTCTCTGCGTCCGCTCTCCGCGCCGGGTATCGAGCGGATCGACGCACATCGGCTTTCGCCGGATCCCGCGATCTGCGCCAAGCTGTAGGTGCGTTTCAACGGGGGCACATCGACCGTCACGGGTAGCTGGCGTCCAGATCAGGTTGCCCCGCAAAGACTTCGACATTCCCATTCGGAAACACGACCGCGCCAGCTACTCAACCCTTTCGAGACGGGCTCTCGGATATGAAAAGCAACATTGCGAATATTGCAGTTTTGTGACATTTAATTGGCTCTTGAAATGCACTTTTCCAAATGGGAGATCAACATGCGCAAAGCCACAGCCCTATTTACCGGCGCAGCCATGGTGGCCTCGATCACGCCTGCATATGCCTATCTCGATCCTGGTACCGGCAGCATGCTACTTCAGGGGCTCATCGCTGGCGTGGCCGCCACCATGGCAGCCGGTTCGCTCTATTGGGCGAAGGTCAAGAGTTATTTCTCACGCAAGGCCGAGGATCAGACGAAAGACGATCTTGGCAAATGACGATGCATGGGTTCTTGCGCCATCCCGGTTCATACCGGGACCCGAGGGGCCACATTTATGTAGCGGGATCCGATATCTTTCGTACAGTCAGCAACGATGTTTGGCCGGAGTTTCAGACGATCCGGCCGGTCTTGGCGCGCTTCGTTGATGAAGGTCGCTTAGTTGCGTTCGAGGAGGTAGACGATGCGCCGGATGATCGAGGGCACACACTTCGCCATCCGCACCTTCCTTTCATCTCTTACCCGTATGAATGGCCTTTCGAGGCGTTGAAGTCGGCCGCGCTGTTCCATCTCGATTTGCAAATCGACGCTCTGAAGCATGATGTCACACTGTCCGATGCCAGCGCCTACAATGTCCAGTTCATCGGGGCGCAGCCAATTTTCATCGACCATCTGTCATTCAGACCGTATACGGAAGGAGAGTATTGGACAGGGCACCGACAGTTTTGCGAGCAATTTCTCAATCCACTCTTGCTTCGATCTTGTCGTGGTGTCGCGCATAATGAATGGTATCGAGGCTCGCTTGAGGGCATCCCTACCAGTGCATTAAACCGGCTATTGTCGCTGCGTCACAAATCTACTTGGAACGTTCTGACGCATGTCGTGCTACAGGACAGGTTGCAATCCAGAACCCAAAAGGATGCGACCACAGCCGACAGAGTTCGAAGCAAGAAGCTTGCCAAGAGGTCCTATCTGGCGATACTCGGACAGATGAGAGCGTGGATTGCGCGCCTGTCCCCAGCCGACCGCGACACCACGACTTGGGCATCATATGCCGAGAACAACACCTATGATGATGAAGAGAAGGCGCAGAAACGACAGTTTGTTCGCAATGCCGTAGCTCGTTATAGTGTGGGTACTGTAATTGACCTTGGTTGCAACACTGGAGATTATTCCCGGTCCGCCCTGGATGGAGGTGCTAAAAGAGCAATCGGCTTCGACTACGATCAGCAGGCGCTTGACCGAGCTTTTTTGAACGCTGCAAAGAATGGTACGCCATTCACACCGCTATTCCTTGATGCGGCAAATCCGGTACCTGACCAGGGCTGGAGGCAATTGGAGCGAAGTGGTTTTGCGTCACGCGCCCAAGCTGACTTTGTTCTGGCGCTCGCTTTTGAACATCACCTAGCGATTGCACGTAACATCCCGTTGTCCGAGGTTGTGGACTGGCTCGTCTCAATCGCGCCGTTTGGCGTTATCGAATTCGTTCACAAAGACGATCCGACGATCCAGAAGATGTTGGAACTTCGCGAGGACATTTTTGGGGAATATTCCGAGGACACATTCCGGGCTGAACTGCTGCGCCGTGCGGAGATTGTCGAGACGCAGACTGTGTCACGATCTGGCCGGACACTCTATCTCTTTCAGCGACATTGATGACGAAAGAACGGGTCTTCCTTATGTTAGCTCCGGCGCTCGCGTTTGCGGCTCCGGTGATAGCCGCCTTCCTTGACCTCTCGATCCCTATTTTCAGTGGGCCGGCCTTGCGTTTTGTTGGCGGAGTTGCAGCGGCTGGCCTCGGAATTGGGCTTATTTTGGCGCTGGTGTACCGATCAGGGTTTGTTTGGTCCTTGATCTTTACTGCCGTCGCTGCCAGTGCGTTTTTGATCTTGCTCGATATCGCTGCGAATGCTTCGACGTGGCTGCATGAATATGGCAGTCCCGTGCTGACCTACGTAGCGTTCGTCATGGCTATGCTGCCCGTCGCGTGGGCGATATGGCCTCTCCGCAACACGCTGCCAACCATTATGTTCATGAGCGCAGCTGCGTTCCTGTTGTCTACCGTGGTAATTCCAGTCGCCTCCGGAAGACCAAGCCCGACGACTGAGATCGGCTCCGCTGAATACCCCGCCCCCGTGCTTTATTTCGTGCTTGACGAAATGATCGGACCCGAAGGGATCGATCGAAGCATTCCGGGGGGCGAGGAAGCCTATGCTGCCCTACGCGATCTATTCGAGAGTCATGGATTTCGGCTTTACGGGAAGGTGTTTAGCCGGTTCTTCAAAACAGCAGATTCGATTCCAGCCTCACTTGCATTCGAGTGGACCGGCAACAGAGTGCCCAACTTGACGGATCCCCATCGGCTGTTCGACAAGTTCGTTGAGGACGGTCATCGCGTCACAGTTTATCAGACTGAGCATCTCGACTTTTGCAGTGAGCAAGTCGATCGATGTGAGGTTCTTCCGTCATTCAACCCAGTGAGCAGATATATTAATCATCCGGGGATCATGTCTGCGGGAATTTATGAGGTCATGAGACAACGCTTCGAGGGCAGCGCAATTATCGAAGGTTATGTCGGTTATCTGAAGAGAACATCCAGCTATGTCGTTCCGAAGAATTTCGATGCCCATGCGTTCCCTTCTTGGATGCAGAAGATCGGAGATGATATCGTATCTGGATCGGTGACGAGCGCTGTTTTCGGACACATCCTTTTCCCACATGCGCCATTCGTTAGCGATGCAAATTGCCGTCAAAACCTCAGGCGAGAGTCGCCCTACTACCTTTTTGAAATGCGTAAATTGTCAGGTGCAAGCCGGGAGCGGGCGCGTGCGGCGTATTACAAGGACTATTTCGCCCAAGTCCAGTGCATGATCAGTAGGCTTGGTCGGTTCCTTGAGCGGGTCAAGTCGGCGCCTGGCCTAGAAGAGGCCATTCTGGTATTCCATGGCGATCACGGCTCCAGAATCTCGGCCGGGAAATACACAGAGAATGTGTCGGACAAGGATATGGTAGACAACTACTCTACTCTGTATGCGATTAAAGGGCCTGGAATCGCTCCAGGATACGATTTACGTAAGGTTTCTTCGCAGCGACTCACCGCCGAGTATTTCAGTGGAAAGTCAACTCGCGAACTGGGACGCGAGGACATGACGGTTGTAATTGATTCGAAAGCCGCCGCGAAAACTGTTCTTCGGCAAATGCCAGACTTTTGACGCGGCTAGGTGGGGCCGTCGCTGATATCAGGCACTAATTTGATGTCGCGGATTTCTGTCTGAACTGTGTTGTCTCCGCCTAAATTGACCACGACGACCTTTCTTACTGAGGCCGTGCCAGGGCGAAACTGGTTGTGGTTGTCGTCTCCTTCACCCGAAATAATCCCCTCAAGAAGCACCCAACCATTCTCGGAATTGATGTCAGTCCCTTGAGATGCGGCATAGCGATAAGTGCCCGGGCCGGACGTCAACATATCTCCGCGTTGATCGAGAGTAGCGAGGCCAGCAAATATCTTAGCCTCCTGGGGCGACCCATCTGGTTTCGGATGAACGCGCACTTCGACGGAGTATTGGTACGAGGCTGTAGTGTCGACTTTAATTGTGGGTGAAAAGACAATCAGCGGCCCCTGGATGGCGACAACTGGAACGTCTTCTTCGTCTCTGTAGAAACTGACCGCTTCATTCTCTGAGAGTGGACTGAAATCCGGATTGGTGACATAGCCACTGAAACCACTTCCAGGCACCACACGGTGCCCGAGGAGGAAGAATGCGCTGCTGGCAGAGAGAATAACCGCCCCGATTCCGAAATATGTTGCTAGCGATCTCATTCAGTCAAATTTCCGGACGAGGGAAATTCGGCAATTGCTGCACCGCCCGTTCTGGAATTCTTAAGACGCATTGCCGGCTGCTCTATCCATATCCATGACGCCAACCCCGCCACGATGGCGAGCAGAACTACGAGCGGGAACATCAAATATGTGCCCGTCCAGCCGAGCCCAACGAATGTGCTGACGGCGAGCATGTGCCAGAGATAGACGCCATAGGAAACGTCGTATTTCACTAACAGCGCAGACCGCAGCAACGGCGATGCCCCGACGAAAACAGTCAGGATACACACCAATGCCGTCCTGATAATATCGTTAGCCTCTGGCTCGAATTTCCAGTCTAACCAACTGGCATCGTAGACAATCGTCAAAACCGCCAAAGCAAGCCCGGCCACCACGATCACAAGATTGCGGGCGGGTGGCGGAATGTCCAGCACCCAAAGCCGGAAAATCATGCCGGCTGCAAACATCCAAAAATACGGGAGAAAAGTCAGAAGTGTCACATTTACCGGTGTGCTTACTAGGCCTCTGATGGAAATAAGCAGCCCGATTGAGAGCATGGCCAATATAGCATAAGCGACAGTCGCCAAACCTTTTCGGTGGGCAATCTGACCGAATATCGGAATGCTTACGTAGAAGCTCAATTCAACTGTGAGCGTCCATAGTACACCGCTCGGGTACGTCTTGAAGAAACCAAAATCCGAATACGGATAGCCTCCGGCTACGAGGCTGGCGATGTATTGTGAAGCCGTGGTGAGAAACACAATCCCGAAAGTCGCATCGCTGACCAAACCGAGCTTCATCGGGTCGTAGCCACCGGCCCAAGCGAAAACCATTTCTAAAATGAGAATATTGACAACCAGGGCCGGGTAGATGCGCAGCGCCCTAGCCTTGCAAAAGGAGCCGATTTCGGGGCGCCTGATGAAACTATCGAGGACGAGAAAACCACTGGTTGCGAAGAAAATCGGCACGCCAGGGAACTGCGCTACGATCTGGAAGATAAGATTGGGCGTCAGTTGCAGATGGGCAACTGAGTGCATGTACACAACCTGAATCGCAGCCAATAGCCTGATTGCGTTGAAGCTATTCCGGTAAGGGTTGAGCGTGTCTGGACGCCGCAACGTCTGCGATGCTGTCATTCTCGGCATGAACCATGGTTGGGCATGAAAATCAATTCGGCGGGCTTTCTTTTTCGGCGAGTGTCCGTATCGATGGTGTCCCACCATATGATGTAGGTGGCGGCATTGATCGCCGCGCTTCCGGCATTGTTGGGCTGAACAGCGCACCACTGCGGGCAGGCTGATAAGGGGATCATCGCTCAGTTGGCAGACGTTTTCCAGCGTCATCTATAGGGCGCTATGGACGGCCCATCGGTTATTCCATTCGAGTAGCAGCGCCGACGAAGCGAACGATTGCATCGTTGTTGGAGAAGGTGCCGACGACGATGATGGGACCCTTGATCTTCTCGAACGCGCGTTCGTGGCGGAACCAGCTGAACACCGTGCTTCCGGGCGGGAGGTCCCACGGCGGAAGCCGCCGCGCATGACATGGAAGATCGCATTCATGATCTCGTGAGCGGCCATCCGCAGGGTCGCCCGTCCTCGCCCCCATCGGCGTGATCAAATTTCCTTCGCGATCCGTCAGATCGGTTTCGTAGCGCAGGTGCTCTCGGGCTATGTTCGCGACGGGTAGCTGGCGTCCACATCAGGTCTCTCCGAACAGGCTTCGACACCCAATTCGGAAACACGACAGCGCCAGCTAGTCAGCACGTTCGGCACAGGCTTTGAGAGACCCGCATCCTACCGTCACCACCAAAAGAGGAAGAGACGATTACGGACAAATGCCGGTAAAGATAGAAACTTCTACAAATTTCTGTGAAAAATCCCGCATATTTTTCTGGAGATAACCCCACCGTTTGCAATGTCATCAGCACAACGATATCCTTATTGGGAAAGTGGAAGCAACGGGGTGGAAAACGGGATATATCTAGCGGCTTTTATCGTCGGCACGGCGGCTGCGCTTATTTTCGGCCGACGCCGGCGTATGTCGGCCCACCATTACGGCATCCTTTGTGGTGTTTTCGTCTTCTCCCTGCTCTCGGCGGCCAAGCTGTCCGGCCCTTACAATCAAGCGAGATCGACCGCCTGTACTCGAGGTTTGCACCGGTACGACAAAAGCATCCAATGCTATGCGACAACGTCGTCGATAGATTTCCAGTTTTGGGAAAAGCGACGAGGGCGTAGTCGAGCAGACACCTCCTTACCAAAACCTGCACTGTCAGCACATCGATAGCGCGCTCTTTTTTCCTGCTCTCGGTTCACTATTGCCAAGGTCAACCTCTTTTTGAGAAAACGCGCTCTGGGAGGGGATCATACCTGACGTGAGCCCCGCAAACTCCTCCAGATGAAGGTAGAGTCCGTCGATTGCAGGAGACGGACGGATGAAGCGTTCACGGTTCACGGAAGAGCAGATCATCGCGGTGTTGAAGGAGCAGGAGG
>NZ_WPHG01000007.1 GCF_009742725.1 Nitratireductor arenosus | reverse complement strand
GCGGCGCGTGCCATTCGGCCACCAGCGCCCCGTCGCGCAGCGCCACGAAGGCGTCACCGTGCGAGGCCTCCAGATGCGCCGTGGCACTGATCCTGCCGCCGTCGTCCGTCTCGATCATCAGCGCGTCGAGGAGGCCGGACCCCGGGCCGGGCGCCGGTTTGCCGGCTGGCGCGCTGATTGACGCGCACGGCACCAGTTCGCCGACATTCTGGAACGACCAGGTGCTGGCGGGATGAGTGCGCCAATTGCCGAGATGGATACGGTCGCGGGCAGGGGGCAGGGACATGGGGCGCGGTCCGATGGTCGAGTTCAAACCCCATTAGGCGCCGGCAGCATCCCATGCAAGCCACGAGATTGGCCGAGTTCGGGCGGATTGTGACGCAGGCGCGACTTGCGTTTTCGCCGCGCCGCAACCGGTCTGCAAAGCCATCTCAACAGTCGGTGCAGCGCTCGTGCTCCAGCACCTTGACGCAGGAATCGAGATCGTGCGTGGCGAGATGGGCATAGCGCATCGTCATCTGCAGGGTCTGGTGGCCGAGCCACATCTGCACCCGGCGAATGTCGATGCCGCCGCGCACCAGCCGCGAGGCGCAGGTATGGCGCAGAATATGCGGCACCACGTCCTTGTCGGCGCCGAGCCCGACGCTGGCCTTGGCCTCGTTCCAGATCGCCCGGTAGCGCACCTGGGTCAGCGTCGCGAACGGGCCTTTGGCGATACCGCGCTGGCGCTCGATTGCGTTTTTGGCCCGCCGCGTCAGCGGCACGGTGCGATAGCGGCCGGACTTGGTGACCCAGAAGGTGACGCGGCCCAAATCGATGTCGTTCCAGATCAGGCCGAGCGCCTCGCCGAGGCGGCAGCCCGTATCGACCAGAAAGACGGAAAGCCGGTAGGCGTCGCCGCTGCGCGCCTTGATGGCGGCAAACAGGCGCGCCTCCTCCTGCTGTTCCAGGAAGCGGATCCGCCCGGCTCTTTCCTTTTGCCGCCGGAATTCCGGCAGGCTGTGAATCTTACCCATCTTATGCGCCTTGCGCAGCAATTTGCTCAGGGCCGCCATCTTGCGGTTGATGGTGGCGTTGCTGTTGCCGCGCTCGCGCAGGGCTCCGATCAGGTCGTCGAGCATGTCCTGGGAAAATACGCTGAATCGCCGGCCGAGCAAAAGCTCGTTCAATTCCCCGATGAACGCGGCAACATTGGTTTTATGACGCCCATCGTCCCAGATGACATCGCCGAAACGTGCGTAAAGCTCGGCCAGGGAGTTTTTGCTTACGGGGCGAGGCGAGCCATTCCAGGTAAGCGAATATTTTGCGGTGCAATCGGTGGATATACTATCAAAAGTTGTATTCGCCGATATGCCAGCGACGCACCTACTCACATCAATCCCTCCTGCGAGCGAAAAATTAGAAAGTTCTAAATAGTTCTCGCGGTGGGGAATTTGCAATGGCGCTTCTCTTTTTGCTGTGGAGTGTCCGGCTCTCACCGGGTTCCAGCCTAGGGCGCGTGACTCGCGATTTTCCTTGGGTTGCCTTTCGAACTCCTTCGCCTTTGCCAGGTCGGCCTTATCCGTGGAAGAAAAATGGCCCGGCAATTTACCGGGCCATCTGTTTGATATTGATCAGAAGTAGCGCGTGAAACGCAGATAGCCCGAAACCGTGCCATCCGGGTTGAACCCGCCGATGCTACCAACGTCGTCGTAGTGGATCTCGGTGCGGACTTCGAAGTCCGAAACCGGGAACCAGACCAGCGAGAACTCGGCACCCCAAGCGTCGACGCCGGTCTTCACGTCGGTACCGGCCAAATAGAGGTCGTTAAACCACTGGAAGGCCACCGAAGCGCCCAACGTCGAGGAGAACTGGTGGTTGTAGGAAGCCAGGATCGACCATTCCGAGCCACCGAACAGTCCACCAGCATACAGCGACACGCCCGGGATGAACGGCGGCAAGCCGGTAATGCCGGCTGCGACGTTGATCGTCGGAGCGCCCACGTTGAAAGCATGCGAGCCATCGGCATACGACGCCATCAAGCGAAGCGAAGAGCCCGGCATGTTCGGGATGTTGATCTGCGCGCCAAGCTGAGCGCCGAAGCCGCCGCTATTGACTGTTCCGGTTAGCGCGTTGAGCGTTCCGGTCGAACCGTCGAAACTCTCGTCGTAGGCGACTTTGGCCCAGACAGCGCCCCAGCCCTGCGAGATGCCGATCTTGGCAACGACGTCGGGCATGTAGCCTTCACCCGACAGCGCATCGTCTTCGAGCGAGATCGCGGCGAAGAAGCCGTTGCCGCCGTCGAAGCGATAACCGATCAGGTGACGCTGCTGGTAGCCGTAATACATGCCACCCCAGGAGTGCGAGCCGTAGTTGGACGGTCCGCCGTTCTTGGAGTCGGCCCAGAACGATTCGGAGTAACCCATCATCAGGCCGCCGAGCTCGATGTAGGCTTGGTCAACGGTGACCGGGCCGTCAACCGGCGTACCCCAGGTCGACTGCAGACGGATGCGGCTGCGCAGGGAGCCCCACTCGGTCTCCTGACGCGCATCGATGTTCACGCGGGCACGGGTCTGCTTCATCCAGCCGCCGCCGGCCACGCCATCATTATAGCCAACGGTTTCGGTGCCGATCGAGGCGAACGGCGCAAGCGGAGCACCGCCGCCGATGGTAACGGCATCGCCGTCATAGTTGCCGGCGGCAACCTGGTACCAGACGTAGCCCGAGATGCGCAGGCAGGTCTCGGTGCCGGGAATGTAGAAGAAGCCCGCGCCGTATGCGTCGCAAACGCGCACATATTCGACGGGTTCCGGCTCGGCGATGACGACGGCGTCGGCAGCGCGTGCACCGGAGACCGCGGTGAGGGCCGCGGCGGAGCCAATGAGAAGGCTCTTGATGTTCATTTCTGACCTCCAGTCAAGAGTCGGAGGCACATGGAGAAAGTAGGTTTAGATCATATGGTTGGGAGTATTTCGGGTTTGACTGAACTTCCCGCGTTGGCTGTGTCGCGTCCGGGCGCGACGGCGGCGCGGGCTTTCGCCCGCTCCGTCGGAGCAGTGCGCGAAGCGAACCGGCGTGAGATCGGCAAGGACGATGACGCGTTTGAAAAGCCGCTGCGGCGCCGGCTTCATCCGCCGCATCGCCGGCCGGGCCTTGGCGGTCTGAGGGCATGGCGGAAACGGTCCGCTGTCTCCGGGCCGTACAACGAAAAAATGGCGGAGAGGATGGGATTCGAACCCACGAGGCCCTTTTGGGGCCTACTCCCTTAGCAGGGGAGCGCCTTCGACCACTCGGCCACCTCTCCGCGGCTCTCGCCGGCCCGTGAGATAGAGAAAACCGCGCGATCAATCAACACGCATGCGTCCGGCGTGAACAAAAAAGCGTGCCCGGTGCCGGGGCGCGCCGGGCTGGCGAGTCGCTACGCGCGTCCACAATGCATTTGGGCAGTCATTATCCGCCCTTGGCTTCGGCCTTGAACATTGGCGATTCGCCGCGCATTTGCGGGCTTTTACGCGGGCTCGATTGTCGAAAATGCGCAAAACCGCATTTACCCCCCGTTAGGATTTGCCGCATTCTCGCCTGCCCGGGGGCAAAAACGTGGCTTTTCTGCAACATCACCTTCCGAACGGTCCTGCGGAACCCGCAGCGAGGCCACATCCGTGTTGAACCGGCAGGCGCGCTGAGTATGGTGAGCCTCGGAGAAGGGGCGTGACCACGCATCTTTTTCATGTTTGGGGATCGGGCAGGGTTTGCTGTCCTTCAGCCATAATAGCCCAGACCCACTTTTAACTTTGACTGGAGGTCAGAAATGAACATCAAGAGCCTTCTCATTGGCTCCGCCGCGGCCCTCACCGCGGTCTCCGGTGCACGCGCTGCCGACGCCGTCGTCATCGCCGAGCCGGAACCCGTCGAATATGTGCGCGTTTGCGACGCATACGGCGCGGGCTTCTTCTACATTCCCGGCACCGAGACCTGCCTGCGCATCTCGGGCTACGTCTGGTACCAGGTTGCCGCCGGCAACTACCGCACCAATTCGGGCCCGGGCGTTGGTGGCGACACCACTGGCTACTATGACTCCACGACGGCCGATGGCTGGATGAAGTCGACCCGTGCCCGCGTGAACATCGATGCGCGTCAGGAGACCGAGTGGGGCTCCCTGCGCAGCCGCATCCGTCTGCAGTCGACCTGGGGCACCCAGGTTGATGGTCCGGTCACCGTCGACCAGGCTTACATCGAGCTCGGCGGCCTGATGATGGGTTACTCCGAATCGTTCTGGGCCGACTCCAAGAACGGCGGACCGTCCAACTACGGCTCGCACTCCTGGGGTGGCATGTATTACGGCTACCAGCAGCGTCACCTGATCGGTTACCGCTTCGACGGCGGCAACGGCTTCTTCGGCGCGATCTCGCTCGAAGACGACACGCTGTCGGGTGAAGGCTACATGCCCGACGTCGTTGCCAAGATCGGCATCAGCCAAGGCTGGGGTGCCGTCTGGGTGAAGGTTGCCTACGACGAGAGCTTCGACGGTACGGTTCCGACCCTTTCGGGCCTGGCTCCGTTCGCCGGCACCAACAGCGGCGGCTTCGGCGCCCAGCTTGGCGCGCAGATCAACATCCCGAACATGCCGGGCTCCTCGCTCCGCGCGTTCGTGTTCTACGCTGACGGCGCGCATGCCTACAATGTCGGCTCGCCGAGCGCGATCTTTGGCCCCACCGGCGAAAGCTACTACGGTGGTTCGGAGTGGAGCGTGCTGGTTTCCTACAACCATCAGTTCTCCTCGACCCTCGGCGCTTCGGTGGCGTTCCAGTGGTGGAACGACCTGTACTACGCGGGTTCCGACCTGCTCTCCGGTGCTGATGCCTGGGGTGCTGAGTTCTCGCTGGTCTGGTTCCCGGTTTCGGACTTCGAAGTCCGCGCCGAGATTCACTACGACGACGTCGGTGCCTTCAGCTTCCCGGCCACCCCGGCTCCGCTGGATCCGGATGGCACGGTTTCGGGCTACCTGCGCTTCACGCGCTACTTCTAATCGGCTGATTGGCTGATTTGAGGAAAACCCGGCGGGCAACCGCCGGGTTTTTTGCGTTTTGGTCGAAGATTCGACGGTGGTCTGGCATGTCCGGTGCGCCGATCTGCCGAGCGACGGATCACCCGCACTCACGCGTAGGCGCGACCGACAAGCGGTGTTGTGGGGGATCCTCGGATGCGGGGCCGTCCATCGGCCTGCCTCACCCGACTCCGGTCAGTGATGCCCTCAACCTGCGCGGCTGGCGGCGCGAACACCGTATCGCTCCGCGTTCCTGGCAAGATCATGAAATCGTGGCGGTCAAACAGACCCATATGAAGAGGCATGCCCCAGGAGCGCAGCCGCTTGGCATCGTTTGATCACGACAGGCGGGCGCCGGTTTTTCGGCCAGATTAGCCCCGGACCGGCACGCCGGACCGCAGCGGTGATGAACCGAAACGCGATCGTGACTTAGCGTCGGTCTGCCTTGGCCAGAAAGGCACCGATGCGTCGTGGTAGGCCGCCAGTCTCTAGCAGCGGCGCGTGGCCTTGTCCGGCCACCGTGATTGTTTCGATATCGGGATGGCGTTGCGCCATTTCCGCCAGCGTTGCGGCGGAAAGCAATTTCGAGTTGGCGCCGCGGATGGCAAGCACGGGCATCGCGGCGAGCCCGGCGAATTGCGGCCATAGTTCCGGCAGTGGCCGGTTCAGGTCGACGCCGGTCACCGTCTTCAACAGCGCGGGATCGTAGGCCGGCGCCGGCGGCTCGCTGTCTTCGACGTAAAGCGCGTCCACCATGCGTTCCCAGTCGGCATCGCACAGCGCCTCGAATGACGCGCCGGCCGCCGCGCGCTGGATGGCGATTGCGTCGGCGCGCGTTCTCGGGCGCGGCGCGCGTTCCAGATAGGCGCGAATCTGGGCCAGCCCCGCACCGTCGATGCGCGGCCCGATATCGTTGAGGATCACCGCTTTCAAGAGGCCGGGACGCAGCGCCGCGAGCGCGTGAATGATGAGCCCGCCACGCGAGGTACCGACGAAAGCGCCGTGCTCTATACCCGCCGCCACCAGGCCGGCGACGACGTCGTCTGCTTCCACCAGCACGTCGTAGCGGCGCCAGTCCTTGTCCCACGCCGACAGGCCACGGCCGCGATAGTCGAAGGCGATGATGGTGCGGGCGCGACGCGTTTCGCGCGTCAGCGCGACGGCAAGCGCGTGGAAATCGCGCGCATTGCGCGTCAATCCCGGCAGACAGATCAACGGCAGGCCGTCTCCATCGCCCGGATAAAGCCGCGCATGAAGCCGCAACCCGTCCGAAGCGGTGAAGAAAAAGCTCCGATACGCGACGTCCTGCTGCACGAATGGCTCCTCTGGCTCCGGCACCGTATTTGTGCGGGGATGGATCGACAGGCCGTTTCGCCGGCTTGGCGTCACGATTCATGTCTTTGTCGAAACGCGGCCCTTCTTCGCGAAAAGGCCGATGTGCGTGCGCCCGACCACGCTCTACCGACCGCCGTCCGCAAGGTCAAACATGCGGCCGGTTCGCCGCCGCGTGCAAGAGACACGGTTGCCGACCGTCCCTGTCCGGCCCCCGGCTCAGCGTCCCCCAGTCAGGTCTTTTTCAATGTCGACGCGGCCGGTCAATTGCATCTTGTAGACTTGATAGTTTTCCATCACGCGCTGCACATAGTTGCGGGTTTCGGTGTAGGGGATGCGCTCGATCCAGTCGACGACGGTTTCGATATCGACGCCGCGCGGGTCGCCATAGCGCGCCGCCCATTCGGCGGCCCGGCGCGGCCCGGCATTATAGCCGGCGAAGGTGAGCACGTAGGAACCGTCGAAACGCGCCAGCTGTTCGTCGAGAAAGGCCGCGCCCAGCGTGGCGTTGTAGCCGGCGTCGCTGGTCAGCCGCTCGGCCGAGTAGGCAAGCCCGGTCTTGCGCGCCATGTCCCTGGCCGTACCCGGCAAAAGCTGCAGCAGCCCGCGCGCGCCGGCGCCCGATATCGCGGCCACGTTGAATTCGCTTTCCTGGCGCGCCACGGCATAGGCCAGCGCCTTGCCGGCCGCCGCGACATCGGCCGAAGCCGGGATCGCCCCGAGCGGATAGGCGAGCGCGCCGGTATCGATGCCGCGCGCGGCCGCACGCTTGCTGATCTTCAGGGCCAGGAAATGATTGCCGCGACCTTGCACCCTAGCCGCAAGCAATGCGACTTCGCCCGGGCTCGTCAGGTCGTCGGCCAGTCCACGATACAAAATCTCAGCCCGCCAGCCATGGCCGGCGCGTTCCAACCTGTCGATCACCGCGACCGTTTCGCGGGCCGCGAACCGGTCGCGGTCGGCCGCGGTCGGTTCGGGATAACCGGTGGCGATCGTGTTTTGCCCGAGGCGGGCGGCGGCGAGCTGGCCGTAAAACGCGGTGCCGTGCGCGGCGGCGCGCCGGTATTCCTGCATCGCCTCGCCTGGTCCGCCGGCCTCCGCGGTGCGGCCGAGCCAGTAATGGGCCCGCGCCAGCGAAATGGGTCCCGACGAAATCGCGGCGATACGCGCGAAGTGCGCGGCCGCCCGTTTGGCGTCGCCGAGCCCGCGCAGCGCGTACCAGCCGGCGTGAAACTCGGCGTCGGCGATTGCCGCCGCGCTTTCGGCGGTATGGTTGGCGGCGATCTGATAGGCGAGTTCGGCCTCGCCGCTATCCAGCAGTTCCCGCGACAGCACCCGGCGCTCGACCCACCAGGCATCGGGGTCGATCCTGTGCTCGCCGTCTCGAGGCGCGTCGGCGAGCACGCGTGCTGCCTCGACGAATTGGCCTTGCCGTCTGAGATATTTCGCTTTGGCGTGAAGATAGCCGGCGTCGCGCTGGCTCTCCGGCACGGCCTCAAGCAGGGCGCCGGCATTGTCCCGGTTGCGGATCACCGCCCCCCATGCCGCGACGAGTTCCTCGATGCCGGCCAGGGTGGCCACGCGCTCGGCGGAACGAATGCGATCCTCATAAAGCATGCGCTCGGCGCGGTAGTGGTGGTCGCTGGGCGGCAGAACCTGCCCAAAGGCACGCAGGAAGGCCGTTTCCTGGCGCGCGGCGAGCTTCGTGCGGCGCCAGAACGGCGTCAGCAGGGTGCGGGCCTCCTGCTCGCGGCCGAGCGCGAACAGCGCCTTGCCGAGCAGCATCGTGCCCTCGAAGGTTTGCGGGGGCGCGCCGGCAAGGGCGTCCACAACGATTTGCGGTTCGGGGTTTTTTCCAGCAAGGGCGCGTTCGCTGTTGCTGCGCAGCGCCCCCAATCCCGGCCAGTCGGGCAGAGGCTCGGTGGCGATCTCGCTGCCGGCGCCCTCGCTGCCGGCAAGCGCGATCGCCCAGGTGAGGATCTTGCGGTCGAGGGAGCCGGACGGCAGCGTGTCGCGCCGCGCGCGGGCACCGACGACATCGCCGCCGGAAAGGGCGTTGAGTCCGTCCTTGAGTTGGGTCAGGTTTTCGCTGTCGGCCGCCGGCTTGCCGTCGGGATCCGCCCCCAGCGCGATGACAGACCCCGTGGTCACGTTGCGATCGACGTTCTGGCCCGGGCCGGGCGCATCGATGATGGTCATCACCAACAGCGCGGGGAGGGCGGTGAACAGCGCCGCCAACCCGATCCTACCCGTCGCTGTTCCTACTTTCATCGCGATTTTCCGCCCAGTCGGCGCCAAGTTTCCACCTGTATGTCGTTGTCATTGTAGTCCGCGCCGGTGAAAACGGCGTAAACGGCCGGTTAACGCGCCGCCGCCGTCTCAAACGGCGCGAATCTTGTCGGGTGCTCGTGGCAAGACTATGGTGCGCGGCCGCGCAATCGGTTATTGAGCGCAGCGGGGCTGGCGCGACCGTGCCCCCATTCGTCAGGATTTTGGGAAGAAAAGATGTTCAGAGGCTCGCTAACCGCGCTCGTTACCCCCTTTGCGTCCGACGGGAGTTTCGACGAGAAAGCGTTTCGTGCCTTTGTCGAATGGCAGATCGCGGAAGGCAGCAATGGCCTGGTCCCGGTCGGTACGACTGGTGAATCGCCCACGCTCACCCATGACGAGCACCGTCAGGTGATAAAGGTCTGCGTCGAGGTCGCCGCCGGCCGCGTGCCTGTAATTGCCGGTGCCGGCTCCAACAACACGGCAGAAGCCGTCGGACTGGTCGAATATGCCGAAAGTGTGGGCGCCGACGGCGTGCTGGTGGTGACGCCATATTACAACAAGCCGAACCAACGCGGGCTCTACGAGCATTTCGCCGCCGTCGCGCGGGCGACCAAGCTGCCGGTCTTCATCTACAATATCCCGCCGCGCTCGGTGATCGACATGCTGCCCGAGACGATGGGCCGGCTCGCAAGGGAGTTTCCGAACATCGCCGGCGTCAAGGACGCGACCGGCAAGGTCGAGCGCGTGAGCGAGCAGCGCGCCACCTGCGGCGCCGATTTCATCCAGCTTTCGGGCGAGGACGCCTCGGCGCTCGGTTTCAACGCTCATGGTGGAGTCGGCTGCATTTCCGTCACCTCCAATGTCGCCCCGCGCCTGTGCGCGGAATTCCAGGAAGCCGCGCTGAACGGCGACCGCGAACGGGCGATCGACCTGCAGGACCGGTTGATGCCGCTGCACCGAGCACTGTTCATCGAACCCAACCCGGCCGGCGCAAAATACGCGCTGTCGCGTCTCGGCCGCATCGGGGACGGCGTGCGCCTGCCGATGATGACGGTCGAGACCGCCACGGCCGAACGCATCGACGCGGCGATGAAACATGCCGGGCTGACAAACTGACGCGCTCCGCGCGTTGAGCGAATGATGGCCCAGGACAAGAAATCGAACAACAAAACGGTTGCCGAAAACCGCAAGGCCCGCTTCTCCTACGAAGTGCTGGACACGGTCGAGGCCGGCCTGGTTCTGACCGGCACCGAGGTCAAGTCGCTGCGCGAGGGGCATGCCAATATCGCCGAATCCTACGCCTCGTCCGAGGGCGGCGAGATCTGGCTGATCAATTCGCACGTGCCGGAATATCTGCAGGGCAACCGCTTCAATCATGAGCCGCGCCGGCGCCGCAAACTGTTGCTCAACAAGCGTGAGATGGCCAGGCTCGCCCAAGCCGTCGAGCGCGAGGGCATGACGATGGTGCCGCTGAAAATCTACTTCAACGAGCGCGGCCGCGCCAAGCTGTTGCTGGCGATCGCGCGCGGCAAGAAGCTGCACGACAAGCGCGAGACGTCCAAGGAGCGCGACTGGAACCGCGAAAAGGCGCGCCTGCTGAAAGAGCGTGGCTGAACGGCGATCTCGACCCCATGTAGGGCCCGGTGCTTATTCGGCGGCTTGTCGCCGCTTGCGCAGATGCTCCGCGACTTTTGCGAACACGTCGACGAACATCTGTTCCGTCAGCCGGCCGGTATTGGTGTTGTAGCGCGAGCAGTGATAGCTCGAAAACAGCCGGAACCGGCCGGTGTCGAACGCCGCGCCATGGGCAAATGGCGTATCCTTGATCTTCAGGCCGAGCGCGCGCACCGTCGACTGGTGTGCGATCGACCCCAGGGTGAGGATAGCCTCAAGCCGGGGCAGGGCGTCGATGGTCGGCACCAGGAACTGGCGGCAGGTGTTGATCTCGGCCCCGACCGGCTTGTTTTCCGGCGGCACGCACCGCACCGCATTGGTGATCGCGGTCTCCACCAGTTCCAGACTGTCGTCGGGACGCGCCTCGAACGTGCCGCGCGCCAGTCCGAACCGTTTCAGCGTGGCGTAGAGCAGGTCGCCGGCATAGTCGCCGGTGAAGGGGCGGCCGGTGCGGTTGGCGCCGCGCAGTCCGGGCGCCAGCCCGACGATCAGCAGGTGTACGGTTTCAGCACCTCGCGGCGGCAGAAAGGACGGCACCGGTGCATTGTGCCAACCGGGCTCGCGCGCGCGCCAATCAGCAAGAAAGCCGTGAAGGCGTGGGCACAGCGCACAGTTGCGGGGCGGTTCGACCGCTCGCACGGGGTCCGACATGGTGGCTGGCTTCAATCGTCGTCGTCCTGGTGGTCGTCGTGATTGTCCACGTCGACATTTTCGACGCGGCGCGCCGGGCGCTCGCTGGGATCGCGGCCGACATCGCCCTTCAGCGTCATCAAATCGACGAAGTAATCGGCCTGCCGGCGCAAATCGTCCGAGATCATCGGCGGCTGCGAGGCCATGGTGGAGACCACGCTGACCTTGCGGCCGCGCCGCTGCAGCGCCTCGACAAGGGTACGGAAGTCGCCGTCGCCGGAAAAGATCACGTAGTGGTCGACGACATCGGCGAGCTCGAGCGCGTCGATGGTCAGCTCGATGTCCATATTGCCCTTGATCTTGCGCCGCCCGCTGGAATCGGTGAATTCCTTGGCCGGCTTGGTGACCACCTTGTAGCCGTTGTAGTCGAGCCAGTCGATCAGCGGCCTGATGGAGGAGTATTCCTGGTCCTCCACCAGCGCGGTGTAGTAATAGGCGCGCAACAGATAGCCGCGTTTGTGAAAGCTGGCGAGCAGCTTGCGGTAATCGATGTCGAAACCGAGCGCTCGCGACGTGGCGTAGAGGTTTGCACCGTCAATGAACAGCGCGATCTTTTCGCGTGGATCGAACATGGCAAAGTCCTTTGTCGGTAACGGACAGGTCGGGCAATGGTCGCGACGTGCAAAATTCGGCGTCGGGCGGCAATGCGAATAGAATTGCCATAAAACGACCCAAAGGGAAACAGCGTCTGTTCGCGAAACTGCGGCGCTGCGGACCCGCAGGCATCGGCTCACGCGCGGCGGCGCGGGCCCAATGTCGTCGGCAGGCGGCGTGCGCAAAGGCAGCGTCCCGGTCGCGGCGCCGATGCCGTATCCGCCCGAGCCGAATGCCGCCGGCACGGGTTCGTTACAGGATGGACATCACCTGCTCGGCGCTCATCAGGTCGGCATATTTCTGGCCGATGTCGAACAGATTGGCCGCATGCGGTTCAAGCGCGCGGTCGCCGACGCAGTCCGACACCACGACCGAACGGATATTGTTGCTCATTGCGTCGATTGCGCTGGCGCGCACGCAGCCGCTGGTGGTGCAGCCCACCATGACCAGCGAATCGATACCGCGATAGGCGAGCTGCGCTGCCAGCGTGGTATCGAAGAAGGCCGAGGCCTGGGTCTTGCGGATGATCAGTTCGCCCCCTTGCGGCGCGAGTTCGCCGACCACCTGGCTTGCCGCCGCGGTTTCGGTGAGCTCGCGCAACCGCGGAACCTTTTCGCACCACAACCCGGCATCGCTGCCGTCCTCGGCATAGACGATGCGGGTGAAAATGACGGGCACGCCGCGCGCCCGTGCATGGGCAAGCAGGGGAACGGTCGCCTTGACGGCGGCATCGATATTGCCGCCGCCGAGGATTTCGGGATCGTTGAAGCCGTTGACGAAGTCGATGACGAGCAGGGCCGGCCTGTTGCCGAGACCGGTCGACTGGCCGAAGCTCTGCCGCGCGTAAATGTCGGTGTTGGTCATTGTCGCGTTGTCCTGGCTTCCGGATCAGGTCGAGATCATCTTCTTTTCGATGCCGACGCCCTTTTCCATGGCGCGCTGATATTCGAGCGGTACGGTCGCTGAATCCTGCAGCGCGATGCCGGTGGAATCGAAGATAGTAATCTCGTCGTCGGACGTCCTTCCCGCCTTGCGTCCGGTGACCACCTCGCCGATTTCGCCGGCAATGTCGGCCTCGGTGATCAGGCCTTCGGAAAGCGGCACGTTGATCTCGCCGTCGGTGCGGCACTGGCGGATGTCGTCGACGAAGATCCGCGCTTTGGTCAGCAGCCTGCCCTCCAGTTCCTGGTCGCCGGCCTTGTCGGCGCCGACCGCTGCGATGTGGGTGCCGGGCGACACCCAGTCGGCCTTGATGATCGGCGTACGCGCAGGCGTCAGCGTGACGATCACGTCGGCCCCGCGCACGACCTCTTCCGGATCGGTGGAGGTGCGGATCGTGAAACCGTCATATTTGGGCTGCTGCTCGTGCACGAACCGGTCGAGCGTCGCCTGGCTGCGGCTCCAAACCCGCACCTCCGACCAGTCGAACACCTCGTTGCAGGTGGCGAGCGCGCCTTCGGCCATATGGCCGGCGCCGACGATGGCGAGCGTCTTGGAGTCCGGGCGCGCCATCCATTTGGCCGACACCGCGCCGGCCGAGCCGGTGCGCATCACCGTATGGTAGGAGCCGTCGACGATCGCCAGCGGAAAACCGGTTTCCGGCTCTGTGTAGATCAGGATCGAAAACACCGTCGGCAGGTTGTAGCGCTCGCGGTTCTGCTCGCGGATCGACACCCATTTGCAGGCCGCCGCGTGCGGTTCCTCGATATAGGACGGCATCGCCTCCCATTCGCCGGCGAACCGGTCGAGCACGATATGGCCCTTGGGGTCCATGTAGAAGCGGCCTTCGCCATGCATGCGATAGGCCTGTTCAACGCATTGATTGTATTCGGCCGGGCTCAAAAGCCCGATCATCTCGCTGCGGCCCAGGATCAGCGTCTTGCGGTTGGCCCAGTTTTCCATCTTCGTCTCCACGATCGTCACGATTTTGCTCATGATCGCCGATGGGGCCGAAGCATCCGCGTCCACCTTAATCAGGTCGCAAACGCGACGCCGCGTCAATGGCCGTCGCGGTTTTTGCGTCCCTCGGGCGCGGGCAGTACGGTGTCGAGCGCGCAGTCGATGAACCGCCGCACGCTGGCCGCGCGGTCGATGCGACGCCGCACAAGCACCGTCTCGATGTGAAAGGCGGGGTCGGCGATCGGCCGCGAAACGATCGTCGTGCCGGTCAGTCCGGTCAGTTGGCGGGGATAGACGGTGACGCCGAAACCGGCCGCGACCAGGCCGAGAAGCGCCATCGTGCTCGAGGCTTCCTGGCGTGGCGCCACCGGTACGCCGGCGTGCGCGAATTTTTCGCCGAGGTGGCGCCGATAGGCCGCCCACTCGGCCATGTCGCCCAAAAGCAGGTCCTCGCCGGCGAGGTCGCGCGGCGCGACGGTGCGTTTGGTCGACAGCGGGTGGCCCCGCGGCATGAAGACATGCAGCGGGTCCGAGGCCAGTTGCCGGCTGTCGAAATCGGAGTGTTCGAACGGGCCGATCATGAAGCCGAGATCGATCTCGCCCTCCGACAGGGCGATCTTCTGTTCCTGGGTGGGCAGATAGCGCAGGGCGAGCTCGACGGCGGGATTAGCCGCCCGGAAGCGCTTGACCACGCGCGGCATCAGCTCGATGGCGGCAAATGCCATGTAGGCCACGCGCAACAGGCCGGTCTTGCCCTGTGCCACGCGCCGCGCGGTCGCGACGGCGCGGTCGTAGCCGGCCAATATCGGAGCGCCGGCCTCGTGGAAACTGCGGCCGGCCGGCGTGAGCACCACCTCGCGCGTGGTCCGCTCGAAAAGCTGGAAACCGAGCTGGCGCTCCAGCTTGGCGATCCGCCGGCTGAGCGCGGACTGGTCGATACCCAGCCGTTCGGCCGTGCGCCGGAAGCTGAGTTCCTCCGCCGCGATCAGAAAGGAGTGCGCGAGATCAAGGCCCGGATGTTCGTCCATGGTGCCAGCTCTGTGTGGACGATTGATGCACAAGGTACATCAATAAAGGTATCAATGCCAGTTCCGCACGGGCAACGGCGGCGCGATACTGCTGGACCGTTTAAATCGCTTTCGACTGAAGGAGCGCCACAATGGACCAGCTTGACGATGGAAAACTCGAAAAGATGTTGCGTGCCGCCTTCGAGGCGTCGACGCGCATCTATCAGGAGCGCGGTTTTCAACGCCGCATCGGCTTCGGCCGGCGCCCGGCGCTGGTCAGCGTCGACCTGGCCAATGCCTGGACCCGGCCCGGCAATCCCTTCACCTGCGACCAGCAGGTCATGGACGCGGAAATCATCCCCGGCATGCAAAAGCTGCTGGCGGCCTGCCGCGCCAACGGCCATCCGGTCATCCATGTGACCACGGCCTACGAGATCACCGACCGCGACGCCCCCTTCACCGATATGGGGCTGTGGCACTGCAAGATCCCGATCGAGGTGGTGTCGATGGCCGACACGGAATTGTGGGCGATCGATTCGCGCATCGCCCCGGTCGACGGCGAGCACACTTTGCTCAAGAAGCGCGCCAGCGCCTTCCACGGCACGCCGCTCGCCGGTATTTTGCGGGCGGCGGGTGTCGACACCATCCTGGTCACCGGCGTTACGGCCACGGCCTGCGTGCGCACCACGATCTGCGACGGGTTGGCGGAGGGGTTTCGCACCATCGCCGTGCGCGACTGCATCGGCGACCGCGTGCCCGGCGCGGTGGCGTGGAACCTCTACGACATCGACGCCAAGTTCGCCGACGTACACTCGGCCGACGAATGCGCGGCCTATCTGGAAACGGTCGATGGCGCCCGCGCGGCCGCCGAATAGATTGGGCTGCGCCGCGTCTGCCTCACACGATGCTGCGGTAATTCGCGCCGACGCACTGGCTGGTTTCCACGAAACGCTTCATGGCCGCCGTCAAATTGGAGCGTCGCCAGGCGAGGTGGGTTTCCACCTCGGTCGGCGTGTCGGTGGCGATCGGGCGCACCGTCAGCACCTCCGGGCCGCAAAAGCTCGGCATACCGCAGAACACGGTGATGCCGACGCCGGCGGTGACCAGACCGAGAATGCCGGTCAGGCTGGAGGCTTCCTGGCCGACCGTCAGCACCTGACCGTGATTCTGGAACATATCGACGACGATCCGCCGGAAGGTCGGCCACTCGGCGTTGGTGCCCAGGATCAACGCCTCGCGGGCGAGGTCGGCGACGGTCAGCGCGTCCTTGGCGGCCAGGGGATGGCCGGGCGGCAGAAGCGCGACCAGCGAATGGCGCGCGACCGCGCGCGACTCGATCTCCGAACTCAAGAACGAGCCCTCGATGAAACCCAGATCGATTTCGTCCTGCAGGATCCGGTCGCGCTGGACCGGCGAGGTCAGGTAGGTGAGCTCGAGGCGCACTTCGGGGTTCTCGAGCCGGAATTCGCGGGCGATCTTCGGCACCAGAGAGTGGCCGGTAATGGTCGTGTAGCCGATGCGCAGGATCGCCTTGGTGCCGGAGGCAAGCAGCCGCACCGTGCTTTCGGCAACGTCCAGGCGGTCGAGAACATCCTGGGCTTCCTCCAGCAGATAGCGCCCGGTTTCCGTCAGCATCACCTTGCGCGTGGTGCGTTCCAGAAGCTTCACGCCGAGCCGGTCTTCGAGTTCCTGAACCAGCCGGCTGACCGCGGGTTGCGCCATGCCCAGGCGTTCGGCAGCACGGTGGAAATTCAGCTCTTCGGCCACGGCCACAAAGGTGGACAGATGCTTCAGATCATAATGCACTTTGATAACGCCATCGTATCAATCATTGCGAAATCATTATTTAACATGCAGATTTTCGATGTCTACTATCCGATCAATCAATCAAAGAGCGGCCGCAGAGGTCGCCGAGGTGAACAACTCAGTGGGGGCGTTTTTTCTCGAATGCCACGAATCCGTGCCGTATCGGGCGCCGCGATAGTCGCAGCGCCCCGCCGCCGAGGCGGCGCCATCCGCTCCGCGCTGCCCGGTCATAAGCCGGTGGCGCCGCGCTTTCGCGGGCGCCCCGCCCGGCCATATTCGAGCGCCGGGAGGTGGCTGTCATGATCCGCGTCGGTGTCGATGTCGGCGGTACCTTTACCGACATCATCCTGGAGCGTTCCGACGCCGGCGGCGAGCAGTCGGTCGTGGTCACCAAGGTGTCGAGCACGCCGCATGACCAGTCCGAAGGCGTCGTGCAGGGCATACTCAATGTCTGCGAGATGGCCGGCGTCGAGCCGGGCGCCATCGATGCGGTGTTTCACGGCACGACCGTTGCCACCAACCTCGTCATCGAGCGCGGCGGCGCCAGGGTCGGGATGATCACCACCCGCGGTTTCCGCGACATCATGCATATGGGCCGCCACAAGCGCCCGCACAATTTCTCGCTCCAGTTCGACGTGCCGTGGCAGTCCAAGCCCCTCGTCAAGCGGCGCGACCGCCTCGTCGTGACCGAGCGCATCCTCCCGCCCGACGGTCGCATCGAGGTGCCGCTTGCCGAGGACGAGGTGAAGCAGGCGGCCGAACTCTTCGCCAAGCGCGGCATGGACGCCGTCATCATCGGCTTCCTGTTCTCCTTCCTCAATGACGAGCACGAGCAGCGCGCCAAGGAGATCGTGAGTTCCGTTCTGCCGGACACCTATGTGTGCTGCTCCTCAGAGGTGGTCAACTCGATCCGCGAGTACGAGCGCTTCTCCTCGACGGCGATGAATGCCTATATCGGGCCGAAGACCTCGGCCTATCTGCGCAAGCTGGAAGGGCGGTTGCGGGCCGCGGGCGTCGGCGGCATCATTCGCATCATGCAATCCAACGGCGGCATCACCACGGTCGAGAAATCGAGCGAATTGCCGATCGGTCTGTTGATGTCTGGGCCGGCGGGCGGCGTGATCGGCGGGCGCTGGACGGGCGACAATTGCGGCAAGTCCAACATCATCACCATCGATATCGGTGGCACGTCGGCCGATATCGGCGTCATCCAGGACGGCGATTTGCGGATCAAGAATCCGCGCGACACCGAAGTGGGGCTGCTGCCCGTGCTGGTGCCGATGATCGACATCGACGCGATCGGCGCCGGCGGCGGCTCGATCGCCTATCTCGATCCGGGCGGGGCGTTCCGCGTCGGGCCGCGCTCGGCCGGCGCCGTGCCGGGACCGGCCTGCTACGGCAAGGGGGGCACCGAACCGACGGTCACCGACGCGCAGGTCGTGCTGGGACGGCTCGACCCGGAACAGTTCCTCGGCGGCGACATCAAGATCGACGCCGCGCTGTCGGAAACCGCGATCCGCGATCACATCGCAGGGCCGCTCGGCCTGTCGCTCGACGATGCCGCGCTCGGCATTCTGAAAATCGTCAACAACAACATGGCGCTCGCCATCAACGCCAATTCGATGGCCAAGGGTGTCGATCCGCGCAATTTCACCTTGATGGGCTTCGGCGGCGCCGGTCCGCTGCACGCCGTCTCGCTCGCCGAGGCGATCCACGCCAAGGATATCATCTCGCCGGTTCAGCCGGGCATCACCGCGGCGACCGGGCTGCTGGTGACCGATCTGCAGTATGAATACACCCATCCGCTGCTGATGGTGCTCGACAACGCCAGCGATGCCGATTTCAAGACCGTCAACGATGCGTTGGACGGCCTGATGGAACAGGCGCACCAGCAACTCGACGCCGACGGCATTCCGCGCGAGGCGCGACGTTTTCAGCGTATCGCCGAGTGCCGCTATGTCGGCCAGGGCTTCGAGCTGCGTGCCGCGATGCCCGACGGCACGGTCGATGCCGGCAATGCCAGGACGATCATCGACAGCTTCTACGACGAGCACAAAAAGATCTACGGCCATGCCTTCCGCGACCAGGCTTGCGAACTGATCACCTTGCGGCTGGTGGCGACTGTCGCGGTCGAGACGCTGGCCCTGCCGGAACTCGCCCATGGCGGCCGCGAAAACCCCGACGAGGCGCGGCTCTACAGCCGGCGCACCGTATTCGATGACGGCCAGGCGCACGACACGCCGCGCTACCAGCGCGAGAAGCTGCTCGCCGGCGATCGCGTTTCGGGCCCCGCCGTCGTGATCCAGCACAATTCCACCACCATCGTGCCGCCGGGCTATGTCGCGCAGGTCATGCGCTTCGGCGACATTTTGATCGGCCGCAACTGAGGAGGCAGGGATGACACAGGAAGTCGATCCGATCACGCTCCAGGTCATCGGCGGCGCGCTGCACTCGATCGCCGACCAGATGGGCACGGTCCTTTACCGGATGAGCTATTCCTCCATCATCCGCGAAAGCCAGGATCTTGGCGCCGGATTGTTCGATCGCGACTACAACACGCTGTGCGAGTCCGATTCCACGCCGATGCATATCGGCTCGCTGCCAGGTTATCTGCGCGGCATCGAGAAATCGATCCCGCTCGACCAGTGGCAGCCCGGCGACGTGGTGATCCACAACCATCCCTATTTCGGCGCCAGCCATTCGCCCGACATCGCCATCGTCATGCCCGTCTTCTTCGAGGGCGAACTGGTCGGATTTTCCGCCAACACCGCCCATCACATCGACATCGGGGCGGCCACGCCGGGCCTGATCATGGACATTCCCGACGTCTATGCCGAAGGCATGCTGCTCAACGGCATCAAGCTGTTCGAGGCCGGCAAGCGCAACGACACGATGTGGAAATATATCCGCGACAACACCCGTGTGCCGAGTCAGGTGATGAACGACCTGGAGGCCCAGATAGCCTCGGCGGAACTCGGTGTCGCGCGTTTCCAGCAATTGATGGAGAAATACGGCAAGGCCACGGTGCTGCGGGCGACGCACCAGCTTATGGATTACACCGAAAGCATGTTGCGGCGCGAGATCGCCAAGATCCCGGACGGCGAATATGTCGCGGAAGGATTTTTGGACGATGACGGGCGCAACCGCGGTGTCACCCTGCCGCTCAAGGTGACCGTGCGGGTTGCCGGCGACGCGGTCGAGGTCGATCTGACCGGCTCGTCGGCCCAGGTGCCGACGGCCTACAACGTTCCCTTCGAGGGCTCGACCAAGGTCGCCTGCTTCTTCGCCTTCCGCGCCTTGCTGCTCGATACCTACACCCACTCCGAATATATCCCCCAGAATGAGGGCTCGTTCCGTCCGGTCAAGGTGACCGCGCCGCTGGGCTCGATCTTCAACCCGATTGCGCCGGCAGCGGCCGAAGCACGCTTCGCCCAGATCCAGCGTATTGTCGACCTGATCATCAAGGCGCTGGCGCCGGTGCTGCCGGACAAATGTACCGCCGGTAACGCAGCAGTACTTTCCTTCGCGGCCTATTCCGGCGTGCGCGAGAGCGGCGATTACTGGGTCTTTCTCGAAGTCAACGAGGCTGCGATGGGCGGGCGTCCGCAATCGGACGGCCCCGATACCATAGAGGAACTGATGCGCAACACGCGCAACAACCCGCTCGAGGATCTCGGCATGCACCTGCCGCTGATCTGCGACCGCTACGAGGTCCGCGACGACGCGCCCCCCGGCGCCGGCAAGTTCCGCGGCGGCGCCGGCGTGGTCAAGTCGCAGCGTTTCCTCAGTGCCGGCTACATGACGCACGAGGCCGATCGCCACGAGGATGTGCCCTGGGGGGTGTTCGGCGGCAAGCCGGGTGCCGGCGGCAAGGTGGAGATTCGCAACGTCCACACGGGCGATGTCAGCCTCGAGCCGGCGAAATTCTCCGGCAAGCTCACCCGCGCGGGCGATGTCATATCCTATTTCTCGCCCTGCGGCGGCGGCTACGGCGATCCGCTCGAGCGCGACCCGGACAAGGTCCTCGACGACGTGCTGGACGGGTTTATCACACACGAACACGCGCGCGACGATTACGGCGTGGTGTTGGAAGAGGTTGACGACGGCTACGGTTGGAAGCTTGACTTGAATGGAACTCGCAAGCTGAGGGCGCAAATGGGTGCCCAATGACGAGGTTCGGGTTCGGATGCGGTATGGTCCCCGGTTGAAAGGAGCGCAATCAAGACATCGCAATTAGTGGGGCGGCGATGAAGGACTGCCAAGCAGTGACGACGGCGGCGAAGCGACAAAAAACACAGCCAATGCAAGGCTTCGCCCGTCAAACGCCATGGGAATGGCGCGGAGTATGTTCCATACTGACGAATGGGAGTATGAAATGAAAAAATCAGCGAAAACGATCGGTACGGGCCGCGTGTCGCGGCGCTCGATTCTGAAGGGTGGCGCCGCTGTTGCCGGCACGACGCTGGTCACCGGCTTTCCGACAGTCTGGGCGCAGAACCTCAAGGACATCACGCTCAACCACACCGGCATGTCTTATTCGACCTTGCCGGATATCGCTCGGCAAGCGAGCAAGGATCTTGGCTTTAAGGTCGAGATGTCGGTTGTCGACCATCCCGGCCTGATCAACCGCATGATCAACGATCCCAAGTCGATCGACGTAGCGGACATGGAGATCTGGCAGACCAAGATCGCCGTTCCGCAAGGCGTGCTCCAGGGCGTGGAGATCGGCAAGGTCAAGAACTGGGATCAACTCACCCCGCTCTACACGACGGGCGTGTTCAACGGGAAAGAGGTGTCGCGCGAAGGCGACGCCCCGATCGAGTATATTTATCTCGACGCGGTCGACGCCAAGGCTTTCGCCAGCAGCCAGACCGAGTTCGCCACCTTCGTGCCCGGCGTCTACAACGCCGACACGCTTGGCATCCGTCCCGACCTAGTAGGGCGCGACATCACCTCCTGGGCCGATCTGATCTCGCCCGATTTCAAGGGTAAGGCGGCGATCCAGAACATCCCGACCAACGGCATCATGGACGCTATGATGGCGCTCGAGGGCGCGGGCGAGATGACCTATGGCGACAAGGGCAACCCGACCCAGGACGAGATCCAGCAGACGATCGCCCGGCTGATCGAGCTGAAGCGCGGCGGCCACTGGCGTGCCCTGTGGAATACGTTCGACGAGTCGGTCAATCTGATGGCCGGGGGCGAGGTGGTGATCCAGTCGATGTGGTCGCCCGCCGTCACCGCGGTCCAGACTCAGAACGTGCCCTGCGTCTACCAGCCGCTCAAGGAAGGCTATCGGGGCTGGGGCAATGGGCTGGCGATGCTGGCTCATCTCGACGGCCTCAAGCGCGACGCCGCCTATGAATACATGACCTGGTACAATTCCGGCTGGGTCGGCGGTTTCATCGCCAAGCAGGGCTACTACAGCTCCAATCCGGCGACCGCCAAGGCGGCCCTGAGTGAGAACGAGCGCGGCTTCTTCTACGAGGGCAAGGCGGCCACGGCCGATATCACCAGCCCGACCGGTCAGAAGACGAACTCGGCCGGCGACGTGCGTGACGGCGGCTCCTACGAGGACCGTTTCGCCAATGTCGCCGTGTGGAACAACCTCATGGATGAGGCTGAATTCCTCTATTCCAAGTGGAACGAGTTCAGCGCCGCCTGACGGTTGTGAAAATCGGACGGCGGCTCAGGCCGCCGTCCGCCCCCGGCATCCGGACATTTTGCAAGATGAACAGCAGATCCTCAGCCCTTCCCTATATTCAGGTCTCGCCGCTGGCGCTGGTCCTGATCCTGTTTTTCACCATCCCGGTCGCGCTGGTGCTCGTGGTAAGCTTTTTCCGCTACCAGATGCTGGTCGGCATCGTTCCCGATTTCACGTTCAAGAACTATGCTGACATCCTGACCAACCAGACCAACTGGCTGCTCTACTGGTCGACGCTCAAATTCGCCGTGATCGTGCTCGCGATTACCGGTTTTATCGGTTTTTGGGTCTCCTATTTCCTGGTCTTTCACATCCGCAATCTGGTGACCGCGATCGCGCTGTTTCTGGTGTGCACGGTGCCGTTCTGGACCTCCAACATCATCCGTATGATCTCGTGGCGTCCGGTGCTCGGGCGCGAGGGGCTGGTCAACCAGGCCCTTGTCGGCAGCGGGCTGACGGATCAGCCGGTCGAATGGCTGCTTTATTCGGATTTCGCGGTGGTGGTCGCCTATGTCCATCTGTTCACGCTGTTCATGATCGTGCCGATCTTCAATTCCATGGCGCGCATCGACAAGTCGCTGCTCGAGGCGGCGATGGACGCTGGCGCCAGCCGCTGGGGCGTGATCTGGAACGTCGTGCTACCTTTGTCCAAGACCGGCATCGCGCTCGGCACGCTGTTCGTCGTGACCTTGGTTATGGGCGATTTTTCGGTCGTCACCGTCATGAGCGGCGGGTTGTCGGGATCGGCGGCGTCCGCGATCTTCAACGACCTCCAGTTCCTGAACTATCCGCGGGCCGCCGCCAACGCGGTCATTCTCTTGATCGTCGTCCTTTTGATCGCCTCCGCCATCTTCCGTCTGGTCGATGTGCGCAAGGAGCTTGTCAGGTAACGCCATGCCGTCCTCCCAAGACCGCAGACCCTGGACCTTCTACGTCCTCGCCTTGCTGATGCTGCTGTTCGTCCTGTTCCTGTACGGGCCGATGATCTCGGTGCTTGTGCTGTCTTTCCAGGGCCCGTCGGCGTCGCTCAATTTCCCCCTGCGCGATCCCTCGCTGATCTGGTTCGACGAGCTCTTCAACCCGACGCGCGTCGGCGACGTGCCTGGTGCCTTCTCGCGCTCGCTGCCGCTTGCCCTCGTCGTCATGGTGCTGACGGTGCTGATTTCGGTGACGGCGGGCTTCGGCTTCCGTCACCGTTTCCGCGGTTCGGGCGCACTGTTTTATATGGCGATCGCCAGCCTGATCATTCCCGGTCTGGTGCTGTCAATCGGCATTCTGGTGACCGGGCAGTTCCTCGGCCTGTCGGCGAGCTGGTACGGGACCGCGCTGGGCGCCCATCTGACATGGACGTTGCCGTTCGGCCTCCTGATCATGTTCGCGATCCTCGGACGGCTGAGCCCGTCCTACGAGGAAGCCGCGTTCGATCTTGGTGCCAGCCGGTGGCAGTCGATCAAGGACGTGGTCGTGCCGATCGTGTTTCCCGGCATGATCGCTGTCGCGCTGTTCGGCTTCACGCTGTCTTATGACGAATTTCCGCGCAGTTGGCTGACGGTCGGCACCAAGAACACCCTACCGCTGGAGATCTGGACGATGACGACCAACGTCACCTCGCCGGCGCTCTACGCACTGGGCACGGTGACGACGGTGATCTCGTTCTTCGTGATTGCCGTGGCCCTGGGCTCGATCATCCTCATTCAACGCAGACGGTCGAAATAGATGAACTTCACACCTGTTACAGCTCCGTCCGGCGCCTCGGCGGCCGATATGTCGAACTCCGGCGAGATCCGTCTGGTCGATCTGACCAAGAAATTCGGCGACACCGATGCGGTCAAGGATATCAACCTGACCATTCCGCACGGGTCCTATTGCTGTCTTCTCGGCCCGTCGGGCTGTGGCAAGACGACGATCCTGCGCATGATCGCCGGGCACGAGACGCCGACATCGGGCGAGATCACCATCGGCGACACGTCGGTGGTCGGCCTGCCGCCGGTGCAGCGCGGCACGGCGATGATGTTCCAGAGCTATGCGCTGTTTCCGCATTTGAGCATTCGCGACAACGTCGCCTTCTATCTGAAGATGCGCGGCGTGGGGAAGGACGAGCGCCGCAAGCGCGCCGACGAGATGCTCGAGCGCGTACAACTCGCGCATCTGCGTGACCGCATGCCGGCGCAGCTTTCTGGCGGCCAGCAGCAGCGCGTCGCCCTGGCGCGCTCGCTGATCACCAATCCGCGCGTGCTGCTTCTCGACGAACCGCTTTCGGCGCTCGATGAATTCCTGCGCCTGCAGATGCGGGTTGAGCTCAAGACGCTTCAGGCCGAACTCGGCATCACCTTCGTGCATGTCACCCACACTCAGCCCGAGGCGATCGCGCTCGCCGACATGGTGGTGGTGATGGATACCGGCCGTATCGATCAGGCCGCCAGTGCGCGCGAGATCTACAACAGTCCCGCCACGCCCTATGTGGCCCGCTTCATGGGTGCGCAGAACGTGCTGACCGGAGCGGTCGAAGGCATCGAGGACGGTATTGCGAGGCTGAAGAGCGCGCGCGGCGAGACGTTCGAGATTCCCCGGCAGAATGTCACGCCGGCGATAGGCGAGGAGATGTCCTTTTCCGTGCGCCGGGACTACATCGCCATCCGCAAGCGCTCCGATATCGAAACCGAGGCGGCGGCCAACGCCGTCTTCGGCACGGTCGACTCCATCGAATATCAGGGCAATTTTGTGAAAGTGAGCCTGCAGGTTCCGGGCATGGACACCTTTGTCGCCAACGTTCCAGACCATGACTATTTCGTCGAGCCGATCGGACCCGGCGACGCGGTGGCGGCGAAATGGGACAAGCAGCACGCCCATGTGCTCGACCGGGTCGACACCGGGGTGCCGGAACCCTACGCGGCACGTTAGCGGGCGGCGCGGACACGACAACGAAACCGCGACCAGAATGGAAGGATAAAGACGACGGACTGAACAGCTAGTCCCCATCCGCAGAACCGCTTGGCGGTGTCATCCGACACGATGTGTCGCGCTTCTCGGCGCGCCGCAAGGGATGGTCTTTGTCCGGAGGCGCGCGCGACGCCGCGCCGCAAGGGCAGGATCCCCATATGCCTGGCGTTGAATGCAGCGGCCGCATTGCGCCGAAGACGGCGTGATGAATGCGCGCGGGCGGGCAACGATCATATGACACTATCCCACCACGGGCGGCTTGAGAAGCCCAGGCGGGTGGAGATCGCGAAGGAGCGGAAGAGTGAAAGACATCGAGGCGATTGCCCGTCGCACGGCCGGCGAAATCGCGTTGGCCTATCGCAACGGCGAGACCGATCCGGTCGCCGTGACCGAACATTTTCTGGAACGTATCGAAGATGCGAAGGCGGACCGCATCTTCATCGCGGTCATGCAGGAGCGGGCGCGCAGGGAGGCCCAGGCTGCAGCAGAGCGGTTCCGAGAAGGCCGGCCGCTGTCGCCGCTCGACGGTGTTCCGATCGCCTGGAAGGACCTTTTCGACACGTCAGGCGCACCGACCACGGCCGGCTCGTCGCTTTATCGCGACGCGGCGCCCAAACAGCACGACGCCTTCTGCGTGGCCAACGCGGCGGCGGCGGGCATGGTGACGCTCGGCAAGCTCAACCTGACCGAATTCGCCTATTCGGGCCTTGGCCTCAATCCCCACTACGGCACGCCTCTCAATCCCAACGACCGCCAGATCGCCCGCTCGCCGGGAGGCTCGTCTTCGGGCTCGGGCGCCGCGGTCGCGGCCGGGTTGGCGCCGTGCGCCGTCGGCACCGACACTGGCGGTTCGGTGCGCATTCCCGCTTCGCTCAACGGTGTCGTCGGACTGAAAACGAGCGAAGGTTGGATCGACAAGACCGGCATGGTGCCGCTTGCCCGCACGCTGGACACGATCGGCCCACTCGGCCGCAGTGTGGCCGACTGCGTGATGCTCGACATGGTGTTGCGGGGCGCGCCCGTGACTGAGGCACGGCGCGTTGACCTGTCGGGAACTCGCTTCGTGGCTGCGACCAATATCGTCCTTGAGGACGCCGAGCAGGCGGTTCTGGACAATTACGATGCCGCGATCGTGCGATTGGAAAAGGCCGGCGCCAAGGTCGAAAGGCGTTCCGTGAAGGCGCTGGAGATGGCGAGCCGCATGACGGCAAGCCACGGCTCGCTGGCGGCGGCCGAAGCCTATCACGAATATCACGATCTGGTGGACGGCCCGGATGGGGGCAAGATCGACCGCCGGGTGACCCATCGCATCCTGCAGGGCAAGGCGATGTCTGCTCACGACCTGCAATCGATCCTGTCGGAGCGCGCTGCCGCGATCGCGTATCTCGAGCAGGAACTGGCGGACGCTTTTCTGCTGATGCCGACGACGGCGACGACGGCACCGGAGGTCGCGCCGCTGGAGGCCGATGACGAGTTCTTCCACCAGGTCAATCTACGCACGTTGCGCAACACTATGCTGGGCAACATGCTGCGTCTGTGCGGCCTGGCCCTGCCGACCGGGCGTGACGGCGACGGCCTGCCGACCAGCATCCTGATTTCGGGGCTCTATGGTCATGACGTGCGGCTTATGAGCGCCGGGCTGGAGATCGAGCGTCTGCTGGACGGTCTGTTCGAGCCGACCTGGATGCGGGCGTGAACAAGATGATGCAGCAAGGACAGGCGAGATGAGCGGACAAAAACCAAGATCGGAAAAGTTCGAGCGCGGCCTGAAAACTCGTCGCGCTGTGCTGGGCGCGGACTATGTGGATAGTTCGCTCGAACAAGCCGACGAGTTCAATTGGGCCATGCAGCAACTCACGACCGAATGGTGCTGGGACGAGATCTGGAACCGGCCCGGCATTGAGCGGCGCGACCGCAGCATTCTCAATCTGGGCATGACGGCGGCGCTCAATCGGCCGCAAGAGTTCAAGCTGCATCTGCGCGGCGCGCTCAATAACGGCCTGACCAAGGACGAACTGAAGGAAATCTTCCTGCAGATCGGCGTCTATTGCGGCGTGCCGGCGGCCCTCGATTGCTTCCGCATCGCCAGGGACGTGTTCAAGGAGCTGGACGTGTGACGGCGACGGTGTCTGGCGATACGGGCCCTGTCGCCTTCATCGGGCTCGGCATGATGGGCCGGCCGATGGCCGAGCGTCTGGTCGCGGCCGGCTTCGATGTGCGTGGCGCCGACATGGCGGCCGAGGCGCGTCAGGCGCTCGCCGACAAGGGAGCGGTCGTGTTCGACAGCGCGCGCGCGGCGGCCGATGGCTGCGACATCGTCGTGACCATGTTGCCCGACGGATCGGTGGTGCGCGAGGTGCTTTTGGGCGAGGGGGCCGTGGCGACGTGCCTGAAGCCCGGGGTTCTGGTCATCGACATGAGCTCGTCGGCGCCGATGGGCACGCGCCTGCTCGGCGCCGGCCTGCTTGAAAGGGGTCTTGCGCTGGTCGACGCGCCGGTCTCGGGCGGGGTGGCCCGGGCGCGCGACGGCTCGTTGTGCATCATGGCCGGTGGCCGCCAGGCCGATGTCGCCCGGGCCCAGCCGCTGCTCGACGCCATGGGCGCGACGGTCATCCATGCCGGGCCGCTCGGCTGCGGCCACGCCGCCAAGGCGCTCAACAATTACGTGTCGGCGGCCGGCCTGGCGGCGGCTTGCGAGGCGACGCTGATCGGCGAGGCGTTCGGCGTCGATCCCGGCACGCTTGTCGACATTCTCAACGCCTCGACCGGCCGCAACAATTCCACCGAGGTTAAGCTGAAGCCTCACATCTTGTCGGGAAGCTTCGCTTCCGGCTTCGCCATGGCCCTGATGGCCAAGGATCTCCACACCGCCAGCGATCTGGCGAAAGAGCTGGGCATGACCGCATGCGGGGCCGAGCAGGCGGCTGCCCTGTGGTCGGCTGCCCTGGCCGATCTCGGCCAGGGTGCCGACCACACCTTGATCCACACTTTTTTGAACAAGCGGGCGCAGTCCCGCAAACCCGTCTGAGGCGGCTCGCCGCCGAACGAAGGAGGACGCGATATGGCAAGAGTGATCAACACCGCCTCGGCCCAAATGGGACCGATCAGCCGTTCGGAGACCCGCCGCGACACGGTACGCCGGCTGATCGAGATGATGCGCGAGGCCAAGGCGCGCGGCGCGGAACTGGTGGTGTTTCCCGAACTCGCCTTCACCACTTTCTTTCCGCGCTGGCTGATCGAGGATGAGGCCGAGCTCGACAGTTTTTACGAGACCGAGATGCCCGGCCCGGAGACCGCGCCGCTGTTCGAGGAGGCCAAGAAACTCGGCATCGGCTTTAATGTCGGTTATGCCGAACTCGTTCACGAGCAAGGTAAGAAGCGCCGCTACAACACCGCGATCCTGGTCGATCCCGGCGGCGAGATCGTTGGCAAATACCGCAAGGTGCATCTGCCCGGCCACGACGCGCCGCAGCCCGGCCGCACTCACCAGCATCTGGAAAAACGCTATTTCGAGCCCGGCAATCTCGGCTTCGGCGTTTGGCGCGCCTATGGCGGTGTGATGGGCATGTGCATCTGCAACGACCGCCGCTGGCCCGAAACCTATCGTGTCATGGGTCTGCAGGGCGTGGAGATGGTCATGCTCGGCTACAACACCCCCTACGATCACACCCAGCATCCCGACATCGACAGCCTGACACAGTTCCACAACCATCTGTCGATGCAGGCCGGCGCCTATCAGAACGCGACCTGGGTGGTGGGCACGGCCAAATGCGGCGTCGAGGAAGGTTCCAACATGGTCGGCCAGAGCGTGATCGTCTCTCCGTCCGGCGAGATCGTCGCCATGGCCTCGACCATCGGCGACGAGGTCATAACCGCGCGCTGCGACCTTGATATCGGCAAGCGCTATCGCGAGACGATCTTCGATTTCGCGCGCCATCGCGAACCCGACGCCTATCGGCTGATCGTCGAGCGCAAGGGCGCGGTGCCGCCGCCGATGTGACGAAGAAAAGACCGGTGCGACCGCCGCATCGGCCGAAAGGTTTTGAACAACGCAAGGAGGACACGATGTCGACCGTGATCAAGGGTGGAACCGTGGTGGCTGCCGACCGCAGTTACGAGGCCGACGTTTTGATCGAGGGCGAGACCATCGCCGCGATCGGGGACAATCTCGCCGGTGACAAGGTCATCGACGCCGAGGGCGCCTACATCATGCCGGGCGGCATCGATCCCCATACCCATCTGGAAATGCCCTTCATGGGCACCACCACCGCCGAGACCTGGGAGAGTGGCACCTTCGCCGCCTTGTCGGGCGGGACGACCATGGTGGTCGATTTCGTTATTCCCGGCGAAGACGGCATGCTCAAGGCGCTCGACGCCTGGGAGGAGCGCGCCGCGCGCCAGGCCTCGTCCGACTATTCCTTCCATGTCGCGGTGACCGGCTGGTCGGAAAAGATTTTCGACGATATGGCAGCGGTGGTCGGGCGTGGCGTCAACACCTTCAAGCATTTCATGGCCTATAAGGGCGCGCTGATGGTGAACGACGACGAGATGTTCGCCTCCTTCAGCCGCTGCGCCGCGATCGGCGCCCTGCCGCTGGTGCATGCCGAAAACGGCGACCTGGTCGCCGCCCTGCAGCAGAAATGCCTGGAAATGGGCATATCCGGACCCGAGGCGCATGCCTATTCGCGCCCGCCCGAGGTCGAGGGCGAGGCGACCAATCGCGCCATCATGATCGCCGATGCCGCCGGCGTGCCGGTCTATATCGTGCACACCTCCTGCGAGCAGGCGCACGAGGCGATCCGCCGGGCGCGCCAGAAGGGGATGCGCGTCTATGGCGAGCCGCTCATCCAGCATCTCCTGCTCGACGTGGGCGAATATGCCAATGCCGACTGGGACCACGCCGCGCGGCGGGTGATGAGCCCGCCCTTCCGCGACAGGCAGCATCAGGATTCTTTGTGGGCCGGGCTGTCGGCCGGTTCCCTGCAGGTGGTCGCAACCGACCATTGTGCCTTCACCACCGAGCAGAAGCAGTTCGGACGCACCGATTTCACCAAGATTCCGAACGGCACCGGCGGGCTGGAAGACCGGCTGTCGCTGTTGTGGACCCATGGGGTCGAGACCGGTCGGCTGACCATGAACGAGTTCGTCGCGGTCACCTCCACCAATATCGCCCAGATACTCAACGTCTACCCGCGCAAGGGGGCGGTCATGGTCGGCGCCGATGCCGATATCGTGGTCTGGGATCCGAAGAAATCGAAGACGATCACCGCCGCAACCCAGAAATCGATCATCGACTATAACGTCTTCGAGGGTCACGAGGTGCGCGGCATGCCGCGCTACACGCTCTCGCGCGGCGAGGTTGTCTGGGGCGAGGAGGGCTCCAACGAGCCGCGGCCGGGTCGTGGCCGCTTTGTCAAGCGTCCGCCGTTTTCCGCCGTCAACCGGGCGCTGTCGACCTGGAAGGAACTGACCGCGCCGCGCGCCGTGCAGCGGTCGGCCGAGCACATGCCGATCGGTGTCTGACGCCGCGCGGCCGGCGATACTAGAATCGGATCAATTGATAGCAGAAATGTATCAATAGGCTTTTGGTTTTAGCTAAAGCTATAAAATGGAAGGAGAATTGCGAATATCGTAGCGCTTCTATAGCATCCCGGAATATCCTCGACCTAGCCGGCAGCCCGCACGTGGGACCGGCACGACAGCGGCTTCGGGGCCGGGACCCGGCGGTGTCATCCATCGCGCGCACCGTCTTGAAGGGCGCGGCGCGGAAGAGAAAGTTCGGTTTTCACCTGGAAGGAGGACTCGAAGTGGCAAAGAAAGAGATTTTCTGTTCGTTCGGCACCGATATCGACTCGGTGGCGGGGTGGATCGGTTCTTATGGCGGCGGGGATTCCCCGTCCGACATCCAGCGCGGCGTGTTCGCTTCCGAGGTCGGCGTGCCGCGGCTGTTGCGGCTGTTCAAGAAATACGACCTGCGCACCAGCTTCTTCATTCCGGGCCACTCGCTGGAGACCTTTCCTGATCAGTGCCGGCAGATCGTCGACGAGGGCCATGAGATCGGCGCCCACGGCTATACGCACGAAAATCCGGTCGCCATGACGCCGACCCAGGAGGAGGCGGTGCTGGCCAAGTCGGTCGAGCTGATCGAGAAGATGAGCGGCAAGGCGCCGCGCGGCTACGTCGCGCCGTGGTGGGAAATGTCGAACAGCACCGCCGCCTTGTTGCAGAAATACGGCTTCAAATACGACCACAGCCAGGGCTATCGCGATTTCCAGCCGTTTTATGCCCGTGTCGGCGACAAATGGACTTTGATCGACTACTCCAAGAAGGCGGAGGAGTGGATGAAGCCGCTCGAGCACGGCAAGGAGATCGACCTGGTCGAGATCGGCGCCAACTGGTATGTCGACGACCTGCCGCCGATGATGTTCATCAAGAAGTCGCCCAACAGCCACGGCTTCGTGAACCCGCGCGACATCGAGGAATTGTGGCGCGACCAGTTCGATTGGGTCTATCGCGAGATGGATTACGCCGCCTTCTGCTTTACCATCCATCCCGACGTCAGCGGCCGGCCGCAGGTGCTTTTGATGCTCGAAAGGCTGATCGACTATATTAACGGCCATGATGGCGTGCGCTGGGTGCCGTTCGAGGAAATCGCCGACGATTTCCGCGCGCGTTATCCTTTCGAAGGCAAACAGCGCCCGCCGGTCATCTAAGCCGGTGGGGCAATGGCGGGCGGCGTTTGGCACCGCCCGCCGCGATCGAAGGAGCAGACAAGATGTGCGCCAATTGCGGTTTTCCGTCCGCCCCGGGCCACTGGACCGAAGCCGGCGCCTCGACGCCGACCGACCGCTTGCGGGCGCGGTTCCGCCGCGCCCAACTGCTTCAATCGGTGTTGCCGGCATTCGGCTTGAGCGTGCACGACGACGGCGCGATACCCGGCGTCACGCTTTCCGATCGCACCGGCCGGCATGAAATGGTCGATGACGTCAGCGAAGTGTGGCGCGCCGCCGAACGGATGAGCGGGCGCGTGATCGATCCGCTCGACCCGCAGTTCCTCGCCGAAGCGTGTGACGCGGAGGAGCGCGAGGACACATGAGCGAGGCCCGCGACGGGCGCATGCGGCTGACAGTGCTCGGCGGGTTTCTCGGCTCGGGCAAGACGACCTGGTTGCGCCACCAGTTGCATCACGGGCAGATGAAGGACGCGCTGGTGATCGTCAACGAGGCGGCCGAGGTGCCGGTCGACGACGCGTTACTGGCGCGGTCGGCCGAATTGCGGGTTCTGGCCGGGGGCTGCGCCTGCTGCGACGGGCGCGAGGCGCTGGTTGCCCTTTTGCGCGCCATCTGCGATGCGCGCGTCGGCGGCGACGACGCGCTGGCCTCGCTCGACCGCGTCGTGCTGGAAACCAGCGGGCTGGCCGATCCGGGCCCGATCGTCGATACGATCCGCACCGACCCTGTCCTGATCCACCATCTGATGGTCGACGAGATCGTCATCGCCATCGACGCGCTGTACGGGCTCGACCAGATGCGCCACGAGCCGCTGACGCTGCGTCAGATCGAAACCGCCGACCGGCTGCTGGTGACCAAGGTCGACGCCGCTGCCGAACCCGATCTTGCCCGGCTGGTGGCGACGCTGCAGGCGCTCAATCCCGGTGCGGCGATATCGGGAGCTGCCATGGGCAGCGGCGCCGGCCTGCCAGACCATGCCGGTATCGAACCGGTCGCGATCCCGCCGGCCGAAGGCAGCCGCGCGCCGGCTCCGATCGCCGCCACGCGGCTCGATCTTTCCGAGGCGACCGACTGGCCGGCCTTTTCGGTCTGGTTGAGCGCGCTGCTTCACGCGCGCGGCGACGACATCATGCGGGTGAAGGGCGTGGTGCGCACGCCGGCCGGCCGGCTGCTTCTGCAGAGCGTGCGTAAGGTCGTCCAACAGCCGGAAATCGTGCCCGAAGCCGGCGCGAAGCCGACCGACGACGACAATTCCGTGGTGGTGATCGGCCGCGGCTTTCGGGCCGAGGATCTGCGCAAATCTCTGGCCTACTTTACCGGCGAGCGGCGCTGAGCGGGTGGAGGTGTCATGTGGCGCGGGCGCCGGACACCAGGTGTTCGACCAGCGCATGGCCGAATGCCGGCAACTCGTCGAGCTTCTGCACGCAGATCTTGAGTTCGCGCACCGCCCAGCGGTTGGAAAGCGGCACGACCGCAATGGCGTGGTTGTGCTTGAGCCGGTTTGCCACCGAGCCGGGCAGCATGCCGATGCCGACGCCGGCCTCGACCATGCGGCATAGCGATTCAAAGCTGGACACCCGGATGCGGATGTCTGGCGCGACGCCCATTTCGGCAAAGATGTTTTCCATGAAGCCGTGTATGGCGCTGCCGCGCTGCAGCGAAACCAGGCTGAGTGCGGCCACCTCGGCGAAATCCACCATGTCTGCCCCGGCGAGCGCGTGGCCGGCGGGAACGGCAAGCACCAGCGTGTCTTTCTGATAGGCAAGCACGTCGAGTCCGTCGGTGCGCACGGTGCCGGCCAGGATGCCGATATCGGCGCTGCCGTCGGCCACGGCGCGGGCGATTTCCGGGCTGAGCCGCTCCTCCAGGTCTATGTCCACATGCGGGTGGGCGGCCAGGAAGGAGCCGAGCGCAGCCGGCAGGATTTCGGTCATCGCGGTCGTGTTGGCGAAAACGCGCACCCGGCCCCGCAGACCGCGCGAGAAGGCCTGCAGGTCACCATGCAGCCGTTCAAGGTCGCGGAAAACCCGTCGTGCATGCGTCAGCAGCGCCTCTCCGGCCGGGGTCAGGCTGACCCCCTGGCTGGTGCGCACCAACAACGGTGCGCCGAGCGCTTCTTCCAGGTTCTTGACCCGCATCGAGGCCGCGCCGACCGACAGATGCACGCGTTCGGCGCCTTTGGTCAGGCTACCGGCTTCCGCGATGCTGACATAGAGCCGCAGGTCCACGAGGTCGTAACGAAGGCCGGACATCGAGCCTTTTCTCCGGGAGCGTTTGCCTGTGCTGAAGGCGTGCTTCCTGAATAACGAATTGCGCCACGGGGCGCTACATGCAGGATGAGATGGGCCGGCCGCGCCCCGTCGGCCCTGGAGGAGCGCACCCATGCATGAGCAACTGGACGAGACACCGAGCGCCCGGCTGGCCGCCTTTGCCGCCGGGTTGCGTTATGAGGATATTCCGCAGCCGGTGGTGGAGCGCGCAGTCGATCTGTTCGTCGACTGGGCCGGTTCCGCGCTCGCGGGCAAGGGCGTGCGGCCGGTGGAGATCGTCGCCGCCTTCGCCGCCCGCATGGGGCCGGCGGACGGGCCGAGCGAATTGCTTGCAAGCCGCGGCTCCAGCTCGCCGTTGTTTGCCGCGCTTGTCAACGGCGCCGCCTCGCACGTGGCCGAGCAGGACGACGTCCACAACGGCTCGGTTTTCCATCCGGCCGCGGTGGTGTTTCCCGCAGCGCTCGCCGTCGCCCAGGCCAACCGCGCCTCGGGCCGCGATTTCATCGCCGCCGTGGTGGCCGGCTACGAAGCCGGCATCCGGATCGGCGAATTTCTCGGCCGTTCGCACTACCGTATCTTCCATACCACCGGCACGGCCGGCGCGCTGGCCGCCGCGGCGGCCGCCGGCCGGTTGCTGGGACTGAATCCCGCCGCCATGCTCGACGCTTTCGGCTCGGCCGGCACGCAGGCCGCAGGGCTGTGGGAGTTCCTGCGCGACGCCGCCGATTCAAAGCCGCTGCACACCGGCAAGGCGGCCGCCAATGGGCTGATCGCCGCCTATCTCGCCGCCGACGGCTTCACCGGCGCGAGGCGCATACTGGAAGGCGCGCAGGGCATGGGCGCCGGCATGTCGAGCGACGCCGACCCGGCAAGGCTTACCGACCGGCTCGGCGTACGCTGGGCCCTGGCGGAAACCTCGTTCAAGTTTCATGCCTCCTGCCGCCACACCCATCCGGCCGCGGACGCGCTGTTGAAGGCGATGCAGGACAACGATCTCACGATCGACGACATCGGCAGCGTCACGGCGCTGGTCCACCAGGCCGCCATCGACGTGCTCGGGCCGGTGACGGCGCCGGCGAGTGTGCACCAGGCGAAATTCTCCATGGGCACCACGCTCGGGCTGATCGCCGCCCATGGCCGCGCCGGCATGGGCGAGTTCCAGAACGGGTTCGACAGTCCCGAGATCGCGGGCTTTCGCGAGCGCGTCGCCATGCGGCTCGACGATGAGGTGAATGCCGCCTATCCGGCGCGCTGGATCGGCAAGGTTGCGCTGGAGACGCGCGACGGCCGCCATATCGAGGCCAGGGTCGACGATCCCAAGGGCGATCCCGGCAACACGCTCAGCCGCGAGGAGATCGACGCCAAGGTGCGCGGCCTCGCCGCCTTCAGCCGGGCCGCCGACGCGGCCGAGATGGACATGGTGCTGCCGCGCCTGTGGACGATCGAACGCGCCAACCATATCGGCGCGCTGATGCCCGCGCGCGGTGCCGGTCCCTCCTGAACCCGGCTTCGCCGCGCCCAAATCAACCAGACCAAAATCGGAAAACTTCATGACCATCAAGGATCTTCCGGAAGGCGAGGATATCGCCCAGATCAGGCAAAGCGTCAGACGGTTGTGCGCCAGCTTCGCCGCCGAATATTGGCGCCAGCTCGACCGCGACAACGCCTATCCGAGCGACTTCGTCAAGGCGCTGTCCGATGCCGGTTATCTGTCCGTGCTCATCCCGGAGGAATATGGCGGCTCCGGCCTGCCGCTGTCCGCCGCGGCCGCGATCCTGGAAGAGGTGCAGCGCGCCGGCGCCAACGGCGCGGCCTGCCACGCGCAGATGTACATCATGGGTGCGCTGCTGCGGCACGGCAGTGAGGCGCAGAAACAAAAATACCTTCCCGGCATCGCCGCCGGCGAATTGCGGCTGCAGGCTTTCGGGGTCACCGAGCCGACCAGCGGCACCGACACGACCTCCATCAAGACCTTCGCCCGGCGCGAGGGCGACCATTATGTCGTCAACGGGCAGAAAGTGTGGACCTCGCGCGCCGAGCACTCCGACCTGATGCTGCTTCTGGCGCGTACGACGCCGAAGGAGGAGGCCGAAAAGCGCACCGCCGGCATGTCGGTGTTCATCGTCGACATGCGCGACGCGTTGAAGGACGGCATGACGATCAAGCCGATCCGCACGATGATGAACCACGCCACCACCGAGGTGTTTTTCGATTCCGTGCGCGTGCCGGCCGACAACCTGATCGGCGAGGAGGGCCGGGGCTTCCGTTACATCCTGTCGGGCATGAACGCCGAGCGCATCCTGATCGCGGCCGAATGTATCGGGGACGCCAAATGGTTCATCGACAAGGCGAGCGCCTATGCCGGCGAACGGCGGGTTTTCGGCCGTCCGATCGGCCAGAACCAGGGCGTGCAGTTCCCGATCGCGCGCGCCTATGCGCAGATGCGCGCGGCCGAACTGATGGTCCACCAGGCAGCCCGCCTGTTCGAGGCCGGCGAGGACTGCGGCGAACAGGCCAACATGGCCAAGATGCTTGCGGCCGAGGCCTCCTGGGCGGCGGCGGAAGCCTGCGTGCAGACCCATGGCGGATTCGGCTTTGCCGAGGAATACGACGTCGAGCGCAAGTTCCGCGAAACCCGGCTCTACCAGGTTGCGCCGATCTCGACCAATCTGATCCTGAGTTATCTGTCCGAGCACGTGCTCGGCCTGCCGCGCTCCTATTGAGGAAAGCCATGCTGCCGCTTGAAGGTCTTTTGGTCGTCTCCATCGAACAGGCCGTCGCCGCGCCGACCTGCACGCTCCGGCTCGCCGATGCCGGTGCCCGTGTCATCAAGATCGAGCGCGCGGAAGGCGAGACGGCGCGCCATTACGACAAGGCGGTTCACGGCACTAGCGCCTATTTCGCCTGGCTGAACCGGGGCAAGGAAAGCACCGTGCTCGATATCAAGCACGATGACGACCGGGCGCTGGTCGAGCGCATGGTCGCGCGCGCCGACGTCTTCGTGCAGAACCTGGCGCCGGGCGCCGCCGCCCGGCTGGGTCTCGGTGCCGCGGACGTGGTCGCGCGCTATCCCCGTCTGATCGCTGTCGACATTGTCGGCTACCGCCAGGACAGTCCCGCGCGCGCCATGCGCGCCTACGATATGTTGATCCAGGCCGAGAGCGGCGTTTGCGCGGTCACCGGCACGCCCGACACGCCGGTCAAGGTCGGCGTGTCGATCGCCGACGTCATGACCGGCATGAACGCCCATGCCGCGATTCTGGAGGCGCTGGTCGGCCGGGCCGCGACCGGACGCGGCGCGGCCATCGAGATCGCCATGTTCGACACCATGGCCGACATGATGAGCGTGCCTCTGCTGCATCACGACTATGGCGGCAAGCCGACGCCGCGCACCGGGCTCGCCCACGCCGCGATCTACCCCTATTGCTCGGTCGCCTGCAGCGACGGCGAGATCGTGATCGTGGTGCAGAATCCGGGCGAATGGCGGCGCCTGTGCGAAGGCGTCTTCGAGCGGCCCGATCTGGTCGACGATCCGCTTTACCACGACAATCCGAGCCGGGTCGAAAACCGCGAACTGCTGGGCGAGATCATGGCCGGCATTTTCGGCCGCATGAGCCGGGTCGAGGCGATCGCAAGGCTTGAGGCCAACCGGCTTGCCTGGTCGAACGTCTCCACGGTTGCCGATCTTTCTGGCCATGCGGCTCTGCGGCGCATCGCCGTCGAGACGCCGGGCGGCGTCTTCGACGGGGTTGGCTCGCCGCTGCGCCGCGCCATCAAGGGCGGGCCCGTGCCGGCGCTTGGCGTCCATACCGACGCTGTACGGCGCGAGTTTTCGGAAACACCGGCATGAGCGCGGTCGACATCGACGATCTGCGACGCTGGATCGGAAACGAGCAACGGGCAAGCGACATCGTCACGCCGGGGCTGGCCGAACGTTTCGAGGCCACGCTCGGCCACTCGGCCTATCGCGGCGCCGCCGCGGCTCCACTCGCCATCCACTGGTGCCTGGCTCCGCCGGCCGTGCAGCCCGATGAACTGGGTCCGGACGGCCATCCCGCGCGCGGCGGGTTTCTGCCGCCCGTGCCGCTGCCGCGCCGCATGTGGGCCGGCGGCGCGCTTTCCTTTCACGCGCCGCTTTCGGTCGGGGCCGAGGTGATGCGGGTTTCACGCATCGCCGACATCGCCCACAAGACAGGCCGCAGCGGCGAACTGGTCTTCGTGACGGTCGAGCACGATTTCGACTGCGACGGCCGCACCGTCATCAGCGAGCGCCAGGATATCGTCTATCGCGCAGCGCCGTCCACCGCGCCCGCCACGCCCGGGCAACCGGGATCGCCCGCGCCGCTGCCGACGGCCGAGCACACCGAGACGGTCGAGGCGACGACGGCGCTTTTGTTTCGATATTCGGCGCTGACCTTCAACGGCCATCGCATCCATTACGACGTTGACTATGCGCGCGACGAGGAGGCCTATCCGGGTCTCGTCGTGCACGGTCCGCTGCAGGCGACGCTGATGCTGCATCTCGGCGCGCGGCTCGCCGGTCGTCCGCCGCGCCGCTTTTCTTATCGCGGCCTGTCGCCGCTCTTCCACGGCGGCCCGTTCACCGTCAACGCGGTCCGTTCCGGCGATGGGCTGGACCTCTGGTGCGCCGATGGCCAGGCGGCTAGGACGATGAGCGCGACGCTGGTTTTCTGACGCTGATCCTGACCCGGATGCCGGGTTTCGGGAGCGATCACAACGCAACGAGGGAATGGGTCGGGGGCGCTTCGACGACACGCCATTCGGGTCCCGTCTTTCGAGGGCACCGCCGTCGAAGGATCGGTGCCTGGAGCCGCGGCATGTTGGCTTTCCCTCAACGCCCGATCCGATACCGCAAACAACGACTGCGTTACGCACAGGCGACGGCCGCCGGCGGCCGCATACCGCCGCGAGGCCAGCCGCAGATTGCCGCTTGAGCCGTCAATTCAATTGGTATAATGATATACCTACATGCCATATAGGCAGCGCATCGGGAGGATGTGATGGACAGGTTGGGCGAGCCGGAGAGCGATGTCCGTCGCGATAAGCTGCGTCCGGCCCGTCAGCTCCACGAAGCCTCCCGCGTCCCGCTCTATCACCAGCTTTTCGTGATCCTGCGCAGCCGCATCTATGGCGGCGGTCTCTCGGCCGGCGATCTTGTGCCGAGCGAGCAGGAATTGTGCCAGGAATTCGGCGTTTCGCGCATCACCGCCAAACGGGCGCTCAACGAACTCGCCGATGCCGGTCTGGTCGTGCGCGAGCGGGGCAGGGGCACGCGCGTCGTCGAGCAACCGCCCGCGCCGGCGGTGATGGCCTCGATCGAGGGCTGGCTGGAAAACGTCTCGCTGATGGGCATCGCGACCCAGGCGCGAGTGCTGGAATTCGGTTATCTCGCGGCATCCGCCGATATCGCCGCCGCGCTGGAAGTGGGGCTTGGCGACGAGGTGCAGCGCGCCGTGCGCGTGCGCAGCCTCGACGGCGAGCCGATGTCCTTTCTGGTCACCTATGTGCCGAGCCGGGTTGGTCGCGAATATGAGCGCGAGGATCTGGAGACCAAGCCGCTCCTGCATCTGCTTGAAAAGGCGGGTGTCGAGGTCGCCTCGGCGCGCCAGACGGTTTCGGCTACCCTCGCCGACGCCGAGGTTGCCACCGCGCTCGGTATTCATGCCGGCGCGCCGCTGATCGAGGTCAGGCGCGTGGTGCGCGATACGGACGACCGACCGGTGGAATATATCCGCGTTGTCTACCGGCCCGATCTCTACCGCTTCGAAATGTCCATGCGCCGCGTCCGTGCGAAGGACGGAGCGCATTGGACGACGTTGCCGTCATCGCCGATTCCGGCCGGCGATGAGGAGGAGAAAGGACCCTCGGGGACCCCAGGCCGGATGACGACAGGAGGATAGTTATGAAAAACAACACGACGGATAGGCTCGTTCGATCGCGGCATCGTATCGGACGACGCGACTTTCTTGCCGGCGCCGCCGCGCTCGGCGTGGCCTCCGCCGGTTTTCCGGCGGTGCTCAGAGCACAGAGCGAAACCGTCAAGATTGGACTGATTCATCCGGTGACCGGGTTCATCTCCTTTTCCGGAACCCAATGCCGGACCGGTGCGCAGATGGCGATCGACGACATCAACGCCGCCGGCGGCATCAAGTCGATGGGCGGTGCCATGCTCGAGGCGATGCTCGGCGATAGCCAGGGCAAGCCCGAAATCGGCGCGCAGGAGGTAAGCAAGATGGTGGAAGCCGGCGTTGCCGGTTTCGTCGCGGGCTACTCTTCCGCGATCTCGCTCGCCACCTCGCAGGAGGCAGCCAAAACGAACACGCCGCACGTGGTCGATGTCGGCGTGTCCGACCAGATCACCAGCCGTGGCCTGGCCAACACGTTCCGCTTCGCCCCCGGCTACGGCAAGGTCGCCGAGATCGCGGTCGCAAATCTCGACACCATCAACAAGACCGCCGGCTCGCCGGCCAAGAGCGCGATGATCGTGCACGAGGAATCGCTGTTCGGGACCGGCACTGCGAAGCTTTTGAGCGAAAAGCTGCCGGGAATCGGGATCGAGGTTCTGGACGTCATCAAGCACGCCAACCCGACACGCGACTTCACCAACATCGCCCTGCAGATCAAGTCGAAGCAGCCGGACCTGATCATTCCGGCCAATTATTACAACGAATATGTGCTTCTGGCGCGCACGCTGCAGCAGCAGCAGGTCGAGGCCAAGGGCATCTATTCGGTGCTCGGCGGGGCGGCCTCCAGCTACCAGTTCGTCAACGAATATCCCGAGGCCGCCGAGCAGATCATGGACTGCAATCACTGGTTCGACCCGAAGTCCGACACTGCGCTCGCGCGCAAGAAGGCGGCCGAGGCCAAAGGCGTGATCTACACCTACGAGGTGTTCCTGGCCTATAATGCAGTCGCTTTCCTGGCCGATGCCATCGAGCGGGCCGGTTCGACCGACAAGGACGCCGTGATCGCGGCGCTGGCCGGGTCGACCTGGGACCAGCATGGCATGCCCTATGGTTCCACCAAGATGGAAAACGGGCAGAACATGGGCGCCCAGCCGGTCAACACCCAAGTGCAGAACGGCGCGATCGAGGTGATCTTTCCCAAGGAGTTCGCTTCCGCAGACGCGGTTTTCCCGATGAGTTGACCGCATTCGCATTAGGTCTGCCGGGCCGACGGCCCGGCGGATGCGAACGCAGCACGGATACCAAGATGCCCGATCTCGCCATCATCGTCCCATCGGTGCTCAACGGCATCACCACCGGCGCACTCTACGCTTTGGTGGCGCTCGGCCTGACGCTGATCTACGGCGTCCTTCACATCATCAATTTCGCCCATGGCGCGCTTTTGATGCTTGGCCTCTACGCCGTCTATTATCTCAAGGCGAGGTTCGGCATCGATCCTTACGTGGCCCTCTTGATCGTGCCGCCGGGGATGTTCGCCCTCGGTTACGCAGTGCAGCGCGGCATTATCGGCCGCGCCAGCCACGGCCGCGACGAGAACATCCTGCTTGTCACGCTCGGCCTGGCGATCGTCATCGAGAATCTGTCGCTGTTCTTCTTCCGCTCCGACACGCGCATCGTCGACACGCCCTATTCCTTCGAGACGGTCGAGATACTCGGCGCCTTCCTGCCGCTGCCCAAGCTGGTGGCCTTCGTCGGCGCTATCGTCACCGCGGCGCTTTTGTGGCTGATCATGGCGCGCACCGATCTCGGCCGCGCCATCCGTGCTGTAGCCAAGGAAAAGAAGGGTACTGCTCTGGTCGGCATCGACACCGACCATGTCTACGCGACGAGCTACGGCCTTGGCATTGCCTGCCTCGGCGTCGCCGCCTGCCTGCTTCTGCCGAGCTATTACGTCAATCCGCAGGTCGGTCACGGCTTCGTGCTGATCGCGTTCACCATCGTCGTGCTCGGCGGCATGGGCTCGTTCGTCGGCGCGCTGATCGGCGGCTTCGTCATCGGAGTGGTCGAGGCCATGGGCGGCCTTTTCCTCGGCGAGAGCCTGGGCCAGATCGGCATCTTCGCGATCTTCATCCTGGTGCTGATATTCCGGCCGACCGGCCTCTTGGGCCACAAGGTTTAGATAATGCGTTCACTGCTGCTCCTTCTCGCCGTCTTCATCGCGATCGCCGCGGTTCCGGTGTTGATCGTTTCGGAGTTCTGGCTCGACGTGGTCATCATGACGCTTTACGCCGCGCTGCTCGGGCAGGCCTGGAACATTCTCGGCGGTTATGGCGGTCAGTTCTCCTTCGGCCACGCCGCCTATTTCGGCACCGGCGCCTACACGGTGGCGGTGCTGCAGGTGCAGTTCGGCGTCAATCCGTGGATCGGGCTCGTCGCCGGCGGGCTGACAGCGGGTGCGGTCGCCGCCTTTATCGGCTTTTCCACCTTCCGCTATGGCCTGCGCGGTTCCTATTTCGCGCTGGTCACGCTCGCTTTCGCCGAGGTCCTGCGCATCCTGTCGAACTCGGTCGACTTCACCGGCGCCGGCGTCGGCATTCTGATCCCGCTGGAGCGCAGCCTGGCCAATCTCCAGTTCGCTTCCAAGACATCTTATTTCTGGCTGATCTGGACGATGACGCTGGCGGCCTTCCTGGTCGTGTGGTGGATCGGCAATTCGCGGTTCGGCGCCAGGCTGATGGCGGTGCGTGACAATGAGGAGGCCGCGCGCGCGCTCGGCGTCGACGCGTTTCGCGTCAAGATGGGCTCGATCGTCCTGTCCGGCATCTTCTCCGGTCTGGCCGGGGTCTTCTACGCGCAATATCTGCTCTACCTCGACCCGTCGATCGCCTACGGTCCGGCGGTCTCGATCGAGAGCTTGCTGGTGCCGATCATCGGCGGCATGGGCACGCTGTTCGGCCCCTTGCTCGGGGCCGCCGCGATCCACGCCGTTTCCGAGTTCACCAGCGAGGTGACCGGCGACGCGCCCGGCATCAGCCTGGCCGTCTACGGCGCGTTACTGGTCGTCATGGTCACCTTCATGCCGCGGGGCCTGGCCGGCCTCGTCACCCGTCTCGGGGCCTGGCGTCGCGCGCGCCCGCTCGTCGCGGAGCGCCGCCATGCTTGAGGTCGCGGGCATCTCCAAGAATTTCGGCGGCGTTCAGGCCGCCCGCGACGTCGGTTTCACCGTGCCGCAAGGCGTGATCGCCTCGCTGATCGGCCCCAACGGCGCCGGCAAGACGACCCTGTTTGCGATGATCACCGGCTTTCATCGCCCCGACCGGGGTACGGTGCGGTTTTGCGGCGAAGACATTACCGGCCTTTCGCCCGAGGCGATCGCGCGGCGCGGCATGGTGCGCACCTTCCAGCTCGTCCAGCCCTTCGCCGGCCAGACAGTGCGCGACAACATCGCGGTCGGCGCCCATCTCCACATCGCGTCCCGAGCCGACGCGCTCGCCTATGCCGGCGCGGTGGCGCGCAAGGTCGGGCTCGGCGACCGGCTCGACATCGACGCGGCCGCGCTCACGGTTGCCGGGCGCAAGCGGCTCGAAGTCGCCCGCGCGCTCGCCACGCGGCCGAAGCTGATCCTACTCGACGAGGTCATGGCCGGGCTCAACCCGTCCGAGATCGAGGCGGTGATCCCGATCATCCGCGCGATCCGCGACGAGGGCGTGACCGTGCTTCTGATCGAGCACGTCATGCAGGCGGTGATGAGCTTGTCGGAACATACCTGGGTGCTCAACCAGGGCGAAATCATCGCCGAGGGCACGGCCTCCAAAGTGGTCGCCGATCCGCGCGTGATCGAGGCATATCTTGGCAAGGGCATGGCCGAGCGCATGCGCGCCAGGGAGGCGGCCAATGCTTGAAGTGGCGGGTCTGCGTGGCGGCTACGGCGCGGTCGAGGTGCTGCGCGGCGTCGACATCGACATCGCCCGTGGCGAGATCGTCGCGCTGCTCGGCTCCAACGGCGTCGGCAAGACGACCTTCGCCGCGCTTTTGTCGGGGCTTTTGCCGTGCCGAGGCGGCGCCATCCGCTTTGCCGGCCACGACATCACCCGGCTCGGCGCGCGGCGCATCGTCGAACTCGGCCTGATCCAGGTGCCGGAAGGAAGGCACATCTTTCCCAATCTGACGGTGCGCGAAAATCTCGAGCTTGGCGCCTATCGGCGCGGCAAGCCCAACCGCGCCGCCAACATCGTGCGCGTCGGCGAGACGTTTCCCCGGCTTGCAGAGCGGTTCGACCAGAAGGCCGGCACCTTGTCGGGCGGCGAGCAGCAGATGCTGGCGATCGGCCGCGGCCTGATGGCCGAGCCCGAACTGCTGATCCTCGACGAGCCGTCGATCGGCCTGTCGCCGCTGCTGGTGGAAGAAATGTTTTCCCTGATCCGGCAACTCAACCAGGACGGGCTGACGATTCTGCTGGTCGAGCAGAACGTTTTGCAGTCGCTGGAGATCGCCGACCGTGCCTTCGTTATGGAAAACGGCGAAATCCGCCTGTCGGGCAGGGCCGGCGCCATGCTCGACGATCCCGAACTACAACGCTCCTATCTCGGGCTGGTGTGATGGCGCAGACGTTGGCGCAAAAGATCATCGCAAGGGCTGCCGGCCGCGAGACGGTCGCGCCGGGAGAGATCGTCACCGCCGCGGTCGATCTCGCCATGATTCACGATTCGGGCGGTCCGCGCCGGGTCGAGCCGATCCTGCGCGAACTGGGTGTCGGCCTGTTCGACGCGGACAAGGTGGTGCTGATTTCCGATCATTTCGTGCCTGGCGACACCGACGAGGGCGCGCGCATTCTTGAATTGACCCGGCAATGGGCGCGCGAGCGCAAGGTCGCCTTCCATGACGGCGAGGGGATCTGCCACGTCGTCCTGCCCGAACGCGGCCATCTCAGGCCCGGCATGTTCGTGGTCGGCGGCGACAGCCATTCGCCGACCGGGGGCGCCTTCGGCGCCTACATGTTCGGGGTCGGTGCGACCGAAATGGCGGGCGTGCTGGCGACCGGCGAGATCTGGCTCAAGGTTCCCGAAACGATCTTGATCGAATGGCAAAACCGGCTCGGCCCCGGGGTCGTCGCCAAGGACATGATGCTGGCGCTGTGCGGACGGCTGGGCATGGATGGCGGTCGCTACCAGGCGGTCGAATATGCCGGCGAGGCAGTCATGGCATTGTCGATGCAGGAGCGCATGACCCTATCCAACATGGCCGCCGAACTCGGCGCCCAGGCGGGGCTGATCGCGCCTGACGCGAAGTCGGCGGCCTGGCTTGCCGCGCATGGCGGCGAGGCCGGCGACTGGCGCTGGCTCAACACCGACCCCGACGCCGAACTGCTTGAACATCATGTCTTCGACGCCGCGGCACTCGAGCCGCAAGTGGCTGCGCCGCATTCGCCGGCCAATGCCGGACCGGTCGGCGCGGCGCCGCCGACGAGGATCGACGTCGCCTATATCGGCGCCTGCACCGGCGCCAAATATGACGATCTCAAAAACGCAGCGGCGATCCTGAAAGGCCGGCGCCTGGCCGCCGGCGTCGAACTGATGGTGGCGCCGTCCTCGCGCCGTGACCAGGAGCGCGCGGCCGCCGACGGCATCATGGCGGTGTTTGAACAGGCCGGAGCGCGCATCCTGCCCAATGCCTGCGGCATCTGCGCCGGCTACGGCGTCGACCGGCTCGGCGAGGACGTCACCTGCGTTTCCTCGACGGCGCGCAATTTTCGTGGGCGCATGGGGGCGGCGTCGGCGAAAGTGTGGCTCGGCTCGCCCTTCACCGTTGCGGCCGCCGCGGTCGCCGGCCGCATCGTCGACCCGCGCGAGTTCCTGGCCGGCGGAGGGGCGGCATGAGCGGACGCGTCTTCCTGTTCGGCGACGACATCGATACCGACCAGCTCGCGCCGGGCGCCTATATGAAGGGCGGCATCGAGGCGCTGGCCGCCCATTGCCTGGAAACGGCGCGGCCTGATTTCGCGGCCACCGCGCGGTCGGGCGACATCGTGGTCGCGGGACGGAATTTCGGCATGGGCTCCTCGCGCGAGCAGGCCGCCGAGGCCTTGAAGCATCTCGGCGTCGCCGGGGTAGTGGCGCGTTCCTTCGCCGGTATTTTCTATCGCAACGCCATCAATCTCGGCCTGCCGGTCCTGGTCGGTGCGGATCTGGAGACGGTCGCCGACGGAGACCGGGCGGCTCTCGACCTGGACAAGAGCGAATTGCGGATTGTCGACCGCGATCTGTCCGTTCGTCTGGAGCCGTTGCCCGGCAATCTCAGGCGCATGCTGCGTGACGGCGGCCTGGTGCCGCATCTCAAGAAGCGCTTCGCCGCGGAGCGCACGCGGGAGACGGGCCGATGAGCCTCAGGAAACGATTGCAGGCGCCGCCGATCCTGGTCGCGCCGGGCGTCTACGACGCCCTGTCGGGCCTGATCGCCGAGCAGGCCGGCGCGGAAACCGTCTACCTGTCGGGGGCCTCGATCGCCTATAGCCGCTTCGGCCGTCCGGATATCGGGTTGGTCTCGATGAGCGAGGTCGCCGACACCATCGCCGCGCTGCGCGACCGGGTGGGTCTGCCGATCTTGGTCGACGCCGATAACGGCTTCGGCAACGCGCTCAACGTGCAGCGCACCGTGCGCGTGTTCGAGCGCATGGGCGCCGGCGCCCTGCAACTAGAAGACCAGACGATGCCGAAGCGCTGCGGCCATCTTGACGGCAAGTCGCTGATTTCGACGGCGGAGATGGCCGGCAAGATCCGCGCCGCCTGCGATGCCCGTGCCAGCGAGGAAACCCTGATCATCGGCCGAACCGATGCGATCGCGGTCGAAGGCTTCGAGGCCGCCCTCGACCGGGCCGAGGCCTATGTCGAGGCCGGCGCCGACATGCTGTTCGTCGAGGCGCCGCAATCGCTGGCCGAGATCGGCGAGATCGTGCAGCGTTTCAAGGGGCGCGTGCCGCTGATGGCCAATATGGTGGAGGGCGGCAAGACCCCGGCGATCGATGCCGCGGGCCTGGAAGCGCTCGGCTACGGCCTGGTCATCTTCCCCGGCGGTGTGGTGCGCGCGGTCGCGGCGACGGCGCGCGACTATTACGCCAATCTGCTCGCCACCGGCTCGAACCAGGGTTTTCGCAACCGGATGTTCGATTTCGCCGGGCTGAACGGGGTCATCGGCACGCCGGAGCTGCTCGCCGAAGGCAAACGCTATGACGCGGAGGACGATCAATGAGCGGCACCGCGACCGTCGACGCCGTAACGCTGGCGATCCTCAAGGGACGGCTGGAGCAGATCGCCGACGAGATGGACGCGACCTTGTTCCGCTCCGCCTTCAACCCAATCATCGCCGAGGCGCATGACGCCTCGCACGGCATCTACGACGCGGCGACCGGCGAGACCCTGGTCCAGGGCAAGTCCGGCCTGCCGATCTTCGTCGGCGTGATGGCCTTCGCCGTGCAGGCGGTCATCGAGAAGGCCAGGCTCAGGGGCGGCATCCACGAAGGCGATGTCTGGATCTTCAACGATCCCTACGATGGCGGCACCCATCTGTCCGACTTCCGGCTGGTCAAGCCGGTCTTCCGCGATGGCGCGGTGTTCTGCTTTCTCGCTTCGGTCGGCCATTGGCACGATGTCGGCGGCAATGTGCCGGGCAACTACAATCCCGCCGCCACCGAGTGTTTTCAGGAGGGCATGCTGATCCCGCCGGTCAAGCTCTATGACCGCGGCGCGTTCCGTCAGGACGTCGTCGATATCCTGTCGGCGAATTCGCGCCTGCCGATGTCGCTCTACGGCGACCTGAACGGCCAGATCAACGCGCTCGAACTGGGCGAAAAACGCATGCATGCGCTGATCGACGATTATGGCGCGCCGACGATTTCCGCAGCACTTGCTGCACTGAAGGCGCGTGCGGCCGAGATGATGCGCGCCCAGATCGCAGAGCTGCCGGCCGGGACCGTGTCGGCGGAGGATTTTCTCGACAATGACGGCATCGTCGACGAGCCGTTGAAGATCGCGCTCGACCTGACGATCGGCGACGGCCGCATGGTGATGGATTTTTCGCGCTCATCGCCGGCCTGTGCCGGCCCGGTCAACATCTCGCGCGCCACCACGGTGGCGGCCTGCTACGTCGCGCTGAAGCATATTTTCGGCGACGTGCCGGCCAATGCCGGCGTGCTCGAACCGGTCGAGTTCCGCATCGATCCCGGTTCGCTGCTTTCGGTTACGGCGCCGAAGCCGGTCGGCGGCTATACCGAGACCATCCTGCGCCTGATCGACGTCGTCTTCCAGGCGATCGCCAGCATCGCGCCGGGGCCGGCTATGGCCTGCGCCTACGGCACCATCAACGCGCTGTCGCTCGCCGGCCATCGCGAAAACGGCCAGCGCTGGGTGATGTTTTCCTTCTTCGGCGGCGGCCATGGCGCCCATGGCGGCGGCGACGGCCTCAACCACGGCAACGCGCCGATCTCGACCGCCACCATCCCGCCGCTCGAAATCCTCGAGGCGGCCTATCCGGTGCGCTTCACCCAATGGGCGCTGCGCCCGGATTCGGGCGGCCCCGGGCGCCATCGCGGCGGGCTCGGCGCCGTCTACGAGATCGAGCTACTGGAAAAGCAGGCCGATGTGTTCCTGTTCGGCGAACGCGGCCGCTTCGCCCCGCGCGGCGTCGTCGGCGGGGGTGACGCGGCGACCAATCGCTTTACCTACCAGCAGCACGATGGCGAGCACCGGCCGCAGATGGTCTCCAAGATGGTCGGCATCAAGCTCGCCCGCGGCCAGCGTCTGCGGCTCGAAACGCCGGGCGGCGGCGGCTACGGTCCGGCCTTTTTACGCCCGGTCGACGAGGTCGCGCGCGATGTGCGGCGCGGTTTCGTCAGCGCCGAACAGGCGGCCGTCAGCTACGGCGTGGCATTTTCGGCGAACGGCACCGTCGACGCCGACGCCACCCGCCAACTGCGCAGCCGGGAGCCCGCCACGTGAATGACAGAGCCTTTATTGTCGGTGTCGATGTCGGCGGCACCTTCACCGACGTTTTTGTGCTGGACGAGGCCGCCGGCGCGGTCGTCACGACGAAAGTTCCCTCCACGCGCGGCGACCAGTCGCGTGGCTTCGTCCAGGGCATCGCCGAGATTGTCGCCGATTTCGCCGAGATTGGCACACTCGTCCACGGCACCACCGTCGGCACCAACGCGCTTCTGGAACGCAAGGGCGCGCGCACCGGCATCATCACCACCGAGGGGTTCCGCGATGTGATCGAAATGCGCCGGCGCGACCGTCCGACCACCTGGGGGCTGAAGGGCGGCTTCACCCCGGTGGTCGAACGTGGCGACCGGCTCGAGGTCGCCGAGCGGGTGCTGGCCGACGGCTCCGTGTTCACTCCCGTCGCGGAGGACGAAGTGCGCGAACGTGCTCGCGCTCTCGCCGCGGCCGGCTGCGAGGCGGTGTGCGTGTTTTTCATCAACGGCTACGCCAATGACGACAACGAGCGCCGCGCCGTCGAAGCGGTGCGCTCGGTCTGGCCCAACGCCTTCGTCACCGCAGCCACCGAGATCCTGCCGGAAATCCGCGAATTCGAGCGCGCCTCCACCGCCACGCTCAACGCCTATCTGCAGCCGGTGGTGTCGTCCTATCTGGAGCGGCTGCAACAGGGGCTGGACGGGCGCGGCTTTGCCGGCGAGCTTTTGATCGTGCAGTCGAACGGCGGGGTGATGTCGGCCGAGACCGCGCGCCGCTATCCCGTGCGCACGGCGCTGTCGGGACCGGCGGCCGGCGTGATCGCTGCAACCGCCATCGCGCGGGCGGCCGGTTTTACCAACATCATCACCTGCGACATGGGCGGCACCTCCTTCGACGTGTCGCTGGTGGCCGACGGCAAGGCGACGCTTGCCGCTCAGACGGCGATCGATTTCGGCCTGGTGGTGCGCACCCCGATGATCGAGATCACCACGATCGGCGCCGGCGGCGGCTCGATCGCCGGGCTCGACAAGAGCGGCCTGTTGCAGGTCGGGCCCGAATCGGCCGGTTCCGATCCCGGCCCTGTCTGCTACGGTCTCGGCAATAGCCGTCCGACGGTCACCGACGCCAGTCTCGTGCTCGGCCGCATCAATGCCGACCGCCCGATCGGCGGCAAGCTCGACCGGCTCGACATCGAGGCCGCGCGTGCGGCGATCGAGACGGAGATCGCACGCCCGCTCGAACTTTCGGTCGAGGACGCGGCCGAGGCGATCTTGCGGCTTGCCAACGCCAAGATGGCCGGCGCCATCCGCCTGGTCTCGATCGAAAAGGGGCACGACCCGGCCAGGTTCGCGGCCATGCCCTTCGGTGGCGGCGGCGCATTGCACACAGGCGCGCTGATCAAGGAGGTCGGCCTAGGCTCGGCCCTGGTGCCGCGCTTTCCCGGCGTCACCTCAGCGCTCGGCTGCGTCGTGGCCGATATGCGCCACGACCGGGTCCAGACGGTCAACCGGCTGCTGGACGATATCGACGCCGAAGCGCTCGGTCGCGCGATGCTGGCCGTCGCCGAGGACACCGAGACTGTGCTGGCGCGCGCCGGCGTTGCCTTCGAGCGCGTCGACCGGGTGTTCGAACTCGACATGCTTTATCTCGGCCAGACCCATTCCGTCGCCGTGCCGATCGCGATCGGCCCCGGCGGGCTCGACGCCGAAACGGTCGCCGGCGCCTTCGACGCTGCCTACCGCGACGCCTTCGGGAGGCTGTTGGACGGTATCCCCAAGCGGGTGATGAACCACCGCGTCGCGGTGATCGGCCGCCGGCCGGCGCTCGACATGCAGGTTTTCGCCCCCGTCGACGGCAAGTCGGCCGAACACTGCCGGACCGCGACCCGGCGCGTCTACGCCGACGGCGCCTATCACGACGCCGGTGTCTACGAGCGGCTCGGCCTCGCCGTCGGCGCGGTGATCGAGGGGCCGGCGCTGCTGGAACAACCCGATACCACGATCTTCGTCGACCCGGGGCTCGTCGCCGCCGTCGACCGTTTCGGCAATCTGGTGATCACGCCGGGAAAGGGGTGAAAAATGGCGCATGCCGCAATCGATGTCGCGCGCACCGCGCTGGTCATCGTCGATCTGCAAAACGATTTTCTGCATCCCGACGGCGCTTATGCCCGCGGCGGCCAGGCCAGTGACGACATCGCCGCCCTGCCGCAACGCGTGTTGCCCGTGGCCGAGGCGCTGCGCGCGCGCGGCGGCTGGATCGTCTCGACGCATTTTACGCTGGTTCCCGGCAAGCGCGGCGAACCGTTCATCGCGCCGCATCTCAAGGCGATGCGGCCGTTTCTCGGCAAGGGCGATTTCGCTCCCGGTTCGTGGGGCCACGATCTGGTCGATCTCCTCAAACCGGCCGATCTGACGGTGGAAAAAATCGCCTATTCGGCCTTCTACATGACCCGGCTCGAATGGCTGCTGCGCAAGGCCGGCGTCGACACGCTGATCTTTTGCGGCATCGTCACCAATGGCGGCGTCGCCTCCACGGTGCGCGACGCGCATGTGCGCGACTTTGCCACCATCGTCTTGTCGGACGGTTGCGCGGCGTTTTTGCGCGACACCCATGAGCGCGCCGTCGCCGACCTTGCCACCGTGGCCCGCACCATGCGCTGCGCCGAAGCGCGCGAGCTGGTCGAAGAGGCGTGAGGGTGGAAGGCCGCGTTCTGCGCACCGCGCCCGACCGCCGTGACGCGGCGGCCGATGTCGTGGTGATCGGCGCCGGCGCTTGCGGCCTGGTCGCCGCACTGCGTGCGTGTGCCGCCGGCGCGGAGGTGGTGGTTGTCGAACGCGACGCCACGCCGTCGGGCTCGACCGCGATGTCGTCCGGCTTCGTGCCCGCGCCGGCCACCCGCTTTCAGCGAAAGATCGGCGTTACGGACGACACGCCCGCGCGATTCGCGGCCGACATCCTGGCCAAGTCGAACGGGCGTTGCGACGCGGAACTGGCGATCCTGGCCGCCGAAACCATCGGTCCGGCGCTGGAATGGCTCGCCGATCACGCCGGCGTCGACTGGCAGGTTCTCGATGATTTTCTTTACCCGGGCCACAGCCGCCACCGTATGCATTGCGTCGACGAGCGCACCGGCGCGGCGCTGCATGCGAGGCTGCTGGCCGCCGCCGAGGCGATGGATATCGCGATCGTCACCGAGGCGCGCGCCACGCATCTTTACGCCGCCCCCGACGGCCGGATCACCGCGGTCGGGATCGAGCGACCGGGCGGAACACGCGAAACCCTGGGTTGCGGCGCGCTGGTTCTAGCCTCGAGCGGTTTCGGCGGCGATCCGGACCTGATGGAAGCCCACATTCCCGAACTTGGCAAGGCGCTTTATTACGGCCATACCGGCAATACCGGGGACGCCGTACGCTGGGGCGAGGCGCTCGGCGCCGGGTTCGCGCACATGTCCGGCTATCAGGGACACGGTTCGCTGGCCCATCCGCACGCGATCCTGATTTCCTGGGCGCTAATGATGAAGGGCGCGATCCAACTCAACGGCGATGGCGACCGCTTTGCCGATGAAAGCGGCGGCTATTCCGAGCAGGCGGTCAAGGTGCTCGCCCAGCCGGGCGGTTTTGCCTGGAACGTCTATGACGAAACGGTCCACCGCTTCGGCCTCACCTTTCCCGACTATCGCCAGGCGCATGCCGCCGGCGCCGTGCGCACGGCGACGACCGTCGGTGCGCTCGCCGCCCTGACCGGGCTGCCGCAATTGCGGCTCGCCGCCACGCTGGCCGAGGTGGCGCGGTTTTGCGTCGGTGCGAAGCCCGACCCGCTCGGGCGGGATTTTGCCGGTCTGGCACCGCTGTTGCCACCGTTTTACGCGGTCAAGGTGACCGGCGCGCTGTTCCACACCCAGGGCGGGTTGCGGATCGACGACCGCGCCCGCGTCCTTGACCGGAAGGGCCGGCCCTTTGCCAATCTTTTCGCCGGCGGCGGCGCGGCTTGCGGCGTGTCAGGTCCCGATGTCTCCGGTTATCTGTCCGGCAACGGGCTCTTGACGGCGATCGCCTTCGGCTTCCTCGCCGGCCAAGAGGCCGTGCGCACGGTGCAAGAGCAGATGTCGACCCGATAAACCGACATCAGCCTATCAAATGCGGGCGCGGACGGCAGGCGGCGCAACGATTTTCGTCTGCGGCGAACGGCTGCAAGTCGTCCGGACATGTCGCTTTGCGAGACCGGCTTGTCGTGTCCAGCACTGTCGGACGACCGACGCAAAGCGGCGGCCCGGACGCCCCTCTTCGGAATCTTGAAGAAAAAGAACCCGCAAAAACAACTGCGTGAGTGATGCTTGCGGTCGGGTGAATGCGCCGTCGAGCGTTCCTTGAGATTCCGGGTTGACAAACGGTGGATGGCTATTGAACTATATAGAACAACATAGTTGCTGTATATGGAACAACATGAGCTCGCTCGAAAACGGCCTCAAAATCCTCACGCACTTCAGCAAGGAGCGCCCGGTGCTACGGGTCGGGGAAGTATGTCGCGAGCTGGACATCCCGAAGAGTTCAGCGTCGCGCCTTCTGAAGACGTTGAGCGAATTCGGGCTTGTCGAGCGCGAGGCAGGGGATGCGGGCTACGTTCTCGGGGTGCAGGCGCTCGCGTTGGCGGACTGCTTCGTTGCGGCGCGGTCGCTCTTGTCGATGGTCAATGCCAGCATCGACGAATTGGTCTCGGAGTTTCAGTTCGTGGGCTATGTCGCGGTGTTGTCCGGCGCCGACATCATCATCCTTCGGGCCAAGTCGGGATCCTACCCGTTGCGGCTCGTGCACGCGGTGGGGCGGCGCATGCCGGCCTTGCCGACGGCGCTCGGCGTTACGCTCCTGGCGCGGCAGACGGACGAGCAGATCCTGACCGCGCTCGACGGCAAGCTCGATGGCGACGAGGCGCGCGAGAACGCCCTAGCCAGGATCGAGGAGACCCGCCGTACCGGCGTCTTCAACCTGTTCGACGGAATGCGGTCGGGCGTGTCGGCGGTTGGCGCCGCCGTATGTGATCCGGCGCGCCACGAAAACATTTCGTTCTCGATCTCTTATCCGTCAGACGCCGTGGATGAGCCGTTGCTGAAGCGCATGCGGGCGCGGGTGCGCGAAGAGGCGCTGCGCATCGGAAAGGGCGTGGGCGACCCGTTCTGGTCGGACCCGTCGCGTGGGGTGGAGATGTCCTGAACAGGGCTTTCGCGGCTTTGGCGAAGGAGAATGCCGGCCCAATCACCTGGCAATGCCCCGCGGAGCTTCGGTCTGCCGCAGGGTGAAATCGATTATTCGCAAAAAAGGAAAGAGGGGTAAAATCCATGACGATAATCAGAAGAACTTTTCTCTCCGGCTTGATGTCGGTGTCGCTGCTGGCTTCGCAGTTTGTCGGGGTCGTTCCGGCTTCGGCGACAGAAGAGGGCGTATTGTCCATTGCCCAGGGGTTCGATCCCGTTTCTCTGTGGCCCAACTATTCGACCACTCAGGAGCAGATCAATGTCGGCAGTCTGATCGTCGAGCCGCTGTTCTGGGTGCCGCCGGATTCCGATGAGGCGCAGCCGATCTTGGCCGAGGGCTACGAACTGGTCGATGACAAGACGGTCCGAATCTCGCTGCGCAAAAATATCCAGTTTACCAACGGCGAGCCCTTCAACGCCGATGCGGTCGTCCATTCGTTCGACATCTTCACCGACATAAAGACCACGCCGGCCTATGGGCGCTACTCCGTGGTCATCGACCGGGCCGAAAAGGTCGATGACCACACGGTCATGCTTTATCTCAACCAGCGCTATCCCGCGCTTAACCTCGTGCTGAGCCAGGTCTTCATCGTCCCGCCTGCCTATTGGCAGGAAGTCGGCGGGCCCGACGGATTTGGCAGCAAGCCGATCGGCACCGGCCCCTTCAAGCTGGCCGATTGGGTGCGCGACAGCGAATTGGTGATGGAGGCCAATCCGGATTATTGGGGAGAGGTTCCCGAAGGTATCGAGCGTATCGTGCTGCGTCCGATCCCCGACGACATGGTGCGTGCCTCCGCGCTCATGGCCGGTGAATTCGACATTGCCACCAATGTCCCGATCGCGGCTTCGGCGCAGATCGGCGGCCAGTCCGGCCTGGAGGTGATGTCCATCCCCAGCTATCGGATCTTCACGGTCTCCCTGTCCAATCTACCGGGCCAGGAGAGCCCCCTGCACGATGTCCGCGTCCGCCAGGCGATCAATTACGCGGTCGACAAGGAAGGCATCATCAAAGGGCTCTTTCAGGGGCAGGCGAGGTCGCTCAACGGGCAGCTGCTGCGCAAGGAGCAGGTCGGTTTCAATCCCGACATCAGCGACTACCCCTATGATCCCGAAAAGGCGAAGGCGTTGCTCGCCGAAGCCGGCTATCCCGACGGTTTCGACATCACGTTCAAATTCCCCACCGGGCGCTATGCGCAGGACAGGGAAGTGGCCGAAGCCGTGGCCGGCATGCTGGGCGCCGTCGGCGTGAGAACCCGGATGGTATCGCTCGAGCCAGGCGAGTTCCTGCGTCAGCTCAGCGGGCGCGAACTGCAGCCGATGGGCTATGTCGGGCTGGCTCCCGCCGACGATCCCGATCTTCAGCTCTCGCAGTACCGCTCGGACTGGCGATATTCCTACGTCAACAATCCCGAGCTCGACACGCTTATCGACGCCGGCGGCAGCGAGTTGGATCGCGCAAAGAGGCAGGAGATCTACAGAAAATCCATGCGCATCATGCACGATCAGGCGCATGTGCTGTTCCTGTACCAGGGTGTCGACCTCTACGGCGTTTCGGAGCGTGTGAACGGCTTTGCGCCGCGCGGCGACCAGCGCTGGGTCATCTACGGAATGTCCTTGAACTAACGTTCAGGGCTTCGCGCCGGCCGGCGCGAAGCCCTGCCACCCGATTTCACGCACTCCCGCGACCACAGGTGTCCAATGGTCGATTATGTGTTGCGCCGCCTTCTTTACACAATTCCGTCGCTGCTCGGCATTGTGGTGGTGTGTTTCTTCCTCACGCGTCTGAGCGGTGATCCGACGGACCTGTTTCTGCCGATCGATGCCTCGGAGGAGGCGCGGGACGCGTTTCGGGTCCAGTATGGGCTGGACAAGCCGCTCATGGAGCAGTTTGTCGCGTTCTTCTACAAGGCCTTGCAGGGCGATTTCGGCAATTCCCTGCGCTTCGGAGAGCCGGCCATAAGCCTGCTCGCCGAGAGGCTCGGAGCGACTATTCAGCTTGCCCTGGCGACGCTTTTTATCGCCGTTGGCGTCGGCATCCCGGCCGGCATCGTGTCCGCCTATTACCGCAACTCGCTTCTGGACGTGGCGGTGCGCAGCCTGGCCGCATTCGGTCAGGCCGTGCCGACCTTCTACTGGGGCGTTTTGTGCATCCTCATCTTCTCGGTATGGCTGAAATGGCTGCCGACCGGCGGTAGCGGCGGGCTGGTTCACCTGATCTTGCCCGCGACCACTTTGGCCTCAACGCTCGTCGCGCTGCTGGCACGGGTTATGCGTTCGACGATGCTGGACGTGATGCGGCAGGATTTCGTTCGCACCGCCAGGGCCAAGGGGCTGGGCGAATTCACCGTCGTCATGCGCCATGTCGCGCGCAACGCTTTCATTCCCGTACTGACGGTGATCGCGCTGCAGTTCGGCGTCCTCATGGGCGGCGTGATCGTCACCGAAACGGTCTTTTCCTGGCCGGGCGTGGGGCGCCTCGTCATCCAGGCAATCTATGCGCGCGACTATCCGGTCGTTCAGGCGGTGGTGTTCTTCTTCGCCCTGATCTTCGTTCTCTCCAACCTGCTCGCGGACATCCTCTCGGCCGTGCTGGATCCAAGGGTTCGTTACAAATGACCGTTGCACCTGTATTCATGCCGGCTCGTCGGCACAGGCGCCTGGGCTCGCTTATGCGCCATCTGCGCTCGCCGGTGGCCGTCACCAGCCTGATCGTGGTCGGGTTGGCCCTCGGGGCCACGCTCGCGCCCGGCCTCTTGGCGCCGCACGATCCCGCCGAGCAGAGCCTTTTGGCAAGGCTCGCGCCGCCGTCCTTCCTGGGTGGACCGGAGGGGCATTTCCTGGGAACCGACCAGCTTGGTCGCGATATTCTGTCGCGCATCATCTACGGCGCGCGCGCGACGCTTTTGATCAGCATCGCGGCGGTTGTCATCTCCTGCAGCATCGGCACGACGGTCGGACTGGTCGCGGGATACAATGGCGGCAGGACGGATGCGCTTGTCTTGCGCCTGATCGACATGCAACTCGCCTTTCCGGTGATCCTGCTGGTGATCGCGGTGGTCGCCGTCGTCGGCTCGTCCGTGCTCACCCTGATCGTGGTGCTTGGCATTTCCGGCTGGCCGCAATTTGCCCGCATCGTTCGCGCGGCGGTCATTTCGGTGCGGGAAATGGAGTATGTCGAGGCCGCCCGGGCTATCGGCGCGCCGGCAATGCGTGTCATCTTCCGGCATATCGGCCCCAACGTGCTGTCGGCAACGATCGTATTCGCCACCTACGAACTGTCGCGCATGATCCTGATCGAGGCGACGCTGAGTTTTCTGGGACTCGGCATCCAGCCCCCCACGCCCACATGGGGCGGCATGATCAGCGAGGGCCAGAAATATATCAGCCTGGCCTGGGCCGCCTCGGTGTTTCCGGGCATTGCCATCGCGTCGACCATTCTTGCCATCAACATGCTTGGCGATGTCCTGCGTGATGCCCTCGATCCCCGTTTGTCCGGCGAGGACGGCCGATGAACGCGACCGCGACCTGTGGGACCAGCGCCGGTGTTGATCGGCACGAAGAGATCCTGTCGATCAAGCAGCTACGCACGACCCTGGGCTCCCGCCCCGGCGGCGTGACGGTGGTCGACGGCGTCGACTTGTCGGTACGGCGTGGCAAGACACTCGGCATCGTCGGCGAAAGCGGTTGCGGCAAGTCGATGCTCTCGCTGTCGGTGATGGGGCTGGTGCCGCCGCCTTGCCGGGTTGAGGGACGGATCGAGTTTTCCGGACGAAACCTGCTCGACTTGTCGCCGGCCGAGATGCGGCGGATCCGCGGAAATCGCATCGCGATGATCTTCCAGGAGCCGATGACCAGTCTCAATCCGGTTCTGACCGTCGGGTTCCAGATCGTCGAGGCGATGCGCGCGCATGATCGCAAGTCGTCCTACGAAGTGCTGCGCCGCCGTGCCATCGAGGCGCTGGTGCAGGTGCGCATGCCGGCGGCGGAGAGACGTTTCGACGAATATCCGCACCAATTGTCGGGCGGCATGCGCCAGCGCGCGGCTATTGCCATGGCGTTGTCCTGCAAGCCGGAGGTGCTGATCGCGGACGAGCCGACGACGGCGCTTGACGTGACCGTCCAGGCCGAGATTCTCGATCTTCTGCGCGACCTCCAGCAGGAGACCAATATGGCGATCGTTCTGATCACCCACGATCTGGGTGTCGTGGCGCAGGTCGCCGACGAGGTTGCCGTCATGTATGCCGGACGCATAGCGGAGAAGGCGACCTGCGACGCGCTCTTCGCCGACCCGCAGCACCCATACACGCTCGGTCTACTCGGCAGCATTCCACGCATGGACCAGGCCGCCACGCGGCTGCTGGCCATCGACGGGGTGGTGCCGCCGGTTGCGTCGATGCCTCCGGGGTGCCGATTCCATCCCAGATGCGTCTTCAGCGGTCAGGAATGTACCCGGCACCGGCCCGAATTGACGGCCGTGGCCGACGGACACGCCGTTGCCTGCCTGAAGGCGCCAATCGAGGAGGGCCAATCGTGACCGAAGGGCTTCTGGAAATACGCGACCTGTCCAAGACCTATACGGTCTCCCAATCGCTGATTACCCGGCGCAAGCAGGTGTTGCGGGCCGTCGACGGCGTGTCCTTCTCGCTGAAGCGCGGGGAGACGCTGGCGCTGGTGGGCGAAAGCGGATGTGGGAAGTCGACCACCGCGCGGCTCGCCATGCGCCTGATCGAGCCTTCGGCGGGAACCGTCCGCTTCGACGGCAGCGACATCGGCGCGCTGCGCGGTTCGCCATTGCGGCGTTTCCGGCGGCATATGCAGATCATCTTTCAAGATCCGTTCGCCTCGCTCAATCCCGGGATGACGGTCTGGCAGACGCTGGAGGAGCCGCTGATCGTCAACGATCTCGGAAACCAGGCGACACGCCGGGCGCGCATCCACGAGGTGATGCAGCAGGTTGGGCTCGCCCCCGAATATGCCGGTCGGTACCCGCACGAATTTTCGGGCGGGCAGCGGCAAAGGATAGGGATCGCCAGGGCATTGATCGTTCGTCCCCAGCTTGTGGTGTGCGACGAACCGGTCTCGGCCCTCGATGTCTCGATCCAGGCTCAGGTGATCAACCTGTTGGGCGATCTGCAGGCACAGCTCGGCCTGTCCTATCTTTTCATTTCGCACGATCTGGCGGTGGTCAAACACATCGCCGATCGGGTCGCGGTGATGTATCTCGGCAAGATCATCGAAACCGCGCCGAAGCGGGATTTTTTCGCCAGTCCGCGCCATCCCTACTCGCGGGCCCTTCTGTCCGCGATACCTCAGCCCAATCCACGCGAAAGGCTGAACCGGATGGCGTTGTCGGGCGAAATTCCCAACCCGATCAATTTGCCACAAGGGTGCCGTTTCCATCCCCGCTGCCCGTTTGCCGTCGACCGCTGCCGAAAGGAAGAGCCGACGCTCACCGATGTCGGCGCCGACAAGGCGGTGGCCTGTCACAGGGTCGACGACCTGCCGGATTGGGAAGGCTCACCCGACCCGCTGGACATTCTGTCGCCCGCCGGGCGGCGGCGCGTTGCCGCCTATGCCGCGCGCACCCGCCCACAGCTCCCAACCACCAACAGCAGTCAAGATGTAAGTGAGGTATAGATGAGTGCCGAAACAAAAACGCGCCCGATCGTTATCGATGGGCTGAACTGCGCTGGGGTCACCCCGGGCCAGCTCAAGCGGACGCTCGAAGGGGGCATCTCGGCGATGAACCTGACGGCAATCAGGCCGGGAGCGCATCTTCACGACGCGTTGCTGCAACTCGAGGACGCGCGCCGCGCGATCGAGGCCGTGCCCGAACTGGCGACCGTCGTCACGACCGTCGACCAGATCGTCGCCGCCCACGACAAGGGTGTGGTCGGCATCATTCTCGGTGCGCAGAACACCTTGATGGTGGAGCCCGACGTCAAGCTGCTTGCGAGCTTCCACGCCCTGGGCATGCGCATCATCCAGCCCACCTACAACGAGCGCAATGCGTTCGGTTATGGGGCGTCCTTCACGGATATGGGTGACCGGGGCATCACCGAAGCCGGCCGCATGTGGCTCGACGCGATGGAAGACTTCGGCATTTTGGTGGATTTGTCGCATTGCGGCCACCGCACAAGCCTCGACTATCTGGCGGCGGCCAAACGCCCGCTGGTCTTCAGTCATGCCAACGCCTATGCCGTGTGCCCCAGCCCGCGGAACAAGACCGACGAGATGATCCGCGGCGTCGCCAAGACCGGCGGCCTGATCGGCGCCGTCACCTGGGCGCCCGTCGTGCGCTGGGACCAGCGCCCGACGCTCGACGATTACCTGGATCACCTCGATCACCTGGTCAAGGTCGGCGGCATCGAGCACGTGGCGTTTGCCAGCGACCTGCCGGAGGACATCGGTCAGACCAAGGCCGACTGGCAGAAAATGTGGGGGCCGAATGGTCTCTATCCCAACGTCACCGGCGTGCTCGGCGATTGGTACACCTATGAGGACCGCTCGACCGAGGGAATGGAGACGATCTCCAAGACGCCGCTGGTTTGGGACAGGATGCGCGCGCGCGGCTACCACGAGAGCGATATCGAGAAAGTGATGTCGGGCAACTGGCTGCGCGTTCTCGGCGACGTCTGGAAGAACTGACGGCGCGGTTTCTGTCGCCCGCAAAGGCCGTAGGGTCGTTGCGGGCGGCCGGCACTCTTATCCGGATATCACTAATCGTTGGCGCGGCTGCGCGATCATCGAGGAAGCCGCCCGTCGGCGCGCACCCGTTTTCGTGGCTAGCGTTTTAGGAGCGCGGTATGCTCAGGATCGGTATCGACATCGGCGGCACGTTCACCGATTTCGCCGTCTGGAAGGATGACGGCGACGGTTACGCGCAGATCGAAAGCCGCAAGATTCCCACCTCGCGGCCAAATTTCGCCGAGGCGGTCAAGCGGGGTATTGACGAGATCGTCGCCGAGCTCGGCTATTCTGATCAGGCGCCTCTGACCGTGGTGCACAGCACGACCGTCAGCACGAATGCGGTGATAGAGCGTTCGCAGCCTCCGGTCGGACTGATCACCACGGAAGGGTTTCGCGACATTCTCGGCCTGGCGCGGCTGCGTCTCGACAAGCCGGTCGACCTCTTTAACCGGAGAGCCAGGCCGCTTGTCCCGCGCCAAAACGTCTTCGCCGTTGGCGGCCGCATCCTTGCGGATGGCACCGAGGACCGGCCGCTCGACGAGGACGGCCTGCGCGGGGCGTTGCGCACCATGCTCGATCGCGGCCTGGCCGGCGCCGCGATCTGCTTTGTGAACGCCTATAGGTACCAACAGCACGAGGTGAGAGCGCTGGAGATCGCGCGCGGCGAGTTCCCCCGGCTCGAGGTGATGGCCTCGCACGAGGTGTGGCCGCAACAGGCCGAGTACGAACGCGCCGTGCTGACCCTACTCAATGTTTATGTGAAGCCACTCATGCAGGACTATCTGCACGAGATCGACGGTTTTTTGCGTTCCCGCTACCCCGAGGCGCGCCTCTATCTGACCAAGTCGAACGGCGGCATCATGTCGGTCGACGAGGCGCGCAGGCTGCCGATCCACACGCTGCTTTCGGGCCCGGCCGCGGGCGTGACCGCGGCCCAGGTGCTCGCCGAGCATGTCGGGATCGATCATGTGCTTACATTCGACATGGGCGGCACGTCGGTGGACGTGTCGCTGGTGGAGAGCGGGCGACCGACCACCGCCGGGCAGGCGGAAGTCGGCGATTTTCCGCTGATGATGCCGGTGACCGCGGTCGAGGCGATGGGGGCGGGCGGCGGCTCCGTCATAGGGCTCGACGACCGCGTGCTGAAAGTCGGTCCGCGCAGCGTCGGTTCGTCGCCGGGGCCTGCCTGTTATGGTCTCGGCAGCGACGAGCCGGCACTGTCGGACGCCTATTTCCTGCTTGGCTATCTGCCCGGCGATGGGCTTTTGGGCGGTCGCTTGAGTCTAGACCGGGACCTGGCGGTGCGGGCCCTGCAGCCGCTGTGCGAGCGGCTCGGTCTCGACAGCGTGCAGGTCGCCGAAAGCGCCGTGGCGGTCGCCACTTCCGAAATGCTTGCCAAGATCACACCTTTCCTGGCCAGGCTCGGCGTCAGCGCCGGCGACCTGACCATGATGATATTCGGCGGCGCCGGCGGCATCCACGGCCCTTTGCTCGCCGAGGAAGTCGGCATTCGCCGCATCGTGGTACCGCGCATTCCCTCCGTCTTTTGCGCCTTCGGCGGCCTCGTGTCCGACATGATGCACGACGCGGTCCGCTCCGTGCACGGTCAGCGGCTCGGGACCGACGAACTCGTCGTCGGTTTTGCCGCCCTCGCGGAGGAGGGCAGGCGCTGGCTTGCCGCCCAAAAGGTGACGGAACTGGCCGCGGTGCGTCACGTCTATCTGGCCGATATGCGCTACGCCGCCCAGTCTTTCACGATATCCGTCGACGTGTCCGCGCCACAGGCCGGCGCAATGTCGGTCGCGGCCGCCGAGGCGGCGTTCCACGACCAGCATCAAAGATTGTTCGACTATTGTGACCGCGAGGCTCCCGTCAGCATCGACGCGCTGCGCGTGCGTACGATCGGGCCGCGCGCGCGGCCGGCGGCGGGCATGCTTGCCGAGCGCGTTGGCGCGGCTGTTCCGGTCGGCGAGCGCGATATCCGGCTGAACGGCGCCTGGCGGCGCGTGGCGGTGTGGGATTGGCCCGATCTGGGAACGGGCTGGCGCTGCGACGGCCCGGCCATCGTGCAGCAGGCCATCGCCACCATCCTTGTCCCGGACGGGTTTCGGGCGCGCGTCGACGGCCTCGGCAATCTCGAGATGGAACGACGGTAGGGAGCAAGCGATGGATCCCGTCCAGACCGAAATCATGAAGAACCGGTTTTCCGCGATGGCCGAGGAGGCGGCCACGCTGGCCTACCGGACCGCGCATACGACCTTCGTCAAGCAGACCCAGGATTTCCAGGTCGCCGTGGCCGATCTGGACGGGTATTTCTTTGCCTATCCCATGCAGACCGGCGTCGTGACGGGAAGCGGGCAGACGATCGCCGGCCTGCTGAAGCATTTTTGCGCCGAGCAGCTCCAGCCCGGCGACGTGCTGATCTCGAACGATCCGTTCCGCACCGAAGGCGTCGTCACCCACATGATGGATATCCACATGGCGCGGCCGATCTTCGTCGACGGCCGGCTCGCCTGTTTTGCCTGGTCTTTCATCCATGCCTCCGACATTGGCGGCGCGGTGCCCGGAAGCATCTCGCCCGATCTCTATGAGTGTTTTCAGGAGGGCTTGCGGATCCGGCCGAAAAAACTGGTCGAGGCCGGGCGGCTGAACCAGGACATCGTCGATATCCTGCATGACAATTCGCGCATCGGCGAGGCGATCTGGGGCGATCTCGAGGCGATGATGGCGGCAATGCGCCTGCTCGACCGACGCATCAACGAACTGTGCGAAAAGGTCGGCCGCGCCGGTTTCGAGCAGGGCGTGGCGGATGTGATGGCCTACGCGGAGATGAAGGCGCGCCGCGCGATTTCGGGGCTGACGGACGGGCAGTACAGCTTCGCCGACCGGATCGAGGGCGACCAGAATGGCGCCGATATCGAGTTCCGCTGCAGGCTCATCATTCGCGGCGACGAGGCCGAAATCGACTATGACGGGAGCTCGCCGCAGGTGCGCGCGGCCTTCAACTTTACCACCGGAGACCGCACCCACCCCTTTCTGTGCCTCGCGCTGACCCACTATATCCACACCGTCGAGCCGGACATTCCCGTCAATGGCGGAATCATGCGTCCCATCCGCGCCCGCGCGCCGCGCGGCAGCGTGATGAACGCGACATTTCCCGCCGCCATGGGCAACCGCTTCGTGGCGGTGATGCGCAGCTACGACACCTTGATGGGCTGTCTCAACCAGGCGGTGCCCGGTGGCATCGTCGCCTGCGGCGCGGGTCAGGCCGGGATCATAAGCTATGCCTGGAGCCCGTCGGGCGACGGCCGGCAGCGCGTCGCCGTCGTCGAGCCGTTTTCGGGCGGTTCCGGCGGACGCGTGCGCGGCGACGGGGTGGACGCGAGCGACACCATGATCGCCGTTTTGAAAAGCGCGCCGGTCGAGCATGTCGAAAGCGAGATGCCGCTGGTCGTGCGCCGCCACGACCTGGTTGCCGGCAGTTTCGGCCACGGCCGGTTTCGCGGCGGCGCGTCGGTGGCGATCGAGCTCGAGAACCGGGCCCCGGAAGCCGCGATCACCGTGCGCGGGCTCGACCGGTTCCGCTGCCGCCCGTGGGGCGTGGCCGGCGGCACGCCCGGCGGCAACAGCCTGGCCGAAATCGACGCGCCCGGGCAGGCAAGCCGCACCGTCGGACGCATCAAGGTGCTGCATCTGCGCGCCGGCGACGTGTTGCGCATGAGGTCCTCCTCGGGCGGCGGTTTCGGCGATCCGTTCGAGCGCGAGCCCGACCGGGTGCTGCGCGACGTGCTCGACGAACTGCTGAGTCGGGAAGAGGCCGAGACGATCTACGGGGTGAAGATCGACGGCGACCGGGTCGATGCGGCAGCCACGCGGCAGCTGCGGGCGGCGCGGTAGCGGGCGAGGCCAACAGCCACGATCCTCGGAAGGCCGGGCCGGGCCGGGATCTGGATCGGAAAGCCGGAAGCGGGATCGGGCGTCACCGCCCTGGAACATCCGCGCCGAACCACCGATGTCAGGCTGGCCGCATGCTGCACGGCGGAAATCCGGTGCTGCGGTGGTGCTTCGAAAACATCGCCATGACGAAGCCCGACAGGAACGGCAATCGGCTATTTTCGAAAGCAGCCAGCCGGGACCGGATCGACGGTGCATCGGCCGCGATGATGGCCATACAGCGGGCATCAATGGGCGAACTGGGCGGAACGTTCTACGACCGGCCCATGGTCGCTGATCCGAAGTGGCATTCCTTCGGATGAGCCCAAACAAAGACTTCAGGGAGTGATGCAGCCGTCAACTCAAGAGGCGGCGCAAAGCGATCTCAGCTGTCTGCAGAAGGTCACTGATGTCTCGAGCCATCACGTTTTTCCGGCTGTGAGACTCGCTGATGAGCTTATCGGCGACAGAAAGCAAAAGATCGATTGCATTTTCTGCGATGGCCTCATCTTTTTCTGACCGACTGCCTCGAATTTTGGTCATCAGCGATCGCGCTCGCAGCCTACGTGTTTCTCCCTTACCGTGGTCTTTGAGGACTTGATCGATCAGTTCCCGCGCAGACTGTGCTGCTTGACGAACGCGATCCGGATTCGCGCTCAGCGCGGCCACCCACATGCCTTCACGCATTTCCAGGAAACGGGGATCCAATTTCAGCAGAGCAGTGTCGAGATCATCAACCGCGCCGCGCTCGAGCGCGGCCACACCAGCAGGTGACACCATTACCCAATCGTCCGGAGCAGAAATGTCCATTCGTGGCTGTGTGAGCAGACGCACGCGGAGAAGATCTTCGAAGCAGGTATACGCGTCCTGTCGCTCATCGTCGCTGAGTGTTGTTCGATCCAGATAATGTGCTAGGTCACCGCGCGAATAGCCTGTTCCTAGGAGGTTGCTTCGGTGCACGGTTCGCCCGGCGCGCTTCACGGCACCGAGAATTGCCAGGCTGAGAGCGCGCTTGGTCAACCGAGGTTCTATATTCGCGCCATCTGTCATGTTGCAATCCAAGTTGCGTCGGACTGCCGATTGTCAGTGAAAACCCTTGAAAATTAAGGATCGCCAGTTGCAACATGGCGCGACATGGATTCGGGCGGGATAGGCCGTAAGCCCTTGAAATTGGTGGTAGCGGAGGAGGGACTCGAACCCCCGACACAAGGATTATGATTCCTCTGCTCTAACCGGCTGAGCTACTCCGCCCCGTTCACGCCGCGAGGCGGCGCGGTGTCCGGGCAGGCCCGAACCGCAAGGCTCGGCGGATATAGAGTCGCCGCGGCAAGCCTGTCAAGCAAGCTTTCGCCCGCGACGGCGGCCGGGGGCGAATATTTGTTGCCAGGGCCGGCGGAGGCTGATGGGACTAAATCGTCGAACCACGTTTCTGGTTGTCGTCCTGACAGAAGGATTGGAGTGCGCCCCGCGTCGCCGGCGGCGTTGGTGGCGCGCGGCGGCAATGGAGCCGTGCGCGGTCGGCGACGTCGCAAGCGAACCGGCCGGCGGCGGGCGCCGCGCCCCAGGGCAATGGCGGTGCGGCCGGGCCGGTGGCCGGTGGCCGGCGGTTTGCGGGAAGCGAGAGAGGGCGCAGGCGGCCGAGATCCCGCGCGGGGGATGAGCGCAATTTCCAACTTGACTAGTCAACTAGTCTATTTTACCGTGCTGACATGAAGCCGATGGTCGCCAGCACGCCCCGATATCTCGTCCTCGCCGAGGAGCTGCGCGCGCGCATCGAGGGCGGCGTGCTGAAGCCGGGCGACCGGCTGCCGAGCGAGGCGCAGCTTTGCGCGACCAACGGCGTCAGCCGCGGCACCGTCGTGCGCGCCATCGAGCAGCTTGTCTCGCAGGGCTTCGTCACCCGCCGCCAGGGCGCGGGCAGTTTCGTCGCCAACCGCTCGCTGCACCGCAAGGCCGGCCATCTGTTGAGCTTTTCCCAGACCGCGCGCCAGGATGGGCACCGCTCCGAGCAGCGCCTGCTCGCCTTTCGCCAAGCAGACGACGCCGAGGCGCAGCAATTCGGCGTCGCCGCGCCGGCGCACCGGCTCGAGCGCGTGCGCCTGATCGACGGCGAGCCCTGCGCGGTCCACGGCTCGGTGATCCCGGCCGCCGTGTGCGAGCGTATCGGCCTTGCTGGCGACGACGCGGCAGCGCTGCTCGAGGATCCGGAATTTTCGCTCTACGCCCGTTTCGAGACCGCCGGCCTGGCGGTGCGCGAGGCGCGTGAGCGCGTCACCGCGCGGCTAGCCACGGTGGCGGAATGCGCCGTGCTCGCCGTGGCCGCGCCGAGCCCGGTCATGGTCGTGTTCCGAACCAGCTACGCCGCCGACAATCTTTTGGTCGAGGCGGTCGAAGCGGTCTATCGCGCCGATTTCTACACCTACGACACCCATCTGGTCCGCGGCGAACGCCATGCCGGCTCCGGCCTGCGCATCGTCGCTGCGGGGGCGGATTTCTGAACCAAAGGTTGGAGCCAATGGAAAAGGGGAATTTAATGAAAAACCTGACGAAACTGCTTGCCGTATCGACCGTTCTGGGTGCCGTCGCCGCCCCGCAGGCGGCGGCCGCCGACGTGGCGCCGGCCGCGCTGATCATCGCCCAGGGCGGACTTGGCGACGGCTCGTGGAACGACACCGCCTATGCCGGCTTCAAGGCCGGGCTCGAAAAGACCGGCGTCGAGGGCCGTCCGATCGAATCCAAGGATGTCGTCGCCCAGGGCGAGGAGATCATGCGCCGCGCCGCCGATGGCGGCTTCGGATTGGTCGTCAGCTTGGAATGGATCCACGGCGAGCCGATGCAGAAGATCGCGCCCGACTATCCCGACACCAATTTCGTCATCATGAACCAGACCCGCGAGGGCGACAATCTCGCCTCGGTGGTGTTTGCCGAGCACCAGGGCTCCTATCTAGCCGGCGCGCTCGCCGCCCAGGTCACCACCGACACGTCGATCGAGGGCATCAATGCCGATCCGGTGATCGGCGTCATCGGCGGGGTCAAGTCGCCGGGCATCGACAAGTTCATCGTCGGCTATATCCAGGGCGCCAAGGCGGTCAACCCGGATATCGACGTCAAGGTCGCCTATGCTGAATCCTTCGGCGATCCGGCCAAGGGCGAACAACTCGCCAAGGCGATGTTCGCCGAGGGCGCCGACATCGTCTATCAGGTCGCCGGCGGCACCGGCATCGGCATCATCGAGGCGGCCAAGGCGGAAGGCCGCTATGCGATCGGCGTCGACACCGACCAGGACTCCATGGCGCCCGGCCATGTGCTGACCAGCATGGTCAAGCGCGTCGACGTGGCGGTCGAAAAGATTCTCGAGGACTATGCCGGCGGGGCGTTTCCCGGCGGCCAGGTGCTGACCTTCGGTCTGAAGGAAAACGGCGTGGCCTTGTCGGACATGGAGCACACCAAGGACCGCATTCCCGCCGCCTATCTCGCCAAGGTTGAGGAATTGAAGGCCGGCATCGTCGACGGTTCGGTCGAGGTCTGGGATGTGACCGAGAAGGGCTATCCCGACTTCTACAACTGATCGATCGCCGCTTGGGCCGGGCGCGTGGCGCCCGGTCTTTCTTTCCGTTGCAAAAGCCCGGTAAACCGTTTTGGCCGACACCCGAAATCATAGCGCCGCGCCGGTCGCCGTGCGGCTGGGCGCGCGCGACGTCGCCAAGAGCTACGGCGCCGTACAGGCCAATAGCGGCATTACGCTGGAGGTCGCGCCGGCCGAGATTCATGCGATCGTCGGCGAGAACGGCGCCGGCAAATCGACCCTGATGCGACTCTTGCAGGGGCTCGAACAGCCCGACGCCGGCAGCATCGTCTTCAACGACCGGCCGATCCGGCTGCGCGACCCCGAGCAGGCGCTCGGCCTCGGCATCGGCATGGTGCACCAGGAATTCATGCTGGCGCCGGAACTGACCCTTTTGGAGAATTTCGTGCTCGGCCACGAGCCGGTGACGGCCGCACTGCCGCTTGGCCGCCGCATCGACTGGCGTGCGGCGCGCGCGGCCGGCGATGCCCTGGCTGCCAAGACCGACCTGGCGATCGACTGGGACCGCCGTGCCGGCACCGCGCCGGTCCACATTCAGCAATATACCGAAATCCTGCGGCTCTTGCAGCGCGGCATGAAAGTGCTGATCCTCGACGAGCCGACGGCCGTACTGGCGCCGCAGCAGGCCGACGACCTGTTCATGCTTTTGCGTCAATTGCGCGATCAGGGCACGTCGATCGTGTTTATCAGCCACAAGCTGCGCGAGGTGATCGCGCTCGCCGACCGTGTGACCATCATGCGCCGCGGCCGGGTTGTGTCCTCCTCCCGCATCGGCGAGACCGACATCGACACGATGACGCGCCACATCGTCGGCGAGGCCGCGTCTGTAGCACCGCCGGCTGCTGCTGTGCGCGCCGCTGCCGGCGAGCCGGTGCTCGAGGTGTCGGGGCTGAGCGCGCCCGCGCTTGCCGGCTCGCACCCGGTGCGGGCGGTCGATCTTCGGGTGCGTGCGGGCGAGATTGTCGGCATGGCCGGCATCGCCGGCAACGGCCAGGACGAGTTCATCGAGTGCGTCGTCGGCCTGAGAAAACCGTCTTCGGGCACGGTGCGCCTTAAGGGGCACGCGCTCGCCGGCTGCGACAATGCCGATTTCCGCGCCGCGGGCCTTGGCTATATCAGCCCCGACCGCGCGCATGAGGGGCTCGCCAAGGCCGCGTCGATCGAGGACAACGTGATGGCTGCGAGCCAGCGCGCGCCGGCCTTCCGCCGCGGTCCGTTCCGCCGCCTGGGCGCCGTGCGGGCCGAGGCCTTCCGCCGCCTGTCGCAGCTCAAGGTGCGGTTCGGCCGCCTGTCCGATCCGGTCGCCAGCCTGTCGGGCGGCAATCAGCAGCGCCTCGTCTTTGCCCGCGAGATCGCGACCGAGCCGGCGCTGCTCGTCGTTGCCCAGCCGACGCGCGGCGTCGATCTCGGCGGCATCGCCGCCATTCACGCGATCCTGCGCGAGTTCGCCGCGCGCGGCGGCGCGGTGCTTCTGGTGTCGGAGGAACTCGACGAGTTGATCGCGCTGTCCGACCGCATCGTGGTGATGGCCGAGGGCGGCATCGTCGGCGAGATCGCCGACGAAACCGCGACGCCGGAGGCGATCGGGCGGCTGATGCTGCAGCAGGACAGTCACAAGGAGGCGGCCAATGGCTGAGGCGACCACGGAGCCGGGCTCCGGCCGGCCGAGCCTGGTGCCGGCGCTCGAACGCATGGCGGCAGACATCTTGCGCTTCGCGCTGCCGGTCCTGTTCGCTTTTTTCGTCGGGGCGGTGGTCCTGGCCTTCATCGGCGAAAACCCGCTCGACACCTATGCGCTGATGCTGTCGGAGGGTTTCGGCTCGTCGCGGCGCGTCGCGGCCACCCTGTCGGCCGCGACCCCGCTTCTGTTCACCGCCGTTGCCACGGCGATCTGTTTTCGCTCCGGCGTCTTCAATGTCGGCGTCGACGGCGCTTTCGTGCTCGGCGGGCTGGCGGCGGCGGCCGCCGGCGCCCTTTTGCCGGTGGCGTTGGGCTGGTCGATCGCGCCGCTCGCCATGGTGGCGGCGATGGCGGTTGCCGGGGTCTGGCTCTATGTGCCGGGCCTGTTGCTGGCGCGGCTCGATGTCGACGAGGTGGTGTCGACGCTGATGCTCAACTTCATCGCGCTGGGGCTGTCCGGCTTCCTGGTCAACACGCTGCTTTTGTCGGAAACGTCCGGCAACAACACCACCGACACCATCCATGCCGTGGCCGAACTTTCCAGGCTGATGCCGCCCTCGACGCTTCACAGCGGCTTTCTGATCGGGCTCGCCTGCGTTGCCGCCTACTGGGTCTGGGCGCGCTGGACGCCGGCCGGCTACGAGGCCAAGCTGGTCGGCCTCAACCAGCGTTTCGCGCGTGCCGTCGGCATCGCGATCCCCGCCTCCATCGTCCTGGTGATGGCGATTTCGGGCATCGTCGCCGGGCTTGGCGGCGCCAGCCACGCGCTTGGCCAGGTGCACAAATTCTCCGACGGCTTTTCCGCCGGCTACGGTTTCACCGGCATGGCGGTGGCGCTGCTTGCCCGCAATTCTGCCTTCGGCATCGTGTTCGGGGCCGTCTTGTTCGGTGCGCTGGCCTCGGCCGGCACCACCATTCAGCTGTTTTCCGACGTGCCGCTCGACATCGTCAACGTGATCGAGGGAACGGTGATGATCTTCGCGGTGATGGAACTGGGCCGCCTGTCGCTGCGGCGGGGACGGGCGTCATGATGCAGATTGCCGAACAGGTTCTGGCCGCCTCGGTCGTGCTCGCCACGCCGATCCTGCTTGCCGCCATCGGCGGGCTGGTCAACCGCCAGGGTGGCATCGTCAACATCGCGCTGGAAGCAAAAATGCTCACCGGCGCCTTCGTCGCCGTCGTCGTTTCCTCGGCGACCGGCTCGTGGGGCGTCGCGGTCCTGGCCGCGGCCATCGTGTCGGCGGCGATCGGCTATCTGTTTTCGCTGACGATCACCCGCGCGCGCGCCAACATGATCATCGCCGGTCTAGGCCTCAACGTGCTGGTCGCCGGTTTCGTCGGTTTCATCATGAATGTCGGCTTCGACGCCAGCGGCACCTTGCGCATGCCCCACGTCGAATTGCTGCCCAAATTGCTGCCTGGTTCCGTCGCCGCGCTGCCGCTTGTCGGTGAGGCGCTTTCTGATCTCGACCCGCTCACCGTCTTCGCCTGGCTGAGTGTCGCCGCGCTTCCGTTCCTGCTTGCCAATACGCGCCTCGGTCTGCGCCTGCGCGCGGCCGGCAACGCGCCGCATGTCGCCCGCGCCGTTGGGCTGCGCGAAAAGTCGCTGCAGGATTTCGGCACGGCCTTTGCCGGGTTTTATTCGGGCCTTGCCGGCGCGCACCTGGCGCTGGCCTCCATCGGCCTGTTCAACGAAGGGCTGACGGCCGGCCGCGGTTTCATCGCGCTCGCCGCCTTCTACTTCGCCCGCAACCGGCCGGTCGGCACGGCGCTGGTGTGCCTATTTTTCGGTTTTCTCGATGCGACCCAGATCCGCCTGCAGACGGTGGGCCTGCCGCCGCAACTGATCGGCACCCTGCCATACGCGATGGTCATTCTCGGCCTGTGCCTGACGGCCTGGAACCTGAAAAGAAAGGCGCAAGCATGAGCGAACCCGCACTGATCGTCATCGACATGCAGAATTCCTTCCTGCATCCGAAAGGGGAAAACTACTATGCGTCAGCGGGCGAGACCGTTGAGCCGGTGCGCCGGCTTCTGGACGCCGCCCGCAAAGGCAACCGCCTGATCGTCCACACGCTCGACCGCCATCGCCGCGGGTTGATCGACTTCGAGCAGAAACGCCTGCCCGAGCATTGCCTCGAAGGCGGTTTCGACGCCGCCTATTTCGAGGGCTTCGGTCCGCTGACAGACAACCCGCGTGAGGTCGAGATCGTCAAGCGCCGCTACAGCGCCTTCTTTGCCACCGATCTCGGCCTGATGCTGAGGGAAAACGGCGTCGAGACCGCGATCATATGCGGTGTGAAGACCAATGTATGCGTGCGCGCGACCTCTCAGGACGCCTTCGCCAACGGTTTTAGGGTCGTGGTGCCGCGTCAGGCCACCAACTCCAACCGCGCCAATCTCCAAGAGGCCTCGCTGGAAGACATCGACCGCTATCTCGGTCATGTCGTCGAACTCGACGAGGCGCTGTCCCAGCTTGCCGGCGATGCCAATGGCTGAGGTGGTCATCACCGGTTACGCCAGCTTGGACTACCCCGCGCTCCTCGACGGCACGGTGGCGGGCGACAGCACGACGCAGATCCGCTTTCGCGATCCCGGTGCCTGGCCGCGGCTCGGCGGCTCGCCGGCCTATGCCGGCGCGGCGCTGGCGCGCTGCGGTCATCGGGCGACCCCGATAAGCTGGGTCGCCTCCGACCAGGCCGGCGATACCTATATGCGCATGACCGGAGAGGCGGGCATGGCGACCGACGCGCTTGCCAGGATCGACGCGCCGCGCTCGCCGGTCTCGCTGATGCTCTACCAGGCTGACGGAACCTCGATCTGCCTCTACGATCCCGGTTTCGCCGGCCGCGAGGCTTTGACCCCAGTCCAGCGCCATCGCCTCACCGAGGCGGCGCATGTGTGCGTCACCGTCGGGCCGGGGCATCTGCTTGCCGAAATCCTCGATCTCGTCGGGCCGGACGCGACACTCTACTGGGTGGCCAAGAACGACCCGACCTGCTTCACGCCGGCCCTGTGCGCACGGCTTTCGGCGCGGGCAAGCGTCATCTTCTGCAATCAGGCCGAACGCGCACTGATCGCAGCCGGTACCCGCGACGATCAGATCGTGATCGAGACGATGGGCCGGCGCGGCTATCAGGTCGGCGTCCGTGGGCAAAGCCGCATCGTCGCCGCCGATCCGGTTTCCGTCTCCGACCCGACCGGCGCCGGAGACACCTTCGCCGGCGCTTTCATCGGCGCATATTTGAAAGACGGCGATCCGCACGCCGCCGCGCAGGTCGCGGCGGCGGCGACCCGGCAGATGCTCGAGGTCCGCGGTCGCGCAGAAAGGAGCCTTTCATGAAATCGGCCTGGTATCTGGGCTATTCGCAAGCCGATGTCGGCGACAGCGCGTTGCTGGCCGGCGATCCCGACCGGGTCGACCGCATCGCGCTGTTGCTCGACGACGCCCGGCCGATGCCGGTTAAGCGTGGGCTCAAGTCGGTGACCGGAACCTATGCCGGCAAAAAGGTGACGGCGGTCGCCTTCGGCATGGGCGCGCCAATCGCCACCGTCGTGCTGCACGAACTGGCCGATCTCGGCGTCAAGAGCTTCATGCGTATCGGCACGGCGATGTATTTTGCGCCGGTCGCGCCCGGCGATTTCGTGCTCAGCGACCGCATCGCCTGTTTCGAAGGGACTTCCCGGTCCTATGTCGACGATGTCGAGGCGCAGCGCGCCGACGCCGGCCTCAACCGCGCAGTGGCCACGGCGGTCGCAGCTGGCGACGCCAAACTCCACACCGGCACCTTCGCCACCTTTGACGCGTTTTATCGCGACATGTTCGCGCTCGACGCGCAGACCCAGGCGCGGGTCGACGCCAATCGCACCATGCTTGCCGAACGCGGCGTCGTCGCCGCCGACATGGAGACCTCGGCGCTGGTCAATGCCGCGGCCGCGCTCGACGTCCGCTTCACCAGCCTGTGTGTCGGCACGGTCGACGGTGTCACCCGCGCCAAGCTGGAGCCGGAGGCGATGGCCGCCGCAGAGCACCGGCTGTTCACGACGGCGCTCAACGCCATCACATCCCTTTGAACGCGGCCTGCTTGCCGGTCCGCCAATCGATCCAACGGAGCTTCGCATGACCACGATTGCCCAAAACTATTTCGCGCTCGTCATCGAGCGGCTCAATACCGTGATGGAAACCCAGGCCGAGGCCATCGAGGCGGCCGCCGAAATCTGCGCCGAGGCGATTGCCCGCGACAAGCTCGTTTTCACCTTCGGCACCGGCCACGGCTCGTTCGCCGCCATGGAGATGTTTCCGCGCACCGGCACGGTCACCGGCTTCCGGCCGATCGTGGAAAGCACGATGATCTCCTTCCATCGCGTGCTCGGCGACGGTGGCGCGCGCCAGTATCGCTTCATTCACAGCCGCGAAGGTTATGGCGACGCGATCCTGGCCTCGCACCAGCTCGACGGGCAGGACGCCATGCTGATCTTTTCCCATTCCGGCCTCAACGCCGTGACGCTCGACATCGCCGTCGGCGCCAAGGCACGTGGCATGAAGGTGATCGGCGTGACCTCGGTGCCGCACTCCTCCAGCACGCCCTCGCGGCATAGCTGCGGCAAGCGGCTGTTCGAGCTCGCCGATGTGGTCATCGACACCGGCGTGCCGAAGGGCGACGCATCGATCCGCATCGACGGTGTGGACGGTGCAGTGGGCGCGACCTCGACCTCGATCGCGATCGCCGTCGGCCAGGCGATCAACGCCGCCACTGCCGAGAAACTGGCCGGGCGCGGCGTCAAGCCGTTCGTCATGGTTTCGCCCAACACAACGGAAAAGGCCGCGGCCGACGCCCAGAACGACCGCAACTACGCTGAATTGTGGCGCCGCCTGAAGGCGCGCTGAGCCGGCGACAGCAACCAATCGGGATAATGACCATGCAACGCGGATTTTTCATCGCCGGCCAATGGCGGTTCTTCGACGATGCCGAGCGTTTCGACATCGCCGAGCCGGCAACCGGCAAGCCGGTCGGCACGACGCTGCTTGCCGCCGAGACCCATATCGACCAAGCCGTGGAGGCAGCCGTTGCCGTTGCGCCGGTGATGGCGGAAATGGCTGCGCGCGAGCGCGGGGCGATCCTCGAGCGCACGGCCGCGCTGATGAACGAGCGCGAACACGACATGGCTGTGCTTCTGACCCGCGAGCAGGGCAAGCCGATCGCCGACAATATCAAGGAGATCCGCTTCGGCGCCGAGGTTCTGCGCTATTACGCCGGCGAGGCGGTGCGTCTCGGCGGTTCGCTGCGGCCGGCCTCGGCGCCGGACATCCGCAATCTGGTGACCCGCCACCCGGTCGGCGTGTGCGCGGCGATCGTGCCATGGAACTATCCGGTCGACCTTTATTGCTGGAAGGTGGGCCCGGCGATCGCGGCCGGCTGCCCGCTGGTGGTCAAGAGCCCGCACGAGACGCCATTCGCGATCGGCATGTTCGTCGACTGCCTCCACGAGGCGGGCCTGCCTGCCGGCGCGATCGCCGATCTGCCGGGGCTCGGCCCGGTCGCCGGCGCCGCCTTGTCGCGCCATCCCAAGATACGCATGATCTCCGCCACCGCCTCGATCGCGGCCGGCCAGGACATCATGCGCAACGCCGCCGGCAACCTGAAGAAGGTCAGCCTCGAACTCGGCGGCCATGCGCCCTTCATCGTCATGCCCGACGCCGACATCGAGGCGGCGGCCAAGGCCGCCCACCGGCGCGGATTCTCCAATATGGGCCAGATCTGCATCACGGTGAACCGCATCCTGGTGGCGCGCGAGGTGCATCGCGATTTCGCCGACTGCCTCGCCGCGCTCGCCGAGGCGACCGAACTCGGCAACGGGCTGGAGGACGGTGTGGGTTACGGACCGGTGCTCAATCCGTCCGTCATCCGCCGCGTCGAGGCGCATAAGAAGGATGCGCTCGCCAAGGGCGCGACCCTGCTCGCCGGCGGCTTCGCGCCGCAGGACGGCGCCTTCAGGCACGGTCATTTCTATCGCCCGACCGTGATCGACAATGCGCCGCTCGACAGCATGCCGATGAGCGAGGAAACCTATGGTCCGCTTGCCGCGATCGCACCCTTCGATGGCGTCGAGGACATGCTGGCGATGGCCAACGGGCTCGAATACGGGCTTGCCGCCTATCTTTATGGCGGCGATCTCGGTCGGCTTTGGGCGATCGCTGAAAAGCTGGAATTCGGCGCGATCGGGGTGAACGTCAACGACACCAGCGAGTTGCAGGCGCCGTTCGGCGGCTGGAAGATGAGCGGGATGGGACGTGAGCTCGGACCGGAAGGCCTTGACGCCTTCCTGGAGACCAAACACATGAAGATGCGGCTGCCCAGCGCGTTCTGAGGTTTCTCCAGCCTCGAAGCCTCTCCTGCAGACAAAGGCGCGGCCGGCTCCGGTCGCGCCTTCGTGCATCTGCGCGCGCTCGACACTGGCTCGTCGGCCTGATTATATGTAAATGCAGATAATTAGAACCGGTCGCGCGTGGACGTTCGGCCGGCGCATTCGAGGGAGGACCATCATGAGAAAGCTTCTGGGCGTCTTGGCGGCGCTCGCGGTAGTCGGTGCGGGCGGCGCATTCGCGCAGTCGGACGGTTTGAACGATGCCGTCGAACGCTCCAAAACGATGGTGCCGAGCCCGCCCTGGGGCGAAGGCGATCAGGTCGGCATGGCCAATGCGCTGGGGCAGGGGACGTGGCTGCGCTGCGCCGCGCACCTGGCTGCGCCAAACGCCAAGGCCTACGAACTGTCGCACGAACGCTCCAACACCATGCCGCTGTCGCCGTTCGGCGTGCCGCTGAAATATGTTTACCGCCCGACGGTCGGCATTCCCGGCACCGTGCACGCCTTCAACGGCGAGCAGGTCGAAAGCGGCGAGCCCGGTGCGCAAGGCACGCAGATGGACGCGCTCGGCCATTTCGCCATCCTGCCGAAAGCTTGGGACGGTCAGGGCGAGTTCCCGTCCGGCACGGCGCAATATTATGGCGGCTACAGTCAGGACCAGGTCAAGCCGGCGCCGGATTCGCCGCTCCTCAAGCTCGGTATCGAGCACGTGCCGCCGATCGTCACCTCGGCCGTGCTTTTGGACGCCAAGGCGCATAATGGCGGCGAGGCGCTGGGGGCGGGCGACCGGGTGACAACCGCCGATATCGAGGCGATGCTTGAAAGCCAGGGACTTGCCGAACGTGGCATCCTGCCGGGCGACGTGGTCTATATCCACACCGGCTGGAGCGAGAACTGGCAGGATCCGGCCGGCAATACGCCCTATTACGGGATGGGTCCGGGGCTGGCCTACGACGCCGCGCAATATCTGGCCGAAAAGCGCATCGTGCTGATCGCACTCGACAACCCCTTCACCGATCCGGTCAATGACGGCGCGCTGCAGGGCAAGGCAGGGCCGCCGGAAGGCGTACCGGACGGACAGCCCTTCGCGATCCACAGCTTCAACCTCGCCGAGGCCGGTATCCATCAGATCCAGAACGCTCGGCTCGGCGAACTGGCCGCCGACAAGGTATGGACGTCGTGCACGATGATCTTGCCGCTACGGTCGCGCGGCGGGTCCGGCTCGCCGGTGCGGCCGGTCTCGATCGGTACAACTGGAGAATGACCCGGAAGGCGGATCGCGAGCACGCGAAAAACAGCTTGAAAGCAATGTGATGGATCATGATGGTGATTCAATGGATCACCATAATGTTCCGGGAACTGAGCCTCATGGCCGGCGCGGGACGATCCGCGCTGGCTGGCCTTCCGCCTCGGCATCGGCGATATCGTAATTTTCGAGATTGCGGGTCATGCGGCGCACCGCCTTTTTCAGCGTCGCCTTCTCTTGGTCGGAAAAGCCCATCACGACACGCTCGGTATGGGCCAGGCTCATGGCGCGGACCTTCTCGTAGGCGCGGCGTCCCTCCGCGGTCATCGACACGGTGACGACGCGCCCGTCCGGACCGCTGCGCTTGCGCCGCACCAGCGCCTGTTCCTCCATGCGCATCACCAGCCTGCTCAGCGTCGACTGCTCGATCATCGCATAGTCGGCGAGATCGTTGATGGTGACAGCGCGGGCGGAGTCGAGCACCGCCAGAACACGCCAGTGCGAGATGCCAAGGCCATAGGCGCGCAGGTCGCGGTTCAGCATGCGGCTCATGCGAAAGCCGAGCCGGTTGATGAGATAGGGCAGGATGTTGTCCAGCAAAACGGTCCGCCGTCCGCTGTCCGGCTGCTCGGCTGTCCGTTTTGGTTCTGGCCGCTCCTGCATGGCAAGTCCTGACTACACGTGACCCTGAGGGCTCCGACTAGTCGGCTTTGACGCGCGCCGCAAGCGTGTCGCCGGTTCCGGCGAAGGAGCGCACGGTTTTGATGGCGCCGTCGAGGGCACCGCCGTCTTCGTCCTTGAGCGCGGCCTCGCGCAGGCGGCGCAACCAGTCACCGCCATCTTGGCGTGGCACAAGCAGCGGCACCGTCGCCAGCACGCGGTCGAATTTCGACAGCCCGCGCTGATGCGTGTCGCTATAGCCCTTGATCAAACGCCGGCATGAGACGATCTCGACTGCCAGTGCATAGTTTTGCGGCGCGGTCTGCAGCGCCTGGGTCAGCCATTCGTCGATATGGGCGGTTTCCTTGGCATGGCGCAACAGCCGCCGCCGCCAGCGGCGCAGTCCGGCGAGAGTGAACAAAACCGTGAACCAGATCAGGGAGTCGGTGCGTACGCGCCGTCCCCGGTTGACCATTCGGTCGAGCCCGGCAAGCAGGCGCGGCCGCGCTTCGATGAACCGGCCGAACCTTGTCGGCAACATCGAACACACTTCCTCGCCGCGTGGATGCATGAATTCGGTCACCTGCACGATCGCGTCATCGGGCGCCTGGATCTCGCGCTCGATACGCGTGAAGCGGGCGGAGCGGGTCTTGCGGTCGGCGACGCGGATCACATCGTCATAAGCCATAGCGTTGGCGACATGTTTGGCGGCCGCGGTCGCCAGCGCCCATTCCTCGACTTCGGCACCCGTGGCGTTGTCGATTTCCAGCACCGCGTCGAGCCGATCGAGATAGTCCGAGCCATAGGCGAGGTCCTGGAAATCGACCACCTTGGCCAGTCCGCGCGTGGCCATGTCGCGCATGGCAAGCGGATAGGCGGCGATCCGGTCGCAAAGGCCACGCCATTGCCTGAGAAGATGCGTCGGCCCGTTGGGCGCGGCGGGGCCGGGGACCGGCCGCGGTTCGTCGTTGGCGGCGGTCGACGCGTGGGTGTCGCGCGCCCGCTCGAAGGCCGTGCCGAAAGCGCGCAGACTGGCGTCCACGCCGCGGCCACTCTTGCGGATCGCGGCTTCGAATGCGGCACGTTCGAAGGGCAGGGCGCCGGAACCGGCGAGTGCGCCGAATAGGCTGGCCGAAATCATCGTGCCCGCGTCGGCGGCGATTTTTTCCATGTCGAAGCCGATGAACTGCTTGGCGGCGTCCCTGACGGTGGCGAACACCGCATCGCCGTCGGCGATGCCGTTGCCGATGGCGATCTTTTCCGAGATGGCGAGCATGCGGTGTGTCGAGGCGATCAGCGTCGTGCGATCGGGGGTGACCAGGCCGCGCATCACCGCCCGTCCGGCCTCCATCAGTTCCGCCGCGATCACGATGTCGACGTCGCCGGGTGAGGGCATCAGGGCGAGCACCGGCAGCCGGTCGGTGCGCGGCGTCATTTCGATGCTGTAGATCGTGGCGCCGGTACGCTGGGCGACGCCCGGTACCGACGTCGCTTGGACGGTGTACCCGCTTGCTTCCGCCGTTTCCACGACCCAGTCCGACAGCACGCCGCCACCCTGGCCGCCGACGGCAAGGATGGCGAGCTTGATGATGTGCTGGCCGGGAAGCGGCGTCTGCGGACCCGCGTCCGGGGTGTGGGCGATGTTCATGCTGCGGCGTCTCCTGCAAAATCGAGGCGGCGGCGGGCGCGCCAGCCGGCGAGCGCGCGCGTCACGCGTTGGCGCAGGCGCGCCAGGGCGCGCTCGCTCCGCGTCGGGTTGCGGATGATGTCGGCCCGGTAGAAGGACGGGCACAGCACGGCCGCGTCGGCGACCTCGCCGCAATTGCCGCAGCCGACGCAGGTCTGGTCGATCGCTGCCACGGGATCGTCGCGCAGCGGGTCATCGAGCGTCTTGACGCTGAGCGAGGGACAACCCGACAGCCGCATGCAGGCGTGATCGCCGGTGCACACGTCCTCGTCGACGCCGAAGCGCGGCTTGACCACCCGCCTGCCGTCCTTGACCGCTTTGGCCATGAGCGGCTTTTCGCGACGCTGGCGGTTGAGCATGCACTCCGATGACGCAACGATCACCTTCGGGCCTTTTTCTGGCGTGGTCAGCGCCTCCGCCAGCGTATCGCGCATCTTGGCGACATCGTAGGTGCGGTCGATCTGGCGCACCCATTTGACGCCGACGCCCTTCACCGCGTCGGCGATCGGATGATTGGTCGATTTGGAGCGGTTGTCGGCGCGCGAGGACAACACGTCCTGCCCGCCGGTGGCGGCCGAATAGTAGTTGTCGACTACCAGAATGACGCCGTCGGCCTCGTTGTAGACCGCGTTGCCGATGCTCGAAGACAGGCCATTGTGCCAGAAGCCGCCATCGCCGATGATCGAGATCGGCCGTTTGCCGCCGCCGCCGTGGAAGGCGGCGTTGGAGGCCGGACCCAGGCCGTAGCCCATCGTGGTGCCGCCGATCTCGAACGGCGGCAGGATCGAAAACAGGTGGCAGCCGATGTCGGCGGCGATCTGATGCTTGCCGTGTTCCTGCTCGACCAACTTCATCGCCGCGAAGATCGGTCGTTCCGGGCAACCGGTGCAAAAGCCGGGCGGGCGCTGCGGCACGATCTCGGCGAGCTCCGGCGCGGGCTGCGGCTCCCGTGGGCGGTTCGGCGCCCGGTGCTCCGGCGCCAGCACCTCCGGCCCGTACTCGCGCAGGAAGCGGCCGACGCCGTCGAGCATGACCTGGCCGGTATATTCGCCGGCCATAGGCAGCGCGGTCTTGCCGACGACACGGGTCGAAACGCCGCCGGCATGCAGCATGGCGCCGATCGCCTGTTCGATATAGTTGGGTTGGCCCTCCTCGACGACCAGCACGGCGTCCTTACCGGCGCAGAACGCTTCGATCTCGTCATCGACCAGCGGATAGGTCACGTTAAGCGCGTAGAGCGGCACGTCGGTGTCGCCGTTTATGTCGGCGAGGCCGAGCCGTTGCAGCGCGCGCACGACGGAATTGTACATACCGCCTTGCAGGATGATGCCGAGCTTGCCGTTCGGCGGCCCGAACAACTCGTTCAGGCCGCGCTCTTTGATGAATGCCTGTGCCGCCGGCCAGCGTTTGGCGATCTTTTCCTGCTCGTGGACGAAGGCGGCGGGGGGCAAAACGATGCGGTCGGTCTGGCGGCGCGGATTGTCGACGGCCTCGCGCACCGTCAGCGGCGGGCGGCGATTGGCCTTGGTTTCGAAGGCGCCGGAGAGGTGGCAGGCGCGGATGCGCACTTCCAGCATCACCGGCGTGTTGGTCGCTTCCGACAGCTCGAAGCCGTCCTCGACCGCCTTGACGATCGACGGCAGGTTCGGGCGCGGATCAAGCAGCCAGATTTGCGATTTCATCGCAAAGGCATGGCTGCGTTCCTGCATGATGGATGAGCCTTCACCGTAATCCTCGCCGACGATGACCAGCGCGCCGCCGGTCACACCGCCGGAGGCGAGGTTGGCGAGCGCGTCGGAGGCGACATTGGTGCCGACCGTCGACTTGAAGGCGACGGCGCCGCGGATGGGGTAGTGCACGGAAGCGGCCAGCATGGCCGCTGCCGCCGATTCCGAAGCATTGGCCTCGTAGCGCACGCCGAGTTCGGCCAGGATGTCCTGTGCGTCGGCGAGCACGTCCATCAGATGCGAGATAGGCGCGCCCTGATAACCGCCGACATACCCCACGCCGCATTGCAGCAGCGCCTTGGTGATGGCGAGGATGCCTTCTCCGTGGAAGGTTTCGCCGTCACCCAAACGCAGCTTTTCGACTTCCTTGGCGAAGGAGCGTTCAGCCATTGATACGGCCTCCATTGTGGTCAGCAGGTCGAATTATATTCATTTGCATATATTATCGCTTCTGCAAAGGCCCGGTCGAACCGGTTGCCTGATTGTTTCCGTCAGCGTCCGAGTTGGGCCGGCAGCCAGGTTCCGAGCGCCGGGAAGGCGAGCACCAGGATCAGCACGATAAGCTTGGTGATCACGAACGGCGTCACTGCCACGTAGATGTGGCGCATCTTGATCCAGTCCGGCGACACGCCCTGCATGACGAACAGCAACAGCCCGAAAGGCGGAGTCAATAGCGCGATCTCCATAGTCAGCAGGTACATCACCCCCAGGATCAAATCGTCGATACCGACGGCCCGGGCCAGCGGCACGAAGACCGGGATTGTGACCATCAACATGCTCACCTGATCGACGAAGCAGCCGAGAAAAAGCAGGATCAGGATCATGCCGACCAGGATCTGCAGCGAAGACAGCTCCATCGTCTGGATGAGGTTGATCAGGCCGCTAGTGGCGCCGCTGAACGACAGGATCTGGCTGAACGTCTGGCTCGCGGCGATGATGAACAGGATCATCACCGACAGCTTCACCGTCTCCATCGCCGCCACATACAGGTTCTTCAAGCTGAGCGATCGGTAGCCGGCGCCGGCGACGACAGCCGCAATACAGCCGAGCGCGGCCGATTCGGTCGGCGTGGCGATCCCTGCCAGCAGGCTGCCGATAACGACGATGAAGATGCCCGACAGCGGCAGGACATGGATGACGAACGGCTTCCAGCGCTCCCAGGCCGGCATCGGCGGCAGTTCGTCCTGCGGCGCAAGCTCGGGCCGCAGCAGTGCCGACACGACGATAATGGCCACGAAGGCGAGCGACAGGATCAGCGCCGGCACGATCCCGGCGACCAAAAGCCCGGCGATCGAAATGCCGGCGAGGCTGCCCACCAGTACGGCCAGCGCAGAGGGCGGAATCAGCATCGCGATCGCACCCGAGGCCATGATCGGACCCATGGCGAGCGTGGGGTGATAGCCGCGCTTGAGCATGGACGGCAAAAGCGTCGAGCCGAGCATGGCAGTGTTGGCGATGGTCGAGCCGGACAGCGCGGCGAAGATCGTGCCGGCGAACACGGTCACGATCGACAACCGTCCGGGGATGCGCGTGACGACGCGCTCGACCGCGTCGATGGCGCGGTGGGCGACCCGCGTCTGAAATAGGATCTCGCCCATCAGGATGAACAGCGGGATCGGTGTCAACTGAAAGCTGGTGATCGACTGGACCGAGTTGCGCGCCATCTGCACCAGGCCGATCTCGCCGCCGAGGATGGCGAACGCGCCGACGAGATTGACCGCGATGAAGGCGAAGGCGACTGGCAGTCCGGCCGCCAGAAGCGCGACCAGGCCGCCGAGCATCAACAAAAGGATGACGGGCCAGTCCATGCGCTAGCGCTCCTTGCGGTCGTCGCACGAAAATCGGCCTGCGAGACCGGCCTCGCCCGTTGTGCCGCACGGCGCGTTCGCCGCGACCCGAACTTGAATCATTTTGTGCATGAAAGGCCCTAAAGTCCCGTTGCACCACGTTTTTCGGGGATTGTGCCGATCCTGAGCCCAAAGCCGATCGCCAGTAGCAGCGTGCAGGCGGCAGGCGCGGCGAAAGTCATCCATTCCGGCACCACGATGATACCGCGCACCATCGAGCCGCGCTGCAGGGCGTTTGTCAGGGCCTGCAACAAGTACCAGGAAAACGTGGCCGAGACCGCGGCGCCGACGAGGTTCATGATGAGATCGAGACGCAGGCGCGCCCGTGTCGGCAACAGCATCACCATCAGGTCGACCGCCACATGCGCATTCTTCATCAACACCCACGGCGCCGCCAGAAACGTCGCCGCCGCGATGCCGTGCTCTGTCATGTCCGTCAGGCCGTGAATGGCGCTGGTGCAACAGGTCCTCAGCACCACGTCGAGCGAGATGGCGAGAGCGATCGCGGCGATGATGGCGCCCGCCGCGATGGCGAGCGCCTGGATAACGGCCCGATAGAGCGAGGTCAGGGCCCGCATCGGCCTCTGTCCGTCAGCCGGGCGCCGTCAGAAGCAGGTCTTGAGCTTGTCGGCCGCGTCGGCATTGATGGCGGCGATCGCTGCCCACCCTTCGTCCTGCGCGGCCTTCAGCCACGCCTCGCGGTCGTCGCCGGAAAATTCGATCACCTCAATGCCGGCCTCGGCCTGGGCGGCCGCCTCCTTGGCGTTAATGTCGAGATTGTCGGCATTCTTGGCCTCGATCCATTCCGCCGCCTTTTCCAGCAGCGCCTTCTGCTCGTCGCCGAGCCCGTTCCATTTGTCGAGATTGACGATCACATTGACGTCGACCTGGTAGAAGCCCGGATCGACCCGGTATTTTGTTTGTTCGTCCCAGCCGAGATCGAGCACACCCTGGATCGGCCAGCCATACCCGTCGATCGCGCCGCGCTCGAGTGCCGTGTAAACCTCGCCGGGCGCGGTGCGCACCAGATTGGCGCCGAGCGCCTTGAACATCGCCTGGTAGACCGGCGTGGTACGGATGGTCAGGCCGTTGAGGTCCGGCTTTTCGATCGGCTTGGTCAGATAGAGGTGGAAATTGACGTTGTCGCCGGTGCGCGCCAGATATTTCACGTTCATCGCCGATTGGTGCATCTCGTCGATGATGTCGTAGCAGCCATTGGCACGCTGATCCTGGATCGTGTTGGTGGCGAGTTTCAGCGCGTCTCCCTCCGGCAAGAGGTTGGTGTAAAAGGCGGCGGTGTTGTTAGCCAGATCGACAACACCCGAAGACACCGCGTTGCCGAGTTCGAAGGGCGGCACCGCCTCAGGTCCGCCGACCACGTTGATCTGCAGCACGCCCTTGCCGTTTTCGTTGACCCAGTCGACGAAGGCCGCAAACGGCCGCGCGAAGGTCGTTCCGGTCGCGAAGGCGCTCGCCGCTTTCAGCGTCACCTCTTCGGCCGCGGCCGAGCCGGCCAGCATCGCGAAGGCTGCGGTCAGTGCGAGTGTCTTTTTCATGTTTTCCTCCCAGCGGTCCGTTTTGGACCAAATTATATTCATTTACATATTTGTTAGTGAGGCGTCGGGCGCCCGTCAACCGCACGCGGCGTGTTGTGGGTGAAATTCGCACGGCGCGCCTGTCACCGTGCCCCGATGGGTCCGTGTCGGTAGGCTGGCTTGTTTGCCGGGTAAAGGGAAGGGTGCGCCCCGATTGCGTGGGAATGGGCTTGCTGTCCGCTGGCTCAGTCGCCGTCGGGCAAACGCTTGCGCAGGAGATAGGTGTCCATCACCCAGCCCGCCTTGTCGCGGGCGGTCGCGCGGGCCTGTGAAATCGCATCGGCCTTTTCGCCAAGCGGTCCGGCGATTGCGCTTTCGCTGTCGGTGCCGAGATTGGCGCCCCAGTAGATGTCGACATTTTCCGGCGGCAAGCCGCGGAAGGCCTGCACGCCGTCGAGCATGACGACGACGCTGTCGGCGTCGGCGGGAAATTTTTCCGTCAGGCGCCGGCCGGTGGTGACATGGACCGGCCCGCCGATCGTATTCAACGCAATCCGGTGTTTCGCTGCCAGGGCCTGGATGCTGGTGATGCCCGGAAAGACCTCGTAGTCGAAGGCGATCCGGCCGCGCCTGGCAAGATGTCCGACGATGCGCAGGGTCGAATCGTAGAGCGAAGGATCGCCCCACACCAGCAGTGCTGCGCAGCCGTTCTCGTCGAGCTCGTCTTCCAGCAGCTTTTCCCAGGTCGCCCCGATCGCCGCGTGCCAGTCGTCCACGCTTTGCCGATAGGACGGATCGGGCTCTGCCCGTTTCGGTACCGGATAGTTGACCTCGCGCCAGCTCTCGCGCGTCATGAAACGCCGGCAGATCTCGCGGCGCAGCGCGGCGAGCCCGTCCTTGCCCTGTTTGGCGGGGATGAACACGACCTCGGCCCTGTTCAGCGCCTTGATCGCCTGGATGGTCATCTGGTCCGGATCGCCGGCGCCGATGCCGATGACAAGTAGGGTGCGCATGATATCGGGTTTCCTGTCTCAGCCGTCGGAGACGCCGGCCTCGGCGAAAGTGGCCATGCCGCTATGACAGGCGACTGCCGCGCGTAGGATCGTCAGCGCCACGCAGGCGCCCGACGCCTCGCCGAGCCGCATGCCGAGATCGAGCAGCGGCGACAGCCCGACCGCCTCGAGCAGCCGCCGGTGCCCGGCCTCGGCCGACACATGGCCGGCGATGGCGTGATCGAGGCCGCGCGCATGCAATCTTCCAAGCGGCGCGGCGGCGGCAGTGCACACGAACCCGTCCAGCACGACCGGAATGCGGTGATGCCGGGCGGCAAGCGTGGTGCCGAAGATCGCCGCCAGTTCGCGGCCGCCGAGCGCCGCGAGCAGACCAAGCGGGTCGTCGCGGCGCTCACCATGCCGGGCAAGCCCCTCGTCGATCACGGCCGCCTTGCGTCCCAGACCGGCGTCGTCGACGCCGGTGCCGCGTCCGGCCCAGTCGGCACCCGTGCCGCCGAACAGCGCGGCGGCCAGCGCGGCGGCCGCGGTCGTGTTGCCGATCCCCATTTCGCCAAGCGCGATCAGGTCGGTGTCGGGCGATACCGCCGCATAACCGGTTGAGACCGCGTCCAGAAACGCGGCCTCGCTCATCGCCGGCGCCCGAGTGAAATCGGCCGTTGGCGTGTCGATCGAAAGCGGCACCACTGTCAGCCCTGCGCCGGCTGCTTCGGCGAGTTGGTTGATGGCCGCGCCGCCGGCGGAAAAATTCGCCACCATCTGTGCCGTCACCTCGGCCGGAAAGGCCGAGACGCCGCGCGCGGTGATGCCGTGCGAGCCGGCGAACACGATCACCTCTACCGTGTTGAGTCCGGGTTTTTCGCACCCCTGCCAGGCGGCGAGCCATACCGCCAGCTCCTCCAGGCGGCCGAGACTGCCGGGCGGTTTGGTCAACTGGCCCTGGCGCGCCCGCGCCGCCTCGTCGGCACGGGGGTCGGCTTCGGGCAGGTCGCGGCACGCGGCCTTGAGATGATCGAGCGTGGAAAAGCCGTTCATGAAATCTCCCGTGGGCTCAGGCGAGCATGGCGCAGGCGGTCACCAGCACGATGATTTCGCCGCCCTGCTGCAGCGCGCCCAGAACGTCGCCGGTGCGGCCGCCGATCTGGCGCATGGCGATCCGGCGCAGGGAAAAAAACCATAGCGCCAGCGCCAGCGCGGCCACGATCGCGCCGCCGGGACCCAGAAGCAGCAGCGCCACCGCCCCAAGAAGGGCGGCGACCTGGACGGAGCGCATGTCGACGTCGCCAGCGCCGGCCGACAGTCCGTCGTGGCGTGCATTTGGCACCAGGTGCATGAAGGCCGGCAGCAGCGCGCGCGAGGCCATATGCGCAGCGATCAGGCCGGCAAGCGCCTCGCCGGGCGTCACCAGCGCGGCGAGAGCAAGCCAGCGGGCGATCAGGCTGAGCGTGAGCGCGCATACGCCATAGGTGCCGATGCGGCTGTCGCGCATGATGGCGAGTTTTGCCTCGCGCTCGCGTCCGCCGCCGAAGCCGTCGGCGATATCGGCAAGGCCATCCTCGTGCAGCGCGCCGGTGACCACGAGCATCGCGCCCAGCGCCACAAGTGCTGCGATGTCGGTGAAGAGGCCGAGCCACAGCGCGACGATGAAGGCTAGCCAGCCGGCAAGTGCAACCGCCAGCCCGGCCAGCGGTGCGGCCCACAGGCTTTGCGACAGCGAGCGCCCGGCATCGGCAGAAAACGGAACCGGCAGTCGCGTGAAAAAGCCGAGCGCGGTTGCCATATCGGCCAAAATCTCGTCCGAACGGGGAACTCCCGCCATTGTCAGGCCCTCGCGATCGCGTGGAAGAATGTGCCGGTCACGGTGCCCCGCCGCGCGCCGGAGGGGCCGAGCGGATTGCCGGCGCCGTCGGCGATGTCGGCCAGCGCCTCGTCCGCGCCCGCCTGTGTGACGCGTGCGTAATGAAATTCGTGGCCGCGCACCGTGTCGCCAGCCCGTCCGATGGCGCAGTCGCAACGCAGCCGCGCCTGGCGGTAGCCGAGATTGATCTTGCGCTTGGCGAAGCTGGTCTCGTGACCGAGCAGGCCGAGCATGGCGTGGCCGACGCCGTCGGCATCCTCGATCGCCCGCCCGAGCACCATGAAGCCGCCGCACTCGCCATGGACGGGCCTGGACGTGGCGAAGGCGCGCATCCCGTCCCTGAAACGGCTGGCCGCGGCAAGTTGGGCGGCGTGCAACTCCGGATAGCCCCCGGGTAGCCAGCACGCATCGGCGGTTTCGTCCGGCGCCTCGTCGGCGAGCGGCGAAAACGGCAGGATGTCGATCCCGGCGGCGTGCCAGGCAGCCAGCACATGCGGGTAGACGAACGAAAACGCCGCGTCGCGGGCAATCGCGACCCGCTGTCCGGGCGGCGGCAGGATCGCTGTGGCGTCGCCCGCGGAAGCGGGCGCGAGCGGGCCTGCGAGATCCATGACCCGGTCGAGATCGATCGATTTTTCCATCGTGTCGGCCAGCCGCTCGATGAAGGCGTCGATGGCCGCGTGCTCGCTTGCCTGCACCAGGCCGAGATGGCGTTCCGGCAACGCCATTTCGGGATTGCGATAGATGACGCCGACCACCTCGATGCCGATATCCTCCAGCGCCTCGCGCACATAGGTTTCGTGCCGGGGACTGGCGACCTGGTTGAGGATCACGCCGGCGATGCGGACCTGCGGGTCGTGGCTGGCAAATCCGCGCGCGATGGCTGCAGCCGTTTGCGACTGGCCGGACACGTCGAGAACCAGAAGCACCGGCACGCCGTAGCGCCGCGCCAGGTCCGACGCGGCACCCGTGCAGCCGGGCTCGGCGCGGATGCCGTCGAAAAGCCCCATCGCGCTTTCCACGATCACCAGATCGCTGTCATGCGCGGCCGCTCCCGTCAGCGCGTCGAGCAGGGCGGGCGGCATCGCCCAACTGTCGAGATTGACGCCGGGCCGGCCGGTGGCGGCCGCGTGGAAGCCGGGATCGATATAGTCCGGTCCGGATTTGGCGCCTCTGACGGCGATGCCGCGCCGACTGAGGGCGCGCAGCAGGCCGATGGTCACGCTGGTCTTGCCGGAGCCCGAGCGCGCGGCGCCGATCATCAAGGCGCGCGCGCTCATGCGCTTTTGACCAGTTTGACGAATTGGCCGAGTTCGGCGCGCATCGACACGATCTCGCCGACCACGATCAGCGCCGGCGAAGCGACGCCGGAAGCCGCCGCTTCGCGTGCGATTGCGGCCAATGTCGACACCAGCACGGTTTCGCCCTCGGTCGTGGCGGCCGCGATCACCGCCGCCGGCGTCGTCGCCGCCAAGCCTCCCGATATGAGTGCCGCGGCGATCGTCTCGACCCGTTTCAGTCCCATATAGACCACGATCGGCTGGCCGGTGCGGGCGAGCGCCGCCCAGTCGAGATCCTCCGGTTCGCCGGCGGCGTGGCCGGTTGCCAGGATGATCGCCTTGTTCATGCCGCGCATGGTGGCGGGAATGCCCGCGCTCGCCAGCGCGCCGAAGGCGGATGTGACGCCCGGCAGGATGCGGAACTGGATTCCGGCCCGGGCGAGCGCCATTGCCTCCTCGCCGCCGCGTCCGAATACGTAGGGGTCGCCGCCCTTCAGCCGCAGGACGCGCCTGCCGCGGCCGGCGAGCGCGATCAACAGCGCTGTGATGTCGTCCTGTGGCGTCGACGGTTTGCCGCCGCGCTTGCCGACGAAATGCAGATCGGCACCGTCGGCCGCCTTGAGGATCGAGGGATCGACGAGCGCGTCGTAGACGATCGCGTCGGCCTGGGCGAGCGCGGAAACCACGTCGAGGGTAAGCTGGCCGGCATTGCCCGGGCCCGCCCCGGCAAGCCAGACCTGGCCGGCCTTGAACTCGACGATTTCGGGCGCCAGCCGCCCGATCGCCTTCTCGATACTCATATCGCCTCCCGTCCCCTGAAACGGCGCTGATAGGCCGCGTCGTATAGCGCGCTCTCACGGAAATCCTCGGCCGCCAGGCCGGGGCCGACAAAGATGATCGCCGTGCGTTCGATCGGGTCGTCGGCGACCTGGCGTGCGATTGTAGCGAGCGTGCCGCGAACGATACGTTGTTGCGGCCAGCTCGCATGCGCCACAACGGCCACCGGACAGTCGGGCCCGTAGAGCGGGGTCAGTTCCGCCACCACCTGGTCGAGCGCATGGATGGCGAGATGGACGGCCAGCGTGGCGCCGCTCGCGCCGAAGACCGGCAAGCTCTCGCCCGGCGGCATCTTGGAAGCCCGGCCCGAGACGCGCGTCAGCACCAGGCTCTGCGCGACCTCGGGGATGGTCAGCTCGCGCCCAAGCGCCGCGGCGGCGGCCGAAAAAGCCGGCACGCCGGGGGTGAGCGTATAGGCAATGCCTCGCTTGTCGAGCCGCCGCATCTGCTCGGCGATGGCGCTCCACACCGACAGATCGCCCGAATGCAGCCGCGCGACGTCCTGGCCCTTGGCATGCGCGTCGACGAAGGCGGCCTCGATCTCGTCGAGCGACAAGGGTGCGGTGTCGCGCACAAGCGCGTCCGGCGGACAATGCTCCAGAAGGGCGCCCGGCACGATCGAGCCGGCGTAAAGACAGACCGGACAGCGCGCGATCAGGTCGCGGCCGCGCACCGTGATCAGGTCGGCCGCGCCGGGGCCGGCGCCGATGAAGTGCACCGTCATGGCTGGCCTCCTGCTTGCGCGACGGCGCAGGTCACCGCGCCGAAAATCGTGCGCGGCGCGAGCAGTTTCGCGCCGGGGCCCGCGGCCGCCAGCGCTGCCGCCTCGGCTAGCGAGGACGACCCGCTGGTTTTGCGCGAGGCGGCCGAGCGCGTCACCAGTGCCGGTTCTACGGCGGCGAGCGCCGGCCCGTCCACCAGAACGACCGTCCGTTCGATCCGCGCGCCGGCTTCGCCGATGGCGCGTTCGTGGCGTTTCATTGTCCCGGTCGCAAGCATGTCCGGAAGTTTGCCGGACAATCCGGCTTCCGCCATGCCGGCCGTAAGTCCGGCCAGAATGTCTTCCGCCGTCACGCCGCGCCGGCAGCCCAGACCCGCCACGATCATGGCTTGCCCCATGTCCATTGCACGATCGGCATGGCCGGCCGCCAGGCCGTCATCGTGCCGATCGCTCCGGCGCGTTCCACCGATAGCCTGGTCAGCGGGCCGCCGTGGCTCGCGCGCAAAGCCAACAGTCGGGCTTCCATCTCCAGGGTCACCGCGTTTGCAACCAGGCGTCCGCCCGGTTTCAGCGCCTTCATTACCGTTTCCATCACGCCCGGCCGCGTGCCGCCGCCGCCGATGAAGATCGCATCGGGTGGTTCCAGGCCGGCAAGCGCGTCCGGTGCTGCGCCCTCCACCACCGTAAGTGCCGGCACACCGCAGCGCAGCGCATTGTGGCGGATGGTTTCGGCGCGCGCGGGGTCGGCTTCTATCGCGATCGCGCGCATGGCCGGATCGGCCAGCATCCATTCGATCGCCACCGAGCCGGACCCCGCGCCGACATCCCACAACAACTGCCCGCGCAGCGGGGCGAGCGCCGACAGGGTCAGCGCGCGGATCTCGCGTTTGGTGATCTGGCCGTCATGCACGAACAGCGCGTCGTCGAGGCCGGCGGCGCGCGGCAAAAGCCTGGCATTGGCGTCGGCGACGGGTTCGATGGCGACTAGGTTGAGCGGGTTGATCGTCCCCGGCAGGGCCGCGTCGGCGCTGAGCGTCGTGATCCTTTCCGCCGAACCGCCGAGCGCTTCCAGCACGGTCATCCGCGATCCGCAAAACCCGTCGGCGCGCAGCAATTCGGCGATTTTCTCGGGGCCGGTTTCGTCCGAGGTCAGCGCCATGACGCGCCGGCCCGGCTGCAGCAGCGGGCGCAGATATTCGACCGGGCGGCCGTGCAGCGACACCGTGTCGACGTCCTGGAGCGCCCAGCCCAGCCGCGCCGCCGCCAGGCTGAAGGCCGAGGGCGCCGGCAGCACGGTCATCTCGCCGGCCGGCAGATGGCGCGCCAGCGTCGCGCCGACGCCGTGACAGAACGGATCGCCCGAGGCGAGCACGCAGACCTCTTGGCCGCGCAACGCGCAGACCGCCGTCATTGCCGCATCGAACGGCGACGGCCAGGGGTGGGCGACGCCGGTAATTCGGTCTGCGGCGAGCTTCAGGTGTCGTTGGCCGCCGAAGACATGCGCGGCCTTCGCGATCGCCCGCAGAGCCTGCGGCGAGAGCCCGTCGAGCCCGTCCTCGCCGATGCCGACGATCGTCAGCCAGCGTTTTTCGGTTGAGCTTGTCGGGCGCGGATCGCTAGATGGCATGATGCAACACCATATCCTGATCCTCGGCGGAACGGGCGAGGCCCGAAACCTGGCCGCGCGGCTCGAGGGCCAATGCCGGCTCACCCTGTCGCTCGCAGGTCGGACCAGGAACCCGGCCGAACAGCCCGTGCCGGTGCGGGTCGGCGGTTTCGGCGGCGCGGCCGGGCTTGAGGCGTGGCTGCGCCGCGAAGGCGTGACCGTGCTGGTCGACGCGACCCACCCCTTTGCCGCGCGCATCACCGCTAATGCCGCCGCGGCCGCGCGCGCCGCCGGTGTTCCCCTGATCGCGCTTTGCAGGCCTGCCTGGCAGCGGCAACAGGGCGATCGCTGGCACGAGGTCGGCACGGTCGCCGAGGCGGTTGCTGCGCTCGGCACCGCGCCGCGCCGCGTCTTCGTCGCGTTCGGACGCCAGGAACTGACACCGCTTCTGTCCGCGCCGCAGCATTTTTATCTCGTGCGCAGCGTCGACCCGGTCGAGCCGCCGCTGGCGCTGCCCTCGATCGCATATCTGCTCGCCCGTGGTCCGTTCGCCAAGGACGGGGAAGAAACGCTGTTCCGACGCTATGGCATCGATGCCGTGCTTGCCAAGAATAGCGGCGGTGACGCCACCTACGCCAAGCTTGCCGCCGCCCGCGCGCTCGGCATCGAGGTCGTGCTGGTGCGCCGGCCACCTTCTCCTGAAGGCGGCATCATCGTCGCGACCGTGGACGAGGCGGTGCGGGCGCTCACTCATGTCGTGCCCGCCCTTTCCGCCAGTGCCCCGGCCGAGCGCGGTGCGTAGACCAGGGGCGGCCGGCCGGGCCGGTCGATCAGCCGCGTTTCGGCCGATCCGACGATCACGCAGGTCGCCATGTCGGCTTTGGCCGGGTCGGCCTCGCCGAGCGGCATCACGGTGATGTTTTCGTCGGCGCGTCCGGCTGCGCGTCCGAACACCACCGGCACCGTTCCCGGCAGATGTGTCCGCAAAAGCGCGAAGGCGCGGCCGAGCTGCCAGGGCCGGGCGCGGCTGATCGGGTTATAGAGCGCGATCACGAAGCCGGCGTCGGCAGCGGCCGCGAGCCGGCGTTCCACCAGCGTCCAGGGTTTCAAATTGTCTGATAGGGACATCGCGCAGAAATCGTGACCGAGCGGCGCGCCGGCCCGGGCCGCGACCGCCAGCATGGCGGTGACGCCGGGCACAACGGTGAGATCGATCGCGCGGTAGCGCGCCGGGCCGGCTTCGACCGCCTCGCAGATCGCCGCCGCCATGGCGAAGACGCCGGGGTCGCCGCCCGAAACGACCGCGACGACTGCACCGCCGGCCGCCATGTCGAGGGCCGCGCGCGCCCGCGCCAGCTCCTCGCGATTGTCGGAGGCGTGGCGTTGCTGGTTCGGCCGCAGCGACAGCCGGTCGAGATAGGGTCCGTAGCCGAAAAAATGCCCGGCTTCGGCGATCGCCGCGCTTGCTTCCGGGGTGGTCTGGGCCGGGTTGCCGGGTCCGGTGCCGATCACGAACAGCCTGCCGGTCATGCGCGCCCCCGCCAACCCGGTATCAGCACGATGGAAAAATACGGCGCCTGGTCGTCGTCCTTGTCGGCAAGCCGTATGGCATGGCCGTTTTCCATCGTCGCGCGCTCGACGTAAAACGCATCGCCAAGCCGGCCGGTATTTTCCAGCGCGCGGCGGATCTTGGGCAGATTGCGCCCGACTTTCATGATGACGGCGGCGTCGGTGTCTGAGAGCCGGCGCGCCAACTCGGCCTCGGCCATTGTGCCGGGCAGCACCGTCAGCACGTCGTCGCCCTGCGAGATCGGCAACCCGGTCTGCGACCAGGCGCCGGACATCGCGGTGACGCCGGGGATGATGTCGGTCCGGTAGCGTCCGGCCAGCCGCACATGCAGATGCATGTACGAGCCATAAAAGAGCGGGTCGCCCTCCGACAGCACCGCCACGGTCTGGCCGGCGTCGAGCCGTTCGGCGACGCTGGCGGCGGCCTGTTCGTAAAACCCGTCGATCGCGCAGCGATAGGCGGCCTCGCTTTTGTCGATCTCGGTCGTGACCGGATAAAGCAGCGCCAGTTCGGCGACATCCGGCGGCAGCAAATCGGCCACGATGCGGCGCGCATTGGAATTGTTGCCGCGCTTGGCGAAATGCGCGACCACGTCGGCGTTTTCGAGCGCGCGCACGGCCTTGACCGTCAACAGTTCGGGATCGCCGGGGCCGGTGCCGACGCCGATCAGGCGGCCAGGGCTGGGGGAAGTCACAGGCCCGCCCTCGCAAGCGCGTTGACGCAGGCCGCCGTCATCGCGCTGCCGCCCAGCCGGCCGCGCACGATCGCATAGGGAATGTCGAGCGTGTTCGCCGCCAGCGCGTCCTTGGATTCGGCCGCCCCGACGAAGCCGACCGGCATGCCGATGATGGCGGCCGGTTTCGGCGCACCGCCCGCGATCATGTCGAGCAGGTGAAACAACGCCGTTGGCGCATTGCCGATCGCCACCAGCGCGCCGTCGAGCCGGTCGCGCCACAGCTCCAGCGCAGCCGCCGAGCGCGTATTGCCGATCTGCCTTGCAAGGTCGGGGGTGCGTGCGTCGCGAAGCGTGCACATCACGGCATTGTCGGCCGGCAGCCGTGCCCGCGTCACCCCGTGCGCCACCATTTCCGCGTCGCACAGGACAGGCGCCCCGGCCACCAGCGCGGCCCGCGCGGCGTCGACAAAACCCGGCGCGAAGGCGAAATGCGTGGCCGCCTCGACCAGCCCGCAGGCGTGGATCATGCGCACCGCGACGTCGGCCTCGGCATCGGAAAACCGGGCCAGGTCGGCTTCCTCGCGAATGATCGCGAAGGAGCGTTCGTAGATCGCGTTGCCGTCGCGGATATAGTCGGTCGTGGTCATGTCGGGTCCCGGCGAAGCCAAGTGGTAAGCGTGGAGGCGTCCTGGCGGGCCAGGAAGGCGGCAGCTGTTTCGTCCGTCTTCCTGTGGCGCTTGAAGGCTGCCGTCAAGCGTGCGAATGCGCCGGCTTCTTCTCCGGCCGCGACCTCGCCGCAGGTTTCGTGTGTGTCGGCCGTGTCGGTGGTCAGCGTGCGGGTCGCGTCGCCGCCGAGCAGCGTCCAGCCGGGCCGCGCCGGCTGCGCGCAGCGCTTGGCGCAACCCGAAAGATGCAGCCGAAGCGAGCCGTCGAACAGGCCGGCCGCCGCCTTGGTGATCGCAGCTGCGGTCTCGCGGGTCCGGTAACGGCCGGCAGCGCAGGCCGGCTGGCCGGCGCAGGCGACGACCGACAGGCGCGGATCGTCGGCATCGACAACGAAGCCGGACTTTGCGCTGATCTGACGCAAGGTTGAAACGTCGGTGCCGGCCTTCGCCAGCAACAAAAGTCCGCGCCCCGGCGCGAAGCGGATTTCGGCAATGCCGGCGCGCCCGGCCGTGTTCGCAAGCTCGGCGAGAGGGCCCGCATGGACCTGGCCGAAGGATAGCGCGATGCCGAGCGCTGTGCGATCGCCTTTCAGCGCAAACCGGCCGACCGGCAGGGCAGGGGCATCGGCGTCGGGGGCTGCGGCGATGGCAAGGCCGCGCAGCGAGCCTGCCAGCTCGTCGGGCGCAAGATCGCGCCCGCGCGCAGCGCCTCCCTTGGCGGCGATCGCCTCAAGCAGCGTCACGATCGCGGCGTGCGCGGTCTCGCCCGTCACGACGCCGATCACCCGCGCGCGCGCCGCCGTACCGCCGACCGCAAGCCGCCAGGAGTTCGCATCCAGCGCCGTCAGGCGCAGATCGGCGATCAGGTCGCCGAGCGTCAGCGCGCCGCCGCCATCGACGATCACCGAAATTTTCGGTGCCAGTTTCGGCGCCAGGCCGGAGGCGGCGATGCCGGCGCGGATCTTTTCTGCCAGCGGGCGCGGATCGGCGGTTTCGCTCGGGTCGAGGCCGGCGAGCGGTCCGGTTTCGACAGGCACGCCGCTGCGCACGGTGATGCCGAGCCGGTCGACGGCGTCGGCAAGATCGCCGGCCGAACCGTGGCTGAGCCCGCGGATCTGCAGGCTGCCGCGCGCCGTGACCTCCATCATCGCGTTGCCGAAGCGCGCCGCGGCCTCGGCGAGGCCGGCAAGCTGGGCCGGGCTCACCCCGCCCTGCAAGGGCTGCAGCCGAACAAGCAGCCCGTCGCCGGTTTCCATCGGCGCGCTCAGGGACGGGCAGGCGCCGCGCCGCGGGGAAGCGTTCATGCTGCCTGCTCCCCGGCGCGCGCTTCCGCGATCAGGATGGCGAGGTCGTCGTCGATGGCGTTGCGGCGCGGATGCCACAGGCCGCGCCGGCGCGCGTCGGCAAAGCGCTGGGCGATAGCGCGCGCGGCGGCTGGGTTTTCCCTGAGAAGAAAGGCGCGCACCCGCGCGTCGCCGAGATAGGCCTCGTGCACGGCCTCGATCAGGCTGCCCGGTATCGCCGCCGTGGTCTCGGCAAAACCGACCAGGCGATCGACCGTCTCGGCGAATTCGGCTGCCCCGCGCGGGCCGTGGCGCATCTGGCCGGCGATGAAGCGCGGATTGACCGCACGCGCCCGCACCACGCGCGTCACCGCTTCCGCCACCGACCGGGCGCGCGGCCTGGCCGGATCGGTCGTATCGAGCGCGATCAGATCGGCCTTGTTGCCGAGCGCGGCCGCGGCGGCCGCGAAACCGCCGATGAAGGCGACGTCGGCCGAGCCCTCGAGAATGTCGCGGCCCGGATCGTCGCCGGTATGGATCAGCAGCGCGGCGTCGGCCACGCGTTCGGCGAAGGCGCCGGGCGCCGCCATGGCCTCGCCATCGGCGCCGCCGAACGCATGCGAGGTCGCGTTCAGAAACGCCTGCCCGATCTCGGCACGCTCGGCCCAGGCACCGCCGGCAAGCAGGCCTTCGATGCCCGCGCCATAGGCGCCGGGCGAGGAGCCGAAAATCCGTTGCGGCCGGGCGCCGCCGCGGCTTGCCTCGGCGAGCGGATTGTCGCCGGTCGCCTCCTCGCGCGCGGCCACCGCGGCGACGGCGGTATCGAGCAACGCGATCTGGGTCGCGAACATGTCGCGGAACAGGCCGGAAATACGGAAGGTGACGTCGACGCGCGGCCGCCCCAGGCGCGCCGGCGGCAAGACCTCGATGCCGGTCACCCGGCCTGTGGCGGCGTCCCATTGCGGCCGGCAGCCCATCAGCGCCAGCCCTTGCGCGATCTCCTCGCCGCCGGTGCGCAGGCTGGCGCTGCCCCACAAATCGATCACCAGCGAGCGCGGCCAATCACCGTGATCCTGCAAGTAGCGCCGCAGCACTTCCTCGCTGGCCAGCCGGCCGAGTTCGAAGGCGGTCGGCGTCGGCATGGTGCGCGGATCGGCGGTGTAGAGATTGCGGCCGGTCGGCAGCACGTCCGTGCGGCCCCGCGCCGGCGCGCCGGCAGGGCCGGCCGCGACATGGCGCCCGTCGAGGGCTGCGATCAGCGCGTCGCGTTCGGCATCGGCGCTGGCATGGCGGATCGGTTCGTCGTCGATTGCGGCCGCGCGGCCATAGATGTGCAGACCGTCCTTGACGGCGAAATCCTTCAGGTCGCACAGCCAGGCGTCGATCTTCATCAGCGCGGCGTCGGGATCGTCGGCGTCTGCGACCCCGGCCTCCGGGGCAAGACCGTTTTGCGCCGCCTTCTCCACGATCAGCCCGGCCAGACGGTCGCGTCGGCGCCGGTCGAGCCCGTCGGCCTGGGCGTATTCGTCGACCAGGCGCTCCAGTTCCTGCTGCTCGGGCGACAGGCCGGCACCGGTCAAAGGCGGCGGCAGGTGGCCGATGGTCACGGCCGCGATGCGTCTCTTGGCCTGCGCGGCCTCGCCCGGATTGGAAACGATGAAGGGATAGATCACCGGCAGGCCGCCGGTCACGATCTCGGGAAAGCAGGCGTTTGACAACGCCACGGTCTTGCCGGGCAGCCATTCGAGCGTGCCGTGCGCGCCGACATGGACAAGTGCGTGGCACCCTTGCCGCTCCCGCAGCCACAGCCCGAAGGCAAGCAGGGCGTGGCGCGGCGGCAGGGCCGGGTCGTGATAGTCGACGCGGCGGTCCTCGGCGCGTCCGCGATCGGGGGCGAGCGCCACCGTGACATTGCCGAACGTCGCGGCGCGAAAGCCGAAATCCTCCGATCCGTCGGCGGGCGAGGGTCCCCACGCCGCCTCCACGGCCGCACGCGCGGCCTCGGGCAGGGCTTCGAAATGGCGCGCATAGGTTTCGGCCGAAACGGCCTCTTCGCCGCGTTCGATCAGCCGCAGCAGATCGCGCGGCGTTTCCGGAATGTTTTTAACGTCATAGCCGACAGCCTTAAGGTCGGCGAGCATGGTCAGGACGCTGCCCGGCACGTCGAGGCCGACGGCGTAGCCGGTGCGCCCGGCCGCGCCCGGGTAATCGGGCATCAGAATGGCGATGCGGCGTTTTGCGCGCGGCGTCGCCTGGAGCCTCAGACAGGTCGCGATTCGGTCCGCGACACCCGCCACCCGGTCGGGCTCGGGCCTGTTGACCTGGCCGCGATAGGCGAGCGCATCCTCGCTCTCGACCGTGTCCTTGAAGGAGATCGCCCCGGCGAGGATGCGCCCGTCGAGTTCGGGCAGGACAACATGCATGGCAAGGTCGGCCGGAGCCAGGCCGCGCGCGCCGCTCTGCCAGGCCTCGCGCCGCGTCGTGGCGATAACCGCCTGGAAAACCGGCACGCCGAGCGTGTCGAACAGCGTTTCGGCGCCGGGCTCCGCACCGCTGGCAAAGGCGGTCGTGGTGACGATGGCGCGCGCCGCCTGCTTCCGTGTCGTATCGAGGACGAAGGCGCGGACCGCCGGATCCTTCAGACTCGACACGAACAGCGGCAGGGCAAACATCCCGCGCGCGGCCATCGCCTCGGAAAGCCGGTCGATCGGCGCGACGTCCTCGGCAAGCAGCATCGAACGATAAAACAGCAGCGGCACCGTCGCCGCGCCGGCCGGCCGCGCGGCCAGCGCGGTCGCGGCATCGACCGCGCCGCGGCCGGGACAATAAAACCCCGCCTTGGGCAGCGGTGTTGCCGGTTCCGCGTCGATGTCGTGGCCTGCGTGCACGGCCATCCGGCGCAGCAGCGCGCGCATGTTCGCCGTCCCGCCCTCGCGGAAATAGGCGAGCAGGCCGGCCTGTTCCTCGGGCCCGACCGTCGACAGCGCGGCGAGCCGCTCGTCGGTTTCGCGGCATTCGCCGGGCAGCAGCGCCAGCGCGATGCCCTTTTGACGCGCGATCTCTGCCAGCCGGTCGCAGCCGTAGCGCCACCAGTCATAGCCGCCCAGAATCCGCACCAGGATCACCTTCGCCTGGGCGGCGACGCTGTCGAGCCACAGATCGACCGACATCGGATGGCGCAGTTCGCGCAGGCTGGCGAGCCTCAGCGACGGCACCGCCTCGCTTTCGGCGCGCCAGGCGGCGGCCAGCGCGGAAAGATCGCTGTCGGTGAACGACAACGCCACCATGTCGGCCGGCGCCTGGCGCAGGTCGACCGGCTCGATCAGATCGTCGAGCGTCGCGGAACTGGTGGCGAGGATGTGCATCGCGCTGCGGTTCGTCCTCCTATGCCGCCAGGGTCTTTTCGATCGCGTCGCGGTCCAGGCCTTTCAGCCCGATCACCACAAGCCGCGTGCCTTTGGTCTCGTCCGGCGCCCAGGCGCGGTCGTAATAATGCGACACGCGCGGCCCCACCGCCTGAACGAGCAGGCGCATCGGCTTGCCCTCGACATGGGCAAAACCCTTGAGCCTCAGCACGCCGGCATTTTCCGCCGCCGCCGTCACCCGGCGCGCGAGTGCATCGGGGTCGGAAATCGCGGGCAGCTCGATCACATGCGTGTCGAAATCGTCGTGCTCGTGGTCGAGCATGCCGTCGTGATGCGTGCGCCGGTTCTCGATATCGTCCTCGACGGCGAGCCCCAGCCCGAGCAGCACCGACGGATCGACCTTGCCGTTGGCGGCCGGCACGATCTTGACGGCGCGGGCAAGGTGGCGCTCCACCGCCGCGCGGGCGCGGCCGGCCTGGTCTTCATCAAGCAGGTCGCTCTTCGACAGGATGACGAGGTCGGCGCAGGCGACCTGGTCCTCGAACACTTCCTCGACCGGGTCGTCGTGGTCGAGCGTTTCGTCGGCCGCGCGCTGGGCGGCGAGCGCGTCCATGTCGGCGGCGACCCGGCCGTCGGCGAGCGCCGGCCCGTCGACCACCGCCACCACGCCGTCGACGGTGACCCGCCCCTTGATCGCCGGCCACTGGAATGCCTGCACCAGCGGCTTGGGCAAGGCCAGGCCGGAGGTCTCGATCAGAATATGGTCGACCTTCGGCTCGCGCGCCAGGATTTGGTCGAGCGCCGGCACGAAATCGTCGGCGACCGTGCAGCAGATGCAGCCATTGGCCAGTTCGAACACATTTTCTTCCGGGCAGTTCTCGATGCCGCAACTCTTCAGGATCTCGCCGTCGATGCCGACATCGCCGAACTCGTTGACGATGATGGCGATGCGCCGGCCGTTGGCGTTCTCGATCAGGTTGCGGATCAGCGTCGTCTTGCCCGCCCCGAGGAAACCGGTGACGACGGTGCAGGGGACGCGGTCGGCGGAAGCAGTCATGATGGATCCTTTTGGGTTGCGGCAAGGGCAATGGCGGTTGCGGGCGGCAGTCTGGAAACCAGCCCGCGCTTGAGACATTCGGGTCGTCCGCGCCAGGGCATGAGACCGTTTTCGGACGTCTGGAAGAGCTTGGCTCCGGCCACCAGGTCGGCGCCGTTTTCGACCGCGAGGTCGCCGAACACGTAGCTCCAGGCGCCCTCGCACAACAGCGCCGCGCTCAGACGGCGCTTGCAATTGCCCAGGCATTCGATCTCAACGATCCGGATGCCGGCATCCTCGTTGGCCGCGCGGGCGGCCTCGGCAAGAAGATGTCCCGGACGCGGCCGGTCGTCGGCGCCGTCCGCGCCGCGGCACGAGCTGCACACAAGGATCGTGGCGGCAGCAGGCGTTGGCGCGTCTGCTGTCGCAGCCGGGTCCGTCGCGGACGAGTCAGTCCTGTCGTCGAAGGTCAATCGTCGAACTCCTTGCCCGGGTCACCCGCCGGGCGGTCAGGATTGCTGTTGCGACGGCAGGTCTCCTGGCTTGCGGGTCGCCGCACCGCGCCGCCTTCCCGGACAAATCCAGTGGCAATCGACGCGAAGCTCGCCGCTCACAGTTGCGGGGACAGCCGCGGAATTGAAGCCGGTCGCTTCGCACCGCGTTCCCTCTTAGCCCTTCCGCGTGGAAGGGAACCGTCAGGCCGGCATTTAGGCCGCGAGCGACAGGGCTGTCAATGCAACGCCTGCATGGCTGCTTGCCGGCACGGCGCGGCTGTAGGACCCTGCCGATCCCGCCTGGATCGCAACGGACGCACACTATGGAAGACTTGATCGGGTTTCTCGTCGCCGGCTTGGTGCTGACCGGCAGTCCGGGTCCCAATACGCTCAGCCTCGCGGCGGCGGGAGCGGCGTTCGGTGCCCGGCGCGGCCTCGGCTACATGACGGGCCTTCTCGTCGGCATGGTGCTTGTCATGGCGCTGACAGCGAGCGGCATGATCGCCATCGTGCTGGCCGTGCCCGCGCTCGGGCCCGTGGTGACGGCCGCCGCCGCTGCCTATTTCATCTATCTCGCCTGGCGCATCGCCACCGCCCCGCCGCTGTCGACGGCGCGGCAGACGGCGCGCGCGCCCTCGCTCGGCGACGGGATCGTGCTTTCGCTGCTCAACCCCAAGGCCTACGCCGCGATGGCGGCGATGTTTTCCGGCTTCGTTCTGTTTGGGGGCTCTTCCATCGTCGACGCGTTCATCAAGGCGGGACTGCTGCTCGTCATCCTTGCTCTGGTCAACACGGCATGGCTCGCCGGCGGCGCGCTCATGACCCGGTTTCTGCGCCGGCCTAGGCTTAATCGTGTCATCAACATTGCTTTCGCCGCGATGCTGATCCTGTCGGTCGCGCTCGCGCTCCGCATGTGAACACCTGGCACGCCGACGCCGATTCCAGGCTGTCATGTCGGCATCGGGACAGCGAAGCGGGAGAATTGAGGTTTGCGCCCGTTTCGAATTGCGTTATGACTGCGGCTGTCGATGGTTCCCGAGAGAACAAGGGAATGCGGTGCGGGCCTCGTGCCCAAATCCGCGGCTGCCCCCGCAACTGTAGGCGGCAAGCTCCACCCCAAAGGCCACTGAAGCGCTGCTTCGGGAAGGCGGGCAGGGAGCGTCGAGCCGCAAGCCAGGAAACCTGCCGTCGTCGTGAACGCAATGCCAAGGCCCTCGGGTGGAGGGCGAAAGGACAGGACATGAATTCGAACACCACGACCTTGGGCGCTTCCGCCTCGACCCGATCCCGCGCCATGCCGTTGGCGATGGCCGGGCTGCTCGGACTTTTCGTTGTCGCGGTTTCGGGCTTCGCCCCGATGGAGGCGGTCCACAACGCCGCCCACGACTATCGTCACTCCATGGCCTTTCCCTGCCACTAACGGGTGATCCGACATGTCCGATCTTCGTAACGTCGTGTTCGTCGCGGCGCTCGCCGGGCTGTTGGCCGGGCTCGTGCTGACGGCCATGCAGGTCTACGCGACCGTGCCGCTGATTCTCCAGGCCGAGACTTTCGAGAGCGCCGGCGGCGGCCATCATGGCGACGCCGCCGCCGCCGAAGAGGCAGGCGCGGAAGCCTGGGCGCCCGCCGACGGGATGGAACGCAATCTTTACACCGCGCTTGCTGCAATCGTCACCGGCATCGGTTTCGGGCTTCTGCTGGTCGCTGCATCTGAATTCGCCGGCGGCATTGCCGGTTGGCGTCAGGGTCTCGTCTGGGGTTTTGCCGGTTTCGGCGTCTTCACCCTGGCTCCAGGCCTCGGCCTGCCGCCCGAATTGCCGGCCATGCCGGCGGCCGACCTCGTGGCGCGGCAGGTCTGGTGGATCGCCACCATCGCCGCGACCGCGGCCGGCCTGGCGCTGATCGCGTTTCGCGCCTCGGCTTTGTGGGCGGTGGTCGGGGTGGCGCTGATCGTTGCGCCGCATCTGGTCGGCGCGCCGCAACCGGTCAGTCACGAATCGCCGGTTCCGGCCGATCTGCATCATCGTTTTGTCGTTGTCGTCACCGTCACCAACCTCGTCTTCTGGCTGGTACTGGGCGCGGCGGTCGGCGCCCTGCGGCCGCGCTTTTTCGGTCGCGCCGACAATGCGCGGACGCGCTTTGCCTGACAAAGGGCGGCTGATCCTGGTGCTTGGCGGTGCGCGTTCCGGCAAGAGCGCGCACGCGGAAAAACGCATCGAGGCGCAGCCGCCACCCTGGGCCTACCTGGCGACCGCGCAGGCATTCGATGCCGAAATGAGCGAGCGCATCGCCATACACCGGGCCCGGCGCGACCGGCGCTGGTCGACGCACGATGCGCCGCTCGATCTGGTCGGGGCGTTGGCCACGCCGGAGGCCGGCGGGCCGGTTCTGGTCGACTGCCTGACCTTGTGGTTGTCGAACCAGATGCTGGCCGGCCGGGACGTGGAGGCCGAGACCGCCCGTCTGGTCGCCGCCCTTGCCGCCCCGCGCGGTCTTTGGGTCGCGGTCGCCAACGAGGTCGGTCTCGGTATCGTGCCGGACAATGCGCTCGCCCGCCGTTTTCGCGACGCGGCCGGGCGCCTCAACCAGGCGGTCGCCGCCGTGGCCGACGAGGTTCTCTTCATGGTCGCCGGGCTGCCGATGCGGGTGAAATAGATGAAACAAGTCAGCGAAACCGAGGCCGCGCGCCATCGCGCCAAGATGGAAAAGCGTAAGGCCGTCCAGGATGCCGAAGTGGCGTCGAAAAAGATCGAAAAGGGCCTGCTGATCGTCAACACCGGCCCGGGCAAGGGCAAGTCGACGGCGGCTTTCGGACTGGCGCTGCGTATGCTCGGCCACGGCCGCAAGGTCGGCGTCGTCCAGTTCGTCAAGGGCGCCTGGCACACCGGTGAGAAGGACGCGCTTTCGACCTTCGGCGACAAAGTGGAATGGTACGCCATGGGCGAGGGCTTCACCTGGGAGACCCAGGACCTGAAGCGCGACGTGGCCGCCGCCGAGGCCGCCTGGGCCAAGGCCGAGGCGCTGATGGCCGATCCCGAAATCGGCCTCGTCATTCTCGACGAGCTCAACATCGCCTTGCGCTACGACTATCTCGACCTTGAAAAGGTCGTGGAGACGCTGCAGGCCCGCCGCGACGACCTGCATGTCGTCGTCACCGGCCGCAACGCCAAGCCCGCTTTGACGGAGGCCGCCGACCTCGTCACCGAGATGGGCCAGGTCAAGCACCATTTCGCCGCCGGCGTGAAGGCGCAAAAGGGCATCGAGTTCTAGCAATGCCTGTCCGCCCGGCCCGGACCACGCCATCATGACGGCCCGCGCGCTGATGTTCCAGGGCACCGGCTCCGATGTCGGCAAGACGCTGGTCGTGGCCGGCCTGGCGCGTGCTTTGACGAAGCGCGGCCTGCGTGTGCGTCCGTTCAAGCCGCAGAACATGTCGAACAACGCCGCCGTCACCGCCGACGGCGGCGAGATCGGCCGCGCCCAGGCCTTGCAGGCCCGCGCTGCCGGCGTGGCGCCGAGCGTACACATGAACCCGGTGCTTTTGAAGCCGCAGGGCGAGACGGGTGCACAGATCGTCGTCCAGGGCCGGGTCCGGGGCACCGCGCGCGCGGCCGACTATCAGGGCGTCAAGCCCAGTCTGCTGCCGGCCGTGCTCGACAGTTTCGCCCGTCTGAAGCAGGAGGCCGACATCGTCCTGGTCGAGGGCGCCGGCAGCGCCTCCGAAACCAATCTACGCGCCAACGACATCGCCAATTTCGGCTTCGCGCGCGCCGCCGACGTGCCGGTGGTGGTGATCGGCGATATCGACCGGGGCGGCGTCATCGCCAGCCTGGTCGGCACCAAAGCGGTGATCGATCCGGCCGACGCCGCGCTGGTCGTCGGGTTCCTCGTCAACCGTTTTCGCGGCGATCCGGCCCTGTTCGTCGACGGCATCAACGAGATCGCCAGGCGCACTGGCTGGACCGCCTTTGGGCTCTTGCCGCATTTTGTCGATGCGAACCGCCTGCCGGCCGAGGACGCGCTGGCGCTGACCGGCAAGGACCGGCGCGGCCGCGCCACAGGGCAGGTGAAGATCGCGGTGCCGATCCTGCCGCATATTTCCAATTTCGACGATCTCGACCCGCTCGAGGCCGAACCCGACGTGGCGTTGACACGGTTGTGGCCGGGCATGCCGCTTCCCGGCGATACCGACCTCGTGCTGCTGGTCGGTTCCAAGGCCACGATCGCCGATCTGGCCGCCCTGCGCGCGGCCGGCTTCGATGTCGATATCGCCGCGCATCGTCGGCGCGGCGGTTTCGTGCTCGGCCTGTGCGGCGGCTACCAGATGCTCGGCCGCACCATTGACGATCCCGACGGCGTCGAAGGACCGGCCGGACGGGTCGAAGGCCTCGGCCTGCTTGACGTCGACACCCGCCTGACCGGCGAAAAATCCCTGGTCGAGGTGCATGGCGACACCGCCGACGGTGTCTCCTTTCACGGCTACGAAATGCATATCGGCGTCACCGTCGGACCCGATGCCGCGCGGCCGTTCGCCACCATCGCCGGCCGGGCCGACGGTGCGACCGCGCCGGACGGCCGCGTTGCCGGTACTTATGTGCACGGCCTGTTCGCCGACGATCGCCAGCGCGCGGCCTGGTTGGAGCGTCTCGGGGGCGCCGCCTCCGGGCTTGATTACGAGGGCGGCGTCGAGGCCGCGCTTGACGGTCTGGCCGACCATATGGAGGCCCATCTCGACATTGACGGGCTGATCACCAATGCCCGCTGACAAGGACGGCGAGCGCGCCGGTCGACACAATCAACAGCCCGTCCGCCCACCGGTAAAGGGTAAGTGCACGGCGAATATCGCTCGCGTCGGCACTTCGGCGGCCGCCTTGACCCATCACCGCGTCGTCCACCACAACCCCGTCATAGGTGCGCGGCCCGGCAAGCGCCAGGCCGAGCGCGCCGGCCATCGCCGCCTCCGGCCAGCCGGCATTGGGCGAACGGTGATTTTTGGCGTCGCGCCGGACGGCCCGCCAGGCGTCTCGGCCCGACATGTTCGGAAGAATGGCCGCCGCGGCCACCAGCGCGAGCGCGGTCAGCCGGGAGGCCGGCAGATTGATCAGATCGTCGAAGCGGGCCGCGGCGCGGCCGAAGGCTTCGTGGCGCGGTGTGCGATGGCCGATCATCGAATCGGCCGTGTTGACCGCCTTATAGATCGCGATCCCCGGCAGGCCGGCAAGCGCGAGCCAGAAAACCGGCGCGGTGACGCCGTCGGAGAAGTTTTCCGCCAGGCTCTCGATCGCCGCGCGGCTCACCCCGGCCCTGTCGAGCGTGTCGGGATCGCGCCCGACAATCTGCGACACCGCCGCCCGTCCGGCGTCAAGACCGCTGCTTTCCAGCGCGCTGGCGACGATCGCGACATGATCGTCGAGGCTTTTTTGCGCGATCAGCGTTGCCGCCAGGCAGGCAGCGAGCGCGAGGGCTATGGAAGCGGGCAGGGTCATAAGCAGCGCCTGCAGGCCCAGCCCGGCGCCGCCGGCGAGCGCTGCAATCGTCACCAGCGCAGCCAAACCGGCTTGTCGACGACGCGCCGTGCTGTCCGTCTTCCGGTTCCAGCGCCGGTCGAGACGCTCGATCAGCGCGCCGATCCAGGTCACCGGATGACCGATCGCCGTAAACAGGCGGTCGGGATAGCCGGTGGCGCGCTCGACAAGCAGCGACAGAAAGGCGATGGACAAGAACATGGCGTTGCAACGGGCTGAAAAAACCGCGGTTTCCGATCATGGCGGCAGCCTCGACGCGGCAAGGGCGCTGTTTGCCGACGCGCCGCAGCCGTGGGTCGACCTGTCGACCGGCATCAACCCGCACGCCTATCCGCTTTTCGACCTGCCGGCCACCGCTTTTTCGCGCCTGCCCGAGCCGGGCCGGATCGCCGAACTGGCGGCGGTCGCCGCCGGCGCCTATCGCGCCGGGCCAGATGTCGCCGTCGTACCGGCGCCCGGAACCCAGGCCTTGCTGCCGCTGGTAATGCGGCAGGTCCCTGCCGGCCGCGCCCGGGTGCTCGGACCGACTTATGCCGAACATGCGCGTTGCGCGCGCCTTGCCGGCCACGCGGTCGAGGAGGTGTCGTCCGTCGACGCGTTGTTTGACGCCGACCTCGCCGTCATCGTCAATCCGAACAATCCGGACGGCCGCTCTGTTGCGCGCAAAACCCTGCTCGCGCTTGCCGGCCATATGCGCGCCAAAGGCGGGCTGCTGGTCGTCGACGAGGCGTTCATGGATGTCGGGCCCGCCGAGCATAGTCTCGCCGGTGGCTGCGGGGCAGGCGGGGTCGTCGTCCTGCGCTCGTTCGGGAAATTCTTCGGCCTTGCCGGTATCAGGCTCGGCTTCGCGCTCGGCGCGCCGGACCTGACGGCCGGATTGGCCGCCACGCTTGGGCCCTGGGCGGTCTCCGGTCCGGCGCTCGAGATCGGCCTGCGAGCGCTGGAAGACGGGGCCTGGCAGACGCGGATGCGCGCCCGGTTGCGGGCCGAGCGCGCGCGTCTCGATGCATTGCTTGCCGCAGCCGGGATCGAGCCTAGCGGCGGAACACCGCTTTTTGCCTTCGTGCGCTATCCGGCCGCGCCGGACCTGTTTGCTTGGCTGGGCGCTGCGGGCATATTCACGCGCCGGTTCGAAGGCCGGCCGGAGTGTCTGCGGATCGGCCTGCCCGGCGACGACGCCTGGCCGAGGCTCGAGGCCGCGCTTGCAGCCTGGTCCGCGCGAAACCAGCCTGCCGATCCGGCCAAAGAGGCGGAGAAACGATGATCTGGGTCTGTCCACTCTCGCGGCTCGACGATACGATCGTCACGACCGGTGCGCGCCGGCTTTTGACGCTGCTCAAACACGGCACCCCGTTCGACCGGCCGGCGCCGATCGCCGCCGATCAGCACCTTTTGCTGTCGATGCACGACATTGTCGAGGAGGCGCCCGACATGGTGGCGCCGGCCAGCGCGCATGTTGAAAGCCTGATCGAATTCGGCCGGGGCTGGGATCGCGCCGCGCCACTTGTGATCAACTGCTTCGCCGGCATTTCGCGCTCCACCGCCTCCGCCTACATCATCGCCGCCGCATTGGCGCCTACGCGCGGCGAAGCCGAACTCGCCCGCACATTGCGCCGGCTTTCGCCCTCCGCGACCCCAAATATCCGGCTGGTCGCGCTGGCCGACGACCTTCTGGGGCGCGACGGGCGCATGGTCGAGGCGGTGCGCTCGATCGGTCGCGGCGCCGATGCCTTCGAGGGCACGCCGTTCGGCCTTTCGGTCGATATCTGACCCGAGCCCGATCGCGGCGTGCCGGGACACAAAAAAGCCGGCACCATTCGGCGGTGCCGGCTTTTCCGAGCGACTTGTTCCGGAACGGATCAGAATTCTTCCCAGCCGTCGGCTTCCGGCTGGGCGGCGGTCACGGCGGAATGGCGCTGTCCGCTCGACGGTGTCCTCAGCGTCACGACCGGTGCGTGCCTGTCCGCTCGTCTCGCGGTCGTTTTTGCGGCCTCGCCGAGCTTAAAATGCGCGACCAGCCTTTCGAGCTGCTCGGCTTCCTTGGCGAGCGAATGGCTGGCGGCGGTCGATTCCTCGACCATCGCCGCGTTCTGCTGGGTAACCTGGTCCATCTGGGCGATGGCCGTGTTCACCTCGCTCAGGCCGGTGGCCTGTTCCTGCGCGGAACCGGCGATGCCCGACATCAGCCCGGCGATCTCCACCACTTCGGCCAATATCTGTTCGAGCGCCGTTCCGGTCTGGCCGACGAGTTCCACGCCGCGGCCGACCTGTTCGCTGGATGCCGAGATCAGCGCCTTGATTTCCTTGGCGGCCTCGGCCGAGCGCTGGGCGAGCGCGCGCACCTCCTGGGCGACGACCGCGAAGCCCTTGCCGGCGTCGCCGGCGCGCGCCGCCTCGACCCCGGCATTGAGCGCCAAAAGGTTGGTCTGGAAGGCGATTTCGTCGATCACGCCGATGATCTGGCCGATCTGCTCGGAAGACTTCTCGATCTCGCCCATCGCCCCGACCGCCTCGCGCATCACGCCGCCGGATTTTTCCGTATTGCCACGGGCCCGGGTCGTCAGGGTCGCCGCCTGCTTGGCCGAATCGGCCGTCCTGTTCACCGTCTCGGTCACTTCGCCGAGCGCCGCGGCCGTTTCCTCGAGGCTCGCCGCCTGCTGCTCCGTGCGCCGCGACAGATCGTCGGCCGCCTGGCTGATTTCGCCGGTGCCGGTGCGGATGCCGGCGGCCGATCCCGAAATCGTCGACATCGTTTCCTCGAGACCGGCGATGGCGGTGTTGAAGTCGTCCTTGAGCTGCCTCGCCTTGGGCGCGAATTCCTCGGTGATCCGATAGCCGAGATTGCCGTTGGCGAGCTGCTTGAGCCCGTCGGCGAGCCCGGAGATGACGGTCTGGTCGTCAGCCGCCTCGCGCGCCTTGCGTTGGTCGTTTTCGTTCCGTTCGCGCTCTATCAACTGCCGCTGCTCTTCGGCCTCCTCGGCCGACTGCATGCCCGACACCGCGTTCTTGAACACGAGCAGCGTCTTGGCCATCGAACCCATCTCGTCCTCGCGGTCGGCCATCGGCACCTCCGCCCCCAGATCGCCGGAGGCCAACGCGCTCATGCAGTCTTCCAGTTTGGCCACGGGCGTCATTACCCGGCGCTGCAGGATGACCGCGGTGGCTGTGACGGATGCGACCAGCAGCAGGCCGAGAACGACCATGATCGCGCTCGCCGTGGCGGCGGCCGCCTGAGCGTCGGAGATGCGGGCGGCGGTACGGTCCTCGATCGCGGTGAAAAAGGCGTCGACTGGCTGCATCACCGAGGCTTTCGCTTGATGATAGTCGGCGGAATAAAGCAGGTCGCCGGCAAGCTTCAGGTCCGGTTGACCGCTGACGGTACCCTTGCCCTTGACCGCATCCATCGCCCGAACTTCGAGCTGGATGAGGGCGTCGGAGCGCTTCTTGGCTTCGGCCAGGAGGTCAAGTTCGGCCTTGGCGAAGCCGGCGTCCATCATCGATTGCAGCAGGGGTTTCTGCTCGCCGTCCGGTCGCGGCTTCTGACCCTCCTCCAGGATCAGGTCCCAATAGATGCGATGCGGGGATTGCGGTCGCGCAAGCGTGCCGTCGCGCATCGCCACGACGTCAAAATACCATTTTTCATATTTGGCGTTGCCGGTCGCGGCATAGGTGCGCACCAGGCGGGTGAGGTCGTCGGAACTCTGACGGAACTCGTCGGCGAGCAGATAGGAGGCATGCTGGACCTGATAGGCCGCGCGCGCGTCCGATTGTGCGTTGCTTTGATAGAAAAACGCGCCGGCCAGGGCTGTGAGACAGACACAGTTGAGCACGACCAGGATCTTGAAGGCGCGGGCAAGCGGCGCCTTGCGGGACTTCGGGTTCATGAATTGGTATCCCTGCGAAACGATGAATTTCGCAGCAGACTTTGAAAGGAAAAGTTTTAAGCAATCTTGAACGGGGTTTTGGCACAAACGCCTGAATCGAACCAATTTTTTCTCGTATTTGGTGCATCAACTGTTTTATAGACACCTAAAATTGCAAGACATGCGCAGGACGGGCATGAAGCGCGCCAGCGCCAGCGCGATGCCAGCGCGATGATTGACATTGTCGGCATGGGGTTTACTAGCTCCGCCCACCGAAGCTTGCGGGAAAATGCCGTCCATGACCAATGTCGCTCTTACCGGTCTGGCCCGTGACCTCGCGCGGCGGGCGGATGAAGGCCGGCCTGTGCGCGTCGGCGTGATCGGTTCCGGCGAGATGGGCACCGATCTGGTTACCCAGGCCATGTTGATGCGCGGCATCGAGGTGTGCGCGATCTCGACGCGCAGGCCGCATACCGCGCGTGCCGCGATCCGCATCGCCTATGGCGACGAGGCGATGGCGCGCGAGGCCGGCACGGCTTCGGCCGTCACGGCGGCGATCGAGGCCGGCGGAATCGCGATCACCTCCAACGAGTTGCTTGTCACCAACCCGCTGGTCGACGTGGTGATCGACGCCACCGGCAAGCCGGGCGTGGCGGCGGATTTCGACCTGATGGCGATGGAGCACGGCAAGCATCTGGTGATGATGAATGTCGAAGCCGACGTCACGATAGGCTGCCTGCTTAAACAGGAGGCCGACCGGCTGGGCGTGGTCTATTCGGTCGGGGCGGGCGACGAGCCGTCATCATGCATGGAGCTGATCGAATTCGCCTCCGCGCTCGGCTATTCGATCGTCTCGGCCGGCAAGGGCAAGAACAATCCGCTCAACCACGACGCGGTGCCGGACGACTATGTCGCGGAGGCGACGCGGCGCAACATGAACCCGCGCATGCTGGTCGAGTTCGTCGACGGATCCAAGACCATGGTCGAAATGGCCGCGATCGCCAACGCCACCGGCCTTGTGCCCGACGTTCCCGGAATGCACGGGCCGAACGCGGACCGCGACGAGATGGTCCAGGTCCTCATTCCCAGGCAGGACGGTGGCATTCTTTCGCGCAAGGGCGTCGTCGACTACACGATCGGCAAGGGGGTGGCGCCGGGCGTCTTCGTCATCGTCGAGGCGACCCATCCGCGCATCATCGAGCGCATGGACGACCTGCATATCGGCACGGGTCCCTATTACAGCTTCTTCCGGCCCTACCATTTGACCTCGCTGGAAGTGCTGCTGACGGCGGCACGGATCATGCTGACCGGCAAGCCCGACATGGTGCCCCTGCCGCGCCCCGTGGCCGAGGTCTGCGCGCTCGCCAAGCGCGATCTCGCTTCCGGCGAGACCTTCGACGCGATCGGCGAGACTTGCTATCGCTCCTTCACCATGACGGTGGCCGACGCGCGCGCCAAGAAAGCGCTTCCCGTAGGCCTGCTCGAAGGCGGCAAAGTGTTGAAGCCGGTCCGGAAGGGCGAATTGCTGACCGCCGACAATGCCGCGCCCGACCCCGGCACGCGGCTTTACGCGCTGCGCCGGCGCCAGGATCAGATGCTCTACGGATAGCGATCCCGCCGACCGGGCCGTCGATGGTGGCATGGTTTTTGCTTTGTTCGGATTGACAGCGGCGCGCGACGAAATTTCCGCGCCCGAACGAGGGAGCACGACGGTCGAATGAACCAGAACGACATGGTGGCGCGTATCAGGGCGGCACATCGCAACGCGGCCAAGGGCAATGTTCGGCTGGAAACTCTCGATTCATGGCGCGGCATCTGCGCGCTGCTCGTGGCGATCATGCATTTTCCGGTATCCGGCCCGATCGGCGAAAGCCCGTTTGTGCGTAACGCCTATCTGTTCGTCGACTATTTCTTCGTGTTGTCGGGCTTCGTGATCGCCCATGGATATGGTGCCAAGCTGGCCGACGGCGTCGACTACATGCGCTTCGTCATTCTGCGGATCGGCCGGATCTATCCGCTCCATATCGCGGTCCTCGCTCTGTTCGTCGCCTTCGAAGCGCTGCGCTGGGCCGTTCCGGCGCTCGCCGGAAATGGTACGATGCCGTTTACCGATGGCAACAGCCCGTCCGAACTGCTGACGAGCCTTGCACTACTCAACGGCCTGGGCTTCGACAGCCGGCTGGCCTGGAATGGCCCGAGCTGGAGTATTTCGGCCGAACTGTGGACATACATCCTTTTCGGCGGGCTTGTGGTTTTGCTGGGGCGCCGCTGTTGGATCGCCTTGGTCGCGGCTATTATCGCTGGTCCGCCGGTGCTCTACCTCTTTTCGCCCGATTACATGGATGCAACCTGGAATCTGGGTTTTGTACGATGCGTCTACGGCTTTTCGCTTGGTGCGCTGCTTTATTACGTGGCCGGGGCCAGCCTGCTGTCGGCAAAAGCGGATCAGGCGGCGCGGCCGACGGTGGGAACGGTGGCGGGAGCGACTGCTTCGGAGCTTGCCGCCATCGTGATGGTCGCCGCCTTCGTCGTGGTCGCGGGCGGCAATGCGGTTAGCATCGCGGCACCGTTTGTGTTCGCTCTGGCTCTGTGCATCTTTGTGCATGAAGGGGGAATAATCAGCCGCCTGCTTGGGACGCGGTTGTTTCTTTGGCTGGGAGCGCTCTCCTATGGGATCTACATGGTGCATATTTTCGTTCAGGCGCGCATGATCAACGTCGCCGGCATCGTGGAGAGGATCGTCGGGGTCGAACTGATCGGCGTCTTCGAGATAAACGGGCAGGGTTTTTACGGCTTCGGCCTCAACGGGCCGCTTTTCGGCACGCTGATGACGGCGCTGATGATCGCGATGGTGGTGGCCGTGGCGGCGATCGCGCATCTGCTGATTGAAAAGCCGTTCCAGCGGCTGTCGAGGAAACTCGCCGACACCCATGCCAGGCGGAACGGCGCCACCCGCCCGGTCGCGGGCGACGTCGAGGCGCGTGCGCTCCTGGCGGCACGCGCGGCTGCCTGAACTACGTAAGGAGAACCTGCGACACGGCGCCGTGAGAAGGGGGCGGAGCCGTGATTATTTCCCGAGCTCGATCGAGCGGTCGCGTGCCGCTTCGACGGCTTCCGCGATCAGCTTCCGAAGACGATCCTGCCCCATCAGAACCTGCAGCGCGGCGGCGGTGGTACCGTTCGGGCTGGTGACCTGTTCGCGCAGGAGGCCGGGCGCGGTATCGCTTTCGGCCGCCAGCGAGGCTGCGCCGAACACGGTCTGCATCGCCAGCAGCTTCGCCGCTTCCGCGGGCAGGCCGACACGTTCGCCGGCCGCGGTGAGGCATTCGATGAAGTGGAAGATATAGGCCGGGCCGGAGCCGGACACGGCGGTGACGGCGTCCATCATGCCTTCGTCGTCGATCTTAAGCACCCTTCCGCTGACCGAGAGCAGGTCGGCCAGGAAGGTCTCGGCGGCCGGTGCGACCTGGGCGTTGGAGACCGTCACCATCATGCCCTTGCCGATTGCGGCGGGCGTGTTGGGCATGCAGCGGACGATCGGGGTTTTCTCGCCGAGCAGCGATTCGAACAGCGCAATGCCGATGCCGGCGGCGATCGAGACGAAGGTCGTGCGGCCGGTCGCGAAACCGCAATATTCGGCAACGACGGCACGCATCACCTGCGGCTTGACGGCAAAGATGATTAGCTCGGGTCGCAGCCCGGCGGGTAGTTGCGAAACGTGCTCGGCCACTGCGGCACCGGTCTCGGAGGCGCGCTGGCGCAGGGCTTCGTTCGGTTCGACGACGGCAACCTCGGCGGCGGCCAGTTTGCCGGACACCAGCCAGCCCACGAGCATGGCGCGGCCCATATTGCCACATCCGACCAACAATACTTTCACGGCCAATTCCAATCTCCTCCGGCAGACCCAGCCGCCGATCTGGTTGGTAAGCCCCGCAGCAATGCCGTAACGGACCAGTGGCCGCAACCGGCAATCTCTTTTCTCTCAGTCCAGTGACGAGGAGGGTATCCTGATACGGGCAGCCATGCGCAGACCCAGGCATCCCATGAGGAAAAACAGCCACACCGGATCTACCCGGCGAAGGAAGAAGCTTTCCAGAAAGGCGTTCAGCGAGGTGAACAGCAAAATCATCATGAAGAAATCGGACAGATAGATGTTCTCCTTCAGGCGCGGCGTGCGCATATAGTCAAAAAGCGGCACGATCCAGAAGGCGACGAGGCACGCCGCCAGCGCCGGCAGCCCCATGATCACGGCGATGTCGAGATAGCCATTGTGGCCGTGCACGGAGCCGCGGATATCCCAGGCGCGGTCGAAGGGCTGATCCATGTAATAGATGAAGGGCGTGCCCCAAAAGCTCTCATAGCCGAAGCCGAACCAGGGTTTCTGGGCGATCATGCCGCCGAGAAAATCCCACAATGCCGTTCGCCCGGTATAGGTCAGGTTGGGGGCGACATGTTGCGCCAGTTCCTTGAGCGGCTCGATGAAGACGATGCCCAGCGTCGCGAGCGTCGCCCCGATCATCGTTCCAAGGAAGATCAGTGGCGTCAGAAAGCGCATACCCAAAATGCCGGGAAGGGCCACCAGCACGATCGACAGCGGTACCAACCCTGCCGTCGTCTTCGAGCCCGTATTTGCCATGAAGACCATGGCGAGCACCAGCAGCGTGCCCCCGGCCCGGCGCCGGCCGCGGCGGAAGGCGTAAAGCCCGGCGAAGCTCAGACAGGCCATCACCGGTCCGGCGACGTTCTTGTGTGAAAACGCGCCGCGCCAAAGCCCGGCATGCTGCGGTTCGACGCCTTCGCCTAAGTGGACCGCCGTGGCCGGAAACAGCACCAGCCCCGCATAGCTGAGCAAAACCGCCGCAAGGCCGGCGACCAGCAGCACGGTCGTGAACGAATCGGCGTCGCGCGGCAGCACCAGGATGGTGACGACCGCCAGCACGCCGATCGCGGTGAACAGTGCCGCGCGCCCCGCAGATGGGGGGTCGATGGCGTGAAAGACTGAAAGCGCCAGAAATCCGAACACGATCAGCCACCACGGGCTGACCATGATCGCCACGACCCTGCGGTCGGACAGCGTAAGAAGCGAAAATCCGGCAAGCAATGCCAGTGAGCCGAAGCCGATCTGGTTGACGATGTCCCCGCCCTGGGACGCCGGCCCTTCGGGCTGGAACGGCCGGAACGAAATCAGCACGATCGCGAGCAGTACGGTTGCCAGCACCGTCGAGATCTGGCGTAGGGTCGGGCCGTCGAGCGGCACGGCCTCAGTTCTTCTCAGCCTGTCTGTATTGCTCATTGGCATAGCCGAATTCGGCGAGCACACGCCCAAGCGCGACGTAGATCGGATAGGCGCCGATGGTGAGCGACCCGGTGCGCGCCAGGCTCAAAAGGCTGCGCGGCGGCGCTGCGGCAAGCAGCGCGAGGCTCTTGGCCGCGACACGCATGGAGCCGAGCGGATCGCCCGCACGCTTGCGCTTTTCCACCAGCGTAGAGATCACGCCGTTGCGCAGTGAACGAGCCCTGATCCAGTCGCTTTCCAAGCGGCGGGTCGGGATCGTCTCCATCACCGGCGCTTCCGCGCACCAGGCGAGCCTGAACCCCTTGCGCGCCGCGCGGCTCAGGAAATCCGAATCGCCCCCGCCCATGAAATTGAACGCCGGCTCCAGGAAGGGCCGCTCCATGGCGTCGAGCACCCGTCGCGACACGAGCAGATTGCCGGACGAATAGAGGGCCTCGACCGCGCGCGTCTCGCGATAGGGCGGGGCGAAGACCGGGTGGCCCGCCCAATGCTCGTTTCCCGTTCCCTCGAACATCGGCACCTGCGGGCCACCGACGATGTCGGCGCCCAGCCTTTCGGCGGTAGCGACCATGGTCTCGAGCCAGTCGGGACCGGCGATTTCGTCGTCGTCGATCACCAATACATGGGTCAGCTCGGCAAAGGCGGCCAGAGCGGTCGACCAGCCGGCATTGTATGCGCTGCAATTGCCGCGCTCCTCCGCCACGATCAAAAGCCCGTTCACCGTGCCATTTTCGAACAATGTCGCGGCCGCATCGGCCCCGGCGTGCCGTTCTGCGTCATTTTCCATCACGATCAACGCGAAGCCCCGTTCGGTATTCTGGGCGGCGACCGAGCGGATCGTCTCCAGCACCTGTTCGGGTCGACGGAAAGTCGGCAGGGTGACGGCAATCCGTACCTTTTCCGGCTCGAGACCGGGCGATTGTGCGACGAGCCGGACGTTTTCGACAGTGGCGAGCGCTTGCATTGAGAGACCTTGGCCGTCCGTTTCGTCCATAAAGCGCACTGCCTGTTAACGCATGGTTAAGCACTGTGCCGGTTTTGCCCCGCCACGGTCCCCGTTTCGCCGCCACAAGGCACGCCCCTTGCGTGCTTAAGCAAGACTTCACCGAAGGCTGCTAGGGTCACGTTCAGGTAAGCGACATGCATTTGGTTTTTGTTACATCACTCGTCCCCGATGGCGCGCCGACGACGGGCTACGAGATCGCCAACGCGGCGATCATCGCCGCCTTGCGTCGCTCTGGCGTCCGGGTCACGGTTCTGGGCTACACCTGGCCCGGCAAAGCCCCGTCTGATCCGCAGAATACCGTCGCGCTCGGGTCGGTCGATGTGCGTACCGAGGGCGCTCCGGCGATCCAGAAAATGAGGTGGCTGGCCGGTGCGGTCGTGTCGGGTCTTACGGTGTCTTCGGCCAAGATGCGCGCCGCGTCTGAACGGGATTTGCGCGCGGCGCTCGAACGGATCGGTCCGTTCGACGCCTATGTGCTCAACGCCGTCCAGCTTGCCGGCGCCTACGAACATCTTTTTACCGACAAGCCGTCGATCTTTGTGGCGCATAATGTCGAGTTCCGCTCGGCACTGGAAAACGCCGCCGCCGCGCGCGACGTGTTTCAGCGCGCGCTCTTTCGCCGTGAGGCGCGGCTTTTGCACGCCATGGAGGACCGGTTGTGTCGGCAGGCCCGCTTCGTTTTCACGCTTGCCGAGGAGGATCGCGAAGCGCTCGGCGTGGCCGGGCCGCGTTCGGCGGCGCTGGCGCTGGTGACGCGGGACGCGCCGCCGCGGTCGCGATCGCGCGAAATCGCTTTCGGGGCGGGCATGATCGGCACCTGGAGCTGGGAGCCGAACCGTATCGGCCTCGACTGGTTTTTGCGCGAAGTGGCGCCGCGCCTGCCGCGCGATTTCCGCGTCAGGATCGCCGGGCATGCGCCGGGCGGGCTGGGACATGTGCCCACTACGGTCGAGTTTGTTGGCCGCGTGACGGATGCGGGCGATTTCGTCCGCCAGGCTGCCGTCGTGCCGCTGATCGCGCAGGCCGGCACCGGCGTCCAATTGAAGACCATCGAGACCTTCGAGCTCGGGCTGCCGTCGGTGGCGACATCCCGCTCGCTGCGCGGCATCTCCTACCTGCCGTCCAATTGCACGGTGGCCGACGATCCGGCCGCCTTCGCCGCCGCGCTGGTAGAGAAAGCGGCCGGGCGGATGGACGCGATCGACGGTTCGGCTTTTTATGCCGGCCAGATACGCGCGCTCGACGCCGCCGTCGCCAAAGGGCTTGACGCCCTCGGCGCCGCCCCGGGCGAGGTCGCGGCATGAGCATGCATTCCCTCACCGCACCGGCAGGACAGCCTAACGTTCAGCGGGAAAAGGACATTCTCGGCGTCAATGTCGCACCCTTCGACCGAGCCGAGGCGATCGATTTCCTGGCGCATCGCATCCAGGAGCGGCGGTTCACCAAGATCGGCTTCCTCAACGCTCATATCGCCAACATTGCCAGCACCGATGCCCGTTTCGCGGCCCTGCTCTCTGACTTCGTGGTGCTGGCCGACGGCGTTGGCGTCGATATGGCGGCGAAGATTCTTTACGGCGCCCCGTTTCCGGCCAATCTCAACGGCACCGATTTCATCCCGGCTTTCCTGAAATCGCAGCAAAAACCGCTGTCGGTCGGCCTGCTCGGCGCGAGCAGGGACAATGTCGAGCAGGCGGCGGAGCGCTTAAGGGAGATGTTGCCGCACCATCTGGTCACGGTCGTTCATGACGGGTTTTTCGACGCAGCGGCGGAGGATGAGATTTTGGCGCGGCTCCGCCAGCAACGTCCCGACGTTCTTTTGGTGGCGATGGGCGTACCGCGCCAGGAATACTGGATCGACGACCGGTTGAGCGCGGATCATTGCACGACCGCGTTTGCGGTCGGCGCGCTGTTCGATTTCCTGAGCGGCGCCATCCCGCGCGCGCCCTCATGGGTGCGATGGCTGCGCCTGGAATGGCTCTTCCGGCTTGGGTTGGAGCCCGCGCGCCTATGGCGCCGCTATATTGTCGGTAATCCGCTTTTCCTGTTCCGGGTTCTGTTGCAAAAATTGCGGCGCGCGGGGCCGGCGGCGTGAACGTGGCCGTTCAGCCGGGGATCGACACGCCGTGCGAAATGCAAGCTGTCGGCACCAGCGCGCTGGTGACGGCGAGTTACGCACCGGATTTCGAGCGCTGTCGGCTTCTGTGCGAAACTATCGATCGGCACGTTACCGGCCACAGCCGGCACTACATTCTGGTCGCGCATGCCGACGTGGCGCTTTTTCGCGCGCTCGAGACCGCCGACCGGATCGTGGTCGACGAACGCGATATCCTGCCCACCTGGCTGCGGGTGGTGCCGGATCCGACGAGCCTGTTCCGGCGCAAATTCTGGCTTTCGACACGCACCAAGCCGTTGCGCGGCTGGCATGTGCAGCAATTGCGTCGCATCGCCATCGCCGCCCATGCGAAGGAAGACGCGCTGATTTATTGCGATTCGGATGTTGCCGTTCTGAAGGATTTCGACTGCGGCCGCTTCTGGAAGGACGGACGGGTACGCCTGTTCCGGCGCGACAACGCGCTTCAGCGGACCGTGGACGGCGATCAGAAGATATGGTCGAAAAATGCCGCGAAGGTGCTTGGTATAACGGCCCCGATGGTCGCGCCGCACGATTATATCGCGACCTTCATCGCCTGGCGGCGCGACGCGGTCGTATCGATGTGCGAGCAGATCGAACGGACGAGCGGGCGACACTGGGTCGAGGCGATCGGGGCGAATCGGAAATTCTCCGAATGCATGATCTACGGGCGCTATGTCGACGAGGTCCTGAAGGGACGGGGCCATTTTCTGTCCGACGAGGAACTGTGCCGGGTCTATTGGCGCGGCCCGCGGTTGACGGACACGACGGTGCGGGCATTCGTCGACGGGATGGACCCTGGCCAGGTGGCGATCGGCATGCAGTCCTTTATCGGTACCGACGTGACCCTGATCCGTGATCTGGTGCGCGCCGCTGAAGGCCGTTAGGCCGCGTCGGGCCCGTCAGGCGCGTTTCGCCGGCAGCCTGAGCGCGCTGTAGGTCAGGACCGCGGAGGCGAGATAGAGCACCGCGAACGCGCCGTTCAGCATCAGCACGAGTTGCTGGGCGTCGAGCGCGCCGAGCAGCAGATAGGTGAGCACGAGGGCTTTGGCGCCGGCAAGTATGGCCAGGTTGATTGCGCGCAACAGCATCTGACCGCGCGCGAACAGCAATTCCGCTTGATATTCGATCAGGTTGCGCAGCCCCGGCACGGCGAGCGCGAAGATAACCAGTGGCCCGGCCTGCGAGACATTGCCGCCCAGGACCGTCGGGTAGAAATGCAACACCAGCGCGAGCCCGGCCAGGCCGAGCGTGGAAATGGCCAGGATGCCGGCCTCGAACCCGACGCGCAGCCATAGTTTCGACAGCGTTTCGGGCGCGCGCATCAGCCTTTGCACGAGCAACATGGTGAAGGTGCGGACCGGGATCGCGGTCAGATCAACCAGCCGCATGACGATCGCGTAGATGCCGGCCAGATGCGGCCCGCCCAGCGCAAGAACCAGGAGCTTGTCCAGTTCCATCTGCAGGTAGAACAGAAGCTCCGCCCCCGCCACGTAGAGCGCGTCGGCGAGACGGGACCAGTAGAGTGCCGGTCGCAGCCGCAGGCGCTGGCGCGGCCAGAAGAAGGCAAGCGCGATCGCGAGGCATGCCCCGTTCGCGGCGAGGTAATAGTAAACCCAATCGACAAGCACGGGCGCGGTCGCGAGCGCGAACAGCCCGGCCGCGACGGCCCGCAACGCCGTTCCGGCGATCACCAGCACGGCGGCGGCCGCGAAGCGGTTCAGTCCGTTGTTGACGATAACTACCGTTTCGACCATGCGCCACAGCAGCGCCTCCGACACGATCACTAGCGCGAAAGTCGCGAACGGCAGGTCGCCGACGAAAAAGATGGAATGCGTGAGCCAGCTCGCAGCCGCGAGCACAGGAAGCGACAGCACGGTCATCAGCAGAAAGCCGCCGGCGAACGTGCCAAGTAAGCGCGGTTTGACGGTTGCTATTCGATAGAGCGAGGACACGAAGCCGAAGCCGACAATGCGTGACAGCATCACGCCGGCGGCCGATGCGGTGGCAAAAAGCCCGAACTCGGCGATCGACAGTGTGTTGGCCAGCACGACGAAATAAAGCAGCGAGAAAACGAGGCGTCCGAGCGAACCGCTCACCGCGGTCAGGTAGTCGCGCAGCAGCGCGGTTCGCGACGTCAGAAAATCGGAAATACGGTCCATCGCACCGACCCTGGCGTCGGTGGCGTCGATGCCGGAATGCGGTGCCATAGGCGCTGATGTCCTGCCTTTTCGAAAGTACCTTATCGATCAAACATTAACGCGCGGTTTTGCGGTCCCGCGCACCGCCGCCACACCGGGGCCGCAAGGTCGCGAAAAATTAAGAAAATTAACCTTTTGTTTCCCATGGCTGTTTAGCGTGCCTTAACGATTGGCGCCGGTGGGCGTTGCAACCTATCCGAGATATGCGAACCGATGCCAGCTTTCGACAACCGCGACCGCAAGAAGCGAAAAGGGTCTCTCTTGACCCTCGTCGACCCGCATGCGGACGGTCGGGGCACGAAGGGGGGGCGCGATGGCCGCGAGCCGGTGGCCGCGGCGGATGAGTTGGCGGTTTCGCCGGCCGAGCGCCATGAGATCGCGCGCTCGCGCCGCGAGGCAGGGCGCAGCCCGCTGATCAAGGCGTTGTCGCGGCATTCGGCCGAATCGGGCGACGACATTGGTATTCAGGACGCCCCGCAACCGAACCGTCAGCATCGCGCCGAACCTGGATGGTCGGGACTTTGGGTTCCTCGTTCCGACGGGCCCGCTCGCGCCGTCCCGGCAGATCGGTCGGCCAAGACAGACACGCCCGGTCGCGGCCGCGACGTTGGAACGAGGACCTCGAGCGACGAGCGCGATCCATACTGGCGGCCGCTGATCGATCCGATGGCCGTTATCGGCGGTATCTTCAATTCGAAAGGCTTGATCGCCGCCACAACGATCTGCGGTGCGCTGCTCGGGGTGTTCATCGCCCTGTCGACGCCGAAGGAATACCAGGCGATCGCCGAGATGCTCGTCGATCCGCGCGACATCAAGTTCCTGGACCGCGATCTGACGTCCGGCGGGCTGCCATCCGACGCGACCCTGGCCCTAGTGGAAAATCAGGTGCGGGTCATCCTTTCCGGCACAGTGATGAACAAGACGGTTGCCCGGCTTAACCTGGATCAAGATCCGGAATTCAACGGCGAGGGCGGCAGCGGCGGCCTGGGAAGTCTGCTTTCCGGGCTAACCTCCCTGCTTTCGCTGGCGGGTGGGGAGGAGGGCGCCAACGCCAACCGCCACGCGATAACCGTGGAAAACCTTTTTCACGCCGTCGACGCCGAGCGCGGCGGCAAGACTTTTGTAATTTCCATCGCCGCCAAATCGGAAAGTCCGCAAAAAGCGGCCCTGATCGCCAACACCGTCACCGAAGTGTTCCTTGAGACCTATGGTGACTTGCAGTCCGGAACGGCCGGCAAGGCGTCGGATGAGTTGTCCTCGCGGCTGGCCGAACTGCGCGCCGGTGTTGAGGCTGCGGAACGGCAGATCGAGGCGTTCAAGGCTGAAAACGATATCGTCGACGCCCAGGGACGCCTGATCAGCGACGACGAGATCATCAAGCTCAACGATCAGCTTGCGACCGCGCGGGCCCGCACGCTCGAGCTCAACGCGCGCGCTTCGTCCGCACGTTCGGTCTCGGTCGACTCTATCCTGACCGGAAACCTGCCCGAGCAGATCAACTCGCCGGTTCTCACCGAAATGCGTGCGCAATATTCGACGCTGCGCCAGGAAGCGGACCGGCTTGGCGCCAAACTCGGACCTAGGCATCCCGAACGCGCCGCAGTCGAGGCGCAGCTCGTCAGCGCGCGTCAGCAGATTTCCCAGGAATTGCGGCTGGTGGCGCAATCGATCCAGGTCGACCTCAAGCGGGCCGTGCAGCTCGAGCAGGAGTTGGCCGCGCGCCTCGCGCAGCTAAAGGCGCGCCAAGCCAATCTGAGTGACGAGCTGGTGACGGTGCGCGAGCTCGAGCGTGAAGCGTCCGCCAAGCGGGCGGTCTACGAAGGGTTCCTGCTGCGCGCCCGCGAGACCGGGCAGCAAAAGGATATCAACGCGGTCAATATTAGCGTCATCTCCGAAGCGATGCCGCCGCTTGAACCGACCGGCATGTCGCGCAAGACAATGACTGTGCTCGCCACCATGTTCGGATTTGCCGCCGGCGTCGGGCTGGGTGGTGCCCGCGGTGCCTATGACAGTTTTCGTGCCAGCATGGGCAGGGCGTCCGCCGCGCCGGTCGGTCCGCCGGCGCCCGCATCGCCGACAACGCAACTTGCGCCCGCCGAGCGCCGGCGGGAGCCGGACGAGCCGGACGAGCCGGACGATAATGGCGTTTCTGCCGTTAGAAAAGAGTCGCCGCAGGCCGAGTTTGTAGAGGCTTCCGGTTCAGAGTCCCGTCACCGAGAATCCAGTGCAACCGAACCCGCCGCAACTGCGGCGGAGACCGCCGAGGAGGCAGATATGCATCGCATGCCGGACTATTCAGCGTGGCCGGCGACACGTTCGCCCGAAACAGCCGAGCCCGCACCCGGCCCCCATGGTCAATATTGGTACGACCCCGCGACGGCCGCCCACTATCCCGCACCCGGTCCGGTCTATGGCTGGTATCCGGGCTTTGTCGGCGAGCCTGCGTCCGTTCATCGGCATGCGTCGCAACCGCGTCATCCCTGGGCGCAGCCCGGGCATGGTTACCCACCAGCGTCGCCGGCCTATTGGCCTCGGCCGATACCACAGGCCCAGCCCTATTGGCCCGATCCGCAGCATAACGTCCAGCCGTGGCAACACCACGCGCCGCCGCATGCGCCGCAAGCCGACCCGGCCGGTTATGGCGCCGCGCCGCATGTCGATGCGGCTGCCGGACGACCGGTCACGGACAGGTCCGTAGCTGCTCAGGACCACGACGGCGACGCTATCAACGAGATCCGCGAAAGCCTGCGCGAGTTCCGCGAAGCCCTGCGCGAGCTTAGTGAAAATCGCGGTCGTCGCCGCTTCATCTGACGGCTTTCGCGTTTACGGCACACCGCGACGCAATCGCAGGTATCGCCAGTGTGGATTGTCGCATAATGCTCCCGGATCGAATGGATTCGGGAGCGACGAATGGCCGAGCGGATCGAGGGACGGAAGGTTGCCGACGAGATCGTCGCGGCCGTCAAGGGCGGTGCCGAGGGGCTGCGCGGGCGGACCGGCGTCGTGCCAGGCATTGCGGTGGTGATCGTTGGAACCGATCCCGCCAGTCAGGTCTACGTGGCGTCGAAATCCAGGAAAGCCAAGGAATGCGGTTTTCATTCCCTGCAGCACGAACTGGCCGAGGAGACGGATGAAGCGACGCTTCTTGCCCTGATCGCCGACCTGAACGCCGATCCGGCCATTCACGGCATTCTGGTTCAGCTTCCCTTGCCCGCTCATATCGACGCCGGCCGCGTCATTCAGTCGATCGACCCCGACAAGGATGTCGACGGTTTCCATTTCATCAATGTCGGCAAGCTTTCGACCGGCGAGACCGATTCCGCCTTCGTGCCGTGTACACCGGCCGGCTCGATGATCTTGACGGAGCGCGCGCGCGGCCGCGATCTGTCGGGCCTCACCGCCGTTGTCATCGGCCGCTCCAACATTGTCGGCAAGCCGATGGCCAATCTGCTTCTGGCGGCCAACGCCACTGTCACGATCGCGCACAGCCGCACGCGCGATCTCGCCGCGCTGTGCCGCACGGCCGACATCCTCGTGGCCGCGGTGGGGCGGCCACGGATGGTCAAGGGCGACTGGATCAAGCCTGGCGCCACGGTTATTGATGTCGGCATCAACCGGATCCCGGCGCCCGAGAAAGGCGACGGCAAGTCGCGCCTCGTCGGCGATGTCGATTTCGAGGCGGCCTGCGAGAATGCCGGAGCGATAACGCCGGTGCCGGGTGGCATCGGACCGATGACGATCGCGATGCTGATGGCCAATACGCTGGCTGCGGCCTGCCGGCGCGCCGGCGTCGCCGCGCCGTCCTTCTAGTGGCCGCCGCCGCTTTGATATGGCGCGCGCACCGGTGGGGGGCGATGCGGGAATGCTTGTAATTTGGCCGCATCCGGAGTAAGGAGCCGACCAAATCCCGAACAATCGAAGCTGAAAGGGGCATTGATGGCCCGCGTCACCGTTGAAGACTGCATCGACAAGGTCGAAAACCGTTTCGAGCTGGTGCTCCTGTCCGGTCACCGCGCTCGGCAGATTTCCCAGGGCGCGGCGATCACCGTCGATCGCGACAACGACAAAAACCCCGTCGTGGCGTTGCGCGAGATCGCCGACGAGACGCTGTCGCCCGGCGACTTGAAGGAAGATCTGATCCATTCTCTGCAAAAGCACGTCGAGGTCGACGAGCCCGAGGCGGACGAGCCGGAGGTTATCGAGCAGGACGAGGCGGCGTCCCCGCTTGCCGACGCGGCGCCGACCGACGACGAGCCGGTTTCCTTCGACCGGATGAGCGAAGAAGACCTTCTGGCGGGCATCGAAGGCCTGGTCCCGCCGGAGAAAAGCGACGATTTCTGACACGAACGGGCCGCTCCCCCTACCGGGGGCGCCAAGTCGTGTATAATTATGACATGCGCCGTGTCGTCGCGGCGCATGTTTTTTGTTTTGAGGAGCCGGCCTTGCGATGATGCGCCAGTATGAGCTTGTCGAGCGTGTGCAACGCTACAAGCCCGACGTCAACGAGGCGCTCCTGAACAAGGCCTATGTCTACGCCATGCAAAAACATGGCCATCAGAAGCGCGCTTCCGGCGATCCGTATTTTTCGCATCCGCTCGAGGTCGCCGCCATTCTGGTCGACATGCATCTCGACGAATCGACCATCGCCGTCGCCTTGCTTCACGACACGATCGAGGACACCACCGCCACCCGCCAGGAAATCGACGAGCTGTTCGGCAAGGACATGGGCAAGTTGGTCGACGGGCTGACAAAGCTCAAGAAGCTCGACCTCGTCTCCAAGAAGGCGGAGCAGGCGGAAAACCTGCGCAAACTGCTTCTGGCGATCGCCGAGGATGTGCGGGTGCTGCTGGTCAAACTGGCCGACCGGCTGCACAATATGCGCACGCTCGATCACGTGCCGGAACACAAGCGCCTGCGCATCGCCGAAGAAACCATGGACATCTATGCGCCGCTCGCCGGACGCATGGGCATGCAGGATATGCGCGAGGAGCTGGAGGAACTCGCCTTCAAGCACATCAATCCCGGCGGCTACCGGGCGGTGACCGAACGCCTGACGGAAATCTTCGAGCGCAACCGGGGCGTGATCGGCGAGATCGAAACCGCGCTTTCGGCGCTGTTTGTCGAATACGACATCAAGGCGGAGGTGAAGAGCCGCCAGAAAAAGCCGTGGTCGGTGTTCCGCAAGATGGAGACCAAGGCGCTTTCCTTCGAGCAGCTTTCAGACATTTTCGGCTTTCGCGTATTGGTCGAAGAGACCGAGGATTGCTACCGGGCACTGTGCGCGATCCATACCACTTGGTCGATGGTGCCCGGCCGCTTCAAGGATTACATCTCTACCCCGAAGCAGAACGACTACCGCTCGATCCACACCACCATCGTCGGCCCATCGCGCCAGCGCGTCGAACTGCAGATCCGCACTTATTCCATGGACCGGGTCGCGGAATATGGTGTCGCCGCCCATTCCATCTACAAGGACTTTGGCAACAGGCCGAACGGTGCCGGCCACGCGATCTCAACGGAAACCAACGCCTATGCCTGGCTCCGCCGCACCATCGAGGCGCTGTCGGAAGGCGACAATCCCGAGGAGTTTTTGGAGAATACCCGGCTGGAGATGTTCCAGGACCAGGTGTTCTGTTTCACCCCGAAAGGCAAGCTTATCGCGCTGCCGCGCGGCGCCACCCCGATCGACTTCGCCTACGCCGTCCACACCGATGTCGGCGACACCTGTGTCGGCGCCAAGGTCAACGGCAGGATCATGCCATTGATGACGGAGTTGAAGAACGGCGACGAGGTCGACATCATCCGTTCCAAGGCCCAGGTGCCGCCCGCCGCCTGGGAGCAGGTGGTTGTCACCGGCAAGGCGCGCTCGGCCATCAGGCGCGCCACGCGCGCCGCGATCCGCAAGCAGTATTCCGGGCTCGGCACGCGCATCCTCGAACGGGCCTTCGAGCGGGCCGGCCACGCCTATTCGCGCGATCAGTTGAAGCCGGTGCTGCACCGTCTGGCACGCAAGGACATCGAGGATGTGGTGGCGGCGGTAGGGCGCGGCGAACTGTCCTCGCCCGACGTGCTGCGCGCCGTGTTTCCCGACTACAAGGACGAGCGCGTGACCGCGGTACCGCGTCCGCGCGAGGAGGGCTGGTTCAACCTGAGAGATGCCGCCGGCATGCTGTTCAAGATACCCGGCCGGTCGGCGAAGAAGGACGGGGCGCGGAAGCGTAAGAAAAAGGCCTCGGATGAGAGCGCCCTGCCGATCCGCGGCGTGGCCGGCGATCTTCCCGTGCGTTTCGCACCCGAGGGCGCGGTCCCGGGCGACCGGATTGTCGGCATCATGCAGCCAGGATCCGGCATCACCATCTATCCGATCCAGTCACCCTCGCTGACCGCCTTCGACGATCAGCCGGAACGCTGGATCGACGTGCGCTGGGACATCGTCGAGGGCACCAATGAGCGTTTTCCGGCGCGTATTTCCGTCACCGCGATCAACGAGCCGGGCTCGCTGGCCGAGATCGCCCAGGTGATCGCCTCCAACGACGCCAACATCCACAAATTGTCGATGGTGCGGACCGCGCCGGATTTCACCGAGATGGTTTTCGACCTCGAGGTCTGGGACCTCAAGCACCTCAACCGGCTTCTGGGGCAACTTCGCGATACGCCGTCCGTCAGCGAGGGACATCGCGTGAACGGGTAGATTGGGCCCTGGCCGCCAGGCGCGGGAATCGACGCGCTGGCGCCGCGACTGATATCCATATTGGCGATGCCACATTGCGGGGCTATATCTTTGTTAAGCGGGTAATGGGATGGTTGCCTGGCCGGATCGGATCCGGCGGCGGCCGCCGGAGATATTTCCGGACCTGATTTCCGCGAACGAGCCGGGGTGTTCTATCGATGCTGTTTCGGCGCAGAAAGCCGGCGGACATGTGGGAGCGCACGCGCACATTCGTGTGGCCGCGGCGGTCCTTCTGGCGCTCGGCCCAATACTACGCCAAGCGGGTCCTGCGCCTCAACGCGACGCCGCATGCGATCGCTGCCGGCATCGCTTCCGGCGTGTTCGTGTCCTTCATGCCCTTTCTCGGCTTTCATTTCATTTTCGCCGCCGTGTTTGCCTGGGTTCTCGCCGGCAATCTGCTCGCCTCGGCCATCGGCACCGCTATCGGCAATCCGATCACCTTTCCGCTGATCTGGGCCAGCACCTATGAACTCGGCAGTTTTCTTCTCGGCACCGGCCGGCCCGGCGCCTCTGAGACGATCCATTTCGGGCGCATGCTGCGCCATCTCGAGTTTTCCCAGCTTTGGGATCCGCTCTTGAAGCCGATGACGGCCGGCGGGATCCCGCTTGGCATGGCCTTCGCGCTCGGTTTCTACCTCCTGACCCGCTGGGGCGTCGCCGCTTTCCGCCGCCAGCGCCAGCGTCGGCTCGCCGAACGGGCGATGCGACGGGCTTTGCGGCCGGCCGGCGGGGCGGTGGCGCGCGGATGATCGTCGGTCTCGGTTCCGATCTGATCGACATCCGTCGCATCGAACGCTCGCTCGAGCGTTACGGACGGCGCTTCACGCATCGCATCTTCACGGAAACCGAACGGACAAAATCCGAGGGGCGCAAGCATCGCGCGGCATCCTACGCCAAGCGTTTCGCTGCCAAGGAGGCCTGCGCCAAGGCGCTCGGCACCGGCATCGCCGAGGGTGTGTTCTGGAACGAGATGGGCGTGGTCAATCTCGACGGCGGTCGCCCGACCATGGAGCTTTCCGGCGGTGCGGCCGCGCGGCTGCGGATGATCTTGCCGCCAGGCCACGAGGCGCGCATCCATCTCACCATCACCGACGATCACCCGCTGGCGCAGGCTTTCGTGATCATCGAAGCGGTTCGTGCCGAATAAGCGCCACGTTTGCGGTGTTTGGCCTGCGCGATGCGGGGCAATGCCGTTGCCCCGCGTCGCGCAAGCCGATAAGACCGGTCGGCTGACTGATTTGAGGACGAAATGAGCGTGGCTGACAAATCGCGGAAGAAATCTGGCGGGCTGGGCGAGACGGTCAGCGTCATCGTCCAGGCGCTGTTGTTGGCCTTGGTGATCAGGACGTTTCTTTTTCAACCCTTTTCCATTCCTTCCGGATCGATGCGGCCGACCCTTTTGGAGGGCGATTATCTCTTCGTGACCAAATGGGCTTACGGCTACTCCCGGCATTCACTGCCGTTTTCGCCGGATCTGTTCGAAGGCCGGATCTGGGATACGGCACCCGAGCGCGGCGACGTCGCCGTGTTCAAATATCCGCCCAATCCGGCACTCGACTACATCAAGCGCGTCATCGGCCTGCCGGGCGACCGCATTCAGATGCGCGACGGCCAGCTTTTCATCAATGGCGAGGCGGTGAGCCGTCAAAAGACCGGCCAGATCGACAATCCCGATATCACCGAGGTCAACCGCCCGGTCGACGTCTATCGCGAGACCCTGCCCAACGGCGTTTCCTACGACACGCTCGACGTGACGCCGAACGGCATCAGCGACGACACGCGTGAATTCGCCGTGCCGGAGGGCCATTATTTCATGATGGGCGACAATCGCGACAATTCCGCCGACAGTCGCGTCTTCGGTTTCGTGCCGGAGGAAAACCTCGTCGGCCGGGCCAACATCATCTTCTTTTCCATCTCCGGTGGCGCCAGCCCGCTCGAGATATGGAAATGGCCGAGCCATATCCGCCCGACGCGGCTGTTCAATATGATCAGATGACGGCCCGAAAGCGCTTTTCCGGAGCGGCGCTGGCCGAGGCGCTGCGCGAACGCACTGGACACACCTTCAACGATCTCGAGCGGCTCGAACGCGCGCTGACCCATTCGAGCGCCCGGCGCCGGACCGGTTCGGACTACGAGCGGCTCGAATTTCTCGGTGACCGCGTGCTCGGGCTGGTGGTGGCCGACTTGCTGTTCCACGCCTTTCCCGGCGCGCCGGAGGGCGAACTGGCGCTCCGGCTCAACGCGCTGGTTAGCGGCGATGCTTGCGCCGAAGTCGCCGACGAGATCGGCCTGGCGGATTTTATCCGCGCCGAAGCGGGGCTTAAATCCGCATCCGGACGCAAGGGACGTGGCACCCGCGCCGATGTCATGGAAGCGCTGATCGCGGCGATCTATCTTGATGGCGGGCTCGATGCGGCGCGGCTCTTCATCCTGAGATATTGGGAGCCGCGCAGCCGCAAGGCGCAAAGCGCGGCGCGCGATGCCAAGACCGAATTGCAGGAATGGGCGCATCAGGCCGCCGGGACGACACCGACCTATCGGCTGGAAGGCCGCGAGGGCCCCGATCATGAGCCGCTGTTCACCGTTACCGTCAGCGTCGGCGATCTCGCCCCCGCACGGGGCAGCGGCCGCGCCAAGCGTGAGGCGGAGCAGGCAGCGGCCGCGGCGATGCTGATGCGCGAGGGCGTATGGGAAAAGACGGAACCGGCACAGTGACCGAAGATACCGACAACACCGAACACGAAAGCGTGCCGACGCATTCCGGCTTCGTGGCGCTGGTCGGCGCGCCGAATGCAGGCAAGTCGACGCTGATCAACCAACTGGTCGGCACCAAGGTCTCGATCGTCACCCACAAAGTGCAGACGACGCGCTCGATCGTGCGTGGCATCGCTACCCACGGCAACGCCCAGATCGTATTTGTCGACACGCCCGGCATCTTCAAGCCGCGCCGTCGCCTCGATCGGGCTATGGTGAGTACCGCCTGGGGCGGGGCCAGGGACGCCGATATCGTCCTGGTGATGATCGACGCCGAGCGCGGGATCAGGGGCGACGCCGAGGCGCTGCTCGACCGGGTCGGCGAAATCTCCCAGCCGATGGTGCTGGTTCTCAACAAGATCGACCGCGTCAAACGCGAAGCTCTTCTGGCGCTGACGGCAGCCGCGAACGAGAAGGCCGCCTTCGCGCGCACCTTCATGATCTCTGCGCTGACCGGCTCGGGCTGCGCTGATCTGCTCGATCACCTGGCCGCGACCCTGCCGGAAGGGCCATGGTATTACCCCGAGGACCAGGTTTCGGACTTGCCGATGCGCCAGCTCGCCGCCGAGATCACCCGCGAAAAGCTCTATCTGCGCCTCCATCAGGAGCTTCCTTATTCCTCGCACGTCGAAACCGAGACATGGGAGGAAAAGCCGGACGGCTCGGTGCGCATCGAGCAGGTGGTCTATGTCGAGCGCGATAGCCAGAAAAAGATCGTGCTCGGCCACAAGGGCGAGACGATCAAGGCGATCGGCAGCGCCGCCCGCAAGGAGATCGCCGAGGTGATGGAGCAGAAGGTGCATCTGTTCCTGTTCGTCAAGGTGCGCGAGAACTGGGGCGACGACCCGGATCGTTATCGCGAGATGGGGCTCGATTATCCGGACTGAAGACGGCGGCTTCAATTAATTTACATTTGTGTTAAATTGATCTCGTCCAACCTGACGGTGGAAGGGTGATCGATGACGACCGAGCTGTTTTATCTGTTCCTGACCTCGGTGCTGCTCGCCGTGGTCTGGATTCCCTTCATCTATGGACAGGCGACGCATGTCGGCCCGTTGACGCCGAAGGAATATGTCGAAGGCCGCCACGCCGAAGTGCCGCACTGGATACGCCGCGCCGACCGCGCCCATCTCAATCTCGTGGAACAATATGGCGCGTTCGCCGGGCTGGTCCTCGTCGCACATCTTGCCGGCGTGCACGACGCGGTCACGGTCTGGTGCACGGCAATCTTCTTCTTCGCACGCGTCGCGCACGCGGTGATCTATGTCGCCGGTGTTTCCGTGCTGATGGCGCGTACCGTGGCTTTTCTCGTCGCTTTCCTGGCGCTGGTCGTCTACGCGATCGATATTCTTGTCAGCTTCGAATGGGCTGCCGTGTCCGCTGCTTGACCGGCCCGTCCCGGCTTGCCACCACTGCGCGGGAAAGTGACGGGGCAGGGCGCGGAGCGGCACTATGATCGATGACGTGCTTGACGGTTACGCCGCGGTGTCGGACGCTTGGGTGGCGCGCTCGGAGGCGATTTCACCTGAGAGATTATACACGCCTGTCGCCGATCTCTTCCCGCGCCGGCCGCTGCGTGTCGCCGATATCGGCGCCGGGACTGGCCGTGATGCCGCATGGCTTGCCGATCAGGGCCACCGCGTCGTCGCCGTCGAACCGGTGGCACGGCTCAGATGCGCCGGCGCCGCGCTGCACGCGGATGCCGGTATCTCCTGGCTGGACGACCGCCTGCCGGAGCTTGGCCATCTTGCGGCGTTGGACCCGTTCGACCTGATGCTGGTGGTCGGTGTCTGGCAGCATCTCGCCGACCGGCATCGCCCACTGGCGATGAGCCGTCTCGCTGAAGCGCTTGCGCCCGGCGGTCTGATGATCATGGCGCTGCGTCACGGGCCCGGCGCGCCGGGCCGTCCGGTCTCGGCGATCCGCTCAAGCGATACGGTCGCCCTTGCCTCGGCGAACGGGCTCGGCCTCCTGCGCAAAACACAAACAGCGTCGATTCAGCCGCAAAACCGGGCGCTCGGCGTTCATTGGACGTGGCTTGCCATCACCCGGCCCGACCGGTCTTGCCTTCCGGCCGAAATCGGTTCAGGCATGAACAATGGAATGGCGTGACGAGGGCATCATCATCGGCTCGCGCCGGCACGGCGAAACCAGCCTCATTTTGGAGGTGATGACGCGCGCCCACGGCCGGCATCTCGGGCTGGTGCGCGGCGGGCGCTCGCGCAAGCAGCAGCCGGTGTTGCAGGCGGGCAACCGGGTCGAACTGGCCTGGCGGGCGCGGCTCGACGAACATCTCGGCACCTATCAGGTCGAGGCGCTGGAACTCAACGCCGCCCGTCTCCTGTCGGGCGCCTGCGCCGTCTATGGCCTGCAGACCCTGTCCGCGCATCTGCGGCTTTTGCCCGAGCGCGATCCGCATCTGCGCCTTTTCGAGACCTTTGCGGTGATCCTGCAACATCTCGACGACGAGACGCTGGCGGCCGAACTGATCGTGCGTTTCGAACTGTTGATCCTCGACGAACTCGGTTTCGGGCTCGACCTGTCGCGCTGCGCGGCCACTGGCTCGGCCGAGGACCTTGTTTTCGTCTCGCCCAAATCCGGACGCGCAGTGTCGCGCCTGGCCGGCCAGCCCTACGCCGACCGGCTGTTGGCGCTGCCGGCATTCCTGCACGCGCGCGCCGGCCTGGGCGGCGATCTCGACGCGGTCGAGGCGGCGTTCCGGCTGACCGGTTATTTCTTCACCCGGCACGTCTACGAGCCGCGCGGCATCGAACCGCCGCAAACCAGGGCCGGGTTCCTGGCCGCGCTCAGGCGAAACCGCGCCGCCACCGATATCGCCGTAAACGAGGAGACGTGAATGAGCGCCGTGGAACTCTATCCCGGATATGTGTCGCCGCTGGGCGTGGGCACGATCCCGCATGAGGACATCGAAAACCACACAGGGCTCGAGCTTCTGCAACGCATCGTCGACGGAACCTACCCCGCACCGCCGATCGGCGCGGCGCTCAATTACGGTCTGGTCGAGGTCTCCGAGGGGCGCGCGGTTTTTCGCGGTGTCCCGAACGAGCGCCATTTGAACCCGCTTGGCGGCGTTCATGGCGGTTGGGCGGCGACGCTGCTCGATTCGGCTCTGGCCTGCGCGGTACAGACCCTTCTGGCGAAGGGCGAGGCCTACACCACGGCCGAGTTCAAGGTGAACCTGACCCGCCCGATCACGCCCGGGACCGGCGAGGTCGTTTGCGAGGGTGTTGTCGTGCACAAGGGCCGGACGCTGGCGGTCTCCGAAGCCAAGCTCCTTGACGGCAACGGCAAGCTGCTCGCCTTCGGCACCGAGACCTGCTCGATCTTTCCGGCGGAGAAGCTGAAGCCGCGCTGAACCCTATTCGGCCGCGGCGAGCACCGGCCGTTCGACCGCCTGTTCCCTGATCGGCCAATGCACGATCGCCGCGAACAGACCGAGCGCGACGCCCAGCCACCACACCGCGTCGTAGGAACCGTACAGATCGTAGAGATAGCCGCCGAGCCAGACGCCCATGAACGAGCCGATCTGGTGCGACAGGAAGACGAACCCGCCTAGCATGCCGAGATGGCGGGTGCCGAACATGATGGCGACCAGCGCGTTGGTCGGTGGGACCGTCGACAGCCACAACAGCCCCATGATGACGGCGAACACGACGACGCTCGCCGGCGATTGCGGCAGAAGCAGGAACGCCGTCACCAGCACCGAACGGCCGATATAGATCCAGGCCAGGAAGATCGGTTTGGAATAGCGCTGGCCGATGAAGCCGGAGGCGAGCGAACCGACAATGTTGAAAAAGCCGATCAGGGCGAGGGCAATCACCGCGTAGCGGGCCTCGACGCCGATGTCTGAAATATAGGCGGGGAAATGCGCGGTGATGAAAGCGACCTGGAAGCCGCAGACGAAAAATCCGGAGACCAGAAGCAGGTAGCTGTGGTGACCGAAGGCCTCGCGCAGTGCCTGGCCCATCGTCTGATCCATCTCGTCCTGGCTGTTGCTGCCGCTCGCCGAATTGCCGCGCAGCGGGATCGCCAATAGCGGAATGGCCAGCATCATCACACTCATGATAACCAGCGTGTCATGCCAGCCATAGCTGTCGATCAGCCCCTGGCTGAGCGGGGCGAACAGGAACATGCCGGCCGAACCGGCGGCCGTGCCGATGCCGAAGGCGAGGCTGCGTCTCTCCGGTGCGACATTGCGCGCGAAGGCGGCGAGCACGATGCCGAACGAACCGGACGCCACGCCGAGACCCACCAGCAGACCGCCGCCGATGTGAAGCATGGTCGCGCTCTCGGCGCCCGCCATCAGGTAGAGCCCGGCCGTATACATCGCGCCCGACAGCGCCAGCACCCGCCACGTGCCGAATTTGTCGGCGATCGCGCCGAACACCGGCGTGCCCAGCCCCCAGGCCAGGTTCTGGATCGCCATCGCCAGCCCGAACGTCGTGCGGTCCCAGCCTTTTTCGGCGAGCATGGGCAACTGGAAAAAGCCCATCGCCGAACGCGGACCGAAGGTCAACGCCGCGATCAGGCAGCCGCAGATGATGATAAGCCAGGGCAGCGTGGATCGGCTCTCGGCGGGACTGGACGGGATGGCCATACGGGAGAACTCCTGTTCGCATGGATCTTACCGATCGGTCGGGTTCATTCCAGCGAATAGAGCGCGTTGTGTGGATCAATTTTTTTGATGAAAGAAACGGGCGGCCGGCGTCGTGCCCAGCGCGGCGCCGGCGTGGATCAGTCCTTGTCCTGGCCGATCAGATGCACGTCGCGCTGCGGAAAGGGGATCGAAATACCCTTATCGTCGAAGGCGAGCTTGGCCGCCTTGGTCACGTCGAGCTTGGTCTGGAACCAGTCCGGCGTCTTGGTCCAGTAGCGCGCCGTCACCGCCACGGCGCTGTCGCCGAGTTCGCTGACGAACGTCGTCGGCGCCGGTTCGGAGAGTACGCGCTCGTCGCTGTCGATCAGCCCGGCCAGCGTCGTCTGGGCCAGGTCGATGTCGTCGCCATAACCGATGCCGATCGTCACGTCGGCCCGGCGCAGCGCGTTGCGCGTATAGTTGGTGACCGGCGAGTTCCACAATTCGCTGTTGGGGGCGAGCACGAACAGCCCGTCGATGGTTTTCAGCTCGGTCGCAAACAGCCCGATCTCCACGATGGTGCCCGAAACGCTGCCCGCATCGACATATTCGCCGACGCGGAAGGGTCTGAGCACCAGAAGCATGATGCCGGCGGCGATGTTCTGCAGGGTTCCCTGCAAGGCGAGCCCGATGGCGAGGCCGGCGGCGCCGAGCGCGGCCAGGATGCTTGCCGTCTGGACGCCGAATTGCGCCAGAACGGCGACGACGGTGATGATCAATACGCCGTAGCGCGCCGTCTTGGACAGAAATTTCTTCAGCGTCTCGTCGAAACCGCGCACGCCGGACAGCCCGCGATAGGCCGCGCGCTCGACCACCCCGGCGACGATGAAGCCGGCGATTAAAAGGATCACCGCGCCCAGGACGGAAAAGGAATATTCCACGGCGAGCGCGCCCGCCTGCTCCAATCCGGCGCTGAGCGCCGCCATCAGGCCTGTTGCGTTTTCTCCGATCGTGTCCATGGTCTTCCTTCGCTATTGTCTGATTTGGCCGGCATTAGACCGGATCGTGTCCCGGCTTGAAAGGCCGCGCGCGGCAAAAGCCGGATGCCGCCGCCAGCCCCGCGACACCGGCGATTGTCGCTTGGGACGGGCGGTGCCTGTCCACAGGTTTCGCCACACTTCCGTCGCATTTCGGGTGCGATGGCAATCCTCGGCCTGCGCCGCATGACGACCCGGTGCAGGCGGCTCCAAGGGCGGAGCCTCGGGGTCGCCCATGGATCATGACACAGGCATGTCTTCGCGCATTCGCTCGGCCTGCACGGCTGATATCGATGCTCTGGTCGCCATCGAGCAAGCCGCTTTTGCGGGCGACCGGATATCGCGCCGCTCTTTTCGCCAGCTAATCGAGCGGGAGACCGCCGCCGCGCTCGTTGTTGAGGTGGACGGACGCGTCGCCGGCTATGTCATGGTGCTGTTTCGCAAGGGCAGCGGTGTGGCCAGGCTTTATTCGATCGCACGTGCATCCGATGAGCCCGGGCTCGGTCGGGCGCTGCTCCAGGCGGCTGAAAGCGTGGCGTTTGATCGCGAAAGGCTTCTGCTGCGGCTCGAAGTGCGCGAGGACAATCACCGGGCGATCGCGCTTTACAAGCAGAACGGCTACCGCTGCATCGGCCGCGAGCCCGACTATTACCACGACGGTATGGCGGCGCTGCGTTTCGAAAAGACGCTGCGCGGCCAGCATCCGCCCGCGACCGGCGTCCCCTATTATCCGCAGAGTTGGGATTTCACCTGCGGCCCGTGCTGTTTGATGATGGCCGCCGGCCATTTCCTGCCCGGTTACAAGGCCGACCGCACCGCCGAACTGCGCCTTTGGCGCGAGGCGACGACGGTGTTCATGATGTCGGGCGCCGGCGGCTGCGAACCGTTCGGACTGGCGGTGGCCGCTCACGATCTCGGCCTGTCGGCCGAAATCTTCGTGTCGGCCGTCGGTCCGCTTTTTCTGCAGTCGGTGCGCAGCCACGAAAAACGCTCGGTGATGGAAGTGGCCCAGGCCGATTTCCGTCGGCGAGCGGCCGGGTATGAGATTCCCACCCACACGCGCGCCTTTTCACTGGATGATATCGGCGCCTGCCTGTCCGGTGGTGGGCTCGCGATGGTTTTGGTGAGCGGCTATTTGATGTTCGGCCAAAAGGTCCCGCACTGGGTGCTGGCCATCGCCGACGACGGCAAACATATTACCATCCATGATCCGTGGGTCGAAGACGAGCGCGGCGAAACCATGACGGATGCCGCAGGTATCCCTGTGCCTTACGCGATTTTCATGCGCATGGCGCAGTTCGGGCGTGACGGGTTGCGCGCCGCAGTGATGATCAAACGGCACGAGGAACGATGAGCTGGGTCATTCTCACGGGCAGGCGTAACGACCTCGGTCCGGCCGCCACGCCGCACAAGATCATCACCAATCGCGATTACCTCGCACACCCGGCGCTGTTTCGGGGCCAGCGGCCGAAGGTCATCAACCTGTCGAACAGCTATGCCTATCAAAGCCGCGGTTATTATGCGTCGCTGCTGGCGTCTTCGCGCGGTCATCGCGTCATCCCCTCGGTCGAGACGATCATCGATCTGTCAGAGCGCAAACTGTATGAAAACGCGCTGCCGGAGCTGGAGCAGGCGTTGAACAGATGTCGCAAGGATCTGGGAGGCATCGTTCCGGCGCGACTGACGGTGTTCTTCGGCATTGCGTCAACCAAGGCGACCGATCGCTTCGCGCGTTTGCTGTTTGACTGGTTTCGCGCTCCCGCACTTGAGGTGACGATCGAGGATCGCGCCGGCTGGGCGGCGATCCGCAAGATCGGCTTTCTGCCGCTGGCCCGGATGAAATCCGAGGAGCAGGCGCGCTTCGTCGCCTGCCTGGCCACCTATACCGGCCGCGAGTGGCGCGAGACGAAATCGCGCACCACGGCGCGCTACACCTTCGCCACGCTGATCGACCCCAACGAGGAGTTGCCGCCCTCGCAGGTCTCGTCGCTGCGCCACTGGGCCAGGGTAGCCGCCAGAATGGGGGTCGAGGTCGAGCCGGTGACGAAGAAGGATCTGGCCCGGCTCGCCAATTACGACGCGCTGTTTATCCGCGAGACGACGGCGATCTCCAATCACACCTACCGCTTCGCCCGCCGCGCCCAGCAGGAAGGCATGCCGGTCATCGACGATCCGTTGTCGATGATCCGCTGCACCAACAAGGTCTATCTCAACGAACTGATGGAGCTAAACAAGGTGCCCGTGCCGCCGACGGTGATGATCGCCGGCCTTGCCGATCTCGACACGGCCGCGAACCGGCTCGGCTTTCCGCTGGTGCTGAAAATCCCCGATAGCGCCTTTTCGCGCGGGGTGAAGAAGGCGGCCGACGAGCGCGCGCTTAAGGAGCTTGCCAGCCATTGGCTGCGCGAATCCGATCTGCTGATCGCGCAGAAATTCCTGCCCACCGAGTTCGACTGGCGCATCGGCGTGCTCGGCGGCGAGCCGCTGTTCGCCGTCCAGTATCTGATGGCGAAGAAACACTGGCAGATCGTCAATCACGACCGTGGCGGCAAGCCCGTACAAGGCGGCTTCAAGGCTTTCACCCTGCGCAATACGCCCGCCAACGTGATGGATGTCGCGGTGCGCGCGGCGCGTTGCATTGGCGACGGGCTCTACGGTGTCGACCTCAAGGAAACGCCGGACGGCGTGTTCGTCATCGAGGTCAACGACAATCCCAATCTCGACCATGGGTGCGAGGACGCCGGCGAGAAGGACGCGGTCTGGACGCGTCTGACACAATGGTTTCTCGACCGGCTGGAGCGATAGGCCGGCAACCCGAGTCAGGTCGCCCGACCATCGTGTGCTCAGCCGGCCTCGATCGCCTCGAAACGCGCCACGAAGGCGCGTTGCGCTTCGCTCGCCGGTTTCGGCTCGAGGTCGAGCATGGCGGCGGTAAAGCCGCGCGGCCGGCCGAAAAACGTCGCCGCCTCGCTTTCGGAAAACCCGGCCAGTTCCGTCGCTTCGAAATAGGCGGCGATCTGGTCGGCGCGCTTGATGGCTTTCTTCAACGTTTCGGGGAGTTTCGCCGGCAGGCCGTAACGCAGATGGATGGCCGCCTGGATGCGGTTTTCCACCTCCTTGTAGCCGCCGCCGACGACGGCCTTGAACGGCGAGATCATGTCGCCGATCACATATTCGGCGCCGTCATGCAGGAGCGCGGCCAGGCGCAGGCGGCGCTCCTGCCGGCCGGGGCTTTGGGCGAGGATCGCTTCCACCAGTAGCGAGTGTTGCGCCACCGAGAAGGCATGGTCGCCATGTGTCTGGCCGTTCCAGCGTGCCACGCGCGCCAGCCCGTGGGCGATGTCGGCGATCTCAATGTCGAGCGGCGAGGGGTCGAGCAGGTCGAGCCTGCGTCCAGACAGCATGCGTTGCCAGGCGCGCCCCGGCGTGGCGGCGTTCACCGGTCGGCCCCGCCGGCCGCCGGTTCGGGAAAAGAAAAGCCCATGCCGGGCGGGATCTCCAGCGTCACCCCGACGGCGCCGGCGCTGATCGTCGTGCCGGCGTCGATCGCCTCCTTGACCCGGTCGATACGCACGATGGCGAGGCCTGTCCCGCCGGCCACCGATCCGAGCGTACCGATGGCACGACCGTCGGCGGTGACCGACGTGCCGGGAGCGGGCAGGGGGGATGCCGCGCGCGCGATCAGAAGGCGCCGCCGCGCGGTGCCGCGATGATGCATGCGGCTGACCACTTCCTGGCCGACAAAACAGCCTTTGCGCAGCCCGACGCCGCCGTTCTGGTCGAGGAGCACGTCATGCGGAAAGACATCGCCGAGCGCGTAGTCGGTGCCGCTTTCGGCCACGCCATGCTCGATGCGCAGACGCGTCCAGGTCTCCCCATTCGCATCCGGCCGCGCGTCTGGCGCTGGGTGATGGTGGCGGCGCACCGACAACCGTTCGGGAAAACGCGTATCCGTCAGCACACCTGAATCATTGTGTGAAACACTTGAATCGGGATGCGAACCATCCGATTCATTCTGCCAGGAAACAAGGACAGGCCCTTGATCCTGCTTTGTTAAATCGACCTTGGCGCGAAGTTTGTAGAGCATCAGCCGGCGCAGGAAATCCTCGGCGATGTCCGCCCGGCACTCCAGCACGAAACCGGCTTCGCCATCGCGGGCGATCAGGAAATCGAACAGGATCTTGCCTTGTGGCGTCAACAGCGCGCCGGGTTTCACGGCGCTCTCGCCAAGTGCCGCGAGGTCGGGCGTGACCACGTTCTGGAGCAGGCTTTCGGCGTCAGGGCCGTGCACCGATAGGAGGGCGCGGTCGTCGAGGCGGGTGGTAGGCATGGACACAAATCAGCTTGTGATTGAACTCTTCGCCTAGGTAAGCCGCGCCGGCCGGAGGAGCAAGAGGACATACGCGGGAGCGGTCGTCCGGCTACCCGTCGCTTCCAGCATCGCCGCGCCGGCGCAATTGCGCGGCAAGTCTGCGCAGGCGTTCGGCGCCCTGGGCGCTGAGCCCGCCGGAGGCATAGTCACCGCGTACGGCCTGTTCCAGGTCGTCGGCGATGGTGTCGAGCGTCGTGGTATCGCGCAGCGCCGGATCGCTCAATTCAAACAGGTTGATCCAGCGGTCCGTGTCGCGACCGAAATGCATCAGCCTGTCGAAATAGAGTTCCGGATCGCGCTTGGAAAAGGCGCCGGCGATCGCGGCGAGGATGGAGAGCGGGCTCATCACCACGTCGCGCAGCCCGTCGGCGAACAGTTTTAGCTGGAACATCGCGACGCGGCGGACGATCCCCGCGCGCGAGCGGACGCGGCGTTGTCTCAACGACTGTTCGAAATGCGGGGCGAGGTTATCGCGCACGCTCATCACGGCTCTCCCTCTCGCCTTTTCATATGGGCGCGCCGGCGCCGCTTGCAAGAAGCGGCGGTCAGTCGCCGGCCACGAAAAACACCCAGCGACCTTCAGGCGTGATGCCGACGCGGTAGAAATTGTAACCGCCGAAATTCTTCATGTCCTCATAATCGCCGGCGGTGACGATCTCGAACAGCTCCACCCGCTGCGGCGGCGTCAGCGCGTCGAGCGGCATCGAGAAGAAATAGGGCCAGACATAGATTTCGTTCGGCGTGCCCGCGTCGAGGTGGACGTAGCCGGCATCCAGCACCTCGAGCAGAATGGCGAGGATTTCCTGCCCGTCGGCGTCGCCCGCCGCCTGGCGCAGGAACTCGATCGGATCGCCCTCGACTGAGCCGAAGGAGAGCTGGGTGCCGTTGGGCCCCGGGCCGATCAGCGGCCTGAGCGCCTCCAGATCGCCGCCGCGACAGGCCGACATGATCAGCCCGTGCATGCGCCGGACCGGCTCGGGCAGCCGGTCGAGGTCGTAGATGATCTCGGGAAGCGCCTGATCGTCGGGCGCTGCTTCCGTGCCGCCATCCTCGCCGCCGCTGTCCGGCGGCGGGGTTTCCTCCGTCTCGCCGGGGGCCTCGGGCAGCGGAAAACGCTCGATCGGGTCGGGCAGGGGGACGGTTTCGACCGGCTCAGCGGCGGGTGCGGCCGTATCCTCGGCGTTTTCGGGGGCTTCGTCCGGTACTTCGTCGCGCTTGAGTTCGCTCAGTGCAACCCGCTCGCCGGGCGCGGTCGCCGCGACGCCGGCATTGGCCGTCGGGATCGCAACGGCCAGACCGGCTGCCGCCAGAAACAACGGCAGTACCGCTCGCCATCGCGGTTCGGTCCATGATCGTCCTGTCGATGCGCTCAGCATGCGGTATGGATCGCCTGGCTTGGCCCTGGTGCTGGACGATGGGTCAGTGGCAGGAACGAGCGTGCTCGAATTCGCCGCTGATGACCTTTTCGCGGATTTTCTCGATCAGCCCGAGCGCGATGTCTTCGCTGCAGGATCGCAGCAACTCCTCGAACGCCGTGGTCAGCGCCGCCTCGGCGATGATTTCGGGCTCGATTCCGGCCGACAGGCCCTCGGCCCAGGCTTCCGTCTGACTTTCGATCGCGGTCAAGCGCTTTTCCTCGCGGATCAGCGCGTCAATCTCGCCGCTGCCATGTTCCATGTAGCATTCCACCCTTTCAGCGGTGCGCCGAATCGGCTCCGCCGGCCGTCGTCCCTTAATGTCCCGTTAATCTTTTAGCATATGCAAGATGGCTTGCACGCCGCGCTTGCGGAAAAAGTTAACGAAGCCCTAATTGCCGAACATCGCCGCGGTGTCGCGCGACAATGCCTCGCCCTCCTTCATATAGCGTTCGATTGCGGCCATGGTCGATTCGGTGCAGGTCACATGCGTTTCGGCGAACGAGCGGTAGCCGCGGTTGAACCGCGCTACGAAGCGCGCCCGCTTGTCTATTGTCGGGTTCTCGCTCGCCAGAAGCGCTTCCATCTGCTCGCGCCACAGATTGCCCGTCTCTCCGCACAGATTGCGCAGATAATGCAGCGAGCCCAACACCTCGGCGAGCCGCAACAGGCGCTCCTCATAGGGCGCGTCGACCGCGCGCGCCGGCGTGGCGGCCAGTGTCGAAACGGCCAGGAAAGCGGAAAGGATGGCTATTGTCGCACGCATGACCATCAGTCCTGGCTGCCGATTTTGTCACCAGCAAGACCGGCCGCCATGCTGGTTTCAGCTAGCATGGCATCGACGGCGCTGCGCATGGACGGTGGCATTGCGAGCGCGCGCGCCTCGTGCAGCGAATACCATCCGACCGTCTCGGCGTCGTCGGCAGCGACCGCCTCGCCGCCGGCATAGTCGGCTGCAAACACTGTCAGCTTAAAGGTCGACGGGTGGTCGCTCGCCGCCGGCAGGTCGACGACCTGATGGACGATGAGCGCGCCGGCCGAAAGCCCGGTTTCTTCCCTCAGTTCGCGCCGCGCCGCTTCTTCCAGCGTCTCGCCGGCCTCGACCCGGCCGCCGGGAAACGCGTAAACGCCCTTCGACGGCGCGCGCGCGCGTCGCACCAGCAAGAGCCGGTCGCCGCGCCTGAGCGCGACCGACACGGCCGGTATGGGCGTTTCAGCGTGTCTCATGGCCGTAACAGGTAGCCGTCCCCGCGCCGTCGTGCAATCCGCGACGGCGCCGCGTGCTTGACGTGCGCGCCTTCGAAAGCGAACGTGCCGCCATGTGCGGACGCTTTACATTGACGGTTACCCTTGACGAGGTCGAAATGTTTTTGGGCGTGGTCGGCGGCACGGATTTTCCGCCGCGCTACAATATCGCCCCAACCCAGCCGATCCTGGTCGCGCTCGCCGGCCCGCCGCGCGAACCGGGCTCGAACCTGCCCGACAGGCAGGCGCTGCTGGTGCGCTGGGGTTTCATCCCGTCCTGGGCGAAGAACCCGAAGGATCTGCCGCTGCTCATCAATGCGCGCGCGGAGACGGCTGCGGAGAAAAACACCTTCAAGGCCGCGATACGCCATCGTCGCGCGCTGGTCCCGGCCTCGGGGTTTTTCGAATGGAAGCGCCAGGACGAGGGGAAGGCCCAGCCCTATTTCGTTCGCCCGCGGGACGGCGGGCTGGTCGCCTTTGGCGGGCTGATGGAAACCTATCTCGATCCCGGCGGATCGGAACTCGACACTGCGGCGATCTTGACGACGGCGGCCAACACCCAGATCGCGCCTATTCACCACCGCATGCCGGTGGTGATCCGCCGCGAGGATTTTTCGCGCTGGCTCGACTGCCGCTCCCACCGTCCGGCCGATGTTGCCGACCTGCTCAGCCCGGTCGAACCCGGCTTCTTCGAGGCTATTCCGATTTCTAACAAGGTCAACAAGGTCGCCAATGCCGGACCGGATATCCTGGAACCGGTCGCGCTTGCGGCCGATACCGGTCGGCGCGAAGCGCCCGACTCGACCGCGGGCGGCCAGCTGGACCTGTTTTGACGGCGTCCCCGCAAGGCGCCGTGGCGCGCGGCTACGTCGTCCGGCCGCCTTGCGCCGCAACGCCGTTGTTTTCTTTCGCCTTCAGGCAGACCAGCGCCGCCAGGATGGCCGCCGGCCCGATGGCGCGGTACTTGTTGGTGAGTGCTTGATCCTCGGCGCGTTGGCGTTCGCGTTCGGCTTCGATCGTGGTGCGTGGCATGGCGTTTTGAACCCGTCTCGTTCTCGTTCGCGGCGACCGCTGAACGGGCGGCCACTTGATCGTCGATTGCGACCGAAACATGGCGGTTGCCCGTCCGTTCCGTAGGGTGCGGCGATTCCGCTTAACGGAGGGTTTCTTCCGGGCCGACTGTTGCGTTCCGACAACAAGCCTGGCGCTCGCGGCACGCCAATTCGCCTTGACGCTCGGCTCCGCCGGGGCGATAAAGCCGGCCATGAAAACGCTTCGTGCCATTACCGGCATCTGCATTTGTGGCTAGCGCCCCGCTGGCCCGGTCGTTTTCGTTCCTCTTCACGGTTGAGAAAAACGCCCCGGCCAGTCGGCGGGCGACGGATTTCGGGTAACGGCCGGCCGGTTCCGGCGGCCGGCGATGAAGGAAAAACGCATGTCTGAGGCCTTTCGCGGACTTCGCCTCTACAACACGCTGAGCCGACAGAAGGAGGATTTCGTCCCCGTCGATCGCAAAAACGTGCGCGTATATGTGTGCGGACCGACGGTCTACGACTTCGCCCATATCGGCAATGCCCGTCCCGTCATCGTCTTCGACGTTTTGTACCGGCTGCTGCGTCATCTCTACGGCGCCGACCACGTCACCTATGTGCGCAACATCACCGACGTCGACGACAAGATCAACGCGCGCGCCTTGCGCGATTTCGGCGACGACATCCGCGCCGGCCGGCTGAGCCTCAATCAGGCGATCGGCAAGGTGACGCACAAGACGGCCGACCAGTTTCATGAGGACGTGAAGGCGCTCGGCTGCCTCGAGCCGAATTTCGAGCCCCGCGCGACCGAATTCGTGCTACCGCGCGACGACGGCAAGACCGACATGGTCGGCCTGATTCAATCTCTCATCGAACGCGGTCATGCCTATGCGGCGGAAGGCGAAATCCTGTTCGATACCGCTTCCATGCCCGACTATGGCCGCCTGTCGCGGCGCAAGCTGGAGGACCAGCAGGCCGGCGCCCGGGTGGCGGTCGAGGCGCACAAGAAGACCCCGGCCGATTTCGTGTTGTGGAAACAGTCTTCCAGCGACGAGCCCGGATGGGACGCCAGCTTCGTGATCGACGGCAAAAGCACGACCATTCGCGGCCGGCCCGGCTGGCACATCGAGTGCTCGGCGATGTCGGCGGCCTATCTGGGCGAGGTCTTCGACATTCACGGCGGCGGGCTCGACCTGATCTTCCCGCATCACGAAAACGAGATCGCCCAGTCGCGCTGCGCCCACGGCACCCAGGCGATGGCGAATTACTGGATGCATAACGGCTTCCTGCAGGTCGAGGGCCGCAAGATGTCGAAGTCGGAGGGCAATTTCGTCACCATCCACGATCTGCTGCACACGGAAAAATTCGGCGGGCGCAAATGGCCGGGCGCGGTCTTGCGGCTCGCCATGCTGATGACCCATTACCGCGAGCCGATCGATTTTTCCGTGCGCAGGCTGGAGGAGGCGGAGAACCTGCTCGCCAAATGGCGTCGCCGTGTTGCGGATGCGCACGGCGGCGAGGTCGAGCCGCCGTTCGTTGAGGCGCTTTGTGACGATCTCGATCTGTCCGGCTATTTTAAGCTGATGAACGCCTCGGAGCTTTCCCCGGACACGCTTTTTGCGGCCGGCGCGCTGATCGGCATCGATCTGTCGACCCTTGAGGCGGATATCGACGTCGCTCAATTCGTCGAACGTCGCCTCGCCTTGATCCGCGACAAGAACTGGGCCGAGGCCGACCGCATCCGCGACGAACTGGCGGCAAAGGGCATTCAGTTGAAGGACGGCAAGGATCCCGGGACCGGCGAGCGCGTCACCACCTGGGAGGTGAAGCGGTGAGGGCGCGCGCGCGTTCCCTTCCCCTCGAGGGGGAGGGGTCGAGGGCCGCGCCGATCCGCAGAGGAGGCCCGCGATGAGCCTCGACAACAAGCCGGTCTATACTGGCGGCTGCCAGTGCGGCGCGGTGCGTTTTCGCGTCGAGGGCGCGCTTGGCGAAGCGTCCGTGTGTCATTGCCGCATGTGCCAGAAGGCGGCCGGCAATTTCTTCCTGCCGCTGGTTTCCGTGCGCACCGCCCGGCTCGACTGGACCCGTGCCGAACCGAAACGGTTTCGCTCTTCCAACCATGTGCAGCGCGGCTTTTGCGAAAAATGTGGCACCCCGCTCACCTACGAGGCGCCGGACGGCGTGGCGCTCGCCATCGCCGCCTTCGACCATCCAGATGAAATCGCGCCGGTAGTACAATGGGGCGTGGAGGCCAGGCTGCCTTATGTCGACGGCGTTCACGGCCTGCCCGGCCACACGACGCTTGAAGACGAAGCGGCCGGCGATTTCCTCCGCGAGATCCACTCCTTCCAGCATCCTGACCACGACACCGACACCTGGCCGCCACAGGAGGAAACGCCATGACGACGAAGACGATCACCGGCGGCTGCCAGTGCGGCGCCGTGCGCTACCGGGTCGATGTGGTCTTGTCCAACCCGCATCTTTGTCACTGCCGCATGTGTCAGAAAGCGGCGGGCAATTATTTCATGCCGTTGGCCTGGGCGCCCCGCGAAAAGGTCGTCATGACACGTGGCCGGCCCGCCTGGTTTCATTCCTCCGACATCGTTCGGCGCGGCTTCTGCCAAAAATGCGGCACGCCGCTTTTCTTCGATGCGGTCGCGACCAGCCATATGCTTGTCACGCTCGGCAGCCTCGACGATCCATCGCGTTACAGGCCGGTCTCCGAAGACTCGGTCGAATCTCGACTTCCCTTCGTCGCTCCATGGCCGGACCTGCATCAGAAAATCACGGATGACGACTTCACGGCCGAGGAAATGGAGACGATCCGAGCCTCCAATCACCAGCATCCCGACCATGACACCGAAACCTGGCCGCCGGAGGACAAATGATGAGTAATGCCATTACCGGCGGCTGCCAGTGCGGCGCGGTGCGTTTTCGCGCCGACGGCCTCGGCCGCGCCTCGTTGTGCCATTGCCGCATGTGCCAGAAGGCGTTCGGCGGCTTTTACGGGCCGCTGGTGACTGCGCGGGGGCTCGAATGGACGCGAGCCGCCCCGGCGCGGTTTGCGAGTTCCAACGTGGTCCGACGCGGCTTTTGCCAAAAATGCGGCACGCCGCTGAGTTATGAATATGACGGCGGCGCCGAAATCGCCATCGGTGCGCTCGACGATCCGTCGTTGGCCGCGCCGGTCGTCCAGTTCAACCCGGCCGACAAACTCGCTTTCGTCGAGGGTCTTCACGCACTGCCGTGGCGGCTCGCCGGCGAAAGCCCGGCCACCGACGCGTTCATGGCCTCGGTGAAAAGCCGCCAGCACCCAGATCGCGACACCGAAACCTGGCCGCCCGAAGGGTCGTCATGACAGCACTGCGCACGCTTTATCCAGAAATCGAACCGTTCGAAACGGGCCGGCTCGATGTCGGCGACGGCCACGTGATCTACTGGGAACGCGCCGGCACCAGGGGCGCCAAGCCGGCGGTCTTCCTGCATGGCGGGCCGGGCGGTGGCATCGCGCCGGCGCACAGGCGGCTGTTCGACCCGGCCCGCTACGACGTGCTGCTGTTCGACCAGCGCGGCTGCGGCCGCTCGACCCCGCACGCCTCGATCGAGGCCAACACCACCTGGCATCTGGTCGCCGACATCGAGCGGTTGCGCGCGATGGTGGGGGTCGAAAAATGGCAGGTCTTCGGCGGTTCCTGGGGCTCCACCCTGGCGCTTGCCTACGCCGAGGCCCACCCCGGGCGCGTATCGGAGCTGGTCCTGCGCGGCATCTACCTGCTGACGCGGGCCGAACTGTCCTGGTATTATCAGTTCGGCGTCTCGGAAATGTTTCCCGACAAGTGGGAGCGGTTCGTCGCCCCGATCCCGCCGGCTGAGCGGGCCGACATGATGGGCGCCTATCGCAGGCGCCTGACCGGCGCCGACCGGGCCGCGCAGATCGAGACGGCCAAGGCGTGGAGCCTGTGGGAAGGCGAGACGATCACGCTCCTGCCCGAACCCTCCACCAGCGGCAAGTTCGGCGAGAACGACTTCGCGCTCGCTTTCGCCCGCATCGAGAACCATTATTTCGTCCATAATGGCTGGCTCGAAGAGGGGCAGTTGCTGCGCGACGCTGGCCGGCTCGCCGACATTCCCGGCGTCATTGTCCACGGCCGCTATGACATGCCCTGTCCGGCCAAAAACGCTTGGGCGCTGCACAAGGCCTGGCCGCGGGCGGAGTTCCATCTCGTGGAAGGCGCTGGCCATGCCTTCTCCGAACCCGGCATTCTCGACCGGCTGATCCGCGCGACCGACGGTTTCGCGGAAAAATCGTGACGCCGCGCGCCGTGCGGAGCTCTTTCGGATAGCTGACATGACAAAACAACGCATCTTTCTCTTCGACACCACGCTCCGAGACGGCCAGCAGACGCCCGGTGTCGACTTTTCGCTCGAAGACAAGATCGCCATCGCCGCGCTTCTGGACGATTTCGGCATCGACTATGTCGAGGGCGGCTATCCGGGCGCCAATCCGACCGACACGGCGTTTTTCTCCGAAAAGCGCACGACGCGCTCGGCCTTCGTCGCCTTCGGCATGACCAAGCGCGCCGGCGTGTCGACCTCCAACGATCCGGGGCTGGCGGCGCTGATCGCCTCGGCCTCCGATGCGGTCTGCTTCGTCGCCAAGAGCTGGGACTACCATGTGCGCGTCGCGCTCGGCTGCACCAACGATGAAAATCTCGAATCGATCCGCGCCTCGATCGCTGTTGCGGTCGCAGCCGGCAAGGAGGCGATGCTGGACTGCGAGCATTTCTTCGACGGCTACAAGGCCAACCCCGACTACGCGCTCGCCTGCGCCAGGGCCGCCCACGAGGCCGGCGCGCGCTGGGTGGTGTTGTGCGACACCAATGGCGGCACCCAGCCAGCCGAGATCAGCAGGATCGTCGAAAGCGTGATCGCCGCCGGCATTCCCGGCGACCGGCTCGGCATCCATGCCCATGACGATACCGGCCAGGCGGTGGCCAATTCGCTGGCCGCTATAGAGGCGGGAGTGCGCCAGGTCCAGGGCACGCTCAACGGCATCGGCGAACGCTGCGGCAACGCCAACCTCGTCTCCATCATCCCGACGCTGATGCTGAAAGAGGCCTATGCGAGCCGCTTCGAGACCGGGCTTTCGGCCGACGCGCTGGCGGACATTTCGCGGCTCAGCCACGCCTTCGACGAACTCCTGAACCGCGCGCCGGACCAGCAGGCGCCCTATGTCGGCGCGTCGGCCTTCGCCACCAAGGCCGGCATCCACGCCTCGGCCCTGTTGAAGGAACCGCAGACCTATGAGCACGTGCCGCCGGAGGCGGTCGGCAATGCTCGGCGTGTCATGGTTTCCGACCAGGGCGGCAAGGCCAATTTCATCGCCGAGCTGAAGCGCCGCGGCATCGCCGTCGCCAAGGACGATCCGCGACTCGACACGCTGATCGCGCTGGTCAAAGAACGCGAGGCGTCGGGCTACGCCTATGAGGGAGCGGATGCCAGTTTCGACCTGCTGGCGCGACGCACGCTCGGTCGCGTGCCGGATTTTTTCACGGTCGATTCCTTCCGCTGCATGGTCGAGCGTCGTTTCGATGCCAACGGCCAGTTGAAGACAGTGTCCGAGGCGATCGTGCGGGTGACGGTCGACGGCGAGACCAAATTGTCGGTGGCCGAGGGGCATGGCCCGGTCAACGCGCTCGACATCGCGTTGCGCAAGGATCTCGGCATTTTCCAGAACGAGATCGCCGACATGGAACTGGTCGACTACAAGGTGCGTATCCTCAATGGCGGCACGGAGGCAATCACCCGCGTGCTGATCGAATCGCATGACGGCGCCGGCGCGCGCTGGTGGACGGTGGGCGTGTCCGACAACATCATCGACGCCTCTTTCCAGGCGCTGATGGACTCGATCGTCTACAAGCTGATCAAGAACCGCGAGAGCGCCGGCTTGGCGGCCGCGCAGTAGGCCAGAACCGGGTTCACTACTGAGCCATGCGGTCACGCCGTTGACCGGATGCCGGGTCAGGGCGCATAGCACGGCCATGACAGCCGACACGGCTCCGGCCGAAAACGCCGCCGCGCGCGGCTTCGCCTTCGCCCTTTCCGCATATCTGTTGTGGGGGCTCCTGCCGCTCTATCTGAAGCTGGTGGGGCATATCCCGGCCGTCGAGGTACTGGCGCATCGTATCGTCTGGTCGGTACCGTTCGCCGGCGTGGTGCTGATCCTGCTCGGCCGGACCGGCGATGTGAAATCCGCTCTGCGGTCGCCGCGCACGCTCGCCATGGCCGCGCTCACCGCGGCCCTGATCTCGATCAATTGGGGTGTTTATGTCTGGGCGATCGCGGCCGAACGAACGGTCGAGGCCTCGTTCGGCTACTACATCAATCCGCTGGTCAGCGTGCTGATGGGAGCCGTGTTCCTGAAGGAGAAGCTTTCGCGCCTGCAGATGGTGGCAGTCGCGCTGGCCGCGATCGCTGTCGCGCTGTTGACGATTACGGCCGGCGGTCTGCCCTGGGTGTCGCTGGTGCTGGCCTTTTCCTTCGCCGTCTACGGCTTCTTCCGCAAGACGCTACCGATCGGGCCGAGCCAGGGTTTTTTCCTCGAGGTGATGGTGCTGTGCCTGCCCGCGCTCGGCTATGTCCTCTGGCTGGGCATGCGGGGCGAGGGGCATTTCGTGCTGTCCGGGCCGGCGGATATGCTGCTGCTTGTTGGATGCGGGGTGGTCACGGCCGGGCCGCTGATGCTTTATGGTTTCGGCGCCAAGCTGTTGCGGCTGTCGACCATCGGCATCATGCAATATATCGCCCCGAGCATGATTTTCCTGCTTGCGGTCTTTGTGTTCGGCGAGCCGTTTGGCGAAACGCGCCTGCTGGCCTTCGGCTTGATCTGGATCGCGCTGGCCCTTTACAGTTGGTCTATGTACCGGGATCGCGGCGCGTCAGCGTAGGCCCACGCCCAGCTCGGAGCCGCGCCCGGATCCAGAGATCGTGCAGTGTCGAGATGAATGGCTCTAAAGCCTGTTGATCACCTGCCGGTCGCCGGTCATGTCGTGGCGCGGGCGTGCGTCGGCGATCAGCGTCGAGACGATCTCCTCCGGACGGTCGATGACCAGCGGGCGCACGCGGTCGCCGGTGTGAACGAAGCCTTCGGCGCGCATGTGCTCGAGCAGCGCCAGCATCGGGTCCCAGAACCCGTCCAGATTGGCGAAGACGATTGGCTTGGAATGGCGTCCGAGCTGGGCCCAGGTCATGATCTCGACGATTTCCTCCAGCGTGCCGATGCCGCCGGGCAACGCCACGAAAGCGTCTGATTTTTCGAACATGATGTGTTTGCGCTGATGCATGTCCTCGGTGGTGACGAGTTCGTCGAGTTGGGCAAGGGCGTCTTCGGTGGCCTCCTTGTTCATGAGGAAGCGCGGAATGATGCCGGTCACCTTGCCGCCGGCGCCCATGGCGCCGGTCGCGACCGCGCCCATGACGCCTTTGGCGCCGCCGCCATAGATCAGGCGCAGGCCGGCCCTCGCGATGGCCGCGCCGAGCGCCCTGCCGGCATCGACATAGCGGGCGGAGCTACCTGGAGATGAACCGCAATAGACACAGATCGAGTGGATTCTTTTCATAGTCGCGATTGGTGGTCCCCCTGACTTTGCGGGTCAAGTGCCGGATGCCGTTTTTCTTGTCGCACCACGCAAAACAGGATAAATCGTCCCTAATCGGCAAAGGACTGCTCTCAAAATGGTGATTTCGCCGCTCAAGGCGCTTCTGTTTCTGGCCGGTGGGTCGGCCGCTGCCGTTTCGGCCGCTTATGTAAGCGGCGCGTTCGATGGCATGCTGAAAGAGCCGCCGGCGATGGTCGCGGCCCTGCCGGAGGATGGTGCCGCCATCAGGGCCGACAGGAACACCGATCGGGCGACCTCGGACAAGGACGGTCCATCGGTCGGGCCGGTTAACCAAGACGACACGCAAGGCGCTGAAAAGAAAGACATCCTGCCGCCAAGCTTCGATCTGGTTCGTGTTGAGCCAGACGGTTCGGTCGTGCTTGCAGGCAAGGCCGCGCCGAACGCGTCGGTTGAAATTATCACCGGGACGCGTGTGATCGCCAAGGCGACCGCGACCCCCGAAGGCGATTTCGCGGTCATCCTCGACGACCCGCTCGAGCCCGGCAACTATCAGATCGTGCTGCGCTCCACGACGCCCGACAACGTGGTCGCGACCTCCGTCGAGACCGCGGTCGTGGCGGTGCCGGAGACCGAATCAGGTCAGGTCCTGGCGTTGGTCGAGGAACCGGGAAAGCCGAGCAAGCTGATCACCTTGCCCGAAGTCGCAGCGGTTGAGGACGACGCGGCCGCGGCCGATGTCGCTAACTCCGGCACGATCGTCGAGGATCCGAAGGAGGACGCTGAGGAAACCGCGTCCGACCAGCCCGCGTCAAAAGCGCAGGTCGACGCGCCGGTCGACACGGTTGCGCGAGATTTGCCTGAAACGGCGGAGGCGCGCGCAGCGCCGGTCGACACGGCCGCGCGAGATTTGCCCGATACGAGGCCTGTCGATCCGGCCGACAAGGCCGACCGGTCTGAAGAAGCGGGAGACGATCCGGTCGGGATCGCGGCAGCCGAGCCTGGTCCAGCGGCGCCGGAAGGCTCCGACGCCTCCGAGGCGGTGGTCGCGCCGCGGCCGGAGGAACCGCAGCCGGACAAGGCGTCGAAGCCAGCTGAAAAAGCCTCGCCGCGCGTGCGCGTCGAGGCTGTCGAGATCGAGGGCCGCCAGGTCTTCGTGGCCGGCACCGGTGCGTCCGGCATGACCGTCAGGGTTTATGCCAACGCGATCCTGCTCGGCGAGGCGCAGGTCGCCGCTTCCGGCCGGTTCCTGATCGAGACCGAGCGCGATTTGCCGGTCGGCGACTATATTGTGCGTGCCGATCTGCTCGACGATGGCGGCCGCAAGGTCGTGGCCCGCGCGGCCGTGCCGTTCCAGCGCGAGCCGGGCGAGACCGTCGCCGCCGTCGCGCCGCCGCCGTCGGCGCCCGAGGGGACGGTAGAGACGGTCAGGGCCGAGGAGGCGCCCGCCGAAGAGATGTCCGCCGACCTGCCGGCAAAACGGCCGCAGGTGAGCGCCGAAACCACGCCGCCCGCCGCCGGCGAGACCGGCAGGGATCAGGCCGGAGACTCCGGGGAAGCGGTCGTCGCGGCGCGTGCCGAGCCGGCGGCAACCGCGGTCGCGGAGGTGCTGGCACCGAAGTTGCAGTCCGTGCAGAGCGCGGTGATTATCCGCCGGGGCGATACGCTGTGGCGCATATCGCGACGGGTCTATGGCCGTGGCGTGCGCTATTCCACGATTTATCTCGCCAATGAGGACCAGATCGAGGATCCGGATCGGATCTGGCCGGGGCAGGTGTTCCGTGTTCCCGACACCTCGGATGACGGTGAGGAGGCCGACATGCGGGCGCTTGAGGATCAGATGACCACGATCGGGGCCGCCAGCGAGGCGACGACCGCCGTCGAATAAGATCCCATTTGCCCGAGACTTGCGCGGGTCGCATTCATCGTTTATCGTCGATGTACGATGAATAACGTCGATATCCCCAGCAAGACCGCCGGCGCGGCGACCGATCTGCCTGTCCTCGCTGCCGGTTTCGCGGCTCTGGCGCATCCCGCGAGGCTGCGCATTCTGTGCCATCTGGCCCGTCGGGACGCCTGCTGTTGTCGCGAGATCGTCGACACGTTCGAACTGGCGCAGTCGACGGTCTCGCAACATCTCAAAGTCCTGGTCGATGCCGGCCTGGTGCATTACCGGCCGGAAAATCGACGCTCGCGCTACATGGTCGACCGCGAGGCGGTGGCGCGCCTTGAAGAACAGGTGTCGACCTTTCTGTCCTGTTGCCACGTCTGACACCGACGTGACAGTCAATCCATCCAGGGAGCCTTGATTGGCCGACAAAACCGTTTCCGCCGATTCCGGCGCCACGCTGAAGACCCTGCGCAATCTATGGCCCTATATGTGGCCGGCCGATCGCGCGGATCTGAAGTTGCGGGTGATATGGGCGAGCTTTTTCCTCGTCGCGGCCAAGCTCGTGCTGCTCATGGTGCCGTTCTTCTTCAAATGGGCCACCGACGCCCTCGCTGACGACGGCGCCGCGCAACCCTACCTGCCGGCGTTTCTGCTTGCGCCGGTAATGCTGGTCGTCGCCTACAACGTCGTGCGGCTGGTGCAATGGGGCTTCAACCAGCTCCGCGACGCGCTGTTTGCAAGGGTCGGCCAGCATGCCGTGCGCCAGCTCGCCTACAGGACCTTCGTGCACCTGCATGCGTTGTCGCTTCGCTTTCACCTGGAGCGCCGGACCGGCGGCCTGTCGCGCGTCATCGAGCGCGGCGTCAAGGGCATCGAGACGATCGTGCGCTTCACCATCCTCAACACGGTGCCGACCATCTTCGAATTCGCCCTGGTGGCGGTGGTGTTCGGCTTCTTCTACGGCCTTACCTATCTCGCGGTAATCGCCGCGACGGTGTGGGCCTATACCTGGTTCACGGTGCGCGCCAGCGACTGGCGCATCGCCATCCGCAAGGAGATGAACGATTCCGATACCGACGCCAACACCAAGGCGGTCGATTCGCTGCTGAATTTCGAGACCGTCAAATATTTCAACAACGAGGCCATGGAGGCGCGCCGTTTCGACCGGTCGATGGAACGCTACGAAAGTGCGGCGACCAAGACCTGGACCTCGCTCGGCTGGCTGAATTTCGGCCAGGGCGCGATCTTCGGCGTCGGGATGACCGCCATCATGGTGATGTCGGCGCGCGAAGTGATGGCCGGCACGCACACGATCGGCGATTTCGTGTTCGTAAACGCCATGCTGATGCAGCTTTCCGTGCCGCTCAACTTCATCGGCTTCATCTATCGCGAGATCCGGCAGGGGCTGACCGACATCGAGCAGATGTTCGACTTGCTCGACGTGCCGCAGGAAATCAGCGACCGGCCCGGCGCGCCCGACCTCGTGCCCGGGCAGGGCGCGATCCGCTTCGAGGACGTGCGGTTTTCCTACGACGCCAGCCGGCCGATCCTCAAGGGCATCAGCTTTGAGGTTCCGCCGGGCAAGACGGTGGCGATCGTCGGCCCGTCGGGAGCGGGAAAATCCACCATTTCCCGGCTTCTGTTCCGCTTCTACGACATCCAGGAAGGCCGCATCACCATCGACGGCCAGGACGTGCGCCACGTCACGCAGAAAAGTCTCAGGGCCGCGATCGGCATGGTGCCGCAGGACACGGTACTGTTCAACGACACCATCGCCTACAATATCCGCTACGGCCGCGTCGACGCCACCGACGAGGACGTCCGCAAAGCCGCTGATCTGGCGCAGATTTCCGGCTTCATCGGGCAATTGCCCGACGGCTACAAAGCCATGGTCGGCGAGCGTGGCCTAAAATTGTCCGGCGGCGAAAAACAGCGTGTGGCCATTGCCCGCACGATTTTGAAGGCGCCGCCGATCCTGATCCTCGACGAGGCGACCTCCGCGCTCGACACCCATACCGAGCAGGAAATCCAGAGCGCGCTCGATCTGGTCAGCCAGGGCCGCACCACGCTGGTGATCGCCCATCGCCTGTCGACGGTGATCGGCGCCGACGAGATCATCGTGCTCAAGGAGGGCCTGATCGCCGAACGGGGCACCCATCGCGCCTTGCTCGACGCGGGCGGGCTATATGCGGCGATGTGGGATCGCCAGCGCGAGGCAACCGAGGCCGAGGAGCGGTTGCGCCGCGCCCGCGAGACCGACGAAATGGGTGTCGTCGTGCGCCGTCGCACGCCCGAGATCGATGCCCTTGGGGACTGACGCGGCGCACACGCCGCGTTGCGGGCGGCTGGCGTTTCGGATAAGCCTCCGGCTCTGACGAAACCGGAGCCAGTCGACGGCGATGAGCCTGCAGCAATCGATCCGCAACGCATTCGTGCCCGTGCACCGCGAGGGCTGGCCGTTCATCGGCGCGTTCGCCGGCGCGGCGATCATTCTGGGCGTGTTTTCGACCAGCCTGTTCTGGATCGGCGCCATCCTGACGGCCTGGTGTGCCTATTTCTTCCGCGATCCCGAGCGTGTCACCCCGGTCGACGACCGTCTGGCCATAAGCCCGGCCGATGGCATCGTCTCAGCGGTGGGGCCGGCGGTGCCGCCGCGAGAGCTTGGCCTCGGCGCCGGCGAGATGCTGCGCATCTCCGTATTCATGAACGTCTTTTCCTGCCACGTGAACCGCACGCCGGTGCGCGGACGGCTGTCGCGCATCGAGCACCGGGCCGGCAAGTTCCTGAATGCCGAGCTCGACAAGGCGAGCCAGGAAAACGAGCGCAACGGGCTCGTCATCGAAAGCCCGCATGGCACCGTGGCCACCGTCCAGATCGCCGGCCTCGTCGCGCGCCGTATCGTTTGCTGGGCAGAGGAGGGCGCCGACACCGCCGTCGGCGAACGCATCGGCCTGATTCGCTTTGGCTCCAGGGTTGACGTTTTCCTGCCGGAGGGCGCGGTGGCGCGCGTGGCGATCGGTCAGACGGCGATCGCCGGCGAAACCGTGATTGCGGAATTCGGCGCGCCGCGGGTCGCGCCGCTGGTCAGGGTATCCTGACCGGTGCCGTTCGATCGCAAATCGGGCGGCGGGACCGGGTTGAAGACGCCCGATCCGCGCGGGCCGGGCATTCGCGAGATCCCGCTGCGCATGGTGGTGCCCAATCTGGTGACCGTGCTGGCGATCTGCGCCGGCCTGACCGGCATCCGCCTCGCCTTTGAACAGCGCATCGAACTGGCCGTGGCCATGGTGCTTCTGGCCGCCTTTCTCGACGGCGTCGACGGCCGCGTGGCCCGCGCCCTCAAGGCGACTTCGAAATTCGGCGCCGAAATGGATTCGCTTGCCGACATCGTTAATTTCGGCGTTGCGCCGGCTCTTGTGCTGTACGCGTTCCTGCTGGACGGGGCCGGCGCGCCGGGCTGGATCGCCGCGCTTTTGTTCGCGATCGCCTGTGGCCTCAGGCTGGCGCGCTTCAACGTCATGGACCACGATCCCAACCGCGCCGCCGGCTGGCGGGGCGGTTATTTCGTCGGTGTGCCCGCGCCGGCTGGCGCCATGCTGGTGCTTCTGCCGGCCTATCTCAGCTTTCTCGGCGTGGAGCACGGCGCGGTTTTCACGGGCCTTTCCAGTGCCTTCACCCTGCTTGTCGCCTGTCTGCTGGTCAGCCGCGTGCCGATCTGGTCGGGCAAGAATATTGGTCGCGTCCGTGGTGACATGGTGATGCCGCTGATTTTGTTGATCGTGTTTTACGTCCTGCTTCTGATTAACTATCCTTGGCACACGATGAGCGTGACTGCTCTCGCCTACCTGGCCTTCATTCCCGTGAGCTGGCGCCTCTACCGGCGCCGCGAAGCCAGCGAGCAGACCGCCGGACCCGCCTGACGCGGGGCCCGAACCGCAGCTTCGCTTACCCTCTCCACACGCAAATCAACAAGGAGTTTTGCAATGTCCATTCGTCGTCTCGAGCCCGGCAAACGTATGAGCCAGGCCGTCATCCACGGCAACACCGTCTATCTGGCCGGTCAGGTCGGAACCCCCGGCAAGAGTGTCGCCGATCAGACCAGGGACGCGCTGGCCGCCGTCGATCGTCATCTGGCCGCTGCCGGTTCCAGCAAGTCGAAGATCCTGCAGGCGACGATCTGGATGTCCGACATGCGCGACTTCGCCGCCATGAACGAGGTCTGGGACGCGTGGATCGATCCCCAGAACCCGCCCGCGCGCGCCACCGGCGAGGCACGGCTTGCGACCGCTCAGCACCTCGTCGAGGTGATTGTCATCGCCGCGCTCTGAACCGGGCCATCGGTCTGGCGTTCAGCCAATACAAGCAAGGGCGGCCCAGCGGCCGCCCTTCGACGTTTCAGGCCGCGCGATATTGCGGCGTCGAGGCCAGATAGCGCGCAAAGGCGTCAGCGTTGGGCGGGGTGAGGTTTTCGGCCACCGGATTGCGCTTTTTCTTGCGCGCGCCCATGTCCGCCAGCAATTCGTCGAAATGCTTGAAGTGGTAGGGCGCGACGCACAGGCCGCCATAGACCCCGGCCGCCGGCCGTTTTTTGCGCTTCCATTCGATCATCATGTCGATATTGCGGTTCATCTCCTCCGCGCTCGGCTGATGGGCGAGCATGCCGTCGGCGTAGCGCACCAGCCAGTTGGCGGCGAGTTCGGCGCACAGCACGGTGCAGAAGGAGGAGTTGAAACCGACGAACCCCATATCCGGCAGGTCCGGATTGGCGATGATGCGATAAAGCCGGTACTGGCCGTCGGGCTCGACCAGCTTCTTGCGGTACTCCTCCGGCAGGAAGGGCACGCCGAGCTTCCAGCCGACGGCGAGGATCGCCATGTCGGCGACCACCCGCTTCCCGCCGGTCAGCACGACCGTACCGGGCTCGTAATGGTCGAACGTGCCCTGGACGGCCCGGATGCGGCCGTCGGCGACCATGTCGAAGAAGCCGGGCGTGACGATCGGCACCGAGCAGTTGATGCCGCGTTCGATCGGCTCCTTGGGCCTGAGCCCGGTCTTGTTGAGCTTGAGCTGGATCGACAACAGGCTTTCCAGAGCCCGCCAGTTCGCCCACACGAACGGCTTGGCGAGCGCGTGATTGAGCCTGGCCAGGGTCGACTGGCCCCAGCCGGGAAACATCTTTTCCTGCGCCCGGATGTAGAGAATGCGCTTGAAGTTGATCAGCCCGCCGATGAAATAGGGGATGCGCCATACCGTTTCCAGATAGACGATGGTGACGGCGGCCGCGCCCGATTTGACCGCGTTGACGGCGATATCGGTGGCGGATTTCGAAAAGCCGAGCACCACCACCTTCTTGCCTTTCAGCGTCGCCGGATCGGTATAGTCCGACGAGTGCATCACCTGGCCGCCGGCCTGCTCGAACGTCTCCTGGCCGGGATGGGACAGAATGTTCTTTTCTGAAAACTGGCCCGTACAGACGGCGACGAAGTCGAAGTCCTCCTTCGCCGCCTTGCCGTCGCCGCCTTCGAGGTCGAGCGTCCAGCCCTTGCAGCCGTCTGCGCGCCGTTCCATGGCTGCAACCCGCGTTTTGTAGCGGACCAGCGGCGTCAGGCCGTTCTCGTGCGCGTAGTCGGTCAGATAGGCATGGACCTGTGGCCCCTTCGGCCATTCCGGATAGTGGTCCGGCATCGGCTTGCCCGTATAGCGGTAAAGATCCTTCGGGCTCTGTGTCTGGACGTCGGGATAGGAGCGAGACGGCTCCCACACCCCGCCCAGCGCGTGGCTGCGCTCAATGACAGTGACCGCGTGCCCGCGTTCCTTGAAGGCTTTGGCCGCGGCCAGGCCGCTGACACCCGCGCCGATGACGGCGACTTTCTTTTTCTCGACCATGGAGGTTCCCCGGATTTTTTGGGCGGCCGCTTTGCCCACGGCTCCGCCATGCGGCGCGCTCAACACGCCGCCGGCGGCCTTTTTGGGCGGCCGCCGTGTTGATCTGCGCTAGAAACTCAGTCGTTGGCTTCGGGTGGCAGGAAGTCGACCGCGTGTTCGGCGGAGATTTTTACGACCTCGTCGGGGTCGGTCAAATCATGCAGCCGGTTGAAAAGCGCTTCCAGTTCACCCGCGGGTGAAACCCAGAACAGCGCCCGCGCCGGCTTGTCCGACTTGTTGAAATAACCGTGCGGAATGCCGCGCGGCATGCGCACCAGGTCGCCGGCCTTCGCCTTTGACCATTCGCCGTCGAGCTTTAGGTCGAGCTCGCCTTCCTGGACCAGGATGAATTCCTCCTGGGTCGGATGGATGTGGACCGGGACAAACTGGCCCGGATCGCTGTTGGTCTCGAAGGCGAAAGTGGACGCGCAAGACGCTTTCGGGAAATAGACCTGGCCGAGAATGTTCCAGGTGGTGCCGTTGAAGCCGGTACCGTTGCGCGTGATACCCTTGTCGAGGACTTTGCTCATATCGTTCTCCCATTGTGCTCGAGGAGGCGCCTTCGACCGGACGCCTGTGTTCTCGGTACCAGACTAGGCGCGAATCGAGCGTGATTTCTGTCCGGATTGCGAGCCGACTATCCGAAAAGCGAAAAAAAACCCTCGTTGCGGCCGAATGAAGCGACGAAAACTTGGATGGCGCCCCAACGATGCTACACTTCGGGTATGAGGGCTGAAGAAGGTTCCCGCCACGCGCCTCCTCTTTCCCGTCACGTCTTGTTCGAGACGGGCGACTTGGATTGCGCGCGCGAACGGGTCGCGCGGATTTTCTGCAATCATCGCTTGGAGATCGTCGGCGACGGCGCCGCCTTTCACGCCACCCAGCATCATGCGCCCGGCGGATTGATCTCGCTCAACTACATCAGCTACGGCGCCGACGTGATGATCGATCCCGGCGCTCTGGACAGTTTTTATCTCATCCAGATGCCGATCGCCGGTGCGGCGACTATCTGCAACGGCCGCAAGGAGTTCCTGACCGGTCTGGAGACGGCTTCGGTTCTGAACGCCGATCTCGAAACGCGCATGCACTGGTGGCGCGGCTGTGGGCAATTGCTGGTCCAGATCCGCAAGGCGCCCTTTATGGCCTTTGCCGAGCGCCTGTTTGATCGCGCGCTGCCGGGGCCGGTCATCTTCGATCCGCAGATCGATTTCTCTCGTCCCGAAATGCGCGAGTGGCGGCGGCTTGCCGAACTGCTTTTCCAGACCGCCGAATGCGGTTCCGGCTGGAGTGCCGGCATCCAGGCCGCCTATAATGAGCAGCGGCTGTTGGAGGCGTTCCTGCGTGGTCAGCCGAGCAACATGTCGATCTTCCTCGAGCATGGATCACACGGTGCGACACCGCGTCACCTGCGCCGGGCCGAAGAGTTCCTGCGCGCCAATTGCCATCGTCCCATCACCCTCATCGACGTCGCCGAGGCGGCCGATGTGGCGCCGCGTACGCTGCAACTCGCCTTCAAGGCCCGCCACGGCCTGTCGCCCATGCATGCCCTGCAACGCGAGCGCCTGCGGCGCGTGCGCTTCGATCTGCAGCATGGCGAGGATGTTTCGGTCACCGACATCGCGCTGAAATGGGGGTTTGCCCATCTCGGCCGATTCTCCGCCGCCTATCGCCGCGAATTCGGCGAATTGCCGCGCGAGACCACGCGGCGCACGGCAGATCGTTTCTAATTCCGCCCTGCCGCAAGGCCGGTCACGATCCGGACCTGTGTCCATTGGACGACACGGGAAAATTTTCGCTGGGCGGTCTCGCCGGCCCGTTTGCGGTTTCGCCCCCGATAGTCTACCGGGCCTTCGGTGGTCGGCCGGGGAAACCCGGCGCGTCGCCATCGTCTTGTTTCAATCCTGTCAGTGCAGCATGAACAATCGTTACGGAAAGCTCGCATCCTGGGTCTACGATCTGGACAAGCCGGTCGGACGTTCGTTCGGCGATCTGGAGTATTACCGGCAACGTCTTGACGGGTGTGAAGGCCCGATTCTCGAGCCGGCAGTCGGAAACGGGCGTATTTTCGTTCCGCTTCTCGAGGCCGGGTTTCCGATGGAGGGCTTCGACGCATCGGAAGAGATGCTGGGCTACTGCCGGCATGAGTGCCGAGATAGGAACCTTTTCGCGAGCCTGACCCGCCAGACATTCGAGGATTTCTCCTACGACACCAGTTTTTCGGCCATCATCGTCCCGGCGGGATCGTTTCAATTGATCACGGAGGCGACGTCCGCAGCCGCCGTGCTCCAGCGGTTTTTCGATCATTTGGCTCCCGGTGGAAAGTTGGTCCTGGACCTCGACCCGATTGGGAGTTTCCTAGGACCCACAGACTCCATTCGCAGTTGGACGACGCAGGACGGTGATCTGCTGACGCTCACCGATCAAAGGGTCGAAACCGACTTTGTCGCACAGACCACCCTTGCCCATCTGCGTTACGATCATTGGCGGGATGGAGGTCTGTTGAAATCCGAACTGGATCTGTTCAAGCTGCGTTGGTGGGGCGTCGAGGAATTCTCCCTCGTCCTGCGGGGCGCGGGTTTCACCGACATGGTGGTGTCGGGCAATTACGAGCACGGGCGCAAACCGCGCAACGGCGACGACATCATCAGCTTCGAAGCGCGCCGACCCGAGTAGGCGCGATGGCGCGTCGAAAGCCCATCGAGGCACTCGCAGCCTTACGGTTCGGTCTTCCGGGGCTTGCGCGCCCGGTCGGAATTTCTCACTTCGTCAGGCAGTTGGCCTCCTGCGCGGCCTCGGTCCGGATTTTTTCTGATTGCCGTGAACCTTTCCCTCCTCTGTGACGACCAAACGCTATTGGCAACGCACACAGCGGAGGGACGACATGTCTGCCACGGTCTTCAAACTGACCCATATCTTCACCGCAGCCGCGATCCTGGCCGGTTCTCTGGCTGCCGCCGATATCGCCTCGGCCCGCGATGGCGGCGGAAGTGGCCGCGAGTACCGGGGCACGATCGAGATCGGCGATAAGCCCGTGCCGAAGAAAGAAACCGCCAACCGGCCGGTCCCCAAGAAGCGCAACAATCTCGACGACACCGCCAAGATCATCCAGATGGGCGGCGCGCCGCGCCGGGTCGGGCTGAGCGTGATCGGCGGTTTGGTCGGCGATTTCTCCTGCACGGTCGTGTGGTGCATCTTCGACAAGGGGTTTGGCATGGATACGCGCTACACCCCCGGCGATGTGACGCGTCAGGTGCTCGGCGGCAAGCCGGCCAAGCGCGCCCGCCGCATCAAGCGGGAGGTCAAGCACGACAAGGCGAACTGCCAACAATGCCAGCGCGAGGCCGAAGGCGAGCGCCGTCTGGCCGCATGGCGGACCAAGCAGAAGGCCAAGCGCGAGGCGGCGATGAAATACTGGCGCGAAAAGGCGCAAAAGCGCGAGGAACTGCACCGTCGCTACGGCTCGAACGGCTACACTCGGTTCGGCGCGGATTACCAGATGCGGCTCGGCCGCTGATTTGAAGACATTGCCACGACGAGGCCCCGGAGCACGCATCCGGGGCCTTTTATGTGGGAGGCCCGAAAGTCAGTCGGCCGCGAAGCAGTAGAACAGGCCGTCGCCGCCAGTGCCCTGCAAAGCCTCCTGGCCACAGCCGCGCGAGGGATGCGACGAATTCCACGATTTCGACGGCGCGTCGTCGCGCAGGCCCATGCGGTCGTGATGACCGACGATCGCCTGGCCGTCACCGCTGGCGGTCCAGTTTGCGCAAGTCGCGGCCGCCGCCGTGCCGTCCGGGTTGGAGCCGGTCAGGATGTCGTGCCGGTTCGGCTGGTCGCCGCGGCCATTGACCATGGCGCCGCTTTCGTCGAGCCCGGTCTCCTTCGAGATCGCGTTGGCGTCGCTATGCAGCGCGGCGACGTCGTCGGCGATCTTGTCACCCTTGGCATTGTGCCATGGTCCGCTGCCGATACGATCGCGCGCGTTTTCGGTGTCGGTCGACAGATAGGCGCGCCAGGTCTTGCCGGACACGCCGGCCGCCTCCGCAAGGCTCGCGCAATGCGCGTCCGCGCCGGCGAGCCCGCCGAGATCGGCGCCATTGCCGGGCCCGGCGCTGGTGATGAAGAAACTCATCGAATTGTCTTGGGCCTGCGCGCTGGCGAGCGCAACGAATGTCGACAATACGACCGTCGTCAATAAGCGTTTCATGGCGTTCCTCCGCATTCGGTACTCCGCCCCCGCAGGCATATTCCGGTGGAGCACAGCGCAGGGCCAGTCACGTTCGCGTGTAGGGCAGCCGTCCTATCGCGGCTTTTGCCAGGAGGCGAAGCGGCCGAGCTCGACATCCCAGATCTTTCCGGTCTCGGTAATGTCGGGTCCGGCCAGCCCCACGATCCCGGCGGCGGTCTCCGACGGATGCGGCAGGGTCTCGGGATCTTCGCCCGGCATCGCCTGTGCCCGCATGGCGGTGCGCGCCACGCCCGGATTGACGATGTTGACCCTGAGCGGTGTGTTTTTGGTTTCGTCGGCCCAGGATCGCGCCAGCGCCTCGACCGCGGCTTTCGAGGCCGCGTAGGGCCCCCAATAAGCGCGTGCCGAATGCGCCGCCCCCGACGACAGCACGATCGCCCGCCCGGCATCGGCGGCGCGCAGAAGCGGATCGACCGAGCGGATCAGCCGCCAGGACGCCGTTACGTTCACCGTCATCACCTTGTCGAACACCTTGGCCTCAACATGGCCGATCGGCGCGATCACGCCGAGCACGCCGGCATTGGCGACCAGGATGTCGAGCTTGCCCCAGCGCTCGTGGATCGCCCCGCCGAGCCGGTCGATGCCGGCCATGTCGGCCAGGTCGAGCGGCACCAGCGTCGCTTCGCCCTTGCCGGTGCGGGCGTGCTCGGCCTTGATCTCGTCGTCGAGCTCCTCGAGTCCGCCGACTGTGCGCGCGACCGCGATCACATGCGCACCCGCCGCCGCCATCTGCTTGGCGATATGGTAGCCGATGCCGCGCGAGGCGCCGGTGACGAGCGCCAGGCGTCCGGTAAGATTAGGAGAAGAGGTCACGTCGAGACTGCTTTCGCTAGAATTGCGCGCGCGATGCGAGGATGGACAGCTGGCGCACATTATCGGCACCCTCGTGGTCGAGAAGCCGGGTCGGATAGTCGCGCGTGAAGCAGGCGTCGCAGAATTGCGGCGCCTCGTTGTCGCGCGCGGCCTCGCCGACCGCACGGTAGAGCCCGTCGATCGGCAGAAAGCCAAGCGAATCGACCCGGATGAAATCGCGCATCTCGTCGATCGACATGCGCGACGCGAGCAGCTTGGCTGTCTCCGGCGTGTCGACGCCGTAAAAACACGAGGCGCGCGTCGGCGGCGAAGCAATGCGCATATGTACTTCCTTCGCACCGGCGTCGCGCACCATCTGCACGATCTTTTGCGAGGTGGTGCCGCGCACGATCGAATCGTCGACCAGCACTACGCGCTTGCCCTCGATCATCCGCCGGTTGGCGTTGTGTTTCAGCTTCACGCCCATATGGCGGATTGAATCGCCCGGCTGGATGAAGGTGCGTCCCACATAGTGGTTGCGGATGATGCCGAGTTCGAAGGGCAGGGCCGCGGCCTGGGCAAAGCCGATCGCCGCCGGTGTGCCCGAATCGGGCACCGGCACGACGATATCCGCCTCGACCGGGCATTCGCGCGCCAGTTCCATGCCGATATTCTTGCGCACGTCATAGACGTTGCGGCCCTCGACCGAAGAATCCGGCCTCGCGAAATAGACATATTCGAAGATGCAGAAGCGCGGCCGCACCTCGCCGAAGGGGAAGTGGCTCTCGACCCCCTTGCTGGTGATCACGACCATCTCGCCCGGCTTGATGTCGCGCACGAAGCGCGCGCCGATAATGTCGAGGGCGCAGGTCTCCGAGGCGAGAATCCACGCTCCGTCGAGATCGCCCAGCACCAGCGGGCGGATGCCCAGCGGGTCGCGGCAGCCGATCATCTTTTTCGACGACAGCGCCACCAGCGAGAACGCGCCCTCGAGCTGGCGTATGGCCTCGATGAAACGGGCGTTGAAATCCTTTTCCTGGCTGGTCGCCACCAGATGTAGGAGTGTCTCGGTGTCCGAGGTCGACGAGAAGATCGCGCCCAGCTTCTGCAGATTGCGCTGCACGGTCATCGCGTTGGTGATGTTGCCGTTATGCGCGACGGCAAAGCCGCCATCGGCCAGTTCGGCAAACAGCGGCTGGATATTGCGGATGCCGGAGCCGCCGGTGGTGGCGTACCGGGTATGGCCAATGGCGCGGTTGCCTTTCAGGCTGTCGATCACGGCCTGCTTGGTGAAGGTGTCGCCGATCAGCCCGACATGGCGCTCGACATGGAACTGGCTGCCGTCGAAGGAGACGATGCCGGCCGCCTCCTGGCCGCGGTGCTGAAGCGCGTGCAGACCAAGCGTGACGATCGCCGCGGCGTCCTGGCGCCCGAATATGCCGAACACGCCGCATTCGTCGTGGAAATGATCGTCCGCTTCCGCGGCCCGGGCATCGTCGCCAACGGGTTTTGCAAGCATGTCCGTCATGACAGGCTGCCTTTCAGTTGAGCGATACGCGGTGGCGTCCGCGTTGCCGCCGGCTCGGCTGTGGCCGGGATGTTCAGCCGTCGTCGCTGCTGGTGATCTTCTTCAGGATCGAGTTTTCTGGGTCGTCCGGAAGCAGCGCCTGCAGCCTTTCGCCTATTCCCTCAAGCAGCGGCAGCGACTTGGCCTGCGCCACCCAGTCCGGACGGTTCTCCCCGACCAGCCAGTTGAAGAACAACAGTGCCACCGCGATCACCAGAACGCCGCGCGCCGCGCCGTAGACGAAGCCGAGTGTGCGGTCGAGCGCGCCGACGCGGCTGTCGATGATGAAGTCGGCAATTTTCATCGTGATCACCGACACGATGATCAGTGCGATGAAAAACACGATCGCCGCCGCTGCCGCCAGCGCGATCTGCGCATTGTCGATATAGGGCACTACGTAAGGCAGCACCAACGGGTAGAAGAAATAGGCTGCCGCGGCCGCCGCCGCCCAGGACGCGATCGACAGGATTTCGCGCGAGAAGCCGCGTACCATCGCCAGCACGGCGGACACGAGTGTGAAGCCGATAAGGACTCCGTCAAGCAGCGTGATCGGCATCAGAGCTCCACTCCCTGTGACCCGCGGGCATTCGTTTGAAGCAAGGCATCAATCCTCGCCGCGTCCTCGTTTCGAGCCCGCGATCCGGGCCACCAGATCGGCAAGCGCGCCGGGCTGGAAGGATCGCGCTGCGATGCCCCCGGCGACATCTCCGCTGCCGGCGGGCATGACCGCTTGGGCAAATCCCAGCTTCTCGGCCTCCTTCAGCCGCTGCTGCGCGTGTGCGACAGGTCTGACGGCGCCCGAAAGGCTGATTTCGCCGAAATAGACACAATCCGCGGGAAGGGCAAGCCCGACCAGCGAGGAAACAAGCGCCGCGGCAACCGCGAGATCGGCGGCCGGCTCGGAAATGCGATACCCGCCGGCGACGTTGAGATAGACGTCATTGGTTGAGAAACGCACGCCGCAATGGGCCTCAAGCACGGCCAGCACCATGGAAAGGCGGGGCGAGTCCCAGCCGACGACGGCGCGGCGCGGCGTGCCGAGCGGCGAGGGCGCAACCAGCGCCTGGATTTCCACCAGGACGGGCCGCGTTCCTTCCATGCCGGCAAACACCGCCGCGCCCGGCGCGCGCGCGCTGCGCTCGCCCAAAAACAGTTCGGACGGGTTGGAAACCTCGCGCAGGCCCCGGTCAGACATTTCGAACACGCCGATCTCGTCGGTCGGACCGAAACGGTTCTTCACCGTTCTCAGGATGCGATAATGATGACCGCCTTCGCCTTCGAAATACAGCACGCCGTCGACCATATGCTCGACCACGCGCGGTCCAGCGATCTGACCGTCCTTGGTCACGTGGCCGACGAGCACGACGGCCGCGCCCGTCGACTTCGCGTAGCGAATCAGCGCCTGGGCGGAGGCACGCACCTGGGTGACGGTGCCCGGCGCGGAATCGGCCATGTCGGTCCACAGCGTCTGAATCGAATCGATAATCAAAAGGTCCGGCCGCCTGCCGTCGGCTACGGTGGCCAAGATATCTTCGACATTCGTCTCCGCGGCCAGTTCGACCGGTGTATCGGCGGCCTTCAGGCGTTGGGCGCGCAGCCTGATCTGGGCCACGGCCTCCTCGCCCGACACATAGACGACGCGGTGGCCCTGACGCGCCAGCGCGCCGGCGGCCTGGGTGAGCAGGGTCGACTTGCCGATGCCGGGATCGCCGCCGATCAAAAGCGCCGAGCCGCGCACGAAACCGCCGCCGGTGGCCCGGTCGAGCTCGTCGATGCCAGAGGCGATCCGCGGCGCGTCCTCGATCTCGCCGGAAAGCGTGGTCAAGGCCACCGGGCGGCCGGGCCGCGCCTTTCTCGCCGAGGCCGGCCCGGAGCCGATCCCGCCTGAGGTTCCTTCCTCGACCAGCGTGTTCCACTCGCCGCAGGCGTCGCATTTGCCGGCCCAGCGTGAATGCACGCTGCCGCAATTCTGGCAGATGAACTGGACGCGTGCGCGTGCCATCAGCGCTGGTCTCCGCTTGTGCCGCTTTCCCCCGAAGGCCCGATATAGGTACGGTGGTGGCGCCGTCCGAGCCCGGTCAACAATTCGTAAGAGATCGTTCCGGCCGCCGTCGCGGCTTCCTCGATACCGATATTGGGGCCGAAAAATTCGATCCGGTCGCCGACGGTGAGCGCGCCGCCCTCCACATCGGTGATGTCGAACATGGTCATGTCCATGGTCACGCGACCGAGCACCGGCACGCGCCGTCCGGCCGCGAAACCGTGCCCGCCGCCGGTGATCTCGCGCAGCGGCACGCCACTGCCCGACAGCGCGCGGTGCAGCCCGTCGGCATAGCCGGCCGCGCAGATCGCAACACGGCTGTCGCGCTGCATCACCGCCGCCGCGCCGTAGCTGACCGCTTCTCCGGCACGCACATGGCGGATCTGCACGATCCGCGCCTGCACGGTCACCACCGGTTCCAGGCCCGGTCCCGACAGGCCTCCGAAAAGGGCGACGCCGGGCCTGACGAGGTCGAAATGGTAGTCGGCGCCAAGCTGAATCCCGGCCGAATTGGCCAGGCTCGCTTCGATGCCGCCGAAGAGGCGACGCACCTGTGTGAACGCGGTGAGCTGGCGCTGGTTGAGCGGGTGGTCGGGCTGATCGCCACAGGCGAGATGGCTCATCACCAAAACGGGATCAAGCGCGCCGGTAAGCGCATTTTCCTCTGCCAGCGTCCTGGCCTGATCCAGCGTCAGGCCGAGCCGGTTCATGCCGGTGTCGACATGGATCGCGCAGGGACGGGCTACACCGTCGGTGCTGCAAAACCCTTCCCAGATCGCCGCTTCGCCGCGCGAATTGAGCACCGGGATCAGCTTCGCTTCGGCGTAGGCCTCCGCCGCCTCGCGGCCGAACAGCCCGCCGAGCACGAATATCCGCGCGTCCGGCGCCGCCTCGCGCACCGCGCGGCCTTCCTCCGGCCAGGCGACGAAAAACGTGTCGCAGCCCGCTGCGGCGAGAGCCGGGACCGCCTTGGCGATCCCCAACCCGTAGGCGTCGGCCTTGACCACGCATGCCGTGCGCGCCGGTGCTGCGCGGGCTGCCAGGGCGCGGTAGTTCTGTTGCAGCGCGCGCAGGTCGATCGTGGCGAACGCGCCGGCAAGCCGGGCCTCGACGCCGGTTTCCTGAATGCTGATTGTGCCTGACACTTTGTGTTCCGAAATGCCGTTACTCGAACCGCTCGGGAAGCCGATCCTCTTCGGCCAGGTCCGAGAAGCGGGTGAACTGACCTTCGAAGGCCAGTTCCACGGTTCCGGTCGGACCGTGACGCTGCTTGGCGACGATCAGTTCGGCCTTGCCCTTCACCCGTTCGAACTTCAGCCGCCACTCCTCATATTCGGGCGTGCCTTCTTCCGGTTCCTTGTTCTGCAGGTAATATTCGTCGCGATAGACGAACAGCACCACGTCGGCATCCTGCTCGATCGAACCCGATTCGCGCAGGTCGGCGAGCTGCGGGCGCTTGTCGTCGCGGTTTTCGACCTGGCGCGAGAGCTGTGACAGCGCGATGATCGGCACCTGCAACTCCTTGGCGAGCGCCTTCAGTCCGGTGGTGATCTCGGTGATCTCCTGGACGCGGTTCTGTGCTGCGCGCGCGCTGGTGCCTTGCATGAGCTGTACATAGTCGATGACGATCACGTCGAGGCCGCGCTGGCGTTTCAGGCGCCTGGCGCGGGCGGCGAGTTGGGCGATCGAGATGCCGCCGGTCTGGTCGATATAAAGCGGCGTCTTTTCCATCATCTGCGAGCAGGCGACAAGTTTTTCGAATTCGGTTTCGGTGATCTCGCCGCGGCGGATTTTCGAGGACGAGATTTCCGTCTGCTCGGAGATGATGCGGGTGGCGAGCTGTTCGGACGACATTTCGAGCGAAAAAAAGCCGACGACCCCGCCATTTGAAGCCTTGAATGAGCCGTCGGCCTGTTGCGCCGGCATGTAGGCGGCGGCCACGTTGAAGGCGATGTTGGTTGCCAGCGAGGTCTTGCCCATCGCCGGTCGCCCGGCCAGGATGATAAGGTCGGAAGGCTGCAGGCCGCCGAGGCGACGGTCAATGTCGCGAAAACCTGTCGATATGCCCGAAAGATTGCCGTCGCGCATATAAGCGGCGTTGGCCATGTCGATCGCGGTCTTGACCGCGTCGGTGAAGGTTTCGAACCCGCCATCGTAGCGCCCGGTTTCGGCAAGCTCGAACAGACGGCGTTCGGCGTCCTCGATCTGGTCGGAGGGCGACATGTCGACCGGGGCGTCGAAGGCGATATTGACCATGTCCTCGCCGACCGTGATCAGTGCCCGGCGCGTGGCGAGGTCGTAGATCGCGCGACCGTAGTCGGAGGCGTTGATGACCGTGACCGCCTCGGCGGCGAGGCGTGCCAGATAATGCGCCACCGTCATGTCGCCGACTTTTTCCTCGGCCGGCAGGAAGGTTTTCATCGTCACCGGGTTGGCGGTCTTGCCCATCCGTATCAGCTCGCCGCCGACCTCGAAGATCTTGCGGTGCAGTGGCTCGAAGAAATGGCCCGGCTTCAGGAAATCGGAGACCCGGTAGAAGGCGTCGTTGTTGACCAGGATCGCGCCGAGCAGTGCCTGCTCGGCCTCGATATTGTGCGGCGGCTCGCGGTAGAGCGGCGTTTCCGGCGCGCCGAGCTTGCGGACTGCTTCTGCCATCGTGTCCCCGTCAAAATCCCTCGAGCCTCGCGTTAGCAGAAGGCGGCGGCGCCGGGGAAAGATTCATCTGTCAGGCACCGAGATTCATGTCTCGATACCCATCATCCACCCCGTCATCCACAGTCGTCCACAAACTTGCGTGTTCGGAGACGACGAATCCAGTTGACCCGAATCACATTCTATCACCGCGGCAAGCCCAGGCTCTCCTTCCGGACGCACCAGTTACGTCGTGGGCGGAGCCAGTCCTATGACGTCGTGCGTTTCCGCGTCGGCGTGGCGGGTGGCGAATGCGGTCTGTGCTCGTCGGCATCGGCCAGCCTGTCTTCCGCGACGCCGATATAGTCGCGAGTGATCGGCAACGTGTCGTTGCGGCGCGTGAGCTGGATCTGGAACACCATCAGGTCCTGCCAGCGAAAACCGGCCTCCGAGCCGGCGAGATAGAATTCCCACATGCGGCAGAAACGTTCGTCGTAGATTTCGCGAATGCGGTCGCGGTTGGCGAGGAAGCGCTGGCGCCAGTGTTTCAGCGTATCGGCATAGTGAAGGCGCAGGATCTCGACATCGGTCACTTCAAGGCCCGAGCGTTCGATCGCCGGCAGCACTTCCGAAAGCGCGGGAATGTAGCCGCCGGGAAAAATATGCTTGCGGATGAAGGGTGTCGTCGCCGATGGCGGCCCCGAGCGGCCGATCGAATGCAGCATCATCACGCCGTCCGGCTTCAGGATCGTTGCGCATTTGTCGAAAAAGGCGCGATAATGGTTGACGCCGACATGCTCGAACATGCCGACCGAAACGATGCGGTCGAAGCGTTCGCCGAGTTTGCGGTAGTCTCTGAGCTCGAAATGGGCACGGTCCTCCAGCCCCTCCTGCTGTGCCCGCTCGGTGGCGATCGCCAATTGCTCTTCCGACAGGGTGATGCCCAGAACGTCGACGTCGAGATTGCGGGCGAGGTAAAGGCCGAGCCCCCCGAAACCGCATCCGATGTCCAGCACGGTCTGGCCGGGCCTGAGCGCCAGCTTGGCTGCGAGGTGGCGTTTCTTGGCTAGCTGGGCCTTCTCGAGCGTCATGTCCGGCCGTGCGAAATAGGCGCAGGAATATTGCAGGTCGGTATCGAGAAAAAGCCGATAGAGTTCGCGTGACAGATCGTAGTGCCGGCGTACATTGCGCCTGGCACGTTCGGTCGTGTTGAACTGCTGCAGCCGCCGCAGCCCGTGCCGGAAGCCATCGGCCATCCGGGTCCAGAAGGCGCCGACATCGAGCGTGGGGGCGTTTTTGTAGATGACTTCCAGAAGGTCGAGCAGATCGCCTTCCAGGACGTCGATCTCGCCGTTCATGTAGGATTCGGGCAGTGCGAGAACCGGGTCGAAGGTGATGGCGCGCTCGGCGTGGGCCGAATGGATGGCGACCGTCACGCGCTTTCCGCTCTGGTCGCCGAATGAGGCCGATCGCCCTTTATGGTCGATCACGGTCAGATTGCCTGTCCGGATCAGGCGTTCGATGAGGCTGCGCAAAAACATGTTCATGGGAGCAGCGCCTCCCGCAACAATTTACAATTTGGTTCACCTGTACCGAAGAATGTGGGAACAGATGCCCGCCGATCAAGAAAAAATGCCCGGAATTCGCATTCCGGGCATTGATCCTGAACCATTTTTTTTCTGTGTCAGACGGTTGGATCACCCTCTTCGAGGTCTTCGCCATCCTCGTTCGGGTCAAAAAAGCTGTCCGGGCGGGCATTCTCGTTGATGTCGTCGCCGTAGATCGCCTCTGCTGAATCCAACTTTTCGCCGGCCGCCTGACGTTCCGCCTCGTCGGTGGAGCGGGCGATGTTCATGGTGACGGTCACCTCGACCTCCGGATGAAGCGCGATGATGACGTTCGTCAGCCCGATCGCCTTGATCGGCTGGTTGAGCTCGATCTGGTTGCGGTTGACCGTAAAACCCTCGTTAACCAGCAGGTCGGCGATGTCGCGCGGGGACACCGAACCGTAGAGCTGGCCGGTTTCGCCGGCGGCGCGCACGATGATGAAGGACATGCCGTCGAGGCTCTCGGCGATCTTTTCGGCTTCGGATTTGCGTTCCAGGTCGCGTGCCTCGAGCTGGACGCGCTGGCCTTCGAACTTTTTCTTGTTGGCTTCGTTGGCGCGCAGTGCCTTGCCTTTCGGCAAAAGGAAATTGCGGGCGTAGCCGTCGCGCACCTTGACCGTGTCGCCCATCTGGCCGAGCCGTGCGATGCGTTCGAGAAGAATGACTTCCATGATACCAATCCTTGTTTCGGGCGCCTTGGCGGCGCGGACCGGATTGCGGGAAGCCGAATGACGGCGTGATCGCCGTCCTGTCGCTGTCCTGCCATCCGGCAGTTAGGGGCGTGGGCCCCAGCCCGGGATTTTCGTTCGATCAGTCCGTACCGCGCCCGTCGCGGGGGACAGGCGCCGCCTAGCGGCGGCGCCGAAAATCCTTAGCGGACCACGTAGGGCAGAAGGCCGAGGAAACGCGCGCGCTTGATCGCCTTGGCGAGTTCGCGCTGCTTCTTCTGGCTGACGGCAGTGATGCGCGATGGCACGATCTTGCCGCGTTCGGAAATGTAGCGCTGCAGGAGCTTCACATCCTTGTAGTCGATCTTCGGCGCGTTGGAGCCGGAGAACGGGCAGGTCTTGCGCCGGCGATGAAAGGGGCGCCGGGTCGGGATCTGGTTGATGTCGACCATTGTCGTGCTCCTTAGGACTGTTCGCGCGGCCGGCGCGGGCCACGATCACCGCGATCGCCACGGTCGCCGCGTCCACCACGATCGCCGAACCGGTCGCCGCGATCGTCACGATCGCGTTTCTGCATCATTGCCGACGGGCCTTCCTCGTGCGCTTCGACGCGGATAGTCATGAAGCGCAGCACGTCCTCCGACAGGCCCATCTGGCGCTCCATCTCGTCGATGGCGGCGGCGGGCGCGGTCAGGTCCATGAGCGTGAAATAGGCCTTGCGGTTTTTCTTGATGCGGTAGGTCAGGGACTTCAGTCCCCAGTTCTCCACCCGGCCGATCGATCCGCCATTGGCTTCAACGACGCCCTTGTACTGTTCGACAAGCGCGTCGATCTGCTGCTGCGACAGATCCTGCCGGGCAAGGAACACATGTTCGTAAAGAGCCATTGTTACTTTGCCTTTCTTCCGTTTCGCTCTCCCGGCAACCAGCGGCTAAGCCTCCGCGACTTGTCTTTGCCCGCCGTGGCGGGAGAAGAAAGGCGCATGGTCGAGACGGTCGAGAGCGGAGACACGGGAGGCGGAAGGCCTCTTGCCTTCACACGATGAGCGGATTTTCGATGAAATACGCGCACGGCCCTCCGTTCAGCCCCCAACTGGACCGGCAGAGTGAGCGCGCTTATACAGTTTTTTGGCAATCGTGCAAGCGCGGGGGTAGTGTCTCAGTTTGAAAACCTACGGCGCATGGCGGGGCCGGTAGTCCGTAGAGTCTATGCAGGCATCATAAAACGTCTGATCCATCTTACACCACGTGGTCTTATCGATTCCGCGTCCC
>NZ_WPHG01000006.1 GCF_009742725.1 Nitratireductor arenosus | reverse complement strand
AACTTCAGCCGTTCATCCATCTGGCTACACTCCTTCCATGGCACCTCGCGATCCTCCGCAAAGGGCCAGTTGTGTAACCTATGTGTCCGGAATGACCTGTTACCTATGTCTCGGGTCGTTCACAAAATCCCGACTGCTTGCCTGCGTATCGCTCTTGTGGCGCTGCGGCGTATGATTTGGCGCGCGCGACCGATACTCGCGGGACTTGGCGTTCAGACAAAGAAAAGGCCCGCCGGGGAGGGACGGCGGGCCTTCTAACGTCGGACGGCGCGGTATGGGAGGAGGATCGCGCCGCCCGCTACCGGCGGGCAGGGAGGAGGAAGCCCGCCGGAATTTCGGATCTAAAGGGTTCTGCGCGCGACCACCGGGATCTCGGCGCGGTTGAGGCCGATATCGTGCAGTTCGCGGTCGCTGAGGCGGTTGAGCTCGCTCACCGCATGCCGGTAACGGCGCCAGTTGCGATAATTGTGGATCAGGCTCACGGCGGTTGACCTTTCTGCGTCTTAAATCTGATACGCGGTAAATAGGTGTGCGCCGCACAATCGGAAGGTTCGTTTCTGCATGGGAGGGATGCGCAGGGCGCAACCCGGCGCGCGCCCTGGAAAAGTCGCGCGTCGCTGTCGTGGAAAAGCCCATGTGCCGGAACCCGCCGGCAGGGTTGCAGGCTCTACTCGAACAGCGAACCCTGGCCGGCTGGCCCCGGTTTTTCGCGCGGCGGGCGCGGCTTGCTGGTTGTCGGTCGCTCGCTGCCGACGATCACGGCGTCAGTGGCCGCGTCGGCGAAACGCACCGCCACCTGATCGCCGGGCGCGAGCCCGGCGGCGCGTTTGACCGGATTGCCGTTTGCATCGCTGACCAGTGCGAAGCCGCGGTCGAGCACCGATTTGTAGGACATGCTCAACAGCAGCCGTTCGGTGTGGGCGAGGCCGCTTTTGCGGTGCTCGATGGTTTGCGCCACCGCCCGGTCGCGGCGGCGCGCGAGTCCGGTCAGTTTCTCGCGGGCGGTTCCCACGCGCCGCAGCAGCGGATCGAAACCGAGCCGCGCGAAGGCGGTTGCCAGCCGCGTGCGGCGTTCGCGCAACAACACGCCATGGGCGCCGGGCATGCGCGCGGCGGTCTGCGTCACAGCACGGCGCGCTTCGCCGAGGCGTCTTTCGAGCGCGGCCGTCGTCAGACGCAGCCCGCGCAGGCGCAGCCGCTTGCTGTCGACATTAACCTGGAGGCCGCGCGCCAGCCTGGCCGCCGCCTCGTCGAAGCGCCGCCGCGGCAGGGCGAGAAGCTGGTCGGCCGACGGCAGGGCGCGGGCGGCGGCCCTGAGCGCCTGGCGCTTGCGTTCGCCCGCGCGCGAGATCGCGCCGGCATGCCGCGCGGCCAGGCTGGCGAGCGTGGCCTCCAACTCGGCCTTGACCGGCACCGCCATCTCGGCCGCCCCGGTCGGCGTGGGGGCGCGCCTGTCGGCAGCGAGGTCGATCAGGGTCCAGTCGGTCTCGTGGCCGACGGCCGAGATCACCGGGATCTGCGAGGCGGCGACCGCGCGCACCACCGCCTCGTCGTTGAAGCCCCATAGGTCTTCCAGGCTGCCGCCACCGCGCGCCACGATGATGATGTCGGGCCGGCCGGCCTGCGCGTCGAGCGCGTTGAAGCCGGAAACCGCGTTCGCCACCTCGGCGCCCGTCGTTTCGCCCTGCACGCGCACTGGCCAGACGACCAGATGCAGCGGATAGCGGTCGGAAATGCGATGCAGGATGTCGCGGATAACGGCGCCGGTCGGCGAGGTGACGACCCCGATGACGCGCGGCAGATAGGGCAGGGGTTTCTTGCGAGCTTCGTCGAACAGGCCCTCGGCGTTGAGTTTGCGCTTGCGCTCCTCCAGCAGCGCCATCAGCGCGCCGGCGCCGGCCGGCTCGAGGCTGTCGATGACGATCTGGTATTTGGACGAGCCGGGATAGGTGGTGAGCTTGCCCTGGGCGATCACCTCCATGCCTTCCTCGGGTTTGATCTTGAGGCGCGAGAACGTGCCGCGCCAGACCACGGCCTCGATGCGGGCGCGCTCGTCCTTCAAGGCGAAATAGGCGTGGCCGGACGAATGCGGGCCGCGATAGCCGGATATCTCGCCTCGCACGCGCACATGGCCGAACGCGTCTTCCACGGTGCGCTTCAGCGCCACGGAAATCTCCGAAACGGTGAATTCGGCCGCATTGGTCGGGGAATCGTTCATGACCCCATTCGCGGGATCGGCCGCCGCCAAGTCAAGCCCGCGCGGGCGACGCCGTGTCGAGCGACCGCTCCCGCTGGCCGCATCGCGGGCTTTTTGCTGGTCCTTGCGGGCGCGGCTTGCCGGACCGACAACCGCGCGCTACCGGTTGGGGACGGGTCGTGCCGGCGCGCGGCCGAACGAAACAAGGAAAAGGGGTCTGGCATGAGCGAACGCGCCCTGTGGCAGTTGAGCGCCTGCGAACTGGCCGAGGAGATCGCGGCCAAGCGGGTTTCGGCCGAGGAGGCCGTCACCGCCAATGTCGAGCGCATGCGCGCGCGCAACGGCGCCATCAACGCCGTGGTCGACGATCTCGGCGACGCGGCGATCGACGAGGCGCGACAGCTTGACGCGCGGATGGCGGCGACGGGCGCGCCGGTCGGACCGCTGCACGGCGTACCGGTGACGATCAAGGAAAATGTCGACCAGAAGGGCCGTGCGACGCCGAACGGGGTCGCGGCCTTCAAGGATATCATCGCCCCGGACGACGCGCCGGTGGTCAAAAACCTGAAAAAGGCGGGCGCGATCGTGATCGGGCGCACCAACACGCCCGAATTCTCCTTCCGCGCCACCACCGACAACGAGTTGCACGGGCGCACGTTCAACCCCTGGGCGGACTGGGCCTCGCCGGGCGGTTCGTCCGGCGGCGCCTCGGCGGCGGTGATGTCGGGCATGGGCGCGCTCGCCCACGGCAACGATATCGGCGGATCGCTGCGGTTTCCGAGCGCGGCCACCGGCGCGACCACGGTCAAGCCTGGTCTCGGCCGGGTGCCGGCCTACAATCCGTCGGCCAAGGCCGAGCGCGGACTTCTGGCGCAGATCATGTCCGTTCAGGGCGTGATCGCGCGCGAAGTGCGCGATGTGCGTGCCGGGCTGAAGGCGCTGATCGCCTACGATCCGCACGATCCGTGGATGGTGCCGATGCCGTTCGAGGGGCCGGTCGAGCAGGGGCCGCTGCGCGTAGCGGTTACGCGCGACACGTTCGAGTTCGATCTGCATCCCGCCGTCGAGGAGGCGATCATGAAGGCGGCCGACTGCCTGGCCGACGCGGGTTACGAGATCGTGGAGATCGACCCGCCGCTGGTACGCGAATGCGGCGAAATCGGCTACCGGGCGCTGATGGGCGAGGTGCACGCGCTGATGGGGTCGGATATCGACAAATATGGCAGCGACACGATCAAGCGCATCTTTGAAGACTATTTCTCGCTGTTTGCGCCGTTCGAGGGCACGGAACTGCTGGCGGCAATGGCCAAGCGGGCTCACTTCACGCGCGAATGGCTGGTTTTTATGCAAGACTATCCGCTGGTGCTGACCCCGTTCCTGACCGGGCCGGTGTTCGGCTGGAACCGCGACGCCGAAGGCGTCGACGGCGCGATGGAGGTGCTCGGCAAGGCGCATTATTCCTTCGCGATGAATTTCATGGGCCTTCCGGCCGGCAATATCGCCGCCGGTTTCCATGACGGCCTGCCCATCGGTGTGCAGATTGTCGGGCGGCGGTTCCGCGAGGATATGGTGCTGGACGCCTGCGAGGCGGTCGAGGCGGGTGTCGGCGTGATGGCGCACAAATTGTTCGCGCGCGGGGACTAGCTCACGTCTTGCCGGCGATCTCGTCGCGGGCAAGGCGGACGAGCGCGCCGACCGATCCCAGTTCGGCGAGTTCTGGACGGCAGCTCAGATAGACCTCGGTCCCGAGATCGGCGTCGACCTTCAGGCGCAGCGTCGACAGCCGGGCGTCCCGGCCGACCTCGCCGTCGAAGACCACGCCGAGACCGAGGCCGGCCGCGGCGGCTTCCTTGACCATTTCGCGACTGCCGAGACTGGCGGCAATGCGCGGTTTGATACCGGCCTTGCGCATGGCGTTCATGAAGACGGCGCGGGTGACGGAACCCTCCTCGCGCACCAGCACCGGCCATTCTTCGAGCAATTGCGGCTCGACCGCCTCCCGTCGGGCAAGAGGATGATCGGAGCGGGCGACGAGAACGATGTCCTGGCGGCCCAGCGGCAGGTTGAAAAGCTGTTTGCGGCAGGCAAGCTGCGAGGTGACGATGACGTCGACCCGGTTGCCGTCGAGATCGTCCATCAATTCGTTGGTGTTGCCATCCTGCAGGACGAGGTCGATGCCCGGGTAGCGGCTGGAATAGAGCGCAAGCAGGCCGAGGATCGTCGCCGGCGTCGAAACGCCGACCCGCAATTGGCCGCGCATCAGCGCGCGCGTGGCGGCCACGCTGTGCTGCATCTCTTCGAGCAGGTGCAGGACACGAGGCACCAAGCCGAGCAGGTGACGGCCTTCCGCCGTCAGTTCCACACGCGTGCCGCCGCGCAGGAACAACAGCGCGCCGAGCGCTTCCTCAAGCCCCTTAATCTGCACCGTGACGGCCGGCTGGCTGACGCCCAGGTGCTGGGCGGCCTGGGAAAAACTGCCGGTCTGGGCGACGGCGCGGAAGGCGCGCAACTGGGTGAAATTCATCGCGGCGTTACCTGCTTGTCATAAACGAATTTCATAAAACGGTCATCGCAATTTACTAATCCTTATCAAGCCTTCCCCGCAAGGCGCCTTTTTCGACAAGAGCGCGCGACGCGCGCCTTCGTCCCCCGCAACAGGAGCAAACCAATCATGAAAAACGGATCTATCGGCCTTTTCGTCGCCGGCGCGATGCTCGCGCTGTCGTCGACCACGGCGCTTGCAACCACCCAGGTGCATTTCTGGCACGCCTTTTCGCCCGACATCAAACTCGGCAAGGTGCTGGCCGGCTATGCCGAGGCGTTCAACGCCAGCCAGGACGATTACGAGATCGTGCTGACCTATAAGGGCACCTATGACGACACCATCAACGCCACGATCGCTGCGGTGCGCGCGGGCAAGCAGCCGGCCATCGCCCAGGTCCACGGCCCGGCCGTGCCGACGCTGATCTTCTCCGATGCGGTGGTGCCGGTCGACCAGGTGATGGCCGACGCCGGCTACACGATCGAATGGGAGCGCTTCATCGAACCGGTGATGGCGATGTACCAGTTCGAGGGCAAGCAGATGGCGATGCCCTTCAACACCTCCACGCCGCTGATGTGGTACAATGCCGACGCGTTCGAGAAGGCCGGCATCGCCGAGGTGCCGGCGAGCTGGGACGATCTGGAGGCGGCCGCGCGCAAGCTCAAGGACGCCGGCTACGCGTGCCCGGTGACCTCGTCGTGGCAGGAATGGGTGGTCCTGAAGAACTACACGTTCGTCGAGGACCAGCCGTTCGCCAGCAAGGCCAACGGCATGCAGGGTCCCGACGCCGAACTCACCTTCAACAAGACCCGTTTCGTCGATCACCTGGACCGTATCCAGGGCTGGATCAAGGACGGGCTCTATGAATATCAGGGTCGCCAGTGGACCGGCGCGCATCAGGCTTTCTACAATCAGCGCTGCGCGGTGATGCTGGAAAGCTCGGCCGGGTTTGGCGGCATCTCGCAGAACGCCAAGTTCGACTTCTCCGCCACGCTGTTGCCGGTCGAGGCCGACAACGAGACGCCGCGCAACTCCTTGATCGGCGGCGCCGGCCTGTTCTTGATGAAGGGGCTCGACAAGCCCGTCTATGACGGCGCGGCCGCCTTCTTCAATTTCCTCGCCAGTCCCGAGATGCAGTACGATTGGCACCAGAATTCCGGTTACGTGCCGATCACCGTCGACGCCTACGAACTGGCCAAGGAGAAGGGCTATTATGACGAGTTTCCGCATCAGGAACTCGCCATCAAGCAGCTGATGCGCGCGCCGAGCGACAATACGCGCGGCATTCGCCTTGGCTACATGGTCCAGGTCGACGAGATCATCAACGAGGAACTCGAAAACGTCTGGTCGATGAAAAAGAGCGCCCAGGAGGCCGCCGACGACATGGTGCGCCGCGGCAATCCGCTGCTGAGCCGGTTCGCCAAGACCGTCGATTAACCACAGCGGCCTTGCCGTCCTCACGCCGCCGCCGCGCCGCTCCAGGCCCGGCGGCGGTTCCTCCTTTCATTATGCTCGGAAGCAATCATGTCGGGTCGTGACAAGAAAGTCGTCTTCAAAGGGCGTGTTCTACCTTGGCTCTTGCTGGCGCCGCAGCTCGCAGTGCTGGCCGTGTTTTTCTTCTGGCCGGCGGGCGAGGGGATCGTGCAGGCGTTTTTCCTGTCCGATCCGTTCTTCAACACGATGATATTCGTCGGGTTCGACAATTTCCGCGATCTTATGACATCGCCGGAATACTGGGATTCCATCCGCGTCACGCTGGTCTTTTCACTCGCCACCACGGCAACGGCGATGGGTCTGGCACTGGCGCTTGCGGTGGCCGCCGACCGCGTGTTGCACGGCTCGATGGTGCTGCGCTCGCTGGTCATCTGGCCGTATGCGGTGGCGCCGGCGATCGCCGGCATGCTGTGGCTTTTCCTGTTTCACCCGGCCTTCGGCGTGCTCGCCCTGGCGCTCAGGGGGCTGGGCATCGACTGGGATCCGCTGCTCGACGGCACCGACGCCATGGTCCTGATCGTCGCCGCGGCAGCCTGGAAACAGGTTTCCTACAATTTCGTCTTCTTCTTCGCGGGCCTGCAGATGATCCCGCGCAGCCTGATCGAGGCAGCCGCGATCGACGGCGCCGGACCGTTGCGGCGGCTGCGCGATATCGTGCTGCCGCTGTTGAGCGCGACCAGCTTCTTCCTGCTGGTCATGAACGTCATCTATGCATTCTTCGACACGTTCGGCATCGTCGACGCCGTCACCGAGGGCGGCCCCGGCGGCGCCACCCGCATCCTGGTCTACAAGGTCTACAAGGACGGGTTCCAGGCGCAGGATTACGGCTCGTCGGCCGCGCAGTCGATCGTGCTGATGGCGATCGTGATCGTGCTGACATTCCTGCAATTCCGCTACGTCGAACGTCGCGTCAACTACGCCTGATGGGATCATGATCGAACATACGCCCCGTTTCGACGCCGCCTGCTGGCTGATCCTCGCGGTCGGTCTGGTGGCGATCTTCCTGCCGGTCTACTACGCTTTCGTCATCGCGTCGCAGCCCGACACCGCGCAAAGCCTCGACCTCATGACGCCGCCGGGCGCCTATCTGTGGGAGAATCTGCGCGCGGCCTGGACCAAGGACGACCTGCAGCGCCAATTGCTGAACTCGACGGTGATGGCGCTCGGCATCACCGCCGGCAAGCTGGTGATTTCGCTGCTTTCGGCCTTCGCCATCACCTATTTCCGCTTCCGTTTCCGCATGGTGGCGTTCTGGGCGATCTTCATCACGCTGATGCTGCCGGTGGAGGTGCGGATCGTGCCGACCTTCGAGGTGGTGGCCAATGTCGCCCGGCCGCTGACGTCGATCGTCTCGCTGGCGGGCATCGATATCGGGCTCAACTTTTCCATGCTCGACACCTATTCGGGCCTGATCCTGCCGCTGATCGCCTCGGCGACCGCCACCTTCCTGTTCCGCCAGTTTTTCCTCGTCGTGCCCGACGGGCTATGCGAGGCGGCGAAGGTCGACGGGGCCAGCCCGATGCGGTTCTTCTTCGACATCCTGCTGCCGATGTCGGTCACGTCGATCGCGGCGCTGTTCGTCATCCTGTTCATCTATGGCTGGAACCAGTATTTGTGGCCGCTGCTGGTGACGACGCAGGCCGACATGACCACGGTGGTGATCGGGGTCGCCCGCACCCTGCCGACCGACAATGCCGACACGCGCTGGAACCTCACCATGGCCACCACGTTGCTCGCCATGGCGCCTCCGGTGCTGGTGGTGGTGCTGTTGCAGCGCTGGTTCGTGCGCGGCCTGGTCGACCAGGAAAAATAGGCTTCCGCGTCACCAGACCGGGAGCACGCCCGGCCGCTGGTGGCGCGCGCGGCCCGGCGCCGGCGTGGCGAAATCGAAGCCTGCCTCGTCTCCGGCGGCCGGCAAGGAAATGTTGTCGAGGCTTTCGGAGACGTGGCGGGCCAGCGCCTCGACGATCGCCGGCTGTGTCGTCTGGCCGCGAATGAGGCCGATGCGGCAGTCGGGTAGTACTCCGAACCCGTCGTTTTCGCCCAGAATCCGCATGCCGGGCCGCAGCGCGCATTCGGGCAGCACCGACACCGCCAGTCCGCTCAGCACGGAGGCGATGATGACGGTCGCGGACCAGCTCGTGAACAGGATGCGATAGTCGCGCTCCATGCGGTCGAGCACGTCGATGGCGGCGCGGCGCCACAGACAGGACGGCCGCCCGACCGCCAGCGGCAGGATGTCTTCTTCGTGCACGCAATGGTTCGACGAGGCGACCCACAATAGCGGCTCGCGCCGCACGACCTGGCCCGCGCCCTTTTCGTCGTCATGCGTCACCAGGGCGATATCGAGCAGGCCGCGCCTGACCTGCTCGACCAGATTGACCGTCGGTTCGCAGATGACCGACAGTTCCACCCGTGGGTTGGAGCGGGCGAAGCGGGCCATGATCTCGGGCAGGAAGCGGTCGGCGTAGTCGTCGGGCGTGCCGATGCGCACATGCCCTTCCAGGCTGCGCTCGTCGAAGGCGGCGATCGTCTCGCGATTGAGGCGCAGCATGCGCCGTGCATAGGCAAGCAGCTTTTCGCCGTCCTCCGAAAGCCGGTTCACGCGGCCGTTCTTTTCGAATAGCGGCCTGCCGATGCGTTCCTCGAGGCGCCGCATCTGCATCGATACCGCCGACTGGGTACGGTGGACCTCCTCGGCGGCGCGGGTAAAGCTGCCGCTGTCGGCAATGGCGATGAAGGTCTGGAGCTGGTCCAGGTCGAGTGGGGAGGCCATGGCATTACCCATCAGTGGTTTTGATCCTAAAGATTAGAAACATTCGTTCGACTGATCAATCGTTGCGTGCGAGAAATCCGGCGTCCCGTTGAAGGGTGCAACGCTCTCCAAGCGGCGGTGAATGGTCACCGCGCGAGCGGTTGCGCCCGCACAGCGCGAAGGAGACCGCCATGACCAGGATCGACGACGAGACGATGTCCCTTGCCCCCGCCACCACCCGGCCGCGCGTCGTGGCCGCTACGCTTCTGCGGTTCGCCGATCACGTGGCATTGTGGTTCCGCGCCTGGAGAAACCGACGCGAAATCTACCGTCTCGGCGAGATGACGGATGCCCAGCTTGCCGATATCGGTTTGGTGCGCGGCGATCTTCACGTGGCCTATCACGCGCCAGGCGGCGTCGACCCGACCTCGGTTCTCGGCACCATGGCGCAGGCGCGCCGCCGCCAGATCGAAGAAGGCGTGCGGCTGGTCCACTGACCGGCTCGAACCGTTTCCCGCAGGCCAGACACTCCCGCCGGCTTTCCCCCCGGCTCTCGCCTGCTCACTGCCCGGCCTCCCACCCCGCGGAGGCCGGGCTTTTTGCCGCCGGTGCGCATATCGCATCGTGCCCGCCGCCTGTTCGGCTGCGGGCCTCAGCGATGACGGTCCATGCCGCGCAGGAACTGATCGAACACCGATTCGACGTTTTTTTGATATTCGTCACGGGTCTGGCGGCCGGTTTCGAACATGTCGCCGAAAAGATCGTCATAGGGCGTGCGCGGCCGGCCGCCCGGGCTGGCGCGCGGGCGCTGCGCGGCCGGTTCCGGCTCGGGCGCGGCGGTCTTGCGCGGCTGTGCGCCGCGCATCATCTCCTCGAAGATGCGCCCGAGAGGATTGTCTGCCTGCTGATCCTGTCCGTCCTCGCGCGCTTGCGGTCGGTGTTGGGGCTGTTGCTGCATGGCGCCGCCGAACATGTCCTGCAGGATCTTTCCGAACGGATTGTCGAAAGGCGAGGGCGCTGCCTGCGACTGCGGCTGCGGCCGGGAGGCGGGGCCGGCGCCCTGACGCATCATTTCGGCGATGATCTCGCCGAGCGGATTGCCGGATCCGCCGAAACCGGCGGCGCCGAAATTGGGCTGCACCGACTGGGCGCGGGCGCCGCCGTCCAACTGACCGGTAGATTGTTTGAACAGGCCGCCCATCACCATGGCGGCGATTACGGGAAGCATTTGCCGGAGAATGTCCTGGCCGAGGCCGGTCGCCTGGGCGGCCTGGGCGGCCACTGCGCGCGAGAGCTCCTTGGAGCCGAACAAATGGCCGAGAATCCCGTTTCCTTCGGCGACCCCTTGTGAGGAGAAGGCGTTGGCGGCATCGTCGAAATATTGCGCGTGGCGGCCGGTGGAGAGCGCGGACAGAAAGGCGCCGACGCCGTAAGGATCAGCGGCGTTGCGCTTCAGGCCCTGGCTGAAGGCCGGCAGCAGCGCCTCGAGCGCAAGCTGCGTCTGCTGCTGGCTCAGGTTGAACTGTCTGGCCAGCAGGTCCACGGCCTGCCCGTTCTGGGCGTTCGCGATCATGTCGTAGAGCGGCAGCATGGTGGTCTCCGGGAGCGTTCTTACCACCGTGAAGCCTATCCCAATACCGGTGCTGCGCAAACGGCATCGGCGATGCGGCGGCGAATTGGCGATGCAGCCCGCCGGACGCTCAGTAAGCGTATTCGAGGAAGACCGGTTCGATCGAGCCGCCCCAACGGGTGTGGAAGGCGCCGATCATCTCGTCGGCCGAGGTGGTGCCGCGTGCCACCACCTCGTCGAGCGGCGACAGGAAACTGGTTTCGTCATAACCGTCCTGGTTGCGTAAGTTGCGGTTCTTCAATCCCATTTGGGCGATCGAAAGCACCTCGCGCGCCATCTCGCGCAGACCGTGGCCGCGGAAGACGGCGTCGATCCCCTCGCGTGGGACGGCGTCGCGCATCGCGCCGACCTCCTCGAACGACCAGTTCGCGGTGAGCGCTTCGGCCGCGTCCAGCGCCGCTTCGTCGTAGAGCAGGCCGACCCAGAAGGCCGGCAGCGCGCAGATGCGCCGCCACGGGCCGCCGTCGGCGCCGCGCATCTCCAGAAAGCGCTTCAGTCGCACGTCGGGAAAAAGGGTCGACAAATGGTTGGCCCAATCGCCCATGGTGGGTACGCCGTCGGGAACAGAATTCCTGAGCGCGCCGTCCATGAACTGGCGGAAGGTGACGTGGGTGCAGTCGTGGTAGCGGTCGTCGCGGATGACGAAATACATCGGTACGTCGAGCGCCCATTCGACATAGTCGGCAAAGCCGAAATCGGGCGAAAAGCAGAATGGCAGCAGGCCGGAGCGCCGGTTGTCGGTGTCGCGCCAGATCTCGCCGCGCCAGGATTTGAGCCCGTTCGGCCTGCCATCGGTGAAGGGCGAGTTGGCGAAAAGCGCGGTCGAAAGCGGCTGCAGCTTCAGCGACACCTGCATCTTGCGGCGCATGTCGGTTTCGCTGGAAAAATCGAGATTCACCTGGATGGTGCAGGTCCGGTACATCATGTCGAGGCCCTGGCTGCCGACCTTGGGCATATAGGCCGTCATGATGTCATAGCGCGATTTCGGCATTTTCGGCGTTTCGGCCAGCGTCCATTTCGGGCTGCCGCCGAGGCCGAGGAAGCGGATGCCGAGCGGCTCGGCGATCTGGCGCAACTGCGCCAGATGGGCGTTTCCTTCGCGGCAGGTCTGGTGCAGCGTTTCCAGTGGCGCGCCGGAGAGCTCGAACTGGCCGCCGGGCTCGAGCGAGATCGCGCCGCTGCCGGTCGGCTCCACCAGGCCGATAATATTGCCGGCGTCGATGATCGGTTCCCAGCCGAGCACGCGCTGCATGCCTTCCAGAAGCGCCTTGATGCCGTTCTCGCCGCCATAAGGCACCGGGCTGTTGCCGTCGGCGTAGAAGGGGAATTTCTCGTGCTCGGTGCCGATGCGCCAGTCGGCGCGGGGCTTGTTGCCCTGGGCGAGGTAATCGACGAGCTCGTCGACGGTTTCGATCGGGCGAAAATCGGTCGTGTCACGCGCCATGAAAGCTTCCCAGGCAAGGATGTGGCCGAATTCGCGCCGGCGGGCGAGTGATGGCCGAGGCGGCAGGCGCAATCAAGCAAAAAAACCTGACCGATGGTTCAAAGGCGCTTGATCGCCGGGGCGCTCAGCGCGTCCACTGCCCGATGTCGTTGCTTTCGCCGATCAGCGCCAAGCCGTGGGCGATCGACAGCAATTCGCCGCCGCTTTCGATGCGCGAGGCGTCGAAGCGGCGCGAAAAGATGCCGCGCACGGCCGGGACAAAGGAACTGCCGCCGGTGAGAAAGACCTTGTCGACCGCGCCGGCCTGCGTGTCGGTGCAGGTCAATACCTCGTCGAGCGCTGCCTCCATGCGCGCAAGATCGCCGGCGATCCAGGTCTCGAAGTCGGCGCGTCTGACGGTCTTGCGGCCGGCCGCGCCCAGCGGCGCGAAGTGGAACTCCGCCTCCGTCGCCTCCGACAGCGCCATCTTGGTTGCCGCGATCGCCTGGTAGAGTGGATAGCCTTCGTCATAATCGATCAGGTCGACGAAGAGCTGAAGCTTTTCCGGTTCGGTCGCGTGGCGCAGCAGCGACTTCAACTCGGTAAACTCGCGCGTGGTCTTGAAGATCGAAAGCTGGTTCCAGCGCCCGAAATTGGCGAAATAGCTGGCCGGCAGGTCGAGTAGCTTGCCGAAACTGCGAAACTGGCTGCCTTTGCCGATTTCCGGGGCGACCAGCCTGTCGATCAGCCGGTAGTCGAAATGGTCGCCCGCAACGCCGACCCCGGCATGGCCGAGCGGCACGGCGCGCACGGTGCCGGCATGATGTTCGAAGCGGATCAGCGAATAGTCGGTCGTGCCGCCGCCGAAATCGGCAACCAGCACGGTGGCGTCGCGCGTCAGTTGCTGGGCGAACCAGTAGGCGGCGGCGACCGGCTCGTAGATATAGTGGATCTCGGGAAAACCGAACCGGGCGAGTGCGGCCCGATAGCGCTCGAGCGCCAGGCGCTCGTCCGGGTTGGCGCCGGCAAACCGCACCGGCCGGCCGACCATCAGCCGCTCAATGCCGGTGGGCCAGGCGTCGCCCGCATAGGCTTGCAGCCGGCGCAGGAAAGCCTCCATCAGATCCTCGAAGGAATGGCGCTTGGCGAAGATGGTGGTGGCCTGAAAGACGGTGCTGGCCGCGAATGTCTTGATCGACTGCAGAAAGCGGCAGTCGCCCGGGTGCTCGACAAACAGCCCGATCGCGGCTTCGCCGGCCTCGACGCGCAACGATTGCGTGCTGCGCCCCTCCTTCATGAAGGCAAGCGCGGTGCGCATGGCGTCGGTCGTGCCGGCGCTGGATCGGAAAGGCAGCGAGTGCGTGGCGGTGCCGGCCGGGTCGGTGATCGCGAGAACGGTGTTGGTCGTGCCGAAATCGAGCCCGAGCGCGCGTGCCATGGCCGGCGTCCTTCCTGTCTGCGGTAAGGCTGAAACGAAGCGATGGACACGATGCGCGCCGCCGAGGGGAGGGCGCTCTGGTCGCACAGGCGCCAGGCGGTTGGCAAGCGTACTGGAAAGAAATCTAACCTTGCCTACCGCCAGTCGCCGATCGTCGCCTGAATGACCGCGAGCGCCGCCACGGCGGCGGTGTCGGCGCGCAGGATGCGCGGACCGAGCGGGATCGCGGTGACGAAGGGCAGGGCGTGCAGGGCGCGGCGCTCGGCGTCGGAAAAACCGCCTTCGGGTCCCACGATCAGGCCAAGCCGGTCGGTTTCGAGCGCTTGCAGCATGGTCAGCGGATTGTGGGTCTCGGCACTTTCATCGCAAAAGATCAATCGCCGGCCGGGGTCCCAGTCGGCAATAAGCCGGTCGAACTTGACGGGGGCGTGGACGGGGGGAACGGCGAGGATGCCGCATTGCTCGGCCGCTTCGAGCGCGTTTGCCCTGAGCCGCTCGATGCCCGGTTTGTGCATCTGGCAGTGCTGCGTGATCACGGGCGTCAGCGCGCTGGCGCCCATTTCCACCGCTTTTTGCACCAGATAATCGAGCCGGCCCTTCTTCAGCGGCGCGAAACAATAGTGGAGATCGGGAAGGACAGGTTGCGGACGCGTTTGCTCGATCAGCGTCAGGCTGGCGGATTTTTTTCCGCTCGCGGCGAGCCGGGCCCGCCATTCGCCGTCGCGCCCGTTGAACACCAGCAGTTCCGAGTCCTGCCGCATGCGCAGGACATTGAGCAGGTAATGGGCCTGGTTCGGGGCCGCCTCGACCACCGTCCCAGGCGTCAGGTCGGCGTCGACGAACAGTCGCTGCATCGTGTAATTGGCACGCATCGGCGAGCAATGCGCGTGCGGGCGGCGGCGGTCAAGGGTGGTTCGCGCCGGCTGTGTCGCAGGGCGCTGGCGGGTCGGTGCTACGCAGCGAGGCGCTCGACGCGGTTGCGGCCGGTTTCCTTGGCGCGATAGAGCGCGACGTCGGCCCGGCGCAGCATGTCCTCCAGATCGAGGCCGGCGCCCTCGTTCCAGAACCAGCCGACGCTGACGGTCATCGCCAGTGTGTTGTCGCCGGCGGTGATGCGGGCCGACTGGACGGCGGCGCGAATGCGTTCGGCCGTCCGTTCCGCCTCGGGCGCGGTGGCGTTGTGGATATGGACCGCGAATTCCTCGCCGCCGATGCGGGCCACCAGCGTATTGCGACCCGCCTCGTCCTCGACGATACGGGCGCAGGCGCGCAGGATCGCGTCGCCGGCGGCATGGCCGTGACGGTCGTTGATGCGTTTGAAGCGGTCGATGTCGAGCAGCAACACAGCCTGGGCGGCGGCGTTGTCGCGGCTCATCCGGGCGGCGACCATTCGTTCGAAGGCACCTCGATTGAGCAGTTCCGTCAGCGAGTCATGCGCGGCCGCATGGCGCAGCTTCGCCGTGGTCCGCTCATAGGCGATCGACAGCGCGAAGGCGCCGCTTGCCGGCGTGTGCAGCAAGGCGATTACCAGATGAACGGTAAGCATGGCGTCGTAGGGAAGATAGGCGTCGAACGCATCGCCGACGAAGAAACCCTGAACCACCCGTGCGGCGAAAGACAGGCTCAAAAGCGCGTAGGCGGCGATGAGCCCGTAGCGCGACGGCAGCTGGTCGTCGCGATCGCGTCGGAACTCCCAGGCGACCGCTCCGGCGAGTGTGGCGAGAAGGATGTTCACGACGCTGTAGATGATCGCATAGGAACCGGCGACCGGCGGAATGGCGCACAGCACCAGGAACAGAATGGTTGGCGCCCAGATGCTGTGCACGGTGCTGCCGCGTCCGCTGAACTCGCGCGCGGCACGCCAGCGCAGGCCGAATCCGGCAAGCAGCAGCCCGTTGGGCACGATCATCGACAGAGTTTCGGGCAGCCGCGCGGGAAACATGAAAAACACCAGCGCGGCCGCCAGGAGCAGATTTGCGGCGCACCAGGAACGCCAGTAGGCCTGGTCGGGATTGCGGCGCCCGGCGAAATGGAAAGCGAGAGCCATCAAGGCGAGCACGACGGCGTTGGCGGCGAAAAGCGTAAAACTGTCCAGCGCCACCGTGTTCTCCGTAAAGTGTGTATCTGTTTGCCCGGGTGCAGCAGACTTACGCAGTCCGCCCTACCGTGACGTTACGCGGCATGGTTTCGCGGCCGTTAAGCGGTGCGTGCTGCCGAAGACGATGCGCGGGCGGTTTCGTGGAGGACCGGGTTGTAGCCGGCCTTGAGCGCGGCGAGCGTGGCCGGCGGCGTCACCAGGCGCAGCCGTGTATCCGGACGGCTCGAAAAAGCCGGCGCAGGGCCATATCCGCTGAAGGTCCAGCGCCGCAATGCGCCGCCGACAACCAGCAAGGCCTGGCTTTCAAAAGCCACCATGGCGCCGTCGGGCAGAGCGGAAACGGCATCGATCCGGACAAGTCCGCGCTGTTGGAGCGGCGTCAGGCGCTCGCGGTGGAGAATGGCGTCGATCGCCGGCGCCCGTGCCCCATCCAGGCCGTTGCCGGCGGCAAAGCAGGCGGCGAATGTTGTGGCCGCCTCGCGCCGGCAGTAGAAGCAGGGCCGGTGGCCGGCGGCAAACGCGGTCGCCTCGTCGAGGAAAAACAGTTCGGTCCAGCCGGCATTGCCGGACGGCGCATTGCGGCCCATCACCGTGCGCCGGCGGCCACGAAAATCGCACGCGCACACGATCCAGGCTTTTGTGGTCCAACGGCGCTTGAGCAGTGTCTTCGTCGTCGGTTCATGGATGACGCCGCGATTGCCTGTGAACATTCCGCGCGCAGCGACGGCGTGGATGTCGCCGAAGGGATCGACGCGGTTTTGCAGCGGCATCAGCGCGCGCGCCGGAACCAGAATGCGTTGACGATACTTTCCATGCCGATCTTCTCGTAGAACCGAACGACGTCGGGCATGGACGCGAGCGTCAGGCTCACCTCATCGCCCAGCAGGCGCCGCGTTTCCGCGATCAGCTTCTTGCCGACTCCCAGTCCTTGCGCGGCTCGGCTGATGGCGAGTTCCGGAAGATAGGCTGACCAGGAGAAATCCGTGATACAGCGCGCCACGCCCACTGGCGTTCCGTCGGCCAGCCGGGCGGTGACGATTAGGTCGGCGCCGGCCAGCATCCGCGCCAGCCTGTCCAGATCGTCGACCGGCCGCGTCGCGCCCAGCCCGGACTCCTCGAGGACACGGCGGAAATCTTCGGCGGAAAAATCTTGTTCGCGACGATAGCATACCGATTCAACGTCCATCTGTTCCTTTCCAGTCTTCCAAGCAACATTGCGTGGCCGAGACGGCTGTTGCATTAGACGAATGCCTGCGATCGCTGAGGTCTAAATGCGCGTTCTCGTCGTCCAGAATTTCGATCAAACCGGCCTCGGACTTGTTGGGCGCGCCCTCGACGAGGCCGGGGCAAAGGTCGATTGCTGTCGCACATTCGCCGGCGACCCGCTGCCCGATGGCGAAAGCGGGCATGACGGGCTCGTCGTGCTGGGCGGCGCCCAGAGCGCTGTCGATGACGAAAACCATCCCTATCTGCCGCGGCTTACGCGACTGATGCGGGAGTTCGTCATCGGCGATCGCGCCGTGCTCGGCATCTGTCTCGGCGCGCAAGTGCTGGCCCGGGCGATGGGAGGGCGCAATCTGATCGGTTCGGCGACGGAGTTCGGCTGGCGGCAGGTGGAACGGACGCGGCACGGCGAGAGCGATCCCGTGCTGCGCGTCGTGCCGCCGCGGTTCCCGATCTTCGAATGGCACGACGACACGTTCACCCTGCCGCCGGGTGCGCTCAGACTGGCCAGAAACGGCGCAGCCGAAAACCAGGCGTTCCGGGTCGGTCGCGCCGGCTACGGCATCCAGTTTCATTTCGAGGCCGATCGTGCGCTGGTGCGGCGCTGGAACGCAGATTTTCGGGACCATCTCGCTGAAAGCCAGCCAGACTGGCCGGCCCGCTTCGAGAGCGAGGCGGCGCGCCATGGGCCGGAAGCGGATGCGGCGGGATTTGCGCTGGCACGCGCCTGGGTGGCCCTGGTCTGACCCTGCGCCGGTTTCCGCCGGGCTCAGTCCCAAATCGTGACCTCCTTGCCGTCCTTGCGCAGCGCGTCGGCGCGGGCGGTGATGAAGTCCTGGAAATGATGATCCCTGTAGGCGCCGCTCGCCACATAGGCGAACATAGAGGCGAAATGGAACGGCTTGAAATAGCCGGGCATTACGGCGGCCGCGGCCTGCTTGGCGGGCTTGCCGTTCGGATCGGCTTCCCTGGGCACGAAGATCAGCGTCGGGGTGAAAACCACGCCCCATTTACGCGCTAGGTCGCGTTCCGGCAGCTCCTCGCCGTCGGTGTCGGTGACGGCGCGGCTGCCGCGCAGGTCGAGCTGCAGCACGTCGAAATTGTCGCTTATATGCCGCACGATTTCCGGATCGCGCAGATTGACCCGGTGCATTTCGCGGCAATAGGGGCAGCCAGACTGTTCGAAGACGATCACGAGACCCTTGCCCGCGTCCTGCGCGGTGGCGAAGTCGTCGCCGATATCAAGGAAAGATTGCAGGAACCAGTCCTGGACATGGAGGCCGTTGTCGCCAAGCTCGGGTTCGGGCAACAACGCGTCGGTATGGGCAGGGCCGGCGGCCGCAAGCAAGAATGTAAGCAAGGCGGCGAGGCGGACAGGCGCGAAGCGTGGCATTTTTGATACGCCTCCTTCACTGCATGTGGAACGCTTCACAGAAGACTAGCACCGAAAGCGCTAGCACACTATGCCATGGCTCCCGCAGCGGCGGCGGCGCCGAAAGGCGAGATTGCGAGCGTACGGATAAGGGCTTGTTACATTTTTCTGGTTTGCCGCAACTGAATCGTAACCACAATCATTTTCATTACGTAGAAAGACAACAGAGACGATGACGCCCGTGAAAGCTGCGCTCCTTTCCTTTCTCATGCTCTCCGGAATCGCGATCTGGGGGATCGGCATTTATTCGGCCGACGCGCATTCGGGCCATCTGGTCACCGACGGTTACGGCGTCGGCGCTGGCCGGAACTGATCTCCTAATCCGCGCCGGCTTCCAGAAGCCGCTTTTCGCGCCCCTCCACGACAAAGGCCGTCAGGCGGCCGCTGGCATAGGCAAGCGTGTCGAGATTGACGCGGTTCGCCATGATTTCGGCTTCGTCATGGGGCGTATGGCCGTGCACCACCACTTTTTCATGCAGGCCGGGATAATGCAGGAACGGGTCGCGGATCCAGATCAGGTCCTGCGGGTCCTGGTCGTCGAGCGGCACTTCAGGCCGGATGCCGGCATGGCAGAAGAAAAAATCGCCGAAGACGATCGAGCGCGGCAGGCCCTCGATGAAGGTCTTGTGGGCTGAAGGAACCACGGCCGCCAATGCGGCCCGGCTTTTGTCGGCGGCGGCCGAGTTCGAAAAATCGACCTCCACGCCGTAGGAGCGTGCCGTGTCGATACCGCCAAAGCGGCAAAACAGCCCGGTCGTGTCACCATCGTCGAGAAAGGCGCGGAAATTCACGTCGTGATTGCCGGCGAGCGCGACGACGCGCGGATCCTCCGTGACGCGGTCGACGAGAAAGGCGATCACCCCTTTGGAGTTCGGTCCCCTGTCGACATAGTCGCCGAGATGGATGATGCGCCAGTCAGCCGGTTCGTCGCGCACCAATTCGGCGCGGATCTGGCCGTGCATGGCGCGCAGCAGGTCGAGCCGACCGTGCACGTCGCCGATCGCGTAGAGCCGCATGCCATCGGGTGCGGCGGCGTCGAGGAAATGCACGCCGGTCACGACAATTGCCTCAGCCGACGACGATCAGATGCAGGGCACGCGGGCCGTGAGCGCCTAAGATGATTTTCTGCTCGATGTCGCCGGACCGCGATGGGCCGGTGACGAGATTGAGGGTGCGCGGCATGCGACCCTTGCCGAATTTGCGTCGCAGGCCGGTGAGCACCGTTTCCAGGTCGCCGGCGATATCCTTGACGTCGACCACCACGATATGGTGCTCGGGCAGGAAATTCACGGTCGAGGGATTGTCCTTGCCCGACAGGAGAGCGACCGTTCCGGTTTCCGCGATGCCGGCGAAGGCGTGGCTGACACCGACCTCGTCAAAACCGTCCGATGGCCCTGATTTCACGTCCAGTGCTTTCAGCTTGTCCCATGGCATCGCCTTCAGCCGACGGTCTGTCCCCATCCGGACCGAGGCGGGCAGGTTTTTGGCGCGCAGATAGTCCGACACAACCCGCGGCACGCGCTCGGGCGAGCGCACGCGCGTCACGCTCGCCGACACCGCCTCGGCCATCTGACAGAACAGCTTGACCTTTTGGGCATCGCTGCCCTGGCCGCGCTCGGGCACGATGCCCCTGGGCGGTTTCGCCAACCGCCTTTCGACCGCCTCGCGCCGCGTGGCGTCGTTGGTGTCGGCGCCCAGCGTCTGGCGCAGCTTGCCGAGGATCGCGTCGCGCCCGCTCATGCCGAGGCCCCTTGCTTGCGACTTTCGCGTTCGCGCCATTGCTGCATAAAGGTCCGGCGCTCGGGTGCGGGCAGATCGCGATGCTTTGTCCAACCGCCGGCGAGGGGGAGGGCGGAAAACCGTTTCCTGCGTCCGCCGAACAAGGCAAGCACCGGGATCGCCATCGAGGTGGCGAAATTATAGAGCCGCGGACGCTTGGCGAAGGCGGCCCAGATTTTCATGCCGTAGCGCTGCGTGGCCGGGTTGAGGCCGCGCTCGAATTCGCGTTCGCGCCAGTGCCGCATCATCTTCGGCAGGGGGATGCGCATCGGGCACACGCTTTCGCAGCGACCGCAGAACGTCGAGGCGTTGGGCAGGTGTCCGCCCTGGTCGACGCCGATCAGGGAGGGGGTGAGCACGGCGCCCATCGGACCGGGGTAGACCCAGCCATAGGCATGGCCGCCGACGGCGTGGTAAACCGGGCAATGGTTCATGCAGGCGCCGCAACGTATGCAGCGCAGCATGTCCTGGAACTCGGTGCCGAGCATCGACGTGCGGCCATTGTCGAGCAGGATGACATGGTACTGTTCCGGCCCGTCCGGATCGCCCTTGCGGCGTGGCCCGGTCGACAATGTGGTGTAGACGCTCATGTCCTGACCGGTCGCCGAGCGCGCCAGAACCCGCAGGATCTGGCTGACATCGTTGAGCGTCGGCACGATCTTCTCGATCGAGGCGACCACGATGTGCACACGTGGCAGGAGTTGGGTCAGATCACCATTGCCCTCGTTGGTGACGATGACCGAACTGCCGGTTTCGGCGACGAGAAAATTGGCTCCGGTTATGCCGATTTCGGCTTCGAAATACTGCGCGCGCAGCACGCGTCGCGCCTCGTCGAGCAGCGTCTCGGGCTCGGTCAGGTCGCGGTCTGCCGGCAGATAGTCGTGGGCGCGACGGAAGTCGGCCTCGACCTGATCCTTGTTCACATGCACGGCCGGCGCGATGATGTGGCTCGGATGCTCGTTGCGCAGCTGAATGATGTATTCGCCGAGATCGGTTTCCACGGCCTTGATGCCGGCGAGCTGGAGGAAGTCGTTGAGGGCGATCTCCTCGGTGATCATCGACTTGCCCTTGGTGACGGTGCGGGCGTTTTGCATGCGGCAGATGTCGAGCACGACGCGGCGCGCATCCTCCGCCGTCTCGGCCCAGTGCACGTGGCCGCCGGATTCCGTCACCTTTTTTTCATAAGCCTCCAGATAGAGGTCGAGATGGGCGAGCGTATGGTCCTTGATGTCTCGGGCGGCGTCGCGCAGCGCGTCGAATTCGGGCAGCGCGTCGGCCGCCTTGCGGCGCTTGTCGATGAAGCCGGCGCGCACATTGCCGAGCGCCTTTTGAAGCTGGGCGTCGTGGAGCGCGTTGACCGCGTTCTGTTTGAATGTCGGTGAAGTGACTTCCATTGCGTTCGGCCCCGTGGATGGATTAACCCTTGCCGCCGATCGGCGCGGTGTCTGTCATGCCGGCGAGGACTTCGGCGACATGGCGCGCCTCGATCGCCGAGCCCTGTCGTTTCAGCTTGCCGGCCATGTTCATCAGGCAACCGAGGTCGCCGGCCAGAAGCAGGTCGGCCCCGCTCGCCTCGATGGTTTGCGTCTTCTTCTCCACGATGGCGTTCGAGATGTCGGAATATTTGACACAGAAGGTGCCGCCGAAGCCGCAGCACACGTCGGGATCTTGCATTTCCTTCAGTGTCAGCCCCTCGACCGAGGCAAGTAGCGCGCGCGGCTGGGCGGCGATGCCGAGCTCGCGCAAGCCCGAGCAGGAATCGTGATAGGTGACGGTGGCGGGATGGTTCGCGGCGACCGCCGCCATGCCCATAGTGTCGGTGAGGAAGCTGACGAGCTCGTGCACTCGGGCCGAAAACGCCTCGGCGCGCTCGCGCCAGTCAGGGTCGTCGGCAAAGAGCCGCGGATAGTGCTTTTTCAGCATGCCGGCGCAGGAACCCGACGGCGCCACCACGTAGTCGAACCCCTCGAAGGCGCGAATGGTGTTTTGCGCGATCTCGCGCGCGTCCGCGTTGTCGCCGGAATTATAGGCCGGCTGGCCGCAGCAGGTCTGGGCCATCGGCACATCGACATCGCAGCCGGCTTCCTCGATGAGCTTGACGGCGGCGAAGCCGACCTGGGGCCTGAAGAGATCGACCAGACAGGTGACGAACAGGCCGACCGTCGGCCGTGCTTGGACTGTGCCGCTCAACGCTCGCCTCCTTGCGCGGGCTTCCGCCCGGCCGCGCGCTGCAACGAGCGCAGACGTGAGATTTTCTGCCAATTCTGGGTGCGTTCGGCTTCGTTCATCGCCCTCTCCACGAAATCGATATGGTCGCGCGCGGCCCGCGCGGCCTTGTGCGGATCGCCCGCCAGGACCGCCTCGCCAATGGCGACATGCTGTTGAAGCAGCGTATCGCGCGCGTCGGGCAGCGCATAGATCAGCCCTCGGTTAAAAAAGACCCCGTCGGCCAAAAGCCGGTAGCACGAGCGCAGCGTGTGCAGGAGAATGATGTTGTGGGCGCATTCGCCGACGGTGTTGTGGAACTCGACGTCGAGAGCGGCTTCCCGCTCGAAATCGGCGTGGCGGTGCGCCTGGCGCATGCGCGCGAGAATGTCCGACACCAGGGCGCGGTCGTCATCGGTGGCGCGGGCAGCGGCGAAACCGGCGGCGACGCCCTCGATCTCGCGTCGGTATTCCAGATAGTCGGCGATCGCCTTGCCGTGCGTGGCGACCAGCTCCATCACCGGCGGCGTGAACACCTCGCCGATGAGATCAGCGATCCGGGTGCCGTCGCCATGGCGCGAGACGACCAGCCCGCGCGTCTCGAGTTGCTTGAGCGCGTCGCGCAGGATCGGGCGCGAGACGTCGAGCCGGCTCGACAGGTCGCGTTCGCCCGGCAACCGATCACCCGGTCGCAGGACACCCTCGAGGATAAGATCCTCGATACGGCCCACGACCTCGTCGGCGGTGCGGGCATGCTGGATGCGGGCGTAGACCTCGTTCAAGGGCATCTTCCGGCGAAGGGCAATCGCCCCAGTCTTAGAAACACCAGCCTCAGTGGTCAATTTTTTTATCCACTTTGCGAGTGACGGCATGCTTCGAAGACGCCATGCCGCATGGACGGGCTGTTTCGTTAGACTAAGGTAGCGGAGCCGTCGGGGAGGCGGAAATACATATGAGCGAGGAACACACCGGAATCCGACCCGACACCGTGCTTTCCGGCAGTGTGATGGGGTTGCCGGCCTACGATGGCCGGGCCGCCGCTCTCGGCGAGGTCCATGCGCGTCCGCATCCGCCGATCGAGACGCCGCGCAGGCTCGTCCAGCTCGCCTTCATGACCGAAGGCGGCAGCACCGTCGACCACGCCGTTCTCGCCGAGTTGTCGCGGGGGCTCGGCGTGGCGCCGCCGGATCGCCAGGCGCGCCACCACGCGATGAAATGGGGCCGCGGCACGCTGCGCTGGGAGCGGCATACCGAATTTTCCACCTATTTCTGGGAAGGCCCGCCGGGTGGGTCGGGCGACCAAGGGGAGGCCGGGCCGTTCGGACACGGATTTTCGGCACCGGGAACGGTTATTTCGGGCGTGCGGATCGACATTCGCACGTGGGATGATGGCGCCGAGCGGCTGATCGAGAGCTTCGACCCGGCAAGCCTGTGTTATTCCCTGGTCGAGGGCGGCAAGGCGGCGGTCGCCACCGATTTCCGCCAGGATGGCGACGGATTGACCCGCATCCTGCTTCTCGACGGCGGGCTGACCTCGGCGCGGGTGGGAGCGCTGGCGCAGCGGCTGGTCGACATCGAGACCTACCGAACGCTGGCCATGCTTGGCCTGCCGCTGGCGCAATCGCTTTCACCACGCATTCGCCGCATCGAAGACAGGCTGGCGCAACTCACCGGCGAGATGCGCTCGGGCGAGCGCCGCGACAGCGAGGGGCTTTTGAGCGAACTGACCGAGCTTGCCGCCGAACTGGAGGCCGACGCGGCGGCAAGCCTCTATCGGTTCGGCGCCAGCCGCGCCTATCACGGTATCGTGGAGGAACGGCTGGCCGCGCTCGGTGAGGAGGCCGTGCCCGGCTACGACACCTGGTCGGGTTTTCTGCAAAGGCGGGTGGCGCCGGCCATGCGCACCTGCCGCTCGATCGAGGAGCGACAGGCCAATCTGTCGCGCAAGCTGGCGCGCGCGGCGACGTTGCTCAGGACCTGGGTCGACGTCGAGGTGGAGCGCCAGAACCGAGACCTTCTCGGCTCGATGAACCGGCGCGCCAAGCTGCAGCTCAGGCTGCAGCAGACCGTGGAGGGGCTCTCGGTCGCGGCGGTGTCTTATTATGTCGTCGGGCTTGCCGGCTATCTGGCCAAGGGCGCGGCGGATATCGGCTTGCCATTCAAGCCCGAGCAGGCGACCGCGCTCGCCGTCGTGCCGGTGGTGCTTGCGGTCTGGTGGCTGGTGCGGCGCATCCGTCGCCATCATGTCGATCCGGGTGGGGCGCGGCAGCCCTGAATCCACCGACCCTTAGAGTATCCGTTTTGGTCAAGGAAGGGATACTCTAAGGCCGCGTGCCGGCTGGTGGGCCCGCCCTGCCGTTCGGCTTCGGCTCGGGCGGAACCGCGTCGCCGACGGTCGGAGCTGATACGGCGCTGGCGGGCACCGTTTCCCAGTAGGGCACTGGGCCGTAGAGGTTGGCCAGATAATCGATGAACAGCCGCACCTTGGCCGGCAGGAAGCGCCGCGAGGGGTAGACGGCGTGGATGGCGACGCTCTTGGAGGCGGCGAATTCCGGCATCACGCGCACCAGCCGGCCCGAGGCGATCTCGGCCCCGACATCCCAGGTCGAACGCAGGGCGAGGCCGAGCCCGGCAATCACCGCTTCGCGCAGGACTTCGCTCGAATTGGTCTGCAGCGGTCCTTCGGCTCGGTAGACGATCGAGCCGTGCGGACCTTCGAGCCGCCACGGCTCGTTGTTGTGCTGGGGCAGGCAAATATGCCGTTCCAGGTCTTCGATCGATTGTGGCAATCCGCGCTCCGACAAGTAGGAGGGCGCCGCGACCAGAACGCGCTCGACCGGCGCGAGCCGGCGCGCCACGAGGCTGGAATCCGACAGTTCGGCGATACGGATGGCAAGATCGAACCCGTCGCCGACAATGTCGACGAAATCGTCCGACAAGACGAGGTTGATCGACAGGTCGGGATTTTCGCGCATGAAGGCGCCGAGATGCGGGGCGATGTGCATGCGCGCGAAGGACGTTGGAGCCGAGATCTTCAGCGTGCCGCGTGGCTGGGTCGATCGTCGCGTGACGAAAGCTTCTGCTTCCTCGATGCCGGCAATGATGGCGACGACGCGTTCGTAAAATCCCTGTCCGGCCTCGGTCAGCGCGACCTGTCGCGTGGTACGTTGCAGCAGGCGGGTGCCGAGCCGATCTTCCAGCTTGCGCAGCCTTTTGGAAACGACGGCGGGCGACAAGCCCAGTTCACGTCCCGCCCCCGAAAGGCTTCCAGCAGAAACCACACGTGAAAAAATCTCAAGATCGGCAATATTTGTCATGGAACATCATGGTTTGTCTGTCTGAATTCTAATACGGCGAAATCGTCGATTGGTTCACGTTCCCGTGTTTGGAAATTTTCAGTTCCCCGCGACTCGTCCCGTCCGTCCGTTGGTCGGAATGCGTGAGTGCGAACGATCGCGGATCACCATCAAGAGCTGCCCGGACATGAACGGTCTGTGAACAAACTCATTTCCAGACATGATTCGGACAGATGGTTTGCGTCGCTTCGCAAAACTGGTAAACACTTTTGACCAGTTGGAGGTGAGACCTTGTCCGGCCTTGTGATGCCCGAAGCGGACGCCGCGACGATGGCGCGGCGCGCCGAAATCGTCGCCGATATGCGTATCATTGTTCCCGGCGAAGGCGTCGTCGAGACGGTCAACGAAATGCGCGCTTTCGAGACCGACGGACTGACGGCCTATCGCCAGCTTCCCCTCGTCGTGGTCCTGCCGGAGACGACGGCGCAGGTGGCGCGTATTCTCAAATATTGCAACGAACGCAACGTTCGCGTGGTGCCGCGCGGTTCCGGCACCTCGCTGTCGGGCGGGGCCCTGCCGCTGGAAGACGCGGTGCTTTTGGTGATGAGCCGCTTCAACCGTGTCCTCGACATCGACTACGCCAACCGCGCGGTGATCGCGCAACCGGGGGTGACCAATCTCGCCATCACCCACGCCGTCGAACAGGACGGATTTTATTACGCGCCCGACCCGTCCTCGCAGATCGCCTGCTCTATCGGCGGCAATGTCGCGGAGAATGCCGGCGGCGTCCACTGCCTGAAATACGGCCTGACGGCCAACAATGTGCTCGGCGTCGAAATGGTGCTGATGTCGGGCGAGGTGGTGCGGCTCGGCGGCAGCCATCTCGACGCGGAAGGCTACGACCTGCTCGGCCTGATGACGGGTTCGGAGGGATTGCTCGGCGTCGTCACCGAGATCACCGTGCGCATCCTGAAAAAGCCGGAAGCGGCGCGCGCCATGCTGGTCGGCTTTTCCTCCAGCGAGGCGGCCGGGCAGTGCGTTGCCGACATTATCGGCGCCGGCATCGTGCCGGGCGGCATGGAGATGATGGACGGGCCGGCGATCCGCGCGGCGGAGGATTTCGTCCAGGCCGGTTATCCGCTCGACGTCGAGGCGCTGCTGATCGTCGAGCTCGACGGGCCGGGACCCGAAATCGACCATCTGATCGGTGAGGTGGAGGCGATCGCGGCCAAAAACGGCGCCGTGACGAGCCGCATCTCGACCTCGGAGGAGGAGCGGCTGTCGTTCTGGGCCGGGCGCAAGGCGGCGTTTCCGGCGGTCGGGCGGATATCGCCGGACTATTATTGCATGGACGGCACGATTCCGCGCAAGGCGCTGCCGACGGTGCTGGCCGGCATGCGCCAGCTTTCACAAAAATACGGGCTCGGCGTCGCCAACGTGTTTCACGCCGGCGACGGCAATCTGCATCCGCTGATCCTCTACGACGCCAACAATCCGGGCGAACTGGAAAAGGCGGAGGAGTTCGGCGCCGACATTTTACGGCTCTGCGTGAAGGTCGGCGGCGTCTTGACCGGCGAGCACGGCGTCGGCGTGGAAAAACGCGACCTGATGGGCGAGATGTTTTCTGATACCGATCTCGACCAGCAGATGCGTGTCAAATGCGCCTTCGACCCGCAACATCTGCTCAATCCGGGAAAGGTGTTTCCGCAATTGCGGCGCTGCGCCGAACTCGGCCGCATGCACATCCATCGCGGCCAAATCCCGTTTCCCGACATTCCGAGGTTTTGAGGGAGAAGCCGTTGTCGACGATGCTTGTTGTTCTCCTGTTCGCTGGCTTGGACCCGGATCGCCGCGGATGACCGTTTTCACCCCATCGCGCGCCGAGGACGTGCTTGCCGCCGTGCAATGGGCCGTCGGCGAGGACGCGCCGCTGGAAATCCTCGGCCACGGCTCGAAGCGCGGCATCGGCCGTCCGGTGCAGACCGAGCATACGCTCGACCTCTCCGGCCTGTCAGGCGTCACCCTCTACGAGCCGGAGGAACTGGTCCTGTCGGCCAGGGCCGGGACGCCGGTTGCCGAGATCGAGGCCTTGCTGGCCGAAAAGCGCCAGCAACTCGCCTTCGAGCCGCTCGACTACGGGCCGCTGTTCGGCGCGCCGGCCGGGCGCGGCACGATCGGCGGCGTGCTCGCCGGCAATCTCGCCGGCCCGCGCCGCCTCAAGGCCGGGGCGGCGCGCGACCACGTGCTCGGCATCCATGCCGTGTCGGGCCGCGGCGAGGCCTTCAAGTCGGGCGGGCGCGTCGTCAAGAACGTCACCGGCTACGATTTGTCCAAGGCGATGGCCGGATCGTGGGGCACGCTCGCCGTTGTCACCGATACCACCTTCAAGGTGCTGCCGGCGGCCGAGACCGAGACCACGCTTGTCCTGCGCGGGCTGAGCGATGCCGACGCGGCGACGGCGATGGCGGCGGCCATGGGATCGGCCGGCGAGGTGTCCGGCGCCGCGCATCTGCCCGAAAGTGTGACCGGATCCGTGATCGCCGGTGCGCTTGCGGGTGAGGCGTCGACGCTGCTGCGCCTGGAAGGGTTCGGCCCGTCGGTCGCCTATCGCCGCGACATGCTGACGAGCCTGTTCAAGGGCGGCGAGATCGAGACGCTCGAGGATCAGGCCTCGCGCGTGCTCTGGCGCGAAATCCGCGACGTGGCGCCGTTTTGCGATGCCACCGAGCGTCCGGTCTGGCGGGTCTCCGTGCCGCCGACGCGCGGCCACGCGCTGGTGATGGCGCTCAGGATGCAGGCGGCAGCCGACGCTTTCTACGACTGGCAGGGTGGGCTGGTGTGGCTGCGCATGGAAAGCGAACCCGAGGCCGATATCGTCCGCGCGCTTGTCGCCGCGCATGGCGGCGGCCACGCCACCCTGGTGCGGGCGGCGCCGGCCTGGCGGTCGTCCGTTCCGGTGTTTCAGCCGCAACCCATGCCGCTGGCCGCGCTTTCGGCGCGGCTGAAGAACCAATTCGATCCGCAAAACGTTCTCAATCCGGGGCGGATGTATCCCGCCGGCAGTTCTGCTAGCCTCGAAACGCAAGATTGAGGAGACGAGTGATGAGCGACATGAATTCCGGTCCGAACGAGCCGCGCCAGACGGATCGCTGGCTCGAGGCCGGCAAGACCAACATCCAGATCATCTACGTGCTTTACCTGGTCAGCCTGGCCATCGGCGTGACCGCGCTGATCGGTATCGTGCTCGCGCACATGAACCGCGGCAAGGCGGGCGGCTGGGTGGAGACGCACTATACCTGGGCGATCCGCACCTTCTGGATCGGCGTGCTTTACGGCGTGATCTGCGTCGTCCTGGCGGTGATCGGCATCGGCTTCCTGCTGATGATCGCGGTCGCGGTGTGGGCGATCGTGCGCATCGTCATCGGCCTGCAGAAATCCTCACGCGACGAGCCGATCGACAATCCGGAAAGCTGGCTGATTTGACGGCCGTCAGGGGAAGGGGCGCGGACCTGCCCGCATCGGCGGTGTGGCCGCCGCCGGGCGAGACGGACGTCGCCGTGCCCACCACCGCTATTTTTCTTCCCCGATCCAGGATTTGACGTGCAGACCGCTTTCACTCCCGAACAGCTCGCCGATCCTCATATCGCCGAATCGGAGGCGATTTTGCGCAAATGCGTGCATTGCGGCTTCTGCACGGCGACATGCCCGACCTATGTGACGCTCGGCAACGAACTCGACAGTCCGCGCGGGCGCATCTACCTGATCAAGGACATGCTGGAAAACGGCCGTCCGGCCGACACGGAGATCGTCACCCATGTCGATCGCTGCCTGTCGTGCCTGGCCTGCATGACGACCTGTCCGTCCGGCGTCAATTACATGCACCTTGTCGATCACGCCCGCGCCCATATCGAAAAGACCTATCGCCGGCCGTTGATCGACCGCCTGACGCGGCGTCTGCTCGCCATGGTGCTGCCCTATCCGGCGCGGTTTCGCGCCGCGCTGTCTCTGGCCGGACTCGGCCGGCCGTTCGCCGGTCTTTTCCGGCGGATCGGGCCGTTGAAGCCGCTGGGCGCCATGCTGGCGCTCGCTCCGGCGCGCGTGCCGAAAAAATCCGCCTCGGCGTTGCCGGGCGTGCGCGGCGCGCAAGGCGAGCGCAAGGGGCGGGTGGCGCTGCTTTCGGGCTGCGCGCAGCCGGTGCTCGATCCCGGCATCAACGATGCGGCGATCCGGCTTCTGACGCGGCTCGGCATCGAGGTGGTGGTCGCCGCAGGCGAGGGGTGTTGCGGCGCGCTGGTGCATCATATGGGCCGCGAGGCGGACGCGCTGGACGCGGCCCGGCGTAATGTCGACGCCTGGACGGCCGAACTCGACAAAGGCGGCCTCGACGCCGTCATCATCACCGCGTCGGGCTGCGGCACGACGATCAAGGATTACGGTTTCATGCTGCGGCTGGACCCGGCCTATGCGGATAAGGCGGCGCGCGTGTCGGCGCTTGCCAAGGATATCACCGAATATCTGACGGGCCTCGACCTGCCCGAACCCGCAACCCCGTCCGGCCTGACGGTCGCCTATCATTCGGCCTGCTCGATGCAGCACGGCCAGAAGATCGTCCGGGAGCCGAAGGCGCTCCTGAGCCGGGCCGGCTTTGCCGTGAAGGAGCCGCGCGAGGGGCATCTGTGCTGCGGTTCGGCCGGCACCTACAACATCCTCCAGCCCGAGATCGCCGCCCGGCTGGGTGCGCGTAAGGTGAAAAACATCGAGGCGACGGGCGCGGCGCTGGTGGCGACCGGCAATATTGGCTGCATGACCCAGATCGCGACCGGGTCCGACCTGCCGGTGGTGCACACGGTCGAATTGCTCGACTGGGCCTATGGCGGGCCGAAACCCGACGGCGTGCCGGCCGGTTGAACGTTCAGGCGGGCGTGAGCCGTCGCCGCCACAGCACGAACGGGACCGACACCAGATACATGGTGATGCCGTAAACACCGGATGGCAGCGAAAAGGGTGGAAGGCCGGTCGCCTGCTCGCTGATCAGCGAGCCGACGGTGATGCCGAGCGTGGCGTTCTGGATGCCGGTCTCGATGGCGATCGCCGACGACCGGCCGCGATTGAGCCCGCCGCTTCGCGCCAGCGCCATGCCGATGGCAAGCATGACCACGTTGAGGGCGACAACGGCGGGGCCGAGCACCGGCAGATTGGCGACGAATACCGTCCAGTTGGACGCCAGCGCGCCGGCGACGACGATGCAAAACAGCGCCGTGGCCAGGTGGGAGACCGGCGTTTCGACGGCGTCGGCGAAGCGGGCGGCGAAGCGCCGGACCAGCATGCCGATCGCCACCGGCACGGCGGTGATGGCGAACATGGCGACGCCGAGCGCGGTGACGTCGACCGGCGGGGCGTCGACACCCAGGAAATGGCCGGCCGCCAGGCCGACGAGCACCGGTACCGTGACCACCGAGACCAGGCTGATGACGCCGGTCAGCGAGATCGACAGGGCGAGGTCGCCTTTGGCGAAACGGGTCAGGATGTTGGAGGTCACGCCGCCCGGGCAGAAGGACAGGATCATCAGGCCGACCGCCAGCTCGCCCGAAATCCCGAAGCCGATCACGGTCAGGTAGGCGATCAGCGGCAACAGCACAAGCTGCGCGACGGCGCCAATGGCAAACGCTTTCGGCTCGCGCGCCACACGCGCGAAATCGGCGAGCGTGAGGCCGAGCCCGAGCGAAAACATGATGATGGCGAGCGCCAGCGGCAAGAAGACGGACAGGATGATGTCCATAGGTTCCCTCCCTGCGGCACGCGCCGCCCGTCAGGAAATGGCGCGTCGCGTGCCTGTTCCACAATCCGGCGCGTGGCCGCGGCCATGCGCCGGCCGGCGAATCGTCGCCGTTTCTCTCCCTCGACCTGCCTACACCAGATTCCTGAATGAGAGAACGCTAATATTTAAGATTGTGCGACCAGGGTTCGGCCGGAGCGTGGAACGAAAGAAGGGCGGCGCGCCCCCTCGGCACGCCGCCCCTTCGCCGCGTCGTGGCCGATCGCGCTGCAACCGGCTGCCCCCGCCGCGAAAACCGGGCCTCGTTATGTCGATGTCAGATCACCTTGACCCTGGTGCCGACGCCGACGCGTTCGTAAAGCTCGATCACGTCCTCGTTGCGCATGCGGATGCAGCCTGAAGAGACCGCCTGGCCGATCGTCCAGGGCTGGTTGGTGCCGTGGATGCGATAGAGCGTCGAGCCCAGATAAAGCGCGCGGGCGCCGAGCGGGTTGGCGGGGCCGCCCTTCATGTGGACTGGCAGGATGCGGCCCTTCTTGCGCTCGCGGGCGATCATCTCGGCCGGCGGGCGCCAGTCCGGCCATTCGCGCTTCTGGGTAACCTTGTGCGTGCCGGCCCATTCAAAACCGGGCTTGCCGGTGCCGACGCCGTAGCGCCGTGCCTTGCCGTTCGGCTGGACGAGATAGAGGAAGTTCTGGGTGGTGTCGATGACGATGGTGCCGGGTTTTTCCGGCCCGTCATAGTCGATCGTCTGCGGCAGATAGATCGGGTTCATCTGCGGCCGGGCCGGCTTCTGCGCCGGCCGGGCGACGGCAGCCGTTTCCAATGGCCGGTTGCGATGGGTGCGTGTCGCGCGCGGCTCGGCGAAACGGACCTGCGCGCCGCGCTCGTAAACGACGCCGCCGCGCCGCACATAAGCCGGTCGCGGCTGATCCATCGTCCGGCGGGCGCGCGCGATGGCCTCGGCATTGCCGATGCGGCGCGCTGTGTTGGACCGGTCGATGGTCGGCTTTCTCTTTAACTGCATGACCCAGGGTGCACTCAGGTCGGGGCTGACCGTCAGCGGCGGGCGTTTTCCGTAACGCTCGCCGGCCGTCGCACCCGAAACCAGCAGGGCGAAGGCGGCGGCAGCGCCGGCAAACAAGGACAGGATTCGCATCGGACGTACTCTCCACATTTCGTCTGATGACCGGGCGCGAATGACGAGGGGACGCCCGGAAACAACGACGATTGTCGCGATGCGAAGAGTCGGAATGGTGAATCCGGTTCGTTAAAATGCCGAACTGTCAGGAAAGAGTCCGGTGTGGTTACCGGCCGGTTCAGGAATCTGGTAAAGGCGCGCTTAAAGCCGGCCCCGGGCGCGTTAACGAACGGATTTCGAGTGCATGGACGAGCAGAAAAGCGGATTGATCGCGGGTGAGGACGGGGCGCTGCGCTGTTTCTGGCACGGCAACGACCCGTTCTATCAGCACTATCACGACCATGAATGGGGCCGTCCGGTCGCCGACGACCGGCGCCTGTTCGAAAAAATCTGCCTGGAGGGATTCCAGGCCGGGCTTTCCTGGATCACCATCCTGAGAAAACGGGAGAATTTCCGCGAGGCTTTCGAGAATTTCCACATCGACCGGCTGGCGCTCTATACCGAGCGCGACGTGGAGCGGCTGTTGACCAATGCCGGCATTGTGCGCCACCGCGGCAAGATCGAATCCGCCATCAACAATGCCCGCCGGGCGCGCGAACTGGCCGACGAGGCCGGCTCGCTCGCGGCCTGGTTCTGGTCGTTCGAGCCGGGTGCGGAGGAGCGGCCGGCCGTGGTGGACTACGCCACGCTTATCGCCAATCCGAAGACGGCGACCTCGACGCGCATCTCCAAGGAGCTGAAGCGGCGCGGCTGGTCGTTTGTCGGCCCGACCACGGTCTATGCGTTCATGCAGGCGATGGGGCTGGTCAACGACCATATCGAAGGCTGCGTGTGCCGGAAGGTGGTGGAGCTCGAACGCGAGCAATTCGCCCGGCCGGGCTGACCGGCCCGACCCTTGCCGCTCCCTGCCGCATCGGTTACACGCCGGCTGTCGTTTCTTTTGTTTTAGAAACGTTTCACGCCACACGGTTCACTCCATCGCCTGGACGCAGCACGACATGAGCGGCAAACCCCAGAAAATGAAAGCGCGGCTGCCGCGCGGCCTCGTCGACCGTTCGCCGGCCGATATCCGCGCCGTGGAGGAGATGTGCGGCAGGATCCGCGAAGTCTACGAGCTTTACGGCTTTGAGCCGGTGGAAACGCCGCTGATCGAATATACCGACGCGCTCGGCAAGTTCCTGCCCGACCAGGACCGGCCGAACGAGGGCGTGTTTTCGTTTCAGGACGACGACGAGCAGTGGCTGTCGCTGCGCTACGACCTGACCGCGCCGCTGGCGCGCCACGTCGCTGAGAATTTCAACGACATCCAGCTTCCCTACCGCACCTATCGCGCCGGCTGGGTGTTCCGCAACGAAAAGCCGGGCCCGGGCCGCTTCCGCCAGTTCATGCAGTTCGACGCCGACACGGTCGGCGCGCCCTCGGTGGCGGCGGACGCCGAAATGGCGATGATGATGGCCGACGTGATGGAGGCGCTCGGCATCGCCCGCGGCGACTACGTCATCCGCGTCAACAACCGCAAGGTGCTCGACGGGGTGATGGAGGCGATCGGGCTTAGCGGCGCCGAGAATGCCGGCCGCCGGCTGACCGTGCTGCGGGCGATCGACAAGCTCGACAAGTTCGGGCCGGAAGGCGTCAAGCTGCTGCTCGGTCCCGGCCGCTGGGACGGCGGGCGCGAGGGCGAGGGCGATTTCACCAACGGCGCGGGGCTGGATGAGACGCAGGCCGCGATCATCATCGATTTCGTCGGGAAGGAGGGCTTTCTCCAGGAAGTCAGAGAAGGCCGCTATCGCAGCCCGTTGAGAAGCGAAAACCCCGATCGCACGCCGGTCAATTTCGAAGCGCTGCAAGCGATGACGCGCGAGGGTGCTTCCGAACTGGAGCAGATAGCATCTCTTGTGGAAGCCGCCGGCTACGGCCCGGATCGCATCCGCATCGACCCCTCGGTCGTGCGCGGGCTCGAATATTACACCGGTCCCGTCTACGAGGCCGAGCTCACCGCCGAGATCCCCAATGAAAAGGGCGAGATCGTACGCTTCGGCTCGGTCGGCGGCGGCGGGCGTTATGACGGGCTGGTGTCGCGGTTTCGCGGCCAGCCGGTGCCGGCGACCGGGTTTTCGATCGGCGTGTCGCGGCTCGCCACCGCGCTGAAGAATCTCGGCAAGCTCGGCCAGGACCCGGTGCGGCCGCCGGTTCTGGTCACCGTCATGGACGGCGACACGGCGGCGATGGCGAAATACCAGCAATTCACCCAGGCGCTGCGCGCCGCCGGCATCCGCGCGGAGATGTATCAGGGCAATTGGAAGAAATTCGGCAACCAGCTCAAATATGCCGACCGGCGCGGTTGCCCGGTCGCCGTCATCCAGGGCGCGGACGAGCGCGACCGGGGCGAGGTGCAGGTCAAGGACCTGCTCGAGGGCGCCCGGCTTTCGGCCGAAATCGACAGCAACGAGGAATGGCGCGAGGCGCGCGTGGCGCAGGTCTCGGTGCCCGAAGCCGAGCTTGTCGCCACGGTCGAGCGCATATTGAAGGCACAGGCCAGGGAGCGGGACGGCCGGTGATGCGGGCTTCTGTCTCTTCGCGCGCGGGCTTCGTGCGCGCGGCCGGCAGCGGGCGGTCATGACGGCGCGTCCGCCCTTTGCCGAGGATATTGCGGCCGTGTTCGCCGAGCGCGGCGCGGCGATGGTCGAGGTGGCGATGTTGCAGCCGGCCGAGCCGTTTCTGGACATGGCCGGCGAGGATCTGCGCCGGCGTATCTACCTGACGGAGAGCGAAACCGGCGAGACGCTGTGCCTCAGGCCCGAATTCACCATTCCCGTCTGTCTCGACCATATCGAAAGCCGCGCCGGTACGCCGCGCCGCTATGCCTATCTCGGCGAGGTTTTTCGCCAGCGCCGCGAGGGCGGCAGCGAGTTCTTCCAGGCCGGCATCGAGGATCTGGGCGAGACCGACATCGCGACCGCCGACGCCCGTTCGCTGGCCGATGCGCATGCGCTGCTTGAGCGGACGCTGCCCGGACGGACGCTTTCGGTCACGCTCGGCGACCAGACGATTTTCGAGGCCGTGCTTGCCGCGCTCGGCCTGCCGCGCGGCTGGCGTATGCGACTTGCCCGCGCCTTCGGCGCGCCGGACCAGCTCGAGGCGGCGCTTGCCGACCTCGCCGATCCGCCCAAAAACGTCGCCCTGCCGGCGCCGGTCGCCGCCTTCGTCGCCGATGGCGATCATGGCGGGCTGACGGCGCATATCGCGGCAGGCATGGAGGAGGCCGACCTGTCGGCGGCGCTCGGGCGCACGCCGGCCGAGATCGCCCGCCGGCTGATCGAAAAGGCCGAGCTGAGAAGCGTCAGGCTGTCGGCCGAGGCGTTCGCGGCGCTGAAGCGCTTTCTGGCGATCCACGCGCCGCTCGGCGACGCGGCCGCCGCGCTCGAGGCCTTCGCGGGCGATGCCGGCATTTCGCTGGGAGCCGCGCTCGACGGTTTCGCCGCCCGCGCCGACGCGATCGCGGCTTACAACCTGGCGGGCAATGGCGTCCATTACGACGCCGCCTTCGGCCGGCCGCTCGACTATTATACCGGGCTCGTCTTCGAGATCTCGGCCGCAGGCGGCGAGCGGCCGCTTGCCGGCGGCGGCCGTTACGACCGGCTGCTGACGCTTCTGGGGGCGCAAAACCCGATACCCGGCGTCGGCTTTTCGGTCTGGCTCGACCGGATCGAGGCCCTGCGGGAGGCCGCGCCATGACCGTCACGCTCGCCCTGCCGTCCAAGGGCCGTCTGCGCGAGGAGGCGATGGCGGTGTTCGCGCGCGCCGGGCTGCCGGTCGTGGCGCCGCAAGATACGCGCCGCTACCGCGCCCGTATCGATGGCCGCGACGACATCGAGGTCGCCTTCCTGTCGGCATCGGAGATTGCCAGCGAGCTCGGCCGCGGTGCCGTCGACCTCGGCGTAACCGGCGAGGATCTGGTGCGCGAGAGCCTGGCCGACTGGCAGGCCCGGGTCGCCATCGCCGCGCGGCTGGGCTTCGGCCGGGCCGACGTGGTGGTCGCGGTGCCCGATATCTGGCTCGACGTGGCCACCATGGCCGATCTCGACGACGTGGCGGCGGATTTTCGCCAGCGCCATGGCCGCCGGCTCAGGATCGCGACCAAGTACTGGCGCCTCACGCAGCAGTTCTTTTCCCAGATGCACGGCATCCAGGTCTACCGGATCGTGGAAAGCCTCGGCGCCACCGAAGGCGCGCCGGCTGCCGGCCAGGCCGACGTGATCGTCGACATCACCTCCACCGGCTCGACGCTGAAGGCCAATCATCTGCGCGTGCTCGACGACGGCATCATCCTGAAATCGCAGGCGTGCCTGGTGACGGCGCTGAAGGCGCGCGAGACGGCCGACGCGGCGCTGGTTGCCGAGATCGGCGACAGGGTGGCCCGGGCGCTGTAGGCGCCGTCCCGAAGCGCGGCCGGCGCATTGCGGCGGCGATGCCGGGTGCTAAACTCCTCCGAAAGCCGGCCGCGGCAGGTCGACGGCGGCGTCAGAGAGGACAGGCATGACCAATCAGCCGGCCCGGGAACCAGCGTTGACGCCGGTCGACGGGCTTTCGCATGTCGTGGGGGATCGGACGCGGCCCCTGCTGGAAGAAACCATCCCCGCCCGGCTTGCCGCGACCGTGGCGCGCTTCGGCGAGCGCGAGGCCGCCGTGTTTTGCGCCGAGGGGACCCGGCTGACCTGGCGGGAATTTGCCGACGAGGTCGACCGGCTTGCCGCGGGGCTGCTGGCGCTTGGCATCGGCCGCGGCGACCGGGTCGGCATCTGGTCGCCCAACCGGCGCGAATGGCTGCTGACGCAGTTCGCCACCGCACGTATCGGCGTCGTGCTGGTCAACATCAACCCGTCCTACCGGCTCTACGAACTGGACTACGCGCTCAACAAGGTGGGCTGCCGGGCGCTGATCACCGCGGCCGCGTTCAAATCGTCCGATTATCTCGGCATGATCCGCGAGCTCGCGCCGGAACTGGACGAGGCCGTGCCGGGTGGCCTGAAGGCGGCGCGCCTGCCGGCGCTGACCACCGTCATCCGCATGGGCGAGGGGCGTTCGCCCGGCATGTTCGGCTTCCAGGAGGTGATGGAACTCGGCGGGGCCGAGGAGCATGCGCGGCTCGATGCGGTCAGCGCCGGTCTCGATCCGGACGACGCGATCAACATCCAGTTCACCAGTGGTACCACCGGTGCGCCCAAAGGCGCGACGCTCAGCCATCGCAACATTCTCAACAACGCCCATTTCGTCACCCAGACGATGAATTTCACCGAGGCCGACCGGTTGGCGATCCCGGTGCCGCTTTATCATTGCTTCGGCATGGTCATGGGCACGCTGGGCTGCGTGAGCAAGGGCGCGGCGATGATCTTTCCCGGCGAGGGTTTCGACCCCGAGGCGACGCTGGCGGCGGTGGCCGGCGAGCGCTGCACCGGTCTCTACGGAGTGCCGACCATGTTCGTGGCCATGCTCGACCACCCCGGTTTCACCGGTTTCGACCTTTCCAGCCTGCGAACCGGCATCATGGCCGGCGCGCCCTGTCCGGTCGAGGTGATGAAGCGGGTGCAGCGCGACATGAACATGAGCGAAGTGACCATTGCCTACGGCATGACGGAGACCAGCCCGGTCTCCTTCCAAAGCCATGTCGACGATCCGCTGGAAAAGCGCGTCTCGACGGTGGGACGGGTTCATCCGCATGTCGAGGTCAAGATCGTCGTCGCGGATGGCGCGACGGTGCCGGTGGGGGTCTCGGGCGAGTTGTGCACGCGCGGCTATTCGGTGATGAAAGGCTATTGGGACGAGCCGGAACGAACCGCCGAAGCGATCGACGCAGACGGTTGGATGCATACCGGCGATCTCGCCACGATCGACGCGCAAGGGTATTGCAACATTGTTGGGCGGGTGAAGGACATGATCATCCGCGGCGGAGAGAACGTCTATCCGCGCGAGATCGAGGAGTTTTTATACCGTCATCCCAAGGTGCGCGAGGTTCAGGTGTTCGGCGTGCCGGACCCGCGCTACGGCGAGGAGATCTGCGCCTGGGTGGTCGCGGCGGGCGAGGCGCCGACCGAGGACGAAATCCGCGCCTTCTGCCAGGGACAGATCGCCCATTTCAAGATCCCGCGCCATGTACGGGTCAAGGACGTGCTGCCGATGACGGTTACCGGCAAGCCGCAGAAATTCATCATGCGCGAGACCATGATCGAGGAGCTCGGCCTGGCGGTCGACGAGACAGCATAGGCGGGTTTTGGCATCGCGACGGCCCGGAAACCTCCCGGACCGTCGGTATTTCGACTGTATGGGTTACGCGGCGACCGTCTTGCCGGTGCGGGCGTCGACCGACAGCGAACCGGGGCCGGCCACGAACAGGGCGAGCAGGCCGCCGGCGATGGTGATGTTCTTCATGAACAGGATCATCTGCATCTGGTCGGCCGGCGCGTAGTGGAAGACGAAACCGGTGAAAACGCAGAAGGCGGCGAGCGCCAACGCGGTCAGTCCGGTCTGGAAGCCGACCAAAAGGGCGATGCCGGCAAGCGTTTCGAAAATCGCCGCGAGCCAGGCCAGAAGCGTGCCGGCCGGCAGGCCGACCGAGGTGATGTAGCCGGCGGTGCCGTCGATTGTGCCGAATTTTTGCAGGCCGGCCATGATGAACATCACCGAGAGCAGAATGCGCGCGATGAGCAGGATGACGCTGGTTGACATAAGAGTGTTCTCCGGAGGTTTTTTCAGTGGCGTGAAGATAAGGTCATGCGTCTGTGGCAAAAAGTGTCTGTCAGGGGACTGTTCGTTCACGATTGTTGAACGGAGAATGGCGACGGCTCCATCTTATCCCGGCTTCGTCATCTCCCGCGGCCGCACGAGACGGTCGTAGTCCTGCGCGTCGACCAGCCCCGTCGCCAGCGCCTCCTCGCGCAGGGTGGTGCCGTTCTTATGCGCGTTCTTGGCGATTTTCGCCGCGTTGTCGTAGCCGATGGTGGGTGCGAGCGCGGTGACCAGCATCAGCGAACGTTCGAGTGCCGCCTGGATATTGTCTTCGCGCGCTTCGATGCCGGCGACGCACCGGTCGGTGAAGGAGCGCGCTGCGTCGGCCATCAACTGTACCGATTGCAGGAAATTATAGGCCATCACCGGGTTGTAGACATTGAGCTCGAAATGGCCCTGGCTGCCGGCGAAGGTCAGTGCGGCATTGTTGCCGAAGACCTGGACGCAGACCTGGGTCAGCGCCTCGCACTGGGTCGGGTTGACCTTGCCCGGCATGATCGAGGATCCGGGCTCATTTTCCGGCAGGGCGAGTTCGCCGAGCCCCGAACGCGGCCCGGAGCCGAGAAAGCGGATGTCGTTGGCGATCTTGTAGAGCGCGGCGGCGGCGGCGTTGATCGCGCCGTGCGCGAACACCATCGCATCGTGCGCGGCGAGCGCCTCGAACTTGTTGGGCGCGGTGGTAAAGGGCAGGCCGGTTATGGCTGCGATCCGTTCGGCAATCTTTTCGGCGAAGCCGACCGGCGCGTTGAGCCCGGTGCCGACCGCGGTGCCGCCCTGGGCAAGTTCCATCAGGCCGGGCAGGGTGGTTTCGATGCGGGCGATCGCGGAGGCGACCTGCGCGGCGTAGCCGGAAAATTCCTGGCCGAGCGTCAGGGGCGTGGCGTCCTGGGTGTGGGTGCGGCCGATCTTGACGATGTCCGCGAACGCTTTCGCCTTGGCGTCGAGTGCATCGTGCAGGTGGGAGAGCGCGGGCAAAAGGTCGTGCACGATGCGCTCCGCGCAGGCGATATGCATGGCGGTCGGGAAGGTGTCGTTGGACGACTGGCTCATATTGACGTGATCGTTGGGATGGACCGGGTCCTTCGATCCGACGGTGCCGCCGAGTATCTCGATCGCCCGGTTTGCGATCACCTCGTTGGCGTTCATGTTGGACTGGGTGCCGGATCCGGTCTGCCACACGGAAAGCGGAAAATGCTTGTCGAGGCGGCCGTCGCTCACCTCCTGGGCCGCGGCCGCGATCGCGTCGGCGCGTTCGGTGTCGAGGCGACCGAGCGCTTGATTGGTCTCGGCGGCGGCGCGCTTGACGATGCCGAGCGCGCGCACGATCGATAGCGGCTGTTTTTCCCAGCCGATGCTGAAATTCTCCAGCGAACGCTGCGCCTGCGCACCCCAATAACGGTCTGCCGGAACATCGATCGGGCCGAACGTGTCGGTTTCGGTGCGCGTGTGCGTCATGGCATCCATCCTGCATAGTGTGTGTCCGCCAAGATAGGCGCGCGCGTGCCGCCTCGCCACCGGGAGGAAATTCCCGTTACAAAAAAATGCCGTCCGATGTCGATTTCGCGAGCGCCCGTGCGTCGTGTTGACGAAACCGTCCCGCGATGGGCCGGTAAGGGATACGAGGTGAAGGAGAGCAAGATGCGTGTGATGGTATTGGTCAAGGCAACAGCCGATTCCGAAGCCGGCGTGATGCCGAGCACGGAGCTTTTGAACGAGATGGGCCGGTTCAACGAGGAACTGGTGAAATCGGGCGTGCTGCTTGCCGGCGAGGGGTTGCATCCATCCAGGAAAGCGGCGCGGATCGATTTTTCGGGCACCGAACGCATGGTCGTGGACGGACCCTTCGCCGAAACCAAGGAACTGGTTGCCGGTTTCTGGATCCTGCAGGTCAAATCGATGGACGAGGCGATAGAGTGGCTGAAGCGTTCGCCCTTTCAGGACGGCCAGGTCGAGATCAGGCCGATCTTCGAGCTGGAGGATTTCGGCGACGCCGCCACGCCGGAAGTCCGCGAACGTGAGCAACGCCTGCGCGCCCAGACCGAGGGCCGGGATTGATTTTACGGCGAAAGCGACTTGTGCGCCTTGACCGCCTGAGGAGAACCAGATGAGATTCATGATGCTGATGATCCCGGCCGGCTACGAGAGTGCCGCGCCGGGAACCATGCCCGACGACAAGGACCAGCTCGACGCGATGATGGACTATAATCGCGCGATGCAGCAGGCCGGCGTGCTGGTCGCATGCGACGGTCTTCATCCGCCCTCGATGGGCGCGCGGGTGCGCTTCGACACCGGACGTCCGGTGGTCACGGATGGGCCTTTCACGGAGGCCAAGGAGGTGCTGGGCGGTTACTGGGTGATCGACGTTGCCTCGCGCGCTGCGGCGATCGAATGGGCCCGGCGCTGTCCGGGTGCGCCCAACGAGATGATCGAGGTCAGACAGGTGATGGAAACGGGCGATTTTCCCGAAGACATGCAGGGTTCGCTCTCCGACTTCGCCGACATGCAGAACCGCTGAGCCCGCGTTCGTCACGGCAGCGATTAACGCCAAGATATTGGATCGCGGTTCGTTCACCAATCGGCGGGAAACCAGTCAGCATGGGTGCAAAGCGTGACTTGCGTCGTCGCGATCCCCGTTCTATTCGGGGCGCGTGACGGGCACCGACACTCATCGCGCCATCGAGGCGGTCTGGCGTATCGAACAGGCGAAGCTGATCGCCAGCCTTACGAGGCAGGTGCGCGATGTCGGCCTGGCCGAGGAGTTCGCGCAGGAAGCGCTCGTTGCTGCGCTCAAAAGCTGGCCGCGGACCGGCGTTCCCGACAGGCCCGGAGCCTGGCTGATGGCCACCGCCAAGCGCCGCGCCATCGATCATTTCCGCCACAACAAGCTGATCGAGCGCAAGCATGCCGAGATCGGTCGCGACATGGAAGCCGAGCTGGATCCGGTGGCCGATATCGAGGCGGCGATGGACGACCCCGTCGGCGACGACCTCTTGAGCCTGATCTTCACCGCATGTCACCCGGTGTTGTCGGCCGAGGCGCGCGCCGCGCTCACGCTGCGACTGGTGGGCGGACTGACCACCGGCGAGATCGCGCGCGCCTTTCTCGTTCCCGAACCGACGGTCGCGCAGCGCATCGTGCGCGCCAAGAAGGCTCTGGCCGAGGCCAATGTTGCCTTCGAGGTGCCGCGCGGGACGCAGATGGCGGAACGGCTGGGCTCGGTACTGGCGGTGATCTATCTGATCTTCAACGAGGGTTATTCGGCGACCGCCGGCAATGACTGGACCCGGCCGCAGCTTTGCGAGGAGGCGATGCGGCTCGGGCGCATCCTGGCCGAATTGGCGCCGGACGAGCCGGAAGTCCATGGGCTGGTCGCGCTGATGGAAATCCAGGCCTCGCGCATCGGTGCGCGCACCGACGAGAAGGGCGAACCCGTTCTCCTGCTCGACCAGGACCGGGGACGCTGGAATCGGCTGCTGATCAGGCGCGGGCTTGCCGGGCTCGCCCGTGCCGAGACGCTGGGCGGGCGCGGCTCATACGTGCTGCAGGCGGCTATCGCGGCCTGTCATGCGCGCGCCGTGACCGCTGGCGAGACGGATTGGGCGCGCATCGCCGACCTCTACGCCGAATTGGCCCGGCTGACGCCGTCGCCGGTGGTCGAGCTCAACCGCGCCGTGGCGGTGTCGATGGCGCGTGGCCCGGCGGCGGGATTGGAGATCGTCGACCGCTTGGTCACGGGAAACGCGCTCAAGGCCTATCATCTGCTGCCGAGCGTACGGGGCGATTTCCTCGCCAAGCTCGGTCGCTTCGCTGAGGCGCGGGCCGAGTTCGAGCAGGCGTCGACGCTGACGCGCAATGCGCGCGAAAAGGCACTGCTCACCGAACGGGCGCAAGCCTGCGCTCGCGGCGAGCGCCCGGCGCGCTGAGGCATCGGGGATCGCGATGGTGGTGTTTGCGACGTCTTGCAGCCGCACGCGCGCCATCCGATATGGGGCTCAAAGTTCCCCTATCCGCGGAGGCGAGCGTGAACGGTAATGATCAGGCCCATTGGGACAATGTCTATGGCAGCAAGACCGAAGGCGAGGTGAGCTGGTTCCAGGACGAGCCGGACATCTCGTTGACCCTGCTTGCCCTTGTCGGCGCGAGCCCCGACGACACTATCGTGGATGTCGGTGGCGGCGCTTCGCGGCTGGTCGACTGCCTGCTGGACAAGGGGTTTGCCCATGTCAGCGTTCTCGACCTTTCGGCCGCCGCGCTCGCGGCCGCTCAGGTTCGTCTCGGCGCACGGTCCGACGCTGCCAAATGGATTACGGCCGATGCCCGACGCTGGCAGCCACCGGAGGCATACGATATCTGGCACGACCGCGCGGCTTTTCACTTCCTCACCGGGGCGGATGATCAGCGGGCCTATATCGAGCGGTTGAATCGCGGGCTCAAGGACGGGGGACATGTCATCATCGGCACCTTCGCGCCCGACGGCCCGGAAAAGTGCAGCGGCCTGCCGGTCGTCCGGCATAATGCCGACAGTCTTTCGCGCCTGCTCGGCCCCGGCTATATCCTCGTCGACAGCCGTCGTCACGAGCACAAGACGCCGTGGGGGGCGGTGCAGAAATTCCAGTTCAGCACGTTCAAGCGCGGCTCGTAGTCCCGTCAGCGCCCAGCAATCCCCTCCCGCCCATGCCCCGTCGCGCGGCTTTGAAAAGCCAAATGCAACAGGGCGTTGCGCCTGTGCGTTGACAGATCGATTCCGCTACTTCGCGCGGGGATTCATGCCGCGCGGGACAAAACGCGCCCGGGCGGCCGAGGCCGGCAGCCCTGCGCTCCCGTCCCGCGCGGTTCTGCACCCGTCGACTACGCGCTCTGGTGGAAGACACCCCAACGCCGGCCTGTTTTGGCCTGACGATGCGCGAGCACCATGACGGCAAGGCACAGGGCCAGCATCTCCGCCAACGGCGAGGCGAGCCAGATGCCCTGTTCGCCGATCAGTGGCGGCAAAGCCACGGTGAGCGGGATCGCAAACAGATAGGTGCGCGACAGATTGAGCACGGCGGTCCTGGTCGCGTCGCCGATCGCCTGGAAATAACCGGCCAGCATCATCAGCGGGCCGACGACGACATAGGCCGCGGTGACGACCGGCAGGATACGGGCGAGTTCCGCAACGGTTGCCGGATCATCGACGAAGACGGCTCCGATCGTCCGCCGCGCCAGCAAAAGGCTCACCTGGACGCTCGCGCAATAGGCCAAGGCAACGAGAACCGCCAGTCGCAGACTCGCGTCCGAACGATGCCACAGCCCGGCGCCGAAATTGTTTCCGGCGATCGTCTGCAGCGCCATGCTCAGCCCGAGCAGCGGCAGATAGGTGAAGGTGAGCACGCGGGTGGCGATGCCGTAGGCGGCAACCGTTTCGGTATATCCGTCGCCGCCCCAGACCTGGATCATGGCGATTGTCGCGCCCGAGCCGAGCGAGATGCCGAGAAAGGTCAGGCTCTGCGGCGCGCCCAGCGCCAGGAATTCGCGCCAGCCATGGCGCCAGGCATCGGCGGGCAGAAGGGCGAACTTCAGCGGCGTGCTGGCACGCAACCGGAAGACCAGGACGGCGGCGAATGACATGACCATGGCCGCGACCGTGCCGGCGGCGGAGCCGGCGACACCGAAATCGAAAACGACGATCAGCAGATAGTTGAAGACGATATTGGCGCTTGAGGTCACCAGGCTGACCGCCGCCATCAGGCCCATGCGACCCTCGCAGCGCAGTGCGTCCGCGTTGATCGACAGCACGAACATCACCGGCGAGAACCAGATCAGGATGGAGATGTAGCGATAGCCGTCGCGCGCCAGTCCGGCCGATCCGTTGGCGAGCCAGCCGGCAAGGGCCGCGCCGCCAAGCGCAAACCCGGCGACCAGCCCGAGGCACAGCAAAAGGGCGAGCGTGTGTGCGCCGACGAAGGCGGCGCGCGCGCCGTCGAAATCGGCCGCGCCGAGGCGGCGGGCCAGAACGCTTGCCATGCCGCCGGCGACAAGCGTGGCCAGCGCGACGAGCAGCATGTAGACGGGGAACATCAGCGTGACGGCCGAAAGCGCGGCGGCGCCGACGAACTCACCCAGGAAGTAGGCGTCGATCACTGTCTGGAGGCCGTTCATCGCCATGATGAGCACGATCGGCGCGGTGGTGCGGACGAACAGGGTGGGCAGAGCGCCGCCCAGAAACGTATTGTGTTGGGAAGATCGGGTCGCGGTCATGTGTCGGTCTCCTGGCGCCGGAGGACGACGAATGGGGCCCGCATTGCCATGTCAGCGGCGCGTCGGAAATCGACGAATTGTCCGAGGAGGCTTCACCGTGGCGTTTCGCCGGCGGGCGGCAGGTGCCTCGACCGGATGCGCACCTAGCCGCTCGCCATCTTGCTGTCAATGGCGCGTCGTACCCCGGGGCGGCATTTACGTTGACCGTGCGGCGATGCCGGGCTAGTCGGGATCGCATGTTCGAGCTTGCCGTTGCCGCCGTCCTGATCGTCCTCAACGGGGTTTTCGCCCTGTCGGAACTGGCCGTGGTGTCGGCGCGCCGGCCACGGCTGCAACTCCTGGCCGCGCGGCGGCGGCGCGGCGCCAGGGCAGCGCTCAGGCTTTCGCAGGATCCGGGCAAGTTCTTGTCGACGGTGCAGATCGGCATCACCCTGGTCGGCATCCTGGCTGGCGCCTTTTCCGGCGCGGCACTCGGCAGCCGGCTGAGCGTGATCCTGGTGGAGGCGGGTTTTCCGGCCAGTAGCGCGGGGCTGGCCGGCTACGCGATTGTGATTGCCGCCATCACCTTCTTTTCGCTGCTGATCGGCGAACTCGTTCCCAAACATCTCGCGCTCAAGAATGCCGAGGCCTTCGCCTGCACGATGGCGCCGGCGATGGAGCTTTTGTCGAAGGTCGCCGCGCCGCTGGTGTGGCTGCTCGACAAATGCACCAAGGGGGTGTTGTTCGTGCTCGGCATGTCGGCGGAAGCCCAGAACGCCATCACCGACGAGGAAATCCAGACCCTGGTCGCCGAGGCCGAGAGCGCCGGCGTCATCGACAGCGCGGAACAGGCGATGATTGCCGGGGTGATGCGGCTTGGCGACCGCAATGTGCGCGCCCTGATGACGCCGCGCACCGAGGTCGAAATGCTGAATGCGGCCATGAGCGAGGCGGCGCTGCGCAAGGCGGTGGCCTCGGCCGCGACCCATTCGATCATGCCCGTCCACGAAGGCGACGCCGATCAGCCTCTCGGTGTGGTGCGGCTGCGCGATCTGGTCGGACCGATCGGTTCCAAGCGCAAGTTCGATCTGAAAAAACATACGCTCGCCGCGCCGATCATCCCCGATACGATCGGCGCGCTCGGGGTCTTGCGCGTCCTGCGCGACGCCGACGTGCCGATGGCGCTGGTGCATGACGAGTTCGGCCATTTCGAGGGCGTCGTCACACCGGCCGATATTCTCGACGCGATCGCGGGCGCCTTCCGCTCGGATCTCGACAGCGGCGAGCCGGAAGCCAGGCAGCGGGCGGACGGCTCGTGGCTGCTGAGCGGGGCGATGCCGGCCGACGAGATGGCCGAACTGCTTTATCTCGAACTGCCGCAAAAGCCGGGCTACGACACCGTGGCGGGTTTCATACTCGACGGGCTGAAACGCATCCCCGAGGTTGGCGAGATCATGGAGTTTGAGGGCTGGCGCTTCGAGGTCGTCGACCTCGACGGCCGCCGCATCGACAAGGTGATTGCAAGCCGCGAGGCGTAAGGTGGCGTGCGGGTCGGTGCCATGTGCTGCACGCTGCATACCGCTGCCACTGCCGGGCGGGTCGGGTAGTTGAGCGTATGAAACGCCTCTTTCGACTCAACAACCTCCTGCTCGGCGGCGCCGAGGGGAAACTTACGTTGGAGATTGTGCACGTTTCGATCTAGCATGTCATGAGCAGTTCAAGGACATTACGCCGTTTCGAATGGTGTGGAGGAAAATTTTGTGGAGTCGACAAGTCTTCTTTCGGAATTTGTCGGCTTCTGGCCGAACGTTTGGACCAGTTTCTGGAAACTTTCAGATGTGGAGAAAGTAACCAACGCATTGGCGCTTCTTGCCCCAGTGTCAGTCCTATGGGGATTTACTACGCGGCGATTCCTACGCAGCGCAAAGAAGGATCTAAACGAGCAGATAGAAGGATTGAAGACGCAAAATCTTGCGCTTGAGTCTGCCAACAAGCGGGACAAGGCCGAGATAGCCGAACGAGACGCTAGACTTCGAGAGCTTTCGTTTGCAGTTCTCTCCGAAGCGCGAAGGCTTGCGGAGTCTGAGCGCAGCGACGGGAACGAGGAGCGTGCGATTGCCAAGCTGCGCGACAGCTTCGAGACCGTCCGCCCCGACCTCACACGCTTGTGTGCTGATCTCTCTCTTCACCACGCGTCGATTGCGCCGGACTTTGGCAGTCATCATCTCGCCGAAGCCGTCCGCCTGGCGGACATTGCACTACTGCTTACGCCGGATGATGCAGAAGCCGCGGACATCCGGCACGAACTTGTCGAAATCGATGCCGAAGCCGCGCAAACAGCCGGAGCATACGATCCGCTCGATCCCAAATGGGATGATGCGCGTTGGTTCATGCATGCAGGATCCACGGAAAACGCGGCCGCGGTTTTCGAAGCATTGGTAGCAAAGGGACTTGCCGCCAACGAGGCGGGTCACTACCGGCGTGGTGAGCGCATATTAAGGCGGGCCTACCGGACTGGGGTCGAGCTTTATGGTGAACTTGACGAACGGGCGCTTCGCGCCACTTGGCCGTGGCTGCAGGATCTCGATGTCTTAAACCTTGCCAATCAAGCGTTGGAACTTGCCTCAAGTCTGTCCCATCGGCTGGAGGCCGGGACGATTTTGCGGGCAGCTGCGGACTATTATCGAGCGCGGGCGCTGCATTCGCTCGGGCGCTTTTTTGAAGCGCTCGAGATCACGGATATGAACGTCGAGGCATGGACGCGATTGCGGGGGGCTGATGACCCTGAAACTCTGGCCAATCGCTACCTGCGCGCGCTTTTGCTGGGTGAGATTGGCGAGACTGAGAAGGCGCTGCCAGAAGCCGTGGTGCTGCTAACGGTTACGGAACGTGTCGAGGGAAAGGATCGTCACGACACGTTGGGAACCCGCCATCTCCGAGCGCTGCTGCTGCAAGGGGCCGGCGAGCCAAAGAAGGCGCTCGCGGAAGTGGAGGCGCTCCTGCCGATCCAAGAGCGGGTCAACGGACCGAACCATCCCAGTACATTGGCGACTCGCCATCTGTACGCCTCGCTGCTGAACGATAGCGGCGAGCCAAAGAAGGCGCTTGCGGAAGTGGAGGCGCTCCTGCCGATCCAAGAGCGGGTCAACGGCCCAGAACATCCGAGCGCACTTGCGTCACGATATTTGCGTGCATCGTTGCACCATGACTTGGGCGAGACCGCAATTGCCCTTCAGGAAGTCGGGACGCTGTTGCTCATCCGCACGCGCGTCAGCGGATTGGAGCATCCAGACACTCTTCGTACGCGGTGGCTGAACGCAAGGATACGTGCGCGCACAGATATCCAAGGTGCTATCTCCGAGTTGGAAGCAGTTACGCCGCTTATCGCGGCAAAGCGCAGCATAAATCATCGCCACTACAAAGATGCGGTGGATTTGTTGAGCAAATTGCGGACTGGCAGTGGAGACTGACGCAACAAAAAGGGCGGCATCGCTGCCGCCCTTTCCGTAAGGTTTCGGCGTTTGGCCGGACTTAGAAGTCCATGCCGCCCATGCCGCCCATGCCACCCATGCCACCGCCGGGCATGGCCGGAGCAGCCGCTTCCTTCTGCGGCTTCTCGGCGATCATGGCTTCGGTGGTGACCAGCAGGCCGGCAACGGATGCCGCATCCTGAAGCGCGGTGCGCACCACCTTGACCGGATCGACGATGCCCATGGCGATCAGGTCGCCATACTCGCCGGTCTGGGCGTTGTAGCCAAAGGTCGCCGACTTGTTCTCGAGGATCTTGCCGGCCACGATCGAGGCTTCGTCGCCCGAGTTTTCGGCGATCTGGCGAGCCGGAGACTGGAGCGCACGGCGCACGATGTTGATACCGGCGTCCTGGTCGGCATTCTCGCCCTTGACCTTGATGCCGACCGAAGCGCGCAGCAGCGCGACGCCGCCGCCTGCAACGATGCCTTCCTCGACGGCCGCGCGGGTCGCGTTGAGGGCGTCGTCGACGCGGTCCTTCTTCTCCTTGACCTCGACCTCGGTCGCACCGCCGACGCGGATGACGGCAACGCCGCCGGCGAGCTTGGCCAGGCGCTCCTGCAGCTTCTCGCGGTCGTAGTCCGAAGACGTCTCCTCGATCTGCTGCTTGATCTGGGCGACGCGGGCCTGGATCTCGCTCTTCTTGCCGGCGCCGTCGACGATCGTGGTGTTTTCCTTGTCGATGCGCAGGCGCTTGGCGCGGCCGAGCATGTTCAGGTTGACGTTCTCGAGCTTGATGCCGAGGTCTTCCGAGATCACCTGGCCGCCGGTGAGGATGGCGATGTCCTCAAGCATCGCCTTGCGGCGATCGCCGAAGCCCGGCGCCTTGACGGCCGCGACCTTCAGGCCGCCGCGCAGCTTGTTGACCACCAGGGTCGCCAGCGCCTCGCCTTCCACGTCCTCGGCAATAATCAGCAGCGGCTTGGACGACTGCACCACCGATTCCAGCACCGGAAGCATGGCCTGCAGGTTGGACAGCTTCTTCTCGTGCAGGAGGATGTAGGCATCCTCGAGTTCGGCCACCATCTTGTCCGGATTGGTGACGAAATAGGGCGAGAGATAGCCGCGGTCGAACTGCATGCCTTCGACGACTTCGAGCTCGGTCTCGGCGGTCTTGGCTTCCTCGACCGTGATCACGCCCTCGTTGCCGACCTTCTGCATCGCCTCGGCGATCATCGCGCCGATTTCCTTCTCGCCATTGGCGGAGATGGTGCCGACCTGGGCGACTTCCTCGGAGGTCTTGATCTTCTTGGCCTTCTTGACCAGGTCCGCGGCGACCTCGGCAACGGCCAGATCGATACCGCGCTTGAGGTCCATCGGGTTCATGCCGGCGGCCACCGCCTTGGCGCCCTCGCGCACGATCGACTGGGCGAGAACCGTCGCGGTGGTGGTGCCGTCGCCGGCGATGTCGTTGGTCTTGGAGGCGACTTCGCGCACCATCTGCGCGCCCATGTTCTCGAACTTGTCTTCAAGCTCGATTTCCTTGGCGACGGTGACGCCGTCCTTGGTGATGCGCGGGGCGCCGAACGACTTGTCGATGACGACGTTGCGGCCCTTGGGGCCGAGCGTCACCTTGACGGCGTTGGCGAGAATATCGACGCCGCGCAGCATGCGTTCGCGCGCGTCTCGGGAGAATTTCACTTCTTTAGCGGCCATATCCTAACTCCTGGGCTTGCGCCCGAATGTCCGGTTGGATGGTTTTTTGAAACTGGGTCGGATCAGGCGATCACGCCCATGATGTCGGATTCCTTCATGATCAGGAGATCTTCATCATTGAGCTTCACTTCGGTGCCCGACCATTTGCCGAACAGAACCCGGTCGCCGACCTTGACGTCGAGCGGAACCAGCTTGCCGCTCTCGTCGCGCGCGCCGGAGCCGACAGCGATGATCTCGCCTTCCTGGGGCTTTTCCTTGGCGGTATCGGGAATGATGATGCCGCCTTTCGTCTTTTCCTCGGATTCGACCCGGCGAACGACCACGCGGTCATGAAGCGGGCGAAACTTCGACTTAGCCATGTGCATATCCTCAATGCGGACGGTGTGACTGGAAATATGTTTCCGGTGGAACCGGAAGGAATTAGCACTCACCAAAGGCGAGTGCTAACGAGCGCTGAAATAGTTCGTCGGCGGGGCCGTGTCAAGGATTGGGAGGGGCGATTTCGCGGCCGGGCCGGAGGACGCTGGGTGGCATCCGATCCGCGCCGCGTCAATAACGGCCCGTATTTGGGGTTAACGGTCCCGGCCCGCAAGAGGAGCGGCGGTTGGACCGAACGGGCGTTGCCGGTCAGCTCACGATGCGCAGATTGGAGAGCTCGTCGCCGATTTCCTTGAATTTCTCGGCGAGGTCGCCGCCGGTGGCGTTCCAAAATAGTTTTGCCGGCCGCGAGGGATCGCCGGGATCCTTGCGGAAGCGCGATTCCGACGCGCAGGCCCTGAGCCCGTCGATCTGCGCTTTTTCGGCGGCGTCGGCGGCCGTCAGGTCGAGCGCGACCGTCATGATTACTATGCCGGCCGATTTGGCGTTGGTGCATAGGGTCTGCAACTGCTCGTTCAGGGCGGTGGTGTAGTTCGAATTCGAAAAATCATAGGCGGCGACGGCACCGCCTGTTCCCATGAACATCCGCGTCTGGCCGCCGGTCGCATAGGTTACGCCGGTATAGCCGTAAGCGGAATAGGTCGATTTGTTGCCGGCGCTGTCCTGATAGCCGAGCGACCCGGGCGTGTAATAGGTGTTGGCGCCGTCGGTCAGAACGATCACCACCTTATCGTTGCCCTTTTCGGTTTCCGGTCGCCCCTGGGTAAAAGGCTCGCCGCCCGAAACGGTGCGCCAGCCCCAAGCGAGCCCCTCAGGGACGTTGGTGGCGCCGTTCGGCGTCATGGCGTCGATCGCGCTCTTGACGACGGCGATCCCGCTTTCGGTGGTTACGTCGGTTAGCGACGTGATCGGCTTGGTCGTGCACGAATAGTTCGGCCCCACGCCTTTCGGGGAGTCGGCGCCATAGGGGCGCACCTCGAAATATTTGGTCATGTTGCGCTGTCTGGCGGCGGCGGAACTGGTTTCGGTGCCGTCGTTCCACCAATTGTTGGAGGCGGAATAAGTATCCGGATCTGCGTCAAGCGCGGTTTCCCAGCGGTCGCCGGCCTCGTCCGGCGCAAACATGGGAACGAAAAGCGTGGCCGGGTCGCCGGTATAGACCCCTTCCACGCCAGTGGGCACGGCGGGCGGCGTGTCGGAGACGTTGTGGGGGTAGGGGCGCGCCTCCACACAGCCCTGCCAGCTCGCATAGGCGCCGACGGTCTCGTCATAATAGCCGGTTTCGCGCCAGTCGCCGCGCCGACAGCTGCCGTCGCGGCGATAGCTGGTGCACACAAATTCCTGGCCCGTCACCACCCATTCGCGCGTATCGACCCGCTTGATGTCCTTGTAGAGCGAAAGGCGCGACAGGATTTCGCCTTCCTCGCCGTCCCAGCCGGACCCGGCCTTGACCCACATGGCGCCGCTTCTTGCGGCCCGCTTGGTGCCGCTGCTCATCGTGGTCCAGTCGAAGTTCTCGTGATGGACGGGCGACAGGCCGGCGACGTCCATCCACGCCGCGCCAGAATTTTCCGGTCCGACATTTACCGAGGCGGCGAAGGGAACGAGCGAGAACTGAACGGGTTTTTCGACCTGCTTGATCAGGCTCGCCTGCTGGGCGAGCGTGTCGACGAGTTGCTTGGCGGCGGCCTTCAAAAGGTCGATGCGCATTTCGCCGGAGCCCGAACCGGTCTGGGACATCGAACCTGAATTGTCGAGCGCCAGCGCGACCTCGAGGGTGTTTTTCAGGCGTAGTTCGGTTTTCGCCGCGAAGCTGATTTCGTCGGCCGACGTGCCGTCGGCGAGCAGCGCCTTGAACACTGGGAAGAAATAAGGCTCGTAGTGGAGGCGGGCGCTCAGCTTCAATGTCCCGCCGCCCGCCTCGTTGCTGGGCAGGATTACCGTAAGCGCCGTGCGGGTCGGCTTGACCGGCCCGAGATTGGCCTCGAAGAAGGTTTTCGCATAGGCGTGCAACTCCGCCTCGTTCGCGCCTTCGACGATCCGCCTGGCCGTTGCGATGCCGGCCGCGTCGAGCGCGTTGAGCATCGCCTGTTTTTGCCGGTTCATCTCGGTGAAGTCGACGGCGATCGCCACCCCACCCATGATGGGCAGCAGGGCGAGTGCGAAGGCGACCGAATAATTGCCGGAAAGGTCGGCGCGCAACCGGGCAATCGCACGGTGGCCGTTTACGGCGACGCGGCACGCCCGGCGGAAGAGGCGGCGGGCGGTGAGGCCCCCACTTGCCGCCCCGCTCACGGGCGGCACCGATCACCGTCCGGCCGCCCGCTGCGCATCCTCACCCCACGATGCGCAGGTTGGACAGTTCGTCGGCGATTTCCTCGAACTTTTCCGAAAGATTGCCGCCGGTCGCGTTCCAGTAGAGTTTCGCCGCCTTGGAGGGATTGTCCGGGTCCTTGCGAAAGCGCGATTCAGACGCGCATGCCTTTAGCGCCTGGATGGCTTTCTTTTCGCTCGACTTGCTTTCGCTCAGATCCAGCGACACCGTCATCAGGATCAGCCCCTTGGTCTTGGCGTTGTCGCAGAGCTGTTGCATGTGATCGTTCATGGCCGCCGTGTAGTTGTCGTTGTAATAGCCGGACTTGTTGACACCGGTGTCGGTGCCCATGAACAGCCGGGTGAAGGAGGCGCCGGGTTGGGACTTTGCGGTGTAGCCGTAGGCGGAATAGATCGATTTGTTGTCGGCATCGTCGGAATGGCCGAGTGAGCCGGGAGTATAATAGGTGTTTTCCCCGTCGGTCAGCACGATCACCACCTTGTCGTTGCCGTTTTCGGTATCGGGTCGGCCTTCGCTGAAGGGCGCCGCGCCTGAAACCACGCGCCAGCCCCAGGCCAGACCCTCCGGCACGTTGGTGCCGCCATTGGGCGACATGTTGTCGATGGCATCGTTGATCTTGTTGAGGCCGACGGTCGTCGTGACGTCCACCAGCGGCGTGATCGGCTTGGTCGTGCACGAATAATTGGGGCCCTCGCCGTTGCCGGCCGAACTGGAGGTCGAAGAGGGCGTGAAATATTTCGGCATGAAGCCCTGCCGGTAGGCCGAACCGCCCGACGTCCCGTCCGACCAATAGCTGTTGGAGGCCCGGCCACCCGAGGTCAGGTCGGTCTCGTCGGGCGCGAACATGGGCACGAACAGCGTCGCCGGGGTGCTTTTGTTCGGCGTTGCGTCGTTGGTATTGTACGGATAGGGGCGGGCTTCCACGCAGCCCTGCCAACTCGCGTAGGAGCCGTAGGTGTATTTGTACTCGCCCTGGTCTACCCAGCCATAGCTCCGGCAGTTGCCCCACCAGTTATATTTCGTGCAGGTGTATTCCCAATTGCTTTCCCAGGTCTGGCCCGTGATGCGCTTCATCTCGTCGAGCATGCTGAAACGTGTGACGATGGCGCCTTCCGTATCGTTCCAGGCGTCGCCGCTCTTGACGTAGACCCCGCCCGCCGGCACGACCTTCTTGTCGTTCGGCATGGTCGACCAGTCGAAATTCTCGTGATGAATCGGCGAACGGCCCTCCGTATCCATCCAACTCGCGCCGGCATTGCCCGACCCGACATTGACCGACGCGGCGAACGGAACCAGTCCGAACTGAACCGGCTTGTCGACCTGCTTCATCTGCTCGGCTTCGTCGGCGAGCTTCTTGACCAGCTGTTTGGCTGCGTCCTTGAGCAGCGAGATTCGCTTCTTGCCGGATCCCGAGCCGTTATAGTCCATCGAGCCCGAATTATCGAGCACCAGTGCGACCTCGAGCGTGTTCTTCAACCTGATCTGGGTTTTGGCGGCGAAGTTTATTTCGCCGATCTCGGCACCGAGCAGACTGCCGAAAGCCGACAGAAAATAGGGTTCGTAGGGATGCTCGGCCTCGATGGTCAGAAGACCTCCGCCCTGCTTGCTCGTGGGCAGGATGACGTTGAATTTGGTCTTGGAGGTGTCGGCGCCGGGCACGTTGGCCTTGAAGAAGGCGAGCGCGTATTGCTTGGCCTCCTTCTCGTCGGCTCCTTCCACGATGCGGCGGGCCGTGGCGATGCCGGCCGCGTCGAGTGCGTTCAGTGTCGCGGTGCGCTGACGGGTGATCTCGGCGTAGTCGATCGCCAGCGCCAACCCGCCCATGATCGGCACGATGGCGATCGCGGTGGCGATCATGTAGTCGCCGCGAATATCGCGAAGAAACTTCCGGAACATCGTCGCTGCACCCCTGCTATCCCTATGGACCGAAGGATGATGACAGAAACCCGCTAAGGTCCGGTTTGTGCAAAGGCTCGAATTGCCGTGGACGGTTTCAGCCGCCGTTAACCCTTCGCCGTCAGGCAACCCGCCCCATGCCGGAACGCAGCCGCCGCGGCTGCGAGAACCGATCGCCGATCATCAGATCGATGCCCAGATCGAGCAGATTGACCGCGTCCTCGTCGTTCGACACCCGGGTCGCGATCACCTGGATGCCGCACTCGGCCGCCGCGTTGATGATGTCGAGCCCGGCCGGGTCGCGGCGCCGCTTCTTGGTCCGGTCGAGCAGCCGGTCCGCGTCCAGTTTCAGGTGGCCGACCTGCAGTGCGCGCAAGGCGGGCAGCGCCTTCGTCGTCCCGTCCCATCCTTCGGCGGCGAGCGTCACACCGGTTTCCAGCAATTCGTCCAGCGCCTCGCGAAGTGGCGTGGCGGCATCCGTCAGCATGCCGCTCGGCACCGACAATACGACAAGCCGCGCCAGCGGTGGATGCAGAGCCAGGAACTCGACCGTCAAGCGCAGTTCGTCGCGATCCTGAAAAAGGCTTTCGGAGATGGGACAGTGCAGTGGCGTCGCCTCGCCGCCGGCTCCCAAGAGGCGCCGGGCGGCTTCCGCGGCGCGGCTTATCAGGAGCCGTTCCAGCCTCGCGCGCGGCAGATCGGTGGTTTCGGCGATCCGGCCGATATTGACGACTTCGCCGTTTTCGAGCTGGAGGAGGACGAAGGCGTCGAACCCGGCGGCCGCGTTGGCGCCCACCGAAACGATCGGTTGCAGACTGAGCTCGATCCGCTCCTCCGCGACCGCATGCGACAGGGCCAGCTCGATGGCGCGGTCGTCGCGGCCGGTTTCCGTGGGCTCTACCGACGGCGGCCGGACGGCTGCGATGGAAACCACATTGGGCGTGTTCCCATCGCGCTCGTCCCGCCCCGCGACCCGGAGTGACAGCGTTTCGATTTCGCCACGAATGGTTTCTTGCATTTCCGCGATCGTGCCGGCGCTGGAGTTGCTGGTCGAAGCCACCTGCCTCAAGGCGTGGTCGACGGAGCGCAGCAGGGTCTCGAACTGGTCGGCGACACGCTTCGCGCGCAAATGGGCAGCGAGCGCGAACGCCAGGGCGAGAAGGGACGCGAAAAGCGCGCCGCCGCCGAGCAGGGCGGCGGTCGAGACCGTGCCCTCGGCAGCGTTGGCCGAGGTCGAGACCATCACCAGGCCCGCGGCGAGAAGGCCGACGGCCGCCCCGTCGTCGCTGCAACGACCGCGATAGCTTTTCCGACAAAGGCTCTTCACCGCCAAACCCGCCTCCAATCCGTCCACAGGCTCCAGTTTCCCATGACCGGCGCGTCAGGTTAAGCGAAACCTGATGACACGGTGAACCTGTTCGGTTAATTCCCGGTGCCGAGCGCGCCCGTCCGGGCGGGTGAACAAGATCCGCAGGCGGAGTTTCATGCCCAACTTACCGATCACGCTCGACAGGCTCGACGATATTAGCGGCCGCTACCGCGTGATCCTGTGCGATGTCTGGGGGGTCGTCCACAATGGCATCCACGTTTTCGCAGGCGCCATCGCGGCGCTGCAGCGCGCGCGCCAGGCCGGCAAGATCGTCGTTCTGGTCACCAACGCGCCGCGCCCGCGCCGGGAGGTGGAGGTGCAATTGCGCGCGCTCGGCGTTCCCGCAGACGCCTATGATCGCCTCGTCACCTCGGGAGACGCCACGCGCGACCTGATCCGCTCCGGCCCGCGGCGCGTGTTCCATCTCGGGCCGGATCGCGACGTGTCGATTTTCGAGGGGATCGATGTCGAACTCGTCGAGGAGCCGGAGGCGTCCACGGTGATATGCACCGGCTTTGTCGACGACGAAACCGAAGGTCCGGACGATTATGCCGAAATGCTGATGCGCTTTCGCGCCCGCGATCTGCCGATGGTGTGCGCCAATCCCGACATCGTGGTCGAGCGTGGCGACCGCCTTATCTGGTGCGCCGGCGCGCTGGCGCGCGACTACGGCCTGCGCGGCGGGCGGACCCTGATCGCCGGCAAGCCGCACCGGCCGATCTACGAACTGGCGCTGGCCGAGGCCTCCGAGATCGCCGGAAGCCGGATCGACGCCAACGAGGCGCTCGCGATCGGCGACGGCATCCTCACCGACATCAAGGGGGCCGCGCAGAACGATATCGACGCGCTTTATATTTCCGGCGGCATTCACGCGCGCGACTATGGCGAGCCCGGCCGGCCCGATCCGGAAAGGCTGGCGGCCTTTCTCGCCAAGCATGGCCATGACCCGGTCGCCGTCATGCCCCATTTGCGCTGACGGGCGCCGGGCACGGATGGCGCCAATGAAACAGACCGGCTTCGCCCGCCTCGCCGATGTCGCCGACTTGCCGTCCGGCTGGCATGGCGGCGTGGTCGCGATCGGCAATTTCGATGGTGTTCATCGCGGCCATCAGGTCGTTCTCGGGCGGGCGCTGGCGGAGGCGAAACGGCGCGATACGCTGGCTTTGGCGCTGACTTTCGAGCCGCATCCGCGCACGCTGTTCCGTCCCGAAGCGCCGGTGTTCCGGCTGACGCCGGCACCGCTCAAGGCCGAGCTTCTGGCTGTGATCGGTTTCGACGCGATCGTCGAACAACGTTTCGACCGCGCCTTCGCCGGCCAGGATGCCGAACAGTTCGTTCAGGACATACTGGTCGGCGGCCTTGGCATCGCGCATGTCGTTACCGGTTTCGATTTTCACTTCGGCCGTAACCGCCAAGGCGACCCGGCCTATCTGAAGGACGCGGGCGAGCGCAACGGTTTCGCCGTCACGCTGGTGGATGCTTTCGGCGACGAGGGCGGCGAGGTCATCTCGTCAAGCCGCATCCGCGGGCTTCTGGCCGAAGGCGAGGTGGCCGCGGCCGCCGGCCTGCTCGGCTACCGCTACACGGTCGAGGCCGAGGTGGTGCGCGGCAAGCAGCTCGGGCGCACGCTCGGCTTTCCCACCGCCAACATGGCGCTGCCGCCGCAGACTGCGCTACAGCACGGCATCTATGCAGTGCGCCTGCGCCGCGCCGACGGCAGCCTGCACGACGGTGTGGCCAGCTTCGGCCGGCGTCCCACGGTGGACGACAACGGCGCGCCGCTGCTTGAGACCTTCGTTTTCGATTTCGACGGCGACCTTTACGGCGAGACCTGCCGGGTGTCACTGTTCGGTTTCCTGCGCGGCGAGGAAAAATTCGACGACCTCGAAACGCTGTGCGAGCAGATGCGCCGCGACGAGGCCGAAGCCAGGGCGTTGCTGTCGGGTGTGCGCCCGCTGTCGGAACTCGACGGCGGGATCGCCTTTTGATCCGCGCGGCCGATCCAAGCAGCGATCACATGCGTATGTGAGTGGCGATTAAGGGATGTTTCAGCATATTGCGATTGAGATAACCCGACCGGACGGCGAAACGGGGTAAACACCGATATGAAGTGCAAAACTCTTGCAGCGATGCTGGTCGGCGGATCGGTGCTCGCAGCCTCCGACGCCAGCGCCGAGGGCTGGTGGTCGGGCGATTGGCACCTGACCGTCGGCGTGGCCGGGTTCACGGCTCCGGACTACCAAGGCGCCAAGGATTACCTGTTTTCGGCCTCGCCGCTGATTTCGCTTGGACGAGCCGGCGGTGAAACCCGTTTTTCCTCGCGCAACGACAATATCTCGCTGGCCTTCATCGACACCGGCGATTTCCGTGCCGGCGCGACCGGAAAGATCCTGTTCGGGCGCGATTCGGCCGACCACCCGCCGATTGCCGGACTCAGCGATGTGCGCTGGGGCGGTGAGGCCGGCCTGTTCGCGGAAGCCTATCCGCTCGACTGGCTGCGCATTCGCGGCGAGATACGCCACGGCATCCGCTCCCATAGCGGCGTGGTGGCCGATCTCGCCGCCGACGCATTCGTGGATATCACGCCTGCCGTGCGGCTGTCGGGCGGCCCGCGACTTTCCTTTGCCACCGGCGGCTATTTCGACGCCTATTACGGCGTCAACGCGGTGGAATCCGCGGCAACCGGGCTGGCCGCCTACGATCCGGACGGCGGGCTGAAATCGGCCGGCGTGGGCGGTGCCGTCACCTGGAAGACGACCGATAAGATAACCACCAGCGTGTTTGCCGAATATTCGCGCCTGCTCGGCCCGGCCGCCGATTCCAGCATCGTACGCCAGGGCGGGTCGGCCGATCAGGTTCTGGTCGGCGCCTCGGCCACCTATCGTTTCGACTTTTCCATGTAGGCATCGGCCGCCTCGCCGCGGCCGGGTTTCACGGCAGCGTGATTCCACCCGCCCGCGAAACCGACTAAGACACGTGGTCATGACCAAAAGCGCGCCGGCCAGGACCGAAGCCCAAACCGAAATCGGGCCGCGGTCGCCCGGAATGACCGATCGCGTCCTGATAACCGGCGCCACGTCGGGCATCGGGCTTGCGCTGGCCAACCGGCTTTCGCAACGCGCGCGACTGCTCTTGACCGGGCGCAGGCCCGAGGACGCGGTGCGGTCGGTGCTGCCGGCCGGTGCCGCCTATGCATGCGCTGATCAGACATCGCCTGAGGCGGCGGTAGCCGCCATCGAGGCCGCGCTCGCTCGGCTCGGCTGGGACGGGCTCGATCTGGCGGTGCTCAATGCCGGCACCGGTTTCGTCGGAGATCCGGCAGACGAGCCGGCCGCGCGTCTGCGTGCCACGCTCGATGCCAATCTGATTGCCGCCCTGCTGATCAGCCGCGCGCTTTATCCGCGTCTTGCTTCCGCCCGGGGGCGGCTGGTGCTCGTCGGGTCGACGGCGCGGCGCGGGGCGGCGGATTTTGCCAGCTATGCCGCCTCGAAGGCCGGCCTGCACGGGTTGGCGCGCGCACTCGCCGAGGAGTGGCGCGGCCGGGTCGAGGTCAGGATCGTCCATCCCGGTCCGACGGCGACCGCGATGCACGCCAAGGCCGGCCACGATCCCGGCCGGCTCGGCCGGCTGTTCGCGCCGCCGGACACGATGGCGATGCTGATCGAGCGCGCTGCCGGCTCGGCCCGGCCGGTGACGAACCTGTCGTTTTCGCGCTTTGCTTGGCGGCGGGCGCCGGGACCGCGATGAAACGCGCCCTGGTCACGGGAGCAACGCACGGGCTCGGTCGCACCATGGTCGCGCTGCTGATCGAACGTGGCTACGCGGTGGTTGCGGTCGACCGCGTGGCGGCCGCAGGCCGGAACGGCGTGACCGATTTTGTATGTGACCTCGCCGATCGCGACGCCGTCGACCGGATGTTGCCGCGCCTGATCGGGACCGGGCCGTTCGACCTCGTCGTCTTCAATGCCGGCGTCAGCGCCACCGGCCGGTTCGAGGAAGTTCCGGCTGAGGCCTATCGCCGGCTTCTGACCGTGAACGCCGAAACGCCGATGGTGATGGCCGCCGCGCTGATGAGGGCCGGCGCGGCGCGGGGCGCGATGTGCTTCGTGTCGTCGCTGTCGCATTTCACCGGCTATCCCGGCGCGGCCGCCTACGCGGCCTCCAAGGACGCGCTCGCCATCTATGCCATAAGCGTTCGAAAACCCTTCGCCCGACGCGGCGTTTCGGTCACGCTCGCCTGCCCGGGGCCGCTGCGGACCGAGCATGCGGCCCGGCACGCGCCCGACGGCGCGGACGAAAACCTGCGCTTGGAACCGGCGACGGCGGCCCGACTCATCCTCGACGCTGCGTTGACGGGCCGGCGCCTGGTCGTTCCGGGCCGCAATGCGCGTTTGTTCGCACTGGCCGGGCGTATCCGTCCGCAAGCCGTCACGCGCTGGATGCGGCGGCTGGTGTTCGAACGGCTCGGGCGGGCGGTGTGGTGAATTGCGCCCTTTATTCTCGTCGCCGGCTCCGGTAAAGAACGCGACCATGACGGAAAGCGCTCGCCCTCGCCGGATCGCGATACGAATTACGGGCCCGGCCCTGCGGGCGGCCTGAGGCTGCCGGAAGGTCCGGGTAGTTCTGCGCTTCGCGCATCCCCTTCTTTCACTTCAGCCCGGCCCGGGCGCGACAGCCCCGCGGCCACCGACACGGCGAGACCATGACCGACACGTCCGACAAGCTCGATTATTCCAAGACCCTTTTTCTGCCGAAGACCGACTTTCCGATGCGCGCCGGCCTGCCGCAGAAGGAACCGGAACTCGTCGCGCGCTGGCAGGAGATGCAGCTTTACAAGAAGCTGCGCGCGGAGGCGGCCGGACGGCCGCGTTTCGTGCTGCATGACGGGCCGCCTTACGCCAACGGCAACATCCATATCGGCCACGCGCTCAACAAGATCCTCAAGGACATGATCACGCGCTCCTTCCAGATGCGTGGGTACGATTCCAACTACGTTCCCGGCTGGGACTGCCACGGCCTGCCGATCGAGTGGAAGATCGAAGAGCAGTACCGCGCCAAGGGCAAGAACAAGGACGAGGTGCCGGTCAACGAGTTCCGCCGGGAGTGCCGCGACTTCGCCCAGCACTGGATCGAGGTGCAGACCGAGGAGTTCAAGCGGCTCGGCATCGAGGGCGATTTCGAACAGCCCTATACGACGATGAATTTCCACGCCGAGGCGCGGATCGCCGGCGAATTGCTGAAATTCGCCATGTCGGACCAGCTCTATCGCGGCTCCAAGCCGGTGATGTGGTCGGTGGTCGAACGCACCGCGCTCGCCGAGGCCGAGGTCGAGTATCACGACTACGAATCCGACACGGTGTGGGTGAAGTTTCCGGTGACGGAAGGGCCCGCTGATCTGCATGGCGCTTTCGTCGTCATTTGGACGACCACGCCCTGGACCATCCCCGGCAACCGCGCCGTCTCGTTTTCGCCGCGCATCGCCTACGGTCTCTACGAGGTCACCGCCGCCGAGAACGATTTCGGGCCGCGGGCCGGCGAAAAGCTGATCTTCGCCGATGCGCTGGCCGAAGAATCCTTTGCCAAGGCGAAGCTGGAATATAAGCGGCTGCGCGCGGTTTCGGCCGACGAACTCGCTTCGATCACTCTCGCGCATCCGCTGGCCGGTTGGCCTACCTCCCTTTTGTGGGGAGGTCGCGGGGCCGAGCGTAGCGATGGCGACGCGGGTGGGGGTAGTGGCGCTGACGTACCCCCACCCCTCACCCCTCCCCACAAGGGGGAGGGGGGCGGAGACCCTGCGCCCTACGCCTTCGACGTCCCGCTGATCGCCGGCGAGCATGTCACCGACGACGCCGGCACGGGGTTCGTGCATACCGCGCCGGGTCATGGCCGCGAGGATTTCGACGCCTGGATGGACGCGGGCAAGGATTTGCGCGCGCGCGGCATCGACACCGCGATCCCGTTCACCGTCGACGATGCCGGTTTCTTCACCAGGGACGCGCCGGGCCTCGGGCCGGACCGCGAAGGCGGCGCGGCGCGCGTCATCGACGACAACGGCAAGAAGGGCGACGCCAACAAGGCCGTCATCGAAGCGCTGATCGAAAAGGACATGCTGTTCGCGCGCGGGCGGCTGAAACATTCCTACCCGCATTCCTGGCGCTCGAAGAAGCCGGTGATCTTCCGCAACACGCCGCAATGGTTCGTCCATATGGACAAGGATCTCGGCGATGCCACCACGCTGCGCTCGCGGGCGCTTAACGCCATCGACGCCTCCCGTTTCGTGCCGGCCGCCGGCCAGACCCGGCTGCGCTCGATGATCGAGGAGCGCCCCGACTGGGTGTTGTCGCGCCAGCGCGCCTGGGGCGTGCCGATCTGCGTCTTCGCCGCCGAGGACGGCACCGTGCTGAAGGACGAGGCCGTCAATGCCCGCATTCTCGAGGCGTTCGAGAACGAGGGGGCCGACGCCTGGTTCGCCGACGGCGCGCGCGAGCGCTTCCTGGGCGCGCGCGCCGGCGAGCCGTGGACGATGGTGACCGACATTTTGGACGTCTGGTTCGATTCGGGGTCCACCCACACGTTCACGCTGGAGGACCGGCCCGACCTGAAATGGCCGGCCGACGTCTATCTGGAAGGCTCCGACCAGCATCGCGGCTGGTTCCATTCCTCGCTGCTGGAAAGCTGCGGCACGCGCGGCCGCGCGCCTTACGACACCGTCATCACCCATGGCTTCACCATGGCCGAGGACGGGCGCAAGATGTCGAAATCGCTCGGCAACCAGGTCTTTCCGCAGGACGTGATGGCCAAGTCGGGCGCCGACATCCTGCGGCTGTGGGTATCGACCACCGACTATTGGGAGGACCAGCGCCTCGGCAAGAACGTCATCCAGACCAATGTCGACGCCTATCGCAAGCTGCGCAACACGATCCGCTGGATGCTCGGCACGCTCGCGCATGACGACGGCGCGGAGGTGGCGCAGGCCGACATGCCGGAACTGGAACGGCTGATGCTGCATCGGCTGGCCGAACTCGACGGGCTGGTGCGCACCGGCTACGACAATTTCGACTTCAAGCGCATCGCCCGCGCGCTGGTCGATTTCATGGTCGTCGACCTGTCGGCGTTCTATTTCGATATCCGTAAGGACGCGCTCTACTGCGACGCGCCGTCGAGCGTCAGGCGCAAGGCGGCGATCGTGGTCGTGCGCCGGCTGTTCGACGCGGTGGTGAAATGGCTGGCGCCGATGCTGCCCTTCACCATGGAAGAAGCCTGGCTCGAGCGGCACAAGGATGCCGTTTCGGTGCATCTGGAGCAGTTTTCCGACATTCCCGCCGACTGGCGCGACGATGCGCTGGCCGCCAAATGGCGCAAGATCAGACAGGTGCGGCGCGTCGTTACCGGGGCGCTGGAGCTGGAACGAGCCCGAAAGACGATCGGCTCGTCGCTGGAGGCGGCTCCGGTCGTCCATGTCGCCGACGCGGAGCTTTTGGCCGCGCTCGACGGGGTGGACGTGGCCGAGATCGCGATCACCAGCGGCGCCGAACTGGTGGCCGGTGCTGCGCCCGACGGCGCGTTTGGGCTTGAGGAGGTCGATGGCGTCGGCGTCGTTTTTGCCCGCGCGGCGGGCACGAAATGCGCGCGCTCGTGGCGCTTCACCGACGATGTCGGCTCCGATCCGGACTTTCCCGACGTGTCGGCGCGCGACGCGGCGGCGCTGCGCGAGTTACAGGCGGCGGGACGATTGTGATCGGGCAGGCGCGTCGCCCATGGGCGGGCGCGTTGCTCTTGTTTCGGGCTTCAGGTAAAAGGCGGGCCGATGTCTCGTCAATTTGTTGCCGGATTTTCGGCTCAAGACGGTGCGGACGGGCAGATTTGCAAGACCAAGAGGCGGTTTGAAGTGAAAACAACTGGCGTTTTGCGCACAGGCGGTCCCGCCGGATCGAAAGTGCTGATGCTTGCCGCGGCGGCCGTTTCGCTGTCGGCCTGCATGGGCGCGCCGACCTACGGCACCGACAAACCCGCCGACCAGCAATTGCTGGAGGATCTGACGGGTGTTCTGTCGCTCGGTCCGAAGGACAAGAAGACGATCCAGTACAAGCCGCGCCCCGAACTCGTCAAACCGGCCTCGACCGAGAGCCTGCCGGTACCGCAGGACGATGTCGTGACCGCGTCTAACCCGGCCTGGCCGGAATCGCCCGAGCAGCGCCGCGAACGCATTCGCGCCGAGGCCTCGATCGGCAGCGAGGCCTATAATTTCGAACCGGAAGTGGTCGACGGAACCGCGACCGGCAGGCAGCGCCAGGTCGTGCGGCACACGCGCGGCGATCCGGTCGACATCAACGGCAAATCGATTCTCGAGAATAGCGGCGGCCGGGGCCGCAAGGAATTCAACCGCCGGCTGGCTGAGAACAATCAGGGCAGCCCCAATTCGCGCAAATATCTGTCCGAGCCGCCGCTCGACTACCGTGCGCCGGCCGCCTCGGCGCCGGTCGGCGATGTCGGCGAGGACGAATGGCGCAAGAAGAAGCGCCGCGAGCAGGGCAGCACCAAGGGGAGCTGGAGCCTGCGCGATCTCGTGCCCTGGTAGGCGAAGCGCGGGGCCGGGTTCGGCCGCGGCGCGCGTGGCCTTGTTGGCGCTAATCGCGGCGTTCGCGGAAAAAATCCTTCAACAGAGCGGCGGCTTCGCGTTCGGCGAAGCCAGAATAGATTTCCGGCGCGTGATGGCAGGTGGGCGAGGCGAAGAAGCGGCCGCCGTTTTCGACCGCACCGCCCTTGATGTCGGCGGCGGCGAAATAGAGCCGACGGATGCGGGCGAACGAGATTGCCGCCGCGCACATGGCGCAGGGTTCCAGCGTGACATAAAGATCGGCCCGGTCGAGGCGCTGCGAGCCAGCGACGCGACAGGCCTCGCGGATGGCTAGCATTTCTGCGTGGGCGGTCGGATCGTTCAGTTCGCGGGTGCGGTTTCCGGCCCGGGCGATGATGGCCCCGTCGGCGACGATGACGGCACCGATCGGCACTTCAGACCGCGCGGCGGCGGCCTGTGCCTCGGCCAGCGCCTCGCCCATGAAATCGGGACGTTTCACGACGTCTCCATCGGATAATTCTCTCGCATGCCCTCGGGCTTGCTGATAGTTAGCCGCGCGAGACGACCGAGACCAGAGCCAATGGACGGACGGGCCGCGTTTCGCAAAAAGATCACGTCTCGGCGACAGATAGGGCATGATCGCGTTTCGATGACACGGCCCCATGTCCGCGGCCGCTCCCGGCCACGGGCAGGCAACAAGAAAGACAAGACAAGACCATGTCGAAGGATGACAAGCCGGGCCGCGGCCCGCGCGGCCAGGACCGCAAACCCGCTGCCGGCGGAGACAGGGCGGGTGCCAAGCCGGGATTCGCCAAGCGGGCGAAGACGTTCGGGCGTGGCGCGCCGGAAGTAGAACGCGAAGCCGGCGAGCGGATCGCCAAGCGCCTCGCCCGCGCGGGCATCGCGTCGCGGCGCGAGGCCGAAATGCTGATTGCGGCCGGGCGCGTGGCGGTCAATGGCCGGGTGCTCGACAGTCCCGCGATCAATGTCGGACCGGCCGACCGGATCGACCTCGACGGCACGCCGATCCCGGCAGTGGAGCGCACGCGGCTTTTTCTGTTCCACAAGCCGGCCGGCCTGGTCACCACCAACCGCGATCCGGAAGGCCGCGAGACGATTTTCGACGCCCTGCCCAAGGATTTGCCGCGCCTGATCACGGTCGGCCGGCTCGACATCAATACCGAGGGGCTGCTGCTTCTGACCAATGATGGCGGGCTCGCGCGGACGCTGGAACTGCCGGCGACGGGCTGGTTGCGGCGCTACCGGGTGCGTGTGCATGGCGCGGTCGACGAGGCGCGTTTGAAGTCGCTTGCCGACGGCATCGCCGTTGACGGGGTTTTCTATGGCTCCATCGACGCCACGCTTGAACGCCAGCAGGGCAGCAATGCCTGGCTCAGCATCGGCCTGCGCGAGGGCAAGAATCGCGAAGTCAAGAACGTGCTCGGGTCGCTCGGCCTGGAGGTGACGCGGCTTATCCGCATCTCCTTCGGCCCCTTCCAGCTCGCCGACCTCGCCGAAGGCGCGGTCCTGGAGGTCAAGGGCAAGACGCTGCGCGACCAGCTCGGCGAACGGCTGATCGAGGAGGCCGGCGCCAATTTCGATGCGCCGGTCGTCACGCCTTTTTCCAACAGTCCCGTCGCCGCGTCTCCGGCCCGGCCCGCGCGCGATCAGGTCGCGCAAGGCGAACGCCGGCGCCGCGAGCCGCTGGAGCCCGGCGAGGGCGGACTGATCAAGTCGAAGCGCCGGTCGCGCGAGGATCGCCGGGAGGGCGCGCTGTCGCGGCTCGACACCAAGCCGCAACGGAAGGATTTCGGGGCCAAGAAAACGGCCGAACCGCGTCGCGCCCGCTCGGCCAATGTGTGGATGGCGCCTGGCGCCCGACCGCCCGGCAAGGCCAAGGCGGACGACCAGACCGAACCGGCGCGGGAGCGGAAGGGCGCTCGCGGCGAGGCTCCGCGTAAACCCTATGCGCGGCCCGACCGCGAAAGAAGCGAAGGCCGCGGCGAGGCCCCGCGCAAGCCTTATGCACGGCCTGACCGGGACAAGGGCGAGGGCCGCGGCGATGCCCCACGCAAGCCTTATGCGCGCCCCGACCGGGACAAGGGCGAGGGCCGCGGCGATGCCCCGCGCAAGCCTTATGCACGCCCCGACCGCGACAAGGGCGAAGGACGTGGCGAGGCCCCGCGCAAGCCCTATGCGCGGCCCGACCGGGACAAGGGCGAGGGCCGGGGCGATGCCCCGCGCAAGCCTTATGCACGCCCCGACCGCGACAAGGGCGAGGGCCGGGGCGAGGCCCCGCGCAAGCCTTATGCGCGCCACGACCGCGACAAGGGCGAGGGCCGCGGCGAGGCCGAAGGCGTGCGCCATGACGGCAAGTCCGCTGGCCCACGCAAGGATTTCGCTGGCAAGGGCAATACCGGTAAGCCACGTCCGGCGGGTAAGGCCGGCGCCGGGGGCAAGCCGGCAGGCAGGCCCGGCGCAAAACCGGGCGGCGCGGCCGGCAGGGGCGGTAAGCCCGGTGGCTTTGCCGGCAAGCCCGGCGGCGGGCCGCGCAAGGCCGGCCCCCGGGCGAAGCCGAAAGGACGCTGATGCGGATCGTGGGCGGTGAATTGCGCGGCCGGGTGCTGAGCGCGCCGCGCTCGGATGCTATTCGGCCGACGAGCGACCGTGCGCGTGAAGCGTTGTTCAACATTCTCGCCCACCGATTTTCCGGCCAGCTCGAAGGCGCGCGCGTGCTCGATCTTTTTGCCGGCACCGGCGCGCTCGGCCTGGAGGCGCTGTCGCGGGGGGCCGGCTTTTGCCTGTTCGTGGAGGAGGCCGCCGCGGCGCGCGCCCTGATCCGCGCCAATGTCGAAAGCTTCGGGTTGCAGGGACGTACCAAGATTTTCCGTCGCGACGCCGCGCGGCTCGGCGACGCCGGCACGATCATGCCCTTCGATCTGGTTTTCGCCGATCCGCCCTACGGCAAGGGCTTGGGCGAGCGCGCGATTGCGGCCGCGCTTGCCGGCGGCTGGCTCAAGCCCGATGCGCTGGTCGTGCTGGAAGAGGCCGCGTCGGCCGCCTTTGCGCCGCCTGCCGGTCTGAAGATTGTCGAGGAGCGCCATTTTGGCGACACGATCCTTCGGTTCATGCAAACGACATAAGCGCCTTGCGCGGGCAATGCCGAAGAGTTCATCGGTGCTTGCGTTCAGACCATAGCCGCGTTGCGTTACGCTGCGCGGGACATGTCCACTACCGAGGTGATTCACCATGCCAGACGTCCGGTTCCGTTTTCGAATGGCGGCTATCGCCGTCATGTCGGGCGCGATCATGTTTTCCACCGCCGTCGCCGCGCCGTCCGCACCCGGTCAAGAGGCGGATGCGAAATCGACGGTCAGCCGGTTCGTGCTCGACAACGGGCTCGAGATCGTCGTCATACCCGATCACCGGGCGCCGATCGTCACGCATATGTTGTGGTACAAGGTCGGCAGCGCCGACGAGGCGCCGGGCAAGTCCGGTATCGCCCATTTCTTCGAACATCTGATGTTCAAGGGCACGACCAATCACGCGCCGGGCGAATTCTCACGCCGCGTCGCGGAGATCGGCGGCCAGGAAAACGCCTTCACCTCCTATGATTACACCGCCTATTTCCAGCAGGTGACGCCCGATGCGCTTGAGACGATGATGGCCTATGAGGCCGACCGGATGCGCAATCTCGTCCTGACCGAGGCGGTGATCGCGCCGGAACGCGATGTCATCCTGGAAGAGCGCGGCTCGCGGGTGGAGAACGAACCGGGCGGCCTGCTCGGCGAGGAGGTCAACGCCACGCTGTACCAGAACCATCCCTACGGCGTTCCCGTGATCGGCTGGATGCACGAGATCGAGGCGCTGAACCGGGCCGACGCGATCGCCTTTTACGAACGCTATTACGCGCCCAACAACGCGGTGCTGGTGGTTGCAGGCGACGTGACCGCCGAACGCGTGCGTACCCTTGCCGAACAGACTTACGGCATGGTGGCGCGCGGCCCGGCGCTGCCGCCGCGGCTGCGCCCGCGCGAGCCGGAGCAGAATACCCGGCGTACGGTGACGCTGAACGACCCGCGCGTGTCGCAGCCCTCCTTCCGCAAGGCGTGGGTGATGCCGTCCTACGCGACCGGCGCCTCCGGGGAGGCCGAGGCGCTCGATCTGCTGTCGGAAATTCTCGGCGGCGGCGTACGCAGCCGCGCCTATGAGGCGCTCGTGGTCGAACAGGGTATCGCGTCCTCGGTGGGAGCCTATTACCAGTCGGACGCCCTCGACGACACCAGCTTCGAGATTTACGGCCGGCCGCGCGGCGGCGCGACGATCGCGGAGGTCGAGAAGGCGCTGGACGCCGAGATCGCGCGGATCGCCGAGGAGGGGGTGAGCGAGGACGAACTCGCCGCCGCCAAGAAGCGTTATGTACGTTCGCTGATCTTTGCGCGCGACAGCCAGCGCGGCATGGCCCATATCTATGGCGCGACCCTGACCACGGGCGGCACCATCGAGGATATCAAGAAATGGCCCGAGCGGATCGAAGCCGTCACCGCTGAACAGCTCCGGGATGTCGCGCGGCGCTATCTCGTTCCCGACCGGTCGGTGGCCGGCTATCTGTTGCCGATCGAGGAGGCGCGCCCGTGACCATTGTTTGTCCGCTGGAAAAGCCGATGCTTGCGAAGACGGGGTTGCGCCCGGCCATGGCCCTTGCCGCCTGTCTCGCCCTGCTGATAAGCATCTTCACCGTGGTCGCGCCCGCCCGGGCGGCGGTCGAAATCCAGAAAGTGGTCAGCGACAAGGGCATCACCGCCTGGCTGGTGGAAGACTATTCCGTGCCGCTGATTTCGATCCGCTTCGCCTTCGAGGGCGGCAGCACGCAGGAGCCGGCCGGAAAGGAAGGTCTGGGCCAGTTGATGAGCGGGCTGTTCGACGAAGGTGCCGGCGATCTCGAGCGCAAGGCGTTTCAGGATCGGCTCGACGCCAGCGGCGCGGAAATGTCGTTCAACTCGGGCGCCGACGCGTTTTACGGTTCGATGCGCATGCTCGCCGAGGAACGGGCGGCGGCGTTCGAGCTGTTGGCGCTCGCCGTCAACACGCCGCGTTTCGACGACGAGCCTCTGCAGCGTATCCGGGCCCAGTCGACCGCGCGGCTCAAGGCGCGCGAGCGCGATCCCGAAACCCGCGCCGATATCGCCTGGACGAGCGCGATATACGGCGGGCATCCCTATGCGCGTCGCAGCGAGGGTACGCCCGAAACGCTGGCCGGCCTGAGTGCCGACGATCTGACGGTGTTTCACCGCCGGCTGTTCGCGCGCGGCAATCTGGTCGTGGGCGTGGTCGGGGCGATCGATGCCGAAACGCTCAAGGGCGAACTCGACCGGGTGTTCGGCGCGCTGCCGGCCGCGCCGCAGCTCGCGCCGGTCAAGCAGGTCGAGCCGAAGCTCAATCAGCGCATCGCGCTCGACTTCGACGTGCCGCAGGCCTCGTTGCGCCTTGCCTATCCCGGCATGGCGCGCGACGATCCGGAATTCTTCGCCGCCTATTTGATGAACCATGTACTGGGTGGCGGCACGTTTTCTTCCAGGCTGTTCACCGAGGTGCGCGAAAAGCGCGGCCTGGCCTACGGTATCGGGTCGGGGATCGTGAACCGCGACTATTCCTCCGCGCTGATGATCGGGACCTCGACCAGGGCCGACCGCGCGGCCGAGACGCTCGCGGTCATCCGTGCCGTTGTCGAGGAGATGGCTGAAAACGGCCCGACCGAACAAGAACTCGCCGACGCCAAGGCCTACGTGAAAGGGGCCTATGCGATCGGCAATCTCGACACGTCCATGGCGATCGCGCGCACGCTGGTTGATCTGCAGGTGGAAGATCTCGGCATCGACTATATCGAACGACGCGAGGCGTTGATCGATGCGGTGAGCCTGGCGGAGGTAAAAAAGGCGGCCAAACGCTTGCTCTTGGCCGAACCGGCGGTGATGATCGTCGGACCGGCGGTCGGCGTCGACAAGGAGGATTGACCATTGCGGGATGAAGGGGACCAACGCGGCATCGCGGGCGGCGGTCCGACTTTCGCGGTCGCCTTCGGTGGCGGCGGGGCACGCGGCCTTGCCCATATCCACGTGATCGAGGCGCTCGACGAACTCGGCATCCGGCCGCGCGCGATCAGCGGTTCCTCGATCGGCGCGATCATGGGCGCGGGCATGGCGGCAGGTATGAGCGGCCGCGACATCCACGATTATGCGCGCTCCATCCTCGGGCGCCGCGCGGAGGTCGCCACGCGGATGTGGCGGGCGCGACCGGGCAGCTTCGCCGAGTTCGTGTCCGGCGGTTTCAGGGTCAGTCAGTTCAATGTCGAACGCATTCTGAAATCCTTCCTGCCCGACGCGATTCCAGCAACCTTCGAGGAGCTGTCGATACCGCTCAAAGTGACGGCAACAGACTATTATCGTCACGACCTGGCCGTGTTCGATACCGGCGAACTCAACTCAGCGCTTGCCGCGTCGGCGGCGATTCCTGCCGTGTTCCGGCCGGTGCGGCGTAACGGGCGCATTTTGATCGATGGCGGCATCTACAATCCGGTGCCTTTCGACCTGGTCGAGGGCCTGGCCGATATCGTGATCGGCATCGACGTGGTCGGCGCGCCGGCGCCCGAAGCCACCAAGATGCCCAACTCGATCGACCTGATGTTCGGTGCTACGCAATTGATGATGCAGTCGATCATCGCGCTGAAGCTGCAGTCGTCCCGACCGGCGATCCTGCTGCGGCCGCCAGTGTCGCGGTTCCGGGTGCTCGATTTCCTCAAGATCGACGCCGTCATGGCCGACACGGTGTCGATCAAGGACGAACTCAAGCGCGCCGTGGACGCGGCGGTGTCGGCTCTGGAGAAGATCCCGGCTGAGTAGGTGGCTCTATCCGGCGGTCGCGGCCTTGCCGGTCGAAAACGGCGACTGGCCGGCCGGCGGCGGCCCAGGCAGGGGCGGTTCGGCGGGCGGATCGTCGGCGATCCGGCGCACCACCCTGAAACAGACGACCACTGCCGCCAGACCGAACATCACCGCACCCAGACCCCAGCCGGCGATCACGCCCTCGGCGCCGTAGAAATGGGCCCCGGCCCACACGAACGGGATGACGCCAAGCGTCGAGCGGCCCCAGTTGAAGACGGTCGAATAGGTCGGATAGCCGAGATTGTTGAAGGCGGCATTGGCCACGAACAGGGCGCCGTTGAACAAGAAGCTGCCGGCCGCGAACAGGCAGAAGAACACCACCAGGTCGCGCGCGCCGCCATGCGCGTTGAACAAAGCCGCGATCTGCTCGCGTAACAGCGCAAGCAACGCCCAGGCGAACAGCACGTAAACCACCGTGACGATCAGGCTGCTGCGCATGGTCTCGTACAGCCGGTCGAAACGCCGGGCGCCGTAGTTCTGGCCGAGAATTGGGCCGACCGCGCCGGAGAGCGAGAAAATCGCGCCGAAAGCGACGGGGATCAGGCGGCCGATAATGGCCCAGCCGGCTACCGCCTCGTCGCCGAAGCGGGAAATGACGCCGGTCACATAAGCATTGCCGACCGGTGTCGCGATCTGGGTGAGCACGGCCGGAATGCCGATCGAGAAGAACGGTCGCGCGGTCGCCATGAAGCGGGCGCGGTCCGGCCAGCGGATCAGTCCGTGCACGACCTGGGCGCCGTGCAGGCCGACCACGATCATCACCATACGCGATAAAACCGTGGAAATGGCCGCGCCGTCGAGGCCGAGCCCGAAGCCGAAGATCAGCAGCGGATCGAGGATCGCGGCGGCGAACCCGCTGGTCAGTGTCACGTACATGGCGCGGCGGGCGTCGCCGGTGCCGCGCAAGACGCCCGTCAGGGCCATGCCGACGCCCACGATCGGCGCCGACGGCAGCACGATCTGCAGAAAACGCGTCGCCATGTCGAGGGTCTTGCCCTCGGCGCCGAGAAGCGCGACCAGTTCGCGCAGGAATGGCCAGGCGATCGCGGTCATCAGCCCAAGCGTCGCGGCCATATAGACGAGCGCGGCGCCGCCGGCGGCGGCGGCATCGCCGCGCGAGCCGCGCCCGAGGGCGCGCGACACCAGCGCCGAGGTGGCGATCGTCAGTCCGATGCCTACCGAAACGGTGAAGAACATCAGCGTCGAGGCGAAGCCGATCGCGGCGGCGAGTTCCTGGACGCCGAGCAGGGAGATGTAGAACAGGTTGAGAGCGTCGACGAGGAAGATCGACACCAGCCCGACCGAACCGGTCGCCGTCATCACCACGACGTGACGCATCGTCGATCCGGTGGTGAACTTGGCCTGCCCCTGGGCGGTCGTTTGCGTTTCGGTCTCGGCCGTCACGATTTATATGCCCGATGCGTGGGGACGATCCGGTCCGGGCCGGATCCGGCGCGGGCGGGCGAAAATGCGATCATCCGGTTGGGCTCCAGCATGAATATCAACAAGTCGGCGTTATCGGTTGGGCTCGGTGTCGCCGGTCGCCTCGGTGTCCTTGTCGATGCGCCGGGCTTCCCGGCTCGGCTTGACCAGAGGTTCGGGTGTCATCGTCCGCGTCTTCAACATGTCGTTGCCGGCGTAGAGTCCCTCGACTGCCTGGATTGCTAGGCGCTCCTCGTCGCGCCGCCGAACGTCCTCGCCGATCCCGGCGACGGTCTCCTCGTCGAAGCCCAGCGCCTCCAGGGTCCGGCGACCGAATAAAAGTCCGGATTCGAAGGTTTCGCGCAGTTCGTAGTCGACGCCCTTGGCGCGCAGTTCGAGAGCATGCGTGCGATCGTAGGAACGCACATAAAGTTTGGCGTGCGGGTACTCCATCTGGATCAGGTCGACGATCCGGTCGGTTGTCTCCTTCTCCCTGGTGCAGACCGCGACGATCTTGGTATGGCGAATGCCTGCGGCCTCCAGCACATCCTTGCGGCAGCCGTCGCCGAAATAGATGCGGAAGCCGAATTTCTCCACCGCGCGGACCCGGTTGGCGGAATGGTCGATGATGGTGACGTCGCGGCCGCCCGACAGCAGGATTTGCGCGGCGATCTGGCCAAAGCGCGAAAAGCCGATCATCAGAACGTCGGAGCCGGCGCCGTTGAAATCCTCCTCCATGGTTTCCGCCTCCTCGGCGGGAATGAGGAAACGCGACAGCCCGGCCGCTATCGGCGTCAGCACCATGGACAAGGTCACGATCGAGATCAGCAGGGAAGCGGTGGTCTCGGGAAAGATCGAGGCCGACGCGGCGGCCGAGAAAATAACGAAGCCGAATTCACCACCCTGCGGCAGCAGCAGGCTAACCCGTACGGAGGAGGCATGCGGCGATCCGAACAGCCGGCACAGCGCATAGATACAAATACCTTTGACCGCCATCAGAATGGGAACGGAAACGATGATCGTCAGCCAGTTTTCCAAAATGACGTCGAGCTGCAGCGACAGGCCCACTGCCATGAAGAACAGTGCGATCAGAATGCCGCGAAACGGCTCGATATCGGCCTCGAGCTCGTGGCGATAGGACGATTCGGCCAGCATCACGCCGGCGATGAAGGCGCCCATCGCCATCGACAGGCCGGCGAACTGCATCAGCGCGGCAGCGCCGAGCACGACGAACAGGGCGGCTGCGATCATCGCTTCCTTGGCGCCGGTATTGGCGATGATGCGAAACAAGGGGTTGAGCAGATAGCGGCCGGCGGCGAGCAGGGCGACGACCGCCACAACCGCGATTGCGAACTGCTCGAGACCGGTGCGTTCGCTCTCGCCGCCGCCGGGCGCAAACAAGGGCACCAGCGCCAGCAGCGGCACGATCGCCAGATCCTGAAACAGCAGGATCGAAAACGACGTCTGGCCGTAATGGCGGTTGGTGTCGCCGCGTTCCTCCAGAAGCTGCATGGCAAAGGCGGTCGACGACAGGGCGAGCGCGAAGCCGACGATGGTGGCGGGTTGCCAGGCCAGGTCGCTGAAAACCATCGTGGCCGCGCTCAGAACCAGTCCCGTGACCACCACCTGGCAGAGCCCGAGGCCGAAAATGTCGCGGCGCATCGCCCAAAGGCGCGAGGGTTTGAGTTCCAGCCCGATGACGAACAGCAACAACACCACCCCGAGCTCTGCGACATGCAGCAATTCCTCACCGCCCGCGATCAGGGTCGCGACCGGGCCGATCGCCACGCCGGCGGCGAGATAGCCGAGTACCGTCGCCAGGCCGATCCGCTTGAAAAGCGGCGCCGCGATCACGGCTCCGCCGAGAAGCAGGAGGGCTTGCGAGAAATATGTCGCGCCTTCGGCAGCCATGGGCCTCCCCGGTAATCGTTCGAGCGCGGCGATGCGCGCCATTGCACATGAGCCTGCGGCGCAATAGATGGAACCTGTCCGCGTCGCGGCCGCTCCTGCCCGCATGGCGAGGCTTTCCACCGGAAATAACGTATGTCAGACCGCATGAATACTGAAAAGCTCGGCGACCTCGTCACGGCACTGGTCGAGGCGGGCACGCGCGCCGGGGCCGATGCGGCCGACGCGGTCGTCATGCGCAGCCGCTCGTCCAGCGTCTCGGTGCGGCTCGGCAAGGTGGAATCGACCGATTCGTCGGAAAACGATTCGGTCGCGCTGCGGGTTTTCGTCGGCCGGCGCGTGGCGAGCGTTTCGGCCAGCAGCGGCGCCGATATTCCCGCACTCGCCGAGCGCGCCGTCGCCATGGCCAAGGCCTCGCCGGAAGATCCCTTTCAGGGTCTCGCCGAGCCGGCGCAGCTTGCAACCGATATGCCCGATCTCGATCTGTTCGACCCGACGGAACTGGCGAGTGAACAGTTGCGTGCCGACGCGCTGGCGGCCGAGGAAGCGGCGCTCGCGGTCAAAGGCGTGACCAATTCGGGCGGGAGCTCGGCCAGCGCCGGTCTCGGCGGACTGGTCCTGGCGACCTCGAACGGATTTTTCGGGCATTACGCCGCCACCCGGTTTTCGCGCGCGGCAAGCGTGATCGCCGGCGAGGGCACAGCGATGGAGCGCGACTACGATTTTTCCTCGCGGTTGCATTTTTCCGACCTCGAGGCACCCGAGGAGATCGGGCGCCTGGCCGGCGAGCGCGCTGTGCGCCGGCTCGGCGCGCGCAAAGCCAAGAGTGGCCCGATCACGGTGGTCTGCGATCCACGCGTCGCGCGGGGCATCGCCGCGCATCTGGCGGCCGCCATCAATGGCGCGGCGGTCGCCCGCAAGACCAGCTTTTTGCGCGAGCACATGGGCAAGGCGGTGGCCGGAGCCGCGATCAGTGTGACGGACGAGCCGCGACGCGTGCGTGGACCCTCCTCCCGTCCCTTCGACGGGGAAGGCCTCGCCGGCAAGGCGTTGGTGATGGTCGACAAGGGCGTGCTTGCGCACTGGTTCTTGTCGACCTCGGTCGCGCGCGAGCTCGGCCTTCGAAGCAATGGCCGCGGCGTGCGCTCGGGTTCCTCGGTCACACCGGCCTCGACCAATCTGGCGATCGAACCCGGCGAGGTGTCGCCGCAGGAGCTGATCGCGTCGGTCAGATCCGGATTTTACGTCACCGAAGTGTTCGGGCAGGGCGTCAACATGGTGACGGGCGAATATAGTCGTGGTGCGTCGGGGTTTCTGATCGAAAACGGCGAACTGACGCATCCGATTTCCGAAGTCACGATCGCGTCCAATCTCAAGGACATGTTCATGCGCATGGTCCCGGCCGACGACATCGACCGCAATTTCGGCACCGCGGCGCCGACCCTCTTGATCGAAGGAATGACGCTTGCGGGAGACTGAACCCAGAAGCCGGGCCTACGACGCCGATCTGGCTCTGATCCGCGAGGCGGCGGCGGAGGCGGGCCGGATCGCGCTCGGTTATTTCGGCAAGGACCCGGAAGTCTGGCTCAAGGGCGGCCGTTCGCCGGTCAGCGAGGCCGATATCAAGGTCGACCGCTTCCTGCGCAAAACCCTGACCGCGGCACGGCCGGATTATGGCTGGCTTTCCGAAGAGACCCGGGATTCGCCGGAGCGGCTGACGGCCCGGCGGACCTTCGTCGTTGATCCGATCGACGGGACGCGCGGCTTTCTGGAAGGCCGCGATACGTGGTGCGTGAGCATCGCCGTGATCGAGGACGGCAAGCCGCTGGCCGGCGTTCTCGAATGTCCCGCCATGTCCGAGACCTTTTGGGCGACGGAGGCGCATGGCGCCTTTCTGGGCGAAAGCGGCATCGCCGTCAGGCAGCCCGGTGAGGCCGCCCTGGTTGGCGGTCCGAAAGCGCTTGTGGACGCCGTGGCCCAGCCGCTCAGCGCCGGCATCAAGCGCGCCGGCCACGTGCCCTCGCTCGCCTACCGGCTCGCACTTCTGGCCTGCGGCCGGCTCGACGCCACGTTCGTCAGCCCCAATTCGCACGATTGGGACCTGGCCGCCGCCGACCTCATCCTGTCGGAGGCGGGCGGCCTTATCTTGAACGAATTCGGGCAAGCACCGATCTATGGCCGGCCGGATGTCCGCCATGGCACGCTGGTTGCCGGCAGCGGCGACCTGTTGTGGGCGCTGGCGAAAACCATAAACACGCAGCACGCGTGAATGAACGCGCGCCTGGCGCCGTTTGACCGGTGCGCGTGAATGGAACAGGACCACGACGCGGTTTACGTAAACGGAAAAGCGTGTGTTTCCATCCGGGCGTGAATGATTTAAGCAGATTCGGAATTTCGAACATGATGGCGGGCAGGGAAATGGCTGAGAACACCGGCGAGAAGCAGCTTTTGCACCTGGTCTTCGGCGGTGAGCTCGATTCACTCGAGGGCGTCCATTTCCGCGATCTCGAATCGCTCGACATCGTCGGGGTCTATCCGAACTACAACGCCGCGGAAGCCGCTTGGCGGGCCAAGGCGCAAGCCACCGTCGACAACGCGCATATGCGGTATTTCATTGTCCACCTGCATCGTCTCCTCGATCCAGAGACGGACGGGTAGCGGGACGGATCCGATGACGGACGAGCATTTGGGTCGCCTGGACGATGCGCGGGGTTCGCGCGCGGGAAAACGACCGGCCATGACAAAGAGGCTTTGGCGCAAGGTGCGGGCTCCGCTCGCCGAGTCGGCCTTCGTGCTCGACGGTATCACGGTGGCGATCGGAGTGGCGCTGCGCTTCATCTATGCCGCCAACAGGACGGCGAAAGGCTCGCACGACGCCTCGGCCGCGTTCGACGTGCATGCGCCGGGGATCGCCGCCTTCTGGCACGGCCAGCACATCCTGGCCCCCTGCATGAAGCCGAAAGGCGCGAAGATGGCGGCGCTGTTCTCGCGCAGCCGGGATGCCGAACTCAACGCGCGGGTCGCCGAACGCTTCGGTTTCGAGATCGTGCGCGGCTCGGGCGGGCGCGACCGTGCGCGTACGCTCGAAAAAGGCGGTATTCGGGCGCTGCTGACCCTAAAAAAGGCACTCGACGGTGGCACGGCGGTCGCCATGATCGCCGATATTCCACATGGGACGCCACGCGAGGCCGGTCTTGGGATCGCCATGCTCGGGCGCATCTCCGGTCGCCCGGTCGTGCCGGTCGCGCTTGCTACCAGCCGCCGCAAGGTGATCGAGAGCAGTTGGGACAAGACGACGATCAATCTGCCCTTCGGGCGCAAGGCTGTGATTGTCGGCGATCCGATCCATGTGCCGGCGGATGCCGACGATGCCGAACTGGAGCGCAAGCGTCGCGAGATCACCGCGGGGCTCAACGCTGTCACCGCCGAGGCGTATCGCCTGGTTAGCGCGCGGAAATGAGTGAACGCTGGGCGCGCACTTTGCTGTCGACCTACCGGTTGGCCGGCGCGGTCGCCTATCCGCTGGTCGGCGGTTATGTGGCGTGGCGCTCGACCCGGGGCAAGGAGGAGGCCGGTCGGCGGCGCGAACGCTACGGTTTCACCGCAATCGCGCGGCCGCGCGGGCCGATCGTTTGGATGCATGCAGCCAGCGTCGGCGAAACCAACGCCGTGGTTCCACTGATCGAGCGCATCGTGGGTTACGGCATCGGGGTCGTCATGACCACCGGGACGGTCACCTCGGCGCGCGTGGTCAAGGAGCGGTTGGGCGACCGCGTGATCCATCAATATGTGCCCCTCGATCTCAAGCCGGCGGTCAGCCGGTTCCTATCGCACTGGTCGCCCGACCTCGCCATCATCGCCGAATCGGAGATCTGGCCGATGACCATTCTGGAACTCGGCGCGCGCCGGGTTCCGCAGGTGCTGGTCAATGGCCGTCTTTCGGACCGCTCGTTCGCGGCCTGGAAGAAGCGCAACCATCTGGCGGAAGCGCTTCTGGAAAATCTCGCCCATGTCGTGGCGCAGTCGGAAACCGACGGCGAGCGTTTTACCGCGCTCGGCGCTCGTCCGGTGACGGTGTCGGGCAATCTGAAGGTCGACACCGACCCGCCGCTGGTCGATCAGGCGTGTCTGGCGCGGATCGGCGGGGAAATCGGCGCGCGCCCGAGCTGGGCGGCGGTTTCGACCCATGAAGGCGAAGAAGCGGTCGCTGCCGATGTCCATGCGCTTTTGAAATCGCGCCATCCCGATATCCTGACCATCATCGTGCCGCGCCATCCCGAGCGTGGCGATGCCCTGCTGGCGCGGTTCGCCGAAAAGGGGCTCAAGGTCGCCCGCCGCAGCCGGGACGAGCCGGTAACGCCCGACACCGACATTCTTCTGGGCGACACGATCGGCGAGATGGGGCTGTATCTGCGCCTGACCGAAATCGCCTTTGTCGGGCGCTCGCTGCTGGCCGAGGGCGGGCAAAACCCGCTTGAGCCGGCGATGCTCGACACAGCCGTGCTTTCGGGCAAGAACGTCCAGAATTTCCGCGACGCCTATCAGCAACTGATCGAACGCGGCGGGGCGCGGCTCGTCCACGATCGCGACATGCTGGCCGGCGCGGTCAATTTCCTGCTCAACAATGAAGGCAAGCGTCGCGAGATGATCGTTGCCGGGCGCGCGGCCGTAGAAGACATGCGCGGTGCGCTCGCGACCACCTTGCGCGCTCTCGAACCCTATATCCAGCCGCTGATCGTCAAGGCCCGGCTCGAGGACGCCAGCGCCAGGAGGCGTTGACGGTGGCGAGCGAGGCCCCCCTTTTCTGGTGGGAAAAAGCGGACTGGCGCGCGCGCTCGCTTCTTCCGCTGTCGTGGGTCTACGGGCTCGTCGCCGGCCGGCAAATGGCGTATGCGCCGCGCGAAAAGGTGGCCGCGCCGGTACTTTGCGTCGGCAATCTGACCGTAGGCGGCGCGGGCAAGACGCCGACCGCGATCGCGATGGCGCGGGCGGCCCGGCGCGCCGGCTACAAGCCCGGCATCCTGTCGCGCGGCCATGGCGGAACCAATGCGCAAACGCATTTCGTCGATGCCAAACGCGACGCCGCGCGCCACGTCGGCGACGAGCCGCTGCTTCTGGCGCGCCATGCGCCGGTCGTCGTGACGCCGAAACGGGCCGAGGGCGCGCGGGCGCTGATCGCCAAGGGTTGCGATTTTCTGGTCATGGATGACGGCTTCCAGAGCGCCCACATCCATATCGATTGCGCGTTGATCGTCATCGATGCGCGGCGCGGGCTCGGCAATGGGCATATCATTCCCGGCGGACCGGTGCGCGCGCCGGTGGTGCGGCAGATGGCATTCGCCGACGCCGTGCTCGCGGTCGGCGACGGCGATAAGGCGGCTGGCGTCATCCGGCGCGCTTCGCGCGCCGGCAAGCCGGTCTACGCGGCGACGGTCAAACCGAAAAAGGCCCGTGCCCTGCGCGGCCGACGGTTTCTCGCCTTTGCCGGGATCGGCGACCCGGAAAAATTCTTCCTGACCGTCGAGGCGGCGGGCGGGATTGTCGTCGATCGCCGCGGTTTCGGCGATCATCACGTCTTCGCGGAGGATGAGATCGCCGATCTCGCCGCCGAGGCGGCGGCCCAGGATCTCGACCTCATCACGACCGAAAAGGACGCCGTGCGGCTCGCCACCGGCTCCGAGGCCGGGCGTGCCCTGGCCGCAACCGTTACGGTTCTGGAGATCGGGCTCGCCTTCGAGCCGGCCGACGCACCGCAGCGCATCATCGCCGAAACGGTCGAGGCCTATGAGACCCGGCGCCACGGCGTGTCGCGGCACGGGTGAACTGCCGGGCAGACGGTACGGGCCGGACCCCACGGTCATTGGAGATTGTCTAAGACCGGGGGTGCCTGGTCAGCCGCGGCGGCGCAAATCGGGGTCGAGATCGATTTCGCGGCCGAGCGAGACGGTGGCGCTGACATAGGCTTCCTGGCGCGCGACGCTCCAGTAACGCAGCTCATCGAGGGGGATCGGCTCGCCGGTCACCGCGCAACGCACGAACGAACCCGGGCTGGTGACCTGGAAATCTCCGTCGAGATAGCGCAATCGCGCTTCCTTGGCGCCTGGCCCTTCGAACCGGTTCATCGTCGCGCTTTCCGTGGTTGCGATGCGTGACCTAAGCGCCATATTTCGGCGGCCGGGTCAAGCGGGCGTGCCCGGCGTGCGGGTTCAAAAGCGCGTCAGCGGCGGCCGAACAGGCGCTCGATGTCGGCGAGTCTCAGCTCGATATAGGTTGGCCGGCCGTGGTTGCAGGTCGCCGAGCCGGGGGTCGCCTCCATCTGGCGCAGCAGCGCGTTCATCTCCTCGGCCTTCAGGCGGCGGCCCGAACGCACCGAGCCGTGACAGGCCATGGTCGCCGCGATGCGGTCGAGTCGGTTCTTCAGCGTGTCGGCGGTGTCGCTCTCGGCGATCTCGTCGGCAAGGTCGCGCACCAGAGCGGCGGTGTCGGTCTCTCCGAGCATCGCCGGCGTCTCGCGCACCGCCACCGCGCCGGGGCCGAAGCGTTCCAGGCCGAGCCCGAAATGGCGCAGCGTATCGGCATGGCGCGCCAGCCGGTCGGCGTCGTCCTCGGCCATGTCGACGATCTCGGGTAACAACAGGAGTTGCGCGGGCAGGGGGCGGGCGTGGATCGCGGTCTTCAGCGCCTCGTAGACCAGGCGCTCATGCGCGGCGTGCTGGTCGACGATCACCAGCGAATCGGTGGTCTGGGCGACGATATAGTTCTCGTGCACCTGCGCGCGGGCGGCCCCCAGCGGCGTGCGCAGCAATTCGGCCGGGGCGTCGGGCGCGGCCGCCCGCGCGTCGGCGCTTGGTTCTGCGGCGGCAAAGAAGGCGGCCTGGCCCGCCTCGGCGAAGCCGTCGACGAGCGGACGGTGCGGCGAGCGCGCCGGGTCGAAACCCGGCACGGCGAAGGGGCGCGGCCAGGAGGCGGGCGCACCGTGGCCGGGTCCGGAACCAGCCGGCCGGCCGGCGCCCGCGCCTGGGCGAAAGGCCTCGAGCAGTTCGCTCGCCGCGCTGGTGGCGGGGCGGATGCCGGCTTCGGCCAGGCTCTGGCGGATGGCGCCGATGATCAGGCCGCGGACCAGGCCGGGATCGCGGAAGCGGACATCGGCCTTGGCCGGGTGGACATTGACGTCGACAAGCGCGGGGTCGAGGGTCAGAAACAGGGCGGCGACCGCGTGTCGGTCGCGCGGCAGGACATCGGCATAGGCGGCGCGGATCGCCGCTGCGACCTGGCGGTCGCGCACCGGCCGTCCGTTGACATAGGCATATTGGTGCAGCGCGTTGGCGCGGGTGAAGGAGGGGATGGAAATCCGCGCCGACAGCCCGACACCTTCGCGCTCGGCCTCGACGGCGAGCGCGTTTTCGGCGAATTCACTCCCCAGAACCCGGGCGAGCCGGCCCAGCATGCCGTCCGGCCCTTGCGCCTCGGCGGGAAGATCGAGGCGGGTGCGCTCGCCGCCGGTAAGCGTGAAGCGCACCTGCGGGAAGGCGACCGCGATGCGCTTGACCGTATCGGCGACGGCGCTGGTCTCGGCGCGCTCGCCCTTCATGAATTTCAGCCTGGCCGGGGTGGCGAAGAAGAGGTCGCGCACTTCGACCATCGTGCCGGGATTGGCCGGTGCCGGCTGCGGGCCGCTGAGACTGCCGCCGTCGACGCGGATTTCGCTGCCGCTGCCCGCTCCCCTGACGCGCGAACGGATGACGAGCCGGGCGACGGCGCCGATCGAGGGCAGGGCCTCGCCGCGAAAGCCGAGCGAGCGGATGTCGTGGATGTCGTTGGACAGCTTGGAGGTGCAATGACGCGCCACGGCGAGCGGCAGTTCGTCCTCGGCGATACCGCTGCCATCGTCGATAACGCGGATCAAATTGAGCCCGCCGCCGGCGGTCGCCACTTCGATGCGGCCGGCGCCGGCGTCGAGAGCGTTTTCGACCAGTTCCTTGACCACGCTCGCCGGACGCTCGATGACCTCGCCGGCGGCGATCTGGTTGATCATCGTGTCGGTAAGCTGGCGAATGGGCATGGCGCGCTTATAGCCGGATTCGCCGACAAGGACAGGAGGCGTCGGACACGAAACCGATCCGGCCGGGGGCATTGATGCCGGCGGTTAGCGGCTCAGGCGCGAATAGGCTGGCAAATCGACGATTTCCTCGACGAAGGTGGCCGGCACTGGGCGCGCGAACATGACGTTGACGAAGCGGCGGCCGCGATTGACGACGTAGCAGGCGAGCCTTTCACGGCTGTGGGGAAAACGAAGGTAGAAGCAGTCCGGCATCTCGGTGATGTCGATCGGATCGAGAAGAACGCCGCCCTCGGAGATGTTGCAGACCACGGCCCTGGCGTCGGTCATGGCACGCAGGCCACGCGTGGGAAGTTCGATCTCGACCAGCAAATTGATCCGCCGCCGGGGATGCCGCCGTTTTTCCGCGGATGTCGTGATTGGTGCGGGTGCCTGTGTCGGAAAGCCGTTCATCTCCGTTTCCTGAGGACCGTTGACCGCTCCAGCCGTCAATTTTATCAATCGTGGGTTATCAAACGGTTACGTTGACGACGCGACGTGCGTGCCGGGCTCGCCGGGATCAGGCCTGGCTCAAAAGCCAATCGCGGACCTTGCGGGCATTGTCGGTGAGTTCGCGGTCGCGTGGCCAGACGATGAAAAAACGCTTTCCGGTCGCCATGGCATGGTCGGTGACGCGCACCAAAAGCCCGCTGCCCAGCAGCCGCTCAGCCAGATATTGCCATCCGAGCGCGATGCCCTGGCCCTCCATCACCGCCTGCAGAACCAGCGCGTAATCGTTGATCAAAAGGCTGCGGCTCGCGACCTGGCCGGTGAAGCCGGCCGAACGGAACCAGTCGGCCCAGCTCGCCGCCTCGCGATAAGGTTCTTCCAGATGGATCAGGCGGTGCTCGTGCAGATCGGCCACCGTTGCCGGCAGGCCGAAGCGGGCGGCATAGGCGGGGCTTGCGACTGGAAAGATCACTTCCTCGGCGAGCGGCAGCGCCTCGTAGCGGGGCCATTCCTTCGGGTTGCCGCCGCGAATGCCGAGCGGAATGCCTTCGGCGACGATATCGAGGTCGCGCTCGGCGGTCTGAATGCGTAGATCGACGCCCGCCACCTCCTCGCGAAAGAGCTGCAGTCGCGGCATCATCCAGAACGAAGCGAACGCGGTTGAGGCGGATAGCGTCACATGGCCGCCGCTGGCTGCCAGTTGCAGATCCTCGGCCGATTTGCGGATGTGGGAGAGGCCAAGCGAGACGTCGGCGAAGAAATGACTGCCCGCCTCGGTGAGGCGCACCTGACGATGGCGGCGCTCGAACAGCGGCAGGCCGAGCCGGTCTTCCAGGCCGCGGATCGCGTAGGAGACGGCAGCCTGGCTCATGCCGAGCTCGCGCCCGGCGGCGGTGAAGCTTTCGAGCCTTCCCGCGGCCTCGAAGACGATCAGGCTGCCGGCCGACGGCAGCAGGTGGCGCAAGCTCTGCATAAACGGAGCTTATAGAAAGGCCGAAGATTTTCCAGCGTCACAAATGATCGCGACGCCGTTAGCCTCGATCCTGCTTTTGCTTGCTTGTGTTCGGGAGGTCCCATGGAGGCGGCGGCAGATCAGGCCACGACCGGCGGGGCGCGCCGCGAACGCGGCGGACGCAACGCGCGGCGCGAGCAGCGTGCGCATGCCGGGCAGGGCCCCGGGCGGCCCTACATCATCCGCAACATCCCCACCTACGACATCCTGTCGGAAGAAAATCTCACGCGCATCGAGACCACGGCCGACCGGATCCTGGCCGAGATCGGTATCGAGTTTCGCGACGATCCGGCGGCGCTCGACCATTGGCGGCGCGCGGGAGCGCGTGTCGACGGCGTGCGGGTCACCTTCGAGCCCGGCCTGTTGCGCGAGGTGCTGAAAACCGCGCCATCGACCTTTACCCAGCATGCCAGAAACCCGGACAAGACCGTCCTGATCGGCGGCGACGCGGTCGTGTTCGCGCCGTCTTACGGCTCACCCTTCGTGATGGATCTCGACCAGGGGCGTCGTTACGGCACGATCGAGGATTTCCGCAATTTCATCAAGCTCGGTCAGGCCTCGCCGTGGCTGCACCATTCCGGCGGCACGATCTGCGAGCCGGTCGACCTGCCGGTCAACAAGCGTCACCTGGAGATGGTCTACAGCCATATACGCTATTCCGACCGTCCGTTCATGGGTTCGGTCACGGCCGAGGAACGGGCCGAGGATTCGATCGAGATGTGCCGCATGCTGTTCGGCGCGCCGTTCGTGGAGGAAAACTGCGTCATCCTCGGCAATCTCAACGTCAACTCGCCGCTGGTGTGGGACGGCACGATGACCAGGGTGCTGCGCGCCTATGCGCGCGCCAATCAGGGTACGGTGATCGTGCCGTTCATCCTCGGTGGCGCGATGGGACCGGTCACCAATGCCGGCGCCATCGCCCAGTCGCTGGCCGAGACGATGGCCGGCTGCGCGCTGGCCCAGCTCGAACGGCCGGGCGCGCCGGTGATCTTCGGCAATTTCCTGTCGTCGATGTCGCTGCGCTCGGGCTCGCCGACCTTCGGCACGCCGGAACCGGCGATCGGCTCGATGGTGATCGGCCAACTCGCCCGCCGGCTGGGGCTGCCGCTCAGATGTTCGGGCAATTTCACCACCTCGAAACTGCCCGACGCGCAGGCGATGACGGAAGCGACCATGTCGATGCTGGCCGCGATCCATTGCGGGGCGAACTTCATCCTGCATTCGGCCGGCTTCCTCGACGGGCTGTTGTCGATGTCTTACGAAAAATTCGTCATGGACACGGATCTGTGCGGCGCGCTGCATTCCTATCTCGGCGGGGTGGTGGTCGACGACAACCAGCTCGCCCTCGACGCGTTTCGCGAGGTCGGGCCCGGCAGTCATTTCTTTGGCTGCCAGCATACCATGGCCAATTACCAGACGGCGTTCTGGGACAGCGAGACGGCCGACAACGACCCGTTCGAGAAATGGGAGGCGGCAGGCGCCGACGACGCGGCGGGAAGGGCCAACAAGCTGTGGAAGAAGCGGCTTGCCGAATTCGAGGCGCCGCCCCTCGACGCGGGGGTGGACGCGGCGCTCAGGGACTTCATCGCGCGCAAGGACGCGGCGATGGAAGACGCGTGGTATTGAGAATGCGGACTGCCAGGTTTTCGACCCCCGGAACGATGTACGCGATCCTTCCGTGCTTACCTCAGCGAGAGATTGCGAACTGGCGGGGCAATGCGGCGATGAAAGCGAGCGGACGGTCGGGCCGATGAAAATCACCGATATCCGCGTCACCCATGTCAACGTGCCCTTCGATGCCCCGTTCTGGTGGACGGCAGGGCTTTATGGCGGGGCGTCGAAATCGATCGTCGAGGTGGAAACCGACCAGGGGTTGGTCGGGCTCGGCGAGGCGCCGTGGTGGCATTTCGGCGAGGTGATCAGGGCCGAGATCGCGCCGGCGCTGATTGGCGCCGACCCGCTCGACCTCGCCGATTGCGAGGCGCGCTGCGTGCCGCCCTGGCAGATCACCGCCAATACCGGCGAGAACGCCGCCTCGGTCGCCTTCGGCGCGGTCGAACTGGCGCTATGGGACATTCGCGGCAAGGCGTTCGGCCTGCCGCTCTACACCCTGCTCGGCGGTGCGGTCAGGAAGGACATTCCGTTTTCGGAATATTTCGCCTTCCGCCCGTCGCAGGACGGGGCCGGCGGCGAGATGAGCCCCGAGGCGATCGTGGAGTATTGCCTCAGGATGCGGGCCGAGCACGGCGCCTCGATCTTCGAGGGCAAGCTGATCCTCGGCGATCCGCAGCTCGAAATCCGCACCGTGCGCATGCTGCGCGAGGCGCTGGGCGAGGACGTCCAGCTCAAACTCGATTCCAACATGCAGTGGTCGCTGACCACGGCGCGCTGGGTGCTGCGCGAGATCGAGCCGTTCAACATCCGCAATTACGAGGATCCGGTCGCGACGTTCGAGGAGATGGCGGCGCTGCGCCAGCATTCGGCCATCCCGTTTTCCACCCACGTGCCCGATTTGCGCCGCGCGGTGGCGCTCGGCGCGCCCGACACGTTCGTATGCAATTTCGCCGCCCTGGGCGGGCTGTCGAAGACGCTGAAATTCATCGCCGCCTGCGAGACGATGGGCAAGGGGTTCTGGTGCTATTCCAACGATCTCGGCATCATGACGGCGGCCTATCTGCACGTGGTGGCGGCGACGCCGTGGATCACGGAAGCCTCGCAATCGCTGTTTCGCTGGCAGGTCGGCGACGTCATTCGCGACGGGCCGTTCCGGCAAGAGAACGATACGGTCCGGGTTCCCGAAGGGCCGGGGCTCGGCGTGGAGCTCGACCCGGCGGCGATGAAACGCTGGGCGGCGCATTTTTCCGAAAACGGTCCGATGAGCCATTTCGACGACCCGGCCAGGCCTGGCCGCTATCGCCGCCTGCCGCTACACTGACCCTGCGGTGATGCCATGACCAACGATCCGCTGCTCCAGCCTTATCGGCTCAAGCATCTGATGCTGAAAAACCGCGTCATGTCGACCGCGCACGAGCCGGCCTATTCCGAGGACGGTCTGCCGAAGGCGCGCTACCGGCTCTACCATGCCGAAAAGGCGAGGGGCGGCATGGCGCTGACCATGACGGCCGGATCGGCGCTGGTGTCGCGCGACAGTCCGGCCGCCTTTGGCAATCTGCATGCCTTCCGCGACGAGATCGTGCCGTGGCTGGCCGAGCTGACCGAGGCCTGCCACGAACACGACTGCAAGGTGATGATCCAGCTCACCCATCTCGGCCGGCGCACGGGCTGGAACACGGGCGACTGGCTACCGGTCCTGTCGGCTTCGCCGGTGCGCGAGCCGGCCCATCGCGCCTTTCCCAAGCAGGCCGAGGACTGGGACATCGAACGCATCGTTGCCGACTACGCGGCGGCGGCGCAAAGGATGCAGGCGGCCGGGCTCGACGGCATCGAGTTCGAGGCCTACGGCCATTTGATGGATTCGTTCTGGTCGCCGGCGACGAACCGGCGCGAGGACGCGTTCGGCGGGGCGCTCGACAACCGGCTGCGCTTCGCCTTTCAGGTGATCGAGGCCGTGCGCGCGGCCGTCGGCCCGGATTTCGTCGTCGGCGTGCGCCTGGTCGCCGACGAGGACTGGCAAAAGGGGCTGTCGCGCGAGGAGGGGATGGAGATCGCGCGCCGGCTCGCCGGCTGCGGCAAGGTCGATTTCCTCAACATCATCCGCGGCCATATCGAGACCGATGCCGCGCTGACCGGGGTAATCCCGATCAGCGGCATGGCGTCGGCACCGCATCTCGACTTCGCCGGCGCTGTCAGGGCGGACACGAAATTCCCGGTCTTCCACGCCGCCCGCATCGCCGATGTCGCCACCGCCAGGCACGCGATCGCCGCCGGCAAGCTCGATATGGTCGGCATGACCCGGCCGCACATAGCCGATCCGCATATCGTGCAGAAAATATTGGCGGGCGAGGAGGACCGTATCCGCCCCTGTGTCGGCGCCACCTATTGCCTCGACCGCATCTATGAGGGCGGGGAGGCGTTGTGCATCCACAATGCGGCGACCGGGCGCGAGGCGACGATCCCGCATGTGATTACGCGCAGCGACGGGCCGTTGAAACGGGTCGTGGTGGTCGGCGCCGGACCGGCCGGGCTTGAGGCGGCGCGGGTGGCGGCCGAACGCGGCCACAAGGTAACGGTGCTCGAAGCCGCGCCGCTGGCCGGGGGACAGGTGCGGCTTGCCGCGCAGAACCCGCGCCGGCGCGAACTGATCGGCATCGTCGACTGGCGGCTTGCCGAACTCGAGCGGCTTGGCGTCGACATCCGCTACGATTGCTGGGCCGAGCAGGACGACGTCACGGCGCTTTGCCCGCAGATGGTACTGATTGCGACCGGCGGCCTGCCGCAGCCGCCGCCGCTGGAGGCGGGCGCGGAGCTGGTGACGACGAGTTGGGACATTCTTTCCGGCGCGGCCAAGCCGGCCGGTTCGGTGCTCGTCTATGACGACAATGGCGGGCACCAGGGCATGAGTGCCGCCGAAATCGCCGCGTCTTCGGGGGCGGCGGTCGAACTGGTCTCGCCCGAACGGTTTTTCGCGCCGGAAATGGGCGGCATGAACCACGTGCCCTATATGCGCGCCTTCCACCGGCATGGCGTGCTGGTGACGATCAACACCAGGCTTCTCGCCGTGCGCCGCGTGGGCAACCAGCTTGCCGCCGTACTCGGCTCGGATTTCGCGCCGGACTGGCGCGAGGAGCGGCTGGTCGACCAGGTGGTGGCCGAACACGGCACCGCGCCGCTCGACGAGCTTTATCTGGCGCTCAAGCCGCTGTCGCGCAATCGCGGCGCTGTCGACTATGAACGGCTTGTCAGCGGCGGCGCGATCTTTCCGTGCAAGGACGCCGCGGCGCCGTTCGACCTGGCGCGGATCGGCGACGCCGTCGCCTCGCGCAATGTTCATGCCGCGATCTATGACGGTATTCGCTACGCGTTGCGGATCTGAACCGCGTCAGCTCGTCTCGGTTTTGATCCAGGACAGGAACTCGCGTAGGCCCGGCTGCTCCTCGCCGCCCGGCCGGTAGGCGAGGCGGTAGGGATGCTGGCCGGCGATCGCGTTCTGCGAAGCAAGAGCCAGGCGGCCGCTTTGAAGTTCCGGCCCGACCAGCAGGCGCGGTACGAGTGCCACGCCGAGCCCGGCGGCGGCGGCCTCGATCAGCATGGAGAACTGCTCGAAGCGGTGGCCGCGCAAGGTGGTGCGCGGGTCGATGCCGGCGGCCTGAAACCATTCCAACCACAGCGTCGGCCGTGTCGACTGCTGCAAAAGCGGCAGGGCGGCGAGTTCGGCGTCGTCGAGAAACCGGCGTCCGGCAAGCAGCGCGGGCGCGGCGACCACGATCAGTTCCTCGTCGAACAGCGGCACGATGCCGGTCGTCGCCTGGTCGACCGGCCCGCGCTGGATGACCGCGTCGAAGGGCTCGGCCTCCAGATCGACCGGGTCGAGGCGGACGGCGATGTCGATGGTGACGTGCGGGGCGAGCCGATGGAAACGGCCGAGACGCGGGATCAGCCAGCGGTCGGCGAAGGTCGGCAGCACTGCAAGGCTCAACACATCGGCCTGGCCGCCGAAGGCCATCACGCGCACTGCCGCCTCGTGCAATTCGTCGAGGATTGAGTCGGCGTCGCGTAGGAAGCGCCGGCCGGCATCCGACAGCACCAGGCGCTGGCGCACGCGGTGGAACAGATGGACGCCGAGCCGGTCTTCCAGCTGCCCGACCGAGCGGCTGACCGAGCTTTGCGTCAATCCGAGATGATCGGCCGCGCGCATCGTGGTGCCGAAGCGAACGCAGGCGCGAAACGCCTGAAGCTCTGAAACTGTCGGGATAAAAGCGCGGCGCATCGGGATCTTATGCTCGCCATCTATCGAAAAAACGCATCATCCGGTTTGAAATAGTTGTTAGCGCAAAATCGCCGGAGGGTCTACAATGCGCGCCGATGCCGCTGGAAAGGCGGCTTTTTCGTTTGCAGGGTTCGCGCCGCATCCAGGGTCGCGACCCTACCCAGCAGGATGCACCGGGAGGTTTTATGAATATGTCCGCTCAAAAGCCGGCGAGCTTCGTGTGGAACGATCCGTTCCTGATTGAAGACCAGTTGACCGAAGACGAACGCATGATGCGCGATGCGGCGGCCGCGTTTGCCGCCGACAAGCTCGCGCCGCGCGTGCAGGACGCCTATATGGAAGAAAAGACCGATCCGGCGATCTTCCGCGAGATGGGCGAGGCCGGCCTGCTCGGCATCACCATCCCCGAGGACCTCGGCGGGCTCGGCGCCAATTACGTCACCTACGGGCTGGTGGCGCGCGAGATCGAGCGTGTCGATTCGGGCTATCGCTCGATGATGAGCGTGCAGTCCTCGCTGGTGATGTATCCGATCCACGCCTACGGCACGGCAGAGCAGCACAAGAAATACCTGCCCAAACTGGCGTCCGGCGAGTATATCGGCTGCTTCGGCCTGACCGAGCCCGATGCGGGATCCGATCCCGGCGGGATGAAGACGCGGGCGGACAAGATCGACGGCGGCTACCGGATTTCCGGCTCCAAGATGTGGATCTCCAACGCGCCGATCGCCGATGTGTTCGTCGTGTGGGCCAAGTCGGCCGCGCACGACAACCAGATCCGCGGTTTCGTGCTGGAAAAGGGCATGAAGGGGCTGTCGGCGCCGAAGATCGGCGGCAAGCTGTCGCTGCGGGCCTCCATTACCGGCGAAATCGTCATGGACGGCGTCGAAGTCGGCGAGGACGCGCTGTTGCCGAACGTATCCGGCCTGAAGGGGCCGTTCGGCTGCCTCAACCGGGCGCGCTACGGCATTTCCTGGGGTGCGATGGGAGCGGCCGAGGATTGCTGGTTCCGCGCCCGGCAATACGGGCTGGATCGCAAACAGTTCGGCAAGCCGCTCGCCGGCATGCAGCTTTACCAGAAGAAGCTGGCCGACATGCAAACCGACATTTCGCTCGGGCTGCTTGGCTCGCTGCGCGTCGGCCGGCTGATGGACGAGGGTCGGATGGCGCCGGAAATGATTTCCATTGTCAAGCGCAACAATTGCGGCAAGGCGCTCGACATCGCCCGGCTCGCTCGCGATATGCATGGCGGCAACGGTATCCAGATCGAATACCATGTCATGCGGCACGCGCAGAACCTGGAGACGGTCAACACCTATGAGGGCGCGCACGACGTGCACGCGCTGATCCTGGGCCGCGCCCAGACCGGCCTACAGGCGTTTTTCTGACGGGACGGGCCTTCTCTGAAGTGCGGGAAGGCCCGTTCGTCGCCCCTTTTGGCGCATTTTCCAAATGCCGCGAAGACCGGTTCGGTTGGTCTATTTCGCAGAAATCACGGTCATGACGAGCTTGTCGTCAACCCTGACGGGACCGTCCTCCTTGGCGCCAAGCGTGTATTCAAACACGCCGGTCTTCATGCCGCCGGCCTCGCCGTGGACCATAAGCATCAGCATTTCACCCGATTTCACCTCCGTTTGGAGGATCGCGCTGACATCCATGTTGTCCCCGGCCTTGAGCGGGGCATAGCCGATGACAGGCCCAGGTTTCATCTGCGTATCGGTGCGATGCACGACGAGCCAGCCATTGGCTTCCGCAGTGATCTTTTCGGCGGTCACGACGCCGGATGAAACGTCCTGATCGGTGACCATGACCGCGTCATTTGACATCGCGAGCGCGGCGGAGCCCGACAGGGCGAAGGTGAGAGCGGCGGTTGGAAATCGGCGCATAATATTCTCCTGTGTTGAGATCACACGGTAGGCACGGAGGCTGCGCCGGATTAGTTTCATCCTTGGGTGCGTTTGTTCGATAGCCGGGTTCGGCATGCATGTTTGCCGACTCACGCGCGATGCCTGCCCGACGTTGGGGTCGCTCGGAGTTTGGTCGGAAAACCCGGTCAGGCCACGTCCTGGGCTTGCGGGCTGTCGTCGAAGCAGACCTGGTTGCGGCCCTCCGACTTGGCGCGATAGACGGCGGCGTCGGCTTCCTCCATCAGATCGGACAGGGATTTCGGCCGGTCGGCCTCGCGCGTCGACACGCCGATGCTGACGGTAACTCGGCGCCGGAGGCGCTGCGGACCCGATCTTTGCAGCGCCTGGACGTTGGCGCGGATCGCCTCGGCCCGCTCCAATGCCCCTTCCTGACCCACATCGCTCAGGACGACCGCGAACTCCTCGCCGCCGAGACGCGCGACGAGGTCGTGCTTCGGTCGGACGCTGCGTACCAGGGTTCTGGCCACCGTCACCAGGCAGGCGTCGCCTTCGACATGTCCGAAACTGTCATTGTAGGATTTGAAGTGATCGATATCGACGATCATCACGGCACAACGGCCACGCACGGCACGGCTGAAATTGATCAGCCGGCGACGGTTGGCGAGGCCGGTCAGGGGGTCGGTATGGCTTTCGATCTCGAGTTCGCGGTTGGCGACCTCGAGCGCGGCGCTGCGTTCCTCCAGATGCTGGGCCAGCCGTTTGTTCTCGATCGACAGCCGCAGCGCGGTCGAGAGCTGATGGCCGAGAACCCGGCCGATCGCGACCGCGAAGGCACCGAGAAGGAAGAAGCCGATGGCGATCAGCCAATTGAACTGCAACGAGCTCATCACCAATCCGACCGCGTAGGACCAGAAGATCGGCAGGTGGAACAGGTTGTAGGCGGGCAGATACACAACCGATGGTATTGATACCGTGACGGCGGCCAGGCCGATCGACAGGGTCACAAGGGCTTGATGTTCGTCCGCGAAGCTGAGCATCCAGCCGCCGCCGACGCCCCAGGCGAGGCCGGACAAAAGATGCATGATGCAGACGAACCGCGCCCAGGAGTGCGCCGTCCAGCCCGAAGGGAGGCCGCGGGCGTAGAGGATGGTGGAAAGGAGGTTGGTGGCGGCAACCGCCACGATGCAGGTCAGCCATAAAACAAGGCCGATCGCGACCGGTGGTGACCAGTAGACATAGACCGCGATCAGCGCTCCGACAACGCTGAGAAACGATGCGGGCGAGGAATTCAGCATCGCGTCCATCCGCATCGACAGAATGACGTCCCGCTCGTTTTTGCAGGCCAATTCTCCGATCACGGCAACGGTCCTCCTTCCGGCGGTCTTCGCACGCTAGCGTCGCAGTCCTAATATTTGCTTTCGCGAAGCGGACGCCCCTTGCCGCTGCGGTCGACGGCGAAAGCCGCGCGCATCGCCTCGACCATTGTTTGCGACCGCCGAATGCGCGACAAGAGCCGCGGAGGTCGTCGATGACAAAGGCATTTCTTACCCATCTGCAGAACGAGCTCTCCGAGCTGCGGCGTTCCGGGCTCTACAAGTCCGAGCGCGTGATCACCTCTACCCAGTCGGCCGAGATCGCGGTTGCCGGCGGCGGGACGGTGCTCAATTTCTGCGCCAACAATTATCTCGGTCTCGCCGACAGCGAAGCGTTGCGCGGGGCCGCCAAGGGGGCGCTCGATCGCTATGGCTACGGCATGGCATCGGTGCGTTTCATTTGCGGCACCCAGGAGGAGCACAAGCGACTGGAAGCGCGGATCGCGGGGTTCCTCGGCATGGAGGACGCGATCCTTTATTCCTCGTGTTTCGACGCCAATACCGGCTTGTTCGAGACGTTGCTGTCGGAGGAAGACGCGATCATCTCCGACGCGCTCAACCATGCCTCGATCATAGACGGGGTGCGACTGTCGAAGGCCAGGCGCCATCGCTACGCCAACAACGATATGGCCGATCTCGAGCGCTGTCTGAAGGAGGCGGCCGACGCGCGGTTCCGGCTGATCGCGACCGACGGCGTGTTTTCCATGGACGGCATCATCGCCAATCTTGAGGGCGTGTGCGACCTGGCCGAAAAACACGATGCCATGGTGATGGTCGATGACAGCCACGCGGTCGGGTTCGTCGGCGCCAACGGGCGCGGTTCGCCCGAGCATTGCGGGGTGGAAGGCCGTGTCGACCTGATCACCGGCACGCTCGGCAAGGCGCTCGGAGGGGCGTCTGGCGGCTATACGGCCGGCCGGCGCGAGGTGGTTGACTGGTTGCGTCAGCGCTCACGACCCTATTTGTTTTCCAACACGTTGATGCCGGCGATCGCCGGCGCGTCGCTGAAAGTGTTCGACCTGGTCGAAGGCGGCGGCGCGCTGCGCGAGCGGCTTTACGCCAACGCGGCGCGCTTCCGCGCCGGAATGAGCAAGCTCGGGTTTACGCTCGCCGGTGCAGACCATCCGATCATCCCGGTGATGATCGGCGACGCCGCGCTGGCAAGCGCCATGGCCGACAGGCTGCTGCAACGCGGCATCTACGTGATCGGCTTTTCCTTCCCGGTCGTGCCCAAAGGCCAGGCGCGCATCCGTACCCAGATGTCGGCGGCGCACACGCCGGCCGACATCGACCGGGCCGTCGACGCGTTCGGCGCCGTCGGCAGGGAACTGGGCATGATATCGTGATGCAATCTGCAGACCAAAGCCGTTCCGTATTGCCGAGGATTACGCCATGTCCAACATGATGCGCGCGCTGGTGAAGGCAAAAGCCGAACCGGGGATCTGGATGGAACGGGTGCCGGTGCCCGAGATCGGCCCCAATGATGTCTTGATCAAGGTCAGAAAGTCGGCGATCTGCGGCACCGACGTCCATATCTACACTTGGGACGAATGGGCGCAAAAAACCGTGCCGGTGCCGCTGGTGACGGGGCACGAATTCGTCGGCGAGGTCGTCGATGTCGGCCAGGCCGTCAGCGAATACCGGGTCGGCCAGCGCGTGTCGGGCGAGGGGCATATCGTGTGCGGCCATTGCCGCAACTGTCGCGCCGGCCGCGGCCATCTGTGCCGCAACACGCTCGGCGTCGGCGTCAACCGGCCGGGCAGCTTCGCCGAATATCTCAGCCTGCCGCAGCACAATGTGGTCGCCATCCCCGACGACGTGCCCGACGAGATCGCGGCGATCTTCGATCCGCTCGGCAATGCCGTCCACACCGCCTTGTCCTTCGACCTGGTGGGTGAGGATGTGCTGGTCACCGGGGCGGGGCCGATCGGCATTATGGGGGCGCTGGTGGCCCAGGCGGTCGGCGCGCGCAAGGTCGTCATCACCGACATCAACCCGGTGCGGCTCGCGCTCGCACGCAAGCTCGGCGTCCATCACGTGGTCGATGCGTCGGCGGAAAAGCTCGCCGACGTGATGGACGAGGAGCACATGAAGGAAGGTTTCGACGTCGGGCTGGAAATGTCGGGCTCGGCGATCGCCTTTCGCGACATGATCGAGGTGATGAACAATGGCGGCAAGATCGCCATTTTGGGCATTGCGCCGACGGCCTTCGAGATCGACTGGAACAAGGTCATCTTCAAGATGCTGACCCTGAAGGGCATCTACGGCCGCGAAATGTTCGAAACCTGGTACAAGATGATCGCCTTGGTGCAGGGGCCGCTCGACGTGTCGGGGTTGATCACTCACCGCATCGGGATCGACGATTACCGGGACGGATTCGAGGCAATGCGCGACGGCAGCGCCGGCAAGGTGGTGATGGACTGGTAGGGTGTGTCCCGTCGGTAGGCTGGGCGCGTGGCGGCGCTCAAAGCAGTTTGCGTTCGAGGGCGCGCATTCCCGCCAGCAGCGCGGCGCGGTCTTTCGGATCGATGCTGCCGAGCAGTTCTTTCTCGAAATTCCGAGCGATCGGGACGAGTTCGCGATAGACGCGCGCGCCCGCTTTCGTCAGCGCGAGATTGTCCACACGCCGGTCTTCCCCGTCGGGCCGGCGGGTCAGCCAGAGCCGTCTTTCCAGCGCGGTGACCGCGCGCGACACCTTGGTCTTGTGCATGGCCGAATGGCGTCCGACGGCGGTGGCCGTCATGGTTCCGTACTGGCCGAGGGTGGCCAGCAGCCGCCATTCGGGCCGGGTCAGGCCGTGGCGGTCCTTGTAGATACGGGCGAAGTCGCGGCTGACCGCGTCGGCCAGCCGGTTGAAGCGATAGGGCAGGAAGTTTTCCAGTTCCAGCGCGGCTGCATCCATGGTCTCATGGCGGGAAGAGGGCATGGCAAGAATCGTTGATAGTTGCACTTTGGGTCGTTACGGGTGCAACAAATTCCGCAAAGGGTCAAACCCGGCCGGTGGTTCGCCGCCGCTCCGGGTGTCGCCCGCAGCAAGGAGCAGGCAGACTTGAAACTCGCGACGCTGAAGGACGGAACCCGCGACGGCAGGCTGGCGGTCGTTTCGCGCGACCTGACACGCTATGCAGACGCCTCGTTCCTGGCGCCGACATTGCAGGGCGCACTCGACGACTGGAGGCGGATCGCGCCGCATTTGGAGGCGCTGGCCGAAAGCCTGGAGCACGGGTCAGTGCCGGCGGAGCGCTTTCACGAACATGACGCGCTTTCGCCGCTGCCGCGCGCCTTTCAGTGGGCGGACGGCTCGGCCTATGTCAATCATGTCGAACTGGTGCGCAAGGCGCGCAACGCGGAGATGCCGGCCTCGTTCTGGACGGATCCCTTGATGTATCAGGGCGGCTCCGACGCTTTTCTGGCGCCGCGCGATCCGATCGTGATGGCCGACGAAGCCTGGGGCATCGACATGGAAGGCGAGGTCGCCGTCATCGTCGACGACGTGGCGATGGGCGCAAGCCTGGATGAGGCGCGCGCGGCGATCCGGCTTGTGATGCTCGTCAACGACGTGTCGCTGCGCGGGTTGATTCCGGCCGAGCTCGGCAAGGGGTTCGGTTTCTTCCAGTCAAAGCCGTCCTCGGCGTTTTCGCCGGTCGCGGTCACGCCGGACGAACTCGGCGCCGCCTGGGACGGCGGCAAGGTCTCGCTGCCGCTATGGGTGGATCTCAACGGCAAGCCGTTTGGCCGCGCCGATGCCGGGACCGACATGACCTTCGACTTCCCGACCCTGATCGCGCATGCGGCGAAGACGAGGCCGCTTTCGGCCGGCGCGATCATCGGCTCGGGCACTGTCTCCAACAAGCTCGACGACGGGCCGGGCAAGCCGGTCGAGGCGGGCGGCGTCGGCTATTCCTGTATTGCGGAGATACGCATGATCGAGACGATCGAGACCGGCGCTCCGAAAACCCCCTTCATGCGCTTCGGCGACACGGTGCGCATCGAGATGAAGGACGAGGCAGGTCATTCGATTTTCGGCGCGATCGAGCAGACGGTGGAGGAATACCAGCCCTGAACCCGGCGGCGGGCAAGAGATTGTAAAGTCGGCGGCTTCGGTTATCTTGCCGGCCGGCAGGCGTGTCGCGACCTTTCAGGGCCACTCGGTGCGCGTCAGGCCTCGATTGTGCGCATGTCTTGATCCCGAACCGGGTCCCACTTTCGGGAGATATGCTTTAGCCGGGGAGGGCACGGGAATTGGGTAGCCTGTTTTTCATGGTCAGTAGCCTGTGGGCCGTGACGGTGCTGGCGCTGTTTGTCCAGGCGATCCGCTTCAGCTACCGGATCGAGGAACGCTCGGAGGGCTTGCGCAACCGCACCGGACTGCCGCGCTACGCGGCGATGCCGTTCACGGTCACCAATTACAAGGTTGCCCGCGATCCCGAGACCCAGGCGCTGCGGCGGCGCATGCTCACCTATCTAGGGCTGGTCGCGGTCGGTTTCGTGCTGATGGGTGGCTGGGTTCTCGTCAACCAGCCGGCATAGGCGGGGCCGGCTGGGCGTGGAGACGCGGAAAACGGCGACGAAAAAAAAGCGGCGGGGTGAGCGCCGCTTTTCGTTTCGCACCTCGCCAGTTGCCTATTCAGCGGCCTGATTGCCGATGACGCCGCGACGGACCTGGTCCTCCTCGATCGATTCGAACAAGGCGCGGAAGTTGCCCTCGCCAAAACCTTCGTCACCCTTCCTCTGGATGAATTCGAAGAAGATCGGGCCGATCACGGTCTTGGAGAAGATCTGCAGAAGGATCTTGGTCATGCCGCCATTCACCACGCCTTCGCCGTCGATCAGGATGCCGTGCTTCTTCATGCGCTCGACCGGTTCGTCATGGCCGCTGACGCGCTCGTGGCTGCGCTCGTAATAGGTCTCCGGCGGTGCGGGCATGAATTTCAGGCCGTTTTCGGCCAGCCTGTCGGTGGCGTCATAAATGCCGTCCGTGCCGACGGCGATGTGCTGGATGCCTTCACCCCGGTATTTCTTCAGATATTCCTCGATCTGGCTGGTGTCGTCCTTGGACTCGTTCAGCGGGATGCGGATCTTGCCGCAGGGCGAGGTGATGGCGCGGCTGACCAGCCCGGTGATGCGGCCGTCAATGTCGAAGAAATGGATCTGCGAAAACCCGAACAGTTCGCGATAGAAACCCCACCATTTGTCCATATTGCCGCGATAGACATTATGGGTGAGGTGGTCGAGGTAATAAAAACCGACTCCTTCCGGCTTGGGGTCGCGCGCTCCGTCCCAATCGAATTCCGCCTCGTAGACTGAGCCCTTGTCGCCGTATTTTTCGACGAAATAAAGCAGCGACCCGCCGATGCCGACGATCGCCGGTACGTCGAGTGTCTTGTCGTCGCCCTCATAGGGCGTGGCGCCTTTCGACACGGCGTGTTCGAAGGCGTGGCCGGCGTCGACAACCCGCCAGGCCATGGAGGGCGCGCAGGGGCCGTGCTCGTCGACGAAGCGCATCGCGTGCGAGCCCGGCTCGGCATTGACGATGTAGTTGATGTCGCCCTGGCGCCAGACGGTGATTGCCTTGGTCTTGTGCCGGGCGACCGCACTGTAACCCATCCGGGTAAACAGTTCGGCGAGTTTTTCCGGTTCGGGATGGGCGAATTCGACGAATTCGAAGCCGTCGGTTCCGGCCGGATTGTTTTCGGTGATTTCGGCGGGCGGCGCGTCGTGCGGGAACGGTCCCATATTCTCCTCCTCGGTGTCGGCTCGCCTGGAAAAGGGCGTATTTGCGATTGTGATATTGTAGCGCGACAGGGCCGCACGAGGCTTGCAATCTGAGCGGCAAAATGGTCTTTTTGCGCACAAACCGTGCATGATATAACGGGTATCAGAACACGTGGCGCAACTTGACCAATTCGACCGCAAGATACTGGCGCATTTGCAGGAAGATGCGCGTCTGACCAACAACGATATCGCCGAACGGGTGAATCTGTCGCCGTCGCAATGTTCCAGGCGTCGGCAACGACTCGAGGAGGACGGCTATATTCGCGGCTATCGCGCGGTTCTCGACCGCGAGAAGCTCGGCTATTCGCTGGTCAACATCATTTCCGTCACGCTCGCCACCCACAACCGCGACAATGCCCGCCGCTTTGCCGAGCTTTTGTCCCGGTTGCCGGAAGTGCAGGAAGCGCACGCGCTGACCGGCGAGATGGATTATATACTCAAGGTCGTCACGCCGGACCTGCGATCGCTGTCGGAATTTGTCAACGGCGTGCTGCTGCCGCACGAATCCGTGCAGCATGTAAAAACGGCTATCGTGCTTGAATCGCTCAAGGAGGCCGGCGGACTGCCGGTGCGGTGAAGCCGGTCGCCGCCAGGCGGCGAAACTCCGGCATGTACGCAATAATGTTACGATAAAATCACCGCTGCCCGCTTTATTGTTACACTTTTTCGGCTAAGGATAGACCTCGACCGGAAGCTGGTCGTGGCCGATAGTCGCCAGGCTCCGGCTTTAAGATCAAATGGGAGGAACAGAATGAAAATGAAATCCTTGAAATCGCTCGCGCTCGCCGGCGCGGTCATGGCATCGACGTTCCTGGCGGGAGGCGTTGCCGCCTTCGCGCAGGAAGTGACGCTGAAGATGCATCAATTCCTGCCGGCGCAGGCGAATGTACCGAAGCTGGTGCTCGATGTGTGGGCCAAGGACGTCGAGGAAGCCTCGGGCGGCCGCATCAAGGTCGAGCATTACCCGTCGATGCAGCTCGGCGGAACGCCGCCGCAGCTCATGGACCAGGCGATCGACGGCACGGTCGACGTGATCTGGACCGTGGTCGGTTATACGCCCGGCCGCTTCCCGCGTGTGGAAGTGTTCGAACTGCCCTTCATGATGACCAATGCCGACGCGACGTCGCGGGCTTATTGGGACCTGTTCGACAAGGAGATGAAGGACACCGACTTCAAGGACGTCCACATCATCGGCACCTGGGTGCACGGACCGGGCATGATCCACTCAAGCAAGCCGGTCAACGGCCTTGCCGACATGAAGGGTCTGAAGCTGCGCGCACCGACGCGCATCATCACCGGCCTGCTCGGCGAACTCGGCGCGACAGCGGTCGGCATGCCGGTGCCCGCGGTCACCGAGGCGCTGTCGAAAGGCGTCATCGACGGGGCGGTCATTCCCTGGGAGGTGACCGCGGCGCTGAAAGTGCCGGAGCTGGTCAACAACCATACGGAGTTCGGCGGCGACCACGCCCTCTACACCACCGCCTTCGTGCTGGCGATGAACAAGGAGCGCTACGAAAGCCTGCCGGACGATCTGAAGAAAGTGATCGACGACAATTCGGGCCGCGAATTCTCCGCCTTTGCCGGACGGACCCAGGCTTCGGCTGACGGGCCGAGCAAGCAGGCGGCCGTCGACCACGGCAACAACATCATCACGCTTGACGAGGAAGAGGTCGCCCGCTGGAAGGAGGCCGCCCAACCGGTCTACGCCAAGTGGGTCGAGGAGATGAAGGCCAAGGGGATCGATGGTCAGGCGTTGATCGACGAAGCCCGCACGCTGATCGACAAATACACCAATATGTGATCCGGTACGCTGGATGCGGGGCGGGCCAAAAGGTCCGCCCCGCATCCCCTTCCCGCCGATGTCGGGCATACGGATACGTTGCCGCGCCAGGGTGTTGCGGCCGTCCGCGCCTTCGGTCGTTGCGCATCAAACGATGTCGTGGCATCAAGGCTTGTCGGTCATAATTAATTGTTATAGAGCATAGCAAAAAGACAACGTGCCGATTGAGGGACCGTCGCAGCCAAGGGTTTGCGAGCGGGGAGGATCATGGAAACGATTTCCGGCATTATCTACGCGCTGGCCCGGATGATGGCCATTGCCGGGGGCATCGTGCTGGCCGCGATCACGGTCTTGACGGTCGTCAGCGTCACCGGGCGTTCGCTGGTGCCGATCGGCCTGGCGCCTGTGCCGGGCGATTTCGAACTGGTCGAGGCGGGAACGGCGTTTGCCGTCTTCGCCTTCCTGCCCTGGTGCCAGCTCAACCGCGGCCATGCGACGGTGGACTTGTTCACCAGCTATCTTTCGGCCGGCGCCAATCGATGGATCGACCTGGTCGCCGAAATTCTGATGACGCTCACGCTGCTCGTGTTGACCTGGCGGCTGGCCTACGGGATGGCCGACAAGCTTCGCTATGGCGAGACGACCTTCATCCTGCAGTTTCCGGTCTGGTGGGGTTTTGCGGCCGCGATGGTCGGGGCGGTGGTCGCCGTGATCATCTCGCTCTACATGACGGCCATGCGGGTGCGGGAAGTGGCGACGGGCAGGACGCTTTTCACGCAACGCCATGGGGGCGGGCATTGAGCAATCTCGAAATCGGCGTCTGGTCCTTTCCGGTCCTGCTGCTCATGATCTTCCTGCGGCTGCCGATCGGCCTGTCGATGCTGTTGTGCGGCATCGTGGGCACCTATCTGGTCACCGGCACCTGGAAGCCGATGCTGGGCAAGCTGAAACTGGAAACCTATTCGACCTTTTCCAGCCATTCCTTGTCCATCATCCCGCTGTTCCTGCTGATGGGCCAGTTCGCGGGCCTGGGCGGCATGTCGCGTGCCCTGTTCAAGTCGGCCGAGACCTGGCTCGGCCATCGCCGCGGCGGGGTGGCGATGGCGGCAATCGGGGCCTGCGCGGGGTTCGGCGCGATCTGCGGCTCGTCGCTGGCCACGGCCGCGACCATGGCCCAGGTAGCGCTGCCGGAACTGCGCCGCTACGGTTATTCCGGTGCGCTGGCCACCGGCACGCTGGCCGCCGGCGGCACGCTCGGCATCCTGATCCCGCCATCGATCGTGCTGGTGATCTACGCCATCCTGGCCGAGCAGAACATCGCCAAGTTGTTCTTGTCGGCCTTCGTGCCCGGCGTCCTGGCGGCGATCGGCTACATGATCGCGATTTCTATCTATGTGCGCGTGTTCCCGGATTCCGCCGGTGCCAGTCCGCGCGCGCCTTATAAGGAACGGTTCCGCGCGCTGCTCGACGTATGGCCGGTGCTGATGGTGTTCTTCGCCGTGGTCGGCGGCATCTATTTCGGCTGGTTTACGCCGACGGAGGGCGCGGCGGTCGGCGCGGCCGGCACGGGCCTGATCGCCTTCGCCAATGGCGGGCTGACGCGCAAGACCTTCATCGATTCGGTGTTGGCGACGGCGACCGCCACGGCAATGATCTTCTTCATCGTGTTTGGCGCCTCGATCTATAACGGCTTTCTGGCGCTGTCGCAGGTGCCGCAGGAGATCGCGGCCTATATTTCGGGCCAGGGCTTCAATCCGTGGATCGTGCTTATCTTCATCCTGCTGCTTTATCTGATCCTCGGCTGCGTGATGGATTCGCTGTCGATGATCCTGCTCACCATTCCGATCTTCTTTCCGATCGTGACGGCGCTCGATTATGGGCTGACGGCGGAGGAGTTCGCCATCTGGTTCGGCATCCTGGTGCTGATTGTGGTGGAGGTGGGGCTGATCACGCCGCCGGTCGGCATGAACCTGTTCGTCATCAACTCGATGGCCAAGGACACGCCGATCTCCCACACCTATCGCGGCGTCGCGCCCTTCGTGGCCGCTGATCTGACCCGTACGGTGATCCTGGTGCTGTTCCCGTCGATCTCGTTGTTCCTGCTGCGCTGGCTTTACTGAGCCGTCGCTGCGGGCGCCAGCTTGGCGATCGCCATGTGCTGGGACAGGAAGACTTCTCCCGTCAGATGATCGAGAAAGTCGGTGCACTCGAGCCGGTCCATCACCGGCCCCTTGACCTCCGACAGGTGCAGCGTGACGTTCATGTCGGCCAGGCGATCGTTGATCGCCTCGAGCGATTCCAGCGCACTCATGTCGATATAGTTGACGGCCGGACACATCAAGATGACGTGACGGATGTCCGGCGTCTGGGCGACGAGATCGTAGACCCGGTCCTCAAGGTAGCGCGTATTGGCGAAATAGAGGCTCTCGTCGACGCGCAATGACAGGATGCCGGGCTGCGTGTCGACCGCATGGCGACTGACATTGCGGAAATGCTCGGTGCCGGGTACGCGGCCGACTACGGCCATATGCGGCTTGGAGGTGTTGTAGAGATAGATCAGCACCGACAGCGCCACGCCGGCCGAAATGCCGGCCTCGACCCCGACCAGCAGGGTTGCGAGGATCGTCACGGTGACGGCGGCGAAATCCGCCTTGGAATAGGTCCAGGCGCGGCGCAGGATCGAAAAGTCGACCAGCGACAGTACGGCGACGATGATGGTCGCGGCGAGCGTCGCTTGGGGCAGGAAGAACAGCAGCGGCGTTAAAAACAGCGTCGCGAGCGCCAAACCGACGGCTGCGAAGGCGCCGGCCGCCGGGGTCCTGGCACCGGCGTCGAAATTGACGACCGAGCGGGCGAAGCCGCCGGTGACGGGATAACCGCCGGTGACGCTTGCCGCGATATTGGCCGCGCCGAGCCCGATCAGTTCCTGGTCCGGCTCGATGTGCTGGCGTTTCTTGGCCGCCAACGTCTGTGCCACGGAGACCGATTCCACGAAGCCGATGATGGAGATCAGCGCCGCCGAGCCGAACAGGCTTGTCCACAGCTCGAGTGAGAGGGCGGGCATGGTGAGCGGCGGCAGGCCCTGCGGCACGGCCCCGACGAGCTTGACGCCGGCCTCGCTCAACCCGAGGCCCCAGGCCGCGACCGTGGTCGCGGCGACGGCGGCGACCGGCCCGGCCTTGGCGATGACATCGGCCGGTCGCGGGCCAAGCCCGGCCCGCATGAGAAGCGGTTTCAGGCCTTTGCGTACCCAGAACAGGAAGCCGGCCGACAGGACGCCGATGGTGGCGGTGATCGGGTTGATTGCGGAAAGGTTTCGCGCGAGCGATCCGAGGATTTCGGGAAGATTGTGGCCGCCGGCGTCGATGCCGAGCACGTGTTTGAGCTGACTGGCGGCAATCAGCAGACCGGACGCGGTGATGAAGCCCGACACGATCGGGTGCGACAACAGATTGGCGAGGAAGCCGAGCCTGAATAGGCCCATCGCCAGCAGGATAACGCCCGACATGAAGGCAAGCGCGATCGCCGCCGTCACATAGTCGGTGCTGCCCTGTTCGGCGATCCTTCCGACCGCGGTCGCGGTCATCAAGGACACGACGGCGACCGGGCCGACTGCGAGGGCGCGGCTGGTGCCGAACAGGGCATAGGCGAGCAGCGGCAGGATCGAGGCGTAAAGGCCCATCTCCGGCGGCAGGCCGGCCAACAGCGCGTAGGCGAGTGATTGCGGGATCAGCATGATCGTGACGATCACCGCCGCCAGCAGATCGTCGGTCAGCATACCGCGGCCATAATCCCGTCCCCAGTCAAGGACCGGCAGGTATCGACGCAGGGCGCCGATCTTACCGGCGCGGGTCTTGTTCATGCCACAGGTTCCTTCGGCGCGCACGCCGCCAGCCGCGGACGGCGTTCGCCGGCGCGTGGTCTTGTTTGGTTACGGGGTCGAGGGCGGCTTGCGCCGCCCGTGCGCCTCAGCCCGCGGTCTGTTGCACCAGACCGTAAAGGTTCGTGCAGCGCCCGCCGGTGCGGCAATAGGCGAGTACGGGCCGGGGCAACGTGGCGAGGGCTGCCGACATCTCCGATACGTTGTCCTCGGTCACGGCGCCCGACACGACCGGAATAAAGCGGAATTCCAGGCCCGCAGCGCGGACCGCCGCCTCAACCTCGGCATGCGGCACGGCGCCGTCCTCGGTGTCGGGCCGGTTGCAGACCACGCTCTTGAAGCCCGCATCGGCGATGGCCTGAATGTGCTCGGCACCGATCTGGCCGGCCACGGCGAAATCCTGGTTGATCTGACGGATTTCCATGTCTTGAACCTCTTGCGGAACTGCGGGGTGAAGGTGGCCGTGTCGATGCTTCAAAGCCCGTTTACGGGCACCTTGAGATAGGTTTTGCCGTCTTCCTCCTTGGGAGGCAAGTGCCCGGCGCGCATATTGACCTGCAGTGACGGAATGATCAGCTTCGGCATATCGAGCGTCGCGTCCCGCGCTTCGCGCATGGAGACGAACTCGTCCTCCGAGACGCCGTCGCGGACATGGATATTGTGCGAGCGTTCCTCCGCGACCGTCGTTTCCCATTTGATATCGCGGCCGTTCGGGCCGTAATCGTGGCAGATGAACAGCCGCGTCTCGCCGGGTAGTGCCAGCACCCGCTTGATGGAGCGGTAGAGTTCGCGGGCGTCGCCGCCTGGAAAGTCCGCGCGCGCCGAGCCACCATCGGGCATGAACAGCGTGTCGCCGACAAAGGCCGCGTCGCCGATCACATGCGTCATGCAGGCAGGCGTATGGCCGGGCGTGTGCATGGCATAGGCGGTCATGGAGCCGATTGTGTAGCTGTCGCCGTCCCTGAAAAGCCGATCGAACTGGGAGCCGTCGCGCTGGAACTCGGTGCCTTCGTTGAAGACCTTGCCGAACGTGTCCTGCACGACTGTGATCTTGTCGCCGATGCCGAGCTTGCCGCCGAGCTTTTCCTGAATATAGGGCGCGGCCGACAGATGGTCGGCATGGACATGGGTCTCGATGATCCACTCCACCGCCAGGCCGTTCTTGCGGATATGGTCGATGATCTGATCGGCATGGTCATAGGTGATGCGGCCGGCGGCATAGTCGATATCCATCACCGAATCGACCACCGCGCAGGCTTTGGAACTCGGATCTTTGACCACATAGGAGACGGTGTTGGTGGCGTCGTCGAAAAACGCCGCGACTTCCGGCTTGACCGACAGGTCGGGCGTAAAGGGCAGGGGGGACGTCATGTCTGCGCTCCTTGTTCGAAAGGGGTGGGTTCAGGCGATTGCGGCGTCGGCCGCGCGAGCCTTCAGCCAGCGTGCCACGACGATGCCGGCGATCATTGCGGCGAGGAAGATCGGGGTTTGCGGATGACCGAGGCCGAGCGCGGGGACCGCGCCGCCCGGACAGAAACCGGCAATGCCCCAGCCGATGCCGAACAGGGCCGAGCCGCCGACAAGCGGCATGTCGATGTCGCGCGCGGTCGGCAGCGAGAACCGCGTGTCGAAAAGCGGGCGCTGGCGCGCGCCGAAAATCAGCCGATAGCCGATCGCGGTGGTGATCAATGCCCCACCCATCACGAAGATCAGGCTGGGATCCCAAGTGCCTGCGACATCAAAGAAATTCAGAACCTTGGCCGGGTTGGCCATACCCGAAAGGGCGATGCCGATCCCGAACAGGCCACCGATCAGAAAGGCGGAAACGATCTTCATCTTCAGGCTCCGATCATATGACGGACAACATACACGGTCGCGAAGGCCGCGATCATGAAAACCACGGTGGCGACGATGGAGCGCGGGGAAAGCCGGGCCATTCCGCATACGCCGTGGCCGCTGGTGCAGCCGGCGCCGTAGGTGACGCCGATGCCGACCACGAAGCCACCGACGACGAGCGCGAGCGTCGAAACAGGCACCGAAAAGGCAACGCCGCCGCCTGCCGCGATGAAGACGATCGGGGCCATGATCGCGCCGGCCAGAAACGCCGCCCGCCAGGCCCAGTCGGCCGCAACCGGGGGGACGATGCCACTCAGGATGCCGGTCATGCCGGCCACGCGGCCGTGCAAGGCCATCAACGCTATGGCGGACAGTCCAATCAGGACGCCACCGAACAGGGACAAATAGGGTGTGAATTCTGTCATGTGAACGCCACCAGGGATGGGTTGGGGTTGCGGTTGTTGGTTTCTCGCTATATATGACTATATCTTCATATGTTCAAGGAAAAAACATGCGCATGGATATCGACCGGCTCGATCGATCCGCCGAAAGCGCGGCCGAGCTCCTGTCGGCGCTCGCCAACAAGAACAGGCTCATGATTCTGTGCAATCTGCTCAATGGCGAGATGGCGGTGCAGCCCCTGGCCGAGGCCGTCGGCATGAGCCAGTCGGCGCTCTCCCAGCAACTCGCCAAGCTGCGCCTGCAACGCCTTGTGGCCACGCGCCGCGTCGGGCGGGAAATCCACTACCGGGTAGCGTCGGCGGAGGTCGCCGAAGTGCTGGCGACGCTTTACCGCCTCTATTGCGATCCGGTGCAGAAAACCGTGCCCCGCGGCGAGGTTGCCGCCGCGTCGTGATCCACCTTCTCGCGGTGGCGTGAACTTCCCTGGATGCCGGTCCCCGTCCGTCGGAATCGTGCCTATGCCGCCGTATCGGCAAAAAGCCCGCCCGCCCGCGCGAGCTGGCGCAGATGATGGTCGCTATTGCCGAAGGCGACATCGATCATGGTCATGCGCTTGAAATAATGCCCGACCGCATATTCCATCGTCATGCCGACGCCGCCATGAATCTGGACGGCGTTTTCGCCGGTCAGGCGTCCGCCGCGACCGATCTCGGCCTTGGCCGCGTGCATGGCGCGGGCGCGCTCGGCCGCGTCGGTTTCGTCCGCCATCATGGTGGCGAACATGGTCATCGAGCGTGCCTGTTCCAGCGCCACGAACATGTCGACGGCCTTGTGCTGCAGCGCCTGGAAGGAGCCGATCGGCACGCCGAACTGTTTTCTGACCTTCATGTAATCAACGGTGAGCGCATGCATCGCCGACATCACGCCGACCGCCTCCGCGCACAAGGCGGCGATCGCCTGGTCGACGACATGGCGGACCAGCGGCAGGCCGTTTTCGGGGTCGCCGAATACGGTCTCGGCCGGAACCTCGACCGCATCGAGCGTGATTTCGGCCGCGCGCAGCCCGTCCTGGGTGGCGTAGCCGCGCCGCGAGACCCCGTCGGCGTTGGCGTCGACCAGGAAGACGCCGACGCCGCCTTCCTCGCGCGGACCGCCGGCCGTGCGGGCGGTGACCACGAGGCGATCGGCGCAGTCGCCGTGCAGCACGACGCTCTTTGCCCCCGACAGCACGTATGAGCCGCCGTCCTTGCGGGCCGTCGTCTCGACATGGTTGAGGTCGAAACGGGCATCGCGCTCGGTGTGGGCGAAGGCGAGCTTGAGCGCTCCCTCGGCGATCTGCGGCACCCATTCGGCGCGCTGCTCGGTCGAGCCGCCGAGCCGCAGGAAGCCGCCGCCCAGGATCACGGTGGCGAAATAAGGTTCCAGCGCCAGCACCCGGCCAAGCGATTCCATCACGATCATGGACTCGACGGCGCCGCCGCCGATGCCGCCGTCCTCCTCGGCGAAAGGCAAGGCCATCAGGCCCATCTCGGCATAATGGCGCCATATGGCGGCGCTCCAGCCCGCGTCCGATTTCAGGATGCGGTTGCGCTCCTCGAACCCGTATTTGTCGGCCAGAAGCCGGTCGAGCGCATCCTTCAGGATCGATTGTTCCTCGGAAAGGTCAAAATCCATTGTCTGTCCTGATCCCTGTCAGTTTGGCACCGCCGCCGAAAGTGGACTTTTTGGCTGCTCCGGTAGGGGAGAGACTGAAATCGCGCGCACCCAGGGTGCGATCCGGGCCGCTCTCAAAGCCCCAGCACCGCCTTGGCGATGATGTTTTTCTGGATCTCGTTCGAGCCGCCATAGATCGAGACCTTGCGGTTGTTGAAATAGGACGGCGCGGCGAACCGCGCGTAGTCGGGCACGTTGGAGGGTTCGTTCCAGCGGTCGTCGCCCTCGGGCAGGTAGGGCGCGGCATAGGGCCCCATGACCTCCATCAGCAAATGGGTCGTCGCCTGCTGGATCTCAGACCCCTTGATTTTCAGGATCGAGGAGGCGGGGTCGGGCCTACCGGTATCGCCGCGTTTGGCGTCGGCGGCGATCACGCGCAGTTGCGTCATCTCCAGCGCCTTCAGGTCGATCTCGATCGAGGCGAGCTTTTCGCGGAAGCGCTCGTCCTCGATCAGCGGGCGTCCCGACGACATCTCCTTGGCCGCCAGTTCGCGGATGCGCGCCACGCGCTGCTTGGAGACCCCGATGCGCGCGATGTTGGTGCGCTCGTTGCCGAGCAGGAATTTCGCGTAGTCCCAGCCCTTGTTTTCCTCGCCGACCAGATTTTCGACCGGCACCCTGACGTCGGTCAGGAACACCTCGTTGATCTCGCGGCCGCCGTCGATGGTGACGATCGGGCGGACCTCGATGCCGGGCGACGTCATGTCGATCAGCAGGAAGGAGATGCCCTGTTGCTTCTTCGCCGCCGGGTCGGTGCGCACCAGACAGAAAATCCAGTCGGCATATTGAGCCAGCGTCGTCCAGGTCTTCTGGCCGTTGACGATGTAGTGGTCTGCCTCGCGCACGGCGCGGGTCTTGAGCGAGGCGAGGTCGGAGCCGGAACCCGGCTCGGAAAAACCCTGGCACCACCAATCGTCGAGATTGGCGATGCGCGGCAGGAACCGGTCCTTCTGATCGTCGTTACCGAAGGTGTAGATCACCGGGCCGACCATGTTGACGCCGAAGGCGAGCGGCTGCGGCGCCGGGAATTTCTGCAACTCCTCCAGATAGATATATTGTTTCATCGGCCCCCAGCCGGTACCACCGTGCTCGACCGGCCAGTGCGGCACCGCCCAACCCTTTTCGTTGAGGACGCGGGTCCAGCGCACGAAATCGTCCTTGCCGACATGTTCGGCGTCGACCATCTTTTCGCGGATGTCGGCGGGCAGCTTGTCGCGGAAGAAGGCGCGCACCTCCTCGCGAAAGGCGATTTCCTCGTCGGTATAGCGAAGGTCCATGTGAAGCTCCCTGGTCGCCGACCGGGCTCCGGTTCGCGTCCCGAGCCGCCTTTCCCGCGCAGGAGAGGCGGCGCGCCAGGCGAGCTGGAGCGCCGGGTCTTGTTCAGTTTATTTCCAGCAATCCCGCCGCACCCATGCCGCCGCCGATGCACATCGTGACAACGGCGTATTTCACGCCACGCCGCTTGCCCTCGATCAAGGCGTGGCCGGCGAGCCGGGTGCCCGACATGCCATAGGGGTGGCCGACCGCGATCGCGCCGCCGTCGACATTGAGCTTTTCGGGATCGATGCCGAGCCTGTCGCGGCAATAGATCACCTGCACGGCGAACGCCTCGTTCAGCTCCCACAAGCCGATATCGTCGACCTTGAGCCCGTGCCGTTCGAGCAGGCGGGGCACGGCGAAGACTGGGCCGATGCCCATTTCGTCGGGCTCGCAGCCGGCGACCGCGAAGCCGCGGAAGACGCCAAGCGGAGCAAGTCCGCGCCGCTCGGCCTCTTTGGCTTCCATCATCACGCAGGCCGCCGCGCCGTCGGAAAGCTGGCTTGCGTTGCCGGCGGTGATGACGCCGTTCTCGCGCACCGGCTTGAGCCCGGCCAGCCCCTCGGCGGAGGTGTCGGGGCGCGGCCCCTCGTCATGTTCCAGCGTGACCTGTTTGTGCGAGACCTCCTTGGTCTGCTTGTCGACGACGGCCATGCGCACGGCAATCGGCGCGATCTCGGCATCGAAGCGGCCGGCCGCGCGCGCCGCCGCGACGCGCTTTTGCGATTGCAGGCCGTATTCGTCCTGGCGTTCGCGCGAGATGTCGTATCGCTCGGCGACGATCTCGGCGGTGTCGATCATCGGCAGGTAGACCTCTGGCTTGATCGCCATCAGCTTGTCGTCCATCAGCCGAAACGTGTTGCGGTGGTCGTTCTGCACCAGGCTGATCGATTCGAGCCCGCCGGCGATCCCTGCTTTGACCCCGTCATTGCGGATAGCGTTGGCCAGAAGCGCCATCGATTGCAGGCCGGACGAGCATTGCCGGTCGATCGTGGTGCCGGCGACCGTGACCGGCAGGCCCGCCGTCAACAGCGCCCGCCGCGCAACGTTGAGGCCGGTCGCGCCCTCCTGCATGGCGCAACCCATCACCACGTCCTCGATCTCGCCACCCTCCAGCCCGGAGCGCTTGAGCGCGTGCTCGATGGCGTGGCCGCCGAGCGTGGCGCCGGGCGTGTCGTTGAGCGCGCCGCGATAGGCCTTGCCGATCGGCGTGCGCGCGGTGGAAACGATGACGGCTTCGGCCATGGCGGTTCTCCTTGGACCTGTTCCTACGAGGCGCGGGCGGCCTTGCGCCGCGCCGCCTCTTCCTGCTTGAGTTCCAATTTTGACAGCTTGCCGACCGGCGTGCGCGGCAGCGCGTCGCGCAGTTCGAGCGCGCTTGGCATTTCGTGCGGACCGAGCCGGTTCTTGAGGAAGGCGCGCAACTCCTCCAGCGTCAGCGCGGGCGCGTCGGGCCGCAGCTTGACGAAGGCCTTGGCCGCCTCGCCGCGATAGGCGTCCGCGACGCCGATCACCAGCACCTCCTCGACGTCCGGGTGCTCATAGATCATCTGCTCGATCAATTGCGGATAGACATTGTAGCCGCCCGACAGGATCATGTCCTTCTTGCGGTCGACGATGGTGAAAAAACCTTCCGCGTCCATGAAACCGATATCGCCGGTCAGGAAGCCGCCGCCGGCGAAGGCGGCCGCCGTCTCGTCGGGGCGGTTGAGGTAGCCTGCGGTCACGTTCGGCCCGAAGATGCGCAACTCGCCGGTCTCGCCGCGCGGCAGCGCGCGTTCGGGCTCGTCGAGCGCGACCACGTCCATCCAGATGCCCGGCAGCGGCACGCCGATCGTGCCGATCTTGTCGGGCCGCTCGAGGGGAAGATTGGTGCCGGCCGGTGCGGTTTCGGTCATGCCCCAGCCGCCGAGCAGGTCGTGCCCGGTCGCCGCCTTCAGCCGCCTGGCGATTTCGACGGGCAGCGGCGCGCCGCCGGAGGCGCAGTAATGCAGCGAGGAGAAGTCGCGCTTTTCGAAGCCGGGGGTGGCGCAGATCGCGATCCACATGGTCGGCACGCCGGGAAAGCTGGTCGCGCCGGCCTCGATCTCGTCGAGGGCGGTCAGCGGGTCGAAGCGGGTATGGATGAGCAGGGTGTGGCCGTTCTTCACGCAGCGCAACATCACCGCCGTCAGCGCATAGATGTGGAACAGCGGCAGGAACAAGAGAACCCGCTCCTGGGCTGGGCGCATCAGTCCCCAGCCGTCGAACCACAGGTCGTAACTCTCCACCGCTGTCGACAGATTTTCGTGGGTCAGGAGCGCGCCTTTGGGCATGCCCGTCGTGCCGCCGGTATACTGCACCAGCGCCAGGTCGGCGAGCCCGACTTCAGGCAGTGATTCAACGCCTTCACGACTTGAGTCAGCCTTTTGCCGACCTGATTCAATAAAGGCGTCGAACGTCTTGAAATCGCTGGTTTCCGGCAGCGGTCCGGTAAGGGGGGAGGGTCCGAATTTCTCGTCCTCGCCGACGATCAGGCGATCGACCAGCCCGTCTGCGACAAGCTCGGCGGTGCGTGTCGCCAGATCGCCGATATTGGTGGTCACGAGCAGCCGCGCGCCCGAGTCGGCGAGCTTGTGGCAAAGAACGCGCCGGCTGTCGAGGGGGCTGAGATGCACCACCGTGGCGCCGGCCCTGAGCGCGCCGAAAAAGGCGAGCAGGTGGTAGATCGTGTTGGGTAGAAGCAGCGCCACCTTGGCGCCCGGGCCGGCATCGGCCGCGAGGAATGCCTGGGCGGTCCGGTCGACCTCGCGCTTCAGCCCCGCATAGCTGAGGCTGGTATCGCGAAAGCGGACCGCCTCCTTGCCGGGCCACCGTTTGGCGGCCCGGTCGACGACAGCATGGACGGGCCAGCCTTCGAGCGTCGTGTCGGGCGACAGGCCCGGCGGATAGATCGCCTTCCAGGGAGCGGAGGCGAGGTCCATGGTCAGGCGGCCTTGCCCTTGCGGAGCGCAGCCAGGCTGATGCCGGATGCCGCCGCCTCCTTCAGCAGGGCGGCAGGCTTGAACACCTCCTTGCCGGTGCGCGCGTGCCAGAATTCCAGGCGCTCGACGATTTTGGCTAGTCCCTCGCTCTCGGCCCAATACATCGGCCCACCTTTGCCGATCGGAAAGCCGTAGCCGTTGACCCAGACGATGTCGATGTCGGAGGCCCGGGCGGCGATGCCTTCCTGCAGGATCTTCGCGCCCTCGTTGATCATCGGGTAGAGCGTGCGTTCGGTGATTTCGTCGCCGGCGATGTCTCGACGCTCGATGCCGCGCTCACCGGCTTTTTCAGTGATCAGCGTATCGACTTCCGTGTCCGGCGTGGGCGTGCGCGATCCGGCTTCGTAGACATAAAAGCCCTTGCCGGTCTTTTGGCCGAAGCGGCCCTGTTCGCACAGCGCGTCGGCGATCGCGGCGGTCTTGCCGAGTGCCTTGCGGTTGCGCCAGCCGATGTCGAGGCCGGCAAGGTCGCCCATCGCGAACGGTCCCATCGGCCAGCCGAAATCGGTGAATACCTTGTCGACCTGTTGCGGGGCGGCGCCCTCGAGAAGCAGATCCTCGAGCTCGGCCGAACGGGCGGCGAGCATGCGGTTGCCGACGAAGCCGTGGCAGACCCCGACCACGACCGGCACCTTGCCGATCCGGCGCGCCAGCGACAGCGCGGTGGCGAGCACATCGGGGGCCGTCTTGCCGCCGCGCACGATCTCCAGGAGCCGCATGATGTTGGCAGGTGAGAAGAAATGCAGCCCGACAACGTCCTGCGGGCGGCCGGTGGAGGCGGCGATCTCGTCAATGTCGAGATAGGAGGTGTTGGAGGCGAGCACGGTGCCCGGCCGGGCGACCGCCTCGATCTTGGCGAACACCTCCTTCTTGATCGCCATCTCCTCGAAGACGGCCTCGATGATCAGGTCGCATTCGGCGAGATCGGCATAATCGGTGGTACCGGTCAGAAGACCCAGGCGCTTGTCGCGGGCTCCTTCGGTCAGCGAGCCGCGCTTGACCGAAATGTCGTAATTCTTGGCGATGGTGGCGATACCGCGGTCGAGCGCCTCGCGGTTTACCTCCAGAATGGTGACGGGAACGCCGCCATTGAGGAAGGACATGGCGATGCCGCCGCCCATCGTGCCCGCCCCGATCACGCCGACGCGCTTGACGGCGCGCGGGGCGACGTCCTTGCCGACGCCGTCGACCTTGGCCGCCTCACGCTCGGCGAAGAACAGATGTCGTTGGGCGCGCGACTGCTCGCCCTGGACGAGTTCGACGAAATATTGACGTTCGGTGGCGAGCGCTTCCTCAAATGGCATGACCAGGCCATTGCGGACCGATTGCGCGCAGCGCGCCGGCGCGTCGAGGCCCCGTTTCTTCTTCAAAAGGGCGGCCACGGCGGCATCGAAGCCGCCGAGATCGTTCTTGGCCTCCGCGAGCTTGTCTTCGCGCCGGCTCACCGGCACCAGGGCCGCGCCCTTGTCGGCCTTGGCGCGTGCGAAGGCGACGGCGTTGGCCAGCAGCGCCTCGTCATGGACCGCCTCGACCAGCCCGGCGGCGAGCGCGTCCCCGGAGCCGATCGGGTTGCCGGACACAATCAGCGTCAGCGCCTGCATCGGACCGATCAGCCGGGGCAGGCGCTGCGTGCCGCCGGCTCCTGGCAGGAGGCCGAGCTTGACCTCGGGCAGGCCGAATCTGGCGCCGGCGTCGGCGACACGAAAGTGACACCCCATCGCCAGTTCCAGCCCGCCGCCCAGCGCGGTGCCGTGGATCGCGGCCACGGTCGGCTTGGAAAAGGATTCCAGCGCGGCGATCAGATCGGGAAGACTGGGACGCTCCAGTGCCTTCGGCGTGCCGAATTCGGTGATGTCGGCGCCGGAGACGAAGGTGCGGCCGGCGCAGGCCAGCACCAGGCCGCGAACGGCTTCGTCGTCGCGCAGCGCCATGAGCGCCTCGTGCAACGGCTTGCGCAAATGCAGGCTGAGCGCGTTCACCGGCGGGTTGTCGAGCGTCACGATCGCAATGTCGCCGTCGCGGGTGACGGTCACGGCTTCTGTCATCAAGTCTCTCCCTTGGCGGGCGCCGATCGCGCGGCACCACTATCGCGTGATTATGGCAGGCGGGCCTGTTTCAGGAAATCGGAAAGCAGTGCGGCGACCGCGTCCGGTTGTTCGATACAGGGAAGGTGTCCGGCATCCTTGACGATCTCGAAGCGGGCGCCGGCGATCAACTTTGCCGTGGAACGCACGAGGTCGGGCGGCGTCGAGCCGTCCTGGTCGCCGACCACGCACAGCGTCGGCAGCGTTAGCGCCGCGGTGCTGGTGGTCAGGTCGCTATCGCGCAGCGCCGCGCAGGTACCAACGTATCCCGGCGCCGGGGTGCGCGTGAGCATGGCGACATAACCGGTATAGTCGGGATTGTCGGGGCTACGATAGGCCGGGGTGAACCAGCGCTCCATGATCGCGTCGGCGAGCGAGGCGATGCCGTTTTTCGTCACGCCTTCGATGCGCTGGTTCCACATCTCGGCCGTGCCGATCTTGTGGGCGGTGTCCATCAACACCAGCGCTTTGACGAGGTCGGGTCGCCTCGTTGCGAGCGCTTGCGCAATCATGCCGCCGACCGACAGGCCGACGACGATGCAGGATTGCACGCCGCAATGGGCAAGCAGCGCCTCGAGGTCGCCGACATGGTCGTCCATGCAGTAGGGCGGTGGCGTCGCCTCGGACAGGCCGTGGCCGCGCTTGTCGTAGCGAATAAAGCGAAAGCCGTCTCCCAACCGCTCCACCGTCGCATCCCAGATGCGGAAATCGGTGCCGAGCGAATTTGCGAAAACCATCGCCGGCCTGGCCGGGTCGCCCCGATCCTCATAGTGCAGAACGATGCCGTTGGCACGGACGAACGTCATGCGGCCTCCTCTCCAATTTCGGCGACATACTACCGAGTATGTTGCACGCATTTCAACCAATCAATTGGCCTTGAATCGGATTCTTGGGCGCCGAATGCAAGCCCATTCGCGGCGCGCGACCTCGAAGATCGCCGCGCCGCGCGAAGGGTGCTTGCCAGGGCGGGGCAAGGCCGGTATAGGACGGCTTATGTCGACAGCACGCACAAATATGCGTTCAGCCATGCGCCCGTTCACCGCGCAGGCGACCTTGCGTGCGCTTTCCTCGACCCTTCTTCTGCTCGGTCTTATCGGCGATCGCCGGGTCCGCTGAAGGAGCGCCCGGCGGTCGATATGCCTGACCGGGCCTGCTGCTCCTCGCACAACCAGCACCATGATAGCGATGATTGCGCTCCTTTTCGGGTCTTGGCTCGATTGGTGGAGACGCCGGAGACATGACGATGAACGAACGATCCCACATCAAGACCACGCCGGCCGGCATGCCGGATGCGGTGAAGAAATACCAGCCTTACCCGGCTGTCGGCCTCCATGACCGGACCTGGCCCGAAAAGCGGATCGAACGGGCGCCGATCTGGTGTTCCGTCGACCTGCGCGACGGCAACCAGGCGCTGGTCGACCCGATGGGGCACGAACGTAAGGCGCGCATGTTCCGACTCCTGCTCGACATGGGTTTTAGGGAGATCGAGATCGGCTTTCCGTCGGCCTCGCAGACCGATTTCGACTTCGCGCGCTGGGCGATCGAAGAAGGCGGCGTGCCCGACGCGGTCGATCTGCAGGTCCTGGTGCAGTGCCGGCCGGAGCTGATCGCCCGCACCTTCGAGGCGCTCGAGGGCGCACGTACGCCGATCGTGCATTTTTACAATTCGACCAGCGAATTGCAGCGCCGGGTCGTGTTCGAGAAGGATGTCGCGGGCATCAAGCGCATCGCCACCGACGCGGCCAAGATGATCACCGACATGGCGGCCAAGGCCGGTGGCGGTTTCCGCTTCCAATATTCGCCGGAAAGCTTTACCGGCACCGAACTCGAGGTGGCGCTGGAAATCTGCAACGCGGTGATCGAGATCGTCGATCCCACGCCGCAGGACCGGTTGATCATCAACCTGCCGGCGACGGTGGAGATGTCGACGCCCAATATCCACGCCGACCAGATCGAATGGATGTGCCGCAATATCGACCGGCGCGACAGCGTCATCGTCTCGCTGCATCCCCACAACGACCGCGGCACCGGGATTGCGGCGACCGAACTCGGCCTGATGGCCGGCGCCGACCGGGTCGAGGGCACCCTGTTCGGCAATGGCGAGCGCACCGGCAATGTCGATCTCGTCACCCTGGCGCTCAACATGTACACGCAGGGCGTCGATCCGATGCTCGACTGCACCGACATCACGCGCATGCGCGATGTGTTCGAATATTCGAACCAGATGGCGATCCCGGAGCGCCATCCCTATGTCGGCGAACTGGTCTACACCGCCTTTTCCGGTTCGCATCAGGACGCCATCAACAAGGGCATGAAGGCGATCAAGAAGGCCAACAAAGAATTGTGGGAAGTGCCTTATTTGCCGATCGACCCGGCCGATGTCGGTCGCACCTACGAGGCGATCATCCGCATCAATTCGCAGTCCGGCAAGGGCGGTATCGCTTATGTTTTGCAGGCCGACTACGGCATCAACCTGCCGCGCAACCTGCAGGTCGAGTTTTCCCGGCATGTCCAGCAGATCACCGACGCCGAAGGCAAGGAGCTGCCGTCGAAGCGTATTCACGACAGTTTCATGGAGACTTATGTCGATCAGCCGGGCGCGCGCGTCAAATATGTCGATCACCACACCTATCCTGACAGCGGGACCAAGGGGCGGCGCGTGGTGGAGGCGGTGATCCTCGACAAGGGTGAGGAAGTGTCGATCCGCGGCACCGGCACCGGGCCGATAGACGGGTTCGTCGACGCGCTCTCGCGCCATATCGGGGTCGAGCTGTCGGTGCTCGACTATTCCGAGCATTCCCTGCAGCGGGGCTCCAACGCGGCGGCGATCAGCTATGTCGAGGTGGAATATCCAGAAGGACGCCTGTTCGGCGTCGGCATCAATACCAACATCGTCGCCGCCTCGCTCGAGGCGGTGGTGTCGGCGGCCAACCGCATTTTGCGGCGGTGAGGCGGCAGGCGACTTCGATCAACACTCATCCGCGGTCTGCCGCGGATGAGCGCGGTCCCGCTGTGTGACCCGATTTTGAGGACCGGACCGGGGGAGGTCGTATGTCGGATAGGCTTTTTGCCCATGAAGTCGGCGCTGGCGGCGAGCCGGTGGTGTTTCTGCACGGTTTCGGCGCCGGTCATTTCGTGTGGCGCGACATTCAGCCCGCGATCGCTGCGGCCCGGACGACGATCGCTTATGACCTTCCAGGACATGGCGGTTCGCTGGCCTTTGCCGAGTCGGGACCGCCCAAGGTCGCGGCCAGGGCCGTGCTCTCCGATCTCGACGCGCGCGGGGTAAGCCGTTTTCACCTCGTCGGCCACTCGATGGGCGGCGCGATTGCGACCTTGATCGCCGCCAGCGCGCCGGAACGGGTCGCCTCGTTGACCGCGCTGGCGCCGGGCGGTTTTGGCGAGACCATCGATGCGACCCATCTTCGTCGCTATGCCACCGCCGACACGGAAGAAAAGCTCGCGGCCGGCCTGAGTGCCATGTACGCGCCGGGTTTTGCGCTCGCACCGGCGCTGGTTGCGCCCTATGCCGATGCGATCGCCCGGCCGGGCCAGACGGAAAAGCTGGTCGAGATCGCGGCGTTATTGTTTCGCGGCGAGCGTCAGGGTGTGATTCCCTACGAGCTGCGGGCCGGCCTGCCGATGCCGGTCAAGGTGCTGTGGGGCCGCGAGGACCCGATCCTGCCGTTTTCCCACACCGAGGGGCTGCCGCCCCGCATGGCGCTGCACGCCTTTTCCGGCGCCGGCCACATGCTGGCCGACGAGTGCACAGCGGATGTTGTCCATCTGATCCGCGAAAACATCCGTTGATGGCGGCGGCCCGCGTTCAGGGCCGCAGCGGCCGCTTGGGGCGGCGGCTTTCATGCGCCGTCAGAGACACCTGGCTCGCCCATACCGCGATACCTTGGCGGCGGCCCTCCAAATGGTTGTCGCCGAGAAAATCGAAACCCGCCATCAGCCGGTCGGCCGCGTTGGGATCGCGGGCTCGGATATCGGCCACCACATCGTCGCTCACGGCGGCGGCGCGGCCCACAACGCGGGTCAGCTCCTCCAACCGGCTCGCCGCATTGACTGTGTCGCCGATGACGGCGAGTTCCAGCCGCCTTTCGGTGCCGATATTGCCGACCACGACCGGGCCGTAATGCAGGCCGACGGCGATCTGGACGGGCTCGGCGCCACGCGCAACACGACGCTCGTTGAGCGCGGCGACATCCTCAAGGATCGCGTTGACGCAGGCGACGGCGTTGAAAGGGTCCTGCGGCAGCGGCTCGGGCGTGCCGAAGGTAGCCATGATCCCGTCGCCGATGAACTTGTCGAGCGTGCCGCCATGGCGGAAGATCGCCTCTTCCAGCAATCCATGCACTTCGCGCAAAAGACTGATGGTCTCGACCGGTGAATGGCGCTCCGACCATCGGGTGAAGCCGACCACGTCGGCAAACAGAATGGCGGCGTTGAGTTCGCGGATCTCGGCGAGGGAAACGTCGTCGCGCGCCAGTTCGTCCACCGTCGCCGGCGGAAAATAGCGCGCGAGATTGAGCCGCTGGCGCTCGATCGCCGCGTGGCGCCATACCAGCCGGCGCGAACGCGCGACGCCGCCCGCCAAAATCATCGCAACGATGCCTAACACGACGATCGACTGGGCCTCGACCGACAGGTCGATCAGGGTTGGATTGGCGATCAGGGCGATCCGCTCGGACAGGTCCAGCGACGACGATCCCGGTGCAAACGGTGAATAGATGACACTGTCCGGCAGGGAGGCGAGCCAGGTCAGGCCGACGACCCAGCTCACGATGCCGACGAACCCGCCCCAAAGCACGAGCCTGGGCTGGTCGGAAAAGGCAAGGCCTGCGATCAGCACGAAGAAATAGCCGAAGGTCTCGAACCGCAGCGCTAACTGCGGCGGGTAGTCGGTGGGCGAAAACGGATTGGGATAAAGCATCATCACCGTCATCAGTGCGAAATCGAGCGTGACGAATACATAGAGATGCCAGTTCCTGAGCCAGCCCAGCCGGTCGATCGCCGCCGGGATGAAGCCTGTCAGCAAGAACACGATGACGAGGGACTGATAATAGAAGGATTCCGGATATGGCGCGATGACGGCGACCAGGATGTAGATCGCGACCAGCGCGGCCACGCGTCCGCGCAGCTGCAGCCGGCGGCCCTCGCGCTCATGCCGGTCGAAGGTCTCGTTGAGCAGGGCCGGGAACGATGTCGGCTTGCGCCGGGAGCGGTTCCGCACTGCCGATCCGAACCGTTCCGCAACCGCCATGTCGTTCATCCCGCGCGAATCTTCTGTCCCACACATAGTCGACCGAACGGCGATTACAAAAGGCAGACACGCATTTCAGGCCGGCAGGCGTCCCGCATTCCGGCCAATACTCTTTGTGACCGGGGCGAACACTGTGTTAAAGAAATGTTAACCCCAAACGATCGGCGCAGGTATCGGTCATGAGCGACGGACAGAAAATCGCGACGGAGCAGTCGCAGGGCAAACTCGCGCAGGCGCTGCGCGAGGTCAGGACGGCTTCGGCCGACCGTGAAGACGTGGTCGTGGAACTGCGCGAGGCGGCGCGTATGCGCCTCGAGCTACTGGCCCAGGAACTGGAGCCCGTCTTCGCCGATGTGCCGGCCGAGGACATCCAGTTCGACTTCGCGATTTCCTCCGGTGTCCAGCCTAGGCTGTGGATCGATGCCGTTACCCATGTCGCGCTCGGACGCGACCGGCGTACCTATCGTTTCGTCCGCGATACGCGGCTGGGACGGACCGTGCTTGCCGAATCGACCGAGATCAAGCCGGTGGCCGAGCAGGTTACCCGCTATATCGCCGAGCGCATGATCGAGCGGCAGCGCTGGCTCGACGGCGCGGTCGAGCCCTTGCGACAGGCAGCGGATGATGATGGAACCTCTGGCCGGGAGGCCCGCGATGACGGTGACGACGGGACCGGCGGGGCGCCACCTTCGGTGACGGCTGCCGCCGATGCGGGGCGTGCGCGCAAGGCCGGCCAAGGCCTCAAGGCGTTCCTGTCGGGGCTCGTGGTCGTGCTAGCCGGCGCGGCTGTCGCCTTCGCGGTCGCCGCGGCGATCTACTGGGAACGCCTTGCAGCCTATTTCGCCGCCGGCTGAAGCGGCGCCAGCAGTTCGGTTCGTTCGATCTCGCGCAGCGCCAGGGTCGCGCCCGCGACACCCTTGCGCATCAGGCCGAGCGACCATGCGCCGGGCCGACCGTCGATTTCGAACAGGTTGAACTGGGCCGCCGGCTTCTTGCCGCCGATGCCCTGACTGGCCGAGGTGACGCCGACGACCGGGGCCGGGCCGTCGCGGGCGGGAATATGATGCAGTGTCGGCAGGTGGGTATGGCCGTGCAGCACGAGCTCGACACCGTGTCGGCGCACCGTGCGCTGGAACAGGCCGATGCCGTAGAGTCGCTTGTGGGCGGAGGTGGCCCCGCGAACGGGTGGGTGGTGGATCATCACGACCCGGAACAGGCCACGCTGTTCGGCGATGCGCAGTAGATGGCCGAGGCGGGCGGCTTGACTGGCGCCGAAATGGCCGAGCGCCATGAAGGGGCCGGTGGCGCGGGCCGACGACACGCCGATCAGCGCCACGTTGCCGCGCACCCTCAAATAGGGAAAACCGTATTCGGACAGCCCGACCCCGGTTTTCTCGCCGGTGATCCAGGGGCGCCAGGCCCGGCAGCTCTTGGCGAGCGCGCCCGGTACATAGGCGTCGTGATTGCCCGGCACGACCGAGACGTCGTCCGGGGTACCCACCGCGGTCAGCCATTCGCGCGCGAGCTCTATTTCGGCATCGAGCGCCAGATTGACGAGGTCACCCGTCACCGCGATGTGATCGGCGTCGACCTGGGCGAGACCGGCCATCAGCGCCTCCGTCACGCCGGGGTTCAGCAGATGCTTGCGATTGCGTTTCCAGTTCACATAACCGGTGATGCGCTTGGATGCGAGTTCCCGGTAGGATAGATCGGGCAGGGGGCCGAGATGGATGTCTGAAATATGCGCGAGGCGAAACATGCGGTTCGATCTGGGGCTGCTGACACGGGGCCGAACCTAAAGCGGTTCGGCCGCGAATGAAACGGGCTGTGTTCGCTTCCCGGCCGGCATGGGTGCGCCCGTGAGCGCCTCCCGCGCGCCATCTGCAGGCTGGTCGCGGCTGCGCACCCGGCTGATGCACGTCGCTTTCCTGCTCGGTCGGCCGATGACGCTCGGCGCCCGCGCGATGGTCTTTCGTGAACAGGACCGCGCGGTGCTGCTGGTCCGGCACAGCTACGTTCCAGGTTGGCAATTCCCGGGCGGAGGCGTCGAGCCGGGCGAGGCGCTGGAGGAGGCGCTCGCGCGCGAATTGCGCGAGGAGGCCAATATCGAACTTGCCGCGCCGCCGGCGCTGAAGGCGGTCTATTTCAACCGCAACGCCAGCCGCCGCGATCACGTCGCCTTTTATCTTGTTACCAGTTTCAGTCAGACGGGAGAGAAGGTGCCGGACCGCGAGATCGTCGAAGCGCGCTTCTTTGGCCTCGACGTGTTGCCGGCAGACACGACACCGGCCACGCGCCGGCGGGTCGACGAGATTTTCGGCGACGCGCCGGTTTCCCGTTACTGGTAGCCGCAGGTGCGCCCTCAGGCGGCGGCGCGCAGCCGCGCGCGGTCGTGCGGGGCCTCATAGTCGAGCACGGGGCCGACCGGCACGATACGCGTCGGGTTCACGCTCTCATGGCTGCCGTAATAATGCTGCTTGATGTGGAACAGGTCTACGGTGCTGGCGATGCCCGGCACCTGATAGAGTTCGCGCAGATAGTTCGACAGGTTGGGATAGTCGGCGATCCGCCGCAAATTGCATTTGAAATGCCCGACATAGACGGGGTCGAAACGCACCAGCGTGGTGAAAAGCCGCCAGTCGGCCTCCGTCACGCGGTCGCCGACCAGGTAGCGGTGCCGCTCCAGATGTGCCTCGATCTCGTCCAGAGTGGAAAAAAGTTCGGCGAAGGCTTCCTCGTAAGCTTGCTGCGTGGTGGCGAAGCCGCAGCGGTAGACGCCGTTGTTGACCGGGCCGTAGACGCGCTCGTTCCAGCTGTCGATTTCGGCGCGCAGTTGGGCCGGATAGAAATCGACGCTGGCGTCGCCCCATTCGTCGAAGGCGGAATTGAGCATGCGGATGATCTCGGAGGATTCGTTCGAGACAATGGTTTCCCCCTGCCTGTCCCACAGAACCGGGACGGTCACGCGGCCCGAATAGGCCGGATCGGCCCTGGTGTAGATCTGGTGAAGGAAGTCGGCGCCGTAGAGCGGATCGCCGGTGGCGCCGTCGCGCTTGCGGAAGGTCCAGCCGCTCTCGCCCATGAAATGGTCCACCACGGCGACCGAGATCGCGTCGTCCAGCTTCTTGAGCGCGCGCAGGATCAAGGTCCGGTGCGCCCACGGGCAGGCAAGCGACACGTAAAGATGGTAGCGCCCGGCCTCGGCCTTGAAACCGCGCTCGCGACCCGTGGCTGGCGCGCCGTCGGTGGTCACCCAATCACGAAACTGGGATTCAGAACGAACGAAGCGCCCGCCGGACTTTTTCGTGTCGTATCCCTTGTCGTGCCATTTTCCGTCGACGAGCAGACCCATGCCGGAACTCCCTTGCTGGTGACCAATCTAGGCATTGGTCCCGGATTTCACAGCCCATCCGGCCTTGAACGGATCGTCACCGTCCCGGCGACATCGGCCGCAACCGGTCTATTTTCGCGTGGACCGGTGGGCGAATTGGTGCTAGCTGAGGCTTCCAAAGGGGCCAAGCGGACATGAACCGTATCCAGCGACGACGACCAAGCCCGCGCGGGTAGCCGCGTTTGCCTTCCGCCCTCGGGCGGCTGTCGTCACCGTTTTGCGATACGGAACACCATGCTCGACATTGCCTATCTGGCCGAGACGGCCGAACATGATCACGCCATCGAAGAGATCAATGCCGAAGCCTTCGGGCCCGGTCGCTATGCGCGCGCGGCCTACAAGATCCGCGAAGGCGGCCCGCATGAGCGGGCGCTGTCCTTTGTTGCCGTGCATGACGGAGAGGTAGTCGCGACCGTCCGGCTCACCCGCGTCGCGGCCGGCGCGGGGCGGGCGCTGCTGCTCGGTCCGCTGGCCGTGAAGCCGGCCTTCAAGGACAGGGGAATCGGGCGCGAATTGGTCCGTGTCGCTGTCGAGGCAGCCCGTGCGGCCGGCGCTCCCGCCGTCATCCTGGTCGGCGACGAACCCTATTACGGCCCGCTCGGCTTCCGGCGCGTTCCGGCCCGGCGCATCGTCATGCCGCGCCCGGTCGATCCGAACCGGCTCTTGATCCATGAGATTTCCGGCGGCGCGCTCGACGCACTACAAGGCGTTATGACGCACGCCGATCACGCCGTTGCCGCGTAGCGGTGCCGAAGGCGGACCAATCGATCGATCGCTTCGACCGATCACTCGCCCGGCTCGCGCTCGCAGCCGCGCTCGCGGCGGGTCAGCGTCCCTCGCGGTACCACATGGCGCAGAAGGCGAACAGCAGCAGCGCCAGGCCGAAAAAGCCAGCGAACAACGGCACGCGGTTGACCGATTTGAGAACGCTGTCGCGGGTCGTGCGCAGGCCGATCCAGTCGCGTCCCGACGCTTCCCCGCTGGCGCGAACGGGAACGATGCCGGGCATTGCGAGCCGCCCGCCGAAGCCGGCGAGGCGGCGGACGCCACCGCCCGTCGCCTCGGCCGCCGGCCGTAGCACATCGGGGGTCGATACGGTTTCGGCGAATTCCGGGGCGTTGACCGGGCCGACATGCGCAAGCGCGGTCAGATCGCCGTTGGCGACCTGGTAGAGGCCGATCTCCTCGACCGTGGCGCTGCCGGAAAAAAGTCCCGGCCGGCCGGCGACCAGCGGCAGATCCATCGTCGCGCCAGACGGGGTGATGACCCGCGCCGGCCCGGCCTCGTCGCTCATCGTCTGCCGGCTCACCTCAAGCGTCATGCCGCGGCCGGCCGCCGTCAGGCGTTCCTCTTCCAGTTCCGGTTCCTTCATCAGCCAGTGGGCGATGCGGCGGTAGAGCGAGACATGCGGCCCGCCGCCCTCGAATCCGCGTGCCCACAGCCAGCCCTGGTCGGACAAAAACATGCCGACCCGGCCCTCGCCATTGCGATTGAGCAGCAGCAGCGGTTCCTCGCGCGGCCCTTTCATGACGACATCGCCCAATGGCCGCGAAATGCCAACCAGACGGAACCAGCGGCTCCAGTTGGGCGGCTCCTGCCCGGAACCTTCCAGCCCGCGCGTCACCGGGTGGCGGGCACCGGTTTCCGTCAGGCGCGGATAAAACGCTTCCTCGATCACGGTCCCGGTCGGCAGGGCGGGCAGAGCCGACATCAACGGCGTGCGCGAGATCGACTGCTCGCCCGCATATTCGGGGCCGGCGGCGATCAAAAGCGCGCCACCGCGTTCTACATATTCGGCGATGTAGTCGTAATAAAGGATCGGCAGCACGTCGCGATGCTGGTAGCGGTCGAAGATGATCAGGTCGAAATCGTTGATCTTCTCGACAAACAGCTCGCGGGTGGGAAAGGCGATCAGCGACAGATCGTTGATCGGCGTGCCGTCCTGTTTTTCCGGTGGCCGAAGAATAGTGAAATGAACCAGGTCGACTGCCGCGTCGGACTTCAGAAGGTTGCGCCAGGTGCGCTCGCCGGCATGCGGTTCGCCCGACACCAGCAGTACCCGCAGGTTCTCGCGAATGCCGTCGACGATAGCGATCGCGCGGTTGTTGGCGTCGGTGATCTCGCCTTCGGCACGTTCGACCGACAATTCCACGATGTTGCGCCCGGCGCCCGGCACGGTGATCTCAAGCGGCATTTCCGAGCCGACGATGGCGCGCTCCAGCGCCACCTGTTCGCCGTTGATCGAAACCCGCACGTCTATAGGCTGGCCTTCCTCGCCGGTGCCGATGACGCGATAGGACATGGACAGCGGCTTGTCGACGATACCGAAACGCGGCGCATTGACGAAACGCACGCGGCGGTCGCGTTCGTCGTCTTCGCCGGTGATCAGCGCATGCAGCGGACCCGGCAACCCGTCGAAGGCGGCTGGAACGTCGTGCACCTGGCCGTCGGTGACCATCACCGCGCCTCCGATGCGCGAGGGAGGCACGTCGCGAAACACGCTTTCCAGCGCCGAAAACAGCCGGGTCTGGGTCCGGTCGTCAGTCTCGCTCACCCGGCCGGCCTCGACCACGCGCACGTCGAACTGACTGAACCGGCCGAGTCTCGCCTTCAACTCCTCGACGGTCTGGTCGGTGGTCGCGGCGCGCGCGCCGATATCCTGGCTCTGGCTGCGGTCGACGACGATGGCGACCACGCTTTGCAGCGGATCGCGTTCCTCGTCGAGAAGGACCGGATTGAGGAGGGCGAGCGCCAGGGCGGCGAAGGCGGCGACGCGCAACAGCGCGCCGCGCTGGCGGAAATAGAGCGCGGCCAGGGCAAGCAGTGCCATCGGCACTGCGAGGGCCGCCATAAGCGGCCAGGACAGGAGCGGTTCGAAGGCGAGCGACCAGTTCATCAGCCGCTCCTATTGTCCGAGCCGTTCGAGAAGGACCGGCACATGTACCTGGTCCGATTTGTAGTTGCCGGTCAGCATGTACATCATGATGTTGACGCCGGTGCGAAGCGCGTAGACACGCTGCATCGGATCGGCCGGCACCGTCGGCAACAGCGGATCGCCATTGGCGTCGACCGCCCAGGCGCCGGCGAGATCGTTGGCGGTTATCAGGATTGGCGAGACGCCGTCGCCGGTCCTTACCGGCCGGCCGTCGCTGCTTTGCGCGTTGAGCGAAGCCTCCACCCAAAGCGGGCCGCCGGCGTAGCGGCCGGGGAAATTGTGCAGGATGTAGAAGGACTTCGTCAGCACGTGGTCCTCCGGCACCGGCTCGAGCGGCGGCACGTTCAGGTCCGAGAGGATGTCGCGCAGTCGCCGCGTGGCCGGGCTTGCCGCGCCGGACAGGTCGAAGCCGGTCGCATATTGGTCGCGCGTGTCGAACAGCACCGAGCCGCCCTGGCGCATATAGGCGTCGACGCGGGCGATGGCGGCCTGCGAGGGCATGGGCGCGGCTGGATCGACCGGCCAGTAGATCAGCGGATAAAAGGCCAGCTCGTCGCTGGCGATGTCGACACCGGCCGGCGGACCGGGTTCGAGCGCGGTCTTGTCGATCAGGAAGCGGGTAAGCCCGGCGATGCCGGCGCGGCTGACGGCGTCGAGCGCGGCGTCGCCGGTCAGCACATAGGCGATGCGGGTGGTCGAGATCGCCGCGATCGCCTCGGCGTCGCCCGGCTTGGCGTCCTCGGCGGCGGCCCTGTCGCCCGCACCGATCAAGAGACCAGCGCCGAGTGCGACGGCCAGAAGCGCCGCGCCCGCCGTCCTGGGCATGGCGCGCCGTCGCCGGGAAAACACGCCGCCGATCCAGAATACGGCCAGCGTGTCCAGGACCATCAGCGCCAGCGCCAGCCCGATCAGCGGACCGCGCAGGTCGCGCGACTGGTCGAGCGCATAGGCGGCGGTCGAGACCGGCAAGTCGGTCGCCGGGCGCTCGATGGTGGCGAGCGTGGCCTCGGCACCGAGCAGATTGTGAGCCACAAGCCCTTCCTCGGTGCCGTAGAGGCCGGGCGGGTTTTCGATTGTCACGGCCTGCGCGCCGCCGGTCGCGAGCGGCTTGGCGTCCGGTGTCGGCGGTGTAAGCATGCCGTCGGCGGCGATCATGCGGAACGGCGCGAGCGTTTGAACATTGCCATTGGCCGAAGCCTCGATCGCGCCTTGATTGCGCGACATCTGCACCAGCCGCCGCAACATGTCGACGAAGCTGCCGGAGATCGGCAGGCTGGACCAGGTCGCCTCGGGAGTGACGTGGAACAGCGCGATCGTTCCTTCGCCGCGCGCCGCACCGGTGACCAGCGGCGTGCCGTCGGCGAGGTTGGCCCAGCTATGTTCGAAAAGATCCGGTGTCGGCTCGGCCAGCACCTGGCGTGTGACGGTGACGTCGCGCGGCGGTCTCAGGTCTGCAAACGGCCCGTTGCGCGGAAATTCGGCGACCGGCTGCGGTTCGGTCCAGGTCAGCGATCCGCCGAGCGCGCGTTCGCCGAGCCGCAGGCGGACCGGAAGCAACGCGTCATCATTGTCGGCCGCGGCAAGGCGCGATCCGGCAAAACGCACCAGCGTTCCGCCACCCTCGACCCATTCGATTAGCGCCTCGCGGGCAGCGTCCGGCAGGGTGCCGACATCGGCCATGACGATCAGGGCCGGTTTGCGTTCGAGCAGTTCCGGAATCGCCTGCGCAAGATCGGAGGTCGGCGCCTCGACCAGATCGGCAAAGGGTTCGAGCGCGCGCTCAATGTAATAGAGCGGTGACAACAGTGGCTGGGCCTGGTCACCTTCGGCCTGCGAGACCAGCCCGACGCGGCGGCGCTTGGAGTTCTCGTCCAGAACCCTGACGGCGGCGGCCTGGTTCTCGCCGTCGACGCGGATGGTGGCGAAGTCGTTGCGCAGCTCGAACGGAACCCGCAACTCAGCCGTCGCGACTGTCTCGCCGGGGGCGAAGGCGAATGCGGTGTCGGCGATGCGTCGCCCGCGGTCGTCGAAGGCGCCGGCTGTCACTTGGCGCGGACCGGTCTCGGCCGAGGCCCGCACCGCGGTGACTGCGAAATGATCGGGCCGGTTTTCCGTGGCGGTCAGGCCGATCATGGCCAGCCGCTCCGGTGTGATCCAGACTAGTTCGCCGGCCGTTCCGCCCAACAATTGCGCGAAGGCGGCCTCGTCGCCGGCGGTGGCGAGGCCGTCGGAAAGCACGGCGACCGTCGCGGCAGGCAGGGCTTCCAGCGTCCCGGCCACCCGGCCGAAGATCGCAGCGCGGTCGACCGGCACCGGCCGGGGTTCGGCCGCCCGCAACCGGTTGCGAGCTTCCTCGGCGTCGAAGGGACCGATCTCGGCATTCGGTTTTTCGGCCGTCAGCGCCAGCACGACCGGGGTGCCGCTTTCGGTGGCGTCGGTGATCAGCCGTTCGGCGGTGGCGACGCGCAGGTCCCAGTCCGCCGCCGACGCCCAGCCATTGTCGATGACCAGTGCCAGCGCCTCGCCGGCTGTCTGGAGTTTTTCCCGCGGGCGGAAGGTCGGCTCGGCGAGCGCGAGGATCACCAGCGCGGCCATCACGAGCCGCAACAAGGTCAACCACCACGGGCTTTGATGCGGTGTCTCCTCCTTTTTCAGTACGCGCGCCAGGATACGCAGCGGCGGAAAGAGCTCGGACTGGGGCTTGGGCGGCGTCAGCCGCAGCAGCCACCAGATGACGGGCAGCGCGAGCAGGCCGAGCAGCACCAGAGGCTGGCCGAAAGCCAGGAAACTCATCGCGGCCCTCCCGCCGTGCGGGCGAAAGCGGCGCTCAGTGCCAGGTGGACCTGCACCAGCGCCTCCGAGGCCAGCCTGTCGGTGTGATTGACCGTGTAGCTCCACGACAGGCGCTTGCACCAGGCGGCCAGCGCCTCGCGGCGCGCCAGATAGGCTTTCCGATAATCCTCAGCCAGGGTTTCGGCCCGGCCGGCGGTCAGCTTCTCGCCGGTCTCGGGGTCGCGAAACTCGGTGCGCCCGGCATAGGGGAAGCTTTCCTCGGCCGGATCGGCAATCTCGATCAGATGGGCGCGTACGCCGTGGCGCGCCAGCACGTCGAGCCATGCCATGGTCTCCTCGACGGGATCGAGGAAATCGCTGGCAATGACGATGTCGGAAAAGCGGCGGATGGCGGCCAGCTCGGGCCGGTCGGGCACGGTTTTGGCCTGTAGCAGGCCCGAGGCGAGGCGCTCGGCGCCGTTGCGGGCCACGAACGGATCGGACAGGCCGGGCCAGGCGATGCGTTCGCCGCTGCGCGACAGCAACTCGGCCAGCGCCAGCACCAGCACCAGAGCGCGTGAGTCCTTCGAAACCTGTGTGTTGGCGGAGCGGTAGAGCATCGAGGGCGAAGGGTCGGCCCACAACCACACCGTATGGGCCGCCTCCCATTCGCGGTCGCGCACGAAAATGTGCTGGTCGTCGCGGGCGGAGCGGCGCCAGTCGATGCGCGACATCGCCTCACCTTCTACATAGGGGCGGAACTGCCAGAAATTCTCACCGATGCCGCGCTTGCGCCGGCCGTGCCATCCGGCGATCACCGTATTGACGATGCGGCGCGCGTCGACCAGCAGATCGGGAATAAGGGCGGCGCGCGACCGCCCCCGGGCTAGTGCGTCGCTTGGTGCGACCGGGGGGGCCGCCTGGCCTATCGGCGCCACCATCAACCGCCTTCTTTCACCAGCCTCGCGATAACGTCGCGCACGTTCATGCCCTCCGCGCGTGCAGAGAAGGTCAGCGCCATGCGGTGCTGCAGCACCGGCTCGGCCAGCGCGTGCACATCGTCGACCGACGGGGCAAGGCGGCCGTCATAGAGCGCCCGCGCCCGCGCGCACAGGGTCAGGGCCTGGCTGGCGCGCGGCCCCGGGCCCCAGGCTACATGCTTGTCGGTATCGGCATTGCCGTTGCCCGGGCGCGCGGAGCGCACCAGATCGAGGATCGCTTCGACGACGCTTTCGGGTACCGGCATGCGGCGAATGAGCGCCTGGATCTCGCGCAGGCGCTGCGAAGACAGCACGTTTTCGGCCTTGGCCTCCTCGACGCCGGTGGTTTCCAGAAGGATGCGGCGCTCGGCCTCGATATCGGGATAGACAATGTCGACCTGCATCAGGAAGCGGTCGAGCTGGGCCTCGGGAAGCGGGTAGGTGCCTTCCTGCTCGAGCGGGTTCTGGGTCGCGAGCACGTGGAAGGGGGCGGGCAGGTCGTGTCGCGCGCCGGCCACGGTGACGTGATATTCCTGCATCGACTGCAACAGCGCCGATTGGGTACGCGGGCTGGCGCGGTTGATCTCGTCGGCCATCAGGAGCTGGGAGAAAACCGGGCCGGGGATGAAACGGAAATAACGCTTGGCGTTGTCGTCCTGCTCCATCACTTCGGAGCCGAGGATGTCGGACGGCATCAGGTCGGGGGTGAACTGGATACGGCTGGAATCGAGCCCCAGGACCACGCCCAGCGTTTCAACCAGCTTGGTCTTGGCAAGCCCGGGCACGCCGACGAGCAAGGCGTGGCCACCCGCCAGGATTGCCACCATCGTGCGCTCGACCACCGCTTCCTGGCCGAAAATGACCTTGCCGACCGCGTCGCGGGTCCGGGAAATGTCGGCCAGCGCGCTCTCCGCTGCGGCGATCATCTGCTTTTCGTCGACCGCCTTTTGCTTCACCGTGACGCCCATGCCGTTTTTCCTTCGCTGATCGACCGCCACCGGCGACATGATCCCCCGATTCGCGCCATTCCGGTATATGCACCTTAAACTTAAAACGGCCAAAGTGGCTGACAAGCGGAACGACAGTGACTATTTCGTGACCATGGTCGATCAATCCGAGACTAAAGGCAAAGGCTTGAACGAGGCTGGCGACGCCGGATCGCTTGCCGCTTTGGTGTCGCGCGCGACGCGTGCCGGCAAGGGGGCTGCGCCGGTAGAACGCTGGAACCCGGACAATTGCGGCGACATCGACATGGAGATCCGCGCCGACGGCACCTGGTTCTACATGGGTACGCCGATCGGCCGCATGCCGCTGGTGCAGCTGTTTTCCACCGTTCTGCGCAAGGACGACGACGGCAAGACCTATCTGGTCACCCCGGTGGAAAAGGTCGAGATCAAGGTCGAGGACGCGCCGTTCCTGGCGGTCGAACTCGCGGTGTCGGGCACCGGCGAAAGCCGGAAACTCACCTTCCGCACCAATGTCGGCGACGTGGTGGAGGCCGGCGACGCCCACCCGCTGCGCTTCGTGCTTGAGGACGACACCAACGGGCTGAAACCCTATCTGCTGGTGCGCGGACGCCTGGAGGCATTGGTGGCGCGGGCGGTGATGTACGAATTGGTCGAGATCGGCGAGGAGATCGAGGTCGACGGCGAGACGATGTTTGCGGTGCGCTCCGGCGGCGCGGTTTTTCCGATCATGCCGGCAGCCGAGCTCGAAAGGCTGAGTGCATAGGGATGGAGCTGTGCCACTCGCCCGCCTATACGGCGGCGGAATTCAGCCGCCGCGCGGTTCGCGAGAAGGCGCCACATGCCGTCGAGCTGGGTGACCACGTACTCAATCCATCGCTCAAGGACATGATCCTGGGCAACAGGCTGCGCGACGCGGCGGTTCTGGTTCCGGTGGTCGACCGCGGCGCGGAGGCGACGCTGTTGTTGACCACGCGCACGGCCGCGCTGCGCAACCATTCCGGCCAGATCGCCTTTCCGGGCGGGCGCATCGATCCCGACGATGCGACGGCGGAGTTCGCCGCTCTGCGCGAGGCGCGCGAGGAGATCGGCCTCGATCCCGGCCATGTCGCCGTTGTCGGGCGCCTGCCCGATTACGTCACCGGCAGCGGCTACCGCATCGCGCCGGTGCTGGCCACGGTCAGCCCCGGATTCCAAATGTCCATCAACCCCGCCGAGGTCGACGACGCCTTCGAGGTGCCGCTGCGTTTCCTGATGGACCCGGCCAACCATCACCGCGAAAGCCGGTTGTGGAACGGCCGCGAACGGTTTTTCTACACCATGCCGCATGGCAACCGGTATATCTGGGGCATCACCGCCGGGATCATCCGCACCGTCTACGAAAGGCTCTACGCGTGACATCAATTTCGATCGCGGACAAAGCGCCATGGCTTGCGGCGCCGGCGCTGCAACGCCTTCTCGGCCTTTTGTCCGAGGGCGGCGAGGAGGCGCGTATCGCCGGCGGGGCGATCCGCAACACGCTTTTGGGCGAGAAGGCCGGCGATATCGACATCGCCACCACCTGTGTGCCCGACGAGATCGTCGCGCGCGCAGAACGGGGCGGGTTCAAGGCCGTGCCGACCGGCTACGAGCACGGCACGATCACCGTCATCGCCGAGGCCGTCGCCTACGAGGTCACCACGCTCAGGGCCGATATCGAGACCGACGGGCGCCGCGCCACGGTCCGCTTCGGGCGCGACTGGCAGGCCGACGCCGAGCGGCGCGACTTCACCATGAACGCGCTTTACGCAGACGCGGCCGGCCGCGTCGTCGACCTGATCGGCGGGCTCGCCGACGTCGACAGCCGTACTGTGCGTTTCATCGGCGACGCCGAGGCCCGCATCCGCGAGGACTATCTGCGCATCCTGCGGTTTTTCCGGTTTTTCGCACGCTACGGCTCGGGCCGGCCCGACGCGGCGGGGCTAAAGGCCTGCGCGCGGCTCAAGCAGGGGCTCGACACGCTGTCTGCCGAACGGGTGTGGTCGGAACTCAAGCGGCTGCTGGCCGCCGACGATCCTTCGCGCGCGCTGTTGTGGATGCGCCAGGCTGGCGTGCTCACCGCCATTCTGCCCGAAAGCGAAAAATGGGGTATCGACGCCATACACGGTCTCGTGCAGGCCGAGCGTGAGCTTGCCTGGCCGTCAGACCCGCTCTTGCGGCTGGCTGCGATCATTCCGCCCGACGCGCCGCGCATCGCCGCGCTGGCGCAACGACTGAAACTGTCGAACGGCGAACGCGACCGGCTGGTCGCCTGGGCGGCGACGCCGCAGATCGGCCACACGGCGAGCGAAACCGAGTTGGCGCGGCTCGCCTACCGGGCCGGCCGCGCCGGGTTCGATGACCGGCTGCGGCTGGCGCTGGCGTCGGCGCGGGCACGCGCCGTCACCGACGACACGGCGATGATCGAGGCCGGCGGCTATTACCGGCTGAAAAAATTCCTCGACGGCTGGACGATGCCGGAATTTCCGGTCGGCGGCGCCGATCTGATCGCGATCGGCATTCCCGCCGGCCCGAAAATGGGCAATGCGCTGCGCGATCTGGAGGAAATCTGGATTGATTCGGGGTTCTCGCTGGATCGAGCCGAACTGCTTGCCCGCGCGGAAGAGTTGAAGCGAACCATTCTGTCCTGACGGAGCCGGGGCCGGTTTGCCGGCCGACGCCCGGCACCGTATGCGCTGCACTCCTTCAGGCGGCGTTGCGCGTCTTTTCGATGCGAGAGCGGATGGCTGCGACCATTGATTCGCGGATGACGTCCTCGCCGTGGTCGAGCCGCATATGCTCTACGGCCCGGCGCATGATCTCGGCCTCGTCTTCATGGCGGGTATGCCATTCGCAGCCGGGAACGAGCGATCCGCAGTGATATTCCTTCATGATCTTTCCTCCTGGATCCGTTCTGCTTGCGGGTTCACCCAGACTAACACGAAAACGGGCAAATCGTTGCCCCCGAGGCGATCACGATTGGCGGTGGAGCCTGGATTTTACGGCCATTTCACCATTGGCGGCATGGAGGACAGGATCGAATCGACATTGCCGCCGGTCTTCAGGCCGAACGTGGTGCCGCGATCGTAAAGCAGGTTGAACTCGACATAGCGGCCGCGCCGGACAAGCTGTTCCTCGCGGTCGGCCTCGCTCCAGGGCCTGTCGAAATTGCGGGCCACGAGCTCGGGATAGATCGTCGCGAAGGCGGAGCCGACCTCGCGGGTAAAGGCGAAATCGGCCTCCCAGCCGCCGGCCTGGCTGGAGGAATGCAGCCAGTCGAAAAAAATGCCGCCTATGCCGCGCGGCTCGTCGCGGTGCGGCAGGAAGAAATAGTCGTCGCACCATTTTTTGTAGCGCGGATAATCCGCGACCTCGTGGCGGGCACAGGCGGCCTGCATGGCGGCGTGAAAATCGCGCGCGTCGGCGTCCTCCTGGGTGCGGCGCCGGTCGAGCACCGGGGTCAGATCGGCGCCGCCGCCGAACCATTGCCGGGCCGTCACCACCATGCGGGTGTTCATGTGCACGGCCGGCACGTTGGGATTGTGCGGATGCGCGATCAGCGAAATGCCGGAGGCCCAGAAGCGCGGATCCTCGTCGCTGCCGGGGATCTGCTTGCGGAATTCCGGCGAGAACTCGCCATGAACGGTCGAGGTGTGCACGCCGACCTTTTCGAAGACGCGGCCGTGCATCATCGACATCACGCCGCCGCCGCCCTTGCCGCCGTCGCGCTGCCAGGGCTTGCGTTCGAAGCGGCCGGCCGGGCGTTCGCGAAGCGGGCCCGCCAGCGCGTCCTCCAGCGCCTCGAAATCGGCGCAGATGCGGTCGCGCAGGCTTTCGAACCAGGTCCTGGCCGTCTCCTTCTTGTCTTCGATGCCGTCCGGCATGTCGGCGGGAATCTCCGGGCGTTGCATGGCGCGTCCTCGCTGGTCCTCGATCCTGCCAAGCCCATAGAGCCATGCGCGCCCGGAGGCCAGCCCGCCGATCGCCGCACGACGCCCGGCGACACGAAAAGACTCGCCTTGGCGCGGATTCGATCCTAGGCTTGAGGCCGATCTTGGGAGAGGCTTTGCGTGCGGACACCGCCGAGACCGCCCCTCGACGGGCTTAAGAAGAGGCTCGACAAACACCGCAGCCACGGCGAACGCCTGCCGCGCGACGGGTTTTTGCGCGAAACCTTCGTGCTGCCGCGCGCGGATGCGCGGGCGAAAGCGCGCGAATGGTTCGATCGCTGGCCCAGGCAGGCCTACTGGACCGCGATCGAAAGCTGGTGCGAGCGTCCGCGCGACGTGATCGAATTCACCATGCGCCGCCTGCCGACGGCCGATTAGCAGCGACCGTGACTGGGTAACGGCGCGTCCCGAGTTTCAGCCCGTCGCCAGTTGCCGCATGACCTCGCCGGCCGCCATTGCCGCTGTCAGGGCGAGGTTGAGGCTGCGCCCGCCGCCGGGCATTGGGACAAGCACGCGCGCGTCGGCGGCTTCATGCACATGGTCGGGCACGCCGGCCGATTCGCGCCCGAACAGCAATATATCGTCGGATCGAAACGCCAGGTGCGTATAGAGCAGGGTGGCGCGCGCGGTAAACAGCACCAGGCGCCGGCCCTCGGCCTCGCGCCTGGCCGCGAACGCCGCCCAGTCGTCGTGCCGGGTGAGCGCTGCCATGGCCAGATAGTCCATGCCGGCGCGCTTCAGCGCCCGGTCCGACAGGTCGAAGCCGGCCGGGCCGATCACATCGACGGCCATGCCCACGCAGGCGCCGAGCCGCAGGATCGCGCCGGTATTGCCGGGAATGTCGGGCTGGTAGAGGGCGAGGCGCGGCCCGCGGTCGGTATCGTTCATGGCGTGCTCCGCGAAAGGCGTGGCAGATCGGCAACAGCGGCCGGCGGATGAGAGAACACTAAAATATGACGCTGGTTTCCATGGTCGAAAAAGGCTATACGACCGTCCTCGTCAACCCGAACCGCGGAGGCAGATATGGCGATCATGATGTTGCTATCCACAGTCTGCCCCATGGGCGGATATCACGCCTGACGGCGGGTTTCGGGTCGACGCTTCCAAAGATGTAGAGCTGCCACGTTTCGAATCCCGCCGGGTCCCGTTCCCGACCTCGAAGGATTCGATCCATGTCATTGCCGTTTGCCTCCCATCCGATCCCGCGTGACCGCACAGGCGCGGATTTGTCGGCGCTGCTGGCTGGTACGCTTGTCGCCGCGAGCCTCGTGGCGCTGGCACTTGCGATCGCGGCGGCGGCACCGTGGGGTGCGGCGCGCGAGCCGGATCTGTTGGCGCGGACCGAAACGTCTCCTGACACATGCTGGCAGCACGGGGGTTCCGACCGCTCCTGCCCGCGTTCTTTCGACCTATATTGATTTTTTCGAGGCCAACCATGTTTCACTGGTTTGAACAAAGACTGAATCCGTTTCCGCCGGACGAGCCGGAAGAGCCGCCGCGCACGCTGATGGCGTTTTGCCTGCATTATACGCGTGGCGCCTGGCCTTCTCTCGTGCCGGCCGCGATCCTGATGGCGCTGATCGCCATCGCCGAGGTGTGGCTGTTTTCCTTCCTCGGCAACATCGTCGACTGGCTGGCGGAAAAGGACCGCGCCACCTTTCTCCAGGAGGAAGGCTGGAAGCTCGCCGGCATGGGCGCCGTCGTGCTGTTCGCGCTGCCCTTGATGGTGTGGCTCCACTCGCTGGTCAGCCAGCAATCGCTGATGGGTAACTATCCCATGCGCATCCGCTGGCAGGTGCATCGCTACCTGCTCAAACAGTCGATGACCTTCTACCAGGACGAATTCGCCGGCCGCATCGCGACCAAGCTGATGCAGACCGCGCTCGCCGTGCGCGAATGCGTCATCAAGCTGTTCGACGTGCTGAACTACGTCACCGTCTATTTCGCCGGCATGCTGTTCATCGTGGCGATGGCCGACTGGCGACTGGCGGCCCCGATCGCGGCGTGGCTGGTCGCCTACATCTTCCTGATGCGCTATTTCGTGCCGCGGCTTGGTCGCGTGGCGGAGGTGCAGGCGGACGCGCGTTCGCTGATGACCGGCCGCGTCGTCGACAGCTACACCAATATCCAGACGGTGAAGCTGTTTTCGCATGCCAATCGCGAGGCGAGCTACGCCCGCGACGGCATGGCCAGCTTCCTCGACGCGGTCTACCGGCAGATGCGGCTGGTGACCGGGCTTTACGGCGTGCTCTACGTCTTGAACTCGCTGTGCCTGTTTGCGGTCGGTGCGCTCGGCATCTGGCTGTGGCTCGCCGAGGCTGTGACGGTCGGCGCGATCGCCGTCGCGCTCGGCCTGGTGCTCAGGCTCTGGGGCATGTCGCAATGGATCATGTGGGAATTGTCGGCGCTGTTCGAAAATATCGGCACGGTGCGCGACGGCATCAATTCGATCTCGCTGCCGCGGCTGGTCGAGGACAAGCCGGACGCCCGCCCGCTCGAGGTTTCGCAGGGCGGGATCGTGTTCGACAATGTCCGTTTCCATTACGGCAAGGAGAAGGGCGTCATCGAGCAGTTGTCGCTTGCGATCCGTCCGGGTGAGAAGGTTGGCGTGGTCGGCCGCTCGGGTGCGGGCAAGTCGACTTTGGTCAATCTCGTGCTGCGGTTCTACGATATCGAGGCCGGACGCATCCTGATCGACGGCCAGGACATCGCCGGGGTCACCCAGGATTCGCTCAGGGCCAATATCGGCATGGTCACGCAGGACACCTCCCTGCTGCATCGCTCGGTGCGCGACAACATCCTTTATGGCCGGCCGGACGCGACCGAGGACATGATGCTGGACGCGGCGGCGAAGGCGGAGACGCTGCATTTCGTCGCCGAACTGACCGACCCGAAGGGCCGCAAAGGGTTCGACGCCCATGTCGGCGAGCGTGGCGTGAAACTGTCGGGCGGCCAGCGCCAGCGGATCGCTATCGCGCGCGTCATGCTGAAGGACGCGCCGATCCTGATTCTCGACGAGGCCACCTCGGCGCTCGATTCGGAGGTCGAGGCCGCGATCCAGGAAAACCTCTATCGGCTGATGGAGGGCAAAACGGTGATCGCGATCGCGCACCGCTTGTCCACCATCGCGGCGATGGACCGGCTGGTGGTGATGGACAAGGGCCGCGTCATCGAGGAGGGGACGCATGAGGAGTTGCTTGCGCAGGGCGGGCTCTACGCCCAATTGTGGGAACGACAGTCCGGTGGTTTCCTCGATCTGGACACGGCGCAGGCCGCGGAATGAAGCATGCTCGAAATCCATCCGCCCCCGCCTCTTCGGGCGGGGGCGGATGGAAAAGGAATCGGATAGACAAGGGCAATGACGGCATCGACGGATAGGCATCGCGCCTCGCAGGACGACAAGCCCGACCGCTTCTGGCGGCGGATTGAAGGCGTGATCGACCCGTTCCACGACACCGAGCAGGAGGTCCTGCCCAAGGATGCCTGGCGCTTCATCCTGTATTTCGCCCGCCAGGCGAAGGGGCCGTTCGTGCTGCTTTTGATCACCGGCGGACTGGTCGGCGCGGTCGACGCCGGGCTCTACTGGTCGATCGGCTGGCTCGTCGACCTGCTCGACAGGGCGGAGCCGGCCACCTTGTTCGCTGAGCATTGGCCCGAACTGGTCGGGCTGCTTGTGCTCGTCTTCGTCATTCGCGCCTCGGTGATGGTCGGCGCGGCGGTCGTGGAACAGCAGATCATCGTGCCGGGCTTTTTCGCCATGGTGCGCTGGCAGGCCTTCCGCCGCGTGATCGAGCAGCCGTATGAGTTCTACCAGAACGATTTCGCCGGGCGCATCGCCACCAAGATCATGCAGGGCGGCGAGGCCGTCGGCGACTTCATCGTCTCCGTGCTGCAGTCGATATGGTCCTTCCTGACCTTCGTCATCTTGGCGACCTCGCTGCTGATCGCGCTCGATCCGCTGATGGGGCTGGTGGTGGCGCTGTGGTTCGCCGGCTATCTGATGATCATCCGCTATCTGCTGCCCAGGCTCCGGCGCGCGGGACGGGCGACGGCCGACCAGCGCTCGATCTTCAACGGCAGGCTGGTCGACGCCTTCACCAATATCGTGGCGGTCAAGCTGTTCGATTCGGGCCGGCGCGAGCACGCCTTCGTGCGCGACGGGCTCGAGGGCTTCTTCAACGCGGTGGTGCGGCTCACCCGCGCCATCACCACGGTGCGCGCGGCGGTGAATTTCCTCAACGGCGCGATGATGGCCTCGGTCGGTACGATCGCGGTCTGGAACTGGACGCAAGGCACGATCTCGACCGGGGCGATCGCCGCGGCGCTCGGGCTGGTCTTCCGGCTCAACAATATGTCGGGCTGGATGATGTTCAACATTAACGGCCTGATCCGCTCCTACGCCACCATCCAGGACGCGACCGGCACGATCTCCGTGCTGCCGGCGATCCGCGACGCGGACGGCGCGGCGACGATGGCGCGCGCAAAGGGCGACATCCGCTTCGAAAACGTCACCTTCCACTACGGCAAGGGCGCCGGCGTGATAGAGGGCTTCGACCTGCATGTAAGGCCGGGCGAGCGCATGGCGCTGGTCGGGCCGTCGGGTGCGGGCAAAACGACCATCGTCAATCTGATGCTCAGGCTGTTCGACGTCGAGGGCGGGCGCATCCTGCTCGACGGTCAGGATATCCGCACGCTGACCCAGGGCTCGCTCAGGGCCCAGTTCGGTGTGGTCAGCCAGGAGCCGATGCTGATGCATCGCTCGATCCGCGACAACATCGCCTATGGCCGGCCGGGCGCCAGCGAGGCCGAGATCGTCGAGGCGGCCAGACGCGCCGCCGCGCACGATTTCATTGTCGAGGTTGCCGATCAGAAGGGACGCAAGGGATACGACGCGCATGTCGGCGAACGCGGCGTGAAACTGTCGGGCGGCCAGCGCCAGCGGATCGCGATCGCGCGCATGATGCTGAAGGACGCGCCGATCCTGATCCTCGACGAGGCGACCTCGGCGCTCGATTCGGAAGTCGAGGCGGCGATCCAGGACAATCTCGAGCGCATGATGGAGGGTAAGACGGTGATCGCGGTGGCGCACCGGCTGTCGACCATCGCGGCGCTCGACCGGCTGGTCGTGCTCGACGAGGGCCGCATCGTCGAGGACGGCAGCCACGCCGAGCTTGTGGCCAAACGCGGTCTTTACGCGCAATTGTGGAAACGCCAGTCGGGCGGATTCCTGCCCGGCCGCATCGCGGCGGAGTAGGTGGGTTTGGTTGGGCGCTCTCGCGATGGTCACCTGCTCGTCGGCGCTCGGCTGTGCCGGCGGCACGATGTGACGTGAGCCCCGACTTCCCTCCAGCGTCGATGGGGCGGCACCCGAGCGCAGCCAGGCGTTGATGGCGGTGGCCATGCCATGCCGTTCACGGCTATTTCATCCAGCGCGAATTGTGCGGCATACGCCGGCATGACGATGTGATCCGCGAATGCGGCATTCAGCGCGCGGTGCTGGATCGGCTTGGTGCGCGGTAGAGCCGGTCGTCGGTGTGGAAAAAACCACCTGGGCGCGCGCTGTCCGGCCTCACGCCGGTGATCGTTCGGCTTGCGCCAAAAAAGCCCGCGACAAACTGCCCACCTGTTCGGCAATCATATGGACAAGCGAAACCATCGCGCCTAGAAACCATCGCCAATTGCCGGGATTCCAGCCCGTCCGTGCGCGTGCGCATGGACAACCCCGATCCGGGATGCCGGGGTGCGGGGTGCGGCTCACAATCGCGAGAGGAACAGGACCTGTGAGCGTCAACGAAACCCACGATCCCAACCGCAGGGATTTTCTTTATGTGGCGACCGGGACGGCGGCCGTGATCGGCGCCGGTGCCGTGGTCTGGCCGTTCATCGATCAGATGCGCCCGGATGCCTCGACCCTCGCCCTGTCGACGATCGAGGTCGACGTGTCGGCGATCGAGCCGGGCATGTCGGTTACCGCCAAATGGCGCGGGCGGCCGGTCTTCATCCGCAACCGCACGGCCGAAGAGATCGAGGCCGCCACCGGCGTCGAACTCGACGAGCTCAAGGATCCGGTTGCCCGCAACGCCAACATCTCCTCCGACGCGCCGGCGACGGATCTCGACCGTTCGGCCGGTGAAGGCAAGGAGAACTGGATCGTCATGGTCGGCGTTTGCACCCATCTCGGCTGCGTTCCGCTCGGCCAGGCAGGCGATTTCGGAGGCTGGTTCTGCCCGTGTCACGGCTCGCACTACGATACGGCCGGGCGTATCCGCAAAGGCCCGGCGCCGGAAAACCTGGCCGTGCCGATCTTCGAATTCGTTTCCGACACCACCATTCGGATCGGCTGAGGACCTGGGGAAGAGCATCATGGCCGGCGGACATTCCACCTACAAACCCAACACCGCATTCGAACGCTGGATCGACAAGCGTCTGCCGCTGCCGCGGCTGATGTACGATTCCTTCGTCGCCTATCCGGTGCCGCGCAACCTGAACTACGCCTACACGTTCGGCGGCATTCTTTCGATCATGCTGGTGGCGCAGATCCTGACCGGCGTCGTGCTGGCGATGCATTATGCGTCGGATACGGGGCTGGCCTTCAATTCGGTCGAAAAGATCATGCGCGACGTCAATTCCGGCTGGCTGCTGCGCTATCTGCACGCCAACGGTGCGTCGATGTTCTTCGTTGCCGTCTATATCCACATTTTCCGCGGCCTTTATTACGGCTCCTACAAGGCGCCGCGAGAGCTTTTGTGGATCCTGGGCTGCATCATCTATCTCCTGATGATGGCGACCGCCTTCATGGGCTATGTGCTGCCCTGGGGCCAGATGAGCTTCTGGGGCGCGACCGTCATCACCGGTTTCTTCACCGCCATTCCGCTGGTGGGAGAGTGGATCCAGCAGCTGCTGCTTGGCGGTTTCGCGGTCGACAACCCGACGCTCAACCGCTTCTTCTCGCTGCATTACCTGCTGCCCTTCATGATCGCCGGCGTGGTCGTGCTGCATGTGTGGGCGTTGCACGTGACCGGTCAGACCAATCCGACCGGCATCGAGGTCAAGTCGAAGACCGATACGGTGGCCTTCACGCCCTACGCGACCATCAAGGACAGCTTCGCGATGGTGGTGTTCTTCATCGTGTTTGCCTATTTCGTCTTCTACATTCCCAATTTCCTCGGCCACGCGGATAATTACATCCAGGCCGATCCGTTGAAGACGCCGGCCCACATCGTGCCGGAATGGTACTTCCTGCCCTTCTACGCGATCCTCAGGGCGATCACCTTCAACATCGGGCCGATCGATTCCAAGCTCGGCGGCGTACTCGCCATGTTCGGCGCGATCGCGGTCTTGTTCGTGGTGCCGTGGCTCGACACCTCGAAGGTGCGCTCGGCCGTCTACCGTCCGTGGTACCGGCTGTTTTTCTGGGTGTTCGTGCTCGACTCGATCTTTCTGGGTTGGCTCGGCTCGCGTCCGGCGGAAGGCACCTATGTCGTGATGGCGCAGGTGGCGACGCTCTACTACTTCGCCTTCTTCATCGTCATCATGCCAGTGCTCGGCCTGCTTGAAACCCCGCGCAAGCTGCCCGGATCGATCACCGAGGCTGTGCTGGCGCGCAACGCCGGAAGCGCGGCCGCGCTGCCCGATGGGGCGAATGCGGCGCCGGACAAGAATGCCTGAGGCGAGGACCGTGAAGCTTGAAAGGAATTCCCGCATGAAGACCATCCTGAGCGGTTTCGCGGCGCTCGCCTTCGTCTTCGCCGGACTGGCCGGACCGACTTTCGCGGCCGAGGACGCGCACGACCAGGCGGAGCCGACGCATTTCCCGATCAAGAAGCCGAAAGAACTGGACTGGTCGTTTGCCGGCCCATTCGGCACTTACGACAAGGGGCAGCTCCAGCGCGGTCTGAAAGTCTACAAGGAGGTCTGTTCGGCCTGCCATGCGCTCGACCTGGTCTCGTTCCGCACGCTGCACGACCTCGGCTATTCTGAAGCGCAGGTGAAGGCGTTCGCGGCGGAGTACACCGTGCAGGCCGGGCCGGATGCCAGCGGCGACATGTTCGACCGGCCGGCTATCCCGGCCGATTATTTTCCCGCGCCGTTCCCGAACGCGGAGGCAGCCGCGGCCGCCAATGGCGGGGCCGCACCGCCCGATTTTTCGCTGATCGCCAAAGCGCGTGCGGTCGAACGCGGGTTTCCGACTTTCGTGTTCGACGTGTTCACTCAATATGCCGAAGCCGGCCCGGATTATATCCATGCCCTGCTTACCGGTTATGAAGAGACGCCGCCGGAAGGTTTGAACGTGCCGGAAGGCACCTATTACAATCCCTATTTCATCGGCAGCGCGTCGCTGGCCATGGCGCAGCCGCTGTTCGACGACATGGTGACCTATGACGACGGTTCGCCGCAAACCGTCGACCAGTACGCCAAGGACGTGTCGGCGTTTTTGATGTGGGCGGCCGAGCCGCATATGGAAGACCGCAAGAAGACCGGCTTCCGGGTGATCGTCTTCCTGCTCCTGTTCGCGGGGCTGGTCTATCTCACCAAGCGCAAGGTCTGGTCGCGGATCGAGCACTGAGCGGACGGTTTGTCCGCGTGATTTCTGGGAAGGGCGCCTCGAGCGCCCTTTTCTTTTGCCGCGGCTACCGTCAAAACTGTCCTGCAACGGGGCAGGGGCCATGAATATAAGCTTGGAAGAAACGCTTCTCGACGCGATCCGCACGATCCCGGATTATCCGAAACCGGGCATCAAGTTTCGCGACATCACCACCTTGCTCGGCAATGCGCGTGCTTTCCGCCGTGCCGTCGACGAGCTCGTGCATCCCTATGCCGGCACCAAGATCGACAAGATCGCCGGCATCGAGGCGCGGGGTTTCATCCTGGGCGGGGCGATCGCGCACCAGCTTTCGGCGGGCTTCATTCCGATTCGTAAGAAGGGCAAGCTGCCGCACGAGACCGTGCGGGTCGCCTACAGCCTCGAATACGGCATCGACGAGATGGAGATGCACCGCGACGCCGTCGCACCGGGCGAAAAGGTGATGCTGGTCGATGACCTGATCGCCACCGGCGGCACGGCGGAGGGTGCGACCAAGCTTTTGCGGCAGATGGGCGCCGATATCGTGGCTGCCTGTTTCGTTATCGACCTGCCGGAGCTCGGCGGACGGTCCAAGCTCGAAACGCTTGACGTCCCGGTCCGGACCCTGATCTCGTATGACGGGCATTGAACGGCTCTCCGCGTTCGTGCGCACGCTTCCGGCGGGTCGGCGAAATCCCGGGGTCAAACGATTCCATTTAAAGAGGAAGGGTTTTAGCCTGAGGCGATGGAATCACCTGCGCTCCCAGACACCGCCCGCCTTGCCGGGATCATCGCCTTCATCCAGGCTGCGGAACGGCTGAAGGATACGCTGCGCAGCGGCGTGACCAGACAGGGCCGCGCCGAAAGCACGGCCGAACACAGTTGGCGGCTGTGCCTGCTGGCCCTCATGTTCGAGCGCGAGCTGGCCGGTCGCGATCTGCTTCGGCTGCTCAAACTGTGCATCGTCCACGATCTCGGCGAGGCGATTTCCGGCGACGTGCCGGCGATTCACCAGGCCGGCGACGACGGCCGGGCCGAACGCGAACGTGCCGATCTGGAAACGCTGTGCGCGCCGCTGCCGGACGATCTGCGCGCCGAGATGCTGGCCCTTTGGGACGAATACAATGCGGCCACTTCGCCGGAGGCGGCGCTGGCCAAGGGGTTCGACAAGCTGGAGACGATGCTGCAGCACCTGATCGGCCGCAACCCGCCGGATTTCGACTATGCCTTCAATCTCGATTACGGCGTGGCGCAGACCAGCCGCGATCCGCTGCTCAGCCGATTGCGCGCGCTGGTCGATGCCGAAACGCGCCGGCGCGTCGACGGCGGCTGAGCCTACTCGGCCTTCACCAGCGTCAGCGATACGAAACGCATCACCGGCTCGCCGTTCTGGTTGTGGGCCTCGCAGCGGCTCGACAGCAGCCGCCAGCCGGGTTTCGACACCAGTGTGCGGTGGCTTTCGGCGGTGCGGGTAAAGGTGATGGCGTCTCCGACATAGACCGGCTTCAGCCATTTCAGCTCGCGCAGCCCGGCGGCCGGACCGAAGGTGAGGGTGGCGCCGCGTGCCCGTGCCCGTTCGGCCGTGGCCGGAAAGGAGGCGACGTTGTGTTTCATCCACATGGCGGCCGTATGCCAGCCCGAGGCGCATAATTTGCCGAAGACGCTCGCCTTGGCGGCCTCTTCGTCGAGGTGAAAACGCTGCGGGTCGTATTTCGACGCAAACGCCTTGATTTCGTCGGCTTCGAAGACGTGACGACCGAGTGTTATCGTTTCGCCGATGGCCAGTGCCGCGTCGAGCGTCATGCCGGCGCCCCGCCGCCGCGCATCAGGAACATGCCGGTATTGGCCATTTCGCAGACCAGCTCGTCGTTCTGGTTGAACAGCTCGTGCTTGACGGAGACGAAGCCGAGGCCGGGCCGGGAGGTCGATTCGCGCTTGGCCAGCACGGTCGTGCGGCCGCGCACCGTGTCGCCGGCCATCAGCGGGCGGCGAAAATTGACATAGTCGAGCCCGGGCGAACCCTGGGACGTGGAATTGAGCAGGTAGCCGTCGCACATCATGCGCATGAAGATCGAGGCGGTGAACAGGCCGGAGGCTGCGAGCCCGCCGAGCAGGCTGGCCTCGCCGGCAGCCTGGTCGAGATGCATGGGCTGGGGATCGTACTGCGTCGCGAAATCGATCATCTCCTCGGCCAGCACGGCGCGCGGACCGAATTCGATCGTGCCGCCGACCTCGAAATCCTCATAGGCGATCTTTGTGTCCGTCATCGCAAAACCTGTTCAAGTGCGAACGGGTTTTCGCCGGTTTGCGGCCGCTGCGCAAGCGCTATCGCTGCGCGTTCGGTGGGGCCAGAGCGGGCGCCGGCGTCATCCGTGATGGGTGAGGTAGAAAAAGGCCGGTACGGCGACATAAAGTCCGAGCACGACCAGCAATCCGGCACGCAGCGGCAGCGCGCGGTAGCGCCGGAAAAGCACGACAATCAGCGCGACGCCGAGCGCGGCCTCGAACAGGCCGAACCAGTTGCCGTAGTAGTCCGGATCCCAATACGACACCGGCGAACGGAAGCGCCAGTCCGACAGCGGCCAGAGATGCATGTGCGCGTCGGCGCGATGGGTGAGGAAATCGATCAGCGAATGCAGCAGGGCGGAGGCCGAAAACGCGAAGACGAGCGCCGCGGCGCCGGCCGTTTCGCTATCGGGCGCGGGAGAGGGCGCCGGGGGCTGGCCGGCGCGGCGCCGGACGATCACCAGCGCGGAGCCGATCGTGAGCGCGCCCCACAGGAGAAAATTGTGCCCGATCGCATTGGCGATCTGCCACCACGGTTCCCAGTACAGGCGATCGAAGATGTCGGAAACCGAATAGCCGAGCAGGCCAAGCACGGCCACGATCGTGTACATCGGCAGGTCGGGCAGGATGCCGCCGGCGGCCCCCGCCCAGGCCAGACGTGGCAGGGGACGGCCGAAAAACGCGGCGCCCATCAGGACATGGGACTGGGTGTTCATCGCGGGTCAAGTTGGACCAGCGGCCGGGCGGCGTAAAGTGTGCGGCCACTCACGTGTTGAACTTGAACAGCATCACGTCGCCGTCCTGGACGACATATTCCTTGCCCTCGTCGCGGGCCTTGCCGGCTTCCTTGGCGGCGGTCTCGCCACCGAGGCCGACATAGTCGTCATAGGCGATCGTCTGGGCGCGGATGAAACCGCGCTCGAAATCGGTGTGGATGACGCCGGCGGCCTGCGGCGCCTTCGCGCCCTTCATCACGGTCCAGGCCCGGGTTTCCTTCGGGCCGGCGGTGAAGAAGGTGATCAGGTCGAGCAGCGCATAACCCTCGCGGATCAGCCGGTCGAGGCCCGGCTCCTCGAGCCCCATCGCCTGGAGATATTCCGCTGCTTCCGCGTCCGGCAGCTGGGCGACCTCGGCCTCGATCGCGGCCGAGATGACCACGGCGCGGGCACCTTGCGCGGCGGCCATGGTCTCGACCGCCGCACTGGCCGCGTTGCCGGTCGCCGCGTCGCCCTCGGCGACGTTGCACACGTAAAGCACGGGCTTGGACGTCAGAAGGTTCAGAGTCTGGAGGATGCGCAAATCCTCCGCCGCGATGCCGGACAAGAGCAGGCGCGCCGGCTTGCCGTCCTGGAGCAGGGCGAGCGCCTTTTCCATCATCGGCAGCGCCGCGATGGCTTCCTTCTCCTTGCCGGTGGCGCGTTTGCGGGTCTGGACGATGCGCCGTTCCAGGCTGTCCAGGTCGGCGAGCATCAGTTCGGTCTCGACCGTCTCGGCATCGGCGACGGGATCGATGCGGCCTTCGACATGGGTGATGTCGTCATCCTCGAAGCAACGCAGCACATGCACGATGGCGTCGACTTCGCGGATATTGGCGAGGAACTGGTTGCCGAGTCCCTCGCCCTTCGACGCGCCGCGCACGAGGCCGGCAATGTCGACGAACGATATCCGGGTCGGGATCAGCTCCTTCGAGCCCGCGATGCGGGCAATCGGGGCCATTCGCGGATCGGGCACCGCCACCTCGCCGGTGTTCGGCTCGATCGTGCAGAAGGGATAGTTCGCTGCCTGCGCGGCCGCGGTCTTGGTCAGGGCGTTGAAAAGCGTCGACTTGCCAACGTTGGGCAGGCCGACAATGCCGCATTTGAAACCCATGGTGCAGAGGTCCTGTGCCAGAAATCGCCCCGGCGTATGGGCGAAAGGATTGATGATCGTCAAGGTCTTTCCGCCTGGCGGGCGTAGCACCCGCCGGTGGTGCCGAAAGCGCGCGGCGCAGGCTATGTGCCGGTCGTCCTATTTGCCGAACAGTTTTTTCAACATCGCCGCCATCGGTCCGCTTTCGGGCAGTGGCGTTGTCGGGGTTTGGGGGCGGGCCTGGCGGATATGGCTTTGGCCCTTCGCCTGAGGCTTGTTGACGGTCGCGGCTGCCGGGCGGCCCGGTTTCGCCGCGCCGGGCACCGCCAGGCTGACCTTGTTCATGAAGCCATTATCGTCGCCTTTGACGAGCAGGGCGGCGCTGTCGGCCGTGGCGTCGAGCAGCGGTTCGAGCCAGGTCCGGTCCGCCTTTGCAAAGTCGCCGAGTACGTGATTGTGGACCAGTGCCTTATCGCCCGGATGGCCGATGCCGATGCGCACGCGCCGATAATCCTTGCCGCAATGAGCGTCGATCGACTTGATGCCGTTATGGCCGCCGGACCCGCCGCCAATCTTGATCCTGACCTTGCCGGGGGCGAGATCGAGTTCGTCGTAGAAGACGACCAGGTCGGCGGGCGAAAGCTTGTAGAAGCGCAGCGCCTCGCCGATTGCCTGGCCGGACAGGTTCATGAAGGTCTGCGGCTTGACCAGCAGCACCTTGTCATCCCCCAGCCGGCCCTCGGCGATCTCGGCCTTGAACTTTTTCGACCAGGGCGAAAAGGAATGGCGGCGGGCTATCGCGTCCGCCGCCATGAACCCGACATTGTGCCGTTGGTTCTCGTATTTCGGGCCGGGATTGCCGAGGCCAGCAAAGATCAACACTGCTCGCACGCTCCCGGCAGGCCGGGCCTATTCCGCCTCGTTCTCGCCTTCGCCGTCGGTGCTCTCTTCGCCGACGATCTCGGTCTCGGGTGCCTCGGGCGCTTCCGCGTCCTCTTCCGACTTCAGGCCGGCGGGGGCCGCGATCGTGGCGATGGTGAAATCGCGATCGGTGATCGTCGGCTTGACGCCCTCCGGCAGCTTGACGGCCGAAATGTGGACGGAATCGCCAAGTTCGAGACCGGTCAGGTCGACGGTGATGGCATCGGGGATCGCGTTCGCCGGACAGGTGAATTCGATGTCGTGCCGCACGATGTTGAGCACGCCGCCGCGGCGGATGCCGGGTGATTCGTCCTCGTTTTCGAAGTGGACCGGGATGTTGACGGTGACGATCGTGCCCTTGCCGACCCGCAAGAAGTCGACATGCATGGTGAAATCACGCACCGGGTCGAGCTGGTAGTCTTTGGGCAGGACCTGGATCTTCTTGCCGTCGACGTTGATCGTGGCGATCGTGGTCATGAACCCGCCGGAGGTGATGCGCAGATGCACTTCCTTGTAGGGCAGGGTGATGGGCAGCGGGGGCTGCTTTTCGCCGTAGATGACGGCGGGAATCTTACCGTTGCGCCGAATTTCGCGGGCGGACCCCTTACCGACCCGTTCGCGCGCCTCGGCCGTGAGCTCGTAGCTCTCGCTCATGGCTTTTCCTTTCGCGTTGCTGGAGCGTTCACGGTTGGCTGGGCCAGTCCCGTAAACGTCGAAAGCCGCCGGTCGGGCGGCCTTCCGCCGCGGTGCCTCCAAGGGTGTCTACGCGGGTGGCGGTGCTATAGGCGAACACGTCGCAAAAGGCAAGAAGCCCGCCGGCGCTGCGGGAGGCAATCCGGCGCGGCCTTGAGCGGCGGGACCCTCGTGGAGACGCCGCGGCTTGACGGGGCGGTCGCTTGGGCTCCAAATCCGGGCGACCCCTTTGGGAGGCAGGAGACGAGCGATGAAACATTTCTCTGGCGGTTCGCGGCCCTCGCGACGCGCGCCCAGTGACTGGTTCACCGGCACTGTGTGGCAGGACCCGATCGTGGAGGCGCCGGCACCGGCGCGGCTGCGCGCGCTCGTCGTGCATTTCGAGCCCGGCGCGCGCACCAACTGGCACACGCATCCACTCGGCCAGACCCTTCATGTCGTTGCGGGGTCCGGGCGGGCGCAGAGCGAGGGCGGGCCGATCGTCGCGCTGAGACCCGGCGATACGCTATGGATCGCCCCCGGGGAGCGGCATTGGCATGGCGCAGGGCCGGAGACGAATATGACCCACATTGCCATGCAGGAGGCGCTCGACGGCGAGACGGTGGCATGGCAGGAACCGGTGGTCGATGCCGACTACGATCCGTGAGCAAACAAAAAAGACCCGCCGGCCCGAAAACCGGCGGGGAGTGAGGAGAGTGCGATCTCCGAAAACTGTGCGATTGTCAGACCCTGATGACGCTTCGCTGCGCCACGGTCAGCATCGGTCTTTCGCTGCGGCCTGATCCGTTCCGCGCATCGGTATTTTGTTGTTGGCAGGCAAGTTTCAAAGCTGCCAGAGCCGGCGCTGCCGCGCCAGATCGTCGAATACGACCGCGTCCTGCCCCTGAAGCTCGGCGCGGCTGATGCCGATATCGTGCAACAGCCGGTCGTCGTGTTTTGCCAGAAGCGCGCGCGTCGGTGCGTCGAGTTTGGGCGCAGCCGGTACGCCGGGCGTTTTCATGCGCCGTGCGAACCAACCATTCCCTGTCTGAAAGTCGAATGTGAGGGCCATGGCGACCACCTCATGCGTTGAATTGCCCATGAGATAGGTGCAGCCTTGACATGTTTCAAACGAATTGCAGTTATGTCTGACATCAACATAATTTATGAAGGAACGAGGCGATTCAACTCGACAGCGATCAGTTGCGCACATTCGTGGCCGTGGCCGACACCGGAAACTTCACTTATGCAGCCGACCGTATCGGCAGGACCCAGTCGGCCGTGAGCATGCAGGTCAAGCGGCTCGAGGAAACGGTCGGGGAACAATTGTTCGAACGCGGTTCGCGCGGCGTCGCCATGACCCGCAAGGGCGAACAGCTTCTGCCCTACGCGCGCCGTGTTGTTGCTTTGCTGGAGGAGACCGAGGCCTCGTTCCGCGCGCCGTCGCTGAGCGGTCGTGTGCGCATCGGCGTGCCGGAAGAATACGGATATTCAGTGTTGTCGCTGGCGCTTGGAAGTTTTGCGCGCATTCACCCGAAAGTGGATATCACCGCCCATTACGGGCCTTCGGACCGCAATTTGACCGCGCTCAAGGCCAACCAGCTCGATCTCGCCATTGTCTTTGAGTGGGAGGATAATCCGAGCGGCGAGACGTTGCGGATCGACCCGACCGTGTGGGTGACCTCCGACGAGCATAATCAGCACCTGGAACGCCCACTGCCGATCGCGCTGTATGAATCCAGCGGCTGGTGCACCGAATTTGCCATGCGCTCGCTCCAACAGCGCCGGCGTGATTATCGCGTCGCCTATCGCAGCGACACCAGCGGCGGGTTGAAGCTTGCCGTCGCCTCGGGCCTGGCGATCGCACCGATCTCGCGCAGCAACATTCCGCAGGGATGCCGCGAACTCGGCCCGGCGGAAGGATTCGGCGACATCGACACCTCGCGCGTGGTGCTCTACCGCAATCCACGCTCCAACGGGGCCGCGGTCGACGGGATGGTGGATGCCGTACGCGAGGCGTTCCGCGACGGGGGCGCTTCAAACCCGGAATGAAGGCGGGCTGTTCGGGGATTGCGCTTGAAACACCCGCTTGCCTGGCATAGCCTGCCGGGTACGGGGGCATGGGTGGACTCCCCGTTGAGGCTTCGGCCCAAGCTCCGCCTTCGCAGGCTTTTTGCGGAGGATATCCCATGCCTCGAAGATTTTCGTGCAGTGACCTGATCGCCCTCACCGGTACGGGCGCCTGGCCGGTCGTGATCGACGTGCGTCGTGAGCAGGCCTACCGTGAAAGCGGCCGGCGGATCGCCGGTTCGATCAAACGCGATGCCGGCGACGCGGCGGCCCGTCTACCGGCCCTGGGCGCCAGCCGACGCGTGGTCGTCTATTGCGCCCACGGACACAATGTCAGCGAAATCGCGGCCGCTGCGCTTGCCGTCGCCGGAGTCGAGGTCGCCGTGCTCGAGGGCGGTTTCGACGCCTATGTACGGGCCGGCGGGGTAACAGTCGCCAATGATGTCGACGGTGTCGATGTGTCGGGCCGTGTCAGCGTATGGGTGACCCGCGAACGGCCCAAGATCGACCGCATCGCCTGCCCCTGGCTGATCCGCCGTTTTGTCGACCCTCAGGCCGTGTTTCATTTCGTGGCGGCCGAATGGGTCGGCGACGTGGCCGGCGAAATCGGCGCCATTCCCTACGACGTCGCCGACGTCCCTTATTCGCATCGCGGCGAGCGTTGCACATTCGACACGATGATCGCGGCGTTCGGTCTTGCCGACGCGGCGCTTGACCACCTTGCGCGCATTGTCCGTGGCGCGGATACGGCCATGCTCGACCTGGAACCCGAGGCGGCGGGGTTGCTTGCCCTGTCGCTTGGGCTGTCGGCGACGGAACCCGACGATCTGGTCCAGCTCGAGAAGGGCATGATCATCTATGACGCGCTTTACGGCTGGTGCCGCCACGCCGCCGGTGAAACCCATAATTGGCCGGCGAGGATGGCGTGATGGCGATCCAGTCGGACCGCCCGGCCTCGTCGCCGAGCCTTGCCGAGGCGACCGCGACCTTCGCGCGCATCGGCCTCTTGTCCTTCGGCGGGCCCGCCGGGCAGATCGCACTGATGCATCGCATCCTGGTCGAGGAGAAGAAATGGCTCGACGAGGCGCGGTTCCTGCATGCGCTCAACTATTGCATGCTGCTTCCGGGCCCCGAGGCGATGCAGCTTGCCACCTATGCCGGCTGGCTGGGGCACGGGGTGCGCGGCGGACTGATCGCGGGGCTCTTATTCGTTCTGCCCGGCGCGCTGGTCATCACCGCCTTGTCGGCGGCCTATCTCGTCGCCGGCGACGTGCCGCTCGTCCAGGGGCTGCTGTTCGGTCTCAAGGCGGCGGTGCTCGCTGTGGTTCTGGAAGCGCTGATCAGAGTGTCGAGACGGGCTATCAAGGGGCCGCTGATGGCCCTGATCGCGCTTGCCGCCTTCGTCGGCATCGCCTTCTTGAAAATCCCGTTTCCGCTGATCATCGTCCTGGCCGCTGCCGCCGGAGCGGCCCTGCATCTTGCTGGCGGCAAGGTCGGGGGGCGAGGGACGGCGGGTATGCCGGAGGCGGACGTGACGGTGCCCGAATGGGCGCGACCCAGCGCGCGCCGGCTCCTCGCCACTATCGTCACCTGGCTTGCGATCTGGTTCGGCCCGCTGCTTGCGATCGCGGCCGTGGCGGGCGGCGCGCATGTCTATGCCCAGGAGGCCGGCTTCTTTTCCAAGATGGCCACCGTCACCTTCGGCGGCGCCTATGCCGTGCTCGCCTATGTCGCCCAGCAGGCGGTCGAGGTGCACGGCTGGTTGCGGCCGGACGAGATGCTGACCGGGCTCGGCCTGGCGGAAACCACACCGGGGCCGCTGATCCTGGTTCTGGTCTTCGTCGGCTTCCTCGGCGGGGCGCGGCTGTCGGGACTGGAGCCCCTGGCGGGCGGGCTTGGCGGCGCGCTGGTGACGTTGTGGTTCACCTTCGTGCCCTGCTTTTTGTGGATATTCGCCGGCGCGCCTTATGTGGAAACGGTACGCGCGGTGCGCTGGTTGGCGCGCGCGCTCGAGGCGGTGACGGCCGCCGTGGTCGGCGTCATCGCCAACCTCGCGCTGTGGTTTTCGCTGCACGTGTTGTTTGCGACCGTCGGGCAGGCGCGGTTCGGCCCGTTCGAATGGCCGGTGCCCGATCCGGTGGGGTTCAATCCCCTTGCGGCGGCGATCGCGCTTGCCGCCGCCCTGGCCCTGATCTGGCTGCGGGCCAACATGATCGTGGTCTTGGGGCTTGCCGCGCTGGCCGGAATGGCAGTCCGGCTTGTCGCCGTCTAGCGTGAACCTGCGTCAGTCGAACAGGCTGGAGACCGATTCCTCGCTCGCCGTGCGCGAGATCGCCTCGCCGATCAGGTCTGCGATCGTCACGACGCGGACATTATGCGCGGCCTGGACGCCGGACGTCGGCTGGATCGAATCGGTGATCACGAGTTCCTTGAGCCGGGAGCCGGCGATGCGGGCCACCGCCCCGCCCGAAAGCACGCCATGGGTGATGTAGGCGGTGACGCTGGTGGCGCCATTGCCCAACAGCGCGTCGGCGGCGTTGCACAAAGTGCCGCCCGAATCGACGATGTCGTCGATCAGCAGGCAGTCCTTGCCGCGCACGTCGCCGATCACGTTCATCACTTCCGATTCGCCGGGCCGCTCGCGACGCTTGTCGACGATGGCGAGCGGCGCGTCGATGCGCTTGGCGAGCGCACGGGCGCGCACCACGCCGCCGACATCGGGCGACACAACCATGACGTTGGCGAGGTCGTAATGCGCCTTGACGTCGCGCGCCAGCACCGGCACGGCGAACAGATTGTCGGTCGGTATGTCGAAAAAACCCTGGATCTGGCCGGCATGCAGGTCGAGGGTGAGCACCCTGTCGGCGCCGGCCCGGGTGATCAGGTTGGCGACCAGCTTGGCCGAGATCGGCGTGCGGCCGGAGGCGCGGCGGTCTTGCCTGGCATAGCCGAAATAGGGGATAACGGCGGTGATACGGCGCGCCGAGGAACGGCGGAACGCATCGATCATGATGAGCATTTCCATCAGATGATCGTTGGCCGGATAGGACGTCGATTGCAGCGCGAAGACATCCTCGCCGCGTACGTTCTCCTGGATCTCGACGAATATTTCCTGATCCGCGAAGCGCCTGACGCTTGCTTTTCCGAGCGGCGTGTTCAGGTATCGGGCGACGGCCTCGGCCAGCACCCGATTGGAATTGCCCGCGAAAAGTTTCATGCAGCGTCCCCGGCGGTCGGCAAGGTATGTAGGCGGCTTTTAGCGATCAGCGGCGCTATTGCAAGCGCACGCGGCAGGATTCTCGGGCTAATCCAAAGAAAGGGTTTCCATCCGACCGAGATCGCCAACCTGGCGAAACGGCGGCACGCCATGGCGGGGCCGGAAGAACTACCCGTCGCGGCTCGAAAGCCAGCCCGACAATTCGTCGATGGTGCGCTCGGCGATGGTTTCCATCGTGGCCGCCGGCACGGCCGACCAGGGATCGGGCGCGACCGAGCCGACCTTTTCCTGGCCTTGGATGCGGTGCAGGCGGTTTCCGGCCGGATCGAGCACGTCCCACACGAAGATCACCATCGTCTCGCGCCCTTCGGTGATGGCGGAGAAATAGCCTTTTACCAGATGGGTGGGCGGATTGGCGCCGCCAGGTGTGATTGCAAGCCCACGCTGGCTCGCGCGTTGCGAAATGCGCTGTGCCAGCGGCGTGGCGGCCTGAACCGTCGCGCCGACAACGGGTGCGAATTGCAGCCGCACATCGGCCTGCGCCAGATTGGCGGTTTGCGGCGGGATGGTGCCGGCCGCGCCCGGCGCGGCGACGCCGTTGGCCGTCTCCTGCGGGGCGAGCGCATTCACCGTGCCGGCCCGCTTGTCGGTCCCGGCTTTCGCGGGGTCGAGCGTGGCCTCGGTGCTGTTGCAGGCCGCCAGGAGCGCGCATAGAAGCAGGCAGCATCCAACGCGCGTCGTCGTCTGGCGCATCTTCCCTGGCTCTCCCGTCGTTTGGCTTCGTGTAAGTTTAACGTCTTTCACATTGCGATTGAACAGTGAAAGACGCCGGCCAAGGCGGCATTCAACGCACGATCAAGTCGAGGTCGTGGCGTGACAGCGACTTGGGCGCGCCGTCGGTGGTCAGATAGGTCCGGCCCAGCGTCATCGCGGTTTCGGTGTCGGAATCCATGATGATCATGTGTGCGAACAGCGTCATGTCGGGCGCGATCGGTTCGGGATTGGCGGCGTAGAACATCGGCCTGTCCATCCATGAGGGGGTGAAGCGCGCGCCAAGCGAATAGCCGCAGGCATTGAGCCTGTGGCGGGTCAGGCCGTGGCTTTCCATCACTCGCGCATGGGCGTCGAACACATCGCCGAAGGTCTTGCCCGGCACCATCGCTTCCTCGACGGCCGCCATGGCGTCGCGGGCGGCGTCGAACAGTTCCTGCTGGCGTTTGGAGACCTTGCCGAGCACGACCGTGCGCATCATCGCGGCGTGGTAGTGGTGGAAGACGCCGGCCCATTCCAGTGTGAGCTGGTCGTTCTTGCGCAATTTGCGACGGCCGGCCTTGTAACGGCACAGGAGCGCGTCCGGCCCCGAGCCGATGATGAATTCATTGGCCGGATAATCGCCCCCGCCGGCGAAGATGGCGCCTTGCATGGCGGCCAGGATCTTGCCTTCGTCGCCGCCTTGCTTGATCAGCGGCAACGCCGCGTCAAGGGCGTCGTCGGCGAGTTGCGCCGCTTTGGTCGCCTTGGCGATCTCTGCCGGGCTCTTGAACAGGCGCAGGCGGCCGACCAGGCCGGAGGCATCCGCGATCTTGCCGAATGTCCGCAATTGTTCGTCGAGCCGGCGGCCTTCGAAGGCGGTCAGGCCGTGTGTGTCGTATTCGACGCCGATCTGGCATCCCAGTAGATCCAGGTCGTTCAGAAGGTTGCGCAAATCGACGGTCGGATCGGCGCCGTCGCGATCCGTCCACACGCGGATGTCCTCGATGATCGAGGTGTGGCGCGCCTGGCGCAGATCGGCCGAACGCGTCAGAAGCACCATCTGCCCATCGGCCTTCACCACCAGGCATTGAAAGAAGCAAAAGCCGAACGTGTCGTAGCCTGTCAACCAGTACATGCTTTCCTGCGCGAACAGCAGCATGGCGTCGAGCTTGCGATCGGCCATCTCGATCAGCAGGCGGTCTTTGCGCGCGTCGAATTCGGAGCGCTCGAAATGCAATGCCATCACTTCTCCTCCAGGACGATTGCCGAGATCTGACGGCCGTAGTCGGCTTCTTTGCGATGCGTGGTGCGGCGGTAGGAAAAGAAAAGGTTCTCTTCCGCGTAGGTGCAACGGGTTAGCTGCGAGACTTGTGCGCCGGTCTTGCCGAGCCGGTCGAGCGTATAGGCGTTGAGATCGAACATGGCATGACCAGGATGCGTCGACGCGGTGAAATACCGGTCGTTGGCCGGATCGGCAAGCGTGAAACGGGCGACGAACTCGGGGCCGACCTCGTAATTCGCCTGGCTGATCGCCGGGCCGAGCACGGCAACGATGCGTTCGGCGCGCGCGCCAAGCTCCACCATCGCCGCAATCGTGGCTTCCAGCACGCCGTGCAACGCGCCCTGCCAGCCGGCATGGGCGGCGCCGATCACGCCGGCGTAGCGGTCGGCGAAAAGCACCGGGCCGCAATCTGCGGTCAGGATGCCGATCGCCAGGCCCGGCCTGGCCGTGATCACGCCGTCGGCCCGCGGCCGTTCGGTGCCGAACGGTGCGTCGGCGACGACGATATCGGGCGAGTGGATTTGATGCGGCGTGCACAGATTCGCGGCCGGCACGCCAAGCCATGCCGTCACGCGGGCTCGGTTTTCGAGCACGGTCTGGCGGTCGTCATGCGAGCCGAGGCCGACATTGAGACCTCGGTAAAGTCCCATTGAGGCGCCGCCCGCGCGGGTGAAAAAACCGTGGCGAATCCCCTCAAGCCCGTCAAGCGCCGGGGATCGCAGAGGCTCCGGCCTCAATTCGTTCAGCATCGTGCGTCTTGCCATTGGTTGCCGCGGCGGCGCGGATCGTGGGGCAGGGACATGGCCAAGTCAATCCGCCGCCGGGAACGGATGCACGTCCAGGTGGTGCGGCAACAGCGCCAGGACCTTGAACAGTTCCCCCATCTGGTCGGCGCCGGCGAGCCGCTCGGCTTCGGAGGTAAGCCTTTCGCGCAGCGCCGCGTCGCCGGCCGCGCCCAGCCGTCCGGCCCGCTCGGCAAGGCCCATCGCGAGCAGGAAGGCGCCTTGCGTCATGGTATGGGCCGCCAGCCCGCGTGCTTGCGCTGCCGCTGACAGTGCGGCGAAGTCGACATGGCTCGTCAAATCCGCCTCGCCCGGCGTTTCGAAGACGTCGCAATGGTCGTGGCCGCGCACGGCCTGCAGCGTATCCCCGAGACCTGGCTCCAGATGGCCATAGTCGAAAAACAGCGCCGCCCCGCCATGTCGGGCGATCCGGTCGGCGACGGTTTCGAGCAGGGCCGTGCGGGCGGGCGCGATCTCGAACACCGCGCCGTCCCCGGCGTCGGCGGCCTGGCGCGGCAAGAGACGTTCGTCGAGCGCGTCGAGGCCTGTGGCGAACCGAAACGCGCCGGCCTCGTCGAGTGAAACGACACGCTCGCGCCAGACGTCGCCCGACTTGACGAACTGGCGTATCGGGATGGCGTCGAAAATCTCGTTGCCGACGAAGAAGACGGGCCTGTCGGGCAGCGCCTCGACCGAGGCCGGCCAGGATACCGGCATGCCGGTCGCCGCCAGCATGCGCCTTTGAACGTCAGCCAGGCGGGGGCTTGTCTCGATCAGGGCAAGGTCGCAGGTGGCGGCGAATTGCGGATCGATCCTACCCAAGGTGCGCGCCATGTCGGCGGCGAGCGTGCCGCGGCCGGGACCGATTTCGGCGATCGTCACGGGCAGCGGGGTTCCGCTCGCACGGCAGGCCGAATAAAGCCATACGGCGACGAGCTCGCCGAACATCTGGCTGATGTCCGGTGCGGTGATGAAGTCGCCCCCGGCGCCGAACGGCTCGCGGGTGGTGTAATAGCCGTGTTGGGGATCGAACAGGCACAGCGCCATATAATCGGCTACGCCGAGCGGACCGGCCTGACGGATCAGGCCGGCGATGTTTTCGGCCAGCCGGTTCATGCTTTTTCGGCGCGCGGCGCTTGCGGGCGGGCGCGGGCGAACACCCATAGGCCAATCAGCACCATCGGCACGGACAAAACCATGCCCATGGTCAGCCAGCCGCCGGCGAGATAGCCGATATGGGCGTCGGGCTCGCGGAAGAATTCCACGATGATGCGCGAGATGCCGTAACCGGCGACGAAGGCGCCGGCGACCCGGCCCGGCGCGCGCAAAGCGCCGAAGCGGTGGGTGAGCACGCGCAGGACGAAGAACAGGATCAGCCCCTCAAGGGCGGCCTCGTAGAGCTGGCTCGGGTGGCGCGGCTCCGGCCCGCCATTGGGAAACACGAAGGCCCAGGGTACGTCGCTGGTACGACCCCACAACTCGGAATTGACGAAATTGGTGACCCTGACCAGGCCGAGGCCGACCGGCACGCCGGCCGAGATCACGTCGAAAAGCCGCCATGTGGCGATGCCGCGCGAGCGCGCGAACAGGATCATGGCGAGCGTGGTGCCTAAAAAGCCGCCGTGAAAGGACATGCCGCCCTGCCAGACCGCCAGAATCGCCAGCGGATTGTCGAGATAGCGGGCGAAGTCGTAGAACAGGATATAGCCGATGCGCCCGCCGAGTACGACGCCGGCCGCCGCCCAAACCACGAAGTCGTCGAGGTCTTGCGGCCGCATGGGCGGGTCGCCGGGCGTCCACAGACGCTGATTGGCGATAAGGCGCTTGCCATACCACCAGGCAAACAGGATGCCGACGACGTAAGCGAGCCCGTACCAGCGGATCGCCAGCGGGCCGATTTCAATCAGTACCGGGTCGATCTGCGGAAACGGCAGCGCCGCGACGGGCAGGATCATGAGGTCTGGCACGGCAAAATCCGCTGGGGCCGGGGCCCGTTCATCCGGGTGAAACGGCGCGAAAATGGGGGAGCGGCCCGGCAAGGTCAAGTCGACGCATCCGCGCGCCGTTGGGGCCAACGCTCTTGCAATCGCGCGGCGACGCCCCTAATTGCGGACTGCGCGCTTGTCGGTCAGCCTGTCTGGCCGAGGCGCCGAAGTTCGCGAGGCAGCGCCCATGAGCAACGGACCGAACCGCATTCTCGACGATTTCGCCAAGCTGCTTACCGACGCGGCGGGTGCCGCGCAGGGCGTGCGCAACGAGGTCGAAACGGCGTTTCGTGCCCAGGCCGAACGGATCCTCAACTCGATGGATGTGGTCCAGCGCGAGGAATTCGAGGCGGTGCGCGAAATGGCGATCAAGGCACGCGCGGAAAACAAGAAGCTTGCGGCGCGACTGGTCGAGATCGAGGCGTCGCTGGCGCAGTCCGGCAAGAAATCGTCCAGAAAAACCGCGTCCGACTCTTAAGTCGCGATTTTTTTCTGACGATTGTCCACAGGCTTCGGACGCAAAAAAAAGCTTCGCGCAGAATCCCTTACGCTGCAACGGTCTCAGCCGGCAAATAATCTATCCACATGCCGGTGCGGACTGCGGGAAAAAAGCGCTGGAACTCGGACTCTGCATCAATACACTGAATTTACTGCATGATTCGTTTTGGGTCATGCGCCGGGGGAGGGGACGTTCCGGCCGGGAGCAATGTGGCCGGTGTTTCGTAACCCGACAGTTCGGTTTGTCGCGCGTATGCATTCTAGGCGGAGCGCGCGGGCGCGCGTCCACAATCACAGGGAATTTTTGATGAGCCTTCTGGAACTCGACCTCGCGCGGACCGCGCATCCCGTCGATGTCATCGAGCAGGTCGCGCACGCGAATGACTGGGCTTTCGAACGCGCCGGGGACGACGAAATCGCGATTTCGGTCGCCGGCAATTGGACCGACTATCACATCTCGTTTTCGTGGATGGAAGAATATGAGGCGCTGCATCTGGCTTGCGCCTTCGACATCAAGGTCACGGATGCCCGGGTGATGGAGGTTATGCGGCTGTTGGCGCTGATCAACGAGCAGATGCTGATCGGCCATTTCGATCTGTGGGAGCAGGAGGGCGCGATCATGTTCCGCCAGGCGCTTTTGCTGGCCGGCGGCGCCGAGCCGACCGCGCAGCAGGTGGAAATGCTGTTGGCGAGCGCGCTCGAGGCCTGCGAATGCTATTTCCAGGCATTCCAGTTCGTCGTCTGGTCGGGGGTTTCGGCGCGCGACGCGCTGTCGGGCACCATGTTCGAGACCCAGGGCAACGCGTGATTTTCTTGCCGCCGCATTTCCCGGGCCTGTTCTCGGCATGTGTGCGATGCACCGTTTGACGATACGGAACCAGCCATGAGCAGCGAGAACGACCGCAAGCCCGAGATCGGTTTTGCCGATTTCGACAAGGTCGATATCCGCATCGGTACGATCGTGGCCGCGGAGGACTATCCCGAGGCCCGCAAGCCGGCCATCAAGCTGCGGATCGATTTCGGTCCCGCGATCGGCGTCAAGAAATCGTCGGCGCAGATTACCAGGCATTACCGGCCCGACGAACTGGTCGGCCGCCAGGTGATGGCGGTGGTGAATTTTCCGTCGCGCCAGATCGGGAAATTCCTGTCGGAAGTGCTGACCCTGGGCTTTCCTGACGAGGAGGGGGCCGTGGTGCTGGCGACGGTCGACAAAAACGTGCCGGACGGCGGGCGCCTGTTCTAAACCCGGTCCGGATATCGCCTTTCCTCAGGAGAGCGGCCGCTGCTCGCACCTTGCCGGTGTGACGCCTGCAAGGAGGATCGGCGCGCGCGCTTCAGCGCCTCAGTCTAAGTCGATCTTCCGCAACGGGTTACCGCCGTCGATATAGAGCACGCCGCCCGGCTTGAGTGCGGCGGCGATGCGTCGGCGGGCGTCCCGTCCGGCTTCGGGATAACGGCCGTCGAGAGCGCCGACCCTGACGGCCAGGGCGATGTCGAACGGCTCCTCGCCCGGTTCCAGCACAAAGGTTTCGGCCGCGACCTGGCGCAAGCCGAGAACGCCGGCGTCGATCTCGGTCCTGCAGGCTTCGCGCGCCTGGGCGATCGCCTTGGCCGAGCGGTCGGTGGCCAGAACATGCCCGTTGGGGCCGATCCGTTCGGCGATGGCGCGTGCGGCCGTGCCGGGCCCGCAGCCGATCTCCAGCACGCGCAATCCCGGCCGCAAGGGCAACGCCTCGACGATCGCCGCGAGCCTGGGTGATACTCTGTCCGCCATGGGCGTTTTCCCGGAGATCAGCTCCGACCGGCCCTATCGGCCGGGGACGTTCGGGCCGACACGACAACGGGCAAGCGTTCGACGATCAGATCCAGAAAGCGCTCGGCCGCCATGGTCAAGGTGCGCCGGCTCGGATAGATCGCGTAGATTGTGGCGGCGGTCGGCTCCCAGTCCTCAAGCACCCTCACCAGGCGGCCGTCGCGCAAATCCTCCTCGATCATGGCGAGGGGCAGCGACGCGATTCCAAGCCCCTGACGAGCCGCTTCGACGATGGCGGAAAGCTGCGTGGTGGTGAAGCGGGGCTCATAGTTCGCCACCATGCTGTCCCGACCCCGGCGCAGCCGCCAGAACCAGCGTGTTGATTTCGGTCCGAAGCCGAGGGCGTCGAGGTCGCGCAGCTCTTCGGGAGCGGATGGCGGCGCCGAATTTTCGAAAAGTCGCGGGTGGGCGGCCAGCACATAAGGGCTGGAAAAGATGCGTCGCGCGATCAGGTCGAGATCGGGCAGAGGCTCGAACGTGCCGTAGATCACGAGATCGGCCGAGACCAGGCGCGGATCGAGTATGGCCGCCGTTTCCTCCAAATGGAGCCTGACGCGCGGTGCGGTGATCGCGAATTCCGCCGCAAGCCGTTCGATGACCATGGCGCCGAGAAGCGGCGGACAGATGACGTGAAGCGCCCCGGCCGGCATCGCCGCGGTGCGATCGGCCATGGCGAAGACCTTGTCGGCCTCGCGGGCGAGCCGGGCACATTGGGCGTAGCATTCGCGGCCGAAATTGGTGAGCACGAAGCGTCGCGGTCCGCGGTGGAACAATTGGACGCCGAGGCGGGCCTCGAGGTCGTTCATGCGCCGCGCCAGTGTCGATTTCGGCGTGCCGAGCCGGCGGGCGGCGGCCGAGATGCCGCCGCAGTCGACCACGGTCTTGAAGGCATAGAGTTCGTCCAATCCCTTCATCATAATGTCCCGTATTTGGATTAAAATCGTCCCGATAATAGAACGAACAGACCGGCTTGCGAATGGTACGGTTCGATGCGCATCCGAAGGGGGGAGGCATGGACCAGATCAACGCGGAACTCGGCAAGGAAACAATGGTCGTCTTGCCGTGCGGGCCGGTCATCGGAAGACGGCGCGGCGGGGTGACCGCGTTCCATCGCGTGCCCTATGCCATGGCGCCGATCGGCCCCCGACGCTTCGCCGTGCCCGTTCCGCCCGCGCCCTGGAGTGCGCCGCGCGACTGCACCCGCCCGGGGCCGATGCCGCCGCAATTGCCCTCGCGCCTTGCCAAGGTAATGGGCGACTATGATTGCGCGCAGGACGAGGATTGCCTGCATCTCGACATCTGGGTGCCGGCCGACGCCGGCAAGGGCACGCCGGTGTTCGTCTTCCTGCATGGCGGCGCCTTCATGACCGGCGGCGGCTCCATGCCGTGTTACGATGGGCATGCGCTTGCCGAGGCGAGCGGCATGATCGTCGTGACGGTGAGTTATCGGCTCGGCGCGCTTGGTTTCCTGCCGATTGCAGGCATCGCGCCGGCCAATCTGGGCCTGCACGACCAGCTTGCGGCGCTGCGGTTCGTTCGCGAGGCTGCCCCGGCGCTCGGCGGAGACCCCGAAACCATAACGGTGGCCGGACAGTCGGCCGGCGCCTATTCGATTGCGCTGATGCTGGCCAACGGTTTGGGCCGGGATCTGTTCCGGCGGGCCATCCTGATGAGCGCCCCGCTCGGGCTCGATCTTCCCCATGAGGGGCAAACGGCCGACCTGGCGGAACGCTATCTTGCCGCGCTCGACATTGCCTCCGGCGACCGTGATGCCCTCAACAGGGTTCCGGTTGCGGCGCTTTTGCGCGCCCAGGCCGAGGTGGCGCGGGCCGACGCACGGCAACCTGGCGACATCGCGCCGCCCTTTCTGCCGGTGATCGACGGTGACCTGGTAACGGGCGACCCGAACGCAGCGCTCGGCGCGGGTGCAGCGGCGTGGTGCGATGTGGTGATCGGCAGCACGCGCGAGGAGATGGCCGCGTTTTACGTCGACAACCCGGCCCTTGCCGCGATTGGCGATGATGTCGTGGCCGGCGCTTTCCAACGCGCATACGGCGCCGGCGCGGCGGTGGAGCTCGAAAAGGCTCGGGCGCGGCGGGCACCGGCTTTGCCCCCGGCGGTGCTTGGCGACCTGGTGACGGACACGCTGTTTGCGCGGCCGAACCTCGACTTCGCGGCCGCGCAAACGGCGCATGGCGGCGCGGCCCATGCCTATCGTTTCGACTGGCAGTCGCCAATGCCGGGCGTCGGTGCGTGCCATTGCATCGACCTGCCTTTTCTGTTCGGCGCTGGCGAAATCTGGCTGGACGCACCGATGGTTGCGAGCGCCGACCGGCGCGAAATCCTCGATCTTGCGCGGCTCTTTTCCGGTTCGCTTGCGGCTTTTGCCGCGACCGGCGATCCGAACCGAGCCGGCCTTCCGGTCTGGCCGGCTTTCGGCCAGGCGCGGATGGTTCAATTTTTCGACCGGCTGACGGAGGCGTCGAGCCCGGTCGGCTGATCAAGCATCTTAATCACGATCGCAGGGAGGGCGAGACGATGACCAGCGAAAAACAATCCGGTGCGCAGATTGCGGGGGAGATCGAGGTTCCCGCTTCCGGCGCGGTCTTCACGCTAGTGATCTGTTTTCTGATCGTCTTGCTCGACGGTCTCGATACGACCTCGATCGCCTTTGTCGCGCCTTTGCTTGCGCGGGAATGGGGGCTTCCGCCGGCCGCGTTCACGCCGGCTTTCGTTGCCACCAGCCTGGGGGCGGTGGTCGGTTACATGGCCTGCGGCCCGCTGGCACAACGGTTCGGCGCGCGGGCGGTCGGCACGGGCAGCGTCGTCCTGTTCGGGCTCGGCACGCTTTTGACGGCGGCGGCATGGGACATCGCCTCGCTCAGCGCGCTGCGCTTCGTGTCGGCAATCGGGCTCGGCGGCGCCCTGCCGATCGCGGTCGCCGCGGCATCGGTCGTCATGCCGGCGCGGCTCCGCGAAACCGCCGCGATGATCGTCGCCACGGGACTTTCCGCAGGCAGCGTGGCGGGCGGCGTTTTGGGTGGCCCGCTGATGCGCGAATTCGGCTGGAACTCTATCTTCCTGGTCGGCGGCGTGCTGCCGCTTTTGGTGCTGCCTCTGTTTTACCGCGTTCTGTCTTCTGCATCACCGGCCAAGGTCGCCGATGCCGGGCGCGGCGCCGGTTCCAATCCGGTGGTCGCGCTGTTTTCGGGTGGTTTGGCCGCATATACGATGTTGCTGTGGTTGTTCGCCTTTCTGATCTTCATCGCCACCTATTCGCTGACATTCTGGGTGCCGACTTTGCTGACTGATTTCGGGTTCGAACCCTCGCAGGCCCCGCTCGCCATCGCCGCCTTCGGGATGGGAGGCCTGATCGGCAACATCGTTATGATGACGCTTGTTGCCAGGTTTGGCGTGAAACGGCTGCTTGCGGCAACGACTCTTCTGGCGATGGGCTGTATTGCTGCGATCAGCCAGGCCGATATTGCGCCGGCGATGGTGTTGCCGCTGATCGCCGGTATGGGCGGCGGTCTCATCACCGGCTGTGTTGGCCAGGCGGCGCTTGCCGTTTCCTTCTATCCGCCCGAATTGCGGGCGACCGGGGTCGGTTGGGCGGCGGCGCTCGGTCGTGTGGGTTCGATCGTCGGGCCCGCCGTGGGCGGGGCGTTGCTTTCGTTCGCCTGGCCGGCGCGCGAGATCGTCCTGACCGCATTGGCGCCGGCGCTGCTTGCTCTTGCGGTTCTCGCCGCGCTCGGCCTGTTGGGACGGCGCCACGCGGCTGTCTCGATCCGGTAGATCGGGTTTCTTCCGAGAAAAAATCTACGGCGGTGCCCCGGGTGCCGCCGTTTTTCGGTGTCCGGCCGGGCTATGCGCCGCCCATCAGCCCGGCGAGTTCCTCAAGCCCGGCGAGGATCGCCCGGCGCCGCTTTTCGGGCAGGGCGGCAAAGCGGGTGACGAAGTCGACGCCGAAAAAGCCCGGCGTGTTGGTGACCATGTCGCGGCCCTTGTCGGTCAGCCGCGTGTAGACGATGCGCCGGTCGGCGGTCGACCGGTAGCGCCCGACAATGGCGCGGCTTTCCAGATTGTCGAGGATGGTGACGACCGTCGCCGGGCTTAGATCGGCGTAATTGGAGAGCGCGTTGGTGGTCACCTCGCCGAGCTCGGCCACCCCCATCAGGACCACCAGTTGCGGCGTGGTCAGGCCGCTGGCGCGGGCCAGCGCGCGCGACTGCAGGTCGGTCGCCCGCACGACCCGGCGGATCGACTTCATCAGGCCGCGCAGTTCCCCGGTCGGGAACGATCCGTCGCGTTGCGCGTTAAAGGTTTGTTGTTCGTCCATCGGCAGCCGGCAATCATTTGACTTCTAATCATTTGAACTATAATAAACCGGCCACGAAAGCAATGGCATCCCTTAAGACACTGGAGGTTTGAACGCGCGCCTATGTGCGGCATTTGTGGTGAGATCAGATTCGACGGGGCGGAGCCTTCCGCCATCGCAATTTCAAAAATGGCCGACGCGCTGGCGCCGCGCGGCCCGGACGGTGCGGGAATAGTCGTCCACGGCAATGCCGGGTTTGGCCACCGCCGGCTCAAGATCATCGATCTGTCCGAGCGCGCGCGCCAGCCGATGAGCGATCCGGAGCTCGGTCTGACCATCGCCTTCAACGGCTGTATCTACAATTATCCCGAATTGCGCGCCGAACTGGAAGAAAAGGGCTACCGTTTCTTTTCCACCGGCGACACGGAAGTGATCCTGAAGGCCTGGCATGCCTGGGGCGAGCGCTGCGTCGAGCGTTTTCACGGCATGTTCGCCTTTGTACTTCAGGAGCGCGAGACGGGTCGCATCGTGCTGGCGCGCGACCGCTTCGGCATCAAGCCGCTCTATCTCGCCGAAAACGCCGGGCGGCTGCGCTTCGCCTCGTCGCTGCCGGCACTGCTTGCGGCGGGCGACGTCGACACCGGCATCGATGCGGCGGCGCTGCACAATTACATGTCGTTTCATGCCGTGGTGCCGCCGCCCCGGACGATACTTGCCGGCGTGCGCAAGCTGCCGCCGGCGACGATCCGCGTCATCGAGGCCGACGGCAGCAGTCGCCAGTCGGTCTATTGGGACCCGCCGTTTGCCCGCGATCCGGACGATAGCGGCGTGTCGTCGGAGGAATGGCGCGACCGGGTGCTCGAGGCGCTCAGGCTCGCCGTCAAGCGGCGCATGGTGGCCGACGTGCCGGTCGGCGTGCTGTTGTCGGGCGGTGTCGATTCCAGCCTGATCGTCGGCCTGCTCGCCGAGGCCGGCCAGACCGGACTGATGAGCTTTTCGGTCGGCTTCGAGGAGGCGAACGGCGAAAAGGGCGACGAATTCGTCTATTCCGATCTGATCGCCAAGACCTTCGGCACCGACCACCACAAGATCTTCGTGCCGTCCGACAATCTCATGGACGCGCTGCCCGGCACGATCGCGGCGATGTCGGAGCCGATGGTGTCCTACGACAATGTCGGTTTCTACCTGCTCAGCCAGGAGGTCTCCAAGCACATCAAGGTGGTGCAGTCGGGCCAGGGCGCCGACGAGATTTTTGCCGGTTATCACTGGTATCCACCGCTGATGAACTCCAATGACGTGGTCGGCGACTATGCCAAGGTGTTCTTCGACCGCACGCATGAAAAGCTGAAGACGCAGCTCGGTGCGGACTGGATCGACGGCGTCGACCCCAGCCGCGAACTGGTCGAGGCCCATCTGATGCGTCCGGGCGCCGACACGCCGGTCGACCGCGCGCTCAGGCTCGATTCGACGGTCATGCTGGTCGATGATCCGGTCAAGCGGGTCGACAACATGACCATGGCCTGGGGGCTGGAGGCGCGTGTGCCGTTTCTCGACCATGAGCTGGTGGAACTCGCCGCGCGGATTCCGCCCGAGGAAAAGGTCCGCGACGGCGGCAAGGGCGTGCTCAAGGATGTCGCCCGCCAGATCGTGCCGAGCGAGGTGATCGACCGCAAGAAGGGGTATTTCCCCGTTCCCCAGCTCAAATATGTCGACGGCCCCTACCTGGATATGGTGCGCGACGCGCTGACCTCGCAGGCGGCGCGCGAGCGCGGCCTGTTTCGCAAGGACTATCTCGAAACACTGTTTGCCGCGCCGTCGGACCACATCACGCCGCTGCGCGGGTCCGAGTTGTGGCAGGCCGGCCTGCTCGAGATGTGGCTACAGACGCATGGGATCTAGTCCAATGGCCAAGGATCGCGGCGCTGAGTCCAAAAACCATCCCGTCCGTGCGGACAAGGCGCTCGGCCACAGGCTCAAGCGTCTGCGCGCCGATTCGCTGAAACCGCCGATCGCGCAAGGCGAGGGCGACAAGGACGCCATGCGCGAGGCGGTGGCGCTCGATTGCGGCTGGGGGCGGCTGCTGTTCGCGCAGACCTTCCCCGACAATGAAAGCATCATCGCCGCGCTCGAGGAGGAGGGCGACAAACGCCGCGACATCGCGTTTTACATCCGCGACCCGCATGTCGTTCTTGCACTTGCGCCGCAGGAGACATTTCTCGACCCATCGCACACCTACCGGCTCGACCTGTCGACCTACCGGCCGAGCCGGCGTAAGCCGCGCGCCTACTTCGTGCGCAGGCTGTCCTCGCGCGACGATGCCGAGGCCGTCAACGCGATCTATGCCGCGCGCGGCATGGTCACCGTCGATCCGGATTTCTTCTGGGCGCAGCGCGACAGCCGGTCGATCACCTATTTCGTGGCCGAGGACGAGGCGACCGGTGAGGTGATCGGCACGATCACCGGCATCGATCACCAGCGGCTTTTCGGCGATCCCGAACGGGGGTCGTCGCTGTGGTGCCTGGCGGTCCACCCGCAGTCGCGTCACCCCGGCATCGGCGAGATGCTGGTGCGCCGGCTGGCCGAGCATTTCCAGGCCCGCGGCGCGGCCTTTCTGGACCTGTCGGTGATACACGACAACGAACAGGCGATCGCGCTCTACGAAAAGCTCGGTTTCCGGCGGGTGCCGATCTTCGCCGTCAAGCGCAAGAATTCCATCAACGAAAAGCTGTTCGCCACGCCGATCCAGGAGCATGACGCCCTCAATCCCTATGCGCGCATCATCGTCGATGAGGCACGCCGGCGCGGTATCAAGGTCGAGGTGACCGACGCGGAGGGCGGGTTCTTCCGGCTCACCTATGGCGGGCGATCCGTTCATTGCCGGGAAAGCCTGTCGGAAATGACGTCGGGCGTGGCGGTGTCCATCTGCGACGACAAGGCAGTGACCCGCCGCGTGGTCGAGCGCGCCGGACTTGTCGTGCCCGAGCAGATCGCGGCCGACGGGGACGCCGGCAATGTCGTCCCGTTCCTCAAACGCCACGGCAATGTGGTGGTGAAGCCGGCGCGCGGCGAACAGGGCCGTGGCGTCGCGGTCGGGCTGCAAACCATGGACGAGGTCGTCAAGGCGGTCGTGGAGGCGCGCAACGTGTCGGACCGGGTTCTGGTCGAATCCTGTTTCGAGGGCGAGGATTTGCGCCTGGTCGTGATCGACGGCAAGCTCGTCGCCGCCGCCGTTCGCCGTCCGCCGCGCATTGTCGGCGACGGCGAGCGCGACGTGCGCAAGCTGATCGAGCACCAGTCGCGCCGTCGTGCGGCCGCCACCGGCGGCGAAAGCACGATCCCGATCGACGACGAGACCGTGCGGTGCCTCGGCGCGCAATCGATCGCGCTCGACGAGGTGCTTGCCGCCGGTCGCGAGATCGTCGTGCGCAAGACGGCCAATCTGCACACAGGCGGCTCAATCCACGACGTCACCGCTACAGTGCATCCGCGCCTGGTCGAGGCGGGCTGCAAGGCGGCGCGCGCGATCCGTATTCCTGTTGTCGGGGTCGACCTGATGGTGAAGTCGCCGACCGAGCCCGACTACGTCTTCATCGAGGCCAATGAGCGGCCGGGCCTGGCCAATCACGAACCGCAGCCGACGGCCGAGCGCTTCATCGATCTTCTATTTCCACATGCGCGCATGCCCTGGGCGGAAACCTCGGCTCCGGGCGGGGTCGAGGCGACCTTATGAGCGGGATCACGATCGATACCGGCTATTTGGTCGAGCAGCTCAAGGCGCTGCTGGCGATCGACAGCCCGACCGGCTTCACCGATACGGTCGTGCGTTATTGCACCGAGGAGTTGGAACGGCTCGGCCTGACGCCCGAACTGACGCGGCGCGGCGCCATCCGCGCGGTGCGGCGGGGCAGCCGGCGCGACGGCGCGCGCTCGGTGGTGGCTCATCTCGATACGCTCGGCGCGCAGGTGAAGCTGGTAAAGCCGAACGGGCGGCTGGACCTTGTGCCGATCGGCAACTGGTCGGCGCGTTTCGCCGAGGGCGCACGCGCGAACATCTATTCGGAAGAGCAGAATTTCCGCGGCAGCGTCCTGCCGCTCAAGGCGTCCGGCCACACCTATAATGACGAGATCGACACTCAGCCGGTCGGCTGGACCAATCTGGAACTCAGGATCGACCAGCGCACGACCTCGCGCGAGGAGACCCGGGCATTGGGCATCGATGTCGGCGACATCGTTGCGATCGATCCGCAGCCCGAATTCCTCGACAGCGGCTTCATTGTGTCGCGCCATCTCGACGACAAGGCGGGCGCGGCGATCACGCTGGCCACGATCGAAGCATTGGAACGCACCGGCTCGCATACGCCGGTCGACATCCATTTCCTGTTCACGATCGCCGAAGAGGTCGGGACCGGCGCCACGGCGATCGTCGCACCGGAGGTCGCCTCGATGGTGACGGTCGACAACGGCACCAGCGCGCCGGGCCAGAATTCGTCGGAATTCGGCGTCACCGTCGCGATGGCCGACCAGACCGGTCCGTTCGACTATCATCTGACCAAAAAGCTCGTCGAACTGTGCCGCGAGAACGAGATCGAGTTCCAGAAGGACGTGTTCCGTTTCTACCGCTCCGATTCGGCTTCGGCGGTCGAGGCCGGGCACGATGTGCGCACCGCGCTCGTTGCCTTCGGCGTCGATGCCTCGCATGGTTACGAGCGTATCCACGAACATGCGTTGCATTCGATCGCGCGACTGTTGACGGCCTATGTCACAAGCCCGCTCGAAATCCAGCGCGACGTGGACGAGATTTCCGACATGGAAGGCTTTACCGAGCAGCCGACGGCCGACCGCGAGGACTGAGTCGTCTCGTTCTTGCCGCCGCTGCTCAGTCCGTGGTGATCGTGTAGTCGGGCGTTCCGGACCACACCAGCTTCCAGCGCGCACCGGGGCGCACATTCTGCACGCAATGCGGCTCGAAGGCGACGAGGCAGGTGCCGCCGGGCCGCCGTGCCGAGGGATAGATCAGCCCGCGCGCGCCGGCCTCGCGTAGGTCACGGGCGAGGGCTTGTCCGGCCGGATAGCCGATGGCGGGATCGGGATCGAGACAGGCGTGGAGACCTCCCGTCGCACGCAGATCGTGATAGTCGCCGATGAAGCCGGCCAGCAACGCCTGGTACACGCCTTCGTCGTGATAGCGGCCGATATGGGCAAGTTCGCGTGTGCGGTGATAGCCGATTTCGGCCAGCGCGGTCAGGTCGTCGAAGGCGGCGTACCAGGCGCCGCGGTCGCCGTCATTGAAGCGGTTTCCGTTCGGCCGCGTATAGGCGAAAGCAGCGTTGACAAAGGTGTGCCCCCAGGCGCGAAACAGCAATTCGCGCGCGTCGAGCCCGCCGACGCCGCCCTGTTCGGCACGTAGCCGCCGGTTGGTCAGTCCCTCGATCTCGACCAGCAACGCCAGTTCCTCGTCGGTGTCCACGAGCGGGCGCAGCACTGGCGGCTTGAAGTAGGCCGTCGAGATCAGCCGTACCGTTGCCGGTTCGGCGATCGCCGTGGCGGAAGGGATCAAACGCCGCCCCTGAGCGCGTCGACATGGTCGCGCGCCTGCAAGATCGCGGGCAGACCGCCTGCGATCATCACGTCGACCGGCCGGCGGCCGCCGAAGGACGGACCGCTATTGGCAAGGCGGACCCATTCGTCGGCGAGCGGGTCGCTGAAATAAAGATGCAGCCCCTTGTAAAGGCCGACCAATCCGCTCGCCCGCAGCAACTGGTCCCGAGACAGGCGACCGGTCCACGATCCGGTCTTCACCCGCGCCCAGGTGCGGGCCGAAACGTCAAGCAGGCCGGCGGCCTCTTCGTTGCGCAGCTGCCAGGCTTCGGCAATACGCGCGCAGGCTTTGGCCGCGACCGTTGCCCGGTCGACAGGTGCGGCGCCTTGCGGTGTCCGCCGCAGGTTCTGTGCGTTCGATGTCGATCTGATATTAGCCATTTGGCGTTCAATATAATGCCATTTGGCAGAGATATCAAGTCGAGCGATTACGGGCCGCGGATCAGGCCGGAACGCGCACGATACAGCGCAGACCACCGAGCGGGCTGTCGTTGAGTGTAATGTCGCCACCATGGCTGCGGGCAATGTCGCGGGCGATCGAGAGCCCGAGCCCGGTGCCGCCGGCATCCTGGTTGCGCGCCTCGTCGAGGCGGACGAAGGGACGGAACACGTGTTCGCGTTCCTCCGCCGGGATGCCTGGGCCATCGTCATCTACGGTGACGATCAGCGAGCCGGGACCATGAATCGCTGTGATATGGACCGACTTGGCGTAGCGGAAGGAATTGCCGACGAGGTTGGTCACCAGCCGGGAGAAGGCGGTCGGACGTACATGCACGTCCGGATCGCCGGACAATTGCACCGTCAGCGTGCGGCCGCGCAATTTGGCCTCCTCGGCCAGCTTGGCAAACAGCGTTTCCAGATTGATGCGGCCGGTGTCTTCCAGCGCCTCGCCGCGCGCGAAGGACAGGTAGCCTTCCAACATGGACTGCATGTCCTCGATGTCGTTGTCGAGCGCGGCCACGTCCGTTTTGCCGCCGGATACGGCCAGTTGCAGCCGGAAGCGGGTCAGAATGGTGCGCAGATCGTGGCTGACGCCGGTCAGCATGGCGGTACGCTGCTCGATCTGACGTTCGATGCGCTCGCGCATCTGGAGAAAGGCGAGGCCGGCGCGGCGCACCTCCTCGGCCCCGCGCGGGCGGAAATTCTCCGGCGTCGGCCGTCCCTTGCCGAAACTCTCGGCCGCTTCGGCCAGTTGCTGTATCGGTCTTATCTGGTTGCGCAGGAACAACACGGCGATGACGATCAGCACCAGTGAGGTGCCGACCATCCACAACAGGAAGATGTGGGTGTTGGAGGCGTAGGCCTGGCTGCGCCGGGCAAAGACGCGCAGGACCTGCTCATCGAGCTGGATGCGGATTTCCACGACGTTGGAATTGCCGACCGTGTCGATCCAGAACGGTCGGTTGATCTGGCTGGTGATCTCCGCGCTGAGAATCTGGTCGAGGATGGAAAAGAACGGTTTCGGTCCCGGCGCCGGCAGCGGGTCCGGCGGCATGATGTCGACCCGCAGCGACAGCCGCTCCTGGGCGATGCGTACCGCGTTCTGTTTGCCGCGTTCGTCCGGATAGGTCTCGATCAGGTCGATGATGGCGGCGATGTCGCGCGTCACCGCGGTGGACAGGCGCTGGGTCACCGTCTGCCAGTGCCGCTCCATGAACACGAAGGCCACCACCGATTGCAGCAAAATCATCGGCGCGATCACGATGATCAGCGAGCGCGCGTAGAGCCGCTTGGGCATGCGGCGCGAGACTGTTCGCCAGAAACGCCGCCAGATGTTGGGAACGGGGCTGACGGCTCGCGCCAGCCGCCGGCCCAGACGGGGCTGCTCGGTCGCGGAACTTTCGTTCGTGGTTGCCATCTGGAGCGTCCGTGGAGTGCTGTCCGTTCGCCCGCCGCAGAGCGCGGGCCGGGGCAGTCTATTCCACGCTCAGCCTGTATCCAACACCGCGCACCGTCTGGAGCCAGACCGGATTGGCCGGATCGCGCTCGATCTTGCGGCGCAGGCGGTTGATCTGGACGTCGATCGTGCGTTCGCCGACTTCGGTGTCGCCGCTGACCAGTTCGTGGCGCGGTATGGTCTCGCCCGGCCGTTCGGCGAAGATCGCCAGGATTTCCTGCTCGCGATCGGTGAGTTTGATGCCTTCGCCGGCCTTTTTCAGCTCCCGGCGCGCGATCTGGAACGTATAGGGGCCGAACACGATCTGCTCGACCTTCGGCGATTGCGGCGGGCCGCCGCGACGCAGGATGTTGTTGATGCGCAGGATCAGTTCGCGCGGGTCGAACGGTTTGGTCAGATAGTCGTCGGCTCCGGCCTCGAGCCCGGTGATGCGGTTGTCGGTCTCCGACAACGCGGTCAACATCAGGATCGGCATGTCGCGGGTTTCGCGCAGCGCCTTGGTCAAGTCGACGCCGTTTTCGCCCGGCATCATCACGTCGAGCACGATCAGGTCGAAATCCAGCCCGGCAAGGTGGCGCCGCGCCGCGTCCGCGGTCCCGGCCACGGTGACGCGGAAGCCGTTGGTCGCCAGGAACTGGCTGAGCAGCGTGCGGATACGGGTGTCGTCGTCGACCACCAGAAGATGTGGCGCATCGTCGGCGGGTATGATCATTTCGTCAACCATCGTCGGATCCCACAGTGCCCGGCCTGCCCGGCAGATTGTCGATCTGCGCGCGCAGATCGGGATTCACCATCGCCTTGAGGAACCGTTCTATCACGTCACGCTTTTCGCGGCCCGTTTCCTTCAGCGCCGCATCGATGCGCCGCGACTGTGGCCGTGCGAGGGCAAGGGCGAGCGCGCGTCCGCGCCCGGTGGGGTACAGCTCGCGCTGGCGGCGGTCCTTCGGTCCCGGAAGCTGGACGATATGGCCGGTGTCGATCAACTGCTTGAGCACCCGGGCGAGGCTTTGCTTGGTGATCTTCAGCACCTCGAGCAATTCGGCCACCGTCAGACCCGGCATGCGGTTGACGAAATGCAGCACGCGGTGATGGGCACGCCCGAAACCGTCGGCGGCGAGGATCTGATCCGGGTCGGAGGTGAAGTCGCGATAGGCGAAGAAAAGCAGCTCGATAATGTCCAGATCGATCCCGTCCTCGCGCGACAGCGCTGTACGGATCGGTGCGGGATCATGTTCTTCCTTGCCTGGCATCACGCTTCCGTTGGTGAAAAATATGTCAGCCTTATTGACATATATCGGATCGACTGGTAATTTTCGTCAAGCTTTTCGGCAGATTGCGAACGAAAAGGCAAGGCGTTTCCGGGTCGGGGACGTTTCCTTCCCTTTGCATTTCGCGGCAAGATTGGCGACAGTTTCAGTCCAACGCGGGATCCGGTGTAAAATTCCGGTACGTTGTCACATATGCGGCGCTGGTCCGCAGGAGGTAAAGATGGCATCCGTTCCATTCGATCGGCTCGACGGTCACATTTGGATGAACGGGGAGTTCGTGGCGTGGGGTGATGCCAAGGTGCATGTGCTGACGCATGGCCTTCACTATGCGAGCGCGGTGTTCGAGGGCGAACGCGCCTATGGCGGCGAGATCTTCAAGCTGACCGAGCATAGCGAACGGCTGCACGAATCGGCGCGTTTTCTCGGTTTCACCATACCCTGGTCGGTCGCCGAGATCGACGGCGCCTGCCGGGAGCTTCTGCGGATGCAGGGTCTCAGCGATGCCTATGTGCGCCCGATCGCCTGGCGTGGCAGCGAACAGATGGGCGTTTCGGCCCAGAACAATCGTATCAACTGCGCCATCGCCATATGGCAGTGGCCGAGCTATTTCGACCCCGAGCAGAAGCTCAAGGGCATCCGCCTCGACATTGCCGAATATCGCCGGCCCGATCCGCGCACCGCGCCCTGCAAGTCCAAGGCGGCCGGCCTCTACATGATCTGCACCTTGTCCAAGCACGCGGCCGAGGCCAAGGGTTATGCCGACGCGCTGATGTTCGACTGGCGCGGCCATGTCGCCGAGGCCACCGGCGCCAATGTCTTCTTCGTCAAGGACGGCGTCATCCATACGCCGAACCCGGACTGCTTCCTCGACGGCATCACGCGCCGCACGGTGATCGAGCTTGCTCGCCGACGCGGCTATGAGGTCGTGGAGCGCACGATCCTGCCCGAGGAGATGGACGGTTTCCAGGAATGTTTCCTGACCGGTACGGCCGCCGAGGTGACGCCGGTGTCGGAAATCGGGCCTTATCGATTCCAGCCTGGTGAGGTCGCGCGCAACCTGATGGCCGATTATTCGGCGGAGGTCCATCCCAAGCGCGCGGTCGAAGCGGCGGAGTAAGGCCCTCTCATATTTCATCCAGGTCGGTAATTTATGGCTGCGATTTAAAGTAATATGTGAAGTGGCATCGCCATATGTTTGACTCTGGGGCAAATTGGCTCTTCCATGATCAGGCCGGCAGTGGAACCGGCTTGGCCACAGAGGGTAAACGGCATGGAAGCGATACTCCCCATCATTGTTCAGTTGGTAACCGGCGCCATTGGCGGGCACGCGGTTTCGGGCGCTCTCAAGCAGCAGGCGGTCAGTGCGATTTTGCGCACCGTCGTCGGGGCGATCGGCGGCGTCGGCGGCGGGACGATCCTCGGCTCGCTGCTCGGCGATCCGGCGACCGCCGGTGCGCTTGGCGGCATGCTTGGTGACGCGGTCGGCGGGGTTGCCGGCGGCGGCATCCTGACCGGCATCGTCGGGGCGGTGATGCAATCGATGAAAAAGAGCTGAGTCAGCCTGTTTCATTCCTGGGTGGGGGCGGCCTTGGGGCCGCCCTTCTCCGTTCGCCGTCCATAACCATTCTTCTTTCGGCGCGGGTGGACGCTCCCGCACCCGGCCTTTATGGGAGTGGTCGATCAACGAGGAAAGCGCGATGGGACAGCTCAACGCCGGTATCATTCCAGTCACGCCGTTCCAGCAGAACTGCACCATCCTGTTCGATACCGACACCAAGCACGGCGTGGTCGTCGATCCGGGCGGCGAGGTCGAGCGCATCCGCGCGGCGATCGAGGAGAATGCGCTGTCGATCGAGGCGATTTGGCTGACGCACGGCCATATCGACCATGCCGGCGGCGCGATGGAACTGAAGGAGGCGCTCGGCGTCGACATCGTCGGTTCGCACGAGGCCGACCGGCAGATGCTGCTCAATCTGGAAGAACAGGCAAAAATGTTCGGCCTTGCCGACCCCGTGCGCAATTGCGTGCCCGACCGGTTTCTGGCCGAGGGCGAAACGGTGCGTTTCGGCGCTCACGAATTCGAGATCCTGCATTGTCCCGGCCACGCGCCGGGCCATGTCGTGTTCTTTAACCGCGCGGCCCAGTTCGCCCATGTCGGCGACGTCCTGTTCAACGGTTCGATCGGGCGCACCGATCTGCCGGGCGGCGACCATGAGACGCTGATCCGCTCGATCAAGGAAAAATTGCTGCCGCTCGGCGACGAGGTCGGTTTTATTTGCGGTCATGGGCCGGGCGGCCGCTTCGGCGAGGAACGGCGCGGCAATCCGTTTCTGGTCTAGGTCACCGACTCATAACTGCGCAACCAGATGCGGATTGAGGCGAGTTGGACAGATGCGAGGAAATTGTCGTCGCGCTTGTCGTATCGAGTGGCGATGGCCCTGAAGTGTTTGAGTT
>NZ_WPHG01000005.1 GCF_009742725.1 Nitratireductor arenosus | reverse complement strand
ATTATGACTTAGGGTACTTCGACGATGAGACATGCAGACTGGAACCGCTTCAAAACCCCTTCGGGCCAAAAGTGTTACCCATGTCTCCGGTATAATCTGTAACCCATGTGTCCGGAATGGACCTTGGAAAAATGGTACGGTTGGGTGGATTCGAACCACCGACCTCAGGAGCCACAATCCTGCGCTCTAACCAACTGAGCTACAACCGCACGGCGCCTCTCGCGAAAGGCTGGAGTGCAATACGGTCAAATTCCCGCGAATGCAAGGGCGGCCATGCCGTTTGAGCGCACGAAAAAGGCCGGCTGAAACCGGCCTTTTCGACATCGCGCCCCCGAAGGATGTCGGCGCGGATCCCGTAGCGGTGACGCCTCCCACCGGACTAGCGTCGGCGCGGCGGATCGCCGCCGGCCGATATGCCCGATCAGGCGACCTTGATATCCTTCATCGTCTTTTCAAACGCGGTCTTGACCGGTTTGGAGATGTCTTCGACGGCCTTGGAGGACACAGCCTGCATGTCCTTGGCCTGGTCGACCATCATCTCGACATTCTTACGCACGAAGCTGGTCTGCAGTTCGACGACCTCGGAGATGGTCTTCGCACCGACCAGGGCCTCAAGATGACCGAAACCGGCCTCGGCATTGGCGCGCATCGCGGTGATCGCCTTCAGCGACACTTCGTCGCCGGCCTGCTTGATGGTTTCGAAGCTGGTTTCCAGGGTCTTCTGCGCGTCTTCGGCGCCGGCCTTGAACTTGGCGTAGGTCTCTTTCGACTGCTCGAGGCTCTTTTCAGCGAACGAACGGAGCTGGTCGGTCGCCTTCTCGGCGTCAAAGGTGGGGAATTCGATGGTTTCTGCTGTTTTGGCGGATTTCGACATGAGGGTCTCCTCTTCGATTGGCTGCGACCCCACGACAAACGGAATGGGCCGCTTCTCCTCCTATATAGCGCATTCTATTGTGCATTGCAACATAATTGCTGCATTGCAATATCCGACTGCGCCAGGTTAACCAACCAGTCAGATTCCGCTCGCCAGAAGGGCCCGAATTGTGGACGTTCGCGATAGTCTCTTTTATTAACGAACTCTTAACTCCGGGGCGGGTTCCAGCGAATTCGGATTGATGCTTATGGCGTCCAGCGACTACTCGTTCATCGACATTGCCGTAATGGACGAGGTCCGTTCCCGCTTCGCCGCCGGCGACGCCCTGGCCATTCTTTCCGCCGATATCGGCGAGGTGATCTGGGCCAACGGCCCCGGCGCGAAACTGTTCGGCTATCCCGACATCGAAGCGATCATGGGTGCCGAGACCGGGCTGACGATCGCGCAGCGCCGGCAGATCGCGGCGACGCCCGGCTTTCCCGAGATCGGCCGCGACCGGCCGCTTGCCATACGCCTGTCGAGCGGCAGTACCAGCCGGGCTGTCACCTTTCTGGCGACCGGCCTCCACCTGCCGGACGGCGAGCTGGCGATCCTGCTCGCCGCTCCCGCGCCGACCGCCGCGGCACGAGACCCCGAGGCGGTGCAGCGACGCGCCATATCGGGTTTCACCGAAGCCGGCTATTTTGCCGCCCTCCTCGACGAAGACGGGACCGTGCTTGCCGCCGCGCCTGGTTTCGGCACGCTGGAAATCGCTCCCGCGACGCTTTCGAACCTGGCGAGCGAGGTCGCCGACGAGCAGGACCGGCTCGTCAAGCGCCGGGTCGCCGCGCGCAGCGGCAACATTCCCGCCGGCATCGCCCGGTTGACGGACGCGCCCGCACTGCACCTGCTGATCGCGGTCGACGAAGCCGAGCCGCTGGCCGGTGATCCGCCAATAGCGGAAAAACCGCAGCCCGCCGGCGCACCCGAGACCGGACCGGACACGCCAGCCGAACCGGCCGGAAGCGACGACGGCCATGGGGATCTTTTCGACAGGGGGGACGGCGCCGGCCCGATCGATCCGGCCACGGCACCACACGCGACACCGTTAGCGGACGGTGGGAGCGTCAGCGCGAACGGTCGCGGTCAGGTCGACCGGTGGTATTTCGACGCGGATCGCCCCGCGCGGTCGCAAGACGGCACTGGGGAGAGCCCGGAGACCGATACGCCAGAAAATCCCGAACCGCCGCGTGGGGCCGACGATGATGGCGCGCCGGACGTGTCGCCGCTCGAGAGCAACGCGCTGCTCGAGACCCTGCAAACGTCAGGCCCGCTGCGTTTCGTCTGGCGCACCGATGCGGACGGGCGCATAAGCATGGTCGCGGAGGAGTTCGCCAAAGCCGTACGCATGCCCGTCGACACCATCGTGGGCCGCAGCTTCGTCGAGTTGACCGCACGTCACGGGCTCGACCCCGATGGCGAGATCGCCGGCCTGTTGGCACGGCGCGACACCTGGTCCGGCAAGACGGTGCTGTGGCCGGTCGACGGCACCGAGCTTCACATTCCCGTCGACCTGGCAGCCTTGCCGATTTACGGACGCGAGCGGCAGTTCGAGGGTTTTCGCGGGTTCGGCATCGCCCGCATGGCGGACGCGGCTGTCGATCCGCAGGCGCGCGGATTCGCGCGCTCCGACGAGGTGCCAGAGCAATCCCGCACGCTCCCCTCCGCGCTCCCCCAGGATAATGCGGACCAACCGGCGGGCGGTGCCGACGCGGACGAACTCACGCCAGACCGTCAGGAAAAGATCGTTCTCCTGGAGACGCGGCGCGCCGGTCCGGCCGCGCGAGCGCTTTCGTCGACCGAGCATGACGCGTTCCGCGAAATCGGCGACCGCCTCAAGGACGTCACCAGCGAGCGCGAAGCAGGCGAGGCTGACGAGGACAACGCCTTAGCTGAAACCAGACGACCCGCCGACAATGACGATCGCAAGACGGCCGATGAACGGCGTGGGGTCGAAAATACCCATGCGGACCCCGAACCGGCCGCCGCTGCACACGACGGCGGCACGACCGCTTCCGGTCCGCGGGCACCGACTGTGTCGACGACGGAAACAGAAACCGTCGGCGAAACGCCGCCGGGCGATATCGAGACCCCGCTGGCTGGCATGGGTTCTCCCGAGGCCGCGCACCGCGAAACCGGGCCAAGCGATGGCGCGACGCGCGAAGCCGGGATCGGCCGGCCGACGGACGACGGTACTGACGAAGCCGAAAAAACACCCGCCGGCGCCGAGGAGACCGCCTCCGGCGACCCCGCACCGAGCGGGGCCGAGACGTCCGCGGCGCCGGATTCGACTTCACCCGACGAGAAACCGGCGCGTACGGCCCCGATCGAGACGGCGGTCGTGGCGGGCGGGGAACCCGCACACGGGTCGAACGCTTTTGTCTTGCCGTCCGCCTTCGCCGCGGCCGGTGCGAGCGGCTACGGGCGCCAGTTCGGCGTGTCGGTATTCGCCAAGCTGCCGATCGCGCTGCTGGTCCATTCCGGCGACGTTCTGCATTTCGGCAATCCGGCCTTCTGGCAAATGACTGGCTACGCCTCATTGGACGATCTCGACGAGGCCGGCGGCCTGGGCGCGCTATTCGTCGAGCCCTACGAGACACTGGACGGCGACAATGACGGCGCCGCCATGCTGCGAACCAAGGACGGCCGTGAATTTCCGGTCCGCGCCCATCTTCAGTCTGTGCCCTGGCGCGAGCGCAAGGCGCTGCTTTTGGCGGTGACGCCGCTCGAGCAGCCGACCGGGCAGCGACCCGATTCCGAAATCGCGCTTTCGGACGCGCGCGTGGCCGAAATGGGCACCATTCTCGACACGGCGACCGACGGCATCGTTTTGATCGACGACGACGGAACGATTCGCTCGCTCAACCACCCGGCCGAGGCCTTGTTCGGCTACGACGCCGCCGAGATGACGGGAAAACCCTTCGTGTCGCTGTTCGCGGTGGAGAGCCAGAAGGCGGCCCGCGACTATCTGCAGGGCTTGTCCGACAACGGCGTCGCCAGCGTGCTCAATGACGGCCGCGAAGTGATTGGACGCGAGGCGCAAGGGCGTTTCATTCCGCTGTTCATGACCATCGGGCGTCTACCCGCCGGCGGCTTCTGCGCCGTGATGCGCGACATCACGCAATGGAAACGCGCCGAGGAGGAACTAACCAAGGCCCGCGCTCTGGCCGAAACGGCCTCGTCGCAAAAGACGGACTTCCTGGCGCGCGTCAGCCACGAGATCCGTACCCCGCTCAACGCCATCATCGGCTTTTCCGAACTGATCCTCGACGAAAAGTTCGGTCCGATCGGCAATGAGCGCTACCGCGACTACCTGCGCGACATCAACCGCTCGGGCAATCACGTCCTCGACCTGGTCAACGACCTGCTCGACATCTCCAAGATCGAGGCCGGCGAACAGGAACTGTCCTACGAGGCGGTGCCGCTCAATGAGACGCTCGCCGAGATCGTGGCCATGATGCAGCCGCAGGCCAATCGCGAACGCGTCATCATCCGCTCCAGCTATCCTTCGCGCCTTCCCGATATCGTTGCCGATCTGCGCAGCATCCGCCAGATCGCGCTCAACCTTTTGTCGAACGCGGTGCGCTTCACCCCGCCCGGCGGCCAGGTGATCGTCTCGACCGCCTATGAAGCGACCGGCGACGTCGTCATGCGCGTGCGCGACACCGGCGTCGGCATGTCCCGCGCCGAGATCGAGCAGGCGCTCAAGCCCTTCAAGCAGATCAATTCGCTGAAGCGTAAGCGCAGCGACGGCACCGGACTGGGACTGCCCCTGACCAAGGCGATGGTCGAGGCCAACCGGGCCAGTTTCTCCATCCATTCGACCCCCGGCGAAGGCACGCTGGTCGAGGTCAGCTTTCCCTCCACCCGCGTCCTCGCCGACTGACATCGGCACGGCTTTCGCCGGAACCGGCCGCGGACAAAAAATTGACAAAGCGACGCGGAAATTTCCAATACTTGACAATTCTAGTTTAGAATTATTCTAAACTATTGATTTTTATTGCTTTTTCCTTGACGGGCTCGCCTCTTTGCCTCAATAGGGGGAAACTGGCGGACCGGAGCGTCCTGTCCTGCCGTAGGACCAAGAAATCCACCTTCAGGAGGAGCCCCATTTTGATGACCCATGCGACCGACCGTTTTCGCCGCGCCGGCATCGCCGCTTTCGCCCTGACCTTCCTGGCCGGACCCGCGTTGGCGGAAGGTGAGGTCAACATCTATTCCTATCGTCAGCCGGACTTGATCAAGCCGCTGCTCGACGCTTTCACCGACCAGACCGGGATCACCACCAATGTGCTGTTCCTGAACAAGGGGCTGGAGGAAAAGATCGAGGCGGAAGGGGTGAACTCGCCCGCCGACCTGATTTTCACCGTCGACATCGGCCGGCTATCCAACGCCAAGGAAAAGGGTATCACCCAACCAGTCTCCGACGAGGCGATCAACGCCAATATTCCCGGGCAATACCGCGATCCCGACGGCCACTGGTTCGGCCTGACGACCCGCGGTCGCGTGGTCTATGCCTCCAAGGACCGTGTCGGCCAGGACGCGATCACCTATGAGGAACTCGCCGACCCGAAATGGAAAGGCAGGATCTGCATTCGCAGCGGCCAGCATGCCTACAATCTGGCGCTGTTTGCCTCCATGATCGCCCATCACGGCGAGGACTATACCAAGACCTGGCTAACCGGGCTGAAAAACAACCTCGCCCGCAAACCGGACGGCGGTGACCGCACCCAGGCCAAGGCGATCTATGCCGGCGAATGCGACATCGGCATCGGCAACACCTATTATGTCGGCCTGATGCAGACCAACGAGAAGGAGCCGGAGCAAAAGGACTGGGCCAACGCGATCAAGATCCTGTTTCCGAACACCGAGGATCGCGGCACCCACGTCAATATTTCCGGCATGGCGCTGGCCAAGCATGCGCCCAACAAGGACAACGCCTTGAAGCTGATGGAATTCCTGGCGAGCCCCCAGGGTCAGGAGATCTATGCCGAACAGGTCTTCGAATACCCGATCGGCCCCGGCACGGAGCCGGCCGCCATCGTCAAGGCATTCGGCGATATCAAGCCCGATCCGCTGCCGCTCGACGAGATCGCCAACAACCGAAAGGCCGCTTCGGAACTGGTCGACACGACCGGATTTCAGGATGGTCCGGCGAGCTGAACGCCGCGACATGCATGATGAGGCCGGGCCGGATCCGCGATCCGGCCCGATTTGCGTGACGGCCGCCACCATCGCAGGGAGACGAGCCGGACCATGACGGTGCAAACGGCCCCGCATGATATGATCGCCTCAGCCCCGGTCGCGCGACGCGACCGGCATCTCGCCGCGCTTTTGCCGGCGATCGTCATAGCCGCGCTCGCCGTTCTGCCGATCGCGATCGTGATTGGGATCGCGCTGACGGGGTCTGGCGAGGATTGGCCGCACCTTGTCAACAACGTGCTGCCCGGCGCCGCCGCGACAACATTGGCGCTGCTGGCGATGGTGGCCGTCGGCACTGCGTCGATCGGCGTCACCTGCGCCTGGCTCGTCGTCGCCTACGACTTCCCGATGCGTCGGATTCTCGCCTGGGCGCTCGTCCTGCCGCTCGCCGTGCCGCCCTATCTCGCCGCCTACGCCTTCGGCGAATTTTTTCTGTTCACTGGTCCTGTCCAGACGGCCCTGCGCGCGCTGCTCGGCTTTCAGTCGGCGCGCGATTACTGGTTCCCCGATATTCGTTCCACGACCGGCACCGCGATCGTCCTGTCGTCGGTGCTGTTTCCCTATGTCTATCTGACCGTGCGTGTCGTCTTCCTCATGCAGGGCCGCAACATCGCCGATGTCGCCCGCACGCTCGGCGCCGCACCCGTGCGTGTGTTCTTCCGTATCCTTCTGCCGGTCGCCCGGCCGGCCATCATCGCCGGCTGCGCGCTGGTTCTGATGGAAACGCTCAACGATATCGGCGCGGCCGAATATCTCGGCGTCAACACGCTGACCATCGCCGTGTTCACCACCTGGCTGAACCGCGGCAGCCTTGAAGGCGCGGCCCAGCTATCGACGGTCATGCTCTTGCTTGTGCTCGCGCTGCTTTATGCCGAGCGCATGGCGCGGCGCAATCAGCGCTTTCACGGCGCCAGGGCGACGCATATGAAGGCTCGGCCGCCACGCGTGCGGATGGAAGGCACGCAGAAATGGTTCGCCACCCTAGCCGTGCTCTTTCCGATCCTGTCCGGATTCGGCATCCCGGCCTATGTCTTTTGCGGCTACGCGATCCGGCGCCTGGAACAGCTCGCCGATCCGGCACTCCAGCAGGCTTTCGTGACCACCGTGTTCACCGCCGGCTGCACGGCGCTGGTCACGGTCGCGATAGCGCTCGTGCTTGTCAACGCGACGCGCCTGTCCCGGACCGCCGCCGTGGGTGCGGTGGCGCGTCTGTCGGCGAGCGGCTACGCGCTTCCGGGAACCGTTCTCGGATTGGGTCTGCTGTTCGCGCTGACCCGGCTCGACAATTCTGTCGACGCCTTCGCGCGTGCGCATCTCGGCTTTTCGACGGGCCTTTTGCTGAGTGGCACGGCGGCGGCCGTCGTCATCGCCTGCACCGTTCGTTTCCTGGCTCTCGCCGAGGGGGCGATCCGCGCAGGGCTGGAAAAACTGCCGCCCCATCTCGACGAGGCGGCGCGCAGCTTGGGCCAGACGCCGACGGCCAGCGCCCGCAGGGTATTGTTTCCGCTGCTGAAGCCGGCTCTTTTGACCGCGGCGGTTCTCGTCTTTGTCGACACGATGAAGGAGTTGTCGGCCACCATCCTGCTCCGGCCGTTCGGCTTTTCCACCCTGGCCACCCATGTCTACGAAAGCGCCTCGCGCGGTGTCGTCGAGGACGGTGCGATGGCGGCCATCCTGATCATCCTCACCGCGCTCGTACCGGTGGTGCTTTTGTCGCGTGCCCTGATGCGCGACGCCGACGCCACGATGTGAGCGCATCCAGGCAACCCGACCCGCCGCTGGAGAAACAAAAAAAGAAGGCGCCCAAAAAGGGCGCCTTGATGGAATTCGGGCTGTCACGCGAGGACTTGAGCAAATGCGGGCGCCTGCCAAAAGGCCTGGAACAACACCCTCAAGTTACGCACGACTATCGGCGCAACCCCTTAACAAAACCTTACCGGAACGGCTCGACGTTTACCGAAGTGTACCACTTCTTCCACTTAGGTAAATTTCGGCTTTGCCATTTGTTAACCATGATCCGGTCAGCTTTTTAGCGCCGAAAGCCCCGCGAAATAGGCCAGCGCCTCCGGGTTGGCCAGCGCCTCCTCGTTTTTCACCACGCGGCCATGCACCACGTCGCGCACGGCCAGTTCGGTGATCTTGCCCGACTTGGTACGCGGGATATCCTTAACCGCCACGATGCGGGCCGGCACGTGCCGCGGGCTGGCGCCGGTGCGGATTTTGGTCCGGATGCGCTTTTCCAGCGCATCGTCGAGAACGACATCATCGGCCAGCCGCACGAACAGCACAACGCGCACGTCGTCGTCCCAATCCTGGCCAATGCAGATCGCCTCGACCACTTCGTCCATCTGCTCGACCTGGTTGTATATCTCGGCTGTCCCGATCCGTACGCCGCCCGGATTGAGAGTCGCGTCCGAGCGGCCATGGATGATGAAACCGTCATGCTCGGTGCGTTCGGCGAAATCGCCATGACACCATACGTTGTCGAACCGGTCGAAATAGGCGGCGTGATATTTGGCGCCGTCGGGATCGTTCCAGAACATGATCGGCATCGACGGGAATGCCCGCGAACACACCAGTTCGCCCTTTTCACCACGCACGGGCCGGCCGTCATCGTCCCATACGTCGACCGCCATGCCGAGCCCCGCGCCCTGGATCTCGCCGCTCCACACCGGCCGGGTCGGCACACCCAAAACGAAGCACGACACGATATCGGTTCCGCCCGATATCGAGGCCAGATGCACGTCAGCCTTGATGCCGGAATAGACGAAGTCGAACCCTTCCGGCGACAGCGGCGAACCGGTCGACGAAATCACCCGCACGGCGGAAAGATCGTGCGTGTTGATCGGCTCCAACCCCGCCTTGCGCACCGAATCGATGAATTTCGCCGACGTGCCGAAATAGGTCATTTTCTCGGCCTGGGCGAAATCGAAGATCGCGTTGCCGTCGGGATGGAACGGCGAGCCGTCGTAAAGCAGCAGCGTCGCGCCAAGGCCCAGCCCCGAAACCAGCCAGTTCCACATCATCCAGCCGCAGGTGGTGAAATAGAAGAACCGATCGCCCTCGCCGATGCCGGCATGCAGGCGCTGTTCCTTGAAATGCTGCAAAAGCGTGCCGCCGGCCGAATGCACGATGCATTTGGGGATGCCGGTCGTGCCGGAGGAAAACAGGATATAAAGCGGATGCGAGAAGGCCAACCGCTCGAATTGCGGCGGTTTGGCAGCGAACAGCCGCAGAGCCGCGTCAAAGGCCGCCGCGCGGTCGATGCCCGCCGCCACCTTGTCCGCATCGCCGAGATAGTCGACGATTAGCGCCAGGCGCACGCTTGGCAGCTTGTCCAGCACCTTGGCGATCTTGTCGCCGACCTCGATACGCTTTCCCGCGTACCAATAACCGTCGCAGGCGACGAACACGACCGGCTCGATCTGCCCGAAGCGGTCGAGAACGCCCTGTTCGCCGAAATCAGGCGAGCAGGACGACCAGATCGCGCCGATCGACGCCGTCGCCAGCATGCACGCCACCGTCTCGGGCATGTTGGGCATCATCGCGGCGACGCGGTCACCCGCCTTCACGCCGGCGTCGACGAGCGCCTGCTGCAGCCTGGAAACCAGCGCGCGCAAATCATCCCACGACATGCGGCGCTCGACCTTGTCTTCGCCGCGAAACACGATCGCGTCCTTTGTGCCGGACTTGCCGAGCAGGTTCTCGGCGAAGTTCAGGCGCGCCTCGGGAAAGAAATCGGCACCCGGCATACGCTCGCCATTGTCGAGGACCCGTTCGCCCTTGTCGCCGACAACCCCGCAGAAATCCCAGACCAGCGTCCAGAAAGCTTCGCGGTCGTCGACCGACCACGCGTGCAGCTCTTCATAAGTGTTGAAGACGCGGCCGGTGCGCTTGGATGCCTGGGCCATGAATGCCATGATGGGTGCCCTGCGGACAGCGTCGGGCGATGGGGTCCAGAGCGGGTCCGTCCGAGACATTGAGGTCCTCCAATTGTCATCGTGCGGTTATGCATTGTGCACCGCAAGAGGGCAAGACGCCGGGCATCGCCAACCCGGGCGACGCCATCGCCCGGCCACAATGGCTTGAAAAGGCTTGGAGCCTCGTGCAAAGCGGACGGCGCGCAAACCGCTCGCCGCGCGAGAGCAGGAGTTGAACGACAAGGATGCGATCGCGAAGGGCACGAAGAGGCATCTGGGTCGTCGCCATCTGCGTCGTGACCCTGCTCGTGGCGCTGGCCGCGCTGCCCTACGTGGCGTCAACCCAGATCGTGCGCAATCGCATCGCCCAGGAAATCGGCAGTTGGACCGGGTACCGCGTTGTCCTGCGCGGCACGCCGCGCATCGATGTCTGGCCGGTTCTGCGGGCCGATCTCGCCGACGTCGCCTTCCTGGAATGGGGCAAGCCCGACGCGCCGCCAATGCTTCAGGCCGAGCGGATCGAGCTCGACCTGTCTGCGATCGCGGCCCTTAGTGGCGACGTTTCCTTTTCCAAGATGGTGCTGGTGCGTCCGCGCCTGCGGCTCGAGCGAACCGACGCCCCGATCCCGCTGCCGGCGAGGACCCGTGGCGGGCGGATCACGCGCGCCATCAACGCCGCACGCGCCCTCGTCGAAGCCAATCCGGCCGCCCCCGATGCCGCCTTGATGCCGAAGGACACACTCGGCACGGTCGAGTTCGTCGATGGCCAGATCGTCACCGCCGATGGCGACGAGGAAACGCTGCTGGTCTCCGACATGTCGGGCCGCGCCGGCTGGCCGTCGCTCGACCGCTCCCTGACCATTGCGGCGAAAGGCGTATGGCGCGGCGAAAACGTGGCGATCAACTTCACCGCCAACCAGCCGTTGGCGCTGTTTGCCGGCGGCAATGCTGGTGTCGATTTTTCCCTCGTTTCCGCGCCGCTCACGCTCGACTATGACGGTCTCGTCACCTTCTCCAACAGCGGTTTTATCGACGGCACGACGACATTGTCGTCTCCCTCGCTACGCCGGGTTCTGGAATGGTCGCAGACCGAAATATCGCCGGGCAGCGCCGTCGGCGCGGCTTCGGTTTCCGGCCGTGTCATCGGCGACATGAGCCGGCTCAAATTCGAGGATGCCAAGATCGTTTTGGGCGGCAATCCCGGCATGGGCGTGATCGATTTTTCCTTCACCGGCCCAGTACCCTCGGTCACTGGTACGCTCGCCTTCAAGACGCTCGACATCTACACGTTCCTGGCTGCCTTCTCGCCAAGCCCCGGCGGAGCGATCGCCTGGGACGAAGACATCGACACCTCGTTCGCCAACGAACTCGGCCTCGATCTGAGATTGTCCGCCGACAAGGCGACGGCGGGCGCGCTGTCGATGAGCAGGGTCGCGGCGACGGCCCAGGTCAGGGACGGACTTGCAGCCTTTGACATTTCCGACGCGACCGCCTTTGGCGGCACCGTGCAGGCGGGTTTGCGCATCGAGCCGCGCGACGGTGGCAAGGCCGCGCAGCTGCGCATTCTGGCCAGCGACATCGACACGGCACAACTCGAAAACGCCATGCAGCTGAGCCCGCCCGTGCCAAGGGCCACAGCAACTGTTTCCGTCATTCTCGACAGCAACGTGACGGCGTGGAGGGACTTTCTGTCCAAGGCGAGCGGCTCCGTCGCAGTCAAGCTCGGCCCCGGCACCATAGCCGGCATCGACCTGCCCGCTTTCCTTGCGCGCACCAGGCAAAGCGGCTTTTTCCCGCTGGGTGAGGTCTCCGGCGGAAACCTGCCGATCGAAAGCGCGGAACTGAAGGCGACGGTGGCGAAGGGCGTCGCCCGGCTCGACGTCGCCAAGGCGATATCGGGAGACCGGGCCATCTCCCTGACCGGGATCGTGCCATATGTCGGCCGCGGCCTGGCTTTGTCGGGAATGGTCGCGCCGCGCCGACTCGCCGGCGATGCCAAGGCTTCCGGCGAGGTCTCGGCCTTTTTCGTCGGTGGTTCCTGGAGCGCTCCCTTCGTGTCGCCAATGCTGCCGCCGGTCGAGCCGATCGAATAGGCGCGCAGCGTTTCTTGACAACGCCGAATCGCGCTAGAGTCGAGTTGGCGTTTGGCCTACCGGCTGCTGCCGCGGCGAAAGGCGCGCGGGAGCGCCAGTTTCAAGCGCGGGGGAAAATGTGTTTCGCTTGCTGTCCGGCCTGTTCAAGATCGCGCTCGTCTCGCTGATCACCGGGGCGGGGCTTTCCGCTTTCGACATCACCGCCGCCGACATCCTCACCGATCTCGGCCTGACGCCTGAATCCGTGCTCGCGCTGATCGAACGCGGCGTCGCCTGGGCGATCCCGAACATCGTTCTGGGCTCGATGGTGATCGTGCCGGTCTGGCTCGTCATCTATCTGCTGCGCCCGCCGCGCGGATAAAACCCCGATTCGCGTTACCGAAAGGCAGCCGGCGCCGGCCAGGGCCGACGGTCGCGCTACACCCGCATCGCGGCCTGCGCGTCGCGCCGGCGCTGGACTTCGCGGCGTTTGTTGAGGACCGAGGCGGCGATCACTCCGACGGTGACGATAGCGATCAGGATAGTACAAACCGCGTTGATTTCAGGCGTCACGCCGAGCCTGACCTGGCTATAGATCTTCATTGGCAGCGTCGTTGCCCCCGGGCCCGAGGTGAAGCTTGCGATCACCAGATCGTCGAGCGACAGGGTGAAGGCGAGCATCCAGCCCGACACGATGGCCGGCATGATCACCGGCAGGGTGATGGCGAAGAAGGTTTTGACCGGCGGCGCACCGAGATCCATCGCCGCTTCCTCCAGCGAGCGGTCGAACGTCAACAGCCGCGATTGCACCACAACCGCGACGAAACACATGGAAAAGGTGATGTGGGCGAGCGTCACGGTCATGAAACCACGATCGAAACCGATCGCCACGAAAAGCAGAAGCAGCGATAGCCCGGTGATCACCTCCGGCATGACCAACGGCGCGAACACCATGCCGGAAAACAGCACGCGACCGCGAAACCGGGTGTAGCGGGTCAGCGCCAGCGCCGCCAGCGTGCCGAGCACGGTGGCGACCGTAGCCGAAACGAGCGCGACCCGCGCCGTGACCCAGGCCGCGTCGAGCAGTCCACGATTGTTGAACAGCTCGAAATACCATTTGGTCGAGAATCCGGCCCAGACGGTGACAAGCTTGGATTCGTTGAACGAATAGACGACCAGAAGCACGATCGGCAGATACAGAAACGCAAATCCGGCGACGATCGAGACGATATTGAACCGTGTCCAGGACCCCGTCATCGGTCCTGCTCCTGCGCGCGTGCCTGAACCTGCTGGAAATACATGATCGGCACCACCAGGATCAAAAGCAGCACCACCGCCACCGCCGATGAAACCGGCCAGTCGCGATTGTTGAAGAATTCGCTCCACAGCGTCTTGCCGATCATCAACGTGCGCGATCCGCCGAGAAGATCGGGGATGACGAATTCGCCCACGGCCGGGATGAAGACCAGAAGACAGCCGGCCACCACGCCGGGTATCGCCAGCGGAAAGGTGATCTTCCAGAACGCCGCGATCGGCGGGCAGCCGAGGTCCTGCGCCGCCTCGATCAGCGAATAGTCCATCTTTTCCAGCGACGCATAGAGCGGCAGCACCATGAAGGGCAGGTAGGAATAGACGATGCCAATGAAGATCGCCGTGTGCGTGTTGAGGATGATCAGCGGTTCGTCGATGACCCCGAGCCACAGCAGGAACTGGTTGAGCAGGCCCTCCGGCTTCAGGATGCCGATCCAGGCATAGACCCGGATCAGGAAGCTGGTCCAGAACGGCAGGATGACGAGCATCAACAGTGTCGGCCTGAGCGCGGCCGGCGCGCGCGCCATCCCGTAGGCAATCGGAAAGCCGACCAGCATCGTGATCGCGGTCGACACCGCCGCGATCACGATGCTGGAGATATAGGCATTAACGTAGAGCGCATCTTCTACCAGCCACAGATAATTGTCGATGCTGAGCCGTGCCAGATTGGCGAAAAACCCCGAGACCCCGTCGGCGAACGAAAACACCGGCGTGTAAGGCGGCATCGCGATCACCGTGCCCGAAAGCGAGATCTTGAAGACGATCAGGAACGGCACCAGGAAGAAAACCAGCAGCCACAGATAGGGGATGATGATGACCAGGCGGCTCGCGACGGCGGTGGCTACGCGTTTCATCGACATCTCCTAGCGCGTCAGCACCACACCGGCATCGGGCCTGAAGGATATCCACGCACGGTCGTGCCAGGTCAGCAGTTCCTGCGACACGCGGGCACTGTTCATGGTGCTCGCCTTGACGATGCGGCCGTCGTCGAGCCGGATGTGGAAGACGGTCATGTCGCCGAGATAGGCGATGTCGTAAATTTCGCCCTCGGCCGCGTTGCTGTCGGTCCTGTCCGGTTCGGCCGCGCTCACCTTGAGCTTTTCCGGCCGGATCGCGAACCAGACCCGGTCGCCGGCCGCCGCGTCGCCCGCGTCCTCGGTCAGGATCGTCAGCCCCTGACCGTCCTCGATCCGCGCGACACCGTTCTCGCGTTCTTTCAGTTCGCCCTCGATCAGGTTCACCGTGCCGACGAAATCGGCCACGAAACGCGAACCGGGCGCCTCGTAGATCTCGGCCGGCGTGGCCACTTGCACGACCTCGCCCTTGTCGAGAATGGCGATGCGGTCGGCCATGGTCATCGCCTCTTCCTGATCGTGGGTGACGACGATGAAGGTCAGGCCGAGATCGTGTTGCAGGTCGACGAGTTCGAACTGCGTTTCCTCGCGCAGTTTCTTGTCGAGCGCGCCCAGCGGCTCGTCGAGCAGAAGAACCTTGGGACGTTTGGCCACAGAACGCGCCAGGGCCACACGCTGACGCTGGCCGCCGGAGAGTTGGTGCGGCTTGCGCTTGGCGAATTGTTCGAGCTTGACCAGCTTGAGCATTTCATCGACGCGCCTTTCGATATCCGCCTTCGGCATGCCGTCCTGCTTGAGGCCGAAGGCGATGTTGTGTTCCACGCTCATATGGGGAAACAGCGCATAGGACTGGAACATCATGTTGACCGGCCGGCGATAGGGCGGAATGCCGGCAAGGTCCTGCCCGTCGAGCAGTATGCGACCCGAAGTCGGCGCCTCGAAACCGGCAAGCATGCGCAGCAGGGTCGACTTGCCGCAGCCCGACGCCCCCAGAAGGGCGAAAAACTCTCGCTCGAAAATTTCGAGCGAGAGATTGTCGACGGCGATGAAGTCGCCGAACTTCTTGGTGATGTTCTCGAACGAGATATAGGGCTTCGCGGACGCATCGGCCCAGGGTGCGAAACTCCTGCGAATGCTGCCAAGTGACTTCATGATACCCCCGCCGGACCAGGCCCCGTAGCCCCGGTGTCCGGCACCGGGGCCGTGGTCGGATTATTGTCCGGTGACGACCCGGGTCCACAGGCGGGTGATGCGCCGCTGTTCCTTGGAATCGTAGGGCATGGTCGTATAAAGATTGGCGAGCGTTTCGGCGTCCGGATAGACGGCGGGATCGCCGATCACGTCCTCCTCCAGAAGCTCCTGCGAGGCCTTGTTGCCATTGGCGTAGTAGACATAGTTCGACGCCTTGGCGACCACGTCCGGACGCATGATGTAATTGAGGAATTCATGCGCCTCCTCGCCATTCTTGGCGTCGGCCGGTATCGCCATCTGATCGAACCACATCTGCGCGCCCTCTTTGGGGATGGCGTAGTCGACGGCCACGCCCTGGTCGGCCTCGGCGGCGCGGTCTCGCGCCTGGAAGATATCGCCCGACCAGCCGATCGCCATGCAAATATCGCCATTGGCAAGCGCGTTGATATATTCGGAGGAGTGGAATTTGCGAATGCTCGGGCGGATCGACAACAACAGCTCCTCCGCCTTGGCAAGATCGTCGGCGTCGGTGCTGGTCGGTTCCAGCCCCAGATATTTCAGCGCCGCCGGCACCATCTCGGCCGGCGCGTCGAGCATATGCACGCCGCATTCGGCGAGCTTGGAGATTATCTCCGGCTTGAACACCACGTCCCAACTGTCGATCCGCTCGATGCCGAGCGCGTCCTGCACCTTCTTGACATTGTAGCCGATGCCGGTCGTGCCCCACATATAGTTGATGGAGTAGGCATTCTCGGGATCGTATTTCTGCGTGCGCTCCGCGATCATGTCCCACATATTGGACAGGTTCGGCAGCTTCGACTTGTCCAGCTTCTGGAACACGCCGGCCTGAATTTGGCGGGCCAGGAAGGTGCCGGTTGGCACCACCACATCGTAGCCGGTGCCGCCGGCGAGCAGCTTGGTCTCCAGGATCTCGTTGGAATCGAATACGTCGTAGACGACTTTGATGCCGGTTTCCTTGGTGAACTCCTCCAGGATCGACTCGTCGATATAATCGGACCAGTTGTAGACATTGACGATCCGTTCCTGGGCGGCCGCGCCGAAGGACAGGATGGCCGCAAACGAGGTGGCGGCGAGCAACGCGATGCTGCGTGACATGAAAACGTCTCCTCTGTCTGATCCCCTGCCGGCCCTGGCTTGTTTTTTATCGAGCCGGTTTTACCGAAGCCTATTGACGAAATTTCACCGCGACAAGCGGGAAATTCCGCCGCCGATCAAAGATAGGTTGTGCGCTCCAGCGGCGTGATCTCGCCCCAGAAGGCAAGGATTTCGGCGCGCTTGAGATCCTTGTAGACCTTGGCCAGAAGCGGGCCGAGGGCGCGGTCGACAAAGGCGCTTTTTTCCATCAACTGCAGAGCGTCGTCCATGTCGTCGGGCAAAAACAGCCCGTCATCGTCATAGGCGTTGCCTTCCACCGGCGGCGGCGGCACGAGACCGCCCTCAATGCCCTCCGTCATGCCCTGGATCAGGGCCGCCAGCACCAGATAGGGATTGGCGTCGGCACCGGCGATGCGGTGCTCGACCCGGCGATTGTCCTCGTTGGAAACGGGAATGCGCAACGCCACCGAGCGGTTGTTCTCCGCCCATACCGCTCGCGTCGGCGCATAGGAGCCCGGCGTAATGCGGCGGAACCCGTTCCAGGTATTGATGAACAAAAGCAGCGATTCCGGCATCGTCTTCAGCAGGCCGGCGACCGCCGATTCCAGCCGCGCCCGGCCGCCCTCCCCGCCAAAGATGTTGCGCTCGTCGCGGTCGAGCATGGAGGCATGCACGTGCATGCCGTTGCCGGCATATTCCAGGAAGGGTTTGGCCATGAAGGTGGCGGTGAGCCCGTGCGCGCGGGCGCAGCCGATGACGATGCGACGCAGCAGGATGACGTCGTCGGCCGCCTTCAGCGGGTCGGCGCGATGTTTGAGATTGACCTCGAACTGGCCTGGCGCGGCCTCCTTGATGATCGTGTCGATCGGCAGGTCCATTTCCTGCGCGGCGTCGCGGATCATGTCGAACAGATCGGCGTGCTCGGCCAAATCGTCGAGCCCGTACATTCTCAGTCGATCCGGCCCGGCGGTGGCACCGACCGGAGCCGGCATGCCGTCGTCCCAGTCGGTTTCGGGATCGAGCAGGTAGAATTCGAGTTCGAAGGCGACGACCGGGAAAAAACCCTTCTCGTTGACCTCGGCGATCTTCTTCTTCAGCACCTGGCGCGGATCGGCCAGAAACGGCTCGCCCTCCGGCGTGAAGGTCTGCAGCAGGACCTGCGCGGTCTTGCGTTTGGCCCAGGGCACGATCGACAGCGTGCCGCGCGTGGCCCGGCAATAACCGTCCTTGTCGCCGGTCTCGATATGCAGCCCGGTCTCGTTGACCTCGCGTCCCCATACGTCGAGCCCGTGCAGCGACATGGGAAAGTTCACCCCGCCGAGATAGGCCTTTTTCAACGCATCGCCGGGCGCCCATTTGCCACGCATGACGCCGTTGGGATCGACCAGCAGAAATTCGACAGCTTCGAGATCGGGATGCTTTTCCACGAATGCGCGATATTCGGCCTCGTGTTCGGCCGAGGCAAACCCTTCACCGTCATCGGCCGTACTTGAGGCAATGCGGGGCTCTATCGCTGCCGCGACCTTGACTGGCGCTGCTTTGGAACCGGCGGGAGCCGTACCGGATGCGGGAAGGGGCAAAATTGGCCTGTTTGGCTGTTGCTGATCGCCTAAGCTGCCAGCGCGACTGCGAATTTGTCAATCGCCGTTTGCCGCGATCCGCAACCGCCCGCCCGCCGCCAATCCCGGATCGCACGCAGACCGGCACATCAGCCCAAAATCACAAAGCCGCCGTCCATGTCGCCGGGATCGGCATTCTCGACCGCAACGCGCTCCACCGCCGCATGGCGCGGTCCCTGGCGCAGCCGCGCCAGCAACGCCTCGACGCTTTCCGCTGTTCCCGCAATCAATGCCGTGACCGAACCGTCGGCCTCGTTGCGCACCCAGCCCGACAGGCCGAGAGCCTGGGCCTCGGCCCGGGCCCAGGCGCGATAGCCGACGCCCTGAACCCGTCCGGTTATCCGCGCCACCACGGCCTTGTGCTTGTCGCTCATGGCGCCCTCTTGTGCTTCACGGCCGAAGTGTGGAGGCTGTTTGCCGCCGGCGCAAGCATGCGCGACGCGAACAGGGACAGGATCGGAGAACGGGCGTGAAAGCGGTCTGGTACGAGAAGAACGGCGTGGCGCGCGATGTGCTGGTCGTCGGCGAGATGGAGACGCCGAAACCCGGGCCGGGCGAGGTCCTGGTGCGGCTGGCCGCGTCCGGCGTTAACCCGTCCGACGTCAAGAGCCGGGCCGGCCGGCCGCTGGTCGCCCCGCGCATCGTTCCCCATTCCGACGGCGCCGGCGTGATCGAGGCCGTCGGCCAGGGCGTCGCGCAACGCCGTCTGGGCGAACGCGTGTGGATCTGGAACGGACAATGGAAACGCCCATTCGGCACCGCGGCGGAGTTCATCGCCCTGCCTCACAATCAGGCCGTTCCCCTGCCCGACACGATCGACTTTTCCGTCGGCGCCTGCCTCGGCATTCCCGCGCTGACGGCCCTGCGCGCCGTCGACCTGCATGGCGCGGTCGCCGGGCGCACGCTGCTGGTCACCGGCGCGGCCAACGCGGTCGGCCACTACGCCGTGCAGATCGCCAAACGCCGCGGCGCCCGTGTCATCGGCACCGCTTCCGCCGCCCGCCGCGACCACGCGCTCGATGCAGGCGCCGACGCGGTGATCGACTACCGCGCAGAAGATGTCGCGGCGCGGGTGCAAGAGCTGACGAATGGAAGGGGCGCCGACGGCATCGTCGACATGGACCTGTCGTCGACCGCCGCCCTGCTGCCGCACGGCGTGTTGGCCGCCCACGGCAAGCTCGTGTGTTATGGGTCCAATCTCGCCGCCGAGATCCCGGTTTCGTTTCCCGCCATGCTGTGGAACAGCCTGACGCTGCAGGTGTTCGTCGTCTACGAATTGCCTGCCGACGTCAGGAGAAAAGCGATCGTCGAACTGACCCGCATGCTGGCGGCCGGCGAATTGCGCCACGCGATCGGCGCGACCTTTGCGCTGGAAGAAACCGCCGCCGCGCACGAGGCGATCGAAAGCGGCGGCACTACCGGCAATGTCGTCCTGTCGATCGGATGATCCTACGGGTCGCTTCTATTCAGCCGCTAACGGCATGTCGGCGTCCGCACGCCCGGACTGCCGATTGCCGACGACCAGCCAGCCGAACAAAAGCATGTCGGCGAAAACGACGATCGAGGAAACCGCCGCAATCGGCTCGCCGATCTCGCTCCCCGTCATGATCAGCGCGATACCGACGGTCATGACCGCGGTCGCGACGATCCAGACGCCGGCCTGCACCAGCGCCACGCGGCTGCGATCGAGCACCGGGTGCAGCCGGTAGAACACGCCAATCAAAAACAGCGACACCCATCCCAATAGATTGAGATGGGCATGGGCGGGCATAGTCGAATGGTCCTTGGAGATCGCCATGTAGATGCCCCAACCCATGCCGATTGCAGCCATCAGCACGGCGGCGGGAAAACTCACGGAGGAAGCGGTCATGATTCAATCCTGCGGTTTGGAAGCGGTTTCTCAAAACGTCCCTGATAGGCACGGTACAGCAGTTGCGAACCCGCGGACACGAAGCAGGCCGTCGTCGACCGGCGCATGTTGCGCGGCGGCGGGCCGCTCTATACCGTTTTACGACTGTCGGCCGCGCCGGGCCCTGCCCTTGCATGGCGCCAATCATCTGCACGGCAAACGGTAACCCGCGGGGATCGCGGACGGGAAATTGAATGTTGATATGGGGTGCATCACGATTATGAATTTTGCATCCTTCGACCTCAACCTCCTGCGCGTCTTCGATGCGCTGATGCGCGAGCGCAGCGCCACCCGCGCCGGCCAGACGATCGGCCTGAGCCAGCCCGCCGTCAGCAACGCGCTCGGCCGTCTGCGCCTCACGCTCAAGGACGAGCTGTTCATACGCCGGGGCAACGACATGGTGCCCACTCCGTTCGCCGAATCGCTGGCCGGCGCGGTCCGTGACGCACTGGCGCAAATCGAGCAGGCGCTGGCTGGAGACGACTCCTTCGACCCCTCAAGCGCCGAGCGCCTTTTCACGCTCTACGGCGCCGATTTCTTTTCCTCGCTGACGATGCCGCCGTTATTTGCCCGGGTCGCGGCATGCGCCCCCGGCGTTGCGCTGCGGCTTTTGGAAAGCGCGACCGGCGAGGTCGAGCGGTTGCTGCGCGACAACGTCATCGACGCGGCGCTGGAACGGCGGATGCCAATGCCGGACTGGGTCTCGAGCCAATCTGTTCTGCTTTCCAGCTTCGTGGTCGTGGCCGCGCGCGACAATGCCGAGATCGCCGCGACTGGCGTCAAGTCGGGTGACACCCTGCCACTGGCGCTTTTTTGCCGGTTGCCACACGCGCTGCGTTCGGTCGATGGCAGTATGTCGGGCATGGTGGACGAGGCGTTGCATGAGGCCGGCTTGGCCCGTCGCGTGATGCTGGCGCTGCCTCATTTCCACAGCGTCGCCGTCGCCGTTGCCCGCAGCAACCTGATCGCCGCCCTGCCGCGCCAGATGGCGGCGGCGATCGCCGAGCATCTGGGCCTGGCGATCTATCGTCTGCCCGTGGACGTGCCGGCCCAGGAGTTGCACCTCTATTGGCACCGTCGCCACGACCGGCACCCCGCCCATTGCTGGCTGCGCCAACAGGTCGTCGAGGTCGTCGGCACGATAACGGAAAGGCCGGCATGAGGCCCCGGCACTCCGCGTCCGGTCGTCGGGTTGCCGTCCCTATGCGGACGTAAACCGTTCTCAGCGGAAATCGAACGCAGAAAGCCCCGTCACCATCTCGTCGAGCCCGAGCGGTCGCGTCACCGGCGGCTCGGCGCGCGCCAGGCATCCGGTGCGCTCGCACAGCCGGCAGGCCGGCCCGACCGGGGTGGCCGCGACATCGCCGGGTTTGCCCGCACTTGCCGGCGCAGCGGCCGGCAACGCGGCCGCATAGACGATCTCCTCGCGAAAGCCGATGTCACAGCCGAGCAGCAAGGCGGTGCGGCGCGGCCGTTCGTTGAAGGCGCCTTGCGGGCCTTCCAGCGTGCGCGCGATGGTCAGGAACTCGGCCCCGTCGGGCATCTCGACCGCCTCGACCAGAATCCGCCCCGGCTGCTCGAAGGCGGCGTGAACGGGCAGTTTCGGACAACCGCCGCCGAAGCGGCTTTGCGGAAAACCCTGCGCGCCGGCCTTGCGGAAACGATGGCCGGCATTGTCGACCTCCAGCATGAAGAACGGCACGCCGGCGGCACCAGGCCTCTGCAACATGGTCAGCCGGTTCGCCGCCTGCTCGAAGGAAACCCCGAACCGCGATTTCAACACATCGATATCGTAACGCGCGCGCGCCGCCGCCGACTGGAACGCAGCATAGGGCATCATCACCGCATGCGCGGCGTAGCGCCCGAGCTCGAAACGGGCCAGCCGCCTTGCCTCGTCGCCGGACAGTTTCAGCGCCTCGATTTCCGCGCCGATCACGACGCTCATCCGCATCGCGCACGCCTCCATCGCGATCTCGCGCAACTGGTCGAAGGGCGACAGGCGCTCGGAGATGAACAGACGCTGCGAATGTCGGTCATAGCGCCGACGCCAGTTGGGCATGGTCGCGACCGGCAGAACGCGCACGCCGATACCATGCTCGCGCCTGAGCCAATCTTTCAGTGCGCCGGCCAGGTCGTCGCCGGCGTCGAGCACGGTCACGAACGCCTCCGCCTCTTCTTCGATGCGCAAAAAATGGTTCGGTCGGCGCTCGAAGACCTCATGCACCTCGTCGATCGGCAGCCGCGTGGCCGATAGCGCGGTCGCGTGGCCCTCGCGCGCCAGCAATTCCGACAGGTCCGAAAGCCGGCCCGCCTGCTCGCGATAGGCTCGGTAAAGCTTGACGACGGCGCCCGACACGTTCGGCGCCGCCTCGGCGATCTCCACCAGTTCCTGCTCGCCGGGCAGTTCGTCGGACAAGAGCGGGTCCGCGAACACCTCGCGCAGCGCCGCGATCGAGCCCCCGGCTTCGGCCTGCAGTTCCTCGGGTTCGACCTTGTAGACCGAGGCGAGCTTGAGGATCAGCTGGACCGTCAGCGGGCGCTGGTTGCGCTCGATCAGATTGAGATAGGACGGCGAAATGCCGAGCCCGCTCGCCATCGCCGTCTGGGTCAGCCCTTTGGCGTTGCGGATACGCCGGATACGCGGGCCGGCAAAGATTTTTCGTTCCGCCATGCGATGCCCTTTGTAAGGATTTTACATCTTCGGCACGACCAAGCGCCCAGGACAATTTTTTACAAGTTTGACAATTTTACGAGCCCTTACTGTCAAACACAAGACAGATTTTCCCGATTTTCCGCCGCCAAAACGATGATTTACTGGTGTCTTTTGCGCTGCAATGTAAATGAAGTCACACACGAAAGCGGATCAAGCCTCCCATAACCGCATTCGATGCAACGCCAATTGCCGCCAGGAGAATTGTCATGACCGATTTTTACAACCTCGTCCCATCCGCGCCCGAAGGCCGTTATGACGGGATCGAACGCCCCTATTCGCCCGATGACATCAAGAAACTGCGCGGCTCGGTCCATATTCGCCATTCGTTGGCCGAGATGGGCGCCAACCGGCTGTGGAAGCTGATCCACGAGGACGATTTCGTCAACGCGCTCGGCGCGCTTTCCGGCAACCAGGCCATGCAGATGGTGCGCGCCGGGCTGAAGGCGATCTACCTGTCCGGCTGGCAGGTCGCCGCCGACGCCAACACCGCCTCGGCGATGTATCCGGACCAGTCGCTCTATCCGGCCAATGCCGGTCCGGAGCTCGCCAAGCGCATCAACAAGACCCTGCAGCGTGCCGACCAGATCGAGACGGCGGAAGGCAACGGCCTGTCGGTCGACACCTGGTTCGCGCCGATCGTCGCCGATGCCGAAGCCGGGTTCGGCGGCCCGCTCAATTCCTTCGAGCTGATGAAGGCTTATATCGAAGCGGGCGTGGCCGGCGTCCACTACGAGGATCAGCTTGCCTCGGAAAAGAAATGCGGCCATCTCGGCGGCAAGGTCCTGATCCCGACCGCGGCCCATATTCGCAATCTAAACGCGGCACGCCTTGCCGCCGACGTGATGGGTGTGCCGACCCTGGTGGTCGCGCGCACCGACGCCGAAGCGGCCACGCTTTTGACCTCCGACATCGACGAGCGCGACCGGCCTTTCGTGAACTATGACGAAGGCCGCACGGTCGAGGGGTTCTACAAGGTCAAGAACGGGCTCGAACCGTGCATCGCACGCGCCGTCGCCTACGCCCCCTATACCGATCTGATCTGGTGCGAGACTTCCAAACCGGATCTGGACCAGGCCAAGCGGTTCGCCGAGGGCGTGCGCAAGCACCATCCCGACAAGCTGCTGGCGTATAATTGCTCGCCCTCCTTCAACTGGAAGAAGAACCTGGACGACGCCACGATCGCCAAGTTCCAGCGCGAGCTCGGCGCGATGGGCTACAAATTCCAGTTCATCACTTTGGCCGGTTTCCACCAGCTCAACTTCGGCATGTACGAGCTCGCCCGCGGCTATAAGGACCGCCAGATGGCCGCCTATTCGGAATTGCAGGAAGCCGAGTTCGCCGCCGAGACCAACGGCTACACCGCCACCAAGCACCAGCGCGAGGTCGGCACCGGCTATTTCGACGCGGTGTCGATGGCGATCACCGGCGGCCAATCGTCCACGACGGCCATGAGGGACTCGACCGAACAGGCCCAGTTCAAGCCGGCCGCCGAATAAGCCGGTGACAGGACAGGCTTCCGGGCCTCGCCCCGGAAGCCTCCGCGGCAAACGAGGCCAGAACACAAAGGAGAGCGCAGATGGCGCCGAGAACACGTGTTAAGGAACGCGCCGAAGAACAGGCTTCCAGCATGAATGCCGACCAGCAGGCGGCGATCCGCATGGTGGCGAACGATCTCCACCGGTTGAACCAATCGGTGATGAAGGCCGTCGAGGCCGGTGTGTCGGTGGAGCTCGTCCGCTCCGCCCGCCACCATGGCGGCAGCGGCAATTGGGGCGATCTGCTGATTCCGGTGATCGTGACTCAAGGACGAGACTGAGACCGCATCGCGGCCCGACCCGCAAGCGGCCAGGCCGTGCCAAAACAACCAAGCCGCGCGCCACCGGGCGCGCGGCTTGGTTGTTTTGGTCGCTAGCAAGAAAAATACGGCGGCAAACAAGAAAAGCCTTGCTTAACCGCCCATACTTTCCTTATGAAGCAGGCCATCGAAAATACAACCCTACATTGAATTTCCGCCATTGCTATCGGCGGCGACGCGATTTTGCGCGCCTGGACGGCTGAAACGACGGAAGCGACACCATGACAGGTAGTGCGAACAAGGCTCCCGCGGTCCTGGTGATCGGCAGATCGACGATCAACGGCGTCGTGGTCTCGCGGATCGTCGAGCGGGTCGGGCTGAGAGCACGAACCGAAACGCCGGAGCGCGCCGCGCAGGCCCTGGAAACGGACGCCCCGTCGATCGTCATTCTCGATCTGCTGCCCGAAGACCCGGTCGGCGCCGTGCTGTTCGAACGGCTCCGCGCGCAACGCGCAGCCCGCGCGCACGCCCTACCGGCTGTGATCCTGCTGTCGACCACGACCGACCCCACAAAAATCCCGAACGGCGTTGCCGTCATCGACATCGTGGTGGCCCGCCCGATCACGGTAGACCGGCTTCAGCCGGCGATCGAAGCGGTGCGGGCTCGCAATGGCGACTATGGCTGACCTGATCCAGGCCCTTCCCTAGCGGCCCGGCCGGCGTCTATAGTCGTCCCGTCCAAAGAACCATTGGTGATTGATGCCCCCCCCAAAGAAGGACGTCCGGGCCGCAGCGCGCGCGAGCAAGAAGCGCCCTCCCGCTTTTTTGAAGAATCTTCGCGGCGTGAAGAACTGGAAGGAGGCTGGCGCTTGGCTGGAGTGGCGGGATATCGAGGACATCGAGTGTATCACGCCCGATCAGGCAGGCGTGGCGCGCGGCAAGATGATGCCGTCGAGCAAATTCACCTCCAATACCTCCCTCGCCTTGCCGTCCGCTGTCTTCATGACCACTATTTCGGGCGGTTACCCGCAGGATCGCGGCGACTTCACCTATCCCGCCGATGACGGCGACCTGAAGCTGCTGCCCGACCTGTCGACCCTTTCGGTGGTACCGTGGGAATCCGACCCCACCGCCCAGGTGATCTGCGACCTCGTTCATCAGGACGGGCGTTCGGTCGAATTCACCCCGCGCAATCTGCTCAAGCGTGTGGTTCGAGCCTATGAGGAGCGGGGCTTGCGTCCCGTGGTGGCGCCGGAGATCGAGTTTTATCTAGTCCACAAGAACCCCGATCCCGACTACCCGTTGACCCCGCCGGTGGGACGCTCGGGCAGGCCCATCGGTGGCGGCCAGGGTTATTCCATCGCCGGCGTCAACGAATTCGACGAATTGATCGACGACATCTACCATTTTTCGGAGATGCAGGGTCTGGAGATCGATACGCTGATCCACGAGGAAGGGGCCGGCCAGCTCGAAATCAACCTGCGCCATGGCGATCCAGTAGAACTCGCCGACCAGGTGTTCCTGTTCAAGCGCACGATCCGCGAAGCGGCTCTCAAGCACGATACCTACGCGACCTTCATGGCCAAGCCGATCCAAGGGCAGCCGGGATCGGCCATGCACATCCACCAGTCGGTCGTCGATCTGGCCAGCGGCCGCAACATCTTCTCCGACGAAAGCGGCGATGAGACCGATGCCTTCCGCCATTTCATCGGCGGGATGCAGCGGCATATGCCGAGCGCGCTGGTGATGATGGCGCCCTATGTCAATTCCTACCGGCGGCTGACCAACGCGGCATCGGCCCCGGTGAATACGAACTGGGGTTACGACAATCGCACCACCGCCTTCCGTATCCCGCGCTCCGACCCGTCGGCGCGCCGGGTGGAAAACCGCATTCCCTCCTCGGACGCCAATCCCTATCTCGCGCTCGCCGGCTCGCTTGCCTGCGGCCTGATCGGCATCGCCGAACAAATCGAGCCCGAAACGCCGGTCGGCAAGGCCGCCAACGAGGATGAGATCGACCTGCCGCGCGGCCTGCTCGAGGCGGTCGGCCTGCTTGAGAGCGACGACGCTTTGCAGGCCATGCTCGGAGCGCCCTTCATTGCAACCTATGGCGCGATCAAGAAGGCCGAATTCGAGACCTTCATGGAGGTGATCAGCCCGTGGGAGCGCGAATATCTGCTGCTGAATGTGTGATGGCAGGGCGACCCGTGACGATCGAAGGCGCAAAGATGCGATGAATGCACGATTTCGCCTGAAGGACCAGTCCGGAAACGGCACGCCATGGACGCAGCGCGCGACTGGACTTCAGTCGCACCGATCTTCCTTCCCGGCCGGCACATGAGCGAGCAGACCTCCATCTCGCCGGGCTCTTCCTGGTACGAGGCGACCATCGGCAAACGGCCCCGTTATGCGCCGCTCGACGGCGATTGCCGGGCTGACGTCGCTATTGTCGGCGGCGGCTTCACCGGGCTTTCGGCCGCCGCGCATCTGGCCCGGGCCGGCGTCAATGTCGTCCTGATCGAGGCGCGCCGCTTCGGTGACGGCGCCTCGGGGCGCAATGGCGGCCAGCTCGGCACCGGCCAGCGCGCCTGGGCGGAGGAACTCGAGGCCGAGCTGGGTCTGTCACGGGCCAAGGCGCTGTTCGACCTTGCCGAGGAAGCCAAGGCGCATCTGCTGGACTTTGCGGCCACGTACGCGATTGACATCGACTACCGGCCGGGCCAGCTCTCGGTCGCCCACAAGCAGCGCTATGTCGACGACTACCGCGCCCATGCCGACATAATGGCGACGCGGTTCGGCTACGAGCACCTGACCTATATGGACGCCGACGAAACCGCCCGGCGGGTCGGCTCGACGCGCTATTTCGGCGGCGTGCGCGATACCGGCACCGGCCATATCCACCCGCTGAAGCTCGTCGTCGGCACCGCGCGCGTCGCCGGCCAGGCCGGCGCGCGCCTGCACGAACAGACGCCGGCGACCGGGATCGGCACCGCTGGGGGCTTGGTCAAGATAACCACCGGCAGCGGCACCATAACCGCCGAAAAATGCCTGGTCGCTGTCAACGCCTATGGCGACGGCCTCGAACCCGTCAGCGCCGCGCATGTCATGCCGATCGGCTCCTTCATCGGCGCCACGCCGCCGCTTGGCGAGGATAGTCCCGTCATACCGGGCGGCGAGGCGGTCGATGATTCGCGCTTTGTCGTGCGTTATTTCCGCCGCTCGGTCGACGGACGGCTTCTATTCGGCGGCCGGGAGATATACTCAACCGACGATCCGCAGGATATCGGCAAACAGATCCGCCGCCAGATCGTCGAAATCTACCCCGTTTTGCGCGATGTCGAAATCACCCATGCCTGGGGCGGTTTTGTTGGCATCACCATGCCGCGTAAACCGTTTGTGCGCGAGGTGATGCCGAACGTGATCGCAGCGGGAGGCTATTCGGGCCACGGGGTGATGCTGTCCAACTTCACCGGCAAGCTCTACGCCGAAACGGTCGCCGGCAATCGCGACCGGCTTAAATTGCTCGAGGACCTGAAAGTCCCGCCATTTCCGGGCGGTCGGCGCTTGCGCGCGCCGCTGTTGTTTCTGGCGCTGAACTGGTACGCGCTGCGCGACCGCATCTGAGGCCGGCTACACGAAGGCGACACCCGCCTTGATCCTGGTCAAGGCCGATTGCCGCCCCCGACACCATAAGCGACCATGGGAGAGAAGTCGGTGCTTTGGGCGATGTCCGCCTGGGTGGCACCGTGCTTTTCGGGAGGAGACCATGGCCAATCCGAACGATGGCGCTAAGCCGGCAATGCCCGAGGTGGTGGCGATCACCGGTGCGGATATTCGCGCGGCGATAATGCAGGGGCTGAACGATTTCGCGCGCGCACCGCTGTTCGGGCTTTTCTTCGGCGGCGTGTTCGCGCTCGGCGGCATGGTTATCGTGCTTGGTCTGACGATCTGGCGGGTGCCGTGGATGATCTATCCCTTCGCCATCGGCTTCCCGCTGATCGGGCCTTTCGCCGCCGTCGGTCTTTACGAGGTCAGCCGCCGGCTCGAGCAGGGCCAGCCGCTCGACTGGAAGGCGGTCCTGGCCGTGGTCTGGCACCAGCGCACGCGCGAATTGTCATGGATGGCGTTCGTGATGCTGTTCGTGTTCTGGATCTGGATGTATCAGATCCGCCTCCTGGTCGCGCTGGTCCTGGGGCGGATGTCCTTCGCCACGCTGGAACGGTTCCTCGACGTGGTCTTCACCACGCCGCAAGGCTGGACCTTCCTGGCGGTCGGTCATGTCGTCGGCGCGATATTGGCGATGGTGCTGTTTTCGATCACCGTCATCTCGATCCCGCTGCTACTGGAGCGCGAGATCGATTTCGTCACCGCCATGATCACCAGCGTGAAGTCGGTGCTGGCGAGCCCGGTGGCGATGATCGGCTGGGGCGTCACGGTGACGGCTTTGGTGCTTTTGTCATGCGTGCCGTTCTTTCTCGGCCTGTTCGTCACCCTGCCCGTGCTCGGCCACGCGACCTGGCATCTCTACCGGCGCACGGTCGTGGCCTGAGGCCAACCGGTCATCCCCCTTTAACCCGGCGTGGCATCGTGAATAGCCGGGCGCTGATCCAGATCAGATAGGCCAGCATCAGCAGCGAGATCAGGAACTCGCGCACTTCCGACAATTCGTGTCCCTCGCTCATCCGCCCGCCGAAAATCAGGAATATGGCCTGCGACGCGACCATCAGCATCGCCCACAGCCCAACGAAGGCGCGCTCCCCACGCGTTCCGCGCCGTTTATCGAGCGCGCAGTCGACGAGCAGGATTACGCCGAGCGCGAAGGCCACCTGCATCGGCACCACGTTCCAATATTCGTAGAACAGGCCGGAAATCGGCGCCGCCAGGAGGACGAACCCCGCCGGCGGGACGAAAAACGCGAAAGGCTTCAGCCACAACCCCGGCTGCTTCGGCCATGCATAGGGCAGGACGAAAAACAGCAGAAGCGCCGACAGATAATAGGCCGTTTCGAAGCGATACGTGTAGAAATTGTGGAAATTGGTTTCGTTCTGGATGTTTCCGGCGAAGGTTTCGGGCGTTTGCCAGCCGATCAGATGCTGACCCCATGACATTTCCTCGCCGAGGATCAGAAAGGCGACCAGCGCCATGGCAACGAAAGCCAGCGGGGCGGGAATAATGCCGATCCGTGCCGCGCCGACCGTGCGCGAACGTATTGCCGAAAACACGGCAAGCCCGATCGTGCCCGCCAAAAACAATTCGGAGACGATCTGCACCACTGCACCGTCGGTAACAAGCGGATAAAGCGCCTCGGGAACGAGGACGACGCCGATTATCGTCGCGATCATGGTAAAAAGGCTTGCCCAGGCAAAAGGTTTGCCCAATCGCGTGCCGGCGAGATCGGCAAGGAAGGGTCGTGTCTGGTCCCGAGCCGGCTTGAGCGCCAGATAGATCAGGAAGGCCGCGGCTGTCGAACCGGTGAAACGCAGCCAGCCGACAGTCGAGAAATCGGGCGGAAACTTCTCCAGAAACCGATAGCCCTGTGCGAGCGTGCCGACGCGTATCATGACGATCACGGCGGCCAGGCCGATGAGAAGCCCCGTCGCACGCATAAAATATGAATGCCGATATATCGCGGCCATGACCGTCCCCCTTTGCGCCGTTCATTCAAGCGACCGCCAATACATCTAATGCAACCACGTCCTTCGGCGGAAAAATTGTTAAGATATCGTTAACCGACAAACAGCCCGGACAGACCGCCGCGAGCCCCCCGCGATCAGCATGGATGGAGCCTTGCCGTCGGTGATGTAAGCCAATAACGTGGCCTGCCGCCGCGGGAGGAAGGCCGGCCAAAGCGAGGCATCCCAAAAGACCGCCTGATGTCGGAAACGCAGCTTCGGTTCTCCGCCTTTCTCACGGCGGTTTTCGCGCTTTACTTCGCCGCGGCAATGCTTGTGCCAGCGGCCGTCGACTATTTCCTCGACAATCCGGACTGGCGGGTCTTTGTCTCCTCGGCGCTGCTTGTCGGCGCGCCGGCAGCCGCCTGCGCGCTCGCTACACGCGCGAGCGCCCCGCGCGTCAATATCCGATTCGGCTTCCTTCTGGTCAATCTGTTGTGGACCGCCTCGGCGATCATCGGCGCCATTCCCTTCATGCTCGCCTCGATCCGCCTCGATCTGACCGACGCCGTGTTCGAATCCGTATCGGCTCTGACGACAACGGGATCGACCGTCATTTCGGGCCTCGACGCGCTGCCGCCGGGGCTGCTTTTATGGCGCTCGCTGCTGCAATGGATGGGCGGGCTCGGCGTCGTTGCTCTGGGCCTGTTCGTGCTGCCGCTGCTGCGTATCGGCGGCATCTCCTTCTTCAGGATCGAATCTTCCGACACCTCGGACCGGCCCTTCGCGCGATTTTCGACCTTCACCGTGGCTCTGATCGGCATCTACGTCGCGCTTACCCTGATTTGCGCGCTGCTCTATGCCGCCGCTGGAATGACCGGTTTCGACGCCGTCAACCACGCCATGACGACCCTGGCGACAGGCGGATTTTCGACCCACGACGCCTCGCTCGGCTATTATGGCGACAACGGCGCCGTGATCTGGGTGGGAACGGTCTTCATGTTCATCGCCGGCCTGCCGTTCTCGATCCTGATGCTGCTCGTCCTGCGCGGGCGTCTGGAGGCGCTCCGCGACCGGCAGATCCTTGTCTATGTCGGGTTTTGCGCGATCTTCACCCTGTCGGTCGGAGTCTATTTGCGGGTCAACTCCGACTACACGCCCTTCGAGGCGCTGACGCATTCGGCCTTCAATTTCGTCTCGCTGATCACCACCACCGGTTTCGCCAGCGCCGACTATTCTCTGTGGGGCGCCTTTCCCGTCGCCTGCGCCTTCCTGGCCACGATCCTCGGCGGCTGCTCCGGCTCCACCGCCGGCGGCATCAAGGCCTATCGCTTCCTGATCCTGTTCGAGATGGTGCGGCTCGGTCTCCGGCAATTGATTTATCCAAGCAGCATCGCGACCGTCCGCTACGGCGACCGGCGCGTCGAGCCCGACATGCAGAGCACGGCGGTGCTCTTCATCAGTGCATTCGTTGTCATCTGGGCGATCGCCCTCATCCTGCTGGCCGCCACAGGTCTCGACTTCATGACCGCTGCCACCAGTGCCCTGACCGCGCTGACCAATGTCGGCCCCGGCCTGGGAGACATCGTCGGTCCGGCCGGCAATTTTGCCACGCTCCCGGACGCGGCGAAATGGATTCTTGACGCCGCCATGATCCTCGGCCGCTTGGAAATACTCGCCGTTCTGGTGCTGCTTTCACCGGCATTCTGGTCATAGGCCAAGGCCAACCCGCTTCTCACGAGCGCGCGTGCCGCCCCCCCTACAACCGCCTGACGATCACGCTGCCGGCCGAATAGCCCGCGCCAAAGGAACAGATCACGCCGAGGCTGCCCGATGGCAGATCGTCGGAATATTTCGAAAACGCGATGATCGAACCGGCCGAGGAGGTGTTGGCGTAGTCCTGCAGCACGTTGGGCTGCTCGGCCCGGCTCGGGGCACGCCCGAGCACTTTTTCGCCGATCAAATCGTTCATGCTCTTATTAGCCTGATGCAGCCACAGACGCGTCAGTTCGGACGGCTCCACCCCCTCGTCGCTGAGATGCGAGCGCATCAGATCGACCACGACCGGAACGACCTGCTTGAAGACCTTCCGTCCCTCCTGGTAAAATTGCATGTCGCGCCGATCGGCCATGTGGCCGGCGCGGGTTCGACGCAGAAAGCCGTTATTGTTGCGGATATTGTTGGAATAGAGCGTCAGGCATCGCGTCGACAGCACCTCCCAGGCATTATCCGAGGCGAGATCGTCGGCCCGTTCGACCACCACCGCCGTGCATACGTCGCCAAAGATGAAATGGCAGTCGCGGTCGCGCCACTCGTGATGGCCGGACGTGATTTCCGGATTGACCATCAGGATCGCCCGCGCCGAGCCGCAACGGATCATGTCCGCGGCGGCCTGGATGCCGAACGTCGCCGAGGAACACGCGACATTCATGTCGAAGGCGAAGCCTTCTATGCCCAGCGCTTGCTGGATCTCGATGGCGACCGCCGGATAGGCGCGTTCGAAGTTGGACGCCGCGCAGATCACCGCATCGATATCGGCGGCGGTGCGGCCCGCGCGTTCAAGCGCCTTTCCAGCCGCCTCGACCGCGATCTCGGCCATCATCGACAACTCGTCGTCCGCCCGCTCGGGAAACACCGGATGCATGATCTGCGGGTCGAGTACGCCGGACTTGTCGATCACGTAGCGGCGTTCGATGCCGGATGCCTTGAGGATGAACGCCTCGCTCGACATCGGCTTGGCCTCCGCCTCGCCGGCCTCGATCGCCGCGCCGTTCGCTTCGTTCCAACTAGTGGCGTACTCATTGTAGGAGGCGACGAGCTCGGCATTGGTAATGATCTGATCCGGCGTGAAGATGCCGGTGCCGCTGATGACGACCTTGTGCATGATGTTCCCCCGACCCCGGTTTTTCCGAGGATCGGGCCGGGTTCGCCCCCGGTCAAGCCAAAAGGCGCCTCTTGCCCGCCCGAACCAGTCCTAAAGCGGCCAGAAGAATAGGATCGCCGGGACGGAGACCACGATAATCAGAATTTCCAGCGGCAGGCCCATGCGCCAGTAATCGCCGAAACGATAACCGCCCGGTCCCATGATGATGGTGTTGTTCTTGTGCCCGATCGGGGTCAGGAAGGCGCAAGAAGCCGCGACCGCGACGCCCATCAGGAACGGGTCGGGCGAAACGCCGATCGAACTGGCGATGCCGACGGCGATCGGCGCCGCAATCAGCGCGGTGGCGACGTTGTTGAGAAAGTCCGACAACGTCATGGTGACCACCATCAGCACCGCCAGAATGGCCCAGGTCGGCAGGAACGAGGTCTGCGCAACGATGGCGTTGGCGATCAGTTCGGTGCCCCCCGATTCCTCGAGCGCGAGCCCCAGCGGGATCAACGAGCCGAGTAGCACCAGAACGGGCCATTCGACCGATTCGTAGACCTCGCGCGCATTGACGATGTTGAAAAGCGCGTAAAGCGCGACGGCTGCCGCAAGCGCGATCGGCAAGCTGATCAGCCCGATCACCGAGGCCGCGATCGCAGCAGCGAAAATGCCGATGGCGAGCAGCGCCTTGCTGCGCTGGATCACCGCATGGCTGCGGTCGGCGAGCGCCATCGCTCCCATCCAGTCGACCGCGTCGGCGACCCGATTTTCCGGTCCGAGCAAGAGCACGACATCGCCGGCCTGGATGGTGAGGTTGCGCACACGCTCACGAAAACGGGTGCCCTGACGCGAAACACCGATCAGGGTCACGCCCCGCCTGGCCAGTAGACGCATGTCGAGCGCGGTGCGACCGACAGCGCGCGCCCCCTGCGGCACGATCGCCTCGGTCAGCGTCATCGAACGGCCAATCAGCCCGTCCTCCTTCGGCTTGACCGCGATTTCAAGCTTGGCCGCGCCAGTGAAGGCTTCGATCGATTTCGGATCTCCCTCGAGCACGAGGCGGTCGCTCTTGCGGATCTCCTCACTCATCGCGAAACCCGGCAGGCGCTTGCCGCGACGCACGAGGCCGAGAACGGCGACATCCAGCTCGTCGGCTTTTTCGACAAGGTCGCGAGGCGTTTGCCCCACCCACTCGGAATCAGTGGGAAATCCGGCCTCGGCGACGAACATCCCGCTTCCGGTTTCACCCGCCTTTTGCGGCGCGATGCGCTCCGGGATCAGCCGCCAGCCGACACCGGCCACGAACGCGATACCGGCAATGGCGCACACCAGACCGACGGGGGAAAAGTCGAACATCGAAAACGGCTCGCCCAGCGCCCTGTCGCGAAACTGCGCAATCACGATGTTGGGCGGCGTTCCGATCATCGTGACCATGCCGCCAAGGATGGTGGCGAAAGAAAGCGGCATCAGCGACAACGACACCGAGCGGCCCGCTTTCTTCGCCGTTTCCATGTCGAGCGTCATCAGAATAACGAGCGCGGCGACGTTGTTGATGATGGCCGACAGCGCTGCGCCGGCCACCGACATCACGCCGATATGGGTGGAGAGCGAGCGCCCGGCATCAACGACATATTGCGCGATCAGCTCGACCGCGCCGGAATTCATCATGGCGCGCGAGGCGATCAACACCAGGGCAATGATGATGACGGCTTCGTGGCCGAAGCCGGCGAAGGCATGCTCGGCCGGGATCGCACCGCCGGCAACGCCGATGATCAGCGCCGCGAAGGCGACCAGATCGTAGCGGATGCGCCCCCAAACCAGGAAAGCGAACACCGCGCCCAGCAGGCAGAAGATGAAGATCTGTTGCCCGGTCATGAAATCGCTATGCTCCTGCTGCTGGGGCCTTGTTTGAACGTTTCGGGAGAGGTCCGGTTCCGCGAGCGGGACACGCGATCAGATGCAGCGGCCGCCATCGACCTCAAGCGCGACGCCGGTGATGAAGGCGGCCTCGTCAGAGGCAAGCCACAGGGCGGCATTGGCGATGTCGAGCGGCGTCGAAAGCCGCCCGAGCGGGACCGATGCACGGAACTGGGCGCGCTTTTCGGGCGTGTCCTCGCCCATGAACTGGGCCAGCATGCCGGTTTCTCCGGCCACCGGGCACAGGCAGTTGACGCGGATGTTCTTCGGCGCGAGTTCAACCGCCATCGACTTTGTGGCCGTCACCGCCCAGCCCTTGGAGGCGTTGTACCAGGTCAGCCCCGGGCGCGGCCGGAGCCCCGCCGTCGAGGCCGTGGTGATGATGGAGCCGCCACCCTGTTTTTCCATGATCGGCACGACGGCGAGCGCGGCGAAATAGATCGCCTTCATATTCACCGCCGCGATCAGGTCGAACGTCGCCTCGTCGACGTCCAGCATGCTCTGATTGGTGTGGGTGAAGCCGGCATTGTTGACCATGATGTCGATGCGGCCATGAGCGTCCATCGCCGTGGCCACCATGGCGTCGATATCGGATTTCAGCGACACGTCCGCCGTCACCGGCAGCGCCGCCTGACCGATCTCGCCCGCCACCCGCTCGGCACCCTTGGCATTGAGGTCGGCCACGACCACCTGCGCGCCCTCCTCGGCAAAGCGTTTCGCCATGCCTTCGCCGAAACCCGACGCCGCACCGGTGATCACCGCAACCTTGTTTTTGAGACGTGCCATTCTCGTTCCTAACTTTCGTCCTTGGGCCGCGTTGCGGGCGATACCGCCCTGCTTTGCGCGGCATTTATCCCATTCTTACCCGTGATTGAACACGACCGTCTTGGTGGCGCTCATGTCGTAAAGCGCTTCAAAGCCCTTTTCGCGACCGTGGCCTGATTTCTTGAAACCGCCGAACGGCAGTTCGATGCCGCCGCCGGCGCCATACCCGTTGACGAATACCTGGCCGGCCCGCACGCGCTTGGCAACACGATGCTGGCGCGCGCCGTCGCGGGTCCATATGCCGGCAACCAGGCCGTAATCGGTGCCGTTGGCAAGCCGCACCGCGTCCGCCTCGTCCTCGAACGGCATCACCGCCAGCACCGGGCCGAAGACCTCTTCGCGGACGAGCGGCTGGTCGGGGTCCACCGAACCGAACAGAACCGGCGCGAAATAATAGCCGGCTGACGGTGCGTCGGCATGAACCGAGCCGCGCGCCAGAACCGGCACGCCGGCGTCCTCGGCCGCCGCCACCAGACCGGCGACGCGTTCCTTCTGGCGTTGATTGATCAGCGCGCCGAGATCGAGATCGGCATCGTGCGGGCCGGCCGTCAGCTTGGAAAACCGTTCGGCCAGGGCGCGCGACACGGTCTCGTAGACCGGGCGCTGCACCAGGACCCGGCTGCCGGCGGAGCAGGTCTGGCCGCCGTTCTGGATGATGGCGTTGACAAGCACCGGCAGCGCCGCCTCCAGATCGGCGTCCTCGAACACGATTTGCGGCGACTTGCCGCCGAGTTCCATCGTCACGCCGCGATTGTTGACCGCGGCGGCCTGCTGGATCGCGGTTCCCGTCAAGGTCGAGCCGGTGAAGGTGACGTAGTCGACCAGCGGATGGCCTGAAAGCGCGGCTCCCGCGTCGTGCCCGTAGCCGGTAATCACGTTGAAGACGCCATCGGGCACGCCGGCCTCATGCGCGAGTTCGGCGATGCGGATCGCTGTCAGCGAGGCGTCCTCGGCCGGCTTGACGACCAGCGTGTTGCCCATGGCAAGTGCTGCGCCGGCCACGCGGGCCAGGATCTGAAGCGGATAGTTCCACGGAATGATGCCGGCGACCACGCCGTGCGGCTCGCGCAGGGTGAGCGCGGTATACCCGTCAAGGAACGGGATCGTGTCGCCGTGCACCTTGTCGGCCGCGCCGCCATAGAATTCGTAATAGCGCATCGTCGCCGTCACATCGGCCTTGCCCTGGCGCACGGGTTTGCCGGTATCGCGCGATTCCAGCGCGGCCAGTTCCTCGCCGTTTTCCTCGACCAGGCGGAAAAGCCGGGTCAGGCAACGCCCGCGCTCCACCGCCGGCATCCGGCTCCACGGTCCGTCGTGGAAGGCGCGATGCGCAGCGCGCACGGCCCGGTCGACATCGTCCTTGCCGCTTTCGGGGATCGAGGCGAACATCTTGCCGTCGGACGGCGACACGACATCGATGCGCCGGCCCGACGTGGCCTCCTGCGATCGACCGTCGATGAAATTCGCGAAGGCCAAGCCCTCGGCGACGCTGCGCGAGAAATGCGTGTTCATTGTCCCGGTTCCTCTTTGCGGCGGCCGCGCTTTATGGTGGACTGGTCCGCATGCGCTCCGTCGCCCGAAGGTGAAACCCGCCTGCTCCCGCACTGTCAAGCGCGAAGCGACGTCGGCATGGGGCTGGCGTTTTTAAATCGATTAGATTATAGCGGCGGCAACAGTCGTTCCAGCACGCGAAAGGCTTGCGACATCCATGACGAGCCAGATCATCCCGGTCGATCCGTTCGATTTCATTGCTTTCGGCGGCACCGGCGACCTTGCCGAGCGAAAATTGCTGCCGGCGCTGTTCCAGCGCCAGCAGGCGGGACAGTTTTTAGAACCCACGCGCATCATCGGCGCGTCGCGCTCGAAACTCAGCACTGAAGAATACCGTGATTTCGCCCGCACGGCGATCACCGAGCACGTCCGGGCCGAGGAGATCGAGCCGGGCGAGCTCGACCGTTTCCTCGACCGGCTGAGTTATGTCGCAGTCGACGCCAAGAGCGGCGACGGCTTCGCCGCGCTGGAACAGGAAATCGGCGACAGCGACCGCATCCGCGTGTTCTATATGGCCGTCGCACCGTCGCTGTTCGGCTCGATCTGCGCCAAACTCAAAGAACACGCGCTGGTGAGCCTGAACGCGCGCATCGTGGTCGAAAAGCCGATCGGCCGCGACCTGGCGAGCGCCCGTGCCTTGAACGACCAGATCGGCGGCGTGTTCGACGAGCACCAGATCTTCCGCATCGACCATTATCTCGGCAAGGAGACGGTGCAGAACCTGATGGCGCTGCGCTTCGCCAACGCGCTCTACGAGCCGTTATGGAACTCCGCCCATATCGACCATGTCCAGATCACCGTCGCCGAGACGGTCGGGCTGGAGGACCGGGTGAGTTATTACGACCGGGCCGGCGCGCTGCGCGACATGGTGCAGAACCACATCCTGCAGCTTTTGTGTTTGGCGGCGATGGAGCCGCCGGCATCGATGGACGCCGACGCCGTGCGCGACGAGAAGCTGAAGATCCTGCGTTCGCTGGCGCCGGTCGACACCGACAATGCCGCCAAGGTGACGGTGCGCGGCCAATACCGGGCCGGCGCCTCCGCCGGCGGCGCGGTCAAGGGGTACAAAGAAGAACTCGGCAATGGCGAAAGCACGACGGAAACCTTCGTCGCCATCAAGGCCGACATCGCCAACTGGCGCTGGGCCGGCGTGCCGTTTTACCTGCGCACCGGCAAGCGGCTGAGCGCGCGCGCCTCCGAAATCGTCATCGCCTTCAAGCCGATCCCGCATTCCATCTTCGAAACCGGCGCCGGGCGCGTGCACGCCAACCAACTCGTCATCCGCCTGCAACCCGACGAAGGCGTCAAGCAATGGATCATGATCAAGGATCCGGGTCCCGGCGGTATGCGCCTGCGCCACGTGCCGCTCGACATGAGCTTCGCGGAAGCCTTCAACGTGCGCAATCCCGATGCCTACGAGCGCCTTGTGATGGATGTCGTGCGCGGCAACCAGACCCTGTTCATGCGCCGCGACGAAGTCGAGGCGGCCTGGGCCTGGATCGATCCGATCCTGGCCGCCTGGGAGGATTCCGGCCGCGAACCCCAGGGTTACACGGCCGGCACCTGGGGCCCGTCCGGTTCCGTCGCCCTGATCGAGCGCGACGGCCGTACCTGGCACGACCCGAACTGATGCGCCCGCCACCCCCCTATGGCTTCCAGGCCTTCGAAGGCGCCGACGCGCTGGCCGAAGCGTTGGCCGAAACGGTCGCCGGCCATCTGGACAAGGCCGTTGGCAGCAATGGGCGGGCCACGCTCGCCGTCTCCGGCGGCACCACGCCGGCACGGTTTTTCCGGCAGTTGTCGCAACGGCCGATAGACTGGGAGCGCGTCACCGTCACGCTGGTCGACGAGCGGCTTGTACCGCCGACCGCGGCACGCTCCAACGAGCGGCTGGTGCGCGAAACCCTGCTTCGCGATCGGGCGGAACAGGCCCGCTTTGTCGGGCTCTGGTCCGGCACGGCCGACCCGGCCGCGGCCGCGACCGCTGCCGACGAGCGGCTTGCCGACTGTCCGCTGCCGCTCGACGCCGTCGTGCTCGGCATGGGGCTCGACGGCCATACCGCGTCTTATTTTCCCGATGCCGAAAATCTCGATACCCTGCTCGACCCCGCCGCGCGCGCGCGTGTGCTGCCGGTGCGCGCGCAAAGCGCCGGCGAAGACAGGCTGACGCTTACCCTGCCGCTCGTCGCGCGGGCGCGTTTCCTGGCCCTGCATATCGAAGGCGAGGCCAAGCGCACGGTTTTCGAGCAGGCCATGCAGGCCGGCACCGCGTCGCCCGCCCCGATCCGCGCCGTCTTCGAGCGCGCCACCACCCCGCCAACCGTCTATTGGGCACCCAGCGAGGACAAAAAGCCATGACCGCCGCACGGGCCATCGAAACAATCACCGACCGCATCCGCGAACGCTCCAGGCCGACGCGCGAGCTTTATCTCGCCCGTCTCGACGAGGCCGCCGGCCAGCGGCCGAACCGTTCCGTGCTGTCGTGTGGCAACCTCGCCCACGGTTTCGCCGCCTGCGCGACCGGCGACAAGGCCGACCTTTCCGGCGACCGGGTCCCCAATCTCGGCATCATCACCGCCTATAACGACATGCTGTCGGCGCATCAGCCCTTCGAGAGCTTTCCCGCCCTGATCAAACAGGCCGCGCGCGAAGCCGGCGGCGTTGCTCAGGTCGCCGGCGGCGTGCCGGCGATGTGCGACGGCGTCACCCAGGGCCAGCCCGGCATGGAGCTGTCGCTGTTTTCGCGCGACGTGATCGCCATGGCGGCGGCGATCGGTCTGTCGCACAACATGTTCGACGCCGCCGTCTATCTCGGCGTCTGCGACAAGATCGTGCCCGGGCTTCTGATCGCGGCGCTCAGCTTCGGCCACCTGCCGGCGGTCTTCATCCCGGCCGGGCCGATGACTTCGGGCCTGCCCAACGACGAGAAGGCGCGCGTGCGCCAGCTTTTCGCCGAGGGCAAGATCGGCCGCGACGAATTGCTGGAAGCGGAATCGAAATCCTATCACGGTCCGGGCACCTGCACCTTCTACGGCACCGCCAACTCCAACCAGATGCTGATGGAGATCATGGGCCTGCATTTGCCCGGCGCCTCCTTCGTCAATCCCGGTACGCCGCTGCGCGACGCGCTCACCCGCGAGGCGACGCAGCGCGCCCTCGCCATCACCGCGCTCGGCAACGACTACCGGCCGGTCGGGCGCATGATCGACGAACGCTCGATCGTCAACGGCGTCGTTGGCCTGCACGCCACCGGCGGCTCGACCAATCACACCATCCACCTGATCGCAATGGCAGCGGCCGCCGGCATCCGGCTGACCTGGCAGGACATTTGCGACCTCTCCGACCACGTGCCCCTGCTCGCCCGCGTCTATCCGAACGGGCTTGCCGACGTGAACCACTTTGCCGCCGCCGGCGGTCTCGGCTTCCTGATCCGCGAATTGCTCGACGCCGGCCTGCTGCACGAGGACGCCGAGACGGTGTGGGGCAGCGGCCTGCGGGCCTACACGGTCGAGGCCTGCCTTGGCGCGGACGGCGCGATCGCACGCCGGCCCGCGCCCGGAAACAGCGGCGACGACAAGGTGCTGGCCCGCCATGAAAAGCCGTTTCAGGCAAGCGGCGGCCTGACGGTGCTGTCGGGCAATCTCGGCCACGCGATCATCAAGACCTCGGCCGTCAAGCCCGAGCGCCGCGTGATCGAGGCGCCGGCGCGGGTGTTCGAAAGCCAGGAGGCGCTCAACGCCGCCTTCAAGGCCGGAACGCTTCAAGGCGATTTCATCGCCGTGGTCCGCTTCCAGGGGCCGAAGGCCAACGGCATGCCCGAACTGCACCGGCTGACCACTGTGCTCGGCGTGCTTCAGGACAGAGGCCAGCGGGTCGCGCTCGTCACCGACGGGCGCATGTCGGGCGCGTCCGGCAAGGTGCCGTCCGCCATCCACGTCACGCCCGAAGCGCTTGCCGGCGGCGCGATCGCCAGGATACGCGACGGCGACATGATCCGCGTCGATGCCGAGCGCGGTGTGCTGGAACTGTTCGTCAACGAGGCCGAACTGGCGCGACGGCCCGTGTCGCAGCCCGACCTTGCGGCCAATCAGTACGGGCTTGGCCGCGAGCTTTTCGCGCAGTTCCGCCAGATGGCGGCGCGCGCCGACGAGGGCGCCGCCGTCTTCTGAGCGCGGCCGGCGGCACACAAAGCGACCGCCGGCGCGGTTGGGGACGCCTATCGCACCGTGATCGGCCGACGGGCGAGAACGTGCCGCCCGTCGCTGGCTTGCATGACGTAACGAAGTTCGTACGCGCCGGCTTCGTTTGGCGCGGCGATTGCGCTTTTTCGCTTGCCGCCTTCGTCGCCGGCCGCGTCCGTATAGGCGTAGGCAAGTTCGCCCGACGTCTCCTGGTAGCCGGCCGGCACCAGGTCGAGATAATCGCCGCGCCGGTTGGGTCCCGCCCAGATCACGGCAATATCGCCGCCCCTGTCCACAGCCTCAGGCGCCTCGAGCTGAGCGTCCACACCGGTCACGGAAAGCGCCCGGCGTGTAAGCACCTTGCGCCCGTCCGACGCCTGAAGCACGTAGCGCACCTGATAGCGGCCCGCCTTGCCCGGCGCGACCAGTTCCCCGGTCTCTCCGTCTTCGGAGGATTCGATATAGAAATAGGCGATTTCGCCGCTGGTCCGGTCATAGTCTTCCGGAACGAGATCGACATAGTCCCCGTCAGCTGCCGGTCCGCTCCAGGAAACCGAAAGCACCGAGCCGGCCTCGGCTTCGGCCGGGAGAGCCACGCTTGCTACCGCCTCCGTCACCTCGAGCGGCACGGCAAGCAGCACCTGGCGGCCCTCCGGCGCCTGCAGCACGTAGCGCAGTTCGAAACGCCCGGGATTGCCCGGTGCCTTCAGCCGGGCCGGATTGCCGGTTTCCGTGTAGGCGTAGGAGAGTTCGCCGCCGGTCTTGTCATACCCATCGGGCACGATGTCGACATAGTCGCCCGCCGTAGCCGGTCCCTTCCAGTCGACCGTGAAGGTTTTCCCGGCCATCACCCGCGCCGGCGCGATCAGCGCCACGGCGCTGTCGACCACTTTCAGTGGCGCCCGCGCCAGCACGTGGCGCTTGTCCGGCCCTTCCCAGACATACCGCACGACATAGTCGCCGACCTCGCCGGGCGCGCGCAAAACGGCCGTCTCGTCCGCCTTGACATAGGCATAGGAGAGTTCGCCGCGCGTTTCCTCGTAGCCCACCGGCACGATATCGAGATAGTCGTTCTTGTCCGCCGGCCCGCTCCATTCGACCGTGAGCCCGGAGCCGATCGGCGCCTCGTCGGGACCCTTGACGCTCGCCGCCGGCAACTCGACCGGCGGTGCCTCGGCCTTCTCGCCCTCGTCCGGACGCGCGCTCACCGTCTGCGTCAGCGCCTCCTCCAGCTCGGCGGCGTCGCCGGCCTGGATATATTTCCCGCCGGTGTTCTCCGCCAGGCAGGCAACCTGGCGCCCTTCCTCGCGCGACAGGCCGAAACCGACGACATGGGCGGTGAAGTCCACCCCCGACTGCTCGAGACTGTTCGCCAGCGCACACGGATCGGCATTGCAGGTCTCGATCCCGTCGGTGATCAGCACTACGGTCGCCTTGTCCTCGGTATAACGCAGCGCCTCGGCGGCGCGCTCGACGGCGGCCGAAAGCGGCGTCTTGCCGAGGAAACGCAGCGCCGCGGCGGCCTCCGCGATCCGTGGCGCGGTCCCCGCCGCCGGCTCCACGACCAGCTCGATATCCGCGCAATTGCCCTTCTCGCGATGGCCGTATGCCATCAGGCCGAGTTCGAGGTCGGCCGGCAGCGTCGCCAATACGCCGGCCAGCGTCTCGCGCGCGATCTCCAGCTTGGGCTTGCCGTCGATCTGGCCCCACATCGAGCCCGATGCGTCGAGGACGATGACGGCGCGCTCCGCCGCGCCGGCCGATGTGGCGGCCAGCGCGCACACGGCCGCGGCGGCAAGCAATTTCAATGTCTTCATGAACAAAACCCAAATTAGTTGACGTCACGGAAGCTAGAAAGAAGCCGGCCCGTTAGCAAGCCGCTGCACGCCACGCCACGCGTTCGCCCGCTATTCGCGCCGCGTGCCGCCGGACACGTCACATGCCCGCAGCGCTGTACCTGAACGCTTGCCGCGGCGGTCAAAATTGCCGTTGTCGAAGCTGCCGGCAGACGATAGTGTCCCGCGCCATGACAAGACGCCTGATCCTCCTTCTCCCCATGCTCGCGCTGGCCGCCTGCGCCGGCTCTCCGTACGGCGTGGAAACCCGCGCGCCGAGCTCGGCCGATCTCGAACGGCAGGCGGTTGAGGAGAAGATCTGGGAACAAAAACGCGTCCAGCGCGCTCAGGGTCGCTCCGAAGCCGCGCTCTAGCTTTGGAAAGATAGCGCTTGTCGTCCCGGCAGAGCGCGGCCCGGCCGCGCGGTTGCGCTCAGTATGCAGTGCGGCGTTCCTCGCTCGGCGGCCGACCGAACTGCAGCCGGTAGCTCTGCGCGAAATAGGAGTGCGAGGTAAAGCCGGTCGCGATCGCCACGTCGAGGATCGGCAGATTGGTCTGGCGCAGCAATTCGCGCGCGCGCTCCAGCCGCAGGCGCATATAGTAGCGCCCCGGCGTCATGTTGAGATGGCGCAGGAAAAGCCGCTCGACCTGGCGCACCGACAATCCCGCGCCCTTGGCCAGCTCGACCGCCGAGAACGGCTCGTCGAGGTTTTCCGCCATCATGGCGACGATTTTCTTCAGCTTTTCCGACTTGCCGGTCAGGTCGCGCTCGGGCCCGATGCGCTGCCGGTCGGTGTCGCCGCGAATGCGCTCGTGATGGAACTGGTTGGCGACTTCGTTCGAAAGGCTCGAGCCGAATTCGGCCCGCACGATCTCCAGCATCAGATCGATCGAGGTGGTGCCGCCGGCGCAGGTGTAACGCTTGCGGTCGATCTCGAACACATTGCCCGTGCATTCGATGTCGCGAAACCGTTCCTGGAAACCGGCCCGGTTTTCCCAGTGGATCGTGCAGCGATAACCGTCGAGCTGGCCGGCCTCGGCCAGAAGATGCGAACCGACCGACAGGGCACCGAGCGCGCCGCCGCGCCGCCCCCATGAGCGCAACGCGCCCAGCACCTTGCTTTTGCCGGGAAAATCGAGCGCCAACCCCACGCACACGAACAGGATTTCCGACGGCGGCATGTCGACCACGGAATAGTCGACCTTGAGCGGCAAACCGTTGGATGCAATGACGGATTCGCCGTCCGGCGACACGGTGACCCAGCCATAATGATCGCGGCCGATGGTCCGGTTGGCCGAACGGAACGTGTCGATCGCCGCGGCCAGCGAAAACATCGAGAACTTGTCGACGAGCAGAAAGGCGAATTGCCGGACTGGCTGAGCGAAATCGGACATCACAGCGCTTCTACAGCAAGTCGCAACCCCGGCAAAGAGCCCTTGCAAGGCAGTCCGAGCGCCGTGCGAACCTGCGCGCCGGCAACGGAAATCCGCCGGCACGCGCTTGTCGCCCGAGCGGTTTCGCAACCGCGCGCCGGTCTATTCGCCGGGTCCGATCCGCAGGCACGATGATCGAAGGGTGAATAAAATACCAAATGATTGACAATTGTATACCATCGTGATTGGAGCGCACCATGAAAGGCCCCGACACTATCGACAGGAGCCCGGCCACGCTGAAGCAGACGGCGTTCGACCGCGTGCGCGCCATGATCCTCAGGGGCGAGGTGCGACCCGGCGAGCCGCTGCGCGAACGCGAGCTGTCGGACAAGCTCGGCCTCAGCCGCACGCCGCTGCGCGAGGCGCTCAACAAGCTCGAGATCGAGGGGCTGGTGGAAAACCAGCCGCATCGCGGCTACACGGTAACCGTCGTCGACCTGAAGACGGCCGGTGAGCTTCTCGATCTGCGCATGCTTCTGGACGCCCACGCCGCCGCCCTCGCCGCCGACTCGATCACCGAAAAGGGCATCGCGGAGCTCGACGCGGTGATGCGGCGGCTCGCCGCCTTCGAGGCACACGAAGACCTGTCGCTCGACGATCTCGCCGAAGAGGTGCGCACCGGCATGCGCATCCACGAGATCATCGTTCGCGAAACCGGCCAACGCTTCCTGATCGACACGCTGAACGCCCTTTATGGGCGCCTGTCGCTGCTGATCTGGGTTGACGTTTTGTGGATCGACCGTTGGGATTTGACGCGCGCCGAGCACAAGGAGATCGTCGCCGCCGTCACCGCGCGCGACAGGAAACGCGCCGCCCGCGCCGCCGAGCTGCATGTGCAGCGTTCGCGTGACGACCTGCAACGGGTGGTCGACGCGCAATCGCTGCTGCACGGCACACACCGGCCACTCGCGGAAGGGCGCCGGTGACGAGCACCACACCCATTTACCGGCTGGAAGAGGCCGCACTGAAGGACAAGATCGATGCGTGATTTCGAGAATCCGGGCCGCTCGCTTGCGGCGAGCCGCAACGCCATGGCGGCAAGCTCGCACCCGCTGGCCACAGTGGCCGCGCTCGACATTTTGAAGGCGGGCGGACACGCCATCGACGCCGCCGTCGCCGCCTGTGCGGTACAGTGCGTGGTGGAGCCCGGATCGACCGGCATCGGCGGGGACTGTTTCGTGCTGATGACGCCTGCAGGCAGCGCCGAACCCCTTGCATATAACGGTTCGGGGCGCACCCCGGCGGCCGCGACGCTCGACTGGTACGAAACCGCCGGCATCGCCGCCATCGACCGCGCCAGCCCGCATGCCGTCACCATTCCGGGCGCGGTCGAGGCCTGGGCGCGACTGGTCGCCGACCACGGCCGCATGCCGCTTGCCGAAATCCTCGCCCCGGCGATCGACCTCGCGCGCGACGGTTATGCGATCACGCCGCGCGTTGCCCGCGACACCGAGCTGCAGCAAGCCCTGATCGCCGCCGACCCGGCGGCAAGCGCCACTTTCCTGGTCGACGGCAAGCCGCCCGCCATCGGCGCCGTCCAGCGCCAACCGGCCCTCGCCGACACGCTGGCCGCGATCGGGCGCGAGGGCCCCGACGCCTTTTATCGCGGCGCGGTAGCCGAGGAGATGGTCGAATTTCTGCGCACGCGCGGCGGCCTGCATACGCGCGACGATTTTGCGGCCGCCGCCGGCGAATATGTCACCCCGATCAAGACCGACTATCGCGGTTGGACGGTGCACGAATGCCCGCCCAACGGCCAGGGCGTGGTCGCGCTCATGATCCTGAATATCCTGGAACGGATCGCGCCGTCGGGTGCCCCGCAGGGGATCGGCAATCTGCATGTGCTGGTCGAGGCGACCCGCCTCGCCTATGCCGCCCGCGACCTTTACGTGGCCGACACGGGTGCCGCAGAGGTGCCGCTCGACGACCTCCTGTCGGACGCTTTCGCCGACCGGCTGGCGCGCCGGATCGACCGCGACCGGGCAATGCCCCCACAGGCGGCCGCCGACACGGTCGAGCATCGCGACACGGTCTATATCTCCGTCGTCGACAAGGACCGCAACGCCGTCAGCTTCATCAATTCGATCTTCCATCCCTACGGCTCCGGGCTGATGACGCCGCGATCGGGCGTGCTGTTCCACAACCGGGGCCAGAGCTTCAGCCTTCAACGCGGTCACCGCAACGCGATCGCGCCCGGCAAGCGGCCGATGCACACCATCATCCCCGGCATGCTGTCGCGCAATGGGCGCGCCGTCATGCCGTTCGGCGTAATGGGCGGCCACTATCAGGCCATGGGCCACGCCCAGTTTCTCAGCCTGATGATCGATCACGGTTTCGACGTCCAGGCCGCGATCGACGCACCACGGCTGTTCCCGCTGCCAGGCACGGCGACCGTCGAGGCCGAAACGCGGCTGCGCCAGGCGGTCGGGCCGGAGCTGGAGCGGCGCGGCTTCACCGTGCAGCCGCCCAACTGGCCGATCGGCGGCGCCCAGGCGATCTGGATCGACTGGGAGCGCGGCACGCTGCTCGGCGGCTCCGACCCGCGCAAGGATGGCTGCGCGCTCGGCTACTGACGCATCGCCACCGACACGGTAAGGCCCAACTGTCGCGGCGACCGGCCTTTCATCGACATATGCGTGGCGACCGCCACAAACCGCATCTGCGCGCGCGGTTCTTGCGCCGGGGCGCCGGCGATGAAATGCCCCGTCCCCGGAGGAGTGGTCTAAAGGTCCGAGGTCGCCATCTGCGCGTTGGCCCGCACGCCGCCAAGATGGCGCCTGAGTGCGTTGCGGGCGCTCTCGGCATTGCGGTCGAGCAGCGCCGCCACGATCACCTCGTGCTCCTGCTGGTAGATTTGCCATTTCTCCAGCGAGAAGCTGCCCTCCTTCAGCCGCATCCAGCTTCGACTGTCGCGCATAGCGCTCAGCCGTTGGCCGAGATCGGAAAAGATGCGGTTGTCGGTGGCGTCGAACAGGCCGCGATGAAAGGCCCGGTCGGCTTCCTCCGCCTCCTGCCATACCTGCACGTCGCGGCCGCCGCGCACCAATGCGGCCAGAGCGTCCAGCCGTGCGTCGGTGGCCGTGACCACGATCAGTTCGACCAGCGAGGGCTCCACCATCAGGCGGAATTCCATCAGTTCGGCCGGCCTGAAATCGCCCCCCTCGGCGCTGGGCACCGCCTTGGCCGCATCCTCGGCCACATAGGTGCCGCGCCCGACATGGCGTACGATCAGCCCTTCCCGTTCCAACAGGTCGAAGGCCGCGCGCACCGTCGAACGCGACAGGCCGGACATTTCCGCCACCCGGCGTTCATTGGGCAGCCGCTGGCCCGGCTGGAGGCTTCCGTCGCCAAGCGCCTGCCGGCACTGCGCGAGAAGATTGTCGCGCGAATGCGCGCGCACGATGCTCCAGCCTTGCGTCACGCCGCCCTGTGCTCCGTATGGTTGTCCTTCACGCATCATACCAATCATACCTATTTACACAAATCAAGCAGGCCATTCCGGCAATTTTCCTCTTTACAACGTTGTTTTATGGTGTTTACCCTCAAATTGGTCTACATGGTACTTACCAATTCCAAGCCAAAGGAGGCTGGCAACATGACCCGCAATCCGAAATCGTTCATCCCCACCCGCCGCGACATTCTCAAACTCGGCGGCGCCGGCGTTGCGCTGATGGCCGCGCCCGCGGTGCTGCGCGCGCAACAAAACGGCGAGATCGTCTTTTCGTCCTGGGGCGGTTCCTGGGAAGCCGCGATGCGCGAGGCCTGGTTCGATCCGTTCACCGAAAAGACCGGGATTGCCGTGCGCTCCGTGCCCGGCAACAGTTACGGCCGCATCCAGGCCATGGTGGAATCCGGCAACACGGAATGGGACATCGTCGAGGTGCTGCCCGACTTCCAGTGGATCGGGGCGGAAAAGAACCTGCTCGAGCCGATCGATTTCGGCGTCGTCGACAAGGGCCCGATCATGGAAGGCCAGGATCTCATCACCGACTATTCGGTGCCGCAGGTGCTGTTTTCCCGGCTGATCGCCTACAACAAGGATCTTGCGCCCGGCCCCAAGACCTTCGCCGACGTGTTCGACGTTGAGAAATTCCCCGGCAAGCGCGCCTTCTACACCAAGGCCAACGGCGCCTATCTGGAAGCCGCGCTGCTTGCCGACGGCGTCGCGCCGGCCGATCTCTATCCGCTCGACATCGACCGCGCGCTGGCCAAGCTCGGCACGATCCGCGACCATATCCTGTTCTACGAGACCAATGCCCAGGGCGAGCAGTACCTGTCGGACGGCCAGGCGGCGATCGGGCTCGTTCCCGACGGCCGCGCGCTCAACGCGCGCAACAACGGCGCACCGATCGAGATCGAATACGGGCTGAGCTTCCTGACCTGGTCGGCGATGGTCGTGCCGAAGGGCGCCCCCAACAAGGACGCGGCCATGCGCTTCCTGGCTTATGCGCTGACCCCGGACGCGCAGGCCGCCATCGCCAAGGCCTACACCTACGGACCGGTCGTGCCGGAAGCCTTCGAGATGATCCCGCAGGAGCGTGCCGAGACCCTGTCCGGCGGACCGCAAATGCGCGACAAGGCCGTGATCCTGGGCGAAAAATGGTGGGGCGAGAACCTCGCCGCCGTGACCGACAAGGTCAACGCCTGGAAGCTCTCATAAACGACCGCGCCCGAACGCGACGGAAATGGACGTAATGCCCGGCAAATCGATGAACTGGCGCTCCGGCGCCCTGCTGCTGCCCGGTCTCGCCTTCCTGGCGATCCTCTTCGCTTGGCCGGTCGCCCGCCTGGTGGCCACCAGCTTCAGCGATTCGGCCGGCGCATTCATCCATTACCAGCGTGTCTTTCTCGACCCGATCTATGTCAGGGTGATCGGGCGCACGCTGTTGCTCAGCACCCAGGTGGCGGTGCTGTGCCTGCTGCTCGGCTATCCGCTCGCCTATCAGCTCAACCGGTCGGGCCCGCTCGGCAAGGCGGTCATCTTGCTGTGCGTGCTGATCCCGTTCTGGACCAACCTGCTCGTGCGTTCCTATGGCTGGATCGTGCTGTTGAACCCGCAAGGCATCATCAACGGCCTGCTGCGTGAGATCGGCCTGATCGACGGCGCGATCCCCCTGGTTCACAACACCACCGGCGTGCTGATCGGCATGACCCAGATCATGTTGCCTTATATGGTGCTGCCGCTGGCAGCTGTTATGAGCCGTCTCGACCCGACTTTGCCGAGCGCGGCGCGCTCGCTCGGCGCCAGCCCGCTGGCCGCCTTCGTGCGTGTCTACTTACCCCTGACCATGCCTGGCGTGCTCGCCGGCCTGCTGCTCGTCTTCATGCTCAGTCTCGGTTTCTTCGTCGTGCCCGCGCTTCTGGGCGGCCCGCGCGACATCCTCCTCGCCCAGCTCATCGAGTTCAACATCAACAGCACGCTGAACTGGCCCTTCGCCGCCGCCCTGTCGACGGTGCTGCTGGTGGCCACGATCACGCTCTACTGGATCGGCGACCGCTTCTTCGACCTCGGCCGCCTGTGGGGGACACGATGACCGGGCGCCTGTCGAGCGCGATGCTGACGGCCTTTGCCGCCGCGATCTGCGTATTCCTGGTGCTGCCGACATTGGCGGTGGCGCCGATCTCCTTCACCGAGACCAATTTCATCACCTTCCCGCCGCGCGGTTTCACCCTGCACTGGTATCGCGAGTTCTTCGAACGGCCCGAGTGGATCGGCTCGCTCGGCACCAGCGCGGTGGTCGCGGTGCTGACGGCGGCGCTGTCGACGACCCTCGGCACGATGATCGCGCTCGGCCTCGGCCAACTCCCGCGCCGGACCGGACGCGCGGTCACCTTCTTCTTCATCATGCCAATGGTGGTGCCGACCATCATTACCGCCGCCGCGCTCTACACGCCCTTCGCACGCGCCGGGCTGGTGGCGAGCATCCCCGGCCTGGTGCTCGCGCACACTGTGCTCGCTTTGCCTTTCGTCATCATCAACGTCTCGGCCGTCCTGCAGAAGCTCGACCGGCGCGTGGTCGACGCCGCACGCAGCCTCGGCGCCACGCCGGCGACCGCTTTCCGGCGCGTGACCCTGCCCATCCTCGCGCCCGGCATTACCGCCGGCGCGGTGTTCGCCTTCATCACCAGCTTCGACGAGGTGGTGGTGGCGCTGTTCATCGCCGGCGCCGACGCGACCACTTTGCCGGTCCAGATGTGGAGCGGCATCCGCTTCGAGATCAGTCCGATCGTGGCGGCAGCCTCCTGCCTGCTGCTGATCGTGTCATGCGTCGTCTTGACATTGTTCTGGCTCGTCCAGCGCAAATAACCCTGCTTTCCTTCAACCTGGACATCCGCACCGACCATGACAACGACAATTCCCGCCGAAGAATTCAGCGCCCGCCGGCAACGCGCCTCGGCAGCCGCGAAAGAGCGCGGGCTCGACGCGCTGCTCGTTTGCTCGCGCGGTGGCGGCACGCTCGACCGCTACGCCGACGTATTCTACCTGACCAATTTCTATACGCACTTTCCCTTCATCCCGGACTTCGCGAACAATTGGTCGGGACGCGCTCACACCTTCCTGGTGCTGCCGGTCGGCGGCGACCCGCGACTGGTGATCGACGTTCCTGACGACGGCCGCATCCGGCTCGACGACGGCACGGTCGACTATACCGACTTTGTCGTCGAAGGCGCTATCGAGGCACTGCGCCGCGCCGGGCTCGGCAAGGGGCGGGTCGGCCTGGTCGGCGGCGATGTGCTGTCCTTCACCATGGCAGCCCGACTTGCCGAGGCGCTGCCGGACATGACCTTGCTGGCCGCCGACGACATCGTCGGCGAGCTGCGCGCCATCAAGTCGCCTGCCGAGATCGCACTGCTGCGCCAGGCTTCCAGACTGGGCTCGCGCATGATCGAGGCGATGATGGAAGCCGCCCGCCCCGGCGCATCGCATGGCGAGGTCGTGGCCGCCGGGCTCGACGTGCTGGTTCCGGCCGGCGGCGTTCTCTACAATTCCTTCATGGCCTCCGGCGTCGGCGGCGATCCCTCGCGTTTTTCCAGGAACAATTTTCCGACCTGGGGATCCGACAGAAAGCTTGAGGATGGCGGCTGGATCAGGCTCGGCATTTCGGGCGCCCTGAACGGCTATGTCTTCGACCTTGCCCGCGCCAAGGCGATCGGCCCGGTGTCGAAACGGCAGGTGGAGTTTCTGGAGGCGGCGAAGGCTTGCGTGGACGCCACCATCGCCGCGGTGCGTCCCGGCGCGACCGCCGGCGATCTCGGCGCGGCCGGGCTCGACAGGCAGGAAGCGATGGGCTTCCCGATCACCGGCGTGTTTTCCGCCATGGGCCACGGCGTCGGCCTCGGCTGGGACGCCCCCTGGCTCGCCCGCGGCGTCAGCCGCGAGATCGTGCCCAACATGGTGCTTTCGGTCGAGCGCACGATCTCCCGCGACGGCTATCTCGGCGATTTCGAGGAGACCATTCTGGTCACCGAAAATGGCCCCGAGCTTCTGACCGACGCAACGCAGCGTTACTGGTAAACGACGGAGAAACGCTATGCCCGGTGCAGCCGTCCAGATCACGGGACTGAACAAGCGTTACGGCGATTTCGTCGCCGTCGACGACGTGTCGCTTTCGATCGAGCCCGGTGAGTTCGTGACCCTTCTGGGTCTGAGTGGTTCTGGCAAGACGACCACGCTGATGGCGGTCGCAGGGTTGACGGAACCGGATTCCGGCGCCATCAGCATCGACGGTCGCGACATCCTTTCGCTGCCGCCCGAAAAGCGCGGCCTCGGCGTCGTTTTCCAGAACTATGCGCTGTTTCCTCATCTCGACGTGTTCGACAACATCGCCTTCCCGCTGCGCATGCGTAAATGGGCGGACGCCGACATCCGCAAGGCGGTCGAGCGTGTGCTCCAGGTCGTGTCGCTGGAACAGTTTTCCGACAGGCGCATCAGCGCACTATCGGGCGGTCAGCAGCAGCGTGTCGCACTCGCGCGCGCGCTCGTCTTCGAGCCACCCGTGCTGTTGATGGATGAGCCGTTGGGCGCGCTCGACCGCAGCCTGCGCGATCAGTTGCAGACCGAAATCAAACGTATCCAGCGTGAATTCGGCGTCACCGTCATCTACGTGACCCACGACCAGGAAGAAGCGCTGGCACTGTCGGACCGCATCGCGGTGATGGCGAATGGCAAGATCTGCCAGCTCGGTTCGCCCGACGAGATCTATGAGCGGCCGAACACCGGCTTCGTCGCCGGTTTCGTCGGCGATTCCAACCGCATCGCGGTCTCGATGGGAAACCCCGAAGACCAGTTCCGCAGGGTCAGCGCCCCGGCGGCCCCCGAATTGGAACTGCTTGCCCTGGACAGGACCGAAGGCAATTCGGGACAGGCGGTGCTGATGGTGCGGCCGGAGGCGATCGAGATGTCCGGCGAACGGCCGGACACCGACGTCAACCTCCTTGAAGCACGTGTTGAGCTCCGCGAATTTCTCGGAGCAAGCATCCGCTTCACCTTGGACACGCGGCTCGGCCCTATCCATGTCCGCAAGGGGCGCTCCGGCCCCGCCGCCGGGTTCAAGCCGGGCAACGATATCTGGATATCCTGGTCGCCCTCCGAAGGTGCCTTGTTCCCGCCGGCGTCCTGAACGTCGCCCGCCCCGATACCCATCAGAAGTATTGCCAGCATGAACAAGCACATCATCGATTTCGACCGCGCCGAAACCGAACCGCGCGAAACCAGGCCCGCTGCCGAGCGCATTCTCCGCGGCGACCCGCAATGGCGAAGCTGGATCTTCTTCACCGACGGCGGCATGACGAGTGGTCGCTGGGAATCGACGCCTGGCTGCTGGACGATCGCCTACGACAAGTGGGAATTCCTCAATGTCCTCGAGGGACGCGGCCGGATTCGCGGTGAAGACGGCACCGTCATCGCACTGGAACCGGGTGCGACCGCCCTGATCGCACCGGGATTTCGTGGAACCTGGGAGGTCGAGGAGACCATGAGCAAACATTTCTTCGTAAGGCAGGACTAGAGCCGTGCGCGGCGCCCCAGCCCGGCCGGCGGCCCAGGGTCTTTGGGCCGCCGCGGCGGCCACCGCACCGTTTGAGGAGCGCGCACTCGAAGGTGAGCACAAGGTCGATGTCGCAATCGTCGGCGGCGGGTTTACTGGCCTGTCGATCGCGCTGCATTTGGCCGAGCGCGGCGTGGCGGTGGCCCTTTTGGAAGCGCACGAGATCGGCAATGGCGCCAGCGGCCGCAATGGCGGTCAGGTCAATCCGGGCATCAAGCTCGACGAAAGGGCGCTCGCCGCCCGTTTCGGCGACGCCGGGCGTGGGCTGCATCGCTTCGGCCAGGAGGCGCCCGACTTTCTCGGCGCGCTGATCGCGCGCAAGGCGCTCGATTGCGGTTGGCGCCAGCCCGGCCTCTTCCGCCTCGCCCACAACGCTACCGCGCATGCCAAACTCACGCAGGCCGCCAAAACCCTGAAACGGGAAGGCGTCGCGGTCGAGGAACTCGGTCCGGACGACGTCGCCCGCCGGGTCGGAACGACGCGCTATCCGGGCGGTCTCTACGATCCGCGCGGCGCCAGCGTGCAGCCGCTCGACCTTGCCCGCGAAATGGCGCGCGCCGCCCGCGAGGCCGGCGCCGCGATCCATCCCCATTCCCCGGCCACAGCCTTGTCGCGCGAGCGCGGCCTGTGGCGCCTCGACACCGCGCATGGGCGGCTACGGGCCCGCAAGGTGGCGGTCGCGACCAACGCCTACAGCGACGCGCTCGTTCCCGGCCTTGCCCGCTCGCTGCTGCCGGTCAACAGTTTCCAGATCGCCACCGCCCCTCTCGGAGCCGCGCACGACCATATTCTGGCCGGGGGCGAGACGGTTTATGACAGCCGCCGGCTGGTGCTTTATTTCCGCCGCAGCCCCGACGGACGTCTGGTCATAGGCGGCCGCGCGTCGTTTTCCTCCGCGCAGGCGCAAAACCCGGACGCGCCGGACTATGCGGTGCTGGAGCAGGTGCTGCACGGTATCTTTCCCGATCTCGCCGATCTGCCGATCGAGCAGCGCTGGACCGGGCTGGTCGGCATCACCTTCGATTACCTGCCGCACTACCACAGGCTCGCCGACGAGCTTCACGTGCTTGCCGGCTTCAACGGCCGCGGCGTGGCGCTGTCGCATCGCCTCGGCGCCTGGCTGGCGGCGCGCCTGGCCGGCGCGCCGGAAGAGCACTCCATGCCCGAAACGCCGTTGCGCCCGTTTCCGCTGCATCGCCTGCGCGCGCCGATGCTCAATCTCGGCATGCGCTGGAACCGGTTTCTCGACATTCTCGGCTACTGAGAGCCCGACACGCGGCGATCGCGCCGGCAGGCGCCTCAGTTTGCGGGCCTGAACGGCTTGGCCAGCGAGGCCGGGAAATGCAGCGCCAGCATCTGGCGGTTCTGCGAGATGATGACCAGCACCACGATGGTGGCGGCATAGGGCAGCGCCGACAGGAGTTCGGAGGGAACGCCGAGCCCGAGCGCCTGGCCCTGCAATTGCAGAATGGTCATGCCGCCGAACAGCCAGGCCCCGAGCAGCACCCGGAGCGGACGCCAGGTCGCGAACACCACCAGCGCCAGCGCGATCCAGCCGCGCCCGGCCGTCATGTTCTCCACCCACAGCGGCGTATAGGCGACCGACAGATAGGCCCCGCCGAGACCCGCCATCAGCCCGCCGAACAGAACGGCGAGATAGCGGATCTTTATCACGGGAAAGCCGATCGCGTGCGCTGTCTCCGGCGATTCGCCGATCGTGCGCAGCACCAGTCCCGCCTTGGTGCGGTAGAGAAACCAGCTGATCACGGCAAACATGAACAGCGCCAGATAGACCAGCGGATCGAACCGCAGCAGAAGCGGCCCGACCAGCGGAATGTCGGACAGCACCGGCAGGTGGATCGCATCGAGCGCATCGATCGGCGCGCTGCCGAACCCCCTCCCGATGAAGGCCGACAGGCCCGAACCGAAGATCGCCAGCGCCAACCCGGCGGCGTACTGATTGGTCAGGAAGGTGAGCGCGAGAACGCCAAACAGCAGCGAGGAGGCCGCGCCGGCGAGCGCGCCGGCAAGGATGGCCAGCGGCATCGGCAGGCCGGCGATCACGCCCCAGAAGGCAAACGCCGCCCCGACCAGCATCATGCCCTCAATGCCGAGATTGAGCACGCCGGACTTTTCCACCACCAGTTCGCCGAGCGCGGCGAAGATCAGCGGCGTGGCGGCAATGATCGTGCCGGTGAAGATCGCGATGAAAAGGTCCATCAGGCGTGCTCCCGTAGCGGGCGGATGCGGTAGAAGATGAAGAAATCGGCGGCCAGCAGGAAAAACAGCAGGATGCCCTGGAAGATGCGCGTCAGCGCCGACGGCAGGCCGAGCGTCATCTGCACGGAATCCCCGCCGAGGAAAAGCAGCGACATCAGCAGCCCGCCCAAAACGATGCCGAAGGCGTTGAGCCGGCCGATAAAGGCGACGATGATCGCCGCAAAGCCGTAGCCGGGCGAAATCTGCGAGGAAAGCTGGCCGAGCGGACCCGCCGCCTCGGCCATGCCGGCAATGCCGGCCGCCGCCCCGCCGGCCAGCAGCCCCGTCCACACCGCCGCGGATTCGCGGAACCCGGCATAGCGCGCGGCAAGCGGCGCCGCGCCGCTGACAGACATCTTGTAGCCGAGGAAGCTGCGGTCGGTAAAAAGCCACATCGCCACCACCGCGACCACGGTGATGAAGACCGAACCGTTGAGCCGGTAGGCATAGTCGAACGGCTCGAACATCGCCGCCGGCGGCAAGAGCGCGGTCTGGGGATAGTTGAAGCCGGCCGGATCGCGCCACGGACCGTGCACGAGCCACGACAGAAACAGCACCGCGATATAGGTCAGCATCAGCGTGACCAGGATCTCGTTGGTGTTCATGCGCGCGCGCAGGAAGGCCGGGATCGCCGCCCAGCCCATGCCGGCGAGCGCGCCCGCGACGAACATCAGCGGCAGCAAGAGAACGCTTTCCGGATCGGGGTAAAACAGCCCCACGCCGCTGGCAGCGATCGCGCCAATGATCAACTGTCCCTCGGCGCCGATATTCCACACATTGGCGCGAAACCCGACCGCCAGACCGCAGGCAATCAGGATCAGCGGCGAGGCCTTCAACAGCCACTCCGAAAGGCCGTTCATGGAACTGAGCGGCGCGACGAAAAACGCATGCAGCGTCGCAAGCGGGCTATGCCCGAGCGCGGCGAAGACGATCGAGCCGACCAAAAGCGTCAGCGCAGTCGCCACGATCGGCGCGGCGACCCGCATGCGCGCCGACGGTTCGGGCCTTTGTTCAATCCTGAAGTGCAAGCTCGCCGCTCCTCTTGTCGCTGCCTTGTCCACCGAGCCGTGTCATCAACAGACCCACCTCCTCGCGATCGGTTTCGGCCGTGTGCAGCGGCGCCGAAACCTGGCCCTGACAGATCACCAAAAGCCGGTCGCAGATCTCGAACAACTCGTCGAGTTCCTCCGACACCACCAGCACGGCCGCGCCGGCGCGGCTGAGATCGATCAGGGTCTGGCGCAGAAAGGCCGCCGCCCCCACATCGACGCCCCATGTCGGCTGCGCGACCAGAAACAGTTTCGGCGCCAGTTCGATCTCGCGACCGACGATGAATTTCTGCAGATTGCCGCCCGAAAGGCTCTGCGCGCTCGCGCCCGGCCCGTTGGCCTTGACGTTGAACCGCTCGATGATCGACCCGGCGAATTCCCGCGCCTTCGGCCGGTTGACGAGCCCGTTGCGCACCAGTCCCTTGCGATGACCGGTCAGGATGGCGTTTTCCCACAGCGCATGCGGCGGCACGGCGCCGCGACCGAGCCGCTCTTCGGGCACGAACGCAGTGCCTATCCGCCGCCGCCCCGCTGCGTCGAGGCGACCGACCGGCCGACCGTTGATGCGGATCGTATCGGCCTGCGGGTGAAGCCGTTCGCCGCTCAGCAACGAAATCAACTCTGCCTGGCCGTTACCCGACACACCGGCGAGCCCGACGATTTCACCGCCATGGACGCAAAACGAGATGTCCTTCAAGCCGATGCCGTAGCGATCCTTCGGCGGCGCCGACAGGCCCCGCACGTCCAGGACCGGCTCAGGGCTCGGGTTCGAGGGATTGAGACGCATTTCCGGCAGATCGGAGCCGACCATCATGCGCGCGAGCTCCACGGAGGTGGATTCGCGCGGCCGCGCCGTGCCGGTCACGCGACCGTTGCGCAACACGGTCGCCGAATCGCACAGCTCCTGCACCTCGTCGAGCTTGTGGCTGATATAGAGAATGCTGCAGCCCTCCGCGGCCAGCTGGCGCAGGGTCTCGAACAGCTTCACCACCGCCTGCGGCGTCAGCACCGAGGTCGGTTCGTCGAGGATCAACAGCTTCGGCGCCTGCAACAGGCAGCGCACGATCTCCACGCGCTGGCGTTCGCCGACCGACAAATCGTGCACCCGCCGATAGGGATCGATCGGCATGCCGTAGCGCTGCGACAGTTCCGTGATCTGGGACGCGAGGCTTTCAAGATGGAATTCGCTGCTTACCGACAGCGCGATGTTTTCGACCACCGTGACGGATTCAAACAGCGCGAAGTGCTGGTATACCATCTCGATGCCGAGCGCGCGCGAGCTCGCCGGATTATGCGTCTCCACCAGTTGGCCGTCGCAATGGATGGTGCCGGAATCGGCCTGCGCCGCGCCATAGATGATTTTCATCAGGGTTGATTTGCCGGCGCCGTTCTCGCCGAGCACGGCATGGATTTCGCCGGGCGCGATCGACATCGAGATATCGTCATTGGCGACGACGCCCGGATAGGTCTTGCAGATATTGCGCAGTTCGAGGCGTGGGGTCATTGCGGGTTGCCTGGCTAGGATCTTCTACGGCTCGCAAGAACCGCAAAAAGGTCGCGTTCACTGGGGCGCACGGCGTCCGCCCGGGAGGCATAGCCTGCCAGGCGGACGCGCCATGATTGCGGTCGTCAGCCGAGCTGGCCGATCATGCCCTTGACGAACCAGTTCATGCTGCGGATGTCGGGATCGGACAGCACCGATCCGGCCGCGGCCTTCACATTGCCGTCCTGATCCTGCAGTTCGCCGGCATAAGGATGGACCGCCCCGCTGCCGATATCGGCCTCGAGCTGTTTGAGTTCGGCCTGCACCTCGGTCGGAATCGCCTCGTTATAGGGCGCCATCTTGACGAAGCCGCCCGCCAGACCCTTCCAGCGTTCCTCCGCCTTCCAGGTACCGGCGGAGACCGCCTTGGCGGCGCCCACATATTCGCTCGACCAGTCGAGCACGAAGGCGGTCAGGTGTTTGCCGTTGCCGAACGGGCTCATGTCGCTGGCATAGCCGATCGACCAGGCGCCCTTCTCGCCGGCAACCTGCACGCCGGTCGCCGTGTCCGTCATCGAGCAGATGACGTCGCAGCCCTGCGAAACCAGCGTATTGGCCGCTTCCTTCTCCTTGCCCGGATCGAACCAGGAATTGAGGAAGATGGTGTTGCAGGTCACGTCCGGATTGACGCTCTGCGCACCGAGCAGCAGCGCGTTGGCCGGACCGACAATGTCGGGAATCGGGAAGCCGCCGATAAAGCCGATCTTGCCCGATTTGGTCATATGGCCGGCGGCCGCGCCGGCGACATAGGTGCCTTCGTAATATTTGGCCTCGAACGTGCCCAGATTGTTCAGATGCACGATGCCCGAGCAATGTTCGAAGGCGACATCGGGAAAGCGCGGCGCGACCTTCTGCAGCGGCGTTCCGTGCGAGAAGCTGGTGCCGAAGACGAGCTTGTTGCCACTTGCCGCGAGTTCGCGAAACACCCGCTCGGCATCCTGCGGATTGAAGATATTGTCGATGACGGTCATGTCGACTTTGTCGCCGAGTTCCGCCTTGATCGCGTCAACGCCGAGGCTGTGCTGTTTGGTCCAGCCGATCTCGGCCACCGGCGAGACGTAGACGACGCCGATCTTCAGCGGCTCCTGCGCGTGCGCCAAGCCGGCAAAGCCGGGAGCGCCAAGTGCGAGCCCGGTCGCGCCTGCGCCTTTCAGGAAGGTTCGTCTGGAAAATCCGTTCATCATTGTTCCCTCTGTTGGTTACGGATCGCCGGCCTGAGTGCGCCGGAGATTGGCTGGCGGGATTGCATAGATCCGTGCGCCGTTCTGCTCGGCGCCCGCCTTGTCGCTTGCCGCATCGGTCTTGTCGCCATCGCCCGCGAGATAGGGTGAAAGCGCCTCGCGTGGGCTTAATTCGGGGAAGACCGCGCGGTCCATGATATAGCCGCGCACGACCGAGCGGTGATGCGTGTCGATCAGTTCCATCGCCTTCTTCAACCGACCTTTTTCCAGAAGGTCGATAACACGCGAATGGTCGTCGAGAAGATTGCAATAGTCGAAATCCGCCGTGATCAGGGAGCGCAGCAGGGTCGTGCGCCGCACCAGCTGGGCGTGAATGTCCTGCATGACCTTGTTGCGGCTCAGCCGCACGAACACGGAATGGAATTCCTGACCGAGCACATCGGCGAGCGCGTCGTTGCCGGCCGCAACGGCCTGGCGCTGGCGTTCCACGTGCTGGCGCAATTCGGCCCATCCGCCGGGCCCGAGCCGTTCGCTCAGTTGGGCCGCCACGCCCTGCTCCACCAGCGTCAGCGCGTCGTAGATCTCCATCGCCTCCTGCATGCTCGGCTTGGCGACGAAGGCGCCGCGATTGCGCTCGATCTGGGCAAGCCCGTCATCTGCCAGCCTGATCACGGCCTGGCGCACGACGATCCGGCTGACGCCGAATATCTCGGCGAGCTCGCGCTCTCCCAGCTTGCAGCCGGGCACGAGGCGATGATCGATGATCGCCCGCGTCAGGATGTCGGCAATGGCCTGCGAGCGGCTGCTCATGACAGGGTCTCCTCCCGGCCGCGGTCCCCCTTCCCGTCAGCCGGGCGCACCCTGTCCAGGTGAGCCACATCGCGGGAACCTGCAGCGCGTTACGATTGGAGGGCAACAAGCAAGGTTTCACAATCAATAAATGCCGAAAGGACTTTCAAAAAAACAGGAATTGCTATCCAATTTTACATCGATCAGGCTTCAATCCAACCGAAAATGAGCCAAAATTGGCCGACTGGGAGAAGAGTTTCATGACCATGGACCGGACCTGCGGCGATCCCGTGCTGGTGAACGACTGGCATATCATTGCCGACCTGACCGCCTTGCCGCACGGCCGAATCCGGATGGCGCGCCTGCTTGGCGTCGATTTGACAGCGAAAAAGAGCGAAACCGGCTATACGGTCAAGCGTCTGGATACGAACGAACCGGTCGCGGCAACCGAGCGTTACGGCTTCTTGTGGGCATGCCTCGGCACGCCCGAACGCGATATCGTGACGATTCCGGAAGCCGCCGAGACGGACCGCCACATCATCAGCGGTGGTTCGATCGGGGTCAGGGTCTCGGGCCTGCGCGCGGTCGAGAATTTTCTCGACATGGGTCATTTTCCCTTCGTGCACACTGGCTCGCTCGGCGAGGAGCCTCACACTGAAGTGCAGCCGTACAAGGTGCACCTCACCGAGGGAGACGAAGTGCTGGCCACCGAATGCCGGTTCTTTCAGCCCGCGGCTTCGCCGACCGCCAGCGGCGGCATGATGGTCGACTACGTCTACAAGGTCGTGCGGCCCTACACCGTCGCGCTCTACAAGAGCAATCCCGTCCAGCCGGATCGGCTCGACGTGATCTTCCTGTTCGTCCAGCCGGTCGACGAGGAAAGCTGCATCGCCCACCCCTTGCTGTGCTATCTGAAGGACGGGATCGACGCGGCCGGCGTACGCGCCTTCATGCAGTTCATCTTCGGCCAGGACAAGCCGATCCTGGAAAACCAGCTACCCAAGCGGCTGCCGCTCGACGCGCGCGCCGAAACGCCGATCCGAGCGGACGCCGTCTCGGTCTACTACCGCCGCTGGTTGCGCGACCACGGCGTGACCTATGGGGCCATTCCCGCCCGCCACTGACGCACGGCCCAGACCGGAACCGAAAGACCCGCCATGACCCAGCCGAAATGCACCGACCCCGTAATCTTGAACCAGTGGTACCCGCTGGGCGCCATCGACGAGGCGCCGCGCTCACGCGTGGCCGACACCGTCCTGCTTGAGGAAAAACTGTCCTTCGCCGTCGCCGGAGACGGCGCGGTCGCCGCCTGGCGCACTCGCGACGGCCTGAAGGCCGGCGCGCCGGTCGAGATCGCGGCACTGACGGACACGCTGCCGGCGATCAGCGCCTATGGCTACGTGTGGGCCTCGCTCGGCACGCCGCCGGTCAAACTGTTCCCGATTCCGGAATATGCCGAGCCCGACCGCCGCAACCTCAATGCGGCGACCATCGGCGTCAATGTCTCGGCGCCGCGCGCGATCGAGAATTTTCTCGACATGGGTCATTTCCCTTATGTCCACACCGACATTCTGGGCGCCGAACCGCATACCGAGGTCAAGGAATACGATGTCGAAATCTCGATCGACCGCGACGAAATCCTGGCCACGCGCTGCCGCTTCTTCCAGCCGATGGCCTCGACCACATCTGATGGCGGTGCCGATGTCGATTACATCTACCGCGTGCCGCATCCCTTCTGCTCGGTGCTCTACAAGTCGAGCCCGCTCGACGAGACGCGCCAGGACGTGATCGCGGTGTTCCTGCAGCCCACCGACCAGGAACATGTCCGCGCCCACATGATGTTGTGCGTCCTCGACGATGAAAACGAGGACAAGGTCATCAAGCGGTTCCAGCAGACGATCTTCGGTCAGGACAAGCCGATCCTGGAAAACCAGTATCCCAAGCGTCTGCCGCTCGACCCGCGTGCCGAAACGCCGATCCGCGCCGACAAGTCGGCCATCGCCTATCGCCGCTGGTTGAGCCAGAAGGGCGTGACCTACGGCGTCATCCCGGCCGCCGCCTGATCCTTTCATCCGGAGTTCGACATGCTGGACCAATCCAGGAACCGCTGGCACCCGATTGCCGCATCGCACGATCTCGCCTACCGCCACGTCTTTCACGGACAGTTGCTCGGGCGCGAATTCGCCGTCTGGCGCGCCGACGACGAATACGTCAACATTTGGGAAAATCGCTGCCTGCATCGCGGCGTGCGCCTGTCGATCGGCATCAATGACGGCCGCGAGCTCAAATGCCAGTATCACGGCTGGCGCTATTCCAACCGCACCGCTGGCTGCACCTACATCCCGGCCCATCCGGCCGACGCGCCGGCCCGCACCATCACCAACCGCACCTTTCCCGCCGTCGAGCGCTACGGCTTCATCTGGACGGCCGAGGAACCTTCCGGCGAGGTGCCCGAGATCGCCGCGCTGCCGGAGGGCGACCTGCTGGTGCTGCGCGGCATTCCCGTCAATGCCGCCGCAGACCGGGTCGTCGAGCATCTGAAAACCTACCGTTTCCAGCCGGTCGGCGCGCTCGACGCAGACGGCGCCGAGGTGAGTGTCGAAGCGATTGGCGACTTTTCGCTGACGCTGGCGGCGCGCGAGGGGGCGAGCGCGACGCGGTGCGTCCTGTTCGTCCAGCCGGTCGACGCCGCCCGCTCCGTCATCCGTGGCGTGCTCGACAAGCAGCCGGAGGCGGACGAACGGATCGCGGTGTTGCGCCATCACAATCAGCGCCTGTCGGCCCTGCGCGAAACGATCGAGGACGCCGTGCGCGGCGAACCCGCGCCCGCGCCGATCGAGCCGGTCTTCGAACGGGTGTCGGCCGAGCTCGCCGAGATGCCGCAGCCGACGCCGCACGGCCGCAAGGCGACCTTGCGGGTCGAGGTCGCGCGCAAATGGACCGCGGCCGACGGCATCGCCGGCTTCGAGCTTGCGCCACTGGGCGGCGGCCTGCCGACCTTTCAGCCCGGCGCCCATATCGACGTGCACATGCCGAACGGCGAAATCCGCCAATATTCGGTCATCAACGGCCCCGGCGAAAGCGACCGTTTCAGCATCGGCGTCAAGCGCGAGCCAGTGTCCAAGGGCGGGTCCTCGTGCATGCACGAGACCGTACGAGAGGGCGACGTGCTGGCGATCTCCGAACCGCGTAACAATTTTCCGCTGCGCCGCGACGCCACCAAAACGCTGCTCGTGGCCGGCGGCATCGGCATCACGCCGCTGCTTGCCATGGCGCAGGCGCTGCACAATCAGCAACTCGCCTTCGAACTGCATTATTTCGCCCGCGACGAGGCGCAGATGGCCTTCCGCGACCGGCTCGACACGCTCGGCGAGGCGTTGCGTCCGCATCTCGGTCTCGATCCGCAAGCGACCGGCGACACGCTTTCGGCGCTGTTTTCGGACTATCAGGACGGCATGCATCTCTATCTGTGCGGTCCGGGACCGATGCTGGAGGCCGCCCGCCGCGTCGCCGCCGACCGGGGCTGGCCCGAAAGCGCGGTTCATTTCGAGTATTTCAAGAACACCAACGAGATCGACGACAGTTCGACCTTCGAGGTCGCGCTCGCGCGCTCCTGCCTCACCTTCCAGGTGCCGGCCGGCCGCACCATTCTCGACATGATCCGCGAAAACGGCGTCGACATGCCGTCGTCGTGCGAACAGGGCGCCTGCGGCACCTGCCTGGCCACCGTCATCGAGGGCGAGCCGGACCATCAGGACGTCTATCTGAACGATACCGAAAAACGCTCGGGCACCAAGATCATGACCTGCGTGTCACGCGCCCGATCGGCGCGGCTTGTGCTGGATTTGTGAGGCGAGGCGGATGATCAAGCTCTACGATTACGAACTTTCCGGCAATTGCTACAAGCTGCGGCTGTTGATGAGCATTCTGGGGGTCGAATACGAGACCGTGCCGGTCGATTTCTATCCCGGCCGCGAGCACAAATCGGCCTGGTTCCTGCGCGTGAACCCGCTCGGCCAGCTTCCGGTTGTCGACGATGACGGGCTGGTGCTGCGCGACGCCCAGGCGATCCTGGTCTATCTGGCAGCGCGCTACGACACGTCCGGCACGTGGTATCCACGCGACGACGCCAGGCTTCTGGGCGAGATCAGTCAGTGGCTGGCCTTCGCCGACGGCATCACCGCGACGGCGTCCGCCGCCAGGCTGCATGACGGCCTGTTCTACGATGTCGATATCGACGCCTGCCGGGCCGGCGCACACCGCCTGTTCCGCATCCTCGACGAACATTTGTGGTTCGGCGAACAGGAAGGCCGCGACTGGCTGTGCGGCGCCGCGCATCCCACCATCGCCGACATCGCCTGCTTTCCCTATGTGATGCTGTCGGAGGAAGGCGGCATATCGCGCCAGGATTATCCGGCGATCCGGCGCTGGTGCGACCGGCTCAAGCGGGTTGACGGCTTCATCGTCATGTCGGGCATCTTCCCGGCCAGCCGGGCACGTGCGGCCTAACGTATCGCCCTTGGGATAGGAATCGATTTCCTGGCTGTTCCGCGCTTAAACGGGCGCAGGTCGCGCGGCGCCGCGCCATCTCCAAACCCATAATAATGTGATTGAAGAGGATTGTTACGATGAAGACACGAGCGGCTGTTGCGGTTGGGGCGGGCAAGCCGCTTGAGGTGATGGAGGTCGATCTTGAGGGGCCGCGGGCCGGCGAGGTTCTGGTCGAGATCAAGGCGACCGGCATCTGCCACACCGACGAGTTCACGCTGTCGGGCGCTGATCCGGAGGGGATTTTTCCGGCGATCCTCGGCCATGAGGGCGCCGGCGTCGTGGTCGATGTCGGGCCGGGCGTGGAAAGCCTGAAAAAGGGCGACCACGTCATCCCGCTTTATACGCCCGAATGCCGCCAGTGCCCGTCCTGCCTGTCGCAGAAGACCAATCTGTGCACCGCGATCCGCGCCACGCAAGGCCAGGGCCTGATGCCCGACGGCACCAGCCGGTTCTCGATCGGCAAGGACAAGATCCACCACTATATGGGCTGTTCGACCTTTTCGAACTTCACCGTCCTGCCCGAGATCGCGCTGGCCAAGGTCCATCCGGACGCGCCGTTCGACAAGATCTGCTATATTGGCTGCGGGGTCACCACCGGCATCGGCGCCGTCATCAACACGGCAAAGGTCGAGATCGGCGCCACGGCGGCCGTGTTCGGGCTGGGCGGCATCGGCCTGAACGTCATCCAGGGCCTGCGGCTGGCCGGCGCCGACCGGATCATCGGCGTCGACCTCAACAACGACAAGAAGGCGTGGGGCGAGAAATTCGGCATGACGCATTTCGTCAACCCGACGCAAGTCGACGACGTGGTGGCCGAGATCGTCAACATGACCAAGCGCGGCGCCGACCAGATCGGCGGCGCCGACTACACGTTCGACTGCACCGGCAATGTCAAAGTGATGCGCCAGGCGCTGGAAAGCGCCCATCGCGGCTGGGGCGAGAGCATCGTCATCGGGGTCGCCGGCGCCGGCCAGGAGATTTCCACCCGGCCGTTCCAGCTCGTCACCGGCCGCACCTGGAAGGGCACCGCCTTCGGCGGCGCCAGGGGCCGCACCGACGTGCCGAAGATCGTCGACTGGTACATGGACGGCAAGATCCAGATCGACCCGATGATCACCCACACGCTCACCCTCGACGAGATCAACACAGGCTTCGACCTCATGCACAAAGGCGAAAGCATCAGAAGCGTCGTGGTGTACTGAAACGGCGGAGGCGAAAGCCTCCATCCCAGCCATCTCCCGCCGGCAGCCCTATACACATCTCGTGCGAAAAGGGCGCCGGCGGGCCTGTTTCCGGCCCCGACGCCCCGTCTTCGCCCGACCTCAGCCCTCTCGCTCGGCGTCGAGCAGATATTCCTTCATCTTCTGGGCGACAGGCGACAGGGCGCGCTGGCGGTGCTGCAGCACCGACACGTCGCGGCTGATCGCCGGCTCGACCAGTTCCATCACCTTGACGTCGACCAGCGGCGCGAGCTGACGGGCGTTTTCCGGCAACACGGAAACGCCCAGCCCGGCCGCGATCATGCTGATCGCGGTAGTTGAAAACCGCACCTCGTAGGACGGCCGGATATCCGGCGCCACGTGCAGCAGTGCCCGGTCGACGAGGTCGCGCAGCGGGTTTTCCTTCGCCAGCGCAATCAGCGCCTCGCCGGACAGATCCGACCAGCGCACGTTCTTCTGGCGCGCGAAACGATGATCGGCCCGGCATACCAGCATCAGCCGGTCGCGCATCATGTGGGTGGATTCCACCTCCGGGTCCTCGTCGGCGACCGTGCCGATCGCCAAATCGACCTCGTTGCGCTTCAGCGCCGGACGGATTTCCTCCTCCGGCATGTCGCGCACCTGCACGCTGATATCGGGATAGCGCCGGTTGAACCGGGCAATCACCGGCGGCAGGAAGGTCGCCGCCAAAACGATCGCCGAGGCGACAAGAACCCGCCCGCGCCGCAGCGAGGCCAGTTCGTGCACGCTGTCGACCGCGATCTCGAGGTCCTCCAGCACCTTGCGGGCCTGGGGAAAGAACTCGCGCCCCGCCCCCGTCAGGCTGACCATGCGGGTATGGCGGTCGAACAGCCTCTGCCTGAGCTCGGTCTCCAGCTCCTTGATCAGGATGCTGATTGCCGACTGGGTCAGGTTCAGCCGGCCGGCGGCGAGATTGAAACGGCCAAGCTCCGCCACGGCGACGAAGGCCTGTATCTGGCGAAGCGTTACGTTCACACGGCGGGTCCCGTCCTGCTGGGTCCGATGGCCGTTGCGGCCATCTCGGTCCGGCAGGGTGAGGCTATCGCGATTGATTTTCAATCCGACAATATTCGCGAAATTGTTTCGAATTTTGAATGAGAGTGCCGCGTACGCCTGCTCATCAGGTCCGCGCGGCGGCCAGCCGGGCCGCTTCCTGCCTGTCGCCGGCCATCAGCAGGCCCATCTCCTCGATGCGCCCCCGGTCGGGAGGCAGCTCGCCGACCAGCTCGCCGTGGAACATCACCAGGATGCGGTCGCAAATGGCGAACAATTCCTCCAACTCGGTCGAGATCAAAAGGATCGCCCGGCCCGCCTCGCGCTGTTTGAGAACCTCCTGCATGACCAGTTCCATGGCGCCGATATCGATGCCGCGGGTGAGCTGGTTGATAAGCAGGAAATCGGGATCGCGCGCCAGTTCGCGCGCCACGACCAGCTTTTGCTGATTGCCGCCGGACAGGTTCTGGATCAGGTCGAACTCGCCCGAAGCCTTGACCCGGAACCGACGGATCAGGTCGCGGGTGTGCTCGGCGATCGTCCCGAATTTCAACAGGCCGTGCTTGGCGAAGGGTGGCCTGTTGTAACGTTGCAAGAGCACGTTTTCCGTCAGCGCCAGAGGCAGCACGATACCCATCTTGTGACGGTCTTCGGGAATGTGCCCGATCGGCCGGCGGTTGACCTCGCCGGGCGGCAACCGGCTGATCTCCTCGCCATTGAGCGAAATCGTTCCCGAGGTGACCGGCAGGAGGCCGGTCATGGCGAGCGCGAGTTCGCTCTGCCCGTTACCGGACACGCCGGCAATGCCGACGATCTCGCCTTCGCGCACCTCGAGCGAGACATTGCGCACCGCCGGCAGACCGATCTCGTTGTCGCAACTCAGCCCGTCGACGGAAAACACCGTGCGCCCCGGTGTCCGGTTCGTGCGCGGCAGCTCCATCAGCACGTCGCGGCCGACCATCATGCGCGCCAGTTCGCGCGGATTGGTGTCGGCGGCCCGCGTGGTGAACACCACCTTGGCGTCGCGCATGACGCTGACGCGGTCGCTGACCGTCATCACCTCGTCGAGCTTGTGCGAGATGAAGATCACCGTCTTGCCGTCCTTGACCAGGTCGCGCAACAGCACAAGCAAGCGGTCGGTCTCCTGCGGCGTCAGCACGGCCGTCGGTTCGTCGAGGATCAGTAGATCGATGCCGTGAAACAGCACTTTGAGGATCTCCACCCGCTGCTGTTCGCCGACCGAAAGGTCCTGGATCAGCGCATCGGGACGCACATCGAGCCCGTAACGCTCGGACAATTCGCGGATACGCGCATAGACGTCGCGCATATTGCTGATCACGCGCGCCGGCATGCCCTGCCCCAGCACGTAGTTTTCCGCCACCGTCAGGTTCGGAACCAGCATGAAATGCTGATGCACCATGCCGATGCCATGCCGGATCGCCTCGCGCGGCGAGCCCAGCCGCAACGGTTCGCCCCTGTAGATGATCTGGCCTTCGTTCGGAGACAGAACCCCGCACAAAATATTCATCAGAACGCTCTTGCCGGCACCGTTCTCGCCGAGCAGCGAATGAATTTCGTTCTCTTCCACCTCGAGCGTGACGCCGCCGCTGGCGACGAGATCGCCAAAGCGCTTGTGGATGTCGTCCATGCGAAGGAAGGGCTGTGTGTTCATCGGTCCCGCCTCACGCCTTGGTGTAGGGAACGCCGAGCATCTTCGGCGTGTCGCCCTTATTGCGTACCATCACCAGAGCGACGATGGTCATCACGTAAGGCAGCGCCTGCAGGGCCTGGTAGGGAATGTTGAGCGCCGGCTGTGCCTGAAGCTGAAGCTGCAACGCGTAGAACAGGCCGAACAACATGGCGACGAAGAAAGCGCCCACCGGCGACCAGCGCGCGAACACGACGACCGCGAGCGCGATGAAGCCGCGACCGGAGGTGATGTTTTCGACGAACTGGTTGGAATGACCAAGTGTCAGAAACGCGCCGCCGAGACCGGCAAGCCCGGTGCCGATCATGACCGCGCCGTAGCGGTAGGCGGCCACGCTGCGCCCGACCACGTCGACCGCCTTGGGATGCTCGCCGACGGCGCGCAGGGTCAGTCCGAACGAGGTCTTGTAGAGAACCACCACCGCGAGCACCACCACAAGCAGCGTGCTGTAGACGATGGCGTTGTGACGGAAGAACGCCTCGCCGAAGAACGGCAGGTCGCTGAGACCGGGAATGTCGAGCGGTTGCGCGATTTCGACGCCCCGACCCGTGCCGACGAAATAAGTGCGGAACAGGAAGGCCGTCAGTCCCATGCCGAGCAGGTTTATCGCCGCGCCGACCACAATCTGGTCGGCCTTGATGGTGATGGTGAAAAAGGCGAACAGCAGCCCGACGACCGCGCCGGCCGCTACCGCCGACGCCAGCCCGAGCGGCAGGCTGCCATAGGCGAACATGGTGGCAAAGCCGACGAAGGCGCCGACCAGCATCACGCCTTCCAGCCCGATATTGAGCACGCCGGCCCGCTCCGAAAACACCTCGCCGATCGCGGCGAAGATCAGCGGGGTCGCCAGGCGCCAGGTGGCGCCGATCGTGGTGGCGATGAAACCGAGTGTCGCGACGTCTTCCATGATGAACCTACTGCGAACGGGAGGCGGAGCGGAACCGGTAGACGCCGAAGGCGACGACCGAGAGAATGACCATGCCCTGGATCACCGACACCAGAACCTGCGGCACCTGGGCGGTGATCTGCATCAACTCGGACCCGGAGCGCAGTATGGCGAACAGCCCGCCGGAAAAAATCGCTCCGATCGGGTTGTTGTTGGCCAAGAGCGCGACCGCGATGCCCTCGAAGCCGTAGCCGGGCGAAATGTTCTGGTAGAGCCGGCGCGTGACGCCGGCGACCTCGAACGCGCCGGCCAAACCCGCCATGCCGCCGCTGATGCAGATGGCGATCATGATGTTGCGGCCGACATTGATGCCCGCATAGCGCGCCGCATTGGCGTTGATGCCGACCACGCGCACCGCATAACCGGCGCTGCTGCGGAACAGGAATACATAAAAGGCGATCGCCAGCGCGACGGCGACCAGGATGCCGATATGCAGCCGTGTCGGCGGCAGAATGCGCGGCATCCAAGCCTCCTTCAAAAGCCGCGCCGACTGCGGATAGGCCGAGGCGGCGTCGCGCAGCGGGCCCGTCACCAGATAGCTGGTCCCGATCAGCGCGATATAGTTGAGCATGATCGTGGTGACGATCTCGCTGGCGCGGAAATAGACCTTGAGCAGGCCGGCGATCCCGGCCCAGGCCGCGCCGGCGAGCGCGCCGGCCACCATGACGAGCGGCACGTAGATCCAGGGTGTCAGGCCCTCGAAAGCGACGCCGACGATCGTCGCCGCGACCGCACCGGCATAAAGCTGCCCCTCCGCGCCGATGTTCCAGATGCTGCAGCGAAAGGCCACGCACAGCCCGACGCCGATCAGGATCAGCGGGATCGATTTCAGCAGGATCTCGGCGATCGAACGTGTGTCCTGCAGCACGCCGACAATCATGACGGAAAAGACGTCCCATCCGTTGAAGCCGTTGAGGCTCAAAAGTATGCCGCCGCATATAAGCGCGACCAGCACCGCCGCGACGGGCAGGGCGATCGCCTGTGCGATCCGAACCAACATGCTCATGGCATTTCCCATAATATCGGTATCCGCGGCGCGCGGCCGCTCGTTTTCGATGTTCGCCATGATCCTGTCGTCGTTCGAAAAACTCGCGAAAGCATGGAACCGGGCACCGGTCGGTGCCCTGTCCTTGCAGGTGATGGGTTAATCGGCGCGGGTTGCAATCTCGCCGGCGATGATCCCGTTTTTGACCTCCTCCACCTTGCGGCGGACATCGTCCGGCACGGAACGGGCGGAATGATCGTTGTAGGAAAACATCATCACGTCGGTGTCCTTGAGGCCGAACACGATATTGCCGGCCGCCTCGAAACTGCCGTCCTTGATCTGCGAGACGATGCGCACGATGCCCTGGCCGTAATCGGCGACATAGACGCCGAGCGTGTTTTCAGGCGCCGCCTCGGTATAGTCGGAATAGACGCTGAAGGTCTGGACGTCCGGCCCCGCTTCGCGCGCCGCCTGCACGACGCCGAGACCGGCCGCATTGGCGTTGGGCACGACAATGTTGGCACCACGCGCGATCATGCCGACCGCCGCTTCCTTGGCCGCGGTCGAATCGGTGAAGCTGCCGACATAGACCTGCGAGATCGGAAAGTTCGGATCGACGCTGCGCGCCCCGTTGATGAAACCCTCGAAGGACTGCTTGATCGGCGGGATTTCAAGCCCGCCGACCAGGCCCGCCGACTTGCCGGTCATCGCCGCGATGACACCCATGAGATAGAATGGCTCGCTGGAATCTGTGTTGAGGCCGATCACATTGCCGTCGAAGACGTGGCTCGACGAAATCAGGAATGTCGTATCGGGAAAATCCGCGGCAACGGTCAGCGCCGCGTCTTGGAACTGGAAGCCATGGCCGAGCACCACGTCATAGCCCTGGCTGGCATAGTTGCGGAACGCGTTTTCGAACGCCGACGGGTTTTCGTGCAGCTCGACATAGCTGATATCGGCGCCGAGTTCCTTTTCGACACGCAGCAAGGCGTCATAGGCGATGCGGTTCCAGCCCTCCTCGGCGACGCTGCCCGGCACAAGCAGCCCCATCTTGAAATCGTCAGCCAGCGCTGGTCCGGTCGCGCCCGCCATGGTCAGGCCGGCCAGCGCCGCAAGGCAGGTCCTTCTCGAAAACTTCATGATGCTCTCTCCCTCATCACGCGGTCGGCAAGGCCGTCGCGCGCCTGCCGCCACCATGAGGGCACGTTCTTCGCGCCCTCACGGTTCGTCTCGCCTGGTGTTGCACGATCCATCCGGAAAGCCGGCGACCGGCTTTCGCGGCCCGCTTCAGCGCGCGCGGGTCTGGATCTCGCCGGCGGCGATCTTCCCCTTCACCTCTTCGACAACGGCGCGAATGTCGGCCGGAACCGGGTTCTTCACGTCGTCGCGGAAGGTGAATTTCATCACCTCGGGATCCTTGAGGCCGAACTCGACGTTGCCGCTCGGCACGTCACCCTCCTGGATCCCCCGCACCACCTTCACCACGCCCTGGGCGTAGTCGGCAACGTAGAGGCCCAGAATATTGTCCGGGGCGACCTCGGTGAAATCGCTGAAGATGCTGAAGGTGCCGACATCTTTGCCCGCTTCCGCAATCGCTTGGTAGCCGCCGATCGTGGCGCCGGACGCGTTCGGCACGAGGAAGTCGACGCCTTGCGCGATCATGCTCAGGGCCGCTTCCTTGGTGGCCGTGGTGTCGGAGAAATTGCCGATATAGGCCTCGCTGATCGGGAATTCGGGATCGACGCTGCGGGCGCCATTCTTGAATCCCTCAAAGGCCTGCTGGATCGGCGGGATTTCCATGCCGCCCACGAGGCCGGCCTTCTTGCCCATTTTCGCAGCGACCAAACCCATCAGGAAGAAGGGCTGGCTGGTGTCGGTGTTGAGGCCGATCACGTTGTCTTCGTGAATGTAGCTCGAGGAGATCAGGAAGACGGTATCGGGATAGTCCGGCGCCACGTCGAGCGCGGCATCCTGAAACTCGAAGCCATGGCCCAGGATAACGGTGTAGCCCTGGCTTGCATAGTCGCGGAACGCCTTTTCGAAAGAGGCCGGATTCTGCTGCAGCTCGACATAGCTGACCTGCGCGCCCAGTTCCTTCTCCACGCCTTTCAGCGCGTTGTAGCCGATGCGGTTCCAGCCTTCCTCCGAAACGCTGCCCGGCACCAGCAGCCCCATCTTCAGCGTGTCGGCCCAGGCCGCGGTCGGCAGCGACATCGTCACCGCGGCTGCGACCGCCATGCCCGCAATATAGTTGCGTCTAGTCATAGTCATGATGCTCCTCCCAGATATCATTCATCATGCGTCCCGGCTCCAGTCGGATGCCGGTCAGCCGCTCCCCGCCGGCTGGCGGTGCTCGTCTCCCGCGACCGGCCTGGAAGCCGTGTCGAAAACGGGTTTGCCCTTGGCGATCACCGTCATCGCGTCGGCGCCGCCGGCAACCAACGTGTCGACATCGGCGCAATCGGTGACCAACAGATCGGCGAACGCGCCCTCGCGCAGACCGTAATCCGCCCCCAAACCCATCAACCGGGCCGGGATATCGGTCATCATCGAATAGACGGTCTTCAGTTCGTCGCCGCGTAAATGGCCGGCAAGCAACGTCCAGCGGCCGATTTCCAGCATGTCGCCGGCACCGGTCGGCACGAACGGGTCCTGGATATTGTCCGACGCGGTCGCGATCGGAACGCCCGCACGCACCAGCTCGGCCACGCGCGTCAGCCCGCGCGGCGGCAGCATGTCCGCGTCGCGCCCCTGCAGATAGAGATTGGCCGCCGGCAATGTGACGACGCCGAGATCAAGCTCGAGAATCTCGTTGCGGACGCGCTCGAAGGCATCGCGCGGCATCGCGCTCAACACCGAGACGTGGCTCAGCACGGTGCGGCCCTCGAGCCCGAATTTGCGCACCCGGTCGAAGACCGCATCGAACAGCGGCCGCTGCGGATTGAGATGTTCGTCGAGATGCAGGTCGACCGGCTTGCCGTGACGGGCGGCCGCGCCGAACAGAATGTCCATGTAGCGAAAGGGATCCTCGGCCACGGCCGGCGTGCCGCCGACCACGTCCGCCTTCTCGACGGCGGCGTCGATATTGGCTTCGAGCCATTCGAGATCTTGCCCGGGATGCGGGGTCATGAACGCCACCAGTTGCAGCGTCAATCGGTCCGCCCAACTGTCTCGCAGCGCCGAGAGCGCCTCGATCCCGTTGAAACCGGCATCCTTGTCGACGTTGACGTGACTGCGGATCGCGGTCGTCCCGCGTGACAGGCAGCGCGCCATGGTGCGCTCGGCGCGGCGCGTAATGTCGTCCGGCGGCGCGTTGCGGGCATATTTGGCAAATGCCTCGCGTGCGCCTTGCAGCGTACCCGACGGATTCGGTGTGAACCGCAGCACACCGGTTTTGTCGAGATGCTGATGGGCGTCGACGAGGCCGCTCACCACCAATCGGCCGGAAATGTCCACTATATCGGCACCGGGGTCGCTTACCCCCTCCCCGATCCGGGCGATGCGCCCGTCGACGCCGACAAGGATATCGGCGTTGCGGATCTCGTCGGCGCTCACGACGATGCGCCCGCCGCGCAAAACATAGGCGCGGCCGGCACGGGGATGAAGGACGTTACCGTTTGCCAGCATCCAAAACTCCCTTTCCTGGCTTTCACCATCGACGGCAACGCTAGCGCCGGACCCATTGATTAGGCAAATTCATTATCCAGATAAATTCTTTCTGAATTTCAATGAATGGGCCCAGCCCGCCAAACGCACGCGGCCGAGCCGACATCGGCGAGGGCAATGCGTACGAATAAATAAATTTACGAATAATCATAGACCAGAAGATCGATCAACCTATAGAACGGGTTATATATATTTTATTATATGAAATATTATTTCGACACCAGTTGATATATACTTGCAATGAACGGAAATTATTCGCAAAATAGCCAAAATTACCCGACGATGCGGATATGAGAATTTAACTAATTGGTATCATTATATTTTTAGCCATTGAAAATTTTGTTGACAATCTGTACTTAATGAATAGATTGTCAACAATCTTGATGGAGGTCGCATGTCGGAATCCCCCTTTCGCGTCAGACCCGGTCACGCCGCTGCAACGCCCGGCGCATCGATGAGCGGACCGGAGGCCGAGGAGCGCGTCGTCAGCGCGGTGGTCGAGGCCATCCTCGGGCACAGGATCGCGCCCGGCACGCGGCTGATCGAACGTGAACTCGCCAGCTATGCCGGCGCCAGCCGCTCCGCCATCCGTAATGGTTTACTTACGCTTGCTCATGCCGGCCTTGTCGAACTCAGTCCCAACAAGGGCGCCACCATCGCGATGTGCTCTCCGGGGGAGGCACGGCAGATTTTCGAGGCGCGCATCGTGATCGAGGCAGCCGTGCTCGACATTGTCGCGCACACGCTCAACGACGCCGGTCGCGCCAGGCTCGACGCCTTCATCGACGAGGAAAGCACAGCCTACGAAGCCGGACGCATGGAGGAGGCCCGCCACTTATCGCGGCGTTTTCATCTGCTTGTCGCCGAACTCTCCGGCAACGACGTTCTGACGGGTTTCGTGCGCGACCTCATCAATCGCCAACCGTTGCTGTCGTGGACGCGCGAGGCGCGCAAGTCGCGATTTTGCGGCAACGAGGCACACCAGCGGATCGCCGACGCGCTGGCGCGCGGCGACGGCGCCGAGGCCGCGCGCCTCAACACCGAGCATTTGCGCGAGCTCGAACGGGAGCTTCGCACAGACCGCGACAGCGCGATCAAGTCTGTCGGCGGGGACGAGGCTGGGCAGGACCCGCGGCCGCGGCCCGCCTGACCACCCGCGCCCGCCGACAATGTCGCTAGAGAAAAAGCATATAAAGGGATGGAGCCGAGATGAGACGTTTTGACTATTACCAGCCGGAAAGCCTCGAAGAGGCTTCCGCGCTCATGGCCGATCTCGGGTCCGAGGCCAGCGTCATCGCCGGCGGCACCGACCTTCTGGTCGAGATCAAGGAGGAACTGCGCAAGCCGCTCCACGTCGTCGACATCAAGAAGATACCCGGTCTGAAAGACTACCGCTACGACGCCGAGGCCGGCCTGCGCTTCGGCGCTTTGGTCGCCGCGCGCGAACTGGAAATCTGGGCGCCGGTGATCGAACACTATCCCAACCTGCGCACCGCCGTCAGCGCGCTCGGTTCGATCCAGGTCCGCAACCGCGCCACCGTGGTCGGCAATGTCTGCCGCGCCTCGCCATCGGCCGACACGATTCCGCCGCTGGTCGCCGACGGCGCTTCGCTTTCCGTCTACAATCGCGGCCAGGAACGGCACATCCTGGTGGAGGACCTTTTTACCGGTCCCGGCCGCACCGTCCTGGTGCCCGGCGACATCGTCACCGGCATTTCCGTGCCGCCGTCACGCCCGCAAAGCGGCCGCGCCTACATCAAGCATGGCCGCCGCAAGGCGATGGAGCTCGCAACCGTCGGCGTCGCCGTCAGCCTCGAGCGCGATGGCAACACCTGTACGGAGATCCGCATCGCACTCGGCGCGGTCGCGCCGACCCCGATCCGCGCTCGCAACGCCGAGGCGCTTCTGCGCGGCCGCGCCATCGACCCGGCCGCCATCGCCGCGATCGCCGATGCGGCGATGGCCGAATCCACACCGATCAGCAATGTGCGCGCAAGCGCCGCCTACCGCCGCGAGATGGTCGGCGTTTTGACCCGGCGCGCCATTGGCCAGGCCATGGGAGGAATTTGATGACCCGTATCGTCACGATGACTGTTAATGGAGAGGAACGCGAGCTGCCCTCCCCCGTCAATCGCACCCTGCTCGACGTGCTGCGCGCCGAAGGCGGCTTGACCGGCACCAAGAAGGGCTGCGACGTCGGCGATTGCGGCGCCTGCACCGTCATCATGGACGGCAAGCCCGTCAATGCATGCCTGGTGCTGGCTGTCGAGGCCGAAGGCGCCGACATCCTGACCATCGAGGGCCTGCAGCACGGGCCCGACAGGCCGCATCTGCTGCAGGAAAAGTTCATGGAACACGGCGGCGCCCAGTGCGGTTTCTGCACGCCCGGTATCGTCATGATGGCCAAGGCCCTGCTCGACGAGACCCCCGCCCCGAGCGAGGACGAGATCCGCTTCGCGCTGGCCGGCAATATCTGCCGCTGCACCGGATACACCAAAATCATCGAGGCCGTTCAGGACGCTGCCGACGAGATGAACAAAGCGAGGGCCCAATGACTGTTCACGATCATCCCGTCGCGACCAAACAAAGCTTCTCGGTTGTCGGCAAGAGCGTCAAGCGCTCCGACACGCTGGAAAAGGTTACCGGCAGCGCCATCTATGCCGGCGACATCATCCTGCCCGGGATGCTGCACGGCAAGATCAAGCGCTGCGACATCGCCCATGCGCGCATTAAGTCGATCGACACGTCCAAGGCGCTGGCGCTCAAGGGCGTCAAGGCCGTGCTCACGCACGAAAACGTGCCGCGCGTGCTGCACTACGGCTCGCCGCATCCGCGCTCGGCCTCCGTCACCAAGGATCAGTACATCCTCGACGACCGCGTACGTTACTGGGGCGAGGGCGTGGCCGCGGTCGCGGCCGTCAGCGAAGAAATCGCCGAAGAAGCGCTCGGCCTGATTAAGGTCGAGTACGAGCCGCTACCGGCCGTCTTCACCGTCGAGGACGCGCTGAAACCCGACGCGCCAGCGATCCACGACAACGGCCTGGACAACAACAACGTCCTGCCGCCGGTGATCGTCGAACGCGGCGACATCGAGAAAGGTTTTGTCGAGGCCGACCTCGTCATCGAGGGTGAATACGAACTCGGCCGCCCGACCGCCGCCTATATGGAACCCAATATCTGCGTCACCCAGTGGGACGGCAACGGCAAGCTTACCATCTGGAGTTCGACCCAGACCGCCTTCATGGTGCGCGGCGCGCTGGCCGAAGTGCTCGGCGTGCCGCTGAACAAGGTCCGCGTCGTGGTCGACCACATGGGCGGCGGTTTCGGCGCCAAGCAGGACCTGTTCCAGCACGAATTCCTCTCGGCCCTGCTCGCCAGGGAGACCGCGCGCCCTGTCCGCATGGAGTTCACCCGCAAGGAGACCTTTTTCGGCGGCCGCTCGCGTCATCCCGGCAAGATCTGGCTCAAGCAGGGTTTCACCAAGGACGGCCGCATCACCGCCCGCCAGGCGCGGATCGTCTTCAATTCCGGCGCCTACGGCTCGCACAGTCCGGGCGTGACCAATGTCGGCACGGCGGCGATGACCTCGCTCTACCGCTGCGACAATATTCATCTGGAAGGCCGCGCCATCTACACCAACACGCCGATCGCCGGCGCCTTTCGCGGCTACGGCGTGGTCCAGACCTATTTCGCCATCGACCTGCAGGTCGACGAGGCGGCCGAAAGGCTGGGCTTCGATCCGGCCGAGTTCAAGCTGAAGAACGCGGTCCGCGAAGGCGACATCGCGCCGTCCAACCATCCCATCGTCGGCCACGGCCTGGAGGATTGCATCCGCCGCGGCATGGCCGAAAGCGACTGGTACACAGTGCGCAAGGCCCCGAAGGGCGACGGCGTCAAGCGTCGCGGCTGGGGCATCGGCTGCGAGATGCACGGTTCCAGCGCCTATCCCGGCATCAAGGAACAGGGCAACGCCATCGTCAAGATGAACGAGGATGGCACGGTGACGCTCCTGACCGGCACCGCAGGCCTCGGCACCGGCGCCCACACCGCGCTGTCGCAGATCGTCGCCGAGGAGCTCGGCGTGCCGTTCGAGGATATCGCCGTCGTCCAGGGCGACACCGACGTGGTGCCCTGGGACATCGGCGCGTTCGCCAGCCACACCACCTATATGGGCGGCCGCGCCGCCCAGATCGCGGCCGCCGACGTGCGTCGCCAGGTGCTGGCCCACGCCGCGCCGATGCTCGACGCCGCCCCCGAGGATCTGACGATCACCGACGGCGTCATCACCCGCACCGACGGCTCCAACCGCTCGATCTCGCTCGGCGAGGCGGTTGCCCCGCAGCGCGGCATGCCGGCGATCCAGCTCGTCGGTGTCGGCACCTACACCCCGACCAAATCATACTCGTTCGGCGCCCATTTCGTGGAGGTCGAGGTCGACACCGAGACCGGCGAGGTCGCCGTCCTCCAGGTGATCCCGGTGCACGAGATCGGCAAGGTCATCCATCCGATCGCCGCCGCCGGGCAGATCGAGGGCGGCATCCAGCAGGGCATCGGCCACACGCTGAGCGAGGACTACGTCATCGATCTGACGAATGGCCGCTCGCTCAATCCGAGCTTCGTCGACTACAAGATGCCGCTGTCGATGGACATGCCCCCGATCCGCACGATCATCCTGGAAACCGCGCCCGATCCGGGCGGTCCCTGGGGTGCCAAGGGTGTCGGCGAGGATCCGATCATCGCCATCGGGCCTGCCATCGCCAACGCCATCCACGACGCGATCGGTGTGCGCTTCCGCCACTACCCGATCACGCCGGAAAACGTCCTCAACGCCCTGCGCGTGAAATTGAAGGAGGCATGACCATGCCCGACATCCAGGCAACGGGCGGCGACAAGGTTCCCGTCACCATCCTCACCGGCTTCCTCGGCGCCGGCAAGACGACGCTGCTCAACTACATCTTGACCGAGCGCCACGGTCACCGCATCGCCGTGATCGAGAACGAGTTCGGCGAAATCGACGTCGATTCCGATCTGGTGATCGCCTCGGAGGAGGAGATTTTCCAGATGCAGAACGGCTGCATCTGCTGCTTCGTCGACGTGCGCAACGATCTGGTCGAGGTGCTGCAGAAGCTGCTTGCCCGCAAGGACAAGTTCGACCACATCCTGGTCGAAACCAGCGGCCTGGCCGACCCAACGCCGGTCGCCACCAGCTTCTTCATCGACAACGAGGTCGCCGGTCAGGTCGAGCTCGACGCCATCGTGACCATGGTCGATGCCAAGCACATCGCCCAGCATGTCGACGATCCGCTTCTGGACGGGCGCGACAACCAGGCGGTCGACCAGATCGTGGCCGCCGACCGGATCGTCATCAACAAGGTCGATCTGGTCGACGATGCCGCCATCGGCGCATTGGAGACCAATCTGCGCAAGCTCAACGAGACCGCGGACATTTTGAAGGCCAGCTATGGCAAGGTCGACCTGTCAAACATTCTCGGCATTAGCGGGTTCCAGCCTTCCTATGTCGCCGAGCGCGCCAAGCTCCTGAATCTCGACGACCACGATCATCACCACCACCATACGCACGACCAGACGGTGGGATCGGAATCTTTCACCTTCGACAAGCGCTTCGACCGCGCCAGGCTGGAGGCTACCCTGTCGGCCTATCTTCAGGAAAACGGCGACGCGATCTTCCGCACCAAGGGCATCCTGGCGATCGATGGAGACGACCGCTTTTTCGTTCTCCAGGCCGTCCACAAGCTGATGGATTTTCGCGCCGACCATGCCTGGGGCAAGGACCGCCCCTATTCCAAGCTGGTCTTCATCGGCCGCGACATCGACCGCGCCGAGATCGAGAAGATGCTTGAAACCTGTCTCGCCTGAGACCTGTCATTCTCCCAGGACTCCCCACCTGTCGCCGGCCTTCGCGCCGGCGATTTTTTTTGCTTGTTCCGGTGACGGGGCAAATGTCGGAACGGTCATCCGCCTGCCGTCGGGAGAAACAGGAATGTCAAGGAAAACAAGAAAATAAAAGAAGATTTGACCGACCAGGGCGCCGTTGACGGGTCTACTCGGTCACCGGCTGTTTGGCAGCGCCCTTCAACCCGTCCCAGCGCCGCACGAGGCCGGCATCGATGTCGAACAGGTCGAGCACGCGCCCGACTGTATGGTTGACCATATCGTCGAGCGTTTGCGGCTTGGCGTAAAATGCCGGCACCGGCGGGCAGATGATCGCGCCGGCCTCCGTCGCCTGCGCCATCGAACGGATATGGCCCAGGTGCAACGGCGTCTCGCGCAACATCAAAACCAGCTTGCGGCGTTCCTTGAGCGTCACGTCGGCGGCCCGCGCCAGAAGGCTGGAGGTCACGCCGGACGCGATTTCCGCCAGCGTCTTGACCGAGCACGGCGCGACGATCATGCCGAGCGTGCGAAACGAGCCGCTGGAGCAGGCTGCGCCGATATCCTTGTTGGAATGCACCACGGCCGCCAGCTGTTCGACCTCGGCGATCGTGCTGTCGGTTTCCATCGCCAGCGTGATCCGCGCCGCGTTCGACACGATCAGATGGGTCTCGATGTCGAGCGCGCGCAGGATCTCCAGAAGGCGAATGCCGTAGATCGCGCCGGAGGCGCCGCTGATACCGACGATCAGCCGCTTGCGGGAGGGATCGGCCGGCTTCACGGGACGCCCGCCTCAGCCCCCGGCCGCGCCGAGCCGGCCGAGCACGGCACGGGCGCGGGCGAAAGCCGCGTCGTCGATCCTGGCCAGCGTGCCGTGGAAATCGGCGCCGCGCGTGGCGTCGAGGCCCATGCGCGAGGTCGTGCCGATGCCCGACGCCGACGGGTCGAGCGCGTTGCCGGGCAGCCCTTCGATGATGACGACGTCGCGGTGGGGCTGGAAATGGGTCGACAGCGCCCAAAGCACGTCGCTGTCGCGGGTGACGTCGACATCGGCGTCGACGGCGATCACCGTCTTGAGATAGGCGTCCCAGCCGAGCAGGCCGAGCATGACCTGACGCGCCTCCCCTGGCCGCATCTGGTTGAGCGCCACATAGGCGTGGAAATGCGTTCCCGAGGCCGGGTAGTGCACGGCCGTCACGCTGGGGAAACGCTGCTTCAGCTTTTCCACCATCTCGGCCTCGCGCGGCACGCGCCCGAGATTGAGATGTTCGGCCGAATTGCCGCCGGCGACCGAAACCAGCATCGCGTCGCGCCGGCACATCACCGTTTCGACACGGAACAGATTATTGGTCGATCGGTCCGACGAATAGCCGGTAAACTCGCCGAACGGCCCTTCCTCCACATGGGCTTCCGGCTCGATCACCCCTTCCAGCACGATCTCGGCGAAGGCAGGCACGCGGATGCCGTGCCTGGGCGTGCGCACCACTTTGAGCGGTTCGCCCAAGAGCCCGCCGGCCACGTCGCGCTCGTCGGCGCCGAAGGCAAGCCGGGCCGAGGCCGCGATCATGAACAGCGGATGCGCGCCGATCACCATGGCGACCGGCATCGGCTGGCCGCGTTCCTTGGCCATGTTCAACAACCGCCACAAATGGCCGCGCGAATGCAGGCTGGTCGCCAGTTCGTTCTTCGAATGGATCATCGCCCGGTGGTAGCTCAGATTGCCGCCGCCGGTTTCTGGATGCTCGGCGATGATGACGCCGCTGGTGATGTATTTCGCCCGGTCGGTGGCGAAGTGCTTCAGCATCGGCAGCGACTCAAGGTCGATATCACTATCCTCGACCAGTTCCGTCACCGGGCCGCTCTTAAGCTCGACCGGCGCAACCTCGCGCCGCGAGCGCGCCTGATAGGCCTCGTGCAGCCGGCTTTCCTCAACGCCGAACAGATGTGCGATGCGTTCGCGAGAGCCGAATATGTTGGAGACGACCTCGGCGCCGATATTTTCGACCTTGCGGAAATGCAGCACCGGCGCGCGGTTTTGCGCCGCCAGCGCCCAGATGCAAGCGGTAACGTCCTGGTCGTCGGAGACGGGTTCGTCGATCGTCAGGATATCGTGCGGACAGGCCGCGCGATAATCGGCCAGGAAACGACGAATGTCCTGCGTGTCGTAGGGTGCCGGCTTGTCCATCAGGAATGCTCTTTGATCTTTACCTTGCGCGCGGAAAGAGCGGCGGCCCGGCTCGGCCGGGCCGCCGGCGGACATCAGGCGGGAACAGCCTGGCCCGCGCCGCGCTTGACGCCTGCATAGGTGTCCGTCAGGCGCGCCTTCGCCTCGTCCATGGTACGGGGCGGAGGGGTGGGGTCGATACCGACCAGCTTGGCGATATTGTTGCCGAGATAACCTTCCAGGTCGTCTTCCGAAAGACCGAGCCCCTGCGGCGGCTCGTGGCACAGAACCTCCAGTTCGCGCAGCCACATGCCCGGCTCGTTGGGCGGCGAATCGGTGCCGAACACGATCTTGTCCTTCGGCAGTTCCTTGGCGAACTCGACGATCCGCGACTGGAAGCACCAGCCGGATTCGCAATAAACGTTGGGCGTGTCCATCGCCATCCAGAAGGATTCGAAGGAATAGTTGCCGCCGGTCTGGATGCCGAAATGGCCGATGATGAAGTTGACCATCGGGAACTCGCGGATGATCGGGTAGAACATCGTCGGGATCGTGTAGGGTCCGTCGCCGGTGTGGATCAGCACGACGACGCCGAGCTCGGCGCATTTCTTCATCGCCGGCCGCAGCCATTCCAGAGCCCGGTCCGGCCGGTAGCCGTGCATGTTGGCGTGCAGCTTCAGCATCTTGAAGCCGTATTCCTTGACGTGGAATTCCAGCTCCGCCGCGCCGTTTTCCGGGCCCCAGCGCGGGTTGTAGTTGAAGTTGCCGATGAAGCGGTCGGGGTATTTCTGGCACAGCTCGGCGATGTAGGCCATGTAGTCGCGAATGCCTTCGCGGCCCATGCGATTGCCGTCGCGATAGCCGGTATTGCCGGGCGGCGGCTGGATGAAGCCCATGTCGATGCGGCGCGGCTTGCCGTTGATCCAGTACGGACCGTCCATCAGTTTGAGCATGCGCTCGCCGTTGAACGGCGTTCCCGTGTGCCGCCAGGCCTCGTCGACCAGATTGGTCGGGTGCAGGTGGGTGTCGATAATCATGATGATCTCCGGAATTTTTCGAGAGCGATCGCTGGACGGCCTCAGGCCGTTGCGAGCGTGGGCGTTTCGCCCTTCAGGCGTGCTTTCGCCTCTTCGACGGTGCGCGGCGGCGGCGTCGGGTCGAGACCGATCATACGCGCGATGTTGTTGCCGAAATAATCTTCCAGCGTGTCCTCATCGAGGTTCAGGCCCTGCGGCGGCTCGTGACACAGAACCTCCAGCAGTCTGAGCCACATGCCCGGCTCGTTAGGCGGCGTGTCGGTGCCGAACAGGATCTTTTCCTTCGGCAGTTCCTTGGCGAACTCGACGATGCGCGACTGCAGGCACCAGCCCGATTCGGCGTAGACATTGGGTGCGTCCAACGCCATCTGGAACGGTTCGAAGCAGTAGACGCCGCCGGTCTGCACGCCGAAATGGCCGAGGATGAAATTGACCTCGGGGAATTCGCGGATGATCGGATAGAATTCGGTCGGGATCGAATACGGTCCGTCGCCGGTATGCACTTTCACCAGAAGGCCGAGCTCGGCGCATTTCCGCATCGCCGGGCGCAGCCAGTCGAGCGCCCGGTCGGGCCGGTAGGCGTGCATGTTGGCCTGGAGCTGCACCATCTTGAAGCCGTATTCCTTGGCGTGGTGCTCGATCTCCTCGGCGCCGTTTTGGGTGCCGTAGCGCGGATTGTAGACGAAGCAGCCGAGAAAGCGGTCGGGATATTTCTGAACCAGCTCGACCGTGTAGGCCATGTAGTCGCGGATCGCGTCCTTGCCGGTCAGGTCGCCATGGCCGTCGGTGTAGATCGTGTTGCCCTGCGGCGGCTGGATGAACGCCTTGTCGATGCGCCGCGGCTTCCCGTTCACATAAAACGGGCCGTCCATCATCTTCAGGAGGCGCTCGCCGGTAAACGGATCGCCATCGTGCCGCCATGCCAGGTCGACCAGCTTGGTGGGGTAGCAGCTAATGTCGATTATCATCAGTTGTCTCCAAAATTGGCAATGTCCCGCCAACACGGAGTCCGTGCGCGGCGAAACCACCGCACCCGACAACAATCCTGCCGCAATCTCTGTCAGCTCTTACCGTCGGGCGCAGATCAAGTGATCTCTTGCCAGCAATTCCCGACCGGATTTTTCGCGTATTACGCGACCGAAATTCGGTGTTTTGCTTCTACTGACAATGTGGGGACCATACCCTATCCGAGCTTTTTGGAAAAGCCAAAAAAGTCCAAAAAGATCAAATATCTGATATAGTTATGACAGAATTCCGGCACATGAGGGTCGTTGCCTGCGGCCTCGTCCGCAAGCCCCGCCGCGATCCGGCGTGCGTATATCATCCGCGCCGTCAACAACACGCAAAACGTGCAGTCGAAACGCCCCCTTTTCCGCTTGGTCTTTCTAACCGATTGGCGGCGTGTCGGCCCGCGCCTCGGCGATCTTTTCTCTCAATTCATGCACGACGTCGTTGAACTCGCCTGTGTAGGTCAGGTCGATCGGCCGCGGCCGCTCGAACCCGATCTCGCGTTCCAGCACCACGCGTCCGGGCCGCGCGCTCATGACGAAGACACGGTCGGCCAGATAGACCGCCTCGCGCAGATCGTGCGTCACAAGCACTACCGTGAATTTTTTCCTCTGGTGCAGGTCGCGGATCACCCCCCACAATTCCTCGCGGGTGAAGGCGTCAAGCGCCCCGAAGGGTTCATCCAGCATCAACAGGCCCGGCTCGTGGATCAGCGCTCGGCACAGATTGGCCCGCTGCTGCATGCCGCCCGAAAGCTGCCAGGGGTAGTTTGCCCCGAAGCCGCCAAGGCCGACCAGATCGAGCATGGCTTCGGCGCGCGCGACGTACTCCGCCTTGTGCTTGCGCAGCCTCTGGGCGTGCGGCGATACGATCTCGAGCGGCAGCATGATGTTGTCGAGCGTACGCCGCCAAGGCAGAAGCGAAGGGTTCTGGAATGCCATCCCGACAATGTCGAGCGGCCCCGTGACCGGCTTGCCGTCAACGGCGATGCGGCCCTTTTGCGGGATCACCAGACCGGTCGTCAGCTTCATCAGGGTCGACTTGCCGCAGCCGGACGGCCCGACGACGGCGGCGAATTCGCCCTTGCGCACCGACATGGTCAGGTCCTCGACGGCGGTCACGCCCTCGTCGCCGCCATAAGACAGCGTCACATCGGAGATCTCGACGAAATCTGTTGCGGCCTGACCGGCGCGCGACGGATCCACTGCAGCCAGCTTGGCCGTCGCGTCATTGGATTGGTACAGCGAGCTTTCGGTGTGCAGCAAAGTCACGGCGCCTGTCTCCTGTCTTGGGTGGTCCGCGAAACGGCGGCCCGGTGTCTCGGGTTCAATGGTTCTGCGAACGATGGGCCCAGCCGGTAAAGCGCTGCTCGATCAGCGCGGTGATCGCATAGAGCAGGATGCCCAGCACCGACAAAACCAGCAGCGCGGCGAACACGATCGGCACCTGGAAGGCGGCCTGGGCGTCGAGCATCAGCTTGCCCAGCCCCTTCGACGCGCCGGAGGTTTCGGCCACCACCGCGCCGATGAAGGCAAGCGTGATCGCCACCTTGAGCGAGCCGAAGAAATGCGGCAGCGAGCGCGGAATGCCGACCTTGGTCATCACCACAAGTTTCTTGGCGCCAAGCGCGCGCAAAACGTCCTCGAGCTCCGGTTCGACCGTGGCGAGCCCGGTCGCCACGTTGACCACGATCGGAAAGAACGAGATCAGGAACGCGGTCAGGATCGCCGGAACGGTGCCGAGCCCGAACCACAGGATCAGAATCGGCACGACGGCCACTTTCGGAATCGAATTGAACGCGATCAGCGCCGGATAGACCGCCGAATAGACGGCGCGGTGCCAGCCCACGGCGACGCCCAGAAGCAGGCCGATGACGATCGCCAGTGCGAAGCCGAGCAGCGTCGTCCACAAGGTCACGATCATGTTGTCGAAGATGACGACCCGGAACTCCCACAGCGCGGCGAGCGTCGCGGAGGCTGTCGGCAGGATCGATTCGGGGACGTTGAACAGCCTGCAGCCGACTTCCCATACCAGGAACAAGCCGAGCGTGAACAACACCGGCGAGCCGATGTTCTCCGCATGCCAGACCCAGTCCGGGCCGCTGCGCGCGGCCTTTGCCGGAGGCGAGACGATATCGGTTTGTGCCATCTTATCCACCTATCTGTGTCGCACCGGTCGCAAGGGCGCTGCAACGAGCGCCCTTGCGCAGGGTTGCTTCAAGCCTATTGGATCATCCGCTCATTCTTCGCCGGCAGAAAATCGCCGGTATAGATGTCGGACGCCTGCGGCTTGTTGGTGAACGAAAAGGTTTCCTCGAGCTGGTCGATCGAGCGCGACAGCCGTCCCGCATCGACGTGGCCGAAACCGTTCTCGCGCACGTCGTCGGTGAAATAGCACTCCTCGGCGACCAGCTTCAGCCGCTCGAGTTCGATGTCGCGCTTGGCGATCGGGTTGTGCTTCATGACGCTGTCCATCGCGCCTTCGGGATCGTTGATGGCGTCCCGGAAGCCGCGGATCGTGGCGCGCACGAATCCGGCCACCGCCTCGGGATGCTCGGCCATGAACGATGGGCTCGCCATCACCGCGCTGCCGAACAGGTCGACACCGTATTCGCTCATCATCATGCCGACGATCTGGTCGTCGGGCACGCCGGCGGCCTTGACCGCGAGCTTATTGGAGATGAAGGCCGTCACCGCGTCGACCTGGCCCTGCGCCAAAAGGGTCTCGCGCACCGGAAAGCCGACATTCTCGACCGTGACCGTCGACGTGTCGATGTCATTCAGCTTGGCGAAGATCGGCCAGTGCGAATAGGCCGCGTCCGCCGCAGGCGCGCCGAGAATCTTGCCCTCCAGGTCCTTCGGCTCAGCGATGCCGTTTTTCTTGATCGTCAGGATCGAAAAGGGCGGGATGTTATAGGTCACCAGCACCGCCTTGATCGGCACGGCGTCGGCCGCGTCGCGATATTTGATCAACGCGTTGAGATCCATCTGGCCGATATCGTAGGACCCCGAGGCGATCCGGTTGATGCCGTCAACGCTTCCGGTTCCCGGATCGATTGAGACGTCGAGCCCCTCGTCCTTGTAATAACCCTTGTCGAGTGCGACCAGATAGGGCGCGACATGGCCCTCGAAACGCCATTCATGAATAAACCGGACTTTGGTCAGCTCCTCCGCGGCAGCGGGCAGCGTCGCCATCGCCATAGCCATCGCACCGAGTACGTAAACCAGTTTGCGCATCGTCTCCTCCCAAAGACCGGCCGGTAACGACCGGTCGAATTCGCGCCAACACCAAACCCATGTCCGAAGGACTGCTCCAACGATCACCGAACATGGTCGCCGGGGGCCGAAAGCCCCTATTGTCTACAACGAGTCGGGAAGAACCAGTTTCGTAAAGCGCAACCCATCTCGTTGGTATTCCAACAAGTGAGCAATTATCTCCCCCGCCCTTCAGGCGGCCGGGATTAAGTGCGCTTCTACTCACGCGGCAAAAAGGAGGCTACATCAAGCCGCCACGCACTGTCAAAGTGAAACTCTTGCTAGCCAAACCGATGCAATCGCTTTGATTGCAATGACTTGCGCATATACAGCCCTTACGCGAACACCGCGCGGGGAAAGTAGAACGCAACCACCCAGTTCGGCGCGTCGACGATCTCGCTGATGCGCAGGTCGCCGCAGACCGAGCACAGCATATAGGCGTCGACGGGGGCAAGGCCGTGCTCACGGACGATCAGGTCGATCATGCCGGCAAGCGCCGCCCGCGCCCCTCGGTAAAGGTCCGGGCCCACACCGGTCGTCGCCTCGTAGCCCGCCCCGTCGAGATGACGCGTCACCGGACCCGGCGTGGTAAAGCGCGGCGCCGAAAGCCCCGCCTGCTTGACCAGATCGAGCGTCAGGGCGACCGTCATCGGGCTTTCGATCGCGGTGCCGCACACCTCGCCATCGCCCTGGGCGGCATGGGTGTCGCCGATCGAAAACAGCGCGCCCGCCACCTCGACCGGCAAATAGAGCGTCGTGCCGGCGGCGAGGTCGCGAATATCGAGATTGCCGCCCACACGGCGCGGCGGCACCACCGAATGCTGCCCGGGCGCTGCCGGTGCGACGCCGATCGTGCCGGCAAACGGCTTCAGCGGCACACGCGCATGCGCGCCGAACAGGGCCGGCTCGCGCGCCGTCACGTCGTAACGCCACAGATGCAGCGCAGGATCGGGAAACTGGTCGGCAAGCAGGCCGAAGCCGGGAATATTGGCAGTCCAGCCGAAGCCGGACGGCTCGAAAGCCTCGATCGTCACCTTGAGCGCGTCGCCCGGTTCGGCTCCCTCGACGAAGACCGGTCCGGTAACCGGGTTGATCGTTTCTGATGCTAGCGTCGCGATGTCGGCGACCGTGCTTTGCGGTGTGAAATGGCCGCCCGCGGCGTCAAGGCATTCGAAGGTCAGCCGCGCGCCGGGCTCCACATGCATGACCGGCGCGATCGCGTTGTCCCAGCCGAAATGATGCCGGGCGCGATGGATGGTGTGGTCGGCATGTGTGCACATGGCGCGTCTCCAAACTGGCCGAGATCGCGGCACGCCGCCTGCCGCGCTCCTGGTCTCGCCACACAGAATGGCCGTTTGGCGCGGACGGTTCCACCCGCCCCGGAGATTTTCCCGCCCCTGGTTGGCGCCAACGGTCCGGCTCGGCTATTCGCCAACCGCCTCGCGCGCGATCTCCTCGAGCAGGGTGTTGACCTGATCGCGGCCGCCGCCCTCCGGCAGACGCCGGAAGCCGACGCGCACGGTTCCAGGCTCTGCCTCGGTCTCGTATGCGAACACCACATAGGGGCAATAGGCGATATTGGCGATATCCTCTTCCATCGGGCGGCGCGAGATGACGGCCGAGCAGAACTGGAAGAACTCGGCATTCTTGTAGAGCGCCTTCTGCGCCCCGACATCGGCGGCCGTGCGCTGCAGCATCTCGCCGATGAAGCCGTGATAGTCGACGACGTAGCCGCGATTGACGATCGCGCCGCCAAGGTCGAAGGCAACGTCGGCGAACGGCGTATCGGTTTCGTACACGGTGACGTCGTCGGCCGCGACCGCCGGCAAGGTCGGAACGAGCGAGACGAGAACAAGCGCGGCGATCCGCGAAAGACGTTTCATTGCATGGCTCCTTTGCTGAGTCATTGTCGCTTGCTTCGCCGCGCCTGTCCATTCACATAGAAAACCTTGAATGCTTCATCCCGTTCTCTGGCGCGGCGATTGACGCGCCTGGCGGGCCATGAAATCATTCGAAAAATTGAATATGTAGCCGGGAGGCTCGCCCATGCCTACACGTCGCGCCGTTCTGACCGGTGTCGCAACCGCCGCCGCCGTCGCACTCGCCAGGCCAGCACTTACAGCCACCCCGCTCGCGGCCGGAGACGGCGAGATCACGGTCGTCAGCGACGGCCACATGAACCTGCCGCTGGGCTCCGTCTTTCCCGGCATGTCGGCCGAGGACCGCACCGCCCTTCTCGCCGAAAGCGACATGTCGACCACCGACTACAAGCCGGACTGCAACGTCACCCTGTTGCGGGCCGGCGACCGGCTGGCGCTTTTCGATGCCGGGGCCGGGCCGAATTTCCTGCCGACCACGGGCGAGCTTCTCGCCAGGCTGGAGGACGCCGGCGTGGACCCCGCCGAGGTCACCGACCTCATCTTCACCCACGCTCATCCCGACCATTTGTGGGGCGTGCTCGACGATTTCGACGATCTTGCCTTCCCCGAGGCCACGCCCCGGATGGCGCGCGCGGAATGGGATTTCTGGCGCGCCGACGATACGCTGGCAACGATGCCGGAGGACCGCAAGAGCTTCGTTGTCGGCGCCCGCAACCGGATGGCCGCGCTGGAGGACCGCATCGCCCTTTTCGCGCCGGGGCAAGAAGTGTTCCCGGGCGTCGAGGCGATCGACACCGCCGGCCATACGCCCGGCCATGTCGCCTTCATGATCCATGGCGGCGACCGGCCGGTGCTGGTTGCCGGCGACGCGCTGACCAACGCGGTCTCCTTCCTGCGTCCCGCGCTGCATTCCGGCAGCGATCAGGACCGCGAACGGGCCGCGCAAACCCGCCTGCGCCTGCTCGATCGGATGGCCGCCGAGCGGGCGCGGCTGATCGCCTATCATTTGCCGTATCCGGGCATGGGCACGGTCGAGCGCAAGGGCGAGGCCTACCACTTCGTGCCGGCTGCCTGAGCCTATCGCGCAGGCGCGTCGTCCAGGCGCCGGAACGCCGCCATGATCGATCCCTCGATCAGATAGGCGAGACCCAGCCGCGCGCCGGCCATGATCGCCACGATCACGACGGGCGCCGAAAGCGCCATTGCCGACAGGGCGGTGATACCCTGGCCGACCGTACAGCCGAGCGCGAACACGCCGCCGGTGCCCATCAGGAAGCCGCCGGCGAAATGCCGCCCCAGTTCGCGCGCGTCGTCGCAGGCTTCCCAGCGCACGTCGTGGCTGCGCCATGCGCACAGGCTGGCGCCGACCACCACGCCGATCACCAGGCCGACGCCATAGTCCGGCCCGATACCGGTGAACAGGATCGCCTGCAGGATCGTATCGGCCACCGGGACCACGAAGGAACCGGCCTCCACCTGGACCGGAAAAAAGGAATGGCGCGCCGCGAGCGTAGTCGCCACCCAGCCGAACGCGATCACGGCGCCGACCGTCAGGCTGGCGCCGATCGCCAAACGGGCACGACGATAGGCGCGGTCGCGGAAAACCCACCAAGTCAGCCCCGCCGCGATCAGCGCGGCTACCGCCGCATGAAGGTCGAGGCCCGTCACGGCGCTGGCGATCGCGCCCATCGACTGGCCGCCGACCAAGGAAAAGTCAATCGCCAGATCGTCGACCAGTTTGACCCGGGCTAGCGCCGAGAGACCGCGCTGCGCGGCCATCGCCGACAGGCCGAGCACCAAAAGCACGACCAGCGAGCGCAGACTGCCGCCGCCGAGCCGGACCAGCGCGCCGAAGCCGCAAGTGCCCACCAGCGCCATGCCGAACCCGAAGGCGAGCCCGCCGATGACGGCACCGGTCAGGCCGAAAAGCGGCATCAGATAGAAGCTGCGGCCGGGATCGGCGAGACCGACCGCGACAAGCGTCTGGGTCAGGACCAGGGCGACGGCGGCGGCGAGCGCCCAACTGCGCACGCCGTGGCTGTCACTCGCATACCAATGGCGCTCGAGCGCCGACATGGCGCAAAAATGCACGCGCCGCGCGACGAAGCCGAGAACGGTGCCGGCGACAATCCCCGCCAGCGGCAGGAAAAACGGCGATCCTACGACATTTTGCACCTGCGGTTCCTCCCTGGGGCCGCCGTCCTCGCCAGCCGGGTCCCTAAGCCGCAGGCTGCCTTGCGTCAGGTTTTCCGGATTTTCGGCTCTCCCTGCCGAACCGGGGCGCAAAACAGCCCGTAGAGGGTCTCGATCACCGAGGCGACCTCCGCGCTGGCGATCGAATAATAGATGACCCGTCCTTCGCGTCGTGTGTTGACCAGGCGGTCGAAGCGCAGCCGCGCAAGCTGTTGCGACACCGCCGCCTGCGGCATATCCATGATGTTTTCCAGTTCCGAGACCGATTTCTCGCCCTCCGCCAGGAGGCACAGGATCAACAGCCGGCTTTCATGCGACAGCGCCTTCAGGAGTTCGCTGGCTTTGCGCGCCTGGACCAAAAGAGCCTGGAAGTCCTCCGGTGGCTGGTCCGGGTTGAGTTTCGGAAGGGTCATTCGCGCACGGTCTCGTCAAGCTTTGCGATCAGGTCGCCGAGAAGATACCAGAAAAATTCGTCGCCCGGATAGCCGCGGATGCGGCCAAGCTCGCGGCCGTCCTCGACCAGGACGAAGGTCGGCGTGAAGCGTTCGCGCTGGATGAAATCGAGATCGGGCGGCCACGCGTCGGTGATGTCGACCCGGCGCAACGGCGCCCTGCGGCCTTCCTGCGTCTTCGCATAGGCTGGCGCGATTTCCTCGTTGAAGCGCGCGCACCACGGGCAGCCGGGCTGCTCGAGCATGAGGAGCTCGGCCGCGCCGGCGGGCCATATAGTGCCCGCGAAGATCAGGAAAACCAGATAGAAAGCTGGCCCGCGCATGCAAAGTCCTTTCGTCGATTGCAATATATATAAATTTCCGCATATCTTCCAAGGTAATTGTCGCCAGCCCTGCGGCACGGATCATCCGAAGGAAGGAACGCAATGCTGGACGTAAGCCTCGGAGGCGCCCTTTTGGCGGGACTGTTGTCGTTTGTCTCGCCCTGCGTCCTGCCGATCGTTCCGCCTTATCTGGCCTGGCTCGCCGGCCTGAGCTTCGAGGAACTGCGCACCGACGACATGGCCGCGGCGGCGCGGCGGCGCATCGTCACGGCGGCGCTCGCCTTTGTGCTCGGCTTCACCACGGTCTTCGTCGCCCTCGGGGCGACCGCCAGCGTGATCGGCAAGACGATCGCGCAATATTTCGACGTCTTGTCGCTGATCGCCGGCGTCATCATCATCATCATGGGGCTGCATTTTCTCGGCGTCTTCCGTATCGCCCTGCTCTACCGCGAGGCACGGGTGCAGGTGGCCAGGAAGCCGGCCGGCATCGTCGGCGCCTATATTATGGGCCTGGCCTTCGCCTTCGGCTGGACGCCGTGCGTCGGCCCTGTGCTGGCCGCCATCCTGTTCGTCGCCGGCTCCGAGGGCACGGCCGCCCGCGGCGCCCTTTTGCTGGCCGTCTATTCGGTGGGCATCGGCATTCCGTTCCTGCTGGCCGCCGCCTTCGCCGGCCGTTTCCTCGGCTGGGCGGCGCGCTTTCGCCGGCATATGCGCAAGATCGAGATGGCCATGGGCGGGCTGCTGGTCGTCACCGGCATCCTGTTCATGACCGGTCAGATGGCGACCATTTCCTACTGGCTGCTCGAGACCTTCCCCATTTTCCAGACCATCGGCTAGGAGCCTTGTCATGATCCGTTCTCTGCTGTTGACCGCCCTGTTCGCCCTCGCCGGGACATTTTCTGCCGCCGCCGTCGAGATCGGTGATGACGGCCTGCACAAGCAGCCCTGGTTTTCGCTGACCTTTCGCGACGTCGCCGAGGACATCGAGACGGCGCGGCAGGACGGCAAACGCCTCGCCATCGTTTTCGAGCAGCGCGGCTGTATCTATTGCGCCAAGATGCACGAGGAATTGTTGAGCGACCCGGAAGTGCGCGACTACGTCAAGGCCCATTTCAATGTCGTGCAATACAACATGTTCGGCGACGAGGAGGTCACCGACCTCGATGGCGAAGTGCTGACCGAAAAGACCGCCGCGCGCAAATGGGGCTATGTCTTCACCCCGACCATCGTCTTCTTGCCGGAGAAGGCGCCGCACGGCAAGGTCGTCGGCGAAGCGGCAGTCGCCACTATGCCCGGAGCCTTCGGCAAATGGACCTTTCTGCATATGTTCGAATGGGTGTTCGAAAAGGGCTACGACGGTGACGAGCACTTCCAGAAATACCACGCCCGCAAGCTTGACGAGTTGCGCGCCGCCGGCCGCCTGGAAGGCGAGTAAGGCCGGGCTTGAGACGACATATGCAAATAATCATATTTTTTTATTGAAGATTTGCGTGGACATGGATAGCGTGTTGCGGGACAAAATATCCGCCTAAAAAGAGCGGTGAACAGGGGAGGAAATCGGGCCGATGATTCGTGCGACAGCAATTGTGACGGCGGTCTTCGCGGTCACTGCCGCCAGTGCCCTGGCGGATGAGACCGCGCCTCAGGATGTGAATTTCGAGGACCTCGCCGTTATGGCCTCGCTCACCGGCACGCCCGGCGACCCGGTCACCGGCCGAGACATTTTCAAGGACCGCAAGCTCGGCAACTGTCTTGCATGTCATACCAATGCCGACATGCAGAAAGAATTGTTCCATGGCACGGTCGGTCCGGCCATGGACGGTGCCGGCGACCGCTGGGAACCGGCGCAGTTGCGCGCGATCATCGCCGACGCCAAAGAGGTCTTCGGCGAACAGACCGTGATGCCCGGCTTTTATTCGGTCAATGTCGGCAAGGACGTCCGCGAGGACCTAGTCGGCAAGACCATCCTGACGGCACAACAGATCGAGGATGTCGTGGCCTATGTGGCCACGCTGAAGGAATAGCGCGAGCGCAAGGAGAACGAGTGATGTCCATCAACAGACGCCAGGCGCTGGGTCTTGCCGCGGGAGCGGTCGCGTTTGCCGCCGCGGGCCTGCCCGGTCGCCCTGCCTGGGCGACGCCGGAGGAGACCGAAAAGCGCATCGCCGAATTCACCGGCGGCAAGACGCCCGAAACCGGCCGGCTGACACTGACGGCACCCGAGATCGCCGAAAACGGCAACACCGTGCCGATCTCGATCGAGGTCGAAAGCGCGATGGAAGGCGACGATGTCGTCGAACAGGTCATGATCCTGGCGGAAGGCAATCCCAACCCCGACGTGGCGATCTTCAATTTCTCCGAAGCCAGCGGCATCGCCGCCGCGACGACGCGCATGCGCCTGGCCAGGACGCAAAATGTGATCGCCGTGGCGAAGATGAAGGACGGCTCGACCTTCATCGACAAGAAGGAAGTCAAGGTGACGATCGGCGGCTGCGGCGGCTGATCAGAGAGGAAACGACAAGATGGCCACACCGAAACCACGCGTGAAGCTCCCCAAGACCGCCTCGGCGGGGGAGATCATCACCATCAAGACATTGATCAGCCACCAGATGGAATCGGGCCAGCGCAAGGACAAGAACGGCGATCCGATCCCGCGCCAGATCATCAACAAGTTCAGCTGTGAATTCAACGGAAAGCCGGTCTTTTCCTGCGACATCGACCCGGCGATCTCGGCAAATCCCTATTTCGAGTTCAGTGCCAAGGTCGCCGAGAGCGGGACGTTCAAGTTCTCCTGGGTCGACGACGACGGTTCGGTCTACGAGCACGAGGCCGGCATCGAGGTCAAATAAGACGGGCGGAGAAACAGGGATCCGTCGCGTGAACGGGTCCCGCCCCGAACCGCAAGGGAACGATTGGGAGGAAGGCCGTGAAGAATAGATACGCAACTGTCGGGCTTGGTGCGGTATTGGCTTTCGCCACGGCCTTGCCGGCCGCGGCCGAGCCGGTCGACGACGCGTTGGTCATCGACGGGCAGACCATGACGGTGCGCACCGCCGCGCCCGAAGGTCATCCCTTCGACGAGGTGTTGTCGGGCTGGCTGTTCCGGGAGGCGGAAACGCGCGAACTGGAGGCTGATTCGTTCCAGAACCCGGGCATGCTCTATGTCGATCTCGGCGCCGAGATCTGGAATACGGTCGACGGCACGATGGGCAAGTCCTGCGCAACCTGCCACGACGACGCCGCCGACACGATGAAGGGCATCGCGGCCAATTATCCCAAATGGGATGCCGACGCGAAGCGGCCGATCAATATCGAGCTGCAGATCGATAAGTGCCGGGTGGAGAACATGGGGGCGGAAGCCTACAAGTTCGATGCGGCCGACCAGAAGGCGCTGACGACCTACATCAAGCATCAATCGCTCGGCACGCCGGTCGCCGTCGACTTGAGCCAGGGCGAGCTTCAGACCTGGTGGGATCGCGGCAAGGATATCTACTACACGCGCACCGGCCAGTTGAATTTCGCCTGCGCGTCCTGCCACGAGGCCAATTCCGGCCAGCGTATCCGCGCCGACCATCTCAGCCAAGGGCAGGCGAACGGCTTTCCCACCTATCGTTTGAAGCAGGCCAACATGGTGTCTCTGCACAACCGCTTCCGCGGTTGCATCCGTGATACCAGGGCTGAGTTTCCGAAAGCCTTTTCCGACGAGTTGATGGCTCTGGAAGTTTACGTCACCTGGCGCGGAACGGGATTGTCGGTCGAAACGCCGGCCGTACGCCAGTAGCGGGACCGGGCGCAGGCAGGCACCGCCGCGCAGCAGAGCCAATGCAGAACGAGTTCCGCGCCGGCCGTCGTCGGGCGGACGTGAGCGCCCTCGGGGTCGGATCATGATTTCAAGACGCGAATTCCTTATGGCGACGGCGGCACTTTCGGCCGTCGCCGGCCCCGGCCTTGTCGGGCGCTGGTCGCAGGCCGCCGCCCAGCAGGCGCTCACCGAAGACACGCTGCTCGACTTTCAGGCACACGGCAATGTCACGCTCGTGCACCTGACCGACATCCATGCCCAGCTTCGCCCGGTCTATTTCCGAGAGCCTTCGGAAAATATCGGCGTCGGCGCGGTCGCTGGCCTGCCGCCGCACGTCACCGGCGCCGACTTCCTGAAACTCTACGACATCGCCCCGGGCAGCCCGCATAGTTACGCACTGACCTCGGAGGATTTTTCCGCGCTCGCCCGCACCTATGGCCGCATGGGCGGTCTCGACCGCATCGCCACCATCGTCAAACGCATCCGCGCCGAGCGCGGCGACAACATGCTGCTCCTGGACGGCGGCGACACCTGGCAGGGCAGCTACACCGCGCTGAAGACCAACGGCCAGGACATGGTCGAGGCCATGAACGCGCTGGCGCCCGACGCCATGACCGGCCATTGGGAATTCACCTACGGCGCCGAGCGGGTCACCGAGATCATCGAGTCTTTGCCCTTTCCCTTCCTCGGCGGCAACATCTACGACGCGGAATGGAACGAACCAGCCTTCGAGGCCTACAAGATGTTCGAGCGCGGCGGCGTCAACATCGCCGTCCTCGGCCAGGCCTTTCCCTATACGCCGATCGCCAATCCACGCTGGATGTTCCCGAACTGGTCGTTCGGCATCCGCGAGGAGGACATCGCGGCCAATGTCGCCGCCGCGCGCGCCGCCGGCGCCGATCTGGTGGTGCTTTTGTCGCATAACGGTTTCGACGTCGACCGCGCGCTCGCCTCGCGGGTTTCGGGCATCGACATCATCCTGACCGGCCACACTCACGACGCCCTGCCCGAGCCGGTCAAGGTCGGCTCGACGCTGCTGATCGCCAGCGGCTCGCACGGCAAGTTCGTCACCCGGCTCGACCTCGATGTGCGCGACGGCGCGCTCAAGGGGTTCCGCCACCGCCTGATCCCGGTCTTTTCCGACGTGATTTCAGCCGACGCGGAGATGGATGCGCTCGTCACACGGCTGCGGGCGCCGTTCGAGGACGAGTTGAAGCGCGAGCTGGCGACCACCGAAACGCTGCTTTACCGGCGCGGCAATTTCAACGGCACCTTCGACGATTTGATCTGCCAGGCGCTGATCGACGTGCGCGAGGCCGATATCGCGCTCTCGCCAGGCTTTCGCTGGGGCACCTCGGTGCTGCCGGGCGAAACGATCACGGTCGAAGACCTGCACAATGCCTGCGCTATGACCTATCCCGCCGCCTATCGCTCGACGATGAGCGGCGAAACCATCCACGCCATCCTGGAGGACGTGGCCGACAATCTGTTCAACACGGATCCCTATTATCAGCAGGGCGGCGACATGGTGCGCGTCGGCGGCATGGCCTACACGATCGATCCCGGCGCCACGATGGGCAACCGCATCACCGACATGACGCTGGTCAAGACCGGCGAGGCCATCGAGCCGGGTCGCGACTATATCGTGGCCGGCTGGGCCTCGGTGAACGAAGCCACGGAAGGCCCGCCGATCTGGCAGGTGGTCGAGGACTATCTCGCCCGCAATCCGGTCGTGCGGCTGGAGGAAAACCGGCTCGTCACCCTGAAGAGCTGAGCGACTGGAAACGGTGGCGATGGACAGTCCGTCTCCGATTTGATATATAGATAAATTCATATGTGTACATAAGTACCTGGCCGGACGGAACCGAACCATGCCTGATCAGCCATCGAGACGCGGCTTTCTGAAAGGCGGCCTGGCCGCCGGCGCCGCGATCGCCACGGCGACAACCGCCGCCCGCGCGGCCGACGACCCCGCCATCACCGAAATCCAGGACTGGAACCGCTATGCCGGGCCAGGCGTCGACGCCGAGCCTTACGGGGTGCCCTCGCCCTACGAGGCGCATGTCGTGCGCCGCAACGTGCCGTGGCTGACGGCCGATCCGATCTCCTCGGTCAATTTCACGCCGCTGCACGAACTCGACGGCATCATCACGCCCAACGGCCTGTGCTTCGAGCGCCACCACGCCGGCATTGCCGAGATCGACCCCGCGCAGCATCGGTTGATGATCAACGGCATGGTCGACACGCCGCTGGTCTTCACCATGGCCGATTTGATGCGTTTCCCGCGCGAAAACCACGTCTATTTCCTCGAATGCGCCGCCAATTCCGGCATGGAATGGCGCGGCGCCCAGCTCAATGGCTGCCAGTACACGCACGGCATGGTCCATTGCGTGATGTATACCGGCGTCAAGCTGCGCCATCTGTTGGAGGAAGCCGGCATCCGCGCGGGCGCGGCCTGGGTGATGCCCGAGGGCGCGGACGCCTCGGCAATGTCGCGCTCGCTGCCGCTCGAAAAGGCGCTCGACGACTGCCTGGTCGCCTTCAAGATGAACGGCGAGGCGTTGCGGCCCGGCCAGGGTTATCCGCTGCGGCTGGTGGTGCCCGGCTGGGAAGGCAATCTGTGGGTGAAATGGCTGCGCCGTCTCGAGATCGGCGACAAGCCCTGGCAGCTACGCGAGGAAACGTCGAAATATACCGACCTGCTCGCCAACGGCAAAGCCAGGCGCTTCACCTGGGAGATGGACGTCAAATCCGTCATCACCAATCCGAGCCCGCAGGCGCCGGTCATCCACGGCCGCGGCCGGCTGGTTCTGGCCGGCCTTGCCTGGTCGGGCGGCGGTCGCATCAGCCGGGTCGACGTCTCGATCGACGGCGGACGCAACTGGACGACGGCGCGTCTCGACGGGCCGAGCCTGCCCAAGGCGCTGCACCGGTTCTACCATGCGTTCGACTGGGACGGTTCGGACCTGTTCCTGCAGTCGCGCGCCATCGACGAAAACGGCTTCGTGCAGCCGACCAAGAACGCTCTGCGCGCCGTGCGTGGGGAAAATTCCATCTACCACAATAACGGCATCCAGACCTGGCATGTGGCGAAAGACGGAGTGGTGGAGAATGTCGAGATTTCCTAGGCTCGCCGCCGCGCTCGCCCTGCTGCTGCTGCCGGCGACGGCCTTTGCCGGCGACGTCGACGCGGGCGAGAAGGTCTTTGCCAAATGCAAGGCCTGCCACGCCGTCGGCGACGGCGCGAAAATCCGGGTCGGGCCTCACTTGAACGACCTTTTCGGCCGCATCGCCGGCACGGCCGACGGCTTCCGCTATTCGCCCGCCATGGTGAAGGCCGGCGAGGACGGGCTGATCTGGAACGACGAGACCCTGGCAGCCTATCTCACCGCCCCGCGCGCCTTCATCAAGGGCAACCGGATGGCGTTCGCCGGTCTGAAGAAGGACGCCGAGATCGACGACATCCTCGCCTATCTGGCGACATTTTCGCAATCGGGCAACGATGACGCGGCGTCCGCCGAACCGGCGCCGGCCGATACGCCCGATACACCGAACGAGGATACCGCGATCGCCGAAGCCCAACCCAAAGCCGACGAGCCCGACGACGCCGTGGTGGAGGCGGACGCTGCGGCCGAGCCGCCCGCCCATGGCGTCTTCCATCTCGGCCGGCCCGCCACCGAGGCGGAGATCGCGGCCTGGGACATCGACATCCGTCCCGACGGCGCCGGCCTGCCGGTCGGCAGCGGCACGGTTCTGGAAGGCGAGACGGTCTACACCGAGCAATGCGCGGTCTGCCATGGCGATTTCGGCGAGGCGATCGGACGCTGGCCGGTGCTGGCCGGCGGCTACGACACGCTGACCCGCGAGCGCCCGGTCAAGACGATCGGATCCTACTGGCCCTATCTGTCGACGGTCTACGACTATGTACGCCGCGCCATGCCGTTCGGCAATGCCCGTTCGCTGTCGGACGACGACGTCTACGCCCTGACCGCCTATGTGCTATATTTGAACGATATCGTCACCGACGAGGCGTTCGAGCTGAACCAGGACAATCTGGCCACGATCCGGCTGCCGAACGAGGACGGCTTCATCGCCGACGACAGGCATGAGGAACCGCATTACGCGGCCGGGGCCGAGCCCTGCATGAACGACTGCAAGCCCGGCAAGGCCGAGATCGCCCAGCACGCCGCCGTGCTGGACGTGACGCCGGAAGGCGACGGCGACGAGGACGGCACCGGCGGCGGCATCGACTGACCGGCAATGCCAGCGCCGGTGACGCAGCACGGGAGAAACGACGTGCCGAAGAATACCGGTATCGTGTCGCAGCGCCCGATACTGGGCCCGCTATTGGGCCTGATGCTCGGTGCCGTTGCCCTGTTCCTGTGCGCGCCTGCCGTGGCGGGCGAAGCCGGCCCACCGCCGCCATCGGCCGAGGATCTGCTGCGGGCCGAGCATCTGGAAACCGAGATTCTATCCCTCGACGGCGACCCCGCTTTCGGCGAATATCTCGGCGGCGAATGCGTGACCTGCCACCAGTCTTCCGCCGCCGGCGGAACCATACCGCCGATCGCCGGCCTGCCGGTCGACCACACGGTGCGGGCGCTGGTGGAATATAAGCTCGGCCTGCGCGCCAACGAGGTCATGCGATTGATGACGGCGCGGCTTGGGGCCGACGAAATCGCCGCCCTTGCCGCCTATTTCGCCGAGCTGTCGCCGTAGAGCGTTTTGAGGCGAAGGGGATGCCGGTTCGCCGTTCGGAAACGCGTTGAAACGAGAAGGTTAAGCCGGCCTGCGATTTCGTGACAAGCAGAACGGCACTTGGATTTGGAGCACGACGCAAAAGAACGTCTTTCGCTTGAAAACCGGTACTCGGGAGGATGCCATGACCGGATTGACGAGAAGGCAATTTACAACACTGGTCGGCGCCGGCGCGGCCGGCCTCGCCGCGCCAGCCTATCTCAGGGCCCAGGGCAAGCCGCGCGTGGTCGTGATCGGCGGCGGCGCGGGCGGCGCGACGGCGGCGAAATATATCGCCAGGGATTCCAACGGCGCAATCGACGTGACCCTGGTGGAGGACAGCGACAGCTTCACCACCTGTTTCTTCTCCAACCTCTATCTGGGCGGCTTGCGCGACTTCCAGTCGATCACCCACAGCTACGACCAGCTGGTCTCGGCCTACGGCATCACCAAGGTGACGGGCCGCGCGAGCGCCGTCGACCGCGCCGCCAGGACCGTGACGATGGCGGACGGCGCCACGCTTGCCTATGACCGGCTGATCCTGTCGCCCGGCATCGACATGATCTGGGATTCCGTGCCCGGCTACTCCGAGGCCGCGGCCGGGATCGCCCCACATGCCTGGCAGGCCGGCCCGCAGACCGAGCTTTTGAAAGCCAGGCTCGACGCCGTCGCCGACGGCGAGACGATCGTCATGGTCGCCCCGCCCAACCCCTATCGCTGCCCGCCCGGGCCTTACGAGCGCGTCTCGATGATGGCGCATGTGCTCAAAGCCAAGGGTTACACCGGCGCCAAGATCGTCGTCGTCGATCCGAAGGAAAAGTTCTCCAAACAGGGCCTGTTTCAGGCCGGCTGGGAAAAACACTATCCCGGCATGGTCGAGTGGTACGGGCCCGACATCCATGGCGGCATCAAGAACGTCGACGCCGACGCCGGCACGGTCGAGACCGATTTCGACACGTTCAAGGGCGTGCTTTTAAACGTCATCCCGGCGCAGAAGGCCGGCGCCATTGCCGACGGCTTCGCCGATGACAGCGGCTTCTGCCCGATCGACGCCGCCTCGATGCGCTCGACGATGGATGAGGCGGTGTTCGTGATCGGCGACGCCTCGATCGCCGGCGAGATGCCGAAATCCGGTTTTTCGGCCAACAGCCAGGCCAAGATCGCGGCCATGCACGCCCGCGGCGACCTGACGGATTCGAAGGTCTTTCCGGCGAAATATTCCAACACCTGCTGGTCGCTGATCGGGACGAACGACGGGGTCAAAGTCGGCGCCCAGTACGAACCCAAGGACGGCAAGATCAGCTCGGTGGCGAGTTTCATCAGCCAGACCGGCGAGGACGCCGCGCTGCGCAAGGCCACCTACGAGGAATCGCTCGGCTGGTACTCCGGCATCGTCGCCGACATGTTCGGCTGAGCGGGCGCCGCTTTCGGGGATTAAGCCGGCCTCGTGCCGCGGACGACCGGGATGGCGAACCGATCACGCCATCCCGCTTCGGGACCGGTCGCGCCCGGCTTCGGGTCTATTCGGCCGGCACCGCGTGCGAACGCGTCGACACGGCGGTGGCCGCCGGGCGCGCGTCGATCAGCCTGTCGGCTACCGCGGCGCCGCCGATCATGGCGGCAAGGCCGAGCAGCGACGATAGCGCCAGCACCGCGCCGCCGGTGAAGCCGGCGCCGATGGTGCAGCCGACGGCCAGGATACCGCCGAACCCCATCAGCACCGCGCCGAGCGTATAGCGCAGGATCGAGGGCGTTCCGGGTTCGGAAAAGCCGGCGATACGGAAATCACGGAACAGCAGCGCCGCCGCGAAGGCACCGGCGAGCGTGCCGATCAGCACACCCTGGTCGAGACCCGGGCCGTCGCTGCCGGCTTGCGCCAGCCCGCCCGTCGTGGCGAGCGGGCGGATATAGGACAGGCTCTCGGCCTGGATCGGGTCGAACACCTGCAGCGACAGCGTGTAGGTGAACCACCAGCCGGCGACCACCGACAGGCCGACCCCGATCCCGCCGACGACCCGCCACGGCGACGGTCGCGCCTTCACCGCCAGCAGCAGCGCCGCTAACGCCAGCGCCGCGCCGATGACGACACCGGCCTGCTGGCCAAGACCGGCATGGGCGAGAACGTCGTTGCCGCCAAGCTGCGCCGTGCTCCACAGTCCACCGATCGCATCGCGCGCCGGCACCAGCACGCCGCTATAGGTGGCCAGGCCGACTACGGCGATCACCACCGATGTGTAGAGCGCGCGCAGATTGCCCGAGGCCGACAGCACGATCAGCCGCGACACGCAGCCGCGCGCCAGCACCATGCCGACGCCGAACAGACCGCCGCCGATCAGCGCGCCGGACAGGCTCTGCGCAGTGGAAAAGAACCGCGTTTCCAGGACGTCGAGCCGGCCGCTTGCCAGCAGATATTGCACGCCCAGAATGGCCGTCGCGAAACCGGCCGCCCACACCGCGAGCGCCTTCAGGTCGCGGCCCCGCGTCAGGTCGAGCACGGCCGAACGGGTACAAAAGGCGCTGCGTTGGGCGAAGACGCCGAAAAGCGCGCCGATCAGCGCGCCGCCGGCGATCGCGGTTCCGCGCTCGCCCAGTTGATCGATCAGGGGAACGAAATCCATGGCTCAAGGCTCCGGATGACACTGCTCGAAAAATAGGTCATCCGGACCGGATTTTCAGGAAACCGTCCTCTCAAGAAAACCAGGCGGGCGAAACGACTTTGCGCGCTTCCGTCGGCAAGGGGCAATTTTTTCCACCCCTTGCCGGATCGCATCAGCAGTCGTTCAGCCCAGCACCTCGGCAACGGCTTCGGCCGTCTTGGAGACGATCTCGTCGGCTTCGGCCGGCGTCAGGCAAAGCGGCGGCGCGAAGCCAAGAATGTCGCCCTGCGGCATGGCCCGTGCGATCACCCCGCGCTTCAAAAGCGCGGCCGAAACGGCCGGCCCGACCTTCTTGGACGGATCGAAGAAGGTCCGCTTGTCCTTGTCGTCCATGAACTCGACGGCGGCCAGCATGCCCTCGCCGCGCACCTCGCCGACGTGACTATGGTCGGCAAGCGCGTCGCTCATCGCCGCGTTGAAATAGGCGCCGGTTTCGGCGGCGTTTTCGACCAGGCCGAGACTGTCGATCAGCTTCAGATTGGCAACACCGGCCGCCGCCCCGATCGGGTGCGCGGAATAGGTCCAGCCATGGCCGATCGGACCGTTCTCGTCGGTCCCCTGTTCAAGCACCGTCCAGACCCGGTCGCCGATGATCGAGCCCGACAGCGGCGCGTAGGCCGAGGTCAGCCCCTTGGCGATGGTGACGATGTCGGGTTTCATGCCGTAATGGTCGGAGCCCATCATCGTGCCCAGCCGGCCGAACCCGGTCACCACCTCGTCGGCGATCAGCAAGATGTCGTGCTTTTCCAGCACCGCCTGGATCGCCTGCCAATAGCCTTGCGGCGGCGGCACGATGCCGCCGGTCCCAAGCACCGGCTCGCCGATGAAGGCCGCGATCGTGTCGGCGCCCTCGCGCGCGATCAGCGCTTCGAGCTCGGCCACGCAATGGGCGACGAAGTCGGCCTCGCTCATTGCTGCGTCGGGCCGGCGGAAATAATACGGCGCCTCGGTGTGCAGGATGCGGTCGAGCGGCAGATCGAACTTCTTGTGGAAGAGCTCCAGCCCGGTCAGCGACCCGGTCACCAGGCCCGAACCATGATAGCCGCGCCAGCGCGAGATGATCTTCTTCTTTTCCGGCCGGCCGAGAATGTTGTTGTAATACCAGGTAAGCTTGACATTGGTCTCGTTGGCGTCGGAACCGCCAAGGCCGAAATAGACCTTCGACATGCCCTGCGGCGCGCGCTCCAGCACCATTTTGGCAAGCGTGATCGAGGCTTCGGTGCCGTGCCCGACATAGGCATGGTAATAGGCGAGTTCCTTGGCCTGTTCGGCGATCGCTTCGGCGATCTCCGGTCGCCCATAGCCGACATTGACGCAATAAAGACCGGCGAAGGCGTCGAGCAGCCTGTTGCCGTCGCGGTCCTCGATGAACACGCCCTTGCCGCCGGAAACGATGCGGTTCGGCGTTTCGCCGCGCGCGTGCTGGGCGAGATGGGTGGAGGGATGGAAGAAATTCTCCCGGTCCCACTGGTCGAGCAGATCGTTTCTGAGCATGGTTTTCTCCTATGTCACGATCGGGCCGAAATCCGTTGTGGTCAGGATATCGGCGCCGTTTTCGGTCAACAGCACGGGGTTCGACACGAAATAGTCGCCCCGGCCGGTTCCCATCAGCCAGGAGAGTATGTGGAAACTCATCCCGGCCTTGATTTCCATATCGCTGTCGGCGCGCAATCCGGTCACGCGGTTGCCGCCGGTCCACGATGGCGGCACGCCGATGCCGACAGCGTAACCGCAATGATGACGGCGATAATGCGAAAGCCCGGCCGCGTCCACCACGTCCTGCCAGGCGCGGTAGACCGCGCCCGCCGTCCGTCCCGGTCTGAGCGCGGTCAGAACCGCGTCGAAGCCTGCCTTGGCCGTCTCCGCCATCGCCGCGTCGTCGGCTTCGATCCCGCCGACATGGACCAGCCGGCCGATCGGCGCATGATAGCGCGCCACGCAGCCCGACAGTTCCAAAAACACCGGCTCGCCGGCCGGGTAGCGCCCGTCGCCCCAGGTCGCATGCTCCTCGCCGAGCCGCGCGCCCGGCCGGATGAAGGGACCGAAGCCCGGCGTGTCGCCGCCGGCGCGGATCATCGCCGCCTGGCATTCCGCGGCCACCTCGCGTTCGTTTGCCCCGGCGCCGATCGCCACCATTGCCGCCGCCATCGCCGCATCCGTCACCCGGGCGGCCTGGCGCATCAGCGCCTGCTCGGCCGGCGACTTGACCAGCCGCATGGCATCCACCAGCCCGGTCACATCGTGCCAGTCGACATGCGCCAGACCCGCGCCGAGCGCCCGGCCGAAGCCGAGGCTCAGCCCGGCCGACCAGTGTTCGAGGCCCAGCCGCGCCCGGGCGGCGAACCGGCCGCGCAGGATCCGGACCGCCAGATCTGCCGCCGTCTCGGTGTCGGCATGCCCCTCGAAGCGGGCATTGCGCACATAGGTCTGGATCGAAACGCGTTCCATCGCCCGCGTGACCAGCACCAACTCGCCATCGGCCGGCACGATCAAAAGATGCGGGGCGAAATAACCCCAATGATCGAGACCGGTGAGGTAGAAGATGTTTTCCGGCGTGGAGATCAGCGCCGCGTCGAGGGCGAGCCCTGCCAGCGCCTCGCGCAGTCGCGCCACGCGCCCGGCCAGTTCCGCGTCGGAAAACGGGTTGCGGTGCATCGGCGCCTCATTCGCTTTCGCTGCAGATATATTTGATCTCGGCATAGGCTTCCATGCCGTGGCGCGAGCCCTCGCGCCCGAGGCCGGCCTGCTTGACGCCGCCGAACGGCACCGGCGCGCCGGTGATCTTGGTGCGGTTGACCGCGACCATGCCGAACTCGAGCGCCCGCGCCAGGCGCGCCGCGCGGGGGCCATCGCCGGTGTGCAGATAGGCCACCAGCCCGGTCTCGGTGGCGTTGGCCCTGGCCAGCACCTCGTCCTCCGCGTCGAAGGGCGCGAAGGCGGCGACCGGGCCGAAGGTTTCCTCGCGGAAGATCAACGCGTCGTCGCCGACATCGGCAAGCACGGTCGGCGTGAAAAAATTCTCACCGGCCGGATGCGGCTCCCCGCCGGCCACCAGCCGCGCGCCGCGCGCCAGCGCGTCGGCCACGTGCTCGCGCTGCTTGGCGACCGCGCGGCCGTTGATCAGCGGCCCGATATCGGGATCGGCAAGGCCCGGCCCCACCGTCAGGCGGGCCACACGCTCGGCGAAGGCCGCCACGAAGCGCGCATAGATCGGCCGTTCGACATAAAAGCGGTTGGCGGCCAGGCAGTCCTGTCCCGAGGTGGCGAACTTGGCCGCGACGGCGCGCTCCACCGCGCGCTCGAAATCGCAATCGGCGAAGGCGATGAAGGGCGCATGCCCGCCGAGCTCCATCACCAGGCGCTTCACCGTCGGCGCCGATTGGGCGTAGAGCAGCCGGCCGATCTCGGTCGAGCCGGTGAAGGAAACGACACGCACCAGCGGCGAGGCCGTCATCGCGCCGACCACCTCGGCCGCGCGTCCGGTCAGGACGTTGAAGACGCCGGCCGGCAGCCCGGCCCGTTCGGCCAGCTCGGCCAGCGCCAGCGCCGAAAACGGCGTCTCGGACGACGGATGGGCGACCACGGTGCAGCCGGCGGCGAGCGCGGCGGCCGCCTTGCGCGTCAGCATGGCGGCGGGAAAGTTCCACGGCGTCACAAGCGCCGCGACGCCGGCAGGCTGGCGGATCACCGACATCTCGGCACCGGGAAGATGCGAGGTCACGCTTTCCACGTTGAGTCGTTTCGCCTCCTCGGCGTAGAACTCGATGAAGGAGGCGGCGTAGTCGATCTCGCCGCGCGCTTCCGACAGCGGCTTGCCCTGCTCCTCCACCATCAGCCGGGCGAGGTCGTCGCGCGCCGCGCAGACCAGTTCGAACCAGCGCCGCAACGCGATGGCGCGCTCCTGCGGCAGTTTCGCCGACCAGGAACCGAAAGCACGATGCGCGGCCGCGATCGCCGTCTCGGCATCGCCTGCCGTCAACGCCGGCACCGCGCCAATCCTGCGGCCGTCGGCAGGGTCGGTGACGTCGATCGCCGTTCCCGACGCCCCTGCGACCCACGCGCCGTCGACATAGGCGAACTCACGGAAAAGCCGCGGGTCACGCAGCGCGGACAACGATGTCTTTTCCAGTTTGGCGACCGCATTCATGGCAGGGCTCCTCCGCTCCGGTTCCGCCTGAACTGTCGACCGCCGGCCGGCGAAGTTTTTCTTGAAGACCCCGCCCCGCGCAGACGGTTTTTCCGTTTTGCCCGCCCTGGGAGCGCTCATTCGTCTTCCGGGGCCGGCGGCACCAACGCGGCGAAGGGCAGCCGCGCCGAAAGCTTGACCGGCTTGGTCACCACATAGGTGAAATAGCGCGCCAGCCCGACCTGGCTTTCCAGCAACTCGTCGACCAGGCGCTGATAGGCGTCGATGTCGCGCGCGATCACCTGCAAGATGTAGTCGAAACCGCCGCCCACCGCCCAGCAGGCAACGATTTCGTCGTGACGGGCAACCGCGCGCTCGAAAATCTGGAAATGTTCGGCCCGGTGTCCTTCCAGCTCGGCCGCCATGAAGATCACGATATGCGACGCGATCTTCTTCAGCGCCACTTCGGCCCGGTAACCGGTGATGATGCCGGCCTCTTCGAGCCGCTTGAGCCGCTCCCAGCAGGGCGCCGCGGTCAGGTTGACGCGCCGGGCGAGCTCGGATTTCGAGATCCGCCCTTCCTCGCGCAGAATGGCGAGGATCTTCATGTCGCGGTCGTCGAGTTTCAGCATGCGCGCGCCATTCAGGTCGAAATCACCGTGCCCGCGCCGCCGGCGCGCGCCGCCGCCAGCGCCACGCTGGCGATCGCGGTATCCTGCGCGCCGGTGCCGGTCAGGTCGCAGACCGTCACCTGCGCTTCGCTCGCCCGTCCGGGCCTGGCGCCGGTGACGATGTCGCCCAGTTCCGGCGGCGTACCGCCCTCCCACAGCCCGGCCGCGATCGCAGCGCGCAACTCGCCAAGCCGCTCGCACTGGCTCACCCGATCGGCGACGTAGAGCCCGGCCTCGACCAGCACGCGCGGCTCGATCTCGTTCTTGCCGCCCTGGTCGGAGCCCATCGCCGTCACGTGCAGGCCCGGATGCAGCCAGTCGGCCAGGAAGATCGGCTCCTCGGCCGGTGTCGTGGTCACCACGAGCTGCGATTGCGCGGCCAAGTCGGCCGGATCGGCGATGGCGCTGGCCTCGATGCCGAGTGCGGCCGAAATGTCGGCCGCACAGGCCGCGGCCTTGGCGCCGTTGCGCGCCCACACGAGCACACGCCGGAACGGACGCACCAGATGAGCCGCCTGCATCTGAAGGCGCGCCTGGACGCCGGCGCCGTAGACGCCGGCGGTCGTCACCGTCGCCGGCGCCAGATGCCGGGCCGCGACCGCGCCGGCGGCGGCCGTGCGCACGTCGGTCAGATAACCATTGTCCAAAAGCACAGCCTCGACCAGCCCGGTCTTCGCCGAAAACAGCACCATCAGCCCGTTCAGGCTCGGCAGGCCGAGCGCCGGATTGTCGAAGAAGCCGGGGCTGACCTTGATCGCGAAACTCTCGAAGCCCGGAATATAGGCGGTCTTGACGTCGACCTCGCCATTGGCGTCGGGAATCGCCATCGACAGAACCGGCGGCATCACCACCTTGCCCGAGGCGAGCGCAGCGAAAGCCCGCTCGACCGTGTCGACGGCGGCGAGATCGAGCCGCACCGCTGCGCGCAGCTCGTTTTCGGTCAGGATGGTGATGTCATGCGGCATAAGGCGCTCCCGTGATGCGATAGTCGCCAAGCGTCACATCCGCGCCGCCAATGATGGCGCTGAACACCGCCATATCGACATTGCGGCCGGTGATGATGGTGGCGACCGGGCCGGCGAGATCGCCCAGCCTGCCGGCGATGAGGGCGGCGGCGCCGACCGCGCTCGCGCCCTCGCACACCAGCCGGTCCTCGAAATAATGCGTCTGCAAGGCGCGGTAGATCTCCTCCTCCGTCACCAGGATCACGTCGTCGAGATGATCGCGGCAAAGCCGGAACGACAGCTTGTTGTCGAGCCCGATGCCGCCGCCGAGCGAATCGGCCAGGCTCGCCACTTCCTCGACCTCGACCGGACGACCCGCCGCCAGCGAGGCATGCATGGCGGCTCCCCGGTCCATCGATATGCCCACCACCCGCACGGACGGCTTGATCGTCTTGGCCGCCAGCGCCACCCCGCCGGCAAGCCCGCCGCCCGACAGGGGCACAAGCAGCGTCGCGATATCGGGCCGGCGCTCCAAAATCTCCAGCCCGATCGTACCCTGGCCGGCGATCACGTGCGGGTCGTCGAATGGCGAAATCTCCGTCAGTCCCTCGTCCGCGCACAGGCGCAGGCTTTCCGCCAGCGCCTCGTCCTGGCTCCGGCCGACGATGCGCACCTCCGCGCCCAGCGCCTTGATGCCGTCGATCTTGGTCTGCGGCACCAGCGACGACATGCAGATCACTGCCCTGATGCCGCGCGCCCGCGCCGCGAAAGCCACCCCGCGCCCGTGATTGCCGGTCGAACAGCAGGTTACGCCGCGCGTCGCGTCCTCCAGCTTGAAGACCGCGTTGACCGCGCCGCGCAGCTTGAAGGCGCCGACCGGCTGCGTCGTTTCCAGCTTGAGCAGGAATTCGCCGCCGGCGAGCGCGCCCAGATGCGGCGACGGCACCAGCGGCGTGTCGCCCGCCGTCCCGGCGATGTTACGCCGCGCCTCGAAAATATCGGAAAGGGACAGGGAAATCATGGAAACAACGATCGAAAAGGGAGGTGAACGCGATTGCCGGATAGCCGCCCGTCCCCTACCCCGCCTCCAGCACAGCGCTCAAAAACTGGCGCGTGCGGTCGTTGTCGGGATCGTTGAACAGCTTGTCGGGCGGCCCCTGCTCGGCGATCTTGCCGCCGTAGAAGAAGCAGACCCGGTCGGAGAACTCCTTGGCGAAGCCCATCTGGTGAGTAACCATCAGCATGGTGAGATCGTGCTCGGCGCCCAGTTGCCGGATGACGTTGAGCACCTCGCCGACCAGCTCTGGGTCGAGCGCAGAGGTCACCTCGTCGAACAGCATCACCTTCGGCCGCATCGCCAGCGCCCGGGCGATCGCCACGCGCTGCTTCTGGCCGCCCGACATCTGGATCGGGAAATGCCCTTTCTTGTCGCCGAGGCCGACCATGTCGAGCAGTTCGGCGGCCCGCGCCTCGGCTTCGGCCCTGGAAAGGCCGAGTACCGAAACCGGCGCCTCGATGCAGTTCTGCAGCGCGGTCATATGCGGGAACAGGTTGAAGTGCTGGAACACCATGCCGATCTTGCCGCGTACGCGCCGCAGATGGCGCTCGCTGGCCTTCACCATGGTGCCGTTCCTGTCCATATGGGTCAGCGGTTCGCCGTCGACCCAGATCACGCCGTCATTGATGCGCTCGAGCGTCATCAGCATCCTCAGCACGGTGGTTTTGCCGGAGCCGGACGGCCCGATGATCGACACCTTCTCGTTGCGCTCGATGTCGAGATTGAGCTGGTCGAGCACCGTGAGAGCGCCATAGCTCTTGGTGACGTTTTCGAAACGGACCATCGGGTCGCTCATGACGGAGTTCCTACTGCAGATGGTAGCGGCGATTGAGCCACAGGCTGATCATCTGGACGATCACCGAGGCGACCAGGCTGAACAGCAGGTAAAGCGCGCCCGCCATCGTGATCGCCTCGATATAGCGATAATTCTCGGCGCCGAAATTCTTGGCGCGCTGCAACATTTCCAGGATCGCGATCGCCGCCAGGATCGGTGTGTCCTTGAACATGCCGATGAAATAATTGCCGAGGCTGGGCACGATCGGCGGGATCGCCTGCGGCAGGATGATCACCCGCCAGGCCCGCGCCATCGACAGGTTGAGCGCGGTGCAGGCCTCCCATTGGCCGCCGTCGACATTCTCGATGCCGGCCCGGTAGCATTCCGAGCAATAGGCGGCGTAGTGGATACCCAACACGCCGATGCCGGCCGTCCAAGCCGGAATGACGATGCCGAATTGCGGCCCGACGAAATAGACGAAGAATATCTGCAAAAGCAGAGGGGTCGAGCGGATGAATTCGACGATCTCGGCCATCACCCCGGAAATGATGCGGTTTTGCGACTGTCGAACGAGGGCGAACACCAGCCCGAGCACCAGCGCGATTGCGAAACCGAGGAAGGTCGCCTGAACGGTGACGATCGCGCCCTGATAGAGATAGGGCATCGCCTCCCAGACATAGTCCCAGTCCCAGATGCTCACGCCACCGCCTCCCGGATGAAGCCGCGCGAGAAGCGGCGCTCCAGCCAGCGCACCAGCGGCGTAATCATCGCCCGCGCAATCACGTAGTAACCGAACAGCGCGATGGCGAAAAACAGCAAATAGTTGCCGGTGGCGTCTGCGGCGAGCTTCGAGGCCGTCGTCAACTCGGTGATGGTGATGAAGAAAATCAGCGACGTACCCTTGAGCAATTCAATCAGAAGGTTGCCCCAGGGCGGCAGCATGCCGCGGATCGCCTGTGGCACGATAATGCGCCGCATCATGGTTAGCCGCGGAAAGTTGAGCGCCGTCGAGGCTTCGTACTGGCCGCGGTCGACGCTCTGGATCGCCGCGCGCACCAGTTCCGCCCCGTATCCCGAAACATTCATCCCGACACCGACGATCGCGACGGTCCACGGCGACAGTGACAGGCCGAAGATCGGCAGGACGAAGAACCACCAGTAAAGCTGCACCAGCATCGAGGTCCCCCGGAAGAACTCGATATAGGCCACGGCCAGCCAGCGCAGCGGCGCCAGCGTCGACACGCGAACCAGTCCGACGGCCAGCCCGAGCGCGACGGCCACCAGCGAGGCGCCGGTTGTGACGAGGAGCGTGACGACCACACCCTTGAACAGGGCGGCGACGCTGAAGCCGAGGGCGAACTCGTTCATATGGCCGATCCCCACCTCGCGTCTCCCGGCTCGGGGCCGGAAGACGCCTCGGGTTCAAGTCCGATACGACGCGGCGGACCTGTCGCGTCAGCCCTTGCAGAGTTCCGCCGTCGGGGTGCCGTCAGGCAGATTGGCCTTGGAATAGCCGTAAGGCTCGACCGCCTTCATCATCTCGTCGGACCCGATATAGTCCTTGAGCGCGGCATTGAAGGCATCGACCTCTTCCTGTTGGGTAGGCAGGAAGGCAAGGCCGGGATAGCCGTCGATCACCGGCGGAGTGAACGGATCGGCGAGTTCGACCGCCTCGTCCTTGTCGGCGAATTCCTTCATGGTGAAATAGGTGCCGCTGCCGGCGGCTGCCCGTCCGGCCTTGACCGCCTGCAGGATCTCGGCCGGGCCGGCAACCTGCATGATCTTGTCGTCGGTGATGCCGACCTTCTTGGCGTTCTTGACCGTATTGTAGCCGGCGCCGGTGACGAACATCAGTTCCTTGTCGCGCACGTCGTCGAAGGAATGCAGGTCGTCGGGATTGCCTTTCGGCACGAGAAGCGCGTCGGCGAAGGTGCCGAGCGGTTCGGTGAACAGCGCATTGCGGCAACGCTCCGGCAGGATATACATGCCGCCGGTGATGATGTCGAAACGGCCGGCCTGAAGGCCCGGAATCAGGGAGCCCCACTCGGTCACCACCGGCTCGATCTTGGTCGTGCCCATCTTCTTCAGAATGTCGATGGTGATCGCGTTGACGAAGCCAAGCGGCTGGTTGTTATCGCCCGGATAGGCCCAGGGAACTTCGTTCGAGAAGCCGACACGAATCGTCTCGCCCGCCTTGATCTTGTCGAGCAGGTCGCCCGCCGATGCCGACCCGGCCCACGAGCCCACCGTCAGCGCCGCGACACCGAGCGCGAGAGCGCCTTTCAGGATTGCACGTCTCATAGCAATTCTCCCCTTGTGAGGTTCACCCATTATCGATTTTATTGTTGTGTACAACATCACGCAGATGCCGAAGATGTCAACGGTCTTTCGCTTCGAACATCGGTATTTTGTACGTTTTTCGCCTTGCATACGAATAGATGTACACATTATCGTCTCAGAGCTGGCGGCGTTCGCTTCCGTCGCCGAGGGAGGAACCATGCCGGCCGCCGAATTACCATTCACCAAAACCGAATATCAGCGCCGCCTGACCAAGGTGCGCGCGGCGATGGCCAAGGCCGACATCGACGTGCTTTTCGTCGAGGATCCGTCCAACATGGCCTGGCTCACCGGCTATGAGGGCTGGTCGTTCTATGTGCATCAGGGCGTGGTCGTGTTCCACGATGCCGACCCGCTGTGGTGGGGCCGCGTCCAAGACGCCAACGGCGCGCTGCGCACGGTCTGGATGGAGGATCGCGATGTGGCCGGTTATGCCGACCGCTACATCCAGTCGACGCGCTATCACCCGATGGAGGATCTGGCCGAGCAATTGCGGGCGCGCGGCTACGCCAACAAGCGCATCGGTGTCGAACTGGAGAACTATTATTACTCGGCCAAGGCGCATCTCGTGCTGACGACGAACCTGCCGAACGCCACCTTTGTCGACGCGACCGCGCTGGTCAACTGGCAGCGCGCGGTCAAATCGTCTGAGGAGATCGTTTTCATGCGCCGCGCCGCAGCGATCTCCGAAAAGATCGTTGACGGTATCCTGGCCCGGGTCGAGCCGGGATTGCCCAAGAACGAACTCGTCGCCGAGATCTATGCCGACGCGATCCGCGGCACCGGCGAGGCCTGGGGCGACTATGCCGCCATCGTGCCGCTGCTGCCGAGCGGCGCCGACGCCACCGCGCCGCACCTGACCTGGGATGGGCGGCCTTTCGCATCCGGCGAGGCGACCTTTTTCGAAATCGCCGGCTGCTACCGGCGCTATCACGCCCCGTTCTGCCGCACGGTCTTCCTCGGCAAGCCGCCGCAGGAAATGTTGGACGCCGAAAAGGCGCTGGTCGAAGGGCTCGAGGCCGGCCTGGAGGCGGCCCGGCCAGGCAATCTGGCCGGCGACGTCGCCCGTGCCCTGTTCGGGTCGCTCGAACGCGCCGGCATCAAGAAGGAAGGCCGTTGCGGCTATCCGATCGGGCTTTCCTATCCGCCCGACTGGGGCGAGCGCACTATCTCCTTCCGCCACGAGGACGAAACCGTGCTCGAGGCCGGCATGACCTTTCACTTCATGCCGGGGCTGTGGATGAGCGACTGGGGCCTGGAGATCACCGAAAGCATCCTGATTCGCGACGGCGGGCCGGCCGAATGCCTGTGCGACCGGCCGCGCAAGCTCTTCGTCAAGGACTGACCGCCATGGCCGATCTCGATCGCACCTGCGCGATCCTGGCCGATCTGGTCGGCTTCCCCACCGTCTCGGCGGATAGCAATCTCGACCTGATCACCTTCGCCGCCGACCTGTTGAGCAGTGCCGGGGCGAGCATGTCGATCATGCGCGACGAAACCGGAGGCAAGGCGAATCTGTTCGCCACGCTCGGTCCGCCCGGCGATGGCGGCATCGTGCTTTCAGGCCACACCGACGTCGTTCCGGTCGAGGGCCAGGACTGGTCGAGCGATCCCTTCGTGCTCGATGAGCGTGCCGGCCGTCTCTATGGCCGTGGCACCTGCGACATGAAGGGGTTCATCGCCTGCGCGCTCGCCATGGCCCCAGCCTTCGCCGAAACCGACCTCGCCCGCCCGGTCCATTTCGCCTTCACCTATGACGAGGAGATCGGCTGCTTCGGCGCCCGCGCGCTGGTGCGCGAACTGGTCGAGGCCGGCCTGCGGCCCGCCGTGGCCATCATCGGCGAACCAACCGGGATGGGTGTGATCGAAGGCCACAAGGGTTGTTACGAATACACGACCGAATTCACCGGTCTCGAAGGCCACGGCTCGGCGCCCGAACGCGGCGTCAACGCCGTCGAATACGCCGCCCGCTACATCGCCCGCCTGCTCGATCTGGGCGAACAACTGAAAGGCCGAGCGCCGGAAGAAAGCCGGTTCGAACCGCCCTGGACGACCGTCCAGGTAGGCCGCATCGCCGGCGGTGCGGCCCGTAACATCATCGCCGGCCAATGCGCCGTGGAATGGGAAATGCGCCCGGTCAGCACCGAGGACGCGGATTTCGTGAAGGCCGATCTCGGCGCCTATGTCGACCAGGTGCTGCGGCCGGCCATGCGCGCCGTCTCGGCCGATGCCGAGATCGTCACTCATGTAATCGGCGAGGTCGAGGGCCTGCGCGCGGTGCCGGACTCCGAGGCGCGCCGCATCGTCTGTGAACTCACCGGCGAGACGCATGCCGGCGTCGTACCGTTCGGCACCGAGGCGGGCCTGTTTCAAAGCGCCGGCATCTCGTCGGTGATCTGCGGCCCGGGATCGATCGATCAGGCCCACAAGCCGGACGAGTTCGTCGCCCTCGACCAGCTCGACGCCTGCCTGGGCATGCTGGAGCGATTGCGGCGGAAGATGAGCCGATGACCGCCATCCCGACCCTGGGCAGACTGCCCGCCGCCGACGGCGCGATCCAGTCCGGAGGGTCGCGCGAACGCATCGAGCGTATCTATGCGGTGCTGCGCAAGCGGATCTGCCTGCTCGACTACGCGCCGGGCGAACGGCTGCGCGAGGAAACGCTGGCCGACGAGTTCGACGTCAGCCGCACCCCGATCCGTCGGGTCCTGGCCCGGCTCGAGGACGAGGGCCTGGTGCGCTCCGTCCACGGCGTCGGCACCATCGTCACCGATATCGATATCGACGCGCTCGAACAGGTCTATCAGTTGCGTGTCGAACTCGCCGAACTGATCGGCAAGCTGAGCCCCGTCCGGCCGGACGCACAAAAGATCGCCGCCTTCCAGACACTGCTGGCGCGATGCGAAACCCTGGTGGCGACGCCGGACGCGCGCAAGTTCGCCGAGATCAACATGGATTTCTTCCACCTGCTGAATTCGCTAACCGCGAACGAACCGTTGCGCGCCATCAGCGAGCTTCTTTATTACCAGACGACACGCATCTGGCTGAAGACCGCCTCACGGCTGGAAAGCTACCAGGCGGTGCTGAATGCCGAGATCACCATCTTTCACCGCGAGATGGCCGACATCGTCGCAGCCGTGGAGATCGGCGACCTGGAGGTCGTCGGTCATATCCGCCGCGCGCATATCTCGATGAGTTTTTTGCGACTGCGCGACAGCGCCCACGCCGACGCGACCCGCACAGGCGACGATTGAAGCATACGCTTTGGCCGCAACACTATCGCGGTCAGATCATCGCCCCGTTTTCGATCAGCCTGGCCCGCACGGTCGCGGCATCCGGCGCCTTGCCGGCTTCTGCGGCAAGCGCCGCAGCCGTGCCCGCCGCCTCACCGGTGGCAAACGCCGTGCCCATCACCCGGATCGATCCGTAAGCGAGACTGTCGGCGCCGACCACGCGGCCCGCATACCACAGATTGTCTAGCCCGCGCGCGGTCACCGCATCGAGCGGCACGTGAAAAAAGCCGTCGGCGCCGATGCTCTGGTAAAACGGCTTGCCCGCCTCCTTGTGCAATTCGATCGGCCAGGCCGCCCGCGCCACCCCGTCCTCGCGCTGGCGCCCGCCGACGACGTCGTCATAGGTGATCTCGTAGCGCGCGGCCGGATGCCGGCTTTCGCGCACCCCGATCTGCGGCCCGGTCTGGGCGAGCCAGGCCCGCTCGAAGCCGGGCACCTTCTCGCGCAGCACGTCGACCAGCAACAGCGCCATTTCGCGGCCGCTCTGCTCGGCACGGGTGAAGGTACGCGAGCCGAGATCGGCCATTTCGCGGTCGATCACCAGCCACCAGAAATCGCTGCTGCCCGGTACCCGCGTGTAGATGCCGCCGTCGCTGCGGTTGATCTTGAATTCGGCGCGTTCGTTATAGGTATCGACGGCCGCCTTGATCGCGTTGCGATCGATCTTCAGATCAGGGTCGAGACCGCCAATGCGCACCGGCATGGTCGCCGCCTGCAGCCGCCGTTCCTCATCGCCGACGCGAAAGTCGAGCCCGGCGACAAGCGCCAGATTGGCGTCTCCACTGGCATCGACGAAGGCCTCGCCCGCAATCCGGCTGCGCCCGTCCATGCCCGCCAGCGTCGCCGCCTCGAGACGATTGCCGGTTCGCGCCACCGCGGCCAGCCTGGTGTGCAGCATCACGTCGACGCCGTGCGCCGCGCACAGCCGGTCGAGCGCCACCTTGAGCCGTTCCGGATCGAGCAGCACGATCCAGTTGCCGGTGGTTTCGGAATGATAGGGCTGGGCCTTCACGCCGAGCCCGCGCAGCGCTTCCAGCACCTGCTCGCCGGCGCCCGCCACCGCCTGTCGGGGCTCGCCGCCCTGCTGGAAGAACCCGCAATAGGCGAGAACCTGCGCATTGGTCGCCGCGCCGCCGAGAAAGCCGTATTTTTCCACCAGGCACACTTTCGCGCCCGCCTTGGCAGCACCGAGCGCGGCACCGACGCCGCCCGCACCACCGCCAATCACGATCACGTCATAATCTGCTTCGGGGCGCCTGGTCATGATCGCATGCTCCTTCGTGTCGCGTTCGCCCGCAAAGACCCGTCTCCACGCCGCCAGCCGGCGCGGAGCGTCCCTGCGTTGTGATGTGAGACGGCCCCCGGCGGCACCGCGCCGGCAGCCTCATGCGCCGGCGTTCAAGCCCGCCAGCGCAGGAAATAACGTTCCGCGAGCGAGATCAGCCAGCTCACGATCAGCCCCAGGATCGACAGTGTCGCCACGCCCGCGATGAGCTGGTCGGTCGCCATCAGATTGCCGGCGAGCAGCACATAGGCGCCGATACCGTATTCCGCACCGATCATTTCCGCCGCCACCAAAAGGATGATGGAGATCGAAGCGGCGATGCGCATGCCGTTCAGTATCGCCGGCAGCGCGCTCGGCAGGATGATGTTGCGCACGATCGCCACGCGGCTGAGATTGAAGCTCTGACCCATGCGGATCAGGTTGCGGTCGACGGCGTCGATGCCGCCGTAGGTAGCGATCACCATCGGAAAGAACGAACCGAACAGGATGGTGGCGACCTTGGAGCCCTCGCCGATACCGAACCAGATGATGAACAGCGGCAAAAGCGCGATCTTGGGGATCGGAAATATCGCCGCGACCAGCGGTTTGAAGGCCGAACGCGGGATCGAATAAAGCCCGATCGCGACCCCGACCAGCACCCCCAGCGTCGCGCCGCAGGCAAAGCCGATGACAAGACGCGTGAGCGAGGCCTGCAAATGCTTGGCAAGCATGCCGCTGCGCACCAGGTCGCTGAAAGCGCCGAGAACCTCGGTCGGCGCCGGCAGAACCAGCGGCGAGATATAGCCATTGCTGGAGCCGAACTCCCACAACAACACCAGGGCCACGAACATCAGCGGCGCCACATACCACACCGGCTTGGGCGCGAAGCCGCCGCCGCGAAACGGCACGGAACGCCGGCCGCCTGCCTCTGTGGCCGGCGCGTCATCGGTGATCGGGGCCCCTGCGGTCCCGGAAACGGAATCTGTCATGATCGGTCACGCATCGGCGAGTTGTCGGTCCGCCGTCAGCGCCTCCTCGCGCATCATTTCCCAAAGCTTGGTCTGCGTCCTGGCAAGTTCCGGGCTGTCGACCTTGCGTTCGGACAACGGGATGTCGATATCGACGGTCTCGCGGATTTCACCCGGCCGCCGCGACAGGACAACGACGCGATGGCCAAGGCGCACGGCCTCGTTGAGGTTGTGGGTGATGTAGCACGCGGTGAATCTCTCGCGTTCCCACAACGACACCAGGTCGTCCATCAACAATTCGCGCGTCTGGCTGTCGAGCGCCGAAAGCGGCTCGTCCATCAACAACACCGCCGGATTGACCGCCAGCGCCCGCGCGATCGCCACCCGCTGCTTCATGCCGCCCGAGAGCTGCTTGGGGTAGACATGGGCGAAGTCGGATAGCCGGGTGCGATCGAGCACGTTGGCGATCCGCGACGCCACCTCCTCCCGGCTGATCGGATGGCCTTCCAGCACCAGCGAGATGTTGCCCTCGACGGTACGCCACGGCAGCAGCGCGAAATCCTGGAAGATGTAGGTCAACGGATTGAGCGAGCCCTGCGGCGGCTCGCCGATCTGATTGATCTCGCCCTCGGCGGGCTGTTCGAGCCCGCCGATCAGCCGGATGAGGGTGGACTTGCCGCAGCCCGACGGCCCCACCACGCACACCACCTGTCCGCTCGGAATGGTGATGTTGATGTCCCGCAGGACCTCAAGCTTGTCGTAGTGATGCGACAGGTTTCTGATTTCCAGATCCACGGCAGTCAGCCCTTTTCCCGCGGCCAGCCCGTCAGTAGGTTTCGACGAACGAGGTGTCGGCCAGCTTGTCGAGCGTCAGGCTGGTCGGCACGAGACCGGCGTCCTGGAACCACTTCATCTGCTTCTCGACATCGGTGATGTCGAGCGCGCCGGCATCGTTGAGATTCATCGCGCCGGAGATGATCAGCGGCGCGGCGTCCTCGTAAGGGCGCTCGTTGTAGACATATTTGTGGATGATCTTGACCATTTCGTCGCGCTCGGCCGGATCGGCATCGGCGGCCAGCATCACGCGATTGAAGTCGGCGATGCCCTTGGCGTAGGCGCGCACGAACCGCTCGACCATCTCCCGGCGTTCCTCGATGTTCTTGGTCGAGGTGAACAGGCCCGAAATCTGGTACTCCGCGTAGTCGTAGAGCCAGCCGAGCTGCTTGGCGTCACCCGCCCCCACGATGCCCTTGGCGATGTGCGGCACCATGATCATGCTGTCGACCTGGCCGCTCTTGAGAGCGCCGATCATCGAGCCGACCTTCTGCAGCGGCACCAGCTTCATCTCGTCGAGCGAAAAGCCGACCTTCTCCGCGATGCGGGCAGTCATATAATGGAAGGTCGATCCGACCTGGGTCATGGCCAGCGAATGGCCGGGCAGCTTGTCGACCGCATCGAGCCCGGCCTCATAGGCCTGGTTGGACGCCAGGATCATCATGCCGTCGACGCCCTTCTTTTCATGCAACACGCCCGCGACCAGGCGCACGGCACCCTTGTCGGCGAGATTCATGAACCCGCCGGTCACGCCGGCGATGCCGAAATCGACGTCGCCCGACGCGGTTGCCACGGCGATCGGCTGCGCCGCCTGGAAGAAGGAGAACTCGGCGTCAATACCCTCGTCCTTGAAATAACCCTTCTCATACGCGATGAACCCGGCGGCGTGCGAGGTGAACCGCAACGCGCCGATCACCACCTTGTCGGCCGCCGAGGCGATCGAGGAGACGGCGCCGACGGTGGCGGTCGCCAGAACGGCGGCCAGCGTAAAGCGTCGCCAGAAGCCGGATGTTTTCTCTTGGGTCATGGATACCTCCCTTAACGTTTCAACGAGATCGGCAATTTCACTGCGGCATGACTGTTGCAATCGAACCCCGTTGGAAAGACAAGATCGATGGCCTTGCGATAGCCTCAAGCTATACAGGCTCTTCCTTGTCGCCAAACAGACCGAAACGGCGGGCGATCAGGCCGAACTGGGCCTCCGCCATCGCGGCCCCGTCCTGGATCGTACACCCTCGCCCCTCCGCCTCGCGCAGCCAGGCAGTTTTTTCCGGCCGCGCCAAGACATCCGCGACCAGGCTTCCCGCGGCGACGGTGTCGAGCGGGAACACGGTTTGTTGTCCATCATAACCGATCGCCGTCGCATTCACGACCAGATTATAGGGCGCGAGCATGTCGGGCGGCCCGGTCTCGGCGCGCGTGGCGCTATTGGCCTCGATCAAACGGGCGAGCGCGGCAGCCCGCGCCGTGTCGGTATCGACCAGCCTCACCCGATCGAGGCCGGCACGGGCGAGGGCGAGCGCGATCGCGGACCCGGCCCCGCCGCAGCCGAAAACGAGCGCGCTTGCCCCGTCCGGATCGAATCCGCCTGCCCGTGCCGCGCGCAGAAATCCGGCGCCGTCGACATTGTCGCCTTCCAGCGTTCCGTCATCGTGTCGCGTCACCACATTGACGGCGCCGAGCAGCCCCGCTTCCAGGCTCGCGCGGTCGACATGCGTCAGGCAGGCCTGCTTGTGCGGCGCCGTCACAACCGCGCCGCGGCAGTTCGCCCAGCCCCTCATCGACAGGAAGAAAGCCGGCAGCGCTTCGGCGGCGAGATCGACCGGCGCCATCAGCGCGTCGAGGCGGGCCCGCAGGAAGCGGCGGTTGAACACCGCCGGCAGATGCGCATGGGCGATCGGCGAGCCGATCATCATCGTCAGCAGCGCCCCGGCTCCCGGCGCGAACATCTCTGGCTTGGCCATCACCTGCCCCTCGGTGGCTTTAATGCCCCTTCTGGCCGCGCGTTGAACCCGGCGCAACAAAGCGATTGCGTGTCCGCCATAGCCCGTTGGAATAGTACCAGCCCACCCCTATAATGGCCCAATGCTTTCATTCCGCCAGCTCGAAATATTCCGCTCCGTCATGGTATGCGGCTCGATCAGCGCCGCCGCGCAGCAGATGAGCATCGCCCAGCCGACCGTGACCAACACGATCAAGCGGCTGGAGGATGTGCTGGGCGTGGAGTTGTTCGAGCGCGGCGGCGGCCGGCTCACCCCGACCCGCGTCGCCCAGCAGATTTTCGAGGTCGTCCAGCCCTCAATCGTCAGCATGGAGCAATTGTCGCTGACGGTGAAGGAGATCGCGGGCGGGCGTCACGTCAAGTTCCGCCTCGGCGTCTCGCCGAGCGTTTCCCAGGCTCTGGCCCCGCGCGCGCTGCGCTTCCTGGCCGAGGCCAATCCGGGCGTCAGCCTGCGCATGGACACGCTGTCGCTCAAGCAGATCAAGGATTATCTCCTGTTGGCCGAAGGCGATTGCGCGGTCACGATCTTCCCGGTCAAGGACGCCTTCCTGGTTTCGCAGCAAATCGCCGAGATCGCGCTGGTCTGCCTGGTTCCGATTGACCACCCGCTGTCGCAACACGCCTCCCTGTCGCTGGCCGACATCGCGTCCGAGCCGTTGATCTTCTTTCATCCAAACACGCCGCACGGCAAGATGCTCAGGGACACGTTCGAGACGCTGGCCGTCCAGCCCAACATCGCCATCGAGACCCGTTTCGCCGAAAGCGCGATCAATCTGATCTATGAGGGCTTCGGCATCGCGGTCGTCGACGAGTTGACCAGCAAGGGTGTGCGCCAGACCGACATAAAGGTCGTTCCGCTCGCCGGCACGCCGCGCCTGCCGGTTTTGTTGCATCATCACAAGGACCATGGCTCGCCGCGCGTGCTCAATATGATGCGCACCTGCCTGATTCGCGCCGCGCGCGAACTCGACCTGCTCTGATCCCGCCCCGAACCGGCCCGTGCGCCGGCCGCCGGTTCGCAAGCCATAGCTTTTTGCTATGAAATCGACCGCAATTCTTTCTGGTCACTCCGGCCGAAGCCGATCATCAATCGGCGCGCTGTCCGCCCCGGTGGCGGCGCGACGATTGTGGAGTGTGACATGAGATTGCCCGGTAATATCGGTGCCGCGCTGCGCGCGGCGGCCGCATATTCCATGCCCTTCGCCGTATGGCGCCGCCCCGGCGGCACAGATTTCGAGGCGGTGATATCCTGCGGCGCCACGGCCAGGCGCGCGGTCTTCGGGGCCGGCACCGCCCAGCCCTTCTTTGCCCTCAACCGGTTCGACAGCCCGGACGCCAATATCAGCGATGCCATCGTCGCCGACATCGTCGTGCAAGGCTCTGCGTTGCGCTACCGGAGCGGCGAGACCTATGCGTCGGAGCCTCTCGACGACGCGCAGGACAGGATCGCCCGGGCTGCGGCCGAAAGCGCGGCCGCGCAACCCTTGCTCCGGGCCGGCGCCGGCGCCGAACGCCCGCAGCAGACCGGAGAGGCCGCCTATCGCGATCTCGTCGCCCGCGCGACCGCGGCGATCGGCGACGGCGCCTTCCGCAAGGTCGTGACCTCGCGCGCCGAAGCGCGCCCGCTTGCCGCCGACCACGACCTGCTCGCCCTTCTGGAAGCGCTCGCCGCCAAGCTGCCTGAGGCGTTCGTGGCGCTGGTTCACCTGCCCGGTGAAGGCGCCTGGCTGGTCGGCACGCCCGAATCCCTGCTTTCGGTCCGTAACAACCGCGTCAGCACGGTGGCGCTCGCCGGCACGCAATGGGCCAAGGAGGACACCGCCGCCGGCGATGTCTGCTGGCCGGACAAGATCATCGAGGAACAGGCGCTGGTGGGCAGCTATATCCGCCGCGCCTTCGAGGCCGGCGGCATCCACGAATTCGACGAGCGCGGACCCCGGACCGTGCGTGCCGCCAATCTCGTCCATCTGCGCTCAGAGTTCGAGGCCGACATTGCCCGCAATCCGCGCGCGGCCCTCGATACGCTGTTGCGGAAACTGCACCCGACCTCGGCCGTGCTCGGCATGCCCAAAGAGCCGGCCCATAGCTTCTTGCTCGAAAACGAGGGGTACGAGCGCGGTTATTATACCGGCTTTCTCGGCCCCGTCGGCCTGGACGGCGCGACCGATCTCTACGTCAATCTGCGTACCGCCCAGATCATCGGCGATACCGCCTACCTCTATGTCGGCGGCGGCATTGTCGGCGATTCCAGACCCGAAGTGGAATGGGAAGAGACGGTGCAGAAAACCAAGACGGTCGGTTCGATTTTCTGATCCCTCGCGTCGACGGACCTATCCTGTCCCTGCGGGCAGGATAGGTCCGTCGCGTCCATTGCCCGCGCCTGTTGCTATGCTGCCGTTATTTGCGGCAAGGTGAACGCCGCGCGGACGCGAGGGGGAACGATGGCACGCCGCATCAGGATCATTTCCGGCCTGGTCTTGTTCGTCTTTGTGACGATCCATCTCCTCAACGTGGCGCTCGGCCTGCATTCGATCGCCCTGATGGACCGGGCCAGACCGGTCCTCATGGGTTTGTGGACGAACCCGCTCGGCACGACCGTCCTGGCTTCGTCCATGATCGCGCATGCCGTGTTGGGCCTGGTCGCGATCTATCAGCGCAATACGCTTCGCCTGTCCCCGTCCGACAGCGTCCAGCTTCTGGCGAGCCTCGCCATCGTGCCGCTTCTGACCCCGCACGTCGTCGGCACGGTCGTCGCCGCCCGCTTCGGCGTCGTGCCGAGCTTCGCCCTGCTGATCCCCTATTTCTGGATCGACCAGCCCCAGGAAGGCCTGCGGCAGGTCCTGCTTCTCGCCTTTCTGTGGGTTCACGGCTGCGTCGGCGTCTATACCTGGGCACGCATCCAGCCCTGGTGGCCGCGCATCGGCGGTTTCCTCTATCCGCTCGCCGTCGCCGTTCCGGTGCTGGGCCTGCTCGGTTTCGTGGAGGCGGGCAACCAGGCAATCGCCTATTTTGACAATCCCGCCGCGTTTCCGGGTGCCGTACCCCCGCTCGAGGCCCCGGTGCTGACCCTTCCGTTCGACGAGATCCTGGCCCTGCTGAAGCGGATCAACTGGACCGTCTTTATCCTCTATCTGATCCTGCTCGCCGCCGTTTTCGCCGCCCGCCAGTTCCGCGTCGCCGGCAGCCACGGTCGCGCGCGCGTCACCCTTGCCGGCGGGCCGGTCATGACCGGCTCCACCAGCCTGAACCTGCTCGAAATCGCCCGGTTGAACCATACGCCGATGGCCAATCTGTGCCGCGGTCGCGGGCGTTGCGGAACATGTCGCGTGCGCGTGCTTGCCACGACGGAAAAACTGCCCGAACGCACAGAGGCGGAGGAAAAAACGCTTGCAAGGCTGGCCGCGCCGCCGGACGTCCGGCTTGCCTGCCAGCTTAAGCCTCCGGCCGGCGATATGACGGTCGAGCGGGTGTTGTCGCCGTTCCTGCGGCCGCGCGACATGCATGACCACGACGCAGAGGCGGCGGACGGACCGCACCACGGCGAGCCGAGCACGGCATGATGATGCGCTCGGCTCGTGCCCTCGCCGCCTTGCTGATGTGGTTCGCTTGCATGGCGCCGGCGGCGGGCCAGGTCGCTCAGCCGGCCGCGCAGACCCAGGCCCAAGACGAGGCCGTCGGAGACCCCTCCGCCAACGATGTCCAGGAATTGCTGCGCATTCTCGGCGACCCGCGCGTCGTCGTATGGCTCAAGAACCGCCTTGCCGATCTGCCGCAGCCGGAGACGGCGAACCGGTCGTTGCGCGCCGAGATCGAGGACCGGCTGAAGGCGGCCCGTCGGCGGATCGCCGAACTGGGCGAGGCCTGGTCCAATTTTCCCTTTCTTCCCGATGTGCTCGCCGAGGCCTGGCGCGCGCAGCTCGAGCGCGGCGCGGCGCTGCGCAGCCTGACCTATGTCATCATTTTCCTGTTCATCGGTGGCGGGCTGGAATGGCTGTTCTGGCAATATTTCCACCCGGTTCTGCTGCGGATCGAACACACCCCGCCGCTCACCCTTGCCCAGCGCCTGCGTGGCGCGGCGGCCCGTCTGCTGCTTCAGGCGAGCGGTCTGCTGCTGTTCGCGCTCGGCAGCATCGGCGCCTTCCTGAGCTTTGCCTGGCCGACCTTTCTGGAACGGGTCGTCGTCAGCGTGCTTTTGACGGTGATCGGCATCCGGGCGCTTGCCATGCTGTCGCGCTTTGTCGTCGCGCCGCGCAACGCCCAATTGCGGCTCGTTCCGCTCGAAACGCCGATGGCGGCGCGCGTTCATCGCTGGCATCTCGTTGTGGCGGGCGTCTACGCCAGCGCGATGATGCTGTCCGACACGTTCGCCTTCCTGGCGCAGGGCCCCTCCGGCTCGCCGCAGGCCGTCAATGCCGCGCTCGCCGTCGCCGTCGTGCTCGGCGCCATCGCCACGGCGGCGGTAATCGCCATGATTTGGACGCTGTCGCGCGGACTCGCTCGCGACCGCGCGCCGCAAGCAGGGACCACGCGGCGTTTCGAAACGGCCCGCCTGCGTGTCCAGCCGACGGTGATGACCGTCATTGTCCTTACCGCCTATCTGTTGTGGGTGTTCGACGCGAACGAGTTGATGTGGACCGTGCTCGTGCTCGGCATGTTCGTGCCGGCGGCTCGGCTGATGCGGGTAATGGCCGACCATTTCGTCGACCGCGCCGAACAGAGCGCAAGAGAAGACGCACCCGTCGCGCAGCAGGCCGATGCCGCCGGGTCCGACGACGCAAGGCAGGCAGAACCCGCCGACGGCACGGTCGCAGACGACCCCTCGGACGCGCGCGACCCGGCCCAGGCCGAAGACGAACGCTACGTTATCTACAGGCCGCTGATCCACCGCATCGCCCGGTTTGCCCTCGCAGGCATGGCGCTGCTGGTGCTGGCTGCCGCCTGGAACACCAATATCGCCGCCCTGTCGGACTCGCCGCGCTTCGCCGGGCGTCTGGTCAAAATCGCCATCGACATCGCCGCCGCCGCGCTGATCGCCGATCTGGTCTGGGGCTGGGCCAAGACCGCGATCGACCGCCGCATGGCCGGCTACGTCGCCCCGCCGCCCGGCGAGCCGCCGGGTCCCGAAGCACGCATGGCCACGCTCTTGCCTTTGACGCGCAACATTCTTCTGGTCGCCCTTATCGCGCTCGTCGGCCTGACGGCGCTATCCTCGCTCGGCGTCAATATCGCGCCGCTGATCGCCGGGGCCGGCATTCTCGGCGTCGCGATCGGCTTCGGCGCGCAATCGCTGGTGCGCGACATCGTGTCGGGCATCTTCTTCCTGATCGACGATGCCTTCCGGGTCGGCGAGTATGTCGAGATCGGCGACCTGCGCGGCACGGTCGAATCGATGTCGTTGCGCTCGATGCGCGTGCGCCACCACCGCGGCGCCGTACATACGATTCCGTTTGGCGAACTGAAATCGCTGACCAATTACAGCCGCGATTGGGTGATCATGAAGCTGGAGTTCAGGGTTCCCTTCGACACCGACCTCAGACTGGTCAAGAAGCTGGTCAAGAAGGTCGGCGCCGAGCTCCAGGCCGACGAGAATTACGGCCACTATCTGATCGAGCCGCTGAAATCCCAGGGCGTGCGCCGCATGGAAGAGTTCAACATGGTCGTCGGCGTCAAGTTCATGGCCAAACCCGGCGCGCAATGGGTGATCCGTCGCGACGCCTACCAGAAACTGCGCGACACGTTCGAGGCCAACGGCATCAACTTCGCCCAACGCAACGTCAAGGTGGAGGTGCTGTCCGACCGCCCCCTGTCGAAGGAAGAGACCGACGCGGTCACCGGCGCCGCGCAGGACGCGATCGACCAGCCGCGCCAGCAACAGCCGACCCCCGACGAGCCATGAGCCCGAAACGCGCCGATTTGACCAATCGGACAAAAAACCTCGATGCCAAGCCTTGAAACGGCGGCTGTGAATGGTCACTTGGCGCAGGAACCAGGTCGGATCGAAGCTTCCGCGGCAGCGGGAAAAGGGTCTGTTTGGCCGAACGCGCGAGCGTTTCATTGCGCTTGAGAGTGATATCGCCTATCACCAGCTAATCGTTGGTGCCGAACCTTCCGGGCTGTGCATGGACCCGTTCGACAAGTTCAAAGTGCTCATGTACAGCCATGACACCTTCGGCCTGGGGCATTTGCGCCGCAGTCGCACCATCGCGCATGCGCTGGTTTCCCATTTCCCCAATGTCGAAGTGTCGATCATTTCAGGCTCGCCGGTGGTCTCCGCGTATCCATTCGAGGACCGGGTCGACTATGTCCAGATTCCGGCCGCGCACAAGCTGTCGGACGGCTCCTATGTCTCCGGCAGCACTACCTCCACCTTCGACGACACCATCAGCCGGCGCGAAGCGCTGATCGACGAGGCGGCCGACCGGATCGACCCGCAACTTGTGATCGTCGACAAGGAACCGCTCGGTCTGGCGCGCGAAATGCTGCCCGCCTTGCAGCGGCTCAAGGAACGCGGCGCCACGACGGTGCTGGGCCTGCGCGACGTCCTCGACGCACCGGAGCTTCTGCGCGAGGAATGGGCCCGCAAGCATATCCTCGATCACCTCGAAACCCTCTACGACGAGATCTGGATCTACGGACCGGGCAGTTTCTATAATCCGCTCGCCGGCATCGACCTGCCCGAGGCCGTGCTCTCGCGTACACGCTATACCGGCTTCCTGCCGCGGGCGCTGCCGGAGACCGGCGTCGCGCCAAACGATTATGGCAGCGGCTACGTGCTGGTGACCGCCGGCGGCGGTGGCGACGGTTACGAGTTGATGGCCGCCGCGCTCAATGTCATCAAGCAGGGCCTTTGCGACCATCTGTCCTTCCTGTTCGTGCTCGGACCCTTCATGACCGACGGACAGCGCTTCGAGATCATGGCGCGCGCCTCGGGCGTGGCGAATGTGCGGCTCGTCGACTTCGACGCCAATCTCGAAGTGATCGTGGCCAATGCGCGCGCGGTGATCGGCATGTGCGGCTACAATACGTTCTGCGAGGTTATGTCCTTCGACAAGCCGGCGCTATTCATCCCGCGTACCGCGCCGCGCCGCGAACAGTCGATCCGCGCCCATCGCGCCGAGGAATTCGGCTGGGTCGACGTGCTCGACATCGAAAGCGCCAAGAACCCGCACCGCTTTCTGGCCGCGATCAACCGGTTGCTGGAGCGCGCGCCGCCATCCACGGCGGTCGCCCGCCCGGACATGGACGGTCTCAATCGCATCTGCGCGCTGTCGGAAATCCTGCTCGATCACCGAACCGACGCGGCGACCGTGGCGGCCACGCTCAGGGCCGCCAGCCTATGAATTCACATATCGCCGTCGTCTTGAAGTGCTATCCGCGCTTGTCGGAGACATTCGTGGCGCAGGAACTGCTCGAACTCGAGCGGGCCGGCTTTGGCCTCACGCTGGTATCGTTGCGCCACCCGACCGACAGCAAGACCCACCCGATCAACGACGAGATCCGGGCGCCGACGCTTTATCTGCCCGAATATCTGCATCACGAGCCCGGCCGCGTGTTTTCGGCCTGGCGAAAGGCCCGCCGCCTGCCCGGTTATCGGCTGGCACGCAACAATTGGCTGCGCGACCTGCGCCGCGACCCAAGCGCCAACCGTATTCGCCGTTTCGGCCAGGCACTGGTCTTTGCCGCCGAATTCCCGCAAGGCGCGACCTGGATCTACAGCCATTTCCTGCATACCCCCTCCTCGGTCGCGCGTTATGCCGCCGAGATGCAACACATGCGCTGGAGCGCATCGGCTCACGCCAAGGATATCTGGACCTCGCCGGACTGGGAGGTCAGCGAAAAGCTCGCCGCCGGCGACTGGACCGTCACCTGCACGGCGGGCGGCGCGCTGCATCTGAAAAATCTCGCCGACGATCCCGACAAGGTCAGCCTCGTCTATCACGGCATCGATCTGTCGCGCTTTTCACCGCCACCGGCGCCCTCCTACGCCCGCGACGGCGGCAACCCGCGAGACCCCGCGCGCATCCTGTCCGTCGGCCGTGCCGTGACCAAAAAGGGGCTCGATACGCTCGCCGCGGCGCTCGCCCGGCTGCCTGCCGAGATCGACTGGCGCTGGACCCATATTGGCGGCGGCGAATTGAGCGAGGCGCTGAAGGCGCAGGTGACAGAACTCGGGCTCGCCGGGCGAGTTAGCCTGCACGGCTCGATGCCGCAGCGCGAGGTGCTGGCCGAGTACCGCAAGGCCGACCTGTTCGTCCTGCCCTGTCGGATCGCGCCGAACGGCGACCGCGACGGGCTGCCCAACGTGCTGGTGGAGGCGCAGAGCCAGGGACTGGTCTGCATTTCGACACCCGTCTCAGGCATTCCCGAACTGATTCTCGACGGCGAAACCGGCTTTCTCGTCGCCCCCGACGACCCGGCCGCGCTCGCCGCGACGATCGAAAACCTCGTTCGCGATCCGGGCCTGCGCCGACGCATCGGCGAGGCGGCCCAGACCCGCGTGCACACGGCGTTCGACCATCGCGGGGCGATCGGCCGCCTGATCGCGCGTTTCGTGGCCTCCGGCGTCGTCCCGTCCAAGCCGTCCGCGGAGAAAATAGCCTCGTGACCCAAAAGGTCTTTTTCTACGTCCAGCACCTGATGGGCGTCGGCCATGTCTTCCGGGCGGCGCGCATCGTGCGCGCCCTGGTCGCGGCCGGCTTCGAGGTCGATCTCGTCTTCGGCGGCGTGCCCATCCCCGATTTCGACAGCGGCGCGACGCGGACCCATTTTCTGCCGCCGGTGCGTGCCGGCGAGGCGGTCTTCAACAAGCTGGAACTGCCGGACGGCACGCCGGTCGACGACGCCTGGAAGGACAATCGGCGTAAGATCCTGCTCGATCTGTTCGAGCGCGCCCAGCCGGACATCGTGCTCACCGAGGCGTTTCCGTTCGGACGGCGACAGATGCGCTTCGAACTGTTGCCGCTGATGGAGGCCGCGCAGGCGCGCAGGCCGCGGCCGCTGATTGTCGCCTCGATCCGCGATATTCTGCAGGCAAACACCAAGAAGCCGGAACGCGACCACGAAGTGGTCGAGATCATCCAGTCCTATTTCGACCACGTCCTGGTTCACGGCAACCCGGCCTTCACGCGTCTCGACGATACGTTCCGCCTGACCGGCGAGATCGCCGACAAGATCGCCTATACGGGCCTCGTCGCGCCCGAACCGCCGCCCGCGTCCGAGCGCGCCGGCGTGGTGGTTTCGGTCGGCGGAGGCGCACTCGGCCACACCCTTCTTAAAACCGCGCTGCAGGCCAAGCCGCTCTGCAGCCTGCGCGACGAGAAGTGGACGGTAATCACCGGCCTGAGGACCAGCGAGGCCCAGAAGGAGGAATTGAGCGCGCTCGCCTCCGGCAGGCTCGAATTCCTGTCCTTCGTGCCCGACCTGCCCGCCCTTCTCGCCGCCGCCAGGCTGTCGATCTCGCGGGTCGGCTACAACACCGTGGCCGACATCTACGCCGCCGGCTGCCGTGCGGTGGTGGTGCCCTTGTCGGACGGCATCGAGACCGAGCAGATCACTCGCGCCACGCTGATGGGACGCCACGGGCTCGCCGAAGCCGTCGCCCACACCGACGAAACGCCGGGCGGGATCGCGGCTGCCATCGACCGCGCGATTGAAGCGCCTATGCCCGACCGTGCCGCGATCCGCCTTGACGGCGCCCCGGAAACCGCACGGCTCCTTGCCCGCTACACCCGCGTCGCGGCCGCATCCGCGTGAGACCGCGACACGGCTTGACCGCGCCGCCGCGTTCTCTCTAGCGTTTGTGCCGATGTCCGGGAAAATCGCCTTTTACGCCCCGTTGAAATCACCCGAGCACCCGATCCCGTCGGGCGATCGCGAGATCGCCCGCGCGATGATGAAGGCGCTGCGCCTGGCCGGCTATCGAGTGGCGCTCGCCACCGAGACGATCTCCTATCAAAAGCGCCCCTCGCCGGTGCTTTTCCAGGATCGCAAGGCCGCATGCGAGGCCGAGCGCGACCGGCTGATTGACATGTGGTCGCACAAGCCGGCCACCGCGCCCGATCTGTGGTTCACCTATCACCCCTATTGCAAGGCCCCGGACTGGATCGGGCCGGCCGTGTCCCAGGCGTTCGGCATTCCCTACGTGACGGCCGAAGCCTGCCGCACCCGCCAGGCGACCGACGCCGACTGGGCAGAGGCGCGCGCCGCCGTCCAGGCCGCCGTTGCGGGCGCAGCCGCGAATTTCTGCCTGAAACCCTCCGACCGGGCCTATCTGGAGAGTTTTCTCGACGATCCCGGCACGATCGTCCCCCTGGCCCCCTTCATCGACACGACCGCAACGACAACACGAGCCCCGCCGCCCGTCCCCTTCGGCGACGGCGCACCGCTGCTGCTGTCCGTCGGCATGATGCGGCCCGGCGCCAAGATGGCCTCCTACCAAGCTCTTGCCACGATCCTGTCGGGTCTCGCCGCGCGCCCGTGGAACCTCGTCGTCGTTGGCGACGGTCCCGGTCGCGCCGAGGTCGAGGCGATGTTTTCCACCCTGCCGCCCGGCCGCGTTTTTTTCGCCGGCGCGCTGCCCAAAGCCGACGTCTGCGCCTGGATGGGCGCGGCCGACATCTTCGTCTGGCCGGGGCTCGGCGAGGCGTTCGGCATGACCTATCTCGAGGCACAGGCGCTCGCTTTGCCGGTGGCGGCCTACGCCGTTGCCGGCGTCCCGGTCGTGGTGACGCCCACAAGCGGTCTGCTCGCCCCCGAAGACGACGTCGAAGCCTTTCGCGCCAATCTCGCCCGCCTGCTCGACTCGCGCCTGCTCAGGCTGAAAATCGGCGCCGCCGGACGCACGAACGTCGCCGAGCACCATTCGATCGCGGCGGCCGCGCGGCTGTTCAAACACACGCTCGACCCGCTTCTCGAGCGCGCGAAGCAAACGACGCGACAACGATGAACGCGTTCGCCGACCTCGACCGCGAACTGGCGCGCTGGGCCGACGAGGGGCTCGAGCCGCGCCTGTTCTTGCGCGACGACGACGCCACCAATCCCTCCCAGGAACTTGACCGGCTGATCGCGCTTGCCAGGCGCCACCTTGCGCCGGTCCTGCTGGCAATCATTCCGGCCGACGCGACGCCTGCACTCGCCGCGCGCATCGCCACGGAGCCGCTGGTGACGCCCTGCGTCCACGGTTATGCCCATCGCCGCCACACGCCCGACACCGAAAAGGCGGTCGAACTCGGCGGCGACCGCGACGTCGACGAGGTGCTGGCCGAGTTGCGCGCCGGGCGCGCCCGGCTGCAAGACCTGTTCGGTTCCCGGCTCTCCGGCATTCTGGTGCCGCCGTGGAACCGGATCGCGCCGGCGGTCGCCGCGCGGGTGCACGAGGCCGGTTTTTCTGCGCTTTCGACCCATTCCTGGCGCCCGACCGGCACGCGCTTGTCCGAACTCAATACCCATATCGACATCGTCGACTGGCATGGCGGTCGAAAGGGCCGCTCGCTCGACTGGACGATTGCCGAGACGCGCCGCCGGCTCGGCGAGGCGCGCGTGCGTGGCGGCCCGCCGGTCGGCATCCTGTCGCATCATCTCGTCCATGACGAGAGTGCCTGGGCGACGCTCGACGGCCTGCTGTCCTATCTCACCGGCGACAAAGGGCTGGTCCTTCGCCGCGCCGGCGACCTCCTCGCCGCGCAGGCTTCCGCCGGTCAGTGATAGGGGTCGGCGGCGTCGCGCAGGCCGTCGCCGAGGAAGTTGAAGGCCAGGATGACCAGGATCACCGGCACCACGGGCAGGATCAGCCACGGATAGAGCGCGACCACGTTGATGTTTTGCGCTTCGTTGAGCAGCACGCCCCAACTCGTCACCGGCGGACGCAGGCCGAGGCCGAGAAAACTCAGCGCCGTCTCGCCCAAAATCATGGTCGGGATGGTGATGGTGGCCGAGGCGATCAGATGGCTCATGAAGCCGGGAATCAGATGACGGAAAATGACCCGTACGGGGCTCGCTCCCATCAGCTCCGCCGCCACTACGTATTCCTCCTCGCGCAGCGACAGGAGCTTGGAGCGCACGGCGCGCGCCAGCCCGGTCCAGTCGATCAGCCCGAGAATGATGGTGATGCCGAAATAGACCAGGATTGGGCTCCAGGTCACCGGCATGATCGCGGCCAGCGCCAGCCACAGCGGAATGCTCGGCAGGCTCTGCAGCACCTCGATGATGCGCTGCACGATATGGTCGACCCAGCCGCCGTAATAGCCGGCGGCGCCACCGATCGAGATGCCGAGAATGAAACTGACCGTGATGCCGATCAGGCCGATGGTCAGCGAGATGCGTGTGCCGTAGATGATGCGCGAAAGCACGTCGCGTCCGAGCCTGTCGGTGCCGAGCAGGAAGACATTGCCGCCTTCGGCCGGACAGAACAGGTGCGCGTTACTTTCCCAAAGGCCCCAGAAGCGGTAGCGGTCGCCGCGGCAGAAGAAGCGCAATTTCTGAACCTGGGACGTGTCGGCGGTGTATTCGCGCTTCAGCGTCTCCATATTGAGCTCGAACTTGGTCCCGTAGACGAACGGACCGATGAATGCGCCCTCGTGGAACAGATGCACGCTCTGCGGCGGCATGTAGATCGCGTTGACGTTGCGGCTTTCCAGATTATAGGGCGCCAAAAACTCGCTGATCAGGATCGAGGCGTAAAGCAGCGCCAGGAAGATGCCCGATATCACCGCCGCGCGGTGGCGACGGAATTTCCACCACATCAGCCGCAGTTGCGAGGCTAGATAGATACGCTCCTGCGCCGGCGTCAGCTTCTCCACCACATCGGGATCGAAGGCCGTCTGCGAGACGAAATGGTCGAGCCGGGCGCCGTCCGGCGGTAGCGGGGACGTCATCGCCGGCGTCCTTCCTGCAGTCTGATACGTGGATCGAGGACGGCCAGCGCGATGTCGGAGATCAGCACGCCGATCACCGTCAATGTCGCCAGGAACATCAGGAACGAGCCGGCGAGGTACATGTCCTGGCTCTGCAGGGCGCGGATCAAGAGCGGGCCGGTCGTCTCCAGCGACAGCACGATCGCCACTACCTCAGCACCGGAGATCACCGCGGGTAGGATACTGCCGATATCGGCGATGAAGAAGTTGAGCGACATGCGCAGCGGATATTTCAACAGCGCCCGCAGCGGCGGCACGCCCTTGGCGCGGGCGGTGACCACATATTGCTTCTGCAACTCGTCGAGGAGATTGGCGCGCAGCCGGCGGATCATGCCGGCCGTGCCCGCCGTGCCGATGACGATCACCGGGATCACCATGTGCTCGGCCATCGACCGGAATTTCGGCCAGCTCATCGGCTGGTCGATGAAGCGCGCATCCATAAGATGGCCGATCGAGGTGCCGAACCACACATTGGCGAGATAAAGCAGGATCAGCGCCAGCAGGAAATTCGGCGTCGCCAGGCCCAAGAGGCCGATGAAGGTCAGCCCGTAATCGCCCCAGGAATATTGGTGCGTCGCCGAGTAGATGCCGATCGGAAACGCAATCAGCCAGGTGAAGATAATCGTCACCATCGAAACCACGATGGTGAGGTAGAGCCGGTTTCCGACCACGTCGCTGACCGGAAGCTCATATTCGAATGAATAGCCGAAATCGCCCTGCAGCATGCCGCCGACCCAGGTGAGGTAGCGCTCCAGCAGCGGCTTGTCGAAACCGTATTGTTCCTTGAGATATTCGATCTTCTTCGGATCGACCGTCTCGCCCTGCGCCTGCAGCTCGGCGACATAGGTCTCGAAATAATCGCCCGGCGGCAGTTCTATGATCAGGAACACCAGCGCACTGATCAGGAACAGTGTCGGGATCGCGGCCAGCAGTCGGTAGACAATGTAACGCAGCAACCGGCCTAATCCCCTGCCGAAAACCAGAACGTATCGGGCATATAGACGCCGAAATAGGCGACCGGAGCGAAGGCGTAGATGCCCTTGTCGGGCACGTTCTGCAACGTGTTGCGCACCACCACCGGCTGCAATACTCCGTTCACCGTGCCGATCGTGTAGACTTGGTCAGTGTAGATCCCCAGCATCTCATGCCAGATCGCACGGCGCTCCTCGGTGGTCGACGACACCCGCCAGGACTGGAACAATTGGTGCAGGCGCAACGCATTCGGCTCGTCGACCATCTCGCCCGCCTTGCCGCCGGTCTCGACATATTGTCCCCATTGCGGCCAGTTGCCCTGGACGGATGAGACCGGCGCGAGTTCCTCCGGCGGCACGTCGGCGGTGGCCAGGCCGACATTCAGGCCGCTCCACACCGACATCTGCGTGTCGCCGGACAGGAACCGGCGACGCAGATTGTCGAGCTGCATGGCGCGCGGGAAAATCTTGATGCCGATCTTGCCCCAATATTCGCCGACGAGTTGGGTCACGTCGGATTCCTCGGTGCCGCCGGCCAGTTCGACGATCAGTTCGGCCCGGCGGCCGTCCGGCAGCCTACGGATGCCGTCGACACCGCGCTCCAGCCCGATTTCGTCGAGCAGCCGGTTGGCGAGATCGGGATCGTATTGCGCCCAGGCCTGATCGTATTCGGGCCGGAACAGCGGCGATGTGTCGAGCACGGTGTTGGCGGCCGGATGCGCCAGGCCGAAATAGAATTGCTGGTTGATCTCCTCGCGGTGGATCGCGACCGACAGGGCACGGCGAAACCGCACGTCGCGGAAAAGATCGCGCCAGACCGCGTCGTTGACGTTGAGATTGGGCAGATAAGCGACCTGCGAACCGTCGCCGTCGCGCCACAGCTTCACCTCGTAGCCATGTGTCTGGCTCGCCTGTTTGAGGAAGGTGTAGTTGTCGAAGCGCAGATAGCGGGCCTGCAGGTCGCTGTCGCCGCTCCCCGTTTTGGCCGGGATGATGTCGGCCGAGCTGATACCCATGAAGATCTCGTCGATATAGGGCAACTGCCGGCCGGATTTGTCGACCCGGTGATAGTAGGGGTTGCGCTTGAAGATGAAGCGTTCGGCCGGAGGCGGCGTGATGTTGACCCAGGGTTCCAGCGACGGCAGGTCCGGGTTCTCCGGGCGGTAGGCGCGCGCCCGGATCGTGTGCAGCGCCACCCAGTCGCGTACGCCGGCATCGGCGACCTTGGCATCGAGTTCGGCCTTGTCGACATATTTTTGGTGGAACTGCTTCAGATAATGCGCCGGTACGGCGATGTAGTTTGGACTGCCGCCGGCAAGCGAGGGCAGGAACTGCGGATTGGGCTTCGACCAGGTGTAGCGCACCGTGTGCTGGTCGATCACCTCGAACGCCGGCGGCTCCCCGTCGACCAGCATGACCTGCGAGGGTCCAGCCCGCGACAGGTCCTCATCGGTCTCGACATCTTGCCAGGCATAGCGGAAATCCTCGGCGGTAAACGGCGCGCCATCGGACCAGCGATGACCGGGCCGCAGCTTCAAGGTAAAGATGCGGCCCTCCTCGACCTCGAAGCTCTCCAGAATGTCGGGGACGAGCTCCAGCTTTTCATCGAAGCCGACCAGCCGCGCGTAGCCGTAGATCGTCATCATGCGGATGTCCTTGGACTGGGCCATCAGCATGGTCAGCGTGCCGCCGTAACGCCCCTCGCTGCGGCCGAGCGCGGCGAGGTCGATCACCCGCGGCGTCTCCGGCAGCCTTTCGGCCATCGGTGGCAGCGCACCGCTCTCCACCGCCTGCTTGAGTGAAGGCGGCTCCTGCGCCAGGGCAGGCGCACCGACGAGCGCAGACGCGACAAGCAGGCCGGCGAAACAGACCGAAAAGCGGGCGCGTCGGAAAAATCCTGAGGCGGTCATGCTGGTATCCTCTCCCGGAACGGCAGCGAACGGGCAAGCACCCAATGGCCCTCGTCGATCGGCATGAGTGCCAGCGGTTCGCTGTTCGCGCCCGGCTTGAATTCGTCCGGCCAGTCCTGCGCGGGGTCGTGGGTATCGCCGCCGTGATATGAGAAATCGAGCTTGCGATCGAGCCGAATGGTGGGCACGGCGGCAAGCAGGCTTTTTGTATAGGGGTGGACGGGCCGCGCAAACAGGGTCTCGACATCGGCGATCTCGACGATGCGGCCTCGTCGCATCACCGCGATCCGGTCGGCGATGTATTTGACCACCGCCAGATTGTGCGAGATGAAGATCATCGTCAGGCCGAGATCCTTTTGCAGATCCTTCAACAGATTGAGGATCTGCGCCTGCACGGAGACGTCCAGCGCCGAGACCGGTTCGTCGCAGATCAACAGATCGGGCGACAGCGCGAGCGCGCGCGCGATGCCGATGCGCTGGCGCTGGCCTCCGGAAAAGCTGTGCGGATAGCGGTTGAGCTGGCTGGTCTGCAGCCCGACCAGCGCCATCAGTTCCGCCGCGTTGCGGCTGTTCGCCCTGCCGCTCGCGACACCGTGGATTTCCAGCGGCTCACTCAGCGTGTTGAGGATCGTCGAGCGCGGGCTCAGCGAACCGAAAGGGTCCTGGAAGACGATCTGGATACGCCTGCGGAATTCCTTCAGCGCATGCCCTTCAAGGTCCAGTACCTCGCAGGCGTCGGTGCCGTTGTCGAACCGGATCGTGCCGCTGTCGGCGTCGATCGCCCGCATGATCAGCTTGCTGATGGTCGACTTGCCGCAGCCGCTTTCGCCCACGATGCCGAAACACTCGCCCGGCATCACGTCGAAGCTGACATCGTCGACGGCGAGCGTGCGTGTCTTCGTGCCGCCGAACCAGCGTCCCGCCTTGCCGACATAACTCTTCGACAGGTTATGCACGCTCAATAACGGCCCGTCGATGCGGGAAAAGTCGCGGGTCTGGCCTTTCATCGAGCTCGGGATCACCGGCGTGCTGTCGCGCAGGGCGACAAGCTTCTGGTTGCGATCCATCTCCAGGTCCGGCACCGCCTTCATCAGGGCGCGCGTATAGGCGTGGCCCGGCGCGCTGAAGATCGCCTCCAGCGGCCCGGCCTCCACGATCTCGCCGTGATAGATCACCACGACCTCGTCGGCCATGTTGGCGACCACGCCCAGATCGTGGGTGATCAGAAGCAGCGACATGCCGAGCTTGGCCTGCAGCGACTTCAAAAGCCCGAGCACCTGGGCCTGCACCGTGACGTCGAGTGCGGTCGTCGGCTCGTCGGCGATCAGCAGGGCCGGCCGGCAGATCAGCGCCATCGCGATCATGGCGCGCTGGCGCAGCCCCCCCGAAAGCTCCATCGGATACATGTCATAGGCGCGCTCCGGATGCGGAAATCCGACCAGGCGCAACATCTCCTCGGTCGTCGCGCGCGCCTCCTTGCCGGCGATCTCGCGATGCAGGACAAGCGCCTCCTCGACCTGGTGGCCGACCTTGTGCAACGGCGACAGCGATGTCATCGGCTCCTGGAAGACGATGGCGATACGTCCGCCACGCAACGAGCGCATCTCGGCGCCGTTGGCGTCAAGCGCGGCTATGTCGAGTTCATCACCCGACATCAACGGGTCGCGAAACCGGATATGCCCGCCGGTGATGCGGGCCACGCGCGGCAGAATACCCAGAATGGACTGGGCGATGATCGACTTGCCCGACCCGGACTCACCGACGAGCGCAACTGTCTTGCCGGCGGGAATGCGGAAGCTCGCATTCTTCACCACATCCAGGCTGGTGTCCTGGATCGCGATCGAGATGCTGAGGTTCTCGACGCGCAGCAGGTCTTTGTTCGCGCTCACGCCCGATTCCCCCGATCGCGCTGTCTTCGCCGTAGTCGCGGCAGCGTAGACGCGCCCTCGATTTTTGCAATACGTCCCATCGCCGCAATCCTGGCACGACCTTATGACGACGGCATTTTATCCGGCCAGAGCCCGACCCGACAGGTTCGGCGCCGTCACACCACCCGCATCCCACGCCCGTCGAAAAAATGGACTACGCCATGGCCGACGGGATCGCGCAACGCCTCGGCCGGATCGCGGCCAGCGGCGCGCATCATCATGATACGCAGATTGCCGGCATGGGTGACCAAAAGCGACAAGGGCGCCCGATCGAGCTCGTCGATCAGGCCGCGCATGGCGCGATCGATATTGGCGTAGCTTTCGCCGCCGGGCGGGGCGTAGGACCAGCGGTCGGCCTTGCGCCGCCGGCGTTCCTCGGGAAAGCGCGCCTTCACCTCCAGCGTCGTCAAGCCTTCCCAGGCCCCGAAACCCGCCTCCCGCAGCCGCGCATCGGCATGCAGTGCTTCATCGGGCAGGCCGAGTGCGCAACGCACGATCTCGGCCGTCTCGCGGGCGCGGCCGAGCGGTGAGGTCAGGATGCGTTCGGGCGCTGGCAACTCGGGCGATTGCATCAGCTTCGCCGTCAGGCGCGAAGCGCCCGCCAATGCCTGCGCCCGGCCTTCGGCGGAAAGCGGGATGTCGCTATGCCCCTGGAAACGGCCTTGCGCATTCCAGGGCGTCTCGCCATGGCGCATTGCGTAAAACGCGGTTTTGACCATAGTTTACCCTGGTTAAATCCCGCTTTTTTGCATTGAAACTGAACAGATTGGCATTTTCGGCGCAGATTTCATGAAAAACCAATCCCCTTTCGGGCCGATCGTTCAGCAATTGCGGCTCTTGCGTCCGACCCTGTTTGTCCTGACCGTCCTCGTCTTGCAAGCCCTGCTTCATGCCGGCGCGGCGCTGGCACAGACGTCCCAGACGCAAACTGGCGACGGCGCCGCGCTGGAGGCGTTTCTGGAGGCGGCCCGCAAGGACGGCTCAACGGTCATCGTTGTCCAGCCCGGCAGCGACGAGAAGCAGGCCGCCGATCCGCCGATGACGATGGCGTTTTCGAGCAAAAGCCTGCTTGAGGCGCGCGCCAATATGCGCCGCATGATAGGCAATTCGCTGATTTTCCTGGACGATCTGCCGAAATCGCTGAAGGCGGCAAGCCCGGACGGAACCGCCTGGTGGCTCGTCGTCGCGGTGGCAACGACGATCGGTGGCCTGATCGCCGGGCATTATATGTTCCGTCTGGTGACGCGCTGGGGACGCGATCATTTCCGTGCGCTCTACGACGAAAACGAGCAAAAACGCTCCGGCAAGCTGGCCTATCTGCTGGCGCGGGCGGGATGGATGCTGTTGAGCGCCGGGGTGATGTTCGCCACCGCGATCCTGGTGGCGGTGATTTTCGATTCAGGCCATGAACCGACACGCGCGACGATTTTCATCATCGTGTCGACCTATATCGGCTACCGCGTGCTGCGCAGCGTCGTGTTCTGGAATTTCTTCGCGCCGACATCCCCGGCGCATCGCCTCGTCGACCTCACCGACGAGCAGGCGCGGCGCGTGTTCAGGCACTGGGCGATCGCGCTCGCGATCGGCGCGATCATCATCGGACTGTGCCGCTGGATCCAGATCCTGGCGCTGGACGACGGTCCGTCCGGCGCCGCGATGGACACCGTCAACGCCGACGCCCACAGCCTCGCCTTCATTTTCGGCCTGCTGGCCTGCGCGGCCATGCTGGCCCTTCTTGCAGTCGTCCACAGACGGGAATTGCGGACTATCATCCTCGGCAAGGGCGATCACGCTCAAAAACCGGCCTGGCTGAAAACCATGGCTTTTCTCGCCGTGCCGCTGCTGCTTCTATATCTGGCGCTGGCCTGGTTTGTCAGTTCGGTGCGCCTGACGCTCGGTCTGCCGGGCGGTTATGTTCCCGTCCTCGCCCCGATCATCGTCTTCGTGGCCGCGATCTTCGCCTACGCGGTCGCCTCCTATCTGATCGAAATCGTCTACGAGCGGCGGGCGGCCGCGCATCTCAGGCGCGAGGAGATGAAGCTGCAGGCCGAAAAGCAGGCCTGGGAACGCGCGCAGGCCGCCGACGAGATGATGTCGGACATGAGCGAGGACATGCGCGACATGATCGAAGAGGGTAGCGAGATGACCGTCATGCGCACCGCCCAGGAGCCCTCGACGGCCATTCGCCCCTATTTTCCCGCCTTCAAGCCGTTTTTCGAGAACGTCGTCCAGGCCACGATCCTGGTGGTCTCGGCCGGCGAGCTCGCCCGGCTGTGGGGCATCGACATCGGTCGCGAGGGCGGACATCCGCTCGCCGCCGCGCTCGACATCCTGCTCGCCGTCATCGTCGCGGCCTCCGCGTACCGGACCATCAACGGCTATATAGATCACCGGATCGTCGAGGAAGGCGGCACGCTCGACGACCAGCCGAGCAATCCCGGCGAAGGCGACAGCGAGGGCGGCAAGGGCCAGTCGCGGCTCGCCACCCTGTTGCCAATCTTCCGCAACGTGCTGATCTCCGCCATCGTCGCCATCGGCGCGATGGTGGTGCTGGCCAATCTCGGCGTCGACGTCGGCCCGCTCTTCGCCGGCGCCGGCGTCATCGGCATCGCCATCGGCTTCGGCGCGCAAACCCTGATCCGTGACATTTTTTCCGGCGCCTTCTTCCTGATCGACGACGCCTTCCGCAAGGGCGAATATATCGAGATCGACAATGTGAAGGGCGTGGTGGAAAAGATCTCCATGCGCTCGTTCCAATTGCGCCACCATCTCGGCGCCGTCCACACGGTGCCCTTCGGCGAGATCCACCAACTCACCAATTATTCGCGCGACTGGGTGATGATGAAGCTGCCGCTGCGGCTGACCTACGACACCGATGTCGAGAAGGTCCGCAAGCTGATCAAGAAGCTCGGCCAGCAATTGCTCGAGGACGAGGTGGTGGGCCCGCTTTTCCTGCAGCCGCTCAAATCGCAGGGCGTCTACAAGATGGAGGATTCGGCGATGATCGTTCGGGTCAAGTTCATGACCCGGCCCGGCGACCAGTTCGTCACCCGCAAGGTGGTCTATGCCGCGATCCGCGATCTGTTCGAGAAGGAAGGCGTGCGCTTCGCCCATCGCGAGGTTACCGTGCGGCTTGCCGACGGCGAAAAGGCGAGCGAATTGAGCCCGGAGCAGAAGGAGGCGATCGCCGGGTCGGTACGTTCGGCGATCGACGATGAAGAAACCGGTGACAAAAGTGCCGGCAAATCGACCACGCCCGCGCTCTGACCGGCAGGCGCACGACGACATGGCCACGCCCCGCCCGCCGCTCGACACGACGACGCCATTTGGCCGGCGCCGGCCCGGCATCGCGGCGACGGCGGCGTGGCGCCTCGCCACCGCCGGCCTGCTTTCGCCATCGGCGCGGCGTCTGGTGCGCAAGCGTCTTGCCGGCCGCTTTTCCGGCCCGTTCGATGTCCAGGTCGCGGGGCTGAAGCTACGCGCCTATCCGACCGAAAACCGCGACGACCGCGTCCTGCTCGGCCGCGCAACGATGCCGGAGCCGGCCGAACTGGCGCTGATCGCCCCCCGCTTCGGGCCGGGCATGGTGTTCGTCGACATCGGCGCCAATGTCGGCACCTACGCGCTGTTCGTGGCAAAAGCCGCCGGACCGAGCGGGCGTGTGCTTGCCTTCGAACCGCATCCGCGCACCTTCGCCAAGCTCGCCTTCAATGTCGCGGCCAACGACAACGGCGCCATCGTCGCCAGAAACCTCGCGATTGCCGAAACGGCCGGCACGATGACGCTCCATAGCGACGGCGGCGGCAATATCGGCCATGCCTCGCTTCTGGCCGAAGCCGCCGGCACGGTACGCGCCGGACACGAGGTCGCGGTCCGGCCGCTCGCCGCCGAAATCGCCGACCAGGGGCTTACACGGATCGATCTCCTGAAGATCGACGTCGAGGGTTTCGAGGACCGCGCCCTGTTGCCGTTTTTCGACCAGGCCGAACCGTCGCTGTGGCCGGCCGCCATCCTGATCGAGACCGTGCTGTCGAGATTGTGGCGCACGGATTGCCTCGCCGTCCTGGCGCACCGCGGTTATGTCGTGGCCGGCGAGACTGCGGAGAACGTGCTTCTTGCCCGGTAGCGCGCGAGCCGCGTCGCGCCTCGTCAGGCCTTCCGGTAAAACACGTCGCCGACGACAAAGCCGTCCAGCCCGGTGTCGCGGGCATACCGCACCAGATCGCTCATCCGGTTGATGAACCCCTTGCCGGAAAAATTGAGCGAGGTGTTGCACAACACCCCGTAGCCGGTCGCCGCCTTGAACGCCGTCAACAGCGCGTGGATCTGCGGGTTCTGGGCCTGCGTCACCGTCTGGGCGCGCGCCGAGCCGTCGACATGCGTCACCGCCTTCAAAGCGTCGGTGGTCACCGTCTGGAAGAACAGCATATGCGGGCTCGGCCCGTGATGGCCGAAATGGCGGTCGAGTTCCTCTTCCAGAAGGATCGGGGCGATCGGCCTGAACCCCTCGCGCTGCTTGATGGCGTTGAGCCGCGTGTGGGTCTCGGCCGAAAACGGCGCGGCGATCAGCGAGCGGTTGCCGAGCGCGCGTGGCCCGATCTCGTAGCGTCCCTGTACCCAGGCAAAGACCGCCCCCGCCTTCAGCCGCGCGGCGAGTTCACCATCGTCGCGGGCGACGGCCTCGAAACCGGACAGATCGGCCTCGTCATGCACGAAATCCTCGCCGGCATAGGCGTCCCAGGCGATCTTGGCGTTGCCGGTGTAGCGATACTGGGCGTCGGCCGCCGTGCCGATCGCGGAGCCGGAATCGTTGGTACAGGGCTGGACGAAGACGTCGGCAAACAGGCCGGAGCCGATCCAGGCGCTGTTCCAGTCGCAATTGAGCCCGCAGCCGCCCGACACCAGCAGCGGCAGGCCCTCGGTCATCTCGCGGCGCGCAAACGCGGCGAAGCGCTCGAAGACGGCGTTCTGGAACCGGAGGGCGAGATTGCGGAACTCCTGGCTGTCGAGGCCGATATTGAAGAACGGCGTGTCGGTGAAATCGGCCTTACGCAACGGCGCGGCGACCGCGTCCCAGGCGATCAGCCGTTCCATCAGCACGCGCTCCTGCGGCGTTTCCGGCGTGTCGTGTCCGTAACCGGCGATCGCCATCAGCTTGCCGGCGTCCTCGCGCCGCGATTTGCGCGCATCGACCGGCAGTTTCGGATCGGCGAGGCCGTAGAGAAAGCCGTATTTGTGGCCGGGTCCCGACATCGGCGTGCCGAGCCTTCTCACCCCGAGCTTTTCGTCGATCCGGTAAAAGCTGCCGATCACGCCTTCCCAGACCAGCGCATAGCACGGCTGGCCTTGCGCAAAGGGCGACATCGCATAGCTGCCGACAATGTGCGAGCGCTCGTGCGAGGAGGAGAAATAGCGAATATCGCGGCCCTGGAAACGCTGCGGCCGGTCGATGATGCCGGCCTCGGTTTCGCCGAAATAGCCCGCCCCGATCGGATCGGCCATCGGCCGGAAGGAGCGCAGCCAGCCGGATACGGCCAACACGTCGGGTACGTCGTCGGCCAGCGACAGTCCGTGCAGCATCAGTTCCGGCGTGATCGGCCCGTAGCGCGGGCCGGAATCCTTCTCCGCCTCGATCGAGAAGGCGAGCCGCCCGTCCTCCAACAGCGCGACATGGCCGTCATGGCCGGGCTTGTAGGCAAAGATTTTCATGAAGGCTCCGAACTGCGGGAGAACGAGACGGTTGCGGCGAACCAACCCCCTGTCCTTACCCGATCATCGTTCGGCATGAAACCGCTCCCGGCGCTCAAGAGCGCCGGGAGCGTCTGCGAGGCTACTCCGCCGCCTCGACGAACTTCTTGGGCGTATAGTTGAGCACCGGCCCGAGCCAACGCTCCACGGTCGCGACCTCCATGCCCTTGCGGGCGGCATAGTCCTCGACCTGGTCGCGCTCGACCTTGGCGACGCCGAAATAGTAGCTGTCGGGATGCGACAGATAAAGCCCGGACACGGACGAGCCCGGCCACATGGCGAAGCTTTCGGTGAGCTTCACCCCGATCTTCGCCTCGGCGTCGAGCAGCCGGAACAAGGTGGCCTTTTCGGTATGATCGGGCTGGGCCGGATAGCCGGGCGCCGGCCGGATGCCGTCATAGGGCTCGCCGATCAGCTCTTCCGGCGAAAATGTCTCGCCGGCGCCGTAACCCCAGAATTCCCTGCGCACGCGCTCGTGCATGCGCTCGGCGAAGGCCTCGGCGAAGCGATCGGCCAGCGCCTTGACCATGATCGAGGCATAGTCGTCATTGGCCCGCTCGAAACGCTCGGCAATCGCGATCTCCTCGATGCCGGCCGTCACGACGAAGCCGCCGACATAGTCCGGCTTGCCGCTTTCGACCGGTGCGACGAAATCGGCAAGCGCCAGGTTCGGCTTGCCGTCGCGGCGGGTCAGCTGCTGGCGCAGCGTGTAGAACGTCGCCAGTTCCTTGTCGCGGCTGTCGTCGGCAAACACGCGGATGTCGTCGCCGACCGCGTTGGCGGGCCAGAAACCGATCGTCGCCTTGGGCACGAACCATTTTTCGTCGATGATCTTTTTCAGCATTTGCTGGGCGTCGTCGAAGAGTTGGCGCGCGGCCTCGCCCTGCTTTTCGTCCTGCAGGATCTTGGGATAGCGCCCCTTCATCTCCCAGGTCTGGAAGAACGGCGTCCAGTCGATATAACGCGACAGCTCCTCCAGGTCCCAATTGTCGAAGACGCGCGTGCCGGTGAAGGACGGCGCCGGCGGCTCGTAGCCGGCCCAGTCGGGCTTGAACGTGTTGGCGCGCGCCGCCGCCAGCGGCAGCCGGCGCTTTTCAGCCTCGTTGCGCTCGTGCGCGGCCGCCACCTTCTTGTATTCGGCCTGCACGGTCTCGACATAGGAGGCGCGGGTTTCCGGCGACAACAGGCTCGATACCACGCCGACGGCGCGGCTGGCATCGGTGACGTAGACCGCCTGTCCGCGATCATATTGCGGATGGATCTTGACCGCCGTGTGCACGCGGCTGGTCGTGGCGCCGCCGATCAGCAGCGGAACGTCGAAACCTTCGCGCTCCATTTCCGCCGCCACATGCGCCATTTCGTCCAGCGAAGGCGTGATCAGGCCGGACAGGCCGATAATGTCGACCTTTTCCTCGCGCGCGGTCTGCAGGATCTTGGTTGCCGGCACCATGACGCCGAGATCGATGATCTCGTAATTGTTGCAGGCCAAAACGACGCCGACGATGTTCTTGCCGATATCGTGCACGTCGCCCTTGACCGTGGCCAAGAGCACCTTGCCGGCATTCCTACTCTCGTCGCCGCTCTCGCGTTTTTCGGCTTCCATGTAGGGCAACAGATGGGCGACCGCCTGTTTCATGACGCGGGCCGACTTGACCACCTGCGGCAGGAACATCTTGCCGGCGCCGAACAGGTCGCCGACCACGTTCATGCCGGCCATCAGCGGCCCCTCGATGACGTGCAGCGGCCGCTCCGCCTTGACCCTGGCTTCTTCGGTGTCCTCCACCACATATTCGGTGATGCCGTTGACGAGCGCGTGCTCGAGCCGCTTTTCGACCGGCCATTCGCGCCAGGACAGATCCTTTTCCCGCGCCGCCTTGCCGCCGGTACCGCGGAAGCGCTCGGCAAGGTCGAGCAGGCGCTCCGTCGCGCTCCCCTCGCCCTTCGGCGTCCGGTTCAGCACCACGTCTTCGCACGCCTCGCGCAGTTCGGCGTCGATCGTGTCGTAGACGGCGAGCTGGCCGGCATTGACGATGCCCATGTCCATGCCCGCCTGGATGGCGTGGTAGAGGAACACCGCGTGCATCGCCTCGCGCACCGGCTCGTTGCCGCGGAAGGAAAACGACAGGTTGGACACCCCGCCCGACACGTGGACATGCGGCAGCGTCCGGGTGATCTCGCGCGTCGCCTGGATGAAGTCGACGCCGTAATTATCGTGTTCCTCGATGCCGGTGGCGACCGCGAAAATATTCGGGTCGAAAATGATGTCCTGCGGCGGGAAGCCGACCTTTTCGGTCAAAATCTTGTAGGCGCGGGTGCAGATCTCGACCTTGCGCTCTTTGGTGTCAGCCTGACCGGTTTCGTCGAAGGCCATCACCACAACCGCCGCGCCATAGGCCCGGCACAAGCGCGCCTGCTTGAGAAAGGCCTCCTCGCCTTCCTTGAGCGAGATCGAATTGACCACCGCCTTACCCTGCACGCATTTCAGGCCGGCCTCGATCACCTCCCATTTGGAGGAATCGATCATCACCGGCACCCGGGCGATGTCGGGCTCGGAAGCAACCAGATTGAGATAGTCGACGATGACGGCCTTCGAATCGATCAGCCCCTCGTCCATGTTGATGTCGATCACCTGGGCGCCGTTTTCGACCTGGTCGCGGGCGACCTCGAGGGCGGCGGCGTAATCGCCGGCGGTGATCAGCTTGCGGAAGCGCGCCGAGCCGGTGACGTTGGTGCGCTCGCCGATATTGACGAACGGAATGTCGTCGGTCAGCACGAACGGCTCGAGCCCCGAAAGGCGCATGCGCGGTTCGATGTCCGGCAACGTGCGCGGCGCGTGTTTGGACACCGCCTCGGCGATGGCGCGGATATGTTCCGGCGTCGACCCACAGCAGCCGCCGACGACATTGACCAGCCCCTCGCGGGCGAACGCCTCGACCTGTTCGGCCATGAATTCCGGGCTTTCGTCATATTCGCCGAACGCGTTCGGCAGGCCGGCATTGGGATAGGCGCAGGTGAAGGTGTCGGCGACGCTCGAAATCTCGGCCAGATGCGGACGCATCTGCTCGGCGCCGAGCGCGCAGTTGAGCCCGACCGTGAACGGCCTGGCATGGCAGATCGAGTGCCAGAACGCCGTCGGCGTCTGGCCGGACAATGTGCGCCCGGAGAGATCGGTGATCGTGCCCGAAATCATGATCGGCAGCTCGATCTCCTTTTCGGCGAACACTTCCAGCGCGGCGAAGATCGCCGCCTTGGCGTTCAGCGTATCGAAGATCGTCTCGATCAGCACGATGTCGGCACCGCCGTCGATCAGGCCGCGCAGCTGATCGGCATAAGCGATCCGGAGATCGTCGAAGGTGACGGCGCGGAAACCGGGATTGTTGACATCGGGCGAGATCGAGGCCGTGCGGTTGGTCGGTCCGAGCGCGCCGGCGACGAAACGGCGACGACCGTCCTTCTGCTGGGCGCGGATCGCGGCGCGGCGCGCCAGCCGGGCGCCGTCGCGGTTGAGTTCGTAGACCATCGCCTCCATGCCGTAATCGGCCTGGGCGATCAAGGTGGAGGAAAACGTGTTGGTCTCCAGGATGTCGGCGCCGGCAAGCGCGTATTCGAGGTGAATCTCCTCGATCGCCTTGGGCTGCGACAGGATCAGGAGATCGTTGTTGCCCTGCTGGTGGCAGGCGCAGCCGGAGAACTTCTCGCCGCGATAGTCGTCCTCGCCGAAGCCGAGGGCCTGGATGCGCGTTCCCATCGCGCCGTCGAGAACGAGAATGCGTTCGCGCGCCGCCTGATCGAGCGCAGCGCGTATTTCCTTGCCGTCCGGTTTTTCCGCAACCGGGCCGAACAGCTCATCAAGGCTGGAAGCCATAAAATATACTCGCGTGATAGTGTTCCGGAACTCTCTCCATGGTCACATAAGGATATCTTTATGTCAACATGACGTCGCAATCGGATATGGCGTTTGTCGCATTCGTCCAATCAGGGAGCCGGAGCATTATCCGTCGATTTCGACTTCTCCTGAAAGTCTTGCCATCTCGAAATCGCTGATGAGAACGTCGATCCTGACGTTCCAGCGGCCGGCAAGCGGAAGCACGAGATCCTCCACAATCCAGACAGCACCCTCGCCCTCCCTCGCCCGGCGTCTGATCATGGCGATACCGGCCGCCTCATTGGCCATGAACAGAGTTACGTCCTTGACATTGAGTGCGCCCAGATCACCATCGAGCACCGTTATGTCGACGACGACCGGCCCCCGACGTGCCGGGCGAAAGACGACGTCGGCCGCCGCCGTCTCGCCGTGCAGATGAATATGGGCCGACCGGGCATCACCGGCGGCAAGGGCCCTCGGAGGCGGGGTGAAACGCCATGCCGCCACGGACGCAAGGATCGCGATCACGATCACCGTTTCGGCCACAATGGAGCGCACGAGCACACGCGTGGCAAGGCGATCGCCCGCGCTCACCATGGCAGTCAAACGATAGCGGTTGACGATCGCCAGGCCCAGGAGGGTCGCGAACAGCCCCAATTTCACGGCAAGGACATTGCCATAGTCCGTTTCCACCATTGCCGACACGTTTTCGACCTGGACGATGGCGAGAACACCGCCGGCAAGAACGAGACCCGCGAGCGCGAACGGAATGGTCCGCGAAAACCGCGACAACGCCTCACGTGCCTCCACGCGGCCGCGTCGCAATGAAAGGCCGAGGGGGACGAGCGAGCCGATCCAGAAACCGACAGCAACGGCGTGGGTGAAGATCGTGGGACGCATCAGCCATTCCGGTTTGGCCGAACCGGCATGTCCGCTTGCCGACAGCGCGACCCCCGCACCGAGCAGTGCGACGATCGACAGCGTCCGCGCTATTGCCCCGCTCGTGATCCATGCCAGAAGGGCGACCGCGATCGAAACGAGCCCGTAAATCGCGGTACGCCCGAACGAAGTGGATAGTCCAGCGCCCCAGGTCCGTACGTCCGCCAGGCGGACCATATGCTGGCCCAACGCGTCGAGCCCCTGGAACCCGACGCCGGACACCGCACCGGCAATGCCGAGCATCAGGCATATGACAACGAAGCGCCGTCCGTCACTACTCTGTGTCAGCCATCTGGCGGCGAAAACCCCGCCGCAGCCCAAGAGCAAGCCGCAATAGAGCGCTACCTTGCTGGCCCACAGCGCCGCCATCACCGTTGGATCCCCTTCAGCAGCAACTATCGGCTTGGCCGCGCTCGGCGCTCCGATCGAAAAGACGACGGCGCCACCGACCGGGTGCCCGTCTTCCGACACCACACGCCAGGACAATACATGCGTGCCGTCGGAGAGCCCGGCGGGTGCTGTTATCTCCAATGTGCGGTCCCGCAGCCGGGCACCTTCGAGTGCCCGGCGTTCACCCGATGGACCGACGAGTTCGAGCACGAGGGGCGCCACCGGTTCGCTGAAAATGAGGGCGAAACGGCTTGGCGCGCCGGCAAGCACGGCGCCGTCGGCAGGTTCCGTCGCCGTCAGCGAAGCATGGGCGAATGCCGCCTGCGCGAGACAGAGCCACAAGAGCGGGGCCGCCATCGTCACGATGAGCGCACGCAACGCAGCCGAGATGAACGGCCGCATGACTGCTGGTCCAGGCAACGAGAACATCGCGATTTCCGTTATTGGTGGGAACGGGCGGACGCTCTGCGCGCCCGCCCGGTTCTTCAGTGTCCGCCGGTTTTTTCCAGCAGCTTCAAGCCGGGCGCGGGCTTGTCCAGGTCGCGGCCTTCCTCGCCTTCGGCCGGTATCTCGATCCAGCGCTCCGCCGCGCCGTCGGGACATTCCTGCACGACCGGGAAATACAGCACCTCTCCGACCGGAAGATCGGTCGTCAGGAAGGCGCTGAAGACGAATTCGTCATACTCGTCGTCGGCCAGGCTGCCCCCGCTCCAGGTCACCTCGGTTATCCCTTCGCTGATCGGATGACCGTAAAACTCATAGGTTTTGGCATAGGAAGCCCGAACCTTTTCGAGCGTCCACCCCGGTTTGGGCATCGGTTTGGCCGACACCACACCTTCCGGGATTTTGACCCGCACGGTTGTTGTCGGCTTGCCGTCGCAGCCATGAGAAATACGGACCACCGCCTTGTAGCCGCCGCCGACGGCGGCCTCCTGACGTTCGAGCGTCGCGTGGGCGGAAGCACTGGCGACGCCAAAGGACGAGAGCATCGCCGTGGTGAGGATGAGCTTGTTCATCGAATAATCTCCTTTCGGGCCGGCGAACGGCCGACGCGCGGTTGACGCGGGCGATGACGACGCCGCGCCGATCAGGTGAGCGGCACATGCGATCGCAACACCGCGTGGCTTTGGATGAAACACCGGCCCGCAAGGTTCCCTACGGGCCGGATTTGTTTGCAAGAGAGCCCGATGCGCGGACGAGGCGGGCTATCCCGCGCAGCTTTCGTCCAGCACCACGCCCGCATCGGCGTAGCGATGAACCTCGCTCGCAGGCCGGCCCGATCGGGCGCGACAGGCCGTTTCTTCGCTTATCTGGCGAAACCGGCGCCGGCGTCAGTCATTCTTCTTCACGCCGTGGCCTTTATGGCCTTCATGACTGCCGCCCATACCGGTGACCTCGAACATCAGCTCGGCGGCGCCGGCCTTTTCGAAGATCAGCCGGGCAGGAAAGCTTTCGCCCTCGTCCGGCTGGGCGTTGAGCCCGATGAACATGATGTGGAAGGAGCCGGGCTTCAGTTCCACGGTCTCCCCGGCCGGGATCACCAGCCCGTCGGCCAGCGGACGCATGGTCATCACGCCCTTGTCGTCGACCGACATCTCGTGGATCTCGCCACGCTCGGCGATCCCGGTTTCCACCGCGATCAGCCGGTCGTCGGCGCTGCCCTGATTGTGGATGACGACGAACCCGCCCGCCACCTTGGCGCCGGCCGGCGTCGCCCGCGACCAGCCATGATCGACAACGATGTCGCCGATCTTGGCTTCGGACGCCATCAGCGAGAACGCGCTGGCCACGAGCAGCGCGAAAGTGAGAACGGCAAGGCCGAGCCTTTCCTCGACACTTGCGAGAAAGGAAGGTTGAGGACGGAATGAACGCGCGACAACCGCGCTGAAAATGGTCGACATGATGCTCTCCAAGAAAAATCGGGACCGGGGCCTGCCCGGCTGCAAATCCAAAACGGGACCGTAGAAAACGGTCTGGATCAACCCGAAAGCGGAGGCGCGCGCGGCCGGCCCGGTTCGCCGAGACCGCGTATCGTCGGAACGGCGCGGTGGTATGCAGGAACGGAAGTTGCATCGAAGAAAAGGAGGAATGGCGCGGTTTTGTCCGCGACGGCCGCCATGACCGGCACGAACATGGAACACGATGCCAGGCAGCAATTCGGCAGTTGATGACCGCTACCGCCGTTTTCGACCGGACCGCCGACATTGTTGCCGATGCACAGCGGATTGCCGAACGCGTCGAGCGCCAGCGGGGCGGCGTTGACACCGCCGGCAAAACCGGCCAGCGCGGACTGCAGGACAAGAAAGGCGGTCGCAACGACGGCGATCCACGATCGGGTCCGGTGTGGCCGTCCTTGCACGCTGTTTGCCTTTTTCCGTCTCGAACCTGATCATAACAGCACCGCGGATGTGCGGAAATCGCTAAAAGCCGGCCTGCGGCAATTCGGACATCGCCGCGAAACGACCCCGCTGTACCAATCGATTAAGGCGCGCAGTCGCTTGCCTTGCCGCGCCGCCTGTACCAAGAGCCGGATCGACGCACGACGTGGACGTCCGCGAGGACCCGAGCGCGGCTGCGTTTCATGAGGCCACAATGAGCAGATTGGCAGATTGCCCGGCCGCGCCCCCGGCGCCGGCGCGGATATCCGTTTGGCGGCGGGAAATCCGTGCCACGCTGGCGCTCGCCTGGCCGATGGTGATGACCAATCTCGGCCAGAACGCCATGACGGCCACCGATATCATCATGATGGGCCGCCTCGGTCCGATAACTCTGGGCGCCGGCACGCTCGGCTGGTCGCTCTACTTCGCGCCGATGATCTTCGGCCTCGGCCTGATCCTGGCCACCGCGCCGATGATCGCCAGCGAGCTCGGACGCCGCCGCCATTCGGTACGCGACGTGCGCCGCACGGTGCGCCAGGGCATCTGGATCGCGACGCTGGTCGCACTGCCGATCTGGGCATTTCTGTGGTTTGCCGAACCGCTGCTTTTACTTATGGGCCAGCAGAAGGAACTGGCGAGCGAGGCCGGCCGCTACATGATCTGGCTGCAATGGGCACTTTTACCGTTCTTTTGGTACATCGTGCTGCGCTGTTTCATGGCGGCGATGGAGCGGCCGGGCTGGGCGCTGGTGGTGACCTTTTGCGCCGTCGCCTTCAACGTGCTAGCCAATTGGTGCCTGATGTTCGGCAATCTCGGCTTTCCGGCGATGGGCATTGCCGGATCCGGACTGGCAACCACGCTGTCGAGCGTGTTGATGTTTGCCGGCGTAGCCCTGGTCGTGACCATCGACAAGCAATTCCGCCGCTACCGGCTGTTCGGCCGCTTCTGGCGCCCCGACTGGCCACGCTTCGCCGCGCTCGCCCGTATGGGCCTGCCAATCGGGGCAATCGTGCTTTTCGAGGTCTCTATCTTCAATGTAGCGGCCATGCTGATGGGGCTGATCGGCACGACCGCGCTCGCCGCTCATGCCATCGCCATGCAGGTCGCCTCGCTGTCCTTCATGGTGCCGATGGGCATCTCCCAGGCCGTCACGGTACGCGTCGGCCGCGCCTACGGCGCCGGTGACCCCGGCGGCATCGCGCGGGCCGGCTGGGCCTCGTTCGGACTCGGTGTCGGCTTTATGGCGCTGATGGCGCTGGTCATGATCGCCGTGCCCGACCTTCTGATCGGTATCTTCATCGACGCGTCCACGCCCGAAAGCCGGGCCGTCGCTCAACTGGCGGTCAGCTTTCTCGCGTTCGCCGCGCTGTTCCAGATCTTCGACGGCGCTCAGGCCGTGGCTGGCGGCATGCTGCGCGGACTGCACGACACACGCGTTCCCATGCTTTACGCGGCAATCGGCTATTGGGGCGTCGGACTGCCGATCGGCGGAGTGCTCGCCTTTCGCTACGGGTTCGGCGGCACCGGCATCTGGCTCGGGCTTTCGTCCGGCCTGGCCGTCGTGGGGGCGCTATTGCTGGCGCGGTGGCTGGCTCGCGAGCGGCTCGGCCTGATCGGACCGCGATAGCGGCACCGGACGGTGCGCGACCGCGCAGCTCCGCATCGTCTTTGCACAACGAGATTTCGCAGTTGACGCGATTCGCGCTGCGTGGAAATCGTTGGGCATGTCGACTGATTCGCCAACCCCCGCTGCCCGCCCACCCGGCGGGGACGCGCCACCCTACCCCTGCCGGCGGCCATGAACGGCGCGCGGCGAACGCTCTCGCGCGAGACGCTGGCCGCAATACCGGCGGTGACCACCCGCAGCGACCTTTCCGACTGTCTCGGCCGCATTTGCGCCGAAGCGGGCGCCGAGCGGTTTCTTTTGCTGGGTACCTTGCTCGACCACGGCGGCGAGCGCCCGCACATCATCGCGTCGAACTGGATCTACGATACCGTTCATATTCTCGGCCTGGAACCGCTTGCCCGACTGTCGGCCGGCCCGCGCACCTGCGCGATGGGCGAGCCGGCAAGCCCGGTCGGCGACGGCGAGAACGAGGCGCTGCGCCTGCTCGCGCGCCACGGTCACGCCGAAATCTACTGTGTCGGGCTCCACGCCACCGCGCAGCGCTGCAAGGCGCTGTTTTCCTCCGGACGGGTCGGGGCGATCGACCGCCAGATGCTGCCGCAGGCGCAGCTCGCCTGCTGTTACTTGCTGTCGCGGGTTCCGACCGAACTTTTGGGCACGCCGCCGCCGAATTCGCTTTCGGTGCGCGAGCGCGAATGCCTGCGCTGGGTTTCGGAGGGCAAGACCACCGGCGAGGTCGCGATGATCCTCGGCGTCACCGCCAACACCGTCAACAGCTATCTCGCCCATGCGATCCGCAAATACGGCGCCGCCAACCGCGCGATGGCGATCGCGACCGCGATCCGCAGCGGGACCATCTGAACGATGAAACAGCGCACGGCCCAGGACGGCCCGGCCAACCCCGCCAAGGCGAGAGCCGCGGCCGACGGCCTCGACGTCACCCAGGAGAACGTCGCGACCGTGCTCGAGACGGTGCGCAAGGCGCGGCGCCTGGCCGCCAGCGCCGCGGCGTCCTTTTACGGCCTATATGTCGAGACCCGCGACCGCCGCATTCCCGGGCTGGCCACTGCCTTCGACCGGGAGTTCCCGCGCACGTCCGATCTGTCTCGGGCGATATGCGGACCTGCCGGGATGGCCTGGATGGCCACACGCGCCGAAACGCTCGCGCCGGCCTGGTGGTATTGCGAAACCGGCGCGCAGCAATGCCCTGCCTTTCCCCTGGTTTCGCTCGGCCACAAGGTGCCGGCCCTGACGCCCGACCTGCCGGGCTTGGCCTTGCCGGTCTTCGCCGATGGCGGGATCGGGGGATTTTTCATCCTGGCCGGCCGCGACATGGCCGTTGACGACGGCATTGTGTGCGACCTGCACATTCGCGCCTTTTCGCTGTTCCGGTCGGTGGCCAGGCTGCGCCTGTCGCAACTCGACGGCACGCCGCCAATGTCGAAACGCGAGATCGAGTGCCTGACGATGACGGCCGAAGGCAAGACGAGCGAGGATATCGCGGCCGCGCTAGGCCTTTCGGTTCACACGGCCAACCAGTACCTCGCCACCACCACCCATAAGCTCAACGCAATGAGCCGCACCCATGCGGTGGCCAAGGCGCTGCGGCTCGGACTGATCGAATAGGCTTTCGGCCGCGACCGGTCAGATGTCGAGCGGGACCGTGCGTCGGATCTTGGATGCTTCCAGGGCGCTCGCCAGAAAACGCGTGTTTTCCATCGGATCGGGCGACGGATCGTCGAGCGCGACGTAGCCGATCTCCACGCCCGCCTTGAGCGCGGTCATGTTGAGCGTGAAATAGACCGTCGCGCCCTTCGGCCGCAATTGCAGGTCGAGATTGACGGTCGGCTCGCCCGACCAGCCGAGGTCGACGTCGCCACCATGGCCGAAGCGCAGCGTGTCGGGCATGAAATAGAGTTCGGCCGCCGAATCCACGATGTCCGACAGATTGGCGAAATACTCAAGCCGTATATAGGCCACATAGTCGGCGACATCGACCAGGCGCAGCTCCGACACGACCTCGCGGATCGCATCGGCTACGATGATTTCGCGTGCTGAGGTGTGCGGCTGGCGGTTCATGAATGCGACTTGCCTGTCTTCGCGCCGTTGCGGCTGCCGTGGATGATGCGGACCAGTTCCGCGACCGCCTCGTAGAAATGAGACGGGATCATGCTATCGACCGAAACTTGTTTGAAGATGGAACGGGCGAGCGCGACGTCCTCGAAAACCGGCACATTGTGCTCTTCGGCGATCTCGCGGATCTTGAGCGCGATCAGATCCTGGCCCTTGGCGACCACGACCGGCGCCGCGTTTTCCGCGCGCACATAGCGCAGCGCCACCGCGTAGTGGGTCGGGTTGGCGACCACCAAGGTGGCGCGCGGGACCGCCGCCATCATGCGCTGGCGCGCGCGGTCGCGGGCAAGCGAGCGCATCCGCGATTTCAGGATCGGATCGCCCTCGGCCTGCTTGACCTCGTCCTTGACCTCCTGCTTGGTCATGCGCAGTTCTTCCAGCCAGTGATAGCGTGACCACAAAAGGTCGGCCGCGGCGATCAGGACCATGGCGATGGTGACGGTCACCACCAGCTCGACGGCGAGATCCCGGATCACATGGCCGAAGCTCAGCGGATGGGTGACCATGCCCTGCAGCAGCCGCACGTCGACGTCGTGCATGACGAAATACAGGAACACGACCGCAAACAGCACCTTGCCGAGGGATTTCAGGAACTCAACGAAACCCTTGACCCCGAATACCCGTTTCCAGCCGCCGATCAGCGAGATGCGGGAGAATTTCGGCATCACGCGGTTACCGACGAAACGCGGCATGTTTTGAAAAACCGATGCCGCGATGCCGGCCGCCACGAGCAGGAACATCACCACCATGATGGCGCGCGCGATCTCGATGAAGACGGTCTGGTAGAGCGAGATCGCGTCGAGCTCGGTTTCCAGCCGCCATTCCTCCGGCCGCTCGAGAAACGTCGATAGGAAACCGGCCAGCCGGATACCGGTGTCATAGGCGAAGAACAGCAGGAAGATGGCAATAGCGGCGAAGGAGGCCAGGATCGGCAGCTCGCGCGAAAAGGGCTGGTTGCCCTTTTCGATACTGTCACGGATCTTCTTTTCCGTGGCGGGCTCGGTTTTGCTGTCCTTGTCCTGATCGTCGGCCATGGAGGAGCCGTCCTTTCATCGCCATGGCCGCCGCGTAGCGAGCGGCAACACGCCTCGGCTAAGCGGCGACCTGGGTGGATGGCAGCTCGATCTTCCCGTCCTTCGACAAACGGATGGCGGTCGTGGCGATGGCACGCCGGGCCTTCGCGATCTCGGCCGCCGGAAGGCCGTCGACTTCCATCGACAGCTCGGCCTCGATCATGCGACGCGAACGCACGCCGAGCGCCGACAACACCGTTTCCGTCAGTTCCTTGCCGGCGTTGCGCAGCGCCAGGGTGACGATTTCCGGCGACAGGCCGTCGAAAAGCGCAAGCCGCGCCTTCTGACTGAGCAGCGGCAGGTCCTCGAACGAGAACAGTTGCGCGCGGATGGCATGCACGTCCTGCGACCCCGCCGTTTCCATATCGGACAGAATTTCGTCGAGCTGCGCCTTCTCGAGCTCGTTGAGAACGGTAGCGACCCGCGCCTGGCCTTCGCTCGACGACTTCTTCGCGCTGTCGCCGAGAAGCGCTGTCCGCAACTGGTTTTCCACGATGCGCAACGCGCCGGGCTTGACCGTCCCCATCGTGACCATGCGCTTGGCGACTTCGCCGCGCTGTTGCTTGGGCATGGCCAAAAGAACGTTGGCCGTGGTCGTGGAGGACAGTTTCGTCAGCACCAGAGCCGCCGTCTGCGGATGCTCGCGCTCGAGAAAGGCACCGACGCGTTCAGGCTCGAGTTTCTCGATCTGCGGCCAGACCGGCAGCGGCGCCTCACCACCCGTCTCCGCGCCGTGGTTCATGATCGCGCTGACTTCTTCGGGCGAGAGCGACTCGCTCAGAATCTTGTCCATCGTCGCGGCCGAATCCATCAGACCGGCGCCCTCGGCGAACTCGTCCTCGAATTCGGCGATGATCTTTTCCAGTTCGCCCTGCGGGATCGTCTTGAGCATCCGCGCCGCCTCGATCAGCGATTTGAGTTCCTCGTGACTGAAGAACTTCAAAAGCCGGCCGGCAGCCGGCTTGCCCATCGCCACCAGGATCGCCGCCGCCTTTTGCGCCCGCGTCAGGCTCTCGGCCGTGATCCCCTGCGACATGGTCGATGTGTGCGCGTCGAAATCCATGAAACGGTCAGGATGCCTTCGAGTTGCTGATGATTTCCGTCAGCCGGATTCCGAACCGGGACGGGTCGCTCTCCAGAACGGTGATCTCCCCGCGCGCGATCTTGCGGCCGTTGACCACCACGTCGACCGGCTCGCCGATCCGGCGGTCGAGGGCGACCGTGGCGCCTTTGCGCAGCGACATCAGCTCCGAGACCTGCATCTCCGTGCTGCCCAGAACGATCTGCACGTCGACGGGGATCCCCATGATTACGCCGGAGCCGGCCGCTTCGGCAGCGTCGCCGTCCGCCTGACCCAAGGTGAAATCCGGCGCAGCACTTTCCCCGACCGGAAAGTCGGGTATGGCGGCCGGTTCATCCGCCGCTTCCTCGCCTTCATGCAGGACGCCGCGCAATTCGTCGATTGCCCGGTTCAGATCCTCTTCGTCGTCCCCGGTCCCGGCCGGGGCGTTGACCTGGTTCATCGTCCAGCTCCTGGTCCCGCGGCCATGACGGGCCGGGGCAGATCAGGGAAGTTAAAGCCCATCGATCAGTTCCTCTTCGGTGTTCCAGGGGCTTTTGATTCGAACGGTGTAGTTTTGTCCAAGCCGGCCGAACTCGCAAACGAACAGCGTCTTGTCCTTGCTCGCCAGCGTGGCCTGCGCGGTCGCGTTCGGCGCCAACGCGATAGTCTGACCCTGTTTCAGCCGCGCGATCGCGCCCAGGCTCATACGCCCGAGCGGCATTGTCGCCTGAAGCTTGACCTTTGAACGCATCACCTCCTCGCTGAAGCGCGCCGACCAGTCGTCGCCCCGCCCGCCCGGCTGCTCCGGCCCGTCCGCCCCCGGTTCCTCGCGCGGGCGCAACAGGATGCGCTGCGGCATGACCACCACGATGCGCCCGGCCTCAGGCTGGGCCTCGACGAGAAACTCGATCTTCACCGCCGGTCCGTCCCGCAGCGCGATCTTCTGCAACCCCTCGCCGGACTGCACCGGCGGCAGCGGAAAACTGACTTGCAGTGCGCGCTGGCCGAAACCGTTGAAGGCCGTGGCGACCTGCTGGACGACCAACCCCGCGACCTCCCGTTCAAGCGGCGACAGATCGCGATCGATCGCCTGCGGCTCGGCATCGGGCTCCGCGCCGAACAGCGCGTTGATGAACACCGCGATCGCTAGCGGATCGACGCGGATGACCAGGGCGTCGGGCGAATTGGCCGAAGCCGCCACGACCACCGCGTCGTGCGGCCCCGCGTCGCCGATCGCCTGCTTCATCCGCGCCATGTCGGCCTCGCCCAGATCGATCGAGATCGGGTGGCTCATGCCCTCGCCCATCGCCGCGCGCAGCGGCTTCAGCGTGCGTTCGCCCAGATTGCGTGCGCTCTCGATAATGAGGTCCGGCTCTCCGGTGTCGCCGAGCAGGCGTTCGAGGATGTCGTTTCCACCGCGGCCGGGGACGGGAGCGCCATCCGCCATGTCAGGCCGCCTTTTTCACGTCGCCGTGGCCGGAGTTCAGCGTGTGCTGCTCGACGGCGTCGATGGAAGGCCTGTCGTAGGAGGAGATCGTCTTGCGGCCGAACTCGAGCGCGACCTGCGGCAGGGCGCCGTTCATGTAGGCCAGCAATGTCTGCTTGACGATGACATAGAGCCGATTGCGCTTTTCGCGCACGACCTTGATCTTGGCCGCGATCGGCCCGACCACGCCGTAGGACAAGAAGATGCCGAGAAACGTTCCCACCAGCGCGGCGCCGATCAACGCGCCCAGCACTTCGGGCGACTGGTCGAGCGCCCCCATCGCCTTGATGACGCCGAGCACCGCGGCCACGATGCCGATCGCCGGCAGACCGTCGCCGATCGCGACGAGCGCGTGATAGGATTTCAGCTTGTCGTGGCGGATCGTATGGATTTCCTCGTCCATCAGCGCCTCGATCTCGTGCGAGCGGGCATTGCCGATGATGATGAGCCGGCAATAGTCGCAGATGAAATGGGTGAGATCCTGGTTTTTGAGCACCAGCGGATAGGACTGAAAAATCGGCGATTCGTCGGGGCTGTCGATATGGCCTTCCACCTCGCTGCGCGACTTGGTCTTGAGTTCGCGCATCAGGCTGTGCAGGACACCGAGCGTTTCCAGATAATCGTTTTCGTTGGGGACCGCATGCTTGAAGGCCTCGACGATCGCTCGGCCGGCATCCTTGACCGTCGACATCGGATTGCCGATCAGGAAAATGCCGAGTGCCGCGCCGGCGATGATGACAAATTCCCACGGCTGGATGAGCACGTCGATGTGCCCACCCATGGCCATGAAGCCGCCGAGAACGCAGCCAAACGTGACAACCAGACCGACGAGAATGCCCAACGCGGCGCCTCCGCAATTCGCTTGAAGGCCTGATCTAGCGCGGCTTGCTTGTGTGAGGCTTGATCGCGCGCCTTGCCGCGCCGGAAAGGTTCACGCAAGCAATGGCGCCTAGTGTGACACCGGTCGAACCCGCACCGGAGCACCGGCTTGGTCAGCACATTTGCCAGCTACAGCGCAATCACGCGCGACATCGCGCGATCCCTCGAGCGGGTCCAGACGCAGCCGATGGTCCAGCGCGAAAGCGAATATTACCTGGAAAACATCGAGAAGGTGAAGTCGGTCGAGGATTTCATCGGCAACGACCGCCTCTACCGTTACGCCATGAAGGCCTTCGGCCTGGAAGATATGGCCTATGCCAAGGCGTTCATGGTCAAAGTGCTGGAGGGCGGCGTCGACGACAGCGATAGTTTCGCCAATTCGCTCAACGATCTGCGCTATCGCGAATTCGCCGAAGCCTTCAACTTCGCCAGCTTCGGCGAAAACACGACGGTCTTCGATCGGACCCGCCAAGGCACCGTCGACCGTTATCTGCGCCAGACCCTGGAAGAAAACGCCGGCAACCAGAACGAGGGCGTCCGGCTTGCCCTTTATTTCGAGCGCAAAGCGCCCGATATCGAGAGTTTTTATTCCGTCCTTGCTGACAGCGCACTGGCCAAGGTGGTGCGCACCTCGCTCAGCCTGCCCGATTCCTTCGCCCTTCTCGACGTCGACAAGCAGGTCGAGATTTTCGAGCGCACGCTGGACATCGAAGATTTCAAGGATCCCGAGGCCCTGTCGGAATTCCTGACCCGCTTCACGAGCATGTGGGAGATTTCCAACCCGACCGCGGCCAACCTGCCCAACACGGCCATTCTGTTCGGCCAGCCGGCCGAACTGGGAATCTCTACCGACCTGCTTTTGACCATGCAGAAACTGAAATTCTGAGGACGCGCCTGTGCAGACCGGACTTTACGTCGCCCTTTCCTCCCAGGTCGCGCTCGAAAAGCGGCTGCGCACGATCGCCGACAACGTCGCCAATGCCAACACCGTCGGCTTCCGGGCGACGGAAGTGAAATTCGAGGACGTGGTGTCGCAATCCGGCTCGGATTCGGTCGCCTATGTCTCGCCGGGCTCGACGTTCCTGACGGCCACGTCCGGCCCGGTGAAGCAGACCGGCAACCCGCTCGACTTCGCCGTGCGCGGCGACGCCTGGTTCGCCATCGACACGCCTGCCGGCCCGGTGATGACGCGCGACGGCCGCTTCACCATGCTGGAAACCGGCGAACTGGTCTCGACAGAAGGACATCCGGTGCTCGACGCCGGCGGCGCGCCGATCCAGCTCGATCCGTTCGCGGGCGCTCCGACGGCCGGCAGCGACGGCATGCTGCGCCAGAACGGGCAGCCGCTCGGCGCGATCGGCCTGTTCACCTTCGCCCCCGGCGCGGAATTCGCGCGCTACGGCAATTCCGGCGTCATCCCGGCCAGCCCGCCGGAAGCCGTGGTCGACAGTCTCGAGGTCGGTGTGCTCCAGGGTTTCGTCGAGGAATCCAACGTCAATCCGGTCAAGGAAATGACCCGGCTGATCATGGTCCAGCGCGCCTTCGAGAACGCCGCGTCCGCCATCCGCGAGAGCGACAAATCGCTCGACGGCGCCGTCAAGGCGCTCGGCGGCTAAAGCCGTGGAACCGACCGGACCGTTGCAGGAATACGCCGCCGCGTCCGCGCCGGCGCCGTCCCCGGACGCCGGCGGCAGGGGGCTCGACGCGCTGGAAGCGTTGGGGCGCCTCCATCGCGGCCTGGTCGAGGATGACGGCCTCGTACGCCGCGGCGGGCATGTGCGTGAGGTCTCCGCCACCCATTACAGGGTCGGCGGGCTGTCGGCTGCCGCCAGGCTGGGCGACATCGTCGAGCATCGCGGCCGCCACGGGCCGCGAACCGGGGAAGTGGTGCAGATCAGCGCCGACAGCGTACTCGTCGCTCCGTTCGATACGACCTTCGATGCCGGCATCTCCGATCCGGTCTTCTTGCGCGGCCCGTTCCGAATCGGACCCGACACCTCATGGAAGGGGCGCGTCGTGGACGCGCTCGGACGCCCCGTCGACAGCGGCCCGCCGCTCGTGCCCGACACGACCAATCCCGCGGCATCCGTCACACCGCCTGCCCTTTCCCGGCAGCGCGTGGACGCGTCCTTCCGCACCGGGGTCAAGGTCATCGACATCTTCACGCCGCTCTGTTTCGGCCAGCGCATGGGCGTCTTCGCCGGCTCCGGTGTCGGCAAGTCGACGCTGCTCGCCATGCTGGCCGCCGCCGATGCCTTCGACACCGTCGTCATCGCGCTGGTCGGCGAGCGCGGGCGCGAGGTGCGCGAGTTCCTCGAGGACACGATCGGCGCCGAGAGCATGAAAAAGACCGTCTCCGTGGTGGCGACCAGCGACGAAAGCGCGATGATGCGCAAGCGCGCCTCCGGCACCGCCATGTCGGTGGCCGAATATTTCCGCGATCGCGGCGACAAGGTCCTGCTGATCCTGGATTCGGTGACCCGGTTCGCCCACGCCCTGCGCGAGGTCGCGATCGGCGCCGGCGAGCCTCCGGTCGCACGCGGCTACCCCGCCTCCGTCTTCACCGACCTGCCGAAACTGCTCGAGCGCGCCGGCCCGGGCGGCCAAGGCGCCGGCTCGATCACCGCGATCATCTCGGTGTTGGTCGACGGCGACGACCACAACGATCCTGTGGCCGATTCGGTTCGCGGCATCCTCGACGGCCACGCCGTGCTCGAGCGCGCGATCGCCGAACAGGGCCGCTATCCCGCCGTCGACCCGCTGGCCTCCGTGTCGCGCCTCGCCAATCGCGCCTGGAGCGACGGCGAACGCACGCTTGTGACGCGGCTCAAGGCGATGATTTCCCGCTTCGAGGAAACCCGCGACATCCGCATTCTCGGCGCCTACAAACCGGGCGGCGACCCCGACCTCGACAACGCGGTGCGCCAGGTTCCAACGATCTATCAGGCGCTGATGCAATCGCCGCGCGACGGCGCCATCGCGGATCCCTTCACCGAGTTGGCCCGGCATCTCAAGGCCCAGGAGGTAACCGATGGCTAGCTGGCGTATCTTTGGCCGAAAACGCGCAAGGACGGGCGAGCCCGCGCTCGCCGGAATGTCGCCGCCGGCCAAGCCGGCCGGGGCCCGCCCCCGGCGCAAGGGGCGCTACAGCCTGTCCGACGCCATCCTCGCCGGCATCGGCCTCGGCATCGGCGCGGCGAGCTTCACCTTCCCCTGGTACGTTTTCTTCAACCAGGATCAATTCGGGGTGCGCGTCGTCGATTTCGACGCAACCGAGATCGAATCCGACCTGTCCGGTCCGTTCTACACGCCGCGGGTCAACTGGGCGCCGCAGCGCCTCACACAAGAAGAGATCGCCGAACTGCCGCTGGACTTCGCCCCGACCGGCACGGTTATGCCGCACAGGACGGCGCCCGAAACCACCGGAAGCGTGCAGCCCTTCCCGGCCCGCAAACCCGCCTACGCCCTGGTCCACGTCGCCAAGGGGCGCGCGATGATCCAGGACGCGAACGGCTTTTGGGTGGTCGAGCGGGGGTCGATCCTGCCCGACAATTCGCGCGTCATGGCGATCGAGAAGCGTTCCGGGTCCTGGGTCCTGCGCACCAGCAACGACGCCGTCATCGAATTGACGCCATAAGGTCGGAGCCGTTCAGGTTTCGCTCCCCGTTGCAACGGCAGAGCGGATCGCAGCCGCCGCCATCTTCGCGCCGGCGGCGGCCAGCGGATCCATTTCAAGATGAACGGGGCCGCCGCGACCACGCAAGGTCCGCGCAAGACTGTGTTCCTAATCTGGCCCTGACCGAGGGAAAGATCATGCAACCGGTAAGTCTGTTCGATCTCGCCGCGCAGCAGGCGCGCTGGCTGTCCGTGCGCCAGTCGGCCGTGGCGGGCAACATCGCCAACATCAACACGCCCGGTTACCAGGCGATCGACGTCGTTCCGTTCGAGCAGGTCCTCGACAGCGCCAAGCTGGCTTTCGCGCCGACCCGGGTCGGGCACATGCCGCTCGGCGCCGGCCGCGAAACCTTCAACCTGCGCCAGGACGCGATCGAAACCACCTCGCCCTCCGGCAACTCGGTCACCGTCGAGCAGGAACTGGTGAAAGCCGGCGAAGTCCGCCACGCCTTTGAACTGAACACGGCGATCGTGAAATCCTTCCACCGCATGATGATGATGGCGACGAGGGGCTGATGGCGATCGATCCGCTTTCCGCCGCCCTCAAGATCGCCGCGTCGGGTCTCGGCGTGCAGTCCGAGCGCCTGCGCGTGGTGTCGGAGAACCTGGCCAATGCCCAGTCGACCGGCAACACGCCGGGCGCCGACCCCTATCAGCGCAAGACCGTGACTTTCGCCACCGCGCTCGATCGCGACAATGGCGGTTCCTTCGTGCGTGTCCAGTCGGTCGATCTCGACCGCAGCGAATTCCCGATCGAATACCTGCCGAGCCACCAGGCCGCCGACGATGGCGGCTTCGTGAAGATGCCCAACGTCAATCCGATCATCGAGATGGCCGACATGCGCGAGGCGAACCGCTCCTACGAAGCCAACCTCCAGGTGATCAAGCAGGCGCGCCAGCTGATCTCCATGACCATCGATCTTCTGAGGTCGCAGTGATGATCGCCGGGCTGGGACTGATCGACCGTCTCAACCAGACGTCCCTGGGCAACGGGCTGGCGGGCGTCGGACCGGCTGCCCCGCCGGTCGCGCCCTCGATCTTGCCGACCTCTTTCGAGGCGGCGCTGGAGGCGGCAGCGAGCCAGTCCGTCGCCACGCTGGAACGCGCCGAGAGCGTTTCCATGCATGCGTTAAAGGGCGGCGACATCCAGGCGCGCGACGTCGTCGACGCCGTGATGAGCGCCGAGCAGACCCTACAAGCCGCGATCGCGATCCGCGACAAGATCGTGACCGCCTATCTCGAAATCAGCCGCATGGCGATCTGAGGAACAGCGATGAAAGCCCTAGCCATTGCCGCCACCGGCATGAACGCCCAGCAGCTCAACCTGGAAGTGATCGCCAACAATATCGCCAACATCAACACGACCGGTTTCAAACGCGCACGCGCCGAGTTCTCCGACCTTCTCTACCAGGTCGAGCGACTGCAGGGCGTGCCCAACCGGGCCGACCAGAGCATCGTGCCGGAAGGCGCGAGCATCGGCCTCGGCGTCAAGGCGGCGGCGGTCAGGAACGTGCATATGCAGGGCTCGCTCGACAGCACCGGCAACAAGTTCGACCTGGCGCTGACCGGTCCGGGCTGGTTCCAGATCGAGGGCGCCGACGGCCAGACGCTCTACACCCGCGCCGGCGCCTTCAACACCAACGCCAATGGCGAACTGGTCACCGTGGACGGGTTCCGGGTCGTGCCCGACATCGTTTTCCCGGCCGAGACGGTCGAAGTCATCGTCAACAAATCGGGCCAGGTCTTCGCCCGCCTCGACGGCCAGGTCGACCTTCAGGATCTCGGCCAAATCACGCTCGCCACGTTCGCCAACGAGGCCGGCCTCGCGCCGCTCGGCGACAATCTCTTCCAGGAGACCGCCGCTTCCGGCGCCGCCAATGTCGGTGTGCCGGGCGATCCCGGCTTTGCCGCCATCGAACAGGGTTATCTCGAAAATTCCAACGTCGACCCGGTCAAGGAAATCACCGAGCTGATTTCGGCCCAGCGCGCTTACGAGATGAATTCCAAGGTCATCAAGGCGGCTGACGAGATGGCCTCCGTCGTCACCCAGAGCATCCGGTAGCCCGATGTCGCGGCTTCGCATCTCCACACTCGTTCTCTGCGCCGCGCTCACGCTCGCCGCCTTTGCCGAGGCGGCCGTCGCGCAGGAGATGGCGGTGGTGGCGAAGCGCGTCATCTATCCAGGCGAGACCGTCGATGCCGGCGCGCTGACCGAGGTAAAGCTCAGGCGCAGCAACCGTATCCTGACCTCGATCGCGCAATATACCGATCAAGTCACCGGCAAGGTCGCCAAGCGTACCCTGCTGCCGGGCAAGCTTATTCCGATCAATGCCCTGCGCGACGCCTATATGGTAGAGGCCGGCGCGCCGGTCGCGGTCAGCTATGTCCATGGCGGGCTCCAGATCTCCACCATCGGCATCCCGCTCCAACCGGGCGCGATCGGCGACATGGTCAAGGTCAGGAACGCCGATTCCGGCGCAGTGTTTACCGGCATCGTCATGGCGGACGGATCGATCCGGGTCGGCGCGATATGATCATTCGCCTCGCCCTGGCCGTGTGTCTCGGCCTCGTCGCGACGGCGCCGGCCAGTTCGGGCGGCGATCTCAATGACGGCTATGACGGCGCGCAGGCCATTACCGTCTCCGCCAACGGCCAGTCGTCCAACCTGCCGGTGCCGACCGGACCGGCATCGCGCATCAAGGATATCGCCACGCTGCAGACGGCGCGCGACAACCAACTGATCGGCTACGGCCTGGTGATCGGCCTGCAGGGCACCGGCGACGGCCTGCGCAATTCGCCGTTCACCGAGCAGTCGATCCGCGCCATGCTGCGCAATCTCGGCATCGCCATGGAAGACGGGCGCGCGCGGGCCAAAAACGTCGCCGCGGTGATCGTCACCGCCAACCTGCCGGCCTTCGTGCAATCCGGATCGCGCATCGACATCAGCGTATCGTCGCTCGGCGACGCGACCTCGCTCGCCGGCGGTACGCTCGTCATGACGCCGCTGCGCGCGCCCGACGGCGAGATCTACGCCGTCGCCCAGGGGCCCGTCTTCGTCTCCGGTTTCACCGCGCAGGGCGAAGCCGAGACACTGACCAAAGGCGTGCCGACATCGGGCCGCATCCCCAACGGAGCCATCGTCGAACGCCAGGTCGAGGCGCGGTTCAATGACGATCGCGCCCTGACGATGCAGTTGCGCAACCCCGACTTTTCGACCGCGGTCAGGATCACCGACGCGATCAATCTTTATACCACCGGCCGTTTTGGCAAACGCCTGGCCAGCGAGCAGGACGCGCGCACGATCCTGATCAACCGGCCGGGCGGCATCTCGGCGGCGCGTTTCGTCGCTGAAATCGAGAATCTGATCATCCGGACCGATACACCGGCGCGCGTGGTGGTCGACGAGCGCACCGGCACGATCGTAATCGGCCAGGACGTGAAGATATCGCAGGTCGCCGTCAGCTATGGCGCGCTGACCGTGCGCATCACCGAGCAGCCGAAGGTCGTTCAGCCGGCACCGTTCTCGCGCGGCGAAACCGCCGAAGAGCCTTCGACGATCATCGACGCCCAGCAGGACGACGCGCGCGTCGCGTTGCTCGACGGCCCCGACCTGCAGACATTGGTGGCCGGCCTCAACCGTATCGGCGTGAAACCGGACGGCATTATCGCGATCCTCCAAGGCATCAAATCGGCCGGCGCGCTGCAGGCCGAGCTGGTTCTGCAATAGGAGACGGATAGGTGGCGACAAGGATGCGAACCGCGAAACGCGCCCTTCCCAGGGCGCTGGCGCTCGGCCTGCTCGCCGCGCTGTGTTTCGGCGCGGGCGTCTTTGCCATTTCGGATTCCTTCGCCCAGGCGCGCAAGGTCCCCTCGCGCCTGACCGACGAGGTGCGCGAATTCTGCGCCAACATCATCGATGCCGCGCGCGACCGTCGCTACGCCGTGCAGGCCCAGGAACTGGAAAAACTGCGCTCGGAGATCGACGAGCGGATCGTCGCGCTGGAGGCAAAACGGACCGAGTACGAGGCTTGGCTAAAGAAGCGCGACGAGGTCATCAACAGCGCCGAGGACAGCATCGTCAGCATCTATGCCCGCATGCGTCCGGACGCGGCGGCCGCGCGGCTGGAAAAGATGGACGCCATGCTCGCCGCCGCGATCATCCTGAAGCTCAAGGGCCGCCAGGCCGGCGGCATCCTCAACGAGATGGATGTGAAGGCCGCCGCGAAACTCACCGGCATCATCGCCGATGTCGCCAAAGCCGAGGACCCGACATGAAACGCAGCCTGCCGATCCTGGCGACCGGGCTTTTGCTGGCCGGCTGTGCCGGAGAGCTGAACGAAATCGGCCGCGCTCCGAGCCTGTCGCCGGTCGGCTCGGGCCTCGACCCGGCGGCCGGGTCCGTGCAGGCCTATCCCGAAGCGCCGGCCGCGCCGGTCAAGCGTTTCTCACTGTGGGACGACCGCCAGAGCCAGCTCTACGAGGACGCACGCGCCTTGGTGGTCGGCGACATCCTGACCGTGTTCATCTCGATCAACGACAAGGCGACCCTCAACAACGAATCCGACCGCACCCGCACAACCAACCGGACCCTGGGTCTGGCCGGCGGGTTCGAGGCGGAAGGCGTGGGGAAATCCGCCTCCGCCGATCTCGATATCAATTCCCGTTCGACCGCGGCCGGCTCCGGCGCGACGGCACGCTCGGAAAACATCCGTCTGTCTGTCGCCGCCGTCGTCACCGAAGTGTTTCCGAACGGCAATCTGATGATCCGCGGTTCCCAGGAAGTGCGCGTCAATGCCGAACTGCGTATTCTCACCATCGCCGGCATCGTGCGCCCCGCCGACATCAGCGCAAGCAACACCATACCCTACGAGCGCATTGCCGAGGCGCGGATTTCCTATGGCGGCCGCGGCCGGCTGACGGAAGTCCAGCAGCCCCCTTATGGCCATCAGATCCTGGATCTGATCTCACCGTTCTGAGGATTATCAAGGGGCAATGTCACTCGCCAACGCCGAAGACCACACCGAAGCGAAAAAGGGTCCGTCGCTGGTCATCCAGATCGGCGTGATGGCGGCGCTGACCATGCTTGCGGTCGGCGGCGGCTGGGTCGCCGGCATGTATCTGAAGACCGGCTCCGAGACCGAGCCGACGACGCAAAAAGTCTCGGTCGAGCCGGTGATGACGGAGATGCCGGGCGAGACGGAGGCGCATGGCGGCGGGGAAGGAAAGGACGAGGACGGTGAAGCAAAGCCCGTGCCGCGCCTGGTGCCGCTCGAGCCAATCACGACCAATCTGAGCGCACCGGCCGACATCTGGGTGCGGATGGAACTGTCGATGGTGTTCGCCGCGACCCCCGACCCCGAACTGGTTCGCCACATCCATCAGGACATTCTCGCCTATATGCGCACCGTCACCCTTCAGCAGGTCCAGGGCGCGAGCGGTTTCCAGCACCTCAAGACCGACATCGAAGAGCGCGCGAGCATTCGCAGCAACGGCCTCGCTCGGGAACTGGTCATCAGGACCCTCTTGTTCGAATGAAAACGCTTCTCGCCATCGCCGCCGCCCTGCTCGCGCTCACTGCAGCCGCACACGCCCAACAGCTCGATCTCGGCCAGATCGCCGGCCAGGCCGACGGGGCGACGATCGGCTACATCATTCAGGTTTTCGGGCTGCTTACGGTGCTTTCGGTAGCGCCTGGGCTGTTGATCATGGTCACCAGCTTCACCCGCTTCGTGATCGTGTTCGCCATCCTGCGCGCCGGCATCGGGCTGCAGACCACGCCGGCCAACATCATCCTGATCAGCCTCGCCTTGTTCATGACTTTCTACGTCATGACACCGACCTTCGACAGCGCCTGGAACAACGGCGTGCGCCCGCTGGTGAACAACCAGATCGACGAGACGCAGGCCATGCAGCGCATCGCCGACCCGTTCCGCGACTTCATGCTGGCCAATGTCCGCGAGGCCGATTTCAACCTGTTTGCCGACCTCGCGCGCGAGCGCGGCCAGAACGTGGTCGAGGGCGAGCAGGTCGATCTGCGCGTCCTGGTGCCGGCCTTCATGATTTCGGAGATCAGGCGTGGCTTCGAGATCGGTTTCCTGATCGTGCTGCCGTTCCTGGTGATCGATCTGGTGGTCGCTACCGTGACGATGGCGATGGGCATGATGATGCTGCCTCCAACCGTCATATCCCTGCCCTTCAAGATCCTGTTCTTCGTGCTGATCGACGGCTGGAACCTGCTCGTCGGCAGCCTGGTGCGCTCCTTCAACTGACGCCCGCTCGGGTTTTCGCAGCCGACGTCGGACCCGCGACACCCAGGCGCGACAGGCGCCCCGGCAAACTGCCGGTTTTGTGGACACCGGGACAAGGTGGTTGTCGGAACTGGAGAGTTGGAATGCAGCGGCGGAAATTCAGCTTAGAGTGAACCGCCCCGGATTTGCCGGAGGCCGTTTGTTTGAGTCACGCCAACCGCCATGTGTCCAGAACGGACCAAATTGAGATGGTGCCAGGGGCGGAATCTATGTCGACACTTAAGTGATTGAAAGGACATCAATATTAGCAGATGTCGAATATAACTATACCCCCGAATTTACCCACATATCTACACGTACCGATGGTTCGGTTCCGAAAACACAACCACTCGCGACAACGTGATCGCCTTTTGCTACTCTATTCATCCCTCGGGGTTTGTCACCACCGGGGCATCGCGATGCTCCCCCAGGATGCTATAACTTGCCGTCGACTACGGTCGACCATCGAATGTTGGTGCTTCAGGCATCGACAAAATCTACACCCACCCTCGACTGATGTTGTCCGGCGGCCATTAAAAAGCGGGTCGCAAAAGCATTGCGAAGCTGGGAAATGACCATAAACTTCGTCGGCAATGCTCCCTTCGGATCAGCCTGGTCGTCAGCCTGTTGCGGAGGTTCCGCCAGCGGACGCTCAAGCGCCTCGATGGCTACCACTTCCGGTTCAGATCCACTAGCAGGTGCAGGCTCTTGGGCCGCGGCGAGCGCTGTATCCTGCCCCTGGTTGCCTTCGGCCATCACCGCTTCGGCCAATGCCGCAACATCCGGCGCTGCCGGAAAGCCGTGCACTACGGAAGCGGCTCGCAGTCCATCGCCATTCGCAATCCATCCTGAAATGGTGACGGCTTCGCCTTCGCGGTTCACTCTTGTCCCATTCGGGAGAACGAGTGTGGTCAGCGAGGGTTGTCGAATCTTTGCATGAATCGCTCGCAACATCATCACATCGTTGGAAGCGCCAAGTACCACGAACTCGCCCGACGTAAATTTTTCAGGCGGTGTGCCTGTCTTCTCGAGGCGCATTAGTTGAACAAGGATCGGCCCCTCCTCTCGTGGAACAAGATCGCAAGACGGAGATGCACAGAGCCAGAAGCTGTCGCCGGGACCACAAAGCACGGTACCGGTTGTAATGTGCCCACCGCGAAACGCGTCGGAAACCATGAAGGCGTTTACCGAAGGCAGAACCTTCTTGTGCCAGTCGACCTTCTGATCCGCTGGTACATGTGCCAATTCGCGTGCGCGAATGAGGCGGGCGCCCTCTCCTGCAGGCGCTTGGCCGACTGCGTTCGACAATCTTGCACCCAAAAGGTCTATCGCCGTTGAGGAAATACGCTCGTGCGTAGCGAGACGGCGCCGAATGATGTCGACGAAGCGGTCGATAAGGCTTTGCGCCGCGCCTTCGACATCCGACGGTGAGACCGTCCCGCGAGCTGCTTCCTCGCTTTCCAGCAGGTAGAGGCCAAGACCGAGTGCAAGTTCGTCGCTCAGCCAATTCTCATGGTGGGCGACCGCTTCCAGCTCCAGAGCGTTCTGTATCTCGGAGAGGATCAGCCGGTATATATTTGGGCGCCACTCTCGCAGCGCAGCGCCCAGTCGACCCCAGACGTACTTTCCTTCATCGTCTGTGGAACTGGCAGGAAGCTTCGGAACGATAGCGACGAAGCAGCTCCCGCAGTGGACCCACATGGGCTGATCAGCGTCGATCGCGCAACCCACAGGTAGTTCTGCATCGGTCGCGAGCTCGTAGTCATCCATCAATTCTGCGATCCACTGCCTAGCGACGTGATCGGCAAGCGGTTTCACATTCTGAGGTGGTATCTGGGCATCATTCAATGCTTGGCCGAGATTCGCCACCCAAGGCGTTTTCCCGTCGGTCAAATAGGCGCGAAGTCCGGCAGCGTCGATTGTACTGAAGCGCTCGTCGGCGAGAACTTCCTCGGCGTTCTCCAACAGCTCCGCCGAAGGTACAAGCGCACCAGCCGCAGGTTTCACACCCCGCATGGCCGTCGCTACCGTCAATGCGGTCTTCGGCGATGCTTCGGCGGTATAGAGCACCACTAGATTGAAATGCGTCGAGACCGCGAGGTGACGGAGAATCTTCAAAGCCGCCTTCACACCTGCGGCTCCGAGCTGGTAGTCGAGCAGGATCAGGTCGCTCTTCCGCGCCTTGTCGAGAAGATGCAGATCAGCGTTCGAGGGGGCCCGCCAATTGTGAACGTCACAGATGAGCCCTTTGCCTTGCATAAACGCGTAGATGTTCCTTGCGCGCTCGATCTCGGTGAATTCGCCCTCAGCGGCATCTCGCATGCTCAAATAGTCAGGGAACTGATCATCGATGAGTACGGCGGTGCGGATCGCGTCGTCGCGAAAGCTACGTTCGACTGCATCAGCGAAGCGGGCCTCATATGTACTAAGCTCCACTATCAAGCCCCCTGATCTCGATGATGAAGTTTGCGCCAGAGAGAACCTGCGGATCGTCGTCAGTCGCGTATCGTATCGTATGGCGGCCCGCTTCGAGATTTACTCGGGCAAGGTAAAGCCCGACACCCCGGCCGGACGTTCGACGTGTATAAAAAAGCTGAAAGAGCCGGCGGACGTCATCGCGATCAACTCCCGGGCCGCTGTCGCCGACGACGATCTTCCCGTCGGTGAAGTCTAAACGAATTCGGCGATCTTCAGATCGACCCACCCAGTAAATTGAGTTGTTTACGAGGTTAATAAACACCGGGAAGATGCGGGATTTGAGCTCGGTGAAGCTGATAGCGTCGAACGCTTGCGTGCTGTCGAACGTGATGCCGTTGTCGCTGAATATGGGGCGGAAAAATGCCCGGACATAGTCTGCGATAGTCTTACCCGTGATCGTTTCCCTCAGCCGGGCACCCGCTAGCTGTAGCGGCGAGAGGAACCGTAGCTTTTCCGTCAGTGCACGGTGCGCATCGAGCGCTCGTCGGAATTCATCGGTCGACTTTGACGCTTCCGGCAAGCGATCGAGATTGCGACTCACCTCACTGTCGAGCGCCTCAAGTTCGTGACCGATGATCTCAACCGTGATGCCCAACTGGGCGACGGCGTTGAGGTCTCGCACGCGGCGCTCAAGCTCCTCCCGATCTTCATCGATCGTGGTGAGTGCCGTGTCAGCGTCGATGCCTTCACTGATGGTGACGATGTTCCGGGTGATCGGGCGATAGCGGTCGTTGAACTCGACTTCCAGCTCGCGTCTCACGCTTTCCAGAAGACTAAGAAGATCACCAAGGTCCGTCTCTGCGGACATCTTGCGGATCAACGGTGCGGTGGCCCTTTCAAAGCGGCTACGGTCGTCTGCGAGGTTCGAGGTCCATGCCGAAGTAATCGACCGGATGCCTTCACGGATTTCCGCCTGATAGTTGTCGAGCAGCTTATCCAACGCTTCGCGATGCCGGGCTTGCGCGGCCGAAACGATTTCACGAGGCGTAGCAGCCCCAACCCCCGCCTCGAGTCCACGAAGCGTTTCGTCGGAAAGCAAAATTAGATCGCGCGCTTCGTCGAGCGCGTCCCGAAAGGCTCGATAACGGTCTTCCGCATCGCCCAACGTGTTCGGTACGTCAAGCGGAGTGAGCGCGGTCAATTCCTCTCTAGCCTGCTCGACTTCGGCGCGCATAGCGGCGACCGCTTCCTTCGTTCTCTGTTGATTGGGATCGCCCAGTCGGACCGAGATACTCTCAGCGCGCTCGGCAAGCTGCGGCATCCGTTTGGTGGCGTCGTTAAGATACGCTCTGAATTCGTTACGACGTCGCTTGCGGGCTTGGTCCGCAGCCTTCTTGCCCTTCATGTTGCGCTTTTGGGTTTCCGCAATGCGTTCGGCGCGTTCTGGGGCATCCGTTCCGAAGTAGTCTCGTGCCAGCTTGATTAGAAGCGCCTGGACTAGGAGCCGGAGTTCCCGGCTTGCTCGATTCTCAACCAGACCTTCGCGGCCGGCTTTGTCCCGCAAGGCTGGATTTGCGGCGCGGGTGAAGGCCAATCTCCCAAAGCTCCGGCGATGGGCCCAAAAATAACGCCCCGCATGCTTCTGCCGCGTTTCTTCGAGCGAGAAGAAGTCCGCTTCGGCTGAGCCGTAAGGCATGATACGAAGACCGTCACGATAGACTCTTACGCCGCCATAGCGGTCGACAAGCTCGACGAGATCCTTGTGGCGTTGGGCGCTGTGCGTCGAACTCGCCTCGATTTGCTCGAACGTGCCGATTGCGAAAGCGAACGGACCGGGCCGATCTGAGCGGGCCACGGGTAACGGTCGGGGTGGCGGTATGATGCGCTCGCCCAATTCTTCGCCGAACGCCTTTACCGTTCCGCGAAAGATACCAACTTCGTCGAACGCGCCCTCAACGCTGTGTTCGAGCTCTTGGAAGTCCTTGAGGTCAAACACGTCCGAGGATGCAAGGATCCGCCGGGGCACGTCGCCCCGATAGGCCAAAACCTCATATTCGAAGGCAACGGGCGAAGGCGACAGCGTATCCGTAAAGCCAGTCAAAATATCCTTCAGACGATCCTTGACCTTCTTTGCTTCCTCGTCGTCGTGCGCGGAGTTGAGCCATACCGATAATTCGTGGTGAGCACCTAACAGAAAGAGCGCGGTCCCGTGCTTCGCTAGGTCGGCAAATACCGGCCACTCCTCAAGATGACGTTGGGAAACCGGCATTGATCGCCAGAATTCCAGGACTGAACCGGCGGTCGTTTGACCATAGCTCTCGGACTCAGTGTCCGCATACCGCTGCCACTCGGGTTTCAAAGAGAATGCGCCCGAAGCATCGCGTTTCCCGAGATTGGCAATGACAACGTCTGCCATGGATTGGAGGCCGTCGACGATGGCCGCCCAATCCTCGAAGGTTCGCACCGGCAGCGTTATCTGATCGAGCGACAGGAACGGATTCTCGAAGAGTCGCCAATCGACGAGAACCGCTGAAATCGGACCGTCAGCCTGCTGCGAAAGCACCAAAGTGGCTGGCGCGAGGAAGGCGGCGGATAAGCGCCCAATTCCCTTCTCACCTTGTCGTTCGCGGCGCGGTCCGACGAAATCGACAGGCGGTGCGGTCGAGGGACCGTCGATCTTGGATTCGGTGCCGATCACCAACCACTTTTCGATGAAGTCCTCGGCCGACATGCCAATGCCGTCATCGAAGATCGCAGCGATTACGGGGGTTCCGTCGAAGATGTTGAGCGATACCTGCGTCGCGTAGGCATCCCATGCATTCTTCCACAACTCGCTGACGGCGGTCGGTGCGTCGGCGATCTGGCCACGTCCCAGGTGGTCAATCGTACGGGCGCGCGTACGGAACGGCACGTTGTTGGAAGCGAGCGAGATAGATCTCGTATCCACCTTGTTGTTTTCGGACATGGAGGAATCGTCACTCATTGCTATATTTGCGTGATGGCGGATCGCCTAACAGGGGAACAGCGCTCGCGCGTAATGGCGCGCATCGGACAGAAAAATACGGCGCCCGAACTATTCGTGCGTCGCGCTCTGCACGCCGCCGGTCTTCGCTTTCGCCTTCATCGTCGGGACTTGCCTGGATCGCCCGATCTCGCTCTTCCCAAACACCGAATGGTCGTGCTCGTTCATGGATGCTTCTGGCATGGGCACGATTGCCGCCGTGGGATGCGGCCTCAGTCAAACGTCGAATTTTGGGCACCGAAGCTCGAGCGTAATATGGAGCGTGATAGGCAGGTTCGAAGCAAGCTGGAAGCTCTCGGCTGGCGGGTCGTGATCGTATGGGAATGCGCCCTCGACGAAGGCGTGCAATCGATCCTGTCGCAGGTTTACGCATCGGCTGGAGCTATCGAGCCAGAGAGATAGCGGGAAAAGTATTCGGCGAGCCGGGGTGGCACCGCGTTACCGATCATTCGAGCCACCGGCTCAATCATGTCTGTCGGGTAGAAGACATAGTCTTGCGGGAACGATTGCAAAATTGCCGCTTCGCGCAAGGAAATGCCGCGTATCTGCCTCGTATCGAAATGCCCGAAGCGACCGTTCGAGATGCTGTGGCATTTGGTTGTAATCGTCGGCGATGGTCTGTCGGGGTCCATACGCGTGTACACGTCGGTGAAGCACCGGACATTGAGCTTTGCGTTCACTTTCCGGTGGCACGCAAGCGAAAGGTCCCCGTGCGGCGTGGCATCGAGATAGGCATTCGACTGACCGGGCTTCGCGGCTGCGAGCCGCTTCAGATTGAGGCCGCTCAACGAACGCGTTTTGTGATTGGGTATCGACGAATGCTGAACGCCAGCCGCGAGCGCCGGCAAATGTCCGATCGCCGATCTCACCGTTTGAACGGCCGCTTGAGCATCCGCCTTCGGTACGACGAGATCAGCGTCGACTTTATCCGAAACTAGGAATTCCGCGCGCGCCATCTCCCTGGGTACTGCGATCAGGATCGATCGTTTACGGTATTGGGGCACGCCGAAGCTGGACGTACAAATGACGTTGCTGCCGGTAGCATAACCAAGTTCTCTAAGCTCGCGACGGAAATCCTCCCAGACTCCTCCGTATTTCGGATCACCGATGCCTTGGACGTTTTCAGACAGAATCATTTCGGGCCGAAAATGTGCAACGAACTTTGTCGCCTCCCTCAACAGGTTGCTGTCGCGCTCCCGGCCCATCCTTCGAGCTTCGCTTAATTCTTTCCTGGAGAGCTTCGTGAACGGTTGGCAGGGCGCGCAAATCGCGAACATCAGAGGAGCATTCGGAGCTTCGCGACGATACTTGCTGATCAGCTCCTCCAACTCCTCGAACAACTCCTTCTGTTCTCCCTCCGGATAGGCATCCGTTGCCGGAAAGATGTCGCGCCGGATAAACCGAGGCGACGCGAAATCGACCGTGATGTTCGGATTGTTCTCGACGTAGGTCTCCTTGCAGCGACTGTCCTTATCAACCCCGGCGATAACATAGCCGCCCGCGTCGATGAGACCGCGGGTGGTGCCGCCGGCGCCGCAGAAGAAATCCACTGCAAGGAAGGCTGGACGCTGGCGCCGCGCCGCGCTGAACGACGGGGCCGTCATGCTTTCTTTGCCGGTTTGGTGGACTCCGCGCGCGCCTTGATCTGCGCTACCTCATCCGGCGAAAAAACGCGCCATCCGTTTCGGTCACGCTGGCGAGCGTCGTCAACTTTCCCGTCTTTGATCCATCGAAGCAGCGTCGGCTTCGAGATTCCGGCAGCCGCTGCAGCCTCGGCAATATAGAGATCACCGTCACTACTCATAGGCTCACCGTCCCCCTTGACCCTGCTTGACTATACTCAACCATAGTCAAGGTCAACCTTCGGCTATTCGTTGTCCACATGGGTGGAGGTGCGGCGAGCGGTGGACGACGCCATAACCGACGCGATAGCGTTGGAAGACGAAGAGCGTACATCGCTCAAGTTTAATGGCGCACTGGAGAGCGATCGTGTCGGAGATCGGAAAATTCTGTTGCTTCACCTGTCCCGATCATGATCAACGCGAGAAGCGGCTCGACGAGGTGTGTCCCCTATGCGGTCGGGAGTACGGCTTCCCCTTAGAGTGGACGCCTGCCGCGATCGGTGAGTTTGACGTTGAACGTCCGCTGGGTCGTGGCTTCTATGCCGCGACCTTCGTTGCGAAGCCACGGACCGGTCTCAATCGCGCACATAGAGTTCTAAAGGTAAGCCCCATCGAGCTCTATCGAAAGTTCGAGAAGGATTTCGCAAAAGAAACTGAACTTCACGCCGAAGTTGCCGACGGCGCGGATCACGTCGTTGCAGTCGAACAAATGTTCGACTGCGACATCGCCTTCGGTGACATCAAGCTGCGTTGTCATGTTGCTGTACTTCAATTCGTTGAGGGCGATACGTTGGCGAAGTATCTATCCGGTGAACGCCCACTTTCAGCGGCGCAAGCAGCACAGATCGCATGCGACCTCTTCAGGATGAAGGAAGAGTTCGAGAGACTAAAGGTCCATCACAATGACCTGCACGCAGCTAATATCATCCTTCAGGACCTCCCTATGGGACGCAGACGGGCAGACGCGATCGAACCAGCGGTCCGCGCCGTCGCAATCGATCTCGGTTCCGTTGCAGGAGATCGCCGCTCGGGCGGTATTCATCTGGGCGATCTGCACTGGATCGGTCGTCACATTCACGCGATGGCCGACCGTCTGCTGTCGGACGGGGATACAGCTCCCGATCTGGATAAACGCATCGGACTCAAGCTTCACGGCATCGCACAGGGACTCGCCGCGGCGACGGAGCACCAACGCACTCCCTCCGCCGACGACGTCATCGTGGGGATCCGCGAGCAATATCATCGCACCGCCGAGTCGTGGCGTCCCTGGCGCAATCAGACCGTGCTGCGTACGTTTGCAGAGTCCTACAATGCGCAGACCCTCGATGCTTGGTACGTGCCACAGCTTATCGTCGACCCTGAGGGTGCATGGCTCAAGAAGGTGAGTGCGCCTGGACCGCTGGTCATGACGGGAATGCGGGGTTGCGGAAAAACAATGCTTCTCCATTCGCTGCAGTTTCACGCCCGCGCAGCGGTATTGCCAAAGGAGACAGATGAGGACGCGCTGCGCCGGGTGACGGACGATGGATATGTCGGACTCTTTGTATCAGCACAGCGCCTTATCCCGGTTGACCCACGCGCTGATCGGCCCTCGACCGAAGAACTATTCGCCCGGCTTCTCGTCGCGTATGCAGCGCAGGGAGCGCGTGCTATGGCGCATCTCCAAGATCTCGACGGCGGGGCGATCCCCTTCGATGCGAGCGTCGGATTGATTCGGGCGGTTACTGAACTGCTGACACCCCGTCCGGTAATCGAGTCTGTTGCGAACGTAGAGCAACTGGAGCGCGCGATGAGCGACCTGCTCGTCCGAGTCAGCCGCAGCGACTCCGGCCTGCGCCTAGCCACAAATCCCAACACCGCCTTCCCGCATCTTGCCGAAGCCCTGCGACGAGCGGCGCCAATCTGGAACGATGCACAGGTTCTGTTCCTTTTGGACGATGTGTCGACGCGCTACCTTGATCCCGACCGGGTCGAGGATCTCCTTTCCGCCCTTCTGTTCCAACACGCGCATTGCGCGTTCAAGCTGACTTCGGAAGCGCAGACCATCTTTCTCAATTTAAAGTCGCCTGGCAGGGTCCATCCAGCAGCGGCCGGCCGTGACTTCAATACATTCGATCTGGGAGCTGAGGTTCAGACACGCCTCAAGGATCGCAGCGGCAAGACATTCGTTACAAAGATTCTTGATGCGCGGGCGCGCCTTTTCCCAGGCCACCCCAGCCAGAGTTCGATGAATGTGCTAGGCGACGTCGATCTTGAGTCAATTGCACGCGTGATCGCTGAAACGCAGACGCGATCGCGAGAACGCAAGCGGCTGTATCATGGCCTACGCGCTCTTGCTGGCGTGTGTGTAGGCGATATCGGAGCCGTCATTCAAATATACCAGGAGATCCTGACGGGTAGCCGATCGGGCTTACCCGTTCCGCCCGAACGACAGCATGAAGTGTTCCAAGATTTTTGCGCCCGACATCTTTACAGCCTCGATCGGCGGGGCAGCGATCTTAAGACGGTGGCGCTGCAGTTTGCAGAAGCATCACACCAACTCCTCATGGAGTCCGGCAAAGGCAAGCCGACCGGGCGCATTCGACAATATACGTCACTCTATGTCCGTGTAACCTCCGGCGAATTGCAAACACAGATGAACCGACTTCGTGATTTAGTAGATGCGGGAGTCTTCGTATTCACCGGTGGGACGGCACGGACGAAGACGCATGATTCGGATCCGGTACAACAATTCAAGCTTACCTTCCGTAAGATTTACGGACTAGCAAATTTCATTGGACTGTCTGACCGCGATCGCTTCGAGCTTTCGGGGGAAGATCTTGAGCGCTGGCTTGCAGAACCGGAGGCAGGTCGCGAAGTCCTGCTGCGCAACCTGTCGACCGGGGAGTACTTGGAGGATGAGGAAGGACTTGCGGAAGCGGAATCGGAGGACGAGCCGCGTCGGTTCGAACCTGCCCCACGTGCTACAGGCATTCAGATGGACCTTCTCGCGCAACTCAGTCCGGATCCACGGGACAGTAGCGATGAAGGTCTGCCGATGGTGTTTCCACCCGCGCCTTCAGTTGACGAGCTGAAGGCCCACGCTCTTGATGATATCGCGGTCGACGATCTCGTAGTGGGGTTGGGCTTCGAGGAGCGCACCCTCGCGTCGATTTTGCGGTTGTTGCCGCGGATCAAAGCCCACCGCGTCCTCGCGGTGCGCTACGAGAACGACGGGCATGCCGACGAGATGCGCGATGCCATACGAGAGCACGGCATTCCGCTCGAAGAAGTCTCCTACGACTCGCTGATGGACGGAATGCCCCCGCAACTTTGCGGCCGAGCGATGATCGACATCACCGGATTGGCCAAGCCCGCGCTATTCTCCTTCGTCCGAGCTGGGCTCCGCAGCAGCGACGAGCTTTTCGTTGCCCATACCAGCGCAGCCCAATACTATCCACTTGAAGCCGACCTGAAGACCATATTGGACGCATATAGTGCGTCCGATCACCATCTTCTGCTAACTGCGCTACGCGATGTGCTGACGGGTGAGACTGGTCCCTACCAGTCGGTACCGCTGCTTGCTGCGGAGTCGGATGGAACACGGCTGCGTGCGCTGTCCGCCTTTGCCTCGCCTCGGCACGAACGGCTTCTCCATCTCACCTCTGCACGAGAGTACGACGCGGTCCAAGTCATTACGGACGTTGCGGAAACCTCACGGGCTCGCGTTGGCGGCATCGCAGCTCGGGTCGCACTTGAGGATACGCCGGGTGGTGTCGTCGCATCGGCGGATGCAGGCGACCTCTCTGAGTTGGCTGGAATCCTGTTTCGCCAACATGAGGGTTGGTTTGTGCGCGGAGGACTCGACTACGAGATCGGGCTGACAGGAAATAAGATGCAGGCGACTGCGGCAGCCATTGTCTCCGCGGCCCTGCCGGTCAGCCAAGTTTGGTATGTGAAGCCACAAGCCTTCGATCAACCGCGTTATACGAGGGGTGTCGGTACTTCACGTTACTTTCGAGTGAGTCGTCAAAACCGATAAGTCGGGTTGCGACGTATCGGCCCTTGCTCCGCAATCCGTATTCGGTAGACGATCACGATGGAAGACATGTTGGAGGACTGGAAACGCTACGAGCGCCTGGTCGCGCGGTTGTTGGCCGATCAGTTGTCGACGGGCTTTTGTGTGCCCCCCAACGCTTCGGTCCTTGGGGGCATCACGGGCATCAAGCGACAGATCGACGTTTTAATCGAAGCGCGACATGACACCGACAACAGTCGACGGATTATCGTCGACGCAAAGCGGCGGAAGCGCAAGATCGATGTAAAGGACGTAGAGTCCTTCCGAGGGATGATGGAAGACGTAGGAGCTACCCATGGCTATCTGGTTTGCCCCCACGGCCATACGGCAGCGGCGGAGAAGCGCGCCCAAAGGGCAGCGGCCATCCGCTTATTGCCCCTCGATCGTCTTGAGGATTTTGATCCGAGGACCTGGCCACGCTGTTCTCGTCCCGGCTGCAAGAACGGACGTGTCTTCTGGGATGGCTATCCGGAGGTCTCTCTGGGTTTTGTGGCGCCTGACGGTACTCCGAAGCGCCTCGCGTTCGTCCATAGCGTCGGGAAATGTGACCAGTGTAGAGTGTTTCATGCGTCCTGCGCCACATGCCATCAGATTCTCTGTGTCCCGAGGACGACGAAACCGACATAGGCCATAAGTGCGCTTGCCGCCTGCCGTGGTTCTGGCTGGCTTCGATCGAAGAAGATGAACGAGGCGCGCAGTCTGCCGAACTTCATCTCGTTTTGGGTCTGGGCGATGTTAAGACCGTGAACCGACGATCTTTATCAACGGCGTGATGGCGCAACTTGAGCTTGGGAAATGCCGAAAAAAATCTGACGCACCATGCAGTTCGACAGCTTCGCGCGAGGTGCGGCGAGATGTTCGATCCGACTGTGACGCGACCCTAACTTCCGGCCTGGTCTTCAGCGATGTCTGCTTTCAGGCAGTGGCAGAGCTGGTGTCTGCGGCTTAAATGGGGGCGCAAAGCTGTCCTTGATCCACGGGAAAGAAATGCTTCCGCTCGCGGAGTTGTTATCCATCAAAAATTCAATACACTCCTCGGACCCTAGGGCTTCAACCCCGGGGCATCGCGATGCTCCTCAACATGAGGAGTATCGTGATGAGATTGTTGAGCAAGCGGCAGGTGAAGGAGTTGGTCCTGTACTCTCCCCAACACATTGCGCGCCTGGAAGCTGCAGGCCAATTCCCCAAGCGGGTACGGCTGGGCAACAACCGGGTCGGATGGGTCGAGGCAGAAGTGCTGGAGTGGCTTCAGGAACGCATCGACGCTCGTGGTCAACAGCACTGACTCTCCTTTTGTGAGAGCGAAGAGAACCGGTGGCAACACCGGTTCTCTTTCTTCTTGACCACTCTGCGATGGGGATACGCTGGGGGATACGGTATCCCCCAGCGGCGGGCGGTTTGCCAGCTGAACTTATCTGCTCAAACCGGCTCATTGCAGCGCATGCGGAACGCCGGATTGCAGCAGGAATCATAAAATGGCAGCGATTTCGATTGCGCGGGCTGGTGGTCGCCGTCGCTGGACGCTACCAGGCGGATTCGTCGTCCGGTTTCTCGATATCACCAGGAGGGTGTGGCCTGTTGGACTTGGTCTTTGAGTTCGCACTTGGCGCTGCTTCAGCCCGTTCCCAGGGAGTCGTTCCTCCTTCTTCGCCTATGTCCTCGCCGCTGTCTTCCCCTTGCGCTCCGGCGTCCTCGTGGTCCTCGGATTTGCTTTGGTACCGGCTCAGTTCCGAATAATGTACGGCATAGTTCGCGCGCATCTTGTCGCGAAGCGCGTCCTGCTCATCCGGGGACATGCGGGGCATTTCCTCCAGGGTACCGAGTGGAAATCGCAGCGGAATCGCGGCGCGCGTCATGCCGCGTACATGGGCGGCAAAGGCGCCTTTCGGCTGAGCTTCGATCAGCGCCGGATCACAATTGACCATCTGGGCGGCAGCCCGCGCATCCTTGCCGGTAAAGCCGCCAGCGAACTTTATCGCGGTGTTGGCCGAGAACGCATCCTGGAGTTTTGAGTCCAGCTGACCGAGATATTGGTGTGCGAGCACCATGCCGATCTTGAATTTACGCGCCTGGCTCAGAATGATCCCGACATTGCGATCGAAATAATCGGCGGCCTCGTCGATATAGACCATGGTGGGCATGCGCTGGCTTTCCGGCAGTGTCGCACGTTCCTGGGCGGCTTGGGCGATCATGGCAATGAAGAAGCGCCCGAAAATTTCGGTACCGCTCTCCTTCAACAGGTCCTTCGCAGTGTTGATCAGGATGACCTTGCCCGCGTTCATTTCGGCGAAGAGATCGAGCTTCGACCGCGGATGAGAGAACATCCGTTCGAAGGTCTGGTTTTCGAGAATGCCCCACAATCTGCGCAACACCTGCTGACGCGTCTGGGCGAATTCTTTCGACGGAAACTCGGTCTCAAAAAAATGCCGGGCGGTGCCTTCCAGGCGCGCAATGTGTTCGGCGAAGCGGATTTCGCTGCCTTTCTCCATCAGTTCGCGCAGGGTGTGAATGGTCGCGTCGGGGATGTGCAGCATGAGCCGCGTAACATAGCGAAAGATCACGCTCTGCTTTTGCGTCATCTCCGCGGACAAAAGCGTGCCCAGCACAAAATCGTAGAGTTCCAGGATCGAGTTGGTCAGGCGCTCGCGCTCCAAGAGCGGATAGGATTGGAGACGCGCTTGGCCGACGTCGAACAGGTTGAGCGAGACCGGCCACTCAATGTCCGTCGGGTCGACAATGCAAACCCTATCATGCAGCGGTTCACCCGGAGCAAACGCCTTCAGGCCAGCAATGTTGGAGATCAAGTCCCCCTGGCTGTCTATGACGATGACCGAACGCTCTCCGGACGCGACGGCGTCAAGATCCTTGGCTATCAGGTATTGCAAGGTTTGCGTCTTGCCGTGACCGGACCCGGCGATGATGTGGTGATGCTCGAACCGGATCGATTGGGGGATGGTGAACATCTCCTCGCCGGCGAACAGTTCAAGCAGCGGCGTTCCGGACAGGTAGGTGACGACCAAATCCTCCGGTGTCTTGGCATCAAACTTGGAGGGCATACGGAGAGGTCTGGAAAAGCCGTCTATATCGCGCGGGTCACCGCCCGATGCGGCAACGAAATTCGCCTCAAGGCGCTTGCGAAGTCGGGGAAACAGGCCGAGATGCTCAATTTCTTCAACGTGAGCGGCGACCGCGATCCGCTCCACGACTTCGCCCAATGAGGCGATGCGATCGATCCGCGGCGTCACTACGTTGATCCCGTTACCGACGTCATCAGCGCCTACCTTGCCGAGATTGTCATAGAGCGCGCCGAAGCATCCCTGCACCAATGAGGTGATGGCGTCCTCGACAGCCGGAAACCGCTCCAGCAACGCCTTCTGGGCATTGAGTTCGTCTTTCAGCTCCCAATATTGCGCGGTCGTCCTGGTCTCGCCGAAATCTACATCCGGTAGCCGGAACATCCCCTCATATGCGATGAGCTGCGCCGTGAAGTGGCGCAGTTCGTCTCGCCGCTCGTCGGGAAGGTGCAAGACGTTGCCAACATCGCCGGCAACACGCGCGCAAAGGTCGTTCAACTGCCTATCCGTCTTGACCCCGTTGGCCTGGAGCAGGTGGTCGATGCGGCCGTGAAGATGCACCACTTCGGCATGATCACCCTGACGGAAGAACCCGTAGACAAAGCGGTGGAGCCGAGCGCCGAGGTGCTTGGTCGCTACCATCCTCTTGCGAAGCCTCTAAGCATGATGCGGCGCGAGGTTTCCGGATCAAGCGGCGGCACGTCGGTCGTCTGCGCGCCGCCCCAATGCTTGGCGCTCTCCATGACAGCGCGCAGATAGGCGACCATCTGCTTCAGGCGTTCCTCGCGTATCGAAATATCGACGATCGACTTGCAGCGGAAATTTCGGCCGTAGAGCAAATCCTTGACGTATACGGTTTCGCGAAACCGATCGTAGAACAGCCAGCCGGCGAACGCGCCCGTCGCCAGGGCGATCGGCGTGCCGACCGCGCGACCGAAAAATCCCGCCCAAACGAAGAAGGCCGGAACGACGGTTATCACACCGATGATGACCGACCACTTCATCAGCCCTTCGATCTCTTCGGTGATCAACTTCGCCTGGTCAAAGTCATAGCGATCGATGATTGCCTGTTCATCACCCTCAAGTTCGACCTTGCCCCAAAGCTTGAAGCGAACGGACCGAAACAATCCCGGCGTCTGCTCGTGACGCATCAAAATCTTCATGCGTGGCGTCCCTGTCCCCGATGAGAGAATTGAGACCAGGTTCGATGCATGGGTCAAGTTGCTTCTGAAGATGATCTCCCCGCTTGTGATCGTCGATTCATCCGTTTTCTATGCGGAAGTTCTTCGCTAGGCTGGCGATCGTGAAGAGATTATTTGCTCCCCTGTTGCTCAGCATGGCCATCGCCTGGCCTGCCAAAGCCGAAAGCTTCATCGAGAGACTTGGTCGCACCATTGATCAGGTCGGCAAGGATTTGCAGCAAGAGTTGGAAACGCGTGTCTTGCGCGGAAACCGCGCGGCCGGAGACGCCACGCGATTGCGCCAGGGCGTCTGTCTGGCGGTTCGGGGCGGCGAGGTGCTGTTTCGCAACAAATGCACCGCCGAGAAAAGCTGCAACGGACCTCAGGACTGCAAGATAGCCTATCGCTGGCCGCCGCGTGACCTGATGGAAGCCCGCTGGGGAGAAGGCAAGCCGCTGACCTTTATCGGCGCGGCGGCAAAGCAAGTTGCCTACGAAGGGCAGCCGTGCCTTTCCATTCGCAACGGCACGACCATCTTCTGTTTCATTGACGACGATCGTGCTGTCGCGCCCCTTTTGCCTGCGCCATCGCTGCCGGGCGGAAATGACGTCGCTGAGGCTCCGGAAACCAGGGTCAGCGACACTCCGGAAAAGGACGAGTCCGCTCAGAAGGCCGAGCCTGACGAAGACGGTTCACTGCGTCATCAAGCTGAGCGCGAACGGACGCAAGCCGACCATGACGCAGAGAGAAAGTCGCAAGCCGCCGAACAAACGAGACGCGAAGCCGAGGCCAATCTCATCGCCGAACTGACTGACGATGCCGACATCGACTGGTTCTTCAAGGACAAGACGCTGGCCACGCTGGCACCCGTTGACGCCGTCCGAGCCTGCCGCGACTTCTTCCTATCGCGCATTATCGCGGTCGCGCGGCAAGCGCCCGCTGACGCGGTCGAAGCCATGCACGACCGATGTGGCAGAAAAGCCGAGAGTTACGGGTGGCGCATCGTCAAGCAGGAAGCCGCGCGTCTAGCTGACCCGTTTCTGAAAGCGCCGGCCACGCTTCAGGGCCTACAACAGCACAACTGGTTCAAACTGAATCCGTCAAATCGAGACGCCTTCACGCCGCTGCAACAAACGCGCTTGGGAATCGAATTCGACCATGCCGTCCGCACCCATCGCGACAACGCCGTCAACGATGCGGTCGAAACGATCAGGAAAGTTTACAAATCAGCCGCGCCCTTGACCGAATCGGCCGACGCGGCCTTGGCGCTGTGCAACCTCAATGGCAGTCCGCCTGAAGTTCTGATTCAGACCTGCAAGCAGCTCCGTGAGTCGCTCAGAGAACGCATCAAGACGGCTCGGTGTCGCCGCGCGATTGACCAATCGGGGGCCACACGGGGCATGCTCGACATGGCCGTCGAGGCATCCGGTTCGCGCTACGAAACGTGGGCGCTGCGCCGCGTTATATGCGTCGGCGTCGGCAACCATCCCGACTATCGGATTACGGTTGGCAATGGGCTCATTCCCTGGCTCACGGCACCATCGCTGCAGGTCTTCAACGGCAACTCCAACAAGCTGCTTGATGTCGAACTCCGGGTTTCGACGCCGCGTGACGGGCGATCGTTTGGCCAATTGCTCCTTGATATCGCGACCGGCGAGAACGAGCGCGAGGTGCCGGAAAAGCTGGTGGTTGAAAAAGTTCGCTTTGCGGCCCGTGGCATCACCTGGCGCGACGACAGCGCGATCATCGGCTGCGTCCTCGGTTTCATTAAGTGCCAGTGATTTTCTTGCCCTGACCATAGCGTTCCGCCGCGGATTGTCCCGCACCATTACGAACCATAGCAAACGGTGACGCGCGGCTCCGCTTCCGCCAAGCTTGTCTCGGGGCTCGTACAAGAAGACGAGCGAGAGTCGAGGCGAAGGACAGATGGACACAACCACAAGACAAGACGCGCTTGGACGCCGCTGCCGCTTTTCCCGCACGCCCCTTGGCAAGCGGTTGGTGCTTGGGCCGCGCGATACCGTGATCCTGCGTTGGCTCTATCGCTACCGCTATTTGCGCGTAGATCACTTGCTGGCGCTGATCCGGCCGAGGTCGGAAAAGCGCTTTGTGGAGCGCCTCGGCGACCTGTTCCACGAAACCGGCTACCTCAATCGGCCCGCACTCTTGGCGCCGCACTTCGATGCCCGATCAACGCCGATGCTCTACGAAATCAGTCAGAGCGGCGTAGCCTATCTGGAAGGTCATGATGCATTGCCGCCGCGTGCCGTCACCTTTTCGCGCCGGTCGCCCCGCGCATACAATCCGCAAATACTGCACACGATGATGATCATCGACACCCTTTTGGCCATTGAACTCGCGACGAGGCAAACGCCCAGCCAGCGGTTCGTCCCGGTCGACGAAATCCTGGCGCGTGCCCCAGCCACGACGCGACGTGCCCCGAATCCGCTATCGATCCCGGTGACCGTCTTGCCGGATCGCAACCATCCGGTCATCCGCACCCGCATGGAGACACATCTCATTCCGGACGCTCTTTACGGCGTAGAGCACCGAGCTGGAGGCGAGAAGCGCTACCGGTTCTTCGCGTTGGAATGCGAGCGGACGAGCCCAATTTCGCGATCAACGGCCAAGGCATCGAGCCGGGCCCTCAAGGAAGCGACCTACGATGCGCTGATCCGCTCCGGCGCGTTCACGCAGCACTGGGGCATACCGAACCTTGCGCTGCAGTTCTGTTCGCGGTCCAAGCTGGGTCCCCGTTGAGAGCATCCCATCCGGTCAAAGAAAACGCCGCGCACAGTTACCACATGATGCGCGGCGCTCTGCATTCATTGAACCAAAGGAGAAAAAGGCAATGAATTGATGGGAGCGTACCGGCAAGCGTGATCTTCTTCAACCTCCTTTCCGCCTACGCTACGAACCGAACGCACTCAGGCTGGCGGGACGGCACTTCGAGTTCCAACTCGAAAGGATGGAGTGAGACGATTCGGAAGTCGGCCGCTCCTAGGTCACGTACCCATAAACAGGATTCCTTTTGGCGCGCGCTTCTGATTCAGTGACCTCCTTGCATGGAGGTTTTCGATGGCCCGATTCGATCTCACGGATTTCGAGTGGTCTGTGATCCAG
>NZ_WPHG01000004.1 GCF_009742725.1 Nitratireductor arenosus | reverse complement strand
TGTTCCGTTTTTGCTCCGCTTCGAAAATTCGGCTCTTGCGTTTTCGCGCCGAAAAGCATAGTGCGATCAATGCCATCCGGCAGTCGGAGCGTAGCGCAGCCTGGTAGCGCATCTGGTTTGGGACCAGAGGGTCGCAGGTTCAAATCCTGCCGCTCCGACCATTTTTCTTCGGTCCATACCGGACACATAGGTTGCGTTTTATACCGGAGACATGGGTGACACTCGCGCGGCGGCCGGCCGGTCGTGCGCCACGCGGGCTTGGCAAACGGCCTGATTCTGGCTAGGGCAGTGCCGACAGACGCATTTGCCTCAAAAAAAAGCAGGAAACACCGATGTCAGCCCGCATCTACAGCCCCGCCAAGACCGCCATGCAGTCCGGCAAGGCCAAGACCGGACGCTGGATTCTCGAATTCGAGCCGGAAAAGCCGCGCAAGATCGACCCGTTGATGGGCTATACCAGCTCGGCCGACATGAAGAGCCAGATCAAGCTCTCCTTCGAGACGCGCGAAGAGGCGGTCGCCTATGCCAAAAAACAGGGCGTGGCCTTCCGTGTCGAGGAGCCGAAGGAGCTTCGTCGGCGCCAGATTTCCTACGCGGAAAATTTCCGCTATGACCGCAAGACGCCCTGGACGCATTGAGGCATCCAACTCGGTCCCGGGCCGTACCGGTCCGTGCGACGGTCCCGTAGCTCAGCTGGATAGAGCACCGGCCTTCTAAGCCGATGGTCGCAGGTTCGAGTCCTGCCGGGATCGCCAGTTATTTCAAGGTTTTACCTGAAGTGCTTGCCGTCAAGCCATCGCCGTTTACGGTCAGTTTGCACTTTATTATTCGGGTGGTGTCCCGCTCCATCCGGCGGATCGCGGCATCGCCGGCCTGCCGATCTTCGGCCAGGTGGTGGCGCTCAAAGGTGGACTTGAGCTCGGCGACCGAATCCCGGGGGCATCCAAACTTCGCCACCGCGCCCGCCGTTTCGGGCCTCAGCCCGATGTGGCCGCCGCCAGCCCGCGTTCGAGGTCGGCCTTGATGTCAGCGACATCCTCAAGCCCGATCTGCAGCCGGATCAGCGGGCCGCCATAGTCGCTTCTCGCAACCGTGCGGTCGCCGAGCCAGACATGCACGGCGAGGCTTTCGTAGCCGCCCCAGGAATAGCCGAGCCCGAACAGCGTCAGCGCGTCGAGGAAGGCATGCGCCTTTTCCGTGCCGCCGCCGTCGAGCACGATCGAGAAAATCCCGCTCGCGCCGGAAAAGTCGCGTTTCCAGATGGCGTGGCCGGGATGGCTCTCGAGGCCGGGGTGCAACACCTGCGCCACGCCGTTCCGGCCTTCGAGCCAGCGCGCCAGTTCCAGCGCGCTTTGCTGGTGGCGTTCGAGCCGCACCCCCATCGTGCGCAGGCCGCGCAGCACCTGATAAACGTCGTCTGGCGCGGCGCAGGCGCCGAGCGTCAGATAGGTGTCGTGCAATTGCGGCCAGTGCTCGGCATTGGCCGACACGGTGCCCAAGAGCACATCGGAATGGCCGGCGGGGTATTTGGTCGAAGCGTGGATGGAGATGTCGACGCCGTGATCGAGCGGTCGGAAATAGACCGGCGTCGCCCAGGTATTGTCCATCATCACCACCGCGCCCCATTGCTTGGCCGCGGCCGCGATGGCGGGAATGTCCTGCATCTCGAACGTATTGGAACCCGGCGCCTCGGTGAACACCACGCGAGTATTGGATTTCATCAGCGATTCGATGCCGGCGCCGATCTCCGGCGCGTAATATTGCACCTCGACGCCGAGCCGCGCCAGCATCGTGTCGGCGAACCGACGGGTGGGATTGTAGACGGAATCGACGATCAGCACATGGTCGCCGGCCGACAGGAAGGCAAGCAGCGGCACCGTCACCGCCGCCAGGCCGGAGGGAACGACGATCGTGCCGGCCGAGCCTTCGAGCGTGTCGACCGCCTCGGCGAGCGCGTCGCTCGTCGGCGTGCCGCGCGTGCCATAGGTGTATTTCTGATTGCGCGAGGCCATCGTGGCCGCGTCGGGAAAAAGCACGGTCGAGGCGTGCACCACCGGCGGGTTGATGAAGCCGAAATAGTCGCGCGGATCGTTCCCGCAATGTGTCAGAAGCGTGTTAATCCCCAGTGTCGGCGTCTTGGGTGTCGGCGTCTTGGGTGTCGGCGTCTTCCTGCTCATCGGTCCTCGCATCGGTTGCGGCGGACAAAGCCTTAGTCGTGGCGCGGGCGCGAGGCAATATCGCAGTCCGGTTGCGCCAAGGATTACTGTCGGCTGGCCTTCCCAGGCAGGTCAAAGCTTGTCAGGCCTGCGCCGATTGGTGCATTGCTGGCGGCGCTGAACCAGCGAATCCGTAGCGCGAAACTGGTGAAACGGGAAAAGATACCGGATGACACGGGGTGTTGGCGCGTATTGGGCCTATTTGCGGGAGGCGCATATCCGGTTCTGGGCGCCACCGCTCAGGCGCGACGGCCCGCCGGCCTGGTCGAACCGCATGACGCTGGTCGCGCTCGTCGGCGTCTACACGATCTTCCTACTGCATTTCCAGGATTCGGTCCTTGTCGACTACGTGCGCAGCACCAGCCCGGTCTTCGTCGATCTCAGCACCCGGTTTACCGACGTCGCCAAGTCGACGGTCTATCTGGTTGCCGCGCTGGCGGTGTTTTTGCTGGCCGGCGTGGTGGACTGGCGCCGGACCGAGCGGAAATGGCGGCCGGTCTGGGCGAAATTGTCGGGCCAGGCCGGTTTCGTGTTTCTCGCAATCGCGGTTTCCGGCCTGCTTACCAACCTCGCCAAGCTTTTGGTCGGCCGTGCCCGGCCGAAATTCCTCGAAACGCTCGGGCCGGGCTATTTCGATCCGTTCGCGCCCGGTTACGATTTCGCCTCCTTCCCGTCCGGCCACGCGCAGGTGGCCGGGGCGCTGACCATGGTTTTGCTCTTGTGGTTTCCGCGCGCCGCCGTCGCGATTCTGCCGCTCGGGCTGATCTTGGCCTCGATGCGGATCGGTGTGGCCGCCCATTACCCGACCGACGTGGTTGCCGGTTTCCTGGTGGGAACGCTTTACACGCTGTTCCTGGCGCGCTGGCTGGCCTTGCGCGGCATCGTTTTCCGCCTGCCCCCCGGGTGCTTCTGGCCCCGCCCGCGTTTCCGAAACGCCTTCCGCGGAGCATTGTCGCGACGGGGTAGGACTGTCAGCGCGTCTCGCGGATGAGTTGTAGAATGCCGACGGGGACAAAAACCGCTTCGCAGGCCTGCGAACGCTCGCTATTCCTGCCATTCGCCCTTGACCAGAAGGTCAGAATGGCCTTCGATGCGTCCGTGAGTGGGAGGCGCGGAACAACGTCCGGCGACGCGGCGCTTGTCCGGGCGGGGTCCGGGCGAACTGCTTAGCCTCCGAGAGGGAAAAGACAACGGGGAACGAGACCCCGGGGAAACAGAAAAGGGTTCCAACCATGACAGCGAAACTTCTGACCGGCGTATTTGGCGCGGCGGTTCTCGGACTTGCCGCATCCGCCGCATCCGCCGCGACACTCGACGACGTGAAGTCCAAGGGCTTCGTCCAATGCGGTGTGAACACCGGCCTTGCCGGTTTCGCCGCCCCCAACGACCAGGGTGAATGGTCGGGCTTCGACGTTGATATCTGCAGGGCGGTCGCCGCCGCCGTTTTCGGCGACGCGACCAAGGTGAAATACACGCCCACCACCGCGAAGGAGCGTTTTACCGCGCTGCAGTCCGGAGAGATCGACCTTCTGTCGCGCAACACCACCTGGACGCTCAGCCGCGACACCTCGCTCGGCTTCAATTTCGCCGGCGTCAATTATTATGACGGCCAGGGCTTCATGATCAACGCCAAGAAGCTGCCGGGCGTCAATTCCGCGCTTCAGCTTTCGGGCGCCTCGGTCTGCGTGCAGACCGGCACGACGACGGAGCTCAATCTTTCCGACTACTTCCGTGCCAACAAGATGGAATACAATCCGGTTGTTTTCGAAAAGCTCGAGGAGGTCAACGCCGCCTACGATTCGGGCCGGTGCGACGTCTACACCACCGACCAGTCGGGTCTGTATTCGATCCGCCTGACATTGTCGGCGCCGGACGATCACGTGGTGTTGCCGGAGATCATCTCGAAAGAGCCGCTCGGTCCGGTCGTGCGCCAGGGCGACGATCAATGGTTCGACATCGTCAAGTGGACGCTGAACGCGATGGTCATCGCCGAGGAACTCGGCATCACCCAGACCAATGTCGACGAGATGAAGGGGTCCGACAATCCCGAGCTCAAGCGCGTGCTGGGCATGGAGCCGGATTCCACGCTCGCCGCCGATCTGGGCCTCGACAAGGAATGGGTCGTCAACATCATCAAGGCGGTCGGCAATTATGGCGAGAGCTTCGAGCGCAATATCGGCCAGGATAGCCCGCTCAAGATCGCCCGTGGCCTGAACCAGCTCTGGACCAAGGGCGGCATCCTCTACGCGCCGCCGATCCGCTGATCTTTTCCTGGACCACCGGGAGGCGCGCCCACGTGCCTCCCGGATATTCAGGGTCGGGAGGGATCAGATGGCCAGTCAGGACACCGTCCGCGACGACGGCGTAGCAAAGGCGTCGTTGCTCTATGATCCGAAGGTTCGCGGGATCGTCGTTCAGGTCCTCGTCTTCGTGGGGCTCTTCGCGTTCGTCTACTGGATCGTGGGCAACACGATCGAGAATCTCCAGCGCTCCAACATTTCCTCGGGCTTCGGTTTTCTGAGCGGACGCAGCGGCTTTGACGTCGCCACCAGCGTGATCGCCTACGATTCGGACTCCACCTATGGCCGCGCGCTCGTCGTCGGTCTGTTGAACACCCTCGTGGTTGCTGTTCTTGGTGTCTTCACCGCCTCGATCATCGGGTTCCTGGTCGGCGTCGGACGCCTGTCGCGCAACTGGCTCGTGCGCAAGATCTGCACAGTCTATGTCGAGGTCTTTCGCAACATCCCGCCCTTGCTGGTGATCTTCTTTTGGTATTTCGGCGTGCTCTCGGTGCTGCCGCTGCCGCGCGATTCGATCGGATTGCCCTTCGGCTCCTATCTGAACAGCCGCGGCTTCTTCTTTCCAAAGCCGATCTGGGGCGAGGGGGCTTGGCTGATCGGTTTGGCGCTGCTCCTGGCGATCGCGATGATCTTTTTCGTCAAGCGGCGCGCTGCCGCGCGCCAGATGGCGACAGGACAGCAATTTCCGGTTCTGTGGACCTCGCTCGGGCTGCTTTTGGGCCTGCCCCTGCTGGCTTTCGCCCTGACCGGTTTTCCGCTCAGCTTCGAGTTTCCGCAATTGTCGACCTTCAACCTGGTCGGCGGCATTTCGGTGAAGCCCGAATTCCTGGCGCTTTACCTCGCATTGTCCTTCTACACCGCCTCCTTCATTGCCGAGATCGTGCGCGCGGGCATCCTCGGCATCAGCAAGGGGCAGACCGAGGCATCCTACGCCTTGGGTCTGCGCTCGGGAACGACATTGCGGCTGGTCATCATCCCGCAGGCCCTGCGCATCATCATTCCGCCGCTGACCAGCCAATATCTGAACCTGACCAAGAACTCGTCGCTGGCGATCGCGATCGGCTATCCCGACCTCGTCGCCATCGGCGGCACGATCCTCAACCAGACCGGTCAGGCGATCGAGGTCGTCGCCATCTGGATGGTGGTCTATCTCGGGCTCAGTCTCGCCACCTCGGTTTTCATGAACTGGTTCAATGCGCGCATGGCGCTGGTGGAGCGCTAACATGCAAGAACACGACCTTTCCTTCGTGCGCGCCGAACTGGTCGCCAACCAGCCGGCGCCCAGGGGCCAAAAGGGGTTCGGCCATTGGTTGCGCCGGAACATGTTTGCCACCCCCTTCGATGGCGTGCTGACGGTGCTGGCGGTGCTGTTCATCGCCTATTCGTTGCCGCCGCTTTTGAACTGGGCCTTCATCGATGCGCAATGGACCGGCAGCGACCGCTCCTTCTGCGCCACCGTGGCGCAGGGCGGCGTCCAGCCCGACGGCTGGTCGGGCGCCTGCTGGGCCTTCGTCGGCGCGAAGTTTCAGCAATTCCTCTACGGGCGCTACCCGATCGACGAACGCTGGCGCGTAGCCCTGACCGGGGTATTGTTCGTGCTTCTGATCGTGCCGCTGCTCGTCCCGCGCGCGCCACACAAGGCGCTGAACGCAATCCTGCTCTTCGTTGTGTTTCCAGTGGTCGCCTTCTTCCTGCTGGTCGGCGGCTGGTTCGGCCTGGAGTATGTCGAGACGCCGCTGTGGGGCGGACTGATGGTTACGCTGGTGTTGTCCTTCGTCGGCATCGCCGTCTCGTTGCCGCTCGGCATCGTGCTCGCGCTCGGGCGCCGGTCGCAAATGCCCGTGGTCAAGATGATATGCGTCATCTTCATCGAGACCGTGCGCGGCGTGCCGCTGGTCACTGTCTTGTTCATGGCCAGCGTCATGCTGCCGCTCTTCCTGCCGGCCGGCGTCACCTTCGACAAGTTCCTGCGCGCGCTGATCGGCGTGGCACTGTTCGCGTCGGCCTATATGGCCGAGGTGGTGCGCGGCGGCCTGCAGGCGATTCCCAAAGGCCAGTACGAGGGGGCGGATTCGCTCGGTCTCGGCTATTGGCAGAAAATGGGCCTGATCGTGTTGCCGCAGGCGCTCAAACTGGTCATCCCCGGCATTGTCAACACCTTCATTGGGCTCTTCAAGGACACCAGCCTGGTCTACATCATCGGCATGTTCGATCTTCTGGGCGCGGTGCGTCAGAACTTCTCCGACGCCACCTGGGCCTCGCCGCAAACGCCGATGACGGGGCTGGTTTTCGCGGGTTTCGTGTTCTGGTGCTTCTGTTTCGGCATGTCGCGCTATTCGATTTTCATGGAAAGGCTTCTCGACACTGGTCACAAGCGATAGCCGAATATCCACGGCCACGAACGACAAAAAAGGGGAAACTCGATGGCTAGCGAAAATGCTGTCGGCGCCGAGGAGATCGCCGTCGACAGGTCCAAGATGCAGATTTCGGACACGGATGTCGCGATCGAGATCGTCGGGATGCATAAATGGTACGGCGACTTTCATGTGCTCAAGGACATCAATCTCAAGGTCATGCGCGGCGAACGGATCGTAGTGTGCGGTCCGTCCGGTTCGGGCAAGTCGACGATGATCCGCTGCATCAACCGCCTCGAGGAGCATCAAAAGGGCAAGATCGTCGTTGACGGCATCGAACTCACCAACGACCTGAAGAAGATCGACGAGGTTCGGCGCGAGGTCGGCATGGTCTTCCAGCATTTCAACCTGTTTCCGCACCTCACAATCCTGGAGAATTGCACGCTGGCCCCGATTTGGGTGCGCAAGATCCCAAAAAAGGAGGCCGAGGCCACCGCCATGCATTTCCTGGAGCGGGTCAAGATCCCCGAACAGGCCGACAAATATCCCGGCCAGCTGTCCGGCGGCCAGCAGCAGCGCGTGGCGATCGCACGCTCGCTGTGCATGAACCCGCGCATCATGCTGTTCGACGAACCGACTTCGGCGCTCGATCCCGAGATGATCAAGGAGGTGCTCGACACCATGGTCGGCCTCGCCGAGGAAGGCATGACCATGATCTGTGTCACGCACGAGATGGGGTTCGCGCGCGAGGTCGCCAACCGGGTCATCTTCATGGATCAGGGGCAGATCGTCGAGCAGAACACGCCTGACAAATTCTTCGACAACCCACAGCATGAGCGCACCAAGCTGTTCCTGAGCCAGATCCTGCATTAGGCACCCGCCGCGGCGGCCGGCGGCGGGGCGGACCGTATCGATGCGGCGGGCTTTGTGGGGTTTGGTGGTTATCGCAGGTCTCGTGATCGCGGCGATCGCGGCGGGCGTGCTCATTCCCCTGCCTTTCCAGGCTCAACGCGTCGCCGCCCCCCAGACGCCGTCGCGATTGATCCTGCTGTTGTCGAACCCGATCCACACCGACATAGCGCTGCCGCTCGACGGTCATGTCCGCGGCCGGTTTAAGATGCTGGCCGGCGATGGCTTTCCGCTTTTTGACGGCAATGCGCGGTGGCTGGTCGTCGGCTGGGGCGGGCGGTCCTTCTATCTGGAAACACCGACATGGGCCGATCTCAAGCTGGTGCCAATCCTGCGGGCGCTGACGCTCGATCGTTCGGTGATGCATGTCGAGATTGCCGGCGAAATTCCGCTTGAGCACCCCGCCGTCACGCCGCTGGAGATCGACGAGGCCGGCTTTTCGGCCTTGCTCGACTTTGTCGGGCAAAGTTTCGCGCCCGGAGCCGGTGGCGACCCGGTTCTGCTCCCTAATGCCGGATATGGCGCTTATGATCGGTTCTACGAAGCCAGGGGGCGTTTCAACGCGCTCGTGGGGTGCAATGTCTGGACCGCGCGGGCGCTTCGTCGGGCCGGTATCCGGACCGGAGGGTGGACGCCGCTGCCGGGATTGCTGCGCTGGTCGCTGCGGCGTCACAATCCGCAGCCGATAGCGGCGCGGTGACGGCGGGGTTTCCGATATCTGTCAGCAGCCTCGCGCGCCATCATTGAACTTTTGACGGTCGAGGCTTAGTTTGTTTAGCAAAATAGTTAAACAAAGAGGGCGGCCATGCGATCGATCACCATCAGTTACAAATATTCAGGCCCGGAGGAAAAATGGCGTGGCGTCATCGACGCCTTCATCGCCGCCATAAACGCCGATGAGGCTGTCGCCGGCAGGTTCATCTATCAGGTCGCGGTCGCCGATGACGGCCAGACCCGCATCCATTGGGGCCAGTGGGACAGCACGGAAACGCTGAAGACCATGCAGTCGCGCGCCTATTTCAAGGTTTTCGCCGGTTCACTGCGCGAACTGGCCGGCGGACCGCCGGACGCCGTGGCCGCCGCCGTCGCGACAAAGACCGTCGGTTGGTAGCCGCGCGCCGGCCGCAGCCCGGCGGCGGTCAACCGGAAGATTGCGTGACGTCCTGGCCGTAGAGCCAGTCGAGATCGGCCGCCAATCGGGCGCCCGAGCGCCTCTTGAGCACGAAATTGCGCACCAGCGCCACTGGCCCGGACGCGTTCCAGGCAAACCGGTTGAGCGCGCCGCGCTGCTCGACACGCAACACCCGAGGCCGGCGCTCGGTCTCGTAGATCTGCAGTGCGAGCGGGATGTCGTCGTCATGAAGCGCGACGATGCCGGCCAGCACCTCGGCGTCTTCGATCGCCATCGCCGCGCCCTGGGCGGCGAACGGCGTCATCGCGTGCGCGGCGTCGCCGATCAGCACAACGCCTTCCGGGCGGGTCCACGGACCCTTGGCGTCGACGATGTGGAGCGGCCAGCTTGTCCAGGTGCCCGCGCTTTCCACGAGCTCGGCGAGCGGTTTTGCCGCGCCACTCACTGCTTTTTTCAGGGCGGTCGCGTCGGTGCCAGCCGTCCAGCTCTGGCTCTGCGCGTCGCCCTTCGTCACCGCAACGAGATTGATCGCGGCTCCGGCGCGCAAGGGATAGGCGACGAGGTGGAAGCGCGGATGTAGGAAGGCCGTCACCACATCGGCGCCGATCAGGCGTTCGGCAAAGTCCGTGGCCGCACCGCGCCGCAGGGTCGTGCGCCAGGCGACCAGCCCGGTGAAGGAATCGTCCATGCCGTCGAGTATGGCTCCGCGCAGCGTCGACCAGACCCCGTCGCTTGCGACCAACAGCCCGCCGCTTGCTTCCTCGATCGTGCCGTTGCGGTCGGTCGACAGCGTGACGCCCCGCGCGTGAAAGGCGGCGTCGCGCACGGCCGCCCCGGTTACGATCGTGATGTTGGGGTCTTGCCCGGCCCGCGCGAGTAGCGCGCTTTGCAGGTCTGCGCGATGGATGGTCAGATAAGGCCCCCCCCAGCGCCGCTCGGCGGCCTGTCCGAGCGGGACGCGGCCAAGTTCGCCCAGTCCGTGCGCGTCGCGCAGAACGACCGCTTGCGGCCTGACAGCGGCCGGCAGCAGACGGTCGAGCACGCCGAGACGGCGCAGGAGTCGCGTCGCGTTGGGTGAAAGCTGCAGCCCGGCGCCGATCTCGGCGAAGCCCGGAGCCCGTTCGAACAGCCTGACCGAATAGCCCCGGCTTGCAAAGGCGATCGCGGCCGTCAACCCGGCAATGCCGCCACCGGCCACGAGCACCTGGAGCGATGGCGGGGAGGTCTTCACGGGGAAGACCGCCTCGTCCTCACGCCGCCTGCGGGCGGTGGAGACAGCCTTCGGGGCTGGTATCTTCCACCTTCAGAGCGGCATTGAAGCGATAGAGCGTCGAGCAATAGGGACAGACCAGTTCGTCCTCCTCGCCCATGTCGAGAAAGACATGGGGATGATCGAACGGGTCCGACGCGCCGACGCACATGAATTCCTTCACGCCGATCTCGATCGCCGCGTGCCCTGCGTCGTTCTGGAAATGCGGAATCGAATGGCCGGCCATCTGTCTGCTCCTCAAGGATCTTTCCGCTGCGCGTGACACGTGCCTCGCCTTTGTATCATATTCGGCGTATTTGCAAGGCTGGGGCATCCGGCGCGGACACGCCGGGCGGCGCGCCGGAAAATTGGCAATGAATCGCCGCCCGTGCAACATGAAATCGAACCGAGTGCGGTGATGAACGAACTAAAGCCCGTCCACAGTGAATTCCAGCAGGATGTGTCGGCCGTCGCCGACCTGGGCGAGGGCACGCCCGAACGGTTTGTCAATCGCGAGTTCTCCTGGTTGCAGTTCAACCGCCGGGTGCTGGACGAGGCCCAGAACCCGCGTCACGCCTTGCTCGAGCGGGTGCGTTTCCTGTCGATATCGGCTGCCAATCTCGACGAGTTCTTCATGGTCCGTGTCGCTGGTCTCGCCGGCCAGGTACGCGAGGGCATCGCCCTGCGCAGCCCAGATGGACGCACGCCCGAGCAGCAGCTCGAGCAGGTGCTGCGCGAGGTCGAGCGCCTCCAGAACGACCAGCGGGAATCGCTCGCCACGCTGATGGAACTGCTGGAGGCGGAGAACATAGAGGTCGTTCGCGGCGATGCGCTGTCGCCCTCCGACCAGTCATGGCTGGAGGAACATTTCCTCGAATCGATCTTTCCGGTGCTGACGCCGCTGTCGATCGATCCGGCGCACCCGTTCCCGTTCATACCCAATCTGGGCTTTTCGATCGCCTTACAATTGTCCAGGCGCGAGGATGGCGAGGAGATGACGGCGTTGTTGCGCCTGCCGGTGGCGTTGAAACGCTTCATACGCCTGCCGGCGGACCGACCGAACGTGCGTTTCATCACGCTCGAACAGGTGGTGGGCCTGTTCATCGATCGACTGTTTCCCGGTTATAAGGTTGTTGGATCCGGCACTTTCCGTATCATCCGCGACAGCGATATCGAGGTCGAGGAGGAGGCCGAGGATCTCGTGCGGCTGTTTGAGACGGCGCTCAAGCGGCGAAGGCGCGGATCGGTGATCCGCATCGAGTTCGAAAGCGAGATGCCGGCCGTTCTGCGCGATTTCGTCGCCGGCGAACTCGGCGTCGTGCCCGGCCGCATCAGCGTGCTGAGAGGTCCGCTCGCGCTGAGTCAGATTTCCGAACTCGCTTCGGTGCCGCGCGACGATCTGAAGTTCGCGCCCTACAATCCGCGCTTCCCCGAACGCATCCGCGACCATGGCGGCGACTGTTTCGCGGCCGTCCGGGAAAAGGACATCATCGTCCACCACCCCTACGAATCCTTCGATGTGGTCGTGCAGTTCCTGCGCCAGGCCGCCCAGGATCCCGAGGTCGTCGCGATCAAGCAAACCCTTTATCGCACCTCCAACGACAGCCCCATCGTGCGCGCCCTGATCGACGCGGCCGAGGCAGGCAAGTCGGTCACGGCGCTGGTCGAGCTCAAGGCGCGCTTCGACGAGGAGGCCAACATCCGCTGGGCGCGCGATCTGGAGCGCGCCGGTGTGCAGGTCGTTTTCGGCTTTCTCGAACTGAAGACCCACGCCAAGATGTCTCTGGTCGTGCGGCGCGAGGACCAAAAGCTGCGCAATTACGTGCATATGGGCACCGGCAATTATCACCCGATCACCGCGCGCATCTACACCGACCTGTCCTATTTCACCTGCGATCCCGAGATCGCGCGCAACGTCGCGCAGGTCTTCAATTTCATCACCGGCTATGCCGAACCGGACCGCGAGATGCGGCTGGCGATTTCCCCCTTTACGCTACGCGAGCGTATCCTGCGCCATATCGCGGACGAGGTCGCGCACGCGCGCGCCGGCCGTCCGGCACAGATATGGATGAAGATGAACGCACTGGTCGATCCCGCCGTCATCGACGCGCTCTACGGCGCGAGTCAGGTGGGGGTCGAGATCGATCTCGTCATCCGCGGCATTTGCTGCCTGCGACCGCAGGTTCCCGGCTTGTCGGACAATATTCGCGTCAAGTCGATCGTCGGGCGCTTTCTCGAGCACAGTCGCATCTTCTGCTTCGGCAATGGCCACGGCCTGCCGTCGGACGAGGCGGTGCTGTATTTCTCGTCCGCCGATCTGATGCCGCGCAATCTCGACCGGCGTGTCGAGGCGCTGGTCCCGATTACCAACCCAACTGTGCATGAACAGGTGCTCGACCAGATCATGTTGGGAAATATCATGGACAACCAGCAGAGTTTCGAAATATTGCCGGACGGAACGTCGCGCCGCATGATGCCGGAAGACGGGGAAGAGCCCTTCAATGCTCAGGAATATTTCATGACCAATCCAAGCCTGTCCGGGCGCGGAGACGCGCTGAAATCGAATGCCCCGAAACGGATCGTCCGGCACGGCCGGCGCAAGAAGGCCAGGCAAGCCCCCTCCTGATGAATGCGACATCCCAGGGGCGGCTTCAGGACCGCCATCCGCTTTCGGTCATCGACATCGGCTCCAACTCGATCCGTCTGGTCGTCTACGAGGGCATCGCGCGGGCGCCGACCGTACTCTTCAACGAAAAGATGCTGGCAGGGCTCGGCAAGGGACTTGTGTCGACCGGCCGGCTCGATAGCGACGCGGTCCGGCGCGCGGTGGAGGAATTGCGCCGTTTTCGCGCGCTGTCCGAGCAGGCCGGCGCCGAAGCGCTCCACGTCATTGCCACTGCCGCGGCGCGCGAGGCCGAAAACGGGGTCGATTTCATCGAACGCGCCGAAGCCATTCTTGGCGTGCCGGTCCGGGTGCTGAGCGGCCGCGAGGAAGCGCGTTATTCCGCGCTCGGCATCATATCGAGTTTCTATCCGGCCGACGGCATCGGCGGTGATCTGGGGGGCGGCAGCCTGGAACTCGTCGATGTCAGGGGCGAGGTGATCGGTGACGGCATCACGCTGCCGCTCGGCGGGTTGCGTCTGCAGGAAATGTCCAAGGGCTCCGTCGCCGCGGCGACACGCATCGCGCGGCGCGAGATCGCGCGGGCGTCGCTGTTGAAAGGCGGGGAAGGGCGCAATTTCTACTGCGTCGGCGGGACCTGGCGAAATCTCGCGCGATTGCATATGCACGTTACCGATTACCCGCTGCACGTCATGCACAATTACGAGATGGACGTCGAAAAGTCGGCCGATTTCCTCAAGCATGTCGCGCGCGGCGAAATCGACAAGATGAAGGGCATCCAGCACGTCTCGAAAAACCGTCGCGCGCTGCTGCCTTACGGCGCGGCAGTGTTGCAGGAAATCATCCGGGTGATGAGGCCCGGCAAGATCGTCATTTCCGGCCTCGGCGTACGTGAAGGATATTTGTTTTCGCTGCTCGGCGAAAACGACCGCCGTTCCGACCCCCTGCTTTCGGCAGCGGAGGAACTGGCCGTCCTGCGCGCGCGCTCCGTAACCCACGCCCGCGAGCTTGCCGACTGGACCGGGACGGCATTTGCCGCCTTCGGGCTGGAGGAAACCGAGGAGGAGATGCGTTACCGGCGCGCGGCCTGCCTTCTGGCCGATATCGGCTGGCGCGCCCACCCCGACTATCGCGGCACCCAGTCCCTCAACATCATCGCCCATGGGTCCTTCATCGGCGTCAGTCACCCCGGCCGCGCCTTTATCGCGTTGGCCAATCTTTACCGTCACGAAGGTCTGTTCAACGACGCCGCCGCGCCCGAGATACGCGCCCTGGCCACGCCGCGCCTGTTGGAGCGTGCCCGGATGCTGGGCGGGCTGTTGCGGGTCGTCTACCTGCTTTCTGCCTCGATGCCCGGCATCATTCCCCGGCTGCGCTGGGTGGCCAACGGTGAAGATGGCCTCGCGCTCGAAGTCCCGAAAACGCACGCGGCCCTGATGGGCGAGCGGCCGCAGGGGCGGCTCCAGCAATTGGCCAAGCTGAGCGGCCGTCCGCTGGAGTTGCGGCTGGAGAGCTAGAGCCGTTCCTCTTTAACTGGAAGCGGTTTGATGGAATGGATTTTTCGCTCCGGCAAGAAGAAGTCCGCAGCGCGATATCAATATCAGGCAAGAGCGGCGGCATGGGCGGGGCGAAAAAGCCGTCCACGCCTACGGTGTTGATATCGCCCGTCAAACCGCAATCGCTTGACCTTGGCCTTTCGCGTTCTGGACGGAGTCGCGCGCGGCTCACGGTGCCTGCACCGCATCGCCGCACGCTCGTGGCCAGACCGCGAAATCTCGGCGGTCAAAAGATTCCATTTAACGAGGAACGACTCTGGGGTCCGTGGGCAATCGGGGTTCGAGCGCGGCGCGTGCCGCGTCAGCCCGGCTCGAAGATGGCGACCTTCCTGTCCTCGAAGCGCAAAGCGAGCTCGCCGCGCACCAGCTTGAGCGCAGTTTCGCCGAACACCTCGCGTCGCCAGCCATGCAGCGCCGGCACGTCGGCCTCCGCGCCATTGGCCGCGATACGCTCGATATCGTCGCCCGAGGCGAGCATTTTTGCCGCGACGCCCTCTTTCTCGGCCACATGTTTCAACAACACCTTCAACAGCTCGACCGCGGCGGCCGTGCCTTCGGGCAGTTGCGGTTGCTTGGGCAGCCGGGGCATGTCTTCGCGCGGCACCGCCAGCGCGGCGTTCACGGCCTCAAGCACGCCGGCCGCGGCGCCTGAACGCTCCCAGCCTTTCGGGATCGTGCGCAGCCGCGCCAGCGCGGCCTGATCCTGCGGCTGCTGGACGGCGACTTCGCTGATAGCGTCGTCCTTCAGCACGCGCCCGCGCGGCACGTTCTTCTCGCGTGCTTCGAGCTCGCGCCATGTCGCGACCGCTTTCAGCACGGCCAGCTCGATCGGCTTGCGCAGGCGCACGCGAAGACGTTTCCAGGCATCCTCGGGGTCCGGCGCGTAGGTCTCGCGTGTGGTCAGCACCTGCATTTCTTCGTTGAGCCAATGGGCGCGGCCCTCCCGGTCGAGCTCGTCGCGCAGATGGCGGTAGACGTCGATCAGATGGGTGACGTCGGCCAGCGCGTAGGCGAGTTGGCGGTCGGTCAACGGCCGGCGGCGCCAATCGGTGAAGCGCGACGACTTGTCGATGCGCTCGCCGGTGATTTTCTGGACCAGCTGCTCGTAGGACACGCTGTCGCCGAAGCCGCACACCATGGCCGCGACCTGGGTGTCGAAAAGCGGCTGCGGAACCAGATCGCCGCGATGGACGACGATCTCGATGTCCTGGCGCGCGGCGTGGAACACCTTGGTGACGCGCTCATTGCCCATGAGGTCGAAAAACGGCGCCAGATCGATGCCGGGCGCGAGCGGATCGACGAGGGCCGTCACGTCCGGCGCGGCCATCTGGATCAGGCACAGTTCCGGCCAGAAGGTGGTTTCGCGGATGAATTCGGTGTCGACGGTGACGAAGTCGGACTTCGAAAGGCTTGCAACTATGTCGGCGAGCTCGGCGGTGGTCGTAATCACATGCATAACCGGTCTTTAGTGCCGTTTATCGTCAGATGGAAGCAGTTTGATGGAAAGGTTTTTCCTCCCGGCGATGAGAAAGCTGCGGCGGGAGAGTGTGACGATGCGGGTCCGTCTATCGGCCGTCGTCGCCGTGACGCGTATCGTCGCGTCGCCGGGCAAGCCGGGCAAACGCCGTCGAGGTTCGCAACAGCGCGGTGAAACGGCCGCGCTGCTCGGCCGGAACGCTCCTGCGCGTGAGCATGCGGTGCACGATGATCGCGATCAGCGCTGCGTAGATGACGGCGGAAAAGGCGAACAGATAGCGCGGGCCGAACCATTCCATCGCGGTCGAGGCGGCGAACGGGCCACCGATCGCACCGAAGGAATAAAACAGCATCAGCGCCGCGTTGACGAGCACGAATTCGTCCTTGCCGGCGCGGTCGTTGGCATGCGCGGCTGAAAGCGAAAACAGCGGCATGGCGAAGGAGCCGAAGATGAACACCAGCGCGAAATTGGCGAGCGGGCCGGCGCCGGCGAAAAACACCAGCGCCAGCGCCGCGCCCAACGCGCAGGCCGTGGTCATCAGCAGAACCGCGCGCCGCTCCCACCGGTCCGACAGATAGCCGAGCGGGTACTGGATCAGCGCGCCGCCGATGATGCCGGCGCTGACGAAAGTCACCACATCGGTGACCGACATGCCGATCTGCTCGGCGTAGACCGGGCTTAAGGTGCGGAAGGCGCTGTTGGTGATGCCGACGGCCACGCAGCCGATCACCCCGACCGGCGAGATGCGCCACACCCGGCCGAGGTCGAGCCGGACATCGGCGGGCGGGACGGGGTTCGACCGGTCGCCGAGCGAGACCGGCACCAGCGACAGCGTGATCATGATCGACATCACCGCGAACACCGAAAATCCGTCGGCGCCGAAGATGGGGATCAGGAACTGCGCGCCGGTGACCGCGCCGATGTCGACGATGCGATAAAGTGCCAGCACGCGCGCCCGGTCGCGATTGGCGACGCCGGAATTGAGCCAGCTTTCGATGACGGTAAACAACCCGGCGAAGCAGAACCCGCTGGCAAATCGGATCGCCGACCAGGTCGCGGGATCGATCATCAGCACCAAGAGCAGGGTTCCGGCCGACGCGATCGCAGCCAGCGCGGAAAAGGCGCGCACATGGCCGACGGCCTTCATGATGCGCGAGATCGCCAGGCAGCCGAGCAGGAAGCCGCCGAAATAGGCCGTGCCCATCAGCCCGATCGTCGACGGCGCGAAGCCTTCCTGGGCGCCGCGCAGCGCGATCAACGTGCCTTGCAGCCCGTTGCCGCCGAGCAGGATGCCGGCGGCGATCAGCAAGGGGATGAGGGGACGGATCGAGGACATGGACCGCGTGTGCGGGAGGAATCGGACGACGGCGATCATGCCGCGATTTCGCGCCGTGCGTTAGTGCCAATCGGACCTGTTCGGTTGCGAAAACGTCACGCCATGCGCTTTGGCCGGCCCGGGTGTCAGACGGTGGCCTCGGCATCGGCCAGCATGCCGTCGACCAGGTGGATGCGCCGGTCCATGCGTCCGGCCATCTCCATGTCGTGCGTGACCACGAGCACGGTCTTGCCCTGTTCGCGTACCAGCGCCCGCAAGATCGAAAACACCTGTTCGGAACTTTTCGAATCGAGGCTGCCGGTCGGTTCGTCAGCCAGCAGCAGCGCGGGATCGTTGGCGAGCGAGCGCGCCACCGCGACCCGCTGGCGCTGGCCGCCGGAAAGCTGGAACGGTTTCTTGTGCACATGGTCTTCGAGCCCGAGCGAGGCGAGCAGGGCCTCGGCGCGGTCGTTTATCTCCCCCCGCGACAGCCGGCCGAGCTTGCGCATCGGGATCGCTATATTGTCGCGGGCGGAAAATTCCGGCAGCAGGAAATGGAACTGGAACACGAAACCCATCTTGTCGAGCCGCAGCCGCGCGCGGGCGGCCTCGTCCATGTCGCCGCAATCGCGGCCGTCGACGCTCAGCCGTCCGGATGTCGGCAGATCGAGCAGGCCGAGCAGGTAGAGCAGGGACGATTTGCCCGATCCGGACGGGCCGGTGATGGCGACGAACTCGCCCGGATCGATCGAAAGGCTGACATCCTTGACCAGCGTGACCGGCACGGTCTCGGGCAGGATGCGGGTCAGCCCGTCGGCCTCGATCAGCGCGCTCATGACGCCCCCCGGATAATGTCGACCGGATTGAGCCGCGCCGCGCGCCGGGCCGGCAGGTAGCCGGCGACGGCCGCCGAACCGAGGGCGAAGACGCTGGCGATGGCGTAATGCAGCCCGCTCCAGGCGATCGGCAGGTTGGTGATTTCCTGGCCGCCGGCGTCGAGTTCGAAACGCACCGAGGCGAGCGCGGTGGTCAGCGCGAAGCCGAGCGCCCAGCCGAGCGCGGAGCCAGCCCCGCCGATCGCCAGACCCTCGATGACGAACATGCGCTGCATGTCATTTTGCGAAAACCCCAGCGATTTCATGATGGCGATGTCGCGCGCCTTCTCGTGGGTGATGGTGGACACGATGTTGAAAATGCCGAAGCCGGCCACCAGCATGATCGCCGCAACGACCGTGTACATGATGACGTTGCGCACCACGAAGGCCTCCATGATGCCCTCGCTGGCCTCCTGCCAGGCCACCGCTTTGTAGCCCAGTTCGGCCTCGATCCGCCGGGCGATCGGCGGCGAGGAAAACGGGTCGTCGAGCTTGACGCGGATATCGTTGATGGCGTTGGCGCGTTCCGACAGGATCTGCGCGTTCTTCAAAAGAATATAGGCTTCGCCCTCGTCGCGCGCGGTCGTGCCGGTGTGGAACAGGCCGACGATCCGGAACGCGCGCGACAGTCCGGTCGACGACACCGCCGAGACCGTGTCGCCGAGCCCGGCGCCGAGCTTGTCGGCCATGCGGTCGCCCATGACGATATTGTTGCCGCCCGCGCCGAGCGCGATGAAACTGCCGGCGACGAAATCGCCGACGATCGGCGAGACCGCCCGTTCGGTCGCCGGGTCGACCCCGACGATCGAGGCGCCGGCCTCGCGTCCGACGTAACGCACCACGCCCTGGGTTCTCAGGCTCGCCGAATAGCGCCCGGGAAGCCAGGCGTCGAGCCAGGCCATGGCGGCGGTGGGATTGATGATGCCGCGCCGGTCGTCGGGCGGTCTCAACCCGGATATCTGCGCGGCGGCGAAGCGGTCCTCGGCCGGCTGGCGTTTCGAGGTCCGGCGCTCGTCGGTGATCTGTACATGCGGCATGGTGTCGATCAGTTGTTCGACGAAATCGTCCTGACCGCCCTGCATCAGGGCGGCCATGGCGATGGAAAAGCCGACCCCGACGGCCACCCCGATCACGGCGACGAAGGTCTGGCGTCCGCGCCCGACAATATGCGTCAGCGCGATGTCGAGAATCAGGCGCATCAGCCGTCCGCGCCGGCCCGCACGCGCTGGCCGTCCTCGATCGCCTCCGGATAGGGCGAGATCACGCGCGCCTCCTCGTCGATCCCGCCGAGCACTTCGATATGGGTCGTGCCGCGAATGCCGGTTTCGAGCGCTTTTTGGCGCGCCGTGTCGCCCTCGACCACGAAAGCCATGTCTTCGGTGACGGCCAGCGTCGGCAAAAGCAGGGCCTGGCGCGACACCCGCACCACGATGTTGACATCGACCGACATGCCGATGCGCAGGGGCGTGACGGCGGGCAGGGCAAGGCGCACGCGGTAGGTCTTGGTCACCGGATCGCCCTTCGGCGTGATACTGTCGACCGTGGCTTCGAGCGTGCGGCCGGCGAAGGCGTCGGCGCGCAGCAGCGCCTGCTGACCGGTCTCCACGCGCGGAATGTCTTCCTCGTTGACCTCAGCCACGATGATCAGCGGCGAGGGACGCCCGACCCAGAACAGCACCATGCCCGGTTCGCCGATTTCGCCGACCTCGGCATCCTGGCGCAGAACCACGCCGTCGCTGGGCGCGGTCAGCACGTAGTTGGCGATCCGCGCCTCCTGGCCGGCGATCAGCGCTTCGAGCTGCGCGACCGCCGAATGCGCCCGGTCGAGTTCGGTCTGGTTGACGACGTTGCGATCGACCAGCAGCGCGATGCGGTCGCGCTCGGCGGCCGCCAGCGCATGGCGCACCTTCAGTTCCGCAAGGACGGCGGCGGCCTCGGTGTCGTCTAGGCGCACCAGCTCGTCACCCTCGGCGACGCGTTCGCCCTCGCAATTGCACACCCATACAATGCGTTCGCGCACCAGCGCCGTGACCTTGGCCCAGTTCCGCGGCTCAACGATGCCGGCGGCGTAGACGATCTCGGCGGCGTCGCCGCGCGTCGGTGACACGGTTGTGACCGCAATCGGACGCGACCAGTACCAGTAGGCGCCGAACGCGATCGCGGCGGCAACCGCCAAAAGACCAAGGATACGGACGGCTCTCACGATGGCTTCTCCGGCACGCGACCCTGTATTGATACGCTATTCTATCTCTCAACAGGCCAAACCCTATCGCGGGCACTCATCATGCGCTCCCGGGCGATGCCTTGATCTGAGACAAGTGGCCGGGCCCCGGTCGGCCGGCTGGCCCGCCGGGCCGCCCCGTCGTCACCTTGACAAAACGCCCCGCCCATGCGCTTTTCGCGCCACTTTCCGGACCAGGCGGCGCAACGCCGGTCCCCCTTGAATCCACAGACCGGAATTTCCCTCATGCACCGCTACCGCAGCCACACCTGCGCCCAACTGAGAAAAGCCGATGTCGGCGCGACCGTCCGCCTCGCCGGCTGGGTTCATCGCGTCCGCGACCATGGCGGCCTGCTGTTCATCGACCTGCGCGATCATTTCGGCCTGACCCAGATCGTTGCCGATCCCGATTCCCCGTCGTTCAAGACGGCGGAAACCGTGCGCGGCGAATGGGTGATCCGCGTCGACGGCGAGGTCAAGGCCCGCACCGCAGACACCGTCAACCCGAACCTGCCGACCGGCGAGGTGGAGATTTTCGCGCGCGACATCGAGGTGCTGTCGCAGGCTAAGGAACTGCCGCTGCCGGTCTTCGGCGAGCCTGACTATCCCGAGGACATAAGGCTGAAATACCGCTTCCTCGACCTGCGCCGCGAGACCCTGCACAAGAACATCGTCGCGCGCACGAAAATCATCGCCGAGATGCGCCGTGCGATGGGCGAGGTCGGCTTCACCGAATATTCGACCCCGATCCTGACGGCGTCCTCGCCCGAGGGCGCGCGCGATTTTCTGGTTCCCTCGCGTCTGCACGAGGGCCAGTTCTACGCGCTGCCGCAGGCGCCGCAGATCTACAAGCAGTTGATCATGGTGTCGGGCTTCGACCGCTATTTCCAGATCGCGCCCTGCTTCCGCGACGAGGATCCGCGCGCCGACCGCCTGCCGGGCGAATTCTACCAGCTCGATCTCGAAATGAGCTTCGTCGAGCAGGAAGACGTGTTTTCGACCATGGAACCGGTCATGCGCGGCATTTTCGAGAAATTCGCCGACGGCAAGCCGGTGACGGAAGTCTTCCCGCGCATTCCCTATGACGAGGCGATGCGCAAATACGGGTCCGACAAGCCCGACCTCAGAAACCCGATCGAGATGCAGGACGTGTCGGAGCATTTCCGCGGCTCCGGCTTCAAGGTTTTCGCCAACATCCTGGCCAATGACGACAAGGCCGAAGTCTGGGCGATTCCGGCCAGGACCGGCGGCAGCCGCGCCTTCTGCGATCGGATGAACTCCTGGGCGCAGGGCGAGGGCCAGCCCGGCCTCGGCTACATTTTCTGGCGCAAGGAAGGCGAGGGGCTGGAAGGCGCCGGACCGCTGGCGAAGAATATCGGGCCGGAGCGCACCGAGGCGATCCGCACTCAGCTCGGCCTCGAAGACGGCGATGCCTGTTTCTTCGTCGCCGGCAACCCGAAGAAATTCGCCGCCTTCGCGGGCAGTGCGCGTACCCGCGCCGGCGAGGAGCTGAACCTGGTCGACCGCGACCGATTCGAGCTCGCCTGGATCGTCGACTTCCCGTTCTACGAATGGAACGAGGACGACAAGAAGGTCGATTTCGGCCACAACCCCTTCACCATGCCGCAGGGCGGGCTGGAGGCGCTGGAGAGCGCGGAGCCGCTGTCGATCAAGGCTTACCAGTACGATCTCGTCTGCAACGGTTTCGAGATTGCATCGGGCGGCATTCGTAACCATCTTGTTGATGTGATGGTCAAGGCGTTCGAGATCGTCGGTTTCGACCGCGCTGCCGTGGAAGAGCGTTTCGGTGGTCTCTACCGGGCGTTCCAATATGGCGCGCCGCCGCATGGCGGCATGGCGGCCGGCATCGATCGCATCATCATGTTGCTGGTCGGGGCGAAGAATTTGCGCGAGGTGACGATGTTCCCGATGAACCAGCAGGCGCAGGACCTGTTGATGGGTGCGCCGTCGCCCGCCATGCCGCAGCAATTGCGCGACCTCAACCTGCGGGTGGTCGCGCCGGCGAAGGAGTAGCGACCGCTTGGGCAAGGACTGGTGCATCACCGCAGGGTTTCCCGAAACGTTTCGCGGCCAGGCCGCCGCGCTTTATTTCGAAGCCTTTTCCGGCAAGATCGGCGGTGTGCTTGGCCGCGACGGTCGCGGCGAGCGTTTCATCGCCTCGGTGATTGACCCCGCCTTTGCCATTTCGGCCGTCAGCGGCGACGGCGCCACGCTGCTCGGCATTGCCGGCTTCAAAACAAAAGACGGCGCCATGGTCGGCGGCGGTCTTGCCGAGATGGCGGCCGTTTACGGTTGGTTCGGCGCGGTGTGGCGCGGGCTCTTGCTGTCGGCGCTGGAGCGCGACCTGGCCGACGGCCAATTGTTGATGGACGGCATCGCCGTTGCCCCGCAGGCGCGCGGCCTGGGCATCGGATCAGCGCTGCTCGACGCCGTCTGCCAGCACGCCCGAAAGTGCGGCGTTGCCGAACTGCGCCTCGACGTGATCGATACCAATCCGCGCGCCAAGGCGCTTTACGAACGCAAGGGATTTACGGCCGGAGCGACCGGCTCGACCGGCGTCCTGCGCCATATTTTCGGATTTTCGTCCGCCACCACCATGGTTCGGGCGGTGGCGTGATGGGCGCGGCCCGCGATCTCGGTCCGCGTATCCTCGTGACCGGGTTCGGCCCTTTTCCGGGCGCGCCGGTCAACCCGACCGAGGCTTTGGTCGCAGACCTGGCCGACGCCCCGCCGCGCTTCGATATTCCCTGCGCGCTGCGCATGGCGGTGCTCGACGTCGACTATGCCACGATCGCCACCCAGCTCTCGGCCATCGGAAACGACTTTTCGCCCGACATCGCCATACATTTCGGGCTTGCCGCGGAGTGTCGCGGCTTTCGCCTTGAGCGCGTCGCGCGCAACAGCCATGCCGGCGCGCGTCCCGACCGGGCAGGCGGCCTGCCCGCGTCCGAGCGCATATGTGCCGGGCCGCCAACACTGTCCTCCAGCCTACCGCTTGACGCGATCGCCAAAGCGCTCGGCGAACACGACCTTCCGGTCGAATGGTCCGACGATGCCGGCGGCTATTTGTGCAACACAGTCTTTACCCTGTCGCGGGCCGGGGCCTGCAATGGACTCGATCCGGCGATGAGCGGTTTCGTCCACGTGCCGATGGCAGGCGAGGGAACGCAATTCCGCCTCACGCCTGCCGCCTTGCGCCAGGGCGCGTGCGTGATCGTGCAAACCTGCCTGCGCCATTGGGCGTCGGGCCGACATGCTTCCTAGAGCGTTTCCAGGCGAAGTGGAAGCCGGTTCGCCGTTCGGAAACGTGTCAAAACAATACGTTAGAGACGGTCTGCGATTCCGCGAAAAGCAGGACGGCTCTAGAGACAGCCATGGTCGGGCGCGCGACGCGTGCGTGTCGGCGGCAAATGTCAGCATCCGTCTCTTCCCCACGTGCCGAGATCGCCTGCGTCTGCTATAGGCGTCTGCCCTTGATGCGGTCGCCCGCCCGGCCGTCTCGCCTCAGGAAACGGACCGGCCCCATGAACGATCTATCGCCCGCGGGAAAACCGCTTTTCGACGATACCGCCGCGCAGCCGGCCATATCCGCGCGCGGCCTGATCAAGCATTTCGGTGCGGTGCGTGCGGTCGACGGCATCGACCTTGATGTGCCGCGCGGCATGATCTTCGCCATTCTCGGCCCGAACGGCGCCGGCAAGACGACGCTGATGCGCATGCTCGCCACGCTTTCCAGGCCGGACGCCGGCACGGCGACCATTCTCGGCCGCGATCTGGTGGGCGAACCTGCCGAAGTGCGTGCCTTGATCGCCATGACCGGCCAGTTCGCCTCGCTCGACGAAGATCTGACCGGCCGCGAGAACCTGTTGATGCTGGCACGGCTGTGGGGGTTTCGCGGCCGCGCCGCCAAAGCCCGCGCCGACGAACTTTTGGCCGCCTTCGACTTGGCCGATGCCGGCCACAAGCAGGTCAAGGACTATTCGGGCGGCATGCGGCGTCGGCTCGACATCGCCGCGTCGCTGGTCGTCACGCCGGGCGTGCTGTTCCTCGACGAGCCGACCACCGGCCTCGACCCCAAGGCGCGCAAGGCGGTCTGGCGCATGATCCGCGGTCTGGCGGATGCCGGCGTCACCATTCTTCTGACGACCCAATATCTGGAGGAGGCCGACCAGCTCGCCGCCCGCATCGCCGTGATCGACCACGGCCGCAAGATCGCCGAGGGCACGAGCCGCGAATTGAAGGCGCAGACGGGATCGGGCTTCTTGCATGTCGCGCTCGCCGATCGCGAACGGCTCGACGAGGCGGCGCGGTTTTTGGAGGCACGCTTTGCAAGTCCGGTCCAGACCAGCGTCGAGGGCGCGCAATTGTCGGTGAAGGCCGGTAGCGCGCAGACCGCCAACGAGGCGATCGCCGCGCTGATTGAGGCCGGGATCGAGCCGTCCGATTTTTCGATGGGCCAGCCCAGTCTCGACGAGGTGTTTTTCGCCCTCACCGGGCAGGGGGTGGAGAGCGATCCGGTAGTGGAGGACGAGCGATGAGCCGAACCCGTGCCCTGGCGGCCGCTTTGCATGGCGTGGAGCGGCCGCGCCGTCCCTCGGCGTTGTCCAACGCGCTGGTCTTTGCCTGGCGGGCGGTGTTGAAATTCAAGCACGTGCCTGAGCAGCTTTTCGATCTGGTGATGACGCCGATCATGTTCACGCTGCTGTTCACCTTCGTGTTCGGCGGCGCGCTCGCCGGCTCGACCGGCGACTATCTGCAATTCTTCCTGCCCGGCATTCTGGTGCAGACCGTGGTCTTTAACGCCGTCTATTCCGGCATGGGCCTGTCGACCGATCTCGGCAAAGGCCTCTTTGACCGCTTTCGTTCGTTGCCGGTCTGGCCGCTGGCGCCGTTTGCCGGATTGATGGTCGGCGACATGCTGCGTCACCTGATCGCCGCCGCGATCATCTTGACCATCGGACTGATCCTCGGCTACCGGCCCGAGGAAGGCTTGGTCGGCGTGCTCGCCTCTTTCGCGCTCCTGGTCGCGATCGGTTTCGGCACGGGCTGGATATTCCTCGTGCTCGGCCTGTTGATCCGCACGCCGACGACGGTGATGACCGTCGGCTTCACCTTCCTGTTTCCGGTCGTGTTCGCCTCCAACATCATGGTCGATCCCGCGACGATGCCGGGCTGGTTGCGCGCCTTCGTCGACATCAACCCGGTCTCGCTGATGACGACCGCCATGCGCGGTCTGATGAATGGCGGCGCGACCGTGCACGAGATCGGCCTGGCCCTGTTTGCGCCGGCGCTGCTCACCATCGTGCTCGCGCCGACCACCTTGTGGCTCTATATGCGCCGTTAATGCTGTCCATCTTGGTTCGCCCGCACGGCGAGCCGGGCGCGACGCCGTAACGGACACCGAGGATCGTGGTGGGGCGCGTTCAATGCCTCGCCGAGCGGCAAAATCCGTTTGATCAAACCATCTGCGTCCAAGGCGGGTGGTTTCGCAAAGCATTCCTCTCGCTTCGACCCGGACGCCGTGGTGCGGCCGTCTGCTTGACTGGCGTTCGCCGCGTCTGAATGCCCCGGAAGGCGGGCTAAAGCGCCGGCCGGCTCCAATACGCTTTCTGCTCGGCTTGGGCGCGCCGGTACTGCGGCAAGCCTTGCTCTTGACACATACCGACTGAATGGTATGTTTAGGCATGTCAAGACCCACCAAACAATCGCCCGAACGCGGCAATGCACGGACCCGGCTTTTGGAAGCAGCGCGCGACATCATCCGCGTCAAGGGCTACACCGCCTCCACGGTCGACGATATCTGCCGTGCGGCCGACGTCACCAAGGGGGCGTTTTTCCACCATTTCGGCAGCAAAGACGCGCTGGGCGTGGCGGCGGCCGAGTTCTGGGCCGAGACGACATCCGCCTTCTTCGCCGGCGCGCCCTATCACGATCCCGCAGATCCTCTGGAGCGCGTTCTCGCCTACATCGCTTTTCGCAAGGCGATTATGGTTGGCGACCTGGCCGAGTTCACGTGTCTGGTCGGAACGATGGCGCAGGAGATTTACGTCAGTTCTGTGGAAATCCGCGACGCCTGCGGCCGCAGCATTTTCGGCCATGCCGCCACGCTTGAAGCCGACATCGAGGCGGCTCGACGGGATCGCGGCATTGTCGGTGACTGGACGGCCGAAAGCCTGGCTCGGCACACTCAGGCCGTTCTTCAAGGCGGGTTCGTGCTGGCGAAGGCGGGGAACGATCCCGAATTGGCACGGGAAAGTCTCGATCATCTGGACAGATATCTCCGGCACCTATTTCACGTCACCGAGGATGACCGAACATGAGCAAAACCACACGGATCGGCTGTGCCTGCGGACAAACGCGGCTGGAGGTGCTAGGAGCGCCGATCCTCGTCTCCGAATGCCTGTGCAACAGCTGCAGGGCCGCGGCGGATCGTCTCGCAAAGCTCCCGGGCGCGAGCAATATCCTTACCCGATATGGTGCGACGCCTTCTGCGGAATACCGCAAGGATCGTGTCCGCATCCTGGCGGGTGCCGGGCATCTGGCTGAATTCCGGCTGTCGGCCGGTGCGGGTTCGCGCCGCGTCATCGCGACCTGCTGCAACACGCCGGTCTTCCTGGAACTGAAAGGCGCGCATTGGCTGAGCGTCTACCTGCACCTGTGGCCGGAGGAGACGCGGCCAAAAGCCGAAATGCGAACGATGGTGGGCGACCTGCCGGATGCTGCTGACGTGCCGGACGACGTGCCCAATCTTAAGAGCCATACACTGTCCTTCTACGCGAAGCTCCTGGGGGCGTGGATCGGGATGGGGTTCCGGAATCCGAAGATTGATATTGCGGGGAAGGTCGATGCCTGACGACAAGATCGAAATCGAGAACGTCAACATACCCGGACGATCCGAGCGGGTTGATCGAGCGAAATATTCTGCAATGCGCGAGGCACTGCTCGCCGTCCTGCCGAGCAAGGCGCCCGGTCTGACCGTAGCCGCCGCGAAAGAGGCGCTTGTGCCGCTGCTTCCGGACGATTTGTTTCCGCAGGGCAAGACGGCGGGGTGGTGGTTGAAGGCCGTCCAGCTCGATCTCGAGGCGAAGGGCGTCATCAAACGCGCGCCGCAGAAACCCGTCCATCTTTACAGGCATGGCACTTGACCTTAGGTGCGGCATGAGCGCCGGCCAAGCGTAGTGCGCCAAACAGCGGGCACGACCGACAACGGCCCGGCGCATGCACCGGGCCGTCGCCGATTGCGCTTCGCCAACCGCCCCTATTCGTTGGCGGTGATTTTCATGCCGAGCTGCTGAGGCAGGGCCTGGGGCGCGGTCATCGCGCCGGCCGCGACCATGGCGAAGGGCAGCGGGGTTTCCGGCGCCACCCGGATTTCGAGGCTTTGCGGATCGTCGAGGAACTTACCCACCGCCGCGCTCACCGCCGCCGTCAGTTCGGGATTGTTGAGCTGCGCCATGGCGAAGGGCAGGATCGCCTTTGCCTGGTTGACAATGGCGGCCGGCTTGGCGCCCTGCTGGGCGGCGACGAATTCCAGAGCCTTTTGGGTCAGTGTGTCGTCGTCGAAGCGCAAAGTGGCGCCGTTGAGCGTCAGTTGCTGCATCAGGCCCAGCATGGCCATGCCCTGGGCCGACTGGTCCTGGCCTTCGGTTTCTCCCATCTTGGCCTGGATGTCGCGCAGCGCCTGTATGAATTCCGTCGTGTAACCACCGATGTCGAAGGTCATCCCGATCGTGCCGGCCTGATCCACGGAAATATCGTACTGGTCGAGCACCATGCGCCCGTCGGTGGGCGACCACGAACCGGACAATTCCAGATAGCCGTTGATGGTCTCGTAACCGAGCGCCTGAATGACAGCTTTGGTCTGCGCGTCTTCGATGGTGGTCAGGTCGGCGGTGAACTTCTCCGCCGCGCCGCTGAATTCCAGCGGCGCGTCGTCGCTCAGCGGCGACATCTCGACGTGAAGCTGCTCGAGCGTGAACAGCGACCGGCCCTCCCTGGTCACGCGCAGAAAGTCCATGTCGGCGCTTTCATAATAGCCGACCAACGCCGCGACGCTGTCGTCGCCGTCAGCCGCCAATTCGAGGCCGGTGACGCTGATGCCGTCGATCGCCACGTTCACGCCTTCGTTGGAGAAGGTGTAGGAGGGCATCGCCAATGTGCCGACGATGATCGTGTCGCCATCCTCGCGGATATCGGAAAGCTCGATATCGCCGAGCGCAACGGCTTCGTCTTCGCCGGCCGGCTTGACCGTGACACCCTCCATCGTCATCCGCGAGCCGTCGCCCGCTATGCCGGACCAAGATGCTTCCATGCCCTGTTTTTCCATCAGCGCTTTGAGGCGCGCGGCCACCTCGTCGGCATCGGCGGCCAGGGCGACATGCGGCACAAAGACTGCCATCAGTCCGGCACAGAGATAAGCGTGGGGGCGAAGGCGTGGGTAAGACATGGGTGTGTTCCCTGAGTTGGCTCTAAGTCCCTTTGCCCAGTCTACGGCGAACAAATGGACGGGATAATGTCGAAACGCGGAAAACGCCGCATTTTCAGTGAATTTGCCCACATTGGCGGATATTCGATGACGCGGCCATAGGCCGGCACAGAATTCGCAAATGGATCGGGAAGTGCTTATATACCGGGAAAGCTGGGGGCACAAAGCCGTTCTGGTGCGCGCCCACTTGCCCGGCGAAACCTACTCCATTAACCGGAAAACATGGGAAAAAGCCTGATTCCGCCCGGTGGCGATGGCGGTGACGCGATCGAGCCCGTCGACCTCAAGAACGCACTTGAGGAACGCTACCTCGCCTATGCGTTGTCCACCATCATGCATCGCGCTCTGCCGGATGTGCGCGATGGGCTGAAACCTGTCCATCGCCGGATCATGCATACGATGCGGCTGCTGCGGCTCAATCCCGAGCAGGGTTTCGCCAAATGCGCCCGTATCGTTGGCGAGGTGATGGGCAAGTTCCACCCGCATGGCGACCAGGCGATCTACGATGCGCTGGTGCGTCTGGCCCAGCCCTTTTCCATGCGTTACCCGCTGATCGACGGGCAGGGCAATTTCGGCAATATTGACGGCGATAGCGCCGCGGCCATGCGCTACACCGAGGCGCGCATGACCGAGGTGTCTCCGCTGCTCCTGGAAGGCATCACCGAGGACGCGGTCGACTTCCGGCCCACCTACAACGAGGAGGACGAGGAACCCGCTGTCCTGCCCGGAGCTTTCCCGAACCTGCTCGCCAACGGATCCTCCGGGATCGCCGTCGGTATGGCAACGTCGATCCCCTCACATAATGCGGCCGAGATCTGCGACGCCGCCTTGCACCTGATCGACAATCCCGGGGCGAGCGTCGCCGACCTGCTCAAATTCGTCGAGGGGCCGGATTTCCCGACCGGCGGCATCATCGTCGACGACCGGGCCTCGATCCTCGACGCCTACGAGACCGGCCGCGGCTCGTTTCGCGTGCGCTCGCGCTGGCATCAGGAGGATCAGGGGCGCGGCACCTGGATTGCCGTCGTGACGGAAATCCCGTTCGGCGTGCAAAAGTCGCGGCTGATCGAAAAGACCGCCGAACTGCTCTTGGCCCGCAAACTTCCCCTGCTTGAGGACATCCGTGACGAAAGCGCCGAGGATATTCGCGTCGTCCTGGTGCCCAAGAGCCGTGCTGTCGATCCCGCGCTGCTGATGGAATCGCTGTTCAAGCTGTCCGAGTTCGAAAGCCGCTTCTCGCTCAACATGAACGTTTTGACGCGCGGACGGGTGCCCAACGTCCTGTCGCTCGGCGGCGTGCTCAGGGAATGGCTGGACCACCGCAAGGAGGTGCTGGTCCGCCGCTCGCGCCACCGGCTCGGCGAGATCGAGCGGCGGCTGGAGATTTTGGCCGGCTATCTGATTGCCTATCTCAACATCGACGAGGTGATCCGCATCATCCGCGAGGAGGATGAGCCGAAAAAAACGATGATGGCGCGCTGGGACCTCACCGACACCCAGGCCGAGGCGATCTTGAACATGCGCCTGCGCGCCCTGCGCAAGCTCGAGGAATTCGAGATCCGCAAGGAGTTCGACCAGCTCACAGACGAAAAGACGAAGATCGAGGCGCTGCTTGCGTCGGAGGCCAAGCAATGGCGCACGGTGGCCTGGGAAATCGGCGAGATCCGGGAAAAGTTCGGACCGGAAAAGAACCCCGATCTCGGCAAGCGACGCACCACCTTCTCGGAGGCTCCCGATCACGACCTGTCCGACATCCATCAGGCGATGATCGAGAAGGAGCCGGTTACGGTCGTGGTGTCGGAGAAGGGTTGGCTTCGGGCGATGAAAGGCCATTTGTCGGACCTGTCCAGCCTGTCCTTCAAGGAAGGCGATAAGCTCAAGCTCGCCTTCCACGCCCAGACCACCGACAAGGTGCTGATCTTCACCACAGGCGGCAAGTTCTACACTATCGGCGCCGACCGGCTGCCGGGCGGGCGCGGCCATGGCGAGCCCGTGCGCATCATCGTCGATATGGACAACGACCAGGCGATCGTCACCGCCTTTGCCCACGATCCCGCGCGCAAACTGCTTTTGGCATCCTGGGCCGGCAACGGTTTCGTGGTGCCGGAGGCCGAAGTCGTGGCCAACACCCGCAAGGGCAGGCAGGTCATGAACGTCAAGCCGCCGGACGAGGCCAAGCTGTGCATGCCCGTCTCCGGCGACCATGTCGCCGTCGTCGGGGAAAACCGTAAGCTGCTGGTGTTCGCGCTGGCCGACGTGCCCGAACTCACCCGTGGCAAGGGCGTGCGCCTGCAAAAATACAAGGATGGCGGTATCGCCGACGTCAAGACCTTCGCCATGGCCGAGGGCCTGTCTTGGAAGGATTCGGCCGACCGCACTTTCACCCGTAGCCGAGAGGAGCTGGCCGAATGGATCGGCGCACGCGCCTCTGCAGGCCGCATGGCGCCAAAAGGCTTTCCGCGCACCGGCAAGTTCGGCTGAACGCGGCGCGCCGGCGTCAACCCGTCTGCGCGTATCCGCCGGTACGCCGCCGAACGAGACGGCCACGGTGCAGCAAAACGCCGCCCCGAGCGTGGCGTCTTTTTCGCGGCGGGGCGTTGCGGGCAATGGCCGGTCTCGGCTAGTAAGGCCGGCAGGCCGAAGCTCCGGACGCGCGTCGCCGTCCGGCCCGGTGTGAATTTCCGAACCAATAGCGGGTAATCTTGCGAGGCGACCACCGGGGCCGATGAACCAGACGCCGTATTATCTGATCGACAAGCCGAAGCTCTTGGGCAACCTGGAAAAGATCGCCCATGTGCGCGAGCGTTCGGGCGCGAAGGCGCTGCTGGCCCTGAAATGCTTTGCCACCTGGTCGGTGTTCGACCTGATGCGCGATTACATGGATGGAACGACCTCGTCGTCGCTCTACGAGGTCGGGCTCGGCCGCGAGAAATTCGGTGGCGAGACCCACGCCTATTCGGTCGCTTATGCCGATCACGAGATCGACGCCGTGGTCGGCTATGCCGACAAGATCATTTTCAATTCGATCGGCCAGCTCGATCGGTTCGAGGCGGCCGCCGCCGGCATCGTGCGCGGCCTGCGCCTCAATCCGGGTATCAGCAGTTCCGGATTCGATCTCGCCGATCCGGCGCGGCCGTTCAGCCGGCTCGGCGAATGGGACGCCGACCGGATAGCCGGCGTGCTCGACCGCATCTCCGGCTTCATGATCCATAATAATTGCGAGAACGCCGACTTTGCGCTGTTCGACCGCATGCTGGGCGAGATCGAAAGCCGTTTCGGCGATCTGCTCGGCCATGTCGACTGGGTCAGTCTCGGCGGCGGCATCCATTTCACCGGCGAGGACTATCCGCTCGACGCATTCTGCGACCGCCTGTCGGCGTTTGCCGACCGCTTCGGGGTCCAGGTCTATCTGGAGCCGGGCGAGGCGGCGGTGACGAACTCGACCACGCTCGAGGTTTCCGTGCTGGACACGCTGTTCAACGGCAAGCATCTGGCGATCGTGGATTCCTCGATCGAGGCGCACATGCTCGACCTTTTGATCTATCGCGAGCGCGCTACGATCCGCCCCGATGCCGGCCCGCACAGCTACATGATCTGCGGAAAGTCCTGCCTAGCCGGCGATATTTTCGGCGAATTCCGCTTCGAGAAGGAACTGTCCATCGGCGACCGGATTTCGATCCAGGACGCCGCCGGCTACACCATGGTCAAGAAGAACTGGTTCAATGGCGTGAACATGCCCGCCATCGCCGTGCGCCAGCTCGACGGCAGCGTCGATGTCATCAGGACGTTTTCGTTCGATGACTATGTGACGAGCCTGTCTTAGCCGACACGCCGGCGCCCCGGCGCCGGATCACGATTGTTTCCAACTATGGAGTTGAACGAATCAGGATGAAAAACAATGTCTTGATCGTCGGCGCCGGCGGCGTCGCCCAGGTGGTGGCTCATAAATGTGCCCAAAACAACGACGTGCTCGGTGATATCCACATCGCCTCGCGCACGGTGGAAAAATGCCAGGCTATCGTCGATAGCGTGCGCGAAAAGGGCAGCCTCAAGCAGGACGGCGTGCTAGAGGCGCATGCGCTCGACGCGCTCGATGTCGCCGCCACCAGGGCGTTGATCGAGCGCACCGGCGCCCGGATCGTCATCAATGTCGGCTCCGCCTTCGTCAACATGTCGGTGATGTCGGCCTGTCTGGAGACCGGCGTGGCCTATCTCGATACGGCGATCCACGAGGACCCCGCCAAGGTCTGCGAGACGCCGCCCTGGTATGCCAATTACGAATGGAAGCGGCGCAAGGAGTGCGAGGACAAGGGCGTGACCGCCGTGCTCGGCGTCGGTTTCGACCCGGGCGTTGTCAACGCCTATGCAGCGCTGGCCAACAACGACTATTTCGACCGGATCGATTCCATCGACATCATCGACGTCAATGCCGGCAGCCATAATCGCTGGTTCTCGACCAATTTCGATCCCGAGATCAATTTCCGCGAGTTTACCGGACAGGTCTGGTCGTGGCAGGACAGCAAATGGACGTCCAACCAGATGTTCGAGGTTCGCAAGGTCTGGGACCTGCCGGTCGTCGGCGAAAGCCAGACCTTCATGACCGGCCATGACGAGATCCATTCCCTGTCGCAGAACCTCAAAGTGCCGGATGTACGTTTCTGGATGGGGTTCGGCGAACGCTACATCACCGTCTTCACCGTGCTGAAGAATCTCGGCCTGTTGTCGGAACAGCCGGTGACGACCGCCGAGGGGCTCGAGGTGGTGCCGCTCAAGGTGGTCAAGGCGGTGCTGCCGGATCCGGCCTCGTTGGCGCCGCACTACACCGGCAACACCTGCATTGGCGATCTCGTCAAGGGCGAGAAGGACGGCAAGCCGCGTGAGGTCTTTATCTACAATATCTGCGACCACAAGGCATGCTACGAGGAGGTCGGCAGCCAGGCGATTTCCTATACCGCCGGCGTCCCGCCGGTCGCCGCCGCCATGCTGATCGCCGACGGCACCTGGGACGTGCACAAAATGGTCAATGTGGAGGAACTGCCGCCGCAGCCTTTCCTCGGCCTGTTGAACCGCATCGGCCTGCCGACGCGGCTGCGCGAGGGCGACAAGGACGTCGCGCTCGATTTCTAGCTGCTCAGGCCTCACCCGGCTTTGCGGGCAGGCCTTGGGAAAGCCTGGCGAAAATCCAGGTCAATCAAGGCGTTCGAGCTTTGCCCTGATTCGTTCTTTAAGCGCGATGCGCGCTGCTTATGAAAACCGCCGGCCTTGCGCCGGCGGTTTTCGGTATGTTTTGTCACGTCGTTATTGTGGTGTGGACCTCTCGTCCCGTCAGGAGGTCGCCCCGTCTGCGCCGGTGATCGACAAGGTTGCGCAGAAAGCCTTCAGCCGCGCCAGCGCCGGCGCGTCCGTGGCGATCGCGCGCGGGTCGGTGCCGATCAGCGTGACGACGGCCTGCGCCTGGGCCTGCCAGTCGAGGATCGGCGCCGCCATCGCAATCAGTCCTGGAATATAGCGGCCGTCGACCGTCGCGTGGCCCTCGGCGCGCACTGTTGCGGCCAGCGTCCGCACGCCGGCCTCGTCCGGTCCGATATCGCCAAGCGGGCGTCCGCTCGCCGCCGCCTCGGCAAGTTCCTCGCGCCTGAGGGCTGCGGTGACGGCTTCCGGCAGATAGGCCAGGAAAACCCGGCCGGTTGCCGAGGTCAGAAGCGGCAGTGCCGTACCCAGCCCGAGCGAAGCCGCTACCAGCGAGGCCGCGCGCTCCCAGCGCACCACGGTCGGACCGAAATTTCCCCACACGCACAACAGCGCCGTCAGGCCGGTTTCCGCGGCCAGCCCGGGCAGGGCGTCGGCGGTGCGGTTGACGAAATCGTGCCGGTTGAGCGCCGACAGCCCGGTCTCGATCGCCGCCGGGCCGAGATCGTATTTGCCGGAGCGTTCGGCCTGGCGCACGAAGCCGGCATTGAGGAAGGAGGCGAGATAGCGGTGCACCTTGCTTGCCGGCATGCCGCAGTCGCGTGCAAGCTCGGACAGGCTCGCCGCGCGATCATGCCGCGCCAGCGCGACGAGCACCCGGAGCGCTTGGTCGAGCGATTGGATGCCGCCCGCGCCGTCCGGCCTGTCAGCCATTGTCGCCGGTTCCTTCAAGCAAGGCGCGCAGCGGCGCTGTCTCACCGGCTCGCATCCGACCGTCCGCGTGAACGAAGACGGCGCGGACCTCGAAGCCCTCTACCACCAGCCGCCCCCCGACCGTGCCGCGGTAGCCGAGCCGCAGCGTCTTTCGGTTCCACGCCTCGATATGAAGCGCCATGTCGAGTACGTCGCCCTCGGTCGCCGGCGAGCGGAAACTGGCGCCCGAATCGACCAGGCCGACGCCGACCGTGCCCAGCCTTTCGCATAGCCGCGCATGGCTGCCGGCGGCCGCGCGGAACCAGGCGTGGCAGGTCGCGTCAAACCAGCGATAAAAATTCGGATAAAACACGATGCCGGCGGGGTCGCAGTCGCCGAAGCTGATCTGGAAACGGGCGGTGAAGGCAGGGTCGGGCATGTTTTTTCCATATTATGAAATGCGTTGCATATTACGAGAAAGTTTGTAGGCTGTCACCCGCACTAAGCATGAAGGGAGGCGCGTTTGGTAGCCTTGTCGTTGGTCGACATTGTCGGAGCCGGACCGGCCGGGCTCTACGCCGCGATCCTGATCCGCGAAGCGATGCCCGGTTGCCGCGTGCGGGTATGGGAGCAGAATCCGCCGCACGCGACCTTTGGCTTCGGCGTGGTGTTTTCCGACCAGGCGCTCGACTTCCTGCGCGCCGACGATCCTCAAACGCACGATCTGGTGACGCCGCGCATGCAGCGCTGGCGCAACATGACGCTTGTCCATCGCGGCGAGACGGTGCTGCTCGACGGCATCGGTTTCGCCGCTATCGGCCGCCTCGAACTGCTCGACATTCTCCAACGCAGGGCGCGAGCGGCCGGGGCGGAGTTTGCCTATGGATGCCCACTCGACAGTCTGCAGGCGCTTGACGGCGATCTCGTCATCGGCGCGGATGGGCTGAATTCCCTCGTACGGGCAAGCGCGGAGACCGTTTTCGCCCCGGCATGGGGCCATTTCGAAAACCACTTCGCCTGGTTCGGCGCCGAGCGTGCCTTCGAGACGCTGACCCAGACATTCCTGCACACCGACAAAGGCACGCTCAACGCGCACCACTATCGCTATGCGCCCGGCCGCAGCACCTTCATCGTCGAATGCGACCCGGCGACCTTCGACGCTTACGGCTTTGCGGAGATGGACGAGGCGGCCTCGGCGCGCCAGTGCGCCGATATCTTTGCCGACACGCTCGGTGGCGCGCCGCTTCTCACCAACCGTTCGCTCTGGCGTCGCTTTCCACGCCTGTGGTGCGAAAACTGGGTCGCCGGCAACCGTGTGCTCCTGGGCGACGCCGCTCATACGGCACATTTTTCGGTCGGCTCGGGCACCCGGCTCGCCATGGAGGACGCGATCGCCCTGGTCAGGGCGCTCTGCGCGCATGACGCGCTGGGGGAGGGGCTTGCCGCTTTCCAGGCCGCGCGCCAGCCGATCGCGAAAAAGATCGTCGAGGCGGCAAATATGTCGGCCGCCTGGTACGATCGTTTCCCCGACAAGATGGCGCACGCCCCGCTCGATTTCGCCTTCGACTACATCACCCGTTCGGGCCGGGTCGACATGGAACGGCTGCGCCGACTGTCGCCTGATTTCATGCGTCGCTACGAGGATTCCAGTGGAGAGGCACGATGACTGGGAACGGATCGCCAGCGCATGCTCCGCTCGCCGATCCCGTCGGCGACACGCCGGGCGCGCGCGAAATCGGCTTCGACAAGTCGCGCCACGCCAATTGCAGCGCCATCCTGTTCGACAATCTCGACCGGGGCCCCGACAGGCCGGCGGTGATTGGTCCGGCTGGGACGCTGAGCTATCGCCAGCTTTGCGCCGAGGCCGCGCGTTGGGGCAACGCGTTTGCCGGCTTCGGTCTTGAGCGTGGTGCGCGCATCGCGCTGTTTCTCGACGACACGCCGGCCTATCCGGCTGCCTTTTTCGGCGCGGTCAGGGCAGGCTTCGTGCCGGTGCTGCTGAACACCGCCAGCAACACCGATCTGCTTGCCTTCTACCTGGCCGATTCCGGCGCGCGCATTGTTGTCTGCGAGGCGGCCTTCGCCAACCGGTTCGGCGCCGAAGCCGTATCCGGCAGCGCGATTGAGCGTGTCGTTGTGGTGAACGGTGACGCGCCGGTCGGTGTCGGGCCGATGGTCGAGGCCGCGGCGTTCCTGGCCGGCCGGCCGGCAACGCTCGACTGCGCCGACACCGGGCCCGACGACATGGCATTTTGGATGTATTCCTCCGGCTCGACCGGGCGGCCGAAAGGTATCGTCCATCTCCATCACGACATGGCCTATACCCAGCAATCCTATGCCAGTACCATCCTGCGGCTGAAACCCGCCGATATCTGCTTTTCGGTACCGAAAATCTTCTTCGCCTACGGGTTCGGCAACGCCTTCACCTTTCCCTTCGCCGTTGGCGCGACCACGCTTTTGCTGCCCGGCCGGCCGGATCCCGACCGGGTGCTCGACATGATCGAAGCATACCGGCCGAGCGTCTTTTTCGGCCTGCCGACGCTCTACACCGCGCTTTGCCGTGCCGCCGGCGTCGAAAGCCGCGACCTGTCCTCACTGCGCCTGTCGATCTCGGCCGCCGAGACCCTTTCGCAGGATATTCACGCGGCTTGGGAGACGCTGACCGGCCTGGCCGCGGTCGAAGGGCTCGGTTCGACGGAAATCCTGCATATCTATTTGTCGAACGGCAAAAGCGAGCAGCGGCTCGGCGCGGCGGGCCGCGCGGTGCCGGGCTACGAGGTCGTCTTGCGCGACGCCGACGGCCGCCAGGTTGGCCCGGGCAGGGAGGGGGTTATGTGGGTGCGCGGCACCTCCTCGGCGCCGTGCTACTGGAACCGGCCGGACAAGACCGCCGAAACCATGCGCGGCGACTGGATCTATACCGGCGACCGTTTTGTCGAACGTGACGGGTTCTTCTATTTTCAAGGCCGTGCCGACGATCTGATCAAGGTCTCCGGGCAGTGGGTGTGGCCGCTCGAAGTCGAGCGTTGCCTGAACGAACATGCGCATGTGCATGAATGCGCCGTGCTGGCGCACCGGCTTGCTGACCGCCGCATGAGCCTGCGAGCGATCGTGTGCCTGCGAGCGGGGGTCGATGGCGATGACGATGAGGTCCGCCTTCTGCAAGACCACGTCAAGGCGGCGCTTGCGCCCCACAAATATCCGCGCATCGTCGAATTCGTCGCCGAATTGCCGAAGACCGGGACGGGCAAACTCGACCGGCAGGCCTTGGCCTCGTCCTGACTGCCGGACACGGCTGCAATAATTCCGTCATTGGTGCCGGTTAGGTCTCTGCGGTAGCGTATGAAAGCGCGACCGCCGCCGGCGCGGCTCGCGACGTGGGAGAATATGAGGGACGCGATGGACAGGAACGATGGCGGCAAGGACTGGCTCGAGGCCGAGCTCGCCGACACGCTCGACGAGGATTACGAGCTGGAATTGTCGGAGCCGGCTCTGTCGCTGGAAATCCGCAAGGTCTACAGGAAGGCCCATCCCGACACGATCGACCGGCTTACCTATTTCCGCGAACTGATCCGGCTCCAGTCGGAACTGATCAAGCTGCAGGACTGGGTCGCGCATCATAAGAAGAAGATCGTCGTGATCTTCGAGGGGCGCGATTCGGCCGGTAAGGGCGGCGTCATAAAACGCATCACCCAGCGTCTCAATCCGCGCATCGCCAGAGTGGTCGCGCTGCCGGCGCCGACCGAGCGCGAGACCTCGCAATGGTATTTCCAGCGTTACGTGCCGCACCTGCCGGCTGGCGGCGAGATCGTCCTGTTCGACCGCTCCTGGTACAACCGCGCCGGCGTTGAGCGGGTGATGGGTTTTGCCACGCCCGACCAGGTCGAGGAATTCTTCCGCGACGTGCCGGAATTCGAGCGCATGCTGCTGCGCTCCGGCATCATGCTGGTCAAATACTGGTTTTCGATCACCGACGAGGAACAGCAGATGCGCTTCCTGATGCGCATCCACGACCCGATGAAGCAGTGGAAACTCTCGCCGATGGACCTGCAGAGCCGGGTGCGCTGGGAAGATTATACCAAGGCCAAGGAGGAGATGTTTGCCCGCACCAACGTCCCCGAGGCGCCCTGGTACATCGTCGAGGGTAACGACAAAAAACGGGCGCGGCTGAATTGCATCGACCACCTGCTCAACCAGGTGCCCTACGAGCCGGTGCCGCACGAGGAGATCGCGCTGCCGGAACGCGTTTTCAATCCCGAATATGAGCGCAAGGTACTGCCGCCCGAACTCTACGTGCCGCAGAAGTACTGAAGCGCCGGCCCGGCCGCTCAGGCCGGGTGTCGCACCGCCAGGGCGGCCCGCCGGCGCCGGCCGTCGTGCAACTGCCACAGGGAATGCGCGATCAGCGTGACGACCAGGATCGCGCCGCCGGTCATCGAGGCCGCGGTCGGCACCTCAGCGAAGATCATCCACACCCAGACCGGCGCGAGCACCGTCTCCAGAAGATAGAACATCGCCACCTCCGGACCGGAGATATATTTCGGTCCGGTCGCCAGGCAGAAGAACGAGATCGGCATGATGACGGCGCCGTTGAACAGGATCCACCACGGCGCCTCGACCCGATAGCCGGTCTTGGCGACCATGAACACGGAAATCACGAACGGCAGCAACACCGCCACCAGCGCGGTAAAGCCCATATCCTTGCCGGTCGCCCGTGAAATCGTGATCGCGGTTGCCAATATGAAGGCCGAGGCGAGCGCGAACATGTCGCCGACCAGATTGCCCGTGCCGATGCCGTCATAGACGATGATCAGCATGCCGGTGAGCATCAGCGCCATGGCGATCAGCGTCGCCGGGCGTGGGCGTTCCTTCAGGAACAGCCATGACAGCAGCGCGGCGAACATGGTGTTGAAGGCCAGCAGGAAGACGAGATTGGCGGTCGCGGTGTTGTAGACGGCCATGATGAACGTCACCGAGGAGGCCGCGTAGAGCGCCGCCACCATCAGGCCGGCCCGGCCGGGAATCAGGGCCGGCGCGTTGCCGCGCAGCATCCGCCACGCCAACCAGATGGTGAGCGACGCGGCGACCGTCGTGCCGGTGCGCAACATCAGGATCGACCACGCGTCGCCGTCGGCGAGCCGGATCAACGGGATGTCGATGGTCAGCGTCATACCGCCGATCGTGGTGATCAAAAGGCCCTTGGTGTGGTTGCTGTTGGAAGCGGTCATGGCGGGTCCGGCGGATTCGATTGGAAAAAAAGCGTGATTTGCGGGGACCTTAGTCAGGTTTCGGCATCATACTACCCGGCCGGGCGCGACAAGTGTTTCAGCGCTTCGATTGGGCCAGGCGGGGCGGCGGTTTCGCGGGCTGGATCGTGGCTGTCACGGCGTTATCCGCCATTGTCCGTCGCTTCGTAACGCTCCCATCCTTTCGGACCGAGATGCTCCTGTGGCTGGAAGCGGATCTTGTAGGCCATTTTCTGCGAACCGTGGACCCAATAACCGAGATAGACGTGGGGCAGTCCGGCCGTGCGCGCCCGCGCGATGTGGTCGAGGATCATGTAGGTGCCGAGCGAACGCTCCTCCTGGGCCGGGTCGTAGAACGAATAGACCATCGACAACCCGTCGGCCATGGTGTCCGACAGCGCCACCGCGATCAGCGCGCCCTGGCCGGTGCCGGTGATGAAACTGTCCGGGCCGCGGCGGCGATATTCGATGATCTTGGTGTCGACATGGGTGTCCTCGACCATCATGGCGTAGTCGAGCACCGTCATGTCCGACATGCCACCCTTGCGGTGGCGGGCGTCGAGATAGGCGCGAAACAGCGAATATTGCTCGGTTGTGGGTTCGGCGTCGTGCACTGCGCCGATCAGGTCGGCGTTTTTCTGCGTTACCCGCTTCATATTCTTCGACGGCCGGAATTCCTCAGCCCGGATGCGCACCGACACGCAGGCCCTGCAGGTTTCGCAGGCGGGCCGGTAGGCGATGTTCTGCGAGCGGCGGAAACCGCCCTGCGTGAGCAGGTCGTTGAGTTCCGGCGCCTTTTCTCCAACCAGATGCGTGAACACTTTGCGCTCGAACTGCCCCTCGATATAGGGGCATGGCGATGGCGCGGTCAGGAAGAACTGCGGCGATTGGGTCGGATGCTGCGTCATGGTTTCCGCTATCTGCGAGCAGCCCATAGCTTGGACGGCGCGCGCAAAACGTCAACCGTTTCTTGGACTTTGCCAAGCCGAACTATGATCAGAAAAATTGAATGGAGCTTGAACGCGGCGCGCTTGGCTAGCGGTCGGCGCGTGTTACCACCGTGCCGAGCAAAAGGTCGTGCAGGGTGCGTTTGCGGTCGACAAACAGTGTGACGAGCAGGACGAGCGGCGTCAGGATCGCGTTGCCGGCCCAAAAAAGCACCGTATGGACCACGGCCAGAAGACCGTCGACCGGGCGTTCGTCGAGCCGCTCCAGGCGCAAGCTCATCAACTGCATGCCGGGCGTGGCCTGCTTCGCGCCGCCGAGCGTGCTCCAGATATAGATCAGCGCCACGATCGGGCCTAAAACGCCGAACAGCGCCCAGCCCAGTCCGAGCGTCAATACGCCGAGCAAAAACACCAGTACTGCGAACGGGATCACAAGCAGGCCGATGAACAGATAGTCGAGCAGGAAGGCGAAGACCCGGCGCGTGCGCACGCCGTCGTAGACGCGCCAGTCGTCGAGACGCGGGGCCAGAATACCGCCGTTGAGAATATTGTCGCTCATCCTGTCCTTTCTTGGGCGGTGGTCTTGTCCGCCTGCCTGTCGGAGATGGGGATTGTCCGGCTGAAATCAAGAATTGCGTGGGTGAGGGTCGTCAGTCGGCGCCGCGCGGCCGGCGCAGGGCCGAGCCGGCGACGCCCAGCCAGCCGAGGATCATCAGCGTCCCGCCCGCCGGCGCGGCCATCGCGAAAAGCCGGGTGTCGGCATAATGCCGGATGAGCAGGTCGCCGGAAAACAGCAAAAGTCCGGCAAGAAGCACCAGCCCGGCCACGCGGGACAATCGTGAATGCGAAAAAAGCCCCAGTGCGAGCAGGGCAGGGGCGTGAAAAAGCAGGAACTGCGCCGCGGTCGCCACATTGCCGCCACCCGCATGCGCGGCGGCCGCCGACAGCGCCACGCCTGCGGCGCCGATCAGTCCCGCCGCCAGGACGAGCAGACGCGCCGCGCTCATCGGGCCGCGCCTCGTCGCATCGCAGCGTCTGACGAAAACCCTGTCGCCGCCATCATCTTTCCGAAAGCACCCGCGCCACCTGCGGCGCGAAATAGGTCAGGATGCCGTCGCAGCCGGCGCGCTTGAGGCACAGCAGCGATTCCATCATCGCGCGGTCTTCGTCGATCCAGCCATTGGCGCCCGCCGCCTTGATCATCGCGTATTCGCCCGACACCTGGTAGGCAAACGTTGGCACGGCGAACGCGTCCTTCAGCCGGTGGACGATGTCGAGATAGGGCAGGCCGGGCTTGACCATGATCATGTCGGCGCCTTCGGCGAGATCCTGCTCGGCCTCGCGCATCGCCTCGTCGGAATTGGCATGGTCGATATAGTAGGTCTGCTTGTCGCCCTGGAGCAGGCCGGCCGTTCCGACCGCCTCGCGATAGGGTCCGTAGAAGGACGAGGCGAACTTGGTCGCGTAGGACATGATCGCCACGTCCTGGAAGCCGTTGGCGTCGAGCGCGTCGCGCACCGCGCCGATGCGCCCGTCCATCATGTCCGACGGTGCGATCACGTCGGCGCCGCTCGCCGCCTGCAGCACCGCCGCCTCGGCGATTTGCGCGACCGATTCGTCGTTGACGATGACGCCCTCGCGCAGGATGCCGTCATGACCGTGATCGGTGAACGGGTCCAGCGCGGCGTCGGTGATGATGCCGATCTCCGGCACCGCCTGCTTGATCGCCCGGCTCGCCTTGTTGAGGATGTTGTCTGCGTCGAGGATGTGCGAGCCGGTCTGGTCGCGCAGGCCGCGCTCGATATTGGGGAAGGTGGCGATCGCCGGGATGCCGAGTTTCGCCGCTTCTTCCACCTGCGCGACCGCCAGGTCGAGCGTCATGCGGTAGACGCCGGGCATGGCGGCGATTTCCTCGCGCCGGTTTTCGCCTTCGATGACGAAGATGGGCCAGATCAGGTCGTCGACCGACAACCGGCTCTCGCGCACCATGCGGCGCGACCAGTCGGCCTTGCGCAAGCGCCGCAGACGCCGGCTCGCGGTGATCTCGTCGACGCTGCGCGCGCCGATCTTTCTGTCGCCAAACATGCGGTTCATGGCGCACTCCATGTCGGGGGCGGAATCTGCGCGAGGGATAGCATGGCCGCGGCACCGCTCAAAGCCCGGCGTGAGAGCCTTGCCGCCGGCTTTGTCACCGGCGAGATTGACGCCGGGGCGGTCGCCGCATAAGCCTCGGCATCGGGTAAGGCCGGCCGGATCGAGCGGTGCGACGACCTTGCAGCGGAGACGACGCGAAGGACGATCGGCATGGATTTCGGCGGCGGCGAGGAGATACGTTTCGAAAGGCTTGGGGCCGCCGGGGTGGTGACGCTGACGCGCCCCAAGGCGCTGAACGCGGTCACCCACGCCATGGTGCTGGCGCTCACAAGGGCGCTCTCCGCCTGGGCCGACGACCCTGAGGTGGCTCTGGTCGTCATCAAGGCCGAGGGCAGGGCCTTTTCCGCCGGCGGCGATATCCTGCATATCTACGAGGCCGGACGCGCCGGCAATCCGCCGGTCGACTTCTTCGCCGACGAGTACAGTCTCAACCTCGCCATTGCGCGTTTTCCCAAACCCTATATCGCCCTGGTCGACGGCATCGCCATGGGTGGCGGCGTCGGCGTGTCGTTCCACGGCAGCCACCGGTTGATGAGCGAAAACGCCGTCTTCGCCATGCCGGAGGTCGGCATCGGTTTTTTCCCCGACGTCGGCGGCAGCTACATCCTGCCGCGGCTGAAGGACCGCTTCGGCCTCTATCTCGGTCTGACCGGCGCCCGCATCCGCCAGGGCGACGCTGTGTGGAGCGGGCTTGCAAGCCACGCGGTCCAACAGGCAGATCTCGAGGCAATCCTGACCGCGCTTGCCGAAAGCGGCGATGCCGACGCCGTCGCCGCGCGCTACGCGCAAACGGTGCCATGCGAGACCGCGTCCGACACACTGGAGGCCATTGCCCGCCATTTCGCGCCCGACGATCTTGATGAAACGCGCTCCTCCTTGCGCCGGGGCGCGGCGGCCGGCGAGGATTTCGCCGCAGCGACGCTGGATACGATCGCCAGGCGCTCGCCCACCAGCCTGCGTGTCACCCACCGCCAGATCATCGAGGGCGCGGCAATCGATATGGCCGCGTGCATGCGCATGGAGTTCCGCGTCGTCAACCGCATGCTGGCCGGTCACGATTTCTACGAGGGCATTCGGGCTGCCATCATCGACAAGGACGCCACGCCGGTGTGGCGGCCGGCAACGCTGGAGGCGGTGACGCAAGATGTCGTCGACGCCTATTTCGCGCCGCTCGAGCGGGAACTGGACCTGTGAGCGAGGACGGCGTCGACGCAGCGGCCTGGCGGCCGGGACTGGTCGAAGCGGCCTTCCCCTGGTTCCTGCGCGTCGTTGCCGCCTACAGCCTGATGTTCGGGGTGGCCTATTGGGTCCGGCTGATCGGTTATTATGACGGGCCGCTGTGGCGTTTCGACACGATGCCCGTGGAATGGCAGGTGGCGTCGGTGTCGCTGTCGGTGCTTTTCCCCTTTGCCGGTATCGGCTTGTGGATGACCGCGTCCTGGGGGCCGGTGATCTGGTTCATTTGCGCCGCGACGGAGACGGCGATGTATTGGGGTTTCCCCGAAATGTTCGGCGACAGACCGCTGATCGCGCTGTCGCATGCGGTCGTGGCACTGCTTTACGTGGCATTCCGCGTCGGTATAGCGTTGCAGCGCCGCGACGCTCGAATTGATTGAAAATTGTGCCGCGCGCATTGAGACAAAATTAACGCATCTTTTGATCTCCGCTCCGTAATCGCTTGTTAAGGCTGAGGTTTAAGTCGAATTTTATTCGTCTGCGCTAGGGTCGACGCCAAGGTGAAAACAAAAACAATCACCGGGCGTCAAACAAGAGGCAAAGACGATGATCAAGTCACGACAGGCCCCGCAGGCCGTCCCGGCCGAAGGCGAGGGACATGAAGCGATCCGTTCGCTCTATCTGGAATCGTTGCAGCTGGTGGAGCGTCTTCACCGCCGCCTGCTCGATGTGATCAAGGACGAGTTCGAACGTAACGGCCGTTCCGACATCAACGCGATCCAGGCGCTGTTGTTGTTCAACATCGGCAATTCGGAGCTGACGGCGGGGGAACTGCGCTCGCGCGGCTACTATCTCGGATCGAATGTGTCCTACAATTTGAAGAAGCTGGTCGATCTCGGCTTCATCAACCATCAGCGTTCGCGTGTCGACCGTCGCTCGGTGCGGGTCAGCTTGACGCCGAAGGGGCAGGAGATCGCCGAGGTCGTCGGCAATCTCTACAATCGCCATATCGGCTCGATCGAGCAGGTCGGCGGCATCAATATCGAGGAATTCCGCCAGATGAACCGCGCCCTGCAGCGTCTGGACCGTTTCTGGAACGACACGATCGCCTATCGGATGTAGTCAGTCCTCGCCTCGGTTTGAAAATGGCGGGCCGGCGCGTGGCGCCGGCCGCCGTCTTTTCGGCCGCTCACGCATATGTGTCGCGCCGGGGCCTTCTTGCCGCCATATTCTTTCGTGTAGGAACATCGGGGTTCATGGGCCGCGATCGACGTTAGGCGCTTTGTTAACCACGCGCTTTTAGGCTCGACCCCTGATGACGATGTCGCGTCTTTGGCGCGCGAACAACACGAATGAGGCTGACTGGCACGATGAAGACGGATCGCCGCAAGTTCCTTGTTGGCGCGGGCTTGGCCGCCGCGTCCCTGACCACGGTGCCTGCGCGCGCCCAGCAGGATGTCATCCGGGATTTGATCCTGTCGCCGAAGCGCGGCGCATGGGACGATCAGTTCGACGCCCGCGCCAGCAATGGCGAGAAGGTGGCCTCGAATCTGCCGATTCTCAGCCCGCAGACCGTCGGCCATGTCGAACAGGCGGTCGCGCAATATGCCAGCATCGTGTCTCGCGGCGGCTGGCCGATGGTGCCGGCCACCAAAAAGCTGCGTCTTGGCGTGGTTGACCGCGATGTCGAGGCGCTGCGCCGCCGGCTGATGATTTCCGGCGACCTGGCCCAAAGCGCCGGTATGTCGTCGGCCTTCGACACCTACGTGGATACCGCCGTCAAGCGCTTCCAGTCGCGCCATGGCCTTCCCGCCGACGGCGTGCTTGGCCGCTACTCCTTCGCTGCGATGAATGTTTCGGCGCCGGTGCGGCTCGGTCAGCTTGAAACCAATATTGTGCGACTGCGGTCGATGTCGGGCTTTCTCGGTGACCGGTATGTCATGGTCAATATTCCCGCCGCCCAGATCGAGGCGGTCGAGAATTCGCGTGTCGTTCTGCGTCACACCGCGATCGTCGGCAAGATCGACCGCCAGACGCCGATCCTCAATTCCAAGATCAACGAAGTGATCGTCAACCCGTACTGGAACGCGCCGGTCTCGATCGTGCGCAGGGACATCATTCCGCTGGTGCGCAAAAACCCGAACTATCTCGCCGAAAACAGCATCCGCATCCTCGGACCCGGCGGCGCCGAGGTCGATCCGGCCACCATCGACTGGTCGACCGAGGAGGCGACCAAGCTGCGCTTCCGCCAGGATCCCGGCAAGATCAATGCCATGGCGTCGGTGAAGATCAATTTCCCCAACCCGCATGCCGTCTACATGCACGACACCCCGCAGCAGGGGCTGTTCAACAAGCTCATGCGGTTCGATTCGTCCGGCTGCGTGCGCGTCCAGAACGTGCGTGATCTCGTCACCTGGCTGCTGCGCGATACCGATGGCTGGAACCGCCAGCGTTTCGAGCAGACCATCAAAACCGGTGAAAGCACGCCTGTGGCTCTGGCCGGCCCTGTGCCGGTTTATTTCACCTACATTTCGGCCTGGTCGACCGGCGATCAGGTGGTGCATTTCCGCGACGACATTTATGGCCGCGACGGCGTCGATGAACTGATGATTTCCTCCGCTCTCTAAAGAACGGCGGTTTTCCCGTCTGATCGGGACCTCTCCACTGTGCGGAGAGGTCTTTTTCGTGCACGCGTTGTCCCGTTTCTCGCCTGCGTGATCCCATGCCCGGGCCACCCATGCGCTCACGATCCGGCCGTTGCGATCGCGCCAGGCAAATTTCGCGCCGGCCGCGTGGAAGCCCGCCGCGAAGTGTGTTAATGCGCCCGCTCATCCTGGACCATCTCGACATGAGGACCGTTCATTATGGCTACTGCCACTGCCGTATCGCCCGCTGCCGACAGCTTCTTCAACAGCCCGCTCGCGGACGTTGATCCTGAAATCTTCGGCGCGATCGGCAAGGAACTCGGTCGCCAGCGCCACGAGATCGAGCTGATCGCCTCGGAAAACATCGTCAGCAGGGCGGTGCTCGAGGCGCAGGGCTCGATCATGACCAACAAATATGCCGAGGGCTATCCGGGCAAGCGCTATTATGGCGGCTGTCAGTTCGTCGACATCGCCGAGGAACTGGCCATCGAGCGCGCCAAACAGCTTTTCGGCTGTCAGTTCGCCAATGTGCAGCCCAATTCCGGGTCGCAGATGAACCAGGCCGTGTTTCTGGCCCTGCTGCAGCCCGGCGATACGTTCATGGGCCTCGACCTGAATTCGGGCGGCCATCTCACGCACGGCTCGCCGGTCAACATGTCGGGAAAATGGTTCAACGTCGTCTCCTACGGCGTGCGCGAAGACGACCATCTGCTCGACATGGACGAGGTCGAGCGTCTGGCGCATGAACACAAACCCAAGCTGATCCTGGCCGGCGGCACCGCCTATTCGCGTTTCTGGGACTGGAAGCGTTTCCGCGAGATCGCCGACGCGGTCGGCGCCTGGTTGATGGTCGACATGGCCCATATTGCCGGCCTCGTCGCCGCCGGCGTGCATCCCTCGCCGGTGCCGCATGCCCATGTCGTGACCACCACCACCCACAAATCGCTGCGCGGGCCGCGCGGCGGCATGATCCTGACCAATGACGAGGCGGTTGCGAAAAAGGTGAACTCCGCCGTGTTCCCGGGCCTGCAGGGCGGGCCGCTGATGCATGTCATCGCCGCCAAGGCGGTCGCCTTCCGCGAGGCGCTGCAACCCGAGTTCAAGACCTATGCACGCGAGGTTGCTGCCAACGCCAAGGCGCTCGCCGCGAGCCTCAAGGAGACCGGGCTCGACATTGTCTCGGGCGGCACCGACAACCATTTGATGCTGGTCGATCTCCGGCCCAAGAACGCCACCGGCAAGCGCGCCGAGGCCGCTCTGGGCCGCGCCAACATAACCTGCAACAAGAACGGCATTCCCTTCGACCCGGAAAAGCCTTTTGTCACCTCGGGCATCCGGCTGGGTACGCCCGCCGGCACCACGCGCGGCTTTGGCCAGGCCGAGTTCCGCGAGATCGGCAGTCTGATCGCCGAGGTGCTGGACGGTCTCAAGACGTCGAATTCCGACGACGGCAACGCGGCCGTGGAAGCTGCGGTCAAGGACAAGGTGATTGCACTGACCGAAAGGTTCCCGCTCTATCCCTATATGGGCTGACGTCAGCCTGCTGCCAACGACCACGACGAGGGATCGCGATGCGTTGCCCCTATTGCCAGTCTGAAGACACGGCCGTGAAGGATTCCCGTCCGGCCGAGGACGGCGCAGTGATCCGGCGGCGCCGCGTCTGCCCGGATTGCGGCGGGCGCTTCACCACGTTCGAGCGGGTGCAGCTTCGCGACCTCGTGGTGGTCAAGCGATCCGGCCGCAAGGTGCCGTTCGACCGCGACAAGCTGATCCGCTCCTTCGACATCGCGCTCAGGAAACGCAATGTCGAGCCGGAGCGGATCGAGCGCGCTGTCTCCGGCATCGTGCGCCAGCTTGAAAGTTCCGGCGAGACCGAGATCGCCTCCGACCAGATCGGCCGGCTCGTCATGGAAGCGCTGAAATCGCTCGACGATGTCGCTTATGTGCGCTTTGCCTCCGTCTATCGCAATTTCCGCGAGGCGAAGGATTTTCACGAACTGCTCGGCGAATTGGGCGGCGAGGAAGTCGCCCGCGATCCGTGACGACGCCGTCCTCCGCCGGCAGGGATCAGGCCGCGCTCGACCGGCGTTTCATGGCGGCCGCGATCCGGCTGTCGCGCCGCAATCTCGGCCTCACCGCCACCAATCCCTCGGTCGGAACCCTGATCGTCGCCGATGAGGGCAACAGTCCAGTGATTGTCGGCCGCGGGGTGACCGCGCGCGGCGGGCGGCCCCATGCCGAGACCGAGGCGCTGGCCGAGGCCGGCGAGCGGGCGCGCGGGGCGACCGCCTATGTCACGCTCGAGCCCTGCGCCCATCATGGCCGCACGCCGCCCTGCGCCTCGGCCTTGATCGCCGCCGGGGTCGGGCGCGTCGTCGGCGCCTCGACCGATCCTGACCCGCGCGTTTCGGGCAAGGGATACGCCATGTTGCGCGCCGCAGGCGTTGAGGTCGTCGAGGCCGTTCTGGCCGATCGGGCCGGCGACGTCATGGCCGGCTATCTCATGCGTTCCATGAAAAAACGTCCGGAAGTGATTCTGAAGCTGGCGGTTTCTTCCGACGGCATGATCGGCCGCGCTGGGCAGGGCCAGGTGCCGATCACCGGTCCTGTCGCGCGCGCACAGGTCCATCTGATGCGTGCCGAGGCCGACACCGTCTTGATCGGTATCGGCACCGCGATCGCCGACGACCCCGAACTGACCTGCCGACTGCCCGGATTGGAGGACCGCTCGCCTGTGCGCATCGTGCTTGATAGCGGCGCGCGCCTTCCCGTAACCTCGAAGCTGGTCGCGCAGGCCGCGCGGGTTCCGGTTCTGGTCGCCGCCTGCGCCTCGGCGCCCGAGGCGCGGCGCCAGGCGCTGGCGCGGGCCGGCGTGGGCCTGCTCGCCACCGAGGAGTTTGACGGCGCGGTCGCGTTGCCGGAGCTTTTGGAGGATCTGGCCGCCCAGGGCATGTCGAGCGTGATGGTCGAAGGCGGCGCCAACACCGCCAAGGGGTTTTTGGCCGAGCGGCTGGTCGACCGGATCGTGCTGTTCACCGGGCCGGAGGCGATCGGCGCGGGCGGCATTGCTGCGCCGTTCGACCGCGACACGCTGCCCGAGGGGTTCCGTGTCCTGCGCCGTGCGCGTTTCGGCCCGGACGAATGCATCGAACTTGTGAGGACGGCGTAGATGTTTACCGGGATCGTCAGCGATATCGGCCGGGTGACGGGGATACGCCCGCTTGCGGAGGGCCGGCGCATCCGCATCGAGACCGCCTATGATCCGGCCACGATCGAGATCGGCGCCTCGATCGCCTGCGCGGGCGTCTGCCTGACGGTGGTGGCGCTGCCAGATCAGGGATCGAACGCGCGCTGGTTCGAGGTCGAGGCGTGGGAGGAGGCGTTGCGGCTGACGACGGTGGCTGACTGGCGCGAGCACAGTCGGCTCAATCTCGAACGCGCACTGAAGCTCGGCGACGAGCTCGGCGGCCATATCGTGTCGGGCCATGTCGACGGCCTCGCCGAGATCGTGGCCCGAAAGGACGAGGGCGACGCGGTCCGCTTCACCCTGGAGGCGCCGCGCGCACTGGCGCGGTTCATTGCGCCCAAGGGATCGGTCGCGCTCGACGGTACGTCGCTGACCGTGAACCGGGTGGAGGGCACGCATTTCGACGTGCTCCTGATCCACCATTCGCTCGTCGTCACCACCTGGGGTGAGCGCCAGGTTGGCGACCATGTCAACCTGGAGATCGACACGATGGCGCGTTACGCTGCGCGGCTGGCCGAGGCTGCGCACGAAGACGTTTAGGGCTCGGTCCGCCATCGATCCGCATGGCGCAAATAAACTTGCGCCGGGCCGGCCGACAACGGCAGTTCGTGTCTAATGATTGCCGGGACCGGCTGGCCGGCAAACTCGCGCTTGCGTGCCATCGCCGTTCGGCCTAAGTGACCCGCTTACTCGGAGAGACCCATGAGCGCTTCCAGGAAAAAACATCTGCTGATCGTCGAAGCGCGCTTCTACGACCGGATTTCCGATGCGCTTCTCGAGGGCGCCAAGGCGGCGTGCGAGGAGGCCGGCGCCACCTACGATGTCGTCACCGTGCCCGGGGCGCTCGAGGTTCCCGCCGTGATCGCCTTCGCGCTCGATGCCGGCGAAGGCACCGGCGCCGATTATGACGGCTTCGTCGCGCTGGGCTGTGTCATACGTGGCGAGACCTATCATTTCGAGATCGTGGCCAACGAATCCTCGCGCGCGCTAACGCGCCTCGCGGTTGAGGAATCGATCGCGATCGGCAACGGCATTCTCACCGTCGAAAACGAAGAACAGGCCTGGGCGCGCGCCAAGCGTTCGGAAGGCGACAAGGGCGGTTTCGCCGCGCGCGCGGCGCTGACCATGGTCGCCGTGCGTGAAAGGCTCGGAGCCTGATCGTGACCGCTCCGGCCGACAATGGGCGACCACAGACGCGTCCCGCCAACAAGCGCGGCTCGGCTCGGCTCGCCGCCGTTCAGGCGCTGTACCAGATGGACGTCGCCGGCAGCGGCCTGCTGGAAACCACGGCCGAATATGAATCCTTTCGTCTTGGCAAGGAACTCGACGGCGCGCTTTACCGCGAGGCCGATCCGCAATGGTTCCGGGCCATTCTGGCCGGCGTCGTGGAAAACCAGAAGACGGTCGACCCTGTGATCCGCCAGGCTCTGACCGAGGACTGGCCGCTGTCGCGCCTGGATACGACTTTGCGCGCCATCCTGCGGGCGGCGGTTTTCGAGTTGATGAAACGCGCAGACGTGCCGGTCGCCGTCATCGTGTCGGAGTATGTCGATATCGCCAAGGCCTTCTACGCGGAGGAGGAACCGAAGCTGGTCAACGCGGTGCTGGACCGGGTCTCGCGACGCCTGCGCGGCGAAGGTCGGGGAAGGGGCGCCTGATGACGGTGGAAACGCAGGCGCGCGAAGCGCGCCGCACCGCGCTCATCCTGGCCGCGTCCAATGCGATTGTCGGTGCCGCCGCCCCGGTTTCGATTTCGATCGGCGGACTGGCCGGTCACTATCTTCTCGGCGCCGACAAGTCGCTCGCCACCGCGCCGGTCACAGCCTATACGGTCGGCGTCGCGCTCGGTGCCTTGCCGCTCGCCTGGCTCGTGCGCCGTTTCGGCCAGCGCAACGGCTTTCTCTCCGGCACCCTGGCGACCGCGCTTGGCGGCGCGCTCGCCACCTTCGCCCTGTTTCGCGGCGATTTCTGGCTGTTTTCCTTGGGGCTGCTGATCATCGGCTTCGGCGGCGCGTCGGTCCAGCAATACCGCTTCGCCGCCGCCGACAATGCCCCCTCCCAGTTCAAGGCGCGGGCGATCTCCACCGTGCTTGCCGGCGGTGTCGTGATGGCGATCGTCGGGCCGCAAGTCGTCATCTTTACCCGTAGCCTGTTTGCCCCGGTCATGTTCGCCGGCTCGTTCGCCGCCGTGATCGGCCTGGCCGCGCTCGGCGCCGTGATCCTGTCCTTCCTGCGCCTGCATGATCGGCAGGCCGTTGCCTCGGCGCAGACGGACGCGCCGGTACGCCCGCTGGGCGAAATCCTCGCGCAGCCGCGCTTCATGGTCGCGTTGTTGTGCGCGGTCGGTTCCTACGCGTTGATGAGTTTTGTCATGACCGGCGCGCCGCTTGCCATGGTTGGTTGCGGCTTTTCGCCCGACGAAGCTGCGCTCGGCATTTCCTGGCATGTCATGGCCATGTTCGCACCGAGCTTTTTCACCGGCCGGCTGATCGCCCGTTTCGGCAAGGAGACGATCGTGGCGACCGGTCTGATCCTGCTCGTCGGCTGCGCTATCGTGGCGCTGTCGGGCATCGCGCTGTGGCAGTTCTGGAGCGCGCTGATTCTGCTTGGCGTCGGCTGGAATTTCGGCTTCATCGGCGCGACCGCCATGGTGTCGGAAACCTATACCGATGCCGAGAAGGGCAAGGTCCAGGGCGTTCACGACTTCCTGCTGTTCGGCTCGGTCGCCTTCGCATCGCTGATGTCGGGGCAGGTGTACAACGCGTGGGGTTGGGACATGCTCAACTGGATCATCTTCCCGGGCGTCTTCGTGTGTATCGGCGCTCTCGCGGTGCTTGTCGTTTCGGCGCGGCGCAAGGCGCCCGCCTGACGAATCGGCCCCTTGTCGCCGCGCGCCGCGCGCCGCGCGACCGTGTCGTGTTTTGTGCGTCCGACCGGCGCCGGTGACCGGCCCTAGCCATGGCTGTGATCCGTCACGAGGCGGTTTTCGCGTCGGGCGCGCCGGTCGGCTTTTATTGAAAACCGTTCCATCGCCCGGCCCGGGCGGTATTTGCCGCGTTGTGTTGCACGCTGGGTGCAAAACCTTCACCTTTCCGCTCCGCTTTCATGGCGAAAGCCGGGCAAAACTTTAACAAAACCTTGACGTTGCCCCAGCCGTTTCGCATAAGCCGCGGCGACTGGTCGGAATCCGCCATGTCTCGGCAGGGACCGATCTTCCTTCAACGGCCCGGGGAGGGGTTCTTCCGGGCCAAACTCGAGGAAATTGGCAGTGACAATACTTTATATCGTCATCGCCTGCGGCCTTCTTTCTGTCCTGTACGCCATCTGGGCGACGCAATCGGTCCTTGCGGCCGACCAGGGCAATGAGCGCATGCAGGAAATCGCCGGCGCTATTCGGGAGGGCGCGCAGGCTTATCTGAGCCGACAATACACCACCATCGCGATCGTCGGGGTCGTCGTATTCCTGTTGGCCTGGTGGCTGTTGTCGGGTGCGGCCGCTATCGGCTTCCTGATCGGGGCCGTCCTGTCGGGCGCCGCCGGTTTCATCGGCATGCATGTTTCGGTCCGCGCCAATGTGCGCACCGCCCAGGCCGCCTCCAACAGCCTGGCCGCCGGCCTCGACGTCGCGTTCAAATCCGGCGCTATCACCGGCATGCTCGTCGCCGGCCTCGCCCTTCTCGGCGTTGCCGTCTATTATTACGTGCTGATCGGCCCGATGGGCCACGCGCCGTCCGACCGCGCCGTCATCGACGCCCTGGTCTCGCTCGGTTTCGGCGCCTCGTTGATCTCGATCTTCGCCCGCCTCGGCGGCGGCATCTTCACCAAGGGTGCGGATGTCGGCGGCGACCTAGTCGGCAAGGTGGAAGCTGGTATCCCGGAGGACGATCCGCGCAACCCGGCCACGATCGCCGACAATGTCGGCGACAATGTCGGCGACTGCGCCGGCATGGCCGCCGACCTGTTCGAAACCTATGCGGTGACGGTCGTCGCCACCATGGTTCTCGGCGCCATCTTCTTCGGCGGCACCGAGGTTCTGGGCAGCGTCATGCTTTATCCGCTGGCGATCTGCGGTGCCTGCATCATCACGTCGGTGATCGGCACCTTCTTCGTCAAGCTCGGCGCCAACGGCTCGATCATGGGCGCGCTGTACAAGGGCCTGATCGTGACCGGTCTGCTGACCGTGATCGGCATCGGCGCGGCCACCTCGCTGACGATCGGCTGGAACGACATCACCCTCGCCGACGGCACGACCGTCAACGGCACCAGCCTGTTCCTGTGCGGCATCGTCGGCCTCTTGGTGACCGGGCTGATCGTGGTGATCACCGAATATTACACCGGTACCAACAAGCGCCCGGTGAATTCGATCGCTCAGGCGTCGGTCACCGGCCACGGTACCAATGTCATCCAGGGCCTGGCCGTCTCGCTTGAGGCGACAGCGCTGCCCGCCATCGTGATCATTGCCGGCATTATCTCGACCTTCCAGCTTGCCGGCCTGTTCGGCACCGCGATCGCGGTCACCACCATGCTCGGCCTCGCCGGCATGATCGTCGCGCTCGACGCGTTCGGCCCGGTCACCGACAATGCCGGTGGCATCGCCGAAATGGCGGACCTGCCGCCGGAAGTGCGCCAGACCACCGACGCGCTCGACGCGGTCGGCAACACCACCAAGGCGGTCACCAAGGGTTACGCGATCGGCTCGGCCGGCCTCGGCGCCCTGGTGTTGTTTGCGGCCTATTCCTACGATCTGGAATATTTCGCCGCCAACAGCGCGACCTTCCCCTATTTTGCCGATATGGGCGACGTCTCGTTCTCGCTGTCCAATCCCTACGTGGTTGCCGGCCTGATCTTCGGCGGCCTGATCCCGTATCTGTTCGGCGGCATCGCCATGACCGCGGTCGGCCGCGCTGCAGGCTCGATTGTGGAGGAAGTGCGCAGACAGTTCCGCGACGATCCGGGCATCATGAAAGGCACATCCAAGCCGAACTATGCGCGCGCCGTCGATCTGCTCACCAAGGCAGCGATCAAGGAAATGATCATCCCGTCGCTGTTGCCGGTTCTGGCGCCGCTCGTGGTCTATTTCGGCGTCTACCTGATCTCGGGCTCCAAGGCGTCGGCTTTTGCCGCGCTCGGTGCCTCGCTGTTGGGCGTTATCGTCAATGGCCTGTTTGTCGCCATTTCGATGACGTCAGGCGGCGGTGCCTGGGACAACGCAAAGAAGAGCTTTGAGGACGGCTTCGTCGACAAGGATGGCGTCAAGCACGAAAAGGGCTCCGACGCGCACAAGGCCTCCGTCACCGGTGACACGGTCGGCGATCCCTACAAGGACACTGCCGGCCCGGCCGTCAACCCGGCCATCAAGATCACCAACATCGTCGCCCTGCTGCTGCTCGCCGTCCTGGCGCACTGACGGCATACCGGCGACATCGAGCAAAAAACCCCGCGGGAGCGATCCCGCGGGGTTTTTCAGTTCCCGATTGGGTTCGGCTCGGTTTCGGCCGGCCCGGATCAGACCGGCGGGCCGCCGAACGGGCCGTTGGGCGGCGGCTTGCCGCTGCCGAGGCCGGACAAGAGACGACCGACGAAAGTGTGGTCCTTGCCGCCGGTCGGGGTGGTCCGGGACACGAAGTCGAAGACCTTGCCGTCCTGCAGCCCGTAATTGGACAGGCTCGACACCCGGCCGTCATCGCCGAAATAAACCGCGAGCACCCGCTGCTCGACCAGGCGCGGGCGCATGAAGGCGACCGGACGCACCCGCTTTTGCGAGATGTAATAAAATACCTCGTTGTCGAAGGTGGCGGTGGTGGACGGCGTGCCAAGCGCAAGCAACACCTGCTCGCGGCTCGAGCCGGCCGGAACGAGCTCGATCGCCTCCTCGTCGACGACATAGCCCTGGGTGAGGGTTTCGCGCGGGTTCAGGGTCTGCGCGGTGTTGCAGCCGGCAAGCGGCAGCAACCCGGCCGCCATGGCGGCGAGAAGATAGCGCCGGCGTTTGTCCCCATTGAAATTGACTGGCAGCAACGACATCTCCATGAAAGGCGCTTCGCGACTTGCACCGCGGCGCGAACTCGGTAAACCAGCTTACACGCCGATGCAACAGGCGCACCCTCGTGAGGCGGACCAGGGGAGTCACCCGGCATGCTCAAACAACTACTTGGCCTCGCCCCGAAACCGAACCAGGCCGTCGTTGAGATACTCTACCGGCAAATCGTGGCGGCGGCGCGGCAGCCGGTTGCCTATGACACGTGGTCGGTGCCTGACACGCCGCTCGGCCGCTTCGAGATGCTGTCGCTGCATGTCTTCTTGCTGATGCACCGGGCGCGGCGCGAAGGCGCGCCATTGTCGGAACTGGTGCAGGATCTGACGGACGAGTTCTTCCGCGACGTCGACCATTCGCTACGCGAACTGGGTATCGGCGATCTCGGCATCGCCAAGCGGGTGAAGAAGCTGGCGCGCATGTTTTACGGCCGCGCCGGCGCTTATGGCGAGGCGATCGAGGCGGGCGACCGCGCCGCCCTCAGCGCCGCGCTGGCGCGCAATATCCGGCCCGACACAACCGACTGGCAGGGCGCTGTCCCGCTGGCCGACTATGTGATGGCCGCGCACGAGGCCTTGCAGCGCCAGGACAGCGAAAGCCTGCTGCGCGGCGAGATCGCCTTTCCGCCGGCCGAAGGCCGTCCCGCGGGAGCTTGAGACGATGGCCGATACTGTCGACAGCCCGATATCCTTCCGGGTCAATATCCGCACGCTACCGCGCAAGGGCATGCCGGTTTCGATCATCGCGGACGAGGACCAGAAGGCGGCCCTGGCCGCGATCCACGACCTGCAGGCGGTACGCAATTTCCGCGCGACGCTGAGCGTGTCGGCCTGGCGCGCGGATGGCGTCAGGGTCGCCGGCTCGGTTTCGGCCGACATCGTGCAGACCTGCGTGGTTACCCTTCAGCCGCTCGATGCGCGCGTCGAGGAAATGCTCGAGGCGCTGTTCGTTCCCGAAAACTCGCGGCTTGCCCGGCCTGATGTCTCGGCGGAGGGCGAAATCCTGCTCGATCCGGAGGGGCAGGACGCACCGGAGACGTTTTTGGGCGATACGATCGATGTCGGCGCGCTCGCCGAACAATATTTCGCGCTCGGCCTCGATCCTTACCCGCGCAGCGAGGCCGCGCCCGTTTCCCGCCTCGATGAAGGCCCGTCGGGTTCTCGAGAAGAGGAATCGCCTTTCGCGAAATTGCTTTCCTTGAAACGCAAAAGCTGACAACTGTGCGCTCTGATCCGGCGAATCCGGTTGTGCCGACTTTCAAAAGCGCTATTTTCGCCGGGCTTCCGGAGGTTCGACCATCATCAGATATGAGATGAGACAGGCGTGATCAGGATATCCATTGACGCCATGGGCGGCGACCACGGACCGTCCGTGATCATTCCGGGCATCCAAAAGGTGGTCGAGCGGCGCCCCGATGCGCGCTTTTTGCTGTTCGGGCGCGAGGACGCCGTCGTTCCGGTTCTGGAAAAATATCCGCGCGTGCGCGCGGTTTCGGAATTCGTGCACTGCGAGGTCGCCGTGCGCATGGATGACAAGCCGAGCCAGGCTCTGCGGCAGGGCCGGTGGAAATCCTCGATGTGGAAGGCGATCGAAGCCGTCAAGAAGGGCGAGGCCGAGGTGTGCGTGTCGGCCGGCAATACCGGCGCGCTGATGGCGATGTCGAAATTCTGCCTGCGCACGATGGCCGATATCGAGCGCCCGGCGATCGCGGCCATCTGGCCGACCATCCGCGGCGAAAGCATCGTGCTCGACGTCGGCGCGACCATCGGCGCCGACGCCCATCAATTGATCGATTTTTCCATTCTGGGCGCCGCGATGGCGCGTGCGCTGTTTGATCTCGACCGGCCGACAATCGGCCTGCTCAATGTCGGCGTCGAGGAGATCAAGGGCCAGGAGGATGTGCGCGAGGCGGGCCGGCTGTTGCGCGAGGCCGATCTCAGGACGATGGATTATCATGGCTTCGTGGAAGGCGACGATATCGGCAAGGGCTCCGTGGACGTCGTCGTCACCGAAGGTTTTGCCGGCAACATCGCGCTGAAATCGGCGGAAGGCACGGCCAAGCAATTGGCCGAATATCTGCGCAGTGCCATGAGCCGGACGCTTTTCGCCAGGATCGGCTATATTTTCGCGCGCTCCGCCTTTCAGCGCCTGCGTGAAAAAATGGATGTCCGCAAGATCAATGGCGGCGTGTTCCTGGGGCTGAACGGGATCGTCGTCAAGAGCCATGGCGGCACCGACGACGAGGGCTTTTCGGCCGCCGTGGAACTCGGTTACGATATGGCGCGCAACAGCCTGATCGAAAAGATCAGGGCCGATCTCGATCTTTTCCACTCCCAGCGATCGGCCGGCGAGCGCACGGGCACACAAACCGCCTCGGGCGATATTTAGGAACAGGGGATGATACGATCAGTCGTGCGCGGTGTCGGAACCGCATTGCCTCGGCGTGTCATGCGCAACGCCGATTTCGAAGGCATGGTCGAGACGTCGGATGAGTGGATCGTCCAGCGTACCGGCATTCGCCAGCGCCATATCGCCTCCGACGACGAGACCACGGCCTCACTCGGCGAGGCGGCGGCCCGCAATGCGCTCGCCGCCGCCGGCATGACGCCCGACGACATCGACCTGATCGTGCTGGCGACCTCGACGCCCAATCACACTTTTCCGGCGACCGCCGTCGAGATCCAAGAACGCCTCGGCATGCATCACGGCTTCGCCTTCGATCAGCAGGCCGTGTGCTCAGGCTTCGTCTATGCCATGACGACGGCCGATCTTTATATTCGCGGCGGGCAGGCCCGGCGGGTTCTCGTCATCGGTGCGGAGACCTTTTCGCGCATTCTCGACTGGAGCGACCGCACCACCTGCGTCCTGTTCGGCGATGGCGCCGGCGCCGTGGTTTTGGAAGCGACGGAAGGGCAGGGCACGATGGCCGACCGTGGCATCCTGGCCGCAAGCCTCAGATCGGACGGGACGCACAAGGATAAGCTTTACGTCGATGGCGGGCCGTCCTCCACCGGCACGGTCGGGCATCTGCGCATGCAGGGCCGCGAAGTGTTTAAACATGCCGTCGCCATGATAACCGATGTCGTCGAAGCCACGTTCGCCGCCGGTGGCGTGGGCGCGGACGATCTCGATTGGTTCGTTCCCCATCAGGCCAACAAGCGCATCATCGATGCGTCGGCCAAAAAGCTGGGGATAGCCGAAGACAAGGTCGTCACCACGGTTCATTTGCACGGCAACACCTCGGCCGCCTCGGTGCCTCTGGCCTTGGGGTGCGCGGTCGGCGACGGCCGGATTCGCGAGGGCGATCTCGTATTGCTCGAGGCGATGGGCGGCGGTTTCACCTGGGGCGCGGTGCTGTTGCGCTGGTAGCGGTCCTGTCGTCAATGCCGGTTCTTGACCTGGGTCCGTTGATTCCCTAACGTCCCTTCGGTTTTGAATTATCTAGCAATTCTGTGCGAGACTGGACGACCGAATGGGGGGAAAGACCATTACGCGCGCCGATCTGGCCGAATCGGTCTACCGCAAGGTTGGACTGTCCCGAACGGAGTCGGCGCAGCTTGTTGAAATGGTTCTCGACGAGATTTGCGACGCGGTCGTACGCGGCGAGACGGTCAAGCTGTCCTCTTTCGCCACGTTTCAGGTGCGTGAGAAGAACGAGCGCATCGGCCGCAACCCCAAGACCGGCGAGGAAGTGCCGATCCTGCCGCGCAAGGTCATGACCTTCAAGGCCTCGAATGTGCTCAAGAACCGCATCCTGCGCGCGCACAAAGCGTTGCGGGTCAAAAGCGGAAAATAGCCTCGTCCGGCCAATCTCAAGCGGAACGACACCGTTTCGGCCGCCGCGCGGTGGCCGCGACCGTTGAAGCGGGCTTTGCCAGGCTGGCGTACCGGCTTGAAAAATTATGCGTAAACCGCTGAAATGGGAACCGAATCGGAGGAACGTCCTTGCTGGAGCACGCCATGGACAAGAGCCCCGACGCCTTCAGAACCATTAGTGAAGTGGCCGAGGACCTCGACCTGCCGCAACATGTGCTGCGGTTCTGGGAAACGCGTTTCGGCCAGATCAAGCCGATGAAGCGCGGCGGCGGGCGGCGCTATTATCGCCCGCAAGACGTGGATCTGATCAAGGGCATCAAACGCATGCTTTACGATCAGGGTTATACGATCAAGGGCGTGCAGAAATTGCTGCGCGAGAACGGTGTCCAGTTCGTGGCCGCGATCGGCGCCGGCGATCTTGCCGCCGCAGAAGCGATCACCAAGCGCAAGCAGGCGGCCGCTCCGGTACCGTCCGCGTCCAAAACCGCCGATGACGAAATGCTGGTCGGCGAGCCGAAGGCCAAGCCGAGCCGCCGCTTTTTCGGACTCGGCAAGACCGATGACGATAGCCCCGTGCAGGGCGACGGTAAGCTCTCGCGTGACAACCGGGCGCTGCTGCAGGAGGCGCTGTTCGACCTGTTGGAGTGCAAGCGCCTGCTTGATCAGGTGCGCTGAGGCACCCGCTTATGGCCGGTTCAGGCGGCAGAGGTCACGGTTGCGCGGCCGTGCAGACGGCGAGCGGTGCCTGGCCGCGCCCTCGCAAGCCCTTGGTCAGCCCCGGCGCGAAAGACCAAGGTCGGGCGATTGCGGTTTGACGGGCGATATCAAAACCGTAGACATTTTCCGGCTCGGACGGCTTTTCCGCTCCGGCCCTTCGGGCGAGCCCGATAAACCAGGCCTCACCGTCGAAGCCGTCGGCAAACGATAGTGTCCCGCGCCATGCAAGACGCCTGATCCTCCTTCTGCCCATGTTCGCGCTGGCCGCCTGCGCCGGCTCTCCGTACGGCGTGGAAACCCGCGCCCCGAGCGCGGCCGATCTCGAACGGCAGGCGCTTGAGGAAAAAATATGGGAACAGAAGCGCATCCAGCGCGCCCAGGGTCGCTCCGAATCCTCGCTCTAGCCGTCATTGGCGGCGTTCAGTTCTTCAGGCCGCAGCCCGTCATCCGTGGCAGTGGGGAAGACGGATCGCGAAACGGTCAGCCGGCGCGACGCCGTCAGCGGGTCCATCGCCGCCAGGACCCGTTTGCGTCGCGCGCTGCGCCGATGTGTGGCGAGCGCCGACTGGTTTGCATAGAGCGCGCTGGTGATGAAACGGCGGGGCAGGAGGGCGCCGTCCTCGCCGGTCGGCCGCAGCAACTCGAAGCGCAGGCATCCCGGCTCCTCCTCTAGCGTGAGGCGCGCATGTTCACCCATCAGCGCGCAAAACTCGGCTTCACGGCCGGCGACCGTTTCATATTCTACAATGACACTATACGCGTTCACGCCCTACTCTCCCGCCTCTGCAAAGCGAGCATAGCGCGGACCGGTCCATGGAGGAACCGGGCCGCCGATGACGTGATCAGACGATGAGCAAAGCCGGCCGCTCGCAAGCAGGCCGAAGACAGGATTTGGCTCGTCAGCCTTATGGACTATGATTTGGGCTATTTCGACGATGAAACATGCAGACTGGAAGCACTCGAAAAACCCGTTCGGGCCGAAAGTGTTATCCATGTCTCCGGTATAATCTGTAACCCATGTGTCCGGAATGGACCCATTGTGAAATGGTCGGAGCGGCGGGATTCGAACCCACGACCCCTTGACCCCCAGTCAAGTGCGCTACCGGGCTGCGCTACGCTCCGAACCGGGGCAAGCCTTAAAGGCTCGCCCATGCGCGTGCAAGCGAAAAACGGGCCTTTGCCTCGGCCGCGCTCGGCGTTGTCTCAACCTGTCCCGCTAGCGTGGCGCGCCGGCTGCGCCAGCGGCAGGCTGATCGTGAACGCAGCGCCGCCCTCGGCGCTTTGCGACACCGTCAACGTGCCGCCGAAACCGGTGACGATCTGACGGCTGATGGCGAGCCCGAGCCCGGCGCCTGTCTGGCCGGCTGCGGCACCGCGGGCGAATTTGGCAAAAATCGTCTCGCGTTCGGCCTCGGGCACGCCGGGCCCGTTGTCGCTGATGATGGCCTCGTAGCGTCCTTTGCGCACACGGGTTGCAATCGTGACCGACGGCTTGCGGGCGCTGTTATATTTGATCGCGTTGGAAATCAGGTTGATGAACACCTGCGCCAGCCGGTCGCGGTCGCCGTCGACGACGGCGCGGCGCACGGGCTTGGTGCGGCTGATGCCGACCCCGGCCGCGCGCGCCAGCGCCTCGCAGCTTGCCAGTGCGTGGTCGAGCGCCAGTTCCGGGTCGAATGTGGTCGCTGCCGCCCGCGTGCCGGCCGCGCCCTGCTGGTTGAGGTCGAGAATGCCGTCGAGCAGCCGCGTCAGCCGGAGACTTTCCTCCTGGATGACGCCGAGATAGCGCTGCTTCTGCGTCGCTTCCATCTCCGGGTTTTGCAACAGGATGTCGCTGAAGGACCGGATCGAGGTCATCGGCGTGCGCACTTCATGGCTTACCTGGCTCAAAAATTCGTCCTTGCGCTCGTCGATCTCACGCAATTGCCGGTTGGCGCGGGCGAGTTCGTCGGCCGTCGCCTCGATCTCGCGCGATTTTTGCTCGAGCTCTTCCGAATAGGCGCGGATCTGCTCGGTCTCGTCGGCCAACCGCTTCAATTCCTCAACGCTGATCGTCTCGCTGCTCACCACCGACGACACCAGCGCGCGCGCGGTGGCGGCGCCGACATTGGCGGCGAGTTTTTGTTCGACGGTCGCGATCAACTCGTCGCTGGCGGTCATGGCGTGGTCGTGCGCGTTCTGCGTCACGAACAGCGACACGGCCTCGCCGGGGCCGAGGATGCGGTTGGCGATGCCGCGCAGGTCGCGGATTTTCGCTGTACGCCGCATGACGCTGAGCTCGCTTTCGGTCTGGCGGCGGAAGATGTCGATGAACAGGCGCGATTGGTAGCGGGCGAGGGGCGTCGGATCGGTGAGTATGGAAACGCCGAGGAACAGCGTCAGATTGGCCGTCATGCTCCAAAACAGCGCGTGCACCAGCGGGTCGAACCTGTCGAGGCCGAACAGCGCGTGCGGTTTCAGCCAGCCGAGCCCAAACGGACCGTCGGCGATCGCGCTCGCCGGCAGCAGGAAGGCGCCCTCGAAACTCGGCAGGAAAAGCGAATAGGCCCAGATCGCGAAACCGGCGGCAAGCCCCGCGAGCGCGCCGGTCTGGGTGGCGCGGTGCCAGTAGAGGCCGCCGACCAGGCTCGGCAGGAATTGCGCCACGCCGCAGAACGAGATCAGGCCGATAGCGGCGAGCGCGTCGGAGGTGGCGCTCAGCCGGTAGTATAAAAAGCCGAGAAACACGATGAAGACGATGCTGGCGCGCCGCGCCGTCAGGATGAAATTGCGCATCAGCCGCGCGCTGGCGTCCGGGACGAGGCGAAGGCTGAGCGCCAGCGGCATGACGAGATGGTTCGAGATCATGGTCGACAGCGCGATCGACGACACGATCACCATCGAGGTGGCCGAGGAAAAACCGCCGAGAAAGGCCAGCAGGCCGATCGTGCCCTGATCGGCGCTGAAGGGAAGGGTGAGCACGAACAAATCAGGGTTCGAGCCTTCGGGGAGACGCTGCAGGCCGGCGAGCGCGATCGGAATGACGAACAGGCAGATCAGGAACAGATAGAGCGGAAACAGCCACGAGGCGGTGCGCAACTGGCGCTCGCTGGTGTTTTCGACAACGGTCACCTGGAACTGGCGCGGCAGGCAGATCACCGCCGCGCCGGCTAGAATGACAAGGCTGACCCAACGGCTGCCGAACGTGTCGGCCGGGTTGGTCAGGTTCGCCGGCGCGTTCTGAAACATCGCCGTTGGCCCGCCCTCATGGCCGAGCACGACCCACAACCCGACCGCAAGCAGCGCGACCAGCTTGACCACCGCCTCGACCGCGATCGCGGCGATCACGCCGTGGTGACGCTCGTTGACGCTGATGTTGCGCACCCCGAAGATGATCGAGAAGGCGCACAACCCGGCTGCGATCCAGAATGCGATCGAAAAGTCGGGTTTTAGGCTGAGACTGGCGGCTGCGACCGCGCCGGCCGGATAGGTCAGAACCTGAAAACTCGCCGTCAACGCCTTGAGCTGCAGCGCGATATAGGGCGTTGTGGCGACCACTGCGATGATGGTGACCAGCGCGCCGAGAGCGGAACTCTTGCCGAATCGGGCCGAGATCAGGTCGGCCACGGAAGTGGTGTGGTAGGTGCGCCCGACGGCGACGAGCTTGCGCAAGAACACCCACCAGCCGACGAACACGATCGTCGGACCGATATAGATGGTGGCGAACTCGAGCCCGTTGCGCACCGCCGAGCCGACCGCGCCGAAAAACGTCCACGACGTGCAGTAGATCGAGATCGACAGCGTGTAGACCAGCGGCGACGACAGCCAGCCGCCGGGTGCGCGCCGCGCGCGCCGGTCGCCGAGAAAGGCGACGGCGAAAAGCAGCGCCACATAGGCGATGCACGCAATGATGACGAGATCCGCCGGCAACATCAGCTTTTTGCCGGTTCGTCGGGCCGCCTTGTCGCCTCGTCGCGCTCGCCGGAAGCTGAAAGCCGGGCCGCCACGATGGCCGCGCACACGATGACGAGGGCCCAGATGCCGAAGATATAGAGCACGATCAGGGGAATGCCGCCCGGTGCCACCGGGGCGGTGAAGATCAGGATGAAGGGCGGCAGAAACAGGAAGACGGCGGCGAAGGGCAGCACGGATGCCAGGTCGCGCGCGCCGCGCCTGTCGTCGCGCCGGTCATCCTGTTCACGCGCCGACAATGGAGCGCACCCGCGCTACGACGTCTGCGTTGGAAAACGGTTTGGTGATGAAGGCATCGGCGCCGATCGTTTCGGCCGTGCGCCGGTCGGCGGCTTGGCCCTTGGCGGTCAAAACGAGAACGGGCAGCCGTGCCAGGGCAGGATCGGCGCGGATCGCGCGCAGCAGCTCGAAGCCGTTCATGCCAGGCAGCATCACGTCGAGGACGGCGGCGCTGAACCGGTCATGGCGCAGCCGCTCCAGCGCGTCGGCGCCGCTGGCGACCGCTTGTACGGCGAAGTCGGCCCGCTCCAGAATGAAACGCAGCGATTCCACGATATTGGGCTCGTCTTCGACGATCAGGATGCGTGCCCGCTCCAACCCTCGTCCCCACTTGTTTTTGCGGTTTGTCCTACACGGATCGGCACCGTTCAAACATACGTCTTTTGTCTGACGCCTGCCGCCTCATGCCCGGCCCGTGCCGCGTTTCATGCAATCAACGGGGCTTCCTGGCGGTGGCGGCAGTCACGGCGCGAGCAAAGCCGGCACACCGTGCCCACCGCGAGTGTCGCGGCGGCCCGGTCGATGCCGTCTGCGTAGATCGTCGCGTCGGCCTCCGACGACTGGCACACGAGCATGATCGATTGCAGGTTGCGCGGCCTGCCGATCGTGGCCGTGCTCTTGTCGACGGCGCGGGCGAAGAACAGGAAGCTTTCACCCGAGGGCAGTGCGCCGAAATGCCGGACAGTGACGCCCGGGCTCTGGAACGCGCCATAGATCGCCCACAACGGACAGGCCGTGCCGTAGCGTGGTAGGGGCAGCGGGGCGAGCGGCAGCCGCTTGGTCACGTAGCCCGACGGATCGGAGCGCATATAGGCAAACCGCACGCCTTCCGCCCCCGGTCTGCGCAAGGTGGCGAGCCTGTGGGCGGCCTGTTCGTAGGACACGCCGAACCGGCGCATCAGCGCGTCGATGTCGTAGCGGGTCTCGCGCGCGGCCTGCAGGAAGTCGTCGTACGGCATCAGGACGGCGCCGGCGACATAGCTTTCCAGCGCGGCGATGGCGAGCGCGTGCGCCGTTTCCGATCCGAGTGCGGGGTGGAGTGCCACGATCCGCTCGATCTGAGGGCGTGCGGCGTCGCGAACGGTGTTCCTGACGAGGGTGAAGCGGCTGGACGGGTCGTAATGTCCGGGCCTGCGGTCGTCCGGCTCGACGCTGTCGAGGGAAACGGCGAGCGTCTCGAGATCGGGAAAGAAATTGTCGGTTTCGGCGATGAAGGCGTCGACGCTTTCCATCGGTGTGGCCGAACGCACCCGCATGTGGGCGCTGCCGAAAAAGTCCACCAGCGCCTGGGCGGTGTCCGACAGGCGGGCGCTGTCGGAGGCGATGATGTCGAGGAAGCGGCGCCGGCTCGGCTGGTCGAGTCGTTCTTCGTCGGACAGGATCTCGGCCGCCGAGCGGATGGCCGTCACATTGGTCAACATACGGTGGACGCTGTCGGCCAGGAAGGGATCGCGGTTGAGGCGGTCGGCCAGCGCCGTCACCGCCTCGTCGCGATCGCGGTAGATCCGGTAAAGGCGCAGCAGCAGGTCCGCCCAGTCTGGCAGGCGGCCGACCAGTTCCTCGGCGCCATCCGGCGGCATGGCGGTCGCGCCGATGGCGGGATCGGCGGCGACCTCGTTGAGATCGTCGACGTGTCGCTTCTCCGCCTGCCCGTCAAGCGTCGCGCGTTCGGTTTGAAGGCCCTCGGCGAGACGCTCGAGCAGCGCCGCGGTCGCCGGGCGGCGGTTGGCCTCGATCAGGTTCAGATAGGAGGCGGAGATGCCGGCGCGACGGGCGAGCTCGGCCTGCGTAAGTCCGCGCTTTTTGCGCAATGCCCTGATTTTCAACCCCGAAAGCGTCCTGGTCATCGTCGGCAATCCATCCTTTTGTGAATTATTTACTTCAATTGGTGTGCATGGCGCAAGGTATTTACAAAAAATTCCATATAAACCAAAGGCTTATTGAAGGATTGACAGAATTTGCGCAGAAAGGGGTACGGGCGGCCAGCATGCATCGCCGCATGGCGCCGCACCGACACCCGAGGGAGGAATTTCATGAATTTCGACAAAATGAACCGCCGCGGTTTTCTCACGCGCAGCGCCGCGCTGGGCGCCGGGCTGGCCGTACCGACCATTTTCACCAGTGCTTCACGCGCGCAGGATTATTGCAACATGCCCAAGGGCGATTCGGTGGTCTTCGGCTTCAACGTGCCGCAGACCGGCGCCTATGCCGACGAGGGCGCCGATGAGCTGCGCGCCTACCAGCTTGCCGTCAAACATCTGAACGGCGAGGGCGATGGCGGCCTCTTGAGCACCTTCACCTCAAAGGCGCTGAAGGGCAGTGGCGTGCTCGGCAAGAAGGTGGCGTTCGTCACCGGCGACACGCAGACCAAGTCCGACGCCGCGCGCGACAGCGCCAAGCGGATGATCGAGAAGGAGGGCGCGATCATGATCACCGGCGGGTCCTCGTCGGGCGTCGCGGTCGCGGTGCAGGGACTGTGTAATGAGATGGGCATCATCTTCATGGCCGGCCTCACGCATTCCAACGACACCACCGGCAAGGACAAGAAGCGCTACGGCTTCCGCCATTTCTTCAACGCCTATATGTCCGGCCAGGCGCTCGGCCCGGTTCTCGCCGAGGAATACGGCACGGAGCGCCGCGCCTATCATCTGACCGCCGATTATACCTGGGGCTGGACCCAGGAGGAATCGATCATCAACGCCACCGAAAACCTCGGTTGGGAGACGGTTTCGGCGGTACGCACGCCGCTCGGCGCCGGCGATTTCTCGCAATATATCACCCCGGTGCTGAATTCCGGCGCCGACGTGCTGGTCCTCAACCACTACGGTAAGGACATGGTCAATTCCCTGACCCAGGCCGTTCAGTTCGGCCTGCGCGACAAGCAGGTCAACGGCAAGGATTTCCAGATCGTCGTGCCGCTGTTCTCGCGCTTGATGGCGCAGGGCGCCGGCAAGAACATCGAGGGCATTCTCGGCACCACCAACTGGAACTGGTCGCTGCAGGACGACGCCTCGCAGGCCTTCGTCAAATCCTTCGGCGAGGAATACGGCTTCCCGCCATCCCAGGCCGCCCATACCTGCTACGTCCAGACGCTGCTTTATGCCGACGCGTGCGAGCGGGCCGGAACCTTCGCCGCGCCGGAAGTCATCAAGATGCTTGAGGGCTTCGAATTCGACGGTATGGGCAACGGTCCCACGCTCTATCGGGCCGAGGATCACCAGTGCTTCAAGAAGGCGCTGGTCGTGCGCGGCAACGATGACAAACAGTCGGAATACGACCTGCTCAAGATCGTCAAGGAAGTCGACCGCGAGACGTTGACCTACGACCCCTCGATCTTCGGTGGCGAGCTCGGGCCCAACGACGGCAAGAGCTGCTAGGCCGAAGGGCCGAAAAACCAGACCGGTCGCCCTCGCGGCGGCCGGTCGTCATCGTGGCCCGCCTCGTGCGGGCTTTGGAGCCGGACGGGGCGGCAAGGTCATGGACGCAATCATCATCCAAATTCTCAACGGTCTCGACAAGGGCGCGGCCTATGCGCTGATCGCGCTTGGGTTGACCCTGGTGTTCGGTACGCTGGGGGTCGTGAATTTCGCGCATGGCGCGCTGTTCATGCTCGGCGCGTTCTGCGCCGTTTCCTTCAACGCGCTGCTGACGTGGCCGATCCAGCCGCCAAAGGCGGAAGGCCAGCTCTTCGCTCCCAAGGCGATCCCCTTCATGGAACACCAGTTCGGCGAGCTTGGCGCTGCGATCGTCAACTGGTCGGTGCCGCTGTCGATCCTGATCGCCATTCCGGTGATGCTGGCCATTGGGCTGATCATGGAGCGCGGGTTGATCCGCCATTTCTACAAGCGGCCGCACGCCGACCAGATCCTCGTCACCTTCGGTATGGCGATTGTGGTGCAGGAAATCGTCAAGAAGATCTTCGGGGCCAACCCGATCCCGCAATCGGCCCCCGACATCTTCAACGGCACCGCCAACATCGCCGCCTGGCTGGGCATGACTGACGCCTTCATCGTCTATCCCTGGTGGCGTCTGATCTATTTCGTCTTCGCCGCCGCCGTCATCGGCGCCGTATTCGCTTTTCTGAACTTCACCACTTACGGCATGGTGGTGCGTGCGGGCATGCGCGACCGCGAGACGGTCGGGCTTTTGGGCATAGACATCGAAAAACGCTTCACAGTCGTGTTCGGCATCGCCGCGGTCGTGGCCGGGCTCGCCGGCGTGATGTACACGCCGATCCTGCCGCCCGACTATCATATCGGGATGGATTTTCTGGTGTTGAGCTTCGTGGTCGTGGTGGTCGGCGGCATGGGCTCGCTGTCGGGCGCCGTGCTCGCCGGCTTCCTGCTCGGCATCCTGCAATCCTTCGCCTCGATGAACGAGGTCAAGAGCATCTTTCCCGGCATCGACCAGATCATCATCTATCTGATTGCCGTGATCATCCTGCTGACCATGCCGCGCGGGTTGATGGGCCGCGCCGGCGTGATGGAGGACTGAACCGATGTTCGCCAATCTTTCACGCAATGACTGGCTGCTTTTCCTGGGCTTTTCGCTCGTGGTGCTGATCAGTCCGTGGACGCTGACGCCGTTCGGCGCCGGTTATCCCGCGCTTTTGCAGAAATTCTGCATTTTCGGCATCTTCGCCCTTGGCTTCAACATCCTGTTCGGCCTGACGGGTTATCTCTCCTTCGGTCACGCGGCCTTTCTGGGCGTCGGCTCGTACGCCGCCGTGTGGTCGTTCAAGCTCTTCACCATGAACGTCGTCCCCAGTGTCATTTTCGGCATCGCCGCCGCCGGTCTGTTCGCCGTCGTCATCGGCTTTATCAGCCTGCGCCGCTCGGGCATCTATTTTTCCATCCTCACGCTCGCCTTCGCGCAGATGAGTTACAACCTCGCCTACTCCGTGCTCACCCCGATCACCAATGGCGAGACCGGCCTGCAATTGACGCTGAACGATCCACGCATCATCGACAATGCATTCGCCGCGCCGGGTGCCGGGTTGCCGCAGACCAATCTGTTCGGCATCGACATGAGCGGCTATCCGGGTTTCTATTTTTGCGCCGGGGCCTTGATCATCTGCTTTTTCCTGACGATGCGCATCTTCCGCTCACCCTTCGGCATGATGTTGCGGGCGATCAAGTCGAACCAGAACCGCATGCGTTATACCGGTTTCAACACGAAACCCTATCTGCTGACCGCGTTCGTCATCTCGGGCATGTATGCCGGGCTGGCGGGCTCGTTGATGGCGGCGACCGATCCGCTCGCCGGCGCCGAGCGCATGCAGTGGACGGCCTCCGGCGAGGTGGTGCTGATGACCATTCTGGGCGGCGTCGGCACGCTGGTCGGGCCGGTGCTGGGCGCAGGCGTCATCAAGTATTTCGAAAACATCTTCTCCTCCTTCAATGAGGGCACGTTGCATGCCACCTTCGCTTTCCTGCCCGACGGGCTGGAGACCGTAGCGGTCAAGCTCGCCGGCCTGTTCGTCGGCGACGGCTGGCATCTCACCCTCGGCGTCATCTTCATGCTGATCGTCATCTTCCTGCCGGGCGGCATCATGGAAGGCATCGCCCGCCTCGCAAAGCTGGCCGGCGTCAAACGCAAATCGTCCCGGGCCGAATTGTCGGCCGGGTCGGCGCAGCCAGCGGAGTAGGGCGCATGTCCACGCAGAACATGGTTCTCAACGTCGCCGACGTCAGCAAGAGCTTCGGCGGCCTGAAGGCGCTGAGCGACGTCGACCTGCAGATCGAGGAAGGCACTGTTCATGCCATCATCGGACCGAACGGGGCCGGGAAATCGACCCTGCTTAATGTGTGCATCGGGCGCATAACCCCCGACACCGGCCACGTGATCTTCGACGGCGAGGTTCTCGACAGCCATCAGCCGCACGAGATCAACCAGCTCGGCGTCAGCCGGGTGTTCCAGACGCCTGAGATATTCGCCGATCTGTCCTTGCTCGACAATGTCATGATTCCCGCTTTCGCCCGCCGCGACGGGGCCTTTCGCTTCAACGCGATCCAGGCGGTCAGCGGCCAGGCCGATATCCGCGAGGAGGCCGAGGCCGTGCTGCGCGACGTTGGTCTTCACGAGCAGCGCCATGCGCTCGCCGGAAGCCTGTCGCGCGGCGACAAGCGGCGGCTGGAGATGGGCATGTGCCTGATTCAGCGTCCCAAGCTGCTGCTGCTCGACGAGCCGACCGCCGGCATGTCCAGGCACGACACCAACATGACCATCGATCTGCTCAAGCGCCTCAAACAGCGCGGCATGACCAAGGTGATCATCGAGCACGACATGCATGTGGTATTTTCGTTGGCCGACCGCATCAGCGTCCTGGCGCAGGGCCGCATCATCGCTGAAGGTTCGCCCGAAGAGGTCCGCGCCGATCCGAAGGTCAAGGAAGCCTATCTGGGGGAGAGTGAGCAATGAACGCCAGCGTTTCGGCAGCCGCCACCGCCACCGCCTCGCCGGTCGCAGCCGAGGCGGCGCCGTTCTTCAGCGTCAAGGACATCCATGCCTATTACGGCGAATCCTACATCGTCCAGGGCGTGTCCTTCGACGTCGCCAAGGGCGAGGTGCTGTCGCTGCTCGGCCGCAACGGTGCCGGCAAGACGTCGACGCTGCGCACGCTCGCCCGGCTCGACCAGCCGGCCCTCAAGCACGGCGAAATCTGGCTCGACGGACGGCCGCTGCACGCGATGAAGGCCCACCAGGCGGCGGTCGAGGGTGTTCAGCTCGTGCCGGAGGACCGCCGCATCATCGGCGGGCTCACCGTCGAGGAAAATCTCATCCTGGCCCAGGTCAGCGAACCGAGGGGATGGGAGATCGAGCGGATATACGAGCACTTCCCGCGCCTGGCCGAACGCCGCAACCAGGAAGCCACCACCATGTCGGGCGGCGAGCAGCAGATGCTGGCCGTGGCCCGGGCGCTGGCGCGCGACATCAAGATATTGTTTCTCGACGAGCCCTATGAGGGGCTGGCACCGGTCATCGTCCAGGAGATCGAGAGCATCGTACGCCAGATCCGCGATATCGGCATCACCACCGTCATCGTCGAACAGAACGCGGTCGCTGCGCTGCGCCTGTCGGACAAGGCCGTGATCATGGATATGGGCCAGATCGTCTATGAGGGCTCGGCGCGATCGGTGCTCGACGACACACGGTTGCGCGACGAATATCTCGCCATCTGATCCGCGCCCGCAGCGATATGGTCCGATCGTCCATGCAGGCGTTGGCGTTGCCCGAAGATGCCGTCAGCGCGACGGCGCGCGCGGCGGGCCGGTGCGCGCCAGCCGGTATTCAAGCGCGATCGCACCCCACACCAGGCCGAGCAAAAGGTAAAAATGGCGCCAGTGATCGGTGTCGATTACGGTGCCGAGCAGGATATGGCCGACGAGGACGACGTAAGCGCACAGCAAATAGGGGTGCCAGGGGCGGTCGCGAAGCAGGATGCGGAAGCCGGCCGCCAGCGTCCAAACGATCAGGACCGCATAGGCCGCGAAGCCGAGCCAGGAATAGGCGAGCAGCGACTTCAGCCAGATATTGTGCGTGTCCTCGCCAAACGTCTTGCCGAACTCGAGCGGTCCGATGCCGAGTGGGTTTTCAAGCGCGATCGAAAATCCGATCGCGTGCCGCGCGAAACGGCCGAGTCGCGCACCGTCATAATCCTGTACCAGCCGGGCGCGCGAGGCGAACAGGTCGGCGATCGCCGGAACCTGCAACGCGATCAGGATGCCCGTCACCAGCAGCGCAAGCGCGATCAGCGCCATGACGATGATCTTCATGCGGAACGCGCCGCCGCGGTGGCGTACGAACACCGCCAGGGTGATCAGCATTGCCGAGATTGCGAACAGTCCCCATGCGCCGCGCGAGAAGGACAGGAAAAGCCCGAAGGCGATCACCAGCAGCGGTAGCGCGTAATAAGGGATACGCGCGATCGGGCCGGTCAAAAGCCGGTAGAGCAGATAGATGCCCGGCAGGGTGATAAAGGGACCGAACACGTTCGGGTCCTCGAAGACGCCGGCGGCGCGTTCGAATTTGGTGAACATCTCCGCGCCGGGGAAGGCATGAAAATAGCCCAAAATGCCGAAAAACGCCGTCGACAGCGCTGCCGCGATCCAGGCCTGAAAGATCAGGCGGTAGAGCTCGGGCCGCTGTTCCAGCACGGCGGCGAAGAAGACCGAGGTCAGGGCCAGGAAGAGCGATACCGCCAGATAGAGCGGCGCGTCGTTGAGGTCCGCCATCTGCAGCATGGAGACCACGCCGCCGAGATTGAAGACGACCAAAAGCACGAGAAGCGGCACCATGCCGCGCGATACATGCAGGCCGAACAGCGCCCAGATCGGGATCAGGACGGCCATGTAGAGTTCGTAAGGCGCCGGTTCGCGGATCACGAAGCCCGACAGGAACACGCCGAGCGCGATGGCGGCGGCGGCCAGCAGCGAGACGAGCTTGGCGTTGATCGCCTGGCGCGGCAGCGTTGGCGCAATCGCCGTCAATAGGCCGAGTCCGTCTTCAAAAGCCGGACCGGCGTCAGGAACAGGATCTTGAGGTCGAACCACAACGACCAGTTTTCGATATAGTGGAGGTCGTATTCGGTCCGCATCTTGATCTTTTCGTCCGTGTCCACCTCGCCGCGCCAGCCATTGATCTGGGCCCAGCCGGTCACGCCCGGCTTGACACGGTGACGGGCGAAATAACCGTCGACGACTTCGTTGTAGAGCAGGTTGTGCGACTGCGCCGCTACCGCGTGCGGACGCGGCCCGACCAGCGACAGGCTGCCGACCAGGGCGTTGAAGAACTGCGGCAGTTCGTCGATCGAGGTCTTGCGGATGACGCGGCCGACGCGGGTGACGCGCGGATCGTCCTTGGTCACTGCCATCTTTGCCGTCGGGTCGCATTGCTCGGAATACATCGAGCGGAATTTCAGCACCTCGATGACCTCGTTGTTGAAGCCGTGACGCTTTTGCCGGAACAGCACCGGTCCCTTGCTGTCCAGTTTGATCGCAATCGCGGTCGCGATCATTACCGGCGCGAACAAAACGATGCCGAGCAACGAGAAGACGATGTCGAAAATCCGCTTGGCGACCGAATCCCAATCGTTGATCGGCTTGTCGAAGATGTCGAGCAGCGGCACCGATCCGATGAAGGAATAGGACCGCGGACGGAAGCGCAGCGCGCTCGAATGCGCGGATAGGCGGATGTCGACGGGCAGCACCCAAAGCCGTTTGAGCATCGACAGAACCCGCGCCTCGGCTGAAATCGGCAAGGATACGATCAGCATGTCGATCCTGGCGATGCGGGCGAATTCGAGCAGTTCCGAAACCGTGCCGAGCTTGGGATAGCCGGCCACGATCGGCGGCGAGCGCTTGTCGTCGCGATCGTCGAAGATGCCGCAGATGCGGATATCGTTATAAGGTTGGCGCTCGAGCGAGCGGATCAGGCTTTCGGCGGCGCCGCCACCGCCGACGATGACGGCACGGCGTTCCATCGTGCCGTTGCGCGCCCAGCGGCGGATCAGCCGCGACATGACGAAACGCAGCGCCAGGATGCCGAGCAGGCCGCTGAGATACCAGCCGGCGAACCACAGGCGCGAGAACTCGGCGGAGTTTTTCAGGAAAAAGCCCGCGAGCGCCATCAGCGCGAAGGTCGCCGACCAGACAAGCGCGATGCGTCCGGCAAATCGCAACGATGCGCGCAGGGCGCCGATATGGTAGGCGTGCGCGAATTCCAAAAGCACCACCGCGCCCAGCGAACCAGCCGGGATCGCCACCGCGTATTCCCAGTAAAGATGGGTCTGCGGCCCGACGTAATAAAAATACATCAACGCGCCGGCGAGCGCGAACACGGCGAATTCGGACAGCCGCAGCATGCCCATGACCATCACCGGCGACAACGTATCGCGCCGGTACTGGCTGGCGATATTACGCGCCATCGGACCTAGCGAACCGGTCGTCGGATTGGCCGCGCCTTCATCCTCGAATTGCCTGACCGCCTCGAGCGTGTATCGCAGTTCCGGATCGATCTTGTTCATCACAACGCCTTCCGCGTCCGTAGGAACTAGCAGGAAGCTGCTAAGAATCCCTTGATGCAGCCGGCTGCATTGACGTTAATTCGGGGTTAGCGAATGCGCGCGACGGTGTCCTGGTAGATCGCCTCGATGCGCCCGGCCATGGCGGCGGCGCTGAAGTTTTCCGTCAGAAAGGCGCGATCGGGCATCGTGGCCGCATAGGCGTCTTCGTCGGTCAGCGCGTCGGCCATCTTGGCCGCGATCGCGTCCGGATCTGGTTCGACGAGTGCGTTTGGCGCGGTGGTGAAGATCTCGGGAATGCCGCCGACCGCGCTGGCGATCATCGGTTTGCCGGCGCCGAGCGCCTCGATCACGATATAGGGCATGGCCTCGGCCCGCGACGGCACGACGACGATGCGCGCGAGCGCGAAAGCCTGGCGCGCCGGCATCGGCATTTCGAACCGGACCTGGTCGCCCAGGCCGCGTTCACCGGCCTGGGCGACGTAGCGTTCCCGATCTTCCCCGTCGCCGACCATGACGGCGCTTACCGGGCGCTGCAGCATCGTCCGTGCTCGGGCCAGCGCATCGATGAAGATGTCGGGACCCTTCAGGTCGCGCATCATACCGATATAGAGAAAATCGGCGGCATTGTCGTCGGCCGCCACTGGCTCGAACTCTTCCGCGCGGATGCCGTTATGGACGACGTGGTGCGGCGATTTCGGCTCGCCGATCTTGCGCCGGAACATAGCGCGCTCCTGTTGCGATACGAACAGGATATGATCGGAAAACCGGTCCATCAGCCTTTCGATGAGAAAGAACAACCGGCCTGTCAGCGCCGTTTCGTCGTAATGAAGACTGCCGCCGTGCGGCGAATAGAGGCGGGCTACGCGAGACCCAGAAACCCGCAACAATGAGCCGAACACGCGTGCGTAGACGCCACCCTTGGCGCCATGCCCGTGCAGGATGTCCGGCCGCAATTCCTTGATCAGTTTGAAGGTCCGAAACGCGGACACGATGTCGCCCGGCCCGATATGGCGCTGCATCGGCGTGCGTGCCACGCCGAGCGCGAGGTCGGGTTCGAGTTCGGCCAGCAGGCGGCTTTCGAAATCACCGCCGGTCGAAGAATCACAGACGATCCCGACCTGGTGTCCCGCCGCCGTCTGTGCGTGACTCAAATCGCGCACATGACGGAAGATTCCGCCGACGGGGGAGCGGAAGCAATGAACGATGCGCAGGCTTTGTGTCACGGAATACGGGGCCGTTGCGCGCTAGAAAAGACGTTCGCGGACATAGATCGTGTCCCCCGGCAGAACCGGATCGGAGGTCAGAACGCGTCCGGTCATCACCTTGCCATTGATGTCGCGTGTGATGTCGACGCCGCCCTGGTTGGCCCGGGCGGTGAAGCCGCCGGCCGCGGCGACCGCCTTTTGCGCCGTCATCCCCGGCACGTAGGAATATTGGCCGGCCGCCCCGACCTCGCCCATCACGAACACCGGGCGATAACGGTCGATCTCCACCGAGACGTCGGGGTCGCGCAGGTAGCCGTCGCGCAGCTTGCCGGCGATCTGCCTCTCGATCGCGCTGGCCGGTTGCCCGCGCGCGGCGATTGCGCCGACGAGCGGGAAGGCGATGTAGCCAGCCTGATCGACGCTGTAGACATTGCTCAGGCTTGCCTGCTCGAAAACGGTGATGCGTACGCGATCGCCCGAATCGAGCACGTAAGGTTTGGTGAGCGCGGCATGGAATGCCGGCGGGGCGGGGCGATAGCCGGAGCAACCCGCGGCTGTCGCGAGCGCGAGAAGGGCAACCGAAATGACGAGCCGGCGTTTCATGATCCGCAACGCACCTTTGATTGACACGGGTGGCCGCCAGGGGAGGCCGAAAACCTCGCTCGTTATCCTCCTGTTAGGGTTAATGCCCGGTAAAGGGCCGACGCAAAGCCGCCGCCGGCAGTTCTTTTGGCCGACATCCGTTTCTTAACCTGCCGGTTACCATAGGTGTTTACTTTTGCCCGGAGAAATTTCGGAGTGTTGCCGATGGCCGGCGTGCGCAATCCCGACCAGGATCTAGACATCGACATTGCCGCTTTGTTTGCGGGGCTCGGCCGCAACTGGCTGCGCATTCTCGTGGTCGCGCTCGGTGTGACGGCTGTCGCGTTCATGCTGGCGTCGATGGCCACCCGCCACTACAAGGCAGAAACCCGCATCCTGATCGAGACGCGGGAATCCGTGTTTACCCGCCCCGAAACCCAGCGCGACGCCGACCCCATTCTCGACGAGCAGGGCGTGACCAGCCAGGTGGAGGTGATTTCCTCGACCGATATTCTCAAGCAGGTTGCCCGCAAGCTCGATCTGGCCACGCTGCCCGAATTCGAAGCCGACGGGCAGGTGTCGCTCATCGACAATCTGATGATCCTGACGGGGCTGCGCGGCGATCCGGTCGCGCTGCCGCCCGAGGAGCGCGTGCTCAAGGTCTTCCGCGAAAAGCTCAATGTCTACCGGGTGGAAAGCTCGCGCGTCATCGTCGTCGAATTCTCCTCGGAGGACCGCGAACTGGCCGCCGCCGTGCCCAACGCGATCGCCGACGCCTATATCCAGTTGCAGCGTGAGGCCAAGCAGCAATCCAATGCCGACGCGACCGAATGGCTCGAGCCTGAGATCGCCGATCTGCGCGCCAAGGTGAAGGAGGCGGAAGGCAAGGTCGCCAATTTCCGTTCCCAGTCGGACCTGCTTGTCGGCGGAAACAATTCCATGCTCGCCACCCAGCAGCTTTCCGAACTGTCGAGCGAATTGTCCCGCGTGCGCGCCAACCGCGCCTCCACCGAGGCGACGGCGCGTTCCATGCGTGAGGCGCTTTCGCAAGGCGCCTCGATCGACGCTCTTCCCGATGTCCTGGCCTCGCCACTGATCCAGCGCCTGCGCGAGAACCAGGTCCAGCTCAAGGCTGATATCGCCGACCTGTCGGCGAGCCTGCTCGACAATCATCCGCGCATTCGCGCGCTGCGCTCGCAATTGGCCGACCTTGACCGGCAGCTCCGCGCGGAGGCGCAAAAAATTCAGTCCAGTCTGGAAACCGAGGCCGAGGCCGCGCGGTTGCGCGAGCGCGAACTGGTCGCCGAGCTCAACAAGCTCAAGGCCGAATCCGCCCGTGTGGGCGAACAGGAGGTCGAACTGCGCGCCCTGGAGCGCGAGGCGGCAGCACAGCGCGATCTGCTCGAATCGTACCTGTCGCGTTATCGCGAGGCGATCTCGCGCAAGGACCGCAATTATCTGCCGGCCGACGCCCGCATCTTCTCGCGCGCGACCGTGCCCGGCGAACCCTATTTCCCCAAAATTCTGCCGATCTCCGGCGCGACCTTTGCGGCCGCGCTCGTCCTGATGGCCGTGGCGACGCTGCTTTCGGAACTGTTCAGCGGTCGCGCGCTGCGTCCCGCGCAACGCTATGACGGCGTGCCGTCCAATGTCGTCATGCCGCGCGACCGGGCCGACGAAGCCGCGGCCGAAGCGAGCCGGCGGGAGGCCGCCCTTGAGGCGGAGGCGCTCGCGCGTGCCGATAAGGTCGATGCGGCCGAAGCCCCTGTCGAAGACGGGACCGGGGTCGACGAGACGGTCGACGCGCCACCGGCGCCGGTATTCACCCGTGGCCAGATCACGATCGAGGCGGCGGCTGAAAAGCTGATCGCCGGCGGCGCGTCCCGTGCCCTGTTCATCTCACCGGAAGGCGATGAGGGGGCGGCGTCGGCCGTGATGGTTTCGCGCGAGGTGGCCGATGCCGGATTGCGCGTCTTGCTGCTCGACCTGACCGAAACCGGCGCGGCGTCTTTTCCGATGCTGGAAGCCACCCGTCTGCCGGGCATAACCGATTTGTTGTGCTCAAAGGCGCAGTTCACCGACGTCATCCATCCCGATCATTATTCCGAATGCCATGTAATCCCGAGCGGTACGGCCGATCCCGCCCTTGCCATGCGCGCGGCGGATCGCCTGCCGATCATCATGGAATCGCTGACAACCGCCTACGACATCGTGATCGTGGAATGCGGACCGGCGGACGCGGCAAGCATTGCCCGGCTGATGAACGGCGCGAGCGAAGTCTTCGTCAGTGTGATCGAGGAAGATGACGAGGCCATCTCGACGGCCACCACCGATCTGCGGTCGAGCGGTTTTTCCGACGCCGTTCTCGTCACGCCGGTGGGTTATGTTCCGCCCTATGCGCCGGAGCCGGGACGTCAGTCCGCAGCCTGACCCGGGCCGCGCCTGGACGCCATCAGGTCCCGCCGCCGCGTGTCGCGCGCCGCGCGAGCTTGACCGTCTTCCAAAGGATGCGATTGGCCTTCACCCGCCGTTTTACCGCAGCCGCGGTGCGGAGCGACAAGCCGCTTGCACGACCTTTGAGCGTCAAAGGGACGATAACGTCGACATGGCGGGTTTCGATATCGCACCAAAGCCGTTTGTAGGCTTCGTCGCCGACGCTGAAATCGTAGACCGCCAGTGTTTGTTCGCAGGCCTCGCGGATATTGTCGAAAAACAGAAACTCGCCCGGACTGGCGAAGGCGAGCTCGTCTCCGGCGATCGCCCCGAATTCGCAGATGATGCTGTTGGCGGTCATGCTCGATCCCGTCACCGCGCGCAGCCCACCGCCGACTTCCAGCCCGTGCAGCAGAAAGGCCGGCGCGGCCTTGTGCGCCTCGGAACCGAACAGCTCGCGGAAAAAATCCTGGACCGGCGCCCCGTCGAAAACGTTCTTGATGCCCATCGCGGCGAAGCGGTCCGCTTTCATCGCGAAGAAGGCGTCGAGCAGACGATCAGTCTCGGCGCGATTTCGGGCGCGGATGCGGCAAAATCCGCCGGCCGCCTCGAATTTGCGGGTCTGCGAGCGGTGTTTCTTGCGTTTGCGCTTGCCGCTGGCGCGCCCCAACACCGCCTCGAACCCGCCGGTAAGATCGACAGCCAGCGCGGGGTTGGGGCTTTGCGCACCCGCCAGTAGGCACAGCGGATTTTGACTGCCGGAAAACCGTTCGACCAGCCGCTCCGCGGCGATGAGGTCGATATCGGGGCGCGCGGCGCGTATCGACAGGATGAGGCCTTGTAGGTCGGCCGCGCCGATCTCGGCGGCCGCGGCGGGCAGAACAGGCGCGAAATTGCCGTTGGCATGAGTACCGCCCACGAAACACGCGCTTGTGACGGACCCGCGCGTCACGATTTCCAATGCCACTGCGAATACCGGCTGATTTTGACGCGACAGCATGGCAACGACGATGTCGCGATTGCAGTGCCGTGCCCAACATTCGATCCAGTGTGGGCTCTGCGCCGGCGCGAAGATGGAATCGCGGCAGAAGGCCGCATAAGCCGACAGCGCCTCGTCGCCTGGTAGGCAGGTCGCCGTCAGCGCTTCCGTATCTGTGTCCGCAGGACGATATGTGTGCTCGACCCGCTTATGCGCCGAGCGTACCGGTCGTGTCGTCACAGGGCTCCTCGCGTCAACCATACCTTTAACCTTCGGGTGTAGACCTCGATCGGTAACGGGGCCGAACGGGCCTTTCGGCCGATGCGCCGAAGCTAACCGGCAATGGTGAAGGAATGATCGACAGGGGGGAATTGCTGCGCAAACTGGCCCTGAACGTGGCGCGGTTCAGCCTCCTGGGGCCGATTGCCGGCGGTTTCTATCGCGGTGTCGGGGCGATCTTGATGTTGCATCGGGTCACCGCGGCGCCGGGCGAGGCGATCGGCGCCAACCGCCATCTGACGGTCTCGCCGCAATTTCTCGACGCGCTTCTGGCCGAGGTGGGCCGCCTCGGCTACCGGTTCGTGACGATGGACGAGGCGGTCGATCGGCTGACCTCCAGGAGCCGCGGCGAGCCTTTCGTCACAATTACCGCTGACGACGCCTATCGCGACAATGTGCAGGAAGCCTTGCCGGTGCTGGAGAAACACCAGGCGCCGATCACGATCTATGTGGCGCCGGCGCTGATCGAGGGCAAGGCGTTGTTGTGGTGGGATGTGCTGGAGCGGATCGTGTCGTGCCGCGAGACGATCTATCTGGCGACGGGACGGGGAAAGGTGGCACTCGACTGTTCGACGCCGGCCGGCAAGCTGAACGCCAACAACGCCATTCACGACTATCTGACACGCGACGTGCCGGAGGAAGACCAACGCGCCGTCATTCGCGACCTGGCACTTGCCGCGGGGGTCGACCCCGACGGGCCGAACCGGGAGACGCTGATGGGTTGGGACGAGATCCGCGCCGCTGCCGCCCATCCGCTGGTCACCATCGGCTCGCACACCGTCCACCACTACAATTTGCGGCGGCTTGCCGAAGACAGGGCCCGCCGCGAGATCGTCGATGCCGGGGGCATTCTCGAAATAGAGCTCGGAGCCCGACCGCGGCACATGGCCTATCCCTATGGCTACGTCTCGGCGGTCGGCGAGCGTGAGGTCGCGCTGGCGCGAGAGGCCGGCTACAGCTCGGCTGTCACCACGCGCCATGGCATGGTGCAGGCCGAGCATGCCCGTCACCTGCACTCGCTGCCGCGCATCTCGATCAACGGGCGCTATCAGCGCGTGTCGCATGTGCGCACGATGTTGTCGGGCATCACCACGCCGCTGGCCAATCGCGGTCGCCGGGTCGTGACCCTGTGAGCCGTTCTAGGACCGCGATTTCGGCGGCCCGACCATCCATTTGATGATCGCCATAGCCGGCAGGATCCACAACAGGCCGGTGAACAGGAAATAGGCGAGATGGACCAGCGCGCCGGACTCTGCCAGCCTTGCGGTGGCGATCGCGGTGGCCAGAAGCGCATAGATCACCACCAATGCCACCAGCAGCACGGTGCCGATCAGTTTTTTCACTCGCACGGACATCGGATTCCTTTTCTCGCGCGCTTCTTGCGCTTTCGCGCCGGCCTGCGCAATCCCGCCGGAGTGTGAATTGCCCGGCGCGACGGCTTGCCGCGTGGGCCAAGCTTGCCAGCGCCGGGCAATTGGTTCACCTGTTCGCGGTCTTCGACACAGCAGGGAGCCGGTGCCCATGACCGCCATTGCGCAGACGCCGCTTCACGGCGCGCTCGCCAAGCTCGACCGCGACCGGGCCCAGGTGCGGGCCTGGCTCTATGTCGTGCTCGTGGTGCTGTTTGCCCTGGTCGTGGTCGGAGGGGCGACACGGCTGACGGACTCCGGCCTGTCGATCACCGAATGGAAGCCGATCCACGGTGTCGTCCCGCCGCTCAATGCCGCCGAATGGCGCGAAGAGTTCGAAAAATACCGGCAGATCCCGCAATACGAGCAGCTCAACAAGGGCATGAGCCTGGCCGAGTTCAAGGTGATCTTCTGGTGGGAATGGGCCCACAGGCTGCTTGCCCGCGGCGTCGGTTTCGTCTTCGCCCTGCCTTTGATCTATTTCTGGGCAAGCGGTCGCCTCGAGCGCCGCATCAAGCCGAAACTGCTCGGCATTCTCGCGCTCGGCGGGCTGCAGGGCGCCATCGGCTGGTGGATGGTGGCCTCCGGCCTTGCCGAACGCACCAGCGTCAGCCAGTACCGGCTGGCGACCCATCTGACGCTGGCCTGTCTGATCTTCGCAGCCACCATGGTCGTGGCGCGCGGTCTGGCGCGGCATTCGCAGGAACCGTCCGCTCGCGCCACGCGGCGCTGGGCTGGCTGGCTGGTCGTTCTGGTCATGGTGCAGATCTATCTGGGCGGGCTCGTGGCCGGCCTCGACGCGGGGCTTGCCTACAATACCTGGCCGTTGATGGACGGCCGCCTCGTTCCCGGCGGCCTGTTCGTGCAGTCGCCCGCGATCGCCAATTTTTTCGAAAACCCCAAGACGGTGCAGTTCGTGCACCGCCTGGGCGCCTACGTCGTGTTCCTGGCCGCGCTCTGGCACATGATCGCCACGCTGCGGGCCGAAGCCGGCACGACCCATGCGCGCCGTACCGTGCTGCTTTTCCTTCTGGTCCTGGCCCAGGCCGCGATCGGCATTATGACGCTCATTATGCAGGTGCCGATCGGCTGGGCCCTGTGGCACCAGGCTGCCGCTCTCGTGGTTCTCGGCTTCGCCGCCGCCCACTGGCGCGGCACCAGGGGCAGCTATCCGCGCGAGACGGAAGTCGAACTCAGAAACTGAGGCGCACGGTCCGGATGACGGCCGACACGGCCAGTTCGCTGTCCTCGTCCTGCCGGTTTCCATCCTCGTGATGCCAGGCCGCCGACAGGCAGCCATAGGCAAGCGCGTGATCGAGGATCGTGCGCGGATCGCGCCCGAGCGTTTTGGAGAATGTCGTGGCCATTGCGGCGACGCGTTCGGGGGCGAGGCGCAGGTCGTCGCGATTAAGCGGGTTGTAGAACATGTTGGCGGCGTCAAAGCAGGGATCGCCGATCAGCCCTTTCGGGTCGATAGCCAACCAGCCGCGCGCGGAAAGAAGAATGTTGTCGTGGTGCAGGTCGCCGTGCAGCGGGCGCGGGTCGTGCGGGGTGTCGAGCAGACGCTGAGCAATGCGCGCCGCTTCGACATAAGGGCTGGCGCCTCCCGCCTTACGGTCGGCCGCGGCCTTGTTGAACAGGCTTTTGAAGCGTTCGCGCAGCGGTTGCAGTTCGGTCGGCGGCGTTAACTGGGAGGGCGCGTGCAGCCGCCTCATCACCGCCGCGGCGATGTCAGTGGCGTGCGTGTCGCCGGCGGTGTCGATTTCGGCTGCGAGCAGTCGTTCTCCGGCATATTCGATCAGCATGCGACGGCCGTCGACGCCGTAAAGCTTCACCAGGCCTTCGCCGCGCCGCCAGCGCAGCAGATGGCGGCCGCGCAGTTCGTCGGCGACGTCGTCGAACGGCTTCAGCGCCTTGACCACGCCGGGGCGGCCGTCCTGAAGCGCGACTTTCCAGATGCGGCTGCTAAAGGTCTCGGCGATCAGGACTGGATTTGAGACCTTCCAGCGGGCGGGGAAGCAAGGCGTCACCGGTGACAATCACGCCGCGCCGAGCATCAGCGCCATGTTCTGCACGGCCGCGCCAGAGGCGCCCTTGCCGAGATTGTCGAGCACGGCGACGAGATTGGCCTGGCCCTTGCCCTCGGTCCCGAAAACGTAAAGCCGCATGCCGTCGGTGCCGTTGAGCGCGGTCGGGTCGAGGCGCGTAAGCGCGGCGCTTTCGGCCAATGGCACCACCTCCACGACCGGCTGTCCGGCATAATGGGCCTGCAGCGCGGCATGGATGTCGCCAAGCCGCGGCGCACCGGATAGATCGGCAAGATGCAGCGGCACCTGCACGATCATACCCTGGGCGAAACGACCGACGCTGGGCGCAAACACCGGCGCGCGTGCGAGCAGGCCGTGCGCCTGCATTTCCGGCAGGTGCTTGTGCGACAGGGTCAGCCCATAGAGGAAGTGGGGCGCCGCGATGTGCTCGGGATGGGTCTCGTCCTCCATCTGCGCGATCATCTGCTTGCCGCCGCCCGTATAGCCCGATACGGCGTTGACCGTCACGGGATAGTCCGTCGGCAGGATGCCGGCCTCGACGAGAGGGCGTAGCAACGAGATCGCGCCGGTCGGATAACAGCCCGGATTGGCGACCAGCCGCGCCTTGGCGATCTTTTCACCCTGGCCGGACGTCATCTCGGCGAAGCCGTAAGCCCAGTCGGGATGGGTGCGGTGCGCGGTCGAGGTGTCGATGATGCGGGTGGAGTTGACGCCGTCCAGCATGGCAACCGATTCGCGCGCGGCGTCGTCCGGCAGGCACAAGATGGCGATATCGGCGTCCTTCAACATCGCCGCGCGCAGGTCGCGGTTGCGCCGCTCGGCCTCGGGAATCGAGAGCACGTCGAGGTCGGCGCGGTCGGACAGGCGGCTGCGGATTTGCAGACCCGTGGTGCCGTGTTCGCCGTCGATGAAGATTTTCGGTTTCATGGCCTTCTCTAGCTCAAAAAGGAATCTGCCATCAATGGTTTGCCGCGTTCGTTTGATTCAACGACCGAGGCGTTTGATTCAGCGCATCAACGTCCTCGCGCGCCGGATCAGGGCCGAGGCGCTGCACCCGCGACGCATCGGCCGCGCCTAGTCTTGTTCCCGCGCCTTCCGTTCGGCCAAAAGCCCAAGATAATGCTGCGCCACCGTTGCCCCGGCGATCGCGGTGATGTCGGCATGGTCGTAGGGCGGCGAGACCTCCACGATGTCGGCGCCGACAATGTCGAGCTGGCCGAGCTGCCGCAGCACCGACAGCATCTTGGCCGAGGAGGGGCCGCCCGCAACCGGGGTGCCGGTGCCGGGCGCGTAGGCCGGGTCCAGACAGTCGATGTCGAAGGTGATGTAGACCTTGCGCCCGCCGGTGCGTTCGGCGATCTGATAGGCGATCTCGTCGGCGCGCATTTCGTCGATCTCGTGACCGTAAAGAATCCTGATGCCGCAATCCTGCGGCGCGTGGGTACGGATGCCGATCTGGATCGAACGTTCGGGATCGATCACGCCGTCGCGTACCGCGCGGCCGACGAAGGAGCCGTGGTCGATGCGCTTGCCGTCGTCGAACCACGTGTCCTGGTGCGCGTCGAACTGCACCAGCGCGAGCGGCCCGTGCCGGTCGGCATGAGCCTTCAACAACGGCCAGGTGACGAAATGGTCGCCGCCGAGCGAAAGCAGGAACGCACCGGATTTGAGCAGCTTTTTCGCTTCGCGCTCGATCGTGGCCGGGGTTTTCTGGTGGTTGCCATTGTCGAGCAGGCAATCGCCGTAATCGACAACCGCTAGGTCGGCGAACAGGTCGCGCGCAAACGGGTATTGCGGGTCGTTGTCGAAGATCGCCGCGGCACGCCGGATCGCCTGCGGGCCGAAGCGCGCGCCGGGCCGGTTGGTCACGGCGGCGTCGAAGGGGATGCCCCATACGACCGCGTCGGCGCCCTTGAGGTTTTTGGTGTAGCGGCGGCGCATGAAGGAGAGCGCGCCGGCATAGGTCGGGTCGCCGGCCGCGCCCAGATTGGAGCGGGCAGTGAAGGCATGGTCGATCGCGGATGCGGGCATGGCGGGCTCCTTGCTGATGGTCGAAGCAAGCTATCGGGGCTCGGTAACGCTGGCGCAACAAAAAAGCGGGCCCGAAGGCCCGCTTTTGGTGTTGACGCCAGTTGCGAAGATCAGCGCTTCGAGAACTGGAACGACCGGCGGGCCTTGCGCTTGCCGTATTTCTTTCGCTCGACCACGCGGCTGTCACGGGTCAGGAAGCCGCCCTTCTTGAGCGTGCCGCGCAGCGTCGGCTCATAATAGGTCAGCGCCTTGGAGATGCCGTGGCGAACCGCACCGGCCTGGCCCGAAAGTCCGCCGCCGGTGACGGTGGCGATGATGTCGTACTGGCCGTCGCGATTGGTGGCAACGATCGGCTGCCGCAGGATCATCTGCAGCACCGGACGCGCGAAATATTTGTCGAAGTCCTTGTCGTTGACTGTGATCTTGCCGGACCCCGGCCTGACCCAGACGCGCGCGATCGCGTCCTTGCGCTTGCCGGTGGCGTAGGCGCGGCCCTGGGCGTCGAGCTTCTGGACATGCACCGGCGCTTGCGGCTCGTCCGTCGTGGCGACAGCGCCGGTGGCGGTGCCGAGTTCTTCGAGCGAATTGAGCTCAGCCATATCAGGCCCTCTTGTTCTTGCGGTTGAGCGCGGCGACGTCGAGCGTCTCCGGCTGCTGGGCGGTATGCGGATGTTCGGTGCCGGCATAGACGCGCAGGTTCTTCATCTGGCGCCGGCCGAGCGGGCCGCGCGGGATCATGCGTTCGATGGCCTTTTCGATGACGCGCTCGGGAAAGCGGCCCTCGAGCAACTGGCGTGCGGTGCGTTCCTTGATGCCGCCGGGATGGCCGGTATGCCAGTAATAGGTCTTGTCGGTATATTTCTTGCCGGTCAGCGCGACCTTGTCGGCATTGATGACGATAACGTTGTCGCCGTCGTCCACATGCGGGGTGAAGCTCGGCTTGTGCTTGCCGCGCAGGCGGTTGGCGACGATCGAGGCGAGGCGGCCGACGACGAGACCTTCGGCGTCGATCAGCACCCACTTCTTGGTCACGTCCGCAGGCTTCTGCGAAAATGTTTTCATGGTTTCGGTTTCCACTATGACCTTCGCTGGCGAAGGCGTTTCTTGTTGCTTCGATTGCCGGTAGGGGCAGGGCCCGCCGTCAATACGGATCGCCCTCGGGATTTTCCGGTGCGCTCGCGCGTTCCCATAAACGCCGCGAAACCACAGGTCAAGAGCGTCGTGGCGAAGTTGTAAAAATTTTCCGTGTAAAATCAAACGGTTATAAATAAGGTATAATAATACCACACAATTTCCGCCGTTCGCCAGTGCCAAGCGGCTTGGTTTTATGAACGCGGACTGAACCGAGGGCTCATGCGCAGTTCAATTTTGTTTCTCTAAACAGGCGCTGTCGGACAGAAAAGTTCGTATCCAGGCCCAAGAAGGAAAGTAAATGTCATGAACATGCTCAAACCCGTCCTCGCCATCGCCGCCACCGCCGCTATGCTCGCCGGCGCCGCCTCCATCTCGGGCGCGGCCCAACTCGTCGCGGCACCCTATGCCGCCTCCGGTGCCGCGATCAACTGTACGATTCCCAACCATGTCGAGTGCGATATCTCCAGCCGCAAGGGCATCAAGTCGGTGAAGATCACCGCCAACACGCCGCAGGGCACGATCAATCTGGTTAACAAGACCTATCCGAACTGTCCCAAGCTGGTCACCGTCGGCTGGGATTCGGCCTATCATTCGTCCGGCAAGCAAATTGTCGAATGCACGCCGATGAAGCTGAAGCTTGCCAAATAGGGCACTCTGTGTGGCCCAAGTGAAACCCCGTGCCCGGCGCGGGGTTTTTCACGCGCTGGTTTTCGGCGGGATCGCATAGGTCCCGGTGGCATGGGCGACCGTCAGCCCGTCGGGTCCGGCCTTCATGTCGATCTCGAACACCATCAGGTTCCGGCCCAGCTTGATGATGCGGCAATGGCCGTCGATCGGGCCGGGCGGCGCCTTGCGCACGAAATTGATGTTGAGACTGGTCGTCACCGACAGCGCGTCAGGGCCTGCATGCGACAGCACGCACACATAGCCGCCAATGTCGGCGAGCGTGAACAGGGACGGGCCCGAAACCGTGTCGCCCGGTCGCAAATGGCGTTCGTTCGCGTTGAGCCTGACGGTGCAACCGCCGGCGAAGACCTCGAGCGTGACATAATCGGAAAATTCGGCGTTGAGTTGCGGATAGGCGCGCCGCAACAGCGCGTTGATCTGGTCGGCGTCGAGTTTCGGGGTGAGACCTGCCTCGTTCGTGATGCGCTTATCCATTGCGTCCTGTTCCTGGATTGATCGGTCGGTTCTCGGTCCAGTCGAACGTGCCGAGATCGCGTTCGCGCACCGCCTGTTTCCAGCCGGTCTCTTCGGCGCGATGCTTGAAATTGAGTCCTTCGGGCGAATGGCGGGTGATGCCGTCGAACAGCGTGGCGAACATCTGCGTCTGCTTCAGCCCCATCGCCTCGATCGCCTGGTTGACGACCAGCTTTTGCATCATCAACTGGTTCACCGGGACGCCGGCCATGCGTTCGGCGAGCGCCTCGACCTCGTCGTCGAGCCTATCGGCCGGCACCGCCTTGAGCACCAGGCCGAGCCGTTCGGCCTCGCCGCCGGTGATCCGGTCGCCTGTAAAAAGCATGCGCTTGGCGCGTTCCGGTCCCAGCCGGTAGACCCACATCGCCGTGGTCGGACAGCCCCAGACCCGCACCGGCATGTAGCCGATCTCCGCGTCCTCGGCCATCATGATCATGTCCGCGCACAGCGCGATGTCGGAGCCGCCGGCGACCGCGAAACCGTGCACCTTGCACAGCACCGGCCGGTGGCTGCGCCACAGCGACATGAACAGTTCCGTGTTGCGCATCATGAAGGCGTAGTCCTTCATCGGATCCCATGGCATTTCCTGGGTTACCGCATTGCCGTCGCCGCCCGCCGCTTCGGCGTAGTAGGCGAGATCGTATCCGGCACAGAAGGCGCGACCGGCGCCGGCAAGCACGATGACGTGCACGCCCGGCTCGTCGTTTGCGCGGGCAACGCATTCGGCGAGTTCGCGCGGCAAGTCGTCGTCAATGGCGTTCAGCACCTCCGGCCGGTTGAGCGTGATACGGGCGATGCGTCCGTCCTTTTCATACAAAACCTTGGCCATCCGCTCCTCCCGGCACCGCTTCCGTTTTCGTAAACGTCAATCACAATTGCCGTTTCCCGGCTGATCTTCAAGCCTTGGCATGGTAGGCATGGTCGACGAACTGCGACGATGTGGACCGAAAGGGAGGTGGCCGATGGCCGAGATCGTGAACCTCGCAAGCAGCGAAACGCCCGCCGGGCTGGTCGATGTGGCGACCAGTGACGGCGTCGTGACGCTGACGCTGGCCAATCCGCCCGCGCACGTCCTGTCGATGGAAATGATCGGCGCGCTGCACGAGGCGCTGCTGGCGGCGCGCGAGGACCGGGCCGTGCGGGTCGTGGTGCTTGCCGCCACCGGCAAGATCTTTTGCGCCGGTCACGATCTCAAGGAGATGGCCGCGCACCGGCGCGACCCCGACCGTGGCCGTGTCTTTCTGGAAGAGTTGTTCCGGCGCTGCTCGGAGATGATGAAGGCGGTGGTGCGTTTGCCCATGCCGGTGATCGCCAAGGTCGGCGGCGTGGCGACGGCGGCCGGCTGCCAACTCGTGGCAAGCTGCGACCTGGCGATCGCCTCCGAAACGGCGCGTTTCTGCACCCCCGGCGTCAATCTCGGCGGCTTTTGCTCCACGCCGATGGTGGCGCTGTCGCGCAATTTGTCGCGTAAGCACGCCATGGAGATGCTTCTGACCGGCGAGATGATCGACGCGGCGACCGCGCGCGAATTCGGCCTCGTCAACCGGGTCGTGCCGGAGGAGTATCTTGACCAGGTGGTGGAGAAATACGCCGCCGCCATCGCCTCCAAATCGCCGGTGGCGATCGCCCGCGGCAAGCGCGCCTTCTACGAGCAGGCCGATATGCGCCTGTCGGAAGCCTACGACTACGCCTCCGCCGTCATGGTCGACGGTTTCATGACCCGCGATTCCGAAGAAGGCCTCGACGCCTTTTTCGACAAGCGCGAACCGGAGTGGACGGGAGAGTAGCGACGGCGACGCCCGGCTTGCGCCGAGGCTTGATCGAGGCCGCCGCTTCCGGCACATGATTGGCCATGAACCACGACGATTACGACAACGCCTATATCTCCGGCATTCTGAACGCCGTGAAAACCATCGCCATTGTCGGCGCCTCGGCCAACGATGTCCGGCCGTCTTTTTTCGTGACCAAATATCTGATCGACAAGGGTTACACGGTTTTTCCGGTCAACCCGGGCAAGGCGGGCGGTAATATTCTCGGCCGGCCGGTTTTCGCCCGGCTCGCCGACATTGCCGAGCCAATCGACATGGTCGACATTTTTCGCGCCTCGGACGCGGTCCCCGGCGTCGTCGACGAGGCGCTGGCGCTCGACCCGCTGCCGAAAGTGATCTGGATGCAGCTTACCGTGCGTCACGACGAGGCCGCCGCGCGCGCCGAGGCGGCCGGCATCAAGGTGGTGATGGATCGCTGTCCGAAGATCGAATATGCGCGACTTTCCGGCGAAATCGGCTGGAACGGCGTCAACAGCCGGGTGATTTCGGCCAAAAAACCGCTGATGCGCGACGGTTATCAGAGTTTTGGCATCGTCAAGCGATAGCGCGCCAGCCTTGCGGCGCGGGGCGGCAGGGGCGTAGTTTCCGGCAATCCGCACCAAGGCTTACACGCATGGATCACGCCCGCCACGACACGAAGCTTTTGGAGGTCGCACGGCGTCATGCGCGCCGCCCCGACGAAGCGGAGGACATTGTCCAGGAGGTGCTTCTCGCCGCCTTTGCGGCCGGTCGGATCGACATGTCGAAGCCGGAAAACCGGCGATGGATCGCCGGGGCGATCCGCAAGCGCGCCGCGTTTGACGCGCGCAGCGCCATGCGGCGAAAAATCCGCGAGGCGCAATGGCAGCAGCAAGCCGAGCCGGCGCCTGACGATGCCGGGACCGACACGCCCATTCCGTCCGCCCTGCCGAAATCGCTGCGCGTCGTCGCCGCGCTGGCGCTGTCGGGCCACACACGGCGCGAGATCGCCTACCTGCTCGGGCTTACCGACACTGCGGTGCGCCAGCGTGTCTCGGCGCTCAGGAAGGCGCTTGCACAAAGCGGCAGACGGCTGCCGGACGGACTGCCCGGCCTCAGCCTCGATCTGCCGTACGGACGCATAAGGCAGGGATTGCGGCCCTATCTGGCGCGTAAGAACGGTGATTTCGCCAGCCATGATCCGGACGGGCACATTTTTTTGATACGGCGCTCACAAAAGTCGCGGGCGCGGCAACCATAGGTGTATCAAGTCTCCAACAAGGAACTCCCGAACATGTTGCCCAAACCGCATCGCGCTTCGATCGTTTTCTACGTCTCGGATATCGTCCGCACGGAAGCTTTCTACAACGACGTCCTCGGGTTGGGTCTGGTCCGCCAGGAGGGCGCCGAACCCTTTTGGCTGCAAGGCACGCTGGATAGCGGTCTCGACATGGTCTTCTTCGAGATGGAGGCCAGTCGCGGCAACACGCCGGCGCTGGTCTTCGACCTCGAGGATGGCGGCATCGACGACATCGTGGCGGCGCTCGCCGAACAGGGAGTCACCATCGTGACCCCGGTCGAAGAAGCGCCCGGAGGATGGAGCGCCGACTTTCAGGACCCCGACGGCTTTGGTCTCGGCCTCTACCAGGCGGCCGAAAAGCCCCGCTCGCGAAAATAGTCAACCGAAGGGGCGGCTTGCGGCGACGGGTTTGATCCCGGATGCTCCCGCGCCACGCAAATTTCTGCTTTGCCAAGCCGCCCTCCCTTTGCGATGTATGGCGCGCACATCCATTCAGGGAGATAGTAGATGGTTCAGCGCACGCCCGGATTCGACACACTTGCCATCCATGCCGGCGCCAAACCCGATCCGGCAACCGGTGCGCGGGCAACCCCGATCTACCAGACCACCTCCTTCGTCTTCGACGACGTCGACCACGCCGCTTCTTTGTTCGGGCTGAAGGCGTTCGGCAACATCTACACCCGCATCATGAACCCGACCCAGGCCGTGCTCGAGGAGCGCATTGCCGCGCTTGAAGGCGGCACCGCCGCGCTCGCCACCGCCTCCGGCCACGCCGCCCAGTTGCTCATCTTCCACACCATCATGCGGCCTGGCGACAATTTCGTTTCCGCCAACAAGCTTTACGGCGGTTCGATCAACCAGTTCGGGCATGCCTTCAAGAATTTCGGCTGGGAGGTGCGCTGGGCCGACACTGACGAGCCGGAAAGCTTCGACGGGCTGATCGACGACAAGACGCGGGCGATCTTCGTCGAAAGCCTGGCCAATCCCGGCGGCAAGTTCGTCGATCTGGAAAAGATCGGCGACATTGCGCGCAAGCACGGCCTGCCGCTGATCGTCGACAATACCATGGCCTCGCCCTATTTGCTGCGGCCGATCGAGCACGGCGCCGATATCGTCGTGCATTCCCTGACCAAGTTCATGGGCGGCCACGGCAACTCCATGGGCGGGGCGATCGTCGACGGCGGCACGTTCAACTGGTCCAAATCCGGCAATTATCCGATGCTGTCGGAACCGCGGCCGGAATATGCCGGCATGGTGCTGCACGAGACCTTTGGCAATTTCGCCTTCGCGATCGCCTGCCGGGTACTCGGCCTGCGCGATTTCGGGCCGTCGATCTCGCCTTTCAACGCCTTCTTGCTGCTGCAGGGCATCGAGACGCTGGCGCTGAGGATGCAGCGCCACTGCGACAACGCCCTGAAGGTCGCCGAATGGCTCGAAAAACATCCGCTGGTCGAGTGGGTGTCCTATCCGGGCCTGCCGTCCGACCCCAATCACGCGCTGATGAAAAAATACTCGCCCAAGGGCGCCGGCGCGGTGTTCACTTTCGGGCTGAAAGGCGGCTTCGACGCCGGCGTGAAAGTGGTTGAAAATGTCGAGCTGTTCTCGCACCTCGCCAATATCGGCGACGTGCGCTCGTTGATCATTCATCCGGCCTCGACCACGCACAAGCAATTGTCGGACGAACAGCAGACCGCCGCCGGCGCGGGGCCCGACGTCGTGCGGCTTTCGGTCGGCATCGAGGACGCCGCCGACATCATCGCCGATCTCGAGCAGGCCTTCGCCAAGGCCGGCTGATCCCGTGCGGCGTCAAGATCGGCGGCGCGGGCGCCGCCGGTTTTCATCACAACGTATCGAGCATGTCGAGCATGTTGGCCGGCATCGCCGCCTCGGGAATGTCGAAGCGGTGCCTGTCGCCGGCGCCGTCGATCACCGTGAGATGATAGACGACGCGGTCGGCGCCGCGCAGGCCGGCAGCGCTGCCGGCAAGTGTCTTGAGCGTGGCGGGGTCGAAGCGGTCGCAGACCTTTTCGCGCAGCGGCGTGTCGAGGCTGTCGGTCTCGACCCGTTTTTCCGTGCCGCCAAGCCCGGTCCCGCCGATCCCGCCGCTGGTGGAAATGATGATCAGCATCGCCGCGCACTCCGTTGCAAGTGATCCAGCCATGTCCGGATCAACCTATACCGGTAGCCCGACCAGTTTCCAGGCCCGTTTCAGAAACAGCACTTCCAGACTGCCGGCGCCGTGCAGCCCGATCGCCACCTCCACCGTTTGCGCGGCCCATTGGGCGAAGGTCGCGACCGGATTGTTGAGGCGCTGCATGGTCTGGTACCAGATCGTGCCGGGCTTCTCCCAGGCCTTGCCGCCCAGATATTGGGCGAACAGGTAGAAGGCGTGGTTGGGCACGCCGGAATTGATGTGCACGCCGCCACTGTCACCGGTCGTGTTGACGAAGAAGTCCATATGATAGGGCTGGGGGTCCTGGCCGAGCAGGGCGTCGGAATAGGCCGTGCCGGGCGCCTTCATGCTTCTGAGCGCCACGCCGCGAATATCGGGGCCGAGTATCCCCTTGCCGACCAGCCAGTCGGTTTCGTGCGCCTCCAGCCCGAGCTTGCGTTGCACGGTCAGCGCCCCGAACACGTCGGCGAAACTTTCGTTCAGCGCCCCCGACTGGCCCTCGTAGAGTAGGCCGCCTGAAAACTGGACGACGCCGTGCGACATCTCGTGACCGATCACCGATAGCTCGGTGAATTTCTGGAAAATCTCGCCGTCGCCATCGCCGTACACCATCTGCTCGCCATTCCAGAAGGCGTTATTGTAGTTGCGGCGGTGGTGTACGGTTTGCACCAGCTTCATGCCGTTGCCGTCGAGTGAATCGCGCGAAAACGCTTCGAAATAGAGGCGATAGACATTGCCGGCGCCGTCATAGGCCTCGTCGACGGCCGCGTCTCCGCTCGCCGGGTCGCCCTCCTTTCGCAGCAGCTTTCCGGGCAGGCCGGCTTTGCCCTCGCCGTCATGGATGGCGCGATCGAGGTTGCTTTGAGTCGCCGCGCGCGACAATGCGGTAGATACGAAACCGCCCATGGCACCGGCTTCTTCCAGCATCGCCCTGCCGGTACGGAACTCGGCCCGCTCGTGGCGGACCTTGCGGGTCTGGTCGAGCAGCGAGCGCGCCATCGCTGCTGTTTTCTTGCTGCCACGGATCGCCAGCACCTCCAGCATATGGGGTGGGACGATACAGGTGATGGGATTGCGTGCGTGGCCGTCGCAAATTGCGCACATGATCGTGCCTCCTTGCTTGGAGCCCCGGTTACAAGCGAAACCGAAATCGACGGCGGCGACTATGAAACCGGTTACAGAGCCGGCTGGACAAGTCCCATGCCCGCCATGCGTGCCGGCGGGAGAGGGCGGAGATTTCCCCGATTGCGGTGCAGGAAATGCGCGGGAAAAGCCATCGAGTGGAGAAAATTTGCCCAAAAATCTGGATCGACGCAAAATTTCGTGGGTTTTCCCCTTGATCCCCGTTTTCCACAGGCCCTCCAATCTTGTTGCTCCGCTATTGCGGGCATAACGTTCGGGCATCTCGGGTGCTTGGACGTCCCGCCTGGACCGCGGGGAAAAACCGAAAGGCAAACCTGAGCCCGTGCTGGCCCGGATGGAACGGCGGGGCGACCCGCCAGACGGTGCGATGCCAGGGTCCCGCGGACCCGCTGAAAGCGGTCTGGAACGCGGAAAGCGGAGCCGATGCTGCCGTGAAGGCCGGTCAAGTCCTTCGACGGCGCGCTTGCAGGTCCTTGGGAACTGCGGGCAGATTTCGGGAAGGGAATGATTCTTCGGGAAGCGCCATTGCCGAAATCGTCCGGTTCAGCGGATCCGATCGGCGCTTGTCCTTCGGACGACGCTTGAGACGATTGCTGATCCGAACAGGGAGGCACTGGGAGCGATCCCAGTGCTTTCCTTGTTTATGGGCCGGGTTGCCGCGTCTAAGGACCGAAATGTTGTGGGCCACGGAGTGGGCATTGAGTGTCCGCCGAACCTAGCCGTGGCGTCCCGCTTTGGTCCTCTGCCCGCGCGGCGCTCATCCTGTCGTGCGGCACGGCGTTGCCGTTGCGGCGGGCTCGGTGCGCCGGGGCGGGGTGACGGCGGAACCGGAGCGCTTGGAAAGCAGAAAAATCCCGGCGCCGATCAGCAGGGCGGCCGGCACCAGACCCAGCGGCACGGCCTCGCCCAGAACCAGGATCGCCACCGCCGCGCCGCTGATTGCGCCCACCGAGCCGATCTGGCTGAGATAGACCGGGCCGGCAACCTTCTGCAGCATGAAATAAAGCAGATACATCGCCGAAAAGGTCGCGATCTGGGCGGCGAGCGCGCCGAGCACGGCCGTCGTCGCCGGCAGCGACAGAGGGATCGTGGCGGCCAGACTTGCAAGGCCAAGCAGCAAGGCCGCGCCCAAAAGCATGCCCGGCGCCAATGACAGCGAACCAGCGCCCTGCGGCCAGCGCATGGTGCGGTAAATGTTGCCGGCGGCGATGATGACGGGCGCGATCAGCGTCGCCGCGATCCAGACCGGCGAGCTGTCGCCGCTCATCGTCTTGGCGGCGGCCAGGATCACGACGCCGACCAGCGCGAGCAGGATACCCACGCCGCGGACCTTGCGGAAGTGTTCCAGGCCGAACGCGATCGCCATTGCATAGGTGTAGAGTGGCGGAAAGGCGAAGGAAATCGCGGCGAATCCAGCGCCGACATGCGGCACGGCGGAAAAGATCAGGAAATTCGGCAGTGCAAGGCTCAGCAGGCCCGACACCAGGAAATATTCGCCGGTGCGGCGGTCGGCGCGCGGCAGCCGGCCGCTTGCTGCGGCCGCCGCCATCAGCACCGCGCCCGACCCCGCCACCGACCAGAACAGGAAGGAGAAAGGCGCCGCGCCGGCCGCGGTGGCGAACTTGACCAGATTGGTCGTCAGGCCGATGAACAGGCCGACGACGACGAGCAGGCCGAAGGCGAGCAGCGGGCCTGAGCGGGGGGCGGAGGGATCGGGCATGGCTTGGCTTCCAGAGGCAATAGGGACGATTGACATATATCTTGTCATCAAGATACATTTCGTCAAGATAAATTGGGAGAAAAAGATTGGATCGCGTCACTCTCGCCATCGCGCAATGGCAGCGCGAACGTCCAGATCTCGATATTTTGCCGATGGCGGTTCTCGGCCGGATCGCGGTGGCAGCCCGCGCGGTCGCGCGCGACCATCTCGACCCGCTATTCGCCCGGTTCGGGCTGCAGGCGGGCGATTTCGACGTGCTGGCGACCCTGCGTCGCGCGGGCGCGCCTTACGCGCTCAGCCCGACCGAGCTTTACACCGCCACCATGGTCACCTCCGGCACGATGACCAGCCGGCTCGACCGACTGGAAGGCAAGGGTTTGATCGCCCGCGCGCCCGACCCGCGCGACCGCCGCGCGCTGCGGGCGGGCCTGACCGAAAAGGGCAGGGCGCTGATCGATGAAGCGGTGAGCGCCCATGTCGAGAACGAGGCCAGGGTCGTTGCGGCCCTCAGCCGCGCCGAGCAGGAACAACTCGACGCACTGCTCGCGAAGCTGCTCGCCGGACTTCCGGAAGCTGAACCAGGCTAGCCCGGCGGGTTTGCGCCTAAAAGCGTACGTTCAGCCGTTCCAGCCCGCGGAAATGGTAGATGTCGCGATAGCGCGGCGTCTCGGCCAACCGGAGGCCGGGCAGCCGGTCGAACAGCACCTTGAGGCCGACCTGCAGCTCGAGCCGGGCGAGCGGCGCGCCGATGCAGAAATGGATGCCGGCCCCGAAGGTAACGTTCTTCTGGTCGGCGCGCGCCGGGTCGAAGCGGCGCGGCGCCGAAAAGGCGGCAGGGTCGCAATTGGCCGCCCCCAGCAGCAGGCCGATGCGCTCGCCCGGGTTCACCGTGATGCCGGGCTTAATCTCGACCGTCTCGTAGGCATAGCGGGTAAACATATGCAGCGGTGCGTCGATCCGCAGGCATTCCTCGACCGTGGCCGCTGTTGCCTCCGGCGTTTCGAAAAACCGGCGCGGATCGCCGCCCTCGGCCAGCAGCGTGCGCACCGCGTTGCCGGTCTGGTGCACGGTCGCCTCGTGGCCGGCGTTCAACAGCAGGATCACCGACGAGATCAGTTCGTCCTCGTCGAGCTGCTCGCCGTCATCGCTGGCTTCGATCAACAGGCTCAGGAGGTCGTCGCCCGGCGCCTCACGCCGCTCCCGGACATAACCGCGCAGGAAGGCGGCGAAGTCGCGTGCCGCGCGGTTGGCGTCGTGCTCGGTCTCACGGTCCTGGGTCAGCGTGTACATCGCCACCATCCGGTTCGACCACGCAACCAGCCGGTCGCCCATCTCGACCGGTACGCCCAGCATCTCCGCGATCACCGTGACCGGGATCGGGGTCGCGAAGGCGGGCAGCAGGTCGGCCTCGCCTTTGTCCACGAAACGGTCGATCAGTGCGTGCGCGAGCGCCTCGACACGCGGGCGCAGACGCTCGACCTGGCGCGAGACGAAGGCCCGGTTGACCAGTTTTCTCAACCGCGTGTGGGCGGGCGGCTCCAGTTCAAGCAGTGAGCGTGCCTCCACCGCATCGAAATCGGCGAGATGGGCGCGGTCGGGGCCGACGATCGCCGGCGGCCCCCAGCGGTTTTCGCGCCCGAACCGCCGGTCGCGCAACAGCCGGTTGACGGTATCAAAGCCGGCAAAACACCAGAATCCGTAATCCTGCCAGTAAAAAGCCGGCATGTGGGCGTGCAGCCAGCCATAAGCCTGGTAGGGATCCTGGACGAAGGCGGGAGCGCGTGGGGAAAGCGACAGCCGGCGCTGGGTCCGGTCGGCGCCGGCGACAAGGGCGGTCTCGATGCTCATCCCCGGTCCATAGCGCAGCTTGGCCATTCGGCGCCATGTTTGCGTTGTGGTCCAGGAGCCGGGCATCGCCCGGCAATCGGCCTCTGGTGGCCCGCCTAGGGGGCGATCGTCGCGGCCATCGTCGGCCATGTCTTCAAGAACGCATCGCGGGCCCGGATACCGGGCGAGCCGGCCTGGCGCGTCTCGTCCTGGGCCAGGCGGGCAAAGACCAGCCGCCGCTCGCCGCGATCCGCCCAGCCGACGAACCACCCGAAACCGCGTGCCCGGTCCAAACTGCCGTCCGCCTTGCGCGGATAGGCGCCGCCGGTCTTGCCCGAAACGCGCCAGCCGTCGCCGGTTTGGGTCGTCGCCACGATCCGCATTGTTTTGTCCATCGCTGCCTGGCCGACGGGCAGGCGCCCGGTAACCAGCTTGCGCAGGAACGCCACCTGCTCCAGCGGCGAGATCGTAAGCGAAGAGCTGATCCAGGCCCGCTCGAGCCCGTTATTCTTGCCCGGATCGCCGGAAAAATCGGCATTGCCGTAGCCGAAGGCGCGCGCATAACGCCTCAGCGTATCCTGGCCGAGCGCGCGCGTGATGCGTTGCGAATACCAGACGACCGAATATTTCAGCCAGCGTGTCGGTTCCGTCGGCTGCCGCCAGTTCTTGCCGCCCCAATCGACCTCTCCCTCGCGGTAGGCAAGCACCGGCGCGTGTGTGTCGGTCAGGAAGCCGGCATCGAACCCCATCACGGCGAGCGCGACCTTGAAGGTCGAGGCCGGCGTTGCGCGCAGATCGCACGTGCCCTCCTCGAGCAGGCGCGCGCCGGTGTCGGCATCGGCGATCACCGTGCACAGCGTCCCGGCCGATGCCGTGGCCGGCGCCAGGGCCGCCAGTAAAGATAGCCAAATCAAACCTGACCGGATCATCAAGGTCCCCTGTGTTTCGGTCGAGCATAGACAGGGCGTGCGTTAACAGAAGGTGAAGCCGGCGGCTATGGCTTTCGCCGGTACGGGTTTGCGGTTATCAGCGTCAAGATCGCCGGGCGTTCGCCGGCTGGCCTACGGGCATCGTGGTCGGTGCAACGGTCGCGCCCATTCTGGGAGGCATTGATGCGCGTCATCGTCGTCGGCGCCGGCATTGCCGGCCTGTGCACCGCCTGGGCGCTGGTCGCGCGCGGCCATGCGGTCACCCTGCTCGAACAGGGGCCGATTCCCAATCCGCTCGCCGCCTCCGGCGACCATCACCGCATTATCCGCCGCGCCTATGGCTCGGCCAGCGGCTACGGCCACGCCATCACCGAGGCCTATGATGCCTGGGACGCGCTATGGTCCGATCTCGGCCGCAGTCATCTCGATCCGCGCGGTTTCCTGTGCGTGTCGCGCGAGAAAGGCGACGAGGCGGAGGATTTTCTCGATGGGCTGAAGGCCGGCGGCTACCCGTTCGAGCTCTTCCAGCCGGACGAGGCGGCCGCGCGCTGGCCGTTCCTCGACGCAGGTGCGATCCGGTACGCCTATGCCTCGCCCGAGGGCGGGGCGCTGCACTGCCGGCGCATCGCCGCCGACCTGCTGCGTTGGTTCCGCCAGAAGGGCGCCACCGTGCGCGAGCACTGCCGTGTCGTTGCCGTAGAGGAAGACGAGGGCCGGGTACGGCTGGCGAGCGGCGAGACGCTCGCGGCGGAGAGGGTGGTCGTGTGCGCCGGCGCCTGGGTGACGAAGCTTTTTCCCGACCTCGCCGGTTCCCTGACCGTCTATCGTACCGCGGTCGTCTATCTCGATCCGCCCGCCGAACTGGCCGCGGCGTGGGCGGCCGCCCCTGTCGTGCTGGATGTCGGCGGCGCTACCGACGGCTACATCATCCCGCCCTCCGGCGATGGCGGGCTGAAATTCGGCTCCGGCCTGCACCGCTTCGCCTCGCCCGACGCCGATGCAAGGCGAATGCCCGAGGCCGGCGAAGGCGAGGCGATCCGCGACCTGTTTGCGCCGCCGCTGGCGCGCGTCGCCGACTACCTTGTCTCCTCGGTCGTCAGCTGCGCCTACACCTTCACCGATGACGAGGCCTTCTTTGCGACAGAACGCGGCCGCTGCCTGGTGGTGTCGGCCTGTTCCGGCCATGGCTATAAATTCGGCGCCTATGTCGGCCGCCGCGTGGCCGACCACGTCGAGCGGTCTGATTTTGCCCGCCTGCGTGCCGCGTTGCGGGCGGAACTGGCGTAAACCATTCCGCCTGTTTCGCGGGCACTCGGCGCTCCCGGCCTTGCGAAAGCGGGACCACGCCCCTTATCTAGCGCAGATTGACCGTTGCCGAATCAAGCCACCGGCGCAAACCAGCTTCCGGAAGGGGGATACCTGATGAAAGACCCAGTCGAGACCGCGATGAACCTCGTTCCGATGGTCGTGGAACAGACCAATCGCGGCGAACGGGCCTATGACATTTTCTCGCGGCTCCTGAAGGAACGCATCATCTTCATCACCGGCCCGATCGAGGATGGCATGGCCACACTCGTCTGCGCCCAGCTTCTGTTTTTGGAGGCGGAAAACCCCAAGAAGGAAATCTCGCTCTACATCAACTCGCCCGGCGGAGTGGTGACGTCGGGCATGGCCATCTACGACACGATGGAGTTTATCAAGCCGGCGGTGTCTACGCTGTGCATCGGCCAGGCCGCCTCAATGGGCTCGCTGCTTCTGTGCGCGGGCCACAAGGACATGCGCTTCGTCACGCCCAACGCCCGCATCATGGTGCATCAGCCCTCCGGCGGCTTCCAGGGCCAGGCATCTGACATCGAGCGACACGCCCAAGATATCATCAAGCTTAAGCGCCGTCTCAACGAGGTCTATGTCAAGCACACCGGCCAGGATTACGAGACGATCGAAAAGACCCTCGACCGCGACCATTTCATGACCGCGGACGAGGCGCTCGATTTCGGCCTCATCGACAAGGTGATCGCAAGCCGCTCTGCGATCGAGACCGAGGCCAAGGACAAGCCCGGAAGCTGAAGCGGCAAGGCGCGCGCTCCGGCGCGCGCCTGACGCAATTTTGAAACATTCTGCGGCAATTCTGTCACATTCGGGTGTTCCCTCCCGTGGGAGGAGCCCCTACGTTAAGCCTATGTTGAGTTTCGGGGGAATACCCTCGGGCGGGGTTTGGCGAGTTGTTGCCGCTTCGCACAAAGTGTGTTTCGTAGTCGAACGGGGTATCGGGTGAGTTCGGCGTATCCTCCCGATTTCCAAAAGACACATCATCCTCGCCGGCCACTCGCCGGGAAGGACCGAAAAGGACTGAAGGCATGAGCAAGGTCAGCAGCAGCGGTGGCGGCGGCGATTCCAAGAACACGCTCTATTGCTCGTTTTGCGGCAAAAGCCAGCACGAGGTTCGCAAGCTGATCGCCGGCCCGACCGTATTCATCTGCGATGAATGCGTTGAACTGTGCATGGACATCATCCGCGAGGAGAACAAGACCTCGATGGTGAAGTCGCGCGAGGGCGTGCCGACCCCGCAGGAGATCATCGAGGTTCTGGACGATTACGTGATCGGCCAGGCCTACGCCAAGCGCGTGCTGTCGGTTGCCGTGCATAATCACTACAAGCGCTTGGCCCATGCCTCCAAGAGCAACGATGTCGAGCTCTCCAAATCGAACATCCTTTTGATCGGACCGACAGGCTGTGGCAAGACGCTGCTGGCCCAGACCCTTGCGCGTATCATCGACGTGCCCTTCACCATGGCCGACGCCACCACGCTGACGGAAGCGGGTTATGTCGGCGAGGATGTCGAAAACATCATACTCAAGCTCTTGCAGTCGGCCGACTACAATGTCGAGCGGGCCCAGCGCGGCATCGTCTATATCGACGAGATCGACAAGATTTCGCGCAAGTCCGACAATCCCTCGATCACCCGCGACGTGTCGGGCGAGGGCGTTCAGCAGGCGCTGTTGAAGATCATGGAGGGCACCGTCGCCGCTGTGCCGCCGCAGGGCGGCAGGAAGCATCCGCAGCAGGAATTCCTTCAGGTCGACACCGCCAACATCCTGTTCATTTGCGGCGGCGCCTTTGCCGGGCTCGACAAGATCATCTCCGATCGCGGCCGCAAGACCTCGATCGGCTTTGGCGCGGAAGTGGCTTCGCCGGAGGATCGCCGCTCCGGCGAACTGTTCCGTATGGTCGAGCCGGAAGACCTGCTGCGCTTCGGCCTCATTCCAGAATTCGTCGGCCGTCTGCCGGTTCTGGCGACGCTGGAGGATCTCGACGAGGAGGCGCTGGTCCAGATTCTCAGCGAACCGAAAAACGCGCTGGTCAAGCAGTATCAGCGCCTGTTCGAGATGGAAACCGTCGAGCTGACCTTCCACGAATCGGCGCTGTCGGCGATCGCCCGCAAGGCGATCGAGCGCAAGACCGGCGCGCGCGGCCTGCGCTCGATCATGGAATCGATCCTTCTCGACACGATGTTCGAATTGCCGGCGCTGGAAGGCGTCCAGGAAGTCGTGATCTCGGAGGATGTGGTGACCGGCAAGGCCCGGCCGCTCTACATCTACGCTGAGCCGAAGAAGGAAAAGGCCAACGCCAGCGCCTGACCGGCTCTCTCGGATGGCGGCGGCGCGTGCCGTTGCGCCGTCCGGCCCGCGGCTCGAAGTCTTTGACGGCGCGACCTCGCCGTGAAGCGCTCCGGCCTTTCCGTGTTTCTGTAGAGTTTGCGTTTGTCGTGGTGTCGGCCTTGCCGATGGCCAGCCGCCCTTGATCTTTGCCCGCGCGGCCTCCAACTAAGTCGGGACAAGGCGGCGTCTTATCCAACCGTGCTTAGGCCTCGCATGGTGCGATGCGGAGATAGGCGGAACGGGTCGGCGCCGTTACAATGGGATTCGCGGTTGGCTTTCGGGTGGCCGCTGAATGAAAGGCAAGAACATGACCACAGCCCCAGCGTCCACCGGCTCTGCCACCGGCGGTGTTTACGCCGTCCTTCCCCTACGCGACATCGTCGTGTTCCCGCACATGATTGTGCCGCTTTTTGTCGGACGCGAGAAATCCATCAAGGCGCTCGAGGACGTGATGGGTGCGGACAAGCAGATATTGCTTGCCACCCAGATGAACGCGGCCGATGACGACCCCGCACCCGACGCGATCTACGATGTCGGCACGCTGGCCAACGTTCTCCAGCTCCTCAAATTGCCCGACGGTACCGTGAAGGTGTTGGTCGAAGGCGCCTCGCGCGCGCGCATCACCGAGTTCACCGGCCGTGACGATTTCCATGAGGTTCGCGCCGAAATGCTGGCCGAGCCCGAGGAGGAGGAGGTCGAGATCGAAGCGCTGGCGCGCTCGGTGGTCGCCGACTTCGAAAACTACGTCAAGCTGAACAAGAAGATCTCGCCCGAGGTCGTCGGTGCCGCTAGCCAGATCGAGGACTATTCCAAGCTCGCCGACACGATCGCCTCGCATCTGGCGATCAAAATCCCCGAAAAGCAGGAAATGCTGGCGACGCTTGCGGTACGCGAGCGCCTGGAAAAGGCAATGGGCTTCATGGAGGCCGAGATTTCGGTGCTCCAGGTCGAAAAGCGCATCCGCAGCCGCGTCAAGCGCCAAATGGAAAAGACGCAGCGCGAATATTACCTCAACGAGCAGATGAAGGCGATCCAGAAGGAGCTCGGCGAGGGCGAGGACGGCCGCGACGAGATGGCCGAGCTCGAGGAGCGTATCAAGAAGACCAAGCTGTCGAAAGAAGCGCGCGAGAAGGCCGGTGCGGAGCTCAAGAAGCTGCGCGCCATGTCGCCGATGTCGGCCGAAGCGACGGTGGTGAGAAACTATCTCGACTGGCTGCTGTCGATCCCGTGGGGCAAGAACTCGCGTGTCAAGCAAGACCTGCATTTCGCCCAGGAGGTGCTCGACACCGACCATTACGGGCTCGACAAGGTCAAGGAGAGGATCGTCGAGTATCTCGCCGTGCAAAGTCGCCAGAAGAAGCTGAAGGGCCCGATCCTGTGCCTTGTCGGTCCGCCCGGCGTCGGCAAGACCTCGCTTGGCAAGTCGATCGCCAAGGCGACCGGGCGCGAGTTCATCCGCATGGCGCTCGGTGGCGTGCGCGACGAGGCCGAAATCCGCGGCCATCGCCGTACCTATATCGGCTCGATGCCCGGCAAGGTCATCCAGTCGATGAAGAAGGCGAAAAAGTCCAATCCGCTCTTCCTGCTCGACGAGATCGACAAGATGGGCATGGATTTCCGCGGCGATCCGTCCTCAGCGTTGCTGGAGGTGCTGGACCCGGAACAGAACTCGACCTTCATGGATCACTATCTGGAGGTTGAGTACGACCTGTCCAGCGTCATGTTCGTGACCACGGCCAACACGCTCAACATCCCGCCGGCCCTGATGGACCGGATGGAGATCATCCGCATCGCGGGCTACACGGAGGACGAGAAGGTCGAGATCGCCAAGCGCCACCTGATGCCCAAGGCGGTACGCGACCACGCGTTGCAGCCGAAGGAATTTTCGGTCGACGACGAGGCGATCCGCCTGACGATCCGCACCTATACGCGGGAAGCCGGGGTGCGTAATCTCGAACGCGAACTGATGAAGCTCGCCCGCAAGGCCGTGACCGAGATACTCAAGACCGACACCAAGTCGGTCGCGATCACCACGGACAATCTGGCCGATTATCTGGGTGTGCCGCGCTACCGGTTCGGTCAGGCCGAAGGCGAGGATCAGATCGGTGTCGTCACCGGGCTGGCCTGGACCGAGGTTGGCGGCGAATTGCTGACGATCGAGGGCGTCATGATGCCGGGCAAGGGCAAGATGACGGTGACCGGCAATCTGCGCGACGTCATGAAGGAATCGATCTCGGCCGCCGCGTCCTATGTGCGCTCGCGCGCGGTCGATTTCGGCATCGAGCCGCCGACCTTCGACAAGCGGGATATCCACGTTCACGTGCCGGAGGGCGCTACGCCCAAGGACGGTCCGTCGGCCGGTGTCGCCATGGTCACGGCGATCGTGTCGGTGCTGACCGGGATCCCGGTTCGCAAGGAAGTCGCCATGACCGGCGAAATCACCTTGCGCGGCCACGTGCTGCCGATCGGCGGGCTTAAGGAGAAGCTCCTGGCGGCGCTGCGCGGCGGCATCAAGAAGGTGCTGATCCCGGAGGAAAATGCCAAGGATCTGGCCGAAATCCCCGACAACGTCAAAAGCGGTCTGGAGATCATTCCGGTCGCCCGCGTCGGTGAAGTGCTCGAGCATGCGCTCATGAAGATGCCGGAGCCGATCGAATGGACCGAGCCGGCCGAGCCCGCGGAGGCGGCCAAGGCGAAGGCCGGCGATGCGGGCGCGCAAAATCTCGCGCATTAGCCTTCGCCGCTGACGCGACGGCAAAGAGTGAAAAGCCGGGCCCGTTTGCCCGGCTTTTCGTTGGAAAACGGTCGAAAAACCGCGCAAATGCGGTCTTTTGCTGATTTGCTGCTTGGTCAGGACCACACTTGTCACTAGAGTTCGGGCGCGGCGGGTTGAGTCGCCATAAATGCGGTTTTTGAACGAATGAGGATTTCATGAACAAGAACGAACTCGTATCGGCCGTGGCCGAGGCGGCGAACATCTCCAAGGGAGATGCCCAGTCGGCCGTTGAAGCCGTGTTCTCGGTGATCACCGGCGAACTGAAAAAGGGCGGCGATGTCCGTCTGATCGGCTTCGGCAATTTCGAAGTGTCCCGGCGCGAGGCGTCCACCGGACGTAATCCGCAGACCGGCCAGCCGGTTCAGATTCCGGCCCGCAATGTCCCGAAATTCTCGGCCGGCAAAGGCCTCAAGGACGCCGTCAACAGTTAGGCTTTCGCGACACGGCGTCCGCCGGAAAGCCCGCCGAGCAGCGGATGCCGGGAGCGGGGTGGAGCCTGGTGGCTTCTCGTCGGTTTTGTCGGGGGACGAATGAGTGAAGCCGGGCATGTCCCGGCTTCTTTCATTGATGGCTTCGGTAAGCTTACGGCTGCGCCCGGGCTTGCGTTGCGGCGGGCACGTCGACCGCGCGCCAGCTCCCGTCTGTCGCCGCTTCCAGGAGCGGCGTATGAAAGGCACCGCGCACCCGCTCGCCGAGGCCGGCATCGAGGGTCCGAAGCCCAGCCTGCCAGCGCGTGGTCTGCAGCATGGCGTAGGCAAGCACGACCGGCGAGATTCCGGCCTTGCCGAGCAGCCTGACGACCGCCGCGGTCGAGCGGCCGGTCGAGATTGCGTCGTCGACGATCGCGACCCGCTTGTTGTGCAGGAGCGGCAGCATGCGCGGGTCGAGATAAAGCGTTCGCTCGTGCCAGGGGCTGGTGATCGAAGCAAGCGGTTCCGACAGCGCGTCGTCGTACCAAAATTTCCGCGACGTCCCGAGCGCGACCATGCGGGTGTGACCGAGGCCGCGCGCCACCGCATGGGCGAGCGGCAGGCCGAGGGTCGGTACGCCGACGACGATATCGGGGCCGAACGGCCGCACGGCGGCAATCATGTGGCCGGCGAGCGCTTCCTCGACGGCGAAACTCGCCTGATTGACGATCAGCGACGCGACGCCGAACCCGCCGTCGCCGGGCAGGGCGCGGATCGGCAGCGCGATCTGGCGCCCGTCTGCAAGCACCGCCGGATAAAGTTCGCTGTGGCGCGTCTGCGCCCCGCAGGCGAAAAAGCCCGGCGGATAGAGTTCCTGCCAGAATTCATGCGGTTTCAGTGGCAAAGACGTTCTTTCTGTTGCAAAAATGAGGCCTCGAAACAAGGTTTTGCGCGGCGCGTCTGGGCTGGTTCCCGGTGAGTGGAGTGTAGGGATGACGGTAGCAAAAAACCATGCGGGCGACGACGAAATCGCCTTTCTCACCCGCTTGAGGCGCGACCTCCACGCTCATCCCGAGCTCGGTTTCGAGGAACAGCGCACCAGCGCCCTCGTCCGCCGCGTTCTCGACGAGGCCGGCCTCACGGTTCACGGCGGTTTGGGCGGGACCGGTGTCGTCGGCACGTTGTCGCGCGGTGCGGGCGGGCGGCGTATCGCCTTGCGCGCCGACATGGACGCGCTCGCCATGAACGAGGCGGCCACGGCCGACGAGCGCCCCTACCGTTCGACCGTTGAAGGCCGTATGCATGCGTGCGGCCATGACGGTCACACGGTCATGCTCCTCGGGGCGGCGCGCGCGCTGGCGGACAAACCCGACCTGGCCGGTACCGTGCATTTCGTCTTCCAGCCGGCAGAGGAGGGACGGGGTGGCGCCAAGGCGATGATCGATGACGGGTTCTTCGACCGCTTTCCGGTCGACGCCGTCTACGGCCTGCACAATATGCCGGGGCTTGCCACCGACCAGATCGCGGCGGTCGCGGGCCCTCAACTGGCCAGTTCCGACCGCTGGACGCTGACCTTCCGGGGCAAGGGCACGCATGGCGCCAAACCGCATCTCGGACGCGACGCCGTCACCGCCGCCGGCCATTTCCTGGCCGCAATCCAGTCGATTGTGGCGCGCCGGGTCGACCCGCTGCAGCCGGCCGTCGTCAGCGCCTGCGCGCTTTCGGCCGGCGATTTCGACGCCCTTAACGTCATTCCCGACGAGGTGCGCATCGGCGGCACCACCCGCGCCTATACGCCCGAAACCCGCGATCTGCTCGAGGAGGAGATCGGCGTCTTCGCGCGCGGGGTCGCCGCCATGTTCGGTATCGAGATCGACTATCGTTACATGAGGCAGATCCCGCCGGTGGTGAACGATCCCGAGGCGACGCGGCGCGCCCGGCTCGCGGCCGAACGGGCGCTGGGGACCGAGCGGGTCGTCAGCACCTTCGCACCATCGACGGCGGGCGACGATTTTGCGCATTTTTCCGCGGTGGTGCCGGGGGCCTATGTCTGGCTCGGCAACGGCCCGGCCGAAAACGATGCGCTCCATCACAACAGCCGCTACGATTTCAACGACGCCGCGATCGCCTCCGGCGTCGCCTTCTGGACCCGGCTGGTCGAAATGGAGCTGGCGACCGGCTGAGCCGGTCTCAGCCTTACCCGAGCACGTCGGCAAGCAGCGCGAGCGCCTGGTCGGCGTCGACGCCCAGCGCCACCTCCACGCTGGGCGCGCCGGCGCCGCCTGGCGTCAGCGCACCGGCGTCGGGACCGTCGCCGATATCGACCGACAGGGTGAGGTCTTCGCAGTCGAACAGTTCGGGGCGGAGCGCGAACAGCATCACGCAGGGATCGTGCAGCGGCCGGCTGGCGCCGCCCGTCGTGGTGGTGAAATAGGCCTCGATCAGGTTGGCGGAGGCGGTTGCCGCCGTGGTGGAGGCCGCGCGCAGCGACGCCACATAGGCGCGCGCGGCGCGCACGCGGCGCGTCACGTCGAGCGGGATCAGCGTCACCGGCAGGCCGCTGCCGAGCACGGCCGCCGCCGCCTCGGGATCGGCGGCCAGGTTGAATTCTGAGCGCGGCCCGATATTGCCGGGCTCGTCGATGGCGCCACCCATTGCGATGATGCGGCCGACGCGCTGGGCCGTGTCCGGCCGGTCTCGCAGCAAAAGCGCCAGATTGGTCAGTGGTCCGAGCGCCAGGATGTCGAGCGTGCCGGGCGCAGTCGCGTCCAGCGTGTCCGCGATCCAGCCGGCGGCGTCGGCGCCGGCGGGCGGCGCCAGCGGTTCGGGAAACGGCACCCCGCCGAGCCCGTCGCGGCCGTGGATGTCGGCGGTGTCGAAGCCCTTGCGCGCCAGCGGTGCGGCCGCCCCGGCGATCACCGGAATGTCGCCGCGCCCGGCCAGCGCCAGGATGCGGCCGGCATTGCGCGTGGTGGTCTCGATGCCGATATTGCCGGCGACCGTGGTCACGCCGCGAATGTCGAAGGCTGGCGCGGCGAGGGCGGCGAGGATCGCGATTGCGTCGTCGATGCCGGGATCGGTGTCGATGATCACCGGCCGGGGCGGATTGTCGCTCACGCTCTTTCCGTCTCCGCGGCGGCGAAGGCGGCAAGGATGCGCACCCAGGAGCGGATGCCCTTGTGATAGCTCGACAGGTCGTATTTCTCGTTTGGACTGTGGATACGGTTGTCGAACTTGGCAAAGCCGACCAGCAGTGAATCCATGCCGAGCCGGTCCTTGAAGACGGTCGCGATCGGGATCGAACCGCCGGTGCCGGCAACCGCCGCCTCGCAGTCCCATTCCTCTGACAGCGCCCCGAGCGCCTTTTGCAGCAGCGGGCTGTCGATCGGCATCACGGTGGCCGAACTGCCGCCATGGACCACGAAGTCGACGCTGCAATCCTCCGGCACATGCGCGCGTATATGGGCGCGGAAGGCGGCGCGGACCTTTTCGGGATCCTGGCCGGCGACCAGGCGAAACGAAATCTTGGCGTGGGCCTCGGCCGGGATGACAGTCTTGAAGCCGTCGCCGGTATAACCGCCCCACAGGCCGTTGATCTCGCAGGACGGTCGCGCCCAGACCTGCTCCAGCACCGAATAGCCCGCCTCGCCGGCCGGGATCGACAGGCCGATATCCTTCAAAAACCCTTCTTCGTCGAAGGGAAGCCGTTTCCAGCGCTCAGCCACGTCGGCCGGCAGCGGTTTTACGCCATCATAAAATCTGTCCAGCGTGACGCTGCCGTCAGGCGCCCGCAGCGTCGCGATCGCCTCCGACAGCACCTGCAGCGGGTTGCGCGCGGCATTGCCGAACATGCCCGAATGCAGGTCGCGGCTGGCGCAGCGCACCGTTACTTCTTCCTGCACGATGCCGCGCAGCATGGTCGTGATCGCCGGGGTCTTGTCGTCCCACATGTCGGTGTCGCACACCAGCATGACATCGGCCTTCAGTTCCGCCCCGGCCTCGTCGAGGAACGGCCCGAGACTGGCGCTACCGGATTCCTCCTCGCCCTCGAACAGCATCGACACCTGGACCGGCAAGGCGCCCGCCACCGCGTGCCAGGCGCGGCAGGCCTCCACGAAGGTCAGCAATTGCCCTTTGTCGTCGGAGGCGCCGCGCGCCACGATATGGATGTCGCCATTGTCCTGCGGAACCAGCGTCGGCTCGAACGGATCCGAATTCCAAAGCGGTAGCGGATCGACCGGCTGCACGTCGTAATGGCCGTAAAAAAGCACATGCGGCCCCGGCTTCGCCGGCGCGTGGCCGACCACCATCGGATGGCCCCCGGTCGGCCGCGCCGATGCCTCAAAACCGATCGCGGCGAGCGTGCCGGCCAGCCAGTCGGCCGCGCGCCGGCAGTCGTCGGCATAGGCCGGGTCGGTCGAGACCGAGGGGATGCGGATCAACGCGAAAAGCCGCTCCAGGCTTTGATCCAGATTGGCGTCGACATGCGCGAGCACGGCATCGAGTTGTTCGGTCGGGGCGGGCATTGTCGTCTCCTGTCGATTGCGGGGCGCCTTGGCGATCCATGCCGGAGCGGGCCGCTGAGGGCAATGCCTGCGCCCGGCCAGCGCGCCGGCTTGTCGTGGTCCAGCCTCAAACGGTGGCGTCGATCCGTGTCATTTCGGCCTTGAAGCGTGCGGCCACCTGCAGCGCGTCGCGCAGCACCTGCTTGCGTTCAAGTGTCAGCACCGTGCGGTCGCGCATCAGCCACGATCCGGCCACCATGACGTCGCGCACATCGTCCGGCATGGCCGAAAACACCAGGGTTGCATAGGGATCGTAGACCGGCTGCAGGCGCGGGGCGGACATGTCGATGCGGATCAGGTCGGCCTGCTTGCCGGGCTCCAGTGAGCCGATCCGGTCGTCCAGCCCAAGCACGCGCGCACCCTCGACCGTGGCCATGCGGATCACCTCCACGCCCGGCATCGGCTTGCGGCTGTGGCCCAGAAGCTTCTGGAACATGGTAACCGGCGCGAATTGCGAGAACAGGTCGAGCGTATTGCCGCTCATCGGCCCGTCGGTGGCGATCCCGACCGGCAGGCCGGCGGTCCGCATCGCTTCCACCGGCGCGATGCCGCGGCCGGCCTTGGCATTGGAGCGCGCATTGTGGGCAACGCGGACCTCGGCGCGCGCCATCTTCTCGATGTCGCTTTCCGACACGTGCAAGCAATGCGCGCAGATCAACCCCTTGCGCAGCAACCCCGCCTTCTCGACCACTTCGACTGGACGAAGCCCGTGATTCTTGGCGCACCAGTCCATTTCCGAATCCATCTCGGCCAGATGGATCTGCACCGGCACGCCGGGGTGGTCGTCGGCCCAGCGCGCGATCCGGTTCATGACCGCGATATCGGTCGAATAGGGCGCGTGCGGCGCGATCGAGGCGATCACTCGCGGATGGCCTGCGAATTCGGCCACAAGATCCTCGGTCAATGCGAAGCCGGCGTCGATGGTGGCGTGGTCGGGCGGGTCGAAATCGGCGATCGTCTGGCCGACCACGCCGCGCATGCCGGCCTCGTCGATCACACGGCCGACCTCGGTTTCGAAATAATACATGTCCGCTACGGTGGTGACGCCGCCGGCGATCAGTTCCAGGGCGGCGAGCCTTGTGCCGGCCCGCACCATCTCGGGCGTGACGAATTTGCGTTCCAGCGGCAGCACGTAACGATAGAGCCGGTCGTCGACATCTTCGCCGAGGCCGCGAAACAACGTCATCGCCATATGGCAATGCGGATTGACCATGCCCGGCATGACGATGTCGCCGGCGACGTCGATCGTCTCGGCGCCGTCGATCGCCGGGGCGGGACCGGCGCCCGTCGCGGTGATCGTCTCGCCCTCGATCTGCACGAAACCGTTCTCGATCACCGGCATCTCCGGCGTGCAGGGCAGCAGCGTGGCGTTGGTGATCAGCAGGGTCATGGGCGGTCCCGGTCGGGTTGGGGCGGTTTGCGCGCCGGTATTGCTGGGCCGTCGCCGGCCATCACTCCGCGTCGAGCACGCAGCACTGGTCGGGCACCGGCACCAGCCGCGCCGGATTGCCGGGCTCCAGCGGCGTCGACAGCGTGCCGTTGGCGATCAGATGGCCGGCTTCGGTCTCGCATTGATACTGGTAGGCGCGCCCGAGATAGGTGCGCAGCCCCAGCTTGGCGGGAATGCCCTGCGCGTTCGGGTCGGCGCTGACGGCCAGCCCGTCGGGCCGCGTCGCCAGCACGAACCGGTCGGGGATTGCGCCGAACCTGGCCTGGCTGAGCTCGAGCCGGGTGCCGCCGGCCGCCTCGGCCGTCACCTGGTCGCCGTCGCGCGCCACGACGCGCATCGCGACCAGGTTTTCGAAGCCGACGAAACGCGCGACGAAGGCGTTGGCCGGCCGCTGATAGAGATTTTCGGGCGTGTCGAACTGCATGATGCGCCCGGCATTCATGATCGCCACCCGGTCGGAGATCGAAAACGCCTCCTCCTGGTCGTGGGTGACATAGACCGATGTGGTGCCGTTGGCGCGCTGCAACTGGCGGATCTCCACGCGCATGTCGATCCTGAGCTTGGCGTCGAGATTGGATAGCGGCTCGTCGAACATCAAAAGCGGCGGTTCGATGACGAGCGCGCGCGCCAGCGCGACGCGCTGCTTCTGGCCGCCGGACAGCGCACCGGGCAGGCGGTCCGACAGGCCCGACAGGCCGACGCGCTCGAGCATGGCCTGTGCCTTGCCGTCGCGTTCGCTCGAGCCGACGCCGCGCTGCTTGAGCCCGAAGGCGACATTGTCGAGCACGCTCAGATGCGGAAACAGGGCGTAGTTCTGGAACACCAGCCCGATGTCGCGCCGATAGGCCGGCAGCCGGGTCAGGTCGCGGCCGCCGAGCGTGATCTGGCCGGAAGTCGGCTCCAGGAAACCGGCGATCAGGCGCAGCGTGGTCGTCTTGCCGCAACCCGACGCACCGAGCAGCGAAACCAGTTCGCCGGCTGCAACGGACAGCGACAGGTCCTCCAGCACCTTGGTGGTGCCGTAATGGGCGGTGACGTTTTCGACGGAAAGCGGCTGGGTCATCGTGTCTACTTTGTCAGGAAGGTCAGGCCGAGCGTGCGTTCCACGATCGCCATCACGGCGACGGTCAGCACCATCAGCAAAACGGATACGGAAGCGATCGTCGGGTCGAAGAACTGCTCGACATGGGCGAGAATCTGGATCGGCAGCGTGGAGATGCCTGGCCCGGTCAGAAACAGCGAGGTCGACACGTCGTTGATCGAGGTGATGAAGGCCAGGATGAAGGCGGCGATCACGCCCGAGCGCACATTCGGCAGCACGATGGTGAAGAAGGTCTTCGCCGGCCGGCTGCCGAGGCTGATCGCGGCCTCCTCGATCGAGAAGTCGAAGGAGGACAGGCTGGCCGAGATCACCCGCACGCAATAAGGCAGTACGATCAGCGTGTGGCCGATCAGGAGCGACAAAAAGATCGGCAGCGAGGCGCCGACGGCGACCGATTTGAGCAAGGAGAAGCCGAGCACGATTTCCGGCACCAGGATCGGCAGCACGAACACCGTCGACAGCCATGACGGAAGCTGGATGCGGTGGCGGTTGAGCGCGTAGGCGGCCGGAATGCCGACCAGAAGCCCCAGGCCGGTGGCCAGGAAGGCAAGCTGCATGCTGGTCACGATGGTACGGCGAAACGCGCTAATCTCGAAAATGTTCTCGAACCATCTGAACGTCAGGCCCTGCGGCGGGAAGGTCAGATAGGAGGTGTCGCTGAGGGCTGCGCCGATCACGATGATCAGCGGCCCGACCAGAAAGACATAGACCACCGCCGCGAAGGCGACGAGAGAGCGGGGCATGGTTGTGTTCATCACGTCGTCATCGGGTTGAGGCGCTTGGCGATGCGGGTCATGGCCAGCACCACCGACACGGTGATGACGACCATGATCGTGGCGATGGTGGAGGCGCTGACCCAGTCGAAATTGACCATGGCGGCCTGGTACATCAGCGTGCCCATCATCATCTGCCGCTCGCCGCCGAGAAGCTGCGGCGTGGCGTAGGAGGTGAAGGACCCGGTGAAGACCAGCACCGCGCCGACGATCAGGCCGGGCACGGCGAGCGGGAAAATGACCTGCCGGAACGTGGCGGCCGGCGTGGCGCCCAGCGAGGCGGAGGCCTGGATGACGTCGTCGGGGATGTTCTCGAGCACCCCGACCAGGGTCAGGATCATCAGCGGCGTGAACAGATAGACCATCGCAACGATGACCGACCCTTCCGTATAGAGCATCGACAGCGGTTCGCCGATAACACCGATCCAGGTGAGGAAATTGTTCAAAATGCCGTTCTTGCCCAGGATGATCAGCCAGGCGAAGGAGCGCACCACCACGCCGGTCAGGAGCGGGAACACGGCGGCGATAATCAGGATGCTTTTCAGCCGGCCGGGCGCGCGCGACACCACATAGGCGGTCAGGAAACCCAGAACGAGCGAGATCGCCGTCGTCGCCAGCGAGACCTCGAGCGTGCGCCACAACACCGTGCGGCGGAAGCCGCTGTTGAAGAAATCGAGATAGGGCGCGATCGGCCCCGAACCGTCGCCGAACGTGGTGGCGATCGTCAGCGTGACCGGAACCAGCAGGAACAGCGCCACCAGCATGGTCGCGGGAAAGGCGAGTATCCAGCCGGCGAAACGTTTGGGCATGGTCGGGATTTCCGCGTTTTTTTTGAAGCCGTCGCGGGCTGGGTCTAAAAGCTGTCCGCCCTGGCGTGGGTGGGGTGGCGGAAGGGGACGCGCTGACGACAGACCGTCCCCGTCCAGCTCACCACACCCGCATCGCGTCTTGACGCAAGGAGCGGATGAACGTCGCCTTTACATGCCGAAGACTTCGTTCCAGCGGTCGATCCAGCCCTTCTTGGCTGCGTTCATCTTGGCGTAGTCGACCCGTTTGAGATTGTCGATCATTGCCGCGCCATAGGTCCACTGCTTGGCCTGTTCCGGCGTCAGCTCGACCGATTTCACCACCGGTGCGTCGACGCCGTTGGCGGCGAGCGTCTTTTGCAGTTCGGGATCGAGGATGAAATTGATGAATTCATGCGCAAGTTCGACGTTTTCGGCGCCCTTGGGGATGTTGACCGTATTCAACGTCGCCACCGCGCCATCCTCCAGATCGGCCCACACCACTGTTGGCACCGCCGCCTGCAACTGCGCCAGCGCGAAATCCTGGGCGAGCGACACCGTCACCTCGCCAGTCGAGAATAGATTGATCATCTCCGAACCGGTCTTGTAGTTCTTGACCACGTTCGGCTTCAGCGCCTCGATCTCGGCGAAGGCCGGGCCGTCGTCCTCGAAGGCGTCGGTGCCGGCCTTGTCGCCGGCCAGCATGACGACCATCGGGCCGGCCGTCGTGGTGATGCCGGGCAACGAGATCTGGCCTTTCAGGTCGTCGCGCCACAGATCGCTCCAGCGCGTGATCGCCGGCTCGACCTTGGCCGAATCGTAGACGATGCCCACGCGGCCGATCGAATAGGCCGGGCCGTATTCGCCCTGCGGCGCCTGCGCCATCTCGTAAAGCCCGTCGATATTGGGAATCTTCGAGCGGTCGATCGGCTGGAACAGGCCTTCCTCGATGCCGATCTGCGAATAGGAATCGGTGAAATAGGCGACGTCGACGCCGCCGCCGCTGCGGATCTTGATCTTGTTCAGCCGGTCGGCATTGTTGCCGGTCTCGAAAACGAGCTCGCAGCCGCATTGTTTCTGGAACGGCTGGACGATGTACTCGTTTAGCTTGTCGCCGTTGAAGCCCCACCAGGAAATCGTCAGCGTCTTGGATTGCGCCGCTGCCGGGCCTGCTGCCAGCATGGCCGCGCACGCGGCGCCGGCGAGGATGCGCGAAAATGTGCCGATCATGTCTTGCCCTCTGTTTTGGTTTCGCCGCGGGAGGTCGACGGCGGCAAAAAAGACTATTTTTGCTAGCCGCGCGCGGCAAGGCAAAACCGTGCTCGAGCCGGGTTTTCCAATCGGAAAACTGCGTCGGCGGACCAAAAACTGGAAAAACAATCGCCATGGTGGCAGCTAGGCCGCGCGGCAACCGAAATCGCTCCAAGCGACGACACGAGCACAAAGCCAGCCGCCCCACCTCTCGATGCCATGACGTTCATGCGGATTGTGCTCGCGTCTACGCGGCCGGCATTTGCCCGAAATCCGCAAGCAGCGTTCCCAGCCCGTTGACTGGCACGACGCGCCCGCTCGTGCGCATGCCGTGCCAGAGCGTGACCGCGTTGGCGCTGAGGACGGGAAGGCCGAGGCGTTTTTCCAGGGCGTCGACGACGTCGAGCGTTGGAAGGGCGGTATCGGGAATCAGCAGGGCCTGCGTGCCGGGCGCGACCGCCTTTTCGGCCGCGCGCATCAGCGCGTCGCCGTCGAAGCCGGACGAGATCCAGCCGCTGTCGAAGCCGAGGCTGCGGCTGGTTTCGACCGCGATCCCGTATTCGGCCAGAAACGATGTGAAGAACGCCACCGTGTCCTGCGGATAGGTGGCAAGTAGGCTGACCTTGCGCGCCGACAGGGCGTGTGCGGCGGCCGCGAAGGCGAGCGAAGTGCTGGTCGTCGGCACGCCGGTCGCCGCCGCGATGCCGCGTGCCTGCTCCTCGGCGAAGCGCCGGCCGTTGATGAAGCTACCGCTGGTGCAGGCCCAGACCAGAGCGTCGAGCGGAACCTGCGACAGGCGATGCGCTGCCTGCGCGATCCAGTCGACGCGCGCCGTCTCGCGCAGCGCGTCGGGATGGTGGTCGGCGCCTTCGACGGCGCCGTACCGCGCCTGCGCGAAATAGACCCGGACGGCCTCGCCGGTGTCGCGTTCGAAGCGGTAGAAATCGGCTTCGCAGCCGCCGCCGGGGAAAACGAGGCCGAGGCGCAGCTTTGTCTTCGTCATGGCCTCAGACCCTGTCGAGGCCGAGCGGCAGCGCGCTCAGTGCCGTGCAGCCGGCTTCGGTGACGACCACCGTGCGGCTTTGGCCGACGCCGAACACGCCGAGTTTGCGCAGCGTCATGGGAAAATGGAAGGTCATGCCGGCCTCGAGCGGGCGAGGGTTGTCGCGGGTAATCTGCATCGTGCCGCCGACGATCCAGGTCGGCGGAAAGCCGATGCCGACCGAGTAGCCGTAGAAATCGTGGAACAGGATCCCGTCGCGGATGCGGTCGACGACGCGGGCGCCGGCCTCGGCGACCTCGCAGGCGGCCACGCCCGGCTTCATCGCCTGCATCATCGCCTCGATGGCTTCGGTGCCAACCGCCGCCACCTCCTCCACGAACGGGTCGCGCGGCGTGCCGAGCGCGGCCGTGCGCATCAGCGGCGCATGGTACCAATGGATCGCCGGCGAGCATTCCAGGAACACCGTGTCGCCGTTCTCCACGGTGGCGCCGATCTGGGCGTGGTGCGGCACGCCGGAACGTGCGCCGACGGCGACCATCGGAAAGATCGAGAATCCTTGCGTGCCGCCCTCGATCAGCGCGTCGGCCATGGCGCGGGTGATGTCGCGGTCGCTGGCGCCGGGCCGGATGGCGCCGAGCGCGGCGCGCATGGCCGCGTCGGTGACGGTCTGGGCCTGGCGCATGATGTCGAGCTCGGCAGCAGATTTGACCGCGCGCACGTCCTCCACCAGGCCGCCGGCGTCGGCGACGCGCGCCCCGGGCAAGGCTTCGACGATGGCCGCATGGCGGGCCGGGCTCAGAAAGCCGCCGGCCGCCTCCAGGCCGATCCGCGCCTTGGCCAGACCGTGCGCGGCGAGCGCTGCGGCGGTCGCGGCCACGGGTTCGGCGCCGTTGCCGAAATAGACCGCCTTGCAGGCGCTCGCGCTGGCGTTGAAGCGGCCCTGCTCGAATTGCCACAGCACCATGAACGGCAGGCCGTCGAGCGGCAGCACGAGGCACTGGTAATCCCAGATATTGAGGGTGTGGTGGCCGCATAGATAGTAGATGTTTGACGGGTCGTGCAGCACGATCGCGTCGAGGTCTTGTGCGCGCATGGCGCTACGAACGCGGTCGCGACGCCGCTCGAACTCCGCGGCCGAAAACACATCCTCACGGGTGACGCTCATGGTGTGGGGCTTTCCTGATTGAAGTCGATATCGGGGTCGAGCGGCCAGATTGGCCGTGGCACCTTGGTGTAGTGTTCGGCCCGCAGCCGCGCCGGACAGATGCCGGGCGTGTCGGCGACGAGCACGCGCCGCGCGATCGGCGCGAAGGCGGCGCGCCAGGCGATCGCCGATTTGACCACGATCACCGGCTGCGCCTCGGGGGCAAGGCCGACGGCGGTGAGAATGCCGGTGTCGAAGGGCATGGTGCGCCGGCTGGTCAGCACGACATGCAGATCGCCGTGCGAGACGACCGCGCAGTCGCCCATCGTGGTGACGAAGCCGGTCATGTAGCTGCTGGTATTGGTGAAGGAGGCCGGCCCGAGCCAGTTCACCCGGCCGCGCAGCCGCACCGGCCTGCCGTGCAGCGTATCGGCTTTCGCGCCGACGAGGCCGTCGAAGGCGCCGCCGAGGCCGACGGTCCCCGCCACCGCGACCGCCTCGGGGTCGGTGATCACGACGGCACCGCCGATTCCGGCTGCAAGCAGCGTCTCCAGCAAAGCGGTGCCGTCGCCGGCGCTGCCGCCGCCGACATTGTCCGAGGGGTCGACGACGATGGTCGGGTCCCGGCCGTCGGCGACCAGGGTGGCCGGCAGCGCGGCCAGCTCGACCAGTTCCGGCAGAAGGGTGGCGCGCTCGTCCCACACCGCATGCGCCAGCCGGTCGGCGGCGCGCTGCGCCGCTTCGCCGCCATAGGCCAAAACGGTCGCGCCCAGATTGGGACTGTCGGCATAGGCAAAGCCCATGGCGAGCGAGGCGCTGACCACGCCTGGCGTCGCCAGCGCCTCGGCGAAAGCGCGCATGGCGCCGGCCATGCCGGTGTCACCGGTGGCCTGAACCAGCGGCACCGTGATCAGCGGTAGCTTGCGCATCACGCCCGGCGGCGGTCCGTCCGGTGCCAGCGTGACGTGGGCCGCTTCCCGACCCCGTTCGGCCATGTCGGTATGGGGATAGGTGCGGTAGACGGAGATGAAGCTCGCCGCGTCGAACAGCGCGGAGCCGATATTGGCATGATAGTCGAGCGTAACGCCGATCGGCACATCCTTGCCGACGGCCGCGCGCACGGCGGCGACGAAGGCACTGTCGGGGTCGTCGATGCCCTCGACGACAGCGGCGCCGTGCAGCGACAAGAGCACCGCGTCGACCCGTCCGGCTTCGGCAAGCAGGGCAAGCGAGCGGCCGAGCAATTGTTCGTAACAGGCGCGCTCGATCGGTCCCGACGGCACCGCGGCGGCGAACAGAAGCGGTATGGTGTCGTGCCCGCCTTCGGCCACCCGGTCGAGCATGCCGCCGATTTCGCTGTTGGTGCCGGCGAAGGTCCGGGCCAGGGCCGCGCCTTCGGCATATTGGTAGGCCTGAAAATCCGTCAGCCGCGTGACGGTGCGCGCGCGGGTGTTCGTTTCATGATAAAAACCGCCAATCGCGACACGCATCCCGACCGTCTCCTCAGCGTGGGGCGTTGACGGCATCGGCCGGACGGTAGCCGAGGCGGCGCGAGACCGCAGCCGCCATGGCACGCAGCGTTGGCACGGTCGCGGCAATTTTCGCGTCCGTCATCCGCACCGCCGGCCCCGAGACGCTGATCGCGGCGATGGTCCGGCCCTCGGAATTGACGATGCCGGCGGCGATGCAGCGAACGCCCTCGAAATGCTCCTCGTCGTCGAGCGCCCAGCCGCGTCCGGCGGTTTCCTCCAACACGGCCTCCAGCGCCTCGCGCGTCATGACCCGGTTGCCGGTGTCCGGCTCCATGGCGAGGCGGGCGACCAGGTCGGCGCGTTCGTGCGTCGGCTTGGAGGCGAGCATGATCTTGCCGAGCGCGGTGCAGTGGGCGGGTTCGCGGGTGCCGAGCTCGCCGGCCATCCGCAGCGGCTGCGGCGAATCGATCCGGTTGATCACGACGACTTCCGCGCCGTCGAGAACGCCGAGGAAAATCGTCTCCCCGGTCGCGTCGACCAGGTCGCGCAAATAGGATTCGGCGACGCCGTGAAGATTGATGCTGCGGCTGTGGTCGGCGGCGATTTTCAGGGCGCGCGGCCCTAGATGGTAGCGCGCCGTGTCGGGGTCCTGATCCAGCATGTCGCTGGCCTGCAGCGAGGCGAGCACCCGGCTCGCGGTCGCCGGCGTCAGGCGCAGGGTGCGGGCCAGTTCACGCACGCCAACGCCCTGGCGCGACTGGGCGATGAACTCCAGCGCGTCCATGGCGTTCAAGATCGCCCGGATCGGGGCATCCTCGGCCTGCAGGTCTCGAGACATCATCACACTCCTGATGCAATTCGATCGACGGGAGGGACCCGGCGACGGGGTTTTTCGTGCCGCACGGCGGCAGCGCTGATCACCTTAGCGACAAAAAACGCAAAAAGGACTCGACATGTCAATGAAAAACTGGAACGCTGTACCGGAAATATCGGATCAACGTTTTGACATAAAGCCGTGACAGGCGGGCAGGCAAGGGCATGGGCCTTTTCGGAGAGCTGATCGAAGCATCGGGCGGACGTTGGATACGCGGCGGCTTGACCGCGGGTCTCGCGGGGCTGATTGCGCTCGCCCTGATCAATCTCAACTGGAAGATCGTCGGTGGGCTCGACTTCGCCGTTTTATGGCAATATCGCGGCACATTGGCCGAGGGGCTGGTGATGACCCTGGTGCTGACGGCGGCCGCCGCGGCCTGCGGCATCTTCTTCGGCACTATTCTCGCCGTTTTGACGCAAGTGCCGCTGGCGCCGGCGCGCTGGTTCGCCATCGGTTATGTCGAGCTTTTCCGCAATACGCCGATCCTGGTCCAAGTGCTGTGGATCCATTTCGCCCTGCCGCTGGTGTCCGGCATCAACACCAGCGCCATCGTTAGCGGCGTCATCGCCATCGTTTTGCAGGCCAGCGCCTATTTCGGCGAGATCGTGCGTGGCGGCATCCGCGCGGTCCCCGCCGGCTATGGCGAGGCGTCCGACGCGCTCGGCATCCCGGTTTATACGCGCTGGCGGCGCGTCATCCTGCCGCCCGCCTTCCGGGTGATGATCCCGCCCTTCGTCAACATGACCATCAGCTTTTTCAAGGCTTCCGCTATCCTGACCGTGCTGCAGGTCGGCGAGCTGATGACGGTCTCCACGCGCATCGCCAACGCGATCTTCAAGCCGATCGAAATCCTGACGCTGGCCGCGCTGATCTACTTTTTGTTCGGCTACGCCATAAGCCAGTCGACGCATTGGCTCGAGCGTTCGCTCGCCCGTCGTGAGGGGCGCTGATCATGACATTCGACCTCAACGCGCTCGAAGCCAACTATCCGCTGCTGCTGCAGGGTCTGCTGGTCACGCTGCGCATCGTCTTTTACGCGATTCTGTTCGGCGCCCTCGGCAGCGTCGTGCTGTGCCTGGGCAAGCTGTCGGGCCGTGGTCCCGGCTACCGGGTCGCGGTGTTCGTGATCGATTTCTTCCGCACCATTCCCGAGGTGGTGCTGATTTTCTGGGTCTATTCCTGTCTGCCGCTGCTGTTCGGGCTGCGCATGTCGGCCGAGATCAGCGGTATCGTCGCGCTGTCGCTGTTCGTGGCCGCCAATGTCGCGGAGATCCTGCGCGCCGGGATCCTGTCGACCGAGAAGGGACAGTTGGAAGCCGCCTTTTCGCTCGGCCTGCCCGCATCCACGATCTGGCGCCGGGTCGTATTGCCGCCGGCGGTCCGGCGCATGATGCCGAACTTCGTCAACTTTCTCACCGAATTGCTGAAGGCCTCGAGCCTGCTGTCGACGATCGGCGTCGCCGAGATCGTCTATCAGGCGACCGTGCTGGGCAACGAGACCTTCGCCTATCTCGAATTCCTCACGGCGGTCGCGGTGCTGTTCTTCATGCTGATCTTTCCGCTCAGCCTTTACGTGCGCCGCGCCGAGACCAGGCATTTCAAGAGGACGTCACGATGATCTCCATTCTCCGGACACAGCACCCATGAGCGCCGGCGCGACAAAGCAAGCGGTCCGCTGCACGGACGTGGTCAAGCGCTACGGCACGTTCGTCGCTCTCGACCGGGTTTCGACCGAAATCGGAACCGGCGAGGTCGTCTGCGTGATCGGCCCCTCGGGCAGCGGCAAGTCGACCCTGCTTCGGACCATGAACGGGCTCGAGGCGATCGATGCCGGTACGGTCAACGTGCTTGGCCACACCCTGCCGGGGCCGCGCCGCGAGCTGGAGACGATCCGCCGCCGGGTCGGCATGGTGTTCCAGAACTTCAACCTGTTCGGCCACATGACGGTGCGCGAGAACCTCGTGCTGGCGCCGATGACGGCGCGCGGCCTCGGCCGCGCCGAGGCCGACGAGGCGGCGCAGAAGCTGCTGACGCGGGTCGGCATCGGCGAGCAGATCGACAAATACCCGGCCCAGCTTTCCGGAGGCCAGCAGCAGCGCGTGGCGATCGCCCGGGCGCTGGCGATGGAACCCGAGATCATGCTGTTCGACGAACCGACCTCCGCGCTCGATCCCGAAATGGTCAACGAGGTGCTCGACGTCATGCGCGATCTCGCCCGCGGCGGCATGACCATGGTCGTCGTCACCCACGAAATGGGTTTCGCGCGCGAGGTCGGCGATCGCATCCTTTTCATGGCCGAGGGCCAGCTTCTGGTCGACGCCGCGCCCGCAACCTTCTTCACCGCGCCCGAGGACGAACGCCAGAAGGCGTTTTTGTCGAAGGTGTTGTGAGACGACGGCCCGCCATGCGGCGGTGCCACACAGAGACGTTCAATCTTGGAGGAGCCACTATGAAATCCAAAACGCTTATCGCGGCCGCGCTGGCCGCCCTGGTCGCCGCACCTGGGATCGCCGGCGCGGCCGATAATCAGATCCAGGAAATTCGCGATCGCGGCGTCCTGCAAGCCTGCCACGCCGAGGCGTTTCCCTGGGCGGTAAAGGATCCGGCCAGCAATGAATGGAAGGGGTCCGACGTCGAGGCCGCCAAGAACCTGGCCGCGGCGATGGACGTCGAGATCGAGCATGTCGACGCCACCTGGGGCACGTTGATCCCCAGCCTGGAGGCCGGCAAATGCGACATCGTCATGGCACCGATGTTCCGCACCCCGGAGCGCGCCATGCGCATTCTGTTCAGCGAGCCGTCCGGCCACGAAACCAAAAGCGTGACCGTCGGCCCCAACGCCGACATCGCCGATCTGGCCGCGCTCGACCAGGAGGGCAAGGTGATCGTCGTCACCTCCGGCTCCGCCGACGAGGGCTTCGCCAAGCGCTTCTTCAAGAAGGCCGAGGTGAAATCGCTGGTGACCGACAAGCTTTCCACGCTGCTAGTCGACGTCGCCAGCGGCCGCGCCGACGCCATGGTGAGCGATACGGCTTCGGCCAGGAAGCTGGTCGCCGAAAACGACAATCTCGACGTGCGTATTCTCCAAACCGACGAGCCGCTGGATCCGCAGGGCTATTCCTACGGGATCCGGCGCGGCGAGTATCATTTCCTGCGCCTGGTCAATATCTGGCAGGAAGCGGCCGAGCAGCAGGGCCTGAAGGCCGAATGGTCGGCCATGTTCAGCGAATAATTCTTCTCATCCGCCCCCGCCCGGCCGCCCGGCGGCCGGGCGGGGACTTTTATCCAAGCTCAAGACGAGGACATCATGATCGAACGGATCGGCGTCGACCCCAAAACTCCCCTGCCGCTTGCGCCTGCCGTGCGCGCCGGCGACTTTTTGTTTCTGTCCGGTCAGGCCGCGCTGGACGAGACCGGCACGATCATCAACGGCAACATCGCCGAGCAGACCGAACTGACGATCCAGCGCATCGTTGCGGTTCTCCAAAAATGCGGCTGCACGCTCGCTGACGTGGTCAAGACCACGGTATGGCTCGACGACGCGCGTGATTTCGGCGCCTTCAATAAGGTTTATGCGCAGCATTTCGGCAGCGCCCCGCCGGCGCGCTCCACCGTCGTTTCGCCGCTTGTCGTCGACGGTAAGATCGAGATCGAAGTCGTCGCCTACAAGCCGGTCTGACCGGCCCTCCCGTTACCCATCAATACAAAGGCCCATCTCATGAGCGAAATGCCGACCACCGTTCACGACGCGATCGAATCGTGTCGCAGCGAGCTTTATGCCGCCGTCTTGAGCGACACGCTCGACCGTCACGGTCTCTATAACCAGTCGCCGCGCGCCGGCATGCGGTTGCTCGACGTGTCCAAGCCGCTCTGCGGTCTTGCCAGGGTCGGCATCTACATGCCGGTCTATCACGACAGCGAGGAACTCGACGTCTATGGCGAGGAGATCGATCTGGTCGACAGCCTGCAGCCGAACGAGGTGCCGGTGCTCGCCTGCCACGGGCTGGCGCATATCGCGCCGTGGGGCGAGTTGCTGTCGACCCGCGCCCAGGTGCTCAAGGCGGGCGGTTTCGTCACCGACGGCTCGGTGCGCGACGCTCGGATGATCCGTGAAATGGGCTTTCCGGTCGTGTGTGCCGGCACGACGCCGGTCGACACCAAATATCGCGGTAAGCTGGTGCTTTACGACGTGCCGGGCAAGATCGGCGGCGTCGACGTCAACAGCGGCGATCTGATTTTCGCCGACGAGGACGGAACGGTGATCGTGCCGCGCGCACTGATCGTCGACGTGGTCGGCGCGGCACTGGCCAAGGTGCGTGCGGAAACCACCGTGCGCAACGAGCTGGCGGCCGGCGAATCGCTGCGCACCATCTTCACGCGCCACCGGATCCTGTAGGCCATGACCGTGTCGCCCCTGACGGGAAAGCGGGTTCTCATCACCGCGGCAGGCGCCGGCATCGGCCGGGCCTGCGCTGAGCGCATGGCCGCGGCGGGCGCGCATGTGCTCGCCACCGACATCGACCGCAGCGCGCTTGCCGGCCTGGAAGGGGCGGCGAGCATCCGCACGGCCGGCCTCGACGTGTGCGACCAACACGCGATCGGCGCGCTGGTCGACGAAAACGGGCCGTTCGATGTGTTGATGAACTGCGCCGGTATCGTGCATTCCGGCACGATCATGGACGCTACGGACGCGGAGTTCGACCGCGCCGTCGACGTCAACGTGCGCGCGATGATGCGCACCATTCGTGCCGTCATGCCCGGCATGCTGGAGCAGGGCGACGGCGCGATCGTCAACATCGCGTCGGTGGTTTCCAGCGTGAAGGCCGCTCCCAACCGGTTCGTCTACGCCACCACCAAGGCGGCGGTGATCGGCCTGACCAAATCCGTGGCCGCCGATTTCGTCGCCCGCGGCATCCGCTGCAATGCGATTTGTCCGGGAACGGTCGACAGTCCCTCGCTCCAGCAGAGAATGCGGGCGGGCGGCGACTACGAGGCCGCCAGGGCGGCCTTCATCGCGCGCCAGCCGATGGGGCGCATCGGCACGCCCGACGAGATCGCCGATCTTGCGCTACATCTGGCCGGGGCGACTTTCACCACCGGCCAGGCCTATGTCATCGATGGCGGCTGGACCGCCTGATCCATTGGCCCCGCGCGCCGATGCCGCGCGGAGCCGCATCGGCCTTGTCTGTGACAAATTTGGAGAAACGATTGTGAAGCTCGTGCGTTATGGTGCGCCCGGACGGGAACGGCCGGGGCTTGTCGATGACAGGGGCGCGCTGCGCGACCTGTCGGCTCACGTCGACGATCTGGCTGGAGAGGTGCTCGATCCGCGGGCGCTCGCCCGGCTGAAGACGATCGATCCTTCCTCGTTGCCGAAGGTGGAGGGCGATCCGCGGCTCGGCCCCTGCGTGGCCGGCACGGGAAAATTCATCTGCGTCGGCCTCAACTATTCCGACCATGCGGCCGAGGCGGGAGCCGCGGTCCCTGCCGAACCGATCCTGTTCATGAAGGCGACATCGGCGATCTGCGGCCCCAATGACGACCTCGTCCTGCCGCGCGGTTCGCAAAAGACCGACTGGGAGGTCGAGCTCGGCGTGGTGATCGGACGGACGGCCAGATATGTCGACGAAGCCGAAGCGCTCGACCACGTGGCCGGCTATTGCACCGTGCACGACGTATCCGAACGCGCCTACCAGCTCGAGCACGAGGGGCAGTGGACCAAGGGCAAGTCGGCCGACACGTTCGGGCCGACCGGTCCCTGGCTGGTGCCGGCCGATGCGGTCGAAAACCCGCTCTCGCTGCCGATGTGGCTCAAGCTGAACGGCGAGATCATGCAGGACGGATCGACGGCGACGATGATCTTCAAGCCGGCTTTCCTGGTTTCCTATATCAGCCGCTTCATGTCCTTGCAGCCGGGGGATATCATCTCCACCGGCACCCCTCCGGGCGTCGGCATGGGCAAGACGCCGCCACGCTATCTGCGCGCGGGCGACGTCGTCGAACTCGGCATTGACGGGCTCGGTGCGCAGCGCCAGACCGTGGTGGCCGCGCGTTAGAGCGGGGCGGCAAAAGCCGGATCGCCGAAGACGCTTTCTCTTACCGTCTTTGCGACGTTCCGGCACGGCCCGCGTCCCGCTTGTGCCGGCACTGCCAGTCTTATGCCTGCGCAGCTGAATGTGTCGGCAAGGATCTTTGGGAAGCAAAGCCGCGGCCGCGCCACGCCGGCGAGGAACGCGGTCTGCCGGTGCCGCGAGGGGAAGGGGACGGAGCAGCCACTGCTGGGTGCCCGCCCGTACGCTGCCAACTGTGCCGTTTCCAACCGAAAATTCCTCTCGTCCTACGCCGGGTTTCGGCTTTCCCACCCCTGCCTTTTGCGCGTTCGGCTGGCGAAATGTTCACGGCGCGTTTCGTCAGGCAAGCCCGATAAACCAGACCTCGCCGCCGAAATCCTTGCCCGATAGCGATATCGTGCCACAAGCTTCTCCCAACTGGCGCGAAGTCCATTCCATCAAACCGTTTCCGTTTAAGGAGGAACGGCCGTAGCTGCCACCGGACGGCGATGGTCCCACAATATTTGATCTCAAGAGCTTGAAATGGTGGGCGATGACAGGCTCGAACTGCCGACATCTTCGGTGTAAACGAAGCGCTCTACCAACTGAGCTAATCGCCCGCCTCGGCGCGGTTTAAGCGCTTCGTGGTGAATGTGCAAGCCTTCGTCGGCCGCGCGCACACACCGTCGGTCCGGAGCAGCTGCCGTGCTTTTTGCCGCAGGCGCAGGCTGCCGGCCGGCCGCCTGCGGCAAGACAAAAGCCACCCGCCCGCGGCGTCATCGCGGCCCCGGTCGCATTGTCCCGGCAAGGGCGTGCACAATCGCCGTGGGGGCGCTTGACAGGCATTCGCGAACCGCTTAATCCAGCCGCCACGACGACGGTGCCTGCGGGCAACGCAAGTCGTAGCGCGGGTGTAGCTCAGTCGGTTAGAGTGCCGGCCTGTCACGCCGGAGGTCGCGGGTTCGAGCCCCGTCACTCGCGCCATTTTTCGTCTTTTCGAAAACCTATCGTCCGGATTCGCACGCGGCTTTTCGTCGGCTTGACGCAAATCGCCATTTTTCCGAAAGTCCCGCCGACGCGGTCGCCCATGCGCCTTCTGGCGCGAGGTGTTCGTTTGCGCGACGGGGAAGGAAAGTCGATGTCCGTTCCGGCCGAGACGAATGCCGCGCCGGACGCAGGCGCCGGGCGGGGCGCGGACCCGAGAGAAATCGAACTGAAGCTGATCGTTCCCGCCGCCCGCCTTGCCGAGATGGCGACCAGTCCGGCGATCGAGCATCACGCCCGCAATGCCGGCACCGTGCGCCGCCTGAACACGGTCTACTACGATACGCCGGACAGGGCCTTGTGGGAGGCGGGCTTCACGCTGCGCGTGCGCAACAAAGGCGCGGCCTGCACGATGACGGTCAAGTCGACGGAGCCCGCCAATGGCGGCCTGCTCGCCCGCAGCGAGTGGGAGGCGCCGGTGCAGGACATGCGGCCGCGGGTCGGTGCGTTGGCCGCGCAGTTGCCGAAGGCGTTTTTCGAGGCGCTCGGCGCCGCGTCGCTCGAACCGATGTTTTCGACCGAGGTCAGGCGCCGCACGCGCAAGCTCGACCTGCCCGATGCCTCGATCGAGCTGGCGGTGGATGAGGGCCGTATCGTTGCCGGCAAGGCGAGCGAGCCGATCTGCGAGCTCGAGTTCGAGCTCGAAGGCGGCTCGGCGTCCGCGCTTTACGACCTGGCGCTCGACCTGGCCGAGCACGGTCCCGCAGATCTCAGCATCCGCAGCAAGGCGGCGCGCGGTTTCGATCTGGCGCTCGGCCGGCCGCCGGCCTTTGTGAAGGCCAAGAAGAGCGCCATCCGCGGCAAGGTCAGCCTCGACGACGCTTTTTCAGCCATGCTCGTCGACGCCTTGCTGCATCTCATGCGCAACAAGCCGGCCGCCATCGACGGCCGCCATCCGGAGGGTGTGCACCAGTTGCGTGTCGCGCTGCGGCGCACGCGAGCGATCCTCAAGCTGCTCGGCAAGCTCACCGGCTCGTCCGAGGCCGACGCCTTCGCCGGTGAGGCGCGATGGCTCGCCGGCGAGCACGGCGATGCGCGCGACTGGGACGTTTTTATGGTCGAGACCGTGCCGCCGATCGAGGCGGCCTGTCCCGAAATCGCCGGTTTCGCGGATTTGCGGAACGCCGCCGAAATCCTGCGCGAACGGGGATATGACAGGGCGCGTGCCGCGCTTGCCGGCCCTCGCGCGCAGCGTTTTCAGCTTTTGCTTGCCCGCTGGATTGCGTGTCGTGGTTGGCGCGCCGACCTTTCCGGCAAGGCGCGCGCCGCGCTTGCCGCGCCGGCCTCCAAACATGCGCTCACCGTGCTGACGCGCCAGCACCGCAAGGTGCTCGACATGGGCCGGCATTTCGACAGGCTGGAACCGGAGGCGCGCCACGAACTGCGCCTGGCCGTCAAGAAGTTGCGCTACGTCACCGATTTCCTGCTGCCGCTCTGCGCGAGGAAGGGCAGTGAAGCAAGACGCTACGCCAAGGCCCTGTCGGTGCTCCAGGACGGGCTCGGCCGCTACAACGACGTCGCCGTCACCGCCGCTCTGCTCGACCGGGTCGCTGTGCCCGAAATGCCGGCGGCCGCGCGCGAGGCGTGCGGCGCGATCCGTGGCTGGCAGGCACGCGACCTGGCCGACCTCGAGGCTGGCCTGCGCGCGCCGTGGGACGGATTTCGCGCGACCGGCCGGCCCTGGTCCAAATGAGGGTGGCCGGGTCAACTCGACGCTGCGCTGCCGCGCCGGTAGAGCCAACCAAGCAGGATCGGCGTCAGATACATCGGGATCTGGTAGCAGCCGATGAACAGCAGCAGCGGATCGGTCACCGCTGCCGGCAGGGCGGCGAGAAACAGGGCCACATTGCGGTTGCCTGCGACGATAGCCAGCGGCGCGGTCATATGTTGGGACATGCGCGGCCGCAGGATCAGCGCCATCGCGATCTGGCAGGCGAAATTGCCGGCGAAGGCGGCGGCGAGCGCGGCCGCGAGCACCATCGACGGCGCGCGCATCGCCGGTCCGACGGCGGCCATCAGGCCGACCACCACCACGGCCATGCCGATCGCCGACCAGCCGTCGATGACGCCGAGCTGCCGCGCCGATAGGGTTTTGAAGATAAAAACCCGTATCGCGAATGCCGCGCCCGCCGCCACTGCGATGATGACGAGCAGCCGCGCCGCCGCGCCGATCACCACGCCGGCATTGCCCAGCGCCGGGGCAAGCCAGAAGACCGGGATGACGGTGAGGGGCAACAATGCCGTGCCGACGACCAGCTGGCGCAGCGCCGGCGCGGGATCGTTGCCGGTCAGAAGCGCCAGGTTCGGACTGCCCGAGATCGGCGCGCCGGCCAGCATCAACACCAGCCCGGTGGCGAGCACCCCGTTCCAGCCGAGCGTTGCGAAGGCAAAAACCGCCGCGACCGGCATGGCGAGCTGAAAAAGCAGGGTGAACGCGAAAGAGGTCTTCAGGTCGGCAAGCGCCCCGACGGCCTGGCGCGGGCCGACCCGCAGCGCGGCGAGAAAAAGCAGTCCTGCCACCATCTCGCCGATGAAGGGCTTCAGCGCCTCGGCCAGCCCCGGCAGAGCAATGCCGGCGACGAGCCCCGCGACCAGCGTCATGCGCCCGTGCCGGGCCGCGAACAGCAACGGTGCGGCGAGGGTCATCGAGACGCCGCCGGGCCCGGCGACGGCATGCCGAACGGTGTCGCGGTCGGCGTGCCGGGGTTTGCCGCGCCCGTCGGGTCCACGGCTCTAACCACCGGGACGCTGGCGCATGTTTTCCGGCAGCCAGGTGGCCAGATCCGGAAAGGCGATCAGGATGAAGACCATCACCACCATGATGGCGAACATCGGCAGGGCGGCGCGCGCGATATAGTTCATCTCGTGATGGGTCATGCCCTGGAGCACGAACAGATTGAAGCCGATCGGTGGCGTGATCTGCGCCATTTCGACCACCACCACGACGAAGATGCCGAACCAGACGATGTCGATGCCGGCCTGGCGGACCATCGGTTCCACCACCGCGATGGTCAGGACGACCGAGGAGATGCCGTCGAGGAAGCAGCCGATGACGATGTAGAAGACGAGCAGCATCATCAAAAGCTCGAAACGGGTAAGCTCGAACGAGCCGATCCACTGGGCGAGTCCGCGCGGCAGTCCGGTAAAACCCATCGATAGCGACAGGAAGGCCGCGCCGGCCAAGATCAGCGCAATCATCGCCGAGGTGCGGGTCGCCCCCAGCAGGCTTTCCGTGAAGGTGGCCCAGTTCAGCGACCCTTGCGTGGCCGCCAGCACCAGGGAGCCGAGAACGCCGAAGGCGGCCGCCTCGGTGGCGGTGGCAAAACCCAGATACATCGATCCGATCACCAGAAGGATGAGCAGGATGACGGGGATTAGAAAGCGTGAATTGGCGAGTTTTTCGGCAAAGCTCATCACCGGTTCGGGCTTGGGGTCGAACCGTTTCGACACCCGCGCATAGATCGCCACGTAGCCCATGAACATTGCCGCCAGCGTCAGGCCGGGAAGAATGCCGGCGATGAACAATTTGGTGATCGATTCGTTGATGGTGACGCCGTAGACGATCAGGGTGAGCGACGGCGGGATCATCAGGCCGAGCGTCGCCGCGCCGGCGAGCGTGCCGATCACCAGATGTTCGGGATAGCCGCGCTTGCGCAGTTCGGGGATCGACATCCGGCCGACCGTCGTCAGCGTGGCGGCCGACGAACCGGAAACCGCGGCGAACACCGTGCAGCCGACGATGTTGGTGTGGATCAGGCCGCCCGGCAGCCGCGCCATCCAGGGCGACAGGCCGCGGAACATGTCTTCCGAAAGCCGGGTGCGGTACAGGATCTCGCCCATCCAGATGAACAGCGGCAGCGCCGTCAGCGTCCACGACGAGGACGAGCTCCAGATCGTGGTGATCATGGCGTCGCCCGGCGGGCGGGCGGTGAAAAGCTCCATGCCGACAAAAGCGACGCCGAGCAGGGCAAGGCCGACCCAGACGCCGGTGCCGAGCAACAGGAAAAGCACGAACAGGAAGGTGGCGATCGGCAGCAACTGTTCCATGGCCGGTTCTATTCCCCGTGGCTCTGCTCGAGGATTTCGGACCGGATACCATGGGCACCGGTGACGAGCAGGCGGAAGAGGTGATCGACGAAACACAGCGCCAGCAGCACGGTTCCCGCCGCCATCACCAGTTGCGGGATCCAGATCGGCGTGGCGTCCTGCCCCTGGCTGATGTCGTTGAGCTTGTAGGACAGCCATGTGGTCTTGACCGCGTACCAGGCGAAATAGGCCGAGGCGGCCGTGCCGATCGCGAAACACCATAGTTCCAGATAGCGCCGCTTGCCGCCGACCGCGTTCAGCAGGATCGAAACCCGGATATGGGCGCCGTGATTGAGCGCGTAGGCGAAGGCGAAGAAGGACGCCCCGGCCATGCAGTAGCCGGCATAGTCGGTCGCGCCGGGAAAGACCTGCCCGCTCCAACGCGCCATCATCTGCAAGACGATGATGACCAGGATCGCGACCATGAAGACCGCCGCGATCACCCCGCCGGCCGTATAGAGCGCGTCGAGTGCACGCCTGAGCGTGCGTCCTGCTGACGGCATGCTCTCTGCCTCCCGCTTTGGGCGCGGCGGCGCCGGACGCCGCCACACCGGTGTCAGTGAAGGGGAGGGTTCACATGGCTTTGTAGGCGTCGACGATCGCCTTGCCTTGCTCGCCAGCCTGCTCGAGCCATTCGGCGGTCATGGTGTCGCCGATCGCCTTCAACTCCTCGACCAGTTTTTCACTGGGTTCGGCCACGGTCATGCCGCCTTCGCGCAGCCCGTCGACGGTCAGCTGCGTATAGTCCTTGGCCCGTTGCAGGCCCTTCGTTTTGGCGTCCGCGGCACAATCGAGAACGACCTTGCGCGTCGCCTCGTCGAGCCCGTTCCAGGCGTCCTTGTTGGCGAAAACGGCGTTGCGCGGCAGCCAGGCGTCGACCTCGTAAAAATGCGACAGATGCTCCCACACCTTGCGGTCGTAGCCGGTCGCGCCCGACGAAATGAAGCTTTCCGCCACGCCGGTCGCCAGCGCCTGGCTGAGTTCGGCAGCCTCGACCTGGACCGGCAGCATGCCGGTCAACTCGGCCATGCGCGCGGTCGCGGACGAATAGGAGCGGAATTTCAGGCCCTTCATGTCGGCGACCGAATTCACTTCCTTGTTGAAATAAAGTCCCTGCGGCGGCCACGGCACGGAGTAGAGATAGACGAGGTTCTGCTCGTCGAGGATTTTTCCGACGGCCTCGCCCGCCGCCTTCCACAGCTTCTCATGCGCGTCGAAGGAGGTCGCAAGGAAGGGGACCGAATCGACGCCGAAAATCGGATTTTCGTTCTGGTGCGCCGAAAGCAGCCTCTCGCCGATCGGTGCCTGTCCGGTCTGTACCGCGCGCTTGATCTCGTTGCCCTTGAACAGCGAGCCCGACGGGTGGGTGACGATCTCGAGCGCGCCGCTCGTGCCGTCGGTCACGCATTTGGCGAAGTCGGCCGCGTTTTCGGAATGGAAATTGCTCGCGGCGTAGGCGAGCGGCATGTCCCATTTTTCAGCCTGCGCGGCCACGGCCGACACGGCGGTCATCGCCGTTGCGGCGAGCAGTGTGGTCAGATATTTCATGATCTTCCTCCCTTGGTGATGGTCGTCCTGTTTGTCTGCTTTCGATATCCCGGTTTCGACCGGCCCTATTGGAACCGCGACGGCGCGTAGGGCGCAAGGTCCAAATTGGGCGTGCGCCCGGAAACGAGCTGGGCGAGCAGCCGGCCGGTCCTGGGTCCGCCGGTGAGCCCGACATGATGATGGCCGAAGCCGAGAAAGGCCCCCTTGAGCCGTGGCGCCTCGCCGATGATTGGAATGGAATCCGCCGGGGCGGGCCGATGCCCCATCCATTCGCGCCTTTCCGCCCAGCGCAGGCCGGGCAGGGTGGCCTGAGCCTGTTTCACTAGAAGGTCGAAGGGCGCCCGCGAGGGCGGGCGCTCGAGCCCGCCGAATTCGACGATGCCGGCCAGCCGGAGCCGCCCCTCCATCGGCGTCATGACGAATTTTCCCGCCGCCACCATGCATGGCGCGCGCGGTATCACGCTCGGGTCGAGAAGTTCGACATGGTAGCCACGCTCGCTTTCCAGCGGAATCTTCAGCCCGAGCTTGCGCGCCAGCGGTTTCGACCAGGCGCCGGCGCATACCACGACCGCTCTGCAAGCGATGGTCTCGGCGCCGGCGCGCACACCCTGGATCCGCCCGTCCTCGCGAACGAAGTCGGTGACGGCCGTCGTCAGCATCCGGCCACCCCGGGAAACGAAATGGGCTGCAAGCGCTTTCACATAGCGGCCGGGGTCGGTAATCGCGCCATGACCGCCGAGGCTGGCCGCGAAGCCGATATCCGGTGCCAGGGCCGGGTCGTGATCGCGCAACGCGGCGCCGTCCAACTCGCGCCACGAAAAACCGTGCGCCCGGCGCAGATCCCAGGCGAACGCATCGGCCAGATAGTGCGTTCGGTCGCGGTAGAGAAATACGTAGTCGCAGGGTTTCAGCCATTTTTCGGCCCCCGTGCCGGCTGCTAGCGCCTCGTGCTCGGTCAGGCTGTCGCTGATGACCGGCGCCAGTGCGGCGGCGATCCGGCGCGCGTCGCCGGCATTGGCGTGGCCGAGATAGCGCCGCAGCCATGGCAAGAGCCTCGGCAGATAGGCCCATTTCACGAAAAGCGGCTGGCCGGGATCGAAAACCATGCGCGGGGCTTTGGCAAGGAGGCCGGGTACGGTCACCGGCACCACCGAACAGGACGCCAGCACGCCACCATTGCCGTAGCTCGCGCCGTCGCCGGGCGCACCGCGGTCGATCAGCACGACCTCGTGACCATCGCGCTGCAGCCAGATGGCCGTGGCGACGCCGACGATGCCGGCGCCAACCACCGCCACCGGCGGCTGGCGCGCATCCGGCGGATTGCTCCCTGCCGCAGCCATCCTACCGTTCCCCAATCTGGCCGTCTGCGAACGCGATCATAGCACTCGGCAACAAAATACCAGTATTTTATCGGCGTTATGACTGTATAGCGCGCCCGGCCGGCTTCACACTGCGTCGGAGCCGATATCGGCGCCTTGTTGTCGATTGGCCGCGCGGTCTCCCGTCGAGGCGTCCGTCGGCGAAGGGATGGCCAGGGTGGTGGAAGATTTTGAAGCGCGGCAATGTTGCCGCCGGCGCCGGCGCAGCGTGCCTTGCAACCACGATCGTATAGAAAAGTCGAGTATAAACAATTCAATGCATTTTTTAGTTGCATTTTAAATAGAAATCCGAAACGATCGACATCGAGTTCATAGTACCTATGCAAGGGGAATGTAGATGTCCCTGAAATTTCGCGGTTTCGGCTTCGTCTTTTGCGGAGTCGTAGCCGGAAGCGCAATTGTTGTGTCCTTATTCGATATCGCTATGCCCGATCTTGTTGGGGTGAAGCGCGCTGAAGCACAAAACGACTCCTATGCAGCCGGGGACGTCTTGCGGCAGAAATTCTCCGAATACGCCAAACAATGTCTGACGGAACTCTCCGGTAGCAATCCGATCAATTTTCCAAAGCAGTTCCAATGCGTTGACGGACCTATTCTACCGATAAGTCAGAATGGAGTGCCGATCCCGGCCGACACGTCGGCGGATTCGAAATTCTTCACCGCCCAAACGACATGCGACAAGCCGCCGATCCTCGACATATCCCGCGGCGGCATCGGGCAGTGCGTGCCCAATTCGCGCCTGCAGGTGCGTCAGGTTCAACAGCAGAATGTCGATCAGAAGGACTGGCCTTATTACGCGCTTTTGTGCCGCAACTATAAATATCGCAGCCTTGCGCAAGAGAAGGTCAAGCCGGAATATGACGACATCGCCATGGTCGTCTACAGCCCGGTCAACAAGAAGACCTGTTTTTTCCAGAGATTGTCCGATCCCAACCTGTCGGCATTCAACGTCTCCGACAGTGCCTTCGCGCCACAACAGGCGATACCGGGTACTGACATTCCCTCGCCGTTCGAGGTCGGCGCGGATGCGTTCTGGGACAAACCCTCGGTAGTCGAGCAGATCAATTGCGCCCAGTGTCACGACGCCAATCCCTACGTGCGTACGCCCTATGCCTATCAGGTGACGATCGACAAGGCCGACAGCCTTCCACGGCGCAGCTCTGGCGAGGCCTACGAAATCGTCGCACTCGACCATTTCGGTGCGAGCTGGAAGCAGTATCACGGCTATTTCGACATCCAGCCGCGCAAATCCGGCGAGGAGGGGGCGTGCGTGGCCTGCCACAGCCTCGGCCTCGGCAATTCGAGCGGTTCCTTCACGGATTATTCGGCCGGTGCGCTGGCGCCGAGCCAACTCGATACGGGCGAGTTCGACGACACCCATTGGATGCCGCCTCGGGCCAAACAGTCGAGCTGGAGCAAGAATTACGACAGTTCGGTCAAGAAGGTCCAAGCCTGCAACGCCACGCCGAACGCCAAGGGTTGCAACAAGAAGATGCTGCACTAGCACTGCGAAAACCGTTGGCGACCCCATGCACCCGGAGCGAAGGCCGGTTTCGAAACGGGCGCGCTCGAACGGTGGGATCGTCCGCGAGGCGGGGTGCGGGCCACACGCCTCACGGCCGAGGCCGAGAAGGCCGGTTGGCGGCCGGCGCCGTCGACGGACCGCCACTATCGACCGGAACCATGACTGCGCGGCCAAGCGCGGCGCTGAAAAAGGGGAGACGATGGGATGCCCGATTCCGAAAAAGAAGCCGCTAAGGTAGCCAGCCCCGAGGCGTCGTCGCGGACCGCGACCGCCAAACAGGACGAAAAATCGGCCAAAACGCCGCCGCGACCCAACGGCCAGGCCCGAGCCTCGGCCGCGCCGCCCCCGGCACAGGATTTTTCGGAGGCGATCTACAACGCCATCATCGCCAGTTTCGCCAACAAGAACCCGACCCAGATGTTTTGTCTGTGCTGGCCGGGAACGGTGCTCGACGCCGGCCATCTTGGCTGGGAGGACGCCGAGGAGACCGCCGGCAACATGCCCGAGCGCGCGCTGATCCGCACCTCGCAGATCCTCGATCAATATGTGCCGCCGGCCCCGATCACCCAGCCTGACGGAACCCGGGTTTCGGATCGCTACAAACAGGCCGTCTCGCAGCTCGGCCCCATGCCGAGCCTCGACCTGATCCGCCTGCAGGAAATTATCCGCGAGCGCTTGCAGACCAAGGTGGAGGTGGTGATCGACGGTAAGGACGTCACTATGCGGTTGGTCGACTATTTCGACTATCTTTTCCAGCAATGGATCAGGGCCAAGCAGAATTGGGGCAAGCTGCAAGCCGAGATGCGGGCGAAATTCAAGGCCGACAATCCGCTCGATTCCACCCGCGCCTGGGACGAATATCTCGCCTGGTACGCCGTCAACGCGGACGGCCATATCCAGGAAATCAACGCCAAATACGATCAGCTCGTCGTCGAATTCCCGCTGACGGCCTGGCAGGATGCCATCACCGTACTCGACACGAGCGACGACGGTGGATTGGGAGAGGCCAAGCAGCTCGTGCGCAACGCCGTCATTCCGGTCCCCTACCAGGAAGGGATGAATTATTATCCGACGCGCGGCGTGCCCTATTCATGGCCGAAGGAAATCAAACCCTCGACCAAGTTCATCGACCTTCTGGCCGATCCGGAGGCCCAGCAGCAGGCGCTCGACGTCGCGCGCACCCAGCTCGAACTCGAGATCCGTACCTGGATGGCGATCATCCCGCAGATCGACGACGCAACCGTGAAAGCCGACGCGGATGCCTTCCAGAAGGCCGGCCAGGCGTTCAGCGACGCCCAATCGACGCTGATCAAGACCTATACCGAAAACGCCGTCACAGCGGTCAAGATTTTCTGCGACGTGATGGAATCGCGCGGCGATCCGCTGTCCAGCGTGACGGGCTCCAACGAACAGAAAGCATTGACCGACGAAATCAATGATCTGGGTGCCAATCTCGGCAAGTCGGAACCGAGCAAGGGCGTGCCGAAGGCCATGGACTGGGCGATGATCAAGGACATCGCCGACCAGGTCGGCACCGGCCAGGGCAAGCTCGTCGACGCGCAGCAGGGGTTGATCGACAGCGGCTGGGCACTGGCGGGCGCGGCGACGAAGTTCCTGGAGACGGATGCCAACCGCATCCAGTTCGACTGGCTCGACGCCTATGTCAAGCAACTCGAGACCAAACTTGCGGCGATCGAGCGCCTCGAGCGGCAGATGGCGTCGGCCTCCAACGTCTATTACGATTATCTCTACTCGCCGGAAAACGAAAAGCTGAAGGAGGAAAACCCCAACGTCGACCTCAACGACACCAATGCGTTCGGCACCAATTCTTTCCCCAACAAGCTCGATTATCCGGCCAACAATCGCTGGACGCAGCTTACCGTCACCATCTCCAAGGACCAATTGTCGACCTCGAAGACGATGAACACCTATTTCGACCGTATGCAGTGGGGTGTGAACCTGTTTCTGGGCAGCGGCGGTGGCACGACCGAGGTGAGCGGGACCGAATTCGCCGAGCGTTTCATGCAGGCATCCGACGAGATCCAGATCGGCTTCCTGTGCACCAAGGTGCTGATCGACCGGGCCTGGATGAAGCCGGAGATTTTCGCCCACACCTCGGATTTCTTCCGCACGCTGCAAAAGCCGCTTGCCCCCGACACCCAGCTCGAAAACTATCAGTTCATGGGCGAAAAGGGCGAGGAGAAGCTGCTCAACGTCCTCAAGAACTACTCCTTCCCCGCCTATCCGGTCGCCGTGCTGCTGGCCAAGGACGTGTCGATCAAGGTCAAGGTCGACATGGCCGAGTCCGAGGCGCTGCGCAGCACGTCGAAATCGGTCAAGAGCCAGGGCGGCGGATTTCTGGTGTTTTCGATTTCGCGATCCGAGTCGGCGAGCTCCGAGGAAGACAGTATGAACAGCTACGTTATGAACGGCCAGATGATCGCCCGGGCGCCCGCGCCGCAGATCATCGGCTACTGGACGCAATTCCTGCCGCCGGACCGTTCGACCTATATCGACGAGACGACGGCGCGCGACATCGCCGAGGCGATCAGCTTTGTCGGGCGACTGCAGAACGCCCACGCTACGCCGGCGGAGCGCAAGGGCGTTCCGCAAAAGGGCTGAAGGCGGGCGAGGCCGGCAGGGTTTGAACGGGGCGGCGCCGGGACGTCGGCGCAGGGGGCGGCGCGCGGGAGGCAACGATCCTTCCGCGCGTCGTGCGGCCTTCGGCCGGAGCGCACGGTTGCAGGCGGTTTGGCCTATCCGGCCAGCATCGTCTCCATCTCCGCCTTGACCTTCGCCGCCGCCTCCTCCTTGACCGGGCCGTAGCCGCGGATCTGCATCGGCAGCGCCAAGGCGTCGCCAAGCCGGCCGAGCGTGTCGGGCGCGAGTTCGGCAAGCGCACGGTCGATCTTGTGTTCGTACCAGCTAATCAGCGCGCGCTCCATGCGCCGCTCGGCTGTGTGGCCGAAGGGGTCGATCGCGGTGCCGCGCAGGCTCTTCATACGCGACAGCAGTTTGAACGGCAGGCGAATCCAGGGTCCAAAGGCGCGTTTCAGCGGGCGGCCGCGCGCATCCTTGCCGCCGGGCAGGAAGGGCGGCGCGAGGTGGTGGACGATACGAAAATCGCCGTCGAACTCGCCTTTCAATCGCTCCGCGAAACCGGTCTCGATGTGCAGCCGCGCCACCTCGTATTCGTCCTTGTAGGCCATCAGCTTGAACAGCGCGCGGGCGACCGCCTCCGTCAGCCTTTCGGAGCCGTGCACGGCTTCGGAGGCACGCACTTTGTCGACAATCATGCGATAGCGGGTCGCGTAGACCTCGTCCTGATAGTCGGTCAAAAAAGCCTCGCGCCGCGTTATCAGCGCGTCGAGCGTTTCCGGTGCCGCCGGTCGTGGCGTAATCAGCGCGGCGAGGCGTTCGGGGTCGGCGTGAGCGATGCGGCCGAGCAGCAGGGCGCGGTGGTTTTGCTCAACGGCGACACCGTTGAGTACGATCGCCTGGCGCAGCGCCTCCAGCGACACCGGCACCAGCCCGGCCTGCCAGGCGAAGCCGAGCATCATCACGTTGGCAAACACTGAATCGCCGAACAGTTTTTCCGCCGCCCGGTTGGCGTCGAGCGCGGCGATGTTGTCGGCGCCGGTGACGGCCGCGATCGCTGCCAGCCGCTCGTCGACCCTGAGGCTGGCGTCGCGCCGGCGTACGATGTCGCCGGTCGGCATTTCGGCGAGATTGACCGCCGCCTTCATGCCCGGCCGGTAGGCGGCCGACGCCTTGGGCGAGGACGACACGACGATGTCACAGCCGATCAGCGCGTCGGCGGCGCCCTGGTCGATACGCACTTGGTGCAGCATCTCCGGTGCGGCCGCGATCCGGACATAAGACAGCACCGGTCCGAATTTTTGCGCGAAGCCGGTGAAGTCGAGCACGGAGGCGCCGCGCGCCTCCAGATGCGCGGCCATGGTGACGAGTTGGCCGACCGTGATGACGCCGGTGCCGCCGACGCCGGTGATCAGCAGATCGTAGGGCTGGTCGAATGCCGGCAGCTCCGGCTCGGGCAGGGTGGCCGCGAGCACCGACAGATCGACCTCCAGCCCGGTCTTTTTGCGCCGGGTCGCGCCCTCGACCGTCACGAAACTCGGGCAGAATCCGTTGACGCAGGAAAAATCCTTGTTGCAGGAGGACTGGTTGATCCGCCGCTTGGGGCCGAATTCGGTCTCGACCGGTTCGACCGACAGGCAGTTCGATTCCACCGAACAGTCACCGCAGCCCTCGCACACCAGCTCGTTGATGACGGCGAATTTCTTCGGGTCCTCCACTGTGCCGCGCTTGCGCCGCCGGCGCTTCTCGGTGGCGCAGGTCTGCTCGTAAATCAGCACTGTCACGCCTTCGATCTCGCGCAGCTCGCGCTGCAGCGCGTCCAGCTCGCGCCGATGGTGGATGCTGGTGCCGGCGGGAAAGTCGCCGGTGCGAAACTTTTCCGGCTGGTCGGAGACGAGCGCGATGCGCGTCACGCCTTCCGCGCGTACCTGGTGGGCGATCGCCTGCACGCTGACCGGCCCGTCCACCGGCTGGCCGCCGGTCATGGCGACTGCGTCGTTGTAGAGGATTTTGTAAGTGATGTTGGCGCCGGCGGCGACGGCCTGGCGGATCGCCATGGAGCCGGAATGGTACCAGGTGCCTTCGCCGAGATTCTGGAAGACATGGCCCTTGCCGGTGAAGCGGGACGAGGCGGCCCAGTTGACGCCTTCGCCGCCCATCTGGATCAACGAGGTGGTTTCGCGGTCCATCCAGCTTGCCATGAAATGGCAGCCAATGCCGGCCAAAGCCTTGGAGCCCTCCGGCACCTTGGTCGAAGTGTTGTGCGGGCAGCCGGAGCAGAAATAAGGCGTGCGCGCGGCCCCGTCGACGGCAATCGCAATCGGTTCCTCGCACACGATTCTGGCGGCCCGTTCGGCGAAACCGCGCCCGGCAAACAGCCCGTCGAGCCGGCCGGCGACGATCGGCACGAGCTCGCGCGGCGATAATTCGCCCGTCCACGGCACCAGCCGTTCGCCCCGTTCGTCGCGCTTGCCGACCATCACCCGCGGCTTGTGGCCGGGCCAGTCGTAAAAATACTCCTTGAACTGGCTCTCGATGATGCCGCGCTTTTCCTCCACCACCAGCACTTCGTCCTTGCCGCGCACGAAGTCGAGCGCGTCGCGGCGCGCCAGCGGCCACACCATGCCGACCTTGTAGATGTCGATGCCGAGTTCGCGGCACTCGGCCTCGCCGATCCCGAGCAGGCGCAGTGCCTCCATCAGGTCGCCGTGGCCCTTGCCGGTGGTGACGATGCCGAAACGGGCGTTTTTGATGTCGTAGATGTGCCGGTCGATCGGATTGGCCTCGGCGAAGGCGAAAACGGCATGCTTCTTCGCCTCCATGCGCTCCTCGATCTGCGGGCCGGGCAGGTCGGGCCAGCGATAGTGCAGACCGCCGGGCGGTGGGACGAAGTCCGGCGCGGCAAAAATCCGGTCGGGTCCGATCTCCACCGAGGCGGCCGATTCGACCGTCTCCGACACCGCCTTGAAGCCGACCCACATACCCGAAAAGCGCGACAGCGCGTAGCCATATTCGCCGAACGCCAGATATTCGGAGACATTGGCCGGGTTCAGCATCGGCATGAACCAGGCCATGAACGCGACGTCGGACTGGTGCGGCATCGAGGATGAGACGCAGCCATGATCGTCGCCGGCCACCACCAGTACCCCGCCATGCGGCGAGGAGCCATAGGCGTTGCCGTGCTTGAGCGCGTCGCCGGCGCGGTCGACGCCCGGTCCCTTGCCGTACCACATCGAAAACACGCCCTGGACCTCGCGGTCGGGATTGGTTTCGACCTGCTGGGCGCCGAGCACGGCAGTCGCGGCCAGATCCTCGTTGACGGCGGGCAGGAACTCGATGCGGTTTTCGGCAATCAGCGCCTTGGCACGCCACAGTTCCAGATCGACGCCGCCGAGCGGCGAGCCGCGATAGCCTGACACGAAACCGGCCGTGTCGAGACCCGCCTGCCGGTCGCGCCGCGCCTGGTCGACGAGCACGCGCACCAGCGCCTGTGTGCCGGTCATGAAGACGCGGCCGGAGGTCGCCGCATAGCGATCTTCAAGCCGGTAGCGATGATAGGCGCGGACTGGATCGTGCGCGGTCACGGGTTCCTCCCTCAAAATGGAATGGGAAGTGTAACCGATTTGTGCTGGAATTTTTGTTCAGATTGCCGCTATCTGCTGTCAATAATGAAAGCTCTGACCGGAAGAGGCGAAAATATCGGAAGGGCCTTGCGATAATGAGCCAGGATGCGATCAAGCTTGAAGATCAGGACCGCCGGCTTTTGCGGCTTTTGCAGCACAATGGCCGTGTCTCCAACCAGGAGCTGGCGGAGAAGGCCGGCCTGTCGGCCTCGGCATGCTGGCGCCGGGTGCGGGCGCTGGAGGAGGCCGGCATCATCCGCCGCTATGTCGCGCTGGTCGACGCCGCGCGCGCCGGCATTGCCTTCCATGCCATCGTCAACGTCTCGCTGACCCGGCACGATCAAGGCCATGTCGACACGTTCATCGCCGAGGTGTCTCAGCGCCCGGAAGTGCTCGACTGTTTCGCCACCACCGGCGAGGCAGATTACCATATGCGTGTCGTATGCGACGATCTTGCCGCCTACAACGCCTTTCTGGAAGGGTTTCTGTTTCGTCTGCCGGGCATCGCCAATGTGCGCACCAATCTGGTGCTGAAGGACATCAAGCAGGAAACCGCCGTGGCGCTTTGATGCGGACGCGCCGGTTCGTGGTCACGACCATGACGGAAACGGGCCGGGCATCGATCTCCATCGTTGCGGCGCAAAATCCGGCGCCTCGACAAGACAGGAATCGAGTTCGGCACTCAGCCGGGTTTGGTCTATCGGGTCGCAGCCGATGAAAACCATTTCCTGGCGCCGGTCGCCCCAGACGGAATCGAGATAAGGCGCCATGGCGACCCGCCATCCGGTATCGTCGGGCCAGTTTTGCCGTGGTACGGGCGCCCACCAGCGACCGCATCCAGCAGGTCGTCGCGCAGGGTGCAGCAGATGCAGCCATTGGTCATTTCGACGAGCTGTTCCTGGGTGCGCGACAGGTTGGCGCCGCCGTCGCGCAAAAGGGCCGCGTCGATATTGATCTCGCTCATATCGTTGACGATGACAGTAACCCGGCGCCCCTCGCGATTGTAGAGCACATGGTTGAGCAGTGTCGTCTTTCCGGCTCCCAGAAAGCCCGACAGCACGGTGGTCGGCAGGCGCCGTTTCGGATTTACGCTTGGCATGTCGCGCATCCTCAGTGCGTTTCACCGGCGCCGCCGACGGCGACGAGCGAAAACGGCTCGCCCTCCACCGCGATCGCACCTGTCGGCTCGAACGTTTCTGTGTCGACGACGTGCAGGTGGCCGGCCAGAGGATCGCTGACCACGATGAGCGGGCCCGCCACGGCGATGCGCGGTCGCGGGTCGCTCCAGTGCCCGTCCATGCTGTAAGGCGCGGTGAGCCGCACCGACCGGTCGATCTGGCCGGCAATGACGTCGATCCGGTGCAGGTAACCGTCCTCGGTGAAGGCGAGCGCAAAACGCGGTTTTGCGGGATGGGTGGCAAAGTCGACGACGCGGGTCGGAAGTTCGACCGGGCGAAAACTTTCCTCCGCCTGGGTCGGGTCGATCAGCACCAGGGTGCGGGCGGCAAAATTGCCGAGGAAATAGCGCAACCCCTTGCCGCCGACCAGTTTGGTCGTCTTGCCCTCAGGCAGCCCGGTCGCATAGGGCAGGTGGCGGATATCCGGCCGCTCCGGGCCCGGAGCGACGACCAGCAGCCCGGTGGCGCAGGCGACGGCGACGAGGTTGCCGGATTGCGCCTCGCCATGCAGGTCGGGACACGGTGCGTGATCGCCGGTCGGTGCGCCGTCCGGACCGAAAAGGTCGAGGCCGACGGGTAGGGCGCCAGGGTCGCTCGGGTGGGGGCGCGTCACAAGCAGATGGACGCCGAAAGGGATCGCCACGCCGTGATGTGGCGCGCTGCTGGCGATGTCGCGCGGTTCTTCGGTTCCCTCGAGCGCGGCATGTTCGGACACCAGCCGGGCAATGCCTTCGTCGTCGAAAAACGCGGCGACCGTGCCGTCGCGCTCGACCAGATGTACCGGCTTTCGCCCGGCGAGGATGGCATCGAGCAGCGCCGGCGCTTCGATCGTGATGTCGCCGTGATCGCCATGGTCGCCGAGCGCAATGCCGGTGCCGATCATCTGGACACGGTTGGCATCGCGCTGCACGGCATAGACTACGCGCCCGCTTTGCGAACGATGGAGCCGCGCCGCGCCGGCGAGCGCGAACCGGTCGACTTCCTTACCTTCGCGCAGGTCGAATGCGCGCACGACCGGCTCGGAATGGTCGGCGACGAAAACCCGCCAGGCTTCGATCTGTTCGGCGCAGGCCGGGTAGCCCGACAAGGCGATGGCGCATGCCAGGATCATGGGACGGTGGAAACGGACAGTCATGTCGGAGCAGTCTTATATGTTATAACATTACGAATAAACCGCGTGAAAAAGCCGGCGCAAACCGGCTTTTCACGTCAGGAGGGCGCGTTAGCTGCCGGCGATGGCGCTGGTGATGGTGGTCAGGTTGTGACGCATCATGTCGAGATAGGTCGCGGCCGGGCCATCCTGGTCCGACAGCGCGTCCGAATAGAGCGCGCCGCCCGGCTTCAGCCCGGTTTCGGCCGAGATCTGCTCGACCAGTCGCGGATTGGTGATGTTTTCGACAAAAATCGCAGCCGCGCGTTCCTCACGCACCTGCCGGATCAGCGCGGCGATATCGGCGGCCGACGCATCGGCTTCCGTCGACAGGCCTTTCGGCGCCAGGAAGTGCAGGCCGTATTCGTGCTCGAAATAACCGAACGCGTCATGCGAGGTGATGATGGTGCGCCTGTCCTTGGCAAGCCCGGCGATCGCGCTCTTGATCTCGGCGTCGAGCTCCTCGAGTTGCTCGATGTAGGCGGCGGCGTTTTCCTGATAGGCCGCGCAGCCGTCGCGGTCGGTCAGGCAGAACGCCTCGGCGATGTTTCTGATATAGCGCTCGGCATTGTCGACGGACTGCCAGGCGTGTGGGTCGTAGGCGCCGTGATCGTGTCCGGCGTGAGCGTGGCCGTCATCATCACCGGACCCGTCATGATGGTGCTCCTCGGCCTTGTCCTCATCCGCGTGATGATCGTCTGCCTTGCCGTTCGCGGGCAGGATATGCGCTCCCTTCGACACCTCGACCACGGTGGCGGTGGTGCCGCTGGCCTCGATCAGTCGGTCGAGAAACCCCTCGAAACGCAGGCCGTTGACCAGCACGACGCGCGCCCTGGCCGTCGCCGCGGCATCGGCCGGGCGCGGCTCATAGACATGAGCGTCGCCATTCGGGCCGACCAATGTGGTCAGGCGGATGCGATCGCCGCCGACTGCGCCGGCGAAATCGCCGATGATCGAAAAGCTCGCGACCACCTCGAGCGGTTCGGCGCCGGCCTGCGCGGTCGGCGCGAGAACGGCAAAAGCAAGTCCGGCAAGGGCGGCCTGGGTCAAGGGGCGCATCGTTTACTCCTTCGCGAAACAAATTTTTCTTCGTCGCCAGGACCGGCGCCGATCGCCGTGAGGGGTACGTGATGTTATTACATTCGTCAAGACGAGACGTAATGTTATTACAGCTAGATCGATGGTATCGCCAAGCGCCGCTGCGTTCGGATTCGTGTCGTCCAACGGTCGAGCCCGGCTTTACAAAGTGCTAATGCAATTCCAATATCGGCGCACGGCTACCGTGCATGTCCGACGCGCGGAGCGTCTGGTCCGCCAAGCGGACGCCAAGAGACGGACAAACAGGGAGATTTTTCATGAGATCCGCATTCCGTAATGTCATGGCTGCGTCTGTCGCCGGCCTGGCGCTGGCGATGGCCGCGCCCGCCAGCGCCGAGGACGTCAAGATCGGCTTTCTCGGCGGCTTTACCGGGCCGATCGAAAGCCTGACGCCGCCGATCTTCAACGGCGTCAAGCTCGCCGTCGACCAGGTCAATGCCCAGGGCGGCATACTCGACGGCAAGCTCAACCTCGTGCAGGGCGACTCGACCTGCGCCGACACGACGGCCGCCTCCGGCGCCGCCGACCGCATGGTCAATTCTGAGAATGTGACCGCGCTCGTCGGTCCGCTCTGCTCGGGCGCGACCATCGCGGCCGCCAACACCGCCGCGATACCTGGCGGCGTGCTTCTGATCTCGCCGGCCGCCACCTCGCCGGCGCTGACCACCCTGGACGACAACGACCTCGTCTTCCGCACCGCGCCGTCAGACGCCTATCAGGGCCAGATGCTCGCCAAGACGTTGCGCGCCGACGGCGCCGACAACATCGCGATCACCTATGTCAACAACGATTACGGCAAGGGCTTCGCCGATGCGCTGGCGGCCGCGTTCGCCGAGCAGGGCGGTTCGGTTGCGGCCAATGTGGCCCATGAGGACGGCAAGGCGGACTACCGCGCCGAGATCGGCCAGCTCGCCGGCTCCGGCGCCGGTATGCTGGTCGTGCTGGCCTATGCCGACGGTTCCGGCCAGACGATCATCCGCCAGGCGATCGAAGGCGGCGACTTTTCCAAGTTCGCCGGCGGCGACGGCATGATCAGCGCCACGCTCGTTCCCGCCGTCGGCGAGGCTCCGCTGCAGGGCATGATCGCCACCCGCCCCGGCAGCAGCCAGACCGACGGCACGGCCATTTTCAACACACTCGCCGAGGACGCCGGCGTGCCCCCCACAGGCACCTTCGTGCCGCAAGGTTACGACGCCGCGTTCCTGATCGCACTTGCCATCGAGAAGAACGGCAATGGCGGCCGCGAGGGGCTGAGCCAGGCGCTGCGCGACGTCGCCAGCGCTCCGGGCGAGGTGATCCTGCCGGGTGAGTGGGAAAAAGCCAAGAAGCTGCTCGCCGAGGGCGCCGACATCAACTACGAGGGCGCCTCCGGCAGCCATGAGTTCGACGACAATGGCGACGTGCCGGGCGTGATCGTGAAGACGGTCGTGGAAGGCGCGGTCTTCAAGGAAGTCGGCCAGGTCGAATAGGTCCGGAGAATTAACCGTTATGAAGGGCCCGGCGTGCGCGCCGGGCCTTGGTTCGTTCACGAGCCGGCGGCCTATTGCTGCGCGTCGATGCCGAAGGTGACGTTGACCTGGACGCGGTAGGCATTCTCGCCGGCTTCGACCGGGGCCGCGCCGGCAGCCATTTCGGCCCGCGCCATATAGGGCATCGGGCGCGGATTATAGGCCTGTTCGGAAATCTCGACGATCGGACCGAGTTCGACGCCGGCGGCCGCGGCCAGCGTTCCCGCCTTGGCGATCGCGTCCTTGACGGCGGCCGTGCGCGCCTGCGTCAGGGCGGAGGAAGGGTCCTCGTTGCCGAACAGGATGCCGCCACCCTGGTTGACGCCGAGCGTGACGGCCTGGTCGAGCACCGCGCCGACGGCGGCGATGTCGCGCACGCGCACCGTCAGCGTGTTGGCGACCTGATAGGCGGCGATCTCGGAGGTCTGGCTGCCGTCGTCGTGTTTTTTCGCTTCATAACGCGGGTTGATCTGCAGGCCGGCGGTCTGCAGGTCGCGGGCGGCGATGCCGGCCTCCTTCATCGCCGCGATCACGGCCTCCATCGCCTGGTTTGCGGCGCTCATCGCTTCACGCGCGCTGTCGGCCTCGCGCATCACCGACAGGGTCAGGACCGCGAGATCGGGCTTCAGCGCCGCCTCGCCTTCGCCGGACACCTGGATGCGCGGAGAGGGCTGGTCGGCGGCGATTGCGGGCAGGGCGGAAAGCGACAGGGCGGCGGCCAGCGGCAGGACGGTGCGGATCATTCAGTTCACTCCGGTTGAAATCTCTCCCGCCGCAAGCGCTAGGGGGCGAATGTGGGTGGATTGCGGCACCTGCTTGTGCGGAGGTCAAAAAGCCACTAAGTCACGCAGCCGGTGGGGCCTGTAGCTCAATGGTTAGAGCCGGCGGCTCATAACCGCTTGGTTGGGGGTTCGAGTCCCTCCGGGCCCACCAAATCATACTTGTACGGCCCGGAGACATGGGTAACAGTCTGTACCTAAGACATGGGTGACAACCTCGTGCGCGATGAGGGTTGTCGATGTCGCTCGATGGCTTGCGCCCGTTTTCCAGCAAAGAGTGCCTGTCCGATCTGGACGGCGGCATCCGCATCCGTCGCGGCGCAGGCTCCACTGGCAAAGAGTTAATTCAATCGCGGTGTGAGAACACCACGATGAATGAGGACAGCTATCTCGCCCGACGCTGAATACAGTTCAGAAATTCATCGAAGAAAATAGGGTAAGAATTTGGGTAATCTTGGCAAGTCGATTGCGCAACTTTCAGTTCTTCTACAGACGGGAGCGCTTGATCCGCGTGCGCTCGCCGAGGAAACGCTTGACGCCATCCGCTCCCATGCGGATCAATCCATCTTCATCCGGCCGACGCCGGAAAGGGCAATGGCCGAGGCTGAAATATCTGCTAAGCGGCTTGCCGAAGGTCGCTCGATCGGCGTCCTCGACGGTATACCCGTTGCCTGGAAGGATCTCTTTGATATGCAGGGGATGGCGACCACCGCCGGGTCGAAGGTGCTGGCGAAGAGCCGGCCCGCGACAGCCGATGCCGCTGCCGTCGCAGCCCTCAAACAGGCCGGCATGATTGCCGTCGGCCGGACCAATATGAGTGAATTCGCCTTTTCCGGTATCGGCATCAACCCGCATTACGGCACGCCGAAGAACCCCGCAGCAACCGATGCCCCGCGCGTTCCCGGCGGCTCGTCCTCTGGCTCGGGCGTGGCGGTGGCGGCCGGTCTCGTGCCCGTTGCGATCGGCACGGACACCGGCGGCTCCATCCGTATCCCCGCCGCTTTCAACGGAATTGTCGGCTACAAGGCGACGCGAGGGCGCTATGGCATGGGCGGCGTCTTTCCGCTGGCAAAGAGCCTCGATTCCCTCGGCCCGTTGTGCCGAACCGTTCAGGACGCCGTATGGGTCGACGCAGCCATGCGCGGCTGCACCCGTTCGGAGGTAGTTCGGGGAGGGCTGGAGGGACAATCCCTCGTCGTGCCGGAAACAGTGTTCTTCGACGGCATTGAGGATGGTGTCGCTACCGCCTTCGAGGCGGCACTTGAGAAACTTACCAATGCCGGAGTCCGCATCCGTCGTCAGGCTTTTCCGATTTTTTCCCAGCTATTCGAACTCATTGCCGAGAAGGGGGCTCTCGTCACGGCAGAAGCCTATGCGTTTCATCACGAGCGGCTACACGGCGAAAATGCCCGGAACATCGATCCGCGTGTCGTTTCGCGGATATTGGCCGGCCAGAAGATCACCGTACCGGACTACGTCCATATCCTCCAGACGCGCGAGCGCATGATCGCGGAAATGGCTCGCTCCGTCGCACCCGGCGAAATACTCGTTTCGCCGACATTGCCTCATGTCGCGCCGAAGATAGAGGGCCTTCTGGCCGATGATGCGAGCTTCTTCGCTGCCAACGCGAAAGCGTTACGTAACACGCAGATCGGCAATTTCCTCGATTGGTGTGGTGTTTCCATTCCCTGTGGTACGACGGGCGCCGCCGGGATGCCGGTCGGGTGCCTGTTATCGGGCCTGCCGCATACAGACGATCACCTGTTGGCGGTGGCGCTTGCCGCGGAGGAAGCGATTCGCAACTGAATTGTTCGTTACATCCATCGATGTCGTAGAATTGTTCATTCTCGCACTATTTTGGCAGACTTTTCGAGGTGGATATCTTGAGGATTGAAAGAAGGCGCTGACGCGGCATTTGGCGCACCGGTTTGCGGGGAATTTCTGTTTCGAACGATTGCGGCTGTGACGGCGTGCACGTCAGTGAGGTGGTGCCGGTTTCTGAGACAGGGGGCATACGGTGGATCGACCGTTGAGAAGGACGATCCAGCATGAAGACACGCAGACGGTTTACGGCCGAGTTCAAGGCCAAGGTCGCGTTCGACTTCGCCCGGGCATGGCTTCATTCCGAAATTGTTGTGGTCAGGCGTTGTCCCGTGACCTTTTCCAGACTCAGATCGATCACGGCCCGCATGCCGGTTGGCGCGAATGTCCGCTCGAACGATCCATCGAGATAGCTGGCGATCGTGGTCTGGCTCATCCGCGTGCCGAAACCTAGGCGAGGCTTGGCTTGATCCTCGCACTCAAGCCTGCAGGTTTCCGCCCAGATAATCCGCAGCCGATCGTGGTGTCGCTCGGTGCTGACGGCGAGTTCGCCTTCCGGCTGGGAAAGCGCGCCATATTTCAGTGCATTTGTGCAAAGTTCGTAGAACACGAGCGCGAACGGCGTGATTGCCGCATCCACAACCGGACAATCCTCGACTTCAATACGCGGCCGTTTCGTTCCGACGAATGGCTCCAAAATAGACAGAAGTAGTTCGGACAGGCGCGTATTCGAGGTTTGCGTGTGCGTTTGCTTCGGGTCATGCACGGCGAGAGAATGCGCGACCGACAGCGCTGCAAAGCGCTCCTTCACCATCTGCACAAGTTCCTCGGTCGTGTCTGCTTGCCGGGCGCATATACTCAGCAGGCCGCTTGCGACGGCGAAGCAGTTTCCGACCCGATGACGCATTTCCGACAACAGCAAGCGCTGCTGTTCTTCCGCTTCGTGTTGCAAGGTGATGTCACGCGCGATCTTTGAGGCACCGACGATGCGGCCGCTGGCATCGCGGACAGGGGAGATGGTCAGGGAGATCGGTAAGAGGTTTCCGTCCTTTCTCCGGCGGGTGGTCTCGTAATGCGTGATGCGTTCACCGCGGCGTATCCTGCCGATAATATCAGCCTCTTCACCCTGCCGGCCCTCGGGGAAGAGGATCGTGATCGGCTGGCCGATCGCTTCCTCGGCGGTATAGCCGAACAGGCGTTCAGCGCTGCGATTCCAGCTCTGTATGATGCTGTCCAGGTTTTTGGTGATGATCGCGTCGTTGGAATCCTCGACGATTGCTGCGAGGTGCTGCTGCAGACTGATCGGGTATTCCATCGTACTCATGCCATTTACCTTGTTCGGCGGCAGCTTATACCGAATCTGCCGGAGCGGAACTGCCTTGTGTCACGCGCCGACCCGCATTGCGGACGCGGCAGCGATTCCGTCGGTGCCCGGTCGCCAGTCCGTTCCCAGGCCAAGAAGCACCGGCCAAGGATTGCCTGAAGGCATCTGGGGGAAGTTAGACAATTCGAGACCGGGCTATACTCCACGGTGCGATGGCTGCGGGCTCAAGCTCCGCAGTGCCGGCGCGGGCCGCGCGCAAGTCGCTCGGGCCGGATCGCGCAAGGCGCCGCTTGTCGTTCACCGGGATGGCCAAGGTGCGGTAATCGCCCACCCGCAAACCCCTGTGTCGACCTTTGATTTTTATCTTGCGTGCGGCCGTGGCAAAGGTTAAACGGCGGCTGGTCTAAATATCCGGATTTCTGGAAATATGGATAAGATAACCGCTCTCGACGCCCTGGCCGCGCTTGGCCAGGAGACCCGGCTGGATGTGTTTCGCCTTTTGGTGCGCGCCGGCCCAGACGGACTTGCGGCCGGTGAGATCGCGGCGCGCCTGTCGACGGTGCAAAACACCATGTCGGCGCATTTGAAAGTGCTCGACCGGGCCGGGCTTATCGCCGCGCGGCGCGAGGGCCGCAGCGTGTGCTACGCCGCCGACATGACCGGCTTTCGCGACCTGCTCGCCTTCCTGATGGAGGATTGCTGCAACGGCGCGCCGGGCCTGTGCCGGCCCGCGATCGCGGCGGCGACCTGCTTGCGGCAGGACGAACACCAATCAACCGATCACGATGCGTGGAAAGGGCCGACATGAGCGAACGGGTCTACAACGTACTTTTTCTGTGCACGGGCAATTCCGCCCGTTCGATCCTTGCCGAGGCGATCATCAATCGCATCGGAAACGGGCGCTTCAGAGGATTTTCGGCCGGCTCGCAGCCAAAAGGCGCGGTTCACCCCGCCACGCTGCGACTGCTTACGGCGATGAACCACGATACCGGATTCGCGCGCTCCAAGAGCTGGGAAGAGTTTTCCGGACCCGAGGCGCCGGCATTGGATTTCGTCTTCACCGTCTGCGACAGTGCGGCGGCTGAAAGCTGTCCGATCTGGCCCGGCCAGCCAATGTCGGCGCACTGGGGCGTGCCCGATCCGGCCGCGGTTGAGGGGACGGAGGCCGAAAAGCACCTCGCCTTCGCCGATGCCTACCGGATGTTGTCGAACCGCATCGCCGTCTTCACCAGCCTGCCGCTCGCCTCGATCGACCAGATGACGCTGCAAAAGCGGCTCGACGCCATCGGTGGCGATATCGCCAAGGCCGGATGATCCCGACCGAACCCTTCAGGACAATCTCATGACAGACCAAATTTTTAGGAGTGCCGCGCCTTCTGCCGGCGGCATCGGCTTTTTCGAAAAATATCTGTCTTTATGGGTGGCGCTGTGCATCGTCGCCGGCATCGCGCTCGGCAATCTGGTACCGGGCCTGTTCGGCCTGCTCGCCGGTCTCGAATATGCCTCCGTCAACCTCGTCGTCGCCGTGCTGATCTGGGCGATGGTCTTCCCGATGATGGTCAATGTCGATTTTTCCAGTCTCAGCCATATCGGCGACCGGCCGAAGGGCCTGGTGCTGACGCTGGCGGTCAACTGGCTGGTCAAGCCCTTCACCATGGCCGCGCTCGGCGTGCTGTTTTTCGAGCACGTCTTCGCGCCCTGGATCGAGCCGGCCGATGCGCAGCAATATATTGCCGGCCTGATCCTGTTGGGTGCCGCGCCATGTACGGCGATGGTATTCGTGTGGAGCCAGCTCACGCGCGGCGACGCCACCTACACGCTGGTGCAGGTTTCGCTCAACGACGTGGTGATGATCTTCGCCTTCGCGCCGATCGTCGCGCTGCTGCTCGGCGTCACCGACATCGCCGTGCCGTGGGAGACGTTGCTGTTGGCCACTGGCCTCTACGTTGTCATCCCGCTCATCGCCGGCGCGCTGACGCGCCATTGGCTCACCAGGCGCGCCGAAGGCAAGGCGGCGCAGGAGGCCGTAGCCCGTTTCACGGCGTCGCTGAAACCCGTGTCGGTGATCGGTCTTTTGGTCACGGTGGTGTTGTTGTTCGGTTTCCAGGGTCATGTGATCGTTGCCCGGCCAGTTCTCATCGTGCTGATCGCCGTCCCGCTGCTGATCCAGTCCTACGGCATCTTCTTTCTCACCTATGCGGCGGCAAAGGCGTGGAAAGTGCCGTTCAACGTCGCCGCCCCCTGCGCGCTGATCGGCACATCCAATTTCTTCGAGCTGGCCGTGGCCGTCGCCATCAGCCTGTTCGGCTTGAATTCGGGCGCCGCCCTTGCCACGGTGGTCGGCGTTTTGGTCGAGGTTCCGGTGATGCTGTCGCTGGTCGCCTTCGCCAACCGCACCCGACACTGGTTTCCACAAGCACCCGATTCCCAATAGAAGAACGAGACACGCATGACGATCACCATCTACCACAATCCGGCCTGCGGCACCTCGCGCAAGACACTCGCCGCGATCCGCGAGGCAGGCGTCGAGCCGGTCGTGATCGAATATCTCAAGACCCCGCCCACGCGCGAGAAACTGGTCGCGCTGATTGAGGCGATGGGCGTGACGCCGCGCGCTATCCTGCGCGACAAGGCCGCGCCTCATCACGAACTCGGCCTGGGCGAGGGCGCCTGGAGCGACGATGCGCTGATCGATGCCATGATCGCGCATCCGATCCTGATCAATCGGCCGATCGTGGAAAGCCCGAAGGGCACGGCGCTCTGCCGCCCGTTTGAACGCGTGTTCGCACTACTGCCGAATGTGCAGATCGCCTCCTTCGTCAAGGAGGATGGCGAGGTGGTGATCGGTAGCGGCGGTAAGAGCGCCGCCTGATCGCAGCCCCCCCCTATAATTCGATGATACTCGAAATAGGCTTGACCCGCGGCGGCGCGGTCGCCATGCTATTTCGATGAAAATCGAACAAGCCGCGCGGCAACTCGAGGCGCTGGGCAATACCACCCGGCTCGAACTCTATCGTGTGCTGGTGCGCGCCGGCACGGCGGGCCTAGCGGTCGGCCATGTTCAGGAAAAACTCGCCATCCCGGCCTCGACCCTGTCGCACCATCTCAGGCGGTTGGTGGACACCGAACTGGTGGAACGGGAGCGGCAGGCGACGACCCTGATCTGTCGCGCCAGTTATCCGCATATGCAGGCTCTGATCGGCTATCTCGCGGACGAGTGTTGTGCCGACGCCAACTGCCGGCCGGTGAGCGGTGCCACTGCGTTGCCGGCTGCAGATGGCGCATCGCAAGGAAGGATCAAAGGATGCTGAAACCCAAGCCGACAGCGTCGCGCGGCGAGCATACGACCGGGGTCGAAGGGCAATCCGGCTGCTGCGGCGGGCCGGCGCCAGCGGAGGTGGAGGCCTGCTGTGCCAAGGACGCCGAGGCCAAAGCGCAGGGGAGCGACGGGTGCGGCTGCAGCGAAGGCGCGGCGCGACCGGACGAAAAGGCAACCCAAAACACAACCTGTTGCGGCACGGCGGCGTGAACGCTGTTCCCGGGCGCGGCTATGCGCCCTCTGCTCCGACCTTGCTCGCGATGATCACCGCGCTCGGTATTGCGCAGATATGCTCCTGGGGGTCGCTTTATTATTCCTTTCCGTTGATCGCGGAGGCGATGCGGCGGGACCTCGGATGGGCCAAGCCGGATCTTTATCTTGCCGTCACGATCGGCCTGATCGCGGCCAGTCTCGCCGCTTACCCGGTCGGTGCGGCGATCGATCGCGGGCGCGGGCGCGTCGTGATGGCGACGGCCGCGCTGGCGGCCGGCCTTTTGCTGATCATGTGGTCGCGCGTCCAAAGCCTGTACGGCTTCTACCTGATCTTCGCCGCGATCGGCGGCCTGCATGCGGCCACTCTTTACGAACCCGCCTTCGCGGTGATCGCCCGGCGCGCCGGGGCGAGCGGCGCGCGGCGCGGCATCACCGCGCTGACCCTGTGGGGCGGGTTCGCAAGCACCGTCTTCGTGCCTCTGATCCAGTTCCTGCTCGATCAGGTGGGCTGGCGCGGTGCGCTGATCGGGCTCGGCCTGGTCAATATCTTGATATGCGCGCCACTTTATGTCTTCGCCATCGATCCGGCCAGGGATCAGGCCGTTGCCGGCGCCGCCGACCGTCCGACCGTTACGGGACGCCGCGCCGTGGTCGTGGCCGCCGGCAGACCGGTGTTTTGGGCGCTGGTCCTGGCGCTGGTCGCCTACGCGGCGGCGTTTTCGATATTGACCTTCCATCTCTACCCGATCCTGCTCGAAAAAGGACTTGCGCCGGCCGCCGTCGTCGGCGTGATCGCGGTGATCGGGCCGGCCCAGGTAGCGGGGCGGGTGTTGGTGTGGTTTTTCATGGCCGAGGCGCCCGTGCGCCGGATCGGGTCGGTCGCGGTGCTGGCGTTCCCGTTCGCGGCGGCCGGCTTCGCTTTCGCACCGGCCGAATTCTGGCTGCTGGCGCCGGTCGCGCTCTTCTACGGGGCAGCCAATGGCGTGTTGACGATCGTACGCGGGCTGGCGGTTCCCGAGATGGTCGACCGCAACGCTTACGGCGCGATCAACGGCGCGCTGACGGCTCCCATGCATCTCGTGCAGGCGCTGGCGCCGCTGGCCGCGGCAGCGCTGTGGGCGCGCGACGGCGATTATGATCGCGTCATGCTGGCGGTGATCGCCGGCACGTTGGTACTGGCGGCAAGCTTCTGGGCGGCGGCGTTGTTTTCGCGCAGGCGCCGGATGTCGTCGTGATCCGGGGCCCGTTGGAGCGCCGCCGCGCGCGGCCTGCGACATTGACGCACCGACGCCTTCGCGCGCTGCCTCTTGGCAAGGTCGGCTTTGATAGCGAGACTGGGGTCGCAAACCAGCGCCGGCGGAGGCGGTTTGACGCAGGACCGGCGGTGTTTCCTTGAGCCGCCGTCATGTTCTAGTGTGGTGTAAGGGCATGGTCGATACCGGCGTCGGGCGAGGTGTCCGGTCGTGCCTGTGGGGAGGCTGTATTTGGCCGACGAATTGATGCTGGCGTTCGGCGTGCTTGCGTGCCTGCAGGCCAAGCATTTCATCGCCGACTATCTGCTGCAGCCGCGCTGGGTCATCCGCGCCAAGGGGCATTTCGACCAGCCGGGCGGTTATTGCCACGCCGGCGTGCACGCGCTCGGCTCGGTGCCGGCTCTGGTCCTGGCCGGGCTTGGCCTGCCGCTGCTGCTCGTCTTCATGGCGGCCGAGTTTGCCGTGCATTTCCTGATCGACCACGCCAAGGCGCGCCACGGCATGAAAAGCTGCAAAGGTCCCGATACGGCCGCCTTCTGGGCCATGCACGGCTTCGACCAGTTCCTGCACCACATGACCTATCTGGCGATGACGGCGGCGGCGCTGCGGCTGGCGGTGATGTCAGTGGTCTGACAGCGCCCGGCGCCCGACCGCCGCGGGCATGCCGGCCACGGAAACCAGATGGCGCCGTTTGCGTTGCTGGAGCATGACCATGGTTTCGAAAGTCGATTATCGCAGCGGCCATTCGCTCTTGCTCCTGGCCGCTTTTTTGGCCGTCGTCATCGGCGTCGGCGCTCTGATCGGCTACGCAACGGCGCCAGGCGCGTGGTATGCGGGCCTGCAAAAACCGCCGTTCAACCCCCCGAACTGGATTTTCGGCCCCGCTTGGTTCACGCTCTATGCGCTGATCGCCATTGCCGGCTGGCGGACCTTTCTCGCCGGGCACGACGGCACCGCCATGAAGCTATGGTATGGGCAGATGGCGCTGAACTGGCTCTGGTCGCCGGTCTTCTTCGCGCTGCATCTCGTCTGGCCGGCATTCGTGGTGATCGTTGCCGTGACGCTGCTGGTCGTCGGCTTCGTGATCAACCGCTGGCGCGCCGACCGCCTGTCGGCCGCTCTGTTCGTGCCCTACGCGGCCTGGGTCGGTTTCGCCGCCATCCTCAATCTGTCGATCGCGATCCTCAACTAAAGCCGGTTGCAGAGATCGCGTCGCTCGCCGAGCCGGCAGGCGCCGGCGCGCCATCGCCGGCTCAGCGCGTCACGATCTCCGGGCCCATCAGGCTGTAGGGCAGCCAGGTCGACAAGACCGGCACATAGGTGACCAGGATCAGGAAGGCGAACAGCACCGCCACGAAGGGGGCGGCGGCGCGTACCACCTGGATCAGGCTCATGCCGGTGATGCCGGAGGTGACGAACAGGTTGAGGCCGATCGGCGGGGTAATCATGCCGATCTCCATGTTGACCACCATGATGATGCCGAGATGGACCGGGTCGACGCCGAGCTCCATGGCGATCGGAAACACGACCGGCGCGACGATCAGAAGCAGGCCGGAAGGTTCCATGAACTGGCCGCCGAGCAACAGCAAAAGGTTGACCGCGATCAGGAAGGTGAACCAGTTGAAGCCGTAGCCGATCATCAGTTCGGTGATGGCGTCGGGAATGCGCTCGGAGGTCAGCACGTGCGCGAACAGCAGCGCGTTGACGATGATGAACATCAGCATAATCGTCGTCTTCGACGCGTCGGTCATCACCTTGCGCGTGTCCTCGTTGAAGAACATGCGCAAGAAGTTGCGGCCCATCAGCGCGACATTGCGGCCCCAGATCGGCAGGCCGGCGACGACGTAGCCGGGAATGTTGAAGGGGTTGGACTCGCGGTCGCGCCACACCGCGTAGGCGACCATGATGGCGAGCGACAGGACCAGGCCGACGAGCGCGCGGCCGCCTGCCGTCACGCCTTCCCATTCGGCGGTGACGAAGAAGGACAGGATCATGAACACGAAGAAGAAGGCGAGCGCGTAGACGAGGGCGGAAAAGCCGACGCGGGCGCGCTTGCTGTCGGTGTCCTGGATCCAGCGCACGCCCTTGAGCGGGCCCATGTCGCGATAGACGAACAGCGCGACGAAGAAGGCGTAGACGGCGGCGACCGCGGCGGCCTCGGTGGGCGTGAAGACGCCGCCATAGATGCCGCCCAGAATGATGATGATGAGGAACAGGCCCCAGCCGGCTTCCTTGCCGCCGGCCAGAATTTCGCCGAACCCCTTCCACTCCTCGGCCGGCAGGTTGCGGATGCGCGCCAGCACGTAGATCGCCGCCATCAGCATCAGCCCGGCGACGAGGCCGGGCACGACGCCGGCCAGAAACATGCGCCCGACCGACACATCGGTGGCGGCGGAATAGACCACCATGACGATCGAGGGCGGGATCAGGATGCCGAGCGTGCCGGCGTTCGCAATGATGCCGGCGGCGAAGTCCTTGCTGTAGCCGACCTGACGCATGCCGGCGATGGCGATCGTGCCGATGGCGACCACGGTCGCCGGCGAGGAGCCGGAGAGCGCGGCGAACAGCATGCAGGCCATGACACTCGCCATCGCCAGGCCGCCGCGGAAATGGCCGACCGTGGCGATCGCGAAACGGATGATGCGCCTGGCCACGCCGCCGGTCGACATGAAGGCGGAGGCGAGGATGAAGAAGGGAATCGCAAGCAGCGTGTAGTTTTGCGAGGCGGTGAAAAGCTGCAGCGCCACCGAGGACATCGAATCGGCGGAGAAAAAGGCGATGATGATGATCGACGAAAGGCCCAGCGACACCGCGACCGGCACGCCGAGAAAAAGCAGACCCAGGACGAGAACGAACAGAATGGCGGCTTCCATGGTTCTCAGTCCTTCAGGATGTCTTTGTGTTCGGAGACGAGCTCCTCGGCCTCGTGGCCGGCGATCACCAGTTCGCGCTCGCCGCGCACAATGGCGATCATGGCTTCCAGCGACCGAAAGGCGAGCAGCGAAAGCCCGACCGGCAGCATCAGATAGGCGATCCAGCGCTGCACCCGCTCCTGGGTGCCGAACAGCGACTGGATCAGCTCCGGCCAGCGCAAATCGTCGAGGCCGGTGCCGCGATCGAACATGAACTTCCAGTAGCCGATAGCGCCGGTCTGGCGCCAATTGGTGCTGACGTCGACTCCGAACCAGGCCAGCCAGCCGGCATGCAAGAGCATGAAGGCGTAGAGGAAGGCGCAAAACGCGCCGAACACGGCGACGACGCGGAAGGCGGGTTTCGGCAGCAAGCGGATGAAGGCGTCGACGCCGAGATGCATGTGCTGCTTGATGCCGTAGCTCATGCCGAACAGGATCAGCCAGGCAAACAGGATGCGGGTCAGTTCCAGCGCGCCGCTCCAGCCGGTGTTGAAACCGTAGCGCGCGACGACCTGGAAAAACGAGACCAGGGTGATGATGGCCATCAGCACGGCGATGAAGTTTTCTTCAAGCCGGGTGATCGCCTCGGGCCAGCGTCGCTCGGCCGCGAAAAGGATCGCGACGAGCGCGATCAGGCCAAGGATTGGCCACAACAATGCCATCGGATGGTTCCCCCCGGTTTTGGAACCTGCCGGCTGCTCGAGCTGGCGGCAGGAACGGCACGGCCGGATTGCCCGGCCGTGCCGTGTTGGGCTTGATCAGGAGCCGGCGCCCGCGGCGGCGTCGATCAGATCTTTTCCGATGTCGCCCTCGAACTTGTCCCAGACCGGCTTCATCGTCTTGACCCATTCGGTCCGCTGTTCGGGCGTCAGGGTGCGGATCTCGCCCTTGGCGTCGAGAATGCCCTGGCGGCAGTCGGCTTCCTTCTTGCCGACTTCGTCATTGGCGGCGTTGGTGACATCCTCGGCGATCGCCAGGAACTGGTCGCGAACGTCGGCGTCGAGACCGTTTAGCCATTCGGTCGAGGTCACCAGCAGATAGGCCAGCGCCTGGTGGTTGGTCTCCGAGACGCCGTCCTGAACCTCGAAGAATTTCTGCTTGTAGATGTTGCACCAGGAATTTTCCTGGCCGTCGACCACGCCGGTCTGCAGCGCGCCGTAGACCTCCTTGAAGGCCAGTTTCTGCGCCGAAGCGCCCATCGCCTCGATCATCGCCACCGCGACGTCGGAGGTCTGGACGCGGAATTTCAGCCCGTTGGCGTCGCTGGGCACCAGGAGCGGCTTCTTGGCGGAGAAATATTTCATGCCCGACATCCAGTAGCCGAGCCCGGTATAACCCTGGTCCTCCATCACCTTGAGAAGGTTCTTGCCGGCCTCGCTGCCGGTAAAGGCGCCGACGGCTTTCAGGTCGGCGAAGATGAAGGGCAAGTCGAACAGCCGGTATTTCAGCGTGTAGGCCTCGAATTTGGAAAGCGAGGGGGCGGCGAGTTGGACGTCGCCGAGAAGTAGTGCCTCCATCACCTTGTCGTCGTCGAACAGGGTTGAGTTGGCAAACACCTCCATGCAGGCCTTGCCGTCCATCTCCTTGTTTACGCGGTCGGCCAGAAGCGTGGCCGCGTCGCCCTTGGGATGACCGGTTGCCGCCACGACGTGGCTGAACTTGATGACCATCTCGCCATCGTCGCAGCCTTCGGATGCGACTGCCTGTCCGGCGAATAGCGCGATGGCGAGCGCCGATACGGCGCCGAGAAGTTTTTTCATGATCGTCCTCCACTTGGTGGGCCCAGGCCCGGTTCTGCTTTCAAATCCACGGCTGCAGCAGCATTCGCGCTCCGCTCGGGAGCGCGGCGGCGATCCACGCCGTCTAAGCGGACGCGCCGCTCGCTCTTTTGATAGCAAGAGCGGTGCCAGTTTCGGTACGGCGGTCGAATTTTTCGAAAAATACTTTAAAATCAGGTGTCTAGACGTCTTTTCGCAGGCGCCTGTTCAAACGCCCATCTACAAGAGTGTTACATCGAATACACATTGCGCAGGCGACATGAGTGGATATCTACCCATCGTCGCGACCGCCGAGGCCGAGCTTCTTCATCTTGTCGTAAAGGCCTTTGCGCGAAATCCCGAGCGCCTCGTAGGTTTCCTTCTGGCGTCCGCCGTGGCGCTTCAACTCGGCCTCGATGACAGCGCGTTCGAAAGCCGCGACCCTGTCGGCCAGCACATTGGCACCGTCGGGCGGGGCAGGGTCATCGGGCGAAACGCCGCGCCACAGCCCGAGTACCCAGCGATCGGCGATATTACGCAATTCGCGGACATTGCCTGGCCAGTCATGGGCTGTGAGCTCGGCCTCCAGCGCCGGGGTCATTTCGGGCATGTCGCGGCGGTAGCGGGCGCGTGCCTCGCGCGCCAGATGGGCGAACAGCAGCGGGATATCGTCGCCGCGCTCACGTAAGGGCGGGATTTTCAGCGCGGCCACATTGAGCCGGTAGAACAAATCGGCGCGGAACCGGCGTGCCTCGCTCTCGGCCTTGAGGTCGGCCTTGCTGGCCGCGACGAAACGGACATTTAGCGGGATCGGGCGGTTGGAGCCGAGGCGTTCGACGGTGCGGTGCTCGATGGCGCGCAACAGCTTGACCTGAAGGTCGAGCGGCATCGATTCGATCTCGTCGAGGAAGACCGTGCCGCCGTCGGCGTGTTCCAGCTTGCCGATACGTAATTTCTGCGCGCCGGTGAAGGCGCCGGCCTCGTGGCCGAACAACTCGCTTTCGAAAATGTCCTTCGGCAGCGCGCCGCAATTAATGGCGACGAAATTGGCCTGCGAGCGGTCGCCGAAATCGTGCAGGGCACGCGCCACGACCTCCTTGCCGGAGCCGGTCTCGCCCAGAATGAGCACGTCGGCGTCGGTGCCGGCAAGCGCGGCGATCTCTTCGCGCAGGCGTCGCATCGCCGGATTGCGGCCGACCAGGCGCGTTTCCAGATTGCCGGAGGCGTCGAGTGTTTCGCGCAGGACCCGGTTTTCCAGCACCAGGCGGCGCTTTTCGATGGCCCGGCGCACCACCGATGTCAGGCGGTGAACAGGGAAGGGTTTTTCGATGAAATCGTAGGCGCCGTCGCGCATCGCCTGTACCGCAAGCGCGACCTCGCCGTGGCCGGTGATCAGCACGACCGGCAGCGCCGGGTCGATTTCCAGGCAGCGGCGCATGAAATCCATGCCGTCCATGCCGGCCATGCGGATGTCGGTAACGATGCAGCCATAGAGCTCGCGGCTGATGTCGGGCAGCGCGTCCTCGGCGCTGCGATAGGCGATGACGGCGAGATCCTCGATCTCGAAACCCTGGACGAGCGCCGGGCGCAGATCATCGTCGTCGTCGACGAGCAGGATGCGGGCATCGCTCACGAGGCCTTGGCCAGCGTTTGTGGGGCCGATGCGGCGGCGGACAAAAGCACGGTGAAGCGTGCGCCGCCGCCGGGGGTGCTGGAGATGCGCACCGCGCCACCGAATTCGCGCACGATATTGTAGACGATGGACAGGCCGATGCCGACGCCTTCTCCAACCCCTTTGGTGGAGAAAAACGGCTCGAACACCTGCTCGCGCAGCGCATCGGGAATGCCGGGGCCATTGTCTTCCACCGTCAGCGCGACGCGGGCGCCGGCGCGGCGTGCGCCAATCGTGACCAGGGGCGTGTCGGACCGGCCCTGCGAGCCGATACCGGAGAGCGCATCGAGCGCATTGTTGAGCAGGTTGACTACCACTTGGGTGAGGCGCAGCTTGCCGCCGCGCACCACGAGGTCCTGCGGAATGCTCTCACGCCGGATCTCGATACCGGCGCTGCGCGCCCTCGGCCCGATAAGCATCAACGCCTCCTCCAGCACCGGGGCGAGGGCGACATCGCCGATTTCGGTGCCCGGCTTGCGGGCGAAGGACAAGAGCGTGCGCGACAGTTCCGACATGCGGTCGACGAGACCGGAAATGCGTGCGAGCGCCTCGCTCGCGGCTTCCGCGCGGCCACGTTGCAGAAAGGCGGTCGCATTGTCGGCATAGGTGCGAATGGCGGCCAGCGGCTGGTTGTATTCATGGCTGAGGGTGGCCGACATCTGCCCGAGCGCGGCGAGCTTGGCGGCCTGGATCACCTCGTTCTGGGCCTTGCGTAATTGCGCTTCGGCCTCGGTGCGTTCCCTGACCTCGTGGGCAAGGGCCGCGTTGGCCTGGGTCAGGTCGGCGGTGCGCTCCTGGACCAGATGTTCGAGCCGATGCGCTTCGGCCTCCGCGCGCGCCTGGCGCAGCGCGAACGCCTCGCGGCGCTTGACGAGGAAGAAGGAGAGGCTGCCGGCGAGCAGGGCCGCCAGCACGACGACCAGACCGGCCGTGCGTCCGGCGGCCACCACCGGCGCGCGGTCGGCCAGCACATGCAGGGTCCAGCCCATCAAGGGCAGGTCACGCCGGGCGGGGATGTAGCCGAGGCCGGGTTCGCCGGTTTCGGCGACCACGCCGTCTCCGTCTGGATCGCCGCTCAGAACCGCGTCGCCGCCCGCCGGGCCGAACAGGCGGCGCTGGTTCCATTGCGGGCGGTTGGAGATGAAGACAAGGCCGCCGGCATCGGCCACGGCGATGGGATTGGCCGAAAGCGACCAGGTCTGCTCGATCCGGTCGATACGCACATAGACCGCGATCACCCCGACCAGCGCGCCGCCGCGCCGGACGGACGCGGCGAACACGTAGGCGCGTTCATTGTCGTCCGACCGGGTTTCGCGCCCGAGACGGCCCTGTCGCGCGGCGTCGAGCAGGGCGTTTTCGTTGAGGCGCGAATTGTCGAATATGCCGCGCGCCGAGGCGAAGATGCGTCCGGTCGCGTCGGCGAAGGCGACATCTTTGGCGCCGGAATAGCCGGCGATCTCGAAGGCGACGTCGCGGGCCGCCTTGCGCGCCTCGCCTTCGTTCGGCCGGGCGAACAGGGCCATGATGTCGTCGCGCCGCGCCAGCAGAGGCGGCAGCAGGCGGTATTTTTCCAGCACGCCCGTCAGGGTTTCGGCTTGCAGCGCCAGCGCCTCGCTGGCAGACGCCTCGACCGCGCGGCGCGCCTGGGCGCTGCCGAAGGCATAGGCAATCCAAGCCAGCACCGCGCCACATAAAAGCGTCGCGGCCAGGACTGCAAAGCCGATGCGCGCATAGCGCCCGCGAATAAGGCTTTCGCCGGCATGGATTTCGGCCGGACCCACATTCCCCTCCCTGTGCGCCTTGTCCGCAGACTTGCTGTGGTGATGCGGCGGCGCGCTTATTTTGCCATGGTTTGAGCAAAATATCGGTGCGCGTCCAGCCTTTTTTGGCCCGCCGCGCCTGCCCATGCCAGAGATGGCGCGGTCGCTGCCCTGGCGCCATGATCTGGATCAAGCAAGGCCGGGTGTCCGGACCGGTCGTCCTCAGGCGGTTTTTTGGTCGAACAGCGGCAGGATCCAGTCGCGGAAGGCCCGTGTCTTGGGCGCGTTGCGCCGCGCCTCCGGATAAACGAGGAAATATCGCTGGCCCTCCGTGCCGACGATGTCGAAGGGCTGGACCAGAAGGCCGGCCTCGATTTCCTGCCGGTAGAAGGCCGTGGTCAGGAGTGCCACCCCCTGGCCGGCAATTGCCGCGCTCGCTTCCACCGATTGCGAACCCAGGCTGGTCCGCGGCCGCCCTGCGAGCGCGTCGGCGGCAAGTCCGGCGCGCACCAGCCAGTCGGGCCACCAGGGGTCGTTGGGCGATACGATCGGCAGCTTCAGCAGGTCGACCGGCTCGCGCAATCCGCCGACCGAGGCGGCCAGGCGAGGCGACAACATCGGCGAGAAATCGGTGCCGATCAGTTGGTGCTCGACCAGGCCCGGCCAGCCGCCCGACCCGGCCCGGATGGCAACGTCGGCCTCGTTGCGGGCGAAGTCGATGACCTTTTGCTCGGTCTCGATGCGGACTGCGATGCCGGGATGGGCAAGCTGGAATGAGCCGACATGACGTGCGAGCCACGCGGTGGCGAAGGTCTGCAGCGTGTTGATGACCAGGGTGCCCTGGGCGCCGTGGCGCGCTTCCTGCCATGCGGCCGCGATATGTTCGAAGGCCTCGCTGACCGCCGGCGCCAGTCGGCGGCCGATCTCGGTGAGCGCGATCCGGCGCGGGCGGCGCACGAAAAGCGGTGTTCCGACCCGCTCCTCCAGAACCTTGATCTGGTAGCTGACGGCTGACTGGGTCATGCCGAGCTCGCCGGCCGCGCGGGTGAAGCTGCCGTGCCGGGCGACGGCCTCGAACGCACGGATCGCAGCCAGCGGAGGGAGCTGTGTGGCCATGATGCATGAAACTCCCTTATGTATCCCGATTGCCGTTTGATTGGAAAAGCAAGGCTTTTCGAGCCAGTTATGTCATCGACGCATCAATCGTCGATCATAAGGAAGGAGCCTAGCCATGGCTACCGCAGATCATCTTCCCCGGCTTTTCGCGCCCCGCGGCCGTTTCTGGCTCATGCGACTTGCCGCTCACATCGTCCGCCTGCGTCCCGGTTCCCGTCGAAACCGCCTCGACCCGCGTTTGCTTCCCGATCATCTCAAGCGCGACATGGGGTTCGCGGACGGCAACGATCCGCGCGGGCGGCGGGCGCAAAACCCGGATTGGCCGGACGTGATCTGAGCGGCGAGGTCGGAATAGGGTGTTATCGCACCTATATATGCAATATAATGCAGAAATCTCCGCCGGCATAACCCAACCAACTGAGATACATCGGAAAATCGACGAAACACAGCCTGGACATTTGCCTTAGCCACATAGACACGCAGAAGGGCGCTTGCACTCTCGAGTGCGTTTGTGCATCATATCGCACAAATCCGCCGCCTGACCATGGCCGAAGCGGATCCAAAATCGCATTCGGGAGGGCATGGTTTTGGGCCAGGAGAACGGCAACGCCGCCGCCTATTTCATCGACCGGCATGTCGCGGCGGGGCGCGGCGACGGCGTCGCCTTCGTCGAATGCGGGCAGGACGGACGGCGGCTAACTTATGCCGGGCTGTCGCGGGAGGCCGGCCGCATGGCCGATCTGTTTGCGCGGCACGGGGTGCGGCGCGAGGATCGGGCTGCGATGATCGTGCTCGACCAGGTCGAGTTCCCGATCATCTTCTGGGGCGCGCTGAAGGCCGGCGTCGTGCCGGTGCCGCTCAACACGCTGCTTTCGGCCGATTATTACGAGATCATCCTGGCCGACAGCCGCGCCAAGGCGCTGTTCGTGTCGCGCGAGCTCTTGCCGGTGGTCGCGCCGATCCTCGGCCGGCTGCCGGATCTCGCCACGGTGTTCGTCGTCGGCGGCGCGGTGGACGGGCATGCGGATTTCGCCGCCGAACTCGCCACGAGCCGGGACGGCGGCACGGTCGAGGCGAGCGCGGACGAATGCGCCTTCTGGCTTTATTCGTCGGGCTCGACCGGCCGGCCGAAAGGGGTTCGCCATCTGCACGGCAGCCTGAAGGCGACCGCCGATACGTTCGGCGCAAAAATTCTCGGCATGCAGGCGGACGATGTCGTGTTGTCGGCGGCCAAGCTGTTCTTCGCCTACGGGCTCGGCAACGCGATGACGTTTCCGATGGCGGCCGGCGCGACGGCGGCGCTCTTCAAGGGGCGGCCGACGCCGGACGACATGTTCGCCGCCACCGCCCAGATCAGACCGACGGTCTTTTGCGGCGTGCCGACGCTTTACGCCGCCATGGTGGCCGCCGCCGGCGGGGCGCGGCCGGACGGGATGGACAGGCTCCGGCTTTGCGTGTCGGCCGGCGAGGCGCTGCCGGCCGAGATCGGCAATGGCTGGAAGGCGGCGACCGGCGTCGACATTATTGACGGGGTCGGCTCGACCGAGATGCTGCACATCTTCCTGTCGAACGCACCCGGCGACATCGTCTACGGCACCTCGGGCGTGGCCGTGCCGGGCTACGCATTGCGGCTGGTCGACGAGACCGGCGGCGAGGTCGGCGTCGGCGAGGTCGGCGAGCTTCTGGTCGACGGTCCCTCGGCGGCGGAGAATTATTGGAACCAGCGCGAGAAGAGCCGCTCGACCTTCGAGGGGCGCTGGACGCGCACCGGCGACAAATACGAGCGCACCGCCGAGGGCCGCTTCGTTTATTGCGGGCGCACCGACGACATGTTCAAGGTCTCGGGCATCTGGGTGTCGCCGTTCGAGGTCGAGCAGGCGCTGGTGACCCATCCCGACGTGCTCGAGGCGGCGGTGGTGGCCGACCGTGACGAGACGGGGCTGGAAAAGCCGCGCGCCTTCGTCGTTTTGAAGGGCGAGGCCGCCGGCGACGGGCTGGAACAGGCGCTCAAGGACCATGTGAAGGCCAAGGTCGGCGCCTGGAAATATCCGCGCCGGATCGATTTCGTGCCCGACCTGCCGAAGACGGCGACCGGCAAGATCCAGCGTTTCAAACTCAGACAGGGAGTGGCCTGATATGTGGACCAGCGGCGAAGGCATGGTGATCCGGACCCGGGGCGTGTCGCTCGAGGGCAGGGGCTACGGCCCGACGCCGGAGCGCGCGCCGACGATCGTGCTGCTGCACGAGGGGCTGGGTTGCGTCGAGCTGTGGCGCGATTTCCCGCAAAAACTCGCCGAGGCGACCGGTTATGGCGTGTTCGCCTATTCCCGGCAGGGATATGGCCGTTCGGACGCGGCCCTGCTGCCGCGCCCGCTCGACTACATGACCCGCGAGGCGGTCGACGTGCTGCCCGACGTGCTCAAGGCGATCGGCTTCAAGAAAGGCGTGCTTGCCGGCCATTCCGACGGCGCCTCGATCGCCGCGATCTATGCCGGCTCGGTCCAGGATCACCGGGTGCGCGGGCTGGTGCTGATGGCGCCGCATTTCTTCACCGAGCCGATGGGGCTCGACGCGATCCGCGACGCGCGCCAGGCCTATGACGAGGGCGACCTGCGCGCGCGGCTCGGGCGCTATCATCGCGATGTCGACAACGCCTTCCGGGGCTGGAACGACGCCTGGCTCGATCCGACATTCGAAGCCTGGAACATCGAGGAGGTGATCGCCTATATCCGCGTGCCGGTGCTGGCGATCCAGGGCGTCGACGACCAGTACGGCACGCGCGCCCAGATCGAAGCGCTCGAGACGCAGAGCTACAATCCGGTCGACGTTGCGATGTTGGAAGACTGCCGGCATTCGCCGCATATCGACCAGCCGGACCGCACGCTCGCGGCGATGGCCGAATTTGTCGGGCGGCTCGACGCGATCGAGGCCGCCGAGGCGGAGGCGGCCTAATCGGCGAGGCGCGAACGGTGCCGGACAACAGCATGTCCGATCGCATTTTCAGTCAGGCCGGGGCCTTGCCGCTGCCGGACACCGCCTTCGTGCCCGGCGTGACGCGCCGGCCCGAAAGCGGCGTCTTCATCGACGTCGCCGATGCCGCGCCGGAGACGACCGATCCGGCCGGCTGGGCCGACAACCAGGCCTGGCTCTACGGTTTCGCGCTCTACGGCAACGGCTTCTTCTGGGAGGCGCACGAGGTCTGGGAGCCGGTGTGGATGGGGCTCAGGCCCAACAGCGCCGAGCGGATGCTCGTTCAGGGCATGATCCAATTGGCCAATTGCTGCCTGAAACTCGGCATGGGGCGGCCGCGCGCGGCCGCCCGCCTCGCCCATCACGCGGCCGACTGCCTATGGAACGCGGGGCATGGCCGCACGGCGCGCGTGATGGGGGTCGACGTGGCGCAGCTCGCCGAAGCGTCGGTCGCCTATGCCGTGGCGATCGACGCGGAAGCCGGCTCCGGCGCCTTGGAGCGTCTCGTGGCACGGCGTCCCGTGCTGGAATGGAAATTATGAATTATAATGCATAAAATCACCCCAAAAAGACCAAGATTCCTGTGAAATATCGCAGTAACTTTCCAGATTGGGCTTGGAATTTGCATCATATTGCACTAGAGTGCAGCAAGAAGGTGGAGGCAGAGCGTGGCCAAGATAATCGATTTCCAGACCGACCCGTCGCAGTATCGCCACTGGCGGATCGATTATGACGGCGAGGTCGCGCATCTGTTCATGGATGTCGACGAGAATGGCGGCCTGTTCGAGGGCTACGAGCTCAAGCTCAATTCCTACGATCTCGGCGTCGACATCGAACTGGCAGACGTGGTCCAGCGGATGCGCTTCGAGCATCCCGAAATCAAAGTCGTTGTCCTGCAGTCGGGCAAGGACCGGGTGTTCTGCGCCGGCGCCAATATCCGCATGCTGGGCGGGGCGGCCCACGCCCACAAGGTCAATTTCTGCAAATTCACCAACGAGACCCGCAACACGTTCGAGGCGGCGGGGGCGGAGTCCGGGCAATATTACATCTGCGCCGTCAAGGGCGCGTGCGCGGGCGGCGGCTACGAACTGGCGCTTGCCTGCGACCACATCATCCTGGCCGACGACAGCTCGTCCTCGGTCGCGCTGCCGGAAGTGCCGCTGCTGGCCGTGCTGCCGGGCACGGGCGGGCTCACCCGCGTCACCGACAAGCGCAAAGTGCGCCGCGACCACGCCGACGTGTTCTGCTCGATCGAGGAGGGGGTGAAAGGACGCCGGGCCAAGGACTGGCGTCTCGTCGACGACGTTGTGCCCAACACCAAATTCGCCGAGACGGTCGCGGCCCGCGCCCGCGAATACGCGGCCAAGTCGAAGCGGCCCGCCGACGCCAAAGGGATCGCGCTGACGCCGCTCAAGCGCGATATTTCCGAGGACGGATCGGTGACCTATTCGAGCGTCGAGGTCGAGATCGACCGCGAAAAGCGCATCGCGCGGCTGACCGTGCACGGTCCCGACGCCCCGGCGCCGGCCTCGGTCGAGGCGCTGCACGCCGAGGGGGCCGAAAGCTGGATGCTGCGGGCGGCGCGCGAACTCGACGACGCCATTTTGCATCTGCGCAACAACGAACTCGAGATCGGCGTCATCGTGTTTCGCACCCAGGGCGACCCGGCTCTGGTCGCCGTGCATGAAGCGTTTCTGCTCGACAATCGCGACGACTGGCTCGCCAACGAGATCCTGCTTTACTGGAAGCGGGTTTTGAAACGGGTCGACATGACCTCGCGCTCGCTGGCGGCATTGATCGAGCCGGGCTCCTGTTTCGCCGGACCCCTGGCCGAACTCGCCTTCGCCGCCGACCGCTCCTACATGGCTGACGGCGAGTTCGAGGGCGACAACCGGCCGGTCGCGACCCTGACCCTGACCAAGGGCAATTTCGGGCCGTACCCGATGTCGAACGACCTCACCCGCCTTGAGACGCGCTTTCTCGGCGAACCGGCAAGTGTCGGGGCCGCCGAGGAACGGATCGGTGAGGCGCTGGAGGCGGACGCTGCGAGCGAGCTCGGCCTGGTCACCTTCGCCTTCGACGATATCGACTGGGAGGACGAGGTGCGTATCTTCCTGGAGGAGCGGGCGAGCTTTTCGCCGGATGCGCTCACCGGCATGGAGGCCAATCTGCGCTTCGCCGGGCCCGAAACCATGGAAACGCGCATTTTCGGCCGGCTGACGGCCTGGCAGAACTGGATATTCCAGCGTCCCAACGCGGTCGGCGAGACCGGCGCGCTGCAGCGCTACGGTACCGGTCTGCGCGGCGAATTCGACATGAAGCGGGTGTGAGGAAAGCGCCACGAGGCGCGTGGGCGCGGCCCTGCGGGCCGGGCATGCTTCCTTCGTCCAGTGACCAATCACGGCTTAAAGTCTTGCGGGAGTGACCAATGTCCGAATTGCTCAATGTTTCCTACGACACGATGATCCCCAACAATGTCGGGCTTTCCTCCGACCGGCGCGTTCTCAAGGCGCTGGAGAAGTGGCACCCGGGCTACATCAATTGGTGGAACGACCTGATCCCGCAGAAATTCCAGGAATCGCTGGTCTATCTGCGCACCGCGATCTCGGTCGATCCGAAGGGCTGGGCCAAGTTCGACTACGTCAAGATGCCGGATTATCGTTGGGGCATCCTGCTCGCGCCGCAGGTCGAGGATCGCCGCATCCCGTGCGGCGAACAGTATGGCGAACCGGCCTGGCAGGAAGTGCCGGGCGAACACCGCGCCATGCTGCGCCGGCTGATCGTCATCCAGGGCGACACCGAGCCGGCCTCGGTCGAACAGCAGCGCCATCTCGGCAAGACCGCGCCGTCGCTCTACGACATGCGCAATCTGTTCCAGGTCAATGTCGAGGAGGGGCGGCATCTGTGGGCGATGGTCTATCTCTTGCAGAAATATTTCGGCGCCGACGGCCGCGAGGAGGCCGACGAATTGCTGCGCCGCTCGTCGGGATCGGAGGAGGCGCCGCGCATGCTGGGCGCCTTCAACGAGGCCACGCCCGACTGGCTGTCCTTCTTCATGTTCACCTATTTCACCGATCGCGACGGCAAGATGCAGCTCGAAAGCCTGGCCCAGTCCGGCTTCGACCCGCTGTCGCGCACCTGCCGCTTCATGCTGACGGAGGAAGCGCACCACATGTTCGTCGGCGAGACCGGCGTGGGCCGGGTCATCCAGCGCACCTGCGAGGCGATGAAGGAGGCCGGCATCGAGGATCCCTATGACATCCAGGCGGTGCGCGCGCTCGGCGTCATCGATCTGCCGACGATCCAGAAGAAGCTCAACCTGCACTACACGCTGTCGCTCGACCTGTTCGGCTCGGAAGTGTCAACCAACGCCGCCAACGCCTTCGCCGCCGGCATCAAGGGCCGCTATCAGGAAACCAAGATCGACGACGACCACCGGCTCAAGGACGCGACCTATCCGGTCGTCCAGCTCGTCGACGGTAAGGTGGTGACGGCCGATCTGCCGGCGCTGTCGGCGATCAACATGCGGCTGCGCGACGATTATATCCGCGACTCCCAGGGCGGCGTGAACCGCTGGAACGCGATGATCGCCAAGATCGGCGTGCCCTTCGAGATGAAGCTGCCGCATCCCGGCTTCCATCGCCAGATCGGCGTGTTCGGCCCGGCTCACATCACGCCCGAGGGCGAGACCGTGTCCGCCGAGGCTTGGGAAAACAAGCGCGACGAATGGCTGCCGTCCAAGGCCGATGGCGACTATATCGCTTCGCTGATGGTGCCGGTGTGGGAGCCGGGCAAGTTTGCCGGCTGGATCGCGCCGCCGCGTGTCGGGATCGACAACAAGCCCGGCGATTTCGAGTATGTGCAACTGCACATGGCGTGAGGATCCGCCCCTCATCCGCGGCCTGTGACACAAGCGGATGAGGGGTATCGCGAACGAACCCCGGAGCGAAGACATTCATGACCGCGCTCGCCAAACAGCATCTGATCGATCCGGAAATCTGTATCCGCTGCCACACCTGCGAGGAGGCGTGCCCGATCGACGCGATCACCCACGACGACAACAATGTCGTGGTCGACGCCTCGATCTGCGATTTCTGTATGGCCTGCATCGCGCCGTGCCCGACCGGCTCGATCGACAATTGGCGGATCGTCAAGACGCCCTATTCGCTGGAAGAGCAGCTTTCCTGGATGGAGTTGCCCGAACAGGAGGAATTCGAGGCCGGGGATGGGGCGGGCGGCGGCGCGATCGAGGCGCTGGACGACGAGGTCGCCGCACTCCTGGCCGAGGCGCACAAGGGCGCCGGCGGCGCGGCAAAGGCGCCTGCATCCGCGGCCAAGCCGACCGTCAACCTGTTCACCGCCGCCAGCCCGGCGATCGCCACCGTGCAAGGCAATTACCGGCTGACCGGCGACAACGCCGATTCCGACGTGCGCCACATCATCCTCGACCTGGGCACGACCTCGTTTCCCGTGCTGGAGGGCCAGAGTGTCGGCATTGCGCCGCCGGGCGCTGACGAGAGCGGCCGGCCGCACCGCATGCGGCTTTATTCGGTGTCCTCGCCGCGCGACGGCGAGCGCCCGAACACCAACAATCTGTCCCTGACCGTCAAGCGCGAGCCGCACGGGCTGGCCTCCAATTATGTCTGCGATCTCAAGCGCGGCGACCAGGTCCGGCTCACCGGCCCGTTCGGCTCGACCTTCCTGATGCCGAACGACGCGCGCGCCACCATTTTGATGATCTGCACCGGCACCGGCTCGGCGCCGTTTCGCGGCTTCACGATGCGCCGCCAGCGCGCCTCGTCGGGCGAGACCGGCGGCATGATGCTGGTGTTCGGCGCGCGCCGGCCCGATTCGCTGCCCTATTTCGGGCCGCTGAAAAAGGTGCCGGACGCGCTGCTCGACAAGCATCTGGTGTTCAGCCGGGTCGAGGGAACGCCGCGCGAATATGTCCAGGACCGGATGCGGATCGAAAAGGACAAGATCGCGACCATGCTGGCATCCGACACCACCCATGTCTATGTGTGCGGGCTCAAGGCGATGGAAGCCGGCGTGGAGGAGGCCTTTGCCGACATCGCGCGCGGCGCAGGGCTCGACTGGAAGGCGGTGCGCGACGCCATGCGCGACACCGGCCGCTACCATGTCGAGACCTATTAGCGGAGCAACTGGACGATGGATGCCAGGACCGACGACAAGGCGCCACGGGTCGAGGCAGCTAGCGGTTTCGTGCATAGTGTGCACGTGCGCTGGGCCGATTGCGATCCGGCGCTGATCGCCTATACCGGCCGCATTCCCTATTTCGCGCTCGAGGCGATCGACGCCTGGTGGGAGGCCCATGTCGGCCAGGACTGGTACCGGCTCAATCTCGACCGCAATGTCGGCACGCCGTTCGTGCATATGAGCCTCGATTTCCGCGCGCCGGTCACGCCGCGGCACCCGCTTGCCTGCGCGGTGACGTTAAAAAAACTCGGCGAAAGCTCGGTGCGGTTTTCCGTCGCCGGAAGCCAGGACGGGGTTCTGTGTTTCGAAGGCACGTTCGTGTGCGTGTTCGTCGAGGCGAAATCGTTCCGCAAGATGGCCGCGCCGCCGGATATCCGCGCCCTGATCGGGCCGCTTGCCGTGTCCGGCTGACGGCGACGGCAGTTCTTGCGAAACTCGGCAATTTGTGCATTATAATGCATAAATTGAAACGGATCGTGAGCGCATGGACGAGATCGTCGGCTTCGATGGACGGGCAAGGCCGCCGGAAACGGCCGCCGGCGAGGACGCGGCCAACCGGGCCCTTTTGGCGCTGGTCGGCGAGCGCGTGCGCACGGCGCGTGCCCGCAAGGGCCTGTCGCGGCGGGTGCTTTCGGAAAAATCCGGGGTTTCGCAGCGTTATCTGGCCCAACTCGAGGGCGGCGAAGGCAATATTTCCATCCTGCTTCTGCGGCGCATCGCCGAGGCGCTCGACCTGAAGATCGAGTGGCTGGTCGCCGCCGACGATCCGTGGGCGTCGGAGACGGGCACCGTGACCCGGCTTTTCCAGCGCGCCACGGCCGAGGAGCGCCGGCGGGTGATCGCCATCCTCGATCCGCAGAACCCGGCGCTCAGGCGCGCCCGGCGCATCGCCTTCATCGGCCTGCGGGGCGCCGGCAAATCGACGCTGGCGCGCCTGTCTGCCGACACGCTCGGCCTGCCGTTCATGGAGCTGAACGAGGAGATCGAGGCGGCGAGCGGCATGCCGGTGACGGAGGTGATGGCGCTTTACGGCCAGGAAGGCTATCGGCGGCTGGAACGCCAGGCGCTCGAGCGCGTCATCGCCACCTGCGAGGACATTGCGCTGGCGGCGGCCGGCGGCATCGTCGCCGAGCCGGAAACCTTCGACATCCTGTTGCGCAATTTCCATACGGTGTGGCTGAAGGCGGCGCCGGAGGAGCACATGGCCAGGGTGCGCGCCCAGGGCGACACACGGCCGATGGCCGGCAATCCGGCGGCGATGGAGGAACTGAAATCGATCCTGACCAGCCGCGAGGCGCTCTACGCGCGCGCCAGCCTGCATATCGAGACGTCGGGCCGCACGCCGCAGGACTGCTTGGCCGAGGTGATGGACAAGCTCAAAGGCCTCGGCCGGTCGGCGGGGTAGGGACGGCTCTCGCCTATTCCAGAAACACGTTCACGCTGGCCGCGCGGCCGGCCGCGTCGATGACGGTCAAGGTCGAGGCGCCGGCGCCGTCCGGCGTCCAGGCGGCGGTGCGCCGCCGGGCCGACAGCCGCACCGGCCGGCCGTTGGCGAGCCAGCGGAACGGCGCGCGTCCGCCATTGATTTTCAGCGCCAGCGGCATCGCGCCACCGGCGCGCAGGCCGAGATCGACGCGCGCGCCCTGCGGCGGATAGACGATCTCGGGTGCGGGTTCGACCGGCGCGTCGGCGCTCTCGCGCGCCGAGGCGGCGAAGCGGCGCTGCGCGAAGGGCAGGTCGGCGCGGGCAAGGCGGATGGCGCCGGCCGGCGGACGCGGCAGCGGGGTAATGCCGAGCCCGGATTTGGCAAAGGCCTCGAACAGGATCGGCGCGGCGGCGAGATAGCCGGTGAGGCCGGGCACCGCGCCGCCGTCGGGACGCCCCACCCACACCCCGATGACGTTGCGGTCGTCATAACCGACCGACCAGGCGTCGCGATAGCCGTAGGAGGTGCCGGTCTTGTAGGCGATGCCGAGCCGCGGCGCGCCCTGGGGCGGGGCGACGCCGGACAGGATGTCGGTGATCTGCCAGACGGCCTGCGGCGACAGGATCGGCGCGTCGGGCGGCTCTGGCCGGTCGGCGCCGGCGCGGCTGTGCAGCCGCGCGACCCGGCCGCGTTGCGACAGGCCGGTATAGAGCTGGACCAGCTCTTCCAGCGACAGTCCGACGCCGCCGAGGCCGATGGCCAGCCCCGGCCTTTCGCCCTCGGACAGCGTCGGCATCACGCCGCCGCGCTTCATGCGCGCGACCAGCCGGACCGGGCCGACCGTGTCGAGCAGCCGCACCGCCGGCACGTTCAGCGACAATTGCAGCGCCTGGCGCACGCTGACGTCGCCCTGATACTCCATGTCGAAATTTTTCGGCCGGTAGCCGGCGAAATTGGCCGGCCGGTCCTCAATCGTCGTCTCCTGCATGACCAGCCCGTCCTCGAAGGCGAGCCCGTAAATGAAGGGTTTCAGCGTCGAGCCGGGCGAGCGGGCGACACGCGCCATGTCGATCCAGCCGGCGCGGGCAGCGTCGAAATAATCGGCCGAGCCCGCCTTGGCGAGAATGGCCCCGGTGTCGGCCCGGGCGAGCACGATCGCCACCGAGACTTTCGGGCCGATGCGCGCCGCCGCCTTTTTCGCGACCCGTTCCAGCCGTTCCTGCACGCCGCGGTCGATGGTGAGCTGGTGGCGTTGGGCGGCGGGCTCTTCGCGCAGCGCGGCGTCGGCGACATGGGCGGCGAAGCCCGGTAGCGGGCGGCGGACCGGCGAGACCGGTTCGGCGGCCGCGCGCGCGACCTCGCTGTCGATGATGACGCCGGCGCCTGCCATGCGCGCCAGCACGCGGTCGCGGGCGGCGCGGGCCGCGTCCGGATGCCGGTCCGGCCGGCGCGCCTCCGGCGATTGCGGCAGGGCGACCAGCAATGCCGCCTGCGGCAGCGACAGCCGGGCCGGCTCCTTGCCGAACCAGGCCAGGCTCGCCGCGCGCACGCCCTCCAGATTGCCGCCATAGGGCGCGAGCGTCAGATAGCGGGTCAGGATCTCGCGTTTCGACAGTCGTCGTTCGATCTGCAGGGCGCGCGCCATCTGGCGCAGCTTGGCGCCGAGGCTGCGTTCGGAGCGCGGCTCGATCAGCCGGGCGAGCTGCATGGTCAGCGTCGAGCCGCCCGACACGATGCGGCCATTGGCGAGGAACTGGCCGGCGGCGCGCAGAAGCGCCAGCGGATCGACGCCGCGATGGCTCCAGAACCGCTGGTCCTCGTAAGCGACCAGCATGGCGACAAAGGCGCGGTCTATTCTGTCGAGATCGGCGCCGAGCCGCCAGCGTCCGTCCTCGAGCGCGTAGGCGCGCAAAAGCACGCCGTTGCGGTCGACGACTTCGGTGGAGATCGCGGCGGCGCTGTCGAGCGGCGGCGGAAACGCGCGGTCGAGCCGGTCGAGCAGCCACAGACCGGCACCGGCCACGACCGCCAGAACGGCGACGGCGAGCGCGCTCCGGCGAGCGAGACGGACAAGGGCCGGCCGGTTCAGGCGCATGACCGTTCCGCCCGGCGCGCGCCGCGCGCGGGCGGTCCCGCACGCCGGAAACGGCCCATCGGGCGCGTGCTCATCGTCGGCCTCCGTCTCTTACTCGCCCACCACCTCCATGAAGCCGGAGGCCGTGCGCGCCGAAAGCTGCGGGCGGTACATGTCCTCCACGCTGGCGGCGGGGTGGACGAAGACGCCCGGCGTGACGGCGCGCACCACATAGGCGAGCGTGTAGTCGCGATCGCCGCCCTGGCCGCGGGTGAAGGCGGCGATGAACCGGTCGTCGCGGAACTCGGTATGCACCGCGTCGGTCTGGCCGAGCCATTCGAAATTCTTGAGCTCGGCGCTGCCGACCAGGCGCGGATTGTCGATCTCGAACCCGGCGGGCAAGAGATCGTTGACCAGGATGCGCGAGGGCCAGTCGTTGTGTTCGCGCACCTTGATCACCACCACGTAGCGCTCGTTCTGGCGGGCGGCGGCGATCGTGGCGGGCTTGCCGTCGAGCGTGTAGTAGCTGCGCTCGATCGAAAACCCGTCTCCGCCAGCCGGCAGAGGCTGTTCGGGGGCGGCGAGCGTGGTCACCACCGCCTCGACCGGCTCGTCGCCGCTGTTTGTGATCACGAACGGATCGGATGCCAGCGCCTCGCCGCTAAGACGGCGCGAGAAGGCGCCCTCGTGCGGGCTGCCGCCGATGTCGAGGCGGATGTCGTCGCTGGCGCCGGCGACGGCGCGCGCGGCGAGCAGCATCCAGGCCTGGTCCTGCGTGCTGAGATACCGCGTCTGTTTGCGGATATCGGAGACGTAGGAAACCATTTGCGGCACCAGCGCCGGCTCGGGCCGGCTTTCGGCCGCCAGCGCCAGCATGGCCGCGCCGTCGCGCAGCGCCGAGCCATAGTCGGCGCGGGCCTGCAGGCCGGGTTCCACGCCGCGCGCCAGGGTCAGCGCGGAGGAGAAGGCCTGGCCGGCACGCTGGGCGTCGCCGTAAAGCGACAGGCTGGCGGCGAGCTGGGCTCGTGCCAGCGGGCTGGAGAAGGCGCCGAGCTGCGTGTCGGAATAATAACGCAGATCGCCGGCCGACGCCTTGCGGTTGCGCGCCAGCACGTAGAGCGCGTAGGCGACCTCGCTGCCATTGGTGGCGAGATCGACATCGTAGGCGAGCGAGTTCTGCAGATTAAGCAGCGCCTGGTCCATGGCCGCGGCCGGCACATGATAATCCTGCTCGCGCGCGCGGGTCAGGAAATCGGTGACATAGGCGTCGAGCCACAGATCGCCGGAGCCCGGGCCCCACAGTCCGAACGAGCCGGACGAGGCCTGGTGGGACAGGACCCGTTCGATCGCGTCGGCCACGCGTCCCCGCAGGGCCGGATCGTCCTCCAGCCCGGCCGATTTCGACAATTCGCCGACATAAAGCAGCGGCAGCGCCCGGCTCGTCGTCTGCTCGGCGCAGCCATAGGGATACCGGTCGAGCGACATCAACAGCGCCGGCACGTCGAAGGCGGCGCCGCGGCTGACGTTGACGGTGACCGAGGCGCCTTGCGCGATCGACGCGGCGAGCAGTTCGCCGTCGATCCTCAGGCTGCCGCCCTTGCCGGCCAGCGCCACGGTGCGCCGGGTCGTGACCGGCATGACGCCGCGCCGGACCGGCAGCGCGAGCCTGCGTTCGATCGCCAGGCCGGAGGCGTGGGAGAGCGTGAGCGTGATCGCGCCGTCGCCGGCGGTTTCGGCCGCGACCGGCACCGAGAGCGTCGTCTTGCCGCCGGCGGGCAGGTCGAGGGTCGCGGGCAGGGCGCCGGTGTCGGCGACCAGGGCGGCGCCGGTGGCGAGGCCGAGCGTGTAGGCGCCGGCCGGCCCGTCGGTGTTGGCGATCTCCAGCAACAGCCGGGTCTGGTCGCCGGGCGCCAGGAAACGCGGCAGGCTCGCCGTCAGCACGACCGGATCGCGGATGACGATGTCCCGTTCGGCGCTGCCGGTGCCCGATTTCGACCAGGCGACCGCCATCACGCGGGCGGTGCCGTTGAATTGCGGAATGTCGAAGGCGACCGTGGCGCGGCCGTCCTCGTCGACTTTGACGATGCCGGAGAAGAAGGCGACCAGTTTTTCGGTCGGCGGGCTGCCCTGCGGGCTCATGCCGCCGCCGTCGCCGCCGGTGCGCAGCCGGCCGGTCGCGCCGGGCGAGCCGTCGATCAGCCGGCCATAGAGGTCGCGCATCTCGATGCCGAGCATGCGCTGGCCGAAATACCAGCCGGCCGGGTCCGGCGCCTCGTAACGGGTGAGGTTCAGGATGCCGACGTCGACGGCGGCGACCGTGACATAGGCCTCCTCGCCCGGCTGCAGGCCGGTGACGGCGAGCGGGATGGTGAGCGGCTGGCGCGGCTCGGTCTTTTCAGGCAGTTCCAGGGCGACGGCGAGCTTGCGCGGGCCGGGGTCGACGGGCAGCCATTTCACGCCGATGGCGCGCATCGGCAGGCGCGTCTCGGCGGCCTCGCCGGGCCTGAACAGGGTGGCCGTGACATAGGTGCCGGCGCCGAAGTCCTCGGTCACCGGGATCTCGATGGTCGCGCCGTCGGCGGAAACCGCGGCGGTGACGGTCGAAATCAGGCTCTCGGAGCCGACGGTGATCAGCGCCTGGCCGGCGAAACGCGACGCAATCTTCAGCCGCGCGGTGTCGCCCACCCGGTAGCTTTCCTTGTCGAGCGCGATTTCCAACCCGTCCGGCGTCTCGGTCGAGCGCGCGGCGACGAACCAGCCGGCGGAAAATTCCACGCTGGTTACCGGCCCCGCGGGGTCGTCCGTCTCGATCTCCAGCCGGTAACGGCCCCAGTCGACCGGAACGCTGATCTGGGCCTCGCCCGCCGCCGTGGCGTCGATGCTGCCTTCCTCGACCAGACTGGTCGAAACGATCGGCTCGTAGCGCCAGGAATTGCCGCTGCGATACCATTGATACTGGCGGTTGATCTTGACCAGCGACCAGGACAGGCCGGCGGCGTCGAGCCGCGCGCCGTCCGGGCCGATCGCGATGGCGCGGAAACTGGCGATGCTGCCTTCCGGCACCTGGCCACCCTCGAATTCGGGCTTGAGGCCGAGCGAGGGACCCTCGGGTTTCACGCCGAGCTCGAGCGTGCGCTCGACGGCGCGACCGCCGGCCTCGACCATGCGCACCGAGATCTCGGCCGAAAGCAACTGGGTGGTGGAGGGCACTTGCGTGAGTTCGACCGGGAAGGCGGCCTTGCCGTCCGAGCCGGTGCGCGGCAGGCCGTCGAGCGCGACGCGCACGTCCTCGACGTCCTCCTCGTCCTCGAGGCCGAACCGGTACCCCGGGAAGCGCGCCCATTCGCGACTGCGCGTGATTGCCAATTGGCCTTCGAGCGCCAGGCCCTCGGCCGGCGCGCCGTAGAGATAGCGCCCGTCGACCTCGACGGAGGCGGCCTCGCCAAGGGCGATTTCCTCGCGGTCGGCGGCGAGATCGAACTCGATGCGGTCGGGCACGAAATCCTCCACCAGGAAGAATTTCTCCGACAGCGGCGGCTCTTTGGGATCGGCGTGGATGCGCAGGCTCCAGGTGCCGCGCATGGCGTTGTCGGTCAACTCCAGCTCGACGGCATGGCCGCCGAGCTCGGCGCCGTTGGAAACGATGCGGCGGTCCTCAACCCCGTCCGGACGCTGAAAAATGAAGGTCAACGGCAGGTCGTCGATGGCGTCGGCGGCGGGATCGCGCGCCAGGGCGGCGGCGTGCACGGTCTCGCCGGCGCGGTAGATGCCGCGCTCGGTCCAGGAATAGACGTCGAGCGCGCCGGGCGAGGGCCGGCCGGTGACGCCGCGGTCGGACAGGTCGAAACCGGCCCGGGTCATGTCGAGAAAGACGAAATCCTCGTCCGCCTCGGCGGTTATGACGGCCGGGGCGAGCCCGTTTTCGCCGCGTGCCAGGCCGGCGTCGAAGCGGGCGCGGCCGTCGTGGTCGGTGCGCGCGGTGCCGAGCACCTCGTTGTTGCGTGCAACGAGCTGCAGCGTGACGCCCGCAAGCGGCGCGGCGCTGTCGAGCGAGCGGGCAAAGACGTTGAGCCCGTCCTCGCCGGCGAAGGTGGCAAGCCCGATATCGGAGACCAGGAACCATTGCGTGGCGCGCGAGTCCCAACTGTCGCGGCGGTCGTTTTCGGGCACGGCGGTCATCACATAGACGCCCGGCTCGCGCTCCGGGACGGCGTCGTCGACCGGGAAGGAGGTGATCACCTCCTTGTTGCGGTCGGCGGCGATGTCGATCGTGCCTTCGAAGACCGGCGCGCCGAGATCGTCGGCGATGCTGCCCAGCTCATAGGCGTCGAGCTGGCGCAGGAACCGGGATTCGCCCATCAGCCGGGCGAGCGAACGCGCGCCGATGCGGTAGAGCGCGATTTCGGCCCTGTCGGTGTTCACCGAGACCAGCGGGATGCCGCGGCGCGCGCTGTCCGGCAGCACGAAATTGTCGCCGGTGAAGCGGATCGAGGGCGAGCGGTCGCGCACATAGATGTCGAGCGCGACGGGCTCGGCGATCACCTCGCCGATCGCCGCCGGCAGACCCTGGCGGATGACGATGCGGTAGCGGCCGCCATGCTCGAGCCCGGCGACGCACAATTCGCGCGCGCCCTTGTCGACGGCCGTGGTCGGCGCGTTGTCGACACGCACGAATTGCGCGTAGTCGATGCCGCTCTTGACCAGATCCTCGGAGAACTGGACGCAGACGCGCGGCGTGGCGCTGTCGGAATCGATGGTGTGTTCGACGACGCGAAAACCCTTGCGGCGCTTCAGGTCGGCGTAAAGCGCCTGGATCCGGGGCGAGGCCACCAGCGCCAGGCTTTCCTCGTAGGCGGTGATCGCCGGGCGGAACATGCTGCGTTTTTCGAGCGCCGGCGCCAGTTGGTTGAGCGCGTCGGCGCGCTGGTTTGCGGTGCGCGACAGGAGATAGGCATTGATGGCGGCTCCCGTGCCCAGGCGCTGGAAATAATAGGCGCTTTCGCCCGAGCGCGGCACGATCGCGTTGGCGGCGGCGGCAAGCCCTGTCCAGATCGCGGTGTCGTCGGGCAGGATCGCCAGCGCGTTCTGGTAGTTGAGCAGGGCGGCGCGCGGGTCGTTGGAGGCCATGGCGTTTTCGGCCGCCTGGACCAGGAAGGCGAGGCCGGCGCCGCCGGCATTGGCCTTGCCAAGCACGTCGGCGCGCAGGCGCTCGGCGTCGCCGGTCACGTGGGCGGGCACGAAGGAGAGCGCTTTCGGCGCGCCGATGTCGGGCTCGCCGAGGGCCGTCTCCACCTTGCCGGCAACCGCGCCGGGAAACGGGTTCAGCTGATTGTAGTCGGATTTGAGAAAACACCATTTCGCGCTGGTGTTGAAGGTGAAGGCGCGGCAGGCCGGATCGGCCAGGCAGGCGGCCTTGCACTGGTCGAGCGAGACGTCGCGCTCGGTGCGCAGGTCGAAGCCGTAATAGTCCGAATCGGCGGTGGTGACGATCTGGCGCGTTTCCTGGCCGAAGGCCGGCGCGACAAGCAGGGCGAGCGTCGTGAAAAGGGTAAGAAAAAGGCCTTTGCACGTGCGTGGCGACATGGATTCCTCCGGCAGACGGCGCGTGATCACCGATATTTGGCCAAGCTTTGTGTCGGCTTGTCAATCAATGTGATGCTAGCCGCGCGAATGCGGCCAGAGCGTGTCGTGGTGTCCCGCGACCGAGGCCGGACGGCGCCTTTCGCTGTCTTCGCCGAGGGGCCGGGCGTCAGGAGGCGACGCACAATGCATTGCGTCGACGCTCATGCGAAAAACGCCGCCAGTCTGCGCTCGACCCTGGCCAGGAAGGCGGCGCGGGCCGGTTCGTCCGCCGCGTCCATCTCGTATTTGGCGAGGTAGAGCGTGCGGCAACGGCGCGCGCACAGCGCCCGGATGCCGCGCAGCAGGGTCTTGCGTCCGGGATGGCCGACGAGAAAGGACCACCAGCGCGGCGCGCCACACGTGGTGAGGATGGCGAGCTTTTCGATGTGGCGCATCAAAGGCTCGATCCGGCCACCTTCGGCCGCAAGCGTGAAGGCGACGTCCTTGGCCCAGACCCGCTCGAACCAGCCCTTCAGCATCGCCGGCTGGCCGTACCACCATGTCGGGTAGACGAACACCATCGCCTGGGCCCAGCGCAGCGCCTGGATATGGGGTGCGAGCCTGTCGTCGCTTGGTTCGTGGACATTGTAGCCGCGCCGTTCCTCGGCTCCCATCACCGGATCGAAACCCTCGGCATAAAGGTCGACGAGCCGGGTTTCGTGTCCTGCCGCGTCGAGCGCGGCCAGGGCGCGGTCGCGCAGGGCCGCGCAAAAACTCTCGGGCACCGGATGGCAATAAACGACAAGCACACGCATCAGGCGCGGTTCCTTCCCTTCGCCGCGCGGGGCCTTCCCGAAGCCATCCAAGCGACGCCGGTTTGCGTATCAGCTTGCCGGAAGGGTGAAAACCGGGCCAAGCGATTGTCTTTTTTTAAGCAGCCTCTTGTGGAATCACTCAGCCATGCGAAGGGAAGGAACGGATGCAGGTGCATCCCGTCCCTATATCCGCTAGAACCTTCAGGGCAATTTTAACCATTCTCGCTATGTTGGAGCCATGCTGAGCCCGGGCGCGGAAAGTTCTGGAGTACCGCACGGCAGGCGCGTTCGCCGCGGCCTGGCTTCCGTGTCGGCCATGATATTGGCGCTCGCCCTGACACCGAACCCCGCCGCCGCCTTTGAAATCTTCGGCATCACGCTGATTGGATCGAACGAGGAAGACGCTGCGCCCGTCGTCGATCCGCTCACTTATTCGGTCGATCTCGACACCGGTGACGCCGGGGCCGAACTGGACGGCAGGCTCAGGGCCGCCTCGACCCTTCTTGCCGACGCCGACCGCCCGGTTTCGGGCTCGCTCGGACTGTTGTCGAAGGCGCGCACGGAACGCGAATTGCTGGTCGCCGCGCTCTACGAGGCCGGGCGTTATGACGGCACCGTTGAGATCACCATTGCCGGGCGGGCACTGGACGACCTTGCGCCCGACGCGGAATTCACCGGCGAACCGGTGCCTGTGCGGGTGGCGGTGACCGCAGGGCAGGTTTTCCGTCTCGGCCGGATCGACGTCGGCGGCGATACCGGCGACATCGCGCCAGCCCGCTTCGGTCTCATGCCCGGCGGCGATGCCGGCTCGACGGTGATCCTCAACGCCGAAGCCAAGATGGTGCGGGCGCTGCGCGACAAGGGCCACCCGCTGGCGCGGGTGACCGGGCGCGAGATCGTTGCCGATCACAAGACCGGCCTGCTCGACGTCACCATGGTGCTGGAGGCGGGGCCCGTCGCACCCTTCGGCGCGACACGGGTCGAGGGCACCGAAAAGGTCGACCGCGACTTCACCGCCTATATGGCCGGGATCGAGCCGGGCGCGACCTATTCGCCCGACCAATTGGAGGCGGCCCGCGAGCGGCTCCTGGAGCTCGAAGTGTTCGACAGCGTGGCGGTCAACGAGGCCGACGCGCTCGACGCCGATGGCAGCCTGCCGGTCGACGTGACCGTATCGGAGCGCAAGCATCGCTATTTCGGCGTCGGGGCCACTTTCTCCAATACCGAGGGCGCGGGGGTCGAGGGCTATTGGGGCCACCGCAACCTGTTCGGCCGGGCGGAAAAGCTGCGCGTTGAAGGCTCTATCAGCCGAATCGGCGACACGACGCAGTTCGGCAAGCTCGACTACAGGGCAGGGCTTCTGTTCGAAAAGCCGGGCGTAATCGGGCCGCCGTCGAAATTCGTCGCGCGGTTGGACGCCACCTTCGAGCATCCCGATGCCTTCGACCGGTTCTCGGTGAAGGGGTCGACAGGCCTGCGCTACGAACTTACCGACACGCAGACGGTGTCGGCCGAGATCGCGCTGGACTATTCCAGGATCGACGATTCCTTCGGCAGCAACGAGCATCTGATCGCCAGCACGCCGATCCAGTATGTGTTCGACAATCGCGACAACAGGCTCGATCCGAAATCCGGCTTCCGGCTGCTCGCCTATGTCGAGCCGGCGCACGACATTCTCAATTCGACCAGCTTCGTCAAGATCAAGGGCGAGGCGTCGGCTTACAGGGCGCTGGACGAGGCCAAGCGTTTCGTCGCCGCCGGCCGGGTGGCGGCCGGCTCGATCTTCGGCGCGCCGCTTGCCGCGATTCCCGCCGACCGGCGTTTCTACGCGGGCGGCGGCGGGTCTGTACGCGGCTACGGCTATCAGGATATCGGCCCGCGCAACGCCGCTGGCATGCCGACCGGCGGGCTCTCCTATGTCGAGATGTCGGCCGAGATGCGTATCCAGGTCACCGACAGTTTCGGCATCGTGCCGTTCATCGACGCCGGCGCGGTGTCGGCCTCGACCACGCCCGACTTTGCCAATTTACAGGTCGGAGCTGGCCTCGGGGTGCGCTACCTGACGCCGTTCGGTCCGCTCAGGGTCGATGTCGGCGTGCCCTTGAACAGGCGCCCCGGCGATCCAACCTTCGGCATCTACGCCGGCATCGGCCAGTCTTTCTGAGGCGTCGTGCCGTTCTTGCAGGGGCGCTTCCGGGAGGCGCAACGCCGTTCGGCATGATTTCGACGGAAATCACCCTATAGTCTTCGCCAGACGGACTGATTCACGGTCCGGCCGAAAGGATAGTCGTGCTTCGCAGAATCCTGCGCTCCGTGCTGATCGTGTTTGCGCTCGTCGTGGTCTTCGCCGCGGGCATGCTGGTCGTGTTCACCCAGACCGAGGCCGGCCGTACCAAGCTGGCCGCGATCGCGTCGGGCCTGGCTTCGGGCCCGGAACGCACGGTGCGCATCCAGGGACTGGACGGGTTGCTTTCGGGGCAGGCACGGGTCGGCTCGGTCGTCGTGTCGGACGGTCGGGGCGTCTGGCTCTCGCTCACAGATATTGCGCTCGACTGGTCGCCGCTGGCACTGGCGGGTTTCGCCTTCGAGGCCGAGCGGCTTCATGCCGGCAGCATCGATCTGGTGCGTCTGCCCGAGGCGGCCGAAACGGGCGAGGCCGATGACGGCGGCGGCTTCTCGCTTCCGGTTTCCGTCGAGATCGCGCGCATCGACCTGCCGCGGATCGCCCTGGGCGCGGAGGTCGCGGGTGAGGCGATGACGCTTGCCGCGCGCGGTTCGGCGATGGCCGATGACGCGCCGCTGAGGATCGGCGCCGATCTCCAGGCCGAGCGCATCGACGGCGCGCGCACCGAAGTCATTGCCAAGGTCGATTTCGCGCCGGACCAAAACCGTCTGGCGCTCGACGTGACCGCGCGCGAACCTGATGGCGGCCTTCTGGCCGGGCTTTTGAAACTGCCGGGCAATCCCGCCGTCGAATTGGTCCTATCGGGTAGCGGTCCGCTCGCCGACTGGCTGGCGCAAGGGCGGCTTTCGGTCGACGGGCGGGTGGTGACCAGCCTGTCGGCGCAGCATCGCCAAAGCAGCGCAGGGCGCTTCGTCGCCGCCAAGGGTGAGGGCGATTTCGCGCGTTTTCTCCCGCAAGGCTTGGCGCCGGCGGCAGCCGGTACGATGCTGTTCGACCTCGCCGCAACGCTGGGCGAGGACGGTGCGGTGGCTATCGAGCGCGCGCTGGTGCAGTCGGACGCACTGAGCGCGACCGCCTCGGGGCGGATCGACCCGAAGGCAGAGAGCGATCTCGACATCGAAGTCGCGGCGCAGAACGGGCCGGTCATGCTCACCTTCGGTCCCGATGCCGACCCGGTGATCTTGGGGGTGCGCGACGCGCATATACGAGTAACGGGCAGGGGCCATGCCCCCGCCTTCGATGCCGCGCTGTCGCTCGCCTCCGCGCAGGCGGCCGGTTTCGGTGTCGCCGACATCATGGCCAGGCTTTCCTCAACCGGGTTCGACATCGCAGAGCGGACCGGGCCGCTGTCGCTGACACTCTCGGCGGGGGGCGTGGGCACGGTTCAGACCGCGCTCGCGCCGCTGGTGGCTGGGCCGCTCGACGTGACGGGTGAGGCACGTCTGGAAACCGGCCGGATCGCATTCGACAAGATCGTCGTGAAGAACAATCAGGTGAACGCCAGCGCCGATGGCGCCTTCACGATCGAGGGCGCGGCCGTCGAGGCCAAATTTGCCGCTGACGTGCTGGTTGCGGCCCTGCCGGAAGCCGCGCGCGCCTATCTTGGCGAACGGCTGGCCGTCTCGGGCCGGCTCGAGCGGGGCGGCGATGGCGCTCTGGCGCTCGGCGATCTCGTGCTGCGTTCCGATCCGCTCGCCGCCGAAGGGCGGGTGTCGCTTGCCGACGGCGTGCTCGATGCGCGGCTCGACGGCCGCTACGACGCCGTCGCGCGGCTCTCCGATCAGGCGCAAGGCGAGATCAGCTTCGCCCTAGCGGCGACGGGCGAGGTGGCCCGGCCCGACGTCGAGGTCACGGTTGAAAGCGACCGCATCGAAAGCGCCGGCCGGGCGATCACCGCTCTCGTGCTCGAAGCCTCCGGCACGGCCGATCTGGCGCGACCGGTCGCCGATATTTCGCTCAGCGGCGCGATCGGGGGAGAGACGATCAGCGGCAAGGCAACATTGCGCTCGGCCGACGGCGCAAGCCGGGTCGAGGAGCTTCTGGTCGAGGTCGGCGAGAACCGCATTTTCGGCACGCTCGACCTCGATAGCGCCTTCATGCCGGTCGGTGAACTGACGATCGCGCTGCCCGACATAGGACCGCTGGCGGCGATGGCGCTGGAGGAGGCGAGTGGCGATGTCTCCGGTACCATCCGCTTCGGCAAGGACGGCGCGGTCCCCGTGATCGACCTGTCGGCCGAGGCGGGACGGATCGTGCGCGGCGACATCGTCGTCGACCAGGCGGAGGTGAGCCTGAGCGCGCGCGACTATCTAGCCGCGCCGACGCTTGCCGGCCGCGTGCAGGCGAACGCGGTCAAGGCGGGCGGGGCAGACATCGGCGCGATCGATCTGCGCCTGACGCGCGACGGCGAGTGGACCGGCTTTTCCGGCGGGGCGACGGTTGCAGGCATACCGGCTTCGGCCGCCGGCCGCGTGGCGGTCGCCGACGGCGTAACGACGGTTGCGCTCGACACCGCCAAGGGCGCGTTCCGCGGCATATCGGCGGCGCTGGCGCGGCCGACGACGATCACGGTGCGCGGCGGCACGGCGGTGCTCGACCGGCTGGCGCTCGGCCTTGGCGGCGGCGAAGCCGAAATCTCGGGCACGGCCGGCGGAACGCTCGATCTCAAGGTTCGGCTGTCGGGATTGCCCGCCTCGCTCGCCAATGGTTTTGCGCCGGGCCTCGGCGCGACAGGCGCGATCTCGGGCACGGTGGATGTCAAAGGCGCGGCATCCGAGCCGCGCATTGCCTATGCCGTCGATTGGCGCGACATGGCGACGAGTCAGACGCGCGCGGCCGGTTTCGGCGCGCTATCGATCACCTCCAAAGGTACCTTCCAGCAGGGCCGGCTGCGTTTCGACGCAGATGCCGGCGGCGCTGGCGGGCTGGGTCTTAAGGGCGGCGGCACGGTCAACACGACGGGAGCGATCGCGCTCGATCTGAATTTCGCCGGCAAGGTGCCGTTTTTCTTCCTGGCGCGCCGGCTCGCGGCGCAGGGGCTTGCGCTCGACGGCGGCGCCGATGTCCAGGTGGCGGTGTCGGGCGCGGCGGGCGCGCCGGCGATTTCGGGAACGGTCAGGACGACGGGCACGCGGTTTCTCGACGCGCGCTCCGGCATCGCGATCAAGGACATCGCCGCCGATATCGGCCTGGCCCGGAACGTGGCGACGATCCGCTCGATGACCGGCACACTGTCGACCGGCGGACAGTTGACCGTCGGCGGCACGCTGGCGATCGACCCGGCGCGCGGCTTTCCCGCGGATCTGACGGCGCGGGTCACCGATGGACGTTACACGGACGGGCGCGTGGTGACGGCCAATTTCGGCGGCACGCTGAAGGTGACCGGGGGATTGACCCAGCTGCCGTTGCTTTCGGGCCAGGTTGATCTCGGCAGGACCGTGATCACCGTACCGGAAAAGCTGCCGCCATCGCTTGCCCAGCTCGACGTCAAGCACCGCAACGCTACCGGCGCCGTCGAGGCGCAGGCCGAGGCTATGCGTCCGGCCGAAGCGGGTGGGAGCGGTGGCGGCGGGCTGACGCTCGACGTCACGGTTGACGCGCCGCGCCAGATATTCATCCAGGGCCGCGGGATCGATGCCGAATTCGGCGGCAGGATACGCCTCGTCGGATCGGCGTCGTCGCCGCGCGCGATCGGCAACTTCACCATGCGGCGCGGGCGGCTTTCCATACTGGGACAGCGGCTCGACTTCACGCGCGGCACGCTCGACTTCGCCGGCTCGTTGATCCCGCGCCTGAATTTCGCCGCCGACACCAGGGCCGACGACGTCACCGCGACGGTGGCTGTGACCGGTCAGGCCAACCATCCGAAGTTCTCGTTCACCTCCACGCCCAGCCTGCCGGAGGACGAGGTACTGGCGCGGGTGATCTTCCGCCGCTCGCTGTCGAACCTGTCGCCGTTGCAGATCGCCCAGCTCGCCGCCGCGGCCGCCCAGCTCGCCGGCGTCGGCGGCTCGACTTCGTTGCTCGACACGCTGCGCGACCAGATCGGCGTCGACGACATCGACATCAAGACGGACGCCGAGACCGGCAAGGCGTCGGTTGCCGTCGGCAAATATCTGAACGACCGCACCTATGTGGGTATCGAAAAGGGCGATGGCGCGGGCACGGGTAAGGCCAGGATCGACCTCAATATCGGCCGTGGGGTCAAGCTGCGCGGCGAGGCAAGCGACGACGGCGAGGCCAAGGGCGGGATTTTTTTCGAACGTGAATACTGACGGCCTTGCGTGCAGGCCCGATACGGCACCATAAAAGCAGAGTGATTTTTTTCCACAACCGCGGCGTGTCGTGGGTAAAAGTCAAGACACGCAAGGGATCTCGTCCCGATGGTCCATCCCCGTTCGCTCTGGACGCGCCGGGCTCGGCGTAACGCAACCATGGCGCGAGCCGTGCGCGCTATCGTGGCCAGCGACGCGATGCGCGCAACAATTCGGCGGATTCGCGGCGATTCTAAGCCGTTCTTGTCGCAATTGCGGCATCTTGTCCTTTGGTAAAGTTGCACATTTCGCGCGGGAATGACCCGCGTCCTGTTTTTGACAAGTGTGGCCGGATGCGGAATGCTAATAGGCGAAAAGCCAAACAACGGGAGAGTGCGATGATGTTCTACAAGAGCAATGGCGACCGGGTACCCAAAAAGATTGCCGAGCTCGCCGAGAGCGTGAAATCGGGTAAGATGGATCGCCGCGAGTTCCTTACCATGGCGAGCGTGTTCGGCGCCTCGACCGCAATGGCCTATGGAATGATCGGGCTGGCCGCGCCGGTGAAGGCCGTGGCGCAGGAGCCGAAGAAGGGCGGCGTGCTTAAGGTCGCCATGTGGATCAAGGATCCCAAGGACCCGCGTACGGCCGACTGGTCGGAAATCGCCAATGCCCAGCGTCAGACGCTCGAGCCGCTGGTCAAATACACGCATCAATATACGATCGAGCCTTATCTGCTCGAAAGCTGGGACGTCAACGACGACGCCACCGAATATGTGCTTCACGTGCGTCCGGGCGTGACCTGGAATAATGGTGATACATTCAATGCCGACGACGTGATCTCCAATTTCACCCGTTGGGCCGACAAGAGCTCGGAAGGCAATTCCATGCCGGGCCGTCTCGGCTCGCTGGTGGACGACGAAACCGGCAAGCTCCGGGAGGGCGCCGTCGAGAAGGTCGACGACATGACGGTCAAGCTCAACTTGACCAAACCAGACATCGCCCTGATTCCGAACCTCACCGACTATCCGGCGCTGGTGGTGCATCGCAGCTTCGACGAGACCGGTGCGAATTTCGTCGAGAACCCGATCGGCACCGGCCCGTTCGAACTCGTCTCCTACGACGTCGGTCAGAGCGTGGTCTACAAGCGCCGCGAGAACGGCAAGTGGTGGAACGGCGAAGCCTATCTCGACGGTGTCGAGTTCATTGATTACGGCACCGATCCTTCGGCGATGGTGTCAGCGTTCGAGGCGGGCGAGGTGCAGGCCAACCACGAGACCTCGGCCGATTTCGTCGACATCCTGGAAGGGGTCGGCATGACGACGTCGGAGACGGTGACCGCCGCCACGATCGTCGCGCGCACCAACGTCAACAACAAGCCCTATGACGATCCGAAGGTGCGCAAGGCGCTGCAGATGGCTGTCGACAACAAGATCGTCCTGGCTCTCGGATATGGCAATGCCGGCGAGGCGGCGGAGAACCATCACGTCGCGCCGATCCATCCCGAATACGTCAAGCTGCCGGCGCAGGAGCGGGACGTCGAGGGCGCGAAGGCGATGATGGCGGAGGCCGGCCAGAGCGACTACGAGCACGAGCTCATCACGGTCGACGAGGATTGGCACAAGAACACCGGCGACGCGATCGCCGCGCAGATCCGCGAGGCCGGCATCAAGGTCAAGCGTACCGTTCTGCCCGGCTCCACCTTCTGGAACGACTGGACGAAATATCCGTATTCCATGACCAACTGGAACATGCGTCCGCTGGGCGTACAGGTCCTGTCGCTCGCCTATCGCAGCGGCGAGGCCTGGAACGAGGCGGGCTATTCCAACGCCGAACTCGACGGCATGATCAATGAGGCGCTGACCATCGCCGATGCCGACAAGCGCAAGGTGCTGATGGAAAAGATCGAGAAGCACCTGCAGGATTCGGGTATCATCATTCAGCCCTACTGGCGCAAGCTCTATAATCACCATGCGCCCGAGGTGATGAATTTCGAGATGCACCCGACTTTCGAGCACGATTTCGGCAAGGTCTGGCTCGACAACGCATAACAAAGGTCGGCAATGGGGGCGTCAGCGCCCCCATTGCACTCGTGGGAGCGCCGCGGTCGGACCGTCCAGAGGGAACAAGAAAAACCGGAGAACCGGTTTGCATCGTGGAGTGGGTTTGGATGGAACGTCGATCCGTCCCGTTTTCTGCACCCGCAAGACATCCTTGATCCTGTAACGGCGGACATGGTTCGCGGTGCTATCCCCAACCTGATCGGCAGGGGAAAGACATGATTTCATTTGTCGCGAGACGGCTCGGCACCATGGCGCTGACCATGTTCTGCCTGACGCTTATCGTCTTTTTCATGGTCAATCTTGAGCCCAACCTGCGCAAGCTGTCGATCAGTCAGCTCGACATGCGCTCCTCGGACGAACACATCGAAAGCTGGTTGGTCAAGAACGGCTACCGGGACAATTTCTTCGTCCGTTACGGTCGCTGGCTGGGAGTGGTCCAGAAACAGCCTTATGTCGATCCGGAGACGGGCGTGACGACGGCGCGTTTCTCCTATTGCGACGAACCGGACGAGCCCTATTACGGCGGCATTCTCCAGGGCGATTTCGGCTGCTCGACCAAGTTCAAGACGACCGTGGCGGCGAAGCTGTTTCCCGCGCTTGGCGCGACCGGCTTGCTGATGTTTTGGGTGATGATCGTGATGGTGCCGGTCTCGCTGCTGATCGGCGTGATCGCCGGCATGCGGGAAGGCACGCGAACGGACCGAAGTCTCTCGGTGGCGTCGATCGCCACGACGGCGACGCCCGAATATGTGTCCGGCGTCATCTTCACCATCATCTTCGCGTCGTGGCTCGGCATATTGAACGGCTCGGCGGCGACCGCCACCAGCCGCGGCATAACATTCTCCAATTTCACCCTGCCGGTGATGACGATGGCGATCTACGGCATCGGCTATATCGCGCGCATGACGCGGGCCTCGATGGTCGAGGTGATGACGCAGCAATATATCCGCACGGCGCGCCTCAAGGGGCTGGCCTTCAACGCGGTCGTCATCAAACACGCGCTCAGGAACGCGCTGATCGCCCCGTTCACGGTGATCATGCTGCAGTTTCCGTGGCTGTTGACCGGTGTCGTCATCGTGGAGGTGATGTTCCGTTACCAGGGCTTCGGCTACACGCTGGTGGAGGCGGCCGGCAACAACGACATCGATCTCCTGCTTGGATGTTCGCTGGTCTCGGTGTTCGTCGTCTTGTTCACGCAGCTCATCTCGGATGTGGGATATGCTTATCTCAATCCGCGTATTCGCGTTAGCTAGGGGGCGCTTCGCATGGAACTCGAGTATCTCGGCGCCTTCCAGACCTTTCTCGGTGTCATGGCGCGCTTCTGGCCGGTGTGGCTCGCACTCGCCATCGTGTTGGGCCTGAGCATGTCTTTCAAGGCGCGGCTTGGCCTTTACGGGCAGCTCTTCGATACTGGCGCGGGCATTGCCGGCGTCCTCATCTGCCTGTTCTGGCTGTTCACGTCGATCTTCGCCGACGTGATTTCGCCGTTCGATCCGCTGGCACAGATCTTCGTCATGAAAGACGCGCTGCCCGGCGCGATCGAGCCGGAATCAGGGCAGGCCTTCCTGTTTGGCGGCGACCGGCTGGCCCGGGATATTTTCAGTCGGATGGTGTTCGGCAGCCAGATCGTGCTGATCATCGCACCGGCGGCGACCCTGTTCGCGCTGATGGTTGGCATCACGCTCGGCCTGCCTGCCGGCTATTACGGCGGGCGTATCGACTCGCTCCTGTCGTTCCTGGCCAATCTGGTACTGGCCTTCCCGGTGATCCTGCTGTTTTACCTGCTGGTCACGCCGGGCATCATGGATACGCCGATCCCCTACGGAATGGCCGGGGTGTTCTTCCTCTTCCCGATCATCTTCTTCTGCACGCTGTTTTACACGCGCTACAAGAGCCGCCCGCAATTGCTCGTCGTGCAGCTCGCGCTGACGATCCTGATCGGGGGCTGGGTCTATCTCGGGCTGGTCTTCAACGCGGATCCGCTCGGCATCATCGCCATCCGGCCGAACGAGCTCAACATCTTCGTGGCGGTCGTGTTCGCGTCGAGCCCTGGCGTGTTCCGCATCGTGCGCGGTCTGGTGATGGACATCAAGACAAGGGACTATGTCGCGGCGGCGCAGACCCGCGGCGAGCGCCCCTGGTACATCATGCTGTGGGAGGTGTTGCCCAACGCGCGCGGACCGCTGATCGTCGATGCCTGCCTGCGGATCGGCTACACGACGATCTTGCTGGGCACACTCGGCTATTTCGGTCTCGGCCTGGCGCCGGAAAGCCCCGACTGGGGCACGGCGATCAAGGAATCGAGCCGTCTCCTGCGTTCATATATCCATCCGGCGCTGCCGCCAGCCATCGCGTTGATGTCGTTCGTGCTCGGTCTCAACCTGCTTGCCGACGCGCTTCGCGAGGAGTCGCTGAAGGACTGAAGGCGGCCGGACCACGATTCCCCTGCGCGCCGCCGTATCGCGGGGCGGGCAAAGACAGAAGAAAACCGAGAGCGACGCCATGAATGAAGCCATCAGCATCTCGCGGAGCCAGCAGGCGGGCGAACCGATCCTAAAAATCGAGAACCTGTCGATCTCGTTTTTCACGCGCAAGGGCGAAATTCCGGCCGTGATGGATTTTTCATGCTCCGTGATGCCGGGCGAGGCGATGGGCATTGTTGGGGAATCGGGGTGTGGCAAGTCGACCGTCTCGCTCGGCATCATGCGCGATCTCTCCAATGTCGGCCAGATCGTCGGCGGGCGCATCACGTTCAAGGGCCGCGACATGGGCGACATGTCGGACGAGGAGCTGCGTGCGATCCGCGGCAACGAGATCGCCATGATCTACCAAGAGCCGATGGCGAGCCTGAATCCGGCGATGAAGGTCGGACAGCAACTGATGGAAGTGCCGCTGATCCACGACAAGGTGTCAAAGAAGGAGGCCTATAACCGAGCGCTGGAGATGGTCCGTTCCGTGCGCCTGCCCGATCCCGAGCGGATGATGCGGTCCTACCCGCACCAGCTTTCAGGCGGCCAGCAGCAGCGCATCGTCATCGCCATGGCGCTGTTGTCGAAACCGGCGCTGCTTCTGCTCGACGAGCCCACCACCGCGCTCGACGTCACGGTGGAGGCCGGCATCGTCGAACTGGTCAAGGGGCTCGGCAAGGAATTCGGCACGTCGATGATCTTCGTGTCGCACAATCTCGGCCTGATTCTGGAGACCTGCGACCGGATCACGGTGATGTATTCGGGCGAGGCCGTGGAGACCGGCAATATCGACGACGTCTTCAACCATATGCGCCACCCCTACACGCAAGGCCTGTTCCGCTCCATCCCACTGCCTGGCGCGGACAAGAACTCGCGGCCGCTGATCGCCATTCCCGGGCAACTGCCGCTGCCGCAGGATCGGCCCAAGGGCTGCAATTTCGCGCCGCGCTGCCACCATTTCGTGGAAGGGGTCTGCGACGTGGCCGAAATCCCGATGATCGACGTGAAGGGTCATGATAGGCACCAGAGCCGTTGCCTGCGTTTCGACGAACTCGACTGGCAGGCGTTGCCGGAAGGCGCCGAGGTGGAGCACACGGCGACCGGACCCGGCGCTCCGGCGCTGGTCGTCGACAAGCTGAAGAAATATTACCATGTCGCCGCCAACGCGATCTTCGGCGGATCGGAGACGCGGACCGTCAAGGCGAACGAGACGATCAGCTTCGAGGCCCGCGAGGCCGAGACCGTGGCGATCGTGGGTGAATCGGGTTGCGGCAAGTCGACGCTCGCCAAGGTTTTGCTCGGCCTGGAAACGGCGACCGAGGGCACGGTGACGCTGGGCAACAAGGAAATCCAGTCGACGCCGATCGAGGAGCGCGACGTCGACACGATCTCCTCCATCCAGATGGTGTTCCAGAACCCGTTCGATACGCTCAACCCAAGCCATTCGGTCGGCTCGCAGATCATCCGTACGCTGGAAAAATTCAAAGTCGGCAACAGCCAGGCCGACAGACAGACACGCATGCTGGAACTGCTCGACCTGGTGAAACTGCCGCGCGCCTTCGCCGTCAGGATGCCGCGCCAGCTTTCGGGCGGCCAGAAGCAGCGTATCGGCGTGGCGCGCGCCTTCGCCGGCAACGCCAAGGTGGTGGTGGCGGACGAGCCGGTATCGGCGCTCGACGTGTCGGTGCAAGCGGCCGTCACCGAACTTTTGATGGACATCCAGCGCAAGAACAAGACGACGATGCTGTTCATCAGCCACGATTTGTCGGTCGTGCGTTATCTCGCCGACCGGGTGGTCGTGATGTATCTCGGTTATATCGTCGAGCAGGGCACGACCGACCAGATTTTTTCGCCGCCCTATCACCCTTACACCGAAGCGCTGCTTTCGGCGATCCCGATCGCTGACACCAGCGTCGTCAAGCAGCATATCGTGCTTGAGGGCGACATTCCGTCCGCGCTCAATCCACCCACGGGCTGCCCGTTCCAGACGCGCTGCCGCTGGAAATCGCGCGTGCCGGGCAACAAATGCGAAACCGAGGTGCCGCCGCTCAAGGAACTCGGCAATGGCCACAGAAGCCTATGCTGGCTCGACGACGAGATTCTGGACGAGATGGAGCCGGTGATTAGCTTCGAGGTCGGCGCCAGCAAGGTCGCCGAATCTAAGCGCAAACCGGCATCCGCCAAGGCTGCCAAGACGAGCCCGAAGGCCCGGCAAAAGGCAAAGGGAGAAATTCCCGGAGCCCGCGAGGCAGCGGCGAAGAAGACGGGTAGGGCGGGCGTGCGCAAGACACCGTCTGCTCTGCCGGGTGAATCCGCTCCGGCCAAGGTAATGTCGCAGGTCGGCGCCGGCCGGCAGGCGGTGAGCGCATCGACCAGGCCGGCGACCGCAAAGCGGCCGAAAACGGCAAAGCAGGCCGCGCCCGACACCGATCTCGCCGGCCGCAAGGCCAAACCGTCGGGGCCGAAAACAGTGTCACGCGGAGAGCTTGCCGCGAGCGGACCGGCACCGAAGACCGCCAAAAAAGCGCCGTCGGCTGCGGCCCGCAAGGGTAGCTCCGTCGCCAGGAAGGCAGGGCCAGCCAAGGCCCAGCCGGCGTCCGACCCGGACAAGAACCGCCCGCCGGCGATGAAAAAACCGGCCCGGCCGGACGACCTCAAACTGATCTCGGGCGTCGGCCCGAAGATCGAGGGAATTTTGAACGGGCTCGGCATTTACAGCTACAGCCAGGTTGCTTCGTGGAAGAAAGCCGAGCGCGGATGGGTCGATGGGCATCTGAAATTCCACGGTCGCATCGAGCGCGAGGACTGGGTGAAACAGGCCAAGGCGCTCGCGAAGGGCGGCGTCGCGGAATACGTCAAGGTGTTCGGCAAGAAGCCGCGGTAGCTGCAGGCTTTCCGGAGGTTGTCCATTTAAGGATGAACGGCTCAAAGCGGTCCGTGGTGTGCCTGCCCGCACCGCGCGCCGGTATCCCGCCGGCACAGGGGCGGATATCGCCGCCTCATAATGTCCGCGTCCGATCGTTTCCTTCTGCAACCGGCTGCAATCATAACCTGTCCAAGGGGGAAACCCGCGCGTATCCAACATGGTGGGTATAGTGATGGCGGGGTGATTAAACGTCGCGAAAAGGGGCACCGCCATGGGCGCGAGAACAAGGTATGACCGGCGTCAACGTCTGGTCTATTTGCAGGAACATCTGCGCGAACTGCGCCAGATGGCCCAGGGGGACGGGCTGCCCCTGATCGGGTATTTTGTCGAGATGGCCTATATCGAGGCGTGCGACACGGTACGCAGGGAACGTCCCTTCGACACATCCGACAATGAGAACAAAGCCCAGGAGACGGTCCTGGCCACGGATAAGGGCGACTCATCTTTGGCTCGAGCCGTCTGACCGCCGGGACTTCGTGGTCTGACCGGGAGCGCGTGGCGATATGGTGCCGGCACCGTGAACCGCGCGCGACGCTGGTGAGGGCGCGAAAGACCAAGGTCGGACAATCGCGGTTGGACAGGCGGCATCAAAAGTACAAGGCGCTCCCGGCCTGGGCGGCTTTTCCGCCCCGGCCCTTCGGACGTTTCGTCGGGCAGGTCCGATAAGCCAGTTCTCGCCGTCAAAGCCCTTGCCCGATACTGATATCGCGCCGCGGACGTCTCCTTGCCGGACCGAAAAATCCGCTCCATCAAACCACTTTCATCCAAAGATGAACCGCTCGGGTCTTGCCGGAAGCGGTTTGACGGGCTGGATTTTGGGCGCTCGGGACAAGCCGCGCAGCGCGATGATGAATTATCTTCGCGTCACGGGGTGATCTTTTCCGAAAACCGGTGCCCATTTTTCAGGATTTTGCTCCAGGCAGCGCTTTTCGATTTCCTCTCGAACCGCCCGCGCAAAAACCCTGTTGGCACTCTGGGCTTCCGCCCGAGCCGCCTGACGCAGCGCATGCTGGGGGTCTTCCCGGCCATAAGCTTCCATCATGGCGTCGGCGGCGCGCGTTACCTCAACGGGATCGGGTTTGCTTGTCATGCGGGCAATCCGGGGTGAGCGATTTGATGCTGAAGGTTTTATAGCAAACAAAATGAGAGGGCGCTATTCCAGCGGCACATTTTCTGGAAGGTCAGCGAAGAAATTCACCGGAATCACCCGTATCTCCTTGAATATCAGACACGTGCTCAACTTGCGAGTCGGCCTAATGCCGAAGTAGTCGATAACGGCGATAGGCCATTTTGTGAGGTAAACTGAACAAGATTGAATTTTCGTCAACGATATTTCGCTGGTTGTTGCATTCCCGCGCACAGCGCGGTTGGGCCGTATCGGTTCTGCCGCCGTATCCGGATGTTACAGAGTATCACATCGCAATCGCGCACTTGGAACATCTCGGCTCCACGGCGGTGGGGCTTCCTTGCGGGATGGTCCTGCGTCGATCTTGGCGTAGAAGCGACCGAGCAGCGCGGGAACCGGAAGGTTGCAGCACCCGATTCCGTCTCTGATAAAATATGAGAATAATACTCATGTAATAGTCGCTGCCTGGCAGTGATCTAAAAATTTGACCGATTGATAAAAAAAGAAAACGTGCTAGATTTTTCCCAAATCAAGAATGGGGAACAAGGATGGCACAAGGCCAGTTCAAGGACGGGATTGCCGCCGGGCGACTGTCGCAAGCGCAATATTCGGAAAATTTTTCCGATCTTCATCCGCCGCTTGACCGCCATGAAGCGGTCGTGGAGGCGGATCGGTGCTATTTCTGCTACGACGCGCCGTGCTTGCAGGCCTGCCCGACCTCGATCGACATCCCGATGTTCATCCGCCAGATCGCCACCGGCAATCCGCTCGGATCGGCCAAGACGATCTTCGACCAGAACATTCTTGGCGGCATGTGCGCACGTGTGTGTCCGACCGAAACGCTGTGCGAGGAAGTGTGCGTGCGCGAGGTCGCCGAGGGCAAGCCGGTGCAGATCGGGCGGCTGCAGCGCTACGCCACCGACGTGGCGATGGAAGCAGGCAGGCAGTTTTACGAACGCGCCGCGTCGAGCGGCAAGACGGTCGCGGTGGTCGGCGCCGGACCGGCCGGCCTCGCCTGCGCCCATCGGCTGGCGGTCAGCGGCCACGCGGTCACCCTTTACGAGGCCAAACCCAAGCCGGGCGGCTTGAACGAATATGGTATCGCCGCCTACAAGACCGTGGACGAATTCGCCCAGTCCGAGGTCGATTATGTGACGGCGGTCGGCGGCATCTCGATCGAATATGGCATGGCGCTCGGCCGCGACATCGCGCTTGCCGAACTGGCGGCTAAGCACGATGCCGTCTTTCTGGGCATGGGGCTGGCCGGGGTCAACGCGCTGCGCGCGGAGGGCGAGGACGCGTCGGGCGTGGAAAACGCCGTCGAGTTCATCGCCGGCCTGCGCCAGGCGGACGATCTCGCCACCATCCCCGTCGGCCGCCGGGTCGTGGTCATCGGCGGCGGCATGACGGCGATCGACGCGGCGATCCAGTCCAAGCTGCTCGGCGCCGAGGAGGTGACGATCTGCTACCGGCGCGGCAAGGAGCATATGAACGCCTCGGAATACGAGCAGGATCTTGCCGCCTCGAACGGCGTCGTTATTCGCCACTGGCAACAGCCCAAACGCGTCGTTGCGGTCAATGGCACGACGGTGGGCATCGAACTCGAATATACCCGCCTGGTCGAGGGAAAGCTGGTAGGCACCGGTGAGGTGGTCACGCTCGCAGCCGACCAGGTGTTCAAGGCGATCGGCCAGACTTTCGATGCCGCCCCGCTCAACGGCAGCGGCAACGCGATCGCGCTCGAAAAGGGCCGCATCAAGGTTGACGAGGAGGGCCGGACCTCGATGACGAAGGTTTGGGCCGGCGGCGACTGCATTTTCGGCGGCGACGATCTGACGGTTTCCGCGGTCGCGCAGGGCCGCGACGCGGCGATGAGCATCGACCGGGCGTTGATGGGCTGACGGCGCCGGCATGGACACGGCCCGCGCAAGGGAGAACGGGACCATGAGCCATTACCTGGTGACGGCGAAACCACGCGGCGCGCTGATGGCGGAACTGAGCGACCAACTCGACCGCGCCGCGTTCCGCTCGCTCAAACCGTTTGGCGGCGCGCTCACGGTCGCACTCGAGAATGCCTGTCTGCGCGCCGACGGGAATGCGATGTGGGAAGAAGAAGACTATTGCGATCCGCCGCTCGCCGAAGAGCGGGTGGCGGTCCTCGACCGGTATTTTGACGATCTTCGCGTGGAGGCGGTGGAAAAGAGTGAAGGTTGGCGTCGCATTGCCGGCCTTCCCGCCCTGTTTCCGGACCTCGCGGCCAACAAGGGGAACTGACCATGGCAGACATCCGCAACAATTTCGTCGGGATCAAATCCCCCAACCCGTTCTGGCTCGCCTCGGCCCCGCCGACCGACAAGGAATATAATGTCGTACGCGCTTTCCGCGCCGGCTGGGGCGGTGTGGTGTGGAAGACGCTCGGCGAGGACCCGCATGTCGTCAACGTCAACGGGCCGCGTTACGGCGCGATCTGGAGCGGCGACCGGCGTCTGCTGGGCATGAACAATATCGAGCTGATCACCGACCGGCCGCTACAGACCAATCTGCGCGAGATCAAGCGGGTCAAGAAGGAGTGGCCCGACCGGGCGATGATCGTCTCTTTGATGGTGCCGTGCGAGGAGGAGAACTGGAAGTCGATCCTGAAACTGGTCGAGGAGACCGAAGCCGACGGCATTGAGCTGAATTTTGGCTGCCCGCACGGCATGTCCGAGCGCGGCATGGGTTCCGCCGTCGGGCAGGTGCCCGAATATATCGAGATGGTGGTGCGCTGGTGCAAGCAGAACTCGCGCATGCCGGTGATCACCAAGCTCACGCCCAACATTACCGACATCCGCAAGCCGGCGCGCGCGGCCAGGGCCGGCGGCACCGATGCCGTGTCGCTGATCAACACGATCAACTCGATCACCGGCGTCGATCTCGACAGTTTCGCGCCGGAGCCGACCATTGACGGCAAGGGTTCGCATGGTGGCTATTGCGGCCCGGCGGTGAAGCCGATCGCGCTGAACATGGTGGCCGAGATCGCGCGCGATACCGAGACCGCCGGCCTGCCGATCTCCGGCATCGGCGGCATCACCACCTGGCGCGACGCGGCCGAGTTTCTGGCGCTCGGGGCGGGCAACGTGCAGGTGTGCACGGCGGCGATGACCTACGGCTTCAAGGTCGTCGAGGAGATGATCGAGGGCCTGAAAAACTGGATGGACGTCAAGGGCCACGCCACGCTCGACGATGTGATCGGGCGTGCCACACCCAACATCTCCGACTGGCAATACCTCAATCTCAACTACGTCACCAAGGCGCGCATCAACCAGGATCTGTGCATCCAGTGCGGCCGTTGCCACATCGCTTGCGAAGACACCTCGCACCAGGCGATCACGGCAATCGTCGACGGCAAGCGCCGCTTCGAGGTGATCGAGGAGGAATGTGTCGGCTGTAATCTGTGCGTCAATGTCTGCCCGGTCGAGAGCTGTATCGACATGGTGGCGCTGGAGGCTGGAGCCCTCGACAAGCGCACAGGCGAAAAGGTCGATCCGACCTATGCCAACTGGACGACGCATCCCAACAACCCGGCCGCGAGGCAGGCCGCGGAATAGCCAGCGCAGGCGTTGACGCCGCCGTTTCGCGCTGGCGGAAAATTTCACCCGTCAAGACAAGGACCATCCATCAATCGGGCGTCGGCCCGGTTGATGGATGGATTGTTGGCGTCCTATCGATTTGTTGTCCGTTTTTTTACCCTCCACCCGCATGATCGCCGTTTAGTGATGCATCCATTGGCAGCCGGCGATACAGATATATGCGACCAGATGCCTTGTCCGCGAACGATCCCGCGCGCGCCCTGTCGCGCTTCACCGGCGAGTTTCGGGATGCCGCGCTCGAGGATGATTTCCGTCGCGACCAATATGCCGAAATTCTGAGGCAATCGAAGTTCCTATTCGGCCTCGGGCTGTTGGTCAGCCTCGTCCTGGCCGGCGTTAACGCTCTTCTCGCGGACCAGGAACTCGTTCCCCTTGCGCTTGCCGCGCGCTCGGTCGCGTTTGCCGCGTCGCTTGCCTGCCTGCTGGTGGTCGGACATGTGGCGAAGTCGCTCGTCGAACCGCTGCTGGTCGTCTGGCAGGTGGTGATCACGCTGGCCGCGGCGACGTTGATTTTTGTTCAGCAGAACGTCGACGCGGTCTCCGTCCTGATGTTGCCTGCGGCTTTTTATCTGGCCGTTCCGACGCGCTTTCGAGTTGCCGTCATCACCAACGGTGTTGCAAGCCTTGTCATGATGGGCAGTTACACCGCGTATGCCGGAGCGACGGAAACAACGTTGCGGACGGGTGTGGCGCTGATCGTCCTCACCGGGCTTCTTGCGGCATTGCGCGGGCGGAGCGGGCGTGATCTGCGGATCGCCTGGGCAACCGCGCGCTCTCGCGCCGAGGCGCTCGCCGAGCTCGCGCAAAGCCGCAAGCTGATCGAACGTATCTTCGAGGCGGTTCCGATCCCGCTGGTGGTGGTGTCGACGGCGAGCGGGAGGATCAGGCGGGCTAACAAGGCGGCCGGGTTGTTCCTGCACGGTTCGACGGGCGGGCTGGTCGGTTGCCGGGCTGCCGATCTTCATGAAGATCCCGGCGACGGATCGGCGCTCTTGGCCTCTCTCGCCCGCGAGGGGGCAGTGCGGGATTTCCCCACCCGGGTCCACGCCGCCGACGGCAGCGTTCGCTCGGTGCTGGTGTCGGCCAACGTGGTTGACAAGAGCGCGGCGGACATGCAGGTCGTTTCGTCGGTGTTTGATATCACCGGTCGGCTGCAGCAGGAAGAAAAGCTCCGCAAGGCGGAGGCCGAATACCGGGCCCTGTTTGAAAATGCCGTCGTGGGGGTTTACCGAACCACGCCCGACGGCAGAATGCTGCGCGCCAACCCGGCGCTGGTTCGTCTGAACGGATATTCCTCGGAGGCCGAACTGGTCACGGCCGTCAACGATATTGCCTCTGAGTGGTATGTCGAACCGCAGCGCCGCGAGGAATGGGCGCGGCTCATGGGCCGAACCGGGCGGGTCATCGATTTCGTTTCGGAGGTCTATCGTCACAAGACACGCGAACGCATCTGGGTCTCCGAAAACGGTTGGACGGTCTGGGACGAAAACGGGGAGCCGGCCTATTTCGAAGGAACGCTGATCGACATCACCGAACGCATGCGGGCCGAAAAACAGAACGCCTATTTTGCAAGTCACGATCCATTGACCAACCTGCCGAACCGGCGCCATTTCATGGAGCGGCTTGAGCAGGCGCTTGCACAGCGCAAGCGCAAAGGCGGCTGGCTTGCGGTCATGTATCTCGACCTCGACCGCTTCAAGCCCGTCAACGATACGTTTGGCCACGCGGCGGGCGACCTTTTGCTGGCGGATGTGGCGCGACGGCTGAAGTCGGTATGCCGGAGCGAGGACGTGGTGGCGCGCATCGGCGGTGACGAGTTCACGATCCTGTCGACGAGTGCCGACGAACCGGACGGTTCCCTAGGGCTGGCGGAGCGTATCCTCGCCGCCTTTGTCGAACCTTTCAGCTTGGACGGTTCGCGCGCGCTTGTCGGCGCGAGCATCGGCATCGCGTTCGCACCCTATGATGGCGTTAGTCCCGATGAGTTGTTGAGGAAGGCAGACCAGGCGCTCTATGCGGCAAAATCGGCCGGCCGTAACACGGTGCGGACCTTCAATCCGGATTTTGGCCGACATGCCGGTGAAAGCGGCGCGGATCGCGCCGCCGGTTGAAGCGCGCTGCACTGTTTCAGCCTCGCTCGGCGCACCCCAGGCTTTCGAGATTGCGCATGTTGTGCCCCAAAACCGGTCCCGGCCTTCGCCGGACGTGCGTTCGGGCATGGGCTTCTCGAAAACGGAGCCCCGCTCTCGGGACATTGTTCCAGGGTTGTGAACCAGCCTATCGCTGCGCCGACACCAGCAACATCATCGGCCGCTCGATTTCTTCGGCGAGATCAGCGTTTTCCGCGATCTGGGCGGCAGTCGGCGCGAATTCGCCGACATGGCGGATCGCGAAACCCGCTCCGATCAGCGTATTGAGGGTGGTGGCGATCGTGCGGTGATATTTGAGAACGCCCCTGGCGAACCAGTCGGTGCGGCGTTCGCCCTCGACGGAATAACCGTTGACCGGCCAAGTCTTGCGGCCGTGATCGTCGGTCAGCCAGCGTGGGTGCGCGGCGGCCATATAGACGGGATGCTCGATCGTGAAGACGAAATGCGAGCCGGGGGTCAGCGCCTGCAGGACGGTTGCCGCGAGGGCGCCGAAATCCTCGATATAGTGGAAGGTGAGGGCGCTGTAGGCGAAATCGAAAGCCTCCTGCGGCAGGACGAGCTTTTCCAGGTCCGCGATCTCGAAGGTGACCATCGGATCGGTCGTGTCGGCCCTGGCGCGCGCGGTCATGTTTTCCGATAGATCGATCCCAAGCGCGGCGGCCGCGCCGTTTTCCCGCGCCCAGCGGGTGAACCAACCGAAGCCACACCCAAGGTCGACAACCCGCCGTCCGGCAAGGTCGGGGAGCATAGCGCGGACGGCCGGCCATTCCGGCGCGCCGGCCAGGCCATGCTGCTGGCGCGGCAGTCCGCTGTAGCCGGCGAAAAACTCGGGATTATCGTAGATGTTCTGTGCCATTTTTCTCTCCATCGATCTACCGATGGGACGGGGCACGTCCGCAGAAAAACCCCGTCCGTCAGCGGCGGGGTTGCGGGATACGCGATGCGTGCTGCTTTCAGCGCGGTCGTTTATCCGGCATCCCGCCTACAGGGATGCCGGCGGGCCGGGAAACAATCAACGTGTCCTTTTCGCGCATAGGCCGGTTATCGGGAACGCGGCAGGCGCTGTCAATGCCCTCTGGCGTCCGCCTTCCCCGATCCGGAAGCCCAGATGGATTTCATCGGCGGGCGGCGATGCCGGCAAGGAAACGCCTGTCAGGGCGCGTCAGGAGGCCCTCATGCTTACATTGAAGATAAAAAATATCCATGATAGAAAATATCGAAAATAGGAAGTGGCGATGAAACTGTCCGAAGGCGTAGAGGCGGCGATCCATTGCGCCGCGCTGCTGGCCGGTCTGGCGCCCGGCAAGACCCTGCCGGCGGCGGCGCTGGCCGACTATCATGGCGTGTCGGCGAGCTATCTCGTCAAACATCTCAACAGACTGGTCGCGGCGGGCATGCTTGCCTCCGTGCCCGGCCCTCACGGCGGCTATCGGCTTGGCCGACCGGCGACGCGGATTTCCCTGCTCGATATTGTACTCGCGGTCGAGGGGCCGGAGCCGGCCTTTCGGTGCGGCGAAATCCGCCAGCGCGGTCCGGGTGCGCTGGAGCCTGAAGCCTATCGCAAACCCTGCGGTATCAACGTCGCCATGCTCAGGGCCGAGCAGGCCTGGCGTGGCGCTCTGCGCGCCGCGCGGCTTGCCGACGTGATTGCCGGCTATGAGGCCGAGGCCGATCCGCGCGCACTGGCGTTCGGCTGCGCGTTTCTAGAGCGGCATCAGCGCCCCGGGAGCCCCCTGTCGAACCCCGAATGAAAGGAAAAATCATGCAACAGCGTCTCGACTACTGGAAGACCGAACCCGCGCTACTGAAGATCGTGCTCGAGCTCGACACGGCGGTAAAGCAGTCCGGCCTTGATATCGGGCTGGTTCACCTCGTCAAGCTGCGCGCCTCGCAGATCAACGGCTGCGCCTATTGCGTGGATATGCACAGCCGCGAGGCGCGTCGCGACGGCGAAAGCGAACAGCGCGTTCAACTCGTCTCGGCCTGGCGGGAATCGCCGCTTTTTTCGCCGCGCGAGCGCGCCGCGTTCGAATGGACGGAAAGGCTGACCAGGATCGCTGACGGGCCGGTCGAAGATGAACAATACGAGGCGGTGTCGCGGCATTTTTCGAAGTCCGAACTGGTCAAGCTCACCGTCCTGATCGGCGTCATCAATATCTGGAACCGGATCGCGATCCCCTTCCGCACAATCCATCCCGTTGTCGATGGCGAAAGCCGCGCCGCCTGATGGCGCGGTCCTTTTTTGCAGGAAAGTCATCATGTCTATCGCGTTTCTGTCTCTCGCCGAACCGGCCGGTCGTTTGCTGATCGGCGGTGTCTTTGTCTTTGCCGGCTGGCGCAATATCCGGGCTTTCCCCATACTGGCCGGGGTAATCGCGGCGCGCGGTTTGCCGTTCGCGCCGGTGTTGCTTCGCGCCGCGATCGCCCTGCAACTTGGCGCCGGCGCGTTGGTGATCGCCGGGATGTGGCTGATGCCGGCGGCACTGGCGCTGATCGCCTTCCTAATGGCAGCGACCTATCTGTTTCACAATTTCTGGGACTATCAGGGGCTAGACCGGACCAACCGGATCAACGGGCTTGCCAGCAATGTCGCGCTGGTCGGCTCATTCCTTCTGGTGGCGGCCGGCTAAGGTCAGGCCCGGCGGCTCAGGACCAACCGAAAAAGCTTTTCCCGTAGCGACCGGCGCGTTACGTCAGATGCGCCAAGGGGAGAATTGCTTGACCCACGCCGCCGATCTTCACGTCGCGCGCCGACCCGATCACAGGAGTTTCGCCACCGGCAGGCAGAAGCTGCTCGGCCATCTGGCGGGGCTGTGTTTTGCGGCGCTCGTGGCAGGCTCGTTTTCCTTCGGCGCGCTGGCGGCCCCGCATATCGGGCCGGCCGCGATCAACGCGGCGCGGTTTTTGTTCGGCACCACGATCATGGGCGTTGCGACCTGGCTGTTGATCGGCGGCGGCGCGCTGGCGCGGCCGCACGCGCCCTGGCGGTTCCTGGTGCTGGGCGGCCTGATGGCGATCTTCTTCGTCACCATGTTCGTGGCGCTGCAATTCACCGCGCCCGTGTCGACCGGCGCGGTCTTTACGCTGATGCCGCTGATGAGCGCCGGTTTCGGCTATCTGTTTTTGGGCCAGGTGCCGCGGCCGCTGGTCGTCTTCAGCCTGGTGGTCGCGGCGGCCGGCGCGATCTGGGTGATCTTTCGCGGCGACCTCGATGCCATTCTCGGCTTCGATGTCGGGCGCGGGGAGGTGATCTTCTTTTTCGGCTGTGCCTGTCACGCCGCCTATGCCCCGCTGGTGCGCAAGCTCAATCGCGGCGAGCCGGTACTGGCCTTCACCTTCTGGACCCTGATGGCCACGGGCATCGTCATTGCTGCCTACGGGCTGCGCGAAATCTCTGGCACGGCCTGGGCGGAACTGCCCGTGATCGTGTGGGCGGTGATCGCTTATCTCGCCGTCTTCACCACTGCCGGCACCTTCTTCCTGCTGCAGTTCGCCACGCTCCGGCTGCCGGCCTCCAAGGTGCTCGCCTACGGCTATTTGATGCCGAGCATCGTCATCCTCTACGAGGGCATGCTTGGCCATGGCTGGGTGAGCGCGAGCGTGGCAGCGGGCGCGCTGGTCACCGTTCTTGCCCTGGCGGTGGTGGTGTTTTCGCGCGATGGCTGAGGCCGCTCGCACGGGGATGAAGGGATGGATGCAATGGAGGCGGCAATGGATAAAGCTCTTTTCGACTATGGCCGCAAAATCCTGGCCGCCCAGCCCTTCAGCGTTCTTCTGGGCACCGAACTCGTCACCTTTGAGCCCGGCCGGGCCGAACTCGGGCTCGATTTGAAGCCCGAACATCTGCAGCAGCACGGTTTCGCCCATGGCGGCGTCGTCTCCTATCTGGCTGACAACGCGCTGACCTATGCCGGCGGCTCGGTGCTGGGGGATTCGGTGACCCTGGAGTTCAAGATCAATTATCTGCGGCCCGCCAAGGGCAGCCGGCTGGTGGCGCGGGCCCGCGTGACGGGCGCGGGCAAGTCCCAGGCCGTGTGCCAGTGCGATGTGGTGGCGATCGACGAGGCCGGCGTGGAAAAACTGTGCGCGGCCGCGCAGGGAACGATCTGGAAGGCGGGGTGAGGCGGCCGAAAGCCCCGCGCCGCGTCAGCCCTTCGGCTTGAGCCCGTCCATGAACAATTGCTCCAAAAACCGGGCGGCGTCTTCGAACCGACCCTCGCCGTCGCGCCCGGGGCCGAGCACGGCGCGGACCTGAACGTCGAAATCGGCATAATGCTGGGTGGTGGCCCAGATCGAGAAGATCAGGTGGCGGGGGTCGGTGCGCGCGATCCGGCCGGCCTTCATCCAGCCCAGAATGACCTCGGCCTTCTCGTCGACCAGCGTCTTCAACTCGTCTTCCAGCATCGGCATGGCGCGCGGCGCGCCCTGCAGGATGTCGTTGGCGAAAAGCCGGCTTTCGCGCGGAAAATCGCGCGCCATTTCGAGCTTGCGGCGGATATAACCGCGCAGTTCCGTCAGCGGATCGCCAACGTCGTCGAGTTCGCGCAACGGCGCCAGCCAGGTGTCGAGCAGACGCTGGATCAGCGTGTGATGTATGTCTTCCTTGCTGCGGAAATAGTAAAGCAGGTTCGGCTTCGACATCCCGGCGGCCTCGGCGATCTGGTCGATCGTGGAGCCGCGGAAACCGTGCTGGGAAAACACTTCCAGCGCAGCTTCCAGGATCAGTTCGCGTTTCTGTTTCTGAATGCGGGTGCGGGTTTTCGGCGAAGCTGTATCCACGTTCGTATTCCTGCTCCGCTAGCGGCCACGCTCAAGACCGCCCCCAATCTTTGGACCAATCGACTGGACCAGCGGATGCCGGCTTGTGGAGCGCGAAGCCGGGCGCGCACTTCGTCTACAATTCCCTTGACCGCCTTCATGGCGGTGCTAACGTTTGTCCAATCGGTCAAAAATGGCGTAGCACAGTTACGCGCGAAAAACCAAACGTTGGCGCAACATCGGCTCAAACCACGAAATGAAAGGCCTGGTATGTCCAACAGACTGAATGTCGCACCGAACGATCTTTCCGCGTTCTGGATGCCGTTCACCGCCAACCGTCAGTTCAAGCAGGCGCCGCGCATGCTCGTCGCCGCCAAGGACATGCATTACACCACGTCCGACGGCCGCGAGATCCTCGACGGCACGGCCGGGCTGTGGTGCGTCAATGCCGGCCATTGCCGCCCCAAGATCACCGAGGCGATCCAGCGCCAGGCGGCCGAGCTCGACTACGCGCCCGCCTTCCAGATGGGCCATCCGGTCGTGTTCGAACTCGCCAACCGGCTGGTCGACGTCGCGCCGCAGGGCATGGACCATGTGTTCTTCACCAATTCCGGGTCCGAATCCGTCGACACCGCGCTCAAGATCGCGCTCGCCTATCACCGCGTGAAGGGCGAGGGCTCGCGCTTCCGGCTGGTCGGACGCGAGCGCGGCTATCACGGCGTCAATTTCGGCGGCATCTCGGTTGGCGGCATCGTCGCCAACCGCAAGATGTTCGGCACGCTTTTGACGGGCGTCGACCATCTGCCGCACACCCATTTGCCCGAAAAGAACAATTTCGTGCGCGGCGAGCCCGAGCACGGCGCCGACCTTGCCGACGAGCTGGAACGCATCGTGGCGCTGCACGACGCCTCGACCGTTGCCGCGGTGATCGTGGAGCCCGTCGCCGGCTCTACCGGCGTGCTGATCCCGCCGAAAGGCTATCTCAAGCGCCTGCGCGAGATCTGCGACAAGCACGGCATCCTGCTGATCTTCGACGAGGTCATCACCGGGTTCGGCCGTCTCGGCACGCCGTTCGCGGCCGATTATTTCGACGTCATCCCCGATATTATGACGACCGCAAAGGGCGTGTCCAACGGCGTCATCCCGATGGGGGCGGTGTTCGTGAAGAAGGAGATCCACGATGCGTTCATGAACGGGCCGGAACATCTGATCGAGTTCTTCCACGGCTATACCTATTCCGGCAATCCGATCGCCTCGGCGGCGGCGCTTGCTACGCTCGACACCTACAAGGAAGAAGGGTTGCTGACGCGCGCGGCCGAGCTGTCGGAGCACTGGGCGGACGCGCTGCATTCGCTCAAGGACGCCCCGCATGTCATCGACGTGCGCAATATCGGCCTCGTCGGCGCGATCGAGCTCGAACCGATCGCCGGCCAGCCGAGCAAGCGCGCCTTCTCGGCCTTCGTCAAGGCGTTCGAGCGCGGCGCGCTGATCCGCACCACCGGCGACATCATCGCGCTGTCGCCGCCGTTGATCATCACCAAGGGCCAGATCGACGAACTCGTCGACCATGTGCGCGAAGTGCTGACCATGGTGGATTGAGATGGGCGGCGAGCGCCCGAAAGCCAGCCACGACGTCTTGATCGACGACGAGCGCGTGCGCGTGACCCGGTGGGATTTCCCGCCGGGTGCGGAAACCGGCTGGCACTGTCACGGCCTGGACTATGTCGTGACCACGTTGACGCCCTGCGCCTTCCTGCTTGAGGAACCGGGCGGGACGGCGCGCCGCGTCGACATGGAGGCCGGCGTCAGCTATCGCCGCGACGAGGGCGTGGAGCACAATGTGGTCAATGCCGGCGACGCGCCGATGGCCTTCATGGAAGTCGAACTGAAATAGGGGAAATCAGCATATGGCCGCACCGGGCGAGAATTTGAGGATCAACGCCGACCGTCTCTGGGAGTCCCTGATGGAGATGGCGAAGATCGGTCCCGGTGTGGCCGGGGGCAACAACCGCCAGACGCTGACCGACGAGGACGGCGAGGGCCGGCGCCTGTTCCAAAGCTGGTGCGAGACGGCGGGGCTGGAGATGGGCGTCGACGAAATGGGCACCATGTTCGCGCGCCGCGAGGGCACCGACCCCGACGCGCTGCCGGTCTATGTCGGCTCGCATCTCGACACCCAGCCGACCGGCGGCAAATATGACGGCGTGCTCGGCGTGCTCGGCGGGCTGGAGATGATCCGCACGCTCAACGACCTCGGCATCAAGACCAAACACCCGATCGTGGTCACCAACTGGACCAACGAGGAGGGCACCCGCTTCGCGCCGGCGATGCTGGCCTCGGGCGTGTTTGCCGGCGAACACGCGCTCGACTGGGCCTATGCGCGCGAGGACGCCAAGGGCAAGACGTTCGGCGAGGAGCTGGAGCGCATCGGCTGGAAGGGCGAGGAAAAGGTCGGCGCGCGCAAGATGCACGCTTTCTTCGAGCTGCATATCGAGCAGGGGCCGATCCTGGAGGCCGAGGGCAAGGATATCGGCGTGGTCACGCACGGCCAGGGGCTGTGGTGGCTGCAGGTGACGCTGACCGGCAAGGATTCGCATACCGGCTCGACGCCGATGCCGATGCGCAAGAATGCCGGGCTCGGCATGGCGCGCATCACCGAACTGGTGCACGAGATCGCCATGAGCCATCAGCCGGCCGCGGTCGGCGCCATCGGCCATTGCGACGTCTATCCCAATTCGCGCAACGTCATTCCCGGCAAGGTGGTCTTCACCATCGATTTCCGCTCGCCCGACCAGGAAACACTCGACGCGATGAAGGCGCGGCTTGAGGCTGAGGCGCCGAAAATCGCCGAGGAACTCGGGCTGGGCATCGAGATCGAACCGGTCGGCCATTTCGATCCCGTCACCTTCGACGAGGGCTGCGTCACGGCGGTGCGCGAGGCGGCCGAGCGGCTCGGCTATTCGCATCGCGATATCGTTTCGGGCGCCGGTCACGACGCTTGCTGGGTCAACCGGGTCGCGCCGACGGCGATGGTGATGTGCCCGTGCGTCGACGGGCTTTCGCACAACGAGGCCGAGGAAATCTCCAAGGAGTGGGCCGCCGCCGGCGCCGACGTGCTGTTCCACGCGGTGGTCGAGACGGCGGAGATCGTGGAGTGACGAATTGGCGTTCCGTATCGGCTGGTCATGCGCGGGCTCGACGCATGCCGGCGCGGGTCGACAGGCCTTCACGGAGGGCCCCGGCGCCGACCCGTCCTGCTACAGTCGAGCGGATCGGGTAAGCCGTGGCCGTACGTGCTGGCGCGATCGGGCCGCGGGCGATCAAGGCGATCATCGCCGGCGAGATCGCGGCCTATGATCCGGTCGCCGAGGCGCGCAGGACGTCGCGCACCGGCAGCGCCGCGACGGCTAGCTGGTATGAACGCACGCTGGCGGATTTCGAGGCCGACTTGATCGAGCCGGCTCCGGTCATGGTAGGGTTTTCCGGCGGCCTCGAGCAGCGTTGTTGGTCGGTGACGCGCGGCGACGAGCGCTATCACGTCGTCTACATGCCCAAGGCCGGTTATTTCGCGCTCGCCGTCGCCACCGTGTTCGGCCCGGTCGACATCGGCGTGCACGGCAGGGCGATCGACGTGTTCGGCGCGGTGTGAGGCGATGGTGCGTGCAGTCGGCCAAGACAAGATTTCATGCGTGGGGGCGCCGAAAAGGAAAAACGGCGCCTGGCGCCGGAGCGGCCGGGCCGCATGAGCGGCTGCCGTGCCGATCCGACGGCGTGAGGCCACGAGAAAGACCAGCAGGGAGGTTGCAACATGTCCAAAGTCATCAAGAACGGAACCATCGTCACCGCGGACCGGACATGGAAGGCGGACGTGCTGATCAAGCACGACAAGATCGTCGGCATCGGGCCGGATCTGCACGCCGACCATGAGATCGACGCCACCGGCTGCTACGTTCTGCCGGGCGGCATCGACCCGCACACCCACCTGGAAATGCCCTTCATGGGGACCTATTCCAGCGACGATTTCGAGTCCGGCACGCGCGCGGCGCTGTCGGGCGGCACCACGATGGTGATCGACTTTTGCCTGAGCCAGCCCGACGGCTCGCTGCTCGACGCCATCAAGATGTGGGACAACAAGTCGACGCGCGCCTGCTGCGACTATTCCTTCCACATGGCGATCACCTGGTGGGGCGAGCAGGTGTTCAACGAAATGCCGGAAGTGGTCGAGCGCGGCATTACCTCGTTCAAGCATTTCATGGCTTATAAGGGCGCGCTGATGGTCAATGACGACGAGATGTATTCCTCGTTCAGCCGCTGCGCCGAGCTCGGCGCCCTGCCGATGGTGCATGCCGAAAACGGCGACGTGGTCGCCGCCCTGCAGGAAAAGCTGCTTGCCGAAGGCAATAACGGGCCGGAGGCGCACGCCTATTCGCGCCCGCCCGAGGTCGAGGGCGAGGCGACCAACCGCGCCATCATGATCGCCGATGCGACCGGCGCGCCGCTTTACGTGGTGCATACGAGCTGCGAGCAGAGCCACGAGGCGATCCGCCGCGCGCGCCAGAAGGGCATGCGCGTCTACGGCGAACCGCTGGTCCAGCATCTGGTGCTCGACGAGAGCGAATACGCCAATGCCGACTGGGACCATGCCGCGCGGCGGGTGATGAGCCCGCCCTTCCGCGACAAGCAGCATCAGGATTCGTTATGGGCCGGGCTGTCGGCCGGCTCGCTGCAGGTGGTCGCCACCGACCACTGCGCCTTCACCACCGAGCAGAAACGCACCGGCCTCGGCGACTTCACGAAAATCCCGAACGGCACCGGCGGGCTCGAGGACCGTTTGCCGGTCCTGTGGACCTATGGTGTGGCCACCGGCCGGCTGACGATGAACGAATTCGTCGCCGTCACCTCCACCAACCCGGCCAAGATTTTCGGCATGTATCCCAAGAAGGGAGCGATCACCGAGGGCGCCGACGCCGACATCGTGGTCTGGGACCCGGAAAAGACCAAGACGATCTCGGCCAAGACGCAGCAATCGGCGATCGATTACAACGTCTTCGAGGGGATCAAGGTCAAGGGCCTGCCGAAATACGTGCTGTCGCGCGGCGAGGTCGTCGTCGACGATTTCCAGGTCAAGGCCAAGCCCGGCCATGGCCAGTTCGTCGCGCGCGAGGCGCGCGGCCCGGTCAGCACGGCGCTGTCGCAATGGAAGGAGATCACCGCCCCGCGCAAGGTCGAGCGGTCGGGCATTCCGGCAAGCGGGGTTTAGGCGTGGCCGGCCTGTCGCCGGCCGCAACGATCAGGATCGCCGCGGCGGCCATCGTCAACCGGCAAGGCCAGATGCTGCTGGTGCGCAAGGCCGGTACCGAAATCTTCATGCAGCCCGGCCGCAAGATCGACCCCGGCGAGACGGCGTGCGCCGCGCTTGTGCGCGAATTGCGGGAGGAACTGGGGCTCGAGACCAACGAGGGGGCCCTGCGCTTCCTGGGCAGGTTTTCGGCGCCGGCCGCCAACGAGCCCGGCCACGCCGTCGAGGCCGCCCTTTACCGGCTGCATCACGACGGGCCGGTCTCGGCCCAGGCCGAGATCGCCGAACTGGCCTGGTATCCAGGCGACCTGCCACGGCGGGCGCGGCTGGCGCCGCTGACGCGCGACCACGTGATTCCGGCGGCCGGGCTGTGAGGATGTTTTTTCGCGTCGCTTTCATCGCAGGCTCGCGGCGAGCGTCAAACGCTCTCCCGCTGCCTGCGTGTTTTGCGCCAGGCGCAGCGGTTTCAACGCAGCGGCTTGGCGGCGGCCGGCTCGGCGTTCTATCCTCGATTTCAGCGCCGCCGGGGCGGCGTATCCAGTGGAGACCGACCGATGCGCAATAGTTCCGCCGCGATCAGGGGGCAGGCCACGGCCGGCGACGGCGCGGGCCTGCCGGCGGATGCCGGGGCCGGGGCGCGAAGCGTCGTGGAGGCCAAGGGGCTCGGCCTGACCTTCCAGACCGGTGACGGGCCGGTGCGGGCGCTGGCCGATGTCGATCTATCGATCGGCAGGGGCGAGTTCGTTTCCTTCATCGGCCCCTCGGGTTGCGGCAAGACGACGTTTCTGCGCGTCATCGCCGATCTCGAACAGCCGACCGCCGGTTCGATCACCGTCAACGGCATGACGCCGCAGGAGGCGCGGCGGCGGCGCGCCTATGGTTATGTCTTCCAGGCGCCGGCGCTCTATCCCTGGCGCACGATCGAAAAGAACATCGCGCTGCCGCTGGAAATCATGGGTATCGGGCGCGCCGAGCAGCAGGAGCGCATTGACCGCGTACTGGATCTCGTCGACCTGAAGGGGTTCGGCAAGAAATTCCCGTGGCAGCTTTCCGGCGGCATGCAGCAGCGCGCCTCGATCGCGCGCGCGCTCGCCTTCGACGCCGATCTGTTGCTGATGGACGAGCCGTTCGGCGCGCTGGACGAAATCGTGCGCGACCATTTGAACGAGCAATTGCTGAAACTGTGGGAACGCACCACCAAGACGATCTGCTTCGTTACCCATTCGATTCCGGAGGCGGTCTATCTGTCGACCAAGATCGTGGTGATGTCGCCCAGGCCGGGACGGGTGACCGACATCATCGATTCGACCCTGCCCAAGGAGCGGCCGCTCGACATTCGCGAAAGCCCGGAGTTCTTGAAGATCGCCCACCGCGTGCGCGAGGGGCTGCGGGCGGGGCACAGCTATGAGTGAGGTCAAGGCGATATCGGCCGCGGCCGATCGCGGGGCCCGACGTCCGCACGGGGGCGGGTGATGGTGGCGGTCGACCCGGTGGCGAACCTGCCGACGGCAAGGCCCACGCTGGGCGCGCGCCTCGTCGGCGGCAAGACGGTTCCGATTCTCACCGTCGTCGTTGCGCTCGTGGCGCTGTGGTACGCCTTCGCGGTCTATCTGAACGCGCCGTGGCAGCTCGACCGCTACGCCAAGTCAGAGCGGGAATGGACGGCCGCCGAGCTTGTCCGCGACACGCTCAACCAGGAACGGCCGGTGCTGCCGAGCCCGCATCAGGTGATGGCCGAAATCTGGAAGACGACGGTCGATGTGCGCCCGACATCCAAGCGCAGCCTCGTCTATCACGGCTGGGTCACGCTGTCCTCGACGCTGCTCGGCTTCGCCATCGGCACCGCGCTTGGCATTCTGCTCGCCGTCGGCATCGTTCACAACCGCGCCATGGACAAGTCCGTCATGCCGTGGGTGATCGCCTCGCAGACGATCCCCATCCTGGCGATCGCCCCGATGATCATCGTGGTTTTGAACGCGATCGGCCTGTCTGGCATCCTGCCCAAGGCGCTGATCTCGACCTATTTGTCGTTTTTCCCGGTCGTGGTCGGCATGGTCAAGGGGCTGCGCAGCCCCGAAGCGATCCAGCTTGACCTGATGCGCACCTATTCGGCCGGCGCCGGCCAGGTATTCTGGAAACTGAGATGGCCGAGCGCGCTACCTTACCTGTTTACCTCGATGCAGGTCGCGGTCGCCATCAGCTTGGTCGGCGCGATCGTCGGCGAAATGCCGACCGGCGCGGTGGCGGGCCTGGGCGCGCGGCTTCTGGCCGGCTCCTATTACGGCCAGACCGTGCAGATCTGGGCGGCGCTGTTTGCCGCGGCCGCGATCGCGGCGGTGCTGGTGATGGCGGTCGGTTTCGCGCACGGCCTGGTCTTGAAGCGCATGGGGATGGCGCGATGAGTGTGTTCCTGCTCGCCGTCCTGTTCTGGCTCGCGGCCTGGGCCTTTAACGAATGGCTGGTGCGCCGGCAGCCGGAAAGCCGCACCCAGGCGCGGCTGATCGGTATCGTCGTCCCGCTGATCTTCGGCGCGACGCTTCTGGTTTTGTGGGAAGGCGCGGTGCGCGGCTTCGAGGTTCCGTTCGTGCTGCTGCCGCCGCCGTCCGCGATCTGGGACCGGCTGATCAACTCGCTGCCGATCCTGTGGGCCGATTTCCGCCAGACTTTTCTCAAGGCGGTGCTGGCCGGCTACGTGCTGGGGTGCGGATCGGGGTTTTTGGTCGCAATCCTGATCGACCGGTCGCCGTTTCTGCAGCGCGGATTGTTGCCGCTCGGCAATTTCGTCTCGGCGCTGCCGGTGATCGGCGTGGCGCCGATCATGGTGATGTGGTTCGGTTTCGACTGGCCGTCCAAGGCGGCCGTCGTCATCATCATGACCTTCTTTCCGATGCTGGTGAACACGGTCCAGGGCCTGACCGCGGCGTCGGCAATGGAGCGCGACCTGATGCGCACCTATGCGGCCGGCTACTGGCAGACCTTGTTCAAGCTGCGCCTGCCGGCCGCCGGACCGTTCATCTTCAACGCACTCAAGATCAATTCGACGCTGGCGCTGATCGGCGCCATCGTGGCGGAATTCTTTGGCACGCCGATCGTCGGCATGGGGTTTCGCATTTCCACCGAGGTCGGACGAATGAACATCGACATGGTCTGGGCCGAAATCGCGGTTGCAGCGCTGGCGGGTTCTGTCTTTTATGGTGTGGTTGCGCTCGTGGAACGGGCCGCCACGTTCTGGCATCCGTCTATCCGGGGAGGATAGGCATAATTTCAACCACAGAGGGAACGGCATAATGAAAAAACTGATGACTGCCATGCTGGCCGGGGCGATGTCCTTCGCCGCGGCCCAGGCGCTTGCCGCCGACAAGCTGACATTGCAGCTCAAATGGGTCACGCAGGCCCAGTTCGCCGGCTATTACGTCGCCCAGGACAAGGGTTTCTACGAGGAGGAGGATCTCGACGTGGAAATCAAGCCGGGCGGGCCTGACATCGCCCCGCCGCAGGTTCTGGCCGGCGGCGGGGCCGACGTCATCATCGACTGGATGCCGGCCGCGCTCGCCACGCGCGAGAAGGGCGTGGCGCTGGTCAACGTCGCCCAGCCGTTCAAATCGTCGGGCATGATGCTGGTGTGCCGCAAGGAGACCGGCATCGAAAGCCCGGAGGATTTCAAGGGCAAGACGCTCGGCGTGTGGTTCTTCGGCAACGAATATCCGTTCCTGTCGTGGATGAGCCATCTCGGCCTGCCCACCGACGGCGGCGAGGAGGGTGTCACGGTGCTGAAGCAGGGCTTCAACGTCGATCCGCTGATCCAGAAGCAGGCCGACTGCATCTCGACCATGACCTACAACGAATACTGGCAGGTGATCGACGCCGGTTTCGAGCCGGACGATCTGGTGGTGTTCAAATATGAAGACCAGGGTGTCGCCACGCTCGAGGACGGCATTTACGTGCTGGAGGACAACCTCAAGGATGACGCCTTCGTCGACCGGCTGACCCGTTTCGTGCGCGCCTCGATGAAGGGCTGGAAATGGGCCGAGGAGAACCCGGACGAGGCGGCGATGATCGTGCTCGACAACGATGCCAGCGGCGCCCAGACCGAAAAGCACCAGAAACGCATGATGGGCGAGATCGCCAAGCTGACGGCGGGCTCCAACGGGGCGCTCGACCCGGCCGATTACGAGCGCACGGTCAAGACGCTGCTCGAAGGCGGATCCGATCCGGTCATCACCAAGGAGCCGGAAGGCGCCTGGACGCATATGATCACCGACAAGGCTCTTCAGTAATATCCGCTGCTAGCCAATAGCGGAGAAGGCTCGCGAACCTGGGGAGCGAGCCTTTTCACGTTCGGCTCTACTCTAGGTGGCCGATATCGATGTAGGGTAACGGCTCGAAGGCCCGTGGGTGGGCGCGACGGTGCACGATCGCGCCGCTGCCATCATTCGTATTTGACCGGCCGTTCGGGGATCAGGCCGCGTGGCGCGAAGCGCAGCACCAGCGTGATCGTCAGGCCGATGACGAAAACCCGCATCTGCAGGGCGCGTGTCGTCATGTCGGCCGGCGCCTGCCAGTCGAACAGCCTGTCGCCCCAATAGGCGACCTGGTCGAACAGGAACAGGGCCGCCGGTTCCGACATCGTCCAGATGACATAGACGAACAGCGCGCCGAAGATGGTGCCGAGATTGTTGCCGGCGCCGCCTAGAATGACCATCACCCAGATCAGGAATGTGTGGTTGAGAGGTAGGAAGCTCGACGGGTCGAAAATGCTGCTGAAGGTGATCAGCGCGCCGCCGCCGATGCCGATAATGACGTTGCCGAGCACGAACATCTCCAGCCGGCGCCGGCTGATATTCTTACCCATCGCAGCCGCCGACAATTCGTTGTCGCGGATGGCGCGCATCATGCGTCCCCACGGCGCGGCCCAAGCCCGCTGCAGGAGCACGAAGATCACCACGATCATCACTGCCGTCACGCTGAGATAGGCCGCGCGCGACATGACGAAGCCGAGTTCGGCCGGCGTCGGCACCGGCCAGGGCAGGGGCGAGACGGTCAGCGTGCCGCGCGTCAGCCAGTCGGCGTTTTTGAGATATGCCTTGACGATCTCCGCGATGCCCAGCGTCGCGATCGCCATATAGTCGGCGCGCAGGCCGAGCGTGATGCGGCCCATGGCCCAACCGAGCGCACCGGCGACGATGCCGCCGCCGAGCCAGCCGACCCAGACGGGAAGGCCGAAGCCGCCGATGAAGCCGGCTTCGCCCTCGATATGGGTGGCCGCCTCGCCGAGTGCGCCGGAGACGGCGATATAGGTCGCGGCACCGGCGATCAAGGCAAGCAGCGTGCGGAATTTCTTCGGCAGGCCGAGGCGGTGGGTCTGGCTCATCGCGTAGGTGAGAAGCCCGCCGACGACCAGGTAAAGTGCGGTCTTGCCGAGAAGAGCCGGTCCGTTTGACGTCCAGAAGGCGCCGTTGACGGGAAACGACACCAGTACCGTCGTGTAGGCCGCGATCGCGATGAACCCCATCGTGCCGACATTGAACAGGCCGGCATAGCCCCATTGGATGGTCAGGCCGAGCGCCACGATCGCCAGGCAGCTTGCCTCGACCAGCATGCGCGTCCCGAAAGCCGCGCCCTGCGCGGCGAAGACCAGCGCGATGAGTACGGCCAGGCCGGCGAACAGCAGGGTTTCGCGTCCGGCGCGGTTCGTCATTTGATCACGCTCCCGCGGAAGATCCCCGTCGGTCGCCAGATCAGCACCGCAACCAGGATGAAGAAGGGGATGACGATCTTGTATTCGGTCGGCACCAGCGCGAGTTGCGTCGGCAGCTCCACCCAGTCCGGCAAAAACGGCTTGAGCGGCCTGAGCAGGATCGCCCAGTTGAACACGGCCAGCGTTTCGGTGAAGCCGACCACCAGCCCGCCGGCCACCGCGCCATAGGGCTGGCCGATCCCGCCGACGATCGCGGCGGCGAAGATCGGCAAAAGGATGTTGAAGCTCAGGTCGGGCTTCAAGGTGACGTCGAGGGCGAGCAGCGTGCCGCCGGCGGCGGCCAGCGCGCCGCCGATGATCCAGGTCGCGCGCACCACATGCTCGGTGGGAATGCCCGACACTCGCGCCAGGTCGGCATTGTCGGACACAGCGCGCATTGCCTTGCCGAGCCGTGCGCGGGTCAGAAAGAAGTGGAGCGCGACGATGCACAGCGCCGTAAACACGAACAACAGCACCTGCGGTTCTGTGACGACGATGAAGCCGTCGCCGACCGGCAGGCGGTAAATATCCTTGGCGCCGACATAAAGCGGCCGGGTTCCCGTGCCGAACACCAGTCGGATCAGGCCCTGCATCATCAGCATGACGCCGACCGAGGCCATCACGATGGTGACGGGGCGCACATTGGCCTGCCGCAGCGGCCGGTAGAACCAGCGGTCGAGGACGATCGCCAGCAGCGCCGTCAACGCCATCGCGATCGGCATCAGCACGAAGGCGGTCGGCAGGCCGACCAGTGCCCCCGCGCCGGGCAAAAGCGCGGTCAGCACCAACGCGATGAAGGCGCCCGTTGTCATCATGTCGCCATGGGCGAGATGGGCGAACCGCAAAATGCCGAAGACCAGCGTCACCCCGACGGCACCGAGCGCGTAGATCGAGCCGATGATCAGTCCGGCGATGATGCCCTTGTTGATGAAGAACACGAATTCGCGCACCGGCAGCGCGGTCAGCAGATCGACCTCGGTCATGGCTGGTCCTCCCCGCCGAGAAAGCTTTTCGCCACCTCCGGGTCGTCGAGCAGTTCCTGCCCGGTGCCCGTGAAGCGGTTCTGACCGCCGGCCAGCACGAAGCCCTTATGCGCGATCGCCAGCGCCTGGCGCGCATTTTGCTCCACCATCAAGATGCCTGTACCGGCGGCGTTGATGGCGACGATACGTTCGAAGATCTCGCCGGTAAACAAAGGCGACAGGCCGGCCGTCGGTTCGTCGAGCAGCAGCAGCCGCGGCTCCGTCATCAGCGCGCGCCCGATCGCCACCATCTGACGCTGGCCGCCGGAGAGCTCGCCCGCCGGCTGGCGGCGCTTGTCCTTCAACGGCGGGAAGAAACCGTAGACCTGGTCGACGAGGTGGCGGAAATCGTCGCGCCGGACATAGGCCCCCATCTCCAGGTTTTCGTGCACGCTCATCGTGGGAAAGACGTTGTATTCCTGCGGTACAAAGGAAAGGCCCTGCTTAACCAGGCTTTCGGGCGGTGTGTTGGTGACGTCGCGTCCCTCGAAGGTGACATTGCCCTTAGAGATTGAAAGCAGGCCGAACAGCGCCTTCAGGGTCGTCGACTTGCCCGCGCCGTTGGGGCCGACGATGACGCCGATCTCCTCGGCCTCGATGGCGATGCTGACGCCATTGAGGATGTTCGCCCCGCCATAGCCGGCGTGGATGCCGCTAATCTCCAAGAGCGCCATCAGCGTTCTCCGTCGGCGGGCGTGCCGCCGAAATACGCTTCGATCACTTCGGGATTGTTGCGGATTTCCGACATCGGACCTTCGACCATCACCGTGCCGGCGGCCATGACGATAACCGGATCGCACAGCCGGGCGATCAGGTCCATGTCGTGCTCGATGACGAAGAAGGTAAGCCCGTCCTCGCGGTTCAGGCGCTGGACGACGGCGGCGAGGTCGTTGAGCAGCGTGCGGTTGACGCCGGCGGCGATCTCGTCGAGCAGCACCACCCGCGGCTCGGCCATTATCACGCGCCCGAGTTCGAGCAGCTTCTTTTGCCCGCCCGACAGATTACCCGCCTTCTCGTTCTTGACGTGGGTGAGTTTGAGGATGCCGAGCACGTCCTCCGCCTTCTTGCGGGTCTCCGTCTCCTCGGCCAGCACCGCGCCGCGCCGGAAACACGCATTGAAGAAGTTTTCGCCCGCCTGGCGCGCCGGCACCATCATCAGGTTTTCCAGCGCCGTCATGTGCGAAAATTCCTGCGCGATCTGGAAAGTGCGCAACAATCCGCGCGAGAAAAGCGCGTGCGCCTCAAGGCCTGTAACGTCCTCGCCATCGAGCAGGATACGCCCGGAGCTGGGCGCGAAGGCGCCGGCGACCATGTTGAACAGCGTCGTCTTGCCCGCGCCGTTCGGGCCGATCAAGCCGGTGATCGTGCCTTGTTCGACCTGGAGCGAGCATTGGTCGACGGCGAGCATATTGCCGAAACGCTTCGTCACGTCCTGGACGTCAATCATCGTCGCCATGCGGCCTGCTTGTGATGCTGCCTGTTTCCCGCTCGTCGAAGCATGACGGCTTTTTCGGCGCCGTTTCTGTCTGCCTGCCCTCGACTCGCCCGCTCATATAAGGGGGGAGGGCGTTTGACAAGGCACGGCCTGCTGACAAACGCCGTGGTGTGCAGCTTGTCCACCGGCTGGGTGGGGCCTGCATGCTTGCGCTTTCGTGTTTGTGACGCGGGTAGGGCTTTGTCAGTTGGGGCGGATGCGCGCCGTGCCGCCCTGCTTGAGGTTGAGCGAGTTGCCGGCAAGGATGAGCACGGCGCCGACGACGGTATAGAAATCGATCCCCTCCTGATAGACGAGCCAGGCCAGAAGTGCTGAAAGCGGCACGCGCAGGAAATCCATCGGCACCACCGTCGTGGCATCGGCATGCAGCATCGCGCGCGCCATGCAGTAGTGGGAATAGGTGCCGCAAAAGCCGATCACCACGATCCACGGCATCACCGTCAGCGACGGCCATTGCCACACCGCCAGCGCCGGCGCGATGCCGAGTACGGACTGCACCACCAGCATCCAGAAAATGATCGTGGGCACGCTGTCGTGGCGGGTGAGCGACTTCACCAGCGCCACCGATATGCCGAAGCCGATGGCCGCGAACAGCGCGAACAATTGGCCGACATCGAGCGAACCGGCTCCCGGTCGCACGATGATGGCAACGCCGATCAGGCCGAGCACGATCGCGGCGATCTTCCAGCCATTGATGCGCTCGCCGAGGAAAGCCGCCGCCAGGATCGCGGTCCAGATCGGCATGGTGAACTCGATCGAGACCAGTTGCGCGATCGGAATCATTGCCAGTGCGTAAAACCAGGCGAACTGCGCGCCGTAATGCACCACGTTGCGGCCGACATGGCGCGGCAGCATCGCGGTGCGCACGGAGCGCAGGCCGCCGGCCATGCGGATCACCGGATAGAGCAGGAGCATACCGATCACCGAGCGCATTTCCATGATCTGGAACACGTCGAGCTCGCGCGTGGCTTCGCGACCGGCCACCGTCATGGTCAGCATCAACGCCAGCCAGCCGCCCATCCAAAGGGCCGCTTTGAGGTTCGAGGGTTCTGTGCTCATCGGGCGTGTTTGGCAAAGCACGACGGTCCCGGCAAGCGCATGCGCCTGCCGGCCGTTGGTCCAGCAATTGCCGTGTGGTTTGGCCGCTCAGGACGGCAGGACCGCCGTCACTTCGATTTCGACCTTGGCCCGGTCCTCGATCAGGTCGGCGACCTGGACCATGGTCATGGCGGGGAAATTGCGACCCATCACGTCGCGATAGGCCGCGCCGACGTCGGAAAGCCGATCGAGATATTCGCGCTTGTCGGTGATGTACCAGGTCATGCGAGTGGCGTGCTCCGGTCCGGCACCGGCTTCGGCCAGCACGTCGACGATGTTTTGCAGGGCTTGGCGGACCTGCCCGGCGAAGTCGTCTGTCTCGAATTCCTGCTGGCCGTTCCACCCGACCTGGCCGGCGACGAAGATCGTGCGCCCTTCGGCCATGATGCCGTTGGTGTAGCCTTTGGCGGCTTTCCAGTGCGAGGGGTTCAAAAGTTCATAAGAAGACGGGTTCAAGGTTGTGCCCTTTCTTGTCAGACGCCGAGATAACGATTGCGGATGTCGTCGGAGAGCTCTTCGGGTAGCCCGCTCCACACCGTCGTGCCCTTTTCGAGCACCACGCAGCGATCGGCCACGGGAAGCAGTTCGGACATGGTCTTGTCGACGACCAGGATCGCTAGTCCCTCTTCCTTGAGTTTGCGGATCGAGCTCCAGATATCTTGCCGGATTACCGGCGCGAGACCCTCCGTCGCCTCGTCGAGGATCAAAAGCTTCGGATTGGTCATCAGCGCGCGGCCGACGGCCAGCATCTGCTGTTCGCCGCCCGAAAGCGTGTCGGCATATTGGCGCCGGCGCTCGGCGAGCCGGGGAAAAAGCGTTTCGATCCGGGTATGTGTCCAGGCGCCCGCGCGCGCTGCCGCGGTAAGGTTTTCCTCGACGGTGAGATTGGGGAAGCAGCGGCGGCCTTCCGGCACCAGTCCGATGCCGAGGCGGGCGACGCGGTGCGGGCGCAGGCCCCGAAGGCTGGACCCGGCGAAGCTGAGCGTGCCGGCGCGCGGCGGGTTCAGGCCGCAGATCGACCGGATGGTTGTGGTCTTGCCCATGCCGTTGCGGCCCATCAGGGCAACGACCTCGCCTTCGCCCACGGCAAGGTCGACGCCGAACAGGGCCTGGCTCGCGCCATAGAAGGTTTCCAGACCGGCGGCTTCGAGCAACATCAACCTTCCTCCCCGAGATAGGCTTGTCGCACGTCGGGATTGTGCCGGATTTCCTCGACCGTGCCAGTGGCGATGACGCGACCGTAGACGAGGACCGAAATGCGGTCGGCGAGCGCGAACACGGCGTCCATGTCGTGCTCGACGAGCAGGATCGGCGCTTCGGCGCGCAGCCCGTCGAGAAACGTCGTCAGGGCCTTGGAGCCTTCCGGTCCCATGCCGGCCATCGGTTCGTCGAGCAGGAAGGCCTTGGAGCCGAGCGCGAGCGCGATCGCGATCTCGAGCTGGCGGCGCTCGCCGTGAGAGAGCTCGGCCGCCGACACATGCGCACGTTCGGCAAGCCCGACCCGTTCCAGGGCCTCTAGCGCCGGATCGCGCAGCGACCGGTCGCGCATCACCGCTTTGACGAAGCGGAAACTCGTGCCCTGTCGCGCTTGGACGGCCAGCATGACGTTGCGCAGCGCCGAGTAATCCGGCGCCAACGAGGAGATCTGAAAGGTGCGGCCGAGCCCGAGCCGGGTGCGCTCGGGCACGCCGAGTGCGCCGATATCGCGGCCCAGAAACCGGATCGTGCCGCTACCGGGTCGCAGCGATCCGGCAATCTGGTGGATTAGCGTCGACTTGCCGGCGCCGTTAGGGCCGATCAGCGCGTGGATTTCGCCTGGGCGCAGGTCGAGGCTGACATTGTCGGTCGCCTTCAGCGCGCCGAAGCTCTTGTTGAGGTTGCGGATATCCAGGATGGGCTCAGCCATGACGTGCCTTTCCCGCGATCAGGCCGACCACGCCGCCGCGCGCGAACAGCACCACGCCGAGCAGGATCAGCCCAAGGAAGAACTGCCAGCGCTCGGTCACGCCGCCGAGATAGAATTCGAACAGGACGTAGACCATCGCGCCGGCGACCGGCCCGAACAGCCGCCCGGTGCCGCCCAGGATGATCAGCACGATCAGTTCGCCCGACATGTGCCAGGACAGCATCGACGGGCTGACGAAGCGGTTGAGATCGGCGAACAGCGCGCCGGCGAGGCCGGTGATCATGCCTGAGATGGCAAAGGCGACGAGTTTGACGCGGAACGGCGCGATGCCGACGGCGGCGAGCCGCTGCTGGTTTTGCCTTGAGGCTTCGAGCGCCGCGCCGAAGCGGGAATTGCGCAGCACCGAAAACACGGCGAGCGCGGCAAGCAACAGGCCAAAGCATAGATAGAAGAAGTGCAGGCCGTTCAGCGTGTTGACGCCGGGAAACCCGTTGCGGACATAGATCGACAGCCCGTCCTCGCCGCCATAGGCCGGCCAGGAGATGGCGAAATAATAGATCATCTGCGCGAAGGCGAGCGTGATCATGATGAAATAGACCCCGCTGGTGCGCAGCGAGATGACGCCGATCGCGAGCGCGGCGAGCCCGCACAGGAGGACCGCGGCCAGCCAGATGACGATCATCTGGTTGGTGCCGGGCAGGCCGAACAGCAGCGGTTCGGCGTTGAAGGCATGGGTGGCGGCGATGCCGGCGACATAACCGCCAATGCCGAAAAACGCGGCGTGGCCGAACGAGACCAGTCCGCCCAGCCCGAGCAGGAAATTGAGCCCGACCGCGGCCAGCGCAAGGATCGCCATGCGGGTTGCGAGCGTGACGTAGAACGGTTCGCCCATGCCGGTGGCGACCAGCGGGATCGCGGCCAGAAGCAGGACGAGCGCGAGATTGAGGATGGTTTCGCGAGGATTGCCCATCATCGTCAACCCTGCGCCGAAAACAGGCCCTGCGGCCGGATGGCCAGCACGAGCGCCATGAACACATAGATCAGCATGGAGGCAAGCGCGGCGCCGATACCGGCAGCCGACGAGGCGTCCATGAAGGTGGCGAACGCGACCGGCAGCAGGAACCGCCCGAGCGTGTCGATCACGCCGACGAGTACCGCCCCGACCAGCGCACCCTTGATCGAGCCGATGCCGCCGATGACGATCACCACGAAGGCCAGGATCAGCACCGGCTCGCCCATGCCGACCTGGACCGATTGCAGCGCACCGACCAGCGCGCCGGCCAGCCCGGCCAGCGCCGCCCCGAGTGCGAACACGACCGTATAGAGCGTGCGGATGTCGACGCCGAGCGCGGCGATCATCTCGCGGTCGGATTCGCCGGCGCGGATGCGCATGCCGAGCCGCGTCCGCGAAATCAGCAGGTAAAGGCCGACGGCGACCGCGATGCCGACGCCGATGATCGCCAGCCGGTAGGCCGGGTAGGCACCGCCGCCGGGCAGCGGCAGCGCACCGCGCAGGAGCGGCGGGATGTCGAGATAAAGCGGAAACGAGCCGAACACCCAGCGCGTGCCTTCCGAAAAGATCAGGATCAGCGCGAAGGTCGCCAGCACCTGGTCGAGATGGTCGCGGTCATAGAGCCGCCGGATGACGGTGACCTCCACGATCGCGCCGGCCGCCGCCGCCGCGGCCAGGCTGGCCACCAGCCCGAGCCAGAACGAGCCGGTCGCTGCGGCAACCGTCGCGCAGGCGAAGGCGCCGATCATGTAGAGCGAGCCGTGGGCAAGATTGATCAGGCCCATGACGCCGAAGATCAGCGTCAGGCCGGCGGCCATCAAAAACAGCATGACGCCGAATTGAAGGCCGTTGAGGATCTGTTCGATGAGGAGCGCGGTTTGCACGGTCGTCCTGAACGTTTGAAACTGAGGTCTTCTCCCCACCCCAGGGGGAGAAGCTGGCCCGACGGGCCGGGTGAAGGATTGGGCGCGAAGCCAAGGCCGGGCGCGTGTGACGGCAAGTGCCGCGCCACGTCTCGTCCGTCAGCCGCCACCCTCTCCCCGCGAGCGGGAAAAGGGTGGCCGTTTCATCACAATTACATCTTGCATTCCGCCGCGTAGGCGTCCTGATGATCCTCCAGCGCGACGCCGACGATCTTGTTGGTGAGCGTATCGCCTTCCTTGATCACCTCACGGACATAGATGTCCTGGATCGGGTGGTGATTGCTGGCAAAGGCGAAATCGCCGCGCGTCGAGCTGAAGTCGGCTTCCTTCAGCGCGGCCCGGAACGCGTCCTGGTCCTTCACGTCTGCCTTGGCCGCCGCCGACAGGATGAGATTGGCTGTATCGAAGCCCTGGCTGGCATAGAGCGAGGGCAGGCGGCCATATTCGGCCTGGAAGGTCTCGACGAACGCCTTGTTGGTGTCGTTGTCGATGTCCTTCGACCATTGCGAGGTGTTCTTGACGCCGATCGCGGCGTCGCCGACCGCGCCGAGAATGTCCTGGCTGAACGAGAAGGCCGGGCCGACCAGCGGCAGCTCGACGCCCGACTGGGCGTATTGCTTCATGAAGGCGATGCCCATGCCGCCGGGCAGGAAGAAGAACACCGCGTCGGCGCCGGACGCGCGGATCTGGGCGATCTCGGCGGCATAGTCGGTCTGGCCGAGTTTGGTGTAGACCTCGTTGGCGAGGTCGCCCTCGTAGAAGCGCTTGAAGCCGGTCAGCGCGTCGGTGCCTGCCGGATAGTTCGGCGCCATGATGAAGACCTTCTTGTAACCGGCCTCCGCGGCATAGGCGCCCGCCGCCTCATGCAGATTGTCGTTCTGCCAGGCGACGTTGAAATAGTTCTTGTTGCAGTTGGCGCCGGCGAGTGCCGACGGGCCGGCATTGGGCGACAGGTAGAAAGTGCCCTGATTGACGGCATTCGGCACGACGGCCATCGCCAGGTTCGACCAGATGATGCCGGTCAGAATGTCGACCTTGTCGCTCTGGATCATCTTGTCGGCGATCTGCACGGCCAGTTCCGGCTTGCGGGCGTCGTCCTCCACGATCAGCTCGACCTCGGAATTGCCCGCCTGTTTGAGTGCCAACATGAAGCCGTCGCGCACATCGACGCCCAGTCCCGCGCCGCCGCCCGACAAGGTGGTGATCATGCCGATTTTGACCGGCTCAGCGAAGGCCCCTCCGGCAACGCTTGTGGAAAGGGCGATTACGCCCGCGGCAAGAAATTTTCTCATGGTCGTCTCCCTGTTTTGTTCCCTGCGGCACCTGATCATTGAACGATCCGTCCCGGCCTTCGACCTGTATACGGTCCGTCCGGCGCTGCCGTGGTGCCTCGGCCCACCGTCATAGTTCCGTTCTGACTTTCCACAATTCCGGAAACAGTTCCACCTCCAACATCCTGCGCAGATAGCCGACGCCCGATGTCCCGCCCGTTCCGCGCTTCAGTCCGATGATGCGTTCCACCGTGGTGACGTGGTTGAAGCGCCACCGCCTGAAATAGTCCTCGAAGTCGACCAGTTTTTCCGCCAGTTCGTAGAGTTGCCAGTAACGCTCCGGGTCCTGGTAGACCGATTTCCACGCCGCCAGCACCGTCGCGCTTTCCTCGCGCGTTGTGCGCCACTCGGACCGCTTAGCGTCCGCGCCGATCTCGAATCCCTGGCGCTCAAGCAGCAGCAGCGCCTCGTCGTAGAGGCTCGGCCGCTCCAGGATCGCCTCCAGCCGCGCCGTCACCGCCTGATCGTGCGCGTGCGCCTTCAGCATCGCCGTGTTGCGGTTTCCGGCCAGAAACTCGATGGCGCGATATTGCCAGGACTGGAAACCCGAGGATTGGCCGAGCGCGGCGCGGAAGCGCGTATATTCGCTCGGCGTCATCGTGCGCAGCACGTCCCAGGCACTGTTCAACTGCTCGAAGATGCGCGCAACCCGCGTCAGCATCTTGAAGGCCGGCTGCAGCGCGTCGCCGCGCAAGGCGGCGAGTGCCGAACTGACCTCGTGCACGGCGAGTTTCATCCACAGCTCCGAGGTCTGGTGCTGGATGATGAACAGCATCTCGTCGGGCGACTCCGATTTCGGCGTCTGGGCGTCGAGGATCTTGTCGAGATGCAGATAGTCGCCATACGACATCTTGCGGGCGAAATCGGTCACCGCGCCGTCGTTGGAGGGGTCGTAGGATGCGCTCATGTCACGGCTGCCCTCTTGTGGAACTTGGGACGGTCCCAAAGCCGCTCGGCCATGATGCGTTCGAGCCGTTCGGCGCCGGCGACCACGTCGTCCTCGCCGAGATAAAGCGGCGTGAAGCCGAAGCGTATCGCGTTCGGCGCCCGGAAATCGCCGATCACGTCATGCGCGATCAGCGCCTGCATGATCGCATAACCGTTGTCGTGCAGGAAAGAGACCTGACTGCCGCGTTGCTCCGGGTCGCGCGGCGAGCCGAGCGTCAAATCGGGGCAGCGCCGCTCGACTTCGGCGATGAAACGCTCCGAAAGCCGGATCGAGGCGGCGCGCAGATCGGCCATGTCGACGCCGTCCCAGGCGTCGAGCGCGGCGTCGAGGGCGGCTAGCGCGAGCACCGGCGGCGTGCCGACCCGCATCCGGTCGATGCCCCGGCCGGCTCGGTAGTCAAGGTCGAAGGCGAACGGCGCGTCGTGGCCGAGCCAGCCGGACAGGGCAGGGCGGACCTGTTCGGCCAGCCGCGGCGCGACATAGATGAAGGCTGGCGCGCCGGGCCCGCCATTGAGATATTTATAGGTGCAGCCGACCGCGAAATCGGCGTCGGCGCCGGCGAGATCGACCGGCAGCGCGCCGGCCGAATGCGCGAGATCCCAGATCGCCAGCGCGCCGGCGGCGTGCGCCTTCTCGGTCAGGCGCTTCATGTCGTGCAGGCGCCCGGTACGGTAGTCGACCTCCGTCAGCATCAGCGCCGCGACCGTGTCGTCGATTGCGTCCTCGACCTCTTCCGGCGCGACGATCTTCAACTCGTGACCCTTGTCGAACGACTGGATCAGCCCGGAGGCCATATAGAGGTCGGTCGGGAAATTGCCGTTGTCGGACAAGACCACCTTGCGCTGCGGCCGCAGTTCCAGTGCCGAGGCGAGCGCCTGATAGACCTTGATCGATAGCGTGTCGCCCAGCACCACCGATCCCTCGGGCGCACCGATCAGCCGCCCGACCCGGTCGCCGATACTCCGGGGCTGCGCCATCCATCCAGCCGCGTTCCAGCCGCGGATCAAAAGGTCGCCCCATTCTTCGCGCATCATTGTCGCCGTCTTTTCGACCGCCTTTTTCGGCAACGGGCCGAGCGAGTTACCGTCGAGATAGACCAGTCCGTCAGGCAGATGGAACAGCGCGCGGGTTTTCGAAAAATCGGTCATTTTTGGATGTCCTGGCGCAGCCTGAAACGCTGGATCTTGCCGGTCTGGGTCTTGGGAAGCGCCTGGATGAACACGACCGAGCGCGGATATTTATAGGGCGCGATCGTCGCCTTGACGTGGTCCTGCAGCCGCTTGGTCATCGCCTCGTCGCCGACGCAGCCCTCCACCAGCACCACATGCGCCTGAACGATCTGGCCACGCGCCTCGTCGGGCGCGCCGATGACTGCGCATTCGGCGACGTCGGCATGGGCAAGCAGCGCGGCCTCCACCTCCGGTCCGGCGATGTTGTAGCCGGCCGACACGATGATGTCGTCGGTGCGCGCGGCGAAGTGGAAGCGCCCCTCCTCGTCCTGGTAAAAGGCGTCGCCGGTCAGGTTCCAGCCGTCCCTGACGTAGTCGCGCTGGCGCTCGTCGGCGAGGTAGCGGCAGCCGGTCGGGCCGCGCACGGCGAGCTTGCCGACCGTGCCGCGCGGCACCTCGTTCATGTCGGCGTCGACGATCCTGGCCTCATAGCCGGTGACCGGCCGTCCGGTCGTGGCCGGTTGCATGTCGTCGAAGCGGTTGGAAATGAAGATATGTAGCATTTCGGTCGCCCCGATGCCGTCGAGGATCGGCTTGCCGGTCTTTTGGGTCCATGCCTCGAAGACCGGGGCGGGCAGGGTCTCGCCCGCCGATACCGCGACCCTGAGCGAGGACAGGTCGGCGCCTTCTTCCATCGCCGCCAGCATCGCGCGATAAGCCGTCGGCGCGGTGAAGGAGACCGTCGCCTTGTAGGTCTCGATGATCTCGATCATGTTGGGCGGCGTGGCGCTTTCCAAAAGCGTCGCGGCCGCGCCGAAACGCAGCGGAAAAATCGCCAGGCCGCCGAGGCCGAAGGTGAAGGCGAGCGGCGGCGAGCCGACGAAGACGTCGTCGGGTGTAACTTGCAGCACCTCCTTGGCGTAGCCGTCGGCGACGATCAAAAGGTCGCGATGGAAATGCATCGTCGCCTTCGGCACACCGGTCGTGCCCGAGGTGAAGCCGAGCAGGGCGACATCGTCGCGGCCGGTTTTGACCGCTTCGAAGATCACCGATTTGTCGAGCGCGACACGGTCGAGTTCGGCGTCGTGATTGGCGGTGCCGTCGAAGCCGATGACCTGTTTTAGGAATTTGCTGTCCTTGGCGCAGGCGACAAGCTCGTCCTTGGAGCGTGTGTCGCACAGCGCCAGTGTGATTTCCGCCTTGTCGACGATCTTGGCGATTTCGCCGGCGCGCAGCATCGGCATGGTGTTGACCACCACCGCGCCTGCCTTGGTCGCGGCCAGCCAGCAGGCGACCATCGCGGGATTGTTGGGACCGCGGATCAGCACCCGGTTGCCCGGCTTGACGCCGTAATCCTCGACTAGCGCGTGGGCGAGGCGGTTGGTCCAGTCGGAAAGTTCCTTGTAGGTGCGCCGACGCCCGTTGCCGATCAGCGCCGTGCGGTCGCCGAAGCCCTGTTCGACCAGGCGGTCGGTCAGTTCCACGCCCACGTTGAGATAATCGGGGTAGTCGAAGCCGTCGAGCTGGAAACCCGGCCACGCGTCCTCGGGCGGCAGGTTGTCGCGGGAAAATGTGTCCGTATGTCCCGTCGGTCCGAGCATTGTTTTTCCCCTGCTGGTTTAGTTCGCAATCTGCCGGGCGATGACGATTTTTTGCACGTCCGAGGCACCTTCATAGATCCTGAGCGCCCTGATCTCCCGGTAAAGGCTCTCCACGATGTGACCCCGGCGCACGCCGTCGCCGCCATGGAGCTGCACCGCCTTGTCGATCACGGCTTGCGCCCGGTCGGTGGCGTAGAGTTTGGCCATCGCCGCCTCGCGGGTGACGCGCGGCGCGCCGGAATCCTTGGTCCAGGCGGCGCGGTAGACGAGCAGCGCGGCGGCGTCGACGTCGAGCGCCATGTCGGCGAGGTGACCCTGCACCATTTGCAGGTCGAACAGCGGCGCCCCGAACAATTCCCGGCCGCCGGCCCGCGCCAGGCTTTCGTCAAGCGCACGGCGGGCAAAGCCGAGTGCTGCCGCGCCGACCGTGGAGCGAAAGACGTCGAGCACCGACATGGCGATGCGGAATCCCTCGCCGGGCTTGCCGATCATCGCGCTCGCCGGCACGCGCACATCGTCGAAAGAAAGTCGTGCAAGCGGGTGCGGCGCGACCACTTCGATCCGCTCGGCGACATTAAGGCCTGACGTGTCGGCCGGCACCAGGAAGCAGGAGATGCCTTTGGCGCCTGGCGCCTCGCCGGTGCGGGCGAACACCGTATAGACGTCTGCGATGCCGCCATTCGAAATCCAGGTCTTTTCGCCCGAAAGCACGTAGTCGTCGCCGTCGCGCGTCGCGCTCATATCCATATTGGCAACATCGGAGCCCGAGCGCGGTTCCGACAGCGCGAAGGCCGAAATCGCCGCGCCGCGCCGGGTCTTTTCCAGCCATTCGCGTTGCTGCGGTGAACCGAACAGGCTGATCGCGCCGGTGCCGAGCCCCTGCATGGCGAAGGCGAAATCGGCGAGCCCGTCATGGCGGGCCAGCGTCTCGCGGGTCAGACACAGCGTGCGTACGTCGAGTGGGCCGGGTGCGGCGGGATCGACCGCCGTCGGCTCGAGCCAGCCGCCGCGACCGAGGCTGGCGACAAGCTCGCGACAGGCCTGGTCGACATCGTCATGCGCGACCGGCAAGTTTCGGGTGCACCAGGCTTCCAGCCGTTCGGCATGGTCGCGGTGGCGGTCCTCGAAAAACGGCCAGGACAGGAAGCTGCGGTCAGCCATCAATTTCCCTCGAATACGGGTTTTTGCTTGGCGACGAAGGCGTGGTAGGCGCGCTCGAAATCCCTGGTCTGCATGCAGATCGCCTGCGCCTGCGCTTCGGCCTCGATCGCCTGGTCGAGACCCATCGACCACTCCTGGTTCAACTGAGTCTTGGTGATTCCATGTGCGAAGGTCGGGCCGGAAGCAATTGATTTCGCGAGCGTCAACGCCTCCGCTTCAAGCGCGTCGGCTTCGATTAGCCGGTTGTAGTAACCCCAGCGCTCGCCTTCTTCCGCGCTCATCGAGCGGCCCGAATAAAGCAGTTCCGCGGCGCGGCCCTGACCGATGATCCTGGGCAGCATGGCGCACGCGCCCATGTCGCAGCCCGCCAGCCCGACCTTGGTGAACAGGAAGGCCGTCTTGGCCTGCGGCGTGGCGAGCCGGATGTCGGAGGCCATGGTGATGATCGCGCCGGCACCTACGGCCACTCCGTCGACGGCGGCGATGATCGGCTTGGAGCAGTTCAGCATCGCCTTGACCAGATCACCGGTCATGCGGGTGAAGGCCAGCAACTGCTTCATGTCCATCGCAACCAGCGGTCCGATAATGTCGTGCACGTCGCCGCCCGAGGAGAAATTGCCGCCATTGGGCAAAAACACCACCACGTCGACATCGTCTGCATAGGCAAGTTGGCGGAAAGTATCGCGCAACTCGGCATAGCTCTCGAAGGTCAGCGGGTTTTTGCGCTCGGGGCGGTTGAGCCGTACCCGCGCCACGCCGTTCTCGACGTCCCACAGAAAATGCTGCGGTTTCAGGCCTGCCATATCGGTCAAGTCTCGCCCTCCCAATTGCTGCGGAACGATTTAAGCATGGTCGAAAGCCGTTTGGCGTCGGCTTCGTCGACGTCGCCGAGCAGGTCGCCGATCCAGTCCTCGTGGACCCGCGCCATGCGCTGGAATTCTTCGCGCCCCTGCTCGGTCAGGGTCACGATCGAGGTGCGGCGGTCGCCGTCGCGGCGCGCACGGCTGACGAAGCCGTCCGACACCAGCCTGTCGACAATACCGGTCACGTTGCCGTTCGACACCAGCAGAAAGCGCGACAGGTCGCTCATCAGCATGCCCTCGGGCGCGCGGAAAAGCGCGGCCATCACGTCGAAACGCGGCAGCGTCGAGTTGAAATCGCGCTTCAACCGTTCCCGCAGCTCGCTTTCGATCATGCGCGAAGCGCGCAGCAGCCGGATCCACAGGAGCAGCCGCTCCTTGTTGCCCGACCGGTGATCGATGGTCGCGACCAGGCCGCTCACCATGTCTCGCCTCCCGACACGGAGATCGCCTGCCCGGTGATCGAGCGCGCGTTCTCGCCGGCAAGCCACAAAACGGTGGCGGCGACCTCGTCGGGTTCGATCAGCCGGCCTTGCGGATTGGTCGCGGCAAGCATGGCGCGCGCTTCCGACGCGCTGCGCCCGGTCTTTTCGACGATCCGGGCGATCGAGCCGTCCAGCATCTCGGTCTCGGTAAAACCCGGACACACCGCGTTCACGGTCACACCCGACTTGGCGGTCTCGCACGCCAGAGCCCGCATCAGCCCGACAACGCCGTGCTTGGCCGCGACATAGGGCGCGACATAGGCATAGCCCTTCAGGCCGGCGGTCGAGGCGACGAAGACGATGTGGCCGCGCTTGCGCTCCAGCATACCGGCCAGCGCCGGCCGCACGGTCAGGAAGGCGCCCGTCAGATTGACGTCGAGCGTGCGTTGCCAATCGCCGAGCGTGGTCTTGTGGGCCGGCGCGCTGCCCGACATGCCGGCATTGGCGACCACGATGTCGAAGGCCCCGCGCGCGGCTGCCGCGGTTTCGTAGAGGGCCTTGACCGAGGCTTCGTCGGTCACGTCGGCGCTGACGCCGTGAATGCGCCGGTTGGACTGCGCGACCGTGTCGAGGCTCTGTTGGCGCCGGCCGCAGATCGTCACCTCGATGCCGGCCTCGGCGAGCGCAAGTGCGATCGCCTTGCCCACCCCGGAGCCGCCGCCGGTGACCAGCGCGTGGCGCGTGCCCATCGTCACACCTTGCCCGTCATCTGGTCCTGGCGTTCGGCCAGGCGGTAGAGCTGGTCGCGGCCGGGCAGATAGGGATCGGGCCACTTGACTTCGCGGTCGCCAAGCGCGGCGGCCTGGTGCAGGGTCCAATAGGGGTCGGTAAGATGCGGCCGGGCCAGACACACCAGATCGGCGCGGCCGGCCATCAGGATCGAGTTGGCGTGGTCGGGCTCGTAGATATTGCCGACCGCCATCGTCGCCATGCCGGTCTCGTTGCGGATCCGGTCGGAAAACGGCGTCTGGAACATGCGGCCGTAGACCGGCTTGGCGCGGATCGAGGTCTGGCCGGCCGACACGTCGCAAATGTCAACACCGGCCTCCCGCAGCAGCCCGGCGATCTCGACCGCGTCCTGGGGGGTGATGCCGTCCTCGCCGACCCAGTCATTGGCCGAGATGCGCACCGAGATCGGCTTGTGGTCGGGCCAAGCGTCGCGCACCGCGCGATAGACTTCCAGCGGGTAGCGCATGCGGTTTTCCAGCGAGCCGCCATAATCGTCGTTGCGCGTATTGGTCAGCGGGGTGATGAAGGACGACAACAGATAGCCGTGCGCCATGTGCAGTTCGAGCATGTCGAAGCCGCAGCGCTCGGCCATTTCGGCGGCGGCCACGAACTGGTCGCGCACCATGTCCATGTCGGCGCGGTCCATCGCTTTCGGCCTGGCGTTTTGCGGTGACCAGGCGACCTCGGAGGCCGACAGTAGCGGCCAGTTGTCGGTTTCCAGCGGCGCGTCCATGTCCTGCCAGCCGAGCTGGGTCGAGCCTTTGGCGCCCGAATGGCCGATCTGGGCGCAGATTTTGGCCTCGGTCTCGGCATGGACGAAATCGACCAGCCTGGTCCATGCGGCCTCGTGTTCCGGGGCGTAAAAGCCCGGACAGCCCGGCGTGATCCGGCCCTCGGGGCTGACGCAGGTCATCTCGATATAGATCAGTCCGGCGCCGCCCTTGGCGCGTTCGGCATAGTGGGCGAAATGCCAGTCGGTCGGGCAGCCGTCGACGGCCTTGTACTGCGCCATCGGCGAGACCACGATGCGGTTCTTCAGCGCCATGTCGCGCAGCTTGAAGGGCGCAAACATCGGCGCGCGCGCGATGTTGATGTCGTTGCCGGCCTGGCCGTGGAACCAGCGCTCGGCGCCTTCCAGCCAGTCCTTGTCGCGCAGGCGCAGATTTTCGTGGCTGATGCGCTGCGAGCGCGTCAGCAGCGAATAGTTGAACTGGACCGGGTTGAGATCGAGATAGCGCTCGACCTCCTCGAACCATTCCAGCGAGTTCCTCGCCGCCGATTGCAGGCGCAGCACTTCCAGCCGGCGCGCATCCTCGTACTTGCGAAAGGCTGACTCCAGATCAGGTTCGCTGGTGACGTAGTCGGCGAGTGCGATCGCGCTTTCCAGCGCCAGCTTGGTGCCCGAGCCGATCGAAAAATGCGCGCTTGCCGCCGCATCCCCCATCAGCGCCAGATTTTTGTGCGACCAGCGTTCGCACAAAACGCGCGGGAAGTTGAGCCAGGCCGATCCGCGGATATGGTTGGCGTTGGAGATCAGCGCATGGCCGCCGAGATGGTCCTTGAAGATCGCCTCGCAGGTTGCGATCGACTCTTCCTTGGACATCTCGCCGAAGCCGAACCGCGCCCAGGTCTCCTCCGAGCACTCGACGATGAAGGTCGCCGTGTCGTCGTCGAACTGGTAGGCGTGCGCCCATACCCAGCCCTTGTCGGTCTCCTCGAAGATGAAGGTGAAGGCGTCGTTGAATTTCTGGTGCGTGCCGAGCCAGACGAATTTGCAGGCGCGCACGTCGATGTCGGGCTTGAAGACGTCGGCGAACGCGGTGCGCGCCTTGGAGTTGAGCCCGTCCGAGGCAACGACGAGGTCGTAACGATCCATGTAATATTGCGGATCCTCGGCCTCGGTCTCGAAGCGCAGATCGACGCCGAGTTCGCGGGCGCGTTCCTGAAGCAGCTGCAGGAGCCGCATGCGCCCGATGCCGCAGAAACCGTGGCCGGTGGAGACGGTCTGCGTGCCGCGGTAGAACACGGCGATGTCGTCCCAATAGGCGAAATGCTTGCGGATCTTTTCCGCACTGGCGGCATCGTTGGCGGCGAGATTGTCGAGCGTCTCGTCGGACAGCACCACGCCCCAGCCGAACGTGTCGTCGGGCCGGTTACGTTCGAATACGGTGACGTCGTGGGCGGCGTCGCGAAGCTTCATCGAGATCGCGAAATAAAGGCCTGCGGGGCCGCCGCCGAGAATGGCAATCTTCATGTCGGGCTTTCCTCCCTGCGCGACAGACAAGACCATGCCAAAGGTCGGCCAATATTTCAAGCATGAAATTTCAAGGTTGAAATATTTCGCCGCCGGCCGCACTCTGGCACAATGCTGGACAAAGCCGCGCCATGTCGCGACACGCGCAACGAGCTGGCCGCTGGCCTGCGAAACGAAGTCGGACCGCACGCCGGCCGGCCAGGGAGGAGAGAGCCGTGACCAATTATCGCCATGTGGACGACTGGAACGACGCTTACGCCAACGGGTCCAACATCGCCGGCGGCGAACGTTGGCCCGATGCCTGGGTGGAGCCGGCGCGGGCCTTCCGCGAGCGGCTGGCGGGCGAGGGCAGGGCCCATCTCGACCAGCCCTATGGCGAGGCGCCGCGCAACCGCTACGACCTGTTTCTGCCCGAAGGCGAGGCCGCCGGGCTGGTCGTGTTCGTGCATGGCGGATTCTGGCTGCGGCTCGACAAAAATTTCTGGTCGCATCTGGCGGCCGGCGCGGTCGAAAGCGGCTATGCGGTCGCCATGCCTTCCTACACGCTTTGCCCGCATATCAGCATCGCCGGTATCGTCGGCGAGGTCGGTGTGGCGATCGCCCATGCGGCGGCGCGCACGCAAGGGCCGGTCATGCTCGCCGGGCATTCGGCCGGCGGCCATCTCGTCAGCCGCATGGTGTCGGCGACCTCGCCGCTTGCGCCCGACCTGCGCGCCCGCATCCGCAACGTGGTGTCGATCTCCGGCGTGCACGATCTACGCCCGATCATGCGCACGGCCATGAACGGCGACTTGAGGATCGATGCCGAGGAGGCGCGCGCGCAAAGCCCGGCGCTGCTCGATCCGATGCCGGGTGCGCGCATCTGTTGCTGGGTCGGCGGCAACGAGCGCGCCGAGTTCCTGCGCCAGAACGCGCTTTTGGCTAATGCCTGGACGGGCTGCGGCGCCGAGACCGCCTGCGTGGTCGAGCCGGACCGCCACCACTTCAACGTCATCGACGGTCTAGCCGAGACGGGCCATGCCTTGACGCGAACCTTGTTGACAGGGTGAGGCCGGCGGCGGATGGTCGCCCGGAAGCGTGGGCTCCATGCGGGTCCGGACGAGCGGACATGAAAAGATAGGTTGTGGACGATGAGACCGGTTTTCGTGCAAGTGCAGTGTTATCCCGGCAAGACCTACGAGGTCGCCGATGCGATCTTCGAGCGCGAGATCGTCTCGGAGATGTATTCCACCAGCGGCGACCACGATCTGCTGCTGAAAGTCTATGTCGAGGACGGTGTCGATATCGGCAAGTTCATCGACGAGAACGTCGCCAATGTGCCCGGCATCTTCCGCACCCTCACCACGTTGACCTTCAAGGCGTTCTGACGCCGACACCCGGGATTGCACGGGTTCGAAGGGCGCGGGCGACACGCCCAGCTCAGGCAGGCACCACGCCACCCTTGCCCTTCGGCGCGCGCGTGCGCATCAGCAGGAACGCCATCACCGCGATGTTGAGCATGTTCCAGGCGATTCCGTTCAGGAATGCGGCGCGGTAGGAGCCGGTCAGGTCGTAGATGAAGCCCGACAGCCAGCCGCCCAGCGCCATGCCGACGATCGTGGCCATGATGACGATACCGATGCGCTCGCCCGCCTCGTGCGGCGGCAGATACTCGCGCACGATGAGTGCGTAGCTGGGCACGATGCCGCCCTGCGAAAGTCCGAAGATCAGCGATACGATGTAGAGCGAAGCGAGCCCGTCGAAGGGGATGTAGAACATCAGGGCGATCGCCTGCAGCACCGAGCCGAGCAGCAGCGTCTTCACCCCGCCGATGCGGTCGGCGATCACTCCGGAGGCGAGCCGGCTGACGATGCCGGCCGCCAGCATCAGGGACAGCATTTCCGCCCCGCGCGCCAGGCCGAAGCCCAGATCGACGCAATAAGCGACGATGTGCACCTGCGGCATCGACATCGCCACGCAGCAGCCGAGCCCGGCGACGATCAACAGGCCTTGCAGGGCACGCGGTGACAGTCCGGCGGCCCGGCGTTGCGGTGGCGCGGAGAGCGTGTTTCCGGGCCGGAATTCCGGCGCCCGGCCGCGCAACAAAAGGGTGAGCGGCAACATCGTGGCCAGGCAGAAAAGCCCGACAGCGCTGTAGGTGAAGCGCCAGCCATCATATTCCATGCCGGTTTGCAGGAAAAACGGCCAGATCGCGCCGGCGATATAATTGCCTGACGCGGCCGCCGCGACCGCGATGCCGCGCCGGCGCACGAACCAGCGCGAAATGTCGGCCATCATCGGCCCGAACGTGGCCGCCGCGCCGAAGCCGGCCAGCACCTGGGCGGCGGCCAGCAGCCACACGGAGGACGCCACCGCGCCGAGCAGGAAGCCGCTGCCGAGCATCACCACCGCAGCCGCGATCGGGATGGCGACGCCCATGCGGTCGACGAAGCGGCCGATGACCACATTGCCGAGCGCGAACCCGACCATGGTCGCGGTATAGGGGATCGAGGCGTCGGCGCGGTTGACGCCGAATTCGATCTGGGCGGCGGGCAGCACGACGACGATCGCCCACATGCCGACGCTGCCGATTGTTCCCAGCACCATGCACAGCGCGAGCCGGTACCAGGATTGCCGGCCATCGGGTTGATTCGCGGTGTCGGTGGCGCTGGTCGCCATGGCGGCGGGGTCCTTAAATGACGGCATCGTGCCGGCGGCGGCGGCGCGCGCCCGGACCATGCGTCCTGCATCATGCAAGTTGCTAACGCCACGGCCCGCCGTCTGGTGGTCCAGCCTGCTCGTTCAACGACCGATGAAGCGAGGCGGGCGCCGTTCCAGAAATGCCGCGCGCCCTTCCGCATAGTCGGCACTGTCGAAGGTGGCGTCGCCGAGCGTCCTAGCGCGGGCCAGATCGTCGTCGCGCCCGCTCAGCGCGGCGCGGATCGAGGCCTTGGAGGCACCGACGGACAGCGGCGCGTTGCCGGCGATGGCGCGCGCAATTTCGTTGGTGCGGTCGTCGAGCGCGGCTTTGTCGGTCAGGAGTTCCAGCAGGAAGCCGGCTTCGTGGGCGGCCTCGGCCGGCAGGCGCGCGCCGGAAAAGCTGAGATATCGGGCCATTTGCGGCCCGCAGGCAGCCACGATGTCGGCCATCGCATCGGCCGGATACGCCAGGCCGAGCCGCGCCGCCGGCACGGCAAAGACGGCGCCCGTGGCGCCGAGGCGGATGTCGCAGGCCGCCGCCAGGCCGAACCCGCCGCCGAAACACACGCCTGAGATCGAGGCGATCACCGGCAGTCGGCAGGCACGCAGCGCCGCGAACGCGGCCGAATTGGCATCCTCGTAGGCGCGTGCGGTGCCCGCGTCGCGGCGCAGCTCGGCGAACTCGCCGATATCGGCGCCGGCGCAGAAATCCGTGCCGGCACCGCAAAGCACGATCACGCGCGCCGTTTCGTCTTTATTGAGAGCGTCGACGGTCGCCGCGATCTGTCGCCACATGGCAAGCGTCACGGCGTTTTTCTTTTCCGGCCGGTCGAGTGTCATCGTCACGACGCCATCGGCGGATTGCGCGATCCGAAGCTCAGGTATCGTTCGACCTTGAAATTCGCCCATTTCAATCCAATTGAACAAGCGTTGAGGAAATTGATGTTCTACGGCGTTGCGTTCTGACGTATGTTCTCCTCGACCGCAAGCCGACACACGACACGGCTCAGGGAGCGAAATGATGACGGCACGCAACCCCGCCCGCGCAAGCGACATCCGGCCGGTGGACCCGATTTGGGAATCGGTTCGCCAGGAAGCGCTCGACGCGGTCCAGCAGGATCCGCTGCTGGCAGCCTTCATGTATTCCACGGTGCTGAACCAGGAAACTCTCGAGGACGCCGTCATCCATCGCGTCGCCGAGCGGCTCGACCATGGCGATCTGGGCGCGTCCCTGATCGGCCAGGCGTTCCGCGAAATGCGCCATGCGGACCCCGAATGGAGCGCGATCGTGCGCGTCGATATCCAGGCCTATTACGACCGGGATCCGGCTTGCCGGCGCTTTGTCGAGCCGGTGTTGTATTTCAAGGGCTTCCACGCTCTTCAAACGCATAGGCTCGCCCATTGGCTGTTTGCCCAGGGGCGCCGCGACTTCGCGCTTTATCTGCAAAGTCGCTCGTCTTCAGTTTTCCAGACGGACATCAACCCGGCCGCTCGTATCGGCAAGGGCATTTTCATCGACCATGCCACCGGGCTGGTGATCGGCGAGACCGCCGTGGTGGAGGATAATGTCTCGATCCTGCACGGTGTCACGCTCGGCGGCACAGGCAAGGCCGGCGGCGATCGACACCCCAAAATCCGCCGTGGCGTGCTGCTTGGCGCCGGCGCCAAGGTGCTTGGCAATATCGAGATCGGCCATTGCACCAAGGTGGCGTCGGGCTCGGTGGTGCTGGCCTCGGTGCCCAACAACAAAACGGTCGCCGGCGTACCGGCGCGCATTGTCGGCGAGGCCGGCTGCGCCGAACCGTCGCGCGCCATGGACCAGCTTTTGTCCGAAAAGGGCTGAGAGCGCGCGGCTTTGGCCGCCGCGCCGGTCCACGCGACGCGACAATTCAGGGTTTACAGGGCGGCGACCCCCATGCCACATGCTGGCTTCATCAAGCCCTGTCCGACCCCGCCAACGCATCAGGAGACGCCGGTTGAAACCCGATGAGATCAGGAAGCTCGACGCCTATTTCAAGCGCACCTTCAGCAATCCCCAGCTGCAGGTGAAGGCGCGGCCGCGCAAGGACGATTCGTGCGAACTCTATCTCGATGACGAGTTTCTGGGCATCATCTATCGCGACGAGGACGAGGGCGAATTGTCCTACAATTTCTCGATGGCGATCCTCGACATCGATCTGTAGCGGCTGACTTCAGCCGGCGCGCCCGAAGCGTTGGCGCGAGGCGCCCGCGTCGTCGGCATCGCTTCTGACGACCGTGCCGGCATAGCTACGCACCGCCGCGTCGAGCCTGCGCCAGTCCGCCAGAAGGTCGGCCGGAAAGCGGTAGGTCAGGCTCAATTCCTCGCCGACGAAGATGTCGCGCTCGCATTCGGCCAGAAGCTCGGACGCGACCGGACCCGACAGGCATCGCGCCACGAACGGCGCGCCGCCGGCGCGCGGGCCGACCAGAAGCTGTTCGTTCGCATACCCTGACTTGTCGCTGAAAGCGTGGACGCGCAGGCCGCCGGGCCCGGGCCCGGCGGTTGTGTCGATCAAGGCTCTGTAGATCGGATCGTAGCGGCCGCTCATGTCGCGTGACATCATCCGCGGTTCGAACGACAGGAACAGGATGGCGCGCCGGCCGCCGGCGTGGTTGAAGTCGTCGCGCGCCGCCGCGCGGTAGCCGGTCATATCCGGCCAACGCAGGTATAGATGCAGGTTCGGCGCGACGCCGTCGCGCCGCTCGCGCTCGAACCGGATCGCATTGGCCGGCACGACAACCACATCGTTGCCGATCACGATTTCGCGCGGCGTCGTGTCCTCGGTATGACCGGCAAGCACGATCGAGCGGCCGAGCAGCTTGCCGCCGGCGCTGATCGCAACGGCCGCGAGCGCCAGAAGGGCGAAGCCCACGAAGACGCGCAGCATGAAACGCTCGTCGATCGCCCCGGAGCTTTCCGCATCGGCCGTATCGCTGCTGTGCACGCCAAACTCCTTTTCCGGCCTGCTGTCCCCCCACGACACAGTCGGCGCGGCACGGAACTTGCTCCTTGTCGGATGACCTTGCGGTTTCGTGGTAAACGGACGGTAAAGATGATGCTGATTGCGACGCTGGCTTTTGTGCTTGGCTGCGGCCTGACCCTTGCCGGCCTGGCCGGATCGCTGATGGAGCTGTGGGCGGGGCGTCGGCTCGACTTGCGCGACCCGTTCGTTTCGCCGCGCCATCTCGCAAGATCGCTGTTACTGACGGTGTTGGCGGGGCCGTTCATGCTTCTCAACGAAATGTTGCGGGCCGTTGGCGAAGGGCGGCGGGGGGTGGGCGCCATCGTGCCCGGAACGGCTCTTGCTACGATCTGGCTTGCGGCCACCGGCACGATCGTCGCCGAGCTTGCATTCCACGCAGCGGCGTTGTTTTCCTGACGGCGCGACAAACCGACAGGAGCAGTCATTATGCCCATCTACGCTCTGGACGGCCTCGAGCCCGAATTCGACGATCGCACGACCAACTGGATCGCGCCCGACGCGACCCTGGTCGGCCGGGTGCGGCTCGGCGAGAATGCCGGCATCTGGTTCGGCGCCGTGCTGCGTGGCGACAATGAGCCGATTGTGATTGGAGCCGGTTCCAACGTGCAGGAACACACCGTCATGCACACCGATATCGGCTTTCCGTTGACGGTCGGGCAGGGCTGCACGATCGGCCACCGTGCCATGCTGCACGGCTGCACGATCGGCGACAATAGTCTGGTCGGCATGGGCGCGATCGTGCTCAACGGCGCCAGGATCGGCGCAAATTGCCTTGTCGGCGCCGGTGCGCTGGTCACCGAGGGCAAGAGCTTTCCCGACAACAGCCTGATCGTCGGTTCGCCGGCCAAGGCGATACGCGAACTCGACGACAAGGCGGTCGAACTGTTGAAGTGGTCGGCCGTCCACTATGTCGAAAACGCGCGCCGTTTCATGAAGGGGCTTGCGCCCGCCTGAGGCCGCGTGCCTGCCCGAAATGGCCTGGCTCTTCGCGCGGCCGGGCCGCCACCAACGCAAAAAAGGCGGAGCCGGCCCGGGGACACGGGCCGGCTCCTTTGACCCGGTCGTTGGGGACGGGGAGGGTGGGGACTCGACCGGGTATCCCTGACCTCGAAAAAGCGCGGCCTAGCGCACGCTGCCGACGGCGACGTTGCGGCCATCCTCGATGCCCACCCAGGCACCGGCGTTGCGTGTGGATTGTCGTTTCAAGTAGCGGTAATCCGTGTCGGTCCATGCCAGGACGCGCGGCTGGAGATTGTCCAGGATGAAGTCGCCGTAGCTGGTGTTAACCGTCAAAACCGCGTGGCCGTCGCCATTGGGCTGGCGCACCACCGTGATCAGCAGATTGCCTGACGGGACGCCCGCTTGTATCAGCAGCCGGCGCTTTTCCAGGACATAATCCTCGCAGTCGCCGACCCCTTGCGGGTAGGACCACACTTCCTCGCGGCCCCATATCTCGTAGTCGGTCTTGGGCGCGACCGCGACATTGACCGCGTGATTGATCTCGATGATCGTCTTCCACAATTTCCGGGTGAGTTCGACCGGTCGTGACGCGGCTTGACCGGGATTGCACTCGGAGGGCGTCCGCTTGCACAATTCATAATGCCCGACCGGCTGGGTGGTACGTGCGCCCGTCATCATGAACGGATTTGCACCATGCGCATGGCCGGCTGCCAGTACCAGCGGCGCGACGCACGCCGCCAGCACGAAGGATCGTCCCCGTTTGATCATTGCCTTGTCTCCCCGTTTGACGAGACAATGCCACGACCGAATTTATTTGACGCAAAAGAGCGAACTACAAATTAAGTAAAGCCAGAAAAGAACAAGAATAAAAACGAAAATAAACTTGAACCGAATCCGTGCTAAATTTTGCTAAAATTGCCCGCATTCGTCCTGGGTGGCGATGACGATCTATCCTCCGGTCTGCCCTCGACGGGATCGGAACTGAAGCATGTGCACCGTGAGGGGAAACCGGTCGGACCTGACCGGGGAGACTGGAGTTACCACGCTTCAGCACTCACCGGATGGTCCGAATGGACATCCACAAGAATACCCGTCTGACGCCGCTGCGTCGGGAGGAGATGGCTCTGGCGGTCATCGAGGCCCGTCTGTCCAAAGCCCAGGCGGCGCGGGTCGATGGCGTCTCGGCCAAGATCGTTGCCCGGTGGGTCGAACGCTACAAGGCGGAAGGTCCCGCCGGCACGGCCGACCGCTCCTGGCGGCCAGGCCGGATGCCCGCAGCAACCGACGCGCTCATTTGTGAACGCATCATCGCCCTGCGCCGTCACCGCCGGACAGGCAAGCACATCGCGCAGGAAACCGGCGTCGCGCCCGGCTCACGGTGCTAACGCTGCATCGCCGCACACTCCTGGCCAGACCGCGAAATCCCGACGGTCAAACGATTCCATTTAAAGAAGAACGGATCTAGGAAGCTCGCGGCACGTTTGAAGTCGCTCAGGCGCCGTCGCCGGTGCTGCGTTTGTGCACCGCGTCGTATGCGCCGGTCGCTTGCGGAAAAACCGAAAGAATCAGCCCTGGTGAGGGTGGCTGAACTCGGCCTGGAGCGTTTCCTCGCGTTGCAGCGCTGCGAATTCGACTGCGATGCCGTCCTCGAAGTGGCGCACCACGCGCCCGCGCATCGTGCCCAATGTGACCGCCGTGCCGAGGGCGGGACGCACGTCGATCTCGACAGCCGCGCCCGACAGCGAAAGGTCGACGATCCGGCATTGATATTCGCGTCCGTCGCCCAGTCGCACCACACTGATCGGGTTGCGCGGCGTGATGCGTTCGTGGCGGCGGTCTTCCGGCAGGTCGAGTTCGTGCTTGTTGGCGAGCCAGGTGAGCTGCGCGGCAAGCTTGTCGCGCTTGCGTTCGGACGCGATCAGAGTGATGGCGAAGCCATCGTTCTGAAGTCGGGTGATCACGCCCTCGATCCGGCCGATATGGTCGATATAGGCGATGACGCGTTCACCAAGCGCGCCGACCCGGTCGCAGCGCAACAGCGCATTGCCCGGAGACATGTCTATGACCTGGCAGGGATGCTCGGTGCGATCCTCCAGCATATAGCGTCCGTAGACCTTGACGCGCACTCTTTGGAAGTGGCGCCTCTCGGCCCGTGACGGCGCTGAATCGATCGCCACTGACGTCATTTTTTCCTCGGCCCGCGAATGGACACCACCTTCATAGGTTGTGAACGGTTAACAAGCGGTAAGCCGGCCCTTTCGCACGAGAGGAAAAACCCCCGGCCCGGACGTCTGCGTTGCGCTTACGCACTCGTGGCGCGACCGCCGGGACCGGACTCCGGAACGTCCTTGACCAACAGGACACTCTAGCTGTCGCGGCCGCCCTCGATGATGACGAGATGTTTGAAACGGCGGCGTTTGGCGCCTTCGTCGCTGGACAGCATCCCGGCCGACGGCGCGAGCGGCGGAACCGAAATCGCCGGTCGGTTCTTGAGAAACATCGGTTCTCGGTCGGGATCGACGACACGCATCGAATCGATCCGGCTTTCCAAAACCGGGTCGTTGCCGAGCCAATAGGGTTTTTCCACCGGGGTGAGGCTTCCCAGCGAGCGCGGACTGTCGACGCCGCCTTCCAGCGGCAGAAGCAGCAGCTCGAACTCGCAGGTGCGGCCCTGCTGCGTGACGCCCTCGAAACCGGTCACCGATACGGATTTTTCGCGCAGCGCTCCCGCCGCCAGCCGCGCGGCCAGGCTCTGGTCGCGCGCCGCCCACAGTGAGGAGAAGGCGAAGCCCTTCAGTTCGCGGCCATAGGCGGCGCAGAGACGGGTGCCGGCGAGGCGGAACACGGCCGCGCCGCGGCTGTCCTGCTCCAGGATGAAGGTGTCGGCCAGCATCGGCTTGATGTCGGCCGGCTCGATCTCGGCGCGGCGCGGCGCGGGACGGCCGTTTCGGAGCCTGTCCCAATATTGGAAAAGTGCGATTGTCCCGTCGAGTTTCATGCGTCCCCGTTTCGTTTTGCTCGTTGAGGTGTCTCATCACCGAACAGCGGGAGCCTCCCGCCGCCGATACATGGAGGACGGAGCAGGATGCGTGCCAGCGCTAACCCGGGTTGTTCACCGAGGCGTCGCGTTAAGGTTAACAAAGGGTTTCGATTGCCGGCCGCACCCCGGCATGTCATGAAAGAGGGACAGCACGAAGCGCTTGGCTCTATTGGCAAATCCAGCCAAGCGGCTCCGATCTCCAGATTTTCGGGCAGGGGCTCGACCAGCCGTCCAGGGGCAACTCTGGGCGGCTTTTTTTAACCATGACTTGCGTCGCCGCACTGAAGCGGGCGAAGTCGCCGGCAGGCGAATCAGCATGGTTGGAAAAAGGATGGCGGCACAGTCCGATCCTGGCAACAGGCGCGAATCGATCCCACCGCCCCCGGGCCGGGAGCCGGCCTTCAATATTCCGGTCGTCGTGCTCGTTTTCATCGCGCTGTGCGCCCTGATCCATCTTGCGCGCACCTACATGGTTTCGCCCACCGAGGATCTCGCGGTTTTATTGCGGGCGGCCTTCATTCCACTGCGTTATTCCGGTGCCTACGCGCTCGATCTCTACGCCTTCACCAGCCCGCTGACCTATTCGCTCCTGCATGGCGGCCTCGCCCATCTGGCCATCAACATGATCTGGCTCGCCGCATTCGGTTCGCCGCTCGCCAACCGGATCGGCGCAAGGCGCTTTGTCCTGTTCTGGGCCGCGACGGCCTTGGCCGCCGCCGGCCTGCATTATTTGATCTATCCCGAAAGTCCTGCCCCCCTGGTCGGCGCGTCCGGGGCGATCTCGGGGATGATGGGCGCGGCCGCCCGCTTCGGCTTCCAGATCGACCGCAGCATGCCGGGTCGGGCGCGCTTCGCCGGATCCGTGCTGCCGATTCGCGCCGTCCTGCGCCAGCGCGCGGTCGTCACTTTCCTGGGCGTGTGGATGATAATCAATCTGGCCACCGGACTTCTGAGCGGCGGACCGGGTTCCAGCGCCGTGATCGCCTGGGAGGCCCATATCGGCGGATTTCTGGTCGGTTTCTTCGCCGTCCGGTCTTTCGATCGCCTGCCGGCGCCGCATGGACTTTGAGCCGCCGACAGGCTTGCATTGGCCGAAATCCGGTAGCACCATGCTTGACAGGGTTCGATGGCCCTGCGGGAACTTTCCGTTATGCAGCCCAGGAGGACGCCATGCTGGTCAGGACTATTCTCTCGGACAAGGGCGGCGATGTGGTCGTCATTTCGCCCGACAGCACCGTCGACCAGGCCGTATCCCTGTTAGCGGAAAAAAAGATCGGCGCGATCGTGGTGACGCGCGGCGATGGCAGGATCGCCGGCATCCTGTCGGAGCGCGATATCGTGCGCATGCTTGCCGCGGATGGAGCCGAAGCGCTGGGCAAGCCGGTGTCCAAGGCGATGACGGCCAAGGTCAAGGTCTGTCACGAGGATAACAGCGTCAACGAGGTCATGGGCATCATGACGCAAGGGCGGTTCCGCCACCTGCCGGTCGAGCGCGACGGCAAGCTGGCCGGCATCATCTCCATCGGGGACGTCGTCAAGCGGCGGATCGAGGAAATCGAGCACGAGGCCGAGGAAATCCGCAACTACATCGCCACCGCTTAGTCGCGGTGCGCTCTCGGACGGTTCCTGCGGCCTCGGGATCGCGAAGTGGAGACGTCAGGCGTCGTCGGCGACGAAATCGAAGAGTTCGCGGTTGCGGCAATAGGACGGCGCGCGCTCGTGGGTCGGGCTGGTCTCCATCCACGAACCGCATTCCGCGCCGTGACGGCAGGACAAACAGCGCAGCGCCGCATTGCGCATCACCGATGGTTGGTCCGGCATTTCGGAAATGCCGGCGCGCACGCCGAGAGTGTCGATCATCTTCTCCATCAGATCGGCCCTCGCGGCGATCTTGTCGATGAAACCGAAAGCGCTCATTGGTGAAGCTCCTGTCCTCGTCCCTGTCCAGGCACGGTATGGCCGGCCGCCGCGCGGCGCCTTGACCTCGATCAAACCGGGAGGTTCGCCGCGACGTCCGTCTACGTCCGCCGGAGCGAACAAGCTCGGGCCCGGCTTGACGACGGACAGCGGAGCGGAAGGACCGACAAACCTTGCCTCGCCGGCGCCTTTGGTCTAGCGAACCTGCAATTCATCCAACGAGCAAGTCCGCATCATGACCATCATCGACACGCGCACGCCCGACCCCAAAAGGCTGATTGCAGGAGCCACCGGCGACTGGGAGGTCATCATCGGCCTTGAGGTCCATGCACAGGTCACCTCGCGGGCAAAGCTGTTTTCTGGCGCTTCGACGGAATTCGGCGCCGCGCCCAACGCCAATGTCAGCCTGGTCGACGCGGCCATGCCCGGCATGCTTCCCGTCATCAACGAGGAATGCGTGGCGCAGGCCGTACGCACCGGCCTTGGTTTGAAGGCGCAGATCAATTTGAAGTCGGTCTTCGACCGCAAGAACTATTTCTATCCGGATCTTCCGCAGGGCTACCAGATTTCCCAGTTCCAGCAGCCGATCGTCGGCGAGGGCAAGGTCAGCGTTTCGGTCGGCCCCGATCGCAAGGGCGAATTCGAGGATATCGAAGTCGGTATCGAGCGCCTGCATCTGGAACAGGATGCAGGCAAGTCGATGCACGACCAGCATCCCACCATGTCCTATGTCGATCTCAACCGCTCCGGCGTGGCGCTGATGGAAATCGTCTCCAAGCCCGACATGCGCTCCTCGGACGAGGCCAAGGCCTATGTGACCAAGCTGCGCTCGATCATGCGCTATCTGGGCACGTGCGACGGCAATATGGACGAGGGATCGCTGCGCGCCGACGTCAACGTCTCGGTGCGCCGCCCTGGCGGCGATTTCGGCACGCGCTGCGAGATCAAGAACGTCAATTCCATCCGTTTTCTCGGTCAGGCGGTCGAATACGAGGCGCGTCGCCAGATCGCCATTCTCGAGGATGGCGGCACGATCGACCAGGAGACCCGGCTGTTCGACCCCGGCAAGGGCGAGACTCGCTCGATGCGCTCCAAGGAGGAAGCGCACGACTATCGTTATTTCCCCGATCCGGACCTGCTGCCGCTCGAATTCGACCAGGCCTATGTCGACGCGCTCGCCGCCGATCTGCCGGAACTTCCGGATGAAAAGAAGGGGCGTTTCGTGCGCGATCTCGGCCTGTCGGCCTATGACGCCTCGGTGCTGGTCGCCGAAAAGGCGGCGGCCGACTATTTCGAGAAGGTGGCGGCCGGTCGCGACGGCAAGATGGCGGCGAACTGGGTCATCAACGACTTGTTGGGCGCCTTGAACAAATCCGGCCAGGAGATTGAAGAGACTCCGGTTTCCCCCGATCAGCTCGGCGCCATCATCGACCTGATCAAGGAAGGCACCATCTCCGGCAAGATCGCCAAGGACCTGTTCGAAATCGTCTGGAGCGAGGGTGGTGATCCGCGGCAAGTGGTCGAAACGCGCGGCATGAAACAGGTGACCGACACCGGCGCGATCGAAAAGGCGGTGGATGAGGTGATCGCCGCCAATCCCGACAAGGTCGAGCAGGCCAAGGCCAAGCCGACGCTTGCCGGCTGGTTCGTCGGCCAGGTGATGAAGGCGACCGGCGGCAAGGCCAATCCGCAGGCGGTCAACGCGCTGGTCAAGACGCGGCTCGGGCTCGACTGACCATGTTCGTGCGCACGGCGAGCGAACGCGATCTTGCCGCGGTGCGCGCGCTGCTGGTGGAAACCTGGCACGCCACCTACGACCCGATCTACGGCGTCGACCGCGTCACCGAAATCACCGATGACTGGCATTCGCCGGCCGCTCTTAAGGGCCGACTGACGCAGCCGCGGTCCGAATTCATCCTTGCCGACGACGGCCAATCGCTCGGCGGTGTGGCTTTCGCCAGCGCGGACGAGAACGGCCGGGTGGTGACGCTTCACCAGCTCTACGTCCTGCCGGCGATGCAGGGCAGGGGCATCGGCGGCATGCTTTTGGACGAAATCGTCGCGAGCTTTCCGCAAGCCCGGCGCCTCGTTCTGGAGGTCGAGGAGGCCAATTTTCCCGCGATCGCCTTTTACCGGGCGCACGGGTTTACCCTTGTCGGGCGGACGGAAAACTGCGGCAAGGATGGCTCGGGCATTCCCGCCCTGGTCTACGAACGCGCGCTCGCCTGAGCGCGGCCGCTAGCGCCGATGCTAGCGCTCGCGCCGGAACGGCGTCTTCCAGCGGATGCGCCGGCCGAGCGCGGCCTCGCGGTAAAGCACGTAGAACCCGGCCGCTGCGATCAGCGCGATGCCGAGCCAGGCGACCGTATCGGGCCAGTCGCCCCAGATCATGATGCTCCAGAATATGGCGAGCGGCAGGGCGATATATTCGAACGGCGCAATCAGCCCGGCCTGCGACTGGCGATAGGCCTGGCTGACGAGATAACCGCCGGTCGAGCCGATCACGCCGATCGCCGCCAGGAGTGCAAAATCGCCGGCCGGCGGCCAGGTCCAAGCACGCAGCAGGAATTCCAGATTGGCGTTGCCGGTGCCGCTGTAGCGGCCGTCGCCGAAAACCAGCCCGACCATGCCGGAAAAGCCGATGAAGACGAGGTTGACGTAAAACGACATCGTCGAGGCCTTTGCTGCCAGTCCGAGCTTGCGAGTGGTGATCTGGAACAGCGAATAGCCGAAGGCGGCGACCAGTGGCAGCAAGGCGGCGTACTGGAAGGCCCTGCCGCCGGGGCGGATGACGATGACGACGCCGGCAAGCCCGATCAGAACCGCGAACCAGCGCCGCAGCCCGACCGTCTCGCCCAGAAGAACGACCGACAGGGCGGTGATGAACAAGGGGCCGACGAAATAGATCGCGGTTGCCTCTCCGAGCGGCAATGTCGCCAGGGCGGCGTAAAAGGTCATGTTGGCGCACACCACGATCATGCCGCGCATCAGGTGAAAGCCGAGGCGGTCGGTGCGCAGGTCGCGATAGGAGCCGTCGAGCGGCACGAACACCGCCAGTGTGACGGTGATGGCGATCAGGCTGCGCAGGAAGATGATCTGGTGCAGCGGGTAGTCGCCGGACAGATATTTGATCGCCACGTCGTTGAGCGAAAAGGCGGTTGCGGCGCCCGTCGCGCATAAAATGCCGACAAGGTTGGAGGCGAGCGCGCCGCCGGCGGCCGGCTTCGGCTGGGGCCGCGCCGTCATGAATGGCGGCCCGCTTCTGTCGGGCAAGGCGCTTTCATTCGACCGGCTGTTCCACGCCCTCGGGGCTCCACAGCATGACCGGCGCGCACTCGATCAGAGTGTCGGCGAAGGCCGGGTCGCATTTCACCTCCGCCGCCTTCAGCGCGGCTTGCCGGCTTACCCACCCGCAACTGTAGTCGTGCCAGTGCGGGCCCTCGCGGTGCTGCATGAAGACGTCGACGCTCCATCCGGCCGGATAACACCAGGCGACCCGCAGGCAGTCGCCCGCCGCCGCCCCGCCCTCGGCGCATTTTTGCCGCGCGCAAGCGAAACCCTTGTCGGGATTGCCGGCCGCGCAGACGCCCGAGGATTGCTCCGGTGCCTGCACAAAGGCGATACCGCCGGTGCCGTTGTCCGCACCCGCCGGAGCCGTGGGAACATGCAGCGCGAGAAAAAGCGATGTCAGAAACACAATCGCTGGCTTCGACAAAGCGGGCATGACGACATCCTTTCGAATACGCGGAGTAATTGAGCGCGAAACATGCAATTGCCGCGAGCCTATCGCGCCGCATCGCTTGTTAGAAGTCTCAAATAAACCGGATGGCGCGACCATGCCGCCGGACGGCTGACCAGGGGGCCCGAACCGCGGTCCTCGTCGTGGCAAAACTCCTCGGCCTCTTGCTTTCGCGGTGCTCCGGCGGCATAAGGCGCAGATGCGCGCGCGAGGCTGTCCATGAAGAATTTTCTGCTGCAGTTTTTCACCTGGTGGCACGGGCAAACGCTGGGCACGCGCTTCCATACATGGCGCAAGGGCACCCTTGTCGGCGAGGACGAATTCGGCAACCGCTACTATCTCGGCGGTAAGGATTCGGAAGGCCGCACCCGCCGCTGGGTGATCTATGACGGGCTCTCGGAAGCCTCGCAAATTCCTTCGGGCTGGCACGGCTGGATGCACTACCGCACCGATACCCCGCCCTCGAAGGAGGACTACAAGCCGCGCGACTGGCAGAAGCCGCATGTGCCCAACATGACCGGAACTTCGCAGGCTTACCGGCCGCAGGGTTCGCTGCTTTCGCCCGGCAAGCGTCCGGCTGTCACCGGCGACTACGACGCCTGGACACCGGGAAGCTGAATCACGCCGAGGAAAGCGCGCCTTGTCATTTTTGCCACAATGCCCCTTTAGCGGGACGAGGCAGGGCGGTGAAGACGGGTCTGGGCTGAACCGCTATTCGCTCGCCGCGGGTAGGATTGGATAAAATGCGCATAACCGCTCGTATTTTGAGGCCCTGGCGCCAGATTTTCGCTGCCGCCGCGACGGTCTTTCTGGCGGGGCCGGCGATGGCCGAGCGGATTACCAATCCGGTCGCCGAGTTCACCGGCATCGACAAGATCACCGGCCGCATCATCACCTTCGACGTCTATGTCGATGAGACGGTCCAGTTCGGCGCGCTGCAGGTGACGCCGCGCGTGTGTTATTCCAGCCCCGACACCGAGGAGCCGAAGACCGATTCCTTCGTCGAGGTCGACGAGATCACGCTCGACCGCAAGATCCGCCGCATCTTCACCGGCTGGATGTTCGCCGAAAGCCCTGGGCTCAACGCGGTCGAGCACGCGGTCTATGACGTGTGGCTGAAATCGTGCAAGCGGGACTCCAAGGTGCCAGCGCCCGAGGCGCGCGCCGACTGAGTCGTCGTGCGCGGCGCTTCGCCCGCGATTGACGTTTTCAGGGATAAAACACCGCATCACCGGTGGTCGCCTCGGCGAGCAATGTCTCGTAACGCCGTCGCGGCATGTCGATGGCGCCGAAACGTTTCAGATGCGCCGTGGTGAATTGTGTGTCCAGGAGCACGAAGCCGCGCGCGCGCAGCCGCTCCACCAGATGGACGAGGCAGACCTTGGAGGCGTCGCGTTCGCGCGAGAACATACTCTCGCCGAAGAAGGCGCGCCCGAGCGTGACCCCGTAAAGACCGCCGACCAGGTGCCCGTCCCGCCACGCTTCGACTGTGTGGCAATGCCCGCGTTCGAAAAGATCCCGGTAGGCCGCGCGAATCGGCGCGTTGATCCACGTGCTCATGCGCCCGGAGCGGGCTTGTGCGCATCCCTCCACGACGGCATCGAAATCGCGGTCGAAAAAGATCTCGAACGTTGCCTGGCGCACCGTCTTGCGCAGGCTTTTGGGTATGTGGAAACCCTCGAGCGGAATAATCCCACGCGTCTCGGGGCGGACCCAGAAGACTTCCGGATCGTCGGCGCTTTCGCCCATGGGAAACACGCCGTTTGAATAGGCCTTGAGCAACAAGTCCGGCGGTATGCGGTCTCCTGGCGCGAACGGCCTTACCATCTCAAACGGTCAACTCAATCCTTGGCTGCGAGGTAGTTCTCCAGCCAGTGAATATCGTAGTCGCCATTGGCGATGTCGATATTGCCGACAAGGTCGCGGAACAGCGGCAGGGTCGTGTTGATGCCGTCGACCACGAATTCGTCGAGCGCACGCCGCAGCCGCATCATGCATTCGACGCGATTGCGCCCGTGCACGATCAGCTTACCGATCAGGCTGTCGTAATAAGGTGGGATCTTATAGCCGGAATAGACGCCTGAATCGACGCGGATGCCGAGCCCGCCGGGCGTGTGGAAATGGGTGATCGTGCCGGGCGAGGGCACGAAGGTGCGCGGGTCTTCAGCATTGATCCGGCATTCGATGGCATGGCCCTCGAAACGAACCTCGTCCTGGGTGACAGAAAGCCCGGCGCCCGATGCCACCCGAATTTGCTCGTGCACCAGATCGATGCCGGTGATCGCCTCGGTGACCGGGTGCTCGACCTGGAGGCGGGTGTTCATCTCGATGAAGTAGAAATTGCCGTTTTCATAGAGGAATTCGACCGTGCCGGCGCCGGAATAGCCGAGATCGGCCACCGCGCGCGCACAGATGTCGCCGATGCGGGCGCGTTCCTCGTCATTCAGGGCGGGTGAATTGGCTTCTTCCCAGACCTTCTGGTGGCGCCGCTGCAGCGAGCAGTCGCGCTCGCCCAGATGCACGCTGCCGCCGCGACCGTCGCCCACCACCTGGATTTCGATATGGCGCGGCTTTTCGAGATATTTTTCGATATAGACCGCATCGTCGCCGAAGGCCGCGCCCGCTTCCGAGCGCGCCGTCGCCAGCGCGACACTGAGATCCTCTTCGTCGCGCGCGACCTTCATGCCGCGCCCGCCGCCGCCGGCCGACGCCTTGATGATGACGGGGTAGCCGATCTCGGCGGCGATGCGCCGGGCCGTGTCCTCGTCGGTGACGGCGCCCTCGGAGCCGGGCACCACCGGAATGCCGAGACGTTTGGCCGTGCGCTTGGCCTCGATCTTGTCGCCCATCACCCGGATATGATCGCCGGACGGGCCGATGAAGGTGATGTTGTGGGCGGCCAGGATGTCGGCGAATTTGGCGTTTTCCGACAGGAAGCCATAGCCGGGATGGATCGCGTCCGCGCCGGTGATCTCACAGGCCGCAACGATCTGGTGAATGTTGAGATAGCTGTCGCGCGAGGGCGGCGGTCCCACGCACACGCTTTCGTCGGCGAGCTTGACGTGCATGGCGTCGGCGTCGGCGGTCGAATGGACCGCAACCGTCTTGATGCCGAGTTCCTTGGCGGCTCGCAAGACGCGCAGGGCGATCTCTCCGCGATTGGCGATGAGGATTTTGTGAAACATCACCGCCTTACTCGACCACGACCAGGGGTTCGCCGAACTCGACCGGCTGCGAATCCTCGAAAAGAATAGCTTTGACCGTCCCGGCGCGTGGCGAGGGGATCTGGTTCATCGTCTTCATCGCCTCGATGATCAACAGCGTCTGGCCCTCGCTCACCTTTTGCCCGACTTCGATAAACGGCTTGGCGCCCGGTGCTGCCGCGGCGTAGGCGGTGCCGACCATCGGCGATGTAACGGCGTTCTGTGTCGTGGCGACGGGCTCTGGTGCCGGGGACGAGGTGTGGGCCGGAGCCGGGGCAGGGGCCGGCGCGGCCGGCATCGCCGCCGTGACCTGGGCCGGCGCGCTCTGGCGCGAGACGCGTACGCGCAGATCGTCCTGCTCGACCTCGATCTCCGAGAGATTGGTTTCGTTGAGGATCTCGGCCAGGTCTCGGATGAGTTGTTGATCCACTACGGGTTTCTTTGTCGACATTGGAACTGTTTTCCTCGTGGTGGCCATGCGGTCAAACGCGCGCGGCGAGCGCCTGCAGGGCGAGCGTATAGACAACCGGTCCGAAACCGCAAATAACGCCGGCCGCGACCGGCGAAACGTAGGAGGTGTGCCGGAAGCTTTCGCGGGCGTGGATGTTGGACAGGTGAACCTCGGCGACCGGCAGGCCGGCCGCGCGGATCGCGTCGTGGATCGCGATCGAGGTATGCGAGTAGGCGCCCGGATTGATGATGATCGCGGCCGCCTTGTCGCCGGCCTCCTGAATCCAGTCGACGAGCTCGCCCTCGTGGTTCGACTGCCGGAACTCGATCGTCAGCCCCAGTTCGGCGCCGGTCTCGCGGCAGTCGGCCTCGATGTCGGCGAGCGACTTTTTCCCATAAATGGAGGGCTCGCGCTTGCCCAGCATATTCAGGTTCGGGCCGTTCAGGACGTAGACGGTTCGCGACATTTCGACCTCTTGGCGGACGACGATCCCCGCGTGTGTCGGACTTCTTGGAGCCTTTCATGGTTCGCTCCAACCATGCAAGGTTCTATAGTTGCCATAATCGCGAGAGGAAAGAGCGCAAGGGGGAACTTGCGCTGTCCACAATAGCTGGACCGGATTATGCCTGAGCAGGCCTGTCAGCAGGTCGCCGTTTCGCAGGCGCGCAGCGCATCGACCTTTTCGGCGAGCACCTGCCGCCCAAGCGCCCCGAAAACGACCTCCTTGCCCACCACATAGGACGGCGTGCCGGTGATCTGCAGCTTGTTGGCCAGATCGTAGGTGCGGGCAAAGGCTTCGACGATGGCCGGGTTTTTCATTTCCTCGCGCAGCTTCGCCTCATCGGCGCCCAGCGCCAGCGCGATATTGATGGCGCGCTCCTCGGTCGCGCGCGCCGCGCCACCGAGCAGTTTGGCATGGAATTCGGCGTATTTTTCCGGCAGCAGGGCACGCAAAGCCATGGAAACGACGTGGGCGCGCTGCGAATCCGGGCCGAGAATCGGGAATTCCTTCAACACGAAGCGGATATCGGGGTCGTCCGCCGTCAGCGCTTCCATGTCGGCCATGGCGCGTTTGCAGTAGCCGCAATTATAGTCGAAAAACTCGACCAGCGTGTATTTGCCGGCCGGATTCCCAAAAATGCCGTCATAGGCCGAATTGAAGATTTCGTCCGACATCGCGTCGATGATCTCGACCTGGGCGATGCGCTGCTCGTCCTGCTGCTTCGTCTCCAGCGCCTGCTGGACTTCCAGAAGCAGTTCCGGGTTTTCGAGCAGGTAGCTGCGGATGATCTCCTCGACCTCGGCCCGGTCGACCGTGGCGGCGGCCTTAACGATCGCAGGCTCCTGCTGGCTCGCGGCCGCCGGAGTGACGGGCCGGCCCGAGATGTAGCCGGCGACCAACATCAGTGCCGAGGCCGCGATGCCCGCCATGCCGAATGCGAATATTTTCTTCATGTCCACTGATCCCGATAACAAGCGCCGGCTATTTTCGCCTGGGCGGTTTTGCGTTGATGATGTCCTGCGCCCGCACCCAGGCAGGGCTGCCGCGTTTTAGTTTTTGCTGGGCGCGAGCCGCGAAGATCCGCGCTTGGTCGTAAGAGCCTGAATAATAGTGCATTTCAGCCGAAGCCAGTTCGGCCTCGCCAATATTGCCGAGCCGGCCCTGCGCCTGGCCGAGCAGCATGTAGCCGTCCGGATTCTCCCGGTCGCGGTCGAGCGCCTGGCTGATCTGGCGCACCGCCTCGCGGGTCGATTTTTCGTCGCCGGCCGCAAGCAGGGACTGACCGTAACTGATCTGGATGACCGACGATTTGGAGCCGTCAAGCTTTTGCGCACGCGCATAGGCCTTGGCCGCCGGGCCGGGCTGGTTGGCCCGGATCAGGATGTCGCCGCGCAATTCGTGGAAATAGGCATAGTTCGGTTGTTTGGCGATCAGCGCGTCGATCTTGGCGAGCGCGTCGCGCGGCCGCCCGCGCAGATGCGTGTTGATGGCGTCGGCGTAAAGCGCGCCCTGGCTGCGCGGATTGGCGCGGAACAGCCGCGAGGTGGCTGCCGGGCCGCTTGTATGGGCGGCAATCTTGGCGCGCATCAGATCGTGCCTCAATTGCAGCGAGGCCGGGTCCTGCTTGCCGTAATGCGGACTTTTCTCGGCAAGCGTCTTCAAATTGGCGATCCGCTCGCGCGGCATCGGATGGCTGATCTGGTAGGGGTCGACGCGCGAGCCGGTCAGTGCGAGTGCACTGGCGAAGCGCTCGAAGGTCTTCAGCATGCCGCGCGCCGACTGGCCGGTGCGCTCCAGATAGGTGAGCGCGAGCCGGTCGGCCGAGCTTTCTTCGGTGCGTTGGTAGCCAAGCAGGCCGCGACGGGCGAGTTCCGCCCCTGCAAGCGCGATCCCGCCGCCCGAGCGTGCGAGCCCGCCATTGTCGGTCAGCGCGCCGCCGACCGAGGCGCCGATGCCGAGCAGTGTCGACACGATCGCCATCGTGCGCGCGCGGGCGATCTGGGCGCGCAGCCGCTCTTGGTGTCCGCCGGCCAGGTGGCCGGCCTCGTGCGCCAGAACGCCGATGATCTCGTTCGGCGTTTCGGCCGTTAACAGCGCTCCGGTGTTGATGAAAATACGCCGGCCGGCGACGAAGGCGTTGAAGCCGGGATCATTGACCAGCACGATGTCGACGCCGGTCTTGCCGAGACCGGCTGCGCGCAGCACCGGGCGGGCATAGTCGCGCACCAGCGCCTCGATCTCCGCGTCGCGCACGATCGGCACGCGCTGCTGGGCGGTGGCGAACGGGGCGGCGGCGAATTGCAGCGCAAGCAGAAAGGCCGCGACGAGGAGCGCAGCGCGTACGGGGCTGGTCTGGCGCATCTTGAACTTGGACATTTCGGAAATCACAGGTAGACGACCCGAACTCTGATGGGAAGGCCAAGCGGCGGCGTTCATGTATTCGTGATCCCGCGCCATCCGATCCCGAACGGGCCGTTGAGCAACAAAGGCGAGGGTGAACGTATGACAGTGGCGATATCAAGGCGCAGCGCCGTCGAGCCGTTCCACGCCATGGATGTGCTGGCGGAGGCCAACCGCTTGAAACAAAACGGCTGTCCGATCATCTCCATGGCCGTCGGCCAGCCGTCCGATCCGGCGCCCGAGGCCGTGCGCCATGCCGCGGTCGAGGCCGCGCGCGAGGGCCGGATCGGTTATACCGACGCTCTCGGCCTGACCGGCTTGCGCGAGGCGATCGCCGCCCATTACCTGGACCATTACGGGCTCGCCGTCCCGCCCGGGCGGGTGGTGGTCACCACCGGCTCCTCGGCGGCCTTCAACCTGTCCTTTCTGGCGATGTTTGATGCCGGCGACCAGGTGGCGATCACCGCGCCGGGCTATCCCGCCTACCGCAACATCCTTTCCGCGTTGGGGATCGAAGTGGTGGAAATCTCCCTGCATGGCGACGGATATCTGTCGGCCGACCTGCTCGCCGAAACTCACGCGAAAACGCCGTTCAAGGGCCTGCTTTTCGCCAGTCCCGCCAACCCGACCGGCTCCGTCATACCGGCCGACGAGATCGTTCGCATCGCCGCCGTCGCGCGCGATCGCGGCATCGCGCTGATTTCCGACGAGATTTACCATCGGCTCGCTTTTGGTGCGCCCGACACGACCGCGCTTTCGATCGATCCCGATATCGTCGTGATCAACTCGTTTTCGAAATATTACTGCATGACCGGCTGGCGCATCGGCTGGATGGTCGTGCCGGACGCACTGGTGCGGCCGATCGAGCGTATTCAGCAAAGTCTCTACATTTCCGCGCCCGAACTCTCGCAACGCGCAGCGATCCGGGCCTTCGACGCGACTGGCGAACTGGACAAGGTCAAGGCCCGTTACGCGGCCAGCCGGGCGATGCTCATGGAACGGTTGCCAGCGCTCGGCCTGCGGATTGCTGCACCGATGGACGGGGCCTTTTACGCCTATTGCGACGTGTCGGCGTGGACCAACGATTCGATGGGGTTTGCCCGACGCATGATCGCCGAAACCCATGTCGCGGCCACCCCCGGGCTCGATTTCGACACGGTCGAGGGTCACCGCACCATGCGATTTTCCTATGCCGGCGAGACCGGGGCGATGGCCGAGGCGATGGACAGGATCGGACGCTGGCTGGGCGTGTAGGAGAGGGAGGGGAAAAGAGCCCCGTCTCACATCCCGGCAGTCGGCACCTCGATGGAGAGCGCAGTCTTGAGATGCGCGCGGGTCACGGCCTCGTATCGTTCCGGCCAGTCGATACCGCGGGCCGCCGCCAGCTTGCGGGCGCGCGGCAGGTAGGCGGCGGCATAGGCTATGTTTGCGGCGATCGTCGACGGTTCGTCGGACACCGCTGTCGGCAGGGCGGCGAGAAGCGCCTTTTGCTGTTGTGTGATCAACCTGTTGAGATGAAGCGCGCCACCTCTGTGCGGGGCGCCGGTTTCCTCGATCAACAGGTCGATCAGCAGGTTGCGCAGATGGAACAAACCCGTCACCGCGTTGAGATACTCCTTCCGGCCGACTGCGAGCGGAAGCAGGCCCAATATGCGAATAAACTCCTCGAACTGCCAGCTCAGACGTCGCGGGTCGGTTCGGGTGGTCGCGGTGCCTTCGGTCAGGGTCGCGGCGATCCCGTCATCATCGAACAGCATCTCGAGACCAGCTCTGTCGCGCCCGGCAATGCGCGCCGGGTCAAGCCCGTGCACGTCGATCCGCAGCCAGTCCGCGGTGATGGCGTTGATCAGCAGGCTTTCTTGGCTCCGCATCTCGCGCCATAGCACGATCTCGCCCGCTGGGCCCAGCGCCGCGCGCCAGCAAACCGCGAAATCGCCCAGGAATTCGACCGGCACAACGGCGAGGAAGTCGACGTCGCTGTAGGCGTCCTGAAGGCCCGCGCCATGGCTGCCGCTCAGGAACAAAGCTTTGACGCAAGACTGGCCCCGCAGCGTTTGTGTTACCGTTTTGGCAAGCGTCTTTGCATCCATGGCGTCGCGCTCCGATGCCGACCGAAAAATCGCCTACGCCCGCGTCCCGGTTTCGGGGCCGCGCGCCGCGCTGGTCAAAAAAACCGGGGCCTGGACCCCGGTCTCAGTGTTCGGATCAGAAGAAACCCTTGCGCTGCCACCAGCCGGCTTTGCGCGGCTTGGTTTCGGCTTCCGGCTCTTCCGCGGTCTCGGCGACCGAGGACGTGACCACCGGCTCCGCTTCCTCCGCGCTCTCGGTCACCGGGGAGATCACCACCGCTTCCGGTTCAGGCACGACGGTCCCGGCAACTTCGACGGCCTTCTTCCTGCGCCTGGGGGCTTTCTTGGGTGCCGGTTCGGGCGCGGCTTCTTCCAGTTGGGCTTCCACCTCGTCGGTGGACGCCGCATTTGCGGTTTCGGCGGTCTCGGTTTCGGCTTTCACGTCTGCTTCGCTCGCCGCCGCTATTTCGGCCGCCTCGGTAACCGGTTGTGGCGTCGGGTCGGTCTCGCCGGCTTCGTCCTGCCCGGGAGATACGGTGGCTGCATCCTCGCGATCGGTCTCATCGGCGGTCGCAGCCACGCCGTCGGTCGCCGGCGTTTCCTCGTCGCCGGCCTGGTCTCGGCGGTTCTTGCGTCCGCCGCGCTTGCCGCGCCGGCGCTTCTTGCGGTCCCCGCCCGCATCGTCATCGTCGGAGGCCGCGGCTTCTTCCGTCTGGTCGCCGTCGTCCTGATCGGAGTTGGTGTCGCCGTTTTCGGCGTCCGCGGATTGCTCCCTGTCGCGGCCGCCGCGACGCTTGCGCCGACGCCGTTTCTTGCGGCCGCGATTGTCGCCGTCCTCGCCCTCGTCCTGGTCGGCGCTCGGTCGTGCGTCAGCTTCCTCGACATCCGCACCGTCGTCGATGTCGCTTGCGACGTTGATCGGCACGAGCGCCTGCACGTCGACCGGGCTTTCAACCGGCGCGCCCTTGGTGATCAAATAATGCTGCATGCCGACGCTTTCATCGGCCTCGATGGTGATGGTTAGCCCGAACCGCTCTTCCAGATCGGCGAGGTTGCCGCGCTTGTGATTGAGCACATAAAGCGCGGTCGCCACCGGCGTGCGCACCGTGATGTGGTTGCGCGCATCCTTCAGCAAAAATTCCTCGATCGCCCGCACGACATGCAGCGCAACCGACGAATCGGAGCGCACATGTCCTGTGCCGCCGCATTGCGGGCAGGGCTTCGTGGTCGATTCCAGGACGCTGGCCCGGATACGCTGGCGCGACATCTCCAACAGGCCAAAATGCGAGATACGGCCGACCTGGATGCGCGCGCGGTCGAGCTTGAGATGGTCCTTGACCCGTTTTTCGACCGCTCGGTTGTTGCGCTTCTCCTCCATGTCGATGAAGTCGATGACGATCAGGCCGGCCAGGTCGCGCAGCCGTAACTGGCGGGCGATCTCCTCGGCGGCTTCGAGATTGGTCTGTAGTGCGGTGTCCTCGATTGAGTGTTCCTTGGTCGAACGGCCCGAGTTGACGTCGATGGAAACCAACGCTTCGGTCTGGTTGAGGATGATGTAGCCGCCAGATTTGAGGGTCACCTGCGGTTGCAGCATCCTGTCGAGTTGGGCCTCGACGCCATGGCGCACGAAAAGCGGCACCACCTCGCGATAGGGCTGCACGGCCTTGGCATGGCTGGGCATCAACATGCGCATGAAATCCTTGGCCTCGCGGTAACCTTCCTCGCCGGAAACCAGGATCTCGTCGATCTCCTTGTTGTAAAGATCGCGCACCGAGCGTTTGATCAGGCTGCCTTCTTCATAGACCAGGCTCGGCGCGGTCGATGCAAGCGTCAGCGTGCGCACATTCTCCCACATCCGCATCAGATATTCGTAGTCGCGCTTGATCTCGGCCTTGGTCCGGTTGGCCCCGGCGGTACGCAGGATCACGCCCATGCCCTGCGGCACTTCGAGGTTTTTCACCACGTCCTTCAACCGCTTGCGGTCCGGAGCGCTGGTGATCTTGCGCGAAATCCCGCCGCCGCGGGCCGTGTTGGGCATCAGCACGGAATAGCGTCCGGCCAGCGACAGATAGGTGGTCAGGGCCGCGCCCTTGTTGCCGCGTTCTTCCTTGACGACCTGGACTAGAAGGATTTGGCGGCGTTTGACGACTTCCTGGATCTTGTACTGCTTGCGCACGGTCTTGCGGCGGCTGGGCAGTTCTTCCAGCGCATCCTCGGCGCCGACCGATTCGACTTCGCCGTCCGCCTCGTCATGATTGTCGACGGCCTCGTCGCCGCCCTGCCTGGCCCTGCCTCGACGGCGGGAGCGGCCGTTCCGGGCCTCGGGCGCGGCGTCCTGGGATTCTGCCTGTTGGGTGTCCTGATCGTCGCCGTCGGCCTGATCATCGTCTTCGGATGCGTCCGAAGACGCGGCCTCGGAGAGATCGGAGCTCACGACATCGGCGTCGGCGCGCGCCGGGATCGCGGGGCCTTTCCGGTCGCTGTCTTCGCCCAGGTCGTCGGCCTCTTCGGCGGCAATATCGGAATCAGCGATGTCGGAATCAGCGATGTCGGAAGCGGACGTGTCCTGGCCATCCTCGTCCGAGCCGTTGTCGGCGCTCGCCTCGCGGTCGGCCGCCGAGCCGCCGCGGGCCCGTCCGCCACGCTTGCGCCGCTTCGGGCGGCTGCGCTCGGCGCGCTCCTCCGCGTCGTCATCGTCCTCTTCGGACGCGGCTTCGGCCTCCGCTTCCAGCAGGGCCTGCCGGTCGGCGACCGGAATCTGGTAATAATCGGGATGGATTTCGCTGAAGGCGAGGAAACCGTGACGGTTCCCGCCATATTCGACGAAAGCGGCCTGCAGGGAAGGTTCGACGCGGGTTACGCGTGCGAGATAGATATTTCCTTTGAGCTGCTTTTTGTCCTGTGATTCGAAATCAAATTCTTCAATCCGGTTGCCGCGAACCACGACAACCCGTGTTTCCTCCTGGTGGGAGGCATCGATGAGCATTTTGTTGGGCATTATTGCTGTTCTCCCCGGCAGCGATCCGCACCGGCGGGCACAATGTGCTGAGCCGTCGATGACCGGGGGGGAAGGGGCTGCCGGACCAAATTGTGTTCGCCGTCAAGAGACGCGCGCCCCGCGCAATTCGGCCCGCTGCCGTGGCGGCGCGGGAGGCTCCGAATTCGTTGCTCAGGGTGCAGGCCATCCAGGGACCGTCGAACCGTTTCAATGGAGGCCCGGACAGACCGGACCAGTTTGGTGCTCTTGTCGAGCCGGCGCGGAGTCGTCACGACCCGGCCGTTTTCCTGACGCAAAGGCTTTCTTTGTCATGAATGCCTTGACGAAATCCTGTTGGGTCACCGGGCGCGCCGAAGCTCGGGCCGTCGCGCAACGTCGCTCTTCGCCTTCGAAAACCTTCAAAGGAAGGACGGCAAGACACGTTTCGGGGCATTGAAGTGACCCGCCGACGCTTTTATGATTTGGACGCGACAATAGCAACCCCGTTTCCGATGCCGGCAAAAGGCGGTAGCAAGCGCTTCGGACCGGCAAGGCTCGGTCAAGCGCGGTCGTGTATGAATGCCTTATATGTCGGGTCCCGTCATATCTCGCCTGTCGCCTAATTGGATGCTGGACAACGTGCCTTGCCGCCCCATTTTTCCTGATCGTACGGCGCCGCCGGCCACGCTCCGGCGCTTTGTTGCCATGGTTTTCGCGGCGGTTCTGTCCGTGTGGATGTCGGGCGGGCTGCATGCCCAGAACGCGGATGCCGGTCAGGTGAGCGCTAGCGCCTACAGGATGGCGGGCGACGCGGCGCGCATGCGTGTCGTGATCGAGTTCGACCGCGAGCCGCCGCTGAAATGGTTTTTGCTGCGCGCCCCGCACCGGCTGGTGATCGACCTGCCCGAAACCACCTTCGGCTTTGATTCGAAAGCGCTTGAGCCGCGCGGCCTCGTCACCGAGGTGCGCTACGGCAATCTCGGCGATGGTCGTTCGCGCATCATCCTGGCATCCGACGGGCCGTTCGCGGTCGAAAAACTAGCCATCCGAAAAAACGAGGACGCTCCGGGCCACCGCATGATGCTCGACCTGGTCGCCGCCTCGCAGCGCCAGTTCGAACAGGCGATGGCGGATCTGGCGCAGGTTACCGGTTCGACCATCGCCGAGGACAAGCGGGACCGGCTGATCACCGCCCAACGCGACAGCGAGCGCAAATTCACTATTGTTCTCGATCCGGGCCATGGCGGCATCGACGGGGGCGCCGAGGGCGTGCGCGGCACGTCTGAAAAGGACCTGACGCTGTCCTTCTGCAAGGAATTGCATGCCGCGCTCGAAAAGACCGGGCGCTACGAGGTCTTCATGACCCGCACCGAGGACGTTTTCCTACGCCTCGACGAACGCGTGCGGATCGCGCGCCAGCATGAGGCCGACCTGTTCATTTCCGTGCATGCCGACACGATCCGTTACCGCAATATTCGCGGCGCCACCGTCTACACGATCTCCGAAAAAGCGTCGGACGAGATCGCCCATGCCGCGGCGACCCGGGAAAACCTTGCCGATTCGCTGGCCGGTATCGAAATTCCGGAGAAGAACCAGCAGGTCGCCGACATTCTGGTCGATCTGGTCCGGCGCGAGACGGCCGGATTTTCGGTGAGTTTCGCACGCGCGCTCGTCGCCCGGCTCGACCGCACGATCGAACTCATCAAGAACCCGCACCGCTCGGCCGGGTTTCGTGTCCTGCGCGCACCGGACGTTCCCTCGGTCCTGGTCGAACTGGGATATCTGTCCAACCCGAAGGACGAGGCTCAACTCCTTGACGCCGCGTGGCGCAAAAAGGCGGTCGGCAGTATCATCGAGGCGATCGCCGCCTATGCCGCTCTGGCGGAGGGAGCGAGAGGATGACGCCCGGGTGTGGACGGAATGGCGCCGTGCCTTGCGCTTGCCGCAATTTGCCCACATCGGCCGGGCAGAAGAATTTTGATGCATTTTGCCGGGGTGACGTCGCTGGCAGGTGCGCTATAGCGGTCCCGCACGGGGATTCTTGCGGACTGGAGCACGGATGATACGTCTTATCGGTTATTTCTTCGGCATCGGCGTCATGCTGGCGCTTTTGGTGGCCGGCGGGATCGCGCTTTATGTCGGTGATCTGACAAGCGATCTGCCGGACTATGAGGTTTTGGCCAAATACGAGCCGCCGGTAACGACCCGTGTGCATGCGGTGGACGGGTCGTTGATGGGCGAGTTTGCGCGCCAGCGCCGGCTCTATCTGCCGATCCAGGCCGTGCCGGACCGTGTCAAGGCGGCGTTTCTGTCGGCCGAGGACAAGAATTTCTATCACCACCCCGGCATCGACGTGATGGGCCTCACGCGCGCGGTCGTCACCAACCTGCGCAATATGGGGTCCGGCCGCCGGCCGGTCGGGGCGTCGACGATCACGCAGCAGGTCGCCAAGAACTTCCTCCTGACCTCCAAGCAGACCTATGAGCGCAAGATCCGCGAGATGTTGCTCGCCTTCCGCATCGAGCAGGCCTATTCCAAGGACCGCATCTTCGAGCTTTATCTCAACGAGATCTTTTTCGGCCTCGGCTCCTACGGCATTGCCGGCGCGGCGCTGACCTATTTCGACAAATCCGTGAACGAGTTGACCGTCGCGGATGCCGCCTATCTTGCCGCCCTGCCGAAGGGCCCGTCCAATTACCATCCCTTCCGCTACACCGAACGCGCGATCGAGCGGCGCAACTGGGTGATCGACCAGATGGTCGACAACGGCTATGTCGATCCGCGCGAAGGCGAAAAGGCCAAGGCGACAGGTTTGAACGTAAAGCCACGCCGTGGCGGCACCTATCTGTTCGCCGGCGAATATTTCACCGAGGAAGTCCGCCGCGAGATCATCTCCCGCTACGGCGAAAACGCCCTTTACGAGGGCGGGCTGTCGGTGCGCACCACGCTCGATCCCAAACTTCAGGTGATGGCGCGCTCCGCGCTGCAGAACGGCTTGCAGCGCTACGACACGCTGCGCGGCTATCGCGGCCCGATCACCACCATCGACATTTCCGGCGACTGGGGCGTGCCGCTGGCCGAGGTGGACGATCTCGGCGACGTGCCGGAGTGGAAGGTCGCCGCTGTGTTGGCCTCCGACGAGGAAGGGCTAACGGTTGGGCTCCAACCGGGTCGCCAGGTGTCGGGCGATATCGCCGAGGACCGCGAGACGGTGCAAGTGCCGCTCGCCAACATGAAATGGGCCATGCGCCATGTGGTCGACGGCAAGCGGCTCAAGGCGAAATCGCCGGCTGACGTGCTGGCGCCGGGCGCCGTGGTCTATGTCGAGAAGGTCGAGGCCAGCGAAGGCGAGCCCGGCGGCTGGATGCTGCGCCAGGTGCCGCAGGTCAGCGGCGGCATGGTGGCCATGGATCCGCACACCGGGCGTGTGCTCGCGATAGTCGGCGGCTTTTCCTACTCCCAATCGGAATTCAACCGCGCCACGCAGGCCTATCGCCAGCCCGGCTCGGCCTTCAAGCCGTTCGTTTACGCCGCCGCGCTCGACAATGGCTATACGCCGGCCTCCGTGGTGCTTGATGCGCCGATCACCATCCGCATCGGCAACGATGTCTGGCAGCCGAAGAATTATGGCGGCAAATCGGCCGGCCCCTCGACGCTGCGCGCCGGGATTGAACGGTCGCGAAACCTGATGACCGTGCGGCTCGCCAACGACATGGGCATGCCGCTGGTGGCCGAATATGCCGAGCGATTCGGGGTCTACGACAAGATGGCGCCGCATATCGCCAACTCGCTCGGTTCCGGCGAGACCACGGTCATGCGCATGGTTTCGGCCTATTCGGTGTTCGCCAATGGCGGGCGCCAGATCAAGCCGTCGCTGATCGACCGCATTCAGGACCGTTATGGCGAAACCGTCTATAAGCACGACGAGCGGCGCTGCGAGGGCTGCAACGCCGAAGCCTGGGACGGCCAGTCCGAGCCGGAACTGATCGACGATGCCGAGCAGGTGCTCGATCCGATGACGGCCTATCAGATTACGTCGATGATGCAGGGCGTCGTCCAGCGCGGCACCGCGGTGACGCTCTCCGAACTCGGCCGCCCGATCGCCGGCAAGACCGGCACCACCAATGACGAGAAGGACGCCTGGTTCGTGGGCTTCACCCCCGACATCGTCGTCGGCGTCTACATGGGCTACGACCAGCCCAGGCCGATGGGCAAGGGTTCGACCGGCGGCGGGCTTGCCGCGCCGATCTTCAAGGAGTTCATGGCTCAGGCCCTTGAGGACATGCGTCCGGTCGATTTCCAGGTTCCCGAAGGCATGAAGCTGATCGCCATCAACCGCAAGACCGGCATGCACGCCAACCAGGGCGAGGGCGGCGTCATCATGGAAGCCTTCAAACCGGGCACCGGTCCCGCCGATACCTATTCCATCATCGGTGGCGATTTCGGCGTGTCCGAACCGGCCGCGATCTCGCCATCGGCGAGCCGCGCGATCTCGTCCGGAGGCGGCGGCCTCTATTGATATAACATAGGGCGGAGTGAAGCGCCGTTCCCGGCTTTACAGGGTCGGGGCGGCTCAATATGGTCCGCCGCGAATCCTAGGCTCAACACCAAAGAGCAGGTGAACTGCCATGCGCGCCGAAACCGAGACACTTGTCGACGAAATCAAGCAGGCCATAAGCCTGCTGAGGAGGCATCTTTGACTGGGATCAGGCCCGCAAACGTCTCGACTATCTGAACGCACGCGCCGAGGACGGCGATCTGTGGAACGATCCCCAGCAGGCCCAGGAGCTGATGCGCGAGCGTCAGGCGCTAGAGGATTCGATCGCCGCCATCACCCGCATGGACACCGCGCTTGACGACAATGTCGAATTGATCGCGCTTGGCGAGGAGGAGGGCGACGACGCCGTCGTCGCCGAGGCCGAGACCGCGATCAAGGCGCTGAAGACGGAACTGGCCGACCGGCAGATCGAGACGCTGCTGTCGGGCGAGGCCGATGCCAACGACGCCTATCTCGAGGTCCATGCCGGCGCGGGCGGAACCGAGAGCCAGGACTGGGCGAACATGCTGTTGCGCATGTATTCGCGCTGGGCGGAGCGGCGCGGCTTCAAGGTCGAGGCGCTCGAGGTCCATGACGGCGAGGAGGCCGGCATCAAATCGGCGACCATTCTCGTCAAGGGCCACAATGCCTATGGCTGGCTGAAGACGGAATCGGGCGTGCACCGGCTGGTGCGGATTTCGCCCTATGACAGCAATGCCAGGCGCCACACCTCCTTTGCCAGCGTATGGGTCTACCCGGTGATCGACGATTCGATCGACATCGAGGTCGCCGAATCCGACGTCCGTGTCGATACCTATCGTGCCTCCGGCGCCGGCGGTCAGCACATCAACACCACCGATTCGGCGGTGCGCATCACTCATGTGCCGACCGGCATCGTCGTCCAGTGTCAGGCCGAACGTTCGCAGCACAAGAATCGCGCCAAGGCCTGGGATATGCTGCGTGCACGCCTCTACGAGGAAGAGCTGAAAAAGCGCGAGGAGGCCGCCAGCGAGACGGAGGCCTCCAAGACCGATATCGGCTGGGGCCATCAGATCCGATCCTACGTGCTTCAGCCCTACCAGCTCGTGAAGGATCTGCGCACCGGCACCGAGAGCACCAGTCCCCAGGACGTGCTGTCAGGCGATCTCGACGCCTTCATGAAGGCGTCTCTGTCGCAGCGCGTCCATGGCGGCGACGCTGCCGAAGTGGCCGATCTCGACTGACCACGCACGGCGGCCGCCCCGCGCGGCCGCCTGCTCCCGACGATGCCTATTGTGCCGGCACCGGCAACAGAAAGCGTCCTATCCCTTCGTCGATCACTGCCTGGTAGGCCGGGATCCCGCTCACCTCGACTTGCTTGTCGGGATTGGCCTCGTTGTAGGCGATCAACATCTCCTCGATCGTAGCAAGCTGGCGTGCGGTCCGTTCGCGCAGCGGGTGCCCGTTTTCGTCGAATGGCACGAACAGCCGGTCGAGCGCGGCGGCGCGGACATAGTTGACGTCCTTGCCCTCGACCACCAGTGCCTCGTCGGTACGGCCGCGAAAGCGTCCCATGGCGGGATTGGCGGTCTCGCTCAGGATGGCGAAGGCTTCGGTATGGTCGCCGAATTCGCGATGGCTGAGGCCGCGCAGGGCCGGCGGCGAGGCCATCAGGTCCATGGCGATCCCGCGCGTCTGCAATCCGATCATGGTCAGCGTGGCGATCTCGAAGGCGCGTTCATGCGCCACCAGCATGTTGATGATCGGATATTCGGGATAGGCCTCGTGCATGTCGAGCACGATGTCGACGCCCTCGGCGCGTGCCAGGGCGACGATGGCGGCGTTCAGCCGTGTCGTGTAGCGGCCGTCGGGATCGCCGGGAAAATTGCGGTTGAGATTGCGCGATTCCCAGCCGACCATGCGTTCGCCCGACTGGGGATGCAGGTGAAGGTCCGGATCGGGCCACTGGTGGACCGGATTGGTAAGCCGCATGCCGACGCGAAACCACCGCGTGCCGCCGGCCGTCTCGATCTTGTAGGTGTGGGGGAAACCCTCGAGAGGATCCGTGTGGGTGAAGCCGCTGCGGTTGGCCTGCGGCAGAACGATGATGCGGCCACGCTGTGGCGTGGCGTTTTCCACCATCAGCACCGCGCCCATCAGGCCGGAGATCTCCTGGGGATGAGTGCCGCCCAGAACCAGAGCGGTGCCGCCTGGCTCCGCGCCCTCCAGAATGAACACCGGCGTGTCGGCAGGGGTTCCCGCCATGGCCGGCACGTAGTCGCTCAGCATTTTCTGGCTGGTCACGCCCGGTCCCGCGACGATCGGCTCGGCCTCGTGCATGGACAGGAACATCGCGCCGGAAGCAATCGCGGTCGCGGCCGCCGCCGCGATCAGCAGCAGAGCGCGGGGGCGATGAAAGGCGTCGTCGAAAAAACGCTTCATGGTCATTTCACTCCCGCGGCGCGCAGCGCGAACGGAACGAACACCAGCATGGCGAAGAATTGCTGCTGCCAGTTGCGTTGCCGAAACAGTATCCAGATCATCATCAGCGCGATGACGAGCGCCATCGCCCGGTAGGCGTAGAGCAGGAAGAGTTCGAAGAGCATCGTCCGGTTCTCCGTCAATGTTCGCGGATGGTGACGTGTTCGCTGATCAGCAGTCCGGTCAGGCTGTCGGCGAAGATGAGCATTAGGATCGCCAGTACCGCGATCACCAGCGCGGCTCCGGCCGAGGCCCGCAGCACAGCGCCGAGCCGCGTATCGCCGACCACATAGGTGGCGAGCGCGGCGGCGATCGCCGTGGGCGGCATGAATTCCGAAAGGGCGGCGATCGCAGACAGGCCGCTGACATTGAGGATCATGTCCTGGTGGATCAGCGCGAAGGCGAACGGCACGCCCAGAATATTGGCCGCGCCGATACTGGTCAGTACGCCGCCGAAGATGGGGATGACGACCATCTCGACGAAGGTCCATGGCGGCGGGAACGACATCGAGTTGATCACCAAGAAGCCGCGCACGCCGGTCAGCGTCATGATCTGGACGGCGACGCCGACCGTCACCAGCACGGCCGCCAGCACCAGCGGCGTGCCGGAAAAGGCTGCCGTCATCGCCGTGCCGAGGCCGCGCCGGCCGAGTGCCGGCAGCATGACAAGCGCGCCGACGACGAGTACGATCGGCACGGCCGGGTCGGGGATCGCGCCGGGAAAGAGCCGCAACAACGTCCAGAACACGAGGATCGCGGCGATCGCCATAAAGCCGATCAGCGCAAGCCGTCCGCTGCCGGTATCCGCCTCTGCCGGCATCGCCGTGCCGCGTAGCCGCCACGCGCACGACGCCACCATGAATAGGGCCGGCGGCACGGCAAGGCACAGAAGCGGCAGCGAAAAGCCGATATAGGGCATGTTGACGCCGTCGGCGATCGTCATCGCCGGCACGTTGAGCGGCGGCGCGATCATGCCGCAGGTCGCGAGCACGGCGATGAAGGCGCCGATGCGATGGCTTTCCAGGCCGGTCGCGCGCAGCATCGGCACGACGAGCACACCGGCCGCGAGCACCGCGACACCGGCAATGCCCACGAACATGCCGACGGCGAAAAGCAGCAGCCCGGCAAAGCCAAGCACCAACCACGGATTGCCGCCCAGCACGGCATGGGCGCGGCGGCCGAACGCGTCGGCGATGCCGGACGTGTGCATGGCCTGACCGAAGAACGCACCGGCAAACAGCGCCAAAACGAGGTTGATGTAGCCGAAGCCGCCCTCAACGAGATGTCGGAAAGGAATGCCGAATCCGGCGAGCAGCGCCGCAAGCACCGACACGACGATGAGGCCGGCCGGCAGCGGCCAGCGCAGCGGCCAAGTCAGCACGCACAGCGTGACGGCGGCGATCACGAAGATCAGACCGGGTGAAAGCATGTCGTTTATGTCCTCCTGGAAGTCGCACCGCGCGCAATCGCGGCGGGACGGATTAGGGCTGTCGCGGTGGCATGCCGTAGACGGCGCGATTATTGCCGATCATCGGCAGCGGTACGGGATCGAAGGGCAGGCCCCAATCGGCGGCGAGCCCCCGCATGTTGAGCAGATGCAGCACCGGAATGCCGGCCGTTGAGGCCCGCACGATCAGACCGGGCAGCCCGTCGGCGCAGGTCAGCCCCTGTCCGCTCACAATATGCGGCAGGTTGGCGCCGTCCGCGCAGGTGCCGAGCGCGGCGACCGAACCGCCGGAATTGATCAGAAGGCGCGGCCGGCCGCCGGCCGCTTCCGCGCCGAGAATGTCGAGCCTGTCGATCAGTGCGCCGACCGGCTCGTCCTCCACCAGCGGCACGCCGTTGCGCTGTGCGGCGGCGCGCAGGGCCGCGATTCCCTCCGCGCCGATGCTGCCTCCAACCGCGCCGCCGCCGCCGATGACGGCCGCGATCGATTTCGACGCGATCACCCTCTTGGCGCGCAGTTCCGTCTCGATGTCGAGCCAGGTCAGCGCGGCGTCGGTGGCGCCGTGCATCGACGCGCCGAGCGAGCTTATCAGCACCGGCTTCAGGCCGAGCGTTTCGATCGCGGCGACCGCGGCGATATTGGCACCGATGAAGGAACCGGAGACGACGACCAGAACGGGGCTTCCTTCCTCAAGCCCGAACTCGGCGATGCGGCGCACGAGAGCGGCGGCGAGATCCGGATTGGTCGCGGTGCGTTTGGCGGCTGGATCGCCGAGCGAGGTGGTTGTCCCGGTGAATTCGGAACCGAGCAAACCGGTGCGGTTGGGATCGAAGGCGGGCGGCTGCGTCAGCCCGAGCGCTGCGCGCTGGGCGCGCGCCACCTGCGTTGCCGCCTGCATCGTCTGCGCGGCGCGCACCATCTCACTGTGGGCGGGGTGGGTGAAACGGCCGAGCCGCGCCTCGACTGCCTGCCACAAACCGATCGACAAGGCGGCCGCGATCGCCAGCGCGGCCCAGGGCGTGGCTGATAGCGGCTCGTGGCCGGCATAGCGGATCGGTGTCGCAGCGCGCATCCTCAGGACCACCACGGCACGACCAGCACCGCCAACGCGCGCGTCAGCGGTGTGGCGATTGCGATCATCAACAGCGTGCGCACCGGACCCTGTCGGTCCATCTGGTGGGCGATCAGGCCGGGCACGATGAAACCCAGGCCGCCCCATTCGAGCGCGATCGGCCCGAGCCCGCCGCGGAGGGCCTGGATGCCGGTCGTCAGCACCAGCGCCAGCAGGATCGCCACGCCGAAGCGTCGCGTTCCATAGAGAAAGAGCACGCGCGACAGCGCAAGCAGCAGGCCCCATGTGGCAAAGGCCGCGAGCGCGATGGTTGCCAGCATGCCCGGACGGTCGAGGACGAGCGCCAGGTATCCCGGCGCGATCACCCCGCCGGCGCTGAGGCCGGTCAGCTGGAAAAGAGCCAGGCTGACGGCGATGCCGAGGCCGAGAGTCAGCGTCAGCACGGCGTGGTCTCCGTCCTCAGCAGCCGGACGATGTCGCGGCCGAGCCGGGAATAATTGCCGATCCCCCAGATGGTGGCGCCGACCGGCGCGGCCGCGGCGAGGGTGGCCAGCGCGCGCCTGGCATTGCCGGTCGCAAGCCGGTGCACGCGAGCGTCGGCGAGCCCGGCGGCGCGCGTCCAGCGGCGCGGCACGAAACCGGAAAGATAGATTTCCCCGCTGGGTGCGAGCCTTGCCAGGCAGGCGAGGAAGGCGCGCGTGCGCTCGGGCCGGTCGTGGCGCGCATTGAACAGGATCACCGGCACGCCGGGTGAGGGGGTCTCGTGCCAGAGCTGCTCGAGCGAACGCGTATCGTTGCACGAAAAAGCGCTGGCAAAACGGAACGGGCGTCCTTCGAGCGCGCCGCGTGCCACAAAGAAGGTGCCACGATCCGCTCCCGCCTTGTCGAAACCGGCGCGGGCCGTGCTGTCGGAGATGCCGAGCGTCGCGCACAGCGCCAGCGCCATTGCCCGGTTGGCGTCGTCGTGACGAAGGGCGGCGGTCGACACGACCGTGACCGCGCATTTCCGCCTTGTGGCCCGGGCGTGGATCGGCCCGCCCGCGATCTCGTCGGAGACGAGCAGCCGCGCCCGATTTGGCACGACGAGGCTCATAGCGTGGGCGGCGGCGAGCGGGTGAGTGCCCACAACTTCGGCGTGGTCGGGTCGTGCGTTGGTGATCAGCGTATGGGTGGCGCGCACCAGATAGTTTTCCGACGCCCACAGATACTCCGGCTCGATGGCCATCGATTCCAACACCACCGCGTCGGCCTTCAATCGTTGCGCCTCTCGGAAGAAGCGCGTCTGTTCGGAAATGCTCGGCGGCCCCCAGCGCGGCCAGTCGCGTTCGCTCCCGTCGGGCAGGATCAGCACTGGGTCGGTGCCGGTCGTCTTGACCAGCACGCGCCGGCCCTCGGCCCGCAGCGCCGCGCCGATAAGCCGGGTGACGGTGGTCTTGCCGCGCGAGCCGGCGACATGCACGCGTATCGGCATGGCATCGCGGCGGCGCGCATGCGCGAAGGCGGCAAGGCCGAGCCAGGCGACGATACCGGCAGCGCCACTCAGCAGCGCGAGAAAGAGCCGCAGGTCGCTGATATAGGGCAGCGTCATGGTCCGCTTCGCCGATCTCGAAAAGTCGGATGGCCGGTTTCAGGCCGGGATCTATTGCGCGGCGACCTCACCGGCGAGAACGGGGCCGACTTCGGTCAGCTTGTCGATCTGTGTGAGCGGGATGCTTTTTTCGGCCGCCACCGTGTCGAAATAGCCGTCCGCATTTCCGGTCTTCCACACAACCAGGCTGTCGGCGCGCGGAGCGACGAGTTGAACGAACTGTTCCGACAAGCCCTGGCGCCGTTCCGCGCCGCCGATGTGAACGCCGATGATTTTTACGCCTGCCGCCTTGGCCGTGTCGATCAGGGCAGTGGTGCGTTCGATCTCGGTCTCGGTTGTGATGCCGGCCGCGCCGAAACCCTTCACGCTGGCGCCGACGGCAATCACCACCGCGGCGCGGCCGTCTAGGTCGGCCGCGGTTGCATGCGGATCATAATCGTTGGCCACGCCCGCCCGGCCAAGCAGGGTTTTGACCGTGAAAGCGTCGAGCGCCTGGCCGGAGGAGGTTACGAGAACGGCGGCCTTGTCCTGCGCCAGTGCAGCAACGGGCGCCAGCACGAGGGCGACGGCGAAAGCCAGGCGCGCGGTGAACATCATGGTCGGTGTCCTTCGTTTGTGGTCATGAGAAGACGGCCGGGACGGTGTCGCCGCCCCGGCCGTTGGTCATTATGTCAGTAACCGCTGACGAAGTCGCGGCCATCGGGGGCGGCGCCGCCCCACAACGCCCCGCTCGCCGGATCAATCACGATCATCTGGGTCGTACCGCGCGACGGATTGGAGAAGGTACCCGGCTCGTCTACCTCGTAGCCCATCTCCATCAGCGCGGCGCGGGTCTCCGGCGCGAAGCCGTTGTCGAGTCCGACCGAGGTGCCTCCGGTATAGTGGTAGATGTCACCGTAACGGAAGCGCGGCGCGTCCAGTGCCTTTTGCGGATCCATCTTGAAGTCGATCGCGTTCACGATCGGCTGCGCGATGCCCCACATCGTGGCTTCCGCGCCGGCGCCGCCGACAAGCATATGAAGCCTGTCGCCTTCAAAGATCATCCCCGGGGCGAGCGTCCAGCGGTTGCGCTTACCCGGTTCCATGCCAAGTACGCCCGGCTTTTCGCCGGTCCAGATGTTCACCTCGATGTCGAACCAGTCCATGCCGTTGCTGAGCACCAGCCCGGTTCCTTCCACCACAACGCCGGCGCCGAAGAACGTACCGAGCGTGTTGGTGGCCGAGATCGCATTGCCTTCCTCGTCACGGATGACCATGTGCGAGGTGGAATGGTTCGGCCAGTCCGGCTGGTGCAGTGAGGCGTGGTCGACCGGCTTGAACTCGCGTACGCCGCTTTCGCCGATCGCATTGCGGATTTCCTCGGCCGCTTCGTCGGACAAGAGCCGCTCCACCGGGACGTCCACGAAGGCCGGGTCGCCGTTATACTGATAGGCGTGCTGGTAGGCGTATTTGGTCGCTTCGATGAACAGCCGCAAATATTCGGGCGAATTGCGCTCCATAGCCGCTAGGTCGTAACCCTCGAGCGTGTTGAGGATTTCCATCCAGGTGATGGAGGAGGAACTCGGCTGATTGCCGTAGACCTTGTAGCCGCGATAGTCGATCGTGATCGGCTCCGACCATTTCGTGCTATAGTCGGCCAGGTCCTGCTTGGTGATCAGGCCGCCTTCCTTTTCCATGAAGGCGACGAGCTGGTCGCCGACCGGCCCGTCGTAAAGCGCGGCCGATCCCATTTCAGCGAATTTGCGGTAGGTTGCGGCCAGGTTGGGCCGCTTGAGCATGTAGCCCGCCGCCGGCGCTTCGCCGTCGACCAGAAATTCCTCGCCCCAGGTCGGGTAGGGGGCCAGTTCGGGGATATGGCGTTTGACGTGGAAGGCCGTGGCCGGATCGAAGGGCCAGCCGTTCTCCGCGTAGCCTATGGCGTCGGCCCACAGATCCGCCCAGGGCAGCTTGCCGCATTTTTGATGCACTTCTTCCCAGCCCTTGAGGGCGCCGGGCACCGTCGGGGCGAGGATGCCACGACGCTTATGCTCCATTGTTTCATATTTGGCCGGGTCGGTGGCCGCGGGTGCAAGGCCGTTATAGTCGATCGCCTGTACGCCCTTGTTTTCGCCGTTCGGTGTGTGGACGAGCGCATAACCGGAGCCCAGCGGCCCCATCATGTCAGTCAGCATCAAGCTCAACGTCGCCGACGTGGCGACGAAGGCGTCGCAGGCTGTGCCGCCCGCGCGTAGCACCTTGATGCCGGATTCGACCGCCAGCGGATGGCCTGCCACCACCATCGCGCGGGGTGCGACCACGGCTTGGTCCAAGGCCAGCGCGGGCAATGCGAACATGGTTCCCGCCAATAGCGCGCCAGCCGCGAGGGCGCCCGACATTGGCTTTTTTACGATTGCGTTCATTGATTCCTCCAACTGCGCCGACGTCGGCAGGCGACGTGGGCATCCGAGGAGTTACGCAATGTCAGCGGAACGATTCAAGCGTGATCGTATTGGCCACGCACAGAATTTCATTGATCCAGATTGCAAAAATACAATTATTTCTCGACATATTCGGCGCATATGCAACCAGGAGGCAGCTTTTCTTCCAAAGAAATTTTGTTTTATGTGAAACGTTATTAAATTGAAAACTTCAAATGTAGATTGGAATATTCGAAAAATGATCGATTGGGGTTCATTTTGTTTCTTTTTATTTAGGCAAAAAAGTAACCGTTGACCGGCGTTCGAGCCAGTCCGAAACGAGAACAACCTGGCGGCCGACCTTTCCGGCCGTGTTCCTGGCGCGAACGACGCGTCAGGTCATGTCGTCGGCCGCGAGCGCGCCGAGATCGGCGAACGGACCGGAATTGGATCGCGTGCTGGCCTTCTCGACGAGATAATCGCCGGTCTTCAGGATATCCTCGACCATTGCCGCCCGGGCGTCATCCGGCGCTCTGGCGGCCATGGCCTCGAGGATCTTCACATGCGAACTCGCATCCCAGAGGCCGGGTGAGTTGAGGGAATAATACATGGTCGGGCCGCTGCGCAGCCAAAGCGATTCGATCAACGGCATCATGATGTCGGAATCCGCGTGGCCGTAGATGGCGAAATGAAATTTCTGATTGGCGCGCAGCACCTCGGCCATGTCGCCATGGCTGTGGGCATCTATGATCGACTGATTGAGCTGTTCCAGTCGGGCCAGCAATTCGTCGGTCACCTTCTCGCTGGCAACCCGCGTCGCCACGCCCTCGATCAGCGTCCGCATCTCGAACAGTTGCGACAGGCTGGTCGCGTTCAGTCGTGGCACCCGGACCGAACGGTTCGGAAGTTCCTCGAGGGCGTTGGCGGCGACCAGCCGACTGAGGCTTTCGCGAATCGGCATTGGGCTGGTGCCGAGGCTTGCGGCGAGTTTTCGAAGGCTGAAGACCTGGCCGGGCACGAAGAGACCTGACATCAGCCCGTAGCGCAGGCTGGTCAGAACCCTGTCTTGAACCTTGCCGCGCCCCGACGGTCTGGCCGCCTTCGTGTCTGCTTCTGCCGGCGCGATCTGCATCATGCACGTCTCCCGAAATCGAATTTGGTCATCGGCCGTTTCGGCTATTGTGATGACACTTTGAGATCATTATACCAGCTTGGCTTCGCCGGGTAAAACCCCCAGTCAACCGAGAGGGCGGTTTTCGGTGACACGTTCACCATCCCGCGGCGAGGCCGCAAGCATATGACGAGGAGAACATGACATGGCTGCCCCTAAAGGTCTGATCAATGTCATGGATTATCAGGCGGCCGCGAAACGCGCCCTTCCGCGCATGCTTTATGATTTCGTCGCCGGAGGGGCGCTCGACGAGCAAACCGCCTTTCGCAACAGGTCGGGTTTCGGCGATTGGTGGCTGCGCGGTCGCAGTTTTCGCTCGAGCTCGGACGTATCGTTGCGACGCGATCTGCTGGGCGGCACCCTATCATTTCCATTGATGCTCGCCCCGACCGGCGCGTCGGGCCTGTTATGGCCGTTCGGCGAGGTCGAAGCGGCCCGCGCGGCGGCTGCCAAGGGCATCGTCATGCAGGTTTCGGCCGGTTCCCTGCAATCCATGGAGGAAATCGCGGCGGCGTCGGACGGTGACAAATGGTTGCAACTCTTTCTCTATCGCGATCGCGGGCTGACGCTGGAATTTCTCGAACGCGCTCGTCTGGCCGGTTATCGCGCCATATGCGTGACCACCGACGCCCCGGTGCACGGCCGGCGCGACCGCGACAGCCGTAATGGGTTTTCCATCGACCGCAAGCTGACGCCGGGCACGCTGGTCGATGTCGCTTGGCATTATCGCTGGTGGCTGAGAATGGCCCGTACGCCGCGTTTCGCGATGAAGAATTTCGCCGGCCGCTCGACCGGCAACATGGTCGACATGGCCGCCTACATCTCCTCCGTGCTTGATCCCGACGTGACGTGGGACGATTTTTCCTGGTTGCGCGACCACTGGAGCGGCCCTGTGATCGTCAAGGGCATCCTGGACCCGCAGGACGCGCTTGAGGCGATCGGGCGCGGGGCCGATGCCGTCCAGGTTTCCAACCATGGCGGACGCCAGCTCGACGGCACGCTCGCCAGCATCGACGCTCTCCCGGCCGTAGCCGAGGCGGTTGGCGGCCGCGTACCGGTACTGCTCGACGGCGGCGTGTCGCGGGGCACCGACATCGTCAAGGCGGTGGCGCTCGGCGCTGACGCGTGCGTCATCGGCCGGGCGCATTTGTGGGGCTTGGCCGTGGCCGGCGCGAGGGGCGTCGAAGCGGTTCTCGACATCCTCGAGCAGGAGATGCGCAACGCCATGACGATCGGCGGATGGAAATCCCTGTCCGAACTCGACCGCGCCTCCGTCATGCGCCTTCCACCCAGCTCACTGTAAGGAGAACGACACGATGGCCGAACTCAAGAGGATTTCCGGCACCGCGCGTATGAGCGCGGTGATCACGCACAACGGCACTGCTTATCTCAAAGGGGTCACGTCACGAAACGGTCCGCCCGATATCGCTGGCCAGACGCGCGACGTTCTCGGCCAGATCGATCAGCTTCTCGCGCGGGCCGGTACGTCGAAGGAGAACGTTATCCAGGTGATGATCTGGTTGAGCGATATCGCGGATTTCGATGCGATGAACGCCGTTTACGATGCGTGGGTTGTCGAAGGCCGGCAGCCGGTGCGCGCCTGCGTGCAGGCTAGCCTCGCCAGTCGCGATCTGCGCGTCGAGATGCAGGTACAGGCGGCCATCTGATCGGCCCGCGGAGCGGGCGGTTCCGCCGCCGCGCGCTCCGCGACCCCGTCGTGCCGGTGCCGGCTCAGATGATGTCGATGCTTCCCGGCGCCCTGCCGCGCTTGGGCAGGCTTTCGTAACACAGCTTCGAATGCGACAGCCCCATGGTGACCATGGCAATCGCCATGTTGATCGCACAGGCCATCGGTTCGACGACAGGCACGCTGACGCGGGACTTGAGGTCGTCGATGTAGCCGGACATTGCCGTGCAGCCGAACAGCACCACCTCGGTCCGATGGTCCTCGATCGCCCGGCGTATCTCGAATTCGATCGTCGGCAGGCAGTGCGCCTTGGTCTCGATCAGTTCAGCCGGCGGAACGTCGACTATATGCATGGACACGACCGCGTCGGCATAGCCGTAAGCGCGAATATGTTCCTCGATATGCTGGCGGCCGTTCCGCATCCCGATCACCGAGATGCGCTTGCCGAGCACGCTCGCCACGGCCAGCCCCGATTGCCCCGGCGCCATGACCGGGATCGACACCGTCTCGCGGGCCGCCCGCAGAACCGGGTCGACCATACAGTCGAGCACGACCGCGTCGAATCCGTCCTGCTCTGCGCGGCGGACTTCCTTCAAAACGTGCGGGCCGGCCAGCACCTCTTCGGTGGCAAATTCCATCGAGTAAGGGCCTTGTTCGACCGCGCGAACCTCGATCTCGACGCCTGGCCGTTCCCACAGTGTCCGCTGCTTGCGCATTCCCGCGATGACCTTTGGCGAGCGGACCGGAACGATGTCACATATGCGCATGAAAACTCCTTGCCGGCGGTGCGCCGGCATTCTCCAATTTGTGATCACGAATTGCGATCATTAATGGGAAAAATGACGACGTCAAGCCGATGTCAAATAAGGCGTCGCGGCTGATTCCATCCTGTGGCGCCAACTTTCTCTCTTGCAAATCCAAAAGTGTCATCACAAAATGCAATCATGAAATGCTATTCCTTGTAGCCAGAAAAATGGGAGACGATCTGATGAAGCTGAAGAGATTTGCCGCGCTTGCCCTGTCGGCGACGCTGCTCGCCCTGACCGGAGCCAACGCGGCCGATGCGTTTCCGGACAAGCCGGTCACCCTCGTCGTGCCGTGGCCGGCCGGCGGCGGCAGCGACACCTTGATGCGTATGATCGCGGAAGGAGCGACTGGCTCGCTCGGCCAGCCGGTGGTGGTGGTAAACAAGCCCGGCGCCGGGGGATCGCTCGGCCTGCGCGAGGTCGCCGAGAGCGCTCCCGACGGATACACGATGAGCATGGTCGCCACCGGCTTCATCGCCGAGCAGTACGGCAATCCCAATTCGCCGACGCTCGACCAGTACAAGGTCGTCGCGTTCATTGGTGTCGATCCCGCAATCATCGCGGCCGGCAAGGATACCGGCATCAAGACGCTGGAGGAACTGGTCGCCGAGGGCAAGGCGGAACCGGGCAAGTTGCGTAACGCCAACGACCAGCCCGGCGGCACCGCCTTCGTAGCGGCATCGCTCATGGAAATCGCCCTCGGTATCGACCTGACGCTTGTGCCTTATCAGGGTTCCGCGCCGGTGGTGCAGGCCATTATGTCCGGCGAGACCCAGACCGCCACTCCCTCGGTCACCGATCTGATCGCGCAGCACAAGGCCGGCGAGGTGACGATCCTGGCTGTGGCGGGTGCGGAGCGACATTTTCTCGCGCCCGACATTCCCACATTCACCGAAGCGGGCTTCCCGCTGGTGACGGGCACGATCCGGGCCATTGTCGTTCCCGCTGAAACGCCGGACGAGGTCGTCGGCAAGTTGGAAAGCGCGATCATGGCGGCGCTCGGCGACGAAGACTTCAAGAAGCGCGCGACCGCCGCCGGCTTTTCGCTCGCGCCACTGGGAACGGCGGATGCCACCGCGTTTCTGCGAAAGATGGATGAGGACATGTATCCGGTTCTGCTGGAGGCCGGCCTCGTAAAAGTCCGCCAGAAATGAGCCGGGCGGGCGCAACCGGAAATCCGGCGCGCCGGCACGACGCGGGTGATGCAACGGGCGGCGACGAAGATCGTCGCCCGACGCTTGCCGAACTCCTCGCCGGGATCGCCTTTGTCGGGATCGCGCTGGTGGGCATGACGAGCCTCGCCAACAACGAATATCTGGAACTTGGACGCAGCGGGTCCGATCCGGGGCCGGGGTTTGTGCCTTGGATCGCGCTCACCGTCCTGCTGGTCGGTGGCGTTGGCCATATGCTTGCGGTGCTGCGCCGCGCTGTCGTTTCTGGCGGGTTCCGCACGACCGACGGCGAGTTTTCGCTCACGCGGCTGTGGATGCCGGCACTGATGCTGGTGTCGCTGGTGGTCTACCAGGCGGCGCTGCGGCCGTTCGGTTTCCTGGCCGCGAGCATCGCCTTCGGCGTTGTCTGGGTTGCCGTCCTGCATTGGCGTTCGGGCGACGGGCTGCGCGCTCGCCATATCTTTCAGTTGCCTGCCGAGGGCGCGGCTCTTGCCGTCGGCGTCTATCTGATTTTCCGTCACGGCATCCAGGTGCCGCTCCCGTGAAAGCACCATGCTGACAGAATTTTCGACATTGGCGCTGGAGGTTCTCACCAGTCCCTCACTGCTCGGGCTTGGCGTCTGCGCAACGCTGCTCGGCATCATTCTCGGCGCGCTGCCCGGTATCAGTTCCACAATGACGCTGGCGGTGTTGTTGCCGTTTTCCTTCTCCATGTCGCCGCATGTGGCGATGATCTTCCTGATCGGCGCCTTCTACGGCAGTGTTTATGGCGGTTCGATCTCGGCTATCCTGCTCAACATCCCCGGAACGCCGGGCTCGATGGTTACCCAACTCGACGGTTATCCTATGGCCCGGCGCGGCGAAGCCGGCCAGGCGCTGACCTACGCGCTGGTGGCCTCCACGATCGGGGGCGTGTTCGGCATTGTCGGCCTCATGCTGTTCGCGCCGATCCTGGCCGAGGCGGCGTTTGCCTTCCAGAGCCCTGAATATGCGGTCATCATGGTGTTCGGCCTGTCGATGCTGGCCTATGCCTCGCCGGGCTCGACCTATCTCGGCATCATGTCGGGCATCCTCGGCCTCGTGCTCGGCATGGTCGGCCTCGACGTGGTGACAAATCTGTCGCGCTTCGATTTCGGCATCCACCGTCTGCAGGGCGGCATCAACATCATCCCGTTCGCGGTCGGTATCTTCGGCCTGGCCGAAGTGTTGCGGCTCTTGGAAAAGCCGCTCGACAGCGATCGCAGCGCCAGTCGTATCGCCGGTCTCTGGCCGTCGTTCGGACAGATCGCCGCCAAGTTCGGCACTGCGATCCGGTCCTCCGCGATCGGCCTTCTGGTCGGGATCATTCCCGCCGCCGGCTCGGCGGTGGCGGTGTCGATCTCCTATGCTCAGGAAAAGAAGCTTTTTGGTCGGCGCGAGACGTTCGGCGATGGCAATCCGCGCGGCATCGTGGCGGCCGAGGCGGGCAACAATGCCTGTGTCGGCGGCGCGCTCATTCCGCTGATCACGCTCGGCATTCCGGGCGACACCATGACCGCCGTCCTGATCGGCGCGCTGTTGGTCCATGGCTTGCGGCCGGGGCCTGACCTGTTCGTCGAGCATCCCGACTTCATCGCCTCGATCTACGTCGCCCTGACGCTCACCGTGCTGGTGACCTTCCTGTTGGCATTGCCCTTGATGCGGGTCTTCGCGCGGCTGTTGAGCGTTCCCCCGCGCATCCTGCATGTCGGTGTCCTGATCCTGTGCGTGACCGGGTCCTACGCGGTTCAGAACGCGCTGTTCGACGTGCTGTTGATGATCTTCTTCGGCGGTGTCGGCTACCTGCTGGCGAAGGTCGGCGTGCCGACGGCGCCGGTCATGTTCGGTCTCGTTTTGGGGCCGGTGCTGGAAGAGAACCTGCGGCGCACGATGATCGTGTACGGCGACTGGAGCGTGTTTCTCACGCGCCCGATCTGCGCGGTGATGCTGGCGGTGACGGTTATCATCATTTTCTTTCCTCTGATCGCGGCCCTGCGACGCAGGCTCACCCGCACGCAAAACGTCTGACAGACAACGGTTTTTTGGTCAGAGCGCGTTGACATCACCGTTGTGATCACATTATGAGATCATAGAATGAAGACTGGAGTTTTATGATGGTGGAGATCGCGGCAATCGAGACGGTGCTTGTGCGCCTGCCGACCCGACGCGTGCACAAATGGACCGGGCTGACCGAGCCGATCGGTCAGTATCTGTTGGTGCGCATGACCGGCACCGACGGCACCGTCGGCTGGGGCGAGGCGCCTGCGCTCAGGGATTGGGGTGGCGAGTTCGGTCGCTATTTCAGCGAGAGCACCGCTATCGTCGAGACCGTGATTTCGCGCTATCTGGCCCCGGCCGTCACCGGCTTGGCGATCGCCAATCCCGCTGAGCTGCATCGGCGCATGGATGCCCAGGTCAAAGGCTATCCCTACGCCAAGGCGGCGCTCGATTTTGCCTATTACGACCTGACCGGCCGCGTGCTCGGCGTACCGGTTCACGCGCTGCTGGGCGGCCTGTTGCGGCCGGTCGTGCCCGTCACCCACTCGATCGGCCTGCTGGGCATCGATGAGGCGGTGGCGGAGGTGAAGAAGGTCGTCGCCGACGGTATCCGCACCATCAAGATCAAGGTTGGGGTCGATCCCGATCGCGATGTCGAGATCGTCGAAGCGATCCGTGCGGCCGTTGGCCCGGACATCGCGCTGTGCGTGGACGCCAACGAGGGTTACGCGACGCCCGGCCAGGCTATCCAGACCGTGCGCCGCATGGAGGCGAGCCGGCTCATCTATGTCGAGCAGCCGGTCATGGGGATCGAGCGTCTGGCAACCGTTGCGGCAGCGATCGACGCGCCGGTCATGGCCGATGAATCCGCCTGGAACGCGCATGACGCGCTCCAGATCGTCGAGCAGCGTGCGGCGCAGATCATCTCGATCTACACCACCAAGCCGGGCGGGCTTTACCAGGCGATGAAGGTCTCGGCGGTCTGCGAGGCGGCGGGCATCGCCTGCAACGTCAACGGTTCGGTCGAAACCGGCGTCGGCAACCTCGCCAACATCCATCTCGCCGCCGCCGCGCCTGCTGCCACGTTGTCCAACGTCATCCCGGTCTCGATGCCGGCAGAGCATCAGAACGGCCGCATCGGCGGCATTTACTACGCCGACGACCTCATCGCTGCGCCGCTCGAGTTCACCGATGGCGGCATTCGCGTGCCGACCGGTCCCGGAATGGGCGTCGAGGTCGACGAGAACAAGATCGAAACCTACCGCGTCGCTTCCTGAGGTCATTTCCCATGCGCCAGGCTATTCTCGACAAGCTCCAGGGGCTGATGAAGGTCCGTTCGCTCGACGCCGTCATCACCAGTTCGCCGGAAAATTTCGGCTATGTCGCCGGCTTCGTTGCGCCCTCCCAGCCGCTGATGCGCCATCGCCACGCCATGGCGATCGTGCCGGCCGGCGGCGCGCCGGGGCTATTCTGTGTCGACATGGAGGAAACGACCGTTAAGCGCGAGGCGCCCGACACCCCGCTCAGCGTCTGGCGCGAGTTCAGCGATGATCCGATGCAGGTGCTGGCCTCCACTCTTGAGGGTATGGGGCTCGCCAGGGCGCGTCTCGGGCTCGAACTCGATTACCTTGCCGCCGGCGACTTCGCCCGTCTCGCCGGATTTTTGCCGCACGCCAGCCTGATTGGAGTGGAAAAGGATCTGTCGCGTCTGCGTCAGATCAAGACCCCGGACGAAGTGGCGCTGATCAGGCGTCTGTCGCGGATCGCCGACCAGGCGATCTCCGACAGTCTGGCCGCCGTGCGCGCCGGCGACACCGAGCTCGACATCGCCGCCGTCCTGACCCGACGCATCTATGAACTCGGCGCGGAGAATTTCAAGCTGTTGATCGTGGCGACCGGCGAACGCAGCCAGCTCCCGAATGTCGGCCCCACCGCCCGCAAGCTTCAGCGCGGCGACGTTTGCCGGGTCGAGATATTTTCGGTCATCGGCGGTTATCAGGCCGGCGTGTGCCGGACCGCCTTTGTGCAGGAAGCCCCGCCGATGGCAGAGGAGATTTGGCGGCTGATGGTCGAGTGCAAATATGCGATCCTCGACCGGATCAGGCCGGGCGCGAGCTGCCTCGAGGTTTATCGGGACTTCATCGCGCGGCTGGAGACCATGAACCTGCCGCCGATCTCCTTCGTTGGCCATGGCATCGGTCTGCATCTGCACGAGGACCCTTATATCGGCGAGACGCCGATTCTGGGCGAGCCGGGCGGCGATGCGCCGATCGAGGAAGATATGGTGCTCGGCTTCGAGCCGTTGTGCTATCGCACCGGTTACGGCTTCGGCGTCCAGAACAAGGACGTGCTGCACGTGACTGCCGATGGCGCGACCCTTTTGTCCGATTACACCAACACCGACACGCTGATCCGTATCGGTTAATCTGGAGGAGGCGATCATGGAGCGGCATCAGCGCTGCGACATCCTGTTTTGCGGGACCGGCTATTTCACCGAAATCATGCTGGCCGACATCGCTGCGACGGCCGCGACCGATCTCCGTGTGATGATCGGTGGGCGCAATCCCGCCCGCATGAAATGGCTGGTCGATGCCTGCCGGGCACGGGCGACGATCTACGGCACATCCGTTTCCTTCGATAGCGTGCAGCTCGATGCGACCGCGCGCGACACGTTGATCGAGCCGCTGAGCGCACTCAATCCGAAAGTGGTCGTCCAGTCGGCCTCGGCGCAATCGCCGTGGAGCGTCGATAACGGCGAAAGCGAATGGTCCGATCTGGTTGCCCGAGCCGGTTTCGGCATGACCATCGCCTTTCACGCTCTGTTGGCCTGGCGCACTGCCGGCGCGCTCAAACAAGCCGGCCTGAAGGCGCATTTCGTCAACACCTGCTATCCCGACGGTGTTAACCAGGTGCTCGCCGCAGCCGGGATGCCGATGACCACCGGTGTGGGCAATGTCGGTATCTTTTCGGCCATGATCGGCGGGCGCCTGTCGCTCGCCGAGCGGGCCGTGCTCAGGGTCCTTGGCCATCACCGCCACATTGTCGAGTGGCGCAAGCCGCCTGGTCAGCGCGACGGCGCACCGGTTCGCGCCTGGATTGGCGATACCGAAATCGGGGATGTCGAAGCGATGACGCGCGACATCCAGCTTCCCTATCGCGACCTCAACCTGATTTCGGCGGCCAGCGCCGTGCCGGTACTGCTTGCCTTGGCCGGCGAGGGCGCGCGCCGCGCGCACGTGCCGGGCCCGGCCGGGCTGCCGGGCGGTTACCCGGTCGCCGTCGACGCCGACGGTGTCCGGCTCGACCTTCCCGCCGGGATCAGCCGCGACGAGGCGGTCGCCTGGAACCTGCAATTCGAGGACAAGGACGGCGTCAGCATCCGCGGCGGCCGCGTGATCTATTCGCAAAAGGCCAGCGAGATGATCCGGCCCCATAGCGCCGAGATTGCCGATGGTTTTGCGGTCGACGATGTCGAAGAGGCGGCGGCTGGCCTGTCACGCCTGCGTGAGCGCCTGGGTGGCTGAGTGCTGCCAAGCGGGAGATGAGAATGCGTATTTTGGTGATCGGCGCGGGAAACGGCGGTGCGGCCGCCGCCGTCGAACTGAGCCTGGCGGGGCATGAGGTCCGCCTCTACGCTAGGTCGGCTTCGACGCTGGAGCCGTTTTCGCGGGATGGTATCGGCTTTACGGGCGTGCTTGGCGAGGGCCGGCTTCGTCCGTTCGGCCTTGGCAGCGACCTTGCCGCGGCGATCGCGGATGTCGAGGCCGCGGTCGTGGCTTTGCCCGTTTACGCGCACGGCGCGGTTGCCCGTGCGCTGGCGGAAGCGGGATGGGGCGCCGCCCGCCCGATAATTCTCAATCCCGGCCATACCGGCGGCGTGTTCGAGTTCGAGACCGCCTACCGCGCCGTCCGTGACGAACTCCCCCCGGTGGCCGAATTCTCCACGCTCGCTTATGTCGCGCGCAAGCCGCGACCCGATGTCGTCAATGTCACCGGGCGGGCAAAGGCGCTGCGCGCGGCGTCGCTGCCGTCGGGTCGCGCCGCGCTTGAACTGGCCTGCGCGCTCTTTCCCGGCGCCTATGATAGCGGCGACGTGATCGCCACCGGGCTGAGCAACGTCAACATGATCGTCCATCCACCCGGCGCCATGCTCGGTGCGTCTTGGTCCGAGGCCACCGGCGGCGACTTCACCTTCTACGTCCAGGGCATGACGTCGGGTGTCATGCATGTCATGCGCGCGCTCGATGCCGAGCGGATCGCGGTTGCGGCCGCCTTCGGGCATACGCTTCCCACCGTCATTGGCGAGATGCGCGCGCTCGGCACGGTTCCCGCCGATGCAGACCCTGAAGATTATGGCGCGATCGCCTCGGGGGCCGCCAATCGGCTGATCAAGGCGCCCGACAGTCTCGATCACCGCTATTATGTCGAGGATTTCGGGCACGGGCTCGTTCCCTTCACTGCGATCGCGCGGATCGCAGGCGTACCGACGCCGGTGGCCGACGCCCTGATCGCGCTCTGCGCGATCGCGCGGGGAAGTGGACAGATCGCAACCAGGGGCGCGGCGGAGATGGGGCTGGTCGGCTGGTCGCGCGATGCACTTCTCGCGCGCGTTGGAGTTGCGTCCACCTGACAAGGGAAGGCTTTGCGGCCGGAAAGCATAAAAGACCCGTTTATTCAGGCCGTAGCCGGCATCGGGGTGGGACGCTTTTCGAAATGGCTGCCGGTTTGGTCGTCCATCGTGATCTGTCTCTTGAGCCTGCTCACGAAAGAAGGCCGGGGCGTTTCCGCTCCGGCCTTCCTGCTTTTTGCACGCACATGCGCCCCGGCGTCTATTCGGCGGCCGGCATCTCGCATTCACCGGCATAGCTGTCACCATGTCCGGTCAGCACCTTGCTGTCCGTCTTCAGCGCCATCTTGCCGTCTTCCGTCTTGACCGCCTTCAGCGCATACCAATCCTGCACCGGGTGCTGGTTGGGGCCGAACTTGAAGGGCCCGCGCACCGAGGGGATGTCGGCGGCGAGCAGGGCCTTGCGGAACGCGGCCACATCCTCGACGCCCGACGCGCTGCCTTCAAGCCCGGCCGCGATCAAAAGGGCTGCGTCATAACCCTGCGCGGCGTAGTAGGTCGCGGGCCGGTCGCCGTATTTTTCCGTCCAGGCGGCCATGAATGCCTTGTTGACCGGATTGTCGAAATCGTCGTTCCAATGGCTGGTTACCTGCAGTCCCTCCGCGGCTTCGCCGACGGCACCGACGATCACATGGTCGAGCGATGCAGGATGGACGACCATCGGGATCTCTTCGAGCAGGCCGGCCTGCTGATACTGGCGCATGAAGGCGATGCCAAGCCCGCCGGGTTCGAATTCATACACCACGTCCGGCTTGGCGGCGCGGATCTGCGCCATTTCGGCGGCGAAATCCGTCTGGTCGAGCCCGGTATAGATCTCGCCGGCGATCTCGCCCTTGTAGAACCGCTTGAAGGCGATCATCGTCTCCTTGCCGGCCTGGTAGTTCGGCGCGATCAGAAACGCTTTCTCATAACCGAGCGATTGCGCCAGGGCGCCGGCGCTCTCGCCCTGGCTGTCGTCCTGCCATGAACTCACGAAATAATTGGGGTGGCATTCCTTGCCGGCGAAGGTGGAGGACGCGGTATTCGGACTGACGTAGACGGCGTCATTGTCCAGAATCTCCGGGACCGTGGCGAAAGCCACATTGGCGAAAACGATGCCTGTGAACAGCTTGACCTCGTCGGCGAGCAGTTTTTCGGCGATCTGGCGCGCATTGCCGGGCTTGAGGCCGTCGTCTTCGACGACGAGTTCCACGGCCACGCCGCCCAGCTTGCCGTCATTCATCTCGACCGCCAACTCGAAACCGTCGCGAATGTCCTGGCCGAGATAACCCGCCGGCCCTGACAACGTGGTGATCATGCCGATCCTGAGCGGATCGTCGGCCTGGGCGCTGCCCAGCGTGCCGAGGGTGAATGCCGTCGCGACGGCAAGGGCTTTGAAATTCATTCGATTGCTCCCCACGTGAAAATAAGGCCTGCCGCCACGTTGCAGTTGATCTGCGTCTCCAGAATGGCGGTTTCGTCGAGGAGGCTTGGCGCAAACGGGTCGGCGGTAAAGGGAAAATTGCTCAGCTGGCTATAACTTGGAGGAATAGAAAATCATGTTGAGTTGCCGATCCGTCAATCCAGATGCGATCCGGCGGCCGTCAGTTCCGCGGCCACCTCGCGCAGCATTTCGATCAGCTCCTTGGCGGCCGGGGAAAGACGCGCATTGGCCCGTGTGGTGATGCCGATCGAGCGCCTGGTCGCGCCGAGCGACACCGGCAGGACGCTCATGACGCCGGAGGCCGCTTCGCGCCGCGCGGCCTGGATGGGAAGAACGCCGAGATAGTCGGCGTTGACCAGCAATCCGCGATTGGTCAGCAGCGACACGGATTCGACGGCGTGCGCCGGCGGTTCCAATCCTTCCAGACGAAAGGCGATGTCGATCTGGCGCCGCAGGCTGGTTTCCTGAGGCGGCAGGATCCAGTCCCATCCGATCAGGTCGGCGAGGGCGAGGCTTTCGCGTTCGGCGAGCGGATGGCCGCTGCGCGCGACCACGCAAGCCATGTCGTCCATCAGCGTCTCTTGGATCACGTCCTGGCGTTCGCGGTGCTCGGACAGGCGCCCGACCACGAGATCGAGTTCGCCGCTACGCAGCGCCGGCACCAGCACGTCGCCGGTTCCATCCACGATGCGCACCACGATGCGGGGCCGCTCGCGCCGCAGCCTGGCGATCGCGCCCGGCAGTAATTCGGCCGAGGCAGACAACAGCGTGCCGATGGCGATGCGCCCGCCGGTGCCGTCGCGCAAGTCGGCCAGGTGCTCCTCGGCATGGCCAAGTTGCGTGATGATGAAGCGCGCGTGCTCGGCGAGCGTCTCACCGAATATGGTCGGGACCACCCCGCGATTGGTGCGGTCGAACAGTTTCGAGCGTGTCAGCGCCTCGATCTCCTGCAACGCCTTGGTCACGGCCGACTGCGTCATGTTGAGCCGCTTGGCCGCGCCCACCAGATTGCCTTCCTCAAGGATGGCCACGACCATGCGAAGATGGCGGATCGTAAGACGGCTGGCGAGAAGCTTCATGGTGCGCGATGAGCCTTGATTTTGGCTATGATATTCACACACTTCATATCGGCTTCTCAACAATTCAGTTGTTTGAATAGCGCCAAGCTGAAAATCCTCGGCGAGGATATGCGAACCAGGTGCCGGGCGCGCGGCGTGCAATTGATGCGTGCCCGTGTCGGTGATGCGGATTAGGGGAGCGGACGGCTGAACATGTCGAATGGCAAGAACCGGCGCCGCCGGGCGGAAATCGCCGGTGCGGGAATAGGAGGGCTGACGGTCGCCGCGGCGCTTTCGGCGCGCGGTTGGGATGTGACGGTTCACGAGCGGGGCCCCGATCTGCGCACCTTTGGGGCCGGCATCTACATCTGGAGCAATGGTCTGAGAGTTCTCAAGGCACTCGGCGCCTATGAGGAAGCGACCGCCGGCGCCCATGTCGGTCCGCTGTTCGAAACCCGCGACCATGACAACAAGGTCATGGAGGAGATCCCGATCAACCGTGCCGGCAATGCCAGGCTGATCACCATTCTGCGCGAAACGCTGACCCGTTCGCTGATCAACGTCTGCCGCACCAACGGCGTCGATATCCGCACGTCGTCGGAGGCGGTGGGAGCCACGCCCGAGGGGGCGTTGTTGCTGGCCGACGGCACGGCGCGGGCGGCGGATCTGGTCGTCGGCGCCGACGGCATCAACTCGGCCGTGCGCGACTCCCTCGACCTGCTGATGTATCGTCGGCATCTCGGCTATGGCGCCATCCGCATGCTGATCCCGCGCGCCGAGGGTGACGTGGCGCCGGCCGACCGGGACAAATATATCGAGCATTTTTCAGGCAGTCGCCGCATTCTTTACACGCCGGCCAGTGCCAGCGACCTCTACATTGCGCTGTGTTGCGCCGCTGATGACCAAGCGGCGATGACCGTGCCCGCCGATCGCGCCTTGTGGACGGACTCCTTTCCCTATCTGAGTGATCTTATTGCCCGTTTCGGACAGTCCGGACGCTGGGACGCGTTCGAAGTGGTGAAGCTCAAACGCTGGAGCAAGGGCTGCGCGGCCGTGCTGGGCGATGGCGCCCATGCCATGCCGCCCTATCTCGGCCAGGGCGGCGGCTGTGCGCTGATGAATGGCATCGGCTTGGCGGTCGCCGTCGCCGACGCGCCCGACATTGCCGCTGCGCTGGAGGCGTGGGAGGCGCGTGAACGTCCGCTCACCGAGCACACACAGGAGCAGTCCGAGCGCCAGGGCGACATGAATTACTGGCCCGACGCGCTGCGTTCGCAGGTGCTGACCATCACCGGTCGCTCGCGCGAACTCGCCATGCAGCGCCTGAAGACCGCCATGCATGTGCCCACCGGCACGATCGAAGCCATTTGAACAAGCCGCGCCGCGGCGCGCGGCGCCAACCGCAATCGTTCGCCAGTCGGGGAGAGACATGAAGACGATAAAGATCGGCGCAAACCCGTTCACCTATGACGACACGGGCGAGGGGGATGTCCTGCTGCTGCTTTCGGGCTGGTGCCAGGACCACCGTCTGTTCAAGCACCTGGCGCCGGAACTTGCGCGCACCCATCGCGTGATCCTCTTCGACTGGCGCGGCCATGGCGAGGACCGCAGCCATGATGGCGACTTCACCATCGACGAGCAGGCCGCTGATGTGGTCGCGTTCGCCGACAAGCTCGGCCTGGAGCGGGTCGTGCCGGTTTCGACTTCGCACGGCGGTTGGGCGAATATCGAGTTCACCGATCAAATGGGCGCCGGCCGCGTGCCGCGCAGTGTTGTCATTGACTGGATCATGGTCAGCCCGGACGAGGCGTTCTTCACCATGATCGACGACATCCAGGACCGTCGTAACTGGGAGAACGGTCGCAAGGACTTCTTCAATCACTGGATCGGCGACACCGACAACCAGGATATCGTCGATCACGTCAATAACGAGATGGCGGGCTTCGACTACGAGATGTGGGCGCGCTCGGGCCGCGAGATCGCGAAAGCCTATCGCAGGTGGGGCAATCCGATGTTGCGGATGAACGCGCTGGCGCAAACCCGTCCGATCACGCATATTTTCTCGCAACCTTTCGAAGCGGACTATCTGCAGGCGCAGCGCGACTTCGCCGCGCAAAACCCCTGGTTCGTTCCTAACAAACTCGAGGGCAGGACGCACTTCCCCACGCTTGAACAGCCGCGCGCCGTCGCGGACGCGGTTCGTGCTTTCGTCGCATGAGCGGGCGGGCGGCTTCGCTCCTGGATGGGCTGCGCGCGGAGGGTGTTCTTCCGCGTGCGACGCTCGACGAGGACTACAATGCCCGCGCGACGGTCTCGCCGGAGCGCTTCGAGCGGGAAATGCGGCGCTACCGCGCTCTATCGGAACCCGCGCGCGTCATGCCGGGCGCGGCGCTGGACGTGATCTATGACACCGAAAGCGGCCAAGCACTCGATATCTTCGGCGCGGCCGCGCCAGGTCAGCGTTTGCGGCCCGTATTCCTTTTCATCCATGGCGGTTATTGGCGGGCGCTGTCCAAGGCGGATTCGGCTTTCATGGCCCCGATGCTGGATCGGCACGGCGTTGCCACCGCTGTCCTCGACTACCGGCTGGCGCCCGCGGCTTCGCTGGCCGAAATCGTGCGCGAGGTGCGCGCGGCGGTGGCGTTCCTGTGGCGTCGCGGCGCGAATTACGGCATCGACCCGCAACGGATTTTTGTCGGCGGAAGCTCGGCCGGTGGACATCTGACCGGGGCTGTGCTCGCGGATGGTTGGCAAGAGCACCTGGCCCTGCCGCAGGACGTCGTCAAGGGCGCCTTGCCGATCAGCGGCCTGTTCCACCTGGCGCCGATCGCCGGTTCCTTTGTGCAGGAATGGATCCAACTCTCGCCGGAAGACGTGGTCGCGCTCAGCCCGGCCGAGCATGTACCGCGCACCGGCTGTCCGCTTGTAGTTGCGTTTGCCTCGGGCGAGCCGGACGGTTTCGGCCGCCAGTCGCGTGCTTTTGACGCACTGTGGCGGGCGGCGGGGTTCCGCTCCACCGTCATGATGGTGCCGGATCGCAACCATTTCGATGTCGTGCTCGACCTTGCCGACGACGACAGCGCCTTGTCGCTGACCCTGCGCGGCCTGATTGCCGGCGGCTAGCGCCGTTCCTCTTTAAATGGGAGCGGTTTGATGGGATGGATCTTTCGCTCCGGCAAGGAGAAGTCCGCGGCGCGATATCAATATCGGGCAAGGGCTTCGACGCCGCAGGGGCGGAAAAGCCGTCCAAGCCGGGAGCGCCCATGGTTTTGATATCGCCCGTCAAACCGCAATCGCCCGACTTTGGTCTCTCGCGCGTCTTACGGCGTCGCGCGCGGCTCACGGTGCCTGCACCGCATCGCCAGGCGTTCCTGGCCAGACCGCGAAATCCCGGCAGTCAAACGATTCCAGTAAAGAAGAACGGCTTTAGAACCGCTCAGTTGGTCTCGCGCGGCGTGAGCTTTTGCGCGTAGCGGCGCAGGACCGTGCTGAAGGCCGAAACGGCCGGCGACACCGATCGGCCGCTCGCATGGATCAGCACCACTTCGCGCGAAATGCCGGGATCGATCAAAAGCTTGCCCGCGACTTTGTGGTGGCGGGCGGCCACCAGCGCATAGGTCGGCAGCACCGAAATTCCGAGTCCGGCCTCCGCGAGCGCCAGCGCCGTCGTGATGTGCGTCACCTCATACGCGGGTTTCATCGGCAATTGCACGGTCTCGAAACCGACCTCGACCAGCAGCCGGATGCCGCTGTCGCGGGTCAGCGCGATCAAGGGATGACCGCCGAGATCGGACCAGTGTACGGTTGTGGCCGCGTAGAACGGGCTATCATAGCCGCAAAACAGCATCAGATTGTCCCGCATCAGGATCACCCGCTCGATGCCGTCCTCGCCCGGAGGAAAGGTTCCCAGGCCGCAATCGGCGCGGCCCGACGTGACGGCCTCGACGATCTGCTCGGTGCCGACATCCACCAGTTCGACGGTGATACCGGGATGGCGTCCGCGGAACGCGGCGATCGCGTAGGGCAAAACCACCGCGGCAAGCAGCGGTGGCGCGGCAACGCGAATTCGTCCGCGCCGCTGCTCGGCCAGGTCTCGGGTTCGACCCATCGCGAGTTGCAGGTCTTCCAGCGCCTTGCCGGCCGAGCCCTGGAACTCCCGTCCAGCGTCCGTCAGTTCGACGCGTCGCGTGGTGCGATCGAACAACCTGACGCCGAGCTCGGCTTCCAGATCCTTGACCGCCTGCGAAAGCGCCGGCTGCGCGATCCCCAGGCGGCGTGAGGCGCGGGAGAAATTGCCGGCCTCGGCCACGCCCAGAAAACTTTCGATCTGTCTGATAGTCACCTTCATGAATCCGATATATATAGAAATTTGCGATCAATTCATACAATAAATCAAGATTGTCATATAGATTGGGGCGGTGTCTTCTGAACCCTCGATGCCGCCATTGGGACGTCGGGGAGAGAAGGTCGTGAACGCAGTCGGCGATATCAGTCAGGCGCGGCCGCGCTGGCTCGGTCAGAGCCTGGCGCGCGTCGAGGATCGTCGTCTCGTCTCCGGCCATGGCGCCTATGTCGACGATCACCTGCCCGACGGTTGCCTGCACCTTGAATTCGCCCGCAGTCCCTATCCGCATGGCCGGCTCGGCCCGCTCGATATGGAGGAGGCGCGTTCGGCCGACGGCGTCGTTGCCGTGTTTTCTGCCGCCGATCTCGGCGATCTCGGGCAATCCGCCGTCAATATCGTCCTCCCGGGCATGACCGTGAGACCGCTTCGTCTGCTTGCGGGCGAGGTGGTCGAGGCGGCCGGGCAGGCTGTCGCCGCGGTGGTCGCCACATCCCGGGCCGCGGCGCGTGACGCCGCCGCGCTGGTTGCGTTCGAGGTCGAGCCGCGTTCCGTGGCGTCACCGCGCCAGGGCAAGGAGTTGGTCGCCGCCGACCGCGAGCTTGGCGATGTCGACGATGCGTTTTCACGCGCCGCGCTGATTGTGGAAGCGACCGTCGAGCACGCCCTTGTAGCGCCGACGGCGTTGGAGCCGCGTGCCGCGCTCGCCGACTGGAACGACGGAGCACTGACGGCCTGGCTCTCGACCCAGGCGCCCTACAGGGCGCGTGAGGATATCGCGCGCATTCTTGGGCTGTCGATGTCGCAGGTGCGGGTGATCGCGCCCGATGTCGGCGGCGCGTTCGGCGGCAAATCCTCGATCTATCCCGAGGATTTGATGGTCGCCTGGGCCGCGCGCCGGCTGGCTCGTCCGGTCAAATGGTGCGCAACGCGAGGAGAAGACCTGATTGCGGCAAGCCACGGCCGCGGCGCGATCACCGAAGGCGCGCTGGCGCTCGCGGCCGACGGCGAACTGCTCGGCCTGAGGGCCCGGCTTGCGTTCCCCCTCGGCCATTGGATGCCCTACAGCGCGGCCATTCCGGTCCGCAACGCTGGCCGCATTCTGCCCGGACCCTATAAGGTCGGCGCCGTCGAAGTGAGCCTCAAGGCTTTCGACGGCAATCATGCCGGGGTTGGCATTTATCGCGGCGCCGGGAGGCCGGAGGCTGCGATGCTGATGGAACGACTGATCGACGAGGCGGCGCGGCGCCTTGCGGTCGATCCGGTCGAAATCCGTCGGCGCAATCTGGTCGGACCGGCAGATTTTCCCTGGCCTATGCCGGCCGGCGATGCGCTTGATTCCGGCGATTACCCGGCCTTGCTCGAGCGCATGACGCGCTTGTCGGACTATGAGGCGTTGCGCGCCGAGTGCGAAACACGCCGTGCCGGCGGTGAAGTTGTCGGCCTGGGCGTCGCGCTTTATGTCGAACCGTGCGGGCAGGGTTGGGAAAGCGCCAGCGTGTCGCTGTGCCGCGACGGCACGTTCCTGGTCGCCACCGGGGCAAGCGCCCAGGGGCAGGGGCGCCAGACCGCCTTTTCGCAGATAGTGGCCGATGCGCTCGATATCGACCCGGCCCAGGTCGACGTCCGTCACGGCGACACCGCCGATCTGCCCGGCGGTATTGGCGCTCTCGCCAGCCGCAGCACCGCGATCGGCGGCAGCGCCGTGCTGCGCGCCTGCCAGGGTCTGCGCGAACAGTTCGTCGAGGCGGGCGGGGAGCGGCTGAACTGCGCCGCCGCCGACGTCGCGTTTTCCTCCCGGGGCCTGTCGGCCGCCCAACGCGGCTCGGTCACCTGGCGAGAATTCGCGCGCCATGTCGGCGGCGATGCCGGCGACCCGGACGAGCCGGTGCTGGCGAGCCAGGTGATCTATCACGCCGACAACGAGGCCTGGAGCAGCGGCTGCTGCCTGGCCATGGTCGTCATCGACCGGCAGACGGGAAAGCTCGACTTCGAGAAATTGGCCTGGGTCGACGATGCCGGCATCGTCGTCAACCCGTTGCTGGTGCGCGGTCAACTCGTCGGCGGCATGGCCCAGGGGGTCGGCGAGGCGCTGATGGAGCGCATCGTCTACGACCAGGACGGTCAGTTGGTGACCGGCTCTTTGATGGATTACGCAGTGCCGCGGGCCGCCGATGTGCCGGTTGTCGATATCGACAAGCTGGAAACGCCGTCGCCGGTCAATGCGCTGGGCGCCAAGGGCGTCGGGGAAGCCGGCTGCATCGGCATTCCCGCTGCGATCGCCAACGCGGTCGGCGACGCGCTTGCAGCGTGCGGCGCGGCGATGCCGCAAATGCCGTTCACGAGTGAAAAACTGTGGAGCGCCCTGCACGAGGCCGAGGCGCACCGCGAGCGATCGGGACAAAAATGAGATATTCCAGAAAAGACGCCAAAGCCTACGCCAAGACGCATATGAAAGGCATCTGGGCCGCCGCGCTGATGCCGTTCACACCCTCGCTCGCATTGGATGAGGAGGCGTTTCGCAACAACATCGACCACTGGATCGAGGATCTCGGCATTGACGGCTTTTTCATCGCCGGCAAGCAGGGCGAATTCTTTTCCATGACGCTCGACGAGCGCAAGCGCTGCTTCGACCTTGCGGTCGAGGCCTGCGCCGGGCGGGCTCAGACCATCATGTCGTGTTCGGACCAGAACATGGATGTTGTCATCGACCTTGCCCGCCACGCCCAGAAGGCTGGCGCGGACTATATCGTCGTCCATGCGCCGATCCTGCATTTCTTCAAGCAGCAGGACGAAACCCTCCTCAACTATTACCGCGCCATTGCCGACAAGGTCGATATCGGCATCGCGCTGTGGAGCCATCCCGACAGCGGCTATCTGATGAGCCCGCAGCTTTGCAACCGGCTTGCCGATATCGAGACCGTTGTGGCGATCAAATATTCGGTGCCGCGTCCGATGTATGCCGAACTGTCGCGTCTCGCCGGCGACCGTATCCAGGTTTCCACCGCCTCGGAGGAGGAATGGCTGGACAACGTGCTGGAGCTCGGCTGGCGGCTCTATCTGTGTTCGTCGCCGCCCTATCTGATCCAGACCAAGACCGACCGGCGCATGCGCGAATACACCGATCTTGCCTTCGCCGGCGAGGCCGACAAGGCGCGCGCCGTGCGCGACAGCCTCGATCCGGTACGCAAGGCGCTGCGTGACACCCGGCCGGCCGAAAAACCGCATTCCCATCAAAAATACTGGCAGGAACTGCTCGGTCAGGCTGGTGGCGCCGTGCGCCCGCCATTGCTTGAACTCACCGAGGAGGAAAAGGCGACTACGCGCGCAGCCTTCGAGGCGTGCGGACTAAAACTCTAACGGCTTCCGACAGCCGGGCTTTGGGCATGGTCACAGAAGGCGATCCCTGAAGTTTCGGTTTGGTGCCGGCGACCAGAAGATCAGACGAAGGAGGATAACATGACGGAGAGACGGCTTTCGGCGTTCAGTTTTTCCAAGTGGATAGACGAACACCAGCATCTGCTGAAGCCGCCGGTCGGCAACCAGCAGATATGGGAGGATGCGGATATGATGGTGACGGTGGTCGGCGGTCCCAACAAGCGCACCGACTATCATGACGACCCGGTCGAGGAGTTCTTCTACCAGCTCAAGGGCGACATGGTCCTGAAACTGGTCGACAACGGCAATTTCTACGACGTGCCGATCCGCGAGGGCGATATCTTTCTTCTGCCGCCGCATGTGCGCCATTCGCCGCAGCGGCCGCAGGAGGGCTCGATCGGCCTGGTCGTCGAGCCGAAGCGCCAGCCCGACCAGATCGACGCCTTCGAATGGTACTGCTTCGACTGCCAGGCGCTGGTCAAGCGCGTCGAAGTGTCCCTGAAGAGCATCGTGCGCGACCTGCCGCCGATCTATCAGGCCTTCTACGCCGACGAGAAGGCGCGCACCTGCCCGAACTGCGGCACCGTCCATCCCGGCAAAGTGCCGCCGGAGGGCTGGGTCAAGCTCTGATCCGGGCGACGGTTTCTGCCGAAAACGGGCGGCGGGAGACGATGAGCGCTGCCGGATAGAAACGCAATAACAATGGCATCAATGGGAGAGTTCAGCATGAGAATGAAAACCGTATTGCTGACCGCGGCGGCGTCCGCGGCGATGGCCGTGACGGGTTGGGCGCAGGAGCCCGTCAAGATCGGCATGATCACGACGCTGTCCGGTCCGGCTGGCTATCTCGGCCAGGATATTCGCGACGGCTTCCAGCTCGCCATCGACGCCGAGGGCGACAAGCTCGGCGGCGTGCCGGTCACGCTGATGGTGGAGGATGACGGGCTGAAGCCCGGTAACGGCCGCCAGATCGCCGACCGCTTCCTCAACAACGAAGGCGTGAAACTGTTTACCGGCATCGTCTTTTCCAACGTCGCCGGCGCCACCGTGCCCGACATCGTCGATGGGGAAGCGATTTATGTCAGCCCCAATGCGGCCCCGTCCAACATGGCCGGCAAGGGATGCCACGAGAATTATTTCGTCGTCTCCTGGCAGAATGACAGCCTGCACGAAAGCGCCGGTCAAAACGCCACCAATCTCGGTTACAAGAGCGCCTTCGTGCTGGCGCCCAATTACCAGGCCGGCAAGGACGCGATTTCCGGCTTCAAGCGTTTCTTCAAAGGCGAGATCGTCGGGGAGGTTTATACCCGTCTCGACCAGACCGATTTCGCCGCCGAGATGGCCCAGATTCGCGACGCCAAGCCGGAGGTCGTGTTCCAGTTCCATCCCGGCGGGCTGGGCATCACCTTCATGCGCCAATACCAGCAGGCGGGCCTTCTCGATGCCGTGCCGATGGTCGTCGCCGAACCGTCGATGGATGGCGTCATCCTGAATGCGGTCGGCGAGGCCGCGATCGGCGTCAACGTGTCGAGCCACTGGAACTCCGACTTCGACAACGAGGCCAACAAGGCTTTCGTTGCGGCCTGGCAGAAAGCTTATGACCGTCCGCTGACCTATTATGCCAGCCAGGGCTACGATGCCGCACGCGTCATTGCCTCGGCGCTCAAGGCCACTGGCGGCGATATCGAGGATCTCGACGCGTTCCGCGACGCCTTGCGCAAGGCCGATTTCCAATCCGTGCGCGGCACGTTCGCCTTCGGGCCCAACCAGCACCCGGTGCAGGATTGGTACGCGCTCAAGGTCGTCGCCGGCGAGGACGGCAAGCCGGTCTTGAAGACGGGCGATCGGATACTGGAAAACCACAGCGACGCCTACGCGGCGGAGTGCAAGCTCTGACAATCCGCGGCCGCGGCTCCGCGCGGGCAGGGCCCCGCGCGGGGCACCCCTTCCTCTTTCTCGGGTTTCGACCGGTACGATGACCTTGTTCCTCGAACAGATGCTCAACGGGCTCCAGTTCGGCGTCATGCTCTTCCTGATGGCGGCCGGGCTGACCCTGATCTTCGGCATCATGGGCATCATCAATCTCGCCCACGGCTCGATCTATATGGTCGGCGCCTATGCCGGCACGCTCGTCATCGGCCAGACCGGCTCCTTTCTGCTCGGCATCCTGGCGGCTTTGGGCGCGGCCGCCGTCACCGGCGTCGTGATGGAGATGGTGGTGATAAGGCGGCTTTATCGGCGTGACCACCTCGACCAGGTCCTGGCGACCTTCGCCATCATCCTGATCCTCAACCAGCTCGTCACCATCCTGTTCGGCCGCCAGCCTCTGTTCGTGCCGATGCCGCCGCTGCTCGAGGGCTCGGTGGAGTTGCTGCCGGGCCTGGTCTATCCCGTCTACCGGCTCTCAATCATTCTGGTCGGGCTGCTGGTTGCGGCCGGACTTTACCTTCTGATCAATCGCACCCGCATCGGCATGCTCGTGCGCGCCGGTTCGACCAATCGCGACATGGTGCGCGCGCTCGGCGTCGACATCCGCATGCTCTACACTCTCGTTTTCGGGCTGGGTGCGCTGCTTGCCGGTCTCGCCGGACTGATGGCGGGGCCGATCCTGGCCGTCCAGGTGGGCATGGGCGAACAGATTCTGATCACCACCTTCGTCGTGGTCGTCATCGGCGGCGTCGGCTCGATCCGCGGCGCTTTCTTCGCCAGCCTGATCATCGGCGTGGTCGACACCATGTTGAGGGCCTATCTGCCGGGCCTTCTGCGCCAAGTCATGGTCGGCTCTGAGGCCGACGCGCTCGGCGCGGGCATTTCCTCGATGGGTATCTATCTTTTGATGGCGCTTGTTCTTCTCGTCAGGCCCAAGGGCCTGTTCGCGGCCGATTCGTGAGAACCATGATGAACGGCTCATCCTCCGCTAGGCTCGTGCTTGTCCTTGTCGTGCTGGTCGCGCTTGCCGCTCTGCCGTCGGTAGCCGATGCCATGGGGCAGCCGGCGCTGACTTCGCTTGCGACGCGCATCCTGATCTACGGCATTGCGGCGGCCAGCCTCAATCTGGTGCTCGGCTATGGTGGAATGGTCTCCTTCGGTCACGCGGCCTTTTTCGGCATTGGCGGTTACGTCGTCGGCATCCTCTACCAGCATTACGCCTCCGGCGAGCCGTTGTTCGGTTTCGTTCCCGGCAGTAATCAGCTGCTGGTGACGGTGCCGGCCGCGATCCTCGTCAGCGGGGTGTTCGCCGCCATCATCGGCGCGCTGTCGCTGCGCACCAGCGGCGTGCAGTTCATCATGATCACGCTCGCTTTCGCCCAGATGCTGTTTTTCTTCTTTGTCTCGCTGAAGGCCTATGGCGGCGATGACGGACTGATCATCCGCCGCGCAAACGAGGTGCCGGGCCTCAATATGCGCGACAAGCAGACCGTCTATTATGTATGCCTGGCGGCTGCCGCGATCTTCTTTGTCCTGTTGTGGCGGGTGGTCAATTCGCGCTTCGGCAATGTGTTGGTCGGGCTGCGCCAGAGCGAGCGGCGCATGGCGGCGGTCGGCCTGCCTGTCTATCGCTACAAGCTTGCCGCCTTCGTCATTTCGGGCATGGGAGCGGGGCTCGCCGGCGCGCTGATGGCCAATTTCATGCGCTTCGCCAGTCCGGACATGCTGCATTGGACCAAATCCGGCGAACTGATGGTGATGGTCATTCTCGGCGGCGTCGGCACCTTGTTCGGCCCGCTCGCGGGCGCCGCCGTTTTCATCATTCTGGAAACGGTCCTCGCCGCCTGGACCGAATATTGGCAACTCGGGCTCGGCGCCATCCTGCTGTTCGTCGTGCTTTACACGCATGGCGGAGTACAGGCCCTGGCGCTGCGCCTTGTTGGGAGGCGCGTATGACAGCCCCCATCCTCGCCGTTCGCGGCCTGGTGAAGCGTTTCGGCGGGCTGTTGGCCACCGACGCGGTCGACCTCGACGTGCGTGCCGGCGAAATTCACGCACTCATCGGTCCCAACGGCGCCGGCAAGACAACGCTGATCTCGCAGCTTTTCGGCGAGCTTCGGCCCGACGGCGGCACGATCGAACTCGACGGCAAGGTGATCGACGGGCTTTCGACCGCGGAACGGGTTTCGCGCGGGCTTGCGCGCTCGTTCCAGATCACCTGCCTGCTTTCGGATTATTCCGTGCGCGACAATGTCGCGATCGCCGTCCAGGTGCGCCAGGGCCACAGCTTTCGCTTCCTGGCTAATGTGCGGGCCGACCGGGAGTTGCGCGCCGAGGCGGATGCGCTTCTGGCGGGCGCCGGCCTTGCCGAGCGTGCCGAGGAGATCGTGGCCAATCTGTCGCATGGCGAGCGCAAGCAGTTGGAGCTCGTCGTCGCGCTGGCCAGCCGGCCGCGCTTGCTGCTTCTCGACGAGCCGATGGCCGGCCTTGGCCACACAGAGAGTCAGCAGATGATCGAGATGTTGCGCGGTCTGAGAGAGACGGTCGCCATGCTCCTCGTCGAGCACGATATGGACGCCGTCTTCAAACTGGCCGACCGCATCTCGGTTCTTGTCTACGGCCGGGTGATCGCCACGGGAAGCCCGGACGATATCCGCGACCATCCCGAGGTCCGCAAGGCCTATCTCGGCGAGGGAGACGAGACATGCTGAAGGTCAGCGGACTTCAGGCTGCTTATGGCGCTAGCCAGGTTCTGTTCGACGTCGCGCTCGAAATCGCCGACGGCGAGGTGGTCACCCTGCTCGGTCGCAACGGCATGGGCAAGACCACCACTGTACGCGCGGTCATGGGGCTTTTGCCGCCGATGGCCGGCGATGTGACGATCGGCGACGTGTCGGTATTCGGCGCGGCACCCGAAATCGTGGCGCGGCTCGGTGTCGGTCTGGTGCCGGAAGGCCGACAGGTATTCCCGACGCTCAGCGTGCGCGAAAACCTGGTGGCGACCGCCTCGAACCGGCTGCGGCGCGCCGGTCCCTGGACGCTGGAGCGGGTCTACGCGCTGTTTCCGCGTCTGCGCGAGCGTGCCCAGCAATCCGCGGTGACCTTGTCGGGCGGCGAGCAGCAGATGCTGGTCATCGGGCGCGCGCTGATGACCAATCCGCGTCTTCTCATTCTCGACGAGGCGACGGAGGGGCTGGCGCCGGTCATACGCGCCGAAATCTGGGCCTGCGTCGAGCGCCTCAAGGCGGAAGGCCAGTCGATCCTGCTGATCGACAAAAACATCCATGTGCTCAAACGCCTCGCCGACCGGCATTTCGTGCTCGAAAAGGGGCGTACCGTATGGTCGGGCGATGGCGCCGACCTCGAACGCGACACCGAACGGGTGCATTCTTATGTCGGTATCTGAGCGCACATCGCGGCGTCACCTTCGCGTCGCCATCGTCGGCTGGGGGGCGATCGCAAGACGCGTCGTCGCGCTGCTGGCCGAACGGGGCAGGGGCGAAATCGCCTTCGTCGCGGTCGCTGTCCGCGACACGGCTGCATCCAGGCCCGATTTGCCGGCTTCGGCCCGATTGATTGCCGAGCCGGGCGACTTGACCGGGCTGGATATCGATCTTGTCGTCGAGGCGGCCGGCCGGGCAAGCGTCGAACCCTGGGGCCAGGCAGCACTTTCGGCCGGGCGCGATTTCGTCGTCTCCTCCACCTCCGCTTTTTGCGACGATGCGCTGATGGCACGCCTCGTTGCGAGCGCCGACCATACAGGCGCCCAGATCGTCGTTCCGCCGGGCGCGATGGGCGGTATCGATGCGCTCGCCGCGGCGGCGACGCTTTGTCTCGACACGGTCGAGCACACCATCGTCAAGCCACCGGCGGCCTGGCGCGGGACGGCGGCCGAAACGCTCGTGGATCTGGATGGTCTCAACCGTGCGGCGATTTTCTTTTCCGGGACGGCGCGCCAAGCGGCCGACCGCTTTCCGCAAAACGCCAACGTGGCGGTAATTTCCGCGCTGGCCGGCATCGGCCTCGACCGCACGCGCGTGTCGCTATGCGCCGACCCGGCCGCCTCGCGCAACGGTCATCGGATCGCCGCCGGCGGGGCGTTCGGGCGGCTCGATATTTCGATCGACAACGAACCCCTGGCGACGAACCCGAAATCGTCGGAAATGACGGCGCTCAGCCTGGTGCGGCTTCTGGAAAATCGCGTTCGTGCGCTGGTGCGTTAGTGCCGATGGAGTTCGCGGCTCGGCAACGCCGGTCGGGATTGGATATGTCGGACCCGGAGAGAGGACGCGGCAGGCGGCGCAAAATGGCAATGGAGCAAGGATGATGCGGCTGGAAACGGAAATCAACGGCAAGCCGGTCGCGGCCGAGGTCGAGCCGCGAATGCTCTTGGTGGAGTTCCTGCGCGATCAGTGCCGGCTGACCGGCACGCATGTCGGTTGCGATACCAGCCAATGCGGCGCCTGTGTCGTTCATCTCGACGGCGTCGCGGTCAAATCCTGTGCGTTGCTCGCAGTCCAGTGCCAATCACGCAAAGTCACCACGATCGAGGGCTTGGCCCAAGGCGCGGCGTTGCATCCCATGCAGCAGGCCTTCCATGAACACCACGCGCTTCAATGCGGATTCTGCACGCCCGGCATGATCATGTCGGCGGTCGACATGGTGGAGCGCCACGCCGGCGACCTCGATGAACACACGGTGCGCGAAGAGCTCGAAGGCAATATCTGCCGCTGCACCGGGTATGAAAACATCGTCAAGGCGATCCTGGCGGCTGCGGAGACGATGCGGCCATGAACAAGTTCGACTATGTGCGTCCGACAACACTCGCGGCCACGCTCGACCTGCTGCGCGCCAGCGACGAGCCGATGCTGCTTGCCGGCGGACAGACGCTGCTGCCGACGATGAAGCAGGGGCTCGCCGCGCCGGAGCTGCTGATCGACCTCAACGCCGTGTCGGAGCTGGTGGAACTTTCGGTGACCGGCGACGGAATCCGGGTCGGCGCCATGTGCCGGCACGCAACCGTCGCCACGTCGGGCGCCGTGCGCGATAAGATCCCCGGGCTCGCGGAACTGGCCGGTATGATCGGCGATGTTCAGGTGCGCAACCGGGGCACGATCGGCGGTTCCGTCGCCAACAACGATCCAGCCGCCGACTACCCGGCGGCCTTGCTCGCACTCGACGCGACGATCCGAACCGACAGCCGCGACATCAGCGCGGACGAATTTTTTGTCGACCTGTTCGAGACCGCCCTCGAGCCGGGCGAGATGATCCGCGAAGTGGTTTTCCCGTCATGCCGGAGCTGCGGCTACCTGAAATTCCGTCAGCCGGCTTCGCGTTTCGCGATTGTCGGCGTTTTCGTCGCACGCCACCGGCAGGGAGTCCGGGTCGCGGTCACCGGCGCGGGCTCAGCAGGTGTCTTCCGCTGGACGGAGGCCGAGGCCGCATTGGACGGGAATTTCGCGCAACAGGCGCTCACCGGCCTGGCGCTCGACCCACAGCAGATGCTGAGCGACATCCATGCAGGCGACACCTATCGCGCCCATCTCGTGCAAGTCCTGACCGGGCGTCTCGTCGAGGCGCTTGGCGCGCGCAGCCTCCGGGTGCGGACATAGGTTGAAAGGAGAACGCGATGATTGAAATCGGCGGGAACGTTTGCGCTCCCCATGGCGGGTTTGCTTTCGCGCGTGGCAGCTTCTCGCATGGCGAAGACGTCGGTCAATACGTCTCCATCGTGAACCGTCGCGTGGCCCGTGTCGAAGTGCGGCCGGCAAAGGCGGATCGCTTCGTCTACCGGACGTCCGAAGTCCGCCTCGGTCCGCTTTGCATCTCCCGCATCCAGTCCGATCCGGTCGAGCTGCACCGGTCGGTGAGTTGCATCGAGGCCGACAATCAGGCGCAATACATCATCGGTTTTAACCTGTCTGGAAACACCGATGTCGATCATGATCATCGTCGGGCGGCGATCAGGGCCGGCAGTCTGTTCCTGCTCGACAAGGCGATGCCCTACCATGCGACGTTTCCCGACGCCGCCGATCGCGTGCTGATATCGGTACCGCGCCGGCTGCTGGAAAGCAGGCTGATTGACCCGACCCGCTACCTGCCCGTCACGCCCGACACCGAACGGGGCATCGGATGCCTGGCGCGCGAGCACCTGCAGTTTCTCATCAGGGAAGGCCATCAGCTCGGGAGCGCCAACCAGACGCATGCCATCGAGATCTGGCTCGACCTGATCGCGCTCGCCTTCAAATCCGGGGATGGGCGTGACGAGGACGATCTGGAAAGGAATGCCGGCGGCGGTGGCCACATGTTGCTGTCGCGGGTGAAGGCGCATCTGCAATGCGCGCTGGAAGACCCGGAACTGACCCCGGCCAAGGCCGCCGACACGTTCGGCCTGTCGAAACGCTACCTGCACAAGCTGTTTTCCAACAGCGGCACGACGTTCGGCGCATGGGTCCGCGAGGAGCGGTTGTTGCGGGCCCGTTCGCTGCTGGTCGATCCGCGCTACGCGCATCTCACGGTGACGGAAGTCGCCATGCGGCAGGGGTTCAACGATATCCCGCATTTCAGTCGTCAGTTCCGGGCTCGCTTCGGTATGGCCCCGCGTGACGCGCGCGCGAACGCCGCCCGGCTGCTGGCCTGAAAAATCCGGTTCTGGGCGGGACGACGGCGCCCGGCCGAGTTCGGCTGGAAGACCATGACGGCTTGCGCCAGGCCGCCATCATGGTTTGTCGTCCTTGTGGCGGCCCGGTTTTTCGGAGCTGGCTCCAAACCCGTCAGCGTGTGTCCTGAACGAATTCGTGCACGACCCCAAGCGCGTGTTCGGCCGGCACGTGGAAGCGATTGTCACCCTCGACGATCGGGAAGCCGGCGTCGGCGATCAGCGCGCGCGCCGACGCCAGATCGGCGACGGTGAAGGTCGCGGCAACGATCGAAGGCGCCGGTGACAGAAGTGTTCCCGACAGGCGTTGCCCCGCGTCCTGCGGGCCCGTGAAACGCAGCGTCGTCACCAGCGGCAGGCTGATGCCGGGAAGCCCGTCGATCTGGCCGAGCGACTGTCCCGTCAGCACCGCGTAACGCTGGGCGGTCGCCTGGGGGTCCTCCGAGACGATCAACAGGCTTGACAGGCTGGTGGCGCCGTTCTCGTGCGTGAGGTAGCGCGGTTGATGCACATATTCGGGATTGCGGTGCCGCGCGGCCTGTATCAGGCCCTCCGGGGTCGCGGCGCGATCGAAATGCACACAGTCGAACTTCGCCGTGCGCGTCCCTTCGGGCGTGCCGATATCGCGTTGCAGGGCGATCACGCCCGAATTGGCGACGTTGGCCGACGACAGTCGTGTGGCGACGGTGTCCGCGTCCTTGCATCCGAAGCAGATGATGTGGGCGCCCTCGAACCGGTCGATGAAACGATCCCAGCCCCAGTCGAGCGCGCCCGGGTTCACGATGCCGAGCACTTCGATGTAATTGTTGGGAAACACCGCGCAGCGATTTCCGGTCGCCATGGGTTGAACCGGTTCGTCCGGACTGCTCGATCCCGAATGGACCGAAAGCGGTGTCAGTTGAAAGCCGAGCCGCTCGTAGAGCGCGCACGCGGCCTCCATGTCACGTACGGCTATCCCCAGATGGTTCACTGAATCGATGTCGCCGTTCATCGCGGGCCTCCTGCACCTTGGATCATTGTTCCACCCAGCATCGCCCGGCCAGCAGATTTCGGCTTGCGCGTGAGCGCAGCGCCGCTTGTCGCCCGGCGCAAACTCCTATCCGCATCCGCGCACAAGCGCCAATGCGCTCACGCGCAAGCCGCCCGGTCGTTTTTGGCACTAGCTTTCCCTCACCACAACGAAGGGACAACCCATGCGCCAGTCGACCGAAACCGTTTTCGTGGACACTTCTCTCGGGCGCATAGCCGGCTTGCGCCGGGACGGGGTATGCCGTTTCAGGGGAGTACCCTTTGCCGAAGCGCCGGTCGGCGCCCTGCGGTTTTGTCCTCCACGCCGCAAAACGCCCTGGACCGGCACCCTCGAAGCCTTCGAGCCGGGCGTGATCGCGCCGCAGCTCGCCTCCCGGCTGCTCGCGGTGATGGGAGATTTCACACGCCGGCAAAGCGAGGATTGTCTGCGTCTCGACATCGTCACGCCAGGGGTGGACGATGCGCGCCGACCGGTCGTGGTCTGGCTGCACGGTGGCGGTTTTTCCAGCGGGGCGGGCGGGCTCGACTGGTATGATGGTGGCCTGCTCGCCGGCGAGGGCGATGTGGTCGTGGTGGGCGTCAACTACCGTCTGGGTGCTCTCGGCTATCTGGTCGCACCGGGCATCAGCGACGGCAATCTGGGCTTGCTCGACCAGGCGCTCGCGCTGCGCGTTGTGCGCGATATCGTCGCTGGCTTTGGCGGCGACCCAGACAACATCACGTTGATGGGGCAGTCCGCCGGCGGAAACTCGATCGCCGCGCTGTTTGCCGGCGGTCATCCGATGAAGGGCGTCCGGCGGGCGATCATGCAGAGCGCCGCACTTGGCATGCGTCCGCAGGACAGCGTCCGGGCGCGAGCGCTCGGCGCCGATTTTGTCAGCGAATTGGGAGGCGACCCCGACAAACCGGACGAGACCCGCGTGAAGCTTGCCGAACTTCCCGTCAGCGCGATCCTCGGCGCGCAGGCCGCCGTCGCCCGCCGGCATGCCCGGTTCGGCGACACCGCGCCGCCGTTCCAGCTCGTCCAGGCGAGCGCGGGCCTGTCCGACACGATCGCCTTCGACCACGCGGCCGCCGACGCCATGACGGGTATCGATGTGCTGATTGGCGTTACGGCGGACGAGGCGGACGCCTTTTTCGCGCTCGATCCGCGCGCCGGCGAGCTCGATGCATCCGCGGTTGCCGAACTTGTCGGCGAGCTTTACGGCCCGCGCGGCGTCGGGGCGCTCGACCTCATGGCGCGCCGAAACGGCGATATCGCGCCCGGCGCGCTGCTCAGCGCCGTCGTGACGCAGGATGTGTTTGTCGAGCCCGCTATCGCCTTTGCCTGCCGGCGTGCCGCCGACGGGGGAAAAGCCTATGTCTACGAGTTCGGCTGGCATCCGGCCGGCAGCCCGCTTGGCGCCTGCCATTGTCTGGAACTGCCATTCGTGTTCGGGCCCGCGCAAGCCTGGGGCGACGCGCCGATGCTTGCTGGCGCCGATCCCGTCGAAATAGCCGAACTGTCGGCAACGATGCGCGCCGCCTGGCTGAACTTCGTCCGGACCGGTGATCCCGCGGCCGCCAAGCTGCCGACCTGGCCGATCTTCACCGCCGGGCGCAAGAACGCGATGCGGCTCGATCGGCGATCCGCGATCCGCGACCTGGCGGGCGATCCATGCTGAGTGCGACGCCGGCGAGGGCGCGGCGGCAATCGCGGCCGATATGGGTCCGCGGCGCGACGCTGGTCGACCCCGTGGCCGGCGAGGAGGGTGGTGCAAAAGCCGACATTCTGGTTCGCGACGGCCAAATCGCCGCGATCGGCCCGGACGCGACCGCGTTCGGGGTGCCTGACGATGCCGAGACTTTCGACGCCTCTTCGCTGATTGCCGTACCTGGCCTGGTCAACGCCCACTACCATTCGCACGACGCACTGTTGAAGGGGGCTTTCGACGTCATGTCGTTGGAGCGCTGGGCGGTGCGTGCCCTGCCGCGCTACTTTCCGCCCCGTTCCGATCGCGAATTGCGGCTGCGCACGTTGATCGGCGCGGCCGAATGCCTGCGCGGCGGCATCACCACGGTTCAGGACATGCTGAGCTTGTGGCCGCTGACAAGCCGCCAGGCGGCAATCGTGCGCGACACCTATCGCGAGACCGGGTTGCGGGTCGTGCTCGGGCTGCAATTGGCCGACACCGGACCGCTCGACACGATCCCCTACCTGCGCGACATCCTGCCGGTCGAACTCGCCGGCATCGTCGCGGGACCGCCGCCGCCGCCCGACATGCCCGCGCCGGTCGCCGAGCTCGAACGTATCCTGGCCGAGCTGCCTGCCGGGCCGGACGACCGCGTCACCTGGGCCGTCTGTCCGTCGAGCCCCGAACGGTGCAGTCATGCGCTGCTCGCGCGCCTGCTGGAGATCGCCCGCGCCCATTCGGTGCGGCTGTTCTCGCATGTCGCCATTTCGCGCGTCGAGGCGGTCGGCGCGCGTGCGCTTTTCGAGGCGCATGGCGGTTCGCCGATCCGATATCTCGACAGCGTTGGCGCGCTCGGGCCCGACCTCACGCTCGCTCACGGCGTCTGGCTCGATGATGACGACGCCTGCCTGCTGGCCGACAGCGGCACGCGGCTGGTGATGAACCCGATCAGCAATCTGAAAACCCGCAACGGCATAGCGCCGTATCGCCGTTATGCCGAAAGCGGCGTCCGGCCGGGTCTGGGTTGTGACAATTGTTCGTGCTCCGACGCCCAGAATATGTTCCAGGCGATGAAGTTTTCCGTGCTTCTGGCCGGCATTGCCGGGCGGTCCGACGATGGTCCCGGCGCGCGCGATAGTCTGCGGGCGGCCACCGCCGACGGCGCCCATGCGCTCGGCCTCGAGACGACCGGCCGCCTGAGCCCGGGCTTCAAGGCCGACTTGACCTTCCTCGATCTCAAGGATCCAGTCTATAGTCCGCTGAACAACGCCACGCGACAGATGGTCTATGGCGAAGCGGGACGCGGCGTCAGCGCCGTCATGGTCGACGGTCGTTTCGTCGTTCGCGACCGCAAACTGCTCACGATCGACGAGGACGCGCTCGCGGACGAACTTACCGAACTGATGCCGGCCGTGCTGCGCGACGCCGGAACCGTGTTCGAGCGCGCCGCACGGCTTGACCCCTACCTCTCTGAAGCGGAAGCGCGAGCCTGGGAGGTCGATGTCGGGATGACGCGCATGGCATGCGATTGACCGCACCGTGGACGCGACGAGACGGCAAGGGTGCAGGTGCGCCCACGTCCAAGCGACAATGCGCTGGCAAGCAAGCCGAATGTCAGTGCCCGGCGCACTATGAGCCTTGGAGCATCGTGTATGTCCGCTTCACACGCGCAATAATCAGGGGAACCGTTTCATGAAACTCCGATTGAAGACTTTTGCCGCCGCCTTGGTGACGGCCGGGCTGTCCGCCTCGGTGAGCGCCGCGGCCGAGGAAACCATCAAGGTCGGCATGATGTCGCCCAATACCGGTCCGTTCGCGGTGATCGGCGAGGATGTCCGCAACGGCTTCCAGCTTTATGTCGACGAGATCGGCGGCATGGCTGCCGGAGCCAAGCTCGAAGTGATCTTCGAGGACACCCAGGCCAAGCCGGATGTCGGGCTGACGAAAATCAAGAAGCTGGTCGAGAGCGACGGCGTCAATTTCGTCGGTGGCATCGTGTCTTCCAGCGTCGCCTATGCGCTGCGCGACTACATGGTGGAAAAAAACGTGCCGCTGGTGGTATCGGTCGCCAGCGCCGACGGGTTGACGCAGCAGCTTGCCGCGCCGAACATTTTTCGCACCAACAGCTCGGGCAGCCAGGCCAGCCATCCGTTCGGCAAATGGCTTTTCGAGCAGGGTTATAAGCGCGTGGTCATGATCGCGCCTGGCTACGCGATGGGCTTCGAACAGACTGGCGGCATCGCGCGCACCTTTACCGAAGCAGGCGGCGAAGTGATCCAGTCGCTCTATCCGCCGCTCGGCACGGCCGACTACGCGCCGTTCCTCACCAGCCTCAAGATCGACGAGGCGGATGCGGTCGTGGCGGTCTTCGCCGGCTCCGAAGCGATCAAATTCGTCAAGCAGTTTGAGGAATACGGGCTCAAGGGCACGATCCCGCTGGTCGGCACGAGCCTCTTGACCGACGATCTGATTCTTGGGCAGCAGGGCGATTCCGCGCTTGGCATCGTCACCGCCTCGCATTATTCGAGCGCGCTCGACACGCCCGGCAACGCGGCCTTCGTGAAGGCGTACCGCGAAAAATACGATCGCTCGCCGACGCTTTATTCCGAGGGATCCTACGTGACCGCCAAGGCGATCCACATGGCGATCGAGGCGCTGGGCGGCGATCTGTCCGATCCGGCGAAAGTCAACGAGGCGCTGGCGGCGGTGTCGTTTGATTCACCGCGTGGACCTTTCAAGTTCGACGGCTACAACAGCCCTGTGCACGACATTTACGCCTTCGAGGTCAAGCGCAAGGACGGCGAACTGGTGAATGAGCCGATCGAGCGTTTCGAGGCCGTCTCCCAGTTCTACACCTGGAGCCCGGAAGACTATATGGCGATGAAACCCTATCGCGATATCGCCAACGATTGGGCGAAATAGCGGCAATCTCGCCACCCGCGGCGTGATCGCCCATTTCGGAAGACAGGAAGCATGGCGTTCTACACGATCCAGATACTCAACGGGCTGTCGCTCGCCATGCTGCTTTTCCTGATCGCATCGGGTCTGTCGGTGATCTTCGGCCTGATGCGGATCATCAACCTGGCGCATGGTTCGTTTTATCTGCTCGGCGGATATTTCGGGCTGTCGGTGCTGAACCAGACCGGCAATTTCTGGCTCGCCATCCTGGTCGCGGCCGCGATCGTCGCGGCAATCGGCATGGTCTTGCAGCGCGTGCTTCTGGAGCGCGTGCACGGTAATGAACTCGGTCAGGTGTTGATGAGCTTCGGCGTGCTTCTGGTCATCTCTGACCTTGCGCTGTGGTTCTGGGGCGGTCTGCCCCAGACGCTCGACAGGCCCGATTTTCTCGACGGCGCGTTGCGATTTGCGGGACTGTTCTTTCCCAAATACCGCGTCGCCCTGATTGTGTGCGGGTTTGCGGTCGCGCTGGCGATCTGGCTCATCATCGAGCGCACCCGGATCGGCGCGGTGATACGTGCCGGCGTCGACGATGCCGAAATGGTCCGGGCGATCGGCTTCGACATCAAGATGGTCTTTCTTCTGGTGTTCGGCGCCGGAGCCGCGCTGGCGGGCGCGGCCGGCGTGCTCGGCGGTGCGATGCTGGGCATCTATCCGGGCGCTGATTTCGAGGTCGTGCTGCAGGCCTTCGCCGTGGTCGTCATCGGCGGGCTGGGAAGCCTGCGTGGCGCCTTCGTCGGCAGTCTGCTGATCGGTTTCAGCGACACGATCGGCAAGGCGCTTTTGCCGGAATTCGCCATGTTCACCATTTTTGTCCCGATGGTCGCGATGCTGGTCATCCGTCCGGAGGGCCTTTTCGGCCGTGCGTGAGATCTCCCAGATGAAACCTTCCCTCGTTGCGGGCGCACTGGCGGTCGCCGCCTTCGCCGCCGCGGCAGCGCTTGGCGGGCTGTTGTCGAGCTACTCGACGGGCCTGTTGATAGACTGCCTGATCTTTTCCGTCCTGGCGCTGGGGCTGAACCTGCTTCTCGGTCAGACCGGCCTGCCGTCGCTCGGCCACGCCGCCTATTTCGGCGTTGGCGCCTATACTGCCGGCCTGGTCATGCTGCATGTTTCGGACAGCTTCTGGTGGGGCGCGGCGGCCGCGATCGCGACCAGCATGGCCGTCGGTGCCGCCTATGGCCTGCTGGCGTTGCGCACCAGCGGCGTCTACTTTCTGATCATCACCCTGGCGCTCGGACAGATCACCTTCGCGATCGCGTTTTCATGGCGCAGCCTGACCGGCGGCGACGACGGCCTGCGCGGCATCGGCCGGCCGGATCTCGGCCTGCCGGGCCTCAACGTCGACACAACCGCCGGCTACTATCTTCTCGCGCTGACCGCCGCGGCCGCCGCGCTCTTGCTCATGAGGCTGATCGTGCGCTCGCCCTTTGGCGAGGCCCTGCGCGGCATTCACCAGAACTCCGACCGCATGGCCGCGCTCGGCTACAATGTCTGGCTCTACAAGTTTCTGGCCTTCGTCATCTCGGCCGGTTTCGCCGGCTGGGCGGGCGTCATCTTCGTCTATTACAAGGGGTTCATCAGCCCCGAGGCGGTCGGTATCGTCGTGTCGGCGGAGGTGACGCTGATGGTGATCGTCGGCGGCGCCGGCACGCTGATCGGGCCGTTCCTGGGCGCCTTCCTAGTGGTGTTCATGAGCCATGTCGTGTCCGGCTACACCGACCGTTGGCTGACGGTGCTCGGACTGCTTTACATCTGTGTGATGCTGTTTGCGCCCAAGGGCATCGTAACGCTTGTCGGCGACGCCTGGCGCGCCAGGAGGTCGGCATGAGCGCCCAAGCCGTCGATGTCGACAACGTGGTCATGCAATTCGGCGGCCTGCGTGCCGTCGACGGCGTGTCTCTGCGCGTCGGCGTCGGCGAACGCCGTGTGCTTCTAGGCCCCAATGGCGCCGGCAAGACCACCCTGTTCAACATGATCGGCGGGCAGTTGCAGCCGACCTCCGGCGCGGTCCGGTTGTTCGGCCAGGACGTTTCCAGACAGAACCCGTACCGACGCGCGCATGACGGTCTCGCGCGCACCTTCCAGATCACCTCGCTGTTTCCCGACATGACGGTCGGCGAAAATCTGCATCTAGCCGTGCGGGCGCTGTCGGCGAGCCGTTTTGGGATGATCCGGCCGGCAAGTCAGTATCCGCGCATTGCCGAACGGGTGGCCGATGTCCTGGCCGAGTGGCGCTTTCCCGCCGGCGCCGACACGCTGGTCAGCAATCTGTCCTATGGCGATCAGCGCAAGTTGGAACTGGCCATGGCGGTCGCCAACCGGCCGCGCATCCTCCTGCTCGACGAACCGACCTCGGGCCTGTCGGCAACCGAAACCGAGAGCGTCGTTGGTCTGATCAAGGGCTTGCCCGAGGACGTGACCGTGATCGTGGTCGAGCACGACATGGACGTTGCCTTCGCGGTCGCCGACCTGTTCACGATCCTACACAATGGCCGGTTGGTGACCACCGGCACCGCGGCCGAGGTGCAGGCCAACGAGGATATCCAACGCATCTATTTTGGCGAAGGCGAGTGAGCGGTATGGCGCAACCGATCGTCAGCGTGGACGACGTTCACACCTATTACGGCGACAGCTACATCCTGCAGGGCGTCTCGCTCGACGTGCGGCCGGGCGAACTGGTGGCCGTGCTGGGGCGCAACGGCGTCGGCAAGTCGACGCTCGCCAGTACGATCATGGGCTTCAACCCGCCGCGCCGGGGTGCGATCCGCTTCGAGGGCAAGGCGCTGACCCGGGCGACGCCGGAAGCGCGCAGCCGGGCCGGCATCGCGCTGGTGCCGCAGGGCCGGCGCACCTTCCGTTCGCTGAGCGTGGCCGAAACCCTCGAGATCGCGCGCCATTTGCGGCGTTTCGACGGGCAGGGACTGTCCTGGACCGTCGATGCCGTCTACGACGCCTTTCCGCGGCTCGCCGAGCGCCGCGACAATCGCGCCGGAACCCTGTCGGGCGGCGAACAGCAGATGCTGGCCGTCGGCCGCGCCTTGGTTGGCAACCCGCGGCTGGTTATTCTCGATGAGCCGACGGAGGGCCTGTCGCCACTTCTGGTCAAGGAATTGTTCGGCGTGCTGGAAATGGTCAAGGCGCAGGGCTCGACGATCCTGCTCGTCGAGCAGCGACTTAAATTCGCGCTGGCGCTCGCCGACCGGGTGGTGATCCTCAACAAGGGCAAGGTGGTCTATACCGCGACGCCGGCCGAACTGCAGGCCGACGAGGACGTCAGGCACCGTTATCTCGGTGTCTGATCGTGGGCCCGCCCGACCGATGGCGGAGGGACGAGGACAGGACGCGATGATCGAAACACTGCATGTCGAGATCGGGCATGGCCGACCGGCCTGCTCCATGGATGTCTTGACCATCGGCGCGGCGCGGATTGTCCGCATACCCGATATCGACCGGATCGAATGGCCCGCCACCGCCTTGTTCGGTGCGTTGACGGCTGAAGATCTGCGCGCCGCCGCCGGCGCGGTCCCGGCCGGAACCGTCGATGCGGAGGCCGCAACCCTGCTTTTGAGCTTCAACAGCTATTTGGTCCAGACGCCGGATTTCACCGCTCTGATCGATGCCGGTGTCGGCAACGGCAAGGAACGGTTGGATCGTCCCGCCTGGCATCGCCGAGCCGGCCCGTTTCTCGACCTGCTCGATGGGCTCGGCGTACGACCCGACGCCGTCGACATCGTCGTCAACACGCATCTGCACGCCGACCATGTCGGCTGGAACACGGTACTGGGCGATGCCGGCTGGCAGCCGACGTTCCCGCGTGCCCGCTACGTGGCGCCGCGGGCCGAATTCGACCATTGGAACCGGCTTCAACAGGCGGAACCGCCTGCTCCCGTCCTGCATGGCGCCTTCGCCGACAGTGTCTTGCCGCTGAGAAAAGCCGGCTGCCTCGACCTGGTTGGCCCGACCTTCGAGATCGCGCCCGGCCTGCGTTTCGAACCGGCCGCCGGCCATTCGCCCGGCATGTGCGTCGTTCGCCTGACGCTCGATGCGGCCTCGGTGCTGTTCACGGCCGACGTGCTGCACCATCCGCTGCAATTCGCCCGCCGCGACCTCGTCTCCAATTTCTGCGCCGACGCAAAGATGGCGCGCGACACGCGCGACCGTCTGCTGGAGGAAAACACCGGCACCGGCACGATCCTGGCGCCGTATCATTTTCCCTCACCCGCTTTCGGCCGTCTTGTACAAGACGCTGCCGGGCTTCGCTTCGTTCCCCTGCCAATGTCTTCGGCTGCGGCCTGAGCGGCTTTTGTTTCGCCTGCATCGAGACACCTTGTGGAAGCGCAGGGCTTATGCGCCGAGCGGATGCGGCATGTACCCGACGAAACCGGCGATCTTCCACACGCCGTCGACCTTGCGGCAGAAATACAGCGTCTGCCATTTGAGCCGCGTGGGCTCGCCGTCGGGGCGGGCGATCTCGCCGTTGAATTTTTTGTGCAGCACGGCGCGGTCGCCGTCGATGTCGATGTCGCGCATATTGGTGATGCGAAACATCGCCTCGCGCAGCGGTTCGCCGAACTCGCTCGCCGCCGATTCCTTCGCCTGGCGCAGCCATTCGTCCCGATAGACTTCCAGCCGCGGGAACTGCAGCCGCCAGGCATCGGCGTCGGCGAGGAAATGAGCATGCATGCCGAAAAAACTCTCGGCGATGAAATCGTGCTCGACCATCGACCAGTCCTGGGAAAGGAAGGCGTCGATGTCGCGCCGCACCAGCATCTCCCAAAGATAGTGCCGGTCGGCGTCGCCTTCCGGAAAGGGGTTTTTGTCGAACTGCATGTTGGGCTCCGTGCTCGGGTTTGCCGCTGGCTTGGCGGTCCTATGTCACGCGGCCGCGCGCGGCGACCGGGACGCGGGCGATCACTTCTTGTCCGTCGATCAGGTGGACGGCGTCGAACAGATTGGACACCACGCACACATGGTTGGGAATGACGCGCACCTTGTCGCCGACCGCCGGCTTTGTCGCGCAGCCGGAAAGGTCGACCACCGCGTGCTCCTCGCTGAGCCCGGTCACCACCGCCTGCGGATAGTCTACGATATGGCCGTGGCCGGGCGCATCGCTGCGGTCGGCGGCCAGCGCCTTGGAGCCGGCGTCGAGCACGGCGCGGTCCGGGGTCGGGCGACTGACGACGGTCGCCAGCACGCTCAGCGCGCAATCTTCCAGCGTTCCGAGCCCGAACGAGACCTGCATACGGTCTGAATAGATATAGGTTCCCGGCCGGTGCTCGGTCGCGGAAGTCACCTCGGCGGCGGCATAAAGGTCCGGTGACCCGCCGTTGGAAATGCGCGCCACCTCCAGGCCGGCATCGTTCAGCATTTTTTTCGCTGATTTGAACCATTGGTCGACCTCTGCGCCCTTGCCGCGCGGCGGATAGGTCATCAGGCCTTCGAAATGCAATCCTGGCGCCGCGTCAATCAGCCTGGCGAGCTCCAGCGCCTCCTGCGGCGACTGCACGCCGCAGCGTTTCGCGCCCGTGTCGCATTCGATCAAAACGGGCAGGGGGTGCGATGCATCGGTGAAGTGGCCGGCATAACCTTCGACGGTCGGCCGGCTGTCGGCGCTCACCGAAAGGGTGAGCCGTCGGTGAAGGGCGTTCAGCCGGTCCAGCTTGTCGGCGCCGACGATATTGTAGGGAATGAAGATGTCGGCGATACCCGCGTCGGCCATCGCCTCGGCCTCGCCGAGCTTCTGGCAGGTGATGCCGACGGCGCCGAGCTCGATCTGCCGTTTGGCAAATAGCGGCAGCTTATGCGTTTTGACATGCGGGCGCAGCGGTAGCCCGTGCGCGTCGGCATAGTCCTGGGCGCGGCGCAGATTGGCGTCGGCGATATTGCGGTCGATGATGACCGCCGGTGTGTCGAGGTCGATAAACTTCATGGCAAAGGCTCCGCTGGATGATCGTGATCCCGTTTGCTAGCCGGCGATCTGCTCGAGAAACGGCAGGTTGCTGGCGCTCACGCCCGCATCCACCCGCAATGTGGCACCGGTGATGCCGCTTGCCCACGACGAGGCCAGAAAGACGATCGCGCGCGCCACTTCGCTCGGTTCCACCAGCCGCGCGAGCGGATAGAGCCGGGTGACGGCGGCCAGAATTTCCGGATTCTCCTCCAGCCGATGCGTCCAGGCGTCGGTGTTGATCGATCCGGGAACGACAACGTTCGCGCGGATGCCGTTGCGGCCTTCCTCGGTGGCGATCGCCCGCATCCAGGCGTGCAGGGCGGCCTTGGCCGCCGAATAGGCCGGATTGCCGTAATGGGCCAGCGCATTGACCGAGGAGACGAAAACGAAGGCCGAACCCGAGGGCCGGGTGCGCATCGCCGGCAGAAATGCGCGCGACAGCAGCGCCGCGCTGCGGAAGTTGAGGTCAAGTTCCGCGGCCAGGTTCTCCGGCGTGATGTCGGCGAGCGTCTCGGCGCGGGTCCAGCCGGCGTTCGAGATCACCGCCGCCGGCGCACCCGCCTCGCAGATCGCCGCGCAGGCCCGGTGAAGTGCGTCCTCGTCCAGAAGGTCGAAATGGTGCGTCTCGCCGATGCCCGGCGCCGAAAGGTCGGCGCCAGGCCGGTCGCAGGCCACGATGCGCGCATTGCACTTAGAAAGCACCGCAATGAGCGCTGTGCCGACGCCGCCGCCCGCCCCGGTGACGACCACACGTTCGCCCGCGAAATCAATCATCTGCTCCCCCGTCGGTCGCCGGTGCTTTGTGCGCCTCTGGATGGCGCCATAGCGGTCGCGCCGCTGTCGGAGGGGCAGGATGCGAACATTCTTGTAATAAAGCAACACAAAACTATGAAAGATGTTGCTTTCCAACAAGGGCTGTAACAGGATCGGTTCCTGGTGCTTCTGGCGCCTGTTCTTGCGCCGCTTCTCCGCGGGGGGAGGGTGGCCGCGTTTCTGGCGCCTTATCGGCATGCGGAGCCGCACGGGCGGCAGGTTACAGACTGGAGGGGTTTCATGTCCAAGCAATGCTTCGGAACTTCCCATGTTCCGCTTTCGCCCGCCGTGCGCGCGGGCGATTTTGTTTACATCTCCGGCCAGGTGCCGGTGAGCGACGGCACGATCGTCCAGGGTGGGATCGTCGAGCAGACCGAACAGGTCCTGGTGAATGTCAGGGAGGCGCTGAAGCTCGCCGGCTGCGCCATGGACGATGTGGTCAAGACGACGGTGTGGCTCGAGGATGCGCGCGATTTCGGGGTGTTTAACAAGGTCTATGCCCGGCACTTCCCGAAAAATCCGCCGGCCCGGACCACGGTCGAAAGCCGCTTGATGATCGACATCAAGATCGAGGTCGAGGCGGTTGCCTACAAACCCGTGTAAATGGCCGCGGCGAGAATGGGACACAATGAGATGGGTGCGCGAGCGGGAGCGATTGGCTGATGTCTTTTGACGTGCTTGTTCGGGGCGGTCGGCTGATCGATCCCAGCCGCGGCGTCGATGCCGTTCTGGATGTCGGCGTCGCGCAGGGGCGCGTAGCGGCGATCGGCGCCGAGTTGCCGGCGGACGGCGCGGCCCGGATCGTCGAGGCCGATGGATGCATGGTGACGCCTGGCCTGATCGACCTGCACAGCCACGTCTATTGGGGCGGCACGTCCTTGGGCGTCAACGCCGACCGGCTGGCGGCCCCGAGCGGCACCACCACCTATGTCGATGCCGGCAGCGCCGGCGCCGGCAATTTTCTCGGATTTCGCAGTCACGTGATGGACCGCGCCAAGGTGCGCATCGTGGCCTATCTCAACATCTCCTTCGCGGGCATTTTCGGCTTCTCCAACCGCCTGATGGTCGGCGAATGCGCCGACCTGCGCCTGTGCGACCCGCGCGAGGCGGTCGCCTGCGCGCTCGAGCACAAGGATGTCATCGTCGGCATGAAGGTGCGCACCGGCCGCATCGCCGGCGGCACCAGCGGCATCGCGCCCCTGGAACTGGCCATGGAGACCGCCGACCGGGTCGGACTGCCGGTGATGGCGCATATCGACGAGCCGCCGCCCGGACGCCTCGAAGTGCTCGAGCGTTTGCGGCGCGGCGACGTGCTCACCCATTGCTTTCGCCCGTTCCCGAACGCGCCGGTCAACGGCGCCGGCGAGATCAAGGCCGATATGCGGCTGGCGCGCGAGCGCGGCGTCATCTTCGATATCGGCCACGGCATGGGCTCGTTCGATTTCGAGGTCGCGCGCACGATGCTTGCTGGAGGCATGCTTCCCGACGTGATCAGCAGCGATTTGCATCTTTTATGCGTGGACGGCCCCGCCTTCGATCTTCTGGTGTGCATGTCCAAGCTGATGGCGCTTGGCATGCCCCTGACCGAAACCATCCGCGCGACGACACAGGCTCCCGCCGACGCGATCGGTCGCGAGGATCTCGGGCGGGTGTTCGTCGGCGGGCCGGCCGACCTCAGCGTGCTGACGCTCGAGCCGGGCGAGGTCACCTTCACCGATTCCGTCGGCAGCACCCTGACCGCCAAGGAGCGGCTGGTGTCGCGGGGGGTCGTCGCGGGCGGCACCTGGTTGCCGAACGACGAAATCCGCTCCCCGGCCGATCTCGCCAGGAACGGGGCGGGGCCGCGCCAGACGCATACCGATCTCGTGGTCGCGCATTTCGGTCGCCCCTATTGCCGCCACTGAGCGGCGGCGCGCTGCTTTGTGCCGAACCTATGCCTGGTCCCGGTAGACGGGCGTATCGATGCCTTCCATCCGCGCCTTGATCTGCAGCGCGACGATCTTGGAATAAAACCGCGACAGCGCGAGATTGCCGCCATGGAACCAAAGCGCCTCCTGCGCCGTGGGTTTCCACATATTGCGCAGCTCGCCCTGCCACGGGCCGGGATCGTCCTTCACGCCCGAACCGAGGCCCCAGCACGGCCCGACGCTGTCGGCGACCTCGCGCGAGACGATCTGCGCCACGGTTTCGTGCATCGAATGGTAGCCGGTGCACATGACGATCGCGTCGGCCGGTAGCTCTTCGCCATCCTCGAACAAAATGCCGTTTTCGCTCAGCGTCTTGATCTGCTTGCCGCTGCGTATGCCGATTTCGCCGTCGATGATCAGGTCGCTTGCGCCGACATCGATGTAATAACCCGAACCGGTGCGGTAGGCCTTCATCATCAGGCCGGTCTCGTCCTCGCCGAAATCGACCGCAAAGCCGGTCGCCGACAGCTTTTCGTAAAACGCCGCATCGCGCCGTCTAATTTCGTCCCAGAGCGCCTTCTGGCTTTCCGGCAGCAGGGCGAACGGGGTGGAGGCCACGAGCATGTCGGCCGCCTCCGTCGTCATGCCGCGATCGAGCGCTTCTTCCGAATAGATCTCGAACGCCATCTCCATCATCGTGTCGGACTTGACCACGGTGGTCGGCGAGCGCTGGATCATCGTAACGTCGGCGCCGCTCTCCCAAAGGTCGACGCAGACGTCGTGACCGGAACTCGCCGCGCCGATCACCGCGCATTTGCGGCCTTTGAACGGGGTGCCGCCGGCATACTCGCTGGAATGCAGGACCTGACCCTTGAAACGGTCGGCACCGGCAAGCTCTATGCGGCGCGGCGGGCCGTAGGCGCCGGTGGCGAATGCGAGCTGGCGCGGTTTTACGACGATCCGTTGACCGGCGCGCTCGAGTTCGACCGTCCAGAGTTTTTCGGCTTCGTCATAGGAGGCGCCGATACAGATGGTGGAGGTCCAGTAGTTGAGCTCCATCACCTTGGCATACATCTCCAGCCAGTCGCCCATCTTGTCCTTGGGCGTGAAGACGGGCCAGTGCTCGGGGAAGGGGATGTAGGGCAGGTGATCGTACCAGACCGGGTCGTGCAGCACGAGCGTCCGGTAGCGGTTGCGCCACGAATCGCCGGCACGCGCGTTCTTCTCCACGATGAGCGTCGGCACGCCGAGTTGCTTCAGCCGCGCGCCGAGCGCGATGCCGCCCTGTCCGCCGCCGATGATCAGGCAGTAGGGATCTTCGGTGTGACCGAGCGCCGCCTGCTCGCGCGCGCGCGCTTCGGACCACGTCTCGCGGCTCGGATCGGCCTTGTGGCGCACGCCGAGCGCGCGCGTGCGCCCCTTCTTCTCCTCGTGGCCCTTGAGGTCCGTCATCATCGTGAACAGCGTGTGGCAGCGCCCTTCGCGCAGCCGCACGATGCCCTTGCCGTGGGCGACCTGTGTCTCGAAGGTGAAGTGGGCCTCCACCACGCCATCCGCGTTCGTTGCCTCTCCCTTCAGGCGCCATGTGCCCGGCTGCGTTTGCTTAAGCGCGGCGTCGAGCATCTCGCGCACGGCCGTGCGCCCTTCCATCGTCTTGATGTTCCAGGTGAAGCTCAAAAGATCGCGCCAGTAGCATTGCTCCAGGAACAAGGCAGCGGCCGTGTCAGGCTCGCCAGCGTCCAGGGCGACCGACAATGAACGCAGCCAGTTGGCCGCCTGCTGGGCTGGTGCGGCATCGAGCATCATTCCTCCTCCTCGTATTCGCGTGGCGCGCTGGGTTTTGGGGTCAATGGTTGAAATGATGGTCGGCCGTCGGCGGGCGAGGGGCGCAAACGGCCCTAATCGCCGAGCGGTTCCATCACATCCTTGCCTCCGCGGTGGGTCAGGACATTGTATTTGATGCGGCGCAGGTTTTCCTGGGCGCTCTCGCCAAGCTTGTAGCCGGCCGCGACCGCCATCAGGTCGATCGCCGCCAGAAAGGCGAAGCGCGAGGCCGTCGGTTTGAGCGTATCGGGATATTCTGGCACCGCGACGGTGAGGCCGATATCGCAGGCGTTCGCAAGGTTGCTGCCGGGCGCGGAGATGCAGACGGTCTTGGCCCGGTAGTGCTTGGCGAGTTCTATCGCCTCGATCACTTCGCGCGTCCGTCCCGTCGCCGAGATGGCGATCGCTAGATCGTCGGGCTTTAGCGTCGAGGCCGTCATGCGCATCAGGTAAGGGTCGCTGTGCGCGCTCACCGCGACGCCGTAGCGAAACAGTCGGTATTGGGTCTCCTGCGCCAGCGCTGATGAACTGCCGCCCAGGCCGAACACGGTCACCTGGCGCGCCTTGGCTATGAACTCGGCCGCCTGCTGCAGGCTGGCCGGGTCGAGTTGCCGTTCCGCCTCCTGCAGGGCCTGTCTGGCCTGGCCGAACACGGCGCTCCAGAACGGCATGCCGTTGCCTGTCGACGACGCGGGCGGCTTCGACAGGTAAAGCGCGCCGACGACCAGGCTCTGGGCGAGCTTCAGCTTGAAGTCGCGCACGCCGTCGCAGCCGATCGCGCGGCAGAACCGCGTCACCGTCGGCTCGCTCACCTCGGCCCGCCGTGCAAGATCGGCGTTGGAGGCGTCCACCGCGAATTTCACGTCGTCGAGAACGGCATCGGCCACGCGCCGCTCCGCCGGGCGCAGGTCGCCGTAGGAGTCTTTAATCTGCGAAATGATGTCGGGGATCGGCTTTGCCTGATCTCCGCGATCGGCCATCGTGGCGCCGCTCTGCCAGGCTCGTCGTGCGGTCTCGACCATGAGCGCTATCCCTTCTGCCTGATGCCGGCGGACCATGAGCGGCCAATCCTGCGACATAGCATGTCCATGGCGGACAATCCCTTCGCGCCCGTCAAGCCGTTCTCGCCCGACGAACAACGCAAAGCCTGCGCAATGCACAGTGTTTTTCGGCGATCATGTAGGAAACTAACACACTTTCAAATCGCAAAAAACCCCTGAAAACGTGGCTTTGGAAAGGGTAGTGGTCATCAAAACACTAACTGGCCCGACCAGCATCTTGACAGAAAAGTAGGATAGTTACAGACTGATTTTAATGGATGAACGGTGGATCCTCGAGGTCGCCGAAAACGATCCGAGGGGCGAATGACGGCAGGCGATGCACAAACCCCGAAGCTTCGTGTCGATGCGGCGTCGAAGGTTTACGCCACCGCTTCGGGCGACCTTCTCGCGCTCGACCGGTGCAGCCTGGACGTGCGCGCCAACGAAATCGTGTCCATCGTCGGCCCTTCCGGTTGCGGCAAGACCACCTTGTTGTGGTCGATGTCGGGTCTTCACGGACTGTCGGGCGGCGAGATCCTGCTCGACGGCACACCGATCCGAGGACCGCACCCTGATATCGGCCTTGTTTTCCAGGAGGCCAATCTTCTGCCGTGGCGCGACCTAGACGCCAATATCCGCTTTCCGTTCGAGATCAAGCGTATCAAACCCGACAATCCCTGGATTGACCACCTTCTCCAGCGGGTCGGTTTGGAAGGGTTCGGAGGCAAGTTTCCGCGCGAGCTCTCCGGCGGCATGCAGCAGCGCGCGGCGATGGTGCGCGCGCTGTCGCTGCGGCCGTCGGTTCTTTTGATGGACGAGCCGTTCGGCGCGCTCGACAGCTTCACCCGCGAGGAGATGAACCGGCTGGTCGAGGAAATCTGGCTCGAGACGCAAACGACCATCGTCTTCATCACCCACAGCATCGAGGAAGCGATCTTCCTGTCGGACCGGGTGGTCGTGCTCAGCGGGCGCCCGGGGCGTGTCGCGCGCGAGTTTTCGGTGCCCTTCGAGCGTCCGCGCTCGATGGAAGTGATGGCGACGAAGGAGGTTTTCGACCTGACCAACGCGATCAAGATGGAAATCGTCGGCGGGCGCAAGGGCGCCGAGCCGCAGGCCAAACGTCAGCGCGAACGCACTAATTGAGGGGCGGTATCGGTGGATCGATCAGACGCTATACCTGAATTCCGCAAGGGCGCTTCCGGCGAGGGCGGTGAGGTCAGCCTCACGAACCTGTCGGCTTTGTCGGGCGGCATCGGCATCAAGTCGACCGCCGAAGTCGTCGCCATCATCGCGGTCGCGGTCTTCGTCGTCGGCGGCGTGGAACTGGCGCTGCGCGTCTTCGAGGTGCCGCCTTATATCATGCCCACGCCGAGTGCGATCGCGGTGGCGCTGGTCGGCGATTTCCCGCTGATTTTCCCGCATTTGATGCACACGTTGGTCGAGCTTTTCGGGGGGTTCGCCATCGGCGCCACCATCGGCCTCATTCTGGCGGCCGTGATCACGCAGTTCCCCTTCGCCGAAAAGATCGTGGCGCCCTACATCCTGCTTTTGGTCACGACCCCGATGCTCGCGCTGGTGCCGCTTCTCATCCTGCGTTTCGGCTTCGGCTACGAGCCGCGCATCATCGCCGTGGCGCTCGCCTCCGGGCCGATGGTGATGATCAACGCGGCCACCGGGTTCCGGCGGGTCGACAACGCCAAGATCGCCCTGGCGCGCTCCTATGGCGCCAGCACGTTGCAGATCTTCTGGAAGATCCGCGCGCCGATGGCTCTGCCGATGATCCTCGTCGGGCTGATGATCGGCGCGATATTCGGCCTGCTCACCGCTGTGGGCGCGGAAATGGTCGGCGGCGGCTTCGGACTGGGCAATCGCCTGACGACCTATTCCTCGATGATCCAGATGCCGCAATTCTTCGCGGTGGTTCTCATCCTCTCGACTCTCGGCATCCTTATCTACGTGCTCTTTTTCCTGATCGGGAAGAAGTGGGCGAGTTGGGAAACTTAAGGGGCGGACCACGGCAGGAAGGCTCCCGAAAGCCTGACGGGCGCCGATGACAGACCAGACAGGTTTAACCGCAGAGGGAAGAGCGCAATGACCGGAAAAAAACCGTCCATCCTAAACATGCAGGCGCGCATGAGCCGCCGACATTTTCTGCAAGTCACGGGCGGAGGCGTGGTTACGGCCACCGCCCTTGGCGCCGGCGGATATCTGACGCCGGCACGCGCGGAGCCCTATGACACCTTCACGTGGATTTCGCCGCGCGGAACACTCGAGGTGCTCGACGACTATCCTTTCTGGATCGCCAAGAAGATGGGTTATTTCGACGGTCTCGACACCGAGATGCAGCCCGGCCCGTCCGACGGCACGGCCACCGTGAAATTCGTTGATGTCGGCCAGGCCGACATGGGCTTTCCGTCTCCGGGCGTGTTTTCCTTCGCGCTGCAGAACGGCATGAAGCTCAAATCGGTCTTCCATATGGGCGCGCGCGACACGTTCTCCATCGCCTTCCGCAAGGGCGAGGGCGTGTCCGACCTCAAGCAGCTCGAAGGCAAGACCATGCTGCTCGGCTCCGCCGCCTGGCAGGCGATCGTCGATCCGATGCTGGCCGCGCAGGGCGTCGATGTTAGCAAAGTCAAATATGTCGAGGCCGGTTGGCCGACCTGGGGCACCGCGCTCGCAGGCGGCCAGGGCGACGCGGCGCTTGCCTGGGAGGGGCTGCGCGCGGAATGGATCGCCACGGGTCTCGAATTCGACTACTGGCTCGGTGTTCAAAATTCCAACCTGCCGGCCAACACCTTCATCGTCCGCAGCGCCGACCTGGAGGATTCCGATCGCGTGGCGTTCCTGCAAAAATATCTGCGTGCCTGGGCGATGGGCCTCGAATTCGGCTACCAGAATCCCCGCGCGGCGGTAGAGGCCGTTTTCGAACAATTCCCGACCTTCGCCAAAAACACCGGTCCGGAACTCGGCACGACCTCGATTCTGCAGCAGATAAATGTCTTCCGCGGCGACATGGACCAGCGTGAGGGCTGGGGCTGGCACGATATGGCGAGCTGGCAGAGCTTCTTCGATCAGATCCACCAGATCGGCCAGATTTCCGACCCGGTGAAGGCCGAGGACGTCTGCACCAACGAGTTGATCGGCCCGGCCAACGATTTCGACCATGCCAAGGTCAAGGCCGACGCCGACGCCTACGAATTGTCGGAAGACTTCGCAAAGCTCGACGTCGACAACATCAAGTCGCACATGTTCGACGACGCGATCTAGCGTTCGCGACCGAGTTTACGGACATAGGCGGGCGGCCGGAGGGGCCGTCCGTCTGACAGCTCACGAAACGTTTTTGGGAGGGCGCGGTGCCTGACAAAGTTAAGGTCCTTGTGGTCGGTCTCGGCAATATGGGGGCGTCGCATGCCAGCGCCTACCATCGGCTGGACGGCTACGAAATCGTCGGTCTGATGAGCCGGTCGATAAAGGGCAAGGCGATACCGGACGAGCTTGCCGGCTATCCGCTGTTTGAGGATTTCGACCAGGCACTCCGCGACACCAGGCCGGATGTCGTCTCCATCAATTCCTGGCCGAACACCCATGCCGAATACGCGCTGAAGGCGATGGATGCCGGTTGCCACGTCTTCATGGAAAAGCCGATCGCCACCAACATCGCCGACGCCGAAAAGGTCGTCGCCAAGGCGCGCGAAAAAAACCGCAAGCTGGTGCTGGGATACATCCTGCGCGTGCACCCATCCTGGATCACCTTCATCGAGAAGGGCCAGACGCTCGGCAAGCCGCTGGTCATGCGTCTCAATCTCAACCAGCAAAGCAGCGGCCCGGCCTGGTCCTGGCACAAGAACCTGATCGATTCCCTGATCCCGATCGTCGATTGTGGCGTCCACTATGTCGACGTGATGTGCCAGTTGACCGGCGCCAAGCCGGTGCGCGTCCACGGTATCGGCGCCAAATTATGGGCGGACGCTGCCAAACAGAATTACGGCCATCTCCACGTCACCTTCGACGACGGCTCTGTCGGCTGGTACGAGGCCGGATGGGGCCCGATGATGAGCGAGATCGCCTATTTCGTGAAGGACGTCGTCGGTCCCAAGGGCGCGGTCTCCATCGTTGCCGGCCAGGCTGAAAACGGCAAGGAAACGGACGAATTGTCGGATTCGGCCGATATCGACCAGCACACCAAGACCGATGCGATCAAGATCCATTACGCCGAGGTTGATGGCGACAAGAACTTCGTCAAGAAGGACGAGATCCTCAGCATGGAGGACGAGCCCGGCCATCAGGAGCTTTGCGACCGCGAACAGGCCTTCCTGCTGCGTGCGATCCGCGAGGATCTGGATCTGTCGGAATCCATGGATGCCGCGGTCAACTCCCTGCGCATCGTGCTTGCTGCCGAGCAAAGCATTGAGGAAGGCCGCGCCATCGAACTCGCCTGACATGGCCGCCGCCGGGTTTTGCGTCCCGGCGGCCGACCAGCTTCCGACCCAGGACCGTTGCGACCGCCCGCATGAGCGATGCGGCAGCGATTACGCGCGCCCGCGGTCAATCTCGTTCGACAGGAGGATACGATATGCCGACAGTCACCGAATCCCTGCTGGAAACCTACGCCGAGTCCGACGCGCTCGGCCTGGCGGAGCTCGTGCACAAGAAGGAGGTTTCGCCGGCCGAACTCGTCGAGGCGGCGATCACCCAGATCGAGCGGCTCAATCCGCGCCTCAACGCGGTCGTCCACCGGCTCTACGATATGGGCCGCGCGCGCGCCGAGACCATCGACGCCGCCGCGCCCTTCGCCGGCGTGCCCTATCTCTTGAAGGAACTGGCCTCGTCCTGGGAGGGCGCGCCGATCACCAATTCCTCCGCCTATTTCAAGGATGTCGTCGCACCCGCCGATAGCGAGGTCGTCGGGCGGATCAAGCGCGCCGGCCTGGTGCTGGTCGGCAAGTCGAATGCGCCGGAAAACGGCTGGTCGATTGCCACCGAACCGAAGCTTTATGGCCCGACCCTCAATCCCTGGAACGAGGAGGTCACGCCCGGCGGCTCGAGCGGCGGAACCGCGGCCGCGGTCGCCTCGCGCATGGTGCCGATCGCCGAGGCGAGCGACGGGGCCGGCTCGATCCGCATCCCGGCCTCGTGCTGCGGCATTGTCGGGCTGAAACCGTCGCGCGGCCGCGTGACACTCGCCCCGCTCGGTGACTACTGGTACGGTGGCGCCTATTTCCTGTGTTGCACGCGCTCCGTGCGCGACACAGCCGCCTATCTCGATGCCGTCGCCGGCGCGCTGCCCGGCGACCCCTATACGCCGCCGGTGCCGGCCGGGAGCTGGCTGGACCTGTCGCGCCGTGCGCCGAAAAAACTGCGGATCGCCTATTCGGTGACGCCGCCCAACGGCACCGCCGTCGACCCGCAGGTCAGGGACGCCGTGCTGAACACCGTTGCGACGCTGGAAGGGCTCGGCCATCAGGTCGAGGAGCGCGATCTCGACCTCGACGGCGACGCGGCCTGGAAGACCTATACCGACATGACCTGCGTGCAGACCGCGGCCATGTTCGACTGGCTGGAGCCCGCGGTCGGCCGCCCAGTTACGCCGGCCGACGTCGAGCCGGTCACCTGGGCGATCATCGAGCGCGGCCGCGCCACCAGCGGCACCAAGCATATCACCGATGTCGAGGGTGTACGCCAGATCGGGCGCGCGGTCGTCGGCCAGTTGCAGCCGTTCGACCTGTTCATCACGCCGACCCTGACGCAATTGCCGCGTCCGGTCGGCTATTACGACATGTCCGAACCCGACATCGACCGCTACAACGCCAAATGGGCCGATTCTGTTTTTGCCTTCCCCTTCAACATCTCCGGCCAGCCGGCGATCTCGCTGCCGTTGGCATGGTCGCGCGACAATATTCCGATCGGCGTCCAGCTTGTCGGCCGCTATGGCGATGAGGCCACCGTTCTGGCCGTCTCCGCGCAGCTGGAAAAGGCAATGGCCTGGCGCGACCGGCGCCCGCCGCTCAGCGCCTGACGGCTGCCCCTGGAGCCGTTACTCGACGATTTCGGCCCTGGACGCGGCTTCGCGCGCGGGAACCAGGTCCTCGGTCGCGATCACCTCGACGTCCTGGTTGCGGCCGGCCACCACCGTGAAGTCGCGCTGATAGATGCGTTCGCGGTTCTTGGCGATCACCGTATAGTCGCCCTCGGCCAGCACCATCGAGGCGAAGGCGCCGACATTTTCGCGCACCGGATCGCCGGACCCCGTCAGCACCGACCACGAGGTGTCGGCGATCGCCTCGCCGCCGGCGTCGCGCACCAGTTTCATCGTCAGTTGCGCGGCGCGGTGCTCGACCATCGCTTCGGTGAGTTTGCCGGCCTCGACCCGGATATCGGAGCGGATAACGGCGTTGACCGCACCATATGTCGACACAACGTGATAGGTGCCGGCGTTGAGCCGCACCACCGTATTGGGGCTGACATTGGGAATGATCAGGGCGCGGTCGCCATCGGGGTCCTCCGCCGCTTCATAGATCGAAAAGCGCAGCTTCGCCGGCGGGATGCGCACGCCGCCCGACAGGATCGCGTCGAGCTTCAGACCGCCGGCATCCAAAACGAAGGTCTCGCGGCTGGACGCGCTGCCGACCGTGATGCGCTTGGTCGCGCCGGCGCGCCCGAATGCGGCGTGCACCAGATAACTGCCCGGTTCGAGCGAAAACGCGCTGGTGCCGCCCTGGCCCTGCGCGACCAGCGGCAGTTTGCCGTCGGCGGCCGGTTCCGGCTTGAACACCCGCCACACCAGGCCGCGCGACAATTCCGGCGCGTCCTCGGTCAGCTTGGCTTCCAAAGTGACTTCGCCGCTTGCCCCCGTCGCCAGCGGTGTGTCGCCCTGTGTCGGCGCATAGCCGCTCAGCCCCGGCAGAGACAGCTTCAGTTCGGGGTCGGGCGCGTCCTGTGCGACGGCGAACGTCGTCGCGGTCGCCATCAGCCCGGCCAAAAGGCACAGACGGGTGAACAGTGCGGAAATCCCCTCGCTCATGGCTTGCCATCAAACCCAGGCGGATGGCAATTTCAAGGCCGGTTTTTCTCAGTCGGGCGCGATCGCGCACTGCATCGATTTTCAATAACAGGAACAATGTCTTGGCCTCATCAATTATCGACTTTCTGCTGACCCGCAAATCGCCGCCGATTTCCGAGCTTGCCGAACCGGGGCCGAACGAATCGCAGATCGAGGAGATGATCCGCGCAGCCAGCCGCGTTCCCGACCACGGCCGGCTGGAGCCGTGGCGCTTCATCCTTTATCGCGGCGAGGCGCGCATGCGGGTCGGCGAGGGGCTGGCCGCGCTCGCCGAGGAGCGCGAGGGGCCGCTGAGCGAGGCGCGCCGCGAGCAGGAAAAAACGCGGTTTTCGCGCGCGCCGCTTGTCGTGGGCGTGGTGTCTGTGCCCAGGCCCAATCCGAAAATCCCGCAATGGGAGATGTTTCTGTCCGGGGGCATGGCGGCGATGAACCTGATCCATGCGGCCAGCGCGCTCGGCTACGGCGCCAACATGATCACCAACTGGTATTCCGACACGCCGCGGGGGCGGGCGCTGCTCGGGCTCGCCCCCGACGAGCGGGTCGTCGGTTTCGTCCATATCGGCAGCCACCCCGGCGGCACGCCCGACAGGCCGCGCCCGGAGGCGTCGACGATTGTGTCCGATTATCTCGGCCCATGGGAGAACGGATGATGTTTTACGAACCCGCCAACGGTCATGGCCTGCCGCACGATCCCTTCAAGGCGATCGTCGCGCCGCGCCCGATCGGCTGGATATCGAGCCTGGGTGCCGATGGCGCGCTCAATCTGGCGCCCTATTCCTTCTTCAATGCGTTCTCCACTCATCCGCACCTGGTCTGGTTTTCCTCCGAAGGCCGCAAGGACAGCGCCACCTTCGCCGGCGAGACCGGCGAGTTCGTCGCCAATCTGGTCACGCGCGACCTGGCCGAAAAGATGAACGCCAGCGCTATCGATGCTCCGCGTGGCACCAGCGAGTTCGGTTATGCAGGGTTGACCGCGGCGCCGAGCCGGCTGATCTCGGTCCCGCGGGTCGCCGAGGCGCATGCCGCGCTCGAATGCAAGGTGACCGATATTCTCGAACCCAAGGGTTTGTCGGGCGAGGCGGCCGGGGTGCATGTGGTGGTCGGCGAGGTCGTCGGGGTCCATCTCGACGAGACGTTCCTGACCGACGGCCTGTTCGACATCGCACGAGCCAAAACCGTCTCCCGGCTGGGGTACATGGACTATGCCGCCGTCACCGAGACCTTCGCCATGCGCCGCCCGCGTTGGCGCGACGGGTAAGCGACGTCCGACGCAGGCGGCCCGGGCCTCAGCCGGCGGCGCGCGCGCGGGCGAGCAGTCTTTCGGCGCGGCGCAGATGCGGCCGGTCGAACATCTTGCCGTCGATGCCGACCACGCCGACATTGCCGGCTCCGGCGAAGGCGGCCACGATCGCGTCTGCTTGCGCCACCGCCTCGGCGGAAGGGGTGAAGGCGGCGTTGATGACCGGCACCTGGGCCGGGTGGATTGCCAGCTTGCCGGTAAAGCCGTCGCGCTCGGCCTCCACGCATTCGGTCCGGAGCGCGTCCATGTCGCGAAAATCGACGAACACGGTGTCGATCGCCGGCGTCTCGGCTGCGGCTGCGGCGAGCAGGGTCATGGAGCGGGCGAGGCGGAAGACGTCGGTGAAGCGTCCGCCCTCGTCGCGGGCGCTGCGCGCGCCGATATCGGCCGAAAGGTCTTCCGCGCCCCAGGTCAGGCCGGACAGCCGCGGTAGGTCGGGCGTGTAGGTGCCGGCGGCGAGCAGGCCGGCGCCGGTCTCGGTGATCAGCGGCAGGATGCGGATCGCTCCGTCTTCGAGCCCGGCCTCGGCCTCGTGCACGCGCAATTTGGTCGAAAGTCGCGCGACGTCGGCTCCATTGGCCGATTTGGGCAGCATGATGCCGTTGGGCCGGCCCGCGACCACGGCTGCAAGGTCGTTATCGGTCAGGTCGGTCGAAAAGTCGTTGACGCGCACATAGATCAGCGGCGCGTCGGCCGCGCGCGCGCCGGCCAGGAATGCGGCGGAGATTTCGCGCGCCGCCTGCTTGTTGGCCGGCGCGACCGAATCCTCCAGGTCGACGATCACCACGTCGGCGCCCGAGCCTAGGCCTTTTTGCAGTTTTTTGTCCGAATCGCCGGGAACGAAAAGCAGCGAACGCATCTCAGGTCGCCTTCTTCTTCAGCATCATCGCCTGCCTTATGCAGCGCGCCACCAGCACGTCGTCCTGGTTGAAGGCACGGTGCTCGAATTCCACGATGCCGCGGTCCGGTTTCGATTTCGATTCGCGCACCGACAGGATTTCGGTCTCCACGCGCAGCGTGTCGCCGTGAAACAGCGGGTGCGGAAAGCTGGTTTCGCTCATGCCCAGATTGCCGATCGTGGTGCCGAGCGTGGTGTCGTGCACCGAAATGCCGATCATCAGGCCGAGCGTGAACAGCGAGTTGACCAGCGGTTTGCCCCATTCGCTCCTGGCGGCGAAGTCGAAATCGATATGCAGCGGCTGCGGATTGAGCGTCATCACCGAAAACAGCATGTTGTCGCTTTCGGTGACGGTCTTGCGCAGCGTGTGCTTTACCACCGCGCCGACCTCGAATTCCTCCAGATGAAGACCCGCCATCTCGTTCCTCCCGCTCCTCGGTCCGGATTTGATAGGGCGGTCGCGCGCCGCCCGCAAGCCGGCGGGCCTGGTTAAGAAAGATGGTGAACCGTTCGTAAACCAATTCGCCCTACGGTCGGCGCAACGGTGGGGCCAGACGGACGACATGATTGTTCAGCATTTCTTGAAATGGATCGAGACTGCACGGGTGGCCGACCGGGCCGCCGCGGCCAACGCGCTGGCGCGCGCCTATATCGTATCGGAACTCGATTTCGAGGACCGGTGCGCGGCCGAGGCCGCCCTGACGCTTTTGCTCGACGACCCGTCGCCAAAGGTGCGCCAGGCCATGGCCGAGGCGCTCAAACTCAGCCCGCGCGCGCCCCAGCAGATCGTCGCCGCGCTCGCCGCCGACCAGCCTGAGGTTGCGGCCCCCCTGCTGGCACTGTCGCCGGTGCTGGGCGACAACGATCTGATCGATCTCGTCGCGGCCTCCGGCGCGGCCGCGCAAGGCCTGATCGCCACCCGCGCCCGCGTGTCGATGGCGCTGTCGGCGGCCATCGCCGAGGTCGGCGAGCCGTCTGCCTGTATCGAACTGTTGCGCAACCCTGTGGCCGAGATCGCCTCGGTGAGTTTTCGCCGCATCGCCGAACGGCTGGGGGGCGAGGCCCGGGTGCGCGAGGCGCTGATCGCCCATCCCGCACTGCCGTCCGACACCCGCCACTCGCTTTTGATCTCGCTTGGCGAGGCGCTGACCAAGTCGTCCCTGGTCACCGCGCTGATGGGCAAGGCGCGCGCCGAGCGGCTGATGCGCGAAGCCTGCACGCGCGCCTCGTTGACCCTGATCGACGGCACGCGCCAGGTCGAATTCGCCGCGCTGGTGGAACATCTGCGCATGCGCGGCGACCTGACGACCGGTTTTCTCGTCCGCGTGATCGCGCACGGCAAGATCGACTTTTTCGGTGCCGCGCTGGTGGCCTTGTCGGGCCAGCCCGAAAGCCGGGTGCGTGCGCTTTTGTCGGGCGGGCGCGATGCGGCTCTGTCGGCGCTGTTCCGCGCCGCCAAACTGCCGGCCGGAACCCATGCGGCTGTGCTTTGCGCGCTTGCCGTGTGGCGCGAGGTCGCCAGGGGCAAGCGCATCGCCGGGGCGCAGGAGGTCTCCTACATGATGCTGCGCTGTCTGCAGGATGCGCGCGGCGAGGCGGTCGACCCGGTCGATTGCGGCGGGCTTGCCAAACTGGTGAAGTCAATTCACCTTGAGGCGCTGCGCGAAAACGCGCGCGGCCACGCTTTGGCGATCGCCGCGGCCTAGGGCTCGCTCTACCGTCCGCCCGAAAACACCACGAATGGCGCCCACACTGCCGGATCGGCATGGTCCGGCCTGGCGGGATCCTCGATCATCGCCAGCATGGCATGCTGCAGCGCTCGGGCCGGGCTTGCCTGCGGATTGTCCCGCCGCCATTTGATCGCCTCCACCGTGATCAGCGGCGCAGCGTCGTCGCGCACCGGCCAGTGCGAGACCAGGATGGATCGGGCTCCGGCGAACAGGAAGGCGCGTGCGAGGCCGGAATAACCCTGCGAATCGGGACTGCCGTCCGACGCGGCCGTATTGCAGGCCGATAAAAGCAGCCAGTCGGCGTCGATGGCCAGCGTCGCCGCCTCCGAAGCCGACAGGAACCCGTCATCGCCGGCCGCCGCGGCAGCGTGTTTGGAAAACGCCAGGCCCGGCTCACTGTCCCGGCCGAGTTCGCCGGCCACAAGCCCGTGCGTGGCGAAGGCGATCACGTTCTGGCCGGTCAGCTCGGCGCGCCGCACAGCCGTTTCGTTCGCGGCCTCACCGAGATAGATCGCCCGTTCGGCGGGCTCGAAAATCGCGCCGATCGCCTCGACCTCCCGGCGCGTTCCGGGCAGCGGGGCGAGGTTCGCCAACAGGGCGGGCTTGCGCGCGCTCCCGTCCGGCGAAAAGACCGGGTCGCCGAAACCGACGAAACCGGCGCCGCTGCGTTGCGGCCGCGCGAGCGAACGCAGCCGCAGCATGGCCAGCGATGGCAGCACGGAGATCGGGTTACGCCTGATCAGCCATGGCGTGCGGGCGTCGTTTTGTTCGGGCGGTGCCGTCACCAGCACCGACAGCGGCAGAGCCGCCAGCGGCCCGTTGACCACGACCAGCAATTCCTTGTCGGCAAGCACCGGTTCGAGGTCCGAAAACAGCGCCAGGTAGAGCTGGTGGGCGGCGGCCCGGTCGAACCCGGCTGTACGCGTATTGAGCGCCAGCGGCTGCGCGCTTCTGGCGCCGCCGGTCGGGTCGAGCCCGGCGCGCAGCGCACGCACCTTTTTTGACAGCGCGGCGGCGCCGAGATCGACCCGCCGCCAGTGGAGCCGCTCCTTGTCGACGACGAAGATATCGGTGGTGTCCGTCGCGCTATGGATCAGCACCGCCGCTTCGCGGGCCGACAGCAGGTCGCGCATGTCGTGCCAGCTCACCGGATCGGAGCGGTAGCGCGCCTTGAAATCGGGAAAATCGCGGCTGATTTGGGCATGGACGGCGTCGAGTTCGGCCAGATCGGCGTCTATGTCGCCGTCGCCGCCGCCTTTCAGCAGGCTGAGGCGGGCGCGCAGGATCTGCTCCGACAACTGATCGCGCCGGCGCAACAATGCGCCGAGCCGGGTGTCGCCGGCCGAAAGCCGCTGGGCGACCTGGGTGGCGGTCTTCTCGGCCGCGCCTTCCACCAGCTGCTGGGCGAATTCGAACGCCGTTGCCGCGCCCTGCATGGCAGCGGCCAGCGCGGCGGCGTCGGCGTCGTCCGGTACCTGTTCGCGCGCCTCGGCGTCGGCGGCGCGCGCGGCTTGCCACAGGCGGTCGCTCAGCGGGCCGTAGAGCCGGTCGCGCAACGGACTGTAGCGGAACAGGTCGCCGGACAGGGTCGGCAAGTGCTGCGAGGCCAGCAGCGTCGGAATGCGATAGGGTACGTTGTAGGGCAGGGCGAAACTCGACGCCATCTCGAACCGGCAGGCTTGCGTACCCCGCGCCAGCACGCAGGCGTCGAGATAGGCGCGCTGGGCGAAATATTCCAGGCCGGGCAGGGACGGGGGCCCCGCCGTCTGCGAGACCTCCAGCAGGCGGGCGACATCGGCCCGGTCCGAGGTCGCAGTCGCCAGAAGAAGGTCGGCAAGCGCCCGCAGCGAGGCGAGAACGGCACCCGCCTGCGGTGTGCCGATGGCCAGCTTTTGTACGCCGGCGATCTCGGTCATATGCCGGTCGTAGTGGGTCTCGAACGCTTGCCGGATTTCCGCCGCCGCATCGAAGCGGCCGGCGTCGATCAGCAGATAGATGCGTCGGAAGTCGATCCGGGCGCGCAAGAACCAGTCGCGTGGCCGCTGGTCGCGCGCCAGTTCGGCGGCCGCGTCGAGGCGCGCCAGGCTGTTGTCGTCGCGCCCGGACAGGAAATCGTGCAGCGCCCAGGCGATCAGGTGCTCGATCTGATTGTCGAGGTCGCGAAAGCCGGTCTTGGCTGCTTCGCTGGCAAAATAGGGCGCGGCGCGGCCGAGAAAGCCGAGCTGGGTGTTGGCGGCGGCCAGCCGGGCCCGGGCGATCGCCGTGTCGAGCGCTTCCGAACCCGCCTCGGCGCCGTCGCGGGCGAAGTCGACCAGCCTGGCCTGGGCGATCACCGGTGCGCCGGCGGCAAGCGCCAGCCGCGCCAGCATGCTGTTGAGATAGCGCCCCTGTGAGGACGCCACGGTGTCGGCGCAGTCTTCGACGAACAGCGGACCCGCCAGTGCGTTCTCGGCCGCGTCGAATTCCGCCGCCGCGATCAGCAGGCCGGCAAGATCGCGGCGCAAAAACTCTTCCTGCTCGCAGCTCAGCCCAACCGGCGTCGTGCCGGCCGCCGTCTTCAGCTTTCGGTCGGTCAGCGCCTGCATCAACAGATAGTTGGCGATTTCAGTGAAGGCCAGCATGCCGTCATAGAGCCCGAGATGGCGATAGGCTCTTGCCAGCGCGATGTTGGCCGAAAGTTCGCGCCGCTTGTCGATTTCCGGATTGTTTTGCAATGACGCGGAAAGCCGCTGCAGACCGGCGGCGATCCGCTCTTCCGAGCGCATGGCAAGCGCCAGCAGGAGGCGCGCGGACGCCGCCTCGACGGCCGTGCCGGTGCGCGTGGCCCCGCTTTCTTCGCGACGCGCAAAGGCGCGTTCGTATAGGGCGTCTGCCTCGTCCAGGCGCTCCAGCCGCGCGAGGTCGGATGCCCGGGCCTCGAGCGTGGCAGCATGGCGATCCTCCTCGCCCGGCACCTGGCCGATCGCCTCGGCGGCGGTCGCAAACAGCGCCTGCGAGCGTTCGAAATCTCCGGCAAGCCGCGCCACCGACGCGGCGGAGGCCGCCAGTACGTAGCGGTCGGCATGCGCGGCCGAGGCAAGCTTGGCAAGCCTGTTCTCCAGCAATTGCAACGCCGCATCCACGTCGGCCTTGCCGCCCTTTATCAGGCGCGACGCGGCCTCCACCACCTCCATGGTGGCGGGCGTGACTGCCTGCGCGGCGGCAGGCAGGGGCCACGACGCGGCGAGAAGGAATAATGCGGCTGAAACCAGGAATCGAATGCGCATTGATTGCACTTTAGCAATGAAGTTTCGGTCGTGAAGACTCGAAGAATGCGGCGATACGGTATAGTCGACCGTCGGTCCGCCGCGCGAACGATCGCCCCGGCTTTTCTGCCGGAGCAATGCGGCGCTCAAGGGGCGGTCGGACTTAGGTCCTCACGCGCGCCAAAACGATCCCGCCGGCCAGGATCAGCGCCGCCCCGAGATAGGATGCCGGTCCGGGCACCTCGCCGAAAAAGACGATCCCCAAAATGCCGGAAAACACCAGCCAGCTATAGTCGACCGGTCCAAGCAGCGCGACATCGGCCAGCCTGTAGCCGCGGATGATGCAGAACTGGGCCGTGATCGCGATCGGGCCGAGCATCAGGAACGGCCACATCCCGACGATGTCGAGCGGGCGCCAGGCAAGCCAGGCGGGACCGGCCAGGATAAGGATGCCGAACGCGTTGACGTATAAAAGCACGGTCAGGGCGGGTTCGCGCACGCTCAACGTCTTGATCATGATCGCCTCGCCGGCCACCAGTACGGCGCCGGCGACCGCGATCCCAGCCGGCAGCAAATAGGCGGGCTCGAGGTCTCGGAACGCGCCTTTGGAGGCGACGATGGCCGCCGCTCCGGCCGTGCACAGCACGATGCCGGTCCATTGCGGCCGGCGGATGCGCTCGCCGAGCAGCCACACGCCCAGGCCGATGGCAAAAATCACCTGCAGCAGGCCGATTGCCGTCGCGTCGACGATCGGCATGCCGGCCGCCGCCTGGATCGCCGCCATGCCGCCGCTGGCGCCGAACAGCGCACGCAGCAGATGCGAAAACGGCCGCCGGCTGACGAAACGCCGCGGCGGCTGCCGGGTAACGGCGAGCACGGCGACAAGTGTCGCCAGCCCGCCGATATAACGCAACCACAGGATTTGTGGCGCGCTGGCGCTGTCGCCGGCGAACTTGCCCGACGCGAACACCAGCGTGAACAGGGCGGTGCCAGCCGTCGTCCACAGGACGGCCTCGAGGTTTCTGGCGTGCAATCGGCTTCTCCGACGGGGTGAGGATGCAGTTGCGCTATTTTCTCTCAGCCTTCATGCTTCGGATAAAACGAGAAGAATTCTTTTTGGATGAGTTTTCTTGATGCAGAAAGCGCCGAAACTCTCCCTCAACGCCGTGCGTGTCTTCGAATGCGCCGCGCGTCTGGGCGGCATGCTGGCGGCGGCCGAGGAGCTGGGCGTGACGCCCGGGGCCGTCAGCCATCAGATTCGCGCATTGGAGGAACGGATCGGCGTAAACCTCTTCCGTCGGCGCAACAATTCGATCGCGCTCACCGATGCCGGCCGCCAGTTCCAACGCGACGTGACGCCGGCGCTGGCGACGATCGAGCGGGCAGCCAATACGCTGCGCCACGACCGTAACGAGGTCGTCATCCGCGCCTCGGTCTCGCTCGCCGTGCGCTGGCTGATTCCGGCGCTCGAGCGTTTCAAGACAGGTGCGGCCGAGGCGCGCATCCGGCTGGAGACGACGCATTACGCCAGGGTCGAACTCGGCGGCCAGGCGGATATCGCGATCAGCTATCTGCGCCGTGGCGAGGACGGCCCCGGCGCGCTTCTGTTCAAGGATGTCTGCCGGCCAATGCTGTCGCCGGCCTTGCTCGATCGCTGCGGCTATGCCCGGCGCGGCGATGCCGGCCATGTGCCGGCGCTGTCGGCCACCAATGGGGATTGGGATTGGCGGCTGTGGGCGACAGAGGCCGGTATCGCGTTCGACAGCCTGACATTCAGCCATGGCTTCGACACCGACGATGCCGCCATCCACGCTGCGACGGCCGGGCTCGGCATGGTGCTGGCGACGCCGTTCATGACGGTTAAGGAAATCGCCGCCGGCTCGCTCGTCCATTTGCCCGATGCGCCGGCGGTGGCGACGGGTGAATTGCGCCTTCTCAGCGTCGAGCGGCCGTCGCGGCTGGTGCGTCGGCTCGCCGACTGGCTGTGCGAGGAAGCCCGTCGCGCGGCGTGAGAAGCGCGTCGGCGCCGTCCGCACGGCTTACCCGACAGCGCGCGTTTCATGCATCAAAACAAAAGGTTCGACCGCGACGCTGAATCGACATGGCAGCGCCGCGCATGTGTTTCGGCGATCGTGTCTTGGCGCCGCTGGTCTCTAGATGTCGAGGTCGTGCGCGAACTCGGCCCGGTCCTGGATGAAGCGGAAGCGGCTTTCCGGCTTGGTGCCCATCAGCGCCTTGACCGCATCGGACGTCGCCGTGGCGTCGTCCAGCACTTCCACGCGCAGCAGCGTGCGCTTGCCCGGCTGCATGGTGGTTTCCTTGAGCTGCGCAGCCATCATCTCGCCCAGGCCCTTGAAGCGGCTGATTTCCACCTTGCCGCGGCCGGTGAATTCTGCGGCCAGCAATTCGTCCTTGTGGGTGTCGTCGCGCGCATAGGCGACTTTGCCGCCCTGGCTGATGCGGTAGAGCGGCGGCACGGCCATGTAGAGATGGCCGCCGCGGATCAGGTCGGGCATTTCCTGGTAAAAGAAGGTGATCAGCAGCGAGGCGATATGCGCGCCGTCGACATCGGCGTCGGTCATGATGATGACCCGGTCGTAACGCAGATCCTCCTCGCGATATTTTGAGCGGGTGCCGCAACCGAGCGCCTGGATCAGATCGGATATCTGCTGGTTGGCGGTCAGCTTTTCGTGGCCCGCGCTGGCGACGTTCAGGATCTTGCCGCGCAGCGGCAGCACAGCCTGCAATTTGCGGTCGCGCGCCTGCTTGGCCGAGCCGCCGGCCGAATCGCCCTCCACGATGAAGATTTCCGCGCCCGCCGCCGCGTTCTGCGTGCAGTCGGCGAGCTTGCCCGGCAGGCGCAGCTTGCGCACCGCGCTTTTCCGGCTGACCTCCTTTTCCTGGCGCCGGCGCACGCGCTCGTCGGCGCGCGCGATCACCCAGTCGAGCAGTTTTGTCGCTTCCTGCGGATTGTCGGCCAGCCAGTGATCGAAGGCGTCGCGCACCGCGGCGTCGACGGTCTTCTGCGCCTCCAGCGTGGCCAGCCGGTCCTTGGTCTGGCCGACGAATTCCGGCTCGCGGATGAAAACCGACAACATGCCGGCGGCCGACACCATCACATCCTCGGCGGTGACGATCGAGGCGCGCTTGTTGCCCACCCGGTCGGCGTGCGCGCGCAGGCCGCGCATCAGCGCGCCGCGGAAACCCGCCTCGTGTGTGCCGCCTTCGGCGGTGGGGATGGTGTTGCAGTAGGAATTGACGAAACCGTCGCCGCCATACCAGGTGACCGCCCATTCGACGGAGCCGTGCCCGCCCTGGCGCTCGCTCTTGCCGGCAAACACCTCGCGCGTGACCTGGAATTCGTCGCCGAGCGAGGCGGTGAGATAATCGCGCAGCCCGCCGGGAAAATGGAACACCGCCTTTTCGGGCGTCTCGTCCTTGCCGGTGATCAGCTCCGGCGCGCAGGACCAGCGGATTTCTACCCCGCCGAACAGATAGGCTTTCGAGCGCGCCATCCGGCACAGCCGCGCCGGTTCGAACCGCAGATCCTTGCCGAAAATCTGGGCGTCGGGATGGAAGCGCACGCGCGTGCCGCGCCGGTTGTGAACCTCGCCGAGCTTTTCCAGCGGGCCTTGTGGCAGCCCGCGCGAGAAGCGCTGCCGGTAGAGCTGGCGCCCGCGTGCCACCTCGACCTCAAGCGAATCCGACAGGGCGTTGACCACCGAGATGCCGACCCCGTGCAGGCCGCCCGACGTCTCGTAGACCTTGGAATCGAATTTGCCGCCAGCGTGCAGCGTCGTCATGATGACTTCAAGCGCCGATTTCGACTTGAATTTCGGGTGCGGGTCGACGGGAATGCCGCGGCCATTGTCGGTGATGGTCAAGAACCCGTCCGCGCCGAGATCGACCTCGATGAAGGTCGCGTGGCCGGCGACCGCTTCGTCCATGGAGTTGTCGATCACCTCGGCGAACAAATGGTGCAACGCCTTTTCGTCGGTGCCGCCAATATACATGCCCGGCCGCCGGCGCACCGGCTCCAGCCCCTCCAGCACCTCGATGTCGGCGGCGCTGTAGGCTTCGCTGCCGTCTTTCGTCGCCGGCGCCGGTTTGGCGGCGCGCGGCGGAGCGGACGGCGCACGCTCGGCGGGCGGCGGCGTGGGCGTGTCGAGCGCGGCGAAGAGGTCGTTGCTGTCGTCCATGGGCGATTTAGGTCCAGTCTGCGAATCACTGCCGAGTGTGCCACGGAACGCGGTCGCGAGGATAATGCGAGGCCCGCCGCCGTCAGCCGCTTATCCGATCATGGTGCAACGCTCAAGCTAACGATCGGCTAACCAGTTGCGCACGATGCGCGGCAATTTAACGACCGAACTGGTCCTTTTTTCAGTTTTGTCCCGCACCCTTCGCGGCTGATCGAGCGAAATGGGCGATCGCGGGGCATTTTTTGTGAGAAGCAAGATTATCACCATGATCGGCATCGCTGCCGTGTTCGGCGCGATTTCGATCTTCGTGGCCGATTACTGGCTGAAAAACGCGGCGAGCGCGCATACGGCGGAAATCGTCATCGACGTTCCCGATGCGCCCAGGGTCGCATTCGGCTCGATCGTGGTTGCCAACACGCCGCTGCGTTACGGCGCCAAGCTCGAACCCGGCATGTTCTCCGAAATCGCCTGGCCGGAAAAATCGCTGCCCGCCGGCGCGGTCGCCACCGTCGACGCCCTGTTTGCCGACGGCGCCCGTGTCGTGCTGTCGCCGATCGAGGCCAATGAACCGGTGCTGTTGTCGAAGCTCTCGGGCCCGGACGGCCGTGCGACCTTGTCCAATCTGTTGACGCCGGGCATGCGGGCGGTGACGATCAAGACCGACGAGATCGCCGGGGTCGGCGGCTTTATCACGCCGGGCGACCGCGTCGACATCATGCTGACGCGCAATGCCGGACGTATCCAGGAGGTCGAAAGCGCTGCCGAGGGGGCGGCCGGCTCGACCGTCACCAGCGAAATCGTACTGGAGAAAGTCAAGGTGCTGACTGTCGGCCAGGGTGCCGACGAGCGCCAGACCGATCCGAAAGTGGTCAATTCGGTCACTGTCGAGGTCACCGCCGAGGGAGCCCAGAAGATCGCACTCGCCCGCACGATCGGCGCGCTGTCGTTGTCGCTGCGCTCGGCGGGCGAGGCGCGCGCCGGCGAAAACGGCGTCATGACGATTTCGGCCTTCGGCGGCTCGGCCGCCGACCGTATCTCGCGGACCGTCGAGCATATCACCGTCGATGACGGGCCGACCTACAAGACCGTCATCGTCACGCGCGGGCTCGAGGCGCAGAGCTACAAGGTGATTTCGCCGCAAGATTGAAAGCGGGGCTGGAAAGGAAACCGGCGAGGGGAACGGCATGAAGAGCGCGACACAAGATAGGTTCGCACGGCGTGGGCGCGTGGCGGCGCTGCTTGCCGCGTGTGTCCTGGCTCTGGCGAGCCTGGCCTTCGCGGACCACGCACGCGCCAATGGCGGCGGCAAGGTGATCCAGATTTCCGCGGCCAGGCCGGCGACCATCAAGGTCGCGCGCGGCAAGCCGCAGACGATCCGCACCGACACCGCTTTTTACGAGATCGTCATCGGCGATCCTGAAATCGCCAATGTGAACCCGTTGACCGATCGCTCCTTCTACGTGCTCGGCAACAAGCTCGGCACGACCGGGATCGCGCTGTTCGACGATGCCAGACAGCTTGTCGGCACGGTCGATATCGAGGTCACGCTCGACACCAATCGCCTGGCCACCACCATCAGGCAGGCCGTGCCCGACGCCGACATCAGGGTCGAATCCGCCAATGGCCGGCTGGTGCTGTCGGGCTCGGCCAAGGACGCCGTCGCCGCCGACAAGGCCCAGCGCATCGCCAGCCGCTTTTCCGACGGCGAGGAGATCATCAATTCCGTCGACATCTCTTCCTCCCAGCAGGTGCAGCTCAACGTCCGCTTCGTCGAGATCAACCGGCAGGTCGGGCAAGAACTCGGCGCGGCGCTGGGTGTCAGCTATGTCGGCGCCGGCGGCGGGGTCAGCTTCAATTCCGATCCGCGCTCGTCATCCAACACGCCGGCCGGCAAGATCGTCGGAGCGCTGGTTTCCGGCGGATTGTCGATCGATCTTGCAATTCGCGCGCTGGAGGACAAGGGGGTGGCCCGGCGTCTGGCCGAGCCCAATTTGATCGCGCGTTCGGGCGAAAGGGCGAGTTTTCTGGCGGGCGGAGAATTTCCTATTCCCGTCGCCCAGGACGACGACAAGGTCGTGATCGAATACAAGAAATACGGCGTCGGGCTCGATTTCACCCCGCAAGTTCTGGCCGACGGGCTGGTGAGCCTCGAGATCGAACCGGAAGTGTCCTCGATCGACACCTCCGCTTCCTACAAGATCGGCGACATCGCGATCCCGGGTTTCATCGTGCGCCGGGCACACACCTCCGTCGACTTGAAGAGCGGCCAGAGCTTCATGATCGCCGGGCTGCTGCAGACCCAGAACGATGTCACCACGCAGAACGTGCCCGGACTGTCGCGGCTGCCCGTGCTCGGCAATCTGTTTTCCTCAAAAGCCTATCAGCGCCGCGAGACCGATCTGGTCATCATCATCACCCCTTATCTGGTCAGGCCGATCGACCCGTCGAAAAATCCGCTGACGCCAATCGACCGGACGAAACCGGCGAGTACGGTCGACTATTTCCTGGGTAGCCAGGAAGAGGCGCGCATCGCCCAGACGGCCGCTCGCATCGGCGCCGTGCGCACCGCGCTGTCCGGCCCGGGCCATTTCCTGGAGCTGTCCGAATGACGCCGAAGACGCGACACTGCGTGCCCGCCGGACTTCTGCTTGCCGCGCTCGCGCTGCTTTCCGGCTGCGCCAATGACGACTTTCTGCGCATTGACGGCGTGAGCGCCGGCGCCGGCGATACCGTTGCCGCCAACACCGTCATGCAGATGGTCGATCCATGGCCGCGCGGCGTGGAAGAAACCGACCTCGCCGTGCCGGCCGAACGCTGGTACGCGCGCGGCGTCGCAGGCGGCGGTGTGGCCGCCCCCGCAACCACAAACCCGTAGGACCGACACGGCATGGATGTTGACAAGGCCCACAAGACGATCGTGCTGGTTTCGACCGACAGCGATTTCCTGAAGGAAACGCGCACCGCGTTCGCGGCTTCCGAAGCGATCGAATTGACCGTGGTGCAAAAGAACATCGGCGATCTGCATGGCGAGATCATCCAGGCCGAGCCGGGCGCGGTGATCGTCGATCTCGATGCCGCCAGGGTTGCCGAACTCGACGCGCTGCAGCGCCTGATGCGCCGCATCGAGGGCAGGGTGCCGGTGCTGGTGGTGTCCGGCACGTTCGACGCGGCGGCCGCGCGCATTCTCGTTCAGCTCAAGGTCGCCGACTTCCTCATCAAGCCTGTGACGACGGCCGATCTGGTACGCTCGTGTATTCGCGCGCTCAAGGGGCCGGGTCGCGACGAGCAGTCGGAGGCCCGCATCCACAGCTTCGTTCCGGCCGCCGGCGGCGTTGGCAACACCACGCTTGCCCTGCAGACGGCTTTCCAGCTTCACGCCGCCGCCGAGGAGGGCGCGTCGACCTGCGTGGTCGATTTGAACCTGCAGCAGGGCGCATGCGCGGAATATCTCGACCTGGAGCCGCGTTTCGACATCACCGAGGTCGAAAACCAGCCCGAGCGGCTCGACCGGCAGCTTCTCGAAGTGATGCTGTCGCAACATCAAAGCGGGCTTTACGTGCTGGCGGCGCCGGCCAGGCCGACCGAGATGCGGACCTTCGACACCGATGTGGTGGTGCGGATGCTCGACCTGGTTTCGGCCTATTTCGACAATGTCGTCATCGACATGCCGCGCACCTGGTTCCCCTGGACCGAAACCGTGCTTCTCGGCTCCAACAAGATCTATATCGTCACCGAGCTCACCGTACCGTGCCTGCGCAATACGCAGCGCCTGATCCAGGCCTGCCATCAAAGCGCGGGCAAGGAGGTGGACCCTGGCGTGATCGTCAACCGCTTCGAAAGCCGCCGCTTCGACGGCGGCGTCAGCCAGGCCGATATCGAGGCGTTGCTCGACGGCCATTTCGTCGGCGGTATCGCCAACAATTACAAACTGGTGCGCGAGGCCGTCGATCGCGGCCTGCCACTGCACGAGATCGACCCCAACGCCAATGTCGTGGCCGATCTGCGCCGCATCGTCCTGCCGGGACAAACCGGCCGACGTGACGATGCGGGCAGGTCGTCGCTGCTTGCCTATGGGCGTCGGCTGTTCCGGCGCACCGGGTAGGGCGCGCGATGTCGAGCCGGTTCAGCCTTCTGCGCGAGCGCGTCGCGGCGCCCAAACCTGCCGCCGATGCGGCATCCGATCCCGTAATGCCGGTCACCATTCCGGTCCAGCACCGGCAGGACAAGGCTCCGGCCCGTGTGGAGGCCGACAATGGCGCCAGGCCGTCGGGCCGCGTGGTCGACGCGCGCGTGCGGCTCCACCGTATGCTCATCGAGGAGATCAATCTCGTCGCGCTGGAGAAGCTGCCGCGCGAGGAAATGCACCGCCAGGTGCACGACTTCGTCTCCGAAAAGACCCGCGAGGAGCGGCTCGCCGTCAACATGGCCGAGCTTGAGGACCTGGTCAGCGACATCGTCGACGAAATGGTCGGGCTCGGCCCGCTCGAGCCCTTGCTCAAGGATCCGTCGATCAACGACATTCTGATCAACGGCCACGAGAACTGTTTTGTCGAACGCCAGGGAAAGCTTGAACAAATCCATGTGCCGTTCAAGGACGAGGCGCATCTTCTGCGTGTCATCAACAAGATCGTGGCCGCCGTCGGCCGACGCGTCGACGAGTCCCAGCCGATGGTTGATGCGCGCATGCTCGACGGGTCACGTTTCAACGCCGCCATCCGTCCGGTCGGTGTCGACGGACCGCTGGTCTCCATCCGCAAATTCTCCAAGAACAAGCTCGGTCTGCACAGGCTGGTCGAGTTCGGCGCCATCACCAAGCCGATGGCCGAAGTTTTGGCGGCGGCCGTTCACGCCCGCAAAACAATGATCATTTCGGGCGGAACCGGCACCGGCAAGACGACCATGTTGAACGCACTCTCGGCCTTCATTCCGGAGGACGAGCGCCTGATCACCATCGAAGACGCCGCCGAACTGCAATTGCAGCAGCCGCATGTGGCGCGCATGGAGACGCGACCGGCCAATATCGAGGGCCATGGCGAGATCCGCCAGCGCGACCTGGTCAAAAACGCGCTGCGGATGCGGCCCGACCGCGTCATCCTCGGCGAATGCCGCGGCGAGGAAGCTTTCGACATGCTGCAGGCCATGAACACCGGTCATGAAGGCTCGATGGCCACCATCCACGCCAATACGCCGCGCGACGCGATCGGGCGCCTCGAACAGATGCTCGGCATGACCGGCATGCCGATGACGGTGTCGTCGATCCGCAGCCAGATCGCCTCCGCGCTCGACATCATCGTCCAGCTCACGCGCCTGTCCGACGGCAAGCGCAAGGTGACGAGCGTGGCCGAAATCACCGGCATGGAGGGCGACGTCATCCAGATGCAGGAGATCTTCCGTTTCGTACGCACCGGCACCGAGGCCGACGGCAAGATTGCCGGCCATTTCGAGGCAACCGGCATCCGCCCGCGTTTCCTTGCCGATCTGCGCGCCATGGGTATCGAGTTTCCGGGACATTATTTCGAGCCCGGCCGGCCGCAGGAGTGAACCCGGCCATGTTCGACGCCATCACCCCGCTCCACGTTATCTACGCCGCCGCGGCTTTGTGCGGCATTATGGTCGCCGAAGCCGTCTATCTGTTGGTGGCCGGGCGCAAGGACCGCCGCATGACTATCAACCGGCGCATGCGCCTGCAAAATTCCAGGCTGACCCAGGAAGAGGTCTTGATCCAGTTGCGCAAGGAGCGCGGCGCCGGTCAAAAACGCGCGCTGTTGTCGCTCGCGCGGCTGCGTGCGCTGCGCACCCAGTCCGGCCTGGCCATGCCGCTGGCGCGGTTTCTCGCCATCACCATCGGCGCGGCGCTGGGGCTCGCGATCACGGCAGCATGGCTGGGTCTGCCGGTGCGCCACGCCGCGCTTGTCGTCCCCGCCGGGGCATTGATCCTGCCTGTCGCGGTGCTGAAATATCTGCGCAAGCGCCGGCACAAGAAGTTTGGCCTGCAACTGCCCGAGGCGCTGGAGCTGATCACCCGCAGCCTCAAGGCCGGCCATCCCGTGCCGGTCGCGATCGCGATGGTCGCGCGCGAGATGCCCGACCCGATCGGCACCGAATTCGGCATGATCGCCGACGAGGTGACCTATGGCTCCGACCTTGTGACGGCGCTCAACGACATGTACCGGCGTGTCGGCCACGAAGATCTGCCGCTGTTCGTGACGGCGGTGTCCATCCAAAACACCACCGGCGGCAATCTGCGCGAAATCCTCGACGGGCTCTCCGGCGTTATTCGCGCGCGCGGCAAGCTGCGCCGCAAGATCCGGTCGATTTCGACCGAGGGTCGCATGTCCGCCTATATTTTGAGCGCGCTGCCGGTGTTGTTGGCGCTCGCAATGTCGATGGTGGCGCCGGACATGTATGGCGAAGTGATCGACGCGCCGATGACCTGGTACCTGATGGGTGCGACCCTGGGCTGGCTGTTGCTCGGCAATGCGATGATGTTCAAGATGGCGAGCTTCCGGTTCTGATGGATATGACCGCGATCCCGGGTACGATCGACATCAAGGTCCTGGCGGCCCTGGTGCTGCTCGTCGTCGGCGGCGGAGCGCTGGCCTATCCGCTGCTTTCCGGCGCCGGGCGGGACAAGGACGTCAAGCGGCGCCTGCGGGTCGCTCGCCCAGCCGGTGGCGCCGGAGCGGTCGGCGCCGAACCGGCGAGTGCGAAGCCGCGCAACGCGGCGCGGGAACGCATGGTCAGGTCCACCCGGGATTTTTACGCCAGGAGCGACCCGGAAAACGTGGCCCGGCTGCGCATGAAGCTCATCCGCGCCGGTTATCTCGATCCGCGCGCCGTCGGCGTCTTTTTTCTTGCGCGGATCGTGGCGCTGGCCGGCGGCGTGCTGGCCGGCCTGGTCCTGGTCGCCTCCATGATGGCGGACGCCTCGTCGGCCATGCGCGGGCTGACCGTGCTGGCGACCGCGGCGATCGGCTATCACCTGCCCGCCTTCGTGCTGGCGCGGGCCATTGCGACGCGGATGCGCGAATATCGCGACGGCTTTCCCGATTTCATGGATCTCATGATCGTGTGTTCGGATGCCGGCATGAGTATGGAGGCCGGCATCGAGCGGGTTGCGCGCGAACTGATGGTGACTTATCCCGCGCTCGGCCAGAATCTGCATCTGGTCTCGATCGAGTTGCGGGCCGGTCGGGGCCTGGATGACGCCCTGAAATCCCTGTCCGACCGGCTCGGCCTTGAGGAAGTACGCTCCTTTGCGACCCTGTTGCAGCAGTCGAAGGAACTGGGCACCAGCCTTTCGGGTGCGCTCAGGGTCTTTTCCGACGACATGCGCCACAAGCGCATGTCGTTGGCGGAGGAGAAGGCGCATGCGCTGCCGGCCAAGATGTCGATCCCGGTGACCGTGTGCATCCTGCCGGTCGTGATCATGGTGGCGATCATCCCCCTGATCGTGAAATTCTCCACCGGCTAGCCGTGGACGGGCAGAGCCGTTCATCTTGCGATGAACGGCTCCAGGGGCTGGGCGTGGCGCAAAAGCCGCCGCGTCCTGAAGAAATGGCGCCAAAATCGCCCATTTCCGCGTCGCAAAGCCTCGACGGAAGGCAATTCCGCCTTCGGCTTGGCTCCTGGAACTGGGCGATTTTGCCTCCTACGACGCTCCAGTCCATAACCGTCCCCAGGCCTGAACCATGCCTCTCGAGCGCGGCGCCCGGTTTCGGAGACAGGTTTTAGGCCTGTCGGGCGGCCACGGCCTCGATTTCGACCGTGAATTCCTCGCGCGTGAAGCCCGAAACGATCATCAGCGTCGAGGCGGGAGCGGGATTGGGAAAAAGCCGGTCGCGCACCGCCATATAGGGTTTCATATGCTCGCGCCCGGTCACGTAGGCGTTGATGCGGATAACGTCGGACAGCTCCATGCCGCCTTCGGCCAGAATCGCGCGGATATTGGCGAAACACAGCTCGGCCTGGGCCCCGGTATCGGTCGGCACCTGCCCGTCGAGGCCGATTCCCAACTGGCCGGAGCAGAAGATCAGGCGGCTGCCGGCGGCGACCTCGACGCCGTGGCTGTAGGCGGCGAACGGCGCGCTGATCGATTTGGGCAGTAGGAAATTGAGTGAAGAATTTGAAATCATTGAAGAATACCTTTCAGGTTGGAATTCCGCATCTTGGTGTCGCGGCCTAGATCGCGAAAAACACCCCGTGAGGCGGTACACAAGTCGACTGCCAGCTTCCTTGACAGCCCGGTTCGATACTTCTACAAATATGTGGTCGATAAAAGACGAAATGTTCGTTAATCGAACTTTCCACATCTTCCTCGCCTGATCTGACCGCGGAGCGGCATGTTTGGAGAGGGTGCCGGGCTCGAGCTGGACATTGGCGGCATGGACGAAAAGGTAAAGATCGTTTTTCAATCGCTCGACGGCGACCGCCGGATCGAGGTCGCGGCACCGGCCGGCACCAGCGTGATGGAAGCGGCCATCATGAACAATGTCGGCGGTATCGAGGCCGAGTGCGGCGGCGCCTGCGTGTGCGCGACCTGTCATGTCTACTGCGATCTCGTCGCGCCCGACAGCCTGCCCGAACAGCAGATCGACGAGGACGACATGCTCGACATGACGAGCGCGGAGCGCCGGCCGGCAAGTCGCCTGTCGTGCCAGATCAAGCTTTGCCGCGAACTCGACGGCGCCGTCTTCATCCTTCCGGAGGCGCAGGTTTGACAAAAGCAGCGATTATTATCGGCGCCTCGCATGGCGGCGTGCAGGCGGCGGCATCGCTGCGCCAGGGTGGCTGGGACGGCGCCGTGCGCCTGTTTTCGGCCGAGGACGCGCTGCCTTATCACCGTCCGCCGCTCTCCAAGGCGTTTCTGGCCGGTGAAAAGACCGAGGACCAGATCCTGCTGCGCGGCGAGGCCTTCTATCGCGATTCCGACATCGATTTTCGCCGCGGCGAGCCGGTTCTGCGCCTCGACGCCGCGCAGCGCACGATCGAGACCGGCACGGGGAATTACGGCTATGACAAGCTGATCCTGGCGACGGGCTCGCGGGCGCGCCGGCTTCCCGTTGACGGAGCCAACCTTGCCGGCATCGTTACCCTGCGCTCCCTCCACGACGCGCGCCTGATCAGGCCGGCGCTGGAAAAGGCCGGGTCGGTCGTCATCGTCGGCGGCGGCTTCATCGGTCTCGAAATCGCCTCGACGGCCGCGAAGGCCGGCAAGACGACGACCGTGGTCGAGGCCCAGGACCGGCTTCTGGCGCGGGCGCTTCCGGCCGCCATGTCCGATTTTCTGCGCGACTATCACCGCATGAAGGGCGTCACCTTCCACTTCGGCGCCTCGGTCGCCGCCTTCGAGGGCGAGGCGGGCAGGGCGCGGGCGGTCACGCTCGCGGACGGGCAGCGCATCGCGGCGGACCTGATCGTGGTTGGCGTCGGCGGCGAGGCGAATATCGACCTTGCAAGCCAGGCCGGGCTCGAAATCGATGCCGGCGGCGTGCGTGTCGACGACAAGGGCCGCACCAGCAATGCCGACATTTACGCCATCGGTGACGTCGCGGCAGCGCACAATCCGCACGCGGGTGCACGGCTGCGGCTTGAATCGGTTCAGAACGCGGTCGACCAGGCCAGGATGGCGGCGGCCGATATCTGCGGCGCGGCGACGCCGGCGGCACCCGTGCCCTGGTTCTGGACGGATCAATACGATCTCAAGGTCCAGATGGCCGGCCTGAGCCGCGCGGGAACGACGCGGCTGATGCGCGGCGATCCCGATGACGGCGCCTTCACGCTGCTGGAACTCGACGGCGACAGGCTGGTCGCCGCGCACTCCATCAACCGGGCGGCCGACCACATGGCAGCCCGCAAACTGATCGCGGCGGGCACGCCGCTCGCCATCGACGAGGCGCGCGACGCCACCATTGCGCTTGCAAAGGCGGTCGTGCGCGCTGACGCTTAAACGGACTGACACATTCCGAAGGGAGAATGCGCCATGATGAGCCAGGAACAAAACGATCTCTTGACCCGGGTCGGACGGGGGACCGACGCGGGGTCGGTGCTGCGGCTTTATTGGCAGCCGGCAGCTCTCGCCGATGAGCTGATGACGGCGCGGCCGGTTGTGCCGGTGCGCCTGCTCGGCGAGGATCTGGTCTTGTTCCGCGATCTCGAGGGCAAGCTCGGCCTGATCGACCGCCATTGTCCGCACCGTGGCGCCGACATGCTCTATGGCCGGCTCGAGGATGGCGGCCTGCGCTGCGCTTTCCATGGCTGGAACTTCGACCGCTCGGGTCAGTGCATCGAGCAGCCCGGCGAGCCCGAGGGCAGCCAGATGCACAAGAATATCCGCATCCGTTCCTACCCGGTGGTGGAAAAGAACGGCATCGTCTTTGCCTATATGGGCCCCGGCGATCCGCCGCCTTTCCCGGCGCTCGACTGCTTCGCGGCGCCCGACACCCATGTTTTCGCCTTCAAGGGGCTTTGGGAGTGCAACTGGCTTCAGGCCATGGAAGTCGGTATCGATCCCGCCCACGCCTCCTTCCTGCATCGCTTCCTGCAGGACGAGGATCCGGCCGATTCCTACGGCAAGCAGTTCCGCGACAAGGCCGGCGAGACCGACATTCCCATGACCCGGCTGCTGCGCGAGTATCCGAGACCCGACATCAAGGTCGAGGAAACCGATTACGGCATGCGCCTGATCTCGCTTCGCCATATGGAGGATGGGCGCACCCACGTGCGGGTGACCAACCAGATCTTTCCCGAGACGATCTGCATTCCCATGTCCAACGAGATGACGATCACCCAGTGGCACGTGCCGGTCGATGACGAGACCTGTTATTGGTATTCGATGTTCACCAGCTTCGGCCGCCCCGTCGACAAGACCTTGATGCGCGAACAGCGCCTCAAGGAGCACCGTCTGCCCGACTATGCGCCGATAAAGAATCGGGCCAACAATTACGGCTACAATCCCGACGAACAGCGCGACGTGACCTATACCGGCATGGGGCTCGACATCAACGTCCACGACCAGTGGGCGGTGGAATCGATGGGCCGTATCCAGGACCGCACCGAAGAGCATCTCGGTCGCACCGATGTCGGTATCATGAAATACCGGCGCATGCTGCGGGCGGCGATCGACAACGTCAAGAACGGCCAGATCGAGGCGCTGCCGATGCGCGGCGACGCCGAGACCACCAAGGCGATTCGCGGCCCGATCTCGATTGATGCGATCGCCCAGACCGAGGGGTGGGAGGAAAGCTGGATCCAGAGCGACGGCGCCCGGCGTTCCGGCTGCGCGTGGGACGCAACACTCTGAGCTGGGCCCCAGGCCGAAAAACCTGAAGCGGACACGACGCCTTGTCGAGGGGAAACGCATGTCGACATTTGATGCCGCTGGTCTGAGCGGCGGGTTCACCGGCCGGCATGGCCTCCTTGACGACGACGCGCTGCGCCGGGCGAACGAGATCCTCGGCTCGCTGGAGACGCGCGGGCTGGAAACCGTGCGCCTGGTCTTCGCCGATCAGCACGGCGTGCTGCGCGGCAAGACCGTGGTGGCCTCGGCGCTGAAATCGGCGTTCCGCGAGGGCATGGCGATCACCTCGACCCTGCTCCTGAAGGATACCTCCCACCGCACCGTGTTTTCGGTATGGGAGGAAGAGGCCGGCCACGGCGTCGGTGCACTGACCGGGGCGGGCGACGTGATGCTGGTGCCCGATCCGGCGACCTTTCGCGTCCTGCCCTGGTCGCCGCATTCGGGCTGGATCCTGTGCGACGTCTATTTCAAGGACGGCGCAGCCTTCCCGTTCGGCTCGCGCACTATTTTGCGCAAAGCCGTTGACCGACTCGCCAATGCCGGCATGGCGATGGTGTGTGGGCTGGAGGTTGAGTTTTACGTCTTCAAGATCGACCGGCCCCGTCTCGATCATTCCGATGGCGGCATGCCGGCGACGCCGCCCGAGACCAGCCTGCTTTCGCACGGCTACCAATATCTGACCGAGGCGCGCTACGACGCGCTCGAGAACGTCATGGACGAGTTGCGCCGCGCCTGCGAGGCTCTCGGTCTGCCGGTGCGCTCCATGGAAGCCGAGTTCGGTCCCAGCCAGTGCGAATTCACCTTCGAGCCGGCCGGGCCCATGGACCATGCCGACGCCATGATGCTGTTCCGCTCGACGGTGAAGCAGGTCTGCGCGCGCCTGGGGCTGCACGCCACCTTCATGTGCCGGCCCAGGGTCGACAACGGCATGGCCAGCGGCTGGCACCTGCACCAGTCCCTGATCGACACGGCAAGCGGCGAAAATCTCTTCATCCCGCGCTCGGATGGCGCGTTGTCCGACGCCGCCGACGGCTGGGTCGCCGGACTGCTCGACCGCGCCGCCGAAAGCTGCCTTTTGACCACGCCGACAGTCAACGGTTACAAGCGCTATCAGGCCTATCAGCTCGCGCCAGACCGCATCCAGTGGGGTCGCGACAACAAGGGCGCGATGATCCGGGCGCTGATGGCGCCGGGCGACAAAGCGAGCCGGGTGGAAAACCGCATCGCGGAACCGGCCGCCAATCCCTATTTCTACTTCGCTTCGCAGATCCTCGGCGGCCTCGACGGCATCGAACGCAAGCTCAAGGCACCGCCGGCGGTCGAAAAACCCTATGACAACACCGCGACCGCGCTGCCCAAAAGTCTGATCGCCGCGATCGAGGCCTTCGAACGGGGCACTTTCTACCGCGATGCCATCGGTGCCGATTTCGTCGACTATCTCGCCCACATCAAGCGGGCCGAGTGGGACCGCTATTTGATGACCGTCTCGGAGTGGGAACAGCGAGAGTATTTTTCGCTGTTTTAACGGTGCCATCCGGAAAAGGACCGCTCGGCCATGCCGCATTTCGTCATCGAACATTCCGCCGGTCTCGACCGCGACGACGCAATCGAGCAGGCGATCGGCCTATGCCACGAGGCCGGCGCGCGGTCTGGCGTCATGAACCCGGATGACATCAAGGTCAGGGCGGCGTCCTACGAGCGCTTCCGGTTCGCCGGCGGGATCGAAAGCTTCATCCACGTCACCGTGTCGCTGCTTGAGGGGCGCACGGATGCGCAGAAGGAAGGGCTTGCCGTGCTTTTGCGCGACAGGCTGTCGGCGCGGTTTGGCGATGTCGACAGCATCAGCATCGACGTGCGCGACATGAATCCCGTCGCCTATAAGAAGCACCTGCGCCAGCCCGGCTGAACGGCGACGCCTCAGCGCAGCATCAACAGCCGGCAGGGATCGCCGGCGGCGGCGGCCGGCGCGAACGGTTCGCGCACGATCAGCGCCCGCGCCTCGGCCAGCACCCTGAGCATCGAGGAATCCTGAACCGGGGCCGCGCTCGCCACCAGCCTGTCGCCGTCCTCGCGCACGACAGCGCGCAGAAAATCCTGGCGCAGGTCGTTTTTTGGCAGGGCCGAACCGAGCACGCCGTCGCGATAGAGGTTTTCGCCCGGCCGGCCGGCGAGGCTCGAAATCAGCGGCACCAGGAAGACAAGCGAACAGATCAGGCTCGCCACCGGGTTGCCCGGCAGGCCGAGCACGTGCCGGCCTGCAAGCTGGCCGGCCATCAGCGGCTTGCCGGGCCGCATGGCGATCTTCCAGAAATCGATGCTCGCTCCCTGCGCGAGCAGCGATTTTTGCACCAGGTCGTGGTCGCCCACCGACGCGCCGCCGATGGTGACGATGATGTCGGCGCCGGCCTGGATCGCGCGCTCCAGCGCCTGGGCGATCGCCGCCTCGCGGTCCGGTGCAATGCCCAGATCGAGCACGTCGGCGCCGGCGGAGCGCGCCAGCGCGGCCACGCCATAAAGGTTGGAGGCGATGATCTGGCCAGGCCCGACCGTACTGCCGGGCGGCAGCAATTCGTCGCCGGTGGCCAGGATCGCCACCAACGGCCTTTTGACCACGCCAAGCCTTGCATGGTTGGCCGACGCGGCCAGCGACAAGGCCGCCGCGTCGAGCACTCGGCCGTCGTCGAGCAAGTGCGCGCCCGCCTCGAAATCGAGCCCCCTGCGGCGAATGTTCTTGCCCGGCGCGACCGCCTCGGTCGCCTCCACTACGCCGTCGCTGGCGAGACGGGTGTTTTCCTGGATCAGCACGCTGTCGGCGCCGCCGGGCACCACGCCGCCGGTGAAGATGCGCACCGCTTCGCCGGGGCCGAGCACGCCCGCGAACGGTTCACCGGCTGGCGCCTGACCGATCACGCGCAGGCGTGCCGGCGGGCTGGCGACGTCTGCGGCGCGCACCGCGTAACCGTCCATGGCGGAGGCGTCGAAAGGCGGTTGGGTGCGCAGCGCGGCCAGCGGCGCGGCCAATACGCGCCCGGCGCAGTCGGCGATCGGCAGCGTTTCAGCCTCAAGCCGTCCAGCCCCGGCAAGCAGCCGGGCCAGCGCGTCGTCGACCGGCATCAGGCCCATCGCTCAGCCTGCGCCGCCGGCGCGCCAGTCGCCGGATTTGCCGCCGGTCTTTTCGATCACGCGGATGCCGGTAATGGTCATGCCGCGGTCGATCGCCTTGGCCATGTCGTAGATGGTCAGGCAGGCAACCGACGCCGCAGTCAGCGCCTCCATCTCAACGCCGGTGCGGCCGGTCAGCTTCGCCGTTGCGCGCACGACGAGGCCGGGCAGGGTCTCGTCGGGCTCGATCTCGACCGTCACCTTGGACAACATCAGCGGATGGCAGAGCGGGATCAATTCGTGCGCGCGCTTGGCCGCCATGATGCCGGCGATCCGCGCCGTGCCGAGCACGTCGCCCTTCTTGGCATTGCCGGCCCGGATCGTCGCCAGCGTCGCGGCCTGCATGGCGACCCGGCCTTCGGCGACCGCCAGCCGTTCGGTCTCGGCCTTGTCGCCGACATCGACCATGCGCGCCTCGCCCGAGGCGCCGATATGGGTGAGGGGCGTGGCCGCGCTCATCGTTGCCCGTCCTCCGACGCGCCCTCAAGGGCGGCGCGCGGCACGCCGGTCAACAGCGCGCGCGTGGCCGCCGTCACATCATCCTGGCGCATCAGGCTTTCGCCGACCAGGAAAGTGTGGATGCCGCAGGCGGCAAGGCGCGCGCAATCGGCATGGGTAAAAATACCGCTCTCGCCGACAAGCACGCGTTCGTCCGGCACCAGGCCGGCCAGCCGCTCGGAAGTTTCGAGGCTGACCGAAAAACTTCTCAGATCGCGGTTGTTGACCCCGATCAGAGGCGACGAGAGCTTTAGCGCGCGTTCGGTCTCCGCCTCGTCATGCACCTCCACCAGCACGTCCATGCCGTGCGACAGCGCTGTTTCCTCCAGCGCGGCCGCCTCGTCGTCGCTGACGCTCGCCATGATGATCAGGATCGCGTCGGCGCCCCAGGCACGCGCCTCGTGTACCTGATAGGGCTCGAACAAAAAATCCTTGCGCAGCACCGGCAGGCCGGTCGCCGCACGCGCCTCCGCGAGATAGGCCGGCGCGCCTTGGAAGGAGGGCGTGTCGGTCAGTACCGACAGACAGGCCGCGCCGCCTGTTTCGTAGGCGCGTGCCAGCGCCGGCGGATCGAAATCCGGGCGGATCAGACCGCGCGACGGGCTCGCCTTCTTGATTTCGGCGATCAGCGCGAATCCGCCCTCGGCATGTTTGCGCCTGAGCGCGGCGATAAAACCGCGCGGCGGTTCGGCGTTGCGGGCCCGCGCGGCGATCTCGGCCGGGGGCAGGACGGCTTTGGCGCGGGCGATCTCGTCGCGCTTATAGGCTTCGATCTTTTTCAGGATGTCGACCATCGCCCGTCAGCCTGCCTTGCGGTTCGATACCGCTACCAGCCGCTCCAGGGTCTGCCGCGCCCTGCCGCTGTCGATTGCCTCGGCTGCGCGCGCCACGCCGTCGCGCAGCGTGTCGGCGGTGCCGGCCACGACCAGCGCCGCGGCTGCGTTGAAAAGCACGATGTCGCGATAGTCGGTCTTTTCTCCGTCAAGCACCAGGCGAAGCGCCATGGCGTTGTGCTCGGCGTCGCCGCCCTTTAGTTGCTTGAAATCGACCCGCGCCAGCCCGACCTCTTCCGGCGTGATGGTGAAGGTCGAAATCGCCCCGTCCTTGAGCGCGGCGACCTTGGTCTCGCCGGCCGTGGTGATTTCGTCGAGACCGTCGCCGTGCACCACCCAGGCCGCCTGCGACCCGAGCGCCTGGAGTACCTCGGCCACCGGCTTCACCCATTCGGGTGAAAACACGCCGACCATCTGACGCTTCACGCCGGCCGGATTGGACAGCGGCCCCAACAGGTTGAAAACGGTGCGGGTGCCGAGTTCCACCCGCGCCGGACCGACATGTTTCATGGCGGCGTGGTGTTTGGGCGCGAACATGAAGCCGATGCCGGCCTCGCGGATACAGGCGGCGATCTCGGCGGCGCCGATATCGATGTCGATGCCGAGCGCGGCCAGCGTGTCGGCCGCGCCGGAGCGCGAGGACAGCGCGCGGTTGCCGTGCTTGGCGACCGGCACGCCGGCGGCCGCCACCACCAGTGCCGCGCATGTGGAGATGTTGTAGGAACCGGAGGCGTCGCCGCCAGTGCCGACGATATCGATCGCATTATCTGGCGCCGAGACGGGAAGCATCTTGGCGCGCATCGTTGCGACCGCACCGGAGATTTCCGGCACGGTTTCCCCGCGCACCCGCATCGCCATCAGGAAACCGCCGATCTGGGCCGGCGTGGCATCGCCCGACATGACGACCTCGAAGGCCGCGCGCGCCTCGTCGAAGGTCAGCGCCGCACCGCTCGCGACCTTGGCGATATGGGTCTTGAAGTCATGCATCACCGGCGCTCAAAAGCTCAGGGCCTGCTGGATCGCGGCCTGGTTGACCGTCACCTCATATTCGTCGCGCAGCTTGGTGACCAATTGGTCGAGCAGATCGTCGGCGAGACCGGTCCGGAAGTTCTCGCGGTTTTCGGGCGGCACCGATTCGGCGCTGGCCCCGGCCGGCTCGAAGGCTTCCACAACCTTGAACACGATCTGCGCGTCGCCGGTCGGTGCGGCGACGGTGCCGACCTCGCCGGGAGCGACGCTGTAGACGGCGGCAACGCCGGCAGCGCCGAAATCGGCGTCTTCGGCGCCGCGGCGCAGGCCGCGCTTGGTCTGCTTCTCGAGCGCCAACTCGCTCGCGATATCGTCGAGCGAGGCCCCGTCCGCGACCCGTTTTTCCAGTTCCTTGGCCTTGGTGGAGAGCCGGTCGTCGCGTTCGGCCGCGCGCCAGTCCGCCACGGCCCCGTCACGCACCTCCTCCAGCGAACGCTCCCGCCGCTGGGTGACTTCGTCGACTTCGTAGAACACGAACCCGCTCGACCCGAGCGAAAGCGGCGGGTTTTCGACCCCGGCCTCGGTCTCGAAGGCCTCGCGCAGCATGTCGCGTGACTGCGGCAGGTCGTTGACGATCGTCCCGTCCGGCGTCCGCCCGGTCCGGTCGATGGCCTCGACGGTCACCATCTTCAGGTCGAGCTTTGCGGCGGCTTCCGCCATCGTCGCGCCCGAGGCGCGGGCGTCCTCGTAACCGTCATGAACGTCGAACAAAACGTCGCCGGCTTCGGCGAGCGCGAGTTCCATGCGGATCTTGTCGGCCACTTCCTCGAAGGGCTGGATCGTCTCCGGCTCTATCTCCGTCACCCGCAGGATCACCGGGCCGAACGCGCCCTCCACGATGCCGCTGATCTCGTTTTCGGCAAGCCCGAACGCCGCCTCGGCCACCGCCGGATCGGGGACGCGCGATTTTTCCAGCGTCCCGAGCTGCACGTCGAGCATCGATTTGCCTTCCGCGGCCACCGTCTCCTCGAAAGTGGCCCCGCCACGCACGCGGTCGAGCGCGATCTGCGCGGCCTCGGTGTTGGCGAACACGACCTGCTCGATCGTGCGCCGTTCGGGCGTGGTGTAGGACGCGATATTGGTCTCGTAGTCCTGGCGAACCTCATCGTCGGCGATCGCGCGCGGGTCGGCGATGTCCTCTGGCTCCAGCTTCACATAGGATATTTTCCGGTATTCCGGCGCCTCGTAACGGATCTTGTTGTCCTCGAACCAGGCCTTCAGCACGTCGTCTGTCGGATCCTCGATCGGCTCGACCAGGGCAGGGGGCAGGGCGATCATGTCGACGGTGCGATCCTCGCCCTGATAAAGCGCCACCGCCTTCAAAAACGTGTCGGGCACGCTCATACCGTCGGAAACCGCTTCCACGATCTGCTGGCGGATGGCGACCTGCTCGCGATTCCGGAGGTAGTCTTCGGGTCGCATGCCGATCTGCTGCAGGACGAATTCAAACTGGCGCCGGTCGAATTTGCCGTCGGGGCCGCGAAAGGCGGGATCCTCGGCCGTCAGCAGGGCCAGCCGGTCCTCGGAAAGCCCGAGCCCCATCTCGCGCGCCTGTTCGTCGAGCACGGCGCCGGCGACGAGTTGGCCGAGCACCTGGGCGTCGACGCCGAGCGCGATCGCCTGTTCGCGCGTGATACGGGTGCCGAAACGCTGCGACAGCACCGAAAGCTGCCGGTCGTAGGCAAGCCGGTAGTCGAGCGCCGACACGGTCGTCTCGCCGGCGGTGACGACCGTGCTGGACGGCCCGCCGCCGATCTGGCCTGAAATACCCCAGACCGCGAAACTTAGAACGAGCAGCAGAAGCAGGAGCTTCGCAATCCAGGTACCAGCGGCTTTTCGCAGAGAATCGAGCATGACTTTTCCAGAATTCGTCGCACCGCCTCGGCGGCGCCTTCCTGAGGCGAAGCAAATAACGCCCTTCGCCACCAGTGTCGATTGCTTTATGGCCGCAATTTGCTAGGGAAACCGCTTGTTTGTCGATGCCGGAAGGATATGCGCCCATGACCGATGGAATCCGCCCGCTCGTGGCCGGCAATTGGAAGATGCATGGTACTAGCGCCGCGCTCGGAGAATTGCGGGCGATCGGCAACGGTTTTCTGCACGGGCTCGATGCCGACGTGGAAGCCCTGGTGTGCGTTCCCGCGACCCTGATGTCGCGCGCGTTCGAAGTCGTCTCGCGCACGCCGGTGGCGCTGGGCGGCCAGGATTGCCACGCCGGGGCGAGCGGCGCCCACACCGGCGATATCGCCGCCGAAATGTTGAAGGACGCCGGCGCCTCGCATGTCATCGTCGGCCATTCCGAGCGCCGCACCGATCACGGCGAAACCGATCTGCAGGTCGCGGGGAAAGCCGAAGCGGCCTGGCTCGCCGGCCTTGTCGCCATCATATGTATCGGCGAGACCCGGGCCGAGCGCGAGGCCGGCGAGACGCTCGACGTGCTGACGCGGCAGATCGCCAATTCGGTTCCTGACGGCGCCAAGCCGTCGAACACGGTCGTGGCCTACGAACCCGTCTGGGCGATCGGCACTGGCTTGACGCCGTCGGTCGACGACGTTGCCGAGGCTCACGCCCATATTCGCCGCCAGCTTGCCGACCATATTGGCGCGGACGCCGCCGCGCGCATGCGGCTTCTCTACGGTGGCTCGGTCAAGCCGGCTAACGCGGCCGAACTGCTGTCGATCGACAATGTCGACGGCGCGCTGGTCGGCGGGGCAAGCCTCAAGGCCGCCGATTTCCTGGCGATTGCCGAAGCCTATCGGACGTTTTGAGCGCCGGGCCGGCGATATCCCGGCACAATCATTGAACGCCGAAGCGTCGCGATCCATATGGCAGGCAGCTCCTCACGGCCCGAAAGGCTTGGAATGGCCGTAAAAGGCGTGTAAGGAGCCGCGTCTCCGGGGCGACTTGGCCCAAAACCTGCGGAACTGATTCATGGAAACCGTCCTTATCGTCATTCACCTGATGGTCGTGCTCGCGCTCGTGGGGCTCGTCCTCATGCAGCGTTCGGAAGGCGGCGGCCTTGGGATCGGCGGCGGCTCCGGTTTCATGACCGCACGCGGCGCGGCGAACGCGCTGACCAGGGCGACCGGAATCCTGGCGGCCGCCTTTTTCGCCACCTCGCTGGCACTGACCGTATTGGCCCGCTACAGCGAGCAGCCGATCGACATTCTCGACCGCCTGCCGCCGCAATCGGGCGAACAGGACGGCGGCAGCGGTGGTGGCGGCGTCCTCGACCAGCTCGGCGGCAATGACGAGCCCGCCCCGCCGGCCGATGCCGGCCCGGCCCTGCCCGCCGCACCGGCGGTCCCCGACGCCGAATAGGCCGCAAACGCGACCCCTTCCGACAGCCGCGAGCCGCGCGACGCGTTCGCCGATCGTGCATAGAAGTTGAAAACCACCTTCGGTGTTCGACGGTTCGCGGCTTGAGCCCCGGCCTGCCTTGGCGTTATGATCGGCGGGACGGTCGGTTCGGCTTATACGGACCGTGCCTACCAACGCGGATGGCCAATACGGGGTCGAGACATGATCGCGAAACGTTTTTTTGTGGCAGCGCTTGGCGCGATCCTGGGCTTTGCCGTTGTCGGCAGCGCCGGTGCCGAATCCAATTTCCGTCCGGAACAGTGGAAAAAGCTGGAAACGGCGACGCAACCGGCCAAGCCGCGCGATCGCGCGTCGTCAACCAAGCAACGCAAAGCCGCCGCTGAGCCGCGCAAGGCCGACAAGGATACCGCCCAGACGGCCTCGGTCTCGCAGGTAGTCAAGGCGGGCAACAATGGCGAGTTGCGCAGTCACGGTGAGGGCAAAAGCAAATTGTTCGGCTCGCTGTTCGGTGACGACAACAACTTGTTGCCGCAAACCCGCGCGCTCGATGCGGTGCTGGAAAAGCAGCAGAACGGCCGCAAATTCGCGGTGAAATCCGATTTCGAGCCGCAGAGCGTCGCCTATTCCGGCTACAAGCGCGGCACGATCGTGATCGATACGTCGAAACGCTACCTCTATCTGGTCGAATCGGGCGGCACCGCGCGCCGCTACGCGATCGCGGTCGGGCGCGAGGGGCTGGAATTCAAGGGCAAGGCCACGATCGGTGACAAGCAGGAATGGCCGCGCTGGATTCCCACCCAGGATATGCAGAAACGCGAGCCCAAGAAATACGGCCAGTACAAGGACGGCATGCCCGGCGGCCCCAACAACCCGCTCGGCGCGCGCGCGCTCTATCTTTACGAGGGCAAGACGGACACGCATGTGCGCATCCACGGCACCAACCAGCCGCAGACGGTGGGGACCAATTCATCCAATGGTTGCTTCCGCATGATCAACGACCATGTGATGGATCTTTATCGCCGGGTTGGCATCGGGGCGCCGGTGGTCGTTCTTTAAAATCAACGACTTGACTCCATGCGACCCGAAGGACCCGCTTTGGCGGGCCCTTTTGGCGCCACCCGGCTGAGGAAAATCGGGGCAAGACGTTTTTTCCGCTGGCGGAATCGCGAACTGCGCGTTAAGCCCTGAATCCCATGGCGCGATATGTTTTCATCACAGGCGGCGTGGTTTCCTCACTCGGAAAAGGCATCGCCGCGGCGGCTCTCGGAGCCCTCTTGCAGGCACGCGGTTATCGCGTGCGCATCCGCAAGCTCGACCCCTATCTGAATGTCGATCCCGGTACGATGTCGCCTTACCAGCATGGTGAGGTGTTCGTGACCGATGACGGGGCGGAGACCGATCTCGATCTCGGCCATTACGAGCGCTTCACCGGGCGGTCCGCCAACCAGCAGGACAACATCACCACCGGCCGCATCTACAAGAACATTATCGAGAAGGAACGGCGCGGCGACTATCTCGGCGCGACCGTGCAGGTGATCCCGCACGTCACCGACGAGATCAAGAATTTCGTGCTGGAGGGCAATGACGACTACGATTTCGTCATCTGCGAGATCGGTGGCACGGTCGGCGACATCGAGGCGATGCCGTTCCTGGAGGCCATACGCCAACTCGGCAACGACCTGCCGCGCGGCGGGGCGATCTATATCCATTTGACGCTGATGCCCTGGATTCCGGCCGCCGGCGAACTGAAGACCAAACCGACCCAGCATTCGGTCAAGGAGTTGCGCTCGATAGGCATCGCGCCGGATATTTTGCTGGTGCGCGCCGACCGCCAGATCCCGAAGGAGGAACGCCGCAAGCTGTCGCTGTTTTGCAATGTACGCGAGACGGCCGTCATCCAGGCGCTCGACGTCAAGCATATTTACGACGTGCCGATGGCCTACCATCAGGAGGGGCTCGACAGCGAGGTTCTGGCCGCGTTCGGCATCGACCCCGCGCCGAAGCCGCGCATGAAACCGTGGCAGGGCGTGTCCGACTTGATCCACAATCCCGAGGGCGAGGTCACGATCGCCATCGTCGGCAAATATACCGGCCTGAAAGACGCCTACAAGTCGCTGACCGAGGCCCTGTCGCATGGCGGCATGGCCAACAAGGTACGCGTCAAGCTCGACTGGATCGAAAGCGAGGTCTTCGAACGCGAGGATCCCGCACCGTTCCTGGAAAAAGTTCACGGCATCCTGGTGCCCGGCGGCTTCGGCGAACGCGGCGCGGAGGGCAAGATCCTGGCGGCGAAATTCGCCCGCGAGCGCAAGGTGCCCTATTTCGGCATCTGCTTCGGCATGCAGATGGCCTGCATCGAGGCCGCTCGCTCGCTCGCCGGCATCGACAACGCCTCGTCGAGCGAATTCGGTCCGACCAGCGAACCGGTTGTCGGGCTGATGACCGAATGGCTGAAGGGCAATCTGCTGGAGAAGCGTAAATCAGCCGGCGATCTCGGCGGCACGATGCGGCTCGGCGCCTACCGGGCCACGCTGTCGGCCGGCACCCGGATCGCGGGGATCTACGGCGACACCGAAATTTCCGAGCGCCATCGCCACCGCTACGAGGTCAATATCGACTATCGCGAGCGGCTGGAATCGTGCGGGCTGGTGTTTTCGGGCATGTCGCCGGACGGCGTGTTGCCGGAAACGGTCGAATATCCCGACCATCCCTGGTTCATCGGCGTGCAATACCATCCCGAACTCAAATCGCGCCCGCTGGAGCCGCATCCGCTGTTTGCCTCCTTCATCGGCGCGGCGGTGGAGCAAAGCCGGCTGGTCTAGAGCCATTCCTTGCTATATGGGATCGCTTGACGGGGGATATCAATAACATAACACCCGCCGGCTTGGACGGCTTTTCGGTCCCGGCCCCTCGGGCGAGCCCGGTAAACCGGACCTCACCGTCGAAGCCCTTGCCCGATGGTCCTGAAGCATGTCTTTCGACAGCGCGGACCGGTTTCGGGATCAGGACATGCGCGAGACCGAAAACTCCAAGCGTACTGGGCGGAACTGAAAGATCGCGCCCGTCCAACGCTAAACATGGGTGGTCAATGCCTCGCGCGCTTCGGAAAAATATTGCCGGCGGACCAGCACCGTCAGAATGAAGACGGTCGTCAGGCCGAGCGCGATCGGTCCGAGAAACCAGCCGAGATAGCCGATCGAAAAGAACATCGCCCTGAGGCCGGCGTTGAAATGGCCGCCGGCGACGATATTCATTCCGACGGCACGCCCAACGCAGCGTTCAAGTTGGGCCGGATCGGTCGTGTCGTCGGCCTGGGGCACGGCGCCGATCAGGATCGAACAATAGTTGAACAGCCGATACGACCAGCCGAACTTGAAAAAGGCGTAGGCCAGAATGATCATCAGGCCCAGCACCTTGTCCTCGAACAGCGCCCGCGTCGGCTCGGGCGAATAGGGCACGTTGGCGAGCACCGCGACGACCGCGTCCGATGCCTGCAGGAGGGCGAAGCAACCGCCGAGAGCGATCAGCGAACTCGAGGCGAAAAAAGCCGTGCCCTGCTGCAGTCCGGTCATGATGCCCGTGTCGACCATGCGCATCTCGCGCCCGGCCATCGTGCGCAGCCAGGCCTCGCGCTGGGCGTTCATCAACTGGCTGAGACAGGGCCGCGAAAAGAAACGCCCCGCCGTGGTGAGAGAATGACCGACCCAGGCGAGGACGAAGAACGCGAAAGCGGCCAGGTCGGGCGCGGATAAAGAATCACCGATCATGGGAACGAGCATAATCCGATCCGGTCGAACATTCCGACACCCTCTTTGCCACGATTTAGACCAATCCGTTTATGCTTCATTACCGGGAGCGAAATTCCAACATATTGATAGATAAGGAAATTTGCGTCGCGATACCGATGCCCTGTCGCGATCCGCCGCAATTGCGCCGCTTTTGGTGTTGCAGTGCGGCAGGCAAGGCGCTAAAGCACGACCTCTAAGCAGCGCGTGCGGGACACGAAGGTGACGCGTTGGGGGCAACCTGAAAAATGCGGAAAATCATGGACGATAGCGTTCAGAAATCGTGCTGGGGCGTGACAGCCAAGGCCATCGCCGGCTTTGCGTTCATCATCCTCGTCGCATGGCTGGTCGGCGGCGCTGAAACGGCGGTGATCGCGACCGCGGGATAGGCGTTTGGGTCGCCTACCCATGAACGGGACTCCCGAGACGCGGCTATTGTGATTTTCTTCCTGCAAACGGCAGGAAGAAAATAGTGCGCGATTTGACCTGTCGGCTTCCAAGTGGCGTGTGATTGAGCCGTTGATGCCGATCCCATAACATGGATCGCTTGCGCCGCGCCCTGACGTCCAAAACCCATGCACTGGTCGACATCGAGGGTCGTCCGATCCACTTGAGGCCGGCCGAAGGCCAGGCCCATGTCGGGCAAGCCCGACAAACCGGATCGCGGCGTTCTGCTGGCCGGACCGGAAAACCATTCCATCAAACCGCTTCCCTCTCGAGAAGAGCCGCTCCGGCAAGACGACGCGTCCGGTTAACAGCGCCTGACCGGAATTGCTCGCCTTGTGCCTAAGCTTCCAACGGCGGCTTAAGGGCTGTCGCCTATGCTGGCGGGGCTTGGGTTACGACGTGTGAAAGGGTAGGGGCGACATGAAGGGCAAAGCGCGAATGGCAACGGCCGTGGTCGCGGGATTGGCGGTCGTCGTGCTCGCCGGCTGCACCAACACCACCGGCATCGATACCGTGAAGACGACGGCGCTTGGGTACGACACCGGCGACATCGGCACGGCCGACCTGGCGGCCGGTCGCGGCCATTTCCGCGACGCCAATTACGGTCTCGCCGAAAAGCATTTCCGCAAGGCGGTCGAACTGCGTGCCTCAAACGCCGAAGCTTGGATGGGGCTTGCTGCGGCCTACGATCAGCTCGGCCGGTTCGACTTCGCCGACCGCGCCTATGCGCAACTGCTCAAGCTCGCGGGTCGCCAGCCGCGCATCGTGTCGAATATGGGCTATTCGCACTATCTGCGCGGCGACCGGAAAAAGGCGCGCCTGCTTCTCGACGAAGCGCGACGCGCCATGCCCGGCGACAAGGTCGTGGAGGCCAATATCAAACTGTTGCGCGCGAGCTGACCGGGGTCAGCTCGCCAGCGCCTCGACGGGCGGGCACGCGCACACCAGGTTGCGGTCGCCGCCGACATTGTCGACCCGCGACACCGGCGGCCAGTATTTCAGGCCGCCGTCGCGCTCGCCGGCCGGGAAGGCCGCCTCGCGCCGCGAATAGGGATGCGGCCAGTCGTCGCCCATCGCCTCGGCCGCTGTGTGCGGGGCGTTGACCAGCGGGTTGTCGTCCTTCGGCCACTGCCCCTTGACGACCTTGTCCGCCTCCTGGGCAATGCCGATCATCGCCTCGCAGAAGCGCTCGATCTCCGACAACGGCTCGGATTCGGTCGGTTCCACCATCAGCGTCCCGGCCACCGGCCAGGACATGGTCGGCGCGTGGAAGCCGTAATCGATCAGCCGCTTGGCGACATCCTCGACCGTCACGCCGGCCGTGTCCTTGAGCACGCGTGTGTCGAGAATGCACTCATGCGCGACCCGGCCGTTGCGGCCGGCGTAAAGCACCGGATAATGCGCCTTCAGCCGTTCGGCGATGTAGTTGGCAGCCAGGATCGCGGCCTCGGTCGCGTGCCGGAGCCCGGATGCGCCCATCATGCGGATATACATCCACGTGATCGGCAGGATCGAGGCGCTGCCCAGCGGCGCGGCGGCCACTGCGTGGTCGCTGCCGAGCGCGACATGGCCCGGCAGGAACGGTGCGAGATGCGCCTTGACGCCGATCGGCCCTACACCCGGCCCGCCGCCGCCATGCGGAATGCAGAAGGTCTTGTGCAGGTTCATGTGGCACACGTCGCCGCCGATGTCGCCGAGCCGGGCGAGCCCGACCATGGCGTTGAGATTGGCGCCGTCGAGATAGACCTGGCCGCCATGTGCGTGCACGATTTCGCAGATGCCGCGAATGCCCTCCTCGAACACGCCATGGGTCGATGGATAGGTGATCATCACCGCTGCCAGCCGCTCGGCGTGCTGGTCGGCCTTGGCCTGCAGATCGTCGACGTCGACGTCGCCGGCCTCGGTGCACTTGACCATCACCACCCGCATGCCCGCCATCACGGCGCTGGCCGGGTTGGTGCCGTGTGCCGATGTCGGGATCAGGCACACGTCGCGCTCGCCGTCGCCGTTTTCCAGATGATAGCGGCGGATGGCCAGCAGCCCGGCATATTCACCCTGGCTGCCGGCATTGGGCTGCAGCGAGACCGCGTCGAACCCGGTGATCTCGGCAAGCCAGTCCTCCAGGTCGTCGGCCATCGCCCGATAGCCGGCAGCGTGTTCGGCCGGCGCGAACGGGTGCAGCCCGCCGACGCCCGCCCAGCTCACCGGCGCCATCTCGGCCGCCGCGTTGAGCTTCATCGTGCACGAGCCGAGCGGGATCATCGCCCGGTCGAGCGCTAGGTCCTTGTCGGCGAGGCGGCGCAGAAAGCGCATCATTTCGGTTTCGGACCGGTTTTCGTGAAACACCGGCTGGGTCAGGAACCCGTCTTGCGGCCGCTGATCGGGCAGGGCCGACGCGGCCTCGGCCGGCGCTTGCGCCCCGAACAACACGCAAAGCGCGCCAAGATCGTCTTCGCTCGTGGTCTCGTCGAAAGTAACGCCGACGCGGTCGTCGTCGATCGCCCGCAGCAGCCGGCCTTCGGCCTGCGCGGTGTCCGCGATCGTCCGCGCCTTGCCCGGCGCGCTGACGGTTACCGTATCGAAGAATACCTGCCCGGCGATCCCGTATCCGGCTTTTTCGACGCCGGCGGCAAAACGCGCGGCCAATCCGTGCACCTCGCCGGCGATGGCGCGCAGGCCGTCCGGTCCGTGCCAGATCGCATAGGCCGCCGCCATGTTGGCCAGCAGCGCCTGCGCGGTGCAGATATTGGAGGTCGCCTTGTCGCGGCGGATATGCTGCTCGCGGGTCTGCAGGGCGAGCCGGTAACCCGGCCTGCCGTGCCGGTCGTTCGACTGGCCCACCAGCCGGCCCGGCATCAGCCGGGTCAGCGCGTCGGAAACGGCGAGATAGGCCGCGTGCGGTCCGCCATACCCGATCGGCACGCCATAGCGTTGCATGGAGCCGGCGGCGATGTCGGCGCCTAGTTCCGCGGGCGCCTGGGTCAGCGCCAGCGCCAGCGGGTCGGCGATCACGATCACCAGCGCACCGGCCGCCTTGGCCGCGGCGATCGCTTGGCTGTGGTCGCGATAGACGCCGAACGTGTCGGGCCACGGCACGATCAGCGCGGCGGTCTGCTCGTCGACGGCGCCGTCGGCCATCTCCACGCCGAGCGCTGCCATGCGCGTTTCAAGCACGTCGCGCACCTGGGGATGCGGCGTGCCGGCCAGGACCAGGCGCTGGCGCTTGTCGCGATGATGCCTGAGTGCGATGCCGGCCGCCTCGGCGACCGCTGTCGCCTCGTCGAGCAGCGAAGCGGAAGCCACCGGCAGGCCCGTCAGTTCCGTCACCAGGGTCTGGAAATGAAACAGCATTTCCAGCCGCCCCTGGCTGATCTCGGACTGGTAGGGCGTGTAGGCGGTGTACCAGGCCGGGTTCTCGAACAGGTTGCGCTGGATCACCGCCGGCACCACAGTGCCGTGATAGCCTTGGCCGATGAAGGACTTGGCGACGACGTTCTTGTCCATCTTCGCCTTCAGTTCGGCCAGCGCGGCGGCCTCGTCGGCCGCAGGCGGCAGATCGAGTTCGCGTCCCAGCCGGATCGATTTCGGGATCGCCTGGGAAATCAGGGTCTCGCGCGAGGTCAGCCCGAGCGCCTTCAGCATGGCGCGTTCGTCGGCCGCACCCAGGCCGATATGGCGCCGCGCGAAGGCGGCGGTTGTGGCGGTGGAAGGCATGGAGAATCCTTATCCGATCATCGCGTTATAGGCGGTTTCGTCCATCAGGCCGTCGAGCTGGCCCGCATCGGCGAGTTTCATCTTCCACAGCCAGCCGTCGCCGGTGGCGGCGGTATTGATCAGGCCGGGTTCGGCCGAAAGCGTGTCGTTGACGCCGGTCACCTCGCCGTCGGCCGGCGCGTAGACATCCGACGCGGCCTTGACCGATTCGACCACCACGGCCGTGTCGCCCTTGGCCAGTGTCGCGCCGACCTCCGGCAGGTCGACGAACACCAGGTCGCCCAATTGTTCCTGGGCGTAGTCGGTAATGCCGACCGTGGCGATGTCGCCTTCGACCCGGATCCATTCGTGATCGTCGGTGAAATAGGTTTTGGTCATTCGATTATCCTCTGAGATAGCGATGGGGCGTGAAGGGAAGGGCGTGCACGGCAACGGGAACCCGCGTGCCGCGCACCTCGGCGGCGAGTTGCGTTCCCGCCCGCGCGAGGTCGACATTGACGTAACCCATGGCGACGGGATGGCCGGCGGAAGGCCCGAATCCGCCCGAGGTGACGCGGCCGGCGACGCTGCCGTCCTGTGCGTAGAGCGTCGCGCCGGCGCGCACCGGCTGGCGGCCTTCCGGCTTCAGCCCGACGCGTTTTTGCGCCGCCCCCGCCATGATCGCCGCGCGTAGCGCCTCTGCCCCGACGAAATCGCCGGTCTCGCGCACCGGTTTAGGGACCGCCCACAACAGCGCCGCCTCGACCGGGGTTGTTTCGGCGGAAATGTCCTGGCCGTGCAGGCACAGCCCGGCCTCCAGCCGCAGACTGTCGCGCGCCGCAAGGCCGATCCATTCCACGTCGTCGTCCGAGGTCAGCCGCGCGACCAGCGCGCGCGCGTCGGTTTCCGGCAGCCCGATCTCGAACCCGTCCTCGCCGGTATAGCCCGAGCGCGACACGAACCAGTCCGGCTTGGGCTCGCGCCCGTGCATGAAATAAAGCCCGTCCGTCGCCACGCCGGCGCGGTTGAGCGCGGCCTCGGCCTGCGGACCCTGCAGCGCCAGGAAAACCCGCTCCAGGGGCTCAATCTCGGCATCGAAATCCGCCGCCAGCGCACGCAGATGCGCCTCGTCGGCGGCCGCGTTGCCGGCATTGGCCACGATCATGAACCGCGTGTCGCCGAGCCGGGTGACGATCAAATCGTCGCGAATGCCGGCCTTGTCGTCGAGAAAAAACGTCAGCCGCGCCTGGGATGGCGTCATCTCTCCCGGCTCGAACGGGCAGGCGCGGGCGATCAAGGCGACCGCGCCCGGTCCGGAGATCGCAAACAGCTTCATGTGGGAAATATCGAACAACCCGGCCTTCTCGCGCACGTGAAGATGTTCCTTCATCACGCCGAGCGGATAGGTGATCGGCATCGACCAGCCGGCGAAGGGGCCGAACCGGGCGCCGGCCTGTTCATGGATATCGTGCAGGGGCAGTTTTTGTGCCGTTTCGGTCGTCGTCATTGCTTCTCCAAAGAAACGCGTTGCCGTCCGTCTTGTGACGGACGAATCGCGCCCCTCTGTCGGAAGCCTGAGAGACTCGCACTGCCGGAACTCTGTCGGCGGCGCTTACACCTTCGGCGCGGGGATCACCCCCCGACTTTCCAGAGCGTCTTGACCTGCTGCGGTTCTTTTGCCTGAGAGATTTCGGGCGATTTCCCCTTCGGCGGCCGTAAACGGCTCTCTCCCGCAAGCAGGCCGGGCTTTCGGCCCGAGACGAGGCGGACCTTACCCTAGTGTTATCGCCTTGTCACGAGGCGCGCGCCGGGCAATCTGGGGAGAGGCCGACGGCGCCGGTCGCACCCTGGGCGCGGTGACCTGGCAGCCGGGCCGGGTGGAGGGAATGCCGCGGTGCGGCCGGCCTCGGAGGGACCGTTTGCCTCAGCGCTCGTCTTCGAGCCGGCCGAGTTCGCGTTGGACGCGCTCGATGATGCGGCCGGTGTCCTCATGCATGCGCTTGAGGCGCTCGAGCTGCGCCGTGATCGCGGCATAGGGGTCGGGGCCGATATCGTCCTCGGGCGCGTCGCCGACGCCGTGCAGCAGCCAGATCATGTTGACGTTCAGAACGCCGGCGAGCAACGACAGCCGTTCCACGCCCGGTTCCGAGCGGTCGCTTTCCCATTGCTCGATCGTCTTTTGCTTGACGCCGACGCGGCGGGCGAGCTGGCCCGTGCTCAGGCCGAGCGAGTCACGCGTGCGTGACAGCCGCCCGCCAAAGGTATCGGTGTCGGGCGCGCGGCGGTGTATCGATGTGACGACGGCCATGAAATCTTCTGCCTCCTGGGCTTCGGTTTCGGTTTTATCCTAACTGCGCTGGCCGGGGCGGGAAGCACGCCAAGCGTCATTGCAGGTCGCGATTGACCCTAGGCAAGACGCTGCGCGTGCCAGCGCAAATGGTCCTCCATGAAGGTGGAGATGAAGAAATAGGAATGGTCGTAACCCTCCTGCATGCGCAGGGTGAGCGATATGCCGGCCTTCTTGCAGGCCTCTTCCAGCAGCCACGGCTTCAGCCCTTCCTCGAGGAATCCGTCCGCAGTGCCCTGGTCGACCATAATCTCGCCGAAGCGGTGGCCGTCCTCGATCAGCAGGCAGGCATCGTGGACGCGCCAGGCGTCCTCATCCGCGCCGAGATACCGTTCGAAGGCTTTTTTCGACCAGTCCGAAGTCGACGGGCTGACGATCGGTGCGAAGGCCGAGCAGCTCTTGAAGCGCTTCGGGTTTTTCAGCGCCACGGTCAGCGCGCCGTGCCCGCCCATCGAATGCCCGAAAATTCCCTGGCGGTTCATATCGGCGGGAAAATTTTGGGCAATCAGCGCCGGCAGTTCCTCGGTGACGTAGGAATACATGCGATAATGCGCATCGTAGGGCGCTTGCGTGGCATCGACGTAGAAACCGGCGCCGGAGCCGAACTGCCAGTCCTGCGCGTCGTCGGGCACGGTTTCGCCGCGCGGGCTGGTGTCGGGACACACCACGATCAGCCCGAGTTCGGCGGCAAGGCGGCGATACTCGCCCTTGTCCATGACGTTCTGGTGCGTGCAGGTCAGGCCCGACAGGTACCACATCACCGGGCAGGGCGCCTCGGCCGCCTGCGGCGGCACGAATACCGCGAAAGTCATGTCGCAGGCGCAACTTGCGGATGCGTGCGTATAAACGCCTTGGATGCCGCCGTGGGATTTTGCCGTCGAAACTGTTTTCATGCTCATCAAGTCTCTGCCGGCGCATGGGGCCGGTCGTCTGGTTTGAAAAAAGGGCGTGCTTCGCCGAGCGTGCGGCGGCGGGAAGGGCTTGGTCCTAACATGGCAACGCGCGATTCCAAACCCCCGCCGGGTGCGCGGCCGCGCCGGCGCGGCTTTTCCGCAGCTGCGACCCGTTCTCGGCGCGTGTGTTGTCGCCTCAGGCCGGCGCAGTCGGGGAAGGGGGCGCCTGACGCGCGGCGTTGAGCGCCTGGCGCACGCTTCTGTCGAGCGCGCCCAGGAAAGCGGAGCGGTCGCGGGCCGAAAAGCCGCGATTATAACCCTTGATCTCGCCGGTCTCGCGCAGATGCTGCTTCAAATCGCGCATGGCGAGCGCCATGCCGATCGAGGCTTCGCTGAAGGGTTTGCCGGTCGGGCCCAGAACGTGAACCTCTTTCGCCACTAGCCGGGCGGCGAGCGGAATGTCGGCGGTTACCGCGATGTCGTTTTTGGCCGCGTGGTCCACGATCCAGTCATCGGCCGCGTCCGCGCCCTTGGCCACCACCACGTGGCGCACCATCGGATCGCGCGACGGCCGCAAGCCGCCATTGGCCACGAAGGTAACGACGAGCCCGTGGCGCTCGGCCACCCGCATCACCTCCTCCTTCACCGGGCAGGCATCGGCGTCGACCAGGATCGCCGGGGTGATGGTTGATTGGGATGTGTCGCGGTCCATGTCGTCTCGTTGAGCTGCGATGGCGCGCCCCGTGGCGCTCCGGGCGATTGCGGCGGCTGCCGGGTCACGGGCTGCCGGCGGGAGATGGCTGGGCTGGAGGCTTTCGCCTCCGCGGTTTCAGTACACCACGACGCTTCTGATGCTTTCGCCCTTGTGCATGAGGTCGAAGCCTGTGTTGATCTCGTCGAGGGCGAGTGTGTGGGTGATCATCGGGTCGATCTCGATCTTGCCGTCCATGTACCAGTCGACGATCTTCGGCACGTCGGTGCGGCCCCTGGCGCCGCCGAAGGCGGTGCCCTTCCAGGTGCGGCCGGTGACGAGCTGGAACGGCCGGGTCGAAATCTCCTGGCCGGCGCCGGCGACCCCGATGACGATGCTCTCGCCCCAGCCGCGATGGGCGCTTTCCAGCGCCTGGCGCATCACCTTGACATTGCCGGTGCAGTCGAACGTGTAGTCGGCCCCGCCGATCTGGTCGGCGCCGCGCTTGGTCATGTTGACGATCTCGGCCACCACGTCGTCGACTTCCGTCGGGTTGACGAAATGCGTCATGCCGAATTTCTCGCCCCACGCCTTCTTGTCGTTGTTGAGGTCGACGCCGATGATCCGGTCGGCGCCGGCCAGCCGCAGGCCCTGGATGACGTTCAGGCCGATGCCGCCCAGCCCGAACACGGCCGCCGTGGCGCCGATCTCGACCTTTGCCGTGTTGATGACGGCGCCGATGCCGGTGGTGACCCCGCAGCCGATATAGCAGATCTTGTCGAACGGCGCGTCCGGATGGACCTTGGCCAGCGCGATCTCGGGCAGCACGGTGAAGTTCGAAAAGGTCGAGCAGCCCATATAGTGGTGGATCTTGTCCTTGCCGATCGAGAACCGGCTGGTGCCGTCGGGCATCAGGCCTTGCCCTTGCGTGGCGCGGATCGCGGTGCACAGATTGGTCTTCTGCGACAGGCAGGACGGGCACTGGCGGCATTCGGGCGTATAAAGCGGGATGACGTGGTCGCCCTTTTTCAGGCTTTCCACGCCCGGCCCGACATCGACCACCACGCCGGCGCCCTCATGGCCGAGGATCGCCGGAAAAATCCCCTCCGGATCGGCGCCCGACAGCGTGAACTCGTCGGTGTGGCAGATACCCGTCGCCTTGATCTCGACCAGAACCTCGCCGGCCCGCGGCCCCTCAAGATCGACCTCCATCACCTCAAGCGGCTTGCCCGCCCCAACCGCAACAGCCGCTCGTGTCTTCATGGCCTAACTCCTTCGCATTCGCTCCGGGCAGGGTTTCAGGAAATCGCGCCGTCTTCAAGCCGTCCGCTGCTCGTCGCCGCGGGGCCGGGATGTCAGCCGCCGGTCCTGATGCGTTTGCCGTTGCCGTCGAACAGGCACAGATAGGCCGGATCGAAACGCATGGGGCAGGTCGCGCCGGTCTCCGGCACCTCGGCGATGCCCTCCTGGCGCACCGTGATCTGGGTGCCGTCGCCGAGCGCGACATGGACGAGGGTTTCGGCGCCCAGCGGCTCGACATACCGCATCGTGCCGGTCAGCATCGCCTCGCCGGCCGCGCACAGCGCCATGTGTTCGGGCCGCAGCCCGACCAGCATATTCTCGCCGCCCGCCGCGACTGCGCGCGCCAGCGGGTCGGGCAGATCCGTGTCGGGGCCGGCGAATTCGCGCGGCGCGATGAAATTCATCGGCGGCGAGCCGATGAAGCCGCCGACGAACACCGTTTCGGGGTCCTGGTAGACGTCGAGCGGCGCGCCGATCTGCTCGGCCACGCCGGCATTCATCACGATCATCCGGTCGGCAAGCGTCATCGCCTCGACCTGGTCATGGGTGACATAGAGGGAAGTCACGCCAAGATCGCGCTGCAACCCTTTGATTTCAAGGCGCATTTGCACGCGCAGCTTGGCGTCGAGATTGGACAGCGGCTCGTCGAACAAAAACGCCGCCGGCTTGCGCACGATCGCCCGGCCCATCGCCACGCGCTGGCGCTGGCCGCCCGACAATTCGCGCGGCCTGCGCTGCAGGAATTCCTCCAGCTGCAGCATCTGGGCGGCTTTCGCCACGCGCTCGGCAATCTCCGCCTTCGGCCTGCCGGCGATCTTCAGCCCGTAGGCCATGTTGTCGAACACGCTCATATGCGGATAAAGCGCGTAGCTCTGGAACACCATGGCGACGTTGCGATCCATCGGCTCGAGATCGTTGACCCGCTTGCCGTCAATGGCGATCTCGCCGCTGGTGACGGTTTCCAGCCCCGCGACCATGCGCAAAAGCGTCGACTTCCCGCAACCCGACGGGCCGACGATGACAATCAGTTCGCCATCGGCGATCTCGGCGTCGATACCGTGGATGACCTCGGTCTTGCCGTAGGATTTGCGGATCGATTTCAGGCTGATCGTCGACATCGGCGCCCTATTTCTCGGTCTCGATCAGACCCTTGATGAACAGGTTCTGCATGAAGATCACCACGGCCACCGGCGGGATCATCGCCAGGATCGCGGTCGCCATGATCACCGGCCAGTTGGCGAGGTCGTCGCCGGAGGGAAACATCTGCTTGATGCCCATGACGATGGTGTTCATCGACGGATCCGTGGTCACCAGGAGCGGCCACAAATACTGGTTCCAGCCGTAGATGAACAGGATGACGAACAGCGCGGCGATGTTGGTGCGCGACATCGGCAACAGGATGTCGAAGAAAAACCGCATCGGCTTGGCGCCGTCCACCCGCGCGGCCTCGGCGAGTTCGTCCGGCACGGTCATGAAGAACTGGCGGAACAGGAAAGTCGCGGTCGCCGAGGCGATCAGGGGCAGGATCAGGCCGGAATAGCTGTTCAGCATGCCGAAATTCGCCGCCACCTCGTAGGTCGGCACGATGCGGACCTCGACCGGCAGCATCAGGGTGAGAAAGATCAGCCAGAAGAACAGTTTGCGGGCCGGGAAGCGGAAATAGACGATGGCGAACGCCGACAGCAGCGAGATCAGGATCTTGCCGAGCGCGATGCCGAGCGCCATCACGGTGGAGTTGACCAGCATGCGCCACACCGGCGCGTTGACCCCCGAAAGCAGCGCGTCGCGGTAGTTTTCGTAAAACTTGTCGCCGGGCAGCAGCGGCATGGGCGGGCGCACGATATCCTGCTGCTCCACCGTCGAGGCGACGAAGGCCAGATAGATCGGAAAGCAGATGAAGGCGAGGCCGACGATCAGCCCCAGATGGGTGAGCCACAGGCCGCGGCCGGTCTTTTCCACCATGCCCGACATCAATAGTGCACCCGTCTTTCGATGTAGCGGAACTGGATGATGGTCAGCGCGCCGACCACCACCAGCAGGATCACCGACTGCGCCGCCGAGGAGCCGAGATCCTGGCCGACGAACCCGTCGGCATAGACCTTGTAGACCAGGATGGTGGTGTCCTGGCGCGGCCCGCCGGCAGTAATCGTGTGGATGACGCCGAAGGTCTCGAAGAAGGCGTAGACGATGTTGACCACCAGGAGAAAAAACGTCGTCGGCGACAAAAGCGGGAAGATGATGGTCCAGAACCGCTTCCAGAAGCGGGCCCCGTCGATCGCCGCCGCCTCGATCACGCTTTTCGGGATCGCCTGCAGCCCGGCCAGGAAGAACAGGAAATTATAGCTGATGCGCCCCCAGGCCGATGCCAGAACTACCAGCGCCATCGCCTCGTTGCCGTTGAGGACATGGTTCCAGTTGTAGCCCAGCACGTCGAGATACCAGCTCACCAGCCCTACATTCGGGTTGAACATGAACAGCCACAGCACGCCGGCGACGGCCGGCGCCACTGCGTAGGGCCAGATCAGCAAGGTGCGATAGGTGCCCGAGCCCTTGATGATCCGGTCGGCCATCACCGCCAGCCACAGCGCGGTCGCCATCGAGACGACTGTCACCAGGACGGAAAACACCGCCGTCGTGCGGAACGAGGCCAGATAATACGGGTCGGTGAGCAGGAAGATGAAATTGCCGAAACCGACAAACTGCGTACGCAGGCCGAACGGGTCGGGAATGAAGGCCGACTGGTAGATCGCCTGGCCGGCCGGCCAGAAGAAGAACACCGCCGTCACCACCACCTGCGGCAGGACAAGCAGCAGCGGCAGGGTCCATCCCTTGAAGGTGACGCGTTTTTCCATAATGCGGCCACGGCAGGCGCGAGGGCGGCGAAACGCCGTCCCCGCGCGGGTTCACGACTGTGTCAGCGGTTGGCCTGTTCGAAGCGGCGCAAAAGCTGATTGCCGCGTTCCACCGCATTGTCGAGCGCGGCCTGGGCGGCCTTGTCGCCCGACCACACCGCTTCCAGCTCCTCGTCGATTATGGTGCGGATCTGGTCGAAACTGCCGAGCCTGAGGCCCTTCGAATTGCCCGTCGGCGCCTTGCCGGTCATCTGGATGATGGCGACGTCGGTGCCGGGATTGGCGTCGTAAAAACCGTCCGCCTTGGTCTTTTCATAAGCCGCGGTGGTGATCGGCAGGTAGCCTGTGTCCTGATGCCACTTGGCCTGGATGTCGGCGGTCGACAGGAAGCTCAGGAAGGCGGCGACGCCTTTATATTCCTCCGGCTCGTGCCCGGACAGGACCCACAGCGACGAGCCGCCGATAATGGTGTTTTGCGGGGCGCCGTCGACGTCGGACCAATAGGGCAGGGGACGGATCTCGAAATCGAACTCCGCCTCCGCCTTCACGCCCGCATAGCCGGCCGAGGATTCGGTAAAGAACGCGCATTCGCCGCCGCGGAAATTGGCGCCGCCCTCGTTGCGCCGCCCGGCATAGACGAACTTGCCGTCCTTGGCCCATTGCCCCATCGCGTCGATATGCTTGACCTGCACCGGGCCGTTGAAGGCGAGCTCGGTGTCGAGCCCGGTGAAGCCGTTTTCCTTCGTGGCGAAGGGAACGTTGTGGTAGGCGGACAGGTTTTCCAGATGCACCCAGCTCTGCCATGCGGTGGTCAGCGGGCAGCCATGGCCGGATGCTTTCAGGGTGTCGAGCGCCTCGCCGACCTTTTCCCACGTCGACAGATCCATGTCGGGATCGAGCCCGGCGCCCTCCAGCGCGTCGCGGTTGACGTACAGCACCGGCGTCGAGGAATTGTAGGGCAGCGACAGCATCTGGCCGTCCGGCGTGGTGTAATAGCCCTTGACCGCGCCCAGATAGGCGTCTGCGTCGAACGGCGCGCCGCCTTCGGCCATCACCTCGTAAACCGGCTTGATCGCGCCCTCTGCCGCCATCATGGTGGCGGTTCCGACCTCGAACACCATCAGGATGTGCGGCTGTTCGCCGGCCCGGAAGGCAGCGATGCCGGCATTCAGCGCCTCGGAATAATTACCCTTGTGTGAGGCAACGACGGTGTAGTCGGATTGGGAGGCATTGAATTTTTCGACCTGCTCGGCCAGCAGATCGCCAAGCCGGCCGGTGAAGGCGTGCCACCATTGTATCTCTGTCGCGGCCGAGGCCGCCCCGGGCAGCGCCACCGTCGCGACAGCCGCGCCGGCCAATACGAGGTTCTTGAACGTCATGAGCTTTCCTCCCGCATTATTATGGTGCCTCGGTCGGATCGATCAGTCATCCGCAACCGCGGCCCCTGGTCGGGTTTTCCCGCCAGAAGAGCGAAGGTTTCAACTTTCTCGGATGCGAGTCAATTGAAGATCGTCGTCGCCCGAACACGGTCGAACGGCGCGTGTCGCTGGGCGGGCGGCCGTCGCCGGGTTTCATGCGGCGATATTGCAGGTGTCGGTCGGTCGAAACCCGGCAACCGTCGTCATCCGCACGCTCGGCTCGATCGCACTCACCCACGCGACCGGGCGCCGCATCCGCATCCTGGCCAAGGTTTCGATCGGGATCGGCCTGTTCGGCGCGGCGTCATTTTTAGGCAAGGCCGATCGCGGCGGTAGCTTGAGACCGGCCGCGCTATTCCCTAAAAGAACACTCCATCCGGAGGGGACGCCTGTTCGATGTTCAAGAAGATTTTGATCGCCAATCGCGGCGAGATCGCCTGCCGCGTCATCAAGACGGCGAGGAGGATGGGCATCGCCACCGTCGCCGTCTATTCCGACGCCGATCGTGACGCCGTCCACGTCGAGATGGCCGACGAGGCGGTGCATATCGGGCCGCCGCCCGCGGCCGACAGCTATCTCGTCGCCGATAGGATCATCGCCGCCTGCAAAGAGACCGGAGCCGAGGCGGTTCACCCTGGTTATGGTTTCTTGTCGGAGCGCGCGTCCTTCTGCGAGGCGCTTGAAGCCGACGGCATCGTTTTCATCGGCCCCAAGCCGCGAGCGATTCGCGCCATGGGCGACAAGATCGAATCGAAGAAATTCGCCAACGAGGCCAAGGTCAGCACAGTGCCCGGCTTCCTCGGCGAAATCGAGGATGCCGATCATGCCGAGCGGATCTCCGATGAGATCGGCTATCCGGTAATGATCAAGGCCTCGGCCGGCGGCGGCGGCAAGGGCATGCGCATCGCCTGGACCAGGGATGAGGTGCGCGATGGCTTCGACCGCGCCCGTTCCGAGGCCAGAAGCTCGTTCGGCGACGACCGCATATTCATCGAAAAATTCATCGTCGAGCCACGCCATATCGAGATCCAGGTGCTGGCTGATGCCCATGGCAACGCCATCCATCTCGGCGAACGCGAATGCTCCATCCAGCGCCGCAACCAGAAGGTGGTCGAAGAGGCGCCGTCGCCCTTTCTCGACCAAAAGACCCGCGCCGCCATGGGCGCGCAGGCCGTGGCGCTGGCCCGCGCCGTCGACTATCAGAGCGCCGGCACGGTCGAGTTCATCGTCGACAAGGACCGCAATTTCTTCTTCCTGGAGATGAACACCAGGCTTCAGGTCGAGCATCCGGTGACCGAGCTCGTGACCGGCATCGATCTGGTCGAACAGATGATCCGCGTCGCCGCCGGCGAAAAGCTGGCGCTTTCCCAGGACGACATCCGGCTGAACGGCTGGGCGATCGAGAGCCGGCTCTACGCCGAGGATCCCTACCGCAATTTCCTGCCCTCGATCGGCCGCCTGACGCGCTATCGCCCGCCGTCCGAGGGGCGCCATGGCGATGTCGTCGTGCGCAACGACACCGGCGTCACCGAGGGCGCGGAAATTTCGATGTTCTACGATCCGATGATCGCCAAATTGTGTACCTGGGCGCCCGACAGGGCGACCGCGATCGAGGCGATGTCGGATGCGCTCGACGAATTCGTCGTCGACGGCATCGAGCACAACATTCCCTTCTTGTCAGCCCTGATGCGCCATCCGCGCTGGCGCGAGGGGCGGCTGTCGACCGGCTTCATCGCCGAGGAATATCCCGACGGGTTCGCCCCCGCAAAACCCAATGACGAGGAAAAGGCGATCCTGGCCGCGGTGTCGCTGTCGGTTGAATTGCTGCGCAAGGACCGCCTCGACAGGTTGTGCGGACGGTTGGCGCCGCATTCCGGCGCGACCAAGCCGGACTGGGTGGTCAGGCTCGACGACGACTATGTTTCCGTCTCCATCGCCGAGGGCATGATTTCGCTGCCGCTGGAGGTCGACGTCCAGGTGGAGGGCGGTGAGCCGGTGACCGTGGCCTCGTCGTGGCGGCCGGGCGAGATCGTTTGGAAGGGGCGGGTCGGCGGGCGGCGCGTCATCGCACAGTTGCGGCCGGTGCTGAACGGCATGCGCATCGCCTGGCAGGGGCTTGCGGTGAACGCGCGCGCCATGCCGCCGCGTACCGCCGAACTCGACCGGTTGATGCCGAAAAAACTGCCGCCCGACACCTCCAACATGCTGTTGTGCCCGATGCCGGGCCTGGTCGTGTCGATCGCGGTGACGGAAGGCCAGGAGGTCAAGGCCGGCGAGACGCTGGCCGTGGTCGAGGCGATGAAGATGGAAAACGTGCTGCGCGCCGAACGCGACCTGACCGTGCTCAAGGTCAATGCGGTCGCCGGCGACAGCCTGTCCGTCGACGCCGTCATCATGGAGTTCGAGTAGGCGCGGCGCCGTCGCGCACCACGATCCCGGTGCGCGCAAAGGCCGGGCAAGCAACCGCAATGGACCCCGCAAGCCCGCGCCTTGGTGCCGGCTCGCGGGGTTCATTGCGTCATAAATCCGCAAACTGCGCGCCGGTGTCATGAACCTTGTGACAAAGCGCGCCCTGCCTCTCGACCGATGCCGCGCGATCGGAAACAATCCGCCGCGAGGACCCGAGTCCGACCACAGCGAACGAGAGACCCACCGATGGCATCCCCACGCCCCCCGCGCGATCCGCTCTTGCGCGCCGCCATGCAGGCCGCGGCCGCGCCGGCGCCGGCCGCGCGGCCCTTCATCCATTTGCGTGTGCATTCGGCCTATTCCCTGCTGGAAGGCGCGCTGCCGATCGGCAAGATCGTCGGCCACGCCGTCAAGGATTGTGCACCGGCGATCGCGATCGCCGACACCAATAATCTGTTCGGCGCGCTCGAATTCGCCCAGAAGGCGGTCAAGGACGGTATCCAGCCGATCATGGCCTGCCAGCTCGACACGTTTTTCGAAGGCGAGGACGCGTCCAGTCAACGCTCCGCCCGCGACACTCGCCCCGACCTTGCCGGGCTGGTGCTGATCGCAGCCGACGAGACCGGTTACGCCAATCTGGTGCGGCTGGTCAGCCGCGCCTATCTGGAAACGCCGGCCGGTGCGCCCGTCCACGTCACGACCGGCTGGCTCGCCGAGAGCGCGCCCGGCCTGATCTGCCTGACCGGCGGTGCGAACGGGCCGATCGGCCGCGCGCTTGTCGCCGACCACGCACCGCTGGCGGAAGCTCGGCTGCTGCATCTGCGCGATCTGTTCGGCGACCGGCTTTATGTCGAGCTGCAGCGCCACGAGGGTTATGACCGGGCCGTCGAGGCGGCCCAGATCGATCTCGCCTACCGGCACGATTTGCCGCTGGTGGCCACCAACGAGGCGTTTTTTCCCGCCCGCGAGGATTACGAGGCGCACGACGCGCTGATCGCGATCGCCGAGGGCACGGTGATCGCCGTCGACGAGCGCCGCAAGCTCACCCCCGATCACTATCTCAAAAGCCAGGCCGAGATGGCGGCGCTGTTTTCCGATCTGCCGGAAGCGATCGACAATACTGTCGAGATCGCGCTGCGCTGCTCTTACTATCCGAAAAACCGCGCCCCCATCCTGCCGCGTTTCGCCGCCGATTCAGGCGAGGACGCGGAGGCGGCCGAAAAGGCGGAGGCCGAGGAACTGAAGCGTCAGGCGCGCGAGGGTCTGGCCAACCGAATTCACACGCTCGGCCTGAGCGCGGGCTATGGCGAACAGGACTACAGCCAGCGCCTCGAGCACGAGCTCTCCATCATAGAGCGGATGAAATATCCGGGCTACTTTCTGATCGTCGCCGACTTCATCAAATGGGCCAAGGCGCACGACATTCCCGTTGGCCCCGGCCGCGGCTCGGGCGCGGGTTCGCTGGTCGCCTACGCGCTCACCATCACTGATGTCGATCCGTTGCGCTTTTCGCTGCTGTTCGAGCGTTTTCTCAATCCCGACCGCGTGTCGATGCCCGATTTCGACATCGATTTCTGCCAGGACCGGCGCGACGAGGTCATCCGCTACGTCCAGGATAAATACGGCCGCGACCAGGTCGCCCAGATCATCACCTTCGGCACCTTGCAGGCGCGTGCGGTGCTGCGCGATGTCGGCCGCGTCCTGCAGATGCCCTACGGGCTGGTCGACCGGTTGACCAAGATGGTGCCGGCCAACCCGGCCAATCCGGTCAAGCTCGCCGATGCGATCGCCGCCGAGCCGCGCTTCCAGGAAGAGCTGGAAAAGGAGCCGATCGTCGAGCAACTGCTGGAGATGGCGCAGAAGCTGGAGGGGCTCTACCGCCACGCCTCCACCCATGCCGCCGGCATCGTGATCGGCGACCGGCCGCTCTCGGAACTGGTGCCGATGTATCGCGATCCGCGCTCCGACATGCCGGTCACCCAGTTCAACATGAAGAAGGTCGAGGATGCCGGACTGGTCAAGTTCGACTTTCTCGGCCTGAAGACGCTGACCGTGCTGGAAACGGCGGTCAGGCTCATCCGCCGCAAGGGCATCGAGATCGATCTGTCGAAAATCCCGCTCGACGATCCCGACACCTACGCCATGCTGGCGCGCGGCGAGACGGTCGGCATCTTCCAGGTGGAATCGGCCGGCATGCGCAAGGCGCTGATCGGCATGAAACCGGATCGCATCGAGGACATCATCGCCCTGGTCGCGCTCTACCGCCCCGGCCCGATGGAAAACATCCCCACCTACAACGCGCGCAAGCACGGCGAGGAGGAGATCGCCTCGATCCATCCCAAGATCGATCATCTGGTCAAGGAGACGCAGGGCGTCATCGTCTACCAGGAACAGGTGATGCAGATCGCCCAGGAACTGGCCGGCTACACGCTCGGACAGGCCGACCTTCTGCGCCGCGCCATGGGCAAGAAGATCCGCGCCGAGATGGAAAAGCAGCGCGCGGTTTTCGTCGACGGCGCGACCGAGCGCGGCGTCGGCAAGCAGCAGGCCGACTTCATCTTCGACCTTCTGGCCAAGTTCGCCGATTACGGCTTCAACAAGTCGCACGCCGCCGCCTATGCGATCGTGTCCTACCAGACCGCCTATCTGAAGGCGCATCATCCGGTCGAGTTCCTGGCCGCCTCGATGACGCTCGACATGGGCAACACCGACAAGCTGGCCGATTTCCGCCAGGACGCCATCCGCCTCGGCATCGAGGTCGTGCCGCCCTCGGTGCAGACCTCGCACCGGGATTTCGAAGTCGGCGACAACCGCATCTTCTATTCGCTGGCCGCCATCAAGGGGGTGGGCGACGCCGCCGTCGAGCACATCGTCGAAAAACGCCGCGAAAAACCGTTTTCAAGCCTGGAGGATTTTTCTGGCCGGGTCGATCCGCGCATCGTCGGCAAGCGCGTCTTCGAAAGCCTGGTCCAGGCCGGCGCGCTCGACTGTTTCGGGCGCGAGCGCGCGGCGCTGTTTGCCGGCGTGGAACTGATGATGGGGCTTGCCCAGCGCGCGGCCGAAAACGCGCTCTCGGGCCAGTCCGATATTTTCGGCGCTGCGCTCGCCGGCGAACCGGAGCGCCTGCGCCTGCCCGACGCCGCGCCCTGGCTGCCGGCCGACAAGCTGCACCGCGAATTCCAGGTTGTCGGGTTTTATCTCTCCGCCCACCCGCTCGACGAATACAAGGACGCGCTCAAGAAGATGCGGGTGCAGAGCTGGACGGAATTTTCCGCCGCCGTCAAACGCGGCGCGTCCGCCGGGCGGCTGGCCGGCACCGTCACCTCGAAACAGGAGCGCAAGACCCGCACCGGCAACAAGATGGGCGTGGTCAATTTCTCCGACGTCAGCGGCCAGTTCGAGGCGGTGCTGTTTTCCGAGGCGCTGGCCCAGTTCCGCGACCTGCTCGAGGCCGGCCGCTCGGTGGTCATCACGGTTGCCGCCGAGGACCGGCCGGAGGGCGTCAACCTGCGCATCCAGACCGTGCAGTCCCTGGAGGACGAGGCAAGCCGGCTGCAAAAGGCGCTACGGATCTATCTGCGCGATTCCGGCCCGGTTTCCGCGCTCGCCAACCAGCTCGGCCAGCGCGGCGAGGGCGAGGTGTCGCTGGTGCTGATCAAGCCGGGCGGGGCCGGCGAGGTCGAGATCGCGCTTCCCGAGCGCTACCGTATCTCGCCGCAAATTGCCTCGGCGCTGCGCGCCGTGCCCGGCGTGGTCGAGGTCGAACTGGTGTAGCGGCCGGCCGCCGCGCCCTGCCTCCACCTTGCGAGGGAACGTCTTTCCTGCGCTTGCGCGGGCAAAGCCTGGCGAGGGCCTGGAAAAGACAAGAGGGAGATCGGCCCCCGCTGATCGAAGGGCCAAACCGCAACTCGACGTCCTGGCAAAGCCAGGCGTCGGATCGTGCAAGAGGGGGAGCGTTTTTAAGGATCGGCCCGCGCGGGAAACCGGCCCTCGGCGCCTGGCTCGTCAGGAGGCCGCCTGCTTTTTGCGCGGCGCGCGCCTGGCGCGCGCCGGCGCGGCCTTGACCGTGCCGGCCTCCTTTTCCGCCATCGCCAGGCGCAGCTTGCGCAGCCGGGCGGTTTTCTTGTCGCGGGCCGTGACTTCTTCCTGGATGATCGACTGCGCGACCGCCGTGGTCTGTTCGGCCTTGGTCGAGGTCGACCGTGATCGGGGAGCGGCGGTAAAGTCGGAGATGGAGCGCATCGATCGATCCTTTGAGCTGGTTAGAGCAATTCCAAAAAAGTGCGAAGCGGTTTTGCGTCCGGAATTGCGTATAACGAATAGATGGTGTGTCTTCGGCGATCCGGCTTTTCTGGACGCGCTCCGGATGATATCGGCCGCGCTCCGGCAACGGGGCGGGCAATTCCTCTTATGTGGCGGCGCGCGCGGGACGGCGGCCGCTATTTCTTCGGCGTGCGTGTGCCGGTCGCGTTGGTGTTGGCGGCCAGCTTGACCGCCGATCCGAACGGCGCGGCCGCCGCCTGCGGTTTCTTGTCCTTCTTCGGCTTCCTGACTTCCCGGTTGCTGCGTTGCTGGCCTTTGGCCATCACGATCACTCCTGATATGCGGGTTGGCCTTGGCCAACAAAAAAGCGGGGAATCATTCCCCGCTTCCTGGTGCCGGCTTGCGCCGGCGCGCGATCCGGAAAGGAAACTGCCAGTACATCCGTGGTCAGCTCCCATGTCCGGCGCGTGTTACATGACCTTGAGGTTCGCCGCGGACTGGCGTCCCCGGCCGTCGTCTTCGAGGTCGAATTCGAGCTTCTGGCCTTCAACCAGACCGCCGAGGCCGGCCCGATCGAGCGCGCTGATGTGGACGAACACGTCCTTTTCGCCATCTTCGCGGGTGATGAAGCCAAAGCCTTTTTGGCCATTGTAGAATTTTACGGTACCGGTAGGCATGCAGTCATTCCTTGGAAACGATGCGCCGCGATCATGCCGCGCCGCGTGAGAGAAAAATATCGATTTCTGGAATGAGAATGGCGGGTCGAAAGCCTCTGACGCCGCGAAAAGCCAAACCTGGCCCAAATAACGATAACACCTAGATAGGCGTTAATTGCGGCTTATTCAAGGGCGTGGTCGAAAGCCGGCCTTGCCATTCAGCCCTCCCGCTGCGGGCGGCCGCGATTGCCCTTGCCGAACGTGTAGCCGGTCTCCACGGCTTTCTTGCCGAATTTTTCCCGAAGGACGTCGACGGCACCCTCGGCGAGCGCGCGCTTGCGCGCCGCCGTGTCGACCAGATCCGAGGGATCGGCGCGGTCGTCGGGCGCAAGGTCGGCTACCCCGATGCCGATCAGCCGGTAGCGGGTGCCGTCGGTCTCTTTCTCCAGAAGCCCGAGCCCGGTCGAAAAAATCCGGTCGGCGAGCCGCGTCGGGTCGGAAAGCCGCCGGTTGCGGGTGCGGATCTTGAAATCGTGCGTCTTCAGCTTCAGCGTCACCGTGTGTCCGGCGATGCCGGCTTTCTTCAGCCGTGCCGAGACCGTTTCCGACAGCGCGCGCAGCACCGGCACCAGGTCTCCGGGCGCGGCGAGATCGATGTCGAAAGTGGTTTCGGCCGAAACGCTCTTCGCGCCGTGCTCGGCATGCACCCGGCGCGTGTCCTGGCCGCGGGCGAGATGGTAGAGCCGGTCGCCCATCGTGCCGTAGCGTTTCATCAGCGTGCCGCGCTCCATCGTCTGCAACTGCGCGATCTGGGTGATGCCGTCCCGCGCCAGCGTGGCGGCGAACGCCTTGCCGACGCCCCAGATCAGCGTTACCGGCTGTTCGGCCAGAAAATCGAGCGCCTCGGCCTCGCCGATGACGGCGAAGCCGCGCGGCTTGTTGAAGTCGGAGGCTACCTTGGCGAGAAATTTGCAATAGGACAGCCCCACCGAGACCGTGATGCCGACCTCGCGTTCGACCTGGCGCGCGAACCGCGCCAAAACGATCGCCGGCGCCATGCCGTGCAGTTTCTGGGTGCCGGACAGGTCGAGAAAGGCTTCGTCGATCGAGATCGGCTCGACCAGCGGCGTCAACGCCTGCATCATCCGGCGCACCTCGCGCCCGACCAGGACATATTTTTCCATGTCTGGCTTGATCACCACCGCCTCGGGACAGGCCTCCAGCGCCTTGAACATCGGCATCGCCGAACGCACGCCCTTGATGCGGGCGATGTAGCAGGCCGTCGAGACCACGCCGCGTTTGCCGCCGCCGATGATCAGCGGCCGGTCGCGCAATTCGGGCCGGTCGCGCTTTTCCACCGCGGCGTAAAATGCGTCGCAGTCGATATGGGCGATCGAAAGCCGGTGGAGTTCGGCGTGGCGCAGCAGCCTTGGGCTGCCGCACGCCGCGCAGCGCCGCGCCGCCGCATCCGCCTGCGGGCGCAGGCAGTCGCGGCAAAAACCGGCCTCGGGATCGTTGACAGCAAACGTCATGGCTGCGAACATAAGCGGAACAAACCAAATAGTAATTGAGACGGGCCCGTGAGACAAGCGGCCTGGAAGGGGATCGCATGGCCACACGGATCGAGCCGCTGACAGCCGAATTGTGGCCGGCGCTGGAGGATTTGTTTGGCCGCCAGGGTGCCTGTTACGGCTGCTGGTGCACGCATTTTCGCCTGCCGCCGGCCACGCGGCGGCAAAACAACCGCGAAAGCAACCGCGCGCATTTCATGACCCGCGTCGAGACCGGGCCGCCGCCCGGCCTGATCGCGATCGAGGACGGCATCGCCATGGGCTGGATGCAGATCGGCCCGCGCGCCGACGTGCCCGAATGGAACAATCAAGGCCGCGTCTCGGCGCCGCTTTCGCCGGACGAACGCGACGATGCCGGGGTCTGGGCGGTGTCGTGTTTTTTCGTCCGCGCCAGGGCGCGCGGCCAGGGTCTTACCCATCTTCTGGTCACAGCCGGCATCGATCATGCGCGGGCCGGCGGCGCGCGGCTGATCGATGCCTGCCCGATAACCGAATCCAAAAGCGCGCGCCCGGTCGGCCTGTTCGTCGGTTCGGCCCGCGTTTTCGAAAAGGCCGGCTTCGAGCGCGTGGCCGAGCGCAAGGCCGGCCGCCCCCTGATGCGCATGGTGTTGTAGCGACGGTTTCGCCATCGGCGACGCGGCCGCCGCCGCGAGTTCAAAGCCGCAGCGCGCCCGCGATTTTCGGCGTGGCGTCCGGCCAGTCATCGACCACCGCGATGCCATCGGCCGGCGGCGGCAGCAGCCGGCGCAGCGAGTTGTCGGACATCAGATGGAACAGATGCGCGTCGGCGACGCTGGCGCGGGCCGAGGCCAGATTGTGGGGAAGGTCGTCGACGAAGGCGACCGGCCGCTTCTTGTCGCCCCTGAGCGCGGCGATCGCCGGGCCCTTGGCCATTTCGGTGGTCAGCAGCGGATATGCGAGCCCGAGCGCATCGAGATGGGCACGGCGTACCGTACGGTGACGGTGCGGCATGGCGGTCAAAAGCACGATCTCGGCCCCGACCGACAGCGTTTCGAGCGCCTCGGTGGCGCCTGTCGTCATGGTCTGCCACTCGGCCTGGGCGGCGAAGAAGGCTGTAAGCAGACCCGAAACGGTCTCCCGGTCGGCCACCGCGCCGGTGTCGATCTCGGTGACGTTGCCGTGCAGCCGGAAGGTTTCCATCCCCAGCGCGAAGCCCTGCGCGGCAAGGAAGCGCGGGAACGGCCGGATGAATTCCAGGATCACGTCGTCGACATCGAGCACCAGCAGCGGGCGTGGGTCGCGCGCCAGTTCGGCGATCTGGCGCGCGGTTTCGGGATCGTCGCTCATGTCGAAGCCTGATCGTGTTCGTCGCCGCCGGGCAGGGCGCGTTGTGCCCTGCCGACCGCGGCCGGATCGATGTCGCGCGCCTCGCAAAACGCGGTCAATGTCGGCTCGTGGGCGAGAATGAAGGTCAGCACGCCGGCCAGAAAGCCGGGCTCGGCCGCCGCGCGCCGGATATCGGTCGCCTCGATGCCGGTGAGCGCGAGGAAGCGCGGCAAAAGCACCGGGTCGGCGGCAACGAAGCCGAGCGCCTGGATGGCGAGCGCTTCGGCGTTATGAGGACTGGCTGTGGCGGGCATGGGCATCGTCCGGATCGGTGGATGCGGTCAGACCTAGCCGCTTGCCCGCCGGCAGGCAAGCCGAGGTTCGGGCAGGCCGTGCGGACGGGTTTGCCTTTCGTCAATCAAATCGCGATAGCCTGTCTTATGGGAGAATCGCGCTTTTCCGGCTCATGTGCCGGCAACGTGGTCCGAAAACCTGTCGTCAGGGTGGGGCGAGCATGTCGAAGACAGTGATGATCGTCGAGGACAACGAGCTTAACATGAAGCTCTTCCGCGACCTGATCGAGGCCAGCGGGTATGCCACGGTACGCACGCGCAACGGGCTTGAAGCGCTCGATCTCGCGCGCCAGCATCGGCCGGACCTGATTTTGATGGACATCCAGCTGCCGGAAGTGTCCGGCCTGGAAGTCACGAAATGGCTGAAGGAGGATGACGACCTTCATTCCATCCCTGTCATCGCCGTGACCGCTTTCGCCATGAAGGGCGATGAGGAGCGCATCCGGCAGGGCGGCTGCGAGGCCTATATCTCCAAGCCGATCTCGGTTGGCAAGTTCATCGAGACGATCAAATCCTATCTGGGCGACGCCTGACGAACGCGCATCCACGCCGACCGAACGGAACCGGACCATGACCGCACGCATCCTCGTCGTCGACGACATTCCCGCCACCTTGAAACTGCTGGAGGCGCGGCTTCTGGCGGAGTATTTCGAGGTGCTGACGGCGACCTCCGGTCCCGAGGCCCTGAAACTGTGCCAGACCGGCAAGGTCGACGTGGTGCTGCTCGACATTCTGATGCCGGAGATGGACGGTTTCGAAGTCTGCCACCGGCTCAAGCAGGATCCGCTTACCGCGCATATTCCCGTCGTCATCGTCACCGCGCTCGACCAGGTCACCGACCGCATTCGCGGGCTGGAAGCCGGCGCCGATGATTTTTTGACCAAGCCGGTCAACGATCTCCAACTGCTGACCCGGGTCAAGAGCCTGGTGCGCCTGAAAATGTTGTCCGACGAGTTGCGCCTGCGCGCGACGACGACGCGCAATATCGGCATCGAACCCCTGCTTGCCGACACCGTCGCGGGCGACGAGGAGAGCCCGCGCGTGCTTGTGGTGGACGACGATACGCGAGCGGCCGGAGAGGTCGCCGGGCTGCTGTCTTCCTATGTGACGCCATCGGTCCAGCCCGACCCGCAGGCCGCGTGTTTCCAGATCGCGGAGGGTAATTTCGACTGTGTTTTGGTGTCGACCGGCTTCGCGCGTTTCGACCCGCTGCGGTTGTGCGCGCAATTGCGCTCTCTCGACCGCACCCGGTTCGTACCCATCATCCTGGTCGCCGAGAAGGACGAACAGCAACGCGTCACCCGTGCGCTCGAGCTCGGCGTCAACGACTATATCGTGCGGCCGCTCGACCGCCAGGAGCTGACCGCGCGGCTGCGCACCCAGGTGCGGCGCAAGCGCTATAATGACCGCCTGCGCGCCAACGTCACCGAAACCATCGCCATGGCGGTCACCGACGGGCTGACCGGGCTGCACAACCGCCGCTATCTCGACAGCCATCTCGAAACGCTGGTCGAGCGCGCCAAGGCGGGCGGGCGTCCCCTGTCGGTGATGATCACCGATCTCGACTGCTTCAAGACCGTCAACGACACCTACGGCCACGACGGCGGCGACGAGGTGCTGCGCGAGTTCGCTGAAAGGTTGCGCAGAAACGTGCGCGGCATCGACCTTGCCTGCCGTTATGGCGGCGAGGAGTTCGTCGTCGCCATGCCCGACACCGACGCGCGGGCGGCGGCCAGGATCGGCGAGCGTGTGCGCGCCGAGATCGAGGCGGCGCCGTTCGCCGTCGGGCCGGACCAGGTCGCGGTGCGGCTGACGGTCAGCGCCGGCATCGCCGCGCTCGACGGTACGGCCGATACCGCCGCCGGGCTCGTCAAGCGGGCCGACCTCGCCCTTTACGAGGCCAAGAACGGCGGACGCAACCGCGTCGTTTCGGCGGCGGCGTGAGGCGGTTTGTCCCGGCAACTGGATGAAGGAGCGACCGTCTTGTTTACGTTAACGTAAGCAAGCTGCCGCATATCCTTAATAAATAGTTGATTTCTTCGCCGCATTGCGCGAGAAATCCTTCCAACGAGAGTGCACCGCAACAGTTTTCGACGCGGGCCTCGCGACATACCCCATGATGCTCAGGTCCGCCGCATCTCCTGGGTTCCGTGGGGTTGGCCGGTCGGCGCTGACTCTCAGTGGCCTCCTCGTACCGCTGTCAGATAGCCGGCCGGCCCCCTTTTCTCCATTACGCCGATCGACCGGGCCGGGGCTTTCGCGCCGCCCGCACAACAAGAAACGCCGCCCTCGCAGGCGGCGTCATCGATGGTGCGACCGGTTTCTCGGCAGTCTATTTGATCTTCGTTTCCTTGAACTCGACATGCTTCTTGGCAATCGGGTCGTATTTGCGGAACGACATCTTTTCCGTCTTCGTCCGGCTGTTCTTGCTGGTGACGTAAAAATAGCCGGTATCGGCGGTCGACAGGAGCTTGATCTTCAGATTTGCGGCTTTGGCCATGACGTTCGTCCGTTGTTCTCGCGAAATTCCGCCGGCTTCGAACCCGCCCTTGAGGACGCGACAAAGGTCAACAGGCCGTGCAGAGTTGGCGGAGACATAAACGAGCGTCCCCGAAAGTCAAGGCCGCTGCGGCGGACCAGCTCCGCTGCGGTGCATTTTCCGCCGCGCGGTTACGGAAAGGGTGGCAGCGCGGACGGCGGCGCACCCGAAAACGCGCGAAACTCGCGCACGAGATGGGCCTGATCGGCGTAACCGCAATCGGCGGCGATAAGCGCCCAGTCCGGCCCTTCGGCGAACCGGGCCATCGTCAGAGCGCGGTTGAAGCGCACCATGCGCGCCGTCGATTTCGGCCCGATCCCGATCTCCTCGTGAAAACGCTGGTTGAGATGTTTGCGCGAACAGTCGAGCGAACGCGCCAGGGCGCCGATACGCACCGTGCCCTGGCTGGCCAGGATGCGCTCATACGCCCAGGCGACCGCGCCGTGTTGCGGCCGCGCGCGTTCCAGCCGCCGCCGCAGCACTGCCTCCACCAGGCCGAAACGGCGCCGCCAGTCGGTTTCCGCGCCGAGCCGGTCGCGCAGGCGGACGATGTCGCGATCGCCGAGATCGACGGTGTGCACCATGCGCTGTGCGATCTCGCGCATTGGAATGCCGAAAAACCGTCGGGCGCCGAGCGGGGTGAAATCGATCTGGATACATTCGGCCCGGCCGGTCGAATTCATCAGCACGAAACCCGGATAGAGCCCGGAGGTGAAACTGTCGTAGCGGTCTTCGGACGCGGGCGCGCGCCCAAGCGCGATCTGGAACGGCTCGCCGAAGCCGAGGATCAGCGGCACCGCCAGCGGCGCCATCTCGACGGCGTTGTCGAGTGCAACCCCGTTTTCGCGATATCCGAGGATCCGGACCACGTCGTCGCAAAGATCGGCATGCACAGGATGGCGCACCAGAAACGGGGCGCCGTCGAGACACCCCGCCACGGTCGTGCTGGGCGTTGGATCCTGTGCCATGTCATGCATCGTTGTGGGTCATGCTAGGCCAATCCGACGCGCCGGCCAAGCTCGGTCACCGGCGCCGGGCCTATCCCCAAAGCCAGAGGCGCAGGGGATTGCCGTCATCGACAAGCAGGCGCAGGGCCAGAACGGTACAGGTCGTCACCAGCAGCGGCTTGATCAGCTTCGCCCCCGACTTCATGGCCAGCGCCGCACCCATCCTCGCGCCGGCGAATTGCGCCGCGCCCATCACCAGGCCCGCCTCCCACGACACCACCCCAACGGCCGAGAAAACGGCGAAGGCGCCGAGATTGGAAGCGAAGTTCAACAATTTCGTGTGCGCGGTCGCCTTCAACATGCCGTAGCCGGCCAGCGTCACGAAGGCGAGCATGAAGAAAGAGCCGGTCCCGGGGCCGAAAAGCCCGTCGTAAAAGCCGATCGCCGGCACGAGCGTCACGCCGAACAGCAGCGGTGCGATCCGTCGGGCGCCGTCGACGTCGCCCATATTGGGCTTCAGCGCGAAATAGAGCGCGATCGCGACCAACAGCACCGGCAGCACCGCCTCAAGCACACCGTCCGGCACGACGGTCGCAAGCAACGCCCCGGCCGCGGCGCCGAGCGCCGACAGGACGGCGAAAGGTGCCTGGCGGCGCAGATCGACATGACCCTTGGCGGCGTAGGACAGCGTCGCCGAACCGGAGCCGAACAGCGACTGCAACTTGTTGGTGCCCAGCGCCTCGACCGGCGAAAAACCGCACAGCAATAGCGCCGGCACGGTGATCAGGCCGCCGCCGCCGGCGATCGAATCGACAAAGCCGGCCGCAAGCCCGACCAGGGCCAGCACCAAAAGCGTCTCTGTGGCGAGTTCGAACATGCAAGAAACGTTGGCGGGAAAACGACGGTGGACTTCGCCTTCGACCACAGGCTTGAGGCTTGCACAAGGCGCAAACCGCAATAGTGTGATTCCGCTCCGGGGAGGGTGGTCGATGGCCGAAGGGTTTCTTGCCAAGCTGCGTGTTCTGTTCGAAGGCGATCCGGCCGTGCGCCGCGTCGCCGACGATCCGGTGCTGTCGGCCGAGCTTCTGTTGTTGTTCCGAATGATCCTGGCCGATGGCGAGGTCGACGAGAAGGAACTGGAGACGTTCCGGCGGATCTGCCGCGATTCCTTCGGTATCAGCGAGGACAGCCTGAAGAGCGTGATCCGCTATCTGCATGATTTCGGCTACGAGACGACGGGCTCGCAGGCGCTGGCCCTGTTTCGAACGCTCGACCGGCAGCGCCGCGTCGAACTCGCGCGCCATATGGCGGAGATCGCCAAATCCGATTCGGATCTGAGCGAGCAAGAAGTCCGGCTTTTGCGCCGAACGCTCGATGTGCTCGACCTCGACCCGTCCGAGGTGGTCGGCGGCCAGGTTCACGGCGAGGGAGAAACAGGCCCGGCTTCGGCCTGAAGCCGGCCGGTATTTTCCGCAAACCGGCTTTATCCCTGTTCGGCCAGGCGCCGCCGGATCGCTCGCTTCAGGTCCGGCGCGGCGGCCACCAGCGCCTTGGCCGCGTCCGAGCGCGGATCGTCGAGCACCGCGTCGGTCTTGCCTTCCTCCACGATCCTGCCGTCATGCATCACCATCACCTCGTCGGTGATCGCGCGCGCCACCGTCAGGTCGTGGGTGATGAACAGATAGGCGACGCCGAGGCGCTGGTTGAGGTCGGCGAACAGGTCGAGCACCTGGGCGCGGATCGACACGTCGAGCGCCGATACCGGCTCGTCGGCCACGATCAGCTTCGGCCGCGTGATCAGCGCGCGCGCGATCGAGATGCGTTGGCGCTGGCCTCCGGAAAACTCGTGCGGGTATTTTTGCATGTCGTCCGGCCTGAGCCCGACCTCGCGCAACGCGCCGGCGACCATCTCGCGACGCGTCGCCGGCGTGGGGGCCTCGTCGAGCAGGTGCAGCGGTTCGGCGACCAGGCGTTCGACCTTGTGGCGCGGGTTGAACGAGCCATACGGGTCCTGGAAGACGACCTGAATGTTGCGCCGCGCCGGTTTCAGCGCCGCCTCGCTCCTGCCCGTCAGCGGTTCGCCGAGGAAGCGGATTTCGCCGGCGCTCGGCCGGTCGAGCGCCAGGATCATCCGCGCCAGCGTCGATTTTCCGCAGCCCGAGCGGCCCACCAGCGCCATCGACTGGCCGGGCTTGAGCGCGAAGGAGACGCCGTCGACGGCCCGGAACGGATCAGGGCGCGAAAACAGCGATCGCTGTCGCCCGGCATAGTCGCGCACGACGCCGTCGACCTCGAGCAGGTTGGGACCGGAAGCATGTGCCGCGGCGCGGTGCGGCCGGGCCGGCACGTGCATCGACGCCTCGGCGAGCTGGCGCGTATAGGGGTGAACCTGCGCGGCAAGCGTCGGCGCGGTTTCGCCTTCCTCCATCACTTCGCCATGGCGCATGATGGTCACCCGATTGGCCATATCGGTGACGACGGCCAGATCGTGGCTGATAAGAAGCAGGCCCATGCGGTTTTCGGCCACAAGGTCGCGCAGCAGATCCAGGATCTGCGCCTGCAGCACGACGTCGAGCGCGGTGGTGGGTTCGTCGGCGATCAAAAGCTTGGGTTTAAGCGCGCAGGCGATCGCGATCACCACGCGCTGGCGCTGGCCGCCGGAAAGCTGGTGCGGATAGCGCGACAGCGGAAATTGCGCTTCCGGCAGGCCGACCCGGTCGAGAATCCGGCGCGCCGAGGCCTCCGCGTCGGCCCGGTTGGCGCCGGTGTGCCAGCGTATGCCTTCGGCCACCTGTTCGCCGATCGTCTTGACCGGGTTCAGCGCCGTCATCGGCTCTTGGAACACCATGCCGATATCGTCGCCGCGCAGCCGGCACATCGCCGCTTCCGGCGCTGCCAGAATGTCGATACCGTCGAAGGTGACGCGCCCGCTCGCCTCGGCGGCGTGCGGCAGAAGCCGCATCACGGTCAGCGCCGTCATCGACTTTCCCGAGCCCGATTCGCCGACCAGGCCCATCGTTTCGCCGGCGCCGATCGAAAGATCGACATCTTTCAGGATCGGCGTGCCGCCGATCTTGAGCGTCAGCCTTTCGATCTCCAGAAGGGCCATCAGCGTTGGCGCCTGAGCTTGGGGTCGAGCACGTCGCGCAGCCCGTCGCCGAGAAGGTTCAGGCCCAGCACGGTGACGACGATCGCCAGGCCGGGAAACAGGGCCAGGTGAGGGGCCACGATCATGCGCGTCTGGGCGTCGAACAGCATGCGTCCCCAGGACGGCATCGGTGGCTGCGCGCCGAGCCCGACATAAGAAAGTCCCGCTTCGGCCAGGATGCCGAGCGCGAACTGGATCGTGCCCTGGACCAGCAGGATCGAGGCGATGTTGGGCAGGATGTGTTCGATGGTGATCAGCGTCTTGTTCTTGCCGGCCGCGCGCGCGGCCAGGATGAATTCGCGCGGCCACAACGACATCGCCCCGGCGCGCGCCACGCGCGCGAAGACCGGGATATAGAAAACGCCGATCGCGATGATGGCGTTGATCGCGCCGGGCCCGAAAATGGCGGTGATCAGCACTGCCGTCAGCAGGGCTGGGAAGGCAAAGACCAGATCGTTGAAGCGCATCAGCGCCTCGTCGATCAGCCCGCCGCGCGCCGCCGCCCAGCAGCCGAGCGGCACGCCGACGCCCATGCCCATGCACACGGCGACCACCGCGACGGCGATTGAGTTGCGCGCGCCGACCATGATCATCGACAGGATGTCGCGGCCGAAATGGTCGGTGCCGAACGGGTGCGTCCACGACAGGCCCTGCATGCGATCGGCCGGCACCAGACGTGTGACGTCGAACGGCGTCCACAAAAACGACAGAAGCGCCATCGCGGCGACCACGGCGGTGATCGCGAAGCCGGCGACGAAGGAGCGGTTGGAAAAGGCCGCGGCCACGAGGCCCTGTTCGGCCTGCGGAAGATCGAGCGGTTCGGCGGCCATCAGCGCGTCCTCAGCCGTGGATCGACGAGCGCGTAGCAGATGTCGACGACGATATTGACGAAGACCACGCTTGCCACCAGCAACATCACCACGCCCTCGACCACGATCAGGTCGCGCTGGGTAATTGCCTGGAAGACGAGACGTCCGAGGCCGGGCAGATAAAACACGTTCTCGATGATGATCGTACCGGCGAGCAGGAAGGCGAATTGCAGGCCGAGAATGGTCAGCACCGGGATCATCGCGTTGCGCAGCGCGTGGCGCCACAACACCGCGCCGCGCGGCATGCCCTTGGCGCGGGCGGTGCGGATATAATCCTCGCCCAGCACCTCCAGCAGCGCCGAGCGTGTCACCCTGGCCAGGATCGCCGCCTGCGGCAGCGCGAGCGCGATCGCCGGCAGGAGCAGCGCCCTCAGCCCGGAAATCAGCCCGTTCTCCCAGCCCGAGAAGCCGCCGGCCGGCACCAGCCGCAGCCAGACCGCGAAGACATAGATCAGGATCAGCGCGAACCAGAAATTCGGCACCGCGACGCCGAACTGGGCCGCGCCCATGGCGAGCGTGTCGGCCGCCTTGCCGCGCCTGGCGGCCGCGAACAGCCCGACCGGGATGGCGATCGCGGTCGATAGAATAAGCGCCATCAGCGCCAGCGGCAGCGACACGACGGCCCGCTCCGCGATGAGCTCGATCACCGGGCTGGAATAGGTGAAGGAGCGGCCGAAATCACCGACCAGAAGTCCGCCCGCCCAGCCCAGATAGCGCGCCACGACCGGCTGGTTGAGCCCCATCTGCTCGCGCAGGGCGGCGAGCGCCTCGTCGGTGGCGTTCATGCCGAGCATGAGTTGCGCCGGATCGCCCGGCACGATCTCCAGCACGGCGAAAACCACGATCGAGGCCACGATCAATGTCAGGAGCCCGACGGCGATGCGCTTGGCGAGAAATGCAGTCATCGGGCACTGCGTCTCCCTCCCCGCGAGGGGGAGGGAGAGACATCCATTATTCGGCCCATTTCACGTCGGTCAGATCGGTTGCCTGCACCGGCGAATTTTCCCACATGCCTTCAAGCTTGGCGTCCCAGACGCCGATCTTGGGCAACTGGAACAGATAGCCGTTGACGGCGTCCTCGGCGATGATCTTCTGCGCCTTGGCGTAGAGTTCGTTGCGCTTGGCCTGATCCGAGGTGACGTCGAGCTCGGCGATCACGGCCTTGAAGTCGGGATTGTCGTACTGGAAATAATAGTCGTCGCGCGCATAGATGCCGATATCGTTCGGCTCGGTATGCGAGACGATCGTCAGGTCGTAATCCTTGGCCTTGAAGACCTGGTCGAGCCATTGCGCCCATTCGACCGGAATGATCTCGAGCTCGATGCCGACTTCGCGCAATTGCGAGGCGATAACCTGGCCGCCGTCGCGCGCATAGGAAGGCGGCGGCAGTTTCAGCGTCGCCTTGAAGCCGTTTTCGAAGCCCGCCTCCTTCAACAGCGCCTTCGCCTTTTCGAGATCGTGCGGATAGGTGCCGGTCAGGTCGACATAGGCTTCGTTGCCGGGCGAGAAATGCGAGCCGATCGGCGTGCCGAAGCCGGAGCCGTTGCCGGCGATGATCGCCTCGCGGTCGAGCGCGTGCGCGATCGCCTGGCGCACCTTGAGATTGTCGAACGGCGCCTTCTTGTTGTTGGTCGACAGGATCGTCTCGCCCTCCGTCGAGCCGACCACCACGACAAAGCGCGGGTCGGCCTGGATTTGGGGCAATGCGTCGCCCGCCGGCATGTTCGGGAAGGCGTGCACGTCGCCGGTCAGAAGCGCCGGTACGGCGGCCGCGGCATCGGGGATGATGCGGAACTCGACCGTGTCGAGCGCGACCGGGTCGCCCCAATAGCCGTCGGCCTTCGACAGGGTGATCGAGGACCCCTTGGACCATTTGTCGAATTTGAACGGACCGGTGCCGATAGGCGTTTCCTTGTTGCCGTCGGCCGATTCGGACGCCACGATCACCGCGTCGCCCCAGCCCAGATTGTAGAGAAACGAACCCTGCGGTGTCTTCAGCATGATCTTGACCGTGGTCGGGTCGACGATTTCGACCGTGTCGATGGCCGCGAAAAGCCCTTTTTGCGCATTGGTGGAGTCTTCCGCCATCGCGCGTTCGAGCGAGAACTTTACGTCCTCGGCGTCGAAGTCGCTGCCGTCGTGATAGGTCGCGCCGGCGCGCAGCTTGAAGGTGTAGACCTTGCCGTCGTCGGAAATCTCCCAGCTTTCTGCCAGCGCCGGTTCAACCTCGCCGCCAGGGCCGATGCGCGTCAGGCCTTCGAACACGTTGGCGTAGACGATCTCGTCGATCGCCGCGGCCGCACCAGCCGTCGGGTCGAGATGCGGCGGTTCCAGCACCACGCCGACCACGAGGTCGGTTTTGGCGGCGAGCACGGATGTGCTCGAGGCCAGCGCAAGGGCCGTCGCGGCCAGGATGGATTTCCACAATGTCATCAGTCTCGCTCCCATGGCGGTTCGGGTAGGTGGGGATCAAAGCGCGAAATCGCGCGTGAGTAAATCGCGTTTGTGGTCGCGGGGCCCACGACACAGTCAGCCGCCATCGCGCGCTCCTCGCACGCGCGATGCGACAAGCACCAAATAGCACACGAAGAACAGAGCCAGCGACCAGGCAAAGCCATGCACGCCGAGAAGATCGATGCCGATGCCGGTCGCCTGCGGCCCGATCAGCATGCCGAACCCGTAGCAGAACACGAAGGCGGCGTTGGCCGAGGCGAGGTCGCGCCCGGTCAGGCGCGCGCCGAGATGGGCGAGGCCGACCGTGTAGAGGCCGGCCACGACACCACCCCACAAAAACAGCACCGCGGCGACGACATACCAGTCCATCGACACCATTGGCAGTATGATCATGCCGGCGAGCCCGATAGCCGCGCACAGTGCCAACAAAGTGCGGCGGTCGGCCATGCGGTCGCTGATCATGCCGAGCGGAACTTGCAAAACCACGTTGCCGAGGCCGATCATCGTCAAAAGCAGCGCGGCGTCGGTTTCCGAATAGCCGATTCGGTTTCCATAGACGGGAAAAAGCGCGAACCCGCCGGTTTCCACCGCGCCAAACACCAGCACCGCCGCGGTCGCCGTCGGAACCAGGAAAATATAGCTCAAAAAGCCGCCGCGATGCGCCACGCCGCTGATGGCGGGGCTTTCGCGCCAGGCCGCGAGCACCGGAACGGCCGATGCCAGCGTGATGGCGAAGCCGACCACAAAGGGCAAGACGCCGTCGCTGCCGAGTCGCGAAAACAGCCACGGCCCGAAGGCGAAACCGAGCGACAGCACGGTCGCGTAGATGCCGAGTACCAGACCGCGCTTGTGCGTCGGCGCGGAGGCGCTGATCCAGAATTCCGACAGGATGAACAGAGCGGTGATCGCGGCGTGCAGCGTGATGCGCAGCGGAAACCACATCCAGAAATCCGACGCGACATAAAAGCCCAGAAAGGAAAAGGCGCCGACCACGATCGCCGCCAGCATGGTCGGCACGACGCCGAACCGTGCCGCGACCGGGATCGCCAGCGGCGCCGTCGCGATCGAGGCCAGGCCGGCCACGGCCGTGTTGAGCCCGATCGTGGTGGCTGAAAAGCCGCGATTTTCGAGAATTACGCTGAGAAGCGGCACGCCGAGGCCGATGGCGATGCCAACCGCGCTGATCGAGGCGATGGCCGCGCCGAGCGCCAGCCAGCGCACCGTTTCGGTTTCCCGTTCCGCCGCACGGTCCCCGCCCATCTTGGTGTCTTGCCCGTTCGTCAGACCACGGTCCGCACGAAGCGGTTGTGAAGCATGCGGTAAAACGGCGCCTGGCGGCCCGGTTCAAGCTCGGGATCGTCCTTCAACCGGGCCTGCAACTCGTCGAGCACCGTACGCGTGATGGCGGGGATGTCGGCCTCCCTGGCTTGCGACAGCGGCAGCCAGACCAGTCCCTCGAGTTCGTCGGTCGGTCCGCCATTTTCCAGCTCGCAGGCGACATCCGAACGCCAGGCGGCCAGGAAGCGGGTGTCGAAGCGCCGCACCCGGCCGGGCGGCGTGATGGCGCGGGCGATGAACCGCAGCCGGTCGAGCGCCGGTTGTACGCCGTGCTCGGCAAAACCCTGCCAGCCGGAATGCCGGGTTTCGAAGGGCTCGCGCCGTCCGATCAGAAGGCCGGCTTCCTCGTAGGCTTCCCGGATCGCCGACAGTGCGATCGCGCGCGCCCGGGCCGGGGTGGCGCGGCCGCCCGAGCCGGCGATGCGATTTTCTTCGTCCGGATGCAGCGGGGCGGCGATCGCGACACGGCTGTCGGTAGGGTCGGTGCGGCCGCCGGGAAAGACGAATTTGCCAGGCATGAAGGCATGCGCCCGGTGCCGCCGGCCGAGCAGGACGCGGATTTCGGCGCCGTCCCGGTCGAGCAGGATCAGGGTCGCGGCGTCGCGCGGCCGCATCGGCTTGCCGCCGAGCGCGAAATCCTTGGATTCGGCCCGGTCCACATCGGCCCGGCTCATGCCGTCCTTCACGTTTATGCCTTCTCGTTTGCGCCCGCTCATAGCTCGGGATGGGTCTCGAGCTCTTCCGCCGGCCCGCCGAAACCGTGCATGCGCAGCGCCCATTGCAGCCCCACGACCGCGCCCTTGGTCGGCTGCAGCAGCGCAAGCGCCGAGACGATCGTGATCGGGACCCAGATCGCCAGATGCTGCCAGGTCGACAGCGTCGTGGCCGCTTCGATGCCCATGAATGCGCCGACGATCACGTGGCCGACAATGACCATCACCAGATAGGCGGGCAGGTCGTCGGCGCGATGGTGGTGGAATTCCTCCCCGCACACATTGCAGCTTTCCGCGGTGCGGATGAAGGTGGCGAACAGGCGACCCTGGCCGCAATGCGGGCAGCGGCCCAAAAATCCGCGTTTCATCGCCTGCCACAGCGGCCTGTCGGATAACTTTGTTGCGGCCGCGCCGCCGAATTTCCGTGCGTCCATCTATTTTCTCCTGCCGCGGGCCGAACTGGCGCGCCGCGATGGTCGTGTCTGTGCCCGGTTTTTCGCCTTGTGAAAGGAGCGCGTGGCCGGTGGCAGGGGGCGGGGTTCGCTGAGCATTTCGAAACGCAGCGTGCCCGCGAGCGGGGCGACCTCGACCAGCTTGACATCGACCCGGTCGCCCAGGCGGAAACCTTTCGAACTCCTGTCGCCGACGAGGGAATGCGCCGTCTCGTCGTATATATAGTAGTCGCCACCCAGCGATGACACCGGTATGAAGCCATCCGCGCCGAAGGCCGGCAATTGGACAAATAGTCCCGCCTTGGTGACGCCGGACACGCGCGCCTCGAAACTATCGCCGCGGCGTGTGGCCAGATGGCCGGCGATCAGGCGGTCGACCGTGTCGCGCTCCGCCGCCATGGCGCGGCGTTCGGCCGCCGATATCAGGGCGGCGACGTCGTCCAGTCGCGCTTCCTCGCCCGGCGTCAGCCCGTCCTGGCCCAGCCCGAGCGCGGCAATCAGCGCCCGGTGGACGATCAGATCGGCATAGCGGCGGATCGGCGAGGTGAAATGGGCGTAGCGTTTGAGATTGAGGCCGAAATGGCCGATATTGTCGGGCGCGTACTCGGCCTGGCTCTGCGAGCGCAGCACCACCTGGTTGACGAGCTGCTCGTGGTCCTCGCCGCGCACACGCTCAAGGATGCTGTTGAACTGTGCAGGGCGCAATTGCGCGCCGCGCGCCAGCGACAGGCCGAGCGTCTTCAGGAACTCGCGCAGCGATTCCTGCTTGGCCAGCGAGGGCGCGTCATGGGTTCGGTAGACCAGCGCCTGTCGCTTGGCTTCCAGCGTCTCGGCGGCCGCCACATTGGCCTGGATCATGAACTCCTCGACCAGCCTGTGCGCCTCGAGCCGCTCCGGCACCACGACCCGATCGACCTTGCCGTTGTCGTCGAGCAGGATCTTGCGTTCCGGCAGGTCGAGTTCCAGCGGCTTGCGGGCCGTCCGCCCGCGCGCCAGCACCGCATACGTGTCCCATAGCGGCTTCAGCACCGGGTCGAGCATCGGCGCGGTCTTGTCGTCGGGCGTGCCGTCGATCGCGGCCTGCGCCTGCGGATAGGCCAGCCGCGCCGCGGAGCGCATCATGACACGGTGAAAAGAGTGTTTGAGCTTGCGCCCGTCGGCGGCAAACACCATGCGTACCGCCAGCGCCGGGCGATCCTCGCCCTCGCGCAGCGAGCACAGATCGTTGGAGATGCGCTCGGGCAGCATCGGCACCACCCGGTCGGGGAAATAGACCGAATTGCCCCGTTTCTGCGCCTCGCGGTCAAGTGCGGAGCCGGTGCGCACATAGGCTGCGACGTCGGCGATCGCCACCGTCGCGACCACACCGCCCGGATTGGCCGGGTCGTCGTCGGCATGGCCGCAAACGGCGTCGTCATGATCCTTGGCGTCGGCCGGGTCGATGGTGACCAGGGCCACCTCACGCCAGTCCTCTCGGCCGTCCATCCCGGCCGGCTTCGCCGCTTCGGCCTCCGCCAGCACCTCGGCGGGAAAAATATGCGGAATGTCATGCGCGTGCAGAGCGATCATTGAGACCGCTTTCTCGCTGGTCAGCGATCCCACCACGGCAAGCACCTTGCCGCGGGCCGGACCGTAGCGGGTCGGTCGGCGCGTCTCCAGCTCGACCAGATCGCCGATTTCGGCGCCGTCCAGGAATTCGGCATCGATCTCGACTTCCGGCTGGCGCCGTTCGACCGGCTGGGCGACGAATGTCCCGTCCTCGCGCCTGGCGATCACGCCCAAAATGGCGTCGCGGCGCTTGTCGAACACTTTCATCACCCGCGCTGTATAGGCGGGGCCGTCCGGTCGGTCGCGCACGAACAGGCGCGCCAGCACGCGGTCTCCGACGCCTGCCGTGATCGCCTTGCCGCCGCGCGCCTGGCCGACCGCGATCACCACCGGCTCCCCGTCTTCCTCGCGGCTTTCCGACGGGCGCGCAAGCAGGCCGCCATCGGCGTCCCGGCCAAAGATGTCGAGCACGGCGACCGGCGGCAGCGCGCCTGGCCGGCTCAGCCTTTTGCCCTGTTTGGCCAGCAGGCCCTCGGCCTCGAACTCACGCAGGAGCTGCTTCAGCCAGATGCGATCCTGGCCCTTGAGCTTGAAGGCTTTGGCGATGTCGCGCTTGGTCGCCCGTTCGGGATTGTCGGCGACGAAGCGCAGCACGACCTCGCGCGACGGTCGCGCGGCGTCCTTGCCGTCGCCTGTTTTGGGGCCTTTTGGGCCGCGGCTCACGAAGCGTCCGATTGACCGCCGGTCTTGGCGGTTTTCTTGGTTTTGGCGCCGGTCTTGCCGGCGGCCGGCTTCTTGGCCTTCGTCGTCTTTTTTGCCCCGCCCGATTTTGCCTTGCCGGCCCTTTCGGCGATCAGGGCCACGGCCTCCTCGATCGTGACGCCGGCCGGGTCTTTGCCTTTAGGCAGGGTGGCGTTGACCTTGCCGAAATTCGCGTAAGGGCCGTAGCGCCCGTCGCGCACCGTTACCTTGCCGCCGCCGTCGGGATGCTCGCCGAGATCCTTCAGTACGGTGGCAGCGCCGCGCCGCGCGCCGCCCTTGGCCTGTTTTTCGGCCAGCACCGTCACCGCCCGGTTGATGCCGACGCTGAAGACGTCCTCGACCGATTCGAGATTGGCGTAGGTGCCGTCATGCAAGAGGAACGGTCCGTAGCGGCCGATGCCGGCCGAGATCATTTTTTGTGTCTCGGGATGCTGGCCGACATCGCGCGGCAGCGACAGCAGCGCGAGCGCGCGTTCCAGGTCGATCGTGTCCGGCGCCCAGCCCTTCGGCAGGCTGGAGCGCTTGGCCTCCTTGCCGTCGCCGCGCTGGACATAGGGGCCGAACCGGCCTGATTTCAGCGCGATCGCCTCCTCCGTATAGGGGTCGACGCCCAACGCCTTGTCGCCATTGTCTCCGGTGGCGTCGCCATTGCCGTCGACGCCGTCGCCAAGCTGGCGCGTATAACCGCATTCGGGATAATTGGAGCAGCCGACGAAGGCGCCGTAGCGCCCGAGCTTCAGCGAAAGCTGGCCGTTGTCGCAGCGCGGGCAGGCCCGCGGCTCGCCCCCGTCCTCGCGGGCGGGGAAGACGAGCGGCGCCAGTTCCTCGTTGAGCGCGTCGAGCACCTCGGTGACGCGCAGTTCCTTGATGTCGGCGACCGCGGCCGAGAAGTCGCGCCAGAATTCCCTCAGGACGTCTTTCCAGGCGAGCTTGCCGTCGGAAATCCTGTCGAGCTTTTCCTCCAGCGCGGCGGTGAAGTCATATTCGACGTAGCGCTCGAAAAAGCTCTCCAGAAAGGCGATAACCAGACGGCCCTTGGCTTCCGGCACCAGCCGACGCTTGTCGATCTCGACATAGCCGCGATCCTCCAGCGTCTTCAGCGTCGCGGCATAGGTGGACGGCCGGCCGATGCCGAGCTCCTCCATCTTCTTGATCAGCGAGGCTTCCGAATAGCGCGGCGGCGGCTCGGTCGTGTGCTTGGTGACGTCGATCTTGTCGCGCGCGACGCTCTCGCCAGCATTGATTTCGGGCAGCCGGCGGTTTTCCTCGTCTTCGCTGTCCTCGTCGCGCCGGTCGACATAGGCGGCCAGGAAGCCGTCGAATTTGACCACTGAGCCGACGGCCCGCAGACCCGCCGTCCGGCCGTCGGCGCGTGCCTCGATCTCCACGGTCGTACGCTCGATCTCGGCTGCGTTCATCTGGCTGGCGATGGCGCGCTTCCACACCAGTTCGTACAGGCGTGCCTGGTCGTTATCCAGCATTTTGCGCATCTGGTCCGGAGTGCGCGAGAAATCCGTAGGACGGATCGCCTCGTGTGCTTCCTGGGCGTTTTTGGCCTTGGCGGAATAGACCCGCGGCTTGTCGGGCACATAGGACGCGCCAAAAGTGTCGGCGATCGCGCCGCGCGCAGCGTCGATCGCCTCCGGCGCGATCTGGACGCCGTCGGTCCGCATATAGGTGATCAGGCCGGTCGTTTCGCCGTCGACTTCGAGGCCTTCATAAAGCCGCTGGGCGACCTGCATCGTGCGCGAGGCCGAAAAGCCCATGCGCGACGAGGCCGCCTGCTGCAGGGTCGAGGTGGTGAACGGTGGCGCCGGATTGCGGCGGGTCGGCTTGGCCTCGACATTGGCGACCGTGAACGACGCCGCTTCCAGCATCGTTCTGATCGTGTCGGCCTGTTCCTGACTGTCGATGTCGAGCTTTTGCAGTTTTTTGCCGTCGAAAGCGGTCAGGCGGGCCTCGAAGCCTTCCTGTCGCGGCGTCGTCAGGCTGGCGGCGATCTGCCAATAGTCCTGACGCACGAAGCGCTCGATCTCGGCTTCGCGGTCGCAGACCAGCCGCAGCGCGACCGATTGCACGCGACCGGCCGAGCGGGCGCCGGGCAGCTTGCGCCACAGCACCGGCGAAAGCGTGAAGCCGACGAGGTAGTCGAGCGCGCGCCGCGCGAGATAGGCGTCCACCAGCGGCACGTCGATGTCGCGCGGATTGGCCATCGCGTCGAGCACGGCTTTTTTGGTGATCGCGTTGAAGACCACCCGGCGCACGGGCTTGTCCTTTAAGGCGCGTTTCTGGCGCAGCACCTCCAGGACGTGCCAGGAAATCGCTTCGCCCTCGCGATCCGGGTCGGTGGCCAGCACCAGTCCGTCGGCCTCCTTGACCGCCTTGGCGATATCACTCAGGCGCTTGGACGATGGGCCGTCTACCTGCCAGGACATCGCGAAATCCTCGTCCGGCAGCACCGAGCCGTCCTTGGCCGGCAGATCGCGCACATGGCCGAACGAGGCCAGCACCTTGTAGTCCCGACCGAGATATTTGTTGATTGTTTTCGCCTTTGCCGGCGATTCGACGATGACGACATCCATGTTTTACGCGAGTCCCTGTGGCGCCGCTGACGCCGGAATGTCTCCGTGCACGCCATTCTTGGGCCAAATCAGTGCGTCACATGGCGGGGCTTTCGGGCGGGGTCAAGACCCGGCCCTTAAATAGGACGGCCGACAACCGGTGATTGGTATAAGGTTGCATTTAATCGGATTTACAACCTAAAGTGACGATGCTAAGTGTATGTGTAGAGGTACGGGTAGGGCGGCAGGCCGCTTCCGGGAAGCCTTGTCAATTCCACAACGCCCTGACGCCCACGAATGCTTCAACACACGGATCATCGGTTATCGAATAAGAAAAACAAAGGTGCTGGCCACTTCGCGATGACGCAGAACCGGACCTACCGCAAAACCGAGACGCTGGATTTCATGCAGTCGATGCTGGCGCAGCTGCGGACCATGGCGGAGGCCGAGCGGCTGGAAATGCTCGCCTATCTGATCGAGATGGCCTATGTCGAGGCCAGCGATGTCATGCGCGGGGAGCGGCCTCGGCGCAACAATGGCGGCGGCAGCGATCCCTATTCCAGCCCGCGCGGGTCGCACCGTCAATAATCCCGCTCCGATCGTCCCTCATCATGCTCTTTGGGCCCGCGTTCGGTCAGGGCCGTTCCTCGTTGAATGGGAGCGGTTTGATGGAACGGATTTTTCGCCGCGACACGAGCCATGGCGCGCAGTCCGCGTCGTGCCTTGTTGGTGCGTCCAAATCGGTGGAACGATCAAAAAGATCGCTTTGGGGGCTTGATCCAAAATTCGGCACGCATCATGTATGCGCCCGCAAACAGATCAGCAGAGAGATCAAAGGTTGGAATTGAAGAAGCAGGACAAAGACTTCGTCCAAAGACGCAACGACGCGATGGCCGCCAAGGCCGCACTCTTGGAAAAGTTCAAGAACAGACCCAGCGAAGACGACCCGGCCGTGCAGGCGCGCATCGCCGAGCGCAAGGCGATCGTCGAGGCGCGTGAACAGCGGCGCAAGGAACGGGAAGCCGAGCGGCAGGCCAAGCGCGTGGAAGAAGCGCGCCTGAAGGCGGAGCGCGAGGCTGCGCTCGAGGCCGAGCGGCTGGCCCGCGAGGAAGAAGAGCGTCGCCAGGAGCAGCAGCGCCGCGCCGAGGAATTGGCCAAGCGCGCCGAGAGCCTCGTCGACGATGCCGCCCTCAAGGCCAAGCGCGACGCGCGTTACGCCGCCCGCAAGGCGCGGATGCGCAAGATCGGCTAGGTTCCGCTTTTCGCAATCGACCAGCCAGGCCGTATCACGGTCGAGGCCGTCGTTTGGCATAAGCGTGGACAAGTAGCGTGGCGATCATGGGTCGCCGCGCCGCGCCGCATTGCGTTGTCATGCGCCTGCCTTGAGCCGCTCATCCTGAGATGGAACCGTTTTGACTGCGGCGAAGCGTGTCCGCGAGCGGCGCGGCCAGATCGCCCGCTGCAAGCGTTTCGACGCGTTCCAGGCCCAGCCAGTGCGCCAGGTTGCGCAATTCGCCGGCCAGCGCTTCGGCGGTGTGAGCCGGTGCGTGCGGCTCCGCGAAGGCGGTGTTGACCCGCAGCGTCGACGCCGCGCGGTCTGCCTTGACGCACAGGCGCGCCACGATCGCCTCGTCGAGCCGGAACGGCAGCACGTAATAGCCGTGAACCCGCTTGTCGGCGGGGGTGTAGATCTCGATGCGGTAGCGAAAGCCGAACAGTCTTTCCGTGCGGCTGCGTTCCCATACCAGCGGGTCGAACGGCGCCAGCAGCGCCTGTCCGGCGACCCGCCGCGGCATGCGCGCGCCAGCGGTCAGAAAGGCCTTCTGCGACCAGCCCTCCACGCGCACCGGGTGCAATTCGCCGGCCTCGACCAGTTCGGCTAGCCGTGGATCGGCGTCCTTCGGCGACAGGCGGAAATAATCGCGCAGGTCGGCGGCCGTGGCGATGCCGAGCCCGCGCGCCGACACGCGCAGCAAATGGCGGATCGCCTCGGCCGGCTCGGGCGTCGGCGCGCCGTGGATCGCGGCCGGAATGACCCGTTCGGGAAGGTCGTAGCAGCGCTCGAACCCGCGGCGCGTCGCGGTCGTGATATGGCCGACCCAAAACAGCCATTCCAGCGCGTGCTTGACCTCGCTCCAGCCCCACCAGCCGCCGCTGCCCTTCTGATCTTCGAAATCGGACGCCGCTATCGGGCCGCGCGCGGCGACCTCTTGGTAAATGCGCTCGACATAGGCGCGGTTTTGCCGCGCGAATTCGGCCAGGCCTTTGTAGATGCCCTGGTTGCGGCGCGCCTTTTCCATCCGCCACTGCATGAATGGCCACATCTCCACCGGCAGCAGCGAGGCTTCGTGCGCCCAATATTCGAACAGCCGGCGCGGGCGCTTCCATGCCGCCTGATCGATCAGCGTCATCGGGTACGGGCCGAGCCGCGAGAAGGCCGGCATGTAATGCGCCCGCACCACGGCGCTGACCGAGTCGATCTGCAACAGGCCGGTGTGGCGCAAGACCCGCCTGACCGCCCGGAAATCGGCAACGCGCGGCGGCCGCGAATCGGCAAAGCCCTGGGCTGCGAGCGCGATGCGCCGGGCGGCGGCAAGCGACAGAGTTTCCTTCATGGTTTGCTGCGTGGTCCTGTGGCCAGTGAGAGTTTGTGCGACGAGACGACGCGTATGCCGCTCCGTCAACCCGAAAGCACCGCGGCCAGACCGGCCTCCTGCCAATTCTGTCATTAATGCCCGCGCGGGCCTTCGATATCTTTCACGGCCCACGCCGTGGATCGCAGCGACAGGCGCACGCCGCGATTTTGCCAAGGTTTGACTTGCGTCGCTGTGATGGCTGCGCTAACCGTCGCCGCGTTGCAACATGAGCTTGAACTCCGTCGCGTCGCCCGACGATTTTCGGCGCCTTGAGCGCGCCGAAGGGCGGCAAAAGGCGCGGAAAGGCTCCGGAAGGCTGGGCAATGAACGAACTCCTCGTTTCATATCTCCCGATCGTGATTTTCATCGGCGTGGCGCTTGTCATCGGCATTGCCCTGCTCGCGGCCCCCTTCATCGTCGCCTACCAGAACCCGGATCCCGAAAAACTCTCCGCCTATGAATGCGGCTTCAACGCGTTCGACGACGCGCGCATGAAGTTCGACGTCCGGTTCTATCTGGTCTCGATCCTGTTCATCATCTTCGATCTCGAAGTCGCCTTCCTGTTTCCCTGGGCGGTGTCGTTCGGTGAGATCGGCTGGCTCGGCTTCTGGTCGATGATGATCTTCCTTGCCGTCCTGACGATCGGCTTTATCTACGAATGGAAAAAGGGAGCTCTGGAATGGGATTGACCACCGGTTCAGACACCCTCGTCGCGCCGCGGCCCAAGGGCATCATCGATCCGAACACCGGCAAGCCGATCGGCGCGGATGACGCGTTTTTCGGCGACATCAACAGCGAATTGGCCGACAAGGGCTTTCTCGTCACCTCTTCGGAATCGCTCGTCACCTGGGCGCGCACCGGCTCGCTGATGTGGATGACGTTCGGTCTGGCCTGCTGCGCGGTCGAGATGATGCATGTCTCCATGCCGCGCTACGACGCCGAACGCTTCGGCGTCGCGCCGCGCGCCAGCCCGCGCCAGTCCGACGTCATGATCGTGGCCGGCACGCTGACCAACAAGATGGCGCCGGCGTTGCGCAAGGTCTATGACCAGATGCCCGAGCCGCGTTACGTCATCTCGATGGGCTCGTGCGCCAATGGCGGCGGTTATTACCATTATTCCTATTCGGTGGTGCGTGGCTGCGACCGTGTGGTGCCGGTCGACATCTATGTGCCCGGATGCCCGCCCACCGCGGAGGCGCTGCTTTACGGCATCCTGCTTCTGCAGAAGAAGATCCGCCGCACCGGCACGATCGAGCGCTGAAATCGGGATCGGCAAATGAGCGAAGCGCTGAAAGACCTGGCCGCCTACGTGTCCGAACGCCTCGACGGGCGTATCGAGGATGCCGTCGTGGCCTTTGGCGAACTCACCTTGACGGTGGCGCCCGGCGACGTGCTGGAAGTGCTCGCCTTCCTCAAGCGCGACGTCCAGTGCCAGTTCGTCTGCTTCATCGACATTTGCGGCGTCGACTACCCGTCGCGCGAAAAACGCTTCGACGTGGTCTATCATCTCATGTCGCCGCGCCAGAACGTGCGCGTGCGCGTGCGCGTCGTCACCGACGAGGACACGCCCGTTCCCTCCGCAACCCCGGTCTATCCGGGTGCGGACTGGTTCGAGCGCGAGGCCTATGATCTTTACGGTATCCTGTTTTCGGGTCATCCGGACCTGCGCCGTTTGCTTACCGATTACGGTTTTGAGGGCCATCCTCTGCGCAAGGATTTCCCACTGACCGGGTTTGTCGAGGTGCGCTACGACGACGAGGCCAAGCGGGTCGTCTACGAGCCGGTCGAATTGAAGCAGGAGTTCCGCAATTTCGATTTCCTCTCGCCCTGGGAAGGCACCGACTACGTGCTGCCCGGCGACGAGAAGGCGAAATGACGGGGGCGGACCGCCATGGCGCGACTTCTCGTTCTCGTTCTTCTCGCGGCGATCGCGGTCGGCGCGTTATGGTATTTATGGACGCGGATCGCGGGCCGACCGTTCGTCAACGACACGGCCGGCAAAATCCTGGTGGCGCTGACCGTCGCCGGGCTGGCGCTGTGGCTGTTTGGCGGCGGCGCGCTATTCGGACAGGGATGACCGACCGATGACGACGCTCAACGGACAATGTCTTTGCGGCGCGGTGCGCTTCACCGCGACCCCGGTCGGAGAGACCATGGGCGTGTGTCATTGCGGCATGTGCCGGCGCTGGACGGGCGGAACCTTCATGTCGACCGATTGCGGCGACAGCGTGCGGTTCGAGGCCGAGGACGCGCTCGGGCGCTATCGCGGTTCGGGCTGGGGTGAGCGGCTTTTCTGCCGGTCCTGCGGCGCGACCCTTTTGTGGCAGACCCAGGACGGCGCCAACCAGCACGTGTCGATCCACGCTTTCGACGATCCGGAGGCGTTCCGCTTCGACAGCCAGATCTTCATCGATCGCAAGCCTGCCAATTACAGTTTCGCCAACGAGACGCGCCGCATGACCGAGGCCGAGGTTTTCGCGCTGTTCGGGCCGAAATCCAGCGAGGGCGCGCAATGACCGAACATTCCGTCCGCAATTTCAACATCAATTTCGGCCCGCAGCATCCGGCCGCGCACGGCGTTTTGCGCCTCGTGCTGGAACTCGACGGCGAGGTGGTCGCGCGTGTCGATCCGCATATCGGACTTTTGCATCGCGGCACCGAGAAGCTGATCGAGCACAAGACCTATCTGCAGGCCGTGCCTTATTTCGACCGGCTCGACTATGTCGCGCCGATGAACCAGGAGCATGCCTTCGCGCTCGCCGTCGAGCGGCTGCTGGAGATCGAGGTGCCCAGGCGCGGGCAGGTGATCCGGGTGCTGTTTTCCGAGATCGGCCGCATCCTGTCGCATCTGTTGAACGTCACCACCCAGGCGATGGACGTCGGCGCGCTCACCCCGCCGCTGTGGGGCTTCGAGGAACGCGAGAAGCTGATGGTGTTTTACGAGCGCGCCTGCGGGGCGCGCATGCATGCCGCCTATTTCCGCCCCGGCGGCGTGCACCAGGACATTCCCGACCAGCTTGTCGAGGATATCGGCAAGTGGATCGACCCGTTCCTGAAGACGGTCAAGGATCTCGACGATCTGCTGACCGGAAATCGTATCTTCAAGCAGCGCAACGTCGATATCGGCGTGGTCAAGCTCGACGATGCCTGGGAATGGGGTTTTTCGGGGGTGATGGTGCGTGGTTCTGGCGCACGCTGGGATCTGCGCAAATCGCAGCCTTATGAATGTTATTCGGAGATGGAGTTCTCGATCCCGATCGGCAAGAACGGCGATTGCTACGACCGTTACCTGATCCGCATGGAGGAGATGCGCCAGTCGGCGAAGATCATGCGCCAGTGTGTCGACCTGCTGCTCGGCAAGGAAAAGTCCGGGCCGGTCTCCAACACCGACGGCAAGGTCGTGCCGCCCAAGCGCGCCGCCATGAAGCGGTCGATGGAAGCCCTGATCCATCATTTCAAGCTCTACACCGAGGGTTACCGGGTGCCCGAGGGCGAGGTCTATGCCGCCGTCGAGGCGCCGAAAGGCGAATTCGGCGTCTATCTCGTGTCCGACGGCTCCAACAAACCCTATCGCTGCAAGCTGCGCGCGCCGGGCTTTGCCCATTTGCAGGCGATGGATTTTCTGTGCCGCGGCCATATGCTGGCCGACGTCTCCGCCGTTCTCGGCTCCCTCGACATCGTTTTCGGAGAGGTCGACAGATAAATGAGCGTCCGCCGTCTCGCAGAGCCAGCCATTCAGCCAGCCGCCTTCGCCTTCAACCGGGCAAACGCGGCGGAGGCGAAGAAATGGGTCAAGAAATATCCCAAGGGGCGTGAACAGTCCGCCGTCATCCCGCTTTTGATGATCGCGCAGGAGCAGGAAGGCTGGGTCACGCGCGCCGCGATCGAGACGATCGCCGACATGCTCGACATGCCCTATATCCGCGCGCTCGAGGTCGCCACCTTCTACACCCAGTTCCAGTTGAAGCCGGTCGGCACCAGGGCCCACATTCAGGTCTGCGGCACGACGCCGTGCATGCTGCGTGGCTCCGAGGCGCTGATGCAGGTGTGCCGCGACAAGATCCACCCCGAGCAATTCCACACCAATGCCGACGGCACCTTGTCGTGGGAAGAGGTCGAATGTCTCGGCGCCTGCGTCAACGCGCCGATGATCATGATCTTCAAGGACACCTATGAGGATCTGACGCCGGAGCGGCTCGGCGAGATCATCGACGCCTTCGAGGCCGGTAACGGCAAGGACGTCAAGCCCGGTCCACAGAACGAGCGTTTCTTTTCCGCTCCCGAAACCGGTTTCACCAGCCTGACCGACGAAAAGGCGGTGCTGAAGGCGACGCGCGCCAAGCCGTCCGGGGCGGCGAAGGCCAAGGGCGATCCCGTGCCGCCGTCCAAGGCGGCCAAGCCGAAGACCGCGGCGGTCGAGACCAGCCCGGCGCTCAAGACTCCGTCCAGGGTCAAGGCGAGCGCCAATGGCGAAAAGGCGGCCAGCGTATCGGCGCCGAAAGTCGATCGGCGCGCGGCCAACAAGGCCGAACCTGCCGTTGAGGCCGCCGACAAGCAACGCAAGGCCCGCAAGGCCCCGGCCAAGCCGGCGAGCGCCAAGCCGCAAAAACCGTCTCTGCTCGACAAGGACCGCCCGATCGGCATGGAGCGTCCCGCGGCACCCGACGATCTGCGCCTGATTTCGGGCGTCGGCCCGAAGATCGAAAAGACCCTGCACGAGCTCGGCATCTTCACCTATGGCCAGGTCGCGCGCTGGACCAAGGCCGAACGCGCCTGGGTCGACGGTTTCCTGAAATTCCACGGCCGCATCGAGCGCGAGGACTGGATCAAGCAGGCCAAGGCGCTCGCCAAGGGCGGCGAAGCCGAATATGTCCGCGTCTTCGGCAAGAAGCCGAGGTGAGGAGACAGCCATGCTGCAAGACAAGGACCGCATCTTCACCAATATTTACGGCCGCTTCGACACGTCGTTGAAGGGCGCGATGGCGCGCGGTCATTGGGACGACACCAAGGGGCTGATCGCCAAGGGCCGCGGCTGGATCATCGACGAGATGAAGGCGTCCGGCCTGCGCGGCCGCGGCGGCGCCGGTTTCCCGACCGGGCTGAAATGGTCCTTCATGCCCAAACAGTCGGACGACCGGCCGCATTATCTGGTCGTCAATGCCGACGAATCCGAGCCCGGCACCTGCAAGGACCGCGACATCATGCGCCACGACCCGCACACGCTGGTCGAGGGCTGCCTGATCGCCGGTTTCGCCATGGGCGCGCATGCCGCCTACATCTATGTGCGCGGCGAGTTCATCCGCGAGCGCGAGGCGCTGCAGCGCGCCATCGACGAGGCCTACGACGCCGGCCTGCTCGGCAAGAACAACAAGAACGGCTGGGATTTCGACGTTTACGTCCATCACGGCGCCGGCGCCTATATTTGCGGCGAGGAAACGGCGCTCTTGGAGAGCCTCGAGGGCAAGAAGGGCCAGCCGCGGCTGAAACCGCCATTCCCGGCCAATGTCGGCCTTTATGGCTGCCCGACCACCGTCAACAACGTCGAATCGATCGCGGTCGCGCCGACCATCCTGCGCCGCGGCGCGGCCTGGTTCTCCTCCTTCGGCCGTCAGAACAACGCCGGCACGAAACTGTTTTGCGTGTCCGGCCATGTCGACACGCCCTGCACGGTCGAGGAGGAAATGTCGATTTCCTTCCGCGAACTGATCGAAACTCATTGCGGCGGCATTCGCGGCGGCTGGGACAATCTGCTCGCCGTCATTCCCGGCGGCTCGTCGGTGCCGCTGGTACCGGCCCACGAGATCGTCGACGCGCCGATGGATTTCGACGGGCTGCGCGACCTGAAATCCGGTCTCGGCACCGCCGCCGTCATCGTCATGGACAAGTCGACCGACATCGTGAAGGCGATCGCGCGGCTGTCTTATTTCTACAAGCACGAAAGCTGCGGCCAGTGCACGCCGTGCCGCGAGGGCACCGGCTGGATGTGGCGCGTGATGGAGCGGCTGGTGCGCGGCGAGGCGCAGAAGCGCGAGATCGACATGCTGCTCGACGTCACCAAGCAGGTCGAGGGCCACACGATCTGCGCGCTGGGCGACGCGGCTGCCTGGCCGATCCAGGGCCTGGTGCGCCATTTCCGCCCGGAAATCGAGCGTCGCATCGACGAGTTTTCGCGCAACGCCGACAGCGCCCGTCCGGCGCTGGTGGCGGCCGAATGAAGGCTTGAAAAGACGTCACGGACAAGCGCTGGAAAGGGACGGGAAACGACCGGGGGAACCGAAGCAAAAGGAGACAGACCATGTCACCCTATTTCATACCCCACGTGTTGCTGCCTGATGTGAAGGAAATGGAAGCCGGATTGGAAAAGATGACGCAGGATTTTTCCGAGCTGATGCCGAAGGAATTTCGCGGCGCCGTCAATCTGGCCGCGCATCCGCTGGCCGCCGGCGCGGCAATGACGGCGATCGGCATCGGCGTCGCCGGACACGCTTTCGGCCTGTGGATGGGAACCGTCGCCGGCTCGATGGAAGCGGCCAGGCGGCTGTCCGAACGCGGCCGTGCCGATCATGATGCGGCCGCCGACGAACCGGCTTACAAGGCGCCGGCCTCGCCGCGCGCGCGCATGCGCGCCGCCGTCGAAACTCTGGCTGCCGATGTCGAGCACGTGGCTCGCGACATTGCCGAAACCAGCGGCAAGGTGGCGCGTGCGGTCGCCGACGACGCGGCGCGGGTGACCGCCGCCGCCGAAGGACGCAAGCCGCGCGATGAGGGCGCGGCGGCACCCGCACCTGAAACGGCCGCCGACGATCTCAAGGCGATTTCGGGCATCGGCCCGAAGCTCGAGCAGGTTTTGAACCGGCGCGGCATCCGCAGTTATGCGCAGATCGCCGCGCTCACGGATGAGGAGATGGCGCGCCTCGACGAGGAACTCGGTTTCAAGGGCCGTATCGGGCGCGACGACTGGCGCGGCCAGGCGAAGAGATTGTCTGCCGGCAACGGCAACTAGGCGAAAGGCCGGGACTGCGCGCCCGGCGGTTGAAAGGCGAAACGGCGCTCGGCGTCGGGGGCACGAGATGACGAAACTCAAGGTCGACGGCAAGGAAATCGAGGTGCCCGATCACTACACGCTGCTTCAGGCGGCGGAGGACGCGGGCGCGGAAGTGCCGCGTTTCTGCTTCCACGAGCGGCTGTCGATCGCCGGCAATTGCCGCATGTGCCTGGTCGAGGTGAAGGGCGGCCCGCCCAAGCCGGCCGCCTCCTGCGCCATGGGCGTGCGCGATCTGCGCCCGGGCCCGAACGGCGAACTGCCGGAAGTGTTCACCAACACGCCGATGGTCAAGAAGGCGCGCGAGGGGGTGATGGAGTTCCTGCTCATCAACCACCCGCTCGACTGCCCGATCTGCGACCAGGGCGGCGAATGCGACCTGCAGGACCAGGCCATGGCCTTCGGCGTCGATTCCTCGCGCTACAAGGAAAACAAGCGCGCCGTCGAGGACAAATATATCGGCCCGCTGGTCAAGACGATCATGACGCGCTGCATTCACTGCACGCGTTGCGTCCGCTTCACCACCGAGGTTGCCGGCATTTCCGAACTCGGCCTGATCGGCCGCGGCGAGGACGCCGAGATCACCACCTATCTCGAACAGGCGATGACCTCCGAGCTGCAGGGCAATGTCATCGATTTGTGCCCGGTCGGCGCGCTGACCTCCAAGCCCTACGCCTTCCAGGCCCGGCCGTGGGAACTGTCGAAGACCGAATCGATCGATGTCATGGACGCGGTCGGTTCGGCGATCCGGATCGACACGCGCGGCCGCGAGGTGATGCGCATCCTGCCACGTGTCAACGAGCAGGTGAACGAGGAGTGGATTTCTGACAAGACCCGCTTCGTGTGGGACGGTATCCGCACCCAGCGCCTCGACCGACCCTATATCCGCCGAAACGGCCGGCTCGCGCCTGCCTCGTGGAGCGAGGCCTTCGCCGCGATCGGCCAAAAGGTCGCCGCTGCCCCGGCCGAGCGCATCGGCGCGATCGCCGGCGACCTGTCGACGGTCGAGGAGATGTTCGCGCTCAAGCAGTTGATGGCCGCGCTCGGCTCGAACAGTATCGATTGCCGCCAGGACGGCGCCGCGCTCGATCCGAAGAAGGGCCGCGCCGGCTATCTGTTCAATCCCACCATCGAGGGTATCGAACAGGCCGACGCGCTTTTGATCGTCGGCGCCAATCCGCGCTTCGAGGCTTCTGTCCTCAACACCCGCATCCGCAAGCGCTGGCGCATGGGCGGCTTTCCCGTCGGCGTCATCGGCGAGGTCGGCGACCTGCGCTACGACTACGAGGCGCTCGGTTCCGGCGGCGAGGCGCTCAAGGAGCTCGCCGGCGGCAAGGGCAAGTTCTTCCAGACCCTGAAAAAAGCCAAGCGGCCGATGGTGATCGTGGGGCAGGGCGCGCTTTGCCGCTCCGACGGCGCGGCCCTGCTCGGGCTCGCCGCCAAGGTTGCCGACCAGTGCGGCGCGCTCGGCGCGGACTGGAACGGTTTTGGTGTGCTCCACACGGCCGCCGCGCGCGTCGGCGGGCTCGATCTCGGCTTCGTGCCGCAGGCCGGCGGCAAGACCGCGGCCGAGATGATGGGCGCGCTCGACGTTTTGTTCCTGCTCGGCGCCGACGAACTCGACACGAACAAGATCGGCGACGCCTTCACCGTTTATATCGGCAGCCATGGCGATGCCGGCGCCCACCGCGCCGACGTCATCCTGCCGGGCGCGACCTATGCCGAAAAGTCCGGCACCTATGTCAATACCGAAGGCCGGGTCCAGATGACCAATCGCGCCGGCTTCGCGCCGGGCGAGGCCAAGGAGGACTGGGCGATCCTGCGCGCGCTGTCCGACGTGCTCGGCAAGAAACTGCCGTTCGATTCGCTGCAGCAACTGCGCGCCGCGCTCTACCGGGCCCATCCGCATTTCGCCGAGATCGACCGGATCGCGGCCGGCGACCCGGCCGATGTCGCCAGGCTGGCCGGCACTGGCGGGCGCCTCAACAAAAGCGCGCTCACCTCGTCGGTGGCCGATTTTTACCTCACCAACCCGATCGCCCGCGCCTCTGCCGTGCTGGCGGAATGTTCCGCCATGGCCAGGGGCGGCTTCAAGCAGGCGGCTGAGTAAGGCATGACGATGGACCTCTTCTTCACCACCTACGTGCTGCCGGGGCTGATCATCGTCGGCCAGTCCCTGCTGGTCATCGTCGCGCTCTTGGTCTTCATCGCGTTCATCCTCTACGCCGACCGCAAGATCTGGGCGGCGGTGATGTTGCGGCGCGGTCCCAATGTCGTCGGCCCCTGGGGGCTGCTGCAATCCTTCGCCGATCTACTGAAATTCGTCGTCAAGGAGCCGGTGATCCCGTCTGGCGCCAATAAGGGCGTGTTCCTGCTGGCGCCGCTGGTCACCACCGTGCTGGCGCTGGCCACCTTCGCGGTGGTGCCGTTTAACGAGAACTGGGTGATCGCCAACATCAATGTCGGCATTCTCTACATTTTCGCCATCTCCTCGCTCGAGGTCTACGGCGTGATCATGGCTGGCTGGGCCTCGAACTCCAAATATCCCTTCCTCGGCGCGCTGCGTTCGGCCGCCCAGATGGTGTCCTACGAGGTTTCGATCGGTTTCGTCATCGTCACCGTGCTGCTGGCCGTCGGCTCGCTCAACCTGACCGACATCGTCCTGTCGCAGCGCGACGGTCTGGGCACCATGGCCGGCCTGCCCAACAGTTTTCTGGACTGGCACTGGCTCGGCCTGTTCCCGATGTTCGTGATCTTCTTCATCTCCGCCCTGGCGGAAACCAACCGGCCGCCCTTCGATCTGGTCGAGGCCGAATCGGAACTGGTTGCCGGCCACATGATCGAATATTCCTCCACGCCGTACCTGCTGTTCATGCTCAGCGAATATGTCGCGATCATGCTGATGTGCGCACTGATGACGATCCTGTTTCTCGGCGGCTGGCTGCCGCCGTTCGATTTCGCGCCCTTCACCTGGGTGCCCGGCATCGTCTGGTTCATGCTCAAGATCTGCTTCGTCTTCTTCTTCTTCGCCATCGTGAAGACGATCGTGCCGCGCTATCGCTACGACCAGCTGATGCGGCTCGGCTGGAAGGTGTTTTTGCCGATCTCGCTGTTCATGGTGGTCGCCACCGCCGCCTTCCTGAAATTCACCGGACTGGTGGCTTAGGATGGGCGCGGGCCTCATCGGCGCCCTTGTCGGGCTTGGCGTCGCGGCGGCCGACCTCGCATTGCTGAGGCTTTTGGCTGCGCGCGTCGAGCTGCCGGAGACGAAGCGCGTCCTTAATATCACCGGCCTGAGCCAGCTCGTGCTCTTGCCGATCGTGGGCTTTTTCGTCGCCCCGTTGATTGCTGGAGAATAGTCATGTCAGCGCTCGCCCAAGCCGCAAAATCGCTGCTCCTGCAGGAATTCGTCAGCGCGTTCTTCCTGGCCATGCGGCAGTTCTTCGCGCCGAAATACACGGTCAACTATCCGCACGAAAAAGGACCGGTGTCGCCACGTTTTCGCGGCGAGCACGCGCTGCGGCGCTATCCCAACGGCGAAGAGCGCTGCATCGCCTGCAAGTTGTGCGAGGCGATTTGCCCGGCCCAGGCGATCACCATCGAAGCGGGGCCGCGGCGCAATGACGGCACGCGGCGCACGGTTCGTTACGACATCGACATGGTGAAGTGCATCTATTGCGGCTTTTGCCAGGAAGCCTGCCCGGTCGACGCGATCGTGGAGGGGCCGAATTTCGAATTCGCGACCGAGACGCGCGAGGAGCTTTATTACGACAAGGACAAGCTGCTCGCCATTGGCGACCGCTGGGAACGCGAGATCGCGCGCAACATCGCGTTGGACGCACCATACAGATAGCCATTCGACATGGACGGGCGCGGACGGCTGGTCTAAGGACAACGCGGTTTTCGCCTGGGGCGCAAGGCCGGAATGATGCGGGGCGATTCCCCGCGGCGGAGAATTGGGGGAACCCATGCTGACAGGACTCGAGGCGATCTTTTTCTATCTGTTCGCCTTCATCGCGGTGGCGGCGGCCTTCATGGTCATCGCCGCGCGCAATCCCGTGCATTCGGTGCTCTACCTGATCCTGACCTTCTTCAACGCCGCCGGGTTGTTTTTGCTCACCGGCGCCGAATTCCTCGCCATGATCCTGCTGGTTGTCTATGTCGGCGCGGTGGCGGTGCTGTTTTTGTTCGTCGTCATGATGCTCGACGTTGATTTCGCCGAGATGAAGCGCGGTGCGCTGCAATATGCGCCGATCGGCGCGCTGGTCGGCCTGATCCTGGCCGCCGAGATCGTCGTGGTAGTCGGCGGCTACGCTTTCGTTCCCGAACTCGCCACCGCGGTCGCCCAGCCGACGCCGGCGCCGGACGTGCGCCACAACACGGCCGCGCTCGGCGACATCCTCTACACCGACTACATCTATTTCTTCCAGATCGCTGGCCTCGTGCTGCTGGTGGCGATGATCGGCGCGATCGTGCTGACTTTGCGCCACAAGGAGGGCGTCAAGCGGCAATCGGTCCCGGTTCAGGTGGCGCGTACGCCCGAGACCGCGATCGAGGTCGTCGACGTCGAAACGGGCAAGGGCATCTGACGGGGGCAATCATGACGATCGGTATCGCGCATTTCCTCACCGTCTCGGCCGTGCTGTTCACGCTCGGCGTGTTCGGCATTTTCCTGAACCGCAAGAACGTCATCATCATCCTGATGTCGGTCGAGCTGATCCTGTTGGCCGTCAACATCAATTTCGTTGCGTTCTCGGCCGTTCTCGGCGACCTCGTCGGTCAGGTGTTTGCCCTGTTCGTGCTGACGGTGGCCGCCGCCGAGGCGGCGATCGGGCTCGCCATTCTTGTCGTTTTCTTCCGCAATCGCGGCTCCATCGACGTCGAAGACGTCAACATGATGAAGGGCTGACATGTATCACGCCATCGTCTTCCTTCCGCTTTTCGGCTTCCTGATCGCGGGCCTGCTGGGCCGCTCGATCGGCGCCAAGGCGAGCGAATACATCACCTCCGGCTTCCTGGTAATTGCGGCCGTCCTGTCCTGGGTCGCCTTTTTCACCGTCGGTTTCGGCGATGGTGAGGCGTTCACCGTGCCGGTCATGCGCTTCATCCAGTCGGGCGGGCTCGACGTGGCGTGGTCGTTCCGCATCGACACGCTGACCGTGGTCATGCTGGTCGTCGTCAACACGGTCTCGGCGCTGGTCCACATCTACTCGATCGGCTACATGCACCACGACCCGCACCGGCCGCGCTTCTTCGCCTATCTGTCGCTGTTCACCTTCGCCATGCTGATGCTGGTGACGTCGGACAATCTGGTGCAGATGTTCTTCGGCTGGGAGGGCGTCGGTCTCGCCTCCTATCTTCTGATCGGCTTCTGGTACAAGAAGCCGACCGCCAACGCCGCCGCCATCAAGGCCTTCGTCGTCAACCGCGTCGGCGATTTCGGCTTCATCCTCGGCATTTTCGGCGTCTTCGTGCTGTTCGGCTCGGTCGATCTAGGCACCATCTTTGCCAACACCCAGTCCTTCCTGCCGGCCGCGGACGCGGCGGGCGAGGCGGGCGCGCAGGCCGGATCGGTGCTGAATTTCCTCGGCTACGAACTCGACCGGCATGCGGCTTTGACGGTTGTCTGCCTGTTGCTATTCCTGGGCGCGATGGGCAAGTCGGCCCAGGTGCCGCTGCACACCTGGCTGCCGGACGCCATGGAAGGCCCCACGCCGGTCTCCGCGCTCATCCATGCCGCGACCATGGTCACCGCCGGCGTGTTCATGGTGGCGCGCCTGTCGCCGATCTTCGAATTGTCGCACACCGCGCTCTTGGTGGTCACCTTCGTCGGCGCCTTCACCGCCTTCTTCGCCGCCACCGTCGGCCTGGTGCAGAACGACATCAAGCGTGTGATCGCCTATTCGACCTGTTCGCAGCTCGGCTACATGTTCGTCGCGCTGGGGCTCGGCTTTTATTCCGCCGCGATCTTCCATCTGTTCACGCACGCCTTCTTCAAGGCGCTGCTGTTCCTCGGCTCCGGCTCGGTCATCCATGCCGTCTCCGACGAGCAGGACATGCGCAAGATGGGCGGGCTCAGGAAGCTGATCCCGACCACATACTGGATGATGATCATCGGCACCTTGGCGCTGACCGGCGTCGGTATTCCCGCTACCATCATCGGTACGGCCGGCTTCTTTTCCAAGGACGCCATCATCGAGGGCGCCTTCGTCGGCCACAATGCGGTGGCGACCTTCGCCTTCATCCTGCTGGTCGTGGCCGCCGTCTTCACCAGCTTCTATTCCTGGCGCCTGATCTTCATGACCTTCCACGGCAAGCCGCGCGCTTCCGCCGACGTCATGCACCACGTGCACGAATCGCCGCCGGTCATGCTGGTGCCCCTGTTCATCCTGGCGGCGGGCGCCCTGTTCGCCGGCGTGATCTTCCATGGCTATTTTGTCGGCGAGGCATATGACGGTTTCTGGAAGGGCGCCCTGTTCACCCTGCCGGACAACCACATCCTGCACGATTTCCACGAGGTGCCGCTGTGGGTGAAGCTGTCGCCCTTCGTGGCGATGCTGCTCGGATTGTTGGTCGCCTATCAATTCTACATCCGCTCGCCGGAGACGCCGAAACAGCTCGCCGCGCAGCACCGCGGGCTGCACGCCTTCCTGCTCAACAAATGGTATTTCGACGAGCTCTACGATGTCGTGTTCGTCAGGCCGGCCATGCGGCTTGGCCGCTTCCTGTGGAAGACCGGCGACGGCAAGGTGATCGACGGGCTCGGGCCGGACGGTGTGTCCGCCCGCGTGATCGACGTCACCAACAAGGTGGTCAAGCTGCAGACCGGTTATCTCTACCACTACGCCTTCGCGATGCTGATCGGCGTCGCCGCCCTCGTCACCTGGATGATGCTCGGGAGCTCGTTCTAAATCATGACCGAATGGCCCATCCTCACCACGGTCACCTTCCTGCCGCTGGTCGGCGCCTTCCTCATCCTGATGATCCGGGACGAGGGGGCCGCCGCGCGCCGTAACATCCGCAATGTCGCCCTGTTCACGACCAGCTTCACCTTCCTGCTGTCGCTGTTCATCTGGGCCGGGTTCGACAATACCAATCCCGGTTTTCAGATGGTCGAGAAGACCGAATGGCTGGGCGGCGGCATCGCCTATCACATGGGCGTCGACGGCATTTCGATGCTGTTCGTCATCTTGACGACCTTTTTGATGCCGCTGTGCATCCTGGCCTCGTGGGAATCGGTCGACAAGCGCGTGAAGGAGTACATGATCTCCTTCCTGATCCTGGAAACGCTGATGATCGGCGTGTTCTGCGCGCTGGACATCGTTTTGTTCTACGTCTTCTTCGAGGCGGGCCTTATCCCGATGTTCATCATCATCGGCGTGTGGGGCGGCAAGCGGCGCGTCTATGCCAGCTTCAAGTTCTTCCTCTACACGCTGCTCGGCTCGGTGCTGATGCTCTTGGCCATCATGGCCATGTACTGGCAGGCCGGCACGACCGATATCCCCACGCTGCTCGCGCATGATTTCCCCGCCGGCATGCAGACTTGGTTGTGGCTCGCCTTCTTCGCCTCCTTCGCGGTCAAGATGCCGATGTGGCCGGTCCACACCTGGCTGCCCGACGCGCATGTGGAGGCGCCGACGGCGGGCTCGGTCATCCTCGCCGGCATCCTGTTGAAGATGGGCGGTTACGGTTTCCTGCGCTTTTCGCTGCCGATGTTCCCGCTCGCCTCGGCCGATTTCGCGCCCTTCGTGTTCACGCTGTCGGTGGTGGCGATCATCTACACCTCGCTGGTCGCGCTGATGCAGGAGGACATCAAGAAGCTGATCGCCTATTCCTCGGTCGCCCATATGGGCTACGTGACGATGGGCATCTTCGCCCTCAACCAGGAAGGCATCCAGGGCGGCATTTTCCAGATGCTGTCGCACGGCCTGGTCTCGGGCGCGCTGTTCTTGTGCGTCGGCGTCATCTACGACCGCATGCACACCCGCCAGATCGAGGCCTATGGCGGGCTGGTCAACAAGATGCCGAAATACGCGGTGGTGTTCTTGATCTTCACCATGGCCAATGTCGGCCTGCCGGGCACGTCCGGTTTTGTCGGCGAGTTCCTGACGCTGCTTGGTGTGTTCAAGGTCAATACCTGGGTCGCCCTGTTCGCCGCCACCGGCGTCATCCTGTCGGCGGCCTACGCGCTGTGGCTTTACCGCCGCGTGGTCTTCGGCAAGCTGACCAAGGAAAGCTTGAAGGGCATGCTCGACCTGTCGATGCGCGAGAAGATGGTGATCTATCCGCTGGTGATCTTCGTCATCTTCTTCGGTGTCTATCCGGCGCCGGTCTTCGACGCCACCGCGGCCTCGGTCGAGGCCCTCGTCAACAACGTCGCCGCCTCGATCGAGGCGGGACAGTCCACCGCAGCGGCCGGACTGGCGCAGTAGGGGTTTGCAAACACGATGTCGGCTGAACTTTCCCAAAGCCTGATCCTCGCGACACCCGAACTGTTTCTGGCGGTGGCGGCGATGGCGCTGTTGATGATCGGCGTTTTCGGCGACGAGCGCTCCAACACGCTGGTCACCGGCCTGGCGGTGGCCGTGCTTGCCGGCGCGACCGCCTGGATGGTGTTTTTCGGCGCGGACGGAGCCGCCTTCAACGGAGCCTTTGTCAGCGATTCGTTCGCACGTTTCATGAAATTCCTCACCTTCATCGGCGCGATCCTGACGCTGATCATGTCGGTCGGCTTCGCCAAGGCGGAAAAGTTCGACAAGTTCGAATTCCCGGTCCTGATCCTGCTGGCAACCCTTGGCATGGCGCTGATGGTGTCGGCCAACGACATGATCGCGCTTTATCTCGGCCTCGAACTGCAGTCGCTGGCGCTTTACGTGATCGCCGCCATCAACCGCGACAATGTCCGCTCCACCGAGGCCGGGCTGAAATATTTCGTCCTCGGCGCGCTGTCCTCGGGCATGCTGCTTTACGGCATGTCGCTGGTCTACGGGTATACCGGCCACACCGGTTTCGACGAGATCGCGGCGGTGCTGTCGGGCAGCGAGAGGCAGCTCGGGCTCGTCTTCGGCCTGGTCTTCGTGCTCGCCGGCCTGGCCTTCAAGATCTCCGCCGTCCCGTTCCACATGTGGACGCCCGATGTTTATGAAGGCGCGCCGACCCCGGTGACGGCGTTTTTTGCCGCCGCGCCCAAAATGGCGGCGATGGCGCTGCTCGTGCGCGTCACCATGGGCGCGTTCGAGCCGATCGCGCCGGACTGGCAGCAGATCATCGTTTTCATCGCCATCGCCTCGATGCTGCTTGGCGCCTTCGCCGCCATCGGCCAGCGCAATATCAAGCGGCTGATGGCCTATTCCTCGATCGGTCATATGGGCTTCGCCCTGGTCGGGCTTGCCGCCAACACCGAGGCCGGCGTGCGCGGCGTGGTCATCTATATGCTGATCTATCTGGTGATGACGCTCGGCACCTTCGCCTTCATCCTCGCCATGCGCCGCAAGGAAGGCAATGTCGAGCAGATCGACGAGCTCGGCGGCCTGGCCTCGACCAATCCGGTGATGGCCACCATCCTGACGATCCTGATGTTCTCGCTCGCCGGTATCCCGCCGCTCGCCGGGTTCTGGGGGAAATGGTATGTGTTTTTGGCCGCGATCGATGCCCAGCTTTATGCGCTCGCCGTGATCGGCGTGCTCGCCTCGGTGGTCGGCGCCTATTATTATCTGCGCATCATCAAGATCATGTGGTTCGACGAGCCGGTCGGCGCTTTCGTGCCGATGGCCGGCGAATTGCGGCTTGTTCTCGGGCTCTCCGGTGCTTTCGTCCTGTTTTACGTACTGATCGGCGGACCGGTCGGCACGATGGCCGAAGCGGCGGCGAAAACCTTCTTCTGACCGGATGGGTTTTGTTCTGGCTCCGCCGGCGTCGGCGGCGGGATTTCGCCTCGAAGCGTTCGACACGATCGGCTCGACCAATGCCACCGCGCTCGAGCGCGCGCGGGCCGGCGATCCCGGCCGGCTGTGGGTGGTGTCGTCGAAACAGGAGACCGGACGCGGCCGCCGCGGACGGGTCTGGGCGACGCCTGAGGGCAATCTCGCCGCGACGCTGCTTCTGGTTAATTGCTGCCCGATGCCGGTGGCCGCCACGCTCGGCTTCGTGGCCGGCCTGGCGCTCGGCGACGCGCTCGAGGCATGCGTGCCGGATGCCGGGCGGATCGCGATCGGAGCCGATGGCGGCGGCGATGCGCGCGCCAAGTCGCGTTTCGAGCTGAAATGGCCCAATGACGTGCTTGCCGGGGGCGCCAAGCTTGCCGGCATCCTGCTGGAATCGACCATGCTGGAGGGCGGTGGCTTCGCGGTGGCGATCGGCATAGGCGTCAATGTCGTTGCCCATCCCGCCGAGATGCCATACCCGGCAACCTCGCTGACGGTGCTGGGCGCGCGCGGTGACGCCCAGACCCTGTTTCTGGCGCTGTCGGATGCCTGGCTCGCGGCTGAACGGATATGGGACGGGGGCAGGGGGCTCGACGCCGTGCGCCGGACCTGGCTCAAGCGCGCCGCCGGGCTCGGCAGCGAGGTGGCGGTTCGCGTCGATGGCGAAATCGTGCGCGGCGTCTTTGAGACCATCGATGCCGAGTGCCGCTTTGTGGTGCGCGACCGGCACGGTAAACACTGGAAGATCGCGGCCGGCGACGTCCATTTTGGAGTGATCGCCTCGGCCGCTGCGGATTAAGCGGAAGGAAGACACGCATGGCGAAAAACGACAAGAACGAGCTCGTCTTCCTGCCTCTCGGCGGTGTTGGCGAGATCGGCATGAATTTCGGCCTCTACGGCTACGGGCCGCCGCATGCACGCGAGTGGATCGTGGTCGATTGCGGCGTCACCTTTCCAGGCCCGGACCTTCCCGGCGCCGATCTGGTTCTGCCCGATATCGGCTTTCTGGAGGGTCAGAAGGACCGGCTGCGCGGCATCGTCATCACCCATGCGCACGAAGACCATTACGGCGCGCTGCTCGATCTGTGGCCGCGGCTCGGCGCAAAGGTGTGGATGACGCCGTTCGCGGCCGGCCTGCTGGAAGCCAAGCGCGAATACGAGCCGGGCCGGCAGCCGAAAATTCCGGTCGAGATCTACCGTGCCGGCGAACGTTTTAGCGTCGGCCCGTTCGACATCGAGGCGGTGGCCGTCACCCATTCGATCCCCGAACCGGTCTCGCTCGCCATCACCTCGCCGCTCGGCACGGTGGTCCATACCGGCGACTGGAAGATCGATCCCGCGCCGACCATCGGCGAAAAGACCGACGAGGCGCGTTTCAGGGCGCTCGGCGATGCCGGCGTTCTGGCGCTGATCTGCGATTCGACCAATGCCATGCGCGAAGGCGAATCTCCGTCCGAGGAGGCTGTCGGCGACAGTCTGCGCGACCTGATCGTCAAGGCCGAGGGGCGTGTCGCCGTCACCAGCTTCTCCTCCAATGTCGGGCGTATCCGCTCGGTCGCCGAGGCCGCCCACGAGGCCGGCCGCCGCGTCATCGTGATGGGCTCCTCGATGAAGCGCGTCATCAACGTCGCCACCGAACTGGGCTATCTCGACGGCCTGCCCGAATTCGCCGACGAAGAGGAATACGCCCAGATCGCGCGCGACAGGCTGGTCATTCTGTGCACCGGCAGCCAGGGCGAGCCGCGCGCCGTGCTGGCCAAGCTCGCACGCGAGGAAATGCGCAATGTCACGCTCGCGCCCGGCGATACCGTGATCTATTCCTCGCGCACGATCCCCGGCAACGAAAAGGCCATTTTGGACATCAAGAACCGGCTGATCGACCAGGGCATCCGCATCATCGAGGACGACGACGCGCTCGTGCATGTGTCGGGCCACCCCCGGCGCAGCGAGCTCAAGCGCATGTATGAGTGGGTGCGCCCGCAGAACCTGGTGCCCGTGCACGGCGAGGCCGCGCATCTGGTGGCCCAGGGTTCGCTCGCGGCCATGGCCGGGGTTCCCTCCGTGTCGCAGATCCGCAATGGCGACATGCTGCGGCTGGCGCCGGGACCGGCCGAGATCGTCGATGAGGTCAAGGCCGGCCGCATCTACAAGGACGGTTATCTGCTGGGCAGCGAGGAGGCGGTCGGCATCCGCGCGCGGCGTAAGCTGTCCTATGTCGGCCATGTCGCCATCAATGTGGTGCTCGACGAGCGTTACGAACTTGCCGGCGATCCCGACATCGTCTCCTACGGCGTGCCGAGCGAGGATCGCAATGGCGAGCTCCTGGAGGATTTGATGCTCGACGCGGCGGCCGGGGCGGTGGAGTCGATCCCGCGCGTGCGGCGCAAAAACCTCGACCAGCTTCAGGAATCGGTCCGCCGCGCGGTGCGCAACGCAGCCCGTGACGGCTGGGGCAAAAAGCCCGTCGTGACGGTGTTCGTCACGCGCTAAGCAATGACTCGCGAAATGCGGTCGCCGCCCTCGTGGGGCGGCCGTGCGGCACGGAAAGGAAAAAGCGGATGCTCGGAAGGCTCAATCACGTCGCCATCGCGGTTCCCGACCTTGCCGCGGCAAGCGCGGTCTATCGCGATACGCTCGGCGCGAAACTGTCAAAGCCGCAGGCATTGCCGGACCATGGCGTCACGGTCGTCTTCGTCGATCTCGGCAACACCAAGGTGGAATTGCTCGAGCCGCTCGACGCGGCGTCGCCGATCTCCGGCTTTCTCGCCAAGAATCCCGCCGGCGGCATGCATCATCTGTGTTACGAGGTCGACGACATCCTGGCCGCGCGCGACCGGCTGAAAGCAAAGGGCGCACGCGTCTTGGGCGACGGCGAGCCGAAGATCGGCGCCCACGGCAAACCGGTGCTGTTCCTGCACCCGAAGGATTTCGCCGGAACGCTGGTCGAGCTGGAGCAGGCCTGAGCCGCAGGGCGCTGAAAGGGAATTTTGACGATGAGCTGGATCTCCGGATTCGCGGTCTATTTCATCATCTGGTGGGTGACGCTGTTTGTCGTCCTGCCGTTCGGCCTGCATACCCAGGACGAGGACGGTGACGTCACTTTGGGCACCACCGCGAGCGCCCCCAAGGGCCCCCATATGCGCCGCGCCGCCTTGCGCGCCACGCTGATTTCCCTGCTCGTTTTCGGGCTGCTTTATCTGCTCACCCGGCAATTGGGTTTCACGTTCGACGATATTCCGTCCGTCGTTCCCGAATTTCAGTAGGTCAAGTTTCGCGCGCCGCAGTAATGTCGGCAGTCAAACCTTTGTTTTTCCAAAAAAAATGCAAGGCCGAAGCCTTGCAATTTTATCACGCGTCCGATCTGTTTCCGGTGTTCGGCGGCAGCGGAAAATCGCGCCTAGATCGCATCCTCCCAAGACTTTGACCGCGCAGGAAAGCGGTTGAATTTCCGCTCCTCTTTATGCGGCCGCACACTAACCCAACGATGTTTGCGATGTCACGATATTTTTTGCACTGAAACGATCAATCCTTTGCTGCATCGCACAATGGAAAGGCGCTTATCAACCGGCGTTACATGCGGCGATCTTGAGCCTGTCGCGTCGGGTTCCCAACCTGCCTTGAAATGGCTATGAAACGCGTGCAGACGAGCCAGCGTCATGCGGCCGATTCCGGCGCCTGTGTCCATTCCATCCAGTGGAAGATTTCATGCGATTGTCGCGCTTTTTCCTGCCCATCCTCAAAGAGAACCCGCGCGAGGCGGAAATCGTTTCGCACCGCCTGATGCTGCGTGCCGGCATGATCCGCCAGCAGGGCCAGGGCAGCTTTTCCTGGCTGCCGCTCGGCAAGCGCGTGCTCGACAAGGTCAATCGCATCATCCGCGAGGAGCAGGACCGCGCCGGCGCGCAGGAAATCCTGATGCCGACCATCCAGTCGGCCGATCTGTGGATCGAGAGCGGCCGTTACGAGGATTACGGCAAGGAGATGCTGCGCATCACCGACCGGCACGAGCGCAACATGCTGTACGGCCCGACCAACGAAGAGATGGTCACCGACATTTTCCGCTCCTATGTCAGGTCCTACAAGGATCTGCCGCTCAACCTCTACCATATCCAGTGGAAATATCGCGACGAGGTCCGCCCGCGCTTCGGCGTCATGCGCAGCAGAGAATTCCTGATGAAGGACGCCTATTCCTTCGATCTCGATTTCGACGGCGCCAAGGCCGCCTATAACCGCATGTTCGTCGCCTATCTGCGCACCTTCGCGCGTATGGGGCTGCAGGCGATCCCGATGCGCGCCGACACCGGTCCGATCGGCGGCGATCTGAGCCACGAGTTCATCATTTTGGCGTCGACCGGCGAGAGCGAGGTGTTCTGCCGCAAGGATTTCCTCGAGTTCGAGGTGCCGGGCGCGGATGTCGATTTCGGCGATGACGCGCAGATCGCCGATATCGTCGCCACCTGGACGACGCCTTATGCGGCGACCGACGAGATGCACGACGAGGCCGCCTGGGACGCCATCGCCGAGGACGACAAGGTGTCCGCGCGCGGCATCGAGGTCGGCCACATCTTCCACTTCGGCACCAAATATTCCGAGCCCATGAAGGCGAGCGTCACCGGCCCGGACGGTAAGGAGCATTTCGTCTCGATGGGCTCCTACGGCATCGGCCCGAGCCGCCTTCTGGCGGCGATCATCGAGGCGAGCCATGACGAGAACGGCATCGTCTGGCCCGAAAGCGTGGCCCCGTTCGACATCGCGCTGATCAACATGAAGGTGGGCGACGAGGCCTGCGACAGCGTCTGCGAGGAACTCTACGACAAGCTGCGGGCGGCGGGCCGGGACGTGCTGTACGACGACACCGACCAGCGCGCCGGCGGCAAGTTCGCCACCGCCGACCTGATCGGCTTGCCCTGGCAGGTGATCGTCGGCCCGCGCGGGGTCGCCGCCGGCGAGGTCGAGGTCAAGAACCGCAAGAGCGGCGAACGCCAGTCGGTCGCCATCGCCGAGGCGTTGGCGAGGTTCGGTACGCGTCAATGAGCAGCGCCGAGGACATCAAGGCGGGCGCGGGGCCGTTCTCGCCCTTCGAGCGGATGGTGGCGTGGCGTTATCTGCGCTCGCGGCGCAAGGAGGCCTTCATTTCGGTGATCGCCTCCATATCCTTCGTCGGCATCATGCTCGGCGTGGCCACGCTGATCATCGTCATGGCGGTGATGAACGGCTTCCGCGCCGAACTCCTGACCCGTATTCTGGGCGTCAACGGCCATGTCGTCGTCCAGCCGATCGACCGGCCGCTCGACGATTACGCCGAGGTAGCCGCGCGGCTCAACGACGTCGACGGCGTGCGCTACGCCATCCCGCTGGTGGAAGGCCAGGTGCTGGCCTCGGGCAATGTCGGGCGCGGCACCGGCGCGCTCGTGCGCGGCTTGCGCGAGGAGGATCTGGCGAGGATCGATCTGGTGGCCGGCAATGTGCGCAACGGCACGCTCGACGGCTTCGACGCGGGCGAGGGCGTGGCGATCGGCGTGCGCATGGCCGAGACGCTGGGGCTTGCCGTCGGCGACGTGATCACGCTGACCTCGCCGGAAGGCGACGTTACCCCGTTCGGTACGGTCGCACGCCAAAAAGCCTATCCCGTCACCGCGATCTTCCAGGTCGGCATGTCCGAATATGACGCCACCATCGTGTTTATGGCCTTGTCGGAGGCGCAGCTTTATTTCAACGCCGAAGGCCGGGCCCAGACCATCGAGGTGTTTGTCGACGACCCCGACGCGATCGACGCGCTCAAGCCGGCGATCGAGGCGGCCGCGCGGCGTCCGCTGTTTCTGATCGACTGGCGACAGCGCAACGAAACCTTCTTTTCCGCGCTCGAGGTCGAGCGCAACGTCATGTTCATGATCCTGACGCTGATCGTTTTGGTCGCCGCGCTCAACATCATCTCCGGCCTGATCATGCTGGTGAAGGACAAGGGCCACGACATTGCGATCCTGCGCACGATGGGCGCGACGCGCAACGCCATCCTGCGCATCTTCGTCATGACCGGCGCGGCGATCGGCATCACCGGCACGCTCGCCGGCGTGGTGCTGGGCGTCGTCATCTGCCTCAATGTCGAATCGATCCGGCAGTTCTTTTCCTGGCTGTCGGGCACGACCTTGTTCAACCCCGAACTCTATTTCCTGAGCCAGCTCCCGGCCAAGATGGATGTCGGCGAAACGGTATCGGTGGTCGTCATGGCGCTGGTGCTGTCGTTTTTCGCGACGCTGTTTCCGGCCTGGCGGGCGGCCCGCCTCGATCCCGTCGAAGCGTTGAGGTACGAATGATGGCACAATCCGCCGTGCTTGTGCTGAAGGGCGTCGAACGGCGCTACCAGCAGGGATCGAAGACGCTCGTCATCCTCAACGGGGCCGAGTTCGAGCTGAAGCGCGGCGAGACGGTGGCGCTGGTGGCGCCGTCGGGCGCCGGCAAATCCACGCTGTTGCACACGGCCGGCCTGCTCGAGCGGCCCGATGCCGGCGAGGTCTTCTTGAACGGACGCGCCTGCGGGCGCCTCGGCGACGACGACCGCACCGCGATCCGGCGCAACGATGTCGGCTTCGTCTACCAGTTCCATCATCTGCTGCCGGAGTTTTCCGCGCTGGAAAACGTCATGATGCCGCAGCTCGTGCATGGTCTTCTGCCCAGCCAGGCCGAGGAACGCGCCCTGCAGCTTCTCGACTATATGAAGATCGGCAAGCGCGCCCATCATCGCCCGTCGGAACTGTCGGGCGGCGAACAGCAGCGCGTGGCGATCGCCCGCGCGGTCGCCAACGCGCCGTTGCTCTTGCTCGCCGACGAGCCGACCGGCAATCTCGACCCGACCACGGCGTCTTATGTCTTCGACGCGCTCGAGGCGCTGGTGCGCCATTCCGGCCTGTCGGCGATGATCGCCACCCACAACCACGATCTCGCCGCGCGCATGGACCGCCGCGTCACCCTGGTCGACGGCAAGATCGCGCCGCTTTGATCCCTGCGGTATTTCCGGCGGTGAGCCGGACCGGCACGGACGGCACCGGGCGCTGCGTGGCGAGCCCGCGCCGAGCCGGCATTGAACCCCGGCCGCACGGGTTGGACGCCTGAGAGCCCGCCCGCGCGCCGGCGGTCCGTTGGGCCGGAATCCTTTTCATTCGTCCGTTTACCGTTGATTCACCCAAACTGGCAGCAGCCGGCAGCAAGGGCGCTGCGGCGTCGTTTGGCGATTGCAAAAGGAACAAAAAAGGAACATAACACAAACATAAGCCGAATAGGAGGGATCGTGATGACCGATATGCTTCAGGATGTGGCCGCCCTGGTTTCCGTCAGTGTGTTTGTCGTGTCGCTGGCGATGTGGATCGGCGCCTATTGAGCAAGCGGCATGGCGGCGGGGACGCCCCGCCGTTAAATCTTTCTTCGACGGACACGGTCTAGTCTGCGCGACCAATGTGGAGCGTGCCCTTGTCCGCGATCGTCATTGCCGCTGTGATCGGTGTCAATCTTGGCCTGATCTTCCTTCTTCTGGCCGCCCCGCTGGGCCGGCGCAGGCTTGTGGCGTCGGTATCGATCGACGCCGGGATGGAGCGGGTCTGGAATGCCGTGTGGCCGTTGGGCCCGGACGCCGGCTGGTCGGGCGAGATCCTGTCGGCCGAACCGATCGGCGAGGAAAACGCCCGCGTCCGCATCGGGCTCTCCCATGAAGGCCGGGACGGCAAGCCGATCGAGCGCACGGTACGGTTGGAAGCGGTCAGGCCGGGCGAGGGTTTTTGTCTGCGGGTCGAAAGCGACAGCGCGCTCGACGATGTTTTCTGGGAGAATTTTCGCGAACGGATCGAGCTGTCGGAGCGCGACGGCGTCACCCGGCTGTCGCTGACCCAGTCGGACCGCTATCGCGGGCTTGCCTTCCTCGCCTTTCGGTATTTTCGGCTGCGCCGGCATGCGCGCGGCCTGAAGCGCTGGGCCGAAACCGGTCGCAAGCCGGTCGGCGGACTATTCGAGCATCCTGTGACCCAGCTCGGCTTCGCGGTTCTGTCGACCTTTCTGCTGTGGCCGTTCTTCGGCCTGACCGTGCAGGGTTTCGTGCTGTCGAGCTGCCTGACGCTCACGGTCGCGCTGCACGAGCTTGGCCATCTCGCCGCCTTTCGGCTGATGGGCCACAAAAAGGTCAGGATGATCTTCGTGCCGATCCTGGGCGGCATCGCGATCGGCGGCAGGCCCTATGACAGCCGTTTCGAGGTCGCCTTCGTTGCTCTGATGGGCGCCGGTTTTTCCGCCTTCCTGGTCCCGGTTGCGGTGCTCGCCAGCACCGTTGCCGGGGCGGCGGGATACTACTATGCGGCCGCGCTTCTCGCCGTGCTCGCCGCCTTCATCGCCTTTTTCAACCTCGCCAATCTGATTCCAGTCTGGCGCTTCGATGGCGGACAGGTGTTGCGCCAGATCTGCGGCGGCAAATTTTCGCTGGCGTTGGCGGCCTTCACGGTGCTTGGCGCGTTCCTGTGGCTCGGCCTCTTCGCCGGTTTCGACCCCGGCATCATTCTGGTCGTCGGGGCGGTGTTTGCCGTTTTGAGCCTGCTGACGGCCGGCGGGGCGGTACGGCCTCGCCATGCCTTGAAGTCGGTCGGGCGTCTCGAAGCCCTTGCGCTCGGCGCGGCGCTGGTGGCGACCTTCGTCATCCACGCATCGGCGCTGTTGTGGGCCTGGGACGAATATCGGCGCTACCGGAGCGGCCGGGCACCGGTGGTCGCGGTGGTCTCAGTCGCCGACCGCGACACCCTCGCGGCGCGGGTCGGCGCCGCCCACGAGCGTGCCGTCCTCGCTGAAGGTAATGCCGTGCAGGCCTGAATTCAGCGCGCGGAGCTCGACCGTGTAGCCGAGCGCCTCCAGCGGGCGGGCGAAATCTTCTGCCGCCGTGCCGGCCTCGAGCTGATAGGTGCCGAACCGGTTGGTCAGATGCGGTAGCGCCACCGCCTGCTGCATGTCCATCTCCCAGTCGATCAGCGCGATCAGCGTCTTGGCGACATAGGCGATGATGTTGCTGCCGCCCGGCGAGCCGAGCGCGTGAACCGGCCTGCCGTCGCGCAGCACGATGGTCGGCGACATCGACGAGCGCGGCCGCTTGCCGCCCTGCGCACGGTTGGCGACCGCCGCGCCGTCGCGCTGCGGCACGAAGGAAAAATCGGTGAGCTGGTTGTTGAGCAGGAACCCTTCCACCATCAGCCGCGCGCCGAAGGCGTTTTCGATCGAACTGGTCATCGAGGCGACGTTGCCGTCGTCGTCGACGATGACGAAATGCGATGTCGACGGCATTTCGAGCGCAAAACCGTCGAGGCGCAGCGCCGCCTTTTTCCACGGCGGCTCGCCGGGCACGACGTCGGCCGCCGGCAGGGCGGTCGGCCGCCGCAACAGCGCCGCGCGCGCTGCCAGATAGGCCCGGTCGAGCAGCCCCTCCGGAATGCGGGTGAAGTCGCTGTCGGCAACGTAGCGGCCGCGATCGGCGAAGGCGAGCCGGGTGGCGTCGCCGATCAGGCGCCAGCTTTCGGGCGCGTCGGGCCCGAGCGCGGGCAGGTTGAACCCTTCAAGCAGGCCGAGAATCTGGCCGAGCGCGAGCGCGCCGGAAGAGGGCGGACCCATGCCGCAAACCTCGTGGCCGCGATAGGACAGGCACACCGGCGCCCGCTCCCTGGCACGGTAGGCGGCAAGGTCGGCGCGCGTCAGCGTGCCCGGATTGTCGGCATGACCGGTTACCGCCGCCACGATCGCCTCGCCGATCGCGCCTTCGTAGAAGGCGTCCGCGCCCTGGCGCCCGATCCGGCGCAGCGTGCGCGCATAGGCGGGATTGGCCAATTTTTCGCCGGCCTTGAGCGGCGCGCCGTCGTCTCGGAAGAAATAGGCCTGGGTCGACGGCTGGCCGGCGAGCCGGTCGGCATCGTCGGCGATCAGCGCCGCAAGCCGCGGCGAGACGGCAAACCCCTGTTCGGCGAGCGCCGCGGCCGGTTCGAACAGGTCGGCCCAGTCCCTGCGGCCATAGCGGCCGTGCACGGTCTCCATCAGCCGCACCACGCCGGGCACGCCGACCGAGCGGCCGCCGACCACGGCCTCGAAAAACCCCATCGGCGCGCCGTCCGGCGTCAGGAACAGCGTCTCGGCGGCCGCCTGCGGCGCCGTCTCGCGCCCGTCGAACGTCGTCACCGTGCCGCTTGCCGCGTCGTACCAGACCAGGAAGGCGCCGCCGCCGATGCCCGAGGATTGCGGTTCGACCAGGCCGAGCACGGTCTGCACCGCGACCATGGCGTCGGCGGCGGTGCCGCCCGCGCGCAGCACCGCAAGCCCCGCTTCGGCGGCCAGCGGATTGGCGGCGGCCACCATGCGCCGTCCGGCCATCACCGCTTCGCGCGCCTTGGTGCCGCTGGCGATTTCCGGGGCGACCGCGTCGGCCGCCTGCTGGGCGATGGCTGCGCCGGGCGCGGCGGTCATGGCCAGGGCGAGGAAAAATCCGGCGAGGTGTCGTTTCATCTACGCGCTCCTGGTCTCGGCTTCGGCCGCCGCCGTCTCCACCGGCCCGAAAATCTCGGCAAAGGCGCCCTTCAGAGCGATGTCGAGGTCGGCCATCGTCACCGGCAGGCCGAGATCGACCAGGCTGGTGACGCCGTGGCCGGCAATCCCGCACGGCACGATGCCGGAAAAATGCGACAGATCCGGCTCCACATTGATGGCGATGCCGTGAAAGCTGACCCATTTGCGCAGGCGAATGCCGATCGCGGCGATCTTGTCCTCGGCCGGCGATCCGTCGGCGAGCGGCGGCCGGTCGGGACGTGTCACCCACACCCCGACCCGGTCCTCGCGACGTTCGCCGCGCACGTTGAAACGTGCCAGCGTGCGGATGATCCACTCCTCCAGCGCGCCGACGAACACGCGCACGTCCGGCCGCCGGCGCTTCAGGTCGAGCATCACATAGGCGACCCGCTGGCCGGGACCGTGATAAGTGTATTCGCCGCCCCGACCGGCGTCGAAAACCGGAAACCGCCCCGGTTCGAGCAGATCCTGGCGCTTGGCGCTGGTGCCGGCGGTGTAGAGGGCCGCGTGCTCGACCAGCCACACCAGCTCGCTTTCCCGGCCGGCGCGAATTGCCGCCGCGCGCTCTTCCATGAAGGCGAGCGCGTCTGGATAGGAGACCAGGCCGGGCGCGATCTCCCAGGTCACCGGCCCCGCACCGGGCAGGGGCAGAAAAGTGGTGTCGAGGCTTTGGCGTTCGGCCATGACGGAATCCTTGCCGCGATAAAGCGTGTCTGCCGATCGAGCCAACCGGCGTCGGCACCATGCGTCCATTTAGGAGCCTAATGCGCACCGAGCGAATCCGAAAGATCGCCGCACGCTTTCGTGTGCTGTATCCGGCGCCGAACCCGGTATCCCGGCCCCCGGATATGGCGGCAAATGCGGACACGGTAAAGCCGGCGCCCGGCCTTGCCTCCGTCCCGTCGCCGAAGCCCGCAAAATGCCGCCCCGCGGCACTTGTTTCCCGACAGGCGATTTGCTACACGCGCCGAGCCGGTCGCAACCGGCTTCTACCACGTGCGGTCGTGGCGGAATTGGTAGACGCGCAGCGTTGAGGTCGCTGTGGGGCAACCCGTGGAAGTTCGAGTCTTCTCGACCGCACCAACGTAGCACGTCCGGCCCTTGATTCCCAAGGGGTTGCGGCTCTTTTGGTCCCACGTCAGAACCATGCATGGGACACCCTGACCCGCTCCATAGCGCCAACTGCCAGCTTCCACCGTTCGAATCGGCGCGTGTAGACCTCGCTCGTCCGAACCTCGGAATGGCCCAGAATTGCCATGACCTCGTAGGGCGTGCACCCCAGCTCTGCCAGCAGTTCGCCCAGCCCCTTGCGGACGCCGTGCGCAGATCGGTCCTTTAGACCAGCAGCGCGACACCACCGGATGAACATGTTCGATGCGCTGTCGCCGCTGGAGTAGGGCTCCCCGCGCCAGCCCAGCAGATAGGTCTCTCCCTGCACTTTGGGCGCTCTGGTGGCGTCCTTGAGGGCAGGGAACAAGGGAACCGTCACTTCGCTTGACCCCTTCTTTGAAGGCTGCCAGCGGATAGCCTCGATGCCGTCGATCACGCATTCATGCTTGCGGCCTAGAACCGTCGTGTCTTCGATGCGGCAACCGGTCCATAGAAGCAGGGAAATTGCGACGTGTGGCTTGGTGCCGATCTTGTGATGCGCCAGGAATTGCCTGACGTTCTCGGCGTTCCACGGCGTAGCGCCGTCGCCCTTTTCATAGACACGGTCTATGCCACGCGCCGGGTTCGACTTGACATGCCCGCGATAGATGGCCCAATCGTACATAACAGCCACGGCTTCGATGAATGCGTCGGCCTGCGCCGGCGTGCTGACCATCGCGTCGTGCATTTCGATGAGCTTTTCCTGCGGGATGAACAGTCGTTTGTCAGGCTCGGCCAACAGCCGGGTCAGAAGGTTTCGCTTCTTTTTCAGCGTCTTTGGACTGGTCGTGCCGGCTTCAACCCGCTGACCCAGAAACTCGAAGTACCGATTCACCAGCCAACCGATCGACCCGCGCTTGGCGTAGTCGGACGCCACCTTCATCGGCTCCGGTTTTTCTCCCCGGCGGGCGGCAAGGTACTGGCGATGGAAATCATCATGGTCCGGCCCGCAATAGATGCGAATGCGCCTTGCCCGCTCACCCTCGGGCCTCACACGGTATCGCTTGTTCCCGGACGGAAGGGGCTCAACCAGCAGCCCCGGATAGTCGATCTTCATGGCAGGTCTCACCATTCCTTGAGACCTCCATCGTTTTCCGGTGTCGGGTGGTTCTCAATCGGGTGACATGTGATTTCCACCTGTCCACCGGCAATGCACACCTTGTCCACAATCAGGCCGGTGTCCTGTATCGCCTTGAGCGTTTCGCGCACTGCGGACGCGCTGACCCGTCGCCGGTGCGACGACTGTCCTTCGCGCTGGGTGAGCGGCAACGCGCGCGTCATTCCTGCTTGGCCCCATCCGTTTTGCCGGCCGGCGCGTCTTTCAGGGCGCGGATGGCGTCAGGGAGCGCCTCCAGCAACGCGCGGGCGGCTTCATGCGATACGGTCCCGGCCATGGCCGCGCGTTTGTCGGCGACCTTCGCCGCAGCTTCCAGCGTCTCCCCGTCGAGTTCACCGGGCGCGAGGATGCGGTAGCCGAGCCGGTCGCATGCCTCTTGGATAATCCGTTCCATGTATTCTGGCGTGATTGCTTTGAATTCCGCGCTCACGATTTGCCCTCCAGTGCGCGCCGGCCGGCTTCGGGCAGGTATCGCAATTGCCATGTCGGGTGGTACGGTCGCGAGTTCTTATCGCCGTCGAGACGGACAAGGAGATACGGGCCGCGCGTCCCCGAGATCGTCCCCAATCTTCCGGGCTCGTCCTTACTGCCCTCGCATGGGGTGTATTCAACGCGCCCGCCTCGTTTGGCTGGGACACCATAGTTGCTGCGAATCCACTCCATGCTCATTCGCCCTCTCCCTTGCTGGGGAAAGCGTGTTTCCATTTTGCGTGCGACGAAAGAAGTTTGTCGACTATCGCATCCAGCGCCTCCGCTTCTTTTGGCTCCAATCCACCCGAGCACGCGCCGGCGTCCGCTGCCCCGTCTGCCACGCCCCAAAGGACGCGCGCTTGATAGGGAGTCAGCTTTAGCGTTATGTAAGTCATCTCACATCCCTCCGAAGCTCGGCCATTGTGCAGTCGATGCAATCGAGCAAATCGCGATAGGATTGCCAGTTCGGAAAGCGATCTTCGATCTGACCGATGATCTGATCTGAAGCGGCGGCCCGCTCCACCGCCTCGTCGGTGATGGTGGGGGCGGGGGAGGTGTTTGCATCTCGTATCGTTATTTTCTTACCGTGGAGGGGGTCGGAGATGTCCGCACCCCCGCAATCGACGGTATTGTTCGAGCCAAGATGGAGATTGAGTGTGCCCCCTCTTACCTCTGCCTTGGGGGTAGAGAGGGCGGACTCGACGGCTCGCGCTATGTCTCCGGCGCGGACATTTCCAATGATGCGTGCTTCTGGAACCCATGCGCGAGCGCATTCCAGGATTGCGGCCATAACCTCCGGGACTGTGCCGTTGTCTGGCGCGACGACAGTTTGTAGTTTGCGGTCGGTCTCGTCTTCGCAGTCGGTTGCCCTTGCGTCTCCTTCATGGGAGAGGGCGGCGCGGGTGTTCCAATCGAACCGGCTATCGTAGTGGTTTGGTCCGAGGGCACCGCAATCAAGACATGCGTATCCGACGTATTTGTCGTCGCCGCCCGAATTAAGGTTCGCGCTTCCACAGAACGGGCAGGGCTTCAATTCTAGATCGTGGGTCATCGGTTCCGCTCCGCTTTAAGCCACTTCTCGCCGTAAACGTGAACGACCTTGGTCCCGTCCTGCTGGAGCACAACACCGCGCTTGCCGTCATGGCGGCGGTAGTAGCCGATCACGGTTCCGACAAAGCCGTCATGGTCGATGCTGAACCGCGCGCCGAGGGGTGCCCGCATATCGTCTGGCCCGTCGCCGTCACCCATCCATTCGGCAGCGGCGCGGAGGTGTCCTATAGTGATTGCCGTGTAGCCGTACGCCGGAGACCAGTTGGTGTCTCCTTCTCGCCAGTGCCCGTCCAATTTCCCAGCACGCCGCGCAAACGGCTCAATCACCACCCTCGCTTCTGCCAGCTTGGCGCGCAGGCGCTCAATTTCGGCGGCTGCGCGGTGGCGCAGTTCGGTTTCGTAGACCATGGACACTTTCTCGCCCATATTGATCATGGCCGTCATGGTGCGCAGCCGTTCAACCAGATCGGGCGTGCGGCCGTCTTGCTTCTGATGCTCATTCGTCATTTCGTTTTCCTCGCGTTCGCAATGATCTTCACCGCAGCCTCTCGATCTCCGGTATGCGCGTAGAGGTCGCGCGCCACGGCCAGCGGATCGATGCGATGCATGTTCCAGAACTGCACTTCGCTCATGGCGTGCTGGGCTCGGTGCTCTTCCGGCGTCATGGGAACGGCCCACGCGTCGTCCGGCTTTTGCGCTTTGCCCGTCGATTTTTTTCGGTACAGCGGATCGCCGTACCGGATGTGGCACGCCTCGCACGGGCCGGCGCCGGAGATGATCGAGGGCAGGGACCGGATGAACGACAAGTGCCGCTCGTCGACGATGCGCTTCTGGTCCTTACCCGACGGGTCTTCCGAGAAGGCCGTGACAGGGCGAGCGACGCGGGATGCCATCAAGCACCTCCGAGCGATTTGAGCGCAGCGTCTCGGGCCGCGTTGATCTCCGCCATGGCGCTCGCCGAACCTCCCGCCCGGTCGGGATGAGCCTCAGCCGCGCGCTTTCGATAGGCGGCATTTATCTCGGCCCTCGTGGCGTCAGAGGATACCCCCAGCACCTTCCACCAAAGCTGACTGTCGGCCGCGCCGGGGGCGGGGAGGGCCTGGAATCCGGCGAACATCTCATCAACGGTGGCTACACCGTGACGCTCGATTGCACGTGTCGCATTGATGTGCGCGGCTATGGCGGCGATGTTATCCGCAGTCCGCAGGTATGTGTCACATGGCATGCAGTGGGGCTTGCCCTTCAAGTCGAAATACAGCGCTACGCCGGGGTCGTCAGGCTCGCGCTGGCCGGAGCGCGGCAGGCCGTCAAGACGGGGTTCGAGATTGCTCGATACGACAGGATATCGAGCGCCAAGCCGGTCCAGCTCGTCCTGGAGCCGGGACAATGCGTCAGCCACGCTGAGGCTTCGGGTTTCGTTCCAGCGGCCGTTGTGCATCTTCTTGTTGAAGCGCCCATACTGGCGCTTGCCGGGTTCCGTGCGAGGCCGGCCGACAGGCCATTGAAGTGGATATGCTGAAACGCTCATGCCGCCCACCGGGCCTTCACCCGCACACGGGGCTTGCCTCTCGCCAGGTCGACCAGCACGGCGCGCTGCATCTCTGCACGGGCTCGGGACACACCTTGCGTCCAGCCGCGTGACAGGGCTTCGGTTTCCTGCTTCGACGCCGCGGCAAATTCTGGAATGCCGGCGGCAAGTACGTCGCGGGGCTTCGGCGTTCTGGCCTGCGCTTTCTTCGACCTCCAATGGAGAAAGGGACGCAACCAGCGGCGGATATCCTTGAGCGTCATGCCGCGTCCCTCCCGGTACGCGCCGTATCGCCACGCTCAACGCCAAGAAGATCGTCGACGAAATCCAGAACGTCGCTCTTGCTGTCCTGAAATTCCTTCCGGCCCATGGCTTTGACGGATTGGCTCTTGGCGGTCCAGACGCGGACCACGGCGTCCTTGACCGTGACGACGGCGAAATCATCCATCGGCTTGACGAACGCGGCCACGCGCTGCGCCTCCGCCGCGCTGGCGCATACGATGGAGCGCTCGTCCCGATACCCTTTCCAGATCAGCGCTTTCTTGCGCAGGTGCTCGGAAGTCGGGTACTGCTCAAGCATGCGGTCGGGCAGGTTCTGCCATGCGTCATGGATGCAGGCGAAGAAATGCCGGTGCGAGTTCGCGGAGCGGTCGTGGTGCTCGACCATCCGGTAGCGCTCGCCGACGACGAATTGCCTGTCCGCCTGCCGCGCCCAATGCTGCGCGGCGGGGATCATCGCTTCGCCATCCCATTGGTAGAGGATCGGTGCTTCGGCCATCGGTCTTTCCCTTTCGAAAATCCCCGGTCGCGCTACTCGGCACACAGGCGCGAACCGGGGCAGGTGGGCGGCTTGGGAGGGGTTAGCCGGCCATCATGTTCGCGACGATTTCGGGCAGTTCTTCCCGTGGCGCGGGCTCGGGCTCGTAGTCGCGGATGCGCTCGACCAGTTCGGCCAGTTCCTCGTTGAACCTCGAAACGGCTCGGGACATTTCCGCGATGTACGCCTCGTCGCGATAGGCGCGCTTGATGAAGATCGGCATGCCCGGCCAGTAGACGACGATATCGATCCATTCGCGTTCAGCGACCCACAAGCCGCCCTGGCATTGAGCCTTGTGCTCTGGCGGGAAGCCGTCGCGCTCGATACATTCGATTAGAAGGTCCGGCAGCTTGGACTTGATCTCAAGCATTCCACTGCCGCCGACGAGAGAATCCGGCGAGCACCCCTTCTGGCCATTGCGGATGAAGCCGACTTGCTTGATCTCGGCGTCCGTCAGGAAGGCGTAGCGCTTGCGCGCTTCCGGCTCCATTTCATGGCCGCGATCCATGTGAGGGTTGGAGTATGTCTCCATCGGCCTGCCGGTGATGATCTCGCCGGCGACCTGACGCATGTACTTGGCGCGGGTCTTGCTCTCGCCGCCGCCGCGACCGGACGCCATCACGGTGGCAAACATGCTGGCCGTGGGGATGCCGGCGCGGCATTCGAACCACTCGGGCGTGCCCTGTTCGAAATCGAAAATCTCCATCGCCATCATCTCTGCCCTCCGCTTGCTTCCATTCGGGATTTCTTGGCCCGGAGAAGGCGAACCGCGTCGTCAAAGTCGACGATGCACATGTCAGGGATCGCGCTAATCCCGCCAAGACGGCAGAACTGTTCAATGTCGGAGTTTGTTTCTTCAATCAGGGTTCGGATGATGCGGGCCTGATCATCCGTGATCAGGTCGCCTGCTTTACCGTCTGCGATGGCGTTCCCGTCCCTGTCGTCGCCCGTCGAAATGTTGAACAGCATGCAAAGCAGGTATCGCCGGCCATAGGTGGCGGTGCTGCCGAATGCTTGGGTGCCGGTCTTGTTGACCTTGCCCTGCGAGCCGGCGGCGTCCAGCGGGATTTCTCCGAGGCCGTTGCGAACGTGGCCTTCCTCGTGGGAGATTTCCCACAAGATGCGCAGTTCGCCCTTGTCGTTGTAGCCGTCGGGCTGGAAGGACACCGCAAAACCGTACCGATGGATGATCGGCATGGCCTGTTCTTCGATTGCCGCCAGATCGGCATATGTCGACTTGGTGTGCGTGTTGTTGCGGTTCTTGGTGACGACCGGCAATTCGGCCTGGCACTTCGACATGGCCGCAAAATAGGAGCGCTTCGCCGCAATCTCGGCATCCTCGCGATCTCGCCGACGAGTGTTTTCGACTTCCTCGTTGCGCAGCGCCAGCATGCGCTCCAGCTTGTCGACGGACGCATTCGGGTCCAGCACGACGCGCTCGATCATCTGCACAAAGGGGTCCGCGCGCTGGTCGTCGTCATAGCGCTGGACGGTGCTGTCTTCCTTGCGGATATCGACTGCGGTGTTCATGCTCAAAACTCCAAGCGGCAGTGAGGGATTTCGCCGGCGATGATCGCCAGCACGATTTTCTTGGCCGTAGCCTCGCCCGCGCCCTGCGCCATCAGCGCGGCCTTGACTTCGCCCATGACTGCGGAACGATGCTCGCGGTCGGCGGCGCGCGCTTCTTCTTCGCGCTTGGTGCGTTCAATCGCCTCCTGCCGCTCGCGCTCGTCGCGTTCGGCCTTTTCTCGCGCGGCCTTCGCTTCGGCTTCGGCGGCGGCAACCTTGGCGGCCGCTTCCCGTTCGATGCGGTCTTGCTCGGCTTTCGCCTTCGCGATTTCAGCAAGGCGCGCTTCTTCCGCCGCGCGGGCGACATTGGCCTTGTACTCAGCTTCTTCCTTGGCTTTGCGCTCCGCTTCGGCGCGCTCACGCTCGGCCGCTTCGGCGGCAAGCCGCTCCTTCTCGGCGCGTTCCGCTTCGATCCGGTCGCGTTCCGCCTTTTCGGCGCGCAGCTTTTCCAGTTCGATCCGGTCGGCCTCGGCGCGCTGGTGCGCCGCATAGGCGGCCTTGACCTTATCGAGCGCGAGCTTGTGAGCCACACGCGCCTGTTCCTCGAACTCGCCGAGTTCCTTGTTGATGACGATCTTTTCTTCAAGCTCGTGCAACAGAACGGGGAAAGGCTGGGGCTCGCCGCCGATCAGGCCGTTGCCGCAATCCTCGATCGCTTGGAGGATGGACTTGCAGTAGTCGATGCGGGCATCTTCCTGCTTCTCCCAATTGGTGAGCGGCTGGCGGGCGCGCTCTGCAAGCGCGTCCAGGTCTTCGCGAACGGCGCGCCTCTTTGCATCTACCGCGTTGATCTTCGCGCGGGCTTCTTCATTGAGCTTCTTGCCGGCGGCGTCGATGGTGGTCTTGGCGCGCGTCACGCCATAGGCGAGCGATGCAATTTCCTTGCGGCTGGTCGCCGTCGAAAGATCGGGCTCGAATGCCTCGACCTTCGCTTTCAGGTGATCGAGGAATCGACTATAAATATCCTCGTCAACGAGGACGGACGCGGGGTCTGTCTCGACAATCGTGGCGATGTCCTGGGCCTCTACATGCACATTCATCAGTGGCCTGCCTTCCTCATCTCGTCGGTGTTGTCGTTGCCCGCGCGGACGTAGACCGCGTCGTAGCGGTCCAGCCAGCGGCGGCGGGCGCGGTTCAAATCATCCTGCGGCGGGCCGTAGCCGGCTTCCTTGTCGGACTGAGCCTCCATGATCAGGTCGCGAAGCGCGTCCAGACCGGCAGCGCCGGGCAGGGAAAGGCACTCGTCGACCTTCTCGGAGAAAAACCGGAACGGCTCGTTCATCGGAGCGATGGAGCGGATTCCGGATCGACCGGTGTAACCAAATGGGGCGCTCATCAGACCAGCCCTCGTTCGACGGCCAGCCATTCCGGCATTGTGACGACGGCCATGCAGTTCGGCCGTTGCAGCACTTCGCACTGCGAAAGCGGAAGCCAAACCGCGTCGTCCGTCTCGCCGGTGTCGGAAACCAAGTCGGCGCGATCCGTCATGTGGTGAACCTGAATCGTCAGGTCGACGAGATTGGAATTGCTCATCCGAACACCCCCGTCAAAACCATCCCTGAGCCAATCACCAACGCCATGATGGCGAGCATGGCGAGGACGTTGCGCATGGGTTCCGGTTCTTCCGGCTCGGCGGCGAGGGACCAGAGGAATTTGTCCATGTCACTCGCCTCCAGTGGCTTTGGAGAGGTCACGCATCACGACACCTTCACCTTCTGCATGAAGAGTTCTCCGCCTTCTTTGGCGTAACAATCGCGGAACACTTCTCCGATTGTTGGTGTGCCGAACGCGTTATGCCCGCGCGGATAACAGCCTTTGGAGGTCCAGATCGCGTCTGCTTTTTCGTCAAAGCCGACGCATTCACTCCTGGACTTATTCCAGACGAGGTACACGTAAGTCGGCCTCATCACGCCGCCTCCGCTTTCGCCCGTTCCGCGGCGTCGAACGCCATCACGGCGTTGCGATAGGCTTCCTCGGCTGCCAGAAGATCATCGGGCCGGCGCACGGTGCGGGCGCGCTCGATTTCAAGCCGGAGCGCCGCCCTGTCGCGTTCGATTGCGAGGCCGCGCAGCGGTTCGCCCATGGCGTCGATCCCGGCTCGATAGGCTTCATCGGAAGCGCGATGGGCGCGCCATTCCGCCACCCGCCGCTCAATGGCCTTGATGCAGGCCGCGCGGCTCGTCTCGTATCCGCTGGTGCCGCAGGCGCTCCATTTCCATTCGCCCGGATAGACATTGCTCTCGACGAACCAGCCGATGCGCTCACCGTCGCAGATGGCGCGCTCGAACTGCCCGTCGCGAACAACCGTGATCGGAGACGCGCACCCGGCCAGCGTGGCGGTCAGGTCGGAGAATGTGGTGGCGTATGCGGACATCGGTGATCTCCCGTGGTGTTGGGAGAAAATAGGATTAGTCCTATCATAGTGTCAATAGGTTTTTGCCTATTGTGTAGGAAAAATCTTATTGATAGGTTCGGAGCACGAAAAAGCCCGCGCGAGGCGGGCCTGGTTTGGAGGGATCAGGAGGCCGGAATGGAAATCCACACATGGCCCAAGGGCTTCGGGCCGAATGGTTACTGGACGGGATTCAGCATCGGGACATATTCGTTCGGCGTGGCCGTGGCGATTGTCGGTCTGGCGACTGAAAACCTTCCGCTTGCTCTGGGGAGCATGTCGTGGATGGTCGCCGCTTCGGCTGTGTTCGGGATCAGGGCCGCTCGGGCCAGCCGGCTACTGGAAGAACATCGTTCGGATGACGCCGGCCAGACCGACGACGCCGAACAGGAAGCCGATGGCTATGAGCGCATCGCCCGGCTTATGTCGCACGCGGATGTATTGATGCTTTACCCCTCCGGGAGTGTTCATGGTAGCCGGAACCACGTCGAAGCGCTTCCGGTAGTGCATCCACTCGCCCACGGAGGCGAAGGCAGCACCAAGGCAGATCATTGCGAAGGGCAGGTGCCCCAAGCCAAGCGCGGCGCCGCCTAGAGCGACGCTGGCCCACAAGCCGCCCTTCATATAGGTTTCGATCTTCATTGACGGTTCTGGCAAAAGGAATATGTTCCTGCTATGTTCTTGATGGCCCCGCTTAACCGCGCCACTGGAACCACGCGACCACTCGACCGTAAACCCGAACCTCGTCGCGCCTAAGCTCGTGGTCGTCGTAGCGTTCGTTGTCGGACATCACCTTGATCTTGTCAGTTCGCGGAACGAGTTGAAGGCGCTTGATGGATAGGCCGTCTCCGAAGTCGCAGGCGTAGATATCTTCCGGTTGCGGCACGGTGTGCGTCATGTCGACGAACACGTAGCTGCCTGATGCCAGGGTAGGCTCCATGCTGTCGCCCGTGACCGGTAGCGAATAGACCTGTGGCATATTCCGCCAGCCGGCCTTTACCGGCTCTGGGAAGCTCCAGAAGCCGTTGATGTGGTCTGCATAAACCTCGCCATTGTCATGGGACAGGACGCCTTCCGGGCTGCCGATCCCTGCGCCCCCGCGAATCGCAAGGCTTGCTACGTCGCCGGCAGGAGGGCGTGAAGATCGACCGGCTTTCGCGCCCAGTTCGCTTTCGGGGATATCCAGGATTTCGGAAAGCCGGCCGCGCACGTCTTCGCTGAGCTTCGCGGGGATTCCCCGATCCAGATATTGCTGCATGTAGGCATGGTTCTTCCCGAGTTCGATTGAGACCTGTTTGTAGGTCAGCCCTCGGTCGGCAATCGCCCCGGCAATTCGTTTTCTCACAGCGTCCATGCGGAATGTTTGTCACCTCGCTTGACACCGGTCCAATAGGAAAGTACCTATTGAGAAAGGAATAGTCCTATAGGTAGGAACGATGACGCTGGACGAATTCAAGTCGCGGGTCGAAACCTTCATCTCGGAAAACGAGATCGCGCCTACTGCATTCGGCAAGCGTTTCGCCGGCGACCCCCTGTTTGTGTTTCAGCTTCGGGACGGTCGGGAGCCGCGCGAGGCGACGCGCGAGCGGGTTTTGGCCGGCATGTCCCACTCCGCCCTCAACACCCCCAACAAGGAGAGCGCCGCATGACCGACGCTCTCGTCAGCCTCGCCATCATGATCGCCCCGATAGCCGCTGTGGGCGGCGCGCTGCTTTTGGCGCTGCATGCCTTCCGCCGCGCTCCCCGCGATCCGGGCAAGGCCCGCATGGGCGATTGGGAGTAGGGCATGAACGCTGACCAATTCGCTCAACGGCAATTCAAGGCTTTCATCGACCGCGTGCTTCGCTGCCGTGAAACCGAAGACGCGGCGAAGGAAGATACCAAGGCCGTCTACGCCGAAATGAAAGCGGCCGGCTACGACAAGGCCGCTGCCGGAGCATTGGTGCGCGAAATTCGCGACGCCGACAAGAACCCGGAGAAATTCCGCGACCGCAACGACATGCTCGACCTGTACCGCGACGCCTATGAGCGCGCGTCTGGCATGGGGGACGGGTCGCACGCGTATGCGCGTGCGGGGAACGGCTCGACGGCCACGCAAGACCGGAGCGCCGTCGACCACGACCCCGCCACCGGTGAGATCACCGAATCCGAAAATCCTCGTCCCGTCCCCACTGTGGACGAGGAAAAGGCCGGGGAGGCGGTAAGCCATTCCCCCGCTTCCCCGGCTGAAACCAATTCCGCGCACGAGCCGCAATCCTCTCCGGCTAGCGCGGAGGCCGATGCGCCTTCTCCGGCTCCGGGCGCATCGGCCACGATTTCCGACGATGAAATCCCCGATTTCGTGAAGAAGCCGTTTGCGAAGCCGGCGCGTCCGCTGCGGCCTCATTGCCTCAATCCCGGCCTGTGCGCCGGCACGGGCTCAAAGCACTGTCATTCATGCACCAAGGCCCTTGGGGAAGCGGGGGAGCCGGCATGATTGTCGTTCGCCAGCACCCATTCCCGAGATTTCTTCCGCGCGTCCAGTTCCGCCAAGAGCCTGCGCGCGGCGTCACCTGCCGACTGCCATCCAATGTCTTGTATCTCGTCTGTGGAGGCGTCTCCCATGCTTTTCGATCCTTCCTGGAGCCGGACGCGCCATGCGCCGCTCCCCAACGCTGGTCAACAGATCAGCATGGGAGCTTCCAGCATGTCCGCCAGCAAATCTTGCAAAGTTGCAAATCTCGATATGGAGGGCGTCGTCCGCTTTCTGTTCGCAGCCTTTCCGCGCGCCACGGCGCAGCACACCGAGGCCGTGACGGGCGTTTCGAGCGGCACGGTGGAGAACTGGTTGCGTGGCCGGGCGAAGCCGTCCGGCGATCATCTTGGCGCAATGGTGGACGCGTTCGGGCCGGCGTTCGTTTCGGCCGCATTCCCTTCAACCCGCCAGTGGACCGCGCCGCTTATCGCGCGGTCGCGTCTGGCTGAAATCGCACGCGAGCTTTCGGCGCTCGCCGAGGCCGCTGAATAGTTCTCAAACCCGAGGACCGTCAATGAAAATGGAAACCACAGCCCGGAGCCTCGCATCGGCGCTCCATATCGCCAAAGGCGTCGTCCATCGCCGGAATTCCATCCCCGTCCTGTCGGCAGTGAAGCTGTCGGATGGCAGGCTTTCGGCGATGGGCGGTGTGGACATGCGTGTTGAGGTTGCGCTGCCGACCGTCGGTAAGTCGCGGGGCTCGGCTGCTATCGACTGCCACTCATTGGCGGGTCTGCTCGCGCATATTCCAGGCAACGAAGCAATCGAAATCACCGATGACCACTCGCTGGCCACGATCAAATTCAACGGCAGCGAATACCAGCTTCCATCCTATGCCGCGTCCGACTTTCCAAGCAACCTTCTTGAGAAAAACGAGGGCCACCGCACCGCATTGGACAATGTCGGATTTATCGCCGCGATCAAGCGGGTGATGTTCGCTGCCTCAACCGATGAATTCCGCTATTACCTCAACGGCGTAGCGACCGTTTACCTCAACGGAGAGCCCGTTGTCGTGGCGACCGACGGCCGTCGCATGGCGTGGATGCCCATCCCGTTCATACCGGTCGGGGCGGAGGGCGCAATCCTGCCAAGCGAAGCCGTGGCGTTTCTGGTGAAGCGGAAGCTTGAGCCGAAAGCAGCGGTATTCTCCACCGACAGCCTGTCGGCGCGGTTCGAATATGACGGGCTGGTGTTCACGACGAAATGCATCGACGGGACGTATCCCGATATCGCGCGCGCCCTGCCGGAACCACCGGCTCCCTATGCCCATCTCGACCGACGCGAGGCTGTTGCGGTGCTGCTAAGGCTTTCGTCTCTGGATGCTCTCGGGAATGACTGCGCAGTCATCCTGACCGGGGCCGATGGCCGCGTTTCCATCACGCGGGACGGCGGCGCGTATTCCGGTCGCGAAACCCTGTCCTGCAAAACCTTCGATACAGGCGGATTCAAGGTCGGCTTCAATGGCCGATATCTGCTCGACGTGCTTTCGGCGCTCAGCGGTGATGGCGTCACGCTATCTGCGGAAGCCGGCGGAATTGGATCATCTCCCAGCATATTCACGTCCGACGACGACCCGCTGCGCACCGTCCTGATGCCGATGCGCATCTAGCCGCCGCGCCTCTAAACCCGAATTTGAGAGGACCGTCATGGCAAAAATCATGCAGTTGATCCGCTCCACCGACGCGGCAATTTCAAAGGATTTGGCAAGCGGGCTGGATGCCGAGTTCACAGCCGACCCGATCCCGCTGCCCGATCTGCTGTCCCGCAACACCGACGCCGTGGCGCGGTTTCTGGACGGGCTCAACGGGGCAAAGCTACGGCTTGAAGCCGATATCGCCAGCCGCACGGAAGAACTGCGACAGACGGAAATCGCCATCGCGGCCTACGAGGCTGCTCAAACCATCATCCAGAAGGGCCGGGAGGGTGGTAATGAGGCGTGAGACGATCGCCCTTGCGGGGATGCTGTCGGCCGGGCTGGTTTTTGCCGCGGTACAGGCCAGCCGGGCGCATGACGCGCTGCCGACGGCGGCCCAGCCCAACGGATGGAAATATCCATTCGCCTGCTGCTCAAATTTTGACTGTAGAGCCGTCGACGCCGTCAAGGAGCGGCCCGAGGGATACGTCGTGCCGTCGGGCGAAATCGTGCCGATGACCGACAAGCGCGTTCGCCATTCACCCGATGGGCTTTTTCATTGGTGCACCGTAGCCGGCAAGGACGACGGCAAGACGATCTGCCTATTCGTGCCGCCGAGGTCGTTCTGATGCGCGTCTCGCAAGCCTATCTCTCCCCCGTCGAGGAATCCGCGCTGATCCGCAAGGCCAAGGCCGGCGACGATCATGCCCGCGACCGTATCGTCCTGGCGTTTTCGCGGCTGGCCGTCTCCATCGCGAGGAAATACCGCACATTCGGCGTGCCGGTCGAGGATCTGGTGTCGGAGGGCATTATCGGACTCCTGACCGCGCTGGACAAGTTCGATCCCGACCGGGGGAACCGCTTCTACACCTATGCGCAATGGTGGGTCCGCGCGCAAATCCTCGATTACGTCTTCCGGCAGGTTGGCGTCGTGCGCGGCCCGAGTTCCGCCGCCGCCAAGATGCGGTTTTTCCGGGGCGAGCGGCCCGTCATGTCCATGTCGATGGAGGCCCGTGTCGGTGGTGACTTGACCGTGGGCGACACACTGGTGTGCGCCAACCCTAGACCCGACGAACTGGCCGAAACCGTGATCGATGGGGAGCGGCGAAGCGCTGCTTTGGACAGGGCGCTTGGCCGGCTCAAGAAGCGCGAGCGCGCCATCATCGAAGCCCGATACCTCTCGGATGAGAAGGTCACGCTGGCCGATCTTAGCCCGGTGATCGGGGTTTCCCGTGAGCGCATCCGGCAGATCGAGGTCAAGGCGCTGGCGAAGGTGTCGAAGGCGATGGCCGCCGAATGACCAGTCACCCCCTTTCCAAATACTCACCCGAGGAAGAAACCCTCATTCGCCGTCTCGTGGCGGAGCGGAAGCTTTCGGCCTCGCAGATCGCCCATCAGGTCAATCGCGGCCGCGACCACGACTGCCAGGTCACGCGCAACGCGGTGATTGGCAAGGTTCGCCGCATGGGACTCTACCTCTCGGCAAATCCTCCCGGTGGGGCGTGGTCGCGCAAAAGCAACGCACCGCGCGTCAAGAAGCCCGCCGCGCCCTATGAGCTTCCCGGCAGCCTCGCCAAGAAAGCGCTGAACGTCTTCGACGGCAGCGACCGGTTTTCCTTCAAGGTGCCAGCGCCAAAGCCACGGCGCACCGATGAAGAGCCCCACCGGGTCGGTATGCGCTTCATCGATTGCGTTCCCGACCGGTTCACCCCGTCACGCTGTCGAATGCCTGTCGATCTGTCTCCACAAGGTCAGAAGGGCGGGCCGGACATGGTGTGCTGCGGGATTCTGACTGAACCCGGAAAATCCACATGCGAGCACTGTGCTGCCCGTCTGGTCGACAGGTCGCAGGACAGGAAGGCAGCGGCATGAAGCAGGAATTGGCGGTGATCAAGGCGATTGCCGGGGATTATGAGGGGCGGCAGTGAGCCGGTGGTTTCGCCATTACGCGGGAATGATGCGCGACGAAAAACTTGTCGGCGTGGCCGTGCGATCCAAGCAACCCGTCGAAAGGGTCGTGTGGGTTTGGGGCGCCATTCTGGAAAGCGCAGCGGAGATTAATGATGGTGGAAAATTCGACCTCGACGCCGCCGAGGCGGCTTACTTTCTTCGATGCGACGATGCTGGGATTCTTGCTATTCAAGATGAGTTGGAAAGTGCTGGCCGCATCGCTGGTGGGGTGGTGGCAAAATGGGGCGACCGTCAGTTTGCGAGTGACGGAGCAGCAGAGCGCCAGCGCCGTTATCGCAAGCGAAAGCTTGAAGGTGACGTTTCCGGGGCGCGTTGTGACCATAACGGTGACGTCACAGTAACGTCACGTGACGCCAAGGTGACGGCCCCAGATACAGAGACAGAGAAGATAGAAAAAGAAGAACCTAACGGTTCTTCCAAAAAGCGCGGCTCACGCCTTCCTGACGATTTCCAGCCCGACATGCAGGCCGCAAGGGCCGAGGGGTTATCCGACGCCAATGCACAGCGCGAGGCTGCGAAGTTTCGCGACTATTGGCGAGGTGTGTCCGGCCAGAAGGGCGTGAAGCTCGATTGGCCGGCGACTTGGCGCAATTGGTGCCGCAAGGCTGCCGACGACAGGCGAACACCCGCTCGCGGCCATTCCCCGCCTCGCCAAACCCTCGGTGAATTTTTCCGCGAAGACGCCATGCGACAAAGGCTGATCCCCGATGACACTACCGACAAACCGACAGGATATCTGGAAGCCGGCGACGGAAGCCGACAAGACGCAGGCTCTGGCGGCGCTCGGGTCTTTGCCGTCTCGGGCGACATCCTCGGGAAGCTTGGATAAGGCGGCCTATCACATGGCGCTGGACGGCGTGACGCGGCACGGGCTGGTCAAGGCGGTGGAGGCGATCCTGAAAAACGCGCTGGGGCATCCGTTCTTCCCAAGCCCGCCCGAGCTTCGCGGTCAATGCGACAAGGCCATGGATTGGTACCGGCAGGAGGCGCGCCGGGCGCAAAGGAGATCGGACCAGACGCGTCTCAATGCCGATCTTGACGCCTCTCACGAGGCCAAGACATCCGATGCCCGCGCCAAGGTCAGGTCGGCGTACCAGCGTTTCATCGCCCGATACGATCAATCGAAGATCGAAGAGCAGGAGGTGGCGCGCGCCTCTATCCGAGCCCGGTACGGCATGACGCCGGAGGTCTTGGCGAGTATTCCGAACGCGAGCGACGACAAGCGCACTGGGCGCCCGGTAGGTGGCGATGCTTGACGAAACCCGGATCGGGAAGGACCAGACGTGAAGGCTGTGATTGACCTGACGATGGTCTGGTATGCTGTCCGAACAGCTATCAAGGGCGAGCAGATCGCGGCCGACAACCTGCGTAAATCCGGTTTTGCGGTCTATCTGCCCCGGCAGCGCATCGAAAGATGGAACAAGAGGTCCAACACATACCGACTGATCGAGCGGCCCCTTCTCCTGCGCTATCTATTTGTCGGTTTGCCGCCCGCAGCCCAGCATTTTGGGTTCGTCCGTGCATGTAATGGAGTAGAGCGCCTGCTTGGCGACGAGGCGGACCATCCAATCGCCGTGGACGCCAAAGACGTTGAGGCCATCTATCTCGCCGAAGTCGACATGCAGTTTGACGACACACGCGCCGCCTCAAAGCACAGGGCCGTATCGCTCGACCGGCAATTCCCGTCCGGGGCGACGGTATTGGTCAATAAGCTGGAGAATATCCTTCACGGGGTTTCGGCCACTGTGGTTCGCACCAATGGCGAGGACCGCATTCAGATCGACCTTGGCCCGCTCGGCTCTCCGTGGGTGAAGCCGGCAGAGATTGTTGCGCTCAAGCAAGGGTAGGTTTATATTCTCGGCAAGGTGATTTGCGGCTGTCGGGCGGACCTTAGCGTCAGAAACGGGAATACTCGCCGAGCGCATGCGGATGTCTCACCAATCCGCGCCTGGATTCCTATTGCCGAAATTCAAGCAGACCAACCATCCCCACACCCACAAATACAAGACCGCACGCTGGATAGCGCTCCGGCGCGAGGTGCTGGTGCGCGACCTGTTCACGTGCAGGATGTGCGGCGTGCTCTTGTCGGAGGGCAGACAATCGCCCCGCTCGGCTGTGGTCGACCATCTGGAGCCGGCCTATCTCTCGCCAAGCCTGTTCTTCGATCAATCCAATCTCTGGTCTGTATGCAAGGGCTGTCACGACGGCCCATGCGCGAGCATTGAGGCACGGCACAACGATCCGAGCCGGATTAAGGCTGAGAAGCTGAACTATGTCGTGGCTGGCCACGATGCCGATGGTCGCCCCACAAGCCCGAACCATCCGTGGAATAGGAGCGCCTAATGCCTCGCTACGTTTCGATGCCGGCCAACTCGGAATTGTACTGGGAATGGCACAACGGCAGTGACAGCCTTGCTCGCACGGTTCACGAAGATGAGCAAAAGCCGGTCGATACAGGACTTCTGGGCCACGACGGCAGGAAGGTATTCCGCACGGTCGACCGACAGCCGATAGGGTTCGTCCGTCTTGGTGAGCGCTAGAGCCGCCAAGGGGGGGTATCTGAAAGTCTGGGGCCTTTCCGGAATAGACCCGCGCCCCCACTCCAAATTCACTGAGAGCAGTTTCGAACTAGGGTACGGGTGTTATAACATAACATGAACAAGCCCCGTCAACCGCGATACGCGGACATTTTCAGAGGCGATGCGGAGAAAGAGGCGGAGGCCAAAGCGGTCTGGCACGAGGTTGTCGGCGAGCTTGATGAAAAGGGGCTGATAACCGAGACGCGCCTGAAGATCGCGGATCGATATGCCCGAGCGTGTGCGGAATATGCCGTGCTCTACCCTATCGCTGCATCGGAGGGGCCGGTGAAGACCGGACCGAACGGCGGAGACGTTTTCAACTTCAACTGGTCTGCTTGTGAAAAACTCAATGACCGGATGGCGAAATTCGAGGACCAGCTTCGGCTCGATCTGAGGCATAGCGACGTGTCGGAAAAGCCTGCGCCGGCAAATCCAACGAAAGCAGATGACTATCTCGACTGACCGCACGACGGGCTATGCGCAGGATGTCGTGGCGGGAAAAATCGTTGCTGGGGAGTTCGTCAGGCTCGCTGCGCGTCGTCACCTTTCAGATATCAAGTACGGCCAAAAGCGCGGTCTGAAATGGGATGTCGAGCAGGCAGAGCGAGCGATTGATTTCTTCCCGGCTGTCCTGACGATTACGGAAGGGGCGAAGGAAGACCAGCCGTTCCACCTCCTGCCGTGGCACGTATTCGTGGTCGGGTCTATCTACGGATGGCGAGACAAGAACGGGCTTCGGCGCTTCCGTTTCGTGTGGATGGAAACGGGCAAAGGGCAGGCCAAATCGCCTTTAATGGCCGGGCTCGGCATATACGAAACGGTTGGCCGGAAGAAGTCTCGCGCTGAGGTTTATTGCATCGGGGAAAACCGGGACACGGCCAAGGTCATGTTCCGGGACGCAGTTGCGATGTGCCGGGCTGCGATCCCAGGCAAGGGCGGCGAGACGCTGGAAAGTTCTGGCCGGGTGATCATTCGCGGCGTTGGCGACAACGCATGGAAGATCGAGCACCCGGCATCGTCATCGAAATTCGAGCCGGTAGCGAACTCCGACGCGATATCGGGTCCGAAGCCGACGCTGGTGCTCGGTGATGAAGTTCACGAGATGAAGACCACGAAGGGCATTCAGATTTGGCGCGCCGCCATTGCGAAAATGAGCGGCGATCCGATGATGGTGCTTGGAACGAATACGCCGTCCATCGATCAGATCGTGGGCACCGAGTACAGCGAATATTTTCAGAAGGTTCTAAAGGGCGAATATACCGACGACGGGGCGTTCGCCTACATCGCGCGGACGGACAAGACCGACGATCCTTTCAACGATGAATCGTGCTGGGTGAAGTCGCTCCCGGCGCTCGGCATCACGTATCCGATTGAGAATGTCCGCAAGGAGGTAGAGACCTCGAAGCAGATGCTTTCGACCGCGCTGACGACGAAGCGTCTCTATTTCGGTATCCCTGTCGGAACGGCCGGGTTCTGGATTTCGGAAGACGCATGGGAAAGCACACAAGGCGCCGTCGACGAAAACGAGATGCGCGGCCGGCGCCTGCATCTGTCACTCGACCTGTCGCAAAAGAACGATCTGACCGCGCTGTCGGGTTGCTGGGAAGGCGAAAGCCTTGCGGTGAAAACCTGGTACTGGACCTGCCAGTACGGATTGGCGGAACGGGCCGTCGCGGACAAGGTGAACTACCGCGAGATCGCGGAAGCTGGACAGTTGGAAATCACCCCGAGCACGACGATTGATTTCACGTTCGTCGCGGATCGGGTGAAGCAGCTTTGCGCCAGCCATGATGTTGTTCAATTGGTCGTGGATTCCGCGTTCATCCAGGACTTCATCCGGGCGTGCGACGATATCGGTTTCGCGGTCTGGCTGTTCGAGGGCGATGACGAGCCGGAAGGTCAGGGTCTCAAGATCATCCGTCACGGTCAGGGCGGCAAGGTGGTCTTCGAAGACAAGATGCTCTGCATGCCGGTGTCGATCCGGCATCTTGAAGATCACATCTTGAAGGGCACGTTGACGATCGAGCGCAACCGTATGACGACGATCTGCGCCGCTAATACGTTTCTCAACCACGACGCGCAGAAGAACAAGTGGTTCGACAAGAAGCAGTCGCGAGGGCGGATAGACGGCATGGTGACTATCGCAATGGCGGTCGGATCGGCCACGAGCGAAATGGAGTCCCGAGGCCCGTCCGTCTACAGCGAACGCGGCGTCCTCGTCCTTTAGGAAGCGATATGGCATTTTGGAACCGATGGTTCGGGGCGTCGTCCTCGGCCAGTCAGCCGCGCGCGTCCTACCAGAGCAAGGGCGGCGGCGTTGTCATCAATACGCCTGACGAGCTGGCAGCCGCTATGCTGGCGGGGGAAGTGTCGGGCTCTGGCGTTCCGGTTACGCCGAACCGAGCCATGCGTGTCGCGGCCGTCTATGCATGCGTCCGCATCAGGTCCGGTGTCGTCGCCAATCTGCCGCTCCACATCAAGCGCAGGGTCGACGACAGGACGCGAGAAGACGCGTCCGGCAATCCGTTGTGGGAGATTTTCCGGCGCCGGCCGAACCGTTGGCAGACCCCGGCGCAGTTCAAGCGGATGATGGAAGCCCATCTTCTGCTTCGCGGAAATGCCTACGCCATGATCGTGCGGTCGCGTGGCGTCGTGAAGGAACTGATCCCGCTCCACCCGGACCACGTGACGGTTGAGCAGAGGGACGATCTGTCGATCAGGTACACCTACACGAGGAAGGATCGGCAGAAGATCGAACTGGCACAGGACGAGGTGTTCCATCTCGTGGGGCTGACGCTCAATGGCGTGACCGGCGTTTCGGTGATCGCCTATGCGCGGGAGACCATCGGCCTTTCCCTTGCCATGGAAAATCACGGTGCAGCGGTATTCAGGAACGGGGCGCGCCCGTCGATGGCGCTTTCGCATCCAGGCAAGCTCGGGCCGGAAGGGCTGAAGTTCCTCAAGGCGAGCCTCGACGAATACCGGGCCGGTGGGGAGAGCGACGGCAAAGCACTGATCCTTGAGGAGGGCATGGCACCGGCCAACCTTTCCATGACGGCCGAAGACGCGCAGTGGATCGAGAGCCGCAAATTCTCGCGCACCGACATCGCGATGTTCTTCGGCGTTCCGCCTCACATGATCGGCGATACCGAAAAGTCGACGAGCTGGGGGACGGGTATCGAGGCGCAAACGCAAGGCTTTGTGACCTTCAGCGCCGAAGACGATCTGACGATCTGGGAAGAGACGATCAACCGCGATCTGGTCGACGAGCCGGACATTTACGCGCGGTTTAACCGGAACGCTCTGGTGCGCGCCGACATGAAAGCCCGGCAGGGCTTCTACGTCTCGATGCTCCAATGGGGCGTGTACAGCCCGAACGAGGTCCGCGCCCTTGAGGATGAAAACCCGCGAGAGGGCGGGGATATCTACTACGACCCGCCGAACACGGCAGGCGGCAAGGACGCCGACAAAGGAGATGGCGATGAGCCTGCGTAACCTTCCTGAGGCCAAGACATTCCAGAGGCCGAAGAATTTCCAGTTCGACGCGCCTTCGGACGTGCTGGCGAGGTGGGCCGAAACCCCGTTTGCCGCCGACGATGGCGAGGAAAACACAATCTCGATGTACGATTTCATCGGCGAGGATTTCTGGACCGGTGGAGGTGTGACCGCGAACCGAATCCGCGCCGCGCTTCAGAAGATCGGCAAGAACGATGTCGTCGTGAAGCTCAATTCGCCGGGCGGCGACATGTTCGAAGGCATCGCCATCTACAACCTTCTGCGAGAGCATCCGGCAAAAGTGACCGTGAAGGTCATGGGCTGGGCCGCTTCCGCCGCGTCGATCATTGCCATGGCCGGTGATGAGATCAAGATGGGGCTCGGCACGTTCATGATGGTCCACAACGCGTGGGGCATGGTGATCGGCAACAAGCATGAAATGCGCGAAGTCGCGGCGATGTTCGACGGCTTCGACAGTGCGATTGTCGATATCTACGAGGCCCGCACCGGCATGAATCGCAAGGGTATCGAGGCCCTGATGGACGCGGAAACGTTCATGGGGCCGACCGAAGCCATCGATCGCGGGTTCGCCGATGTTCTGGACGAGGGCATTGAACCGCCCTCGGGCGACGCGAAGAACATGGACCGGGCGCTTATGGCCCGGCGACAGACCGAAGCGGCTCTGGCAAGAGCCGGATTTTCTCGTGAGGTCCGTTCCGAAATGCTTTCGGAGATGGGCGTCACCAGTGCGGCCCCGCGTGATGCAAGCCGCAACCCCGCCGCGCGTGATGCAGGCGTAGACATAGCCGCGATCCAGCGGCTGATCGAAACCATCAAAACCTGAACAGGAGAAAGCCATGACCATGGCACTCAACACCCGCGCCCGCGGGCTGGTCGGCGTGCGCGCGGATTCCGGCAACGCCGCCAAAATTCTCGCCGAGCTGCAGAAGACTTTCGAGGACTTCAAGGCCGAGCGGGAAACTGAGCTGAAGGGGATCGAGGCGAAGTTCGCCGATGTAGTGCAGACCGAGAAGGTGGACCGCATCAATGCGGAAATCACCAATCTCCAGAAGTCGCTGGATGAGGTCAACGCGGCACTTGCCGCCGTGAAGGTCGGCGGGTCGCAGGGCGATCATGACCCGGCCCGCGCCGAGCACGCCAAGGCGTTCAACCAGTTTTTCCGCAAGGGCGCCGAAGCCGGCCTGCGCGATCTGGAGGTCAAGGCGGCGCTGCGATCCAGCCATGACGAGGATGGCGGTTACGTGGTCCCGGACCAGACCGAGCAGGGCATCAACGAGCTTCTTCGCACTGTCTCCACGCTCCGGTCCCTGTCCACGTCGATCACGATTTCGGCGCAGATGTACAAAAAGCTGATCAATATGCAGGGCGCGTCGTCCGGCTGGGTCGGCGAGGAGCAGTCGCGTCCCGAAACCACCGGCCCGACGCTTTCGGCGCTTGAGTTCCCGGTATTCGAAATCTACGCCAATCCTGCGGCTACCCAGACGGTGCTCGATGACGCCACCATCGATATCGGCGGATGGCTGGCGAGCGAGGTCCAGATGGAGTTCGCCGATCAGGAAGGCGCGGCGTTCGTCTCGGGCAACGGCATCCTGAAGCCTCGCGGCATCCTGTCCTATGACAAGGTGGCCAACGCTTCCTATGCCTGGGGCAAGATCGGCTACATCGCGTCGGGCGCCGCTTCCGCCTTCGCCTCGTCGAACCCGGCCGACAAGCTGATCGACATGGTTCATGCCCTGCGGGCTGGCTATCGCCAGAACGCGCGATGGCTCATGAACGACCTGACCGTGGCGACCATTCGCAAATGGAAGGACGGGCAGGGTCAGTATCTGTGGCAGCCGGGAATGAGCGTCGGCCAGCCGGCGTCGATCTTCGGCTATCCGGTCTCGACCGACGACAACATGCCGGATGTCAACACGGACGCGTTCCCCATCGCGTTCGCCGACTTCCGCCGCTCCTACCTGATCGTGGATCGGCAGGGCATCCGTGTCCTTCGCGACCCGTTCACCAACAAGCCCTACGTGCATTTCTATACCACCAAGCGCGTGGGCGGCGGCGTGGCGAATTTCGAGAGCATCAAGCTCATGAAGATCGCGGCGAGCTAAGCGAAACGGCGGCGGTTTTGGCCGCCGCCTCATCCCCATTCACGAAAGGAAAAGGGCCATGCGCGGTCTTTCTGACAATCTCGAATTTCGGTACATGGGCGCGGCGGTTTCGGCCGGTTCGTCCATCGACAGCAACTCGATCCGCATCGACATGACGGGCTACGAGTCCGTGACGTTCTACACCACCATCACGGACAGCGTTGCCACCGGCGTCGCCACGCTCGAAATCCAGCAGTCGGACGCCGATTCCGACGACGACATGACGGCGGTGACCGGGGCGGCAGCTACGGCGACTTCCGCAACCAACGATGACCTGAACGGTACTGGCCTCGTGGCTGAGCTTCGCCGGCCGGCCAAGCGGTATGTGCAGGCCACCCGCAAGTCTTCTGCGGCCAACATCGCCTATGGCGAGGTCATTGCCATCCTCAAGCCCTACCGCACTCCGGTGACGCAGGGCGCCACGATCAGCGATACGGCCTACGTGTCGAACTGATGGGGCGGGCTTCGGCCCGTCCTCACCTTCCTCAATCTGACAGGAGAGCACCATGTCTCAGCAAGGCGGTGTTTATTTCGAGCAGAACACGGGCGATCTGGTCGCGCCGGCCGGCTCCAAGATTCGTGTGGCGGGCACCATTACCCCCGCGAACGGGACGCAAGCCACGGCCATCTCCGATATCACGGTGACCGGCACCTACGCGAACGACGACGACGCCATTGAGACGGCCGTCAACAGCATCCTTGCCGCGCTGCGCAACGCCGGCATCGTGGCGTCGAGTTAGGCCATGCACGTCCAGCGATATTCGGTGGCGGTCGCCACCGCGTCGGATGGGAGCGCTACGGCCTATTCCGATCAGGTCAACGGGCTTCTGTCGCGGATCCGTTACGTCAAAACCGACTTCGCCGATGGCGTTGATTTCGCGATCACGCTTGAGGATACCGGCGAGACGTTGTGGACCCAAAACGACGTCAACGCATCGGCAACCGTCGCGCCGCGTCAGGCCACGCATTCTACGGCAGGTGTCGCCGCGCTCTATGCATCTGGCGGCGTTGCGGTCAACGACATGATTGCAGTGGCTGGCCGGATCAAGATCGTCATCGCGAATGGCGGCGCGTCCAAGGCCGGCACTTTCCATTTCGTCACGGTCTGATCCCATGATGAAGCCTGTCCGCGTCTCCGCACCTTCCAGCGATCCGGTGTCGCTTGCCGAGTTCAAAGCGGCGGCGCGCGTGGATTTTGTCGATGATGACGAAATCCTGCAATCGTACCTCGCTGCCGCGGTCGGCCATCTGGACGGCAGGACGGGGATACTCGGGCGGGCCATCATCAATCAGGACTGGCGCATCGATTTGCCGTGCTGGCCGGCCTGCCAGATTGTACTTCCCTTCGGCGATGTCTCGGCTGTGGCTGTTGCGTATACCGACGCCGATGGCGCGGACCAGACCTTGCCGAGCTCCCATTATGAACTGGTCGAGATCGCGACAGGCTCACTGGTTCGCTACCGCCAGGCATTCACTTCACCAGCCCTCGATACTGACCGATCCGATGCGGTGCGTGTCACCTTCACGGCAGGCTTCGGGGCCAATGCGACGGACGTGCCGGCTCCCATCAAGGTCGCGATCATGCAGCTTGCCGCGCATTGGTATGAAAACCGGGAAGCGGCAGAGGAAAAGGGCGTACAGAGCGTTCCAATGTCGGTCGACCGGCTGATTACCCCATATCGGCGGGTGTTCTTCTGATGGGCGCCGGCGATCTGATTGAGCGGATTGGGTTTCAGGAACCGGTCAGTGGTTCCGATGGGCAGGGCGGGACGGAAGACGGTTGGGCCGAACGTTTCGTCTATCGCGCCGGCTACCAACGCCTTCGGGGTTCCGAGCCTGTTCAAGCGGCCCGTCTTTCCGGGCGGCAGCCGACCGTCGTCACGGTTCGGTCTTCCTCTCAAACGCGCGGCGTCGATGCCGCGTGGCGGATCGTGGACAAGCGCTCCGGGGAGATTTTCAACATCCGGTCCCGAGAAATCACCAAGGACCGGCAATTCGTGCAGTTTCTCGCCGAAAGCGGCGTGGCCACATAGGAGAACGATATGGCACTGACAGCGGATATCCTGCTTCGCCTCACCGCTTCGCAGACGGGCGGAAACGATTTCGGCGGGCCGAACTTCAATCCGAAGATGGAAAAGGCGCTCGCCCTGACGGACGGGACCACGGCGAACAAGGCCGATATCGCGTTCTTCGACGAGCGCACCGTAGCGACCGGGGCGGATGACGATATCGATCTTGCCGGCGTGCTTTCTGATGCATTCGGATCGACAATCACCATGGCGGAAGTCGTGGCGATCTTCATCATCAATGCGCCGAAGGCCGGGACACCGGCAAACACCACCGACCTGACCATTGGCGGCAGTTCCGCGCCGTTCCTTGGATTCCTGAGCGGTACGACGCCGACCGTCGGCCCGATCAAGCCGGGCGGGTTCTTCGTGATCGGTGCTGGTGACGCGGCAGGTATCGGGACGGTCACCGCGACCACGGCCGATATTCTGCGGGTCACCAATTCCTCGGGCGCGGCCGCGACGTATCAGATCGGCATCATCGCCCGCTCGGCGTAATGGTCAAGGGTCTGAGGTCGCTTGAAAGAAAGCTGACCCGCACCATCCCGGATCGCGTGAGGCGCGCGGTTCGGGCGGCGATGGAAAAGAGCGCCGATGAAATCGTGGCTATGGCCAAGGGTCTGGTCCCGGTCGATAGCGGCGATCTGAAGGCGAGCATAGGCTGGACGTGGGGAAAAGCCCCGAAAGGATCGGTCACGCTCGCGAAGTCCAGTAGCGTGGGCGGCGAAAGCATCACGATCTTTGCCGGCAACAGCGAGGCGTTCTATGCCCGGTGGGTGGAGTTCGGGACAGTGAAGTTGCTTCCTTCGCCATTTTTCTTTGTCTCGTATCGAGCGAATAAACGCCGCGCCAAGGGTCGCATCAACAGGGCCATCAAGAAGGGCTTGAAGGAAGGTGCGAAGTGAGCGCGTCGAACGAACTGCAATCCCTGATCTATGATCGCCTGGTGGAGGATGCCGGCGTCCATTCTGTCTGTGGAGACCGGATATATGACAACGTGCCGGGCAACGTGGATTTCCCGTATGTCACGTTCGGCCCCTCCGATGTGGTTGAGGACGATGCCGAATGCATGACGGGTCGGATCGAGACGGTTCAACTCGATTGCTGGTCCCGCCAACAGGGCCGCATGAAGGAAGTGAAGTCGCTTGCCGATGCGGTCAAGGCTGCACTGCACGAATATGCCGGTGAGATGACGGTCAATGCGCTGGTTGAAATGCGCGTGACGGGCCTCCGGTTTTTCAAGGACCCCGACAACATCACGGCGCACGGCGTTGTGACGGTCGAATGCATGGTGGAGGAAAGCTGATGCCTTGGGCCCGGTTTACCAAAACGTTCGATTTCGATTTCCGCCCGGAGCGCGCCGTGTGCATCGAGATCAGGCCGAGCCACACCCCACAAGAGTTTCCCGGCAGGGTCATTGACGCGGCCGTGAAGGCCGGCGCGGCAGAGCGGGTGGAAAGCCCGAAGCCGGAACAGAAACGCGCCTACAAGCGCGCCAAGCGGGCGGGATAACGCCCATCACCTGAGACGGGCAAGGAGCCCTCAATTCGGCTGGTGCTTCACCGGCCTATTCCCGCACGGAGAAACCAAAATGGCACGAGCCACCACTGCTAAATTCGAAGAACTGATTGTCGAGGTCGAGTTCGATCCTGTCGGCGCGTCGGGCACTTACACCGCCGTATGCGGCATGATCCAGGCGACCATCACTCGTACCTCGAATATCGACACTTCGGAAATCCCGTATTGCGACAACGAGGGGCTCCCGCTCGCCATTGAGCGGGAGGTTCGGTCTCAGGAGGTTTCGATTTCCGGCACCGGCGTTTGGGCTCTCCAGAGCCACGAAAAGATGCTGGACTGGTGGTATGGCGGATCGACCCTGAATGTTCGCGTCCGCAACGCCAAGGTTGTCGCCGATGGTTCGACTGGCGACACCACGATTGAGAGTGGGCCCGCCCTCTTGGCGAGCCTGAGCAACTCGCGCGAGAAGGGGCAGCGGGTCACTGCCGAGATCGAAATCCAGTTCGACGGCGTTCCGACCCGCACCGCCAAGGGTTCGTAATGTCCAAGGGCGTGGAACTGACATGGGCCGGCGGGGAAAACTCCTTTCTGCTCACCATCGAACTTCTTCGCGCGCTCCAGGAGCGATGCGATGCCGGCCCGGCATTCGTGCTGAAACGATTGTCCACCGGGCAATGGACCGTCGATGACGTGGTCCAGCCTATCCGACTCGGGCTCGAAGGCGGCGGCATGGACAAGGCCGAGGCCCGCAAGATGGTCAAGAAGCACGTCGAAGACGAGCCTTTGGGCGCTTCCGTCATGACGGCCCATGCCGTTCTGGCAGCGGCACTTTACGGCGTTGAGGATGATCCGGTGGGGGAATCGGAAGCGGGGGAGGCGACGAGCCGGAACCTCTCCCGCGCGGACGATGGCGCTTCTCCAGCTTCTACCGATGGGCCGGAATAATCCACCAGCCTATCGGGACCATGACGCTGTGGGAATTCATGGCTGCTGCTGACGGCCATCTCCTTGCCAACGGCGCCAAGCCGAAGGGCGGCGATATTTCCGAAGATCGGTTGGCCGAGATGGGTATTGCGGGGTTCTAATGGCGGTCGACGTTGAAAGATTGGTGGTCCGCCTTGAGGCGACGCAGCGGACCTTCGAACGGCAGTTGGCCAAGGCCAATCAGACGGCAGATCGTCGCGCCCGGCAGATCGAGACGCGCTTCCAGAAGATGAACAAGAGCGTCTCGGCGAGCGCGGCGGGGATTGGCCGTTCGTTTGCCGGGGCGTTTGCGGGCGCGATCTTTGCCGGTGGCGCGGTGGGGCTGGTCAACAACATCAAGGGCGTTGTCTCCGAGCTTTCCCAGATGGGCAAGGAGATGGATCGCGTTGGCCTGTCGGCGAAGGCGTTCCAGGAACTGCGATTTGGGTTCGAATTGGCCGGGGTGAGCCAATCGGAATTCACCAAGGGCATGGAACAGTTTGCCAAGCGCGTCGGCGAAGCGTCGATGGGCACCGGGCGCCTGTTCGAAATTCTTGAAGCCAACGGTGTCTCGATCCGCGATGTGAACGGTCGGTTCAAATCGACCGAGGAACTGCTTCGGGTTTATGCTGACTTGGTGCAAAACGCGGCGTCCGAGCAGGAAAAAATGACGCTTGCCACCGAGGCTTTCGGTCGAGGCGGTGCGGCGTTCGTCAACGCACTGAAGAACGGGGCGCTCGGCTTTGATGAGATGGCGCGTCATGCCGAAGAAGCCGGCGGCACTATCGATGAAAAGCTGATCCGCAAGGCCGAAGAACTTGATGACGAGTGGGCCAAGGCGTGGCGTCGTTTCGAGATTTCGGCCAAGTCCGCGATCCTCACTGTCATCCCGATCATCGAAACGCTGGATGACAAGGCCCGCGATTTCCTGAGCAATCTGCCGGTGGTCAGGCTGGCCGACTATCTGTTTTCGGATGCACCAGAAACGGTTGATGCGGTCGAACAGGAGATCGACAGCCTAGAGCGCCGCATTGTTCAGCTTCAGCAGACAATCGAGAAGAACACGGAACTCGGCTTCGACAATACCGAGGCCCTGGCCGCGATAGGTGTGGTCGAAGATCGGATCGCACAGCTTCGCGGCCAGATTCAGGTAATGAACTCGGAAGCGCAGCGGAGCTATGTTGTCGGCACTCCGGGCGATCCCAATGCGCTTGCCCAAGAGGCGTCCCGCGCCGGATTGCGAGGCACGGCTAAGAAGACAGTCCTCCCGACCCGGCCATCGGGTGGAGGCGGCGGTGGAGGTGGTGGTGGTTCACGAAATGCCTCCGCAGCGGCCGTGCTCCGCGAAGCTGATGCCGTTACCGCACTGATTTCCGAGCTTCAGCGCGAGCTTGACCTGATCGGCGCGACTGATCTTGAGCGCGAAAAGGCCAACATGCTCCGCCGCGCCGGTTCCGCTGCGACCGAAGAACAGAAGGCCAAGATCGCCGAACTGGTCGAGCAGATCGCGCAAGAGGAAGACGCGCTCCGCCGCTCGAAAGAGACGATGGAGGAAATCAGCGACATCGGTCAGGATTTCGTCGGCGGGTTCATTCGTGACCTGCAAAGCGGGGCATCGGCGGCCGACGCGCTGTCGAATGCGCTAAGCCGGGTTGCTGATAAGCTCCTTGATATCGCGCTCTCGTCGGTCTTCGGCGGTGGCGGTTTCGGCAATCTTCTTGGCGGGATTTTCGGGTTTGCCGATGGCGGTATTGCATCGCGGGGCAGGCCGCACGGCCCTCCATTGAAACGCTATGCCGGTGGCGGCGTGTCGCGCACCGCGGCGATTTTCGGAGAGGCCGGCCCGGAGGCTGCGGTTCCGCTTCCCGATGGGCGGCGCATCCCGGTTGACCTTCGCCTTCCGAAGGCCACCGGTGCGCAAGGCATGTCGCTCAACATGCCTATCAACATCGATGCGCGCAACGCCGATGCGCCGGCTCTCGCGAGACTGACCGACGAGGTTCGCGGCCTCAAGCGTGATCTTCCCCGTCAGGTCAAGGCGATCATCCATACTCAGCAGGTGCGGGGCGTCTAATGGCTCGACTGGTATGGTGGCCGAACGGGCTGCGGGCGAACAGCCGCGTTCCGTTGTCCGGCCCGCGCACCGATGGCGCCGAGGCGAACACGACGTTGGGCGGGTATACCCAAACCGTGTCATCGGCGTTCGGCGGTTGGAAATTCCAGTTCGGCTTTCCAAACCTTCGCGGCCAACTGGCGAGGCGTTATCGCGGCTGGATCACGTCCATGCACGGCGGGGCGAATGCAACGAGAGTACCGTTCTGCGATTGGGATGGCCTGTCGCTTGCACAGATGGGCGTTGATGCGACGATTGACGAATGGCGGGCAGGTCAACCGTGGTCGAACGGTCAGCCGTGGTCGAACGGGAAGAACTGGGCGTCTTCTCCGCCTATCGTCGCGGTTGCATCGAATGCGTCTCGGGATGCCACGCAAGTTTCGTTGGCGGGAACGTCATGGGGCCACGGCCTCGATTATGGCGACCTGATCGGTTTCCAGCCGTTCCATCTCGGCATGTACATGATCACCGAAGTCATCGTGCCGGGCACGTATCGCGTCTGGCCTCCGCTGCGCAAGGCGATCACGACCGACGACCACGCCACGCTTCGCCCCACTCTTGCAATGCGGATGGAGAGCGAAGACGCCGGCTCGGCACCGCGTGACGCCTTTGCGATCACAGGGGCGTCCGTGACCTTGTTCGAGGTCTTCGACTACGACGTTCGCACGTATTTCACGGACTGACGATGGCCAATCTGTTTTCGTCCGCCGATCTTGCGATCCTGCGAAGCCCGCACGCGGCTCAGTCGATCCATGTCGATCTTGACCATCCGACGCTCGGAATACTGCGGTTTCATGGCGGCCTCGGGGAGGTAACGGTCAACGGCGAAACATGGAAGGGCGTGTCGTCTCCCAATGGCCGGCAGATGGTTGCCGTTGAGGCGATCCACGATCAACGGCTTGGTCAGGCGGCGGCGGTCGGTATCGTCATTTCAGGCGCGCAGCCGGAGTTCCTGGCAGAAATGCGATCCACGGCGCGGACCTTGGAGGGCAAGGCCGCGAACGTTTACTTTGCGCTGTTCAAGGCCGGCACCTTTGAAGTGGTGATGTGGAAGAAGGTCATGGCCGGCCGCATGACTGCGCCGACCATCGTTGAGGTCGCCAAGAAAGGTGGCGGTGCTCAAAGGGCCATCCAGATCACCATCGAAGGCGAAGATCAGGCCAAGAACTTCTCCACCGCTGAGAAATGGTCGCCGGCCGGCATTCGCAAGCGTTTCGGCGCGGACGTGAAGGGCCTCGATTTCATGGGCGTGGACATCAAGGAAATTCGCAAGTGAAGCGCCGCGACCTGTTCATGTCTTTCATCGAGGAATGGCAGGACAAGGAGAGCGTATGGGGCGTGTCGGATTGTTCGGCATGGCCGGCGCTTTGGGTCGAAGTTGCGACGGGGCAGAAAGTCCCTCTGCCGGCCTACGAGACGCGCGGCGAGGCGGCGAGGCTCATTGCCAAGGCGGGCGGGCTTGTCGCGCTCTGGCGGGCCGCTCTGGCCGAAACGCGGGCCTATGAAATCGATATCGAAGACGTGTCGTGCGGCGATGTCGGCATTCTGGATATGTCGGACTGCCGGCGCGGCATCATCTTTGCAAATCACCAATTCGGATACGTCAAGGCTGAGACCGGCATAGCCGTGGTCCCGCCCATGCGTGTCGCGGCTGTCTGGCGAATTTAGTCCATGCTCAAAAAACTGCTTTTGGCTGGCGCTTCGCTGCTGGCCATGACGGTCCATGCGTGGGCCGATCCCGTATCGCTCGGGTCGCTCATCATCACGGGCTTTCTCAATACCGGTCTTGGCGCGCTTTTGCCAGCGGTTTCGGCAGCTACAATCGGGTCTACGGTTCTTGCCGCTGCATCGATTGGTGCGGGCCTGCTGTCATCCGCTCTTGGCCGGCGAAAGCTGCCGCGTCCCGGCGATCAGAAATCCACGATCCGCGCCGAAGAAGTCAGCGAGTTCAACGGCATTGGCCGGGCCGAAGCGCCGACTGTGCTGCTTTACGGCAATTCGAGCGGCAAGACGATCTATCGCCTTTTCGGTCATGTGCGCGGCGAAATCGACTATGTGGAGGCGTATTACATCAACGGCCAAGAGGCTGTGGTTCATACGGACGGGAAAGTCCTTACGCCCCCGTTTGGCGACCCGCCGACTTTCGACGGCGGCACCGGGATTATCAGCGCGGTCAATTCGCGCGTCACGCTGAAAGAAAAGGACGGCTCGGACACCGACACGGCATGGTCGGATTTGACCGCTGCATTCCCGACGCTCTGGACCTCCGATCATACGGTTCCTGGCATTGCGCAAACGCTGATGATCATCAGTTCTCCGGGTATCGCGGACGACCCGGAGGAATACCAGAAGCTGTTTTCCAATGGCCCGGAGCTTGAGCTTATCAAGCTCATGCGAATGCCGCCTGTCTACGATCCGCGACAGGACAGTACCAATGGCGGGTCCGGCTCGCAGCGTTTCGCTGATAAATCCACATGGGAATGGACACAGAATGGCATCCTGAATGCCGTTGCGGTGGACGCGCGGCTGTATGGTCGAGCGCAGGCCGATTACGACTGGACGCTGATTGCATCGGAGGCAACCCGAGCCGAAGCCGCCGTAACGGTACCGGGCGGGACGGAACAGCGCAGTAGGGCCGGTGGCGTATGGGCGGCTGAGGGCGCGCGTGGCGATATCCTGATTGACCTTCTGGAAAGCATCGGAGCGCAGCGCAGGAAGTCGGCCGACGATAAATACTGGTTCCAGCTTGTTGACGATGAACCGGAAGCGGAAATCGCGTTCACCGACGATGATATCTATTCGGTTTCGTGGAAACCCGGCCCCGATGCGGTCGAGCGTCCGAACATCGTCAACATCAAATATTACTCGTCGGAGCGCCGCTATAAGATCGCTGAAATCCCGCTGCATGAAATCTCGGGTGGGTCATATTCTGGTGCCGACTGGTCGCGGAACGAGGACGAAATAGACGCCTATGGCGAGAAGGCATTGGACCTTGAATTGGGTCTATGCCCTTCGGCCTATCAGGCTCAAAGGATTGGTCGGCGTAAATTCGCGATGGAGTGTGCGGACGTTGGCGAGATCGTCACGAAAATGTCCGGCTGGGCGGCGTTGCGCCTGCTTTACGCGGACATCACGATAGGCGGCGTTGCGCAGCGATGCGAGATCGGCGCTCCGGTGGCCAATGGCAAAACGGGCAAGGTGACGATCCCGTTCAAGGTCATCCCGTCGCTTGAGGCCATGGAGGCGGCGGATTACGCCGATCCCGCCCCGGAAGTCCCGCCGATCCCGATCAATTCGGAGATTGCCACGCCGAGCGCACCGACGGAAGCCTTGCAGATCACCTATCCCGATGCCTCGAAGGAGGTCCGCGTTGCTTTGGGCACTGTGAGCGGCGCGGATCGCTATGCGCCGATCATGCGGGAGTACACGGCGTATCCCAACCGGCCCGAGAGGTGGCAGGTGATGAACTGCTATCCGGGCTCAAGGGTCGGATGGCTGGTGGAAGACCTTGCGGGCGATCCGCTCGATTTTCGCTACATGGCATACAACAGCGGCAGCGGCGAGCCGTCCGATTATGGCGCGGCCTTGGAGATAGACGACACTCCCGGCCTTGGCGTCGATAACACGGCCTGCGGCCCGGTAACGATTTCCAACATTGTCTACGACGCTGGCGGGGGAGGCGGGCCGTAATGCCGAGCTTTTCTTTCGATATCGAGGTGCCGGAACTCCGGGCGTCATACGTGCGGGTCGAGCGCTCGGACACGGGTTCCGGCGGATGGGTCCAAAAGGGGTCGGACATCAAGGTACGCCCCGGCCAGACGTACAATTTCGAAGACACAGATTTCGCCGTTGAAGACCTGCCGCTTTACTACCGCGTGACCACTTACACGTCCGATGACACGGCCGGAACGCCGACCGCGAATATCGAAAACGACGGCTCGTAAGCCGACCCCACTACCCTGAAAATTCGGAGACTTTGAATGTCCGTTTTTACAAAACTGGCAGCGTCTATCTTTGCGCCCCAAGATGCCGGTGGCACGCCGCGCGGCGTCGTCAATGGCGAGGCCCAGACGTGGGGCACTGAGCTAGAGCGCATCATTGATGCAGCGGTAGCGGCTGGCAATTTCCTCATCTACGAAACCAAGGCCGCGCTCGACGCCGATCTTGCCCATGACGCGAGTACGGCCGCGCTGGTGATTGGCGATAGCACGTCGAATGACGGCCTTTACGTCAAAAGCGGTGCGAGCGGCGCCGGCTCGTGGTCGCGCGTCGGCGACGTACCGGGGTACTCGTTTATCCGCGCTACAGATGCTGGCGGCTCGGCCAATGCCATCGCTGCAACGACCGCTTTGCCGATCAACGAAAGCCAACTGATCGTCCTGCCGATCAATCTGACCAATACGGGCACACCGGTCACGGTATCGTTCAACGGCGGCAGTGCGCTGACGATCAAGACGGCGGCCGGCAACAACCCGGCGATTGGCGGGCTTGTCGGTGGAACCGCGGTCGCGGGTTACAAGGACGGTTCCACCTTCCAGATGCTCTCCGATCAGGCGAGTACTGCTATCCAGGCGGCAGCCGAAGCGGCGCAGGCGGCTTCGGAAGCAGCGCGAGACGATGCCGAGGCCGCGCGCGATGCCGCACAGGCAGCCGTGTCGAGCGTCGTCCCGAACGTCTTTGCGGATATCGCGACCGTAGGAGCGTACAATCCGACTGTCGCCCCTGACTTTGTGGCGGTGTCTGGATGGGATGAGGCCGGCGACGAAAATCTGTTCGTCATGGAGCAGGCAGGGTCGGATGACGGCAACGGGGCGAACATCGAGGTCAGCCTCGATCCAAGCGGGTCGCAATGGTATGATGTCGTCCCGAACCGTCCCTTGGTCCTTCCGGCTTTCCCGGCCATCGTGGACATGCATTATGGCGTGCTGAAAGGCACGGGTTGGAACTCCGCAGACCCCGAAGATGGCGGCATTTATGCGACCACGACGAGCGCGTCAGCCTCAGCCGGCGCCTATGCGTTGGTCGTCGCCGCTGCCGCTGAGTTCTACGAAAACCAGCTCATTGTGTATCTTGGTACGGACGGATTGTGTTACACCGCCGTCATCAAGTCGATCTCGTCGCTGACGCTCAATCTCAAAGGCCCACTCGAAGCAGCGGTCGCGAGCGGCGCGCATGTCTCGAATTTCTACAATGATCAGGCCCACCCCAATAAATGGGGCTACTACGCCATCGCAGATTTCATGCTGCGAAATGTCGGCAAGCGATACCGCCTGGCGCATCGATGGGTCACGGGCGACGACTATATTCCGGTGGGCTCGCCGACTGAAAGCGCGCTGTCCGCGCTGTCGTATGACAACCCGGGCTCGACCACGAAGGCCGCCCGGAAGTTCGTCGCGACTATTGCACTGGACGGGATGAAAACGCCGACATTCAGCCTGCCAGCGGGCAATTACGTCTGCCGGGTCGTCATGACACCGAATACCGAGTCGGGCTCGGCTGATAGTGCGAAAACGCGAGTCACTGTATTGCAGGGCGGTTCTGCGATCAGCCTTCTGGAAAAAACCCATCGCCACCCGACCGTTTTTGAACTGGCGTTTAACGCAAAGCATTTGTCTACTTTGCAGGTCAGCATCGGAGCGCAGGCTATCGGCGTCGGCTTCGCCGTGGCGTTAATCGAAATCCTCTCGGTGGAAGAGCAGACGCCGGACTACGGCAATCTGCTGACCGTCGCTCTCGGCGATTCATGGGTGGCTTTCGGCCACATCACCGACCGCATTCTTGCCAGAAAGCCCACGTCTAAACTGATCCAGGAAGGTGTCGGCGGGAATAAGATGAGCGATCTTCTGGGCCGCTTTGCCGCCGATGTCGAGGCGCATTCGCCCCGGCGCGTCTTGATGATGGCCGGGACCAACGACTATTACACCCCGGTTTCAACATCATCTTATGAAACCAGCGCGCGCCTCCTGCAAACTCGAATTTCGGAGATTGGTGCCGACTGCATCATGTTCACCCCTTCGGTCGGGACGGATGCCCACACGACCGCAGGCGACGGCCTGACACCCTCGCGAAATTACATGCTCGATGGGCGCTATTGGTCGGAGATTGCCGGCGTCGTCGGACCGACCGAGACTATCGCCGTGTCGATCAACAAGCGCGTCGAGCAAAACACCACCGAGACGATTTTTTCAATCCCTGCAACGACAATGTTTGGGGTCAGGATCAAGCGACTTTACGTCACCGGCTTCACCGGGAATATCACATACGGCTTCGGTGGCTCCACCACGTCTGTCGCGGAGGATAGCGGCACGCTTGCGCTGGGATCGGTTCACACCAACGTCACCGTCACGAAGCCCACCAACAAGGCCGCGCGGTTCTTCAACATGGTGGTGACGGAGCCGAATGTCAGCGACGAGGAAATGACCGGGTACGCGGTCGTGGAGTATATCCCGGCTTAATCACACATTGGCTGTACAATCGAGGTCCGAAGGATTCCGGTCCTTACTTCTTCGCAATAGGCCTCGATATCTGCCATGCGCTCGACCCTTGTTTTTTCGGGCGGCGGCGGGATGCGGGTGAGTAATTCGTAGCCCACCGCAATCGTGAGGCCGAACAGGAGCGCGTTTCGGATGTAATCCAGCATCCGCTCAGCCTATCGCATTTCTCGACAATCCGAAAGGAAAGATGATGACGCTCGTCGCCAACTGGCGCCGCGTGCTCCGCCATGCGTGGAGCGTGCGCCTGATGCTTCTTGCTGCGCTGCTGTCGGGGGCAGAGATCGCCTTGCCGCTTCTGCAGGGCGTGCTGCCGGTGCCGCCGCTGACCTTCGCGGCGCTCTCGGGCCTGACCACCGCTGCGGCGCTGATCGCCCGTTTCATCGCTCAAGACACGGTTGGAGAGGAATGATGGCCAAGCGTTCACGCCTCGTCGCCGGCATCGGCGGCGCGATTACTGGCGCGGGTCTGCTCGCGATCCAGTTCACCGGCGGCTGGGAAGGGCTGCGGCTCTACGCCTATCAGGATGTCGTCGGCGTCTGGACCGCCTGTTATGGCGAGACCAAGAGCATCAAGCCGGGGATGAGGTTCACCAAAGAGCAGTGCGATTCCCTGTTCATCGGGTCACTGACCGAGCACGAAGCCGGCATGCGCAAGTGCCTCAAAGCCCCCGACGCGATCCCGGAAAAGACGTACGTGTCCTTTGTGTCGTTCACCTACAATGTCGGCATCGGCGCCTTCTGTCGATCGACGCTGGCGCGACTGGCGAATGCCGGCGATCTCGATGCGGCCTGCCGTCAACTACCGCGCTGGAACAAGGCTGGCGGTAAAGTCATCAAGGGGTTGGTCAACCGCCGCAAGGCTGAACTCGCGCTTTGCTTGGCTGGCCTGCAATCGCCGGCGCCGCTGCCCGATCCGAAACCGCCGGTCGCCGAACCGGCCCCGGCCGAGCCGCCCTTGGCGCGCGACGACAGCACCGTGGCGTGGCCGCTTCTGATTGGCTTCGGCGTGCTCGTCGCGGCGGCTGTGGCGCTACTCGCCATTCGCAAGCGGAGGAAGCAGTGATGTTCGGCCGCGGCACTTGGGTCAAGATCGGCGTCGGCCTGGCCGTTCTGGCGGGGCTGGCGTGGTCTCATACCGCAGCCTATCGCGCCGGCCGCACGGCAGAGCAGGCGAGAATCGTGGAACGGATCACTCAGGAGAATGACGATGCAGCCGAAAATGCTGAGGACTGGCGTACTGAGTATCGTCGCTGTGTTGCTTCTGGCGGGCTGTACGACTTCGAATCCGGTTCCTGTGGACCGTGACGGGCTGCGGCGCGTTGTCGGGACAGACCTGATCGGCGCGCGCGGCGCGACGGGTGACGACCAGATGAAAATCGATCTCACGATATCCGGCTTGTGCGGCGGCGGTGTCTATACCCGGTCGGAGTGTGCCCGTCACGGGCGCCAGACGCGGGACTGACCGGCATGTCGGATGCGAGCGTAGAGCGAACGCTTGGTCAAATCCTGGGCGAGCTGAAAGGCATCGACGACCGCTTGAAGCGCGCCGACGACAGCCGCGCCGTGGTCCATCGCCGCCTGGACGAGGTCAGCAATCGGCTTTCGCACCTCGAGGGTGAAACCGAAACGACCAAGCACAAGGTCGATCAGATGCAGTCGGTCACCGACGATGTCGTCAAGCTCAGATCGCAGGCACAGGGGGCGGGCACGCTCGGCCGTTGGCTGATCAGGGTCGGCATCGGTGTCGTCACGCTGGCCGGCTGGATAGTCGGCTTCTACACCTATTGGACCGGCCGGCCGCCGCCATAGCGACTTGGCAGGCTGTGAGATCAGCCTGTAGCGTGCCGGCAGTCAGGAGGGCGCGCGATGACTGAGGAAGAACGGCAGATATTCCGGCTTGCTCTCCTACGGTTCGAGGAGACGGCGAACCAGGTCGTCACGGAATATTTCGAGCGGCTAAAGCTGACCGATGGCGGAGCAGAACTGGTCGGACGCATCGCCGCGGCGTTCGAGGAGGTCTATCAGTCTGCATGCGAGGGCCATGACGATGCTGTGCTGTCCGCCTGGCGGCGCGTCCAGTAGCGCGATCCCGCCATAGACCGACAGGCGGGCGGTCGTTATCCCAAAATCGCGGCGGACCTGATCCGCATCCGAGCCCCGTCGGCCACGTGCCGGCGGGGCTTTTTCGATTCAGATTTGCGCTACGGCCACCTAGTGTTTCGTGCCGCTTTCGAGTTCATCGAGCATCGCCGCCTCGATAGAAGCATCGACGTCGCGACGGGCGGCCTGAGCGAATGCCCAGCAATTGGCGAGCTCCATCACGGCCGTCACAACCTCCGCCTCGCTCCAGCCAGCGGCGACCGCTTCGTCCATGACGCCCTGAATCGCCGCCTCCATTGCCTCCTGGCATTCGAGCCAGCGGTCGCGACTGTCGCTATCGTGGCGAGGCGGGCGGATTGTCATGCGGCCTCGCGCGGATCCTCGACGACCATCAATTTGTCGTCGTCGAGCGGCCGTTGCAGCTTTTTCGCCTCATCCCAGGGGGCGCGCATCCACACGTCGATTTCCTCCGGCTCGGTCAGGATCACCGGCATCGCTTTTTTGTGCACCGGGCCGACGATCGCGTTGGGCTCGGTTGTCAGGAAGGCAAAAAGCTCATGGTCTGCGGGGTCTTCCTTGGCCTTGCGCTTGCCGGACCACGGCGTCCACACCCCCGCGAACACGATCAGCGGCTCGTCCTCGTCACGCGCGAACCAGACGTTCGGCGTCTTGCCGTCGATCTTGACCGGCGAAGGCTCGGCAAAGCGGGTGACCGGCACCACGCATCGGCTCTCCGGGCCGAGCCATCGCCGCCAGTGGGGCGAAGCCGTGTTGCGGACATTGGTGACGCCGTAATCGTATGCCTTGCCCTTGAGGGCGAATTGCGGCGACGGCATGCCCCAGCGCGCCATCACGAGCTCGCGCTTTCCATCGGCGCCGGCCCGCACGATCGGGCCGTACTGGTTCGGATAGACCCGGCCAGGCTCCATATTGCCGGCCCGGTTGATCATCGCCCGGGTGAACTCCAATACGGCCTGCGGCCCCTTGTCGATCGAATAAAGGTTGCACATTCCTGAAGACTATCCGCGAAATTCGGTCGTGGCGAGCCCTGCCGTAGCACGCCAATGGAGCAAAGCCGATGTTGATGTTTCAGCTATTTTACCGTCTACTCATGCATGGATAAGGTGGAGTGGTATCATGGTGGGGCCTCTCGATCTGGACGAGATCAATCGCACTGCGGATATCGTCATGCAGGCCTATGGTCGCGACGAACCTTGCCGCGCGCTCGATCACGCGCGGCGAATGGAAGCGCGCGACGGCAACAAGCGGTTTGCCAGCGCCGTCCGGCAGGAGGTCGAGCGCCGCTGTCTAGTTCTTCGGCACGAGGTGCATTGATGTCGCACTCCCATTGCCCTGCCTATTGGCGTCTTCCTCTGCATGCATAGCGTCCTGCGTTTCGACGCAGGCCATGTCGATCAGGTAGGCTGTCATTTCGAGATTTGCAGATTGCGCGATTTTACGCATTTCCCGCAATTGGGCAGTCAGGTAGCGTATCTGGTCTGTGCGTGTCGCCGCGAGCATGATTTCCTCCCTGCTCAATCCGGACTTGCCCCAACCGTGTCTGAGTGTCCCGCCGTCCGAAGCGACGGATGCCCTGCCGACGATCCTTCTATGGAACCTGAAGCAAAACAGAAGCTTGCGCGTGTCTGTCGGCGTGAATGCACGTTATAATAGCAGATTTTCGGTGGGCGAAACAAGTGGCCGCGCGATCCGGTAGTGTCTCAGTTTGAAATCTGACGCCGCGAACGCGGTTGTCGCGCCGGGGCTCGAACTCCTATATGCTTAACGGAAAGCATGGGAGGCAAGAATGGAGAGTGCAATCGGCTTTCTGCCGT
>NZ_WPHG01000003.1 GCF_009742725.1 Nitratireductor arenosus | reverse complement strand
AACTTCAGCCGTTCATCCATCTGGCTACACTCCTTCCATGGCACCTCGCGATCCTCCGCAAAGGGCCAGTTGTGTAACCTATGTGTCCGGAATGACCTGTTACCTATGTCTCGGGTCGTTCACCCGGTCCGTTCCGGACTCGGGATGACGGCAAGACCGGCCGCTTCCGACATTTCGCCGCTGAGGTGCGGCCGCTCCCAGCCCGCGCTACGACGCCCGGCCGGCCGCCTGGCGCAGATAATAACAGCAGAAGCCGAAACCGCCGGCCATAAGCATATAAGTTTCGCCAACGGCGAGGCGGATATTGGAATTGCTGAGCATCGTCGCCAAGAAGAAGATCATCGTCAACAGATAGAAAAAGTAGAGTTCGAGCGGGACCAGACCGCGCCGGGTGGCGGCCGTCGCCTGATAGACGCACCACACCAGAAGAATGGCGTAGAATTCGAGCCCGAACAGACCGAAGCGGATGGCGATCTCCAGGTAGCCATTGTGCATCAGCTCATAGCCGATATCGGCGAAACGGGTCTGATGCCACAGATTCTCCCACCAGATCCCCTGACCGAAAAGCCAGTCCGTCCGCCAGATCGACATGGCGTTCCACCAGATCCGCATACGTTCGTCGAACGTGTAGGGCAACGCGCCCGTGTCGATCGCGTCAAGCATGATCTGGCGAACCGGCCTGCCAGATAATGCCTGCTCGCCAATGTCGAACGCGCCATCAACGACCTGGCCAATTGTTTGCCAAATCGTATGCCCGAAGATCAATGCCCCTGCGGCGAAGGTCGCCAGAATGGTAGCAATCAGACCGAAGCGCGTTTTTCCCTCGGTTTGCGATATCCCGACCGACAGTGCAAAAGGGCTTATCACGCTAAGCGCGATCCAAACACCTTTCGACCGGGCGCCGATGATGCCCAACATCGCCAGCAGGCCGACCGCTACCGCCATCGTGACCCCCAGCGTCTTCACCCTCGCGCTAAGTTCATCGCTTTCGATAAGCCATAGCACAAAGCAATAGGCACCGATCAGCATAATACCGGCGCTGACTGAGGCATGGATGGTATTGTTTTGAAATAGGAACCCGAGCCGGTTCAAATCGGGGTTCGAATCGGGCAGGAAAACCGTAGTGATATCGACACTCGTGGCGAGCGCGGCAAGGCTGATGGCCATGAACACCCAGACCAGATGCGCCAATCTGTCCCGATAGAGAAAAAGAACATAACCGACCGTCATATAAAGCGCCGGCAGCAGATAGATGCCTTCCGCCGAACCGCCGGTCGATTCCGGCCTCGTCAGGATGATCCATAGATAACGCAGGGCGACATAATGCACCCAGACCAGGCACGCCCAGCCCATTGCCCCGATCGCGGGGCGGAAATCGCGCCTTGAAAAATAGACCCAAAGCCCGAGCGCGATCAACGGAAGCATAGCCACGCGGTAAAGATCGGTTTCGATCCAGACAGCGGAGATCATGCCGACCAGGCAAAACAGCACAGCGTGTCCGACGATTTCGGTTCTATGGAAGGGCGGTCGCTGCGCCGTCTGTTCCGTCGGCGCGTTCATGCCGCCTCCAGCGCGTAGCTCGCGCGACACAAGAAATCGCGCGCCCTGAACGAAAAAGCGTGCCGCCTTTGCACGGTCGTCAGCTTGGTGTGCCTGTAGCTGGCGGTGATCGTGGAGTTGGCGCGATGCGTGCTGAAGTCAACCAGCGGCTCGCGAGTGGTGTAGGTCGCAACCCCGGTCGCCCAGCCGCGCTCCAGCGCCACGTCCCAGGGCAGCCACATCGTGGCAAGCGCCTCGACCAGGCGTTCGGCGCCACTGCGATTGACGGCATAGCAGGCGGCCGACCCCTGCGGCCCAAACAGGCAGCGCCCGTATTCGTCGCCCTTCGCCGTCACGCCCTTCCCGAGAAAACCGTTGGTGCGGTGATTGACGAGCTTGACCAGACGAGGTTCGCCAGAGTGCGTGAACAGCGCCGCAGCCCTTTCGTCAAGCCGGTCGTTGAGGACGATGTCGTCCTCCGCGATGACAGCAACGTCAAGGCCTTCTGCGACCATCGTCGCCAGGGCCGCGAGATGCGAGCGATAGCAGCCATATTCGCCCGGCGTGACGATGCGCCCGTGCCGGACGCGGAACCGTTCCCGGTCGATGCCAGACCATTGTTCCGGTGCGATCGCACCGCCGTCGACACCGTCGACGCGGCGTAGGTCAAGTCCCGTTGCCGTTTGCCGGATCGCGTCCCAACGGTCGGCCGAGCGCGCGAGATTTATGACAAGAATAGGCACTATCAATGGTCTGTCACTGCAAAAAGGCCACTTACCCTCGCCTGCAACTCAACGGTCGGGGCAGGAACCTTTAGGTCGGCGCGCAATCATAAGCAACCGCCAGATGGAGGATCGTCGCGCATATTGACTGTATGGCAAACGCTCGCCTACCCACCCCGACAGGGTCCGATATCGACGAAAATCATCGCAACCGACCCGCCTACGACCTCGCCCGCCGCTCCACCCCGGTTGCAACGGCACCGCGGACGGCATCGATGATACGATCCTGATCGTCCTCGCCCAGATAGGGGTGCATCGGCAGGCACAGTATGGTGCGGCTGGCCGCCTCCGCCACCGCGAGACCACCCGGTGCGCGACCGTAAGCCGCATAGGCCGTCTGCAGGTGCAGCGGTTTTTCGTAATAGATCATCGAAGGAATGCCGACCTCGCTCAGATGCGCGCGAATGTCGTCGCGACGATCCGACTCGATGGCGTATTGCGCCCATGCCGACCGGTATCCCTCAACCACGGCCGGCACTTTCACCACGTCACAAAGCCCGGCCGTGTAACGCTCGGCGACCGCCTGCCTAGCCTCGGTTTCCGAAGGCAGGATGGCCAGCTTCTCGATCAGGATCGCCGCCTGCAGCGTATCCAGCCGCGAATTGAGACCGATGCGGACATTGTCGTACTGGCTGGAACCCTTGCCGTGAAAGGCGATCGAGCGCATCGTTTCGGCCAGATCGTCGTCATCGGTCAGTATCGCGCCGCCATCGCCGTAACAGCCGAGCGGCTTGGCCGGGTAGAAGCTGGTGCCCGCGACCGTGCCGAAGGCTCCGCATTTGGTGTTGCCGAAACTGCCACCGATCGCCTGGGCGGCGTCTTCCACGATTGCAAGCGAGCGCTCCTGTGCGAAGCCACCGATCGCGTGATAGTCGGCCGACAGGCCGAACAGGTCGACCGGAACGATGGCTTTCGGCGTCAACCGGCCCTCGGCGCAGACCTGATCGTAGGCGGCTTCCAGGCTGGCGAGCGACAGATTGTAGCTGTCCGCGTCGACGTCGACAAACACCGGCTCCGCACCGGCGAGGACCACGACCTCGGCCGTGGCGGCAAAGGTGAAGCTGGGACAAAAAACCGCGTCGCCCGGCCCGATACCGAGCGCCATCAAAGGAATCAACAACGCGTCCGTTCCGTTGGCGCAGCCCACGACATGGCTGACGCCGATAAATTCGGCAAGCTGGCTTTCGAACTCGGCGACTTCGGGTCCGTGAATGTAGCGGCCATGCGCGAGCACCCTGGCCATGGCGGCATCGAGCTGCGGCATGATGCGTTCGCGCTGCGTGTGAAGATCGACAAATTGCATGGGCGCCTTTCGAGCGAAGCATTGCGGTGCGGCCTTCCAGCCTGGACCGCTGATAGAAGGCGCGCGTTGAACACGCAAGCGCGGCTTGACCTCAATCTCGTCGGCCGATCGTTACACAAGTTGAAGAGCGGCCGCCATGCGCCCGTGAGACATGGCCGCGCCCCTTGGCGGACCGCATCGCCCGGGAGGAACCCGGCGCCGGACGGTCCAGGGCGCGGCGAAGCAGGGGCCGGGGGGCAAAGTTTTCTTGAAACGACGCCCGCGCCATGCCACCACGCGCCTTCGCCGCGGCATAAACCGCGTGGGTTCGTTCCGGCTCTCCGGTGGGATGGGCCGTCATTCGTCGGGGTTCACATGAACATCGCCATGATCGGTTCCGGCTATGTCGGATTGGTGAGCGGCGCGTGCCTGGCCGATTTCGGGCACAGGGTGACCTGCGTCGATGTCGACGCACAAAAGGTCGCCGCGCTGCAATCGGCGCGCATACCGATCTACGAACCGGGTCTCGACCGGCTGGTCGCCGATAATGTCGCCGCCGACAGGCTGTTCTTCACAACCGAGTTGGCCTCGGCGGTCGCCGACGCCGAGGTCGTGTTCATCGCCGTCGGCACGCCCTCGCGGCGCGGCGACGGCCATGCCGATTTGTCCTTCGTCCACGCGGCCGCCCGATCGATCGCCGGCGCCCTGAAAGACTTCACCGTGGTCGTGACGAAATCGACCGTGCCGCTCGGCACCGGCGACGATGTCGAGCGCATCATGCGCGAAACCAATCCCGAGGCGGATTTCGCCGTCGCGTCAAACCCGGAATTCCTGCGCGAAGGGGCGGCGATCGACGATTTCAAGCGCCCCGACCGCATCGTCATCGGCGCGCAGGACGAGCGTGCGCGTACCGTCATGGGCGAGGTCTACAGGCCGCTCTATCTCAACCAGGCACCGATCCTTTTCACCACCCGGCGCACCGCAGAAGTGATCAAATACGCCGCCAACGCCTTTCTGGCGACCAAGATCACCTTCATCAACGAGGTCGCCGACCTATGCGAGCAGGCGGGCGCGGATGTGCAGGAGGTGGCTCGCGGGATCGGCCTCGACAAGCGCATCGGTCCTAAATTTCTGAACGCCGGGCCGGGCTATGGCGGTTCGTGCTTTCCCAAGGACACGCTCGCCTTCGTCAAGACCGCGCAGGATCTGGGAACGCCGCTGCGGCTGGTGGAAACGACGGTCGCCGTCAACGATCAGCGCAAGCGCGCCATGGCGCGCAAGGTCGTCGCCGCCTGCGGCGGCTCGGTGCGCGGCAAGCGCATCGCAATCTTCGGCCTAACCTTCAAGCCGAACACCGACGACATGCGCGAGGCGCCCTCGATCGCCATCATCCAGGCGCTGCTCGACCAGGGCGCGCAAATCACCGCCTACGATCCCGAAGGCATGGCGTCCGCACGCGACTATTTTGCCCAGATCGGTTATGCGCAAAACGCCTATGACGCCGCCGCCGAGGCGGACTGCGTGGTCATCGTGACGGAATGGAACGAATTCCGCTCGCTCGATTTCGAGCGCCTCAAGGAGATCATGGCGACGCCGGTGCTGGTCGACCTGCGCAACATCTACCGCCCAAAAGATGTCGAGCGGCTCGGATTTGCCTATGCGAGCCTCGGGCGGCCGAACGGGATCGAATGAACGGCTTCAAACGGCATCCGTCAATGCATCAGCTTGACATGATGCCGCCCGAATTGGACAGGCAGATGATCATTCGTCCCGAAACCGGACGGGAGGCGGCGATGTTTTGGAGATGGGTCCTCGTTGCTCTTGCCGGCGGCGTCGCCGGCTGCAGCAGTCTTTCCAGCGGGCTCGACGACGAGATCGTGTCGTCGCTTCAGTTCGACCAGATCCCCTGCGAACGGCTCGTCGCCGAGCGCGACGCGTTGGCCGCCGAACATGGCGACCCGGCCACGCTCGACCCCGGTGAGAAGCCGGGCGCCCGGCCGGCGCTCGTGCCGACCGGTTTCGGCACACTGGTGCCCGACGCCCGCAGCCGCGACACCAAAGAGCACCGCAAGGCGCTCGGCCGTATCGAGGCGATGGATCGCTCGATCACCCGCCGCGAATGCCGCAGCGTATAGCGCCGGGGCGGCTGGCGCTGACGAGCGGCCGCCCGCCAGTCCCTTGTCATGCATGTCGAAGTCATCTAGAACAAAACAAGAACATTTTTCGAGGAAACGCGATGAAAAAGACCGGAAAGATCGACTATCTCGAAATGGCCGCCACCAACGGCACGCTAGACGCCGTGAAGTCCTTCTACAGCAACGCCTTCGGCTGGACGTTTACCGATTACGGCCCAACCTATTCCGCCTTCGACGAAGGACTGGAAGGCGGTTTTGATGCCGGCAAGCCGGATGCGGCGGCAAAACCGTTGCCGGTGCTTTATTCGGAGAATCTGGAGGAAACGCTGGCCGCGGTCGAAGACGCCGGTGCGACGATCGTGCAGCCGATCTTTTCCTTCCCCGGCGGCCGGCGGTTCCATTTTACCGACCCGGCCGGCAACGAACTCGCGGTATGGGGCGACTAGAATCCAGCCCCCGCCGGGCTCCAGGCCTGACAGCCAGCCGACCGTACCTCAGCTCGCCTCGCGAATTTGCTCGGCAGTCTGCAGATCGACCGAAACGAGCTGGCTGACGCCCTGCTCAGCCATGGTGACGCCGAACAGGCGGTTCATGCGCGCCATGGTGATCGGATTGTGGGTGATGATGACGAAGCGGGTCTGGGTGCTCGCCGCCATCTCGTCCATCAAATTGCAGAAACGCTCGACATTGTGATCGTCGAGCGGCGCATCGACTTCGTCGAGGACGCAGATCGGCGCCGGGTTGGTCAGGAACACGGCGAAGATCAGCGCCATCGCGGTCAGCGCCTGCTCGCCGCCCGACAGCAGCGTCATGGTCTGCGGCTTCTTGCCCGGCGGCCGGGCGAGGATTTCCAGGCCCGCTTCCAGCGGGTCGTCGGATTCGACCAGCTGCAATTCGGCCGTGCCGCCGCCGAACAGATGGGTGAACAGCCGCTGGAACTGAGCGTTGACGACGTCGAACGCATCGAGCAGGCGTTCGCGGCCTTCCCGGTTCAGACTCTGGATCGCCAGGCGCAGCTTTTTAATCGCCTCGATCACGTCTTCGCGCTCGGTGACGATGGTTTCGAGACGCTCGGCTAGTTCCCGCTGCTCCTCCTCGGCGCGCAGATTGACCGCGCCGAGCCGCTCGCGATCGACCTTCAACCGGTCGACCCGACGCTCGACATCCGCCATCTCGGGTAGCGGATCGTCGGGGCCGAGGCCGGTCTGGCGAAAGACCAGATGCGGCGCGATCCCCAGCGCCTCCTGAATACGCGCCTCGGCGTCGCGACGGCGTTCCTCCGCGGCCGTCAGGCGCTCCTCGGCGCGGCCGCGCGCCTCGCGGCTTTCAGACAGAGCCTGCAGGGCAGCGTTCGCGGCCTTGTCGAGCTCGGCCTGGCGCGTCTCGGCGACGGCGAGCGCGTCGGCGGCCTCGCCGCGGCGGGTCTCGGCCTGTCCCAGTTCGGACAGCAGCGCCCGGCGGCGCGCATCCAGCGCATCGGGCGCATCCTCGATCTCGGCGCGCTCGCGCCCGGCCTCGCCGCGCCGCTCGATCAATGCCGCCTTCTGGCGGTCGGCGTTGTCGGCGCGCGCAATCCAGGCCTGGCGCTCCTGCGCGATCGCCGTCAATCGCCTTTGCCTGGCCTCGGCCTCGCGCTTGAGGCCGTCATCGAGCGCGCGCGCATCCGCAAGGGCCGAGCGGTCCTCAGCGACTAGGGTCGACTGGCGTTCGAAACGCGACTGAATGTCGCCCGGATCCGGCGCGCCCTCGAGCGCGCTCTGCGCCTCGGCCAGAAGCCGACCCTCCTCCGCCGCACTCTCATCCAGCCGCGCGATCGCCTCGGCAAGGGTGGCCCTGCGGGTCGACAATTCGCCGGCCGCCTTTTCGGCCCTGGCCAGGTCCTCGCGCGCCTCGCCGGCCGCGCGCTGGGAGAGCCGCCAGGCCTCGCGGGCCTGCTTTTCAATCTCCACGGTCCGGCGCACTAGCGCGTCGGCGTCCTGCTGCGCGGCTTCGGCCTGCTGGAGGCGGGCCGCGGCGGCGGCAACCTCCTCATCCAGTTCGGCAAGCCGGTTTTTCTGCGCCAGGCGCTGGGCGGCGGCCGTCGGGGCATCGGCGCTGGCGGTGAAACCGTCCCACCGCCACAAGGCGCCGTCGCGGCTGACCAGACGCTGGCCGGGCGCGAGCGCCTTTTGCAGACTGGGTCCGTCGGCCGCCTCGACCAGGCCGATCTGGGCAAGCCGGCGCGCCAACTGGCGCGGCGCGCGCACGATCTCGACCAGCGGGCGCGCGCCCTCGGGCAGGCGCGGGTCGCCGTCGGCGGGATCGATCTCGCCCCAATGGACCGGGGCGGCACGGTCGAGCGGCACGTCGAGATCCTCGCCCAGCGCCGCGCCGAGCGCGGTCTCGAAACCGCGTTCGACCCTGATCTGCTCGAGGGCGGCGGGAAGAAGCCCGCTGTCGCCGGCATTGAGAACCTTGGCGAGCGTGCGCGCCTCGGTTTCCAGGCGCTGCAGCTCGGCGCGCGTCTCGTTGAGCGGCGCCCGCAACGCCGCCTCGGCGGCGCGTGCGTCGGCAACCTTGGTTTCGGCAGCCGTGGTCGCGGTCTCGGCCGCAGCGACATTGGCCTCGGCCTGTTCGACCTTGCGCTGTTTTTCGGCCGGATCGGGCAATTCGGAAAGCCGGGCCGCCACGGCTTCGGCCTCGCCGCGCTTTTCGGCAAGCTGGCGCTCGAACCTGTCGCGGCGTTCGGCATGCTCGCGCACGGAGCGCTCGAACTGGGTGCGCTGCGCCAGCGCCTCGGCCCGCTCGGCGGTGATCGCGGTCAGTTTCTCCTCGCTCCCCGCAAGCCGGGCCGACGCCTCCTGGAACGTCGCCTTGGCCGCCTGCTCGCGCTCGGCGGAGCCGCCCTGCTCGTCGGTCAGGGTCTTTTCCTCCGCGTCGAGCCGGGCCAGCGTGTCGGCATTGTCGCGCACGAGACGCTCTTCGCGCTCGATATCGGCGTCGAGCTGGGCGATGCGGCGGTCAAGTTCGCCCTGGCGCGCCTTCAGCCGTGCGGCTTCCTCGTCGAGCTGCGTGCGGGCGATCGCAAGGCGCTGCAGCGCGGCGGCGGCGGCGGCTTCGGCGTCGCGCAATTCGGGCAGGCGCATCGCCGCGACGGCCTGCTCCTTGGCGGCGTTCATCTGCTCCTGGGCGCGTTCGCCGACCAGCGACGTCGCCGCCGCGAGCGCCGATTGCGCCTCGCCCGCCTGCTGCTTGGCCTGCGACCAGCGCAGATGCAGCAGGATCGCCTCGGCCTGGCGGATATCGGCCGACACGCTCTTGAAACGGGCCGCCTGGCGCGCCTGACGCTTGAGGCTCTCGATCTGGCTTTCCAGCTCGCCGACGACATCGTCGAGCCGCTCGAGGTTCTGTTCGGCCGCGCGCAGCCGCAATTCGGCCTCGTGGCGGCGCGAATGCAGGCCGGAAATGCCGGCCGCCTCCTCCAGCAGCGCGCGCCGGGCCTGCGGCTTGGCCTGGATCAGCTCGCCGATGCGGCCCTGGCCGACCATGGAGGGCGAGCGCGCGCCTGTCGACTGGTCGGCGAACAGGAGCTGCACGTCCTTGGCGCGCGCCTCCTTGCCGTTGATACGGTAGACCGAGCCGGCCTCGCGTTCGATGCGCCGCGAGACCTGGAGCTCTTCGGTGTCGTTATAGGCGGCCGGAGCGGTCCGGTCGGCATTGTCGAGGAAAAGCGTGACCTCGGCCGTGTTGCGGGCAGGCCGGGTGCCGGAACCGGAGAAGATGACGTCGTCCATGCCGGACGCGCGCATGTTCTTGTAGGAGTTCTCGCCCATCACCCAGCGCAGGGCCTCGACGAGGTTCGACTTGCCGCAGCCGTTCGGCCCGACCACGCCGGTCAGGCCGCTTTCGATGACGAACTCGCTGGGTTCGACGAAAGATTTGAAACCGAGAACGCGAAGCCTTGAAAAGCGCATCAGGCCCAGCTCCGCCGCCATGCGGCCGCAGGGCGACCTCGCCGGGCTTGCGGCCAGGCGTCAGAGCATGCTGTCGATGATTGCCGAGAACTCGTCAATCGACATGGCCCCCGCATATTTCTTGCCGTTGATGAAGAATGTCGGCGTGGAGTCGACGCCAAATTCCTTCGCTCCGCGGTCTTTGACCGCCCTGACATCCTCCAGAAGCTTCTGGTTCGTCAAGCACGCCTCGAAGGACTCCTGTGAAAAACCGGCCAGACGCGCGATTTTCAGCAATGCGTCGCGGGCGTTTTCCACCGAGACCCAGGCGTCCTGCTGCTTGAACAGCACGTCGGCCATGGCGAAATATTTGTCGTCGGCGCAGCGCGCCAGCATGAAGCCGGCTTCCGCGCGCGGATCGAACGGAAATTCACGCAGGACCAGCCGCGCCTTGCCGGTGTCGATATATTTTTCCTTCAGCGCGGGATAGGTGTTGCGGTGAAAACTGCCGCAATGGCCACAGGTGGTCGACGCATATTCCACGATGGTGATCGGGGCGTCCTCGTCGCCGACCCATTTTTCGGGCAGGGCGCCCGGTTCCATCAGCTTGTCGACGTCGACCGAACCCTGCGCGGCAGGCACGGCCACTTTCGGCGTCTCGGGCGCTTCAGGCGCGCTCGCGCCGTTGGAATCGCTGCACGCCGCCAGCAAAGCGGCTGCCGGCAGGGCTGCCAGCGAAGCGACGACGTTGCGACGCGAAACGAAACGGGTCATGCGAATCACCTGTCGATATCTGGATTTTGCTACGGACGACGATAAAAAGGCGAGAGTTGGCGCTTAATAAGGCATTGCAACCGCCAGTCACAGCGCAAAGTGTCGCGGCGCCTTCACGAAATCGCCAGCCTCGCCGGTATGCGCTCACCTGCGCGCGGCGATCACGTTGCGGCCGAGACGTTCCAGCGCCTCGCGCAGACCGGGATCGCTGACGCTGCTGACCCTGTTTTCGACCAGGCCGATTTCGTCCTTGCTCAAGGCGCGCGGGACCGGCCGCCGGGGCACTGTGCCGCTGCCGACCGGCTTTTGCACGATGCGGATGCGGCCGATCGCGGAAAAGCCGAAAAAACTGTTGATGCGGCTGATGATTTCGCCGGTTTCGTGCTGGAGATGCAGCGCGGCCGCGCCCTCGCAGGCGACGATCAGCGTCGCCGGCTCGAACGGATCGTCTTCGTGACGCCGCCGCGGCCAGGCGATCTTTTCCGGCCGGGTGGAGGCGGCCAGCCGCGTGCCGACGAGTTCTTCCCACGACTGGACCAAACTCACCGACATGCCGGCGCGCTTTTTCATCACCGGATCGAGAATGCGCGTCGCCAGGTCGCTGACGGCGACCGGGGCACCTCGATATCCCTTTCCTTTCATGCCTGACCTGCCTTATCGGTGGGGCGCGAACCGCCGACCGACATCATAGCCGAGCCGCCCGCCGATGACAGCCCCCGCCAAGCCCGAACCGAACCGGACGGACTTCGCCGCGCGGCTCGTCGCCTGGTACGACCGTCACCATCGCCGGCTGCCCTGGCGGGTCGCTCCCGGTGAGCGCGCACGCGGTTTGCGGGCCCTGCCCTACCGGGTCTGGCTGTCGGAGATCATGCTGCAACAGACCACGGTCGCGGCGGTCAAACCCTATTACGAACGGTTCTTGCGCGACTGGCCCGACGTCGAGAGCCTGGCGGCAGCCGAGCGCGAGGCGGTAATGAAGGCCTGGGCGGGGCTTGGCTACTATTCGCGGGCGCGCAACCTGAAGAAATGCGCCGAGGAGGTGGTGGCGCGCCATGACGGCGTCTTTCCCGCCGACGTTGCCGCGCTCCGCGCCCTGCCCGGCATCGGCGCCTATACTTCCGCCGCGATCGCGGCGATCGCCTTCGACATCCCGGTCGCCGTCGTCGACGGCAATGTCGAGCGGGTCGTTACCCGCCACGCGGCGATCGAAGCGCCGGTCGCCACGGTCAAGAAGGACATCGCCGCGATCGTAGAACGCTGGCTGCCCGCCGAGCGGCCGGGCGACTTCGCCCAGGCGATGATGGATCTCGGCGCCACGATCTGCACGCCGCGCGCGCCGGCCTGCGCGCTGTGTCCGGTCAGCGCGGACTGCGCCGCCTTTGCCGCCGGCGAGGCCGAGCGCTATCCGGTCAAGCCGGCAAAGGTGGCCAAGCCGGTGCGCACCGGCGCCGCCTTCGTCGCCGAGCGCGCCGACGGGGCGGTGCTTCTGCGCAAGCGCGGCGAAACCGGCCTGCTGGCCGGCATGAGCGAGGTTCCGACGAGCGCCTGGTCGGCGCGGACGAACGGCGCGGACGGCATCGAGGCCGCGCCGTTTGCCGCCGGCTGGCGCGCGGCGGGCGAGATCCGCCACGTCTTTACCCATTTCGAACTGCGGCTTGCGGTCTACCACGCCCGTTTCGACGACGACGCCCCGGCCGGCCATTGGTGGTCGCCGCGGCATCTCGTCCACGGCGAAGCGCTGCCGACTGTCATGAAAAAGGCAATCGAGACTGCGATACCGGGCGCGACCAAAAAACCGACCGTCACCGGAGCCAGCCTATGAGCGACATCCGCCACATCGTGTTCGATATCGGCAAGGTGCTGATCCACTACGATCCCGAAATCCCCTATGCGCGCCTGATCCCCGACGCGCAGCAACGGCAGCGCTTCTTCGACACGGTGTGCACGCCGGCCTGGAACGTCGAGCAGGATCGCGGGCGTAGCTGGGAAGAGGCCGAAGCGCTGTTGATCGACGACCATCCGCACGAGGAAGACAATATCCGCGCCTTTCGCCGCCACTGGCACGAGATGGTGCCGCACGCATATGACGAAACCGTCACGCTGATGCTGGAACTGATCGAGCGCGGCCACGACGTCACCATGCTGACCAATTTCGCCGCCGACACCTTTGTCGAGGCGCGCCGAAGGTTTCCGTTTCTCGATCGTCCGCGCGGCGTCACGGTGTCGGGCGAGGTCGGCATGATCAAGCCCGAGCGCCGCATCTACGAGCTTCACGCGGAAACGTTCGGCCTCGACCCCGCCGGCGCGATCTTCATCGACGACAGCGAACCAAACGTCGAGGGCGCACGCGAGGCCGGATGGCGAGCGATCCACTTCACCGCACCGGCCATGCTGGAAGACGCGCTGGCGCGCCACGGCATCGTCGTCTAGGCGCCGGAGGCGCGGCAGGCGGTCAGGCCGCGGCGACGGCCATGCGCTGGCGCATGTCCTGGCGGAGGGCGTCGAGCGGCGTCGGCGCGCCCTTTCTGTCGAAATGCCAGAAGGTCCAGCCGTTGCAGGCGTCGAGCCCCTGAACGCGCGCGCCCATCTTGTGGATGGAGCCGGCCTCGTTGCCGACGGCGACGGTGCCGTCGGCGCGCACCCGCGCGGTCCAACGGCGCTTGGCGTCACTGAGTTCCAGGCCGGGCGCGACCAGCCCCGCCTCGATCAGGCTGACGAAGGCGATGCGCGGCTCGGCGCGCTTGCCCGTCAGGATGGCGAGTTCGGGATTGTCGAGCGGCTCGACCGCGTCGATGCGGGCCGTGGCGGCGTCGATATAAGCCTGCTCGCGCTCGATGCCGACAAAATGCCGGCCGAGCCTCTTGGCGACCGCGCCGGTGGTGCCGGAGCCGAAGAATGGATCGAGCACCACGTCGCCGGGCCGGGTCGAGGCCATCAGCACCCGCGCCAACAGGGCTTCAGGCTTTTGTGTCGGGTGCGCCTTGGCGCCATCGGCGCCCTTCAGCCGCTCGGCGCCGGTGCAGATCGGGAACAGCCAGTCGGTGCGCATCTGCACATCGTCGTTCGAGGCCTTGAGCGCCTCGTAATTGAAGGTGTAGCCCTTGGCCTTCTGGTCGCGCGAGGCCCAGATCATGGTTTCATGCGCGTTTTGGAAGCGCCGGCCGCGGAAATTCGGCATCGGGTTGGTCTTGCGCCAGACCACGTCGTTGAGGATCCAGTAGCCGAGATCCTGCAACTTGGCGCCGACGCGGAAGATGTTGTGATAGGAGCCGATGACCCAGATGGTGCCGTTCGGCTTGAGCACGCGGCGCGCGGCCAGCAGCCAGGCACGGGTGAAGGCGTCATAGGCCTGGAAACTGTCGAACTGGTCCCACGCGTCGTCGACGGCGTCGACCTTGGACTGGTCGGGCCGGTGCAGATCGCCGCCAAGCTGCAGATTGTAGGGCGGATCGGCGAAAATCGCGTCGACCGAGTGTTCCGGCAGACGCTCAAGCGCAGCGACGCAGTCGCCCTTCAGGATCGTGTCGCACCAATCGGTTCGGGAGGCGGTCAGGTCGGCGACGGGACGCACGGCTGGCATGGCGATACTCACAACACTGGGACTGTTTACGCCTCGTTATGGTTACCGCGTTGCGTAAATTTTTAGTGTATCGCCCGGCCGATTTGCGCCGGTAAGGCGCATGCGATATCTGGGCCGGCATTCGCTTTCATCCAAACACAGGCCGATCCATGCAGCCCGAGCTGGTAATTTTCGATTGCGACGGGGTTCTCGTCGATTCCGAGGTGATCGCCGCGCGCGTTGAGGCGCAGCTGATCACCGAGGCGGGTTTCCCCATTACCGGGCCGGAACTGGCCGAACGTTATGCCGGCCTCACCTTCCGCGATATTCTGCTGCGCATCGAGGAGGAAGCGAGCATTCCCTTGCAGGCGAGCCTGCTGGAGCGCGCGGAAAAAGCCGTCGACCGGGCGCTGGCACGCCAGGTGGAGGCGGTCGACGGAGCGCCGAAAGCGGTGTTGATGACCACCGCGCCACGCTGCATCTGCTCCAATTCCTCGCCGCAGCGCCTGGAGATGATGCTGACCAAAACCGGGCTCAAGCCGGCCTTCGCCGATACGGTGTTTTCGGCCGAGCAGACACCCGAGCGGCGCCCGAAGCCGGCGCCCGACGTGTTTCTTTTCGCTGCCGAACGCATGCGCGCCGACCCGGCCAACACATTCGTGGTGGAGGATTCCGCACATGGGATCGCCGGCGCGAAGGCGGCCGGCATGCGTGTAATCGGCTTCACCGGCGGCCGCCACAGCTATCCCGGCCATGCCGACGTGCTGACGGAGGCCGGCGCAGAGACCGTGATCGGCCGTTGGGCGGATTTTCAGCCGATCCTGGCTGCCCTGTCACAATGGTCGGAGGCGCGGTGAGAGACCGCGTGCGGACCTGACAGCGCGGCGTCGAAACGCCACAACGATCATCGTTCAGCCCGGCAATACTCTCGAGCCCACTCGGTAGATCGCGCGTCGGCGCGCGTTTCAGCGTTTTGCCGGCGGCCCTTCGTCGTAACCGACGAAGACCTGGAGGTTCTGGGCGCTCGGCGTGGGGAAGGTTACGTTCGGATCGTTGAAGACGAACTGGGTCGCAGGCTGATTCGCGGCGAGCGCCATGTCGTATTTGTGCAATTCGGAATAAAGCACCTGGTCGCCCTGCACCACCGCCACGCGGATCGGCATCGACACCTGGCCATCCTTGGCGACCGGGCCGGGGACGACCCTGCCGGCGGCTGCGACGTTCATGGTCAGCATGCCCGAACCGTAGCTGCAGCTTCGCGTCACGTCGGTGATCGCGGCCTGATAGATCACCTTGTCGGGATCGTTCTCGGCGCCCTTCTGGTAGGTGTTGTAGTAGGCCGTGCCGGCGCGCAAGGTCACTTGGGGACAGTAGGCGCGCAATTCGTCGGCCGAGATCTTTTCGTTCTCGCTGGTCGCGGCATTGTTGCCGACGCCGCCGAGCCCGAGATTCAACCCGCCGCCCGACTGGCAGCCCGCGACGGCGAGCAGCGCACCGAGGGCGACCGCACGCTTTACAAAATCCGGCTTGTTCACCAACAACACCATGAACCGCTCTTTCCTGTGACAACGGCGCCGTTCTATATCAACGCCACGCCGAAAATGCGACCGATGGATTGTGGTTTTTCGACGATGTGGCGGCGCCGATCGCCCGCCGCTGCCCGAAGATAGGAACGGACAGGTAAAAATGCGCTATGTCTCAACCCGGGGAACGGCCCCGGCCCTCGGCTTTTCCGACGTGCTCATGACAGGGCTCGCGCGCGACGGCGGGCTCTACCTGCCCGAGAGCTGGCCGCATTTTTCGCCGGCCGAGATCCGCGCCATGCGCGGGCGTCCTTACGACGAGGTGGCGTCGCGGATCATGGCGCCGTTCATCGCCGGCGAGATCGCCGATGACACGGTGTCGGCGATCGCACGCGAGGCCTACGCCACGTTCCATCACCCGGCCGTATGTCCACTCGTCCAGACCCGGTCAGGCGAATTCGTGCTGGAGCTTTTCCACGGGCCGACGCTGGCCTTCAAGGACGTCGCCATGCAGATGCTGGCGCGGCTGATGGATCATGTACTGGCCGAACGGGGCGAGCGCGCCACCATTGTCGGCGCGACCTCGGGCGATACCGGCGGCGCGGCGATCGAGGCCTTCGCCGGCCGCGACCGAACCGACATCTTCATCCTGTTTCCGCACAACAAGGTCTCGCCGGTGCAGCAGCGCCAGATGACCACCTCGCAGGCGGCCAACGTTCACGCCCTGGCGATCGAGGGCAATTTCGACGACTGCCAGGCAATCGTCAAAGCGATGTTCAACCATCATGGTTTTCGCGAAAAAGTGCGGCTTTCCGGCGTCAATTCGATAAATTGGGGCCGGATCATGGCCCAGATCGTGTATTATTTCACGTCCGCCGTCGCGCTCGGCGCGCCCGAGCGGGCAGTGTCGTTTACGGTGCCGACCGGCAATTTCGGCGACATCTTCGCCGGCTACGCCGCCAAGAGGATGGGCCTGCCGATCGAAAGGCTGGCGATCGCCACCAACGACAACGACATCCTAGCGCGCGCGCTGCGCTCGGGACGCTACGAGACGCAGGGCGTGGTCGCGACCACCTCGCCGTCGATGGACATCCAGGTCTCCTCCAATTTCGAACGCGCCCTTTTCGAAGCCTGGGGGCGCGACGCGTCAGCAACAGCCACCGCGATGGACGGGCTTGGGCAATCGGGCGCCTTCACCATCGCGCCGGCCGCCCTGGAGAGATTGCGGGCCGATTTTGCAGCGGGACGTTCGACGATGGCCGAAACCGCCGACACCATGCGTACGGTGCTTGACGAATGCGGGTATCTGCTCGACCCTCACTCGGCCACGGCGGTACGGGTGGCGCGCCAGCTCGACGACGGACAGAGCCCGATGATCGTGCTCGCTACCGCCCACCCTGCGAAATTTCCCGACGCGGTCAAGGAAGCGACCGCGGTACGGCCGACCTTGCCATCGGGCCTTGCGAGCCTTATGGATCATGAGGAAAAATACGAAATCCTGCCGTCGGAAACCGAAGCGGTCGAGGATTATGTCGGCAGGCACACGCGCGCTGTCGGCTGAGGGAGTACAAGGAGTAGGCCATTTATGGCAGTTGAGGTAAGCCGTCTGTCGAACGGTTTAACGGTCGTGACCGAAACCCATCCCCATATCGACAGTGTCGCGCTCGGCGTATGGGTCCGATCCGGGTCGCGCGACGAGCTTGAGAGCGAACACGGCATCGCCCACCTGCTCGAACATATGGCGTTCAAGGGCACCGGGTCGCGTTCGGCATGGGACATCGCCTCCCAGATCGAGGATGTGGGCGGCGAGATCAACGCGGCCACGAGTGTGGAGACGACATCGTTCTTCGCGCGCGTCCTGCGTGACGACCTGCCGCTCGCGATCGACCTTCTGGCCGACATCCTGACCGATTCCCGGTTCGACCCCGAAGAGCTGCGCCGCGAGCAGCATGTCATCCTGCAGGAAATCGGGGCCGCCCACGACACGCCCGACGACGTGGTTTTCGACCATTTCGCCGAAACCGCCTTCCGACACCAGACCCTCGGGCGCACCATCCTCGGCACGCCCGAAACGGTTCAGTCGTTCACGCCCAAGCAGATCCACGACTTCATGGCCCGCCAATATGGCGCCGACCGCATGGTGGTGGTGGCCACCGGCGCGGTGCGTCACGACGAGTTCGCCCGCGAGGTCGAAAAGCGGCTCGGTCTGCTGCAGAACAAAGCGCCGGCCGGCACGCCGCAGACGGCGCATTATGTCGGCGGCGACTTTCGCGAGCACCGCGACCTGATGGATGCCCAGATCGTACTCGGTTTCGAGGGCCGCGCCTATCATGTGCGGGATTTCTACGCCTCCCAGCTGCTTTCCATGATCCTGGGCGGCGGTATGTCGTCGCGCCTGTTCCAGGAAGTGCGCGAGCGGCGCGGGCTTTGCTATTCCATCTACGCCTTCCATTGGGGCTTTTCGGATACCGGCGTCTTCGGCGTCCACGCCGCCACCGGCAAGGAGGACATCGCCACGCTGGTTCCCGTGCTTCTGGGCGAGTTGAGCAAGGCCGGCGAACATATCAAGCAGGAAGAGCTTGACCGGGCGCGGGCGCAATACCGGGCCGGGTTGAAGATGTCGAGCGAAAGCGCGGCAAGCCGTGCCTCGCAGATCGCGCGCCAGATGCTGCTTTTCGGCCGTCCGGTCTCCATGGACGAGTTGATGGAACGGCTTTCGCTGATCACCGTGGACCGATTGTCGGACCTGTCTGCGCGGCTGTTTTCCACCCGTCCGACCGTGGCCGCGGTCGGTCCCGTCGGAACGCTGGCCGCTTTCGAGGACATTGTCGGCCTTCTGCCCGACCGGCAATCGGCCATGCGTGTCGTCGCCGGCTAGCCGGCAATGCCTGGCTTGCGGTTCTTCAGCCGGGCCTATCCGACGGCCAAAGGCGAAAGGGTCACGCTCAAGTTCCCCACCGGACAGGAATACGCCGAGTGGGCGGAACTGCGCGGCACCAGCCGCCATTTCCTAGAACAGTGGGAACCGGCATGGGCAAGCGACGAACTCGGGCAACCGGCCTGGCGCGCGCGGATCAGACGCTACCGTGAAGAACATGGCCGCGGCGCCGGCACCGCCTTCCTGATCTATCTGAACGATACCGGCAAAATGGCCGGGGGCATCTCTATCGGCAATATAAGACGCGGCGTGGCCCAGTCGGCGCAGGTCGGCTACTGGATGGGCGAAAGCCACGCCGGACGCGGCATCATGCTCGACGCGCTGCGGCTGGCCAGTCGTTACGGGTTCGAAACGCTCGGCCTGCACCGGATCGAGGCGGCTTGCATTCCCGGCAACACACGGTCCATGCGTGTACTTGAAAAAGCCGGATTCACGCGGGAAGGACTGTTGCGGTCCTATCTAAAGATCAACGGAACGTGGCAGGACCACTATCTTTACGCCCTGATCGTGGACGACTATCGGGCACAGCAAATACGGGGCAAGACCGGTGGCATCTGATTCGACCGACCGCCACATACGCTATTTCCTGCTGGGGCTCGTCGCGGTGGTGTTGTTGGCGCTGTGGGCGCCGGTGCCGGCCGGCGCGATCGAGCCGATCAGGATATCGCGCGACGACATCGCGCTCGACCTGTCCGGCGCGCTGGAATTCCACCGCAACAAGGGCGCCAGTTTCCAGGTTTCCACCGCGCCCGGCATAGACGGGATCGTCCGGCGTATCGAAGTCGAGGCGAAGGAAAGCAATTCGTCCGGCGACTGGGCGGTGTTCGCGCTCGCCAACACGACCGACCAGCAGCTCGACCGGCTGATCGTGGCACCGCATTTCCGTCTGGTCGGTTCCGGCCTGTTCTGGCCCGATCTCGGCGCGAGCCGGATCGGCGCGATCACACCTAGCGAGGGCTTCGCGCTCGACCGCCAGGCAAGCCCGGACGCCGACGTCTTCCTTGTGACCCTCAATCCGGGCTCGGTGATCACCTTCATCGCCGAACTGGCCTCGCCCGACGTACCTCAGGTCTATCTCTGGGACCCGGAAGCCTACAAGGACACGGTCAATTCCTATACGCTGTTTCGCGGCATCGTGATCGGCATCGCGGGATTGCTGGCACTGTTTTTGACCATCCTGTTCGTGGTCAAGGGCACGACGATGTTTCCGGCGACGGCCGCCCTCGCCTGGGCGGCACTCGCCTATATCTGCGTGGATTTCGGCTTCCTCAGCAAGGTCATCGAAATATCGCCCGGCAGCGAACAACTCTGGCGCTCGGTGACCGAGATCGCGCTGGCGGGCAGCTCGATCGTATTTTTGTTCGCCTATCTCAACTTGAACCGCTGGCACGGCCATTTCAGCTACGTCGCGCTCGCCTGGATATCCGGCCTCGGCCTGATCGCCGGCATCGCGGTGTTCTTCGACCCGGCCGTGGCCGCGGGCATCGCGCGGCTCTCGTTCGCGGCAACCGCCGTCATCGGCCTGCTTCTGGTCGTCTATCTGGGCCTGCGCGGCTACGACCGGGCGATCATGCTGGTGCCGAGCTGGCTGATGGTGCTGGTGTGGATGGCCGGCTCGTGGCTGGCCATCACCGGTCTGCTCGACAACGACATCGTCCAGCCGGCGCTGGGCGGCGGCCTGATCCTGATCGTGCTTTTGATCGGCTTCACCGTGATGCAGCACGCTTTTTCCGGCGGCGCGCTGCAGCAAGGGCTGTTCAGCGACATGGAGCGCCAGGCGCTCGCCATCACCGGCTCCGGCGATACGGTTGTGGACTGGGACGTGCTGCGCGACCGCGTCGTGACCCGGCCCGACATCAGCGAGCAGCTCGGCCTGAGCAGCGGCAGCTTGCACGGCCCGGCCCGCAACTGGCTGCCCGTGCTGCATCCCGACGACCGCGACCATTTCCGCACGACGCTGGACATGGTGCTGGAACACCGGCGCGGCCGCATCGGCCAGAGCTTTCGGCTGCGCGCGGCCGATGGCCATTATCACTGGTTTTCGATGCGGGCGCGCCCGGTGGTTGGCTCGGACGGCGAGGTCATTCGCTGCGTGGGCACGCTGATCGACGTCACCGAACAGAAAAAGGCCGAGGAGCGGCTTCTGCACGACGCCGTGCACGACAATCTGACCGGTCTGCCCAACCGCGAACTGTTCCTCAACCGGCTCGATGCGGTCGTCAATATCGCGCGCGCCGAGGAAAAGGTCCGTCCGACGGTTTTCGTCATCGATATCGACCGGTTCAAGCATGTCAATGACGGGCTGGGCATGTCGGCCGGCGACACGATGCTTCTGACCTTGGCGCGTCGGCTGCACCGGTTGCTCAAGCCGCAGGACACGCTATCGCGCTTCACCGGCGACCAATTCGCGCTGATGCTGCTTTCGGAACAGGACCCCGCCCGGATCGCGGCGTTCGCCGATGCGTTGCGCCAGGCGATCCGGGCGCCGATCAGCTTCGCCAAGCGCGAGATCGTGCTGACCGGGTCGGTCGGCTTGATTTCATGGACGTCTCCCTCCGCGACGGCCGAAGACATGGTCAAGGACGCCGAACTCGCCATGCAGCAGGCCAAACGATTCGGCGGCGACCGGATCGAACCCTTCCGCCCGGCGTTCCGTTCCTACGGTGCCGACCGCCTGCAGATCGAATCGGATCTGCGCCGCGCGCTGGATCGCGGCGAGTTGAGCCTCGTCTACCAGCCGATCGTGCGGCTGGTAGACAATTCGGTCGCCGGTTTCGAGGCGCTGATGCGCTGGGATCATCCGCGCCGGGGCATGATCCTGCCGGGCGAATTCATCCCGGTGGCGGAAAATTGCAATTTGATCGTGCAGCTCGGCCTGTTCGCCATGCAGCGGGCGGCCGAGGATTTCGCCTCCTGGCAAAAGCAGATCGGCAATTCGCCGCTGTCGGTGTCGGTCAATCTGTCGAGCCGCCAGCTCATCCGCCAGGATCTCGTCACCGACGTGCGCTCCGTGCTGGCCAGAGCCAATCTCAAACCGATCTATTTCCGTCTCGAACTCACCGAATCGCTGATCATGGACAATCCCGAGCAGTGCACGCATGTGCTCGACAAGCTGCGCAAGCTCGGGATTGGCCTGTCACTGGACGATTTCGGGACCGGTTATTCCTCTCTGTCCTATCTGACCCGCCTGCCCTTCGACACCATCAAGATCGACAAGAGCTTCGTCGACGACACCAGCCCGAAAAAAGCGGTTCTGTTGAGTTCCATGGTCGACATGGCGCACGATCTCGGCCTTTCGGTCGTCGCCGAAGGCGTTTCCAGCGAGGCCGACGCGCTTCAACTCAGGCAGATGGGCTGCGAATTCGTCCAGAGTTTTCTGTTCGGAGCGCCCTTGCCGGCGGACGCGGCGCTGAAATTGCTGAAGGAACAGTTCCCGCTCACTCAGGCGTGACCGGAAAAATTGCTCAAATGCGCCACGTCGATGCCGAGCAAGGCCAGCACGCGGTCATACTTGCGCTCGATGTCGCCATCAAACAGCAGTTCGGCATCGACCGGGCAGGTCAGCCAGCCATTTTCAACGATCTCCTGTTCGAGCTGACCGGCGCCCCAACCCGCATAGCCGAGCGCCATGATGGCGTGGCGCGGACCTTCGCCCTCGGAGATGGCGCGCAGGATGTCGACGGTGGCGGTCAGGCAGATGTCGTCGGAAACCGGCAGGGAGGATTCGACCACATAGTCGTCGGAGTGGAGTACGAAGCCGCGGCTGCGGTCGACCGGCCCGCCATTGCGCACCGGCAGATCGCGCGCGGAAGGGGCGAGCCGGATCGCCTGCTTTTCGTCAACGATGCCGAGTTGAACGAGCAAGTCAGCAAACCGCAACGACTGCGACTGGTTGATGATCAACCCCATAGCGCCCTCCTCGCTATGGGCGCAGACATAGATGACGGCCCGCGCGAAGCGGTCGTCCGCCATGCCCGGCATGGCGATGAGAAAATGATCGTCGAGAAAACCGGTCGCGTCGCCGCCGGCATTGCCGGGTGGCGTGCCCGATTTTCCCTTCTGGCGCATCAGATCCATAGCCGAGAGCCTATCGCGTTTCCGCACGTCTTGAAAGATGGATTCAAATCCGGTGACGGGGCCCGCCTTCACGCAGAAATGACGGCAAATGATCGCACGGCGGATTGAAGTTCGCGCCGATTGCCGACACTGCTTGCATAAAGGGAGAAGCCGCTTGAAACGAATTTGGTCAGCCGCGCTCGCGGCTGTGCTTACCGCCTCGGCCGCCGGGCGCGCGCACGCCGCGTCCAGCGAGAGTCTTCAGACCGACGGCGCCACGATCCGCCTGATCACGACAGGGCTTGCCGACCGCGACGGCGTGTTGCGCGGCGCGCTCGAAGTCGATCTCGAGCCGGGCTGGAAAACCTACTGGCGCGATCCCGGCGCGTCGGGCGTGCCGCCGCAGATCACGCTCGACGGCAGCCTCAACGTGAAAAGCGCACGCCTCGACTATCCCGCCCCGCAATGGCACGAAGACAGCTATGGCGCCTGGGCCGGCTACGACGCCCCGGTCCGGTTTCCGGTGGTGTTCACCGTCGCCGCGCCCGACCGTTATTCGCTGATTAAGGCCGATATATTTCTCGGCGTCTGTCAGGCGGTTTGCATTCCCGTCCAGGCGAGGCTCAGCGTCGAGCCGGGCAGCGCCCCCGACGCGCCCGCCGACAGGGCCGCCGTTGCAGCAGCCTTCGCCGCCCTGCCCGCACCCGCCAACGAGGATTTCGGCGTCGCGGCAGCCCGCCTTGACGGAGACGTCCTGGTCGTCGAGACGGCAACGCCGGCGGGAAGCGGTGGCGCTGCGCTGTTCGTCGCCGGCGCCGAGGGTTACTTGTTCGGTCTCCCCCGAGCCGACCAGTCCCACACAGACCAGGTGATTTTTCGCGTCCCCGTCCTCCAGCGCCCGGATATTGATGGTGCGCCTACTGCCGCCGCCTATACGCTGGTGACAAACGCCGGCGCGGTTTCGGGCGAAATCGACCTTCCCTGACCAACTCGGTGCTGGACATGACCGCCATCCGCATTATGTGGAAAGCGCACACTTTGCCTCACACAATTTCTGGAGAAACTTTCATGACGATATCGGTCGGGGACAAACTGCCTGACGCCACGCTCAAGGCCGTTGGCGCCGACGGCGCGAAGGACGTCAGCGTGGCGGAATTCTTCGAAGGCAAGACGGTGGTGCTGTTCGGCGTGCCCGGTGCGTTCACGCCAACCTGCTCCAACAATCACCTGCCCGGCTATCTGGAAAATCACGACGCCATTTTGGGACGCGGCGTTGACGCGATCGCCGTCATTTCCGTCAACGACCAGCATGTGATGACGGCGTGGGCGCGCTTTTCCGGCGGCGAAGGCAAACTGGTCTACCTCGCCGACGGCAACGGCGATTTCACGCGCGCGCTCGGGCTCGATCTCGACCTGTCGATCGCCGGCCTCGGCGTCCGTTCCAAGCGTTATTCGATGATCGTCAAGGACCGCACGGTGCGCTCTCTCAATATCGAAACCAGCCCGGCCGAGGCCGTGGAGTCGGGCGCGGCCAGAATTCTCGAACAGCTCTGAAAACGGCCTCTCGCCGGCCGGCCGCGATATCCATTCAGCCGCGCGCCGGCGAGGCACTCCGTGCAGGCCGGGCCGGCTTGAATTTCGCGAGCGCGGCGCGGGCGAGTTCGTCGGCGCGCTCGTTTTCGGCATGGCCGGCATGGCCCTTGACCCAGCGCCATTCGACCGTGTGGCGGCGGCGCGCCTCGTCCAGCGCCTGCCATAGCTCGGCATTCTTGACCGGCTTCTTGGCCGCCGTCTTCCAGCCATTGCGCTTCCAGCCCTCGATCCAGCCGGAAATGCCGTCGCGCACATAGACGCTGTCCGTGGTGACAACGACTTGGCAGGGTTGTTTGAGGGCGTTCAGCGCCTCGATCGCGGCCATCAGCTCCATCCGGTTGTTGGTGGTGTGGGCCTCGCCGCCGGACACCTCTTTTTCAGTGCCGTTGAAGCGCAGGATCGCACCCCAGCCGCCCGGCCCGGGATTGCCCGAACAGGCGCCGTCGGTGAATATCTCGACCTTTTTCATGAGGCTCCAAGTCCGTATTCGGATATTGCGCGGACGTGGCGGTGGAAACGCAGGCGGCGAATGAACTCGCTCGGATCGCGTTTTTGCACCAGCGCGCCGTCGGGGATCGTCAGCCAATCGTAGAGGCGCGTGAGCATGAAGCGCAGCGCCGCGCCACGCGCCAGCAGCGGCAGCGCCTCGCGCTCTGCAGCCTCGAGCCGACGGACACTCTGATACCCGGCAAGGAAAGCCTGCCCCTTGGTCACGTTGAAGGCGTCGTCCTTTTCGAAGCACCACGCATTGAGACAGGTCGCGACGTCGTAGGCAAAGATGTCGTTGCAGGCGAAATAGAAATCGATCAGGCCGGAAAGCCGGTCGCCGAGGAAAAACACGTTGTCGGGGAAAAGATCGGCGTGAATGATGCCCGACGGCAAGTCAGACGGCCAGTCCCGCTCGAAGGCCGCGAACTCGGCGTCTATCTCCTCCACCAGGCCGGCCTGGAACGTGTCGGCGCGCGGCCGTGCCTGCAGCCAAAGCCGTTTCCAGCCGTCGACCGAGAGCGCATTGTTGCGGCCGAGTGGAAAATCGGCGCCGGCGAGATGCAGGGCGGCGAGCGCGGCGCCGACGGCGCGGCAATGGGCGGGCGTCGGTCGGCGTACCCAGACGCCTTCCAGAAAGGTGATGATCGCGGCCGGACGCCCGGCAAGTTCGCCGATCAGTCGGCCGTCCCTGCGTTCGACGGGCAGCGGGCAGGAAATGCCGTTTTGCGCCAGGTGCTGCATCAGGCCGAGGAAAAACGGCAGATCGGCGACCTCGACCCGCCGTTCGTAGAGCGTCAGAATATAGGTCCCGACCGTTGTATGCAGGAAAAAATTGGAGTTCTCGGATCCTTCGGCGATACCCTTGTAGGACATCATCTCGCCGAGCCTATATTCCTGCAGAAAGGCGGCGAGTTCGACCTCGTTGATGTCGGTGTAAACGGCCATCGCGTGCGGCTCAGCCGTTGACGAAGGCCATATCGGCCCGGGTCAGTTCGACATCGCGCAAGGCACGCATGACCGGGAAATCCTCCGTCTCGGTGGCCGTGATTGCCAGATCGACCGTGACGTCGAAGCGTTCGCGAAAGGCTTCGATGATCTCGTTGACGATGATCTCAGGCGCCGAGGCCCCCGCCGACAGGCCGAGCGTGCGGATTGCGCCGATCTCGTCCCAGTCAATGTCGGCGGCACGTTGTACCAGCAGCGCGCGTCTGGCGCCCGAGCGCTCGGCGACCTCGACGAGGCGGCGCGAATTGGACGAATTCGGCGCACCGACGATCAGGAAGAGGTCGGCGCCGGGCGCGGTTTCCTTGACCGCGTCCTGCCGGTTGGTGGTGGCGTAGCAGATCGATTCGGCGGCCGGCGCCTGCATGGCGGGAAAGCGCTGCTTCAGCGCCCCGATAATACCGGCCGTGTCGTCGACCGACAGCGTTGTCTGGGTGACGAAACCGAGTGCTGCCGGGTCGGCCGGCGCGAAACGCGCCACGTCCTCCTCGGTTTCGATCAGGCTGACGGCGCCGTCGGGCAACTGTCCCATCGTGCCGATGACTTCGGGGTGGCCGGCATGGCCGACAAGCACGACATGCCGGCCGAGCCGGTGGTGGCGGATCGCCTGTTTGTGGACCTTGGAAACCAGCGGACAGGTGGCGTCGAGATAAAACAGCGCCCGCTCGGCGGCATCCCGCGGCACGGATTTCGGCACGCCATGAGCAGAAAACACCACCGGGCAATGGCGATGGTCCGCCGGAATCTCGTCGATCTCCTCGACGAACACCGCGCCCAGATTCTGCAACCCCTCTACTACGTAGCGATTATGGACGATCTCGTGGCGGACATAGACCGGCGCGCCGTATTTCTTCAGCGCCAGAACGACGATCTGGATGGCGCGGTCGACGCCGGCGCAAAAGCCGCGCGGCTGGCACAGCCGGATGGTCAGCGGACGCTTGTCGGATTCGGGCATGGTTCAATCACTTTCCTGCCGGCGGACATGATGTGCCGCACCGGTGCCTGTCAAGGGCGGCGGGGCCGATCCTCGCGCCTTATGCGCAGCAGCCAGACGCCGACGACGCCTGCGAGCGCCGCCGCCAGGCCGAACCAGGTCACGGCATATTGCAGGTGATTGTTGGGCATGCTGATCAGCGTCACGCCACCCGCCGGCAGGCCACCCGGATTGGGACTGTCGTCGGCGTCGACGAAAAACGGCACGATCCCGGTGCCGTCCGGCAGACCGGCAGTGGCCGCCATCGCCTCGATATCCTTCCAGTAGAAGATGTTCTTGGCGGGCTCGTTGTCGGGCAGGATGGAAGAGGGTTTTTGCGCCAGCCGGTCGCGTGCGAGCCCGGTGACGGTGACTTTGCCGGCTAGCTGCCCCTCGCCGCGCGTGGCGGCCGGCTTGCGGTCGAAGGGAACGAAGCCGCGGTTGACGAAGACGGCCGAACCGTCGGCGCGCAGCAGCGGCGTATAGACGAAATAGCCCGAGGCGCCTTTCCAGGTGGCGAAGAAATGGCGCTCGCCGGAATGCAGGAAGGTCCCGCTTACACTCACCGGCAGATATTCGATATCCTGGCCGTCGTCGTGCGCAGCCAGAATGTCACGGAAGGGAACCGGCGGCCGATGGATGCGCTCCTCGATGGTGGCGAGCAGGCCCTCCTTCCAGGCCAGGCGCTGGACCTGCCAGACGCCGAGCGCGCACAGGAACGCGAACAGAACGAGCGCGGCCAGCACGACTTTCCATGCCGCGGGCGCCGTGCGCGCAGATGTAGGCGCCTCATTCATCGCCATGATCGAGCCGCCCCTCCGCGGCCTTGTTGGCGTGTTGCAGATTGATCAGCACGCCCTTGAACAGGCGCAGCGGCACCAGCGAGCCGACAATGGCGAGCGGGATCCACAACAGAAAATGCAGCCATAGCGGCGGTCCGAACGACACTTCCACCCACAGGGCGAGGCCGACCACCAAAAACCCGATGAACAGCATGACGAAAACCGCCGGTCCGTCGCCGGCGTCGGCGAAATCAAACGACAGACCGCAATCGGCGCAGCTTTCGTTCACGTTCAGATAGCCCGAAAAAAGCCGCCCCTTGCCGCAGCGCGGACAGCGCCCCTTGAGGCCGGCGCCGATCGGCTCGACGGGCGGATAATGCGCCTTGTCCTGGTTCATGGCCTGATCTCGATCGGGGTACCGTTCTTCACCATGGCCCAGATTTCGTCCATCTCCGCATCGGCGACGGCGATACAGTCGTCGGTCCAGTCAAACCGCTGCAGGAGTCAGGACCACCATCCAAACCCATTTGGCTGGCCATGTATCACGATCATGCCGCCAGGGTCGACGCCCGCCTTTGTCGCAACCCGCCGGAACCGTGCCGGGATATTGCAGAGCGCTTCAGCGCCCAGAGCGCGCGCGGCACAAGCGACAAAAAAACGGCCGCCCCGTGGGCGGCCGCTGCAAATCAAAATAACGCGCCGCGTCAGTGCACCGCGATCGTGGCTCCGGAAGACGCCCACACGTAGATGCAGGCGAACAGGAACAGCCATACCACGTCAACGAAATGCCAATACCAGGCGGCCGCCTCGAAGCCGAAATGCTGCTTCGGCGTAAAATCACCCCGCATGGCGCGCAGCAGGCACACCAGAAGGAAGATCGTACCGACGAAGACGTGGAAGCCATGAAAGCCGGTTGCCATAAAGAAGGTCGCGCCATAGATCGAATCGCTGAAGGCGAACGGGGCGTGGACATATTCGTAGACCTGCACGAACGAAAACAGCACGCCCAACACGACGGTCAGGGCCAGGCCCCAGACGAGCCCCTTGCGGTCGTCGTGCAGCAGCGCGTGGTGCGCCCAGGTGACCGTGGTGCCCGACAGAAGCAGGATGATGGTGTTGTAAAGCGGCAGATGGAAGGGATCGAGCACCTCGATGCCGTGCGGTGGCCACACGCCACCGGTATATTCGGCGCGCGCGACCTGAGCGGCCTCGTTGGGAAACAGGCTGGCATCAAAGAACGCCCAGAACCAGGCCACGAAGAACATCACCTCCGAGGCGATGAACATGATCATGCCGTAGCGCAGATGCAGCGACACCACACGCGTGTGGTGGCCCTCATGCGCCTCCTTGATCGTGTCGGACCACCAGGCGATCATCGTGTAGATGACCAGAGCGAGCCCGATCGCGAAGATCCAGTATTTCGCGCCGGCAAAGTCGATGCCGAACAGAGGCAGCGAGCCGCTCCTCATGCTCTGCATCCAGGCGACGCCGCCAATCGCCATGATCAGCGCGCCCACCGAGCCGATGAACGGCCAGGGGCTCGGGTCGATAATGTGGTAGTCGTGTTGCGGTTTGGCGTGTGCGTCAGCCATGTCAGCCCCCGAGCTTGGTCGTCTCGTTCGTCGTTGCATCTGTCGCCTCGCCCTTGGGCGAGGCGGCGACGGGTTCGTCCCCGTCGATGGAGAAGAAAGTGTAGGAGAGTGTGATGGTCTCCGTCGTCTTCAGTTCCGGAACGTTGACGATTTCCGGATCGATGAAGAAGACGACGGGCATATCCATGGTTTCGCCGGGCTTCAACTCGGTGTCGGTGAAGCAGAAACACTCGACCTTGTTGAAATAGGCGCCGGCCGTCGGCGGCGAGACGTTGAAGGATGCACGCCCGCGCGTCGGTGCCTTGAACATGTTCGTGGCGGTATAGGAAATCTGCGCCGTCTCCCCGATCCGGATCTTCACGTCGCGCTGAACCGGCTTGAAGTCCCAGGGCAGATCGCTGGCCACGTTGGCGTCGAAACGGATCGTGATCTTGCGATCGAGGATGGTGTCGGAATATTGCTCGACGCGCTGCGTCGTGCCGCCATAGCCGGTGACCTGGCAGAAAAGCTGATAAAGCGGCACGGCCGCATAGGCCATGCCGATCATGCCGACGAAAAACGCCAGGCAGGCCGCGGCGATAACGCGGTTGGACCGCTCTGTCTTTTCGCTGGAGAGATTTTTCGCGCTCATCGCCTTCACAGCGCCCGCTCGAAAATCGCCGGGCCGAACTTGGCGATCGTGGCGAAATAGAAAATCACGACCATCGCCGCGAGCGCCAAGCCGATGGCGATGGAGCGCGCCCGGCGCGCCTTGGCCTGGGCCGGGCTGAGGACGAGGCCTTTTTTGTCGCTCATGTCAGCCTCCGAACCCGGCAATCCGGCCGGCGACGGTGTCGATGAGGAATGCGGCGAAAATCGCGAACAGATAAACGATCGAATAGGCAAACAGCGCCTTGGCCGGCTTCATGGCGCGATCATCTTCGGCCATCGCAAACACCCGCCATGCATGCCAGACAAAGCCGACACCGAGCGCAAGGGCGAGTACGCCATAGACAGCGCTGGCGAAGCCGAACGCCCACGGCGCGACGCCGACCGGCGCGATCAGCAGCGAATAGGCCAGGATCTGGCGGCGGGTGGCGGCGGCACCGGCGACATTGGGCAGCATGGGAATGCCGGCGCGCTCGTAATCACCGGACTTGAAGAGGGCGAGCGCCCAGAAATGCGGCGGTGTCCACAAGAAGATAATCAGGAACAGAATGACGCTTTCGAGGCTGACCGCGCCCGTCGCAGCGGCCCAGCCGATCATCGGCGGGAATGCACCGGCGGCGCCGCCGATGACGATGTTTTGCGGGGTCGAGCGCTTCAGCCACATCGTGTAGATGACGGCGTAGAAGAAGATGGTGAAGGCGAGCAGACCGGCGGCGAACCAATTGACGATCACGCCGAGCGTCATCACCGAAAAAGCGGACAGGACAAGCCCGAATACCAGAGCCTCGCCGGCGGCGATGCGCCCAGCCGGCACCGGCCGGTCGGCCGTGCGCGACATCACCATGTCGATGTCGGCATCATACCACATGTTGAGCGCGCCCGAGGCACCGGCGCCGACCGCGATCGCCAGTATCGCAACCAGGGCGATGAACGGGTTCAGCGAGCCCGGCGCGGCGACCAGACCAACCATCGCCGTAAATACGACCAGCGACATCACCCGCGGCTTCAGAAGCGCGAAATAGTCGCCGGGCGTGGCCTCAGAGAGGCGCACTCCGGCTTCCGTCGCGGAAATATGGTTGTCGACGATGGCCATGAAAACGCAGTACCGCTTTATCCCTTTGAGCGAAGCCGCCGGCGAACCGGCGGCTTGGTTGTTTGTTTGCGACTACTTGATCCTCGGCAGCTCTTCCCACTGGTGGAAGGGCGGCGGCGACGGCAACTGCCATTCCAGCGTGGTCGCGCCCTCGCCCCACGGATTGGCGCCGGCGACGCGCTTCTTGCGAAAGGCTTCGAACACGCCGTAGAGGAAGATCACCACGCCGATCGCGGACATGTACGAACCGTAGGAAGAGACCAGGTTCCAGCCCGCGAAGGCGTCGGGATAGTCGATATAACGGCGCGGCATGCCGGCAAGGCCGAGGAAGTGCTGCGGGAAGAAGATCAGGTTCACGCCGATGAAGGTGACCCAGAAATGGGTGCGCGCGATCAGCGGCGAATACATGTAACCCGTCATCTTGGGGAACCAGTAGTACCAGGCCGCGAAGATCGCGAACACGGCTCCCAGCGACAGCACGTAATGAAAGTGCGCGACGACGTAGTAGGTGTCGTGGAAGGAGCGGTCGAGACCGGCATTGGCGAGCTGAACGCCCGTGACGCCGCCGACCGTGAACAGGAAGATGAAGCCGATCGCCCATAGCATCGGGGTGCGCATGGAGATCGAGCCGCCCCACATGGTGGCGATCCAGGAGAAAATCTTCACGCCCGTCGGCACCGCGATCACCATGGTGGCGAAGACGAAATAGCGCTGCGTGTCGAGCGACAGGCCGGTCGTGTACATGTGGTGCGCCCACACGATGAAGCCGACCACGCCGATCGCGACCATGGCGTAGGCCATGCCGAGGTAACCGAAGATCGGCTTCCTGGAGAAGGTCGACACAATGTGGCTGACGATGCCGAAGCCCGGCAGGATCAGGATGTAGACCTCGGGGTGACCGAAGAACCAGAACAGATGCTGGAACAGGATCGGGTCGCCGCCGCCTTCGGGCGCGAAGAAGGCCGTGCCGAAATTGCGGTCGGTCAACAGCATGGTGATGCCGCCGGCGAGCACCGGAAGCGACAACAGCAGCAGGAACGCCGTGATCAGTACCGACCAGGCGAAAAGCGGCATCTTGTGCAACGTCATGCCGGGCGCGCGCATGTTGAAGATGGTGGTGATGAAGTTGATCGCGCCGAGGATCGACGAGGCGCCGGCAATGTGCAGCGACAGGATGACGAGATCCATTGCCGGACCGGGCTGACCCGAGGTCGACAGCGGCGGATAGACCGTCCACCCACCACCAGCACCGGCAGCGCCGGCGGGACCGGGCACGAACATCGACAAAAGCAAAAGGATGAAGGCCGGCGGCAGCAGCCAGAACGAGATGTTGTTCATGCGCGGGAAGGCCATGTCCGGCGCGCCGATCATGATCGGCACCATCCAGTTGGCAAAACCGCCGATCAGCGCCGGCATGACCATGAAGAAGATCATGATCAGGCCGTGGCCGGTCGTGAACACATTGTACATGTGCTTGCCGGCATCAAGCGCGGCGTCGCCTTCGACGCCATAGACCATGGCGGCAAGCCCGTGGAAGATCTGGATACCCGGCTCGGCAAGCTCCCAACGCATCATCACCGACAGAAAGCCGCCGATGATGCCGGCACAGATCGCGAAGATCAGGTAGAGCGTACCGATGTCCTTGTGATTGGTGGAATAGACCCACCGCGTCCAGCCATAGGGCTTGTGGTCGTGGTCCGCATCGTGAGCTGCAGCGCCTGCCATGTTACGCTCCGTTTCCCTTATTCTGACCGTTCGCGGCGTTATTCGCCGGCGGCCGCAACCTTGGTCTGCGCATCCGTCGCCGCCATCAGCGCCTTGTTGGCGCCGGCGAGGTCCGAGCGCGCGGCGGCGAGCCAGGTGTCGTACTGATCGGCCGAGACCACCCGGACCGCGATCGGCATGAAGGCGTGGTCCTTGCCGCAAAGCTCGGAGCACTGGCCATAATAGATGCCTTCCTTCTTGGCCTTGAACCAGATCTCGTTGATCCGGCCAGGAACCGCGTCGGTCTTGACGCCGAAAGCCGGCATGGCGAAGGCATGAATCACGTCGCTGGCCGTCACCAGGACGCGGACCGTGGTGTCGACGGGCACCACCACCTCATTGTCGACGGCCAGCAGCCGCGGATAGGCCGCCCTGTCTTCCTTGCCGAGACCGGCACGGTCATCGTCGGCCAGAATAAGCGAGGAGAAGGAAAGCGGCTCCTCCGTCTGGTATTCGTAATCCCAATACCATTGCACGCCGGTGGCCTTGATGGTGATGGCGGGATCCTCCGGCGGCGAATATTGCGCCGACAGGAGTTGGAAGGACGGCACCGCCAGAAAAAGCAGCACAACGACCGGACCGACCGTCCAGATGACCTCGATCAGCGTGTTGTGGCTGGTGCGCGACGGGGTCGGATTGGCGCTTGCGCGATATTTCACGATCACCCAGCCGAGAAGCAGCATGACCAGGACGGTGATCGGCAAAATGAACCACAGCGTGTAGATTTCGAACCAGGTGGTCTGCTCCATGATGGAGGTGGCCGCCGGCTGAAAACGCGTCTGCCAGGGGGTCGGCTGCGCGGCAAGAGCGGGGGCGGCTGCCATACAGGCCGCCAAGCCGGACAGGATCGCCAGGGGCTTTCTTATCACGCTCATCTTCTCCTCGATCGGAATGCGCAGCCTATGCTCCGGTGCGCGCAAGTCTGCCAGGTCAGGGACCCAGCCATGATGTCGGCCGTTAAAACCATACTCTCCGGACATCTGCAAGGAAGCCTGCCCTGCGATCCATGCGGCATTTTTGCGCGAGCGGCAAATTGGCGCCGCTGGAGCGTCACGCGCCGCCGCCGCCTTCCAGAGCACGGCCCAGAATACCGGCCAGAACGCGGACGCCCGGACGGACCCGCGTCGCATTTCCGGCGGATTTTGAAGGCAAGTGACCATCCGAATCATCGCTTCGCTGTCGAAAAGCCCTGCTTTGAATGGCACCGGCCGCACGATAGATTCAGGTGATTCGCCATGGAGCTCTCATGCTAACCTTGCCCGCACGCCTTTTCGCCATTGCCGCCGTCATGGCCGCCAGCATGACCTTCCTGCCGGAAGGGCATGCCCAGCAGGGCGGCGCCGTGCGCTCGACCCATGGCGCGTGGTCGATCATCTGCGACGTGCCGGCCGGGGCGACCGGCGAGCAATGCGTGCTGATGCAAAATGTCGTCGCCGAGGACCGGCCGGAAGTAGGGCTTTCGGTGGTGGTGCTGAAAACGGCCGACAACAAGGCCGAAATCCTACGCGTGCTCGCGCCGCTCGGCGTGCTGCTGCCGAACGGCCTCGGCCTCAATGTCGACGGCAAGGATATCGGCCGGGCCTATTTCGTGCGCTGCTTCCAGGACGGCTGTTACGCCGAGGTCATTCTGGAGGATCAACTGCTCGACACCTTCAAAGCCGGCACTGCCGCCACTTTCATCGTCTTCCAGACGCCGGAAGAAGGCATCGGCATTCCGGTCGACCTGTCCGGCTTTTCGGAAGGTTTCGACGCCCTGCCCTGAACCGCCGCTGTTCGAGATAAGGGCTCGGGTATCCGGGCGCGGTTGAGCCGGAACGGCGCGGCGATACCAGGCTTAGCGGCGCAAGCCGAAATGAATGCCGAGACCGCCGGCCATGCCGAGCCCCACGCCGGCCAGCATATAGTCGCTTCCGAACGGCAACCCCGCTGCCAGCCCCGCCGCGGCTCCGGCGGCGACCCAGAAGAACAGATCTTTTACGTTCGCGCCCTTCAACATGCTCGCCATTCCCCTCGCAACTCGTGGGTGAAAGCCTTGCCCGCGCCCTCTATATAAGCGAGGAAGCTGAAATAAACCCATCCAAGGGAGCCTGCGCGTGCCTGTCCGATTGCTGGAAAAATTCGATCTCTCCGAAACGGCCGTCAAGCGGCTGGTGGCAAGCGCCATCCAGGGCGCCGACGACGGCGAACTGTTTGTGGAATATTCCGAAAGCGAGGCGCTGGTCTTCGACAACGGCCGGCTGAAAACGGCCAATTTCAACCAGGACCAGGGCTTCGGCCTGCGCGCGGTGGCCGGAGAGGCGACGGGCTACGCCCATTCGAGCGACTTTTCCGAAAACGCGCTTGCGCGCGCCGCCGATGCGGTTTCGGCGGTCAAGGCCGGCTATTCGGGCCGACTCGCCACACCGCCGACGGGCACCAATAGACGGCTTTATGGCGACGAGAACCCGATCGCCGCGCCCGGCTTCGGCGAAAAGGCAAGGCTGTTGCAGGAGATCGACGCGTGGCTGCGCGCCAAGGACCCGCGCGTGCGCCAGGTCACCGCATCGCTGGCGGCATCGTGGCAGACCGTGGAGATCCTGCGCGCGGACGGGCATTTCGTGCGCGACGTCCGCCCGTTGGTGCGGTTGAACGTGGCTGTGGTGGTGGGCGACGGCGACCGCCAGGAAAGCGGCTCGCACGGCATGGGCGGGCGCAAGGGTTTCGGCGAGTTCGTAGCCGAGGCCTCGTGGCAACACGCCGCCGACGAGGCGCTGCGCCAGGCGCTGGTCAATCTCGAGGCGAAACCGGCGCCGGCCGGCACGTTCGACATCGTGCTGGGCGCGGGCTGGCCGGGCGTCATGCTGCACGAGGCGGTCGGCCACGGGCTGGAAGGCGACTTCAATCGCAAGAAGACCTCCGCCTTTGCCGGTCTGATGGGCCAGCAGGTGGCCGCCCGGGGCGTCACCGTCGTCGACGACGGCACGATTGCGGAACGACGCGGCTCGCTGACCATCGACGACGAGGGCACGCCGACCGGCCGCAACGTGCTGATCGAGGACGGCAAGCTGATCGGCTACATGCAAGACCGGCAGAACGCCCGGCTGATGGGGGTTGCGGCAACCGGCAACGGCCGGCGCGAATCCTACGCGCACGAGCCGATGCCGCGCATGACCAACACGTTCATGCTCGGCGGCGACACCGAACCGGCCGAGATCATCGCCTCCGTCAAGGACGGCGTCTACGCGGTGTCTTTCGGCGGCGGCCAGGTCGACATCACCTCCGGCAAGTTCGTCTTCGGCTGCACCGAGGCCTACCGGATCGAAAATGGCAAGGTCACCCACCCGATCAAGGGCGCGATGCTGATCGGCAACGGACCGGACGCCATGCACCGGGTGACGATGGTCGGCAACGACATGAAGCTCGACACCGGCATCGGCATGTGCGGCAAGGCCGGCCAGGGCGTGCCGGTCGGCGTCGGCCAGCCGCATTTGAGAATGAACCAGATGACGGTCGGCGGCACGCAGACGTAAACGGCCGGGCGCATGCCAGGCGCGTTCAGTCCCGCACCAATTCGAGGAGAGGTTCGAACGAATAGAGCGCCGGGCGCCGGCCGGAAGCCGGTTCTATGACCTTGAGCAAGTCCTGTTCCTGCAGGGTCCGCAAAAAGCGATAGGCGGTCGCGGAGGGAATTCCGGACTTTCCGGTAAAAAAACTGCCCTTGAATACCGGCCGCGTGAAGACGAAGTCCGCCACGACCGTACTCCACTGCGATTGCAAGGTTTGGCGAAAGCGTTCTTTCATCTCCTGATAAAGTTCGCGGACCGTCTCGGCCTTCTCGAGGTTCCGATTCGCCTGAGTCTCCAAAGCTTCGAGCATGAAGGAAATCCAGCCCATCCAGTCTTGATGTGATGACACAGCGCGCATTCGTTCGATATATTCGTCCCTGTTCTCTTCAAGATAAGAACTCACGTAAAAATACGGCTGGCTCAAAATCCCGCCCTGCCACAAGATGAGCGGAATCAGCATGCGACCGATCCGCCCGTTACCGTCATTGAATGGGTGTAGGGCCTCGAACTCGACATGGGCTATTGCAGACCGTGTAATGGGCTCGTGTTCATCGCCATTGATGTAGTCGAAAAGCAACTTTATCCCATCATCGAGGAATTCCGGTTTTATGGGGACAAACAGTACCTTTCTTTTCCCCCGATCCGCGAGGTAGTTCTGCTCGATCTTGAACTCCCCGGGTCTTTTCGACGCCCCACGTCCGAACCCCAGCAGCACCTTGTGAGCCGAACGCAGCAGGAACGGAGAAAGCGGTTGCCCCTCTTTCATCGTCTGTTGGGCGATGCGCATGGCGCGGCTATAGAGGGCAACCTCGATCACTTCGCTTCTGAAGTGGGCCGCGGCCTGGTCTTCGTCGTTCTCGGCTTCCGCTTCGAAGCGCAGGATTTCGTCGAGGGTACTGATCGTTCCTTCCATGCGTGAGGAAACGACTGCCTCCTGATTTCTCAGCGGCGCCAGTAGGATTTCGCCGTTGTGCATTGTCCGCAGCGTTTGGTCGTAACGGGCTAACGCCGCCGACGTGGCCGTCAGGGGCTTTATCAAGGACCCGATTTCGGGGAGCTTTGGCGGAAACTGACCGTAGTGGTAGTCAACGGCGTCGGAGAGGTTGAGTGCTTCCCGGAAGGATGTCATTTTTCTGTCTCTCAAATTGAGAGCGTTATGATACACAAAACAGCTTGTCTCTCACGTACAGCCCATAAGGCATTTTGTCTATCCAGAATGGATAATTTTGATCGACAAATGCGGTTGTGCCTCATCCTTGAGACACAAGCCGGCTTTTCTCTCAATGGAAACCCAAAGTGATAGACAAAATCGCGCCGTCCGCAGCCATCGTCATCCTCACCGGGGCCGGAATTTCGGCCGAATCGGGTATCGACACGTTTCGCGACGAGGGCGGGATCTGGTCGAAGGTCAACTATCGCGACGTCGCCACGCCGCAGGGTTTCGCGCGCAATGCCGAGCTGGTGCAGGATTTCTACAATCAGCGCCGGCGCGGCCTGGCCGGGGTCGAGCCGAATGCCGCCCATTTCGCGCTGGCCGAACTCGAACGGGGGCCTTTCGACGACTTCCTGCTGGTAACCCAGAATATCGACGATCTGCACGAACGGGCCGGCTCGCGCGCGCTCGCTCATATGCACGGCGAACTGGGCAGCGCGCTGTGCACCAATTGCGGCCAGCGCCATCGATGGCGCGGGGACCTGTCGCGGACAACGCCCTGCCCGTCCTGCGCCACGGCCGGCTATCTGCGGCCGGACGTGGTGTGGTTCGGCGAGATGCCCTACTGGATGGAGCGGATCGAGGCAGCGCTGGCGCGCTGCGACCTGTTCGTGTCGATCGGCACCAGCGGCAATGTCTATCCGGCGGCCGGTTTCGTCGACATCGCCCGCGCGGCCGGCGCGCATACGGTGGAACTCAATCTCGAACCGTCGCAGGGCGTGACACTGTTTGCCGAAAGACGGCATGGCAGGGCGAGCGAAATCGTGCCCGACTATGTGCGCGGGCTGCTTACCGGTCGCTGAAACGCCGCCAGCGGCGGGATCAGCGCCGTTTCTTGACGGGCTTTTCCAAGAGCGCCACCGCCTCAACATGGGGCGACCACAGGAACTGGTCGAACGGCGTTGCCTCGACCACGCGGTAGCCGCCATCGACCAGAATGCGTAGATCGCGCACCAGCGTGGCCGGATTGCACGACACGGCGGCAATACGCGGCACGTCGCTCATCGCGAGCTGGCGCGCCTGCGCCTCCGCGCCCGCCCGCGGCGGATCGAACACCACAGCGTCGAAGCCGTTGAGTTCCTTGGTCGTCAACGGCCGGCGAAACAGGTCGCGCTTTTCCGTGGTGATCCGCTTGAGGCCGCCGGCGTGACGAAAGCCCCGGTCGAGCGCGGTGAGCGCGGCGGCGTCGTTCTCCACGGCCAGGATTTCGGCCCGCTCGGCCAGCCTGAGCGCGAAAGTGCCGACGCCGCAGAAAAGGTCGGCGACACGCTTCACCTTGCCCTTTCCGAGATGGGACACGACCCTGGCCGCGATCGCTGCCTCGATTGCGGGGACGGCCTGCAGAAAACCGCCAACGGGCGGGCTGACCACGGCGCCGCCGACGGTGATTTGCGGCGGGCGCGGCGCGATCAACACCTCGCCGTCGAGAGAGAGCCTGGCAATGCCCTGGCGGATGGCGAAGTCGGCGGCGGCCCTGCGCGCCTTTTCGCCGGTCTTGCCGGCACCGGAAACCGCGACGTCGAGCCCGCTTTCGGTGTCGCCGACGGCCACGCGAAACGCCTTGTCCGTGGCGCAGACCAGCGCCGCCAGCTCGCGCAGAACGGCGAGCGAGGCGGGAATACGCGGCACGAGGATCGGGCATTCCTCGACGGAAACGAGATGGTGCGTGGCAGCGCGGTTGTAGCCGAAGAGCTGTTCCTGCGCGGTCCTGCGTACCGAGAATACTGCCCGCCGGCGTGCGGCGGGTTCACAGGCAACCGTCTCGCCGACCTCGGCGTCGAGCCCCCTGCTGGCGAGTGCTGCGACCAGCTTGTCGCGCTTCCAGGCGAGATAGGCCGGCGTGTCGAGATGTTGCAGCGCACAACCACCGCATTCGCCGAAATGCCGACATGCCGGCTCCACGCGCCCCGCCGAAGTCTCCACGACCGCGATCAGCGTGCCGCGGTCTCCCTCGACGGCGACGGTCGCCAATTCGCCCGGCAGCGCAAACGGCACGTAAACCGGCCCGGCTTCGGTGTCCGCAACGCCGTCGCCCCGGGCGCCGAGCCTGTCGATACGCAGCCTGGTCGTCATCGGTCCTTGATCCCCGCCAGCAAATATTCCCGGTTGCCATCCCCGCCCGCGATCGGCGAGGGCATTGTTCCAAGCCCGCGCCAGCCGGGCCGGCTTTCGAGCCATGCCGCCATCTCGTGGGCGATACGTTCGCCCAGGGCCGGATCGCGCAGAATGCCGCCCTTGCCGATCGCCGCGCGACCGGCCTCGAATTGCGGCTTGACCAGGAGCACGGTGCCGGCGCCCTTCCCGGCCAGGTCGAGTGCGGCCGGCAGTGCCAGTTTCAGCGAGATGAAGGAGACGTCGGATACGATAAAACGCACCGATCGCCCATCCAGGTGCGACGGCGCGAGATCGCGCGCGTTGAGGCCTTCGAGATTGGTGACGCGCGGGTCGCCGGCCAGACCCATGTCGAGCTGGCCATGCCCGACATCGACGGCGTAGACGTGGCCCGCGCCGCGCTCAAGCAGGACCTGGGTGAAGCCCCCGGTCGAGGCACCGATGTCGAGCGCGACCGCGCCGGCGGGATCGAGCTCGAACCGATCGAAGGCTGCGACGAGCTTGAGCGCGGCGCGCGACACATAGGCGCGCGCCGGATCGTCGACCGCAAGGGCAGCGTCGCGGGCGACCCGGCTGCCCGGTTTCGTCTGCGACCGGCCGTCAACCAGCACCGTTCCGCGCAACACGGCATCGCGCGCCCGCGAACGGGTCGCGAAAAAGCCGCGTGTCACGAGAAGATCGTCGAGGCGCGTCTTGTGCGAACCGGCCTGGTTTTCCGTCATGATCCTATTTGACGAAGGCGGGCGGCCCGCGCAAGCCGGCCCGAGCGGCCGGCCATGCGTCAGTTGGTATCGCCGGATGGCGGCGCCACGTCGTGCGCCCGCGCCAGCCCGTCACTCCAAGAGCCGTCGGAAGGCGCCACCGAGGCGACCGTTTTGACCTCGCCGACAAAGTCCGGCGTGTCTCCCGGTGCGAAGCCGCCACGAATCTCGCCGATCCTTTCGGCCACGATCCGCGCCGCCGCCGCGTCGATGCTGCGGTCGAATTTCTGGTCCGCCATGGCGGGCGCGGCCAGTACCAGCCCCGCCAGCGCGATCGTGAATCTTGTCATTGTTATGCTCCCTGTCCAGGAGCGTGACTATCAGGCGGGGCCTAAGATTTGGCCAAGGGACAGGGTAAGCGGGTTACGAAAAACCAGCGTAAACAGGACGTTACGATTGGCGTCAGGCGCGCGCGGCGCGGGCCTGCGCTCCGAGCGCGGCAAACACCGTTGTGACGATCCCGGCCCGGTCGAGCCCGGCCCACTCATACATGCGCTCGGGCTTGGCCTGGTCGGTGAATACATCGGGCAAGACCAGCGGGCGTACCTTGAGGCCGTTTTCCAGCAGACCCTCATGGGCGAGGAAATGCAGCACATGGCTGCCGAAACCGCCGACCGCGCCTTCCTCGACCGTGACCAGAACCTCATGCTCGCGGGCCAGGCGGGTAATCAGGTCGCGATCGAGCGGCTTGGCGAAGCGGGCATCGGCGACCGTCGTCGACAGGCCGGCGGCGTCGAGTTCGTCGGCCGCGGCAAGACAGTCCTGCAACCGGGTGCCGAGGGATAATAGCGCCACCTTGGTGCCTTCACGCAGGACCCGTCCCCTGCCGATCGCCAGCACCGCGCCGCGTTCGGGCATGTCGACGCCAACACCGTTGCCGCGCGGATAGCGGAAGGCAATCGGGCCCTGGTCGTAATCGACGGCGGTGCGCACCATGTGGCGCAACTCGGCCTCATCGGCCGCCGCCATAACCACGAAGCCAGGCAAAGTGGCGAGATAGGCGACGTCGAACGCGCCGCAATGGGTGGCGCCATCGGCGCCGACATAACCTGCCCGGTCGATCGGAAAACGGACCGGCAGGCCCTGAATGGCAATGTCGTGCACAACCTGATCGTAGGCGCGCTGCAAAAAGGTCGAATAGATCGCGGCGAACGGCTTGTAGCCTTCGCTGGCAAGCCCGCCGGCGAAGGTGACGGCGTGCTGCTCGGCGATGCCGACGTCGAACATTCGCTCGGGAAACGCCTCGCCGAACAGATCAAGCCCGGTGCCGCTCGGCATCGCGGCGGTGATGCCGACGATCCGCTCGTCCTCGCGCGCTTCCTGGATCAGGCTCTGGGCGAACACCTTGGTGTAGGACGGTGCGTTGGCCGCCGGCTTGGCCTGAGCGCCGGTGATGACGTCGAATTTGCCGACGCCGTGATATTTGTCGCTCGCCGCCTCGGCCGGGGCGTAACCCTTGCCCTTCTGGGTCACGACATGGATCAGGACCGGGCCGTCGCCGTGGTCGCGAACATTCCTTAGCACCGGGATCAGATGTTCGAGATTGTGACCGTCGATCGGCCCGATATGAAAAAAGCCGAGCTCCTCGAACAGCGTGCCGCCGGTGACGTAGCCGCGCGCGTGCTCGACCGCGCGGGTGATCGCCTTGTCGGCGGTCTTGCCCAGATAGGAGGTCAGCTTCTTGCCGATATCGCGGATGCCCTGATAGGTGCGGCCCGAGGCAAGCCGCGCCAGATAGGCGCTCATCGCGCCGGAAGGCGGGGCGATCGACATGTCGTTGTCGTTCAGGATGACGATCAGCCGCGCGTCGAGCGCGCCGGCATTGTTGAGCGCCTCGTAAGCCATGCCGGCCGACATGGCACCATCACCGATCACAGCGATGACGTTGTTGTCGCCGCCCGAAAGATCACGCGCCACCGCCATGCCGAGCCCGGCCGAGATCGAGGTCGAGGAATGCGCTGCGCCGAACGGATCGTATTCGCTCTCGACGCGCTTGGTGAAACCGGAGAGCCCGCCTTCCTGGCGCAACGTACGGATACGGTCGCGCCGGCCGGTCAGGATCTTGTGCGGATAAGCCTGGTGTCCGACATCCCAGATCACACGATCCTTCGGGGTGTCGAAGACGTAGTGGATGGCGACCGTCAATTCGACCACACCCAGCCCCGCGCCAAGATGGCCGCCAGTGTGCGACACGGCATCGACAAGTTCGCTACGCAACTCCTCGGCGAGCTGCGGCAGCTTGCTTTCGGGCAGTTTTTTCAGATCGGCGGGCGTACGGGCCTGATCCAGAAGGGGCGTTTGCGGAGGCGGGTTCGCGGCCATGGCTTTGTTTTCTTTTAAAGGCTTTAACGGACATAGGCGCTCGGGCCATGAAAGTAAACGCGCTGAAACAGCGCGGGTTCACGTGCCCGGCAGCGGAACGAACTCTTCCTCGTCGCCCGGTACGATGTCGAAACGGCCGGTGCGCCACTCCTGCTTGGCCTGTTCGATGCGCTCCTTGGAGGAGGAGACGAAATTCCACCAGATATGGCGCGGCGAACCGAGCGAGGCACCGCCGAACACCATGAAATGCGCGCCCCGCTCCGACGACACAACGATCTCGTCGCCAGGCCGCAGCACCAGCAGCCGGTCGGAGGCAAAGACATCGCCGGCGATGACGACCTCACCGTCGAGCACGTAGATCGCCCGTTCCTCGGCCTCGGCGGGAATGCGCATCCGCGCGCCGGCGGAAAGCCGCAGATCGGCGTAAAGCGTGTCGGAGGCCGTGCGCACCGGCGAGGACAGGCCGTCGAAGCCGCCGATGATGACGCGGCCGGTTATGCCATCGGCATCGATGACCGGCAGGTCGGCCTTCGGCGTGTTTTCAAACAAAGGCGCGATCTCCTCACGATCCTCGGGCAGGGCAAGCCAGGTCTGCAGGCCCGATATGGCGTTGTCGCGGCCGCGCGTTTCCTGCGGCGTGCGCTCGGAATGGACGATGCCGCGGCCGGCCGTCATCAGATTGACGTCGCCGGGCTCGATCACCATTTCGGTGCCGAGCGAATCGCGGTGGCGGATGGAGCCGTCGAACAGATAAGTCACCGTCGCCAGCCCGATATGAGGATGCGGCCTGACATCGAGCGCCTGGCCGGCGCGCAGGATCGCCGGGCCCATGCGGTCGAAGAAGATGAACGGGCCGACTAGCCGCCGGCGCGCGGTCGGCAGGGCGCGGCGCACTTCGAAACCGCCAATGTCGCGGGCGTTGGGCACGACCATCAGTTCGATCGCGTCGCAGGCGAACGCATCGCCCGGTTTGGGATCGTTTCCGGGAAAGAAGCTCATGGGGCCTCGCGCGGCTCTGAAAAAGCAATCATAGACCCGCGTTCCCCGGGCGAAAAGACCGGCGAGACCTGCCGGCCGAAGCCCGGTGCCGTTCAGTCCGGGTCGAGCGGCTCGGTGCCTTCCGGCTTGCCCTCGCGCGACAGGCGGATCTTTTCCACCTTGGCCTCCGCGGCCTTCAGGAGCTGGTCGCAATGGCGCTTCAGCGCCTCGCCGCGCTCGTAGATCGCAATCGACTGTTCCAGCGGAACGTCGCCCTTTTCGAGGTCGTCGACAATCCGTTCGAGGGCAGCCAGCGCGTCCTCAAAGCTCATCGCCTTGATATCCTCGTTCGGCTTGTCCGCCATCGTCATCCCTTCATCATGCGCCGGATATGGGTCGCGACCGACACGGCCAGCCCCTCAAGGTCGTAACCGCCTTCCAGGAGACTGACAAGCCGATCGTCGCAGAAGCGGCCGGCCCGATCCATGAGTTCGCCGGTCGCCCAGTCGAAATCGTCCTCGGTGAGGTTGATCTCGGCCAACGGATCGCGGTGATGGGCGTCGAACCCGGCCGAGACGATGATCAGGTCGGGCGAAAAATCGTCGACCGACTTCAGGACCCGCGTGCGGAACGCCTCGCGAAAGGCGCCACTGCCGTCGCCCGGCGAAAGCGGCGCGTTGACGATATTTCCCGCGCCGGTCTCGTGCTTGGCGCCCGTGCCGGGGTAAAGCGGCATCTGGTGGGTCGAGCAATAAAGCACCGACGCGTCGTCCCAGAAAATGTCCTGGGTGCCATTGCCGTGATGGACGTCCCAGTCGATCACCGCGACACGCTCGGCGCCGTGTCTGCGCTGGGCGTGACGGGCGGCGATCGCGGCGTTGTTGAACAGGCAGAACCCCATCGCGCGGTCCTTCTCGGCGTGATGGCCAGGGGGACGGGCGGCGACGAAGACGTTTTCGGCGCGGCGTTCGAAGACGTCGTCGACGGCCGCATTGGCCGCGCCGAGCGCGGTCAGCGCGGCCTGCCAGCTCTTGGGGCTGACGGCGGTGTCGGCGTCCACGCGTACGATCCCCTCATCGGGGATCGCGGTGCGGATCATGTCGCGATGAGCCCGCGGATGGGCATAAAAGATCGTGTCGGGGTCGCCCTCGGGCGCCTCGACCCGCTCAAGCCCGGCGAAGACCTCATGTTCGAGCGCCTTGTCGATGGCGCGCAGCCGGTCCGGGCGCTCGGGATGGCCCGGCGGCGTCAGATGTTCGAGATAGATCGGGTGAGAGTAAAACCGCAGTGTCATGATTTGAGCCTAAATCACAACGCCGCGATCGGCCACTGCCAAGCGCGGTTTTCCGGCTGGCCGCGCACAAGCCATTTCAAGTCTGCCTGGCATCGGCGGCCGGCGCGCCGCCGAAAGCACCCCTGGCCTTGTCGACGAGGTCGCGGAAATGGCGCGAGGCGCCCGCCAAGCGCTCGTCCCATTCCGGGTTTGGTGCCTGTCCTTCGATGGTGCGGAAAAAAACCGCCATCAGCGCCGCAATCGCGAAAGGCTCGATCAGCGCCGCCTTGAGCGCAAGCGCGAACACGACGGCGAGCACGAACGACCAGCCGGCAAGCTGGCCGGGCATGGCGTAAAGAATGGCGGCGGCTGGCGCCAGCATGACGAGGAAGACGACGAAGGTCAGCAGCCACATGAACACCGCCAGCCAGACGGCGTTCTTGATCATGGTGGTGGCGTTCTGGGCGTAAAGCACGACGCCGTGCCGGGCGCTGTCATACGGATTGCGGCTGTCGATGCGGATATTGTAGCCGAGAATGATCTCGTCGACATAGGTCAGCGACAAGCGGATCACCGTGTTGACGAACCGGGCCAGTCCCTGCAGGCCCGGGATCGGAAGAAAGGCCGCGATGCCGCCGATCAGGCCGGTGACGACGCGGATCGCTCCTTTGACGAGCTGGTCGAGTACGAAAAGCGCGTTGGCCTCGACGAAGCGGTCGGCGACGATCTCGCGGGCATAGGCGACCTGGCCCTTGCCGTCCGGCACGGCCTGACCGTCGATGAGGCGCACCATCACCGCGATATGCCCGGCCTTGACGATGTAGAGAATATATTCGCGCAGCCAGTAGAGTACGACCGAGACCAGCGCGAAGCCCACCGCGCCACCCCAGAAGGCGAAGGCGGCAGGCCCTTCCTGGCCGCCGAAAACATGTCCGACACCGAAGCCGACACCGGCGCCCGTGCCGGTCGCCGCCACATAAGCGACCGTGATGCCGAAATAGACCAGCAGGCGCACGACGATGAAAGGCCAGGTTCTGGCGAGGATCGCGAGCGTGCGCCCGATGTCAAAGTCCCACATTTCCCGCTCCGATTCGTTCGATCCGCGCGACGCTACACATTCGCGCGCGCTTACGAAACCATCGCGATACGGAGGACGCGCCGCCGACCGGGGGCTTAGCGTTCCAATATGCTGGTGCGCGCGATGCGAATGCCGAAACCTTCGAGTCCGACATAGTGGCGCTCGCGCGAGGCCAGCAATTCGATCGAGGAAATGCCGAGATCGCGCAGGATCTGGGCGCCGAGGCCGATCTCGCGCCACTCGCTTTCGCGCAAGCGCGCCTCGGCATGGTCCTCGCTCCCCTCGCCGGGACGCATGCGGGCCTGGTGAGCGACGCCGACCGAACCCTCGCGTAGATAAACGACGACGCCACGCTCCTTCTCGCTCATCACCGCCATGGCGCGCACCAGACTGTCGCCGGTTCCGAACACGTCGGCAACCACGTCTTCGGAGTGGAGCCGCACGGGCACCTCGTCGCCGTCACGAATATCGCCAAAGACGATTGCCAGATGGTGCATCGGCTCCCACGGCAGCGCATAGACGTGCGCCGTCGCCTGGCCTGCCGGCGTCTCGATCTCGAAACAGTCGATGCGCTGGACCAGCGTTTCCTGCCTCTGGCGATAGGCGATCAGATCGGCAACCGAAACCTGTTTCAGCCCGTTCCGGTCGGCGAACGCCGCGACTTGCGGACCACGCATCACCGAACCGTCGTCGTTGACCAGCTCGCAGATGACACCGACCTGTGGCAGACCGGCGAGCTTGCACAGATCGACCGCCGCCTCGGTATGCCCCGAGCGCATCAGCACCCCGCCCTCGCGTGCGACCAGCGGGAAGATGTGGCCGGGGCGAACGAAATCGACCGCGCCGGAATTGGGATTGGCCAGGTTGCGCACCGTGACCGTGCGGTCGTCGGCCGAAATGCCGGTTGTGGTGCCGTGCTTGTAGTCGACGGAGACGGTGAAGGCGGTGCTGTGGGGAGCATCGTTGTCGGCCACCATCGGCGCCAGGTTCAGCCGCCTCGCCTCGTCGCGGGTCATCGGCGCGCAGACGATACCGGAGGTGTGACGTACGATGAAGGCCATCTTTTCGGGCGTGCAATGGGTGGCGGCGACGATCAGGTCGCCTTCGTTCTCGCGCCCATCATCGTCCATGACGACGACGATCTCGCCGCGCTCGAACGCGCGCAGGGCCTCGACGGTTTTTTTCTGGTCGTAGGGCATGGGGGCTCCGGCTTCCGAAATGCTCAGCCGCCAATCTGGCCGCGGTGACGAAGATAATGATCGGCGATCACGCAGGCCAGCATCGCCTCGCCGATCGGCACGGCGCGGATGCCGACGCAGGGATCATGACGCCCCTTGGTGATCACGTCGACGTCGCGGCCGTCGATGTCCACCGAACGGCGCGGCGTCAGAATGGACGATGTCGGCTTGACGGCGAAGCGCGCCACCACCGGCTCGCCGGTGGAAATGCCGCCCAGCACGCCGCCAGCGTGATTGCTCAAAAACTGCGGCCGGCCGTCATTGCCCATGCGCATCTCGTCGGCGTTTTCTTCGCCGGTCAGGCGGGCGGCCTCGAAGCCATTGCCGATCTCCACCCCCTTGACGGCGTTGATCGACATCATCGCCGAGGCGATGTCCTGGTCGAGCTTGGCGTAGATCGGCGCGCCGAGCCCGGCCGGCACGCCCTCGGCGACGATTTCGACTACGGCACCGACCGACGAGCCCGCCTTGCGGATCGCGTCGAGATAGTCGCTGAACACCGACACCGAAGCCGGGTCGGGGGTGAAGAAGGGATTGTCCTGATCGTCGATGAAGTCCCAGTCCCAATTCGCCCGTTCGATCTCCTTTTCGCCCATCGCCACCAGCGCGCCGCGCACGGTGAGCCCCGGAACGACCTTACGGGCGATGGCACCGGCGGCCACGCGCGCCGCCGTCTCGCGCGCGGAGGAACGCCCGCCGCCGCGATGGTCGCGCAACCCGTATTTGGCGAAATAGCTGTAATCGGCATGGCCGGGGCGGAACTGGCGCGCGATCTCGCCATAATCCTTCGAACGCTGATCGACGTTTTCGATCATCAGCGAAATCGGCGTGCCGGTGGTGGTCAGCGTCTCGCCATCGTCGGCCGGCACGAAGCCGGACAGCACCTTGACCCGGTCGGGCTCGCGCCTCTGGGTGACGAAACGCGACTTTCCCGGCCGCCGGCGGTCGAGCTCGTGCTGGATGTCGGCGAGTGTGAAGGCGATGCCCGGAGGGCAGCCGTCGATCACGCAGCCGAGTGCCGGGCCATGGCTTTCGCCCCACGTGGTGACACGGAAAAGATGTCCAAAGGTGTTGTGCGACATTCACCAAGCCCATCGGCCGCCTGTGCGACCGTCGCTGCCTTCTATTTGCCTTTCCGGGATGGGTCAAACGGTCCCGGGCCGCGATTTAGTTTTGACACAATCGCGGTGTTTCTGCTCTTGTCTCGCCCACCCAATCACAAGACCCGCACCGCAAGCGGGAAACTGGCAAGAGGTCATGAGCATGCGCATCCTTGCACCGGCGCTGGTCGCCCTGTCGCTTCTATCGGCGACCCCCGGCCTGGCCGCGAGCGCCGAAGGCACGATCCAGTCCGTGGATCCGGACACCCTCACCATCGTGCTCGACGACGGCAACACCTACAAGCTGCCCGGCGAGATCGACATGTCGGCGATCAAGGAAGGCATCGACATCGTCATCGCCTATGACGTGGTCAACGGCACCAACCTGATCACCGACATGGAAATCTACGAATAAATCCGGCTACAGCCATTCGAGCTTGCCGTCTGTCAGGCGCAGGACCCGGTCCTGCGGCACCGTCATGGCGGCCGCGGCGTGCCGGTCGAGCCGGCCGGCAATGAGGAAAACGGCGCGTATCACGCCGCCATGGGTCACGCACACGGTCGGGTTTTCGATCTCGTCCATCCAGCCGCGCACGCGAGCGGCGAGATCTGCATAACTCTCCGCGTCCCGCCCCGGCGGCAGGAACCCCCATTTGTCGCGATCGCGCCGCGCCCCCGCGCCGGGCCTGGCCTGTTCGATTTCCTCGATCGTAAATCCCTGCCAGTCGCCGAAATGAACCTCGACCAAGCGTGAATCGGTCCGGTAGTCCGCCGCCGGCAGCCCCATTTCGGCACGGACCAGTTCCATCGTTTCGCGGGTACGCCGCAGCGGGCTGGCGACGAACTCGAAGCCGGACGGATCGTCGATCAGGTGTGCGAGTGCTCTGCCGTTGCGGCGCGCCTGCATGCGCCCGGTGTCGTTGATGTCGATTTCGACCTGCCCCTGGAAGCGCAATTCGGCGTTCCAGTCGGTCTGGCCATGGCGCACGAAATGGACGAGCGGAAACATTGCAGGCACGCTTTCGCGATCATTTTTCGGCAGGGCGGCAAACCGCTCAGACGGTGGAGATGTCCGGCGCGTCGACCGCCTTCATGCCCACGACATGATAACCCGAATCGACATGGTGAACCTCTCCGGTCACCCCCCGCGACAGGTCGGACAGAAAATACAGGCCGGCGTCGCCGACCTCGTCGATGGTGACGGTGCGCTTCAGAGGGGCGTTGTATTCGTTCCATTTAAGGATGTAGCGGAAATCGCCGATGCCGGACGCGGCAAGCGTCTTGATCGGGCCGGCCGACAACGCGTTGACGCGGATACCGTTGGCGCCCATGTCGACGGCCAGGTAGCGCACGCTGGCTTCCAGGGCCGCCTTGGCGACGCCCATCACATTGTAGTGCGGCATCACCTTTTCCGCGCCGTAATAGGTCAGCGTCAGGATCGATCCGCCGGTGCTCATCAGCGGCTCGGCATGTCTGGCGATCGTGGTCAGCGAGTAGGCGGAAATATCCATCGTACGGCGAAAATTCTCGCGCGAGGTGTCGATATAGCGACCGTCGAGCTCCTCCTTGTCGGAGAAAGCGATCGCATGCACCAGAAAGTCGAGCCGGCCCCATTTCTGCCTGAGCCCCTCGAACACAGCGGCGATGGTGTCCTCCTCGGTCACGTCGCAATGCCCGGCAACGTGCGCGCCGAGTTCTGCCGCCAGCGGATCGACCCGTTTCTTCAGCGCCTCGCCCTGATAGGTCAACGCCAGTTCAGCCCCGTGTTTGGCGCATGATTTTGCGATGCCCCAGGCGATGGAACGGTTGTTGGCGACGCCCATGATGAGACCGCGCTTTCCCGCCATAAGCCCGTTTCCACCCGCCATCGCCCTACCTTTCCTGCACCGATCAAGCTCCCGCAAGCCTATCGCACAGGCGGTATCGGTCGACAAGCCGCATCGGCTGTCAAGAGCGCGATCAATCCCACCTTACTCGCGGAAAAACGCCTCGAGCGCGGCGCGCTTGTCTTCGGGCAGGAGGATGCGCACGTGGACGAAAAGGTCGCCCTCGCCGCCGGATTTGTGCGGCAGGCCGCGCCCCTTCAGGCGCAGCACCTTGTCGGAGCCCGACCAGGGCGGAACCGTCACTGCGATCTTGCCCTTGACGGTCTCGACCGGAACCTTGGCGCCGAGCACGGCATCGGCGAGGTCGACATAAAGATCGACATGCAGATTACGACCGTCGGTTCGATAACGCGGATGCGGCTTGAAGCGCAACGTGACGAGCGCGTCGCCGCCATGTTCGCCCTGACCCTTGAGCCGGATCGTCTGACCGTCCTCGACATAGCGCGGCAGCTTGATGGCGAGCTTACGGCCACCGGGCATCTGGGCGCTCACCTGCGCGCCGCCGGCCACCTCCTCCAGCGTGATGTCGAGCGTGGCACGCAGATCGGCAGCCTGAGGCTGGCCGCGGCCCGAAGCCCCGCCGGCCCCGCGACGGAAAGCCTGGCCGAACAATTCGCTGATGATGTCCTCGGCGTCGCCGAAGCCGCCCGCGCCGCCGGGCCCGTCGGGGCCGCCCGAACGGAACTCGAAACGCGCACCGCCGGGTCCCGCGCCGCCGGCGCGGCGGAAACCCGCAAACGGATCGCCATGCGCGCCGCCTTCGAACCCGTGAAAGCGCGGCTTGCCCTCGGCGTCGATCTCGCCGCGGTCGAAGGCGGCGCGCTTTTCGGCGTCGCCGACAATTTCATAGGCCTGGTTGGCCGCGGCGAAACGCTCCTTGGCCTTCGGGTCGTCCGGATTCTGGTCCGGGTGATATTTCTTGGCGAGCTTGCGGAACGCCGACTTGATGTCCTTGGCGCTCGCGGTCTTGGCCACGCCCAATACTTCGTACGGATCGCGCATCGTCATTGCCTGTCGAGGAAGTCAGTTGCTCGAAGAGCTATATGCGAACTTTTAGGAAGAAATTCCAGTCCGGGCGCCGTTTTTCGCGGGTAAAACGCACAATGCCGCGAGTCGCGGCCATGTCAAACCGGCTCGAAAGCGCGCGTCCACCAGCCCGCGCCCGGCGTCAGGCAAGTTTCACCGGTAAACAGCGCGACGCCTTGAAAGCTCTCGCGAGAAACCCGGAAGCGGCGGCAGCGCACGCCGTCGCGTTCGAATTCGACGATGGTGGCGACCTCTCCGCGCGAGCCGGTCTCCGCATTGGCCCAGGACAGCGCCCCACCGGCCAGCGTTTCGAGATTGGCCGAGGTGACCGCGTTGCGGATCGTGGCTTCGTCGGAGCGGGTTTCGGTGTCTACGGCCGCGGCCGGCGAAGGCGCGACCGCGCTGGTGACAATTGTTCTGTCAGGCCCGTCGTCGCCCAGCCCGAAACCACTCGATACGCAGCCGCCCAGCGCGACGACCAGCGGCAGCAGAACCAGCTTCACGCCGCTGGCGCAACCGATTCTTTGCCGCAAAATTCTCCTGGACGCTTGCACCCGGCGCGACAATCCGCCATCTCCTCACGAGGCCGTAATCTTACCTCCCGCGAATGATCGACTATGGGCGAAACACAGTTAACGAAGGATGACTTCACCATTCGCGACGAGCCGGTCCGGCTGTTCGGCGACTGGCTGGCGGACGCCGAAAAGAGCGAGCCCAACGATCCCAGTGCCGTGGCGCTCGCCACCGTCGACCGGGACGGCCTGCCCGACGTGCGCATGGTGCTTTTGAAGGGGTTCGACCAGGACGGCTTCGTCTTCTACACCAATTTCGAAAGCGCCAAGGGCTTGGAACTGCTCGGCTCGATGAAGGCGGCGATGTGCTTTCACTGGAAGTCGCTGCGCCGCCAGGTGCGCCTGCGCGGGCCGGTGGAGATCGTGCCCGACGCCGAGGCCGACGCCTATTTCGCCAGTCGCCCGCGCGGCAGCCGCATCGGCGCCTGGGCGTCGAAACAGTCGCGCCCGCTGGAAAGCCGCTTCGCGCTGGAAAAGGCGGTCGCCGAATATACCGCCCGCCACGCGGTGGGTGCGATTCCGAGACCGCCCTACTGGTCCGGCTTTCGCCTGAAACCGCAATCGATCGAGTTCTGGCACGACCGTCCGTTCCGGCTGCACGATCGCGTGGTGTTTAAGCCCGACGGCAAGGGCAGTTGGGAAAAGACGCGGCTTTATCCCTGAAGAGAACGGGCGGTTCCCGCCCTCAGCCGGCCTTCTTGCGGTTCATGAAGGCGACGAACGCCGCGCGCGCCTCGTCGGATTTCAGCCGGGCGCGGAAATGGGTCCCTTCCTCCTTGATGCGGGCGACGACCTGTTCGCGCGAACCGCGCATCAGGTCGCGGGCGATCTTCAGCGCCTCGGGCGGCTTGGCGGCGATCGCGTCAGCGGCGGCGAAGGCGGCCGCTTCCACCTCGTCTTCGCCGACAACGGCGTAGATCAGCCCCGCCGCCCTGGCGCGTTCGGCCGAAAACCCCTCGCCGAGCCCAAGCAGGGCGAAGGCCTGCTGGCGGCCGAGCACGGCCGGCGCGAGCAGGCTGGAGCCGGCCTCCGGCACCAGCCCCAGGTCGACGAAGGGCGTGCGGAATTCGGTGCGTGGCGTGGCGAAGGTCAGGTCGCAATGCAGATTGATCGTCGTGCCGATGCCGACGGCCACGCCGTCGACGGCCGAGACCAGCGGCTTTTGCGACTGGGCGAGCGCGATGAGGAAGTCGTAGACCTCCATGCCGCCGTTGCCGCCCATGGCGACAGCCATGAAGTCCTGCAGATCATTGCCGGAGGAAAACGCCCCCGGCACGCCGAGGAGAACGTGGACGCGGACGGCCGGATCGGCGTCGCCCTCGGTCAGCGCCCTAGCCATGGCGGCATACATAGACCGGGTGATGGCGTTTTTCTTGTCCGGGCGGTTCATCCGGATCGCCTGGACGGGGCCGCGACGTTCAATCTCGATATGTTCGCTCATCGATCTGTCCTCACTTGAGCGCCGCGGCCGCCTGGGCCAGACTTTCGGCACCTTCGCAGGCGCGTTCGCGCAGGGCGCCGGTCTCGCCGGCAAGGTTCTCGCAAAAGAAGCGGCACAGCGCGATGCGCTCGGCCGATTTCGCTGCCACCGCGCCACGGCCGAGGCAGGCTGCGCCGGCGGCCAGGGCAAACAGCCGCAGATAGGGCGTCGCGCCCGCCAGCGCCTCGTCGGCCCTGCCGTCGGCGAGCGCGGCCTGCATGAAGCGGGTCGCCGCCTCGAGATCGTCGAGCGCGGCGGCGATCTTTTCGGCACTACGGCCGAATTCGGGCAGGTTGGAGGCGCGCACGGCCTCGACGTCTTCGCGCAGTTCGGCGATGTAGCCGATCACGTGCTCGCCGCCCGACTGCGGCAGCTTGCGCATCACCAGATCGATCGCCTGGATGCCGTTGGTGCCCTCGTAGATCGGCGCGATGCGGGCGTCGCGGTAGAGCGCAGCGGCGCCGGTCTCCTCGACATACCCCATGCCGCCATGCACCTGGACGCCGAGCGAGGCGACGTCGACGCCGACATCGGTGGCAAACGCCTTGGCGACCGGGGTCAGAAGATTGGCACGTTCCTGCCAGTGGCGCGCCGCATCGCCCGATTTGGCCTCGGCCATGTCGGTGGCGTGGGCGCAGCAATAGGCGATCGCCCGTGCGGCCTGGGTCAACGCCCCCATCGTCAGCAGGTTGCGCTGCACGTCGGGATGCAGGACGATCGGCGCCATGCCGTCGCCGTCATGGCCGGCGGCCTTGCCCTGACGGCGCTCCTGGGCATAGGCGAGCGCCTTTTGATAGGCGGCCTCGGCGACGGCCACGCCCTGCATGCCGACGGCCAAGCGCGCATTGTTCATCATCGTGAACATGCAGGCCAGCCCGCGGTTTTCCTCGCCGATCAGCCAGCCGACGGCGCCGGGCTCACGATCCTTGGCGAAGCCATCGCCATAGATCATCGTGCAGGTGGGCGAGGCGTGAATGCCGAGCTTGTGTTCGATCGAGGCACAAAAGACGTCGTTGCGCGCGCCCGGCACGCCATTGTCGTCCGGCAGGAATTTCGGCACCAGAAACAGCGAGATGCCGCGCGTGCCGGCCGGCGCGTCGGGCAGGCGCGCCAGAACCAGATGCACGATATTGTCGGTGAAATCGTGCTCGCCATAAGTGATGAAGATTTTTTGGCCGAAGATGCGGTAGGTGCCGTCATCGGCGCGTTCGGCGCGCGCGCGCAGCGCGGCCAGGTCGGACCCGGCCTGCGGCTCGGTCAGGTTCATCGTGCCCATCCATTCGCCGGAGACCAACTTGGGCAGATAGACCGCCTTCAACGCGTCGCTGGCGTGTTTTTCCAGCGCGTCGACGGCACCCATCGTCAGGATCGGGCCGATGCCGAAGGCCATCGAGGCGGAATTCCACATTTCCAGCGCCGCAACGCCAAGCATGCCGGGCAGCCCCTGGCCGCCATGCTCTTGCGGCAGCGACAGGCCGTTCCAGCCACCGTCGACCCAACGACGATAAAGATCCTTCCAGCCCTCGGGCATCGTCACGGCCGCGTCCTTCAGCACCGCGCCGTCCTCGTCGCCGATCCTGGCGAGCGGTGCGACCTCCTCGCCGGCGAAACGTCCGGCCTCGCCGAGGATCGCCTCGACCAGATCAGCCGAAAGGTCGGGAAAAAGCCCGTCCTCGATTGCGCCGCGCAGGCCCGCCACCTCGTTGAGGGCAAAGGCGATATCGTCGACGGGTGCTCGGTACATCGTTCATTCTCCCCGATTGTAAGCGCGGCGGAAACCGCGCGCCTGCTCCTGCGCATCTCAGGGCTAGTTTTTTTTGACGTAAACGTCAATTGATCGGACGACATGCGTTGCGATTTGGTCGCGACCGGTCTAATCGGGCGGAATGCTTGCCCGACCCGAAAAATTGAGATGCGTGGAATGCGGCCTGTCCTTCGGGGCGACGGGGTTTCATCACCATCACGGCGTAATCGAGGACGGACCGGCCTATTGGTGCGACCGGGGCGTTTTGTGCTCGCCGGCCTGTTCGCTGGCGCATCACCGACGCCGCGCGGCCGAGGGCACGCTGCCCGACAAGCCGGCGCCGGACCCGTTCGACGATTTCTCGCACTGATATCCGGCAACGCCCAGCGCGCCGCAGTTCATCCGCCCGACGTTTCGCGCGTGATTGCCCGCCAGCCGATGTCGCGGCGACAAAAGCCGCCCGGCCAGTCGATCCGGTCGACGGCGGCGTAAGCGCGGTCGCGCGCTTCGGCCACGGACGCGCCGCGCGCGGTGACGTTGAGTACCCGTCCGCCATCAGCGACGAGCCCGCCATCACCGATGGCGGTGCCGGCGTGAAATATCTCGACGCCTTCGTCCGATGCCGCCGCTTCCAGGCCGGCGATCGGCGAACCCTTTTCGGGCGTGCCGGGATAACCGCGCGCGGCCATCACGACGGTGAGCGCGGCCTCGTCGTGCCAGCGCGCCGACATGTGGCCGAGCTGGCCGTCGGCGGCCGCCTTTAACAGCACGAGCAGGTCGTCCTTGAGCCGCATCATCAGCACCTGGCATTCGGGGTCGCCGAAACGCACATTGTATTCGATCAGCTTGGGGCCGTCGGATGTCAGCATCAGTCCGGCGTAAAGCACGCCGGCAAACGGCGTGCCCGCCTCGGCCAGCCCGCGCATCGTCGGCTCGACGATCGTGCGCATGGTGGTCTCGACCAGGTCCGGCGTCATCACGGCGGCCGGCGAATAGGCCCCCATGCCGCCGGTGTTCGGGCCGGTATCGCCCTCGCCGACCCGTTTGTGGTCCTGGGCGGTGCCGAAAGGCAGCGCCGTGGTGCCATCGCACAGGCAAAAGAAGCTTGCCTCCTCGCCCTGTAGAAAATCCTCGATCACCACTTCAGCGCCCGCCGCGCCGAAGGCGCCTTCGAAACAGGCGTCAACCGCATCGAGCGCGTCGGCCAGCGTCATGGCGACCGTCACCCCCTTGCCGGCGGCGAGCCCATCGGCCTTGATGACGATCGGAGCACCCTTTTCACGCAGATAGGATTTGGCCTTCGGCGCGTTGTTGAACCGGCGATAGGCGGCGGTCGGAATGGCGTATCGGTCGCACAGGTCCTTGGTGAAGCCCTTGGAGCCCTCAAGCTGCGCCGCCGCGGCGGAGGGGCCGAAGACGGCGATGTCGGCCGCGCGCAGCGCGTCGCCGAGCCCGGCCACCAAAGGTGCTTCCGGACCGACCACGACCAGATCGATCCGCTTTTGCCGGCAGAAGGTGGCGACGGCGTCATGGTCGGCAACGTCGAGGTCGACCGTCTCGGCATAGGCGGCGATGCCGGGATTGCCGGGCGCGGCGTAGAACCTTTCAAGCAGCGGCGAGGCGGCGAGCTTCCATGCCAGCGCGTGCTCGCGGCCGCCCGATCCGATCAAAAATACGTTCATTACCCGCCTCGTCGCTTGTCCGATGCCGTTCCGCTATTGGCAGGGGCAGCGAAGGTCAAGAGGCAGGCGGGTTGGCCGAGCCATCAAGCCCGGGTGGGGAATCGGGCTGCGTAAGGCTCGAGCGGCAGGCGGGTGGCGTTGGCGAGGTAGGAGACCGTGCGGTAGAAGCCGGCGAGCATCAGAACCTCAAGGCAGGCCTCTTCGCTGTACAGCGACGACAATTCCACCCACAAATCGTCGTCGACATTCGCCTGGGCGTGCAGCGCATCGCAAACCCTTATCAAAACGCGTTCGGACGCCTCTTGCCAGCATGGATCGTCGGCGTTGCCACAAGCCAGCGAGCAAAGCTGGGGCTGCGTGAGCCCGGCACGCGCGGCGAAAAGAACGACGTGTACGCCCCATTCATATTCGCAGCGGCAGTTGGCGGTGACGCGGTCGATGACGATTTCGCGGTGGCGCAGCGAGAGATTGCCCGTGTCGAGAAGTCCGCCATCCATGAAGCGCACGAAGAGCCGCTCGTCGCGGGCGAGCATGGTGAACAGGCGAAGCGGCGGCACGTCGGGCGGCATCAACTGATCAAGCCGTATCTGGATGGTTTGCGAAAACGGCGCGACCGCCGGGTCTATGCGTGCTGACATTCATGCTCTCCTGCTATAAAAACGGTAGCATACGAGGTAATTGCTACGGATTCAATAGCATGAAGACACCCCTGCCCGGCGGTCCGGTTCGCGGTTCGACTTCCGGCCGTCCGATCATGGCGCTGCTCGACCTTCTCGGCCGGCGCACGCAATTGCGCGTGCTTTGGGAACTTTCCAATGGCCCGCTCAAATTCCGCCCTCTGCAGGACGCAGCCGAGACCAGCCCCGGCGTCCTTAATGGCCGACTGGCGGAGCTGCGCGAGGCGCGGCTGGTCGAGCGGAGCGCCGATGGCTACCGGCTGACGGACCAGGGTCGGAGCCTTGCCGCGCATCTGCTACCGTTGATGCACTGGTCGCGGGACTGGGCAAAGTCACTGGCCCCGGACGATTCGTCATCTTGACCTGACCGGCTGCCCCTGCCACTTCAGCCAGCATGGATAAGATCCAGTCTGTCAAGCAACAGGGGCGCGTCGCCGACGCGCCGTCCGGCCATTGGGCCTACCGGGCGCTGCCGCGCGCCATATGGCCCTACGCCCAACTCGCACGCTGGGACCGGCCGATCGGGTGGAAATTGCTGATGTGGCCCTGCTGGTGGTCGGCGGCGCTTGCGGCGGCGGCCTACGCGCGGCCCGGCGACCCCATCCTGAGCCTGTTGCCGAACCCCTGGCACCTCGCCCTCTTCCTGATCGGTGCGATCGCCATGCGCGGCGCGGGCTGCACCTATAACGACCTGGTCGACGAAAACATCGACGCAATGGTCGAGCGCACGCGCTCGCGGCCGTTGCCGGCCGGCCAGGTGTCGCGACGCCAGGCCTGGGTCTTTGTCGTCGGGCAGGCGCTGGTCGGACTGGTGGTGCTTTTGCAGTTCAACCCGTTCACCATCCTGCTTGGCATCGCCTCGCTTGCGATCATCGCCGCCTACCCGTTCATGAAACGCGTCACCGACTGGCCGCAATTCGTGCTCGGTCTCGCCTTTTCCTGGGGCGCGCTGATGGGCTGGTCGGCGATGTTCGGCAGCCTCGACACGCCGGCGCTACTGCTTTACGCGGGCTCGATCCTGTGGGTGATCGGCTACGACACTATCTATGCCCATCAGGACAAGGAGGATGACGCCATCGTCGGCGTGCGGTCCACCGCGCGGCTCTTCGGCGACCACACCAAGACCTGGCTATCGGGCCTTTACGGCGGCGCGCTGCTGTTGATGGCGGCCGCCTGCGCCTCGGCCGAGGCACCGTTGCCGGCATTGGCCGGCCTGGTGGCGGCGGCGGTTCACATGACGCGACAGATCCGCGTGCTCGACATAAACGATGGCGCGCAATGTCTGCGGCTTTTCCATTCGAACGCCGTCGTCGGCTGGCTGATTTTCGCCGGCTTCGTCGGCTCCGGCCTGTGGGCCGCGCTCAAACCGATGGTGTAAGGAAGAACGGGTCTATGCCCGCGCGATGATCTCGTCCCCCCCGACCACCAGCCGCACGCCGAGATCGCCGGTCTTGCGGCGGGCGAGAAAGCGGGGCCGGCGCGGGGCGGACCCGCGGCGCTTGCGGCGTTCCTTAGGGGCCGTCGCCTGTGCCGAACTCAGCGATTCCTCCAGCGAGCGCGCGATGCCGTCCGATTCGATCAGCAGCATCGGCAGCCGGTAGGCCTCGGCCCAGTTGCGCCAGTCGGCGGCGATGTCGTCGAGATCATGGGCAACGAGCAGCGGCACGCACAGCATGGGATCGCCGTGCAGCAGTTCGAGCGTGACGGTGACGTTGCCGTCCTCGTCCTCGATCGCGCGGGCGGCTACGCCCTTGAACGCGTTGGCCGGCAGCGCGACCGTCACCGGAAGCCGGCTATGCGCCAAGGTACGGTGCATGACCGCACCGCGCTTGTCGATCTTGATCGTTACCTCGCCATAGTCGTCGCGGGCCGCGTAGCTCGCGATCTGGGGGAGCCGGAACGGGTCGAGTCGCATATAGCGCCCCGCCCAGACTGGGTTCGAGACCGTGTTCATCAATTACGCCTTCCTGCAACGCCTGAGAGCCGCTTTGCGGTCCTCGCGGGCCGGTTGTCCGGCCTCTTTGTGATTGCAGGTTAGCGCGGCGACCTTACCGGCGCGCTTAAGAAGTTGGGTTAAATTTTGCTGATCTGGCAAATGGTTATCGGATTCCAACCGATAAACCGGAACGCAACCTAGATGGACGGGGCATTAACGATCCGACAGGTCGCGGCGAGCAGTCGACGACATCGTTGCGCCTGGGGCCATTGATGTCGAGACGGAAGCAATTTGGGGAAGCCAATTTCCGTCCCGGCAGGAAGCAATCCGCGACGCGACAGGATTATCGGGCGAGAACTTGCACGGTGAGGCTGGCTTGTCGGATTTGTCCCGGCGAAACCTCCAGCGAACGTTTGCCGGGCGAAGAACCGGGGCGGACGATCTTGCCCGCCCCACGTCGCCGTGCCAGCCGGTGAACGGTCGGGCCCGAAATCCGGCGGGTAGGCCGTAGCGGTCGAATGCCGCTATTCCGCGGCAACCGGATGTGGCAGATCGGCGGCTCGCTTGTCGGGTTCGGCGAAAATCCGTTCCTCGCGAATGGTGTCGCTGAGCTCAAGATAGGCCATTTCGACGAAATAGGCCGTCAGGGGCAGTCCCGCCGACGCAGCGATTTCACGCATTTCACGCAACTGCCCATTCAGATAGGCAATCTGCTCCCGACGTGTCACCGATCCCTTGGTGCGACTTTCCATGATCCTGTCCTGCTATTCTGGATGGTCTTGAACTCATGGGATACCCTGACGCACGACTACCGGTCTTCCTCGAGCGGCACCACCTTCACACGAAGTGGCCACCTGCTCCCCGTGGTTACAAACGACGCCGCGCAGACTATCCGCGCGACGAAAAACTCAATGCGCCATCGCCTTGCTGGTTCGCTCGAATTCCGCGCGATCCGGCCTAGCCAATGTCAATGCATAGATCGGCGCGACGGCGACCGAATCGAATTTGAGCAATTGCGAGATGCGGGCATGGGACAGCGCCGCCGTGGGACAGGCCGTAAGGTCGTGATGCGTCGCCGCCAGCATAATATTCTGACCGATATGCCCAGCTTCGATCAATACGACTCGATACGCGTTCGGATCCTCGTATTTCCACATCGTTCGCCGCAGATCCGCCGCCAGCACGATCAGGCAGGCCATCTCGTCCGCCCATTCCTGGGTACCCGTCAGTTCGGACAATTTCGGCAAGCAGGAGGCCTCGATCCTACCCAGGTCGTGGTCGAGCGCCGAATAATGGTAGATACCGGGCGCCAGACCGTCGACGGACCGTGCGAAGATGTAGGCCTCGTAGGGATTGCGCGCGCCGCCGGACGGCGTCATGGACAAGGGCAGCGATCCGGTCACGCCATGGGTTTCCCCGGTGATACCGAGCCCGGCAAACAGGCAATCGCTCAACTGTTTCAAGGTGATGGTCTGGGCGCCGGCCTTGCGAACGGTACGGCGGCGGGCCATCAGCCGAAACAGCTCGTTGCCATCCAACGCCTCGGGAAGACGTATCGCCTGATCGGGCGCATTGCGCAGCCACAGCGTCGGCGACGTCGAGTCTGCAGCCTTGTCGACCTGGCGCTGCGCGGCCTCTTCGGCGGTGATGTAGTCGGGATTCTGTACGCAAAAATGCATGAGCGCGGTCGGGATGCCCCATGACCAGTCCCGCTCGAAACTCGCTTCGCGCGCCGCCAGCTCCGATCCCTCGACAACCAGCGCCGACAGCTCGATGAGCTGACGCGACAGGTCGTCGGCTTCCTCTTCGGTCAGCCCTTCCGCCAATGCGGCGAGCGCATATGGCGGCTGCCATTTCGTCCAGGCGTTGAGCACGGCCACCAGGTCGGGGCTGCAAGCGAATGTCTTCCGCGAAAGGAAATTGCAGCCGATCAGCGTTTGATCGTCATGTGTAAAAACAAGCGTGCGAGACGGCCGAACCAGCATTTTATCCCGTTCCATAGTTTGGCCGGCGCCGCCAATCCGGATGGACTGGCGGCGCCGTTGCTGTTGTTCAGCGCGAGAAATGCCAGCCCGGGCCGACAAAAACCTTGGTTGATGTCGCCGAAACCATAAGATTCTTCTTCGAAGCTTTCATGGTCATTCCCTTCTCTTTTCAACCCGCAATCTTGCGGGAACAGCAGAACGCTAGCGATCCAATTCTTAATGTTTAGTGTATTTCACGAAATCAATTCATTTGGACCAAAGCATACATCAGAAATTAATTTATATTTCGCCCTTTCCGACTAAAAGTACTCTTATTACGAGTAAATTTAATCGGATTTGTATCAAATATTCAAAAAAAGCCGAAAGGCCAAAAAGCCGTCACCGGGAGCCTTTACGGTGGCGGCTGCTTCTTTTCGGGAAAAAGGGATCAGGCTGCGCGCAGACCGCCGAGCAGGTCGACCACGACGGGGTCGAGGGAGGGGTCAGTGATCTTGTAGACGCCGACAGCAGCGATGGCGTCACGCGCACGATAGCTGATCGAGGCCGGCCGGATGATCGCGGTGCCGGTCTCCGGCCCGCTTTCGGTCAACACCATCGTGGTTCCGATCAATGTCGGCTCGGCATACCCCGCCCAACCGGCCGCGATCAGGCTCGGTTCACCGACATGACGCCGGTTGAAGGCGGTGAAGTAGATCCAGTTCAAGCTGGACGTCACGATGCCGTAATGGTTGCCCTGCGAGCGCGACCAGGCGCCGCCCGGCCCGCCGCGCCCGCCCGTCACCCGGCGAAACGCCATCACGCGATCGCGCTTGAAGATGAACGTCGCCGAGCGCATGACGAGATTGGGGCGCGAGGGTACGTTGAAATAAGTGAAATAGATTCCCTCGGGCAGGGGCGGCAGCGGACGATGCGCGAGGAGATCAAGCATGGCCGTCGGCACGCCGGCCACCGTGGCGCTTGCCTCGTCCGGCTGCGCGCTCGGCGGTGTGAAGAGTTGCCGTTCTGAGATGTCGAAATAGACACACAGCTTGCGGGTATTCTCCGCCCCCGGCAGCGCTTTACCATCCAGATACCGGTCAAGTTGAGCGCGGCTGATGCCGGTTTCCCGACACACTTTCGCTACCGAACCCGCCTGCCGACAGAGCTTCCTAAGCCGTTCCGCAAAAGCCGAATGTAGCCACATGGCTGGCTTATCTAGGGCTGCTTTCTAACGACTTCCACGACACGGCACGATTGCAACAGCAAAAAACTTCAATCCGGACTGCATCGTACACACCCCTTTTCGGCTAACCGAAATGCCCAATTCACGCGCCGGCAGATATGCCCCACTGCACTTGGCGCGTTCAAACCCGGTGCGATTTGTACCACGAATCACTGCCGCCCGTGATCACCATTATTCAGGATGTCCACCTGTTGGACGACATCCATGCAAACTCTTGCACTTTCCCGTGCCGCACCCATCGACCGGGATTCCGGAGCGGCCCAGAAAGGCGATATCGTCAAGATACCCTGCCAAAAGGCCTCAAAAGGCGCGCGCCCATGGCAGGAAATTACTTTCATGCGGAGCAAACCGCTCAAACATGGCGGGCCAACGCCACACCGCGCATTCTTTTTTTTCGCTATCCGGGGTGTTCAACGACGAAAGTCAGATCAGTTTGCCGGGATTCATGATGCCGGCCGGATCAAACGCCTTGCGCACGCGGCGCATCAGGTCGGTCGCCACAGGCGGCGCGGTGGCCACCAATTCGTCGCGCTTCATCTGGCCGATGCCATGTTCGGCGGAGATCGACCCAGCGAAGGCACGCACGACGTCGTGCACACGGTCGTTGACCTCGCGGTAGCGCGCCTTGAAGGCCTCGCCCGGGGCGCCTTTGGGCTGCGAGATGTTATAGTGCAGATTGCCGTCGCCCATGTGGCCGAAGGTGACGAACCGGGCGCCCGGTTCGATGGCGCGCACGGCGCGACCGGCCTCGTCGATGAAATCGGGGATCGCCGCCACCGGCACCGAGATATCGTGCTTGATCGACACGCCCTCCGCGCGCTGGGCTTCCGACATCGCCTCGCGAAGGCGCCAGAATGCGGCGGCCTGGGCCAGGCTTTCGGCGATCACCGCATCGGTGGCGAGGCCTTTCTCGATACCGGCCGACAGAATGTCCTCGATCAGCGCGCGCGCGTCCTCCGGCGAGCGTCCCGACGATATCTCGACGAGCACGTACCAGTCGTGCTCGCTCTGCAGAGGCCGCACAGTGCCCGGCACATGGCGCAGGGCGAAATCGACGGCGATGCGCGCGCAGAGTTCGAAGCCGGTAAGCCCGCTGCCGGCCCGTTCGAGCGCATCGGCAAACAGCGCCAGCGCCTGGCGCGGCGAAGAGAGGCCGACCCACGCGACCTCGCGCCCTTTGGGCTTGGGAAAAAGCTTCAAGACGGCGGCGGTGATGACGCCGAGCGTGCCTTCGGCGCCGACGAACAGGTTTTTCAGATCGTACCCGGTATTGTCCTTCCTGAGCTTGCGCAGATCGTCGAGCACCTCACCGGTGGGCAACACGACCTCCACGCCCAGGCACAATTCGCGCGCATTGCCGTAGGCAAGCACCCCGGTGCCGCCCGCGTTGGACGACAGATTGCCGCCGATCTGGCACGAGCCCTGGGAGGCAAGCGACAGCGGGAACAGCCGGTCGGCGCCGTCCGCAGCCTGTTGCGCGGCCTGCAGCACAACCCCCGCCTCGGCGGTCATGGTGTTGGAGGCGACGTCTATTTCGCGGATCCGGTTGAGCCGCGAGAGCGACAGCACCACCTGGCGTCCGGTCGCGTCCGGCATCTGGCCGCCGACCAGTCCGGTATTGCCGCCCTGGGGCACGATCGGCGTGCCGGTCTGGCTGGCGAGCGCGAGCACCTGCGAGACCTCCCGGACCGAGCCGGGACGCAACACAAGCCGGCTGTGGCCCGCGAACAGGCCACGCGGCTCGGTGAGATAGGGCGCCACCTCCTCGGCTCCGCGCAGCGCATGGCGTTCGCCGACGATCCCGGCGAAACGCTCGATCAGGCTCGGGGAAAGCAGGGGTTCATCGTCGCTCATCTATCGGTCCTGTCCGGTCGGGCGGCGGGGTCTGGCGGAGCGGCGCGGTCGTAGCGGCACCTTTACGGGACGCTATCGGGCACGGGCGGCCTTGTCACCGGGGGGCGGCCGCGCGCCGCAGCCTGTCGTTGATCGCCTCGCCAAGACCGGTTTGCGGAACGGATTCGGCCGCGATAACCGGCGCGCCCGAGCGATCGAGCGCCTGCAAATGTAAAAAAAGACTGGCCGCCGCCTCGCGCAGATCGCCGACCGGCGACAGGTTCAGCACCATGACGGCCCTGTCGGCGCCCGCGATGCGTTTTGGCCCGAAGGCGAGCAACGCCTCGCCGGGCGCGACCGCATCTGCCGCAAGCCGCAGGCCGGCCCGCGGCGCGTAATGCGACCGCATCATGCCCGGCGCCTCGATGCCACCGGCCTCGCCGCGCAGCAGCGGCGCGCCCAGAACGGCCTCGATCTCCTCGGCGGCGATGCCGCCCGGACGCAGCAGGCGCACACGGCCGTCCTCGACCTTGACGATGGTCGATTCGACCCCGACAGGGGTCGGCCCGCCATCGACGACCAGCGCGATCCTGTCTCCGAGATCGGCCTCGACGGCGGCGGCGGTGGTGGCGCTGATGCGGCCGGAGGAATTGGCGCTGGGTGCGGCGAGCGGTCGGCCGCCGGCCGCGATCAGCCTTGCGGCGAAGCCGCGCGGCATGCGCAGGCCGACGCTCGTAAGTCCGGCCGTGACCAGCGGATGGATTTCGGCTTCGGGGGCAAGAGGCACGACGAGGGTGAGCGGCCCCGGCCAGAAGGCGGCCGCCAGCTTTCGCGACAGGGCGTCGAAGCGGCCGATCCGCTCGGCCATCGCACGGTCGGCGACATGCACGATCAACGGATTGAAGCGGGGACGGCCCTTGGCCTCGAAGATCAGCGCCACCGCCTCGCCATTGGTGGCATCGGCAGCCAAGCCGTAGACGGTCTCGGTCGGCAGCGCCACCGGCTGGCCGGCATGGACCAGGGCGATTGCGCGCTCGAGTGCGGTCTCCTCATTGACGATATCGGCCATCACGTGTCCAGTCTGTCACGCGAAGCTGCCTATCCTGCCCATTGGCGCGCGGCAAGTAACCCTGCGTCATCATTTCGTTAATCGGTCGAATGGTAGGGTCTTCGCCAACGGGACCATTGGGCGCGTGCCGTAGGGTGTTTGTTGCGTCGTAACGGGTTCACGCCGCGTAGCTGGCGGGAGAATGATGAAGTTTCTGGCAACGGCAGCGATGGCATTGGCAGTCGCGACGACCGGTGAGGCCTACGCCTCGTCCTTCGTCACGCTTGACGCCGTGCCGGTCGGGCCTTCCCGCTCGATCATCGTTTTGGGCGAGCCGGCCCTCGGCGACCCGCCGATCGTCCTTGCCGCCCCGGACGCGACCATCAAGACAGCCGCCCTGTCCGAAAATCTCTCCGGCTCCCCGGCCGAAGCCGCAACAGCGCTGTTCGGCCACCAGCCCGGCAGCGACGACGAGGCCGATCGTGTTGCCATGCTCGTGCCGCGCCTCAGCCGGTCGATGGTCCTGCTTGGCGAACCGGCGCCGACGGCGACCGCGGGCGAACGGGCGGCGTCGCTTGCCGGCCACCAGCCGACAATGCCAATGGTGATTCGCGGCGGGCTCGTCGGCAAGCCGTTTCCGGCCGCCGCCACCAGCGCGCCGGTTCCCGCGGAGATCGTCGTCGAGCCGCCTCCCAGCCCCGACACCCCGATCGCCACCGAACGCCGCACCGTTTCCAGCGACAGGCCGGCGCCGCCCGGCCCCGACCGCAAGCAATCACCCGAGCCGCCGGCCTTACCGCCCGCGCCGCCTTCGCCACCGCCGCCGTCGCGCCAACTGGAATAGGGCGCGGGACGGCCGGAAAGACGCGTCCTAGCCGGCAATGCGCGAGAAATCGGCGACCTGGCCGGTCGCGGCGCGGATACGGGCCAGAAGGGCGAGCCGGTTGGCGCGCACGGCCTCGTCCTCGGCATTGACCAGCACCTTGTCGAAAAACGCGTCGACCGGGCCGCGCAGGCCGGCAAGCGCGCGCATGGCGGCCTGATAATCCTGGTCGGTAAGCGCGGTCGCGGCCTCGGCTTCGGCCGCCGCCACCGCGTCGAACAGCGCCCGTTCCTCGCTCTCGGCAAACAGCGCGGCATCGACGCTGCCGGCGACCGCCGTGCCCTTCTTTTCCTCGGCGGCGAGAATATTGGCCGCGCGCCTAGTGCCGGCGAGCAGGTTCTGCCCGTCCTCGTTGTCAAGCAGCGCGCCCAGCGCCTCGACCCGGCGGACGATCAAAAACAGGTCGTCAGTCTCAGGCGTGATGACCGCGTCGATCAGATCGTGCCGCGCACCCTGGTCGCGCAGATAGACTTTCAGCCGGTCGTGGAAAAAGGTCAGCAGGTCGGTCTCGCGCTGCGACAGCGTTTCCGCGATCTCCGGCGCGCGGTTGTGGATATCCGTATCCATGCTCTCGCCGACTTCCTCGAACACGGCAGCCAGATTGGCCGGACGCAGCGTCGTACGGAGCCGCTGAACGGTGTCGAATAGGTCGTGAATTGAAGCGTCGAAGGTCTGCCGAGCATGTTCCAGCCAGTTGTGGTGCCAGGCGTCAAGGAGCGACAAGCGTACCCCGTTTTCCACCACGATACGGATCACGCCGAGCGCGGCGCGGCGCAGCGCGTAGGGATCCTTGGAGCCGGTCGGCTTTTCGTCGATCGCCCAGAAGCCGGTCAGCATGTCGAGCTTGTCGGCCAGCGCGACCGCGATCGAGACCGGCTCGGCCGGCACCACGTCGGAGGGGCCGAGCGGGCGGTAATGCGCCTCGATGGCGGCGGCGACCGCCGGGTCCTCACCCTGGAACTCGGCATATTTGCAGCCCATGGCGCCCTGCAGTTCGGGAAATTCGCCGACCACCTCGGTCTGCAGATCGGCCTTGGCGAGTACGGCGGCGCGCCGGGCGAGCCCGGCATCGGCGCCGACCGCCGGCGCCAGTTCCTCGGCCAGCCTGGCGACACGCGCGACGCGCTGCCCTTGCGTGCCGAGCTTGGCGTGAAAGGTGACACCCAGACGGTCGAGGCGCGCCATGCGCTGGTCGAGCGGTTTCTTAAGGTCGAGGCCGAATTTTTGCGCCGAGGCTTCCAGTCCGGCGAGATCGGGCAGGTCGGCCTGGTCGGTCTTCCAGAAATGCACCGCGTCGGACAGGCGCGCGCGCACCACCTTGGCATTGCCGTGCGCGATCTCCGCGCCGCCGTCCCTGGCCTCGATATTGGCGACCAGCACGAAGCGGTTGGAGAGGTTTTCGGCCTCGCCCTGCGGGCGGGTGACGAAACATTTCTGGTTGGCGCGGATCGTCAGCCGCACGATTTCCGGCGGGATGTCGAGAAAGTCCTGCTCGAACGCACCCATAAGCACGACCGGCCATTCGACAAGGCCCGAAACCTCGTCGAGCAGCCCCTCGTCGGCGACGATATCCAGCCCGGCGGCGAAGGCGAGGTTGGCAGCGTCGGCTTCGATGATCTTCTTGCGCCGCTCGGCATCGAGCACGACCCGGGCTACCTCCAGAGCCGCGACATAATCGTCGAAACGGCGCACGGTGATGGGGTCCGGCGCGTGGAACCGGTGGCCGTAGGTGACGTTTGAGGCGTGCAGCCCATCGACCTCGAAGTCGACCACCACCGGTTCCTCGGTCTCCGGGCCGAACGTGCACAGGATCGACTGCAGCGGCCGGACCCAGCGCAGCGCGCCGGGCCTGGCCGAGGCCGCGCCCCAACGCATCGATTTCGGCCAGGGAAAATTGCGGATCAGGCCGGGCATCAGCTCCGCCACGATCTCGTCGGCGGCACGGCCGGGCTTTTCGATCACGGCGACGTAAAAGGCGCCTTTTTTAGGATCGGTCCTGGTTTCGGCCTCGTCGACCGAGGCCAGGCCGGCGGCGCGCAAAAATCCCTCGATCGCCTTTTCGGGCGCGTCGGTGCGCGGGCCCTTGCGTTCCTCGCGCACATCCTTGGACCGCGCCGTGACCCCGCGCACGTCGAGCGCCAGGCGGCGCGGCGTCCAGTATTCGCGCGCCGCCTCATAGGTCAGACCGGCCTCGACCAGACCGTCGGTGACCAGCTTCTTCAGATCGCCGGCCGCCTTGCGCTGCATGCGCGCCGGGATTTCCTCGCAACGAAGTTCAAGAAGCAGGTCGGGCATGGGTGCGGCTCGCGGGTGAGGTCTTGAGGCGTGCCGCATAGCAACTCCGCCGGGTCCTGTCACCTGCGGCCGTCACCGGCCGTGGCCATGAACCGCGCCTGAACGCGCCGGCCACGCAAGGTTCAGTCCAATTGTGAAAAATTCGCCCTGACAGATGAACCTTTGGCTGCGCCGCGGCGACGAAAGGCAAGACACACCGCGAGCGCGAAGGGACAAACCAATGAAAGCCGCCTCCTCGATCATCCAGGTCCTCGCGCTGAGCGCCTGTTTCGCGGCCAATATGCAGATCGGCGGAGAATTCAAGATGGCGGGGGTGCGCCGCGCCATCCAGACGATCGCGGCGAGCGTCGAGATGCCGGCCGCCTCATCGGGAGACATGCTAGCCGATGCCGACCAGGGCTGACGCCGCGGCCGAAACCCGGTTTCCGCCTTCGGGAAAGAGTTTAGCGAACGGCGATCAAAAGACAGTGCCGACCGTCGACCTCGCATCCGGCGCGCGCATCGCGATTGGCCTGGAGCTGGTTGGCGCTGCCCCAAACCGCATGACACTCGCGCCCGTTTTCCGTCACCGCGAAGGCCTTGAATTGCGGCTTTGCCGATATTTGCGCCAGCAGGGCCTTGCAGTGATCGCTCGTCACCGGCGTCGCGTCCTGCGTGGCAGCCGAACTGGCGGCTCCAGCAAGCAGAACAAGACCGGCAAGCAGAAGACGTCGCATAATCACCCCATGGCCGTTCGCGGATCGGCCCGCATCCTCGGCGCGGAAGCAGGCGAAAATGAGGGGCAGCATTCGTCCAAGGCAGGCGGGGTGCGAAGCGCGACTCAGGCCGCCGCGCCGCCGGCTTCGGTGAGCAGGAAAGCCTCGCCGCAGGCCTTGGCCAGGTCGCGCACCCGCAAAATGTAGCTCTGACGCTCGGTGACGGAAATCACGCCACGCGCGTCGAGAAGGTTGAAGACGTGCGAGGCCTTGATGCACTGGTCATAGGCCGGCAGCACGCATTTATGAAGACCACTCCCGCCCCGCGGCGCGCCGGCGGCCAGCAGCGCCACGCATTCCTTCTCCGCGTCGTCGAAATGGCGCAACAGCATGGCGGTATCGGCATATTCGAAATTGTAGCGCGAATATTCCTGCTCGGCCTGCAGGAAGACATCGCCATAGGTGACCTTTTCGGCACCCTCGCGGCCATTGAAATTGAGGTTGTAGACATTGTCGACGCCCTGGACATACATCGCCAACCGCTCCAGCCCGTAGGTCAGTTCGCCCGAAACCGGTGCGCATTCGATGCCGCAGACCTGCTGGAAATAGGTGAACTGCGAGACCTCCATGCCGTCGCACCAACACTCCCAGCCCAGCCCCCAGGCACCGAGCGTCGGGCTTTCCCAATCGTCTTCGACAAACCGGATATCGTGCAGCAGCGGATCGATGCCGATCGCTTCCAGCGAAGCGAGATAGAGCTCCTGCAGATTTGGCGGATTGGGCTTCAGAATGACCTGATATTGGTAATAATGCTGCAGCCGGTTTGGGTTTTCGCCGTAGCGGCCGTCCTTGGGTCGCCGCGAGGGCTGGACATAGGCCGCGTTCCACGGCTTCGGGCCGAGCGAACGCAGGGTCGTGGCCGGGTGGAAGGTTCCCGCGCCGACTTCCATGTCGTAGGGCTGCAGGACCACGCAACCCTTGTCGGCCCAGAACGCGTGCAGGGCGAGGATCAGCCCCTGGAAGGAGCGCGTGGGATGCATAGGCGGCTGGCTGGCGGTCACGGAGAACCTCTGTCGGCAGGAAAAGCGCTTCACCTCCTATTGACGCGTCCTGGCAAGGTCAAGCAGCCGACGGCGATGACGAAGCGACGGTCCCGGGGACCGGCAAACCGCCGGGACCAAGATGCGGCGACTTGGATTCGCCGCCAAATGCGATATCTGTAAGGTGAGAACGAGGAACCACCGATGTTTCGACCCGACCGACGGCCCACGCGCCTGCCGACCATCGCCAGCCTGGCGCTTGCCGCCCTTTTGGCCACCGCCGCGACCGCCGGCGCCAATGGCGCCTGGCCCGACCGCAACAGCAACACGCGCGACGACGTGACGGGCTATCTGTGCGTGACGCCCGACTGCAGCGTCGTGCGGCTGCCGCAGACGAAATGCCTGTGCCAGAAGGAAAATCCGGCGGAGCGCACGCTGCAAAAGCTGCGCCTGACCTGCTCGATCTCGGAAGGCGGACGCTGGAAAGCCTGTCCGGCGAGCCCGCCTTTCGGCAATTGAGGCCGGTCGGTCAGAGGCCGACTCCTGCCCGCGTCGCGCGCTCGCGACGTTGTGATCGCTTCATATGGATCCCTGCGGCTCCTGCGTGCGTAGACTGTGCGGGCGGTGCCGTTCATGCGCGCGGCGGCCGCCGCCGTGCTCTGCGAGCTTCAGCTTCGCCCGATGTGCTTCAAGTCTTGTTTTCGCGCATGTCTTGATCCCGAAACCGATTCCCGGTTTCGAAGTACATGCCTTAGGGAGACGACCATGCCTGCCTTCCATCAGCTTTCGCGCATTGCCGTCGGCACCGCCGCAGCCGCCTTCGCCGCGGTGATGTTCAACGCCACGCCCGTCTGGGCCCAGTCGAGCTTTGTCGGCGATGTCAACGATCCCGTTACCGGCTGGCATTGCGTGACGCCGTTTTGCGACACAATCCGCATGCCGCGCACCGATTGCATGTGCCAGAAGCTCAACCCGACGGAAAAATCGTTGTCGCGCCTGCGGCTGAAATGCGTACCGCCACGCCGCGACCCGCAAAACGCCTGCACGCTGCCGCGCGGTTTCGGCGGCTGATCGCGATCAGTTACCGGGCAGAATCAGTTCCTGACCGGGAACGATGTTTCCGGGATTGCCACGAAGCTGCGGGTTGAGGTCGAGGATTTCGATATAACGTCCACCGTCGCCGAGCTTTTCGGCCGCGATCGACCACAAGGACTGCCCCGGTCCCACGACATGGCTGGCCGGCCGCGCGGCGCCCTCCTCGTCGGCAGCGGCCGCCTCGCCGCCGGTTTTTTCCGGCGCCGGATCAGGCAGCACGATCGGCGGAATTTCTGCCTTTTGCTCTTCGAGCGGCGGCAAGCCCTTGGTCAGCTTGCGCTCGACCTCGACCAGAACGTCGGGATCTGGCTTCATGTCGCGCGCATGCGCCCATTGAAACGTGGCTTCCAGGCGACGGCCGGCCCGCCAATAGGCATCGCCCAGGTGGTCGTTGAGGATCGGATCGTCGGGCTTGAGCGAAACGGCCCGCTCGAGTTCGCCAACCGCTTCCTCGAAGCGGCCGAGGCGATAATAGGCCCAACCGAGCGAATCGACGATGTAGCCGTCATTCGGCCGGCTCGAGACCGCGCGCCGGATCAGGTCCAACCCCTCCTCGAGGTTGATGTTCATGTCGACCCAGGAATAGCCGAGATAGTTCAGCACCTGCGGCTGGTCGGGGTAGAGTTCGAGCGCCTTGCGGAAATTCGGCTCCGCCTTCGGCCATTGCTTCAGCCGTTCATAAGCGATGCCGCGCTGGTAAAAAATGTTCCAGTCCGCACGCTCGGGCTCGTCGATGCGTTCGACCGCGTCGTCGTAAAGCATCGCCGCCTCGGCATATTCCTCCTTGGACGCCAGGACGCCGCCGAGCGCCATATAGGCACGCATGTCATCGGGATCATCGAGCAGGAGTTGGCGCAGATGCACCTTGGCCGCTTCGTGCCTGTCGAGATCGGCCAGGTTGAGGCCAAGCTGCAGGGCCGCGATACGATGTAGCGGCGAATCCCCCGGCACCTTCTCATAGAAGGAGATTGCTTCCTCGGCGTCGCCCTGCTGCTCCGACACCTGTCCGAGTTGGACCAGGGCGGCATCGAAATCCGATTTGAGGGCGAGCGCGAGTTGCAGATAGATGCGCACGAAGGCTTCACCGCCGCCACGGTTGAGCGCGGTGCCCAGGTTGAGCAGGATTTCGGCCGCGCCGTCGCCCGGTGTGACGACCAGGGGCGGAGTGTCGGCGCCAGTCTCGATGTCACGTCGCAAGGCGACAACAGCGGGGCGGTTCGCGGCGAAGGCTTCCGCCCGGTCGAGCTCGGCCAGCGCGCCCTGCGTCTGCCCCTGACGGGAGAGCAGGCGCGCATAGGCTTCCAGCGCGCGCAGATAGGTGTCGGGAGCAGCCCCGCCGGCCGTCGCGTTTTCGGCGATACGGCCATACGCTTCCAGCGCCCCGTCGACATTGCCCGCCGCCTCGGCGATCAAGGCTTCGTGATAGGATTTGAAGACGACAAACCATTCCGGGCCGTCGAGGCCCCGCACAAGCGAAAGCCCGTCGGCGGCCTTGCCGGCGCCTTGCAGCGCCCAGCCGGTCATGACGCCGGTGATCAGCCGGTCGAGATCGGATTCCAGCGCCAGCTTCAAATAGTTCTCGGCCGCCGCGTAGTCCTGCTTGCCGATCGCGTCGATCGCCAGCGCCACGCGCGAAAATCGCTCGATCTGCGGCACTGATTTGAGCTTTTCGGCCAGCGGAAGCGCCGCCTCGAAATCCCCGCGGGAAATCAACGCCAGCAGGAGACTTTGCTGGAGCGTCTGGTTGTCGCGGTCGAAGGACAACGCGCGCCGGTAATATTTGATCGTGCTGTCGAGATCGTTGTCGATCTCGGCGACTCGGGCTGCGAGAAAGGCCCCCGACAGGGATCCGATGCGCACCGGCTCGTCGTTCGCCGCAAGAAGCGGTGCCGGCGCCGATACGCACAGCAACGCCAGCGCCGCAACGCTCCACCGTCTCAAGCCGCTCAGATGCATGGCGCTCCTTCCCGCTTGCCAACCCGCTCGCCGGCCGCTTCCGACCGCATATTCACTCCGACCATGGCATTTTTGAGAGCCATCGTTCAACGGGTTCCCACCGACCCCGGCAAAAGCCGCCCTGCCCGGCAAAGCATCTTGCGAGACCCTATTTTACACCGGGCGGGAGTCAGGATACGCGGTCGATACAGAAATCGATCACTTCGAGAAGTGCGCTCTTTTGCGGCGTCTCCTTCAGGGGCGCAAGCGCGTCGCGCGCGATTTCGCCGAAATGCCGCGCGCGGGTTATCGTATCACTGATCGCACCATAGCGCGACATCAGCCCGCGCGCCTCCTCGAGCGCACCGTCGTCGCTGACGCCGTCCTCGATGCTCTTTTTCCAGAACCGGCGCTCCTGCGCCGTGCCGCGGCGATAGCACAGGATGACCGGCAGCGTCACCTTGCCCTCGCGGAAATCGTCGCCGACATTCTTGCCGAGATCGCTGGCATTGCCGCCATAGTCGAGGGCGTCGTCGATCAACTGGAAAGCCAGGCCGAGATTGGTGCCGTAGGAACGCAGGGCCGCGCGCTCGGAACGTGTCGCCGAGGCGATTACCGGGCCGACTTCGGCAGCGGCGGAAAAAAGCGCCGCCGTCTTGGCACGGATCACCGCGAGATATTCGTCCTCGGTCGTTTCCAGGTTCTTGGCGGCGACAAGCTGCATCACCTCGCCTTCGGCGATGACCGACGCCGCCGTCGACAAGATGTCGAGCGCGTCGATCGAACCGACCTCGACCATCATCCGGAACGCCTGGCCGAGCAGGAAGTCACCGACCAGCACGCTGGCCTGATTGCCCCAGATGGTGCGCGCCGTCTTCTTGCCGCGCCTGAGGCCACTCTCGTCGACGACGTCGTCGTGCAGCAGCGTCGCCGTATGCATGAACTCGACGCTGGTGGCCAGCTTGACATGACCGTCGCCGGAATAGTCGAACATGCGCGCCGTCGCCAGGGTAAGCATCGGCCGCAGCCGCTTGCCGCCCGATGAGATCAGGTGGTTGGCGACCTCGGGAATCATCTCCACATCCGAACCGGCCTTCGACAGGATGAGCTGGTTGACGCGCGACATGTCGTGCGCGGTAAGTTCGATCAGAGGTTTGATCGAGGCCTGGCCCCGCTTGCCCTCATCCAATGATACGACGACGCCCACGAAAACTCCCCGGAATCCAGTTCGGGCGCTTCCGGCCCGCCCGCCAATCTAGGGCGCGGCATGTTCGGCCCGCAAGGGGCGAATTGGCGCGGCAGCCAGCTTTGGATGGTCAGGCGGCGCTTTTAGAGATACAAAATACGGGTTTACATGCAGGCGACCCATGATCGAACTCGTGCGTACCAACGACCCCGTCGTGATTTCCTTTATCGAAGCGTTGCTGCGTGACGCGGGCATAGAGTTTTTCGTCGCCGACCAGAATATGAGCGTCGTTGAAGGGTCACTCGGCGTGCTGCCGCGGCGCGTTCTGGTGAGTTCCGATACGGTCGACCGCGCCAAACGGCTGCTTGCCGATGCCGGCATCGCGGGCGAGATTCGCAACGGCTAGACCGAGGCCGATGCACATGATCGGCATGCCGACATCCGCACCCTTCACGACCGACGCCTTCCATCGCGGGCGGTTTTTTCTGGTTCAGCCCGCTTGCAGCAGCCACCGGGCCGGCATGGACGCGTTGATGTTGGCTGCCGCCGTGCCGACCGGTTTCGCCGGCCGCCTCGCCGACCTCGGCGCGGGCGCTGGCGCGGCCGGCCTCGCCGTCCTGTCTCGCTGCGGGCAGGCGCGGGCCGTGCTGGTCGAGCGCGAACCGGACATGGCGGCGTTCGCCGAAAAAAGCCTCGCTCTGACGCAGAACGCAGCACTGGCGGCGCGCGCGCAGGTGCTGGTCGCAGACGTCACGCTTTCAGGGGAGGCGCGCCAGGAGGCCGGTCTCTGCGACAACAGCTTCGATTTCGCGATCATGAACCCGCCGTTCAATCGCGGCCGCGACCGGGCAACCCCGCACGCGCTGAAACGCGCGGCTCATGTCATGCAGGACGACACAATCGAGCGCTGGCTGCGCACGGCCGCCGCGATCGTGCGCCCGCGCGGCGGGTTGGCCCTGATCGCGCGCCCGGAATCGATCAGCGCGATCCTGACCGCGCTCGAGGGCCGTTTCGGCGCCGCAGAAATCTGCCCGATCCATCCGCGCGCGGACGCCGTGGCGATCCGGGTGGTGGTGCGCGCGGTGCGCGGCGCGCGCAAGATGCCGGTGATCGCCCCCTCGCTCTTCCTGCACGAAACCTCCGGCGGCGGCTTCAGCGCGCGGGCCGAAGCCATCAACAGCGGCAAGGAAGCGCTGTTCGGCGATTGAGGATCGCGAGCGCCTGGCAGGGACCATTGCGCAATCGTTTCGGCTCCCTACATGCGATTGGAATTCTGGAGAGCTTTGTTGAAACAGTTTTTGCAACCCTTCCTGCCGAAATCGATGCGCGCCGACGGCGTCGTGATCCCGGTGGTCCGGCTGAGCGGCACGATCATGCCGGCCGGCAACGCGCTGCGCCAGACCATGTCGCTGGCGAGCACGGCCGGCATGCTGGAAAAGGCGTTCGCCTTCAAAAAGGCGCCGGCCGTCGCCATTGCGATCAATTCGCCCGGCGGCTCGCCTGTGCAGTCGCGGCTGATCTTCCGGCGCATCCGCGACCTGGCCGAGGAAAAGAACAAGAAGGTCTATGTGTTCGTCGAGGACCTAGCCGCGTCCGGCGGCTATATGATCGCGGTCGCCGGTGACGAGATCATCGCCGACCCGTCCTCCATCGTCGGGTCGATCGGAGTGGTGTCGGCCAGTTTCGGCTTCCAGGAGATGATCAAGAAGATCGGCGTGGAACGCAGGCTCTACACCGCCGGCAGGAACAAGGCGCTGCTCGATCCGTTCTCGCCGGAAAAGAAGGAAGACGTCGCGCGCCTGAAGACGCTGCAACTCGACATGCACGAGACCTTCATCGATCTGGTCAAGGCGCGGCGCGGCGGCAAGCTCGCCGATAATGACGATTTGTTTTCCGGCCTGTTCTGGAGCGGCAAGCAGGGGCTCGAACTGGGGCTCGTCGACCAGCTCGGCGACATGCGCTCGTTTCTCAAAGCGCGTTATGGCGACAAGACGCGCATGCGGCTGGTGAGCGCGCCGCGTGGGCTTTTCGGCCGGCGGCTGAACCTGTTCGGCGCCGGCCCGGGGCGCGGCGGCGATAGCGAGAAAATCGCCGGGGCGCTGGCGAGCGGGGTGGTGGAGGCCCTGGAGGAGCGCGCGCTGTGGGGCCGGTTCGGCCTTTGAAGCGCCCAACGGAGGCGCTATGCTTGCCGGCGGAGTAAAACCAGTCCGGCTTCGAGGGAGGCTGACCAAATATGCCACAGCTCATCTTCTACGCACTTGTCGGCGCGGTCGCCTATTTCGGCTATCGGGCCTTTTTGCGCGAAGCCGAACGGGTTTCGTCCCGGATGCGCCGGGCCGAGCGCGAGGCCGAGACGCGCGCGGCGGGCACGCTGGTCAAGGACCCGGAGACGGGCGAATACCGGCCAGCACGCGACTGAACGGCGCGGGTCCTTCATGCGTAGCCCCTCGCTCACGGTCCACGCGCCGGCCAAAATCAATCTCGCCCTGCACGTGACCGGCCGGCGCGCCGACGGCTATCACCTGATCGAAACGCTGGCGGTGTTTTCGCAGACCGGCGATGTGTTGGAGCTCGCGCCGGCGGCGACCGACGCGCTCGCCATTGCCGGGCCGTTCGCCGATGCCCTGCCCGACGGCGGCGACAATCTGATCGAACGCGCCCGCGAACGGCTGCGCGACGCGTTCCCGCAGGCCCGCGACCGGCGCAGTTCCATCCGGCTGACGAAGAACCTGCCGGTGGCCGCCGGGATCGGCGGCGGCTCCAGCGACGCGGCAGCGACGCTGCGCGGGCTCGCGGCGCTGTGGGAGCTCGATGTCGGCGAGGCCGGGCTGGCGCGACTCGGTGTTGAACTCGGCGCAGACCTGCCGATGTGCCTGGCGGCCCGGCCGCTGATCGCGCGCGGCATCGGCGAGGATATCCATCGTCTCGCCGATTGGCCGGCTTTGCCGCTTGTGATGGTCAATCCCGGGGTGGCCGTCCCGACGCAAGCGGTGTTTGCCCGGCTCGAACGCCGCGACAACGCACCCTTGCCCGCCCTGCCATCACGGCGGGACGAAAAATCGGTGGTGGACTGGCTGGCGGATTGCCGCAACGATTTGCAGCCCGCCGCGATCGCGCTCGCCCCGCAGATCGCCGAGGCGCTCGACGTTGTCGCGGCCAGTGGCGCGCGGCTGGGGCGCATGTCGGGCTCCGGCGCGACATGTTTCGGACTTTACGACACGATCGAGACGGCGCGGCACGCCGAGGCCGCCATCAGCAAAGAACGGCCGGGCTGGTTCGTGGCTGCCGGCGAAACGACGGGATCGAACGCATGAGCGCAGGCCGGCTTGACGAAAAACGCCCCTTCATCGCAGTCGGAATCGCGGTTTTGACCGTGTCGGACACGCGCGCACTCGCCGACGACAAGTCCGGCGGGGCGCTGGCCGAACGCATCGCCGAAGCCGGCCACCGACTGGTCGAGCGGGCGATCGTGCGCGACGAGGTCGAGGCGATCCGGAAAAAGATACTCGCCTGGTCGAAGGACGACCGGGTCGACGCGATCATCACCACCGGCGGAACCGGCTTTACCGGCCGCGACGTCACGCCCGAAGCGGTCGAGCCGCTGTTCGAAAAGCGCATGGACGGTTTTTCCGAGGTCTTTCACCGCATTTCCTACGACAAGATCGGCACCTCGACGATCCAGTCGCGCGCCACCGGCGGGCTGGTCAATCAGACCTTCGTGTTCGTGCTGCCGGGTTCGCCCGGCGCCTGTCGCGACGCCTGGGACGGAATCTTGAAAGGCCAGCTCGACTACCGGCACATGCCGTGCAATTTCGTGGAGATCATGCCACGCCTCGACGAACACCTAAAGCGCGGCGGCGGCAAGATGGTGTGAACGGACGGGAGCGGCGACCGCGGGCCGCGCCTACAGTCAGCATGACGCGAATCTGATCGTAGCATTCAACCGGCAGCGCTTGAGCCCGCGCGCCACCGTCTCCAGCCCGTCATCGGGGCGGTAGCGCGACAACGCCTCGGTCTTCGAAACCAGAACGCCGTCGGCGAGCGGATCCGTGCGAGCGAAAAGCCGCTTCAGTGCCTGCCTGGCGCCGGAACGCGCCGGGGAAAACCGCGCCGGGCGGCGTTGGGCGCCTATATGGCTCACGACCGCCTCCATCCAGCCGTCGCCCAGCAGCGCGCCGGGCTCCAGGAACAACAACCACGCACCGCGCGCCGCCTTCAGCCCACCGCCGAGGCCGCCCTGCCCAACCAGCGTGCAGCCGGCCTGGTCGCTTATCGTCACGGTTGCGTCCGACGAGCCGCGATCGTGCACGATAACCTCGCACACGACGCCTTCAACGGCCGCCGGCACCAGCGATCCCAGCGTGGCGGCCAGCGCGTCCGCGTCGTTCAGGGTCTCAATCAACACCGTCAGCATGCGCCCTCGATACCGCATTGCAGCAAACAAAGCCAACGACGACGCAAGGTCGAAAAAGTTCTTGCTTTGTTCTCATGATGTCGATAGGAATAGATTCATCGAGACCGACACTCAACCCGCCAGCGGAGACAGATCATGGAGCAGTTCGACCGCGCAGACATGGCAGCCTTCGACGGTGGCGGCGCAGCGGTGGCGAACGCGCTGATCGAGGAGAGCGGCCTGCGCGTCGGCGAAGCGCGCCGGCGCGGGCGCTCGGCGGGTATCAATCCGTCGGGACGGTTCGAGGCGCTGCGTCGTGAAGTGTTCGATGACGGCTGGGAAACGCTTGAGGCGTTGCCGCCCTTCAAGACGGAAGTGCAGGTGGAAAAGCCGCGCTCGGTGATTACCCGCAACACGTCGCCCGACATTTCCTTCGACCGATCGATCAATCCCTATCGCGGTTGCGAGCATGGCTGCGTCTACTGTTTCGCCCGCCCGACCCATGCCTTTATGGGGCTTTCGGCCGGCCTCGATTTCGAGGCGCGGCTGTTTGCCAAGCCGGATGCGGCCAGGCTGCTGGAGCGTGAACTGGCCAGGGAAGGCTATGAGCCGAAGACGATCGCGATCGGCACCAACACCGATCCCTATCAGCCGGTCGAAAGACAGTGGCGCATTATGCGCGAGATCCTGGAAGTGCTCGACGCTCACAATCACCCGGTCGGTATCGTCACCAAATCGGCGCTGGTGATGCGCGACATCGACATTCTCGCCCGCATGGCCGAGCGCGGCCTGGCCAAGGTGGCCTTTTCGGTGACGACGCTCGACCGGCGGCTGGCGCGCACGATGGAACCGCGCGCGGCGACACCGACGAGACGGCTGGAGGCGATGAAGGCGCTGTCGCAAGCCGGCATTCCGGTCTCGGTGATGGCCGCACCGCTGATCCCGGGCCTGAGCGACCACGAGGTCGAGCGCATTCTGGAATCGGCCCACGCGGCCGGCGCACGCGAGGCCGGCTACATCATCCTGCGCCTGCCGCTGGAGGTCAGCCCGATCTTCAAGGATTGGCTGTTGCGCCACTATCCGGACCGCTACCGCCACGTGATGGCGCTGATCCGCTCGATGCGCGACGGCAAGGATTATGATTCGAGCTGGGGGAAACGGATGCGCGGCACCGGCCCCTATGCCTGGCAGATCGGCCGCCGTTTCGAGATCGCCGCGCGCCGGATCGGGCTCAACCGGGCCAAACTCGCGCTGCGTACCGATCTTTTCGAACCGCCGCCGCGCGCCGGCGAGCAGTTGCGCCTGTTTTAGGGCGCCGCGCGGCCGTCGTCCCGGCTGACGCCCCCTCTTCCCGTCCGGCTAAGTCCCCCGCCCTAGCCGACGGCCCCTTCCCGGCCTGCCGCCCCTTCAGGCAGGGAAGGACTTGCGGAGAATCGGGGCGGATGCGAGTTTCGCCGCAAATGGCTCGCCCTCCCGATTCTCCGCTGCTTTTCGATCCCGCCGACGGCCCCGATTTTTCCCATGAAGAACGGGCGATGAGGCGCGGTTTTTTTTTCGTCTGCGGCGTCGACGAGGCCGGCCGGGGTCCGCTTGCCGGACCGGTTGTGGCGGCCGCCGTGATTTTGGATCCGGACGCCATTCCCGCCGGTCTCGACGATTCCAAGCGGCTCTCAGCAGCCACCCGCTCGGTCCTTTACAAAGACATTCTCGACCGCGCCCGCGCCGTCGGCGTGGCGAGCCTCTCCGCGCAGGCGATCGACCGAAGCAATGTTCTGCGCGCGAGCCTAGAGGCGATGCGCAGGGCTGTGGCCTCGCTGTCGATCGTTCCCGGCTTCGCGTTGATCGACGGACGCGACGTTCCGCCGGCACTCGCCTGTCCCGCCGAGGCGCTGGTCAAGGGCGACAGACGCGCGCAGTCGATCGCGGCGGCCTCGATCGTGGCCAAGGTCATGCGCGACCGGATGATGGCGGCGTGCGGGCGGCGGCACACCGAATACGGGTTCGACCGCCATATGGGTTATGGCACTCAGATCCACCGCGAGGCGATCGCACGCGGCGGCGCGATCGCGCGCATCCACCGCCTGTCCTTCGCGCCGCTGCGCGCCGCGGCCGACACGACCACCGAAGCGTAGCATCCCGGCGATCGGAACCTGGTTCCCCGCACTTGGGGCTCTCGCTGCCAGAAGGGCTGATATGTCCGGCGCAGGGCCGCCGCTTACGGCCACCGGCCCAACCCGTTTTCCAAGAACGAGCTCAGTCCGCCCGCGCGGCCGCCCAGCGGTCCATGGCGAAAGATTGCCGCTTCGGCCATTCGAAAAAAAATGCCGCCCGGAAGCGGCATCGATCGTTCCGGTCCAGGCGGGCTCACCCGGTTCGAAAAACCTCAGTTGAGCTTCGCCTTGACGTCGGCGAGCGAACTCTTGAACAGATCGCCCGACAGCTTGGCGTCGACCTTGGATTCCAGAATCCGGCGCGCCGCCTCGACCGCGATATCGGCCGCCTGGGCGCGGACCTCGTTGACGGCGTCGCGCTCGGCCTGGGCGATCTTCTGCTCAGCCAACGCGGTGCGCCGCGCGACATAATCCTCGGTCTTCTGCTTGGCTTCCTCGACCATCAGGGCAGCCTCGTGCTCGGCCGAGGCGACGATGTCGTCGGCTTCCTTCTCGGCTTCCTTGCGGCGGCGCTGATACTCGGCCAGCACCTCCTGGGCTTCCTCACGCAGCTTGCGCGCCTGGTCGAGCTCGTTGCGAATGCGCTCTGCACGGTCGTCGAGCGACTTCGCCACCAGCCCCGGCACCTTCAGGTAGAAGACGACCGCGAAGAAGATGAACAGGGCAACAGTTGCCCAAAATGTTGCGTCCATCACCGCCTCCTAGCGCGCTGCCTTGACCGCGGCCGCGACTTCGGCCTTGGTGACCGAGCCGCCGCCCAGCGTTTGCACGATGGATCCGGCCGTGTCTTCCGCGATCGTTCCGACATCGCTCAGGGCCGACGCCTTGATCTCAGAAATCCGCGTTTCAGCTCCGGTCAGTCTTTCTTCCAGCTGCGCCTCGACGACGCGCCTGGTCTCGTCGGCCTGGGCCTTCGCAGCGTCACGCGCCTTTTGGCCAATCTCGTTGGCCTTCAACCGCGCCTCGGCCAGCGCCTGCTCGTAGGCGGCAATCGCTTCGTCCGATTCCTGCTTCAGCCGGGCCGCCTGGTCGAGATCCTGGGCGATGCGGTCACGCCGCACCTCCATGATTCCGGCCAGCCTCGGCAGCGCCACCCGCTTCAAGAACAGGTAGAACAGGCCGAACGTGATCGCCAGCCACAATATCTGCGACGGATAGGTCGACGTCTCGAAGGGCGGAAACCCCGCCTCGGCGCCGTCGTGACCCGCTTCGGTCGCGGAATGAGTCTCGCCGTTTTCCGCCGGTTGGTCCGACGCGGCGAATGCCGGTGCCACAAACATGGGCATGTCCTGTCACTTTTCAGCCGGCCGCCACAGGCGGCCGGTCACCCTACGCGATGGTTTCGGCTCTTAGGTGAAGAGCAGAAGCAGAGCGACGAGCAGCGAGAAGATGCCGAGCGCCTCGGTCACGGCAAAGCCGAAGATCAGGCGACCGAACTGGCCGTCGGCGGCCGAGGGGTTGCGCAGCGCGCCGGACAGGAAGTTGCCGAACATGTGGCCGAGACCGATGCCGACGCCGCCCATGCCGAGACACGCAATGCCCGCGCCGATTGCCTTAGCTGCATCTACTTCCATTGGGGTACTCCTTCTTTGAAGCTCTTGATCAGGTTGATGTCGATGAAGGACGCCGCGCCGGGCGTCCGGTGTTTTTAGTGTCCGGGATGAATCGCGTCGTTCAGATACATGCAGGTCAGGACCGCGAACACGTAAGCCTGCAGGAACGCGACGAGGAACTCGAGACCGGTCAGCGCGACAGTCATGCCGAGCGGCAGGATCGCGCCGCCAATGCCGACAATACCGAACGCGCTGAGCGAGGTGACAAAGCCGGCGAAGACCTTGAGCGTGATATGTCCGGCCAGCATGTTGGCGAACAGGCGCACCGAAAGACTGATCGGGCGCGACAGGAACGAGATCACCTCAATCGCAATCACCAGCGGCAACAGCACCCCCGGCACGCCACTCGGCACGAACAGGTTCAGGAAGCCGAGCCCGTGTTTCCAGAAGCCGTAAACGATGACGGTGCCGATCACCAGGATGGCGAGCGCGAAAGTCACGATGATATGGCTCGTGACCGTGAAGAAATAGGGAAACATTCCCAAAAGATTCGCGACCAGCACGAACACGAACAGGGAAAACACGAAGGGGAAGAATTTCATCCCCTGCGAGCCGGCCGCGTCGCGCAGCATGTTGGCCACGAATTCGTAGGTCATTTCCGCGATCGACTGCATGCGGCTCGGCACCAGCCCGCGGCTGGCCGTGCTCAAGAACAAGAAGGCGCCGGCAGCCACGACGGTGGCGACCATGAAGGCAGAAGAATTGGTGAAGGAAAAATCGAGGCCGCCGATCTCGATCGGGACCAGTTTGCTGATATTGAACTGGTGGATGGGATCGCTTGCCACCTGCCTACCCCGCCTTGCTGCTCGCGCCAACGGCGCCGTTTAGGTCCTGTCGTCTCCGCCCTCATCCTTGCCGGATGAGCGGGAGCCAAATTCCGCGATCTGCCCCGTCGAGCGCAAGGCGTTAAGAACGCCAGCGCCAAAGCCGAGCAGAAGAAAAACCACGAGGCCGAAGGGCGAAGTGCCCGCCAGCCGGTCGATCATCCAGCCGATTCCAGCGCCGACCACGATACCGGCAATGAATTCGCTGGATAGTTTCAGCGCATTGCCAGCCCCGGCCAGACTGCCCGACTTGGCGGATTTTCCCTCACCGTCGGTCTCCGGACGCCGCGCCGAAAGAGCGGCTTCCAGTTCCCGTCGCCTGCGATCAAGATCGTCCTCGCGCGCCATCTTCACCAGGATCCTCGCGGGCCGTTTCACGCGGGTCACGCCGAGGCCATCCCGGCGCGTGACCCTTGCCCGCGCAATCCCGGCCGGATTGCCCGCTTCAAAGTCGGGCGCACCATAGTGAGGGCGATACCGGCAGTCAAGCGGCAGTCCCGGGCTTGCCGAAAGCAAAATTGCTGATTTGTTTCAAATACTTATATCGGTGCGACACTACGTCCATCACCGCATGGGCCCGCAGAGCAGCGAATCCGCCGCGCCCAGCCGCGTCGACGCACCGATTCCGTCGCGGCTTTCAGTTCCAGCCGCCGCCATAGGTGCGGTAGAAAACATGCAACCCGATCTTTTTCATCTTCTTCATCGCACGGGCCCAGCGCGGCGCCACATAGGTGGCGTGATAGTGGGTCGAGGAGCCCACTTCTGGAATGAAGATCTTGCCCGCGGTGACGGCCATGGCGATGTCCTGGGCGGTGCGCCAATGGTCCGGGCTGGCGATGCGATCGCGAATGCCGTCGCAAGCAAACGAGAACTGGCAGCGATTGCGCCAATTGTCGTTCTGGTAGACGACGCCGCAGACCGAATTGGGATAGGTAGGATTGCGCACCCGGTTCAAGATCACCTGAGCGACGGCGGCCTGGCCCTTCAGGCTCTCGCCGCGCGCCTCGAAATAGATGCCGACGGCGAGGCATTTCTGCTCCGCCTTCGAAAACACGGACGCCGGCAGCGGCCGGCGCATCCACGGATGGTCACCCTTGGCGACCGGCGGAATGAAGCGGCCGCCTTTTTCCTTCTCCTCCTCGCCGAGCAGGCTGGCGAAGGGCGATTTCTTGGCGTAGTCGGGTTCGGGCGGAGCGTAGGCGGTCGCCAGGATATCGGCGCGTTCGTTGGTGACGAGGCTCGCCAGCATGGCGGGAACGCCCGATGAAGATCGCGCGGCGGCGCGGCGGTGGAAGGCGGCGGCGATGGCGATCTCCCTGCCCTTGATTGCGGGCTCGTCGAAGGCCATTGCGAGTTTGGGCTCCGCCGATGGAACCTCGATCATGCTCGTGCGTTCCAGGACCGAACCGGCGTTAAACGCCTTAGGCGGCGCGACCGGCGCAACGTTGATGATGCGGCCACGCTTTTCGCGGCGGTTGACGCGCTCCTCGTCGGGAACTTCGTTGGCAACCCCGCTGTCGCCGCGGAAGGCGACGGCGCCGATGCCGTCGGTCTGCATGCCGCCGCCCGAAATCGTGCCGGTCACGGTGTCGTCGACGAAGGGCATTTCAGCCTTGTGCACGGAACCGGCGACCGACCTTTCGATAGCCGCGCCCCAGCGCACATCGCGCGCGCCGATGCCGGCGACATAGCTCGTCATGTCCTGATAGGCGGTCTGCGTCGGAAAACCGATGAACAGGCCCGCGGCAACAATGAGGGATGAAAACAGGGTAGGCCCGCGAAACACAGCGGCGGGCAGCCGCGAAACCGACTTTCGAAGCACCGAAACTCTCCAGAACGCCACTCGACACGAATGCGTAAGAGTTTGCGTTTTTATCGTTGATGGAGCGTTAACGGCAGAAATCGGGCTGAATTAGAGCGGACGAACTCGCGGCGCGACAGGTCACTTCTTCTTGCGCGCCCGGCCGGCGAAGGGATTTTCCGGCGCGCGCAACATGACGCGGATCGGCACGCCCGGCATATCGAAACTGTCGCGAAGACCGTTGACGAGATAGCGCACATAGGATTGCGGCATCGCATCGGGCCGCGAACACGACACGACGAAACCGGGCGGACGGGCCTTGACCTGGGTCAGATATTTGATTTTCAGTCGGCGGCCGGCGACGGCGGGCGGGGGATGGTGGGCAAGTACACCCTCAAGCCAGCGGTTGAGGCGGCCGGTCGAAATGCGTCGGTTCCACACCTCGTGCGTGTCGGCGACCGCCTGCATCAGCTTGTCGAGCCCGCGGCCGGTCTCGGCCGAAACCGGCACGGCGCGCAGGCCGCGCACCTGCGGCAGGAGCCGGTCGGTCTTTTCGCGCAACTCGGCAAGCAGTTCCTGCGGATCGTCGATCAGGTCCCATTTGTTGAAGGCAAGCACCGGCGCCCGCCCCTCGCGCGCGATCAGGTCGGCAATCTGGAGATCCTGCTTTTCGAACGGGATCGTGGCGTCGAAGACAACGATCACCACCTCGGCGAAACGGATGGCACGCAGCCCATCGGCGACGGAGAGCTTCTCCAGCTTTTCCTGTACGCGCGACTTGCGGCGCATGCCGGCCGTGTCGAACAACCGCATCTTGCGGCCGCGCCACTGCCAGTCGACCGAAATCGAATCGCGGGTAATGCCGGCCTCGGGCCCGGTCAGCAGACGTTCCTCGCCGATCAGCGCGTTGATCAGCGTCGACTTGCCGGCATTGGGCCGGCCGACGATGGCGATCCGCATCGGCTTGGTGGCGTCGTAGGCGGGAACCTCGTCCTCGTCGGGGTCGGAGACGTCGTCGCCGACCAGTGCGATCTCGGCTTCCGCGGCCGCCGCCTCCTCCTCGTCCGGGCCGAACGCCCTGTCCTCGCCGAGCGCGGCGATGATCGCCTCGCGCAGGTCCGGCAGACCCTGACCATGCTCGGCCGAGAACGGCACCGGCTCGCCGAGCCCCAGGCCCCAGGCCTCGTGCAGGCCGGTTTCAGCGCCACGCGCCTCGGCCTTGTTGGCGACAAGCACGATCGGCTTGCCCGAGCGCCGCGCCACCTGGGCGAAAGCGCCGTCATTGGGCGTGATACCGGCCTTGGCGTCGATCATGAACAGCACCAGATCGCAATCCGCGATCGCGCGCTCGGTCTGCTGGCGCATGCGACCCTCGAGCGATTCGTCGCTGACATCCTCGAAACCGGCCGTATCGATGACCTGGAACCGCAGATCGTAAAGCCTGGCCTCGTGAACGCGCCGGTCACGTGTTACGCCCGGCGTGTCGTCGACCAGGGCGAGCTTGCGCCCGACCAACCGGTTGAACAGCGTCGACTTGCCGACATTGGGCCTGCCGACAATGGCGATGGTGAACGACATCGCGGCGGTCAGGACGCGTCGCCCGACCCGCGGATAAGCTCGACCAACAGCTTGGCGCGCTCCTGCGCGTTGCGCGGCGCGGCGGTGTCTTCCGCGATCTGGTCGAAAAGCTTGAGCGCGTCGGTCGGCTTGCCCTCCTTCCATGCGGCGAGGCCGAGCGCCTCGCGAGCCGAATGGCGCAGCGCGTTCGTGTCGGCCGTCAGCGGCTCCACGCGCGCGGAGACCTCGTCATAACCGCCATGATCGACCAGAAGCAGCGCCGCGCGCAGCCGGGCCATGTCGCGGATCGAGCCGGGGACGGAGCCGTCGCCGGCGACCGCGTCGAAGGCCGCGACGGCACCGTCATAATCGCCCTTTTCGGCCATGACCGTGGCCGCCCGCAGCCGCGCCAGCACCGGATAGGCGCCATAGCCGTCCTGTTCGAGCTTTTCGAGCGCGGCCAGAGCCTCGTCGTCCTGACCTTCGGAGGCGAAGTTCAGCGCCTCGGAAAAAGCATCGCCCGAACGGCTGGCCTGGGTCTGGGTCCAATAATTCCAGCCGACGACCCCGGCCGTGGCCAGCACCACAAGCACGGCGACGCCCAGAATGAAGGGACCATAGCGGTCCCACAGCGCCTTGGCCTGATCCTGGCGCAGCTCCTCGGAGACCTCGCGGATGAAACTGTCGTCCGACATCGATGTTTTACCGTTGTTCGGCCCGCCACGCGCGACGAGCGATTGCGCACGCCTTTTAGCGAAAATTCCAGCTTATGGAAGGCATGCGACGAAATTTGCCGTCCGGGCGCCCGCCAAACCGCCCGTCTGACGCCCGTTCAGGCTGTGGCGATCGGCAGCGCGCCGAACAGCCACAGATGCAGCTTCCATACGAAAAGCACGTAAAGCACGACGGCCGCGCCGACCGCGATCGCATCGTTGAGCATGGGTCCCGGCGCCGGCGGCGCCTCGCCGCGGCGCTTGACGGAAATGCGATCGAGAACCGCCCAGACCAGAAACGAGCCAAACAGCAAGATGGAGGCCAGATCGCCATTGGCGAGCAAATGCGCGACCGCCCATAGCTTCACAGCGAGCAGCATGGGGTGCTTCAAAGCCGGTTTCAGCCGACCCGCCGGCAGCGCGAATACCATAATAGCGACCAAGGCGAACAGCATCAAAAGGGCGGCCAGGTGCTTGAGCCAGACCGGCGGCTCGTAAAGCACCGGCGCCGCGGCCCAGGCCTGGCCATAACCCCACACGATCAGAACGAAACCGATGAGAGAAACCAGCGAATAGGCGCCACGCCACGTTCCATGGCCGATCGCTTCGCGTTTCTTGTCGCGCCATGCCGGCACGAAGACACGCACCGAATGCACGCCCAGGAAAAGGGCAAGACCAAGGATAAGGACGAGCATCAGAAAAAACTCCGTAAGCGCCCCCAGGCGGGCGGGTATCGGCTAGGACCCTAACGTGCGGCGCGGATCTTGCAAAACGATTTGACCGGCGCGACCGCAGAGCTGCCACATTCGCCGGCCACCCGTGCCTGCTTCGACCCGCAGCCGTTTTCAAGAAGAAGAAATTTTCATGCCTGTTCTTTGTCGTTCGCTCTCCTTCTTGCTGACCCTTTGCCTTGCCGCGCCATTGGCGCTTGCCGGCGAGAGGGAGCGCGATCCGCAAATCGTGGTGATTTCCTTCGACGGCGCCCACGACGTGGCACAATGGAAACGCAGCCGCGCACTGGCGCGGGCGACCGGCGCGCGCTTTACCTATTTCCTGTCTTGCGTGTTTCTGCTCTCCAAGGAGACACGCGCGACCTATACGGGACCCGGCAAGAAACCCGGCCAGTCGAATGTCGGCTTTGCCGCGTCGCGGGCGGAGGTCGCCGAACGGCTCGATCAGATCGGGAATGCAAGGCGCGAGGGCCACGAGATCGCCAGCCATGGCTGCGGCCATTTTGACGGCAAGAGCTGGAGTGCGGCCGAGTGGGGCAAGGAATTCACCCAGTTCCGCACCATTTTGCGTGATGCCTACACGATCAACGGCATCGAGGGCGAGCCCGAGGGGTGGCGCCGCTTCGCCGAAACCGGCATTTCGGGCTTCCGTGCGCCCTATCTGTCGGTCAATGCCGGCCTTGCGGAGGCGCTTATCGCTGACGGGCTCAACTACGATGCCAGTTCGGTCTCGCGCGGGCCGGCCGCGCCGCGCCGCAAGGGCGACCTTTGGCATTTCGCGCTGCCGCTGATTCCGGAAGGGCCCACCGGACGACGTGTCATAGCCATGGATTACAATTGGTTCGTGCGTCACTCCGACGCCGTCGAGCAACCCGACGCGGACGGGCGTTTCGAGGAACGCAGCTATCGCGCCTTGATGAACGCGTTCGATGCCGAATATGACGGCGCGCGCACTCCCCTGCAGATCGGATTTCACTTCACCTTGATGAACGGAGGCGCATATTGGCGCGCGCTCGAACGGTTTGCAAAGACCGTCTGCGAAAAGGATGAGGTACGCTGCATCGGTTATGGTGACCTGGTCGAGACGCTGGAGGCGAAAACCGGCGAACCGGTCGGCGGCTGAGCCCCACGCGACAGGTCTGGTTGCCGCATCGCCTCATTCACCTGTGCCCTCGCGCGCAAGATATTCCTGGTCGATCTCGGGCAGTGCCTCGCCCTTGAGCGTCGCCTCGAACGCCTTCAAGCGCTTGTGGACCGAAAGCAGCTCGACGATTGTCGACCAGGAATTGACCAGATACTGGAACGAGGTCTCGACCCGGCTGAAGGCACGGATGATCTGCTGCATCACGCCAAGCGTGATCGCGCCGCTGACGATGGTCGGGGCAAGCGCGATATAAGGCACCAGATTGCCGATCTGCAGGTAGAAGATGCGGACCAGATTGAAATAGAGATAGTTGAAATAGAGCCGGAAGTAATTGCGCCTGACATCGGCAAACAGCGTGCGCACCGTTGGCGGCTGGGCGCGGTCGGCATGGTCCTCGCCGTAGACCAGCTCCTTGCGGTAGGCCGCCTCGACACGCTGGTTGCGGAACTCGAGCCCCGGCAGCCGGATGCCGGCGACCGCCACCAGCGCGGTGCCGATGACGGACCACAAAATCACCACGAAGACCAGACCCTGGCTGACCTCGCCGATGAGCGGCAGTTCCTTCACGTGCGCCGACAGGCCCCATAGCAGCGGCAGGAAGGCGATCAGCGTCATGATCGAATCCACCAGGCTGACCCCGAGCCCCTCGGCGATGGTGGCGAAGCGCATAGTGTCTTCCTGGACGCGCTGGGCCGCTCCCTCGATATGCCGCAGTCGGGGCCAGTTCTGCATGTAATATTCGTTCATCGCCGTGCGCCAACGGAAGATGAAATGGCTGACGAAGAAGCGGAACAGCGAACCGACGAAGACGTAAACCAGTGCGATCTTCAGGAAGGTGGCGATCTGCCAGTAATAGTCCGAGGCCTCAACCGTTCCCGGATTGCCGAGAGCCTGCTGGACCATGTCGTAGAAAGTGCCGAACCATTCGTTGATCATCACGTCGAGTTGGACCAGGAACCAGTTGACGAACAGGATCAGCGCGGAACCGGCGAGCGACCAGCGCTGCCAGGGATGGGGCGAGTACACCATCCAGAAGCCGACGAAGGCGGCGATCAGGATGATGAAATACTGATAGAACCAGAACTCGAGCGCCTGCGAGCGCGCGGCCTCGTCCGCGCCGTCGGGTAGCATCGGCGGAACGCCGTAGCCGAACAGGCCGCCGAGACTGAGGGTCCCGCCCCAGGCCCGGGCAACAAAATACCAGAGCAACACGCCAAACAGGGTCCACAGCGCCGCCGAGAGGAAAAGCTGCTTCGGCTTCGGAAAGAAGGATACGAACACGAAAAGACGTCTCCCTGATACGGAACGGCCCGACGCGGAGGCATGGAGTCGGTTCGCGTCAGCGAATCGATGCTACGAACCAATGCGGCCGGCAACAAGCATGTTGGCGTACCACCGCTCACACCGCCATCAAGTCTTCGCGCTCCGCGCGGAGTGGAACCTGCCGTCTCACGCCCGGGAGCGAAAGCGGGCCGGCCGGCTGTTTGGCCGCCGGCACTATCCTCCGACCGGTGTCCGGTCCCGAGCCGACCAGCCGATCACCGCACAGGCAAGCAGGATCAGCGCAGCGCCGAGCGACGGCGCGAGAAAGCTGCCGGTCCAGTCGGCGGCGTAGCCGGCCGCGATCGGCCCGAGTATCTGGCCGGTGCCGAAGGCCGCCGTCATCAGCGCCAGCGCCCGGCGCGGCGCGGCGACCGCCAGTTGACGGCCGATCTGAAGGCCGAGCGCGGTGACGGCGATGAAGGTGCCGCCGAGCAGCACCCCACCCAGAAGCGGGCCGAGCGGGCTCGGCAGCGCCACGCTGACGGCGATGCCGACCGCTTCGACCACACAGCCAAGGCCGAAAGCCGCCGCCATCGACATGCGGCGCGCGATCCTGCCCCAGAGCCAGACCGAAGGGATGCCGGCCAAGCCGGTCGCCAGCCAGACGGCGGATTCGGACAAAGGGCCGCCGGCCTGCTGGCGCACGATCGCCACCAGAAAGGTCGCGGTGACGATGTAGCCGGCCCCGAACAGGCCGTAGGCAAAAATGATGCGGGTGAGCGCGGCGCTTTTCGGCAAGGCCGGTTCGCGCCCGGTGCCGGCCGCGGCCGCCGGCCCGCCGCGCGCCATCGGCCACACCGCGAGAAAGGCGAGCCCCGACAGCAGCGCGGCCGCGATCCAGGCCGCCTTCCAGCCATAGCCGGAGACGAAGACCCAGCCGGTCAGGATGGCGGACGCGGAGATGCCGACGCCGACACCGCCGAAATGCAAAGCCTGCAAGCCGTCGCGTCCGGCCGCCGCCAGCCGGCTGAAGACGATGGCGCTCAGGAACACCATCAAGAACGCGCTCGCCACGCCGGCGAGAAAGCGGATTGCGAGAAAGGCCGGTAACCATTGCGTGAACGCCATCGCTCCGAGCAGCACCGCGTTCGATCCAAGGCCGACAAGCATGGCGGTTCGCTCGTGGCCATGCGCCCAGCCGCCGGCCGCCAGAAGCGCGCCGACGAGGTAGCCTAGATAATTGGCCGAGGCGATCAGCCCGGCCTGGCCCGCGTCGAGCCCGAGGCTTTCCATCATGCCGGGCAGGATCGGGGTGAAGACGAAACGCCCGATGCCCATGGCTGCGGCCATCGCAATCAGGCCGGCGATCGCCAGACGCAGCGGCTGGACCGACTCACGCTTCATCGCGCCACCCTACAGCGCGAAGGCGCGGTTGTATAACGGGGGGATGGCAAGGCGAAACCGGCGGAGCCGCGCGGTCGCGCGGCTCCGCCGTTTCATGTCAGGCGGCTGCCGAGGCGGCGCCTCGCGGCTCCGCGCGCAGGGCCAGCCAGGTGGCGACGACCATCAGCAGAAGCAGGAGCGCGAACGGGAAACCGGTCGCGATGGCGCCGGCCTGCAGAGCCGCCAGCCCCCCGCCGAGCAGGAGCACGATCGCCACCAGCCCCTCGAAGATCGCCCAGAAGACGCGCTGTGCGACCGGCGCGTCGATCTTGCCGCCGGCTGTGATGGTGTCGATCACCAGGGAGCCGGAATCCGACGAGGTGACGAAGAACACGATCACCAGCACAATGCCGATCAACGAGGTGATCGAGGCCAGCGGCAGTTCGGCCAACATGCGGAACAGCGACAATTCGGGCACATAGTCGACCACGGTCTGCTGCACGCCGGTGTAACCTTCCGCCAGCAGCTGGTAGAGCGCGGTGCCGCCGAACGTCGTCATCCACAGGATCGACACCAGGGTGGGGATGATCAGCACGCAGATGATGAATTCGCGCACCGTGCGGCCGCGCGACACGCGGGCGATGAACATGCCGACAAAGGGTGACCAGGATATCCACCAAGCCCAGTAGAAGGTCGTCCAGCCATGCATGAAGGCATCGTCCTCGCGCCCGATCCAATTGGACAGGACCGGCAGGCTCTTCATGTAAAGCCAGCTGTTGGAGAAGAAGCCCGAAATGATGGCCAATGTCGGTCCGAGTGCAATGACGAATGCCAAAAGCAGGACCGCAAGCACCATGTTGATTTCCGACAGCCGCTTCACGCCGGCGTCGAGACCGGCGACGACCGACAGCAACGCGGCACCGGTGATCAGCATGATCAGCACCACCTTGGCGGTGTCGGTGTTGGGAACGCCGTAGAGCTCGTTGAGCCCCGCCAGAGCCTGCGAAGCGCCGAAGCCGAGCGACGTCGCCAGGCCGAAGAGAGTCGCGAACACCGCCATGGTGTCGATGACGTGACCGACCCAGCCACGCACGCGTTCGCCGAAGATCGGGTAGAAGGCGGAGCGCATGGAAAGCGGTAGGCCCTTGTTATATGTGGCGAGCGCCAACGAAAGCGCAACAACGGCGTAGATTGCCCAGGGATGCAGGCCCCAATGGAAGATGGTCGCGGCCATGCCGGCCTGACGCGCGGCCTCGACATTTTCGGCAACGAATTCGCCATTGACGATAGGTGGGGCGATGCCGAGCGGCGGGTTGTTGAAATGAAACATCGGCTCGAGCACGCCGAAGAACATCAGCCCGATGCCCATGCCGGCGGCAAACAGCATCGCAAACCAGCCCGAATAGGAATAATCGGGCACGGCGTCGGCGCCTCCGATGCGCACCGAACCGACCGGACTGACGATCAGGAGCAGGCAAAACAGGACGAAGATGTTCGCCGAGAGCATGAACAGCCAGTCAAAAGTGGTGGTAAGCCATGTCCGCAGGCCGCCGAGCACCGCACCAGCGGACTCCTTGAAGATGAGGGTCACGATGACGAACGCCACAATGGTGACGGCGGACACGAAGAAGACCGGATTGTGAACGTCGAGCCCGAGAATGAGGACGTTGTCCTGTCCCGGCTCAAGTCCATGGTCTTCAGTGGCGGCGTTGGCCGTGTCGGTGTCGGACATTGGTTCCTCCCTCTTGTCCGTCCCGCATCACCGCTGGGCGGGCACGGGATCGTTTTTTGCGGACCGCCGACACCCCCCGATTTCGGTCGCGCCGAAGGATGCAGCCGCCCCGCAAGGGCGAAACTCCACCATAGCCGGAGAAAGACCGATGTTTCAAAGGCGTCACGGAGTTGTCCAAAGACTATCCGGGTGGCATCGGATCAGCCGCATGCCGATTTTGCGACCCAAAATCGCGGGGATTGACGCTGATGTTATTTCATGTTTTTGTTAAATGAAGAAGGAGCACAGATGGGCATTCATGTCGTGTTCGGGGCACTGGCCGACCCGACCCGCCTCGCCATCGTGGAACGGCTGCTGAGTTCGGGCGATCTGACGGCGGGCGAAATCGCGGCGCCGTTCGACATCTCCAAACCGGCTATCTCGCGCCATTTGAAAGTGCTGGAGGAGGCAGGCGTCGTCGAGCGGCGCGTCGAGCGACAGTTCCGCGTGTTCAGGGCTCGCCGCGAGGGGTTTGCGCAGATGGAGGACTGGCTGGAAAAGAGCCGTGAATTCTGGAACGATTCCTTCGACCGGCTGGAAAAGATCTTCGCGGAAAAAGGACGGCCCGATGCAGAAGACGACTGACGAACAGGTGCTTGAGATCGAACGCCTGATCGACGCGGAACCAGAAGCGGTATTCGACGCCTGGGTCGATCCGGCAATCCTGATCACCTGGTGGGGCCCGGAAGGCGTCACCACGCCGCAAGCTGCGCTCGAAGTATACGAGGGTGGCCACTGGTCGACGACGATGCGCACGCCCGGCGGCGACCGCGTCGTCTCCGGCGTCTACCGCACCATCGACCGCCCGCGACGGCTTGTGTTCACCTGGGCATGGACCCAGGACGACGGCTCGCGCGGAGACGAGACTGTGGTGGAAGTGACCTTCGACCCGGCACGGCGGGGGACGCGAATGCGGCTCTCCCAGCAGCGCTTCGAAACCGCGGAAAACCGCGACAATCACCGCTTGGGCTGGAGTTCGAGCTTCAACGATCTGGAAAAGCTGTTCGCTTGAGCCGCGACAGCGACAGCGACAGCGACAGCGACAGCGACAGCGACAGGGGAATGCGCCATGGACCACACGACCGCAAGCCGGACGGACTGGCTTTTAGCCCGCAAGGCGCTACTGGAACGCGAAAAGGCCCTGACCAGGGAGCGCGACGCGCTTTCCAGACAACGGCGCGCCCTGCCGTGGGTGCGCGTCGACAAGGATTACCGCTTCGAGACCGAGGACGGCGCAAGGACGCTGGCGGAGCTTTTTGACGGCTGCACGCAATTGCTCGTCTACCATTTCATGTATGCGCCCGACTGGGAGGTCGGCTGCAAGAGCTGCTCCTTCTGGGCCGATAGTTTCGATGGCAGCGTAGCGCATCTGAGACAGCGCGACACGCGCCTGACGGCGGTTTCGCGGGCGCCACTTGGCACCCTGCTCGCCTTCCGCCAACGCATGGGCTGGTCCTTTCCCTGGGCTTCTTCGCGGGAATCGGAGTTCAATTTCGATTTCGGGGTTTCGTTCCACCCCGACGACGAGGACGGCGTCTATAATTATGCGCCGAAACGCTTTGCGGCGCCGGAACTGCCCGGCCTGAGCGCCTTCATCCGCGACGGCGAAACGGTCTATCATACCTATTCGGCTTATGGCCGCGGGATAGAGCCGTTCAACGCGACCTACGCACTGCTCGACATGACGCCGCTCGGCCGCCAGGAAGACGGCGCGGGCGACACGATGGCCTGGGTGAGACTGCACGACCTCTACGCCACGGCCTGATGGCCCGACCGCGCCACGACAAGAAATCTCCGCTACCGCCAGGGAAAAGGCAGATCACCCAGTTGGCGCTGCGACAGACAGCGCAGCGAGGGATGCGAGAGCGGATCGCGCCGCCAGCGCTCGCGATCCCGCTCGAAGGCCCCGCCCGCGATCCGGCTCGGTCGCCGAAACAGACTCGCTATTAAGCTCAGCTTCAACATGACTTGTATCTCCGATGAAACAGGCGTGTTAATATGCCTGTTTGCCACGCGATACGATCAAGAACTCAACGACAAGAGTTTAGAAAAACTTCATGCGAGCGCTGAACAGCATTCATCTGAGCGGGTTGCGGGCGGTCGAGGCGGTGGCGCGCACCGGCAGCCTACAGGCCGCGGCGCAGGAACTGGGCGTTTCGGCGAGCGCCGTCAGCCAGCAGGTCAACCGCACCGAAAAACAGCTCGGCAAGACATTGTTTGCGCGCACCGGCCGGGGCATGGAACCGAGCGGTCAGGCCGACATCTTCTTCGAACGGCTGGGCGCGGGTTTTGCCGAACTGACCAGCGCGGTGGAGTGGGTGCGCCGGCAGGACCAGTGCACGCTGGTGGTCTCCGTGGCGCCGGTCTTCGCATCGAAATGGCTGATCCCGCGCCTCGGGCGGATGTTCGCGCTCCATCCCGGCATACTGGTGCGCATCGACACCACAACAAGACTTGCCGACCTTGCCCATTCCGACGTCGACGTCGCTATCCGGCTGGGCGATGGCGACTGGGCGGGCACGCGCGCCGAATTGCTGTTTTCGCAGGACATCTTTCCGGTCTGCGCCCCCGCGCTCGCCGAAAGGCTGAAGACGATCCCCGACCTCGCCCACGCGACCAAGATCACCGACGAGGCGGCGCTGTTCGGCTGGGAGGACTGGTTCGCCGCCGCCGGCGCCGCCCCGGTGGCGCTCAAGCCAGGCGTACATTTCCGCGATCCGCTGCTGTGCCTGGACGGTGCGATCTGCGGCCACGGCGTGATGCTGGCCTGGCAGTTGCTGGCCGGCGAGGCGGTCGCGGACGGGCGGCTGGTCGCGCCCTTCGACGCGCGCGCGCCGAGCGGCCTCGGCTATTGGCTGTGCACGGAGTCGACGCAGACGGAGGCGCCGAAGGTTCGTGCCTTCAAGCGCTGGATCCTGGAAGAGGTTCAAAACGACGGTGAAGCCGGGCAAGCAGGCCTGCAGGCTGCTTTGCCTCACGCGGAAGCGAAAACCTCCTCGTAGACCGCCGGCTTGAAGCCGACCACCAGCCTGCCGTCTACATCGAGCACCGGCCGCTTGATCATCGTCGGCTCGACGAGCATCAATGTCTCGGCCTTTGCCTGGTCGATGCTGGTCTTGTCGGCATCGGCGAGACCGCGAAAAGTCGCGCTCGCCTTGTTCAAAAGCACCTGCCAGCCGACCTGGTCGATCCAGCCGCGCAGAATGGCCGCGTCGAGACCGTCGACGCGATAGTCGTGAAAGCGGTGTTGCAGGCCCCGGCCTTCGAGCCAGGCGCGCGCCTTCTTCATCGTGTCGCAGGTCTTTATGCCGTAAATGATGATCGCCAAGGAATCGGTTCCGTCGTTTCGAGAATCAACGCCGGCCATCCTGTCGGGCGGGCGCGAGCCGTCAAGCCGCTTCATCGGCACGCCGGTCTGAACCGGCCCCGACCAGCCGCGCGCTTGCCTTGCGATCGGCGAACGGAAGAACAGACCGGGACGGTGGCCTGCCTCGCGATTGACAATTGTCAAATGAGATGACTATTGTCCAATTTGAGGAGCTTGCATGGCCGTCCGCTCGACCGACCAGATCATACACAAGGCCGCCTGGCTCTACTACACGCACGGCATGCGCCAGGACGAGGTCGCGCGCCGGCTCGAGATTTCGCGCGCTTCGGTCGCGCTCTACCTGCGCAAAGCGCGCGAGAACGGCATCGTCAACATCTCGACCTCGACCCATCTGTTCCGCCAGGACGTAACGGCGCGGCGCATCGAGGACGCTTTCGGCCTGGAGGCGGTGTGGATCGTCGGGCGCGAGGGCCTGACGGCCGATCCGGCCGGCGAGGTGCCGACGCTGGCGGCCAATGTCTTTCTTGAGATGATCGGCAATGGCGACCGGGTCGGCGTGGCATGGGGCCGCACGGTCTACGCGATGGCCGATGCGATGAACTACGCCGATTTCGAGGGCGTCACGGTGGTCCAGCTTTGCGGCAATCTCGGCGCGCCCTATTCCTACCGGCCCGACCAGTGCACGATGGAGATCGCCCGGCGCATCAATGCCAAAGGGCTCAATTTCTACGCGCCGCTGGTGCTGAGCTCGGATCGGCTGGCGCGCGAGTTGCGCGCCGAACCGGTGATCCGTGAGCAGCTCGACAGCATCGAGGCTTGCGATCTGGCGCTGTTTTCAGTCGGCTCGCTCGATGCCGACAGCCACGTCATCAAATGCGGCGCGCTGACGCTTGAAGAGTTGAGCGCGCTCAAGCGCAACGGGGCGAGCGGCGTGATCGCCGGCCAGATGATCACCGCCGACGGCTCGCTGCTTGCCTGCGACTATAACCGCCGGGTGATCTCCGCCGATCTCACCTCCATCCGCGCCATTCCCAAACGGCTGGCGGTCGTGCAGGAAGACGCCAAGGTCGCGCCGCTGCTCGCTGCCTTCGCCGGCGGTTTCTGCACCCATTTGGTGGCGAGCGCGGCGATCGGCGAGCGCCTGCTCGAGCACATCGACGCGGGTACCGGCAGCCCGGCGAGGCCCAAACCGTGACACAGTGAAAAAAGGGCGGCCGCCCGGGCCGCCCTGTCGTTGACGTTGGCCGTGTCGCCGCCACCGCCCTCAGGGCAGCGGCATCCAGGCCGGCACCGCCACGTCGGCATGAGCGAATTGCGGCAGCTTTTCAGACAATTCCTCCATGTTCTTGATGTCGGCGTCGTTGAGCTGCTTCTGGGTGATCAGCGTCGGCGGCACGATGACGCTGCGGCCGGGATCCTCGCCGGCCATAAGCATGGCGAGCGCGCGCACGGAGACCTGGCCGACGACAGCCGGATTGGTGGCGGCGGTCGCCGCCCAAGCGCTGCCGGGCTCGCGCATCGCCGAAATGTCGGCGGTGGAAATGTCGGCCGAGTAGATCTTGATGCCGTCCGCCATGCCGGCCTCGTCGACGGCGATCTTCACGCCCTTGGCGAACTCGTCATAGGGCGCGAACACGACCTGCACGTCGGGATTGGCCGACAGAACGGAACGGGCCTGGTTGGCGACCGAATTGGCAATCGGATTGTCGAGCGTTCCGAACTGGGCGAGTTCCTCGATGCCGGGATATTTTTCCTTGAACTGGACCCAGGTCTCGTCGCGGCGGTCGAGCGGAGCGATGCCGGGCACGTAGACATAGGCCGCCTTCCAGCTCTCGCCATTGTCGCTGATCGCCTGTTCGAGCGCCAGCCGCGCCAGGTCGCGGTCGGACTGCTCGATCTGCGGGATCGCCTCGTTGTCGACATTGACGTCGAAGGCGACCACCTTGATGCCGGCATCGACGGCGCGCTGGGCCGCTTCCTTCATCGATTCGGTCAGGCCGTGTTGAATGACGATACCGTCGACACCGAGCGCGATCGCCTGGTCGACCATGTCGGCCTGCAGGGCGGCGTCCTGGCGGCTGTCGAAAACGCGCAGTTGCACGCCGAGCGCCTTGGCCTGGGCCTCCACGCCGGAGAGATAGGCCTGGAAGAAGTCGCCCGTCGACAGATAACGCACCAGCGCGATCTCCACCTCGCCGGGATTGTCGAACGGGGCGGGCTTGTCCTGGGCGAAGGCCGGTGCCTGCGCGGCCAAAGCAGCGCCGACGAGGCCACCGGCAAGCCGGGCGAATGATCTTCGGGTAATTCTCATGCTCTTTCCTCCACTGACATTTTCCGTTTGGCGTTAGTTCGGGTTGGCACTAGCGGGCCGCCCGGCCCGCTAGCGCAAAAGTGAACATCAACGCGATCACCAGCACCGCGCCCTTGATGAAATCCTGGGTGTAATAAGGCACGTTCATCATGGTGAGGCCCTGCAACAGCACGCCGACGAACAGCGCGCCGATCGCGGTACCGAAGGCGTTGGGCTTGGCCGCGCCCAGCACGGCGAAGCCGATCAGCGCGGCCGCCACCGAATCGAGCAGTAGATTGTTGCCCGACGCGATGTCGCCGCGGCCGAGCCGCGCGGCCAAGAGAATACCGCCGATCGAGGCGAAGACGCCGGAAATGACATAGGCCCAGATCTTGTAGGCCTTGACCGGCGCGCCGGCGAACTCGGCCGCGCGCGCATTCGAGCCGACGGCGTACATCATGCGACCGAAGCGGGTGTATTCGAGAAAGAACCAGATCAGGATCGCCAGCACGATCAGCACTACGACCGAGGACGGGACCAGATTGGAAATAAAGAAGTCGAATCGGTGCCGGCCGAGCGCGAGAAAAGCCTGGCTGAACTGGCCGGCGGCGGTCGAACCGTCCGGCAGGGTCATGCCGACGGCGATCGAGCGGCCTTCGGTCGGGATGCGCTGCAGGCCGATCAAGAGAAACATCATGCCGAGCGTGGCGAGAAGATCGGGCACGCGCATATAGCAAATGATCAGGCCGTTGACCAAACCGACCAGCGCGCCGATGGCGAGACAGGCGATGACGGCCGTCATGGCATCCTGTTCCAGCACCACCATCACATAGGCCGCCGCCATCATCGAGCTGGTGGCGATCGAGCCGATCGACAAGTCGAAGCCGCCGACCACCAAGGTCGCGGTCACGCCGAGCGCCAGGATGCCGGTGATGGAGACCGATTGCAGGATGAAGACCGCGGCCTGCGGCGAGGCGAAGCCGCGCGTGAAGGCGGAGAAAAATATCACCAGCCCCAGAAGCAGCGCGATGAATCCGTAACGGATCGCGATCTCGCGGACGCTCGAGCGCCGGCGCGGCGGCTCGGGCGCCATCTTGCCGAGATGGCCTTCGTCGGTTCTTACGTCCATCGCCGTGCGTTCTCCCGGATCCGTCATGCCGCGCCGCGCACGTCGCGTCCCGCGACCTCGGCCAGCAACCGGTCCATATCGACATCCTCGTTGCGGTGTTCGCCGATCAGCGTGTGTTCCGACATGACCAGGATGCGGTCGGCCGTCTCCATCGCCTCGTCCAGCTCGGTCAGGAACAGCAAGGTGGCGCGACCGCCGGCCCCCGCGCGCAGCTTGGCGGCGATGTCGCGCCGAGCGGCGATGTCGACGCCCTGGAACGGTTCGTCGAGGACCAGCAGATGGCAGGGCTGGGACAGCCAGCGGCCCACCGTCACCTTTTGCTGATTGCCACCCGAAAGGGTCGCGAGATTGTCGCGCTCGGACCGGCACACAATACTTAGTTCGCCGATCTGCGCACGGGCCACGTGGCGCTCGCCACGACGTTGCGACACGCCGAGCCTCGACAGGCGCCGAAGGAAGGGCAGGCTGATGTTTTCGTAGATGTTGAAGTCCGGCACGAGGCCGCTCGAGGCGCGGTCCTTAGCGACCAGGAACACGCCGGCATCGATCGCGCGGCCGGGACTGGCAGGCGCGTAGGCGCGCGCGTCGAGCCTCATCGTACCGCCGAGGGGCTTGCGGATCGCGAACAGGGTTTCGGCCAGCGCCGTCTTGCCGACGCCGACCAGCCCGGTGACGGCCACAACCTCGCCGGCTCCGAGAGAAAACGAGAACGGACGCGCGCCCGGCGCGATGCGCAGATCGTCGGCCGAAAACACCGTTTTCGTCGCCGCCCGCGCCTTGATGGCGCGCTTGTCCACCGTCTGGCCGAGCATGGCGTTGACCGCGCCCTCATAGTCGAGCGGCGCTTCGTCGAAAGTACCGACGATGGCGCCGTCGCGCAGGCTCAGAATGCGGTCGGCGATCCGGCGGATATCGGACATGCGGTGGGAAATGTAGAGGATCGCCACGCCGCGATCACGCAGCCGGTCGATCAGTTGGAACAGCCGCGTAGCCTCGCTATTCGACAGCGAGGCGGTGGGCTCGTCGAGGATCATCACCTTCGGCTCGTGCGACATGGCGCGCGCGATCGCCACCATCTGTCGGTCGGCGAGGCTCAGTCCGGCGATGTCGGCGGAAAGGTCGAGCGACAGCCCCATGCGCCCGGCAATCGCCCGCGCCTCGCGCCGCACCCTGCGACGGCTGAAAAACAGCGGCGCGGCGGCGCCATTGAGCCGGTCCAGCGTCAAATTGGTGGCCACGTCGAGGGCGGCGACGACGCCGTCGTTGATGTTTTGGTGCACCGTCACAACGCCGGCGCGCATCGCCTCGGCGGGGGTAGCTGGATCGTGTGGCGCGCCGGCAAGCGTCATCGCGCCGCCGTCGAGCCGGTAAACGCCGCTGAGAATTTTGACCAGGGTGGACTTGCCCGCGCCGTTGGCACCCATCAGCACGGTCACCTCGCCCGCGCGCAGGGCGAGGTCGATCCCACCGAGCACCAGGTTGGGACCGAACGATTTCGTCACGCCCGCAATACGGAATACGGCGTCCTCGGCCATCGCGTCCTCCCGACGATGACGCTACGGAGCGAGTAGGCAAATGTCAATACGATTGACAATTGACAGGCCGTTACCTAGCCTCGCTGTCGAGATGGGAGGATGGGAGCCGGTCGACACGCGGGCTCGGAGGCGCCGGGCAAGGCGAAATCCAACGGATCAGGGGGCAGAGCACGGACGGGACGTCCCCCTTCGACGCTTTGCGACGCTGGAACCCGCGATTTCGGCCCCATTGCCGCGCAGCGCGCCGAAACCGCAATGCCGATTGACCCCAAGGATCGAGGAGGCTGGCTTGATGCAGGACCGTCCGTTCGAAGCGCTGAGCGTGGATACGCTGGCCATGCGCCTCGCCGACGTCGCGGCGATGCGCGACAAATTGGGCGACGATCCGACAGGATGGCGCGCGCGCGAGGTTGGCGACGGCAACCTCAATCTGGTCTTCATCGTGGAAGGCGCGCGCGGCACCGTCATCGTCAAGCAGGCGTTGCCTTATGTGCGGTTGGTCGGCGATTCCTGGCCACTGCCGCTCAAACGTTCGTTTTTCGAGTATCACGCGTTGACGCGGCAGGCGGCGCGCGCGCCGGGGCGGGTTCCCGAGATCTTTCATTTCGACGAGACCCAGGCGCTGATCGTGATGGAATTTCTGTCGCCGCACATCATCCTGCGCAAGGCGTTGATCGAAGGGCGGCGGCCACCGCATATGGCCCGCGACCTCGGCCTGTTCCTGGCAAGGACGCTTTTCCGCGGCTCCGATCTTTGCATGCGGGCCGGGGAGCGCAAGGCCGACCTGGCGCTGTTCGCGGATAATGTGGAATTGTGCGAGATCACCGAGAACCTGGTGTTTTCCGATCCCTATTTCGACGCGCCGATGAACCGCCATACCAGCCCGCAGCTCGACCTTCTGGTGGCCGAACTGCGCGCCGACCGCGATCTGAAGGTCGAGGCGCAAAGGCTGAAGCACCGCTTCGCCACCGGCGCGGAGACGCTGGTGCATGGCGACATGCATACCGGATCGGTGATGGTGACGGACGACGACACATTTGTGATCGATCCCGAGTTCGCCTTCTACGGCCCGATGGCCTTCGACGTCGGCATGCTGCTGGCCAATTTCTGGATGGCCTATTTCTCGCAACGCGGTCACGAAAGCGGCGGCGAGCGCGACGCCATGCGCGCCTACCTCCTGATCGTGATCAGCAAATGCTGGGACACATTCCATACCGAATTCGCGCTTCTGTGGCGCACCGAACGCACCGGTATGCTTTATCAACGAAGCTTGTTCGAAGACCAGGGCGACGCGCTCGGCGCCGAACAGGCGCGGCATCGGCTTATGCGCGATTTGTGGACGGACATGCTCGGCTTCGCCGGCATCGAGATCCATCGCCGCATTCTCGGCCTGGCGCACAATGCCGAATTCGAGGAGATCGAGGATGTCGATATGCGGGCGGCCTGCGAGGCACGCGCGCTGAAATTCGGCCGACATCTGGCCGTCAACCGGCACGGCATCCAGTCGCTGGCCGAGATCGGCGTCCTGGCCGAAACGCTGGACCGAGGAGAGATTTCGTGAATGTCGGCGATCGCCACTTCCGTACCATCTGGCTGAACGAGGACGGTCGGTCGGTCGATATTATCGACCAGCGCTGGCTGCCGCACGAATTGCGCGTCGAGACGCTGAAATCAGCCAACGACGCGGCCACCGCCATCCGCGACATGTGGGTGCGCGGCGCGCCGCTGATCGGCGTCACCGCCGCCTACGGCGTGGCGCTCCAGATGCGGACCGACCCGTCCGATGTCGCGCTCGACGCGGTCTGGGACACGCTGCACGCCACCCGGCCAACGGCAATCAACCTGAAATGGGCACTCGACGAAATGCGGGCGCTGCTGCGGCCCCTGCCCGAAGCCGAGCGCGCCGCGGCCGCCTATCGGCGCGCCAGCGAACTCGCCGACGAGGATGTCGAGCTCAATCGCGGCATCGGCCGCAACGGCCTCGCCCTCATCCGCGCGATCGCTGCACGCAAGAAGCCCGGCGAGACGGTCAATATCCTGACTCACTGCAATGCGGGCTGGCTGGCGACCGTCGATTACGGCACCGCGACCGCGCCGATCTATCTGGCGTTGGAGGAAGGCATTTTCGTCCACGTTTATGTGGACGAGACGCGGCCGCGCAACCAGGGCGCCCAGCTCACTGCCTGGGAGATGGCCGGCCACGGCGTGCCGCACACGCTGATCGTCGACAATGCCGGCGGGCATCTGATGCAGCGCGGCGCCATCGACATGGTGATCGTCGGCACCGACCGCACGACCGCCAATGGCGATGTGTGCAACAAGATCGGCACCTATTTGAAGGCGCTCGCTGCATACGACAATCACGTACCGTTTTACGTCGCCCTGCCTTCGCCGACCATAGACTGGACGATTGCCGACGGGCTGCGCGACGTTCCGATCGAAGAACGGGACGGGGACGAGGTGTCGCTGGTATGGGGCCGTGCGCCGGACGGAACGCTGTGCCAGGTGCGGATTTCGCCGGACGCCACCGGCGCCGCCAATCCGGCCTTCGACGTCACGCCGGCCCGGCTGGTCACGGGACTGATCACCGAGCGCGGCGTCGCCGAGGCCTCGGCGGCCGGCCTGAAGGCGCTGTTTCCCGAAAAAGCGAAAGCCTCGGCGGCCTGACGTTCATCCGCGCTGAACAGGCACCGCGGCGGAGTAGGCCTGCGCGCCAGAGCCGGACGTGGTGTGGGCGAGCGCGGACGGCGTGCGGCAGCCGACGATCGCCGGCGCCTCACGCACCAGCGCCTCATCGTCGATCGCGGCGACCATGAACAGGGCAAAATCGACGCGCCGCGTGCGGTTGCTGGCCAGGACCGGATCGCCGACGTGCCGGCTCCATACCGGCAGGCCCTGGCTGTCGCCCTCCTCCAGATCGCTGCCGCGCACCACGGTCCATCGCCGGTCGCTGGCAAAGACGCGCCGGCACGCCTCCACCTGGTCGTCAATATCGACCAGGCGGGCGAGCCTGGCCAGCCAGCCGATCAGCTTCACCAAAGTCCGGAATTGCCACGAATAGACGTCGCGGCCGTCGCGACTGATATGCCACCCACAGGAAAAGACCAGGCGTGCATCGGGCGCGGCGAAGTCGAGTACGGCCTGGGCGGTGCCGCTGGCATAGTTGCGCACGCCCCAGGGCACGAGCACGACGAGGACGGCATCGCAGCCCGCGACCGCGCGCCGGATGACATCGCGGTCGTCGGTACGGCCGGGAACGATGGTGACGCGGTCCGCGAAGGCTTTTAGCTTGTCGACACTTTGCGGCCGGCAGACGCCGACCACCTCGTAACCGCGCTCAAGCGCGTGCTGGACCATATAGCGCCCGAGCTTGCCCGACGCGCCAACGATGCAGATCCTTTTCGGCGAAGCCACTCGGGGCGCCGCGCCCGCTGTCGCTGTTGTCACGGTCAGACTTCCTTTTGTTGTTCACAAGCGCCCGGCAAGGGCCTGAGCGGACGGCTCATCCATTCCCTTACGCTGTAAGTATATATACGGTGTAAGGTTGTCAAGGACTGGAAACCGGCGATGGCTGCACCGAGCGCGAAAACCGATCGAAAAAAGGGCCGGCTCACACGGGAACGTGTGGTGCGGGAAGCGGTCGCGCTAGCGGATGCGCACGGCATCGCGGCGCTGTCGATGCGCAAGCTGGCCGACCGGCTGGGGGTCGAGGCGATGTCGCTCTACCACCATGTCGCCAACAAGGACGCGATCCTCGACGCCATGGTCGATTTCGCCTTCGGCGAGATCAGCCTGCCGCGCGCGGACGAGAACTGGAAGGCCGCCATGCGCACGCGGGCGATCGCGGCCAGGACCATGCTACGCAGCCACCCCTGGGCGCTTGGTCTGCTGGATTCGCGCCGCAATCCGGGCCCGGCGACCTTGCGCCACCACGACGCGGTGATCGGCTGCCTGCGCGCGAACGGGTTTTCGGTCGCCCGGACCGCGCATGCCTATTCCGTACTCGACAGCTATATTTACGGCTTCGTGCTGCAGGAATTGAACCTGCCCTTCGATACGCCCGACGACCTGGCGGCACTGGCCGAGACCATGCTGCAGCATTTGCCGGCCGACACCTATCCGCACCTTGCGGAGATGACCCGCGAGCACGTATTGCAGCCGGGCTACGCCTATGGCGACGAGTTCACGGTCGGCCTCGACCTGATACTCGACGGCCTCGATCGAAACGACGATTGAAAAGACCGCGGCGAGGGAACCGGCGGGTGTGCGTCCGGCAGTGCGGCACGGGCGGACGCAAACGATGCCTGAACGAAAACGGGGCCTCCCGAAGGAGACCCCGCCGGATACGTCAGATCGGTGCCGGCTTTACTGCTGCGAAAAATCGATCGTCGGCAGCAATTCGGCGAAGAAGGCGTCTTCCTTCTTCAGCACGGCGCCGAAATCGGCCGGGCCGGCATAATCGATCTCGACCAGCGCCTTCTTGGCGAAGTTCTGAAAGGTTTCGCCTCCGGCCGCCTTCTCGGCGGCGTCCGCCAGCGCGGCAACGACGTCGTCGGGCGTCTCTGCCGGCGCCCACAGGCCGATATTCGGCGGCAGGGCCAGATCAACCCCCGCATCCATCAGGGTCGGCAGGTCCGGCGCCAGCGAGGCGCGCTTTTCGGAGAGCTGTGCCAACGGCACGAGCTGGCCCGATTCGCCGCGCGGCAGGATCGCCGAGGCGAAGCCGAGCACGACGTCGACATCACCGGCGATCGTCGCGGCGATCGCCGGCGTCACGCCGCCGAAGGGAATGTGAAACAGCTTGATGTCGGCAGCCCGGGCGATCGCCTCGGCCGCGATATGGGTGGCGCCGCCGGTGCCGGCGCTGCCGTAGCTGACCTTGCCGGGATTATCGCGCGCATAGGCGATAAACTCCTCGATCGTCTTGAACGGCGCGCCGGAACGCGCTGCGATCACATTTGGACCGACGGCGACGCGGGCCACCGGCTTCAGATCGCCGAACCCGTAGGGCAGTTCGCGCTGGTGCGGCGCAACCGTCTGGACCGAGCTCACCGCCATCAACAGCGTGTAGCCGTCCGGATCGGCCTTGACCACCTCCGACGCGCCAACCGTGCCGCCCGCTCCGGGACGGGTCTCGACCACCACCGGCTGGCCGAGCGCCTGCGACATGTCCTCGGCCAACGTGCGGGCCATGGTGTCGGTCGAGCCTGGCGAATAGGGCACGACGATCGTCACGGCGCGCTCGGGAAAGTTCTGGGCGCTCGCCGCGCCCAGGCCGAGGGCAAGCGCGGCCCCGGCCAACAGGGTCTTGAATATGGTCTTCATATCATCCTCCGTTGTGAATGGATTGGTTGGAGACATCGTACCGGCCGGCCAGCCTCGGCGGGGCGGACGGCGACACCAGGCGGGCAGCGGCTGCGCGCCCGGCGATGAAACCGAGACCGAGCGCCGACAAGAGGCCGTTGCCCGACACGTAGCCGGCGCCGCCACGGCGCCCGCTGATCCCGACCGCCGCGCCGCCGCCGGCGTAAAGCCCGGGGATGGCGGTTCCGTCCTTGCGGATCACTTCGGCATGGCCGTTGACCATCAGACCGCCCTGGGTGTGGAAACAGGCTGGTTGGATCGCGCTGTAGCGCAGTGCGGCACCGAGCGGCCCAAAACCCCACGCGAGGCGCCCGAACGCGTCGGGCGCCTCGCCGCGCGCGGCCGCACGCGCGGCTGCAAGCGTTTGCGCCAGCGCCCCTGCAGGCAATCCCGTCGCGACCTCGATCTCGCCGGGAGAGCCGGCGCTCCGGGCGACACCCATGGCGCAGGCGGCGGCAAAGTCGGGTTGGCCGGCCGCCACGTCCTCGGCGATGCGGGCGTCGTAGACCAGATGGAACGGGCCGGTGCCGGCAAGCTCGAGATCAGCGAAAGCCGAATAGCCGAGGGTTTCGTCGCCGAAGCGGCGACCGCGACCGTCGACGACGATCGCGCCGCGCTCGACCAGCGTCCAGGTCATCAAGGCGCCGGTTTCAACACTGATGGCGGCATGGCCCTGATAGGCGCCGAGATTGCCGGTCCCGGCATCAAGCGCGAGCCCCCATTCGAGCGCCTCGCCGGCGCTGTGCGGCGAGCCGGCATAGATGGCGCCGGTCGCCCCGGGGCAGTGATGAGCCAGAAGGTCGGCGCGCGCGGCAAACCCGTTGCAGGCGAGGATAACGGCGTCGGCACCGATGCGCGACGGCGCGGCGGGGGTGCCGACGACGGCGCCGCAGACCCGCGCGCCGTCGTCGATCAGCGCCGTGGCCGGTTGCGAGAAGGCCAGCGGGATATCCCGCCGCGCCACCGCCCGTTCGAGGCCGCCTATCAGATCGGCGCCGCGGCGCGACGGCGGGGCGTGCAGGCGATGGGTGCCATGGCCGACATGTTTGTATTTGGTGACGAGATCCAGCTCGAGACCGGTATCATCGATAAGGAAGTCGATCAGTTCGGCGGAGACCGCCGCGAGCACACCGACCAAATGCGACGCGTCATGCGGCCCGGCGACCATTGCCAGATCGCGTGCGAAGGTTTCGGCCGTGTCAACCACGCCCGCGGCACGCTGGAGCCTGGTTCCCGCAGCCGGGATCGAGCCACTCGACAGCGCGGTATTGCCCTGGCAGACGGGAGCCTTTTCCACGATGGCGACGCTGGCGCCAAGCCGATCCGCCGCGAGCGCGGCCACCAGCCCGCATCCCCCGGCACCGATCACCAACACATCCACCCTGGCGTCGACGTCGGTCGCCATTGCACTCCCTTCGCGGAACTGACCGTGTGCCGACCGTTGACGATTCGAACGCGTCCTGGCCACCACAACGGCCTTCGTCAGCGTGTTCGCCATCGGTCTCACCCCGTAAAAGTGTCGACACTATTGAGCGCAGCTATGATTAAGTCAACAGTTTTGCCCCCCCTCGCGGTACGAAACGGTTTTTGATTTCATCGAAAAATCCGTGCCTTCATATTCACTTCTCATAAAAGTAATGTATAAACAAATAGATAGCGCAAGAGTTGGGTCAGAGCCGACCCAATGCGCGGATTTGATAGGCCGGCAAGACTGTTGACAGTACAAGCCCACCGCGCAAATTTGTCGCCACCGCAGGCGATCGGACGCCGCAACGATCTGGAAAATGTGGCGATCATGCCCGACAACGACACTACAAGGACACCGGGAACCGACCGCATTCTCGTTACCGGGGCGGCCTCGGGGATCGGTCGCGCGGTCGCCCTGCGGCTGCTCGACCGGGGCTGGTTCGTCGACGGCATCGACATCGCGCCCGCCGATATCGCCCTCTCACATCCCCGATACCAGCACTTGCGCGCCGATCTCGCCACAGCGACGGGGCTCGATGCGCCCCTTTCCACGATCGCCGGCGAGCGCTATCAGGGGCTGGTGCACGCAGCCGGCATCCTAAGGGCGGACGACGACCCGGACACCCGTGGCGATCTCGGGGCGAGGCTGTGGCGGCTGCATGTGGCGGCGCCGCAACGGCTGGCCGAAACGCTGCTGCCGCGCATGCCCGACCGGCGCGGCCGGATTGTGCTGGTGTCGAGCCGCGCCTCGCAGGGACGCAGCGGCCGCGGCCTCTATTCGGCCTCCAAGGCGGGAACCGAAGGTCTGGCGCGCGCGCTTGCGCTCGACTGCGTCGCGCGCGGCATCACCGTCAACGCCGTGGCGCCAGGCCCGACCGACACGCCGCAACTGAAGGACAAGGCACGCGCCGCCGCCCCCGTCGCCCTGCCCCCGCTCGGCCGCCTGATCGCGCCCGATGAAATCGCGGCGACGATCTGCTTCCTGCTATCGCAAGAAGCGGGCGCGATCACCGGACAAACCCTTTATCATTGCGGCGGCCTGTCACTCGCCGGCCTCACCGCCCCCGCCGCGCCCATCGGAGATCGGCCGCATGTCTGATTTCAACCGCAACGAATTGCAGGCCGCACTGGTCCTGATCGGGCTCGGCATAGGCTGCCTGATCATCGCCCTCGGCTATCCGATGGGCACGGTGGTACGCATGGGCGCCGGCTTCTTCCCGGTCGCGCTGAGCGTTCTCCTGATCGGGCTCGGCGCGGTGCTCGCCTGGCAAAGCCGCACGGCCGAAAAGACGGAGGTGGTACTGCGGCTGCGGCCCTTCGTGATGATCCTGGGCGGCATTTTGGCCTGGGCGCTCATGGTCGACCGGATCGGCTTCCTGCCGGCCACGGCGATCCTGGTTGTGTTGTGCGCGATGGTCGAGCGGGAAACGACATGGCGCTCCGCGCTTCTGCTCACCGCGGGGCTGTGCGTTTTCGGCTGGCTGGTCTTTATCGTCGGTCTCAAGATTCCGCTATCGATGCTGGGAGGCTAACGATGGACCTGATTTCCGGACTGGCGCTCGGCATCGAAACGGCGATAACGGCCGAGGCGCTGCTGTTCTGCTTCCTCGGCGTGACAATCGGCATGTTCATCGGCGTGTTGCCGGGCATCGGCCCGCTCGCGGCGGTAGCAATGATCCTGCCGATCACCTACCACCTGGAACCGATGGCGGCGCTGATCATGCTCGCCGGCATTTTCTACGGCGCGCAATATGGCGGCTCGACTGCGTCGATCCTGCTCAACCTGCCAGGCACCTCGACGACCGCGGTCACCGCGATCGACGGTTACCCGATGGCCAAGCAGGGACGCGCGGGCGTCGCGCTGTTCATCACGACGCTCACCTCTTTCTTCGGCGGCTGCTTTGCGATCGTGCTTTTGATGAGCTTCGCCCCGGCGCTCGGCGCAATGGCGCTCAAATTCTCCTCGGCCGAATATTTTTCCATCATGCTACTGGGCCTGATCGCAGCGGCGACTATGTCGCTCGGCAATCCACTCAAGGGCGTCGCCTCGGTCGTGGCCGGGTTGATGCTGGCCATGGTCGGCATGGACACGACCTCCGGACAGCTTCGCTACACTTTCGGCATCCTGGAATTGCAGGATGGGCTCAATCTCGTCGCGATGGCGATGGGGCTGTTCGGCGTGGCCGAGATCCTCAAGAACGCCGGAACCCCGGAGCGCGACGCCTCGCAATTGCAGAAGGTTCGAATGCGCGACCTGGTGCCGACGCGGAAAGATCTCAGCCAATGCTGGAAGCCCGCCATTCGCGGCGCCGGCATCGGCTCCTTCATCGGCACGCTGCCGGGCGCCGGACCGACGCTGGCGGCGTTTTTGTCCTACGCGCTGGAAAAGCGGGTGGCGCGCGACCCGAGCCGGTTCGGCCGCGGCGCGATCGAAGGCATCTCCGCCCCGGAGGCCGCCAACAACGCCTCGACCCAGGCCGCGTTCATTCCCACGCTGGCGCTCGGCATTCCCGGCGACGCGGCGATGGCGGTGCTGCTGGGTGCGATGATGATCCACGGCATCCAGCCGCGGCCGGAATTCTTCACCGAGCACGCCGATCTGTTCTGGGGCCTGGTCGTCAGCTTCTGGGTTGGCAATCTGATGCTTCTGGTGCTCAACATCCCGCTGATCGGGATTTGGGTGCGCATCCTGACGATCCCCAAGCGCATCCTGTTTCCGGCCGTCACCTTCTTCATCTGCGTCGGCGTCTACAGCGTCAACAACAGCCCGTTCGACGTCTTGATGGTGATCGTCTTCGGCATTGTCGGTTATCTGATGAACGCCTTCCAGTACCCGACTGCGCCGCTCCTGATGGGCTTCATCCTGGGACCGATGATCGAGCAGCATTTCCGGCGCGCGCTGCTTTTCTCGCGCGGCGACCTGACCACCTTTATCGACCGTCCGATCAGCGCGGCCTTCCTCGCTGCCGCGGCGATCCTGTTCGTAGCTATGCTGCTGCCGTCGCTGAAGGCGCGGTTCGGCAAGAGCGCCGCCGCGAAGAAGAGCCAGGAAAGCGCCAGCGCCGAATAAAGCCGGCGCCGGATATCGGCGGGTCACGAGCAGGCGGAGCGCGGCCGGCTTTCATCCGCCGCGGCAAACCGGGCAGCAAGGGCGCGATCGGCAGCCCCCGAAACGGCAATGGCGCCGCAGAGAGGCGCCATTGCAAACGGGCTTTGCCGAGGTTGCGGGCCGCCTGGGCAAGACGCTACGGACGGCGATTGCCTCAGGAAGCGGCGCGCTCCTCGGGCACGACGACGCCGCTGAGATCGTTGTAGTGGCTTTCCATCTGCTTGATCCGGGGCTGCTCCATCAGCTCCCAGATGTCGTCGATACCGACCAGCAGGTCGGGACGGTCGACGACCTCGCCGGTGGCGATCGATGCCTTGAGGATATTAAGCGCGTTCTCCATCGCCATCAAAGCGGCCGCGGGCAGCATGCGCGGCAGGGTCACGCGCTTAACGCCGAGCTCGGCCAGCCGACGGATCGGGACCAGCGGCGTCGTCGGACGGCTGCGGATACCGAAGCCCATATTAACCGAGACCGGTACCGGGACGGCGTCGACCAGGCGCTTGATCTGCTCCTCGCCGGCGATCGCATCGGCGAAGATCATGTCGGCGCCGGCCTTGGCATAGAGCCTGGCGCGACGGATCGCGCCTTCGATGCCCTCGACGGCGATCGCATCGGTCCTGGCCAGAACGACAAAATCATCATCCTTACGCGCGTCGCAGGCCGCCTCGATCTTGCGCGCCATCTCGCGCATGTCGATCACGTCCTTGCCGGTCATGTGGCCGCAGCGTTTCGGGCTGACCTGGTCCTCGATATTGACGCCGGCGACGCCGGCCTCCTCGAAGCGCTGGATGGTGTGATAGACGGTGACCGGATTGCCATAGCCGGTGTCGGCGTCGGCCATGACGGGAATGGAGACGCTGCGCGCGATCATCCGGCAAGCCTCGACATTGTCGGTCAGCCCCATAATGCCGACATCGGGCACGCCGAGCCGCGAATTCGACAGGCCGGCGCCCGTCGTACAGGCGGTCTTGAAGCCCATCTTCTCGACCACACGCACGCTGTAGCCGTCGAACACGCCTGGCGACACGATGATCCCGTCCGCCGCGATCAACTCGCGCATCCGACGCACGTGCGTTGCCTGCTGCTGTCGCTCAGAGCTCATCCGGTTTTCCTCTCTTCGGTGCCGCTCGAGGGCGGCGCTTCGGTTTCAAGCAGCGCCTGGAGCGATTGGGTGGCCCGACCGATATGCGCGCGCATCAGCGATTCGGCGAGGTCCGCGTCGCGCGCCTTCATCGCCCGCAATATCTGCCAGTGCTCGGCGAAGGCATCCTCGCGCCGGCCCGGCGCGTTGCCCGAGCGCGCGCGGTAAAGACGCAGCAAATAATAAAGCTCGTCGCACAAAAGCGCGCGGATGCGGGCATTGCCGCTGCCCTCGGCGATGCGCACATGCACGTCGAGAGAAACGCCGTCACTCCTTTTTTTGGCGTCGGAGAACGCCACCAGCAAATCGTCGAGCTCGGCATCGCTCATGCGTTGCGTGGCCAGGCGCACGGACATGCCCTCCACCGCCTCGCGGAGCTGGAAAATCTCCACCATGTCGGGGATCGTTAGCGCGACCGCGCGTGCCTTGAGATAAGGTTCCTTGACGACCAGGCCGCGCCCCTGGAGCTGCTTGACCGCCTCGCGCACCGGGCCGCGACTGACCGACAGAAGCTCGGCGAGCGCGGCCTCGTTGACCGGCCCGCCCAGCGGTATCTCGCCAGACAGAAGCATCTCGAAAATCTTGCTCGTGACCCGGTCGACCAGGGTAGACTGTTCGCGTTCCGGCAAGACGCTTCCTCCTGTCGACACTTTTGGTCCGAAACCCAGATTGATCCAAGGGATAGCTAAGCTTAGTGAATTCTTCAAGAGCGTTCCGGCAAAAGTGTTGACACTTTTTCGGTCGATCCATATTCCTTTTCCCAGGAAGGTCGGATCGTGACAGTGCGCCAGATACCACTTGCAAGCTTCGAAGGACCACACGGCGAGGCCGCGCAATGCGTCGCGCTCGACGCGCTTGCGGGAGATCGGCCGCGACGCCTGCCGGCAAGCCTGAGCATAGTCCTTGAAAACGTGGCGCGCCAGGCGCTCGGGGGCGCGGACGTTGCCGAGCCGCTAGGCAAGATACTGGACTGGACACCGGGCGCGGCGGAACTGACTGTTCCGCTCAGGGTGTCGCGCGTGATCCTGCCCGATTCCAGCGGACTGCCGGTGCTGATGGACCTCGCCGCGGCGCGCGATGCGGTTGCCGAGGCCGGTGGAGACCCCGCCGTCATCGAACCTATGGTTCCCGTCACGCTGGTGGTCGACCATTCGCTGATCGTCGATGTCGCCGGCCGGCCCGACGCCGAGGCCCGCAACATCGAAAAGGAATATCAGCGCAACCGCGAACGCTACGCCTTCTTCAAATGGGCGCAGCGGGCCTTTCAGCGCCTGCGCGTCGTGCCGCCCGGCGCGGGCATCATCCACCAGGTGCATCTGGAAAAGCTCGCCCGTGTGGTTGAGGAGCAGGACGTGCCCGGTGTCGGCCGGATCACCGGACCGGAATTCGTGCTCGGCTGCGACAGCCACACGCCGATGGTCAACGGGCTCGGTCTGCTCGCCTGGGGCGTGGGCGGCATCGACGGCGAGGCGGCCGTGCTCGGTCAGGACTATGTGGTGCGCATCCCGCGCGTCATCGGCGTCAGGCTGACGGGCCGGCTACCGGCCGGAGCGACGACCACCGATCTGGTTTTGACGGTCACCGAGCGGCTGCGCAAAGTCGGCGTGGTCGGCGCGTTCGTCGAATTCTTCGGCCTCGGCGTCGCCACGCTGACCGTGCCCGAGCGCGCCACCCTGGCCAACATGGCGCCCGAATATGGCGCGACCATCGGCTTCTTCCCGATCGACGCCATGACGATCGACTATCTCACGCGGTCGGGCCGCGAGCCTGACCATGTCCGGCGCGTGGAGGCCTATGCGCGCGCATCCGGGCTGTTCGTGGAGGAGCACGACCAGGCGATCGAATTCACCGAGACCGTCACGATCGATCTCGGCCAGATCGCGCCCAGCGTGGCAGGCCCGAAACGACCGCAGGACCGCGTGCCGCTGACGGGAGTCAAATCCGCCTTCCGCGACGTCCTCGCCAAGCCGGTTGACGCGGGCGGGTTCGGCCTCGCGCCGGAACGGCTCGACGATACCGTCACGATCGACGGGCTCGAGGCGCCGCTGCGCCACGGCACGATCACCATCGCCGCGATCACCTCGTGCACCAACACCTCCAACCCGTCGGTGATGATCGGCGCCGGGCTTCTGGCCCGCAACGCGGTCGCGCGCGGCTTGCAGGTGCCCGACTGGGTCAAGACCTCGCTCGCGCCCGGCTCGCGGCTGGTGCGCGATTATCTCACCGAGGCCGGGCTGATGACGCCGCTCGAAGCGCTCGGCTTCCACATTGTCGGCTACGGCTGCACGACCTGTTCCGGCAAATCCGGACCGATCCGCGCCGACATTGCCGAGGCGGTGCTGGGCAACGACCTGGTGGCGGCGGCGGTGCTGTCGGGCAACCGCAATTTCGAGGGCCGGATCCACAAAACCTGCCGGGCAAGCTACCTCGCCTCGCCACCGCTGGTGGTGGCCTTTGCGCTCGCCGGCCGCGTCGACGTCGATTTCGAGACCGAGCCTCTCGGCACCGGCAAGGACGGCGCGCCGGTCTATCTGCGCGACATCTGGCCCGACGGCGAGGAACTCGCGCGCCTGGTGGCGACCAGCCAGCAGCCGGGCCGATTCCGCGACAGCTACGCAACGCTGTTCGACGGGGCCGCGCTTTGGCACGAGCTGGAAACGGCGAGCGGGCCGCGCTTTGCCTGGGACCCGGCCTCGACCTATATCCGGCGGCCGCCCTTCTTCGACGGGCCGCACGAGGCGCTGCCGGACCGGATCGAGGGCGCGCGCGTGCTGGTACGGGCGGGCGATTCGCTGACGACCGACCACATCACGCCGAGCGGCGAGATCCTGGCCGACACCCCGGCCGGACGCTTCCTGATCGCCGCCGGGGTCGAGCCCGACAACTTCAACGCCGTTACCCAGCGACGCGGCAATCACGACTTCATGGCGCGCATCACCTTTGCCAACCAGCGCATGAAAAACCTGCTCGCACCCGGCCGCGAAGGCGGCATGACACGCACGGCGCCGGACGCCGAGCCGGTGACCATTTTCGAGGCGGCCGAAAGCTGGCGCCGGCAGAACGTGCCGCTGATCGTGCTCGCCGGCACCGATTACGGCATGGGATCGAGCCGCGACTGGGCGGCAAAGGGGCCGAAACTACTCGGGGTGCGGGCGGTCGTGGCGGAAAGTTTCGAACGTATTCACCGCGCCAACCTGATCGGCATGGGCATCCTGCCGCTGACCTTCGCCGACGGCGAAAGCGCGTCCTCGCTCGGCCTGTCGGGTTTCGAAACCTACGATTTCGACGGTCTGCGGGCCGCAGTCGAGACGGATCGCCCGGTCACTGTGACGGCCCGGACGGCCGGTGGCGAAACAAGGTTTTCGGCACGGGTGGACGTGGCGAGCAGCCACGAGCGCGCGCTGTTGCAAAATGGCGGTCTGTTCGCCTCACTGATGGCAGGACTGGAATCGCGACGCATCGCGTCGGACCAAGGAGGACATGATGACACCTGAAGACGGCCGCAAGCTCGCCCTTGCCTATCTTGCCGCGATGGAAGAACGCGATCTCGACACCGCGCGCAGCCTCGTCGCCCAAAACGGCGCGCAATTGGTGTTTCCGGGCGACCGCCGGTTCGGCTCGATCGACGAGATCGTCGCCAATTCGGGCAGCCGCTATCGCGTGGTGCGCAAGACGATCGGCGAAAGCTGCGCCTGGGAACAGGACGGCTCCATCCAGGCACTGGTGACCGGCACGCTCTACGGCGAATGGCTCGACGGAAGCGCCTTCAAGGACATCCGCTTCATCGACCGTTTCGACATCCGCGACGGAAAGATCGTGCGCCAGGAGGTGTGGAACGATGCCGGGGAACGGATCTTGTCGATGCAGAAAGAGGCCGTATCTTGACATTCGACCTGGTTTTGAAGGGCGGTGAGATCGTCTTTCCGGGCGAAGGCGTCCGCACCGGCAGCATCGGTGTACGCGACGGGCGGATCTGCGCCATCCTCGACGCCGCGGAAAAGGCCCAAGGCCGGCGGGTGATCGATTGCAAAGGTCGCTGGATCCTGCCCGGCGTGATCGATCCGCACACCCATATCGGCTTCGGCGACAAGGAAAACGACTGGTCGAGCGAAACCGCGACAGCCGCGCTCGGTGGGGTCACGGGGCTGCTGAGCTTCTGGCGACACGACGATCTGGGCAGTTCGACCGGGCCGTGGCGGGCGGCCGCCGAGGCGCGCTCGGCGATCGATTTCGGGCTGCATTTCGGCGTCACCTCGCGCCGCCACGTGGCCGAGTTGCCGGCGCTTGCCAAGCGCTTCGGCGTCACCTCGGTCAAGGTCTATCTGATGTACAAGGGCGCCACCGGCGCGGCCAAGGGTTTTACCGAGGTCGACGACGCGCTGCTTTATGCAGCGCTGCAGGCGGGTGCGCGCATCAAAGGCGGCGTCGTCGGCGTCCATTGCGAAAACACCGAGGTGATCCCGCTGTTCCGCGAACCGCTGAAAGCGGCGGGGCGCGACGACCTGGCGGCGTGGGACGAGCAGTCGCCGGGCTTCCTGGAGGCCGAAAACGTCTTTCGCGTCGCCTTTTTCGGCGAGAAGGCCGGCTGTCCGGTCAACATCGTCCATATGTCGTCGGCCGAGAGCCTGGAGATCGTGCGCCGGTTGCGCCGTCCGGGGCGACCGCCGATCCATGTCGAGACCTGCATCCATTATCTGTCGTTGACGCGCGACAGCCCGCTAGGTCCGATCGGCAAGGTCAATCCGCCGCTGCGCCCGCAGGCCGATGTCGACGGGTTGTGGGAAGGCGTGCGCACCGGCGAGATCGCGACCATCGGCTCCGACCACGTTCCGCGCAAGCGCGCCACAAAGGGGCCTGACATCTGGTCGGCGAGCGCCGGCTTTCCCGGCCTGGCGCAGATCCTGCCGGTGCTGATCGAGGAGGGCCACCACAAGCGCGGCATTGCGATCGAGCGCCTGGCGGCGGCGGTTTCGCGCAATGTGGCCACGCTCTATTCGCTGCCCGGCAAGGGGATGATCGCGCCGGGATACGACGCGGACTTCGCCATCGTCGACCCGGACGCCACCACCACGGTGCGCGCGGCCGACTATCCGTCCCATTCCGACTATTCGCCCTATGAGGGCATGCGCCTCCGCGGCCGTGTGACCCACACTATCCGGCGCGGCGAAATTCTCGTGGAGGACGGCGTCCTTGCCGGCGCGCGAGGCGCGAGCGGGCGTTACCTCCACCGCGAGCCCTGAGAGGACCCACCATGGCAGAACGTATCTGGGATCGGTTTCTGACCGAGCACGACAAGACAATCTACCAGCTCGCCGGCTACGGCAAACGCGGCGGCTTCGGCAAGCGGCCGGCGCTGTTCATCATCGACGTGCAATATAATTTCTGCGGCGACACGCCGGGCGAGAGCCACGCCGATGGCGTGAAGAAATACCGCACCCATTGCGGCGAGGCCGGCTGGAAGACCGTGCCGCATACCGAGCGGCTGATGCATCTGGCGCGCGCCAAGAACATCCCGATCTTCTATACGCAGTCGGAGCGGCGCCCGGACATGGTCGACAGCGGCGTCCAGGTCGGCAAGAACCATCGCGGCACGGAAAAGACCTCGATGGAAGGCACGCACGCCACTCAGACCGTGGCGCCGCTGGCACCGCGTCCGCAGGACATCCTGATCGGCAAGCGCAAGCCCTCGGCCTTTTTCGGCACGATGTTCATGAGCCATCTGAACTTTCTCGACGTCGACACGCTGATCTTGACCGGTTGCACCTCGTCAGGCTGCCTGCGCGCGACCGCCGTCGACGCCTATTCGTTCAACTTCAAGACGATCATCCCGGAAGAAACCGCCTTCGACCGGTTCGAGGCAAGTCACGCGATGAGCCTGTTCGACCTCAACTGCAAATATGCCGACGTCATCCCGGTCGACGAGGTCGCGGCCTATCTTGAAGGCCTGACGCCGCGTAAGACGGAGACCGACTGAGCAGCGCCCGCAGGCGCCGGACAACCGACGAGAGGAGACCGCCACGATGAAACCGCCGCGCGGCACCGACATCGCGCTCGAGGCTCCACACGGCAGCTTCGGGTGCTATCTCAGCCGGCCTGAGGGCGAGGTGAACGCCGGCATCGTGCTGCTGCAGGAAATTTTCGGCACCAACCTGCATATCCGCGAACTCGCCGACCAGTGGGCCGACGCGGGTTTCGTCGTCATCGTGCCCGACCTGTTCTGGCGCAGCGCGCCGGGCCTGCAGCTCGGCTACGACGGCGCCGATCTCGACCGGGCGCGCGCCATGCGGGCCGCATTCGATCTGGAGGCGGCGATCGACGACGCGCTCGCCTGCGCGGACTATTTGCGCGCACACGGCGCAAGGCGCGTCTTCACGGTCGGTTATTGCCTCGGCGGCAAGCTCGCCGTGGCGACGGCGACCCGGCCCGGCTTCGACGGCGCGGTCGGCTATTACGGTGTCGGGATCGAGAAGCTCGGCATCGCCGGCGGCGTCAAATGCCCGGTGTTGCTGCATTTCGGTGCCGACGATCCGGCAACGCCGCCGGAGGCGGTCGTCGCGCTCGGCCGGCAATTGCCGGCCGGCGCCGAGCTATTTTGCTACGAGGGCGCCGGGCACGGTTTCAACAATTGGCGCCGCCCCACGCATGACGCGCCCGCCGCTCAACGGGCGTTCGCGCGCAGCCTCACCTTCCTGCGCGGCATCGACTGAGGCGGGCTCAAGGCCGGGCCCATCTGCTCCAACAAGGCGATCCGCGCCTGCGGCCGGCACTCGAAGCCGAGCGCGTGCCTCGACTTGGAATTGCCGGCGCGCCGGCAGGAAGGCAGCGACAAAACGAACCCTTTCATCGTCCTCGCCTTTAAGATATGCGAGAAATGCATATTATTGAACTGCGAACGAGACGGCGCCGGCGGCATCGTTTCGACCAGAGCCTGGTCCCGGACTGGCAAGCGCGAGCGAAAAGAACGGCATGGTTTCGACATTGACCACAACCGAGCGCCAGGTCGCGCTCCTGCTTTCGGCGCTGGTCGCACTCACCGGCCTGGCGCTGGCGGCGGCCGGACGGCACGATCCGCTCGGCGTGCATGGCTTCCTGATCCTCGTCTACGGGCTCGGCTGCGCGACCGTGGTCGCGCGCGGCTATTACAGCCCCGAGCCCGATTCCGAGCGGCTTTCGCGCTATTACGACGAGCCGATCAAGGCGGGACTTCTGATCGCCATGGCCTGGGCGGTGGTCGGCATGTTCGTCGGCGTGTGGGTGGCCACGCTGCTTGCCTATCCCGAGTTCACTTTCGACCAGGCCTGGGCGAGTTTCGGACGGCTGCGGCCCGTTCACACCACCGGGGTAATCTTCGGCTTCGGCGGCAACGCGCTGATCGCCACCTCCTTCCACGTCATGCAGCGCACGTCGCGCGCGCGCATGCCCGGCCAGCTTTCGCCCTGGTTCGTGCTCGTCGGCTACAATCTGTTCTGCCTTCTGGCGGTCAGCGGCTATCTGATCGGCATCACCCAGTCGAAGGAATATGCCGAGCCGGAATGGTATGCCGACATCTGGCTGGTGATCGTGTGGGTGACCTATCTGGTGCTCTACCTGCGCACGCTGGCGCGGCGGCAGGAGCCGCACATCTATGTCGCCAACTGGTATTATCTGGCCTTCATCCTGGTCGTGGCGGTGCTGCACATCGTCAACAATCTTGCGATCCCGGCCTCGCTCGGCGGCGCCAAGAGTTTTCCGGTCTTTTCCGGCGTCCAGGACGCAATGACGCAATGGTGGTACGGCCACAACGCCGTCGCCTTCTTTCTGACCGCCGGTTTCCTGGGGATGATGTATTATTACCTGCCGACGCGGGCCGGACGGCCGATCTTTTCCTACCGGCTGTCGATCATCAGTTTCTGGGGCATCACCTTCTTCTACATGTGGGCAGGGTCCCACCACCTGCATTACACCGCCCTACCCCACTGGGTGCAGACACTGGGCATGACCTTTTCCGTCATGCTGCTTGTGCCGTCCTGGTCGTCGGCCGGCAACGCGCTTTTGACCCTCAACGGCGCCTGGCACAAGGTGCGCGACGACGCCACGCTGCGCTTCATGATGGTGGCGGCGGTGTTTTACGGCCTGTCGACCTTCGAGGGCTCGTTCATGGCGATCCGCCCGGTCAACGCGCTGTCGCACTACACCGACTGGACCGTCGGCCACGTCCATGCCGGCGCGCTCGGCTGGGTGGCGCTGATCACCTTCGGCGCGATCTATTCGCTGGTACCGATGCTGTGGAAACGTGAACGCATGTATTCGCCCGCGCTGGTCGAGCTCCATTTCTGGCTCGCGCTCGCCGGAACCGTCATCTACGTCTTCGCGATGTGGAATTCGGGCATTATCCAGGGCCTGATGTGGCGCACCTACAATGAGAGCGGGACGCTCGCCTATTCCTTCGTCGATTCGCTGGTGGCCATGCATCCCTATTATGTCGCGCGGGCCTTCGGCGGGCTGCTGTTCCTGATCGGGGCGGTCGCCGGCTGCTACAATATCTGGATGACGATCCGGTCGACCGCCAGCGCCGCGCGCGAACCTACCGGAGACCGGCCCGTCGCCGGCGCCCCGGCGGCGGAACCGGCGGAGTAGGCCCATGTTCAAAACCCACTACAAGCTTGAGCGCAACAGCATCGGCTTCGCGCTCGCGATCATCGCGGTGGCGAGCATCGGCGGGCTGGTCGAGATCGCCCCGCTGTTCACCATCGACGAAACGGTCGAAGCGGCGCCCGACATGCGCGTCTACACCCCGCTCGAACTGGCCGGGCGCAACGTCTATATCCGCGAGGGCTGCTATGCCTGCCATTCGCAGATGATCCGGACACTGCAGGACGAGGTCGACCGCTACGGCCCCTACTCGCTGGCCGCCGAGTCCCAATACGACCACCCGATGCTCTGGGGCTCGAAACGCACCGGCCCGGATCTGGCGCGCGTCGGCGGCAAATATTCCGACCAATGGCATGTCGCGCATCTCGACGATCCGCGCGCGGTCGTGCCCGAATCGGTGATGCCGGCCTATACGTGGCTGCTCGACACGGAGCTTAGGACCGACGATCTCGGCAACCAACTCCGCGCGCTGCGGCGGGTCGGCGTGCCCTACACCGACGCCATGATCGACAGCGCGGCGGCCGACGCCGTCAACCAGGCCAATCCCGACGGTGCCGGCACCACGGGCGTGGGCGAGCGCTACGGCGAGGCAACCACTATCCGCGCCTTCGACGGCGACCCAGGTCGTCTCACCGAAATGGACGCGCTGGTTGCCTATCTGCAGATACTCGGCAAGCTGACCGACGCGGCAACGGCGCAAACGTCGGCAATGGAGGCAAAGCCATGATCGACATCAGCCACGATACGCTGGTCGGCATCTCCAAATCCTACGGCCTGTTCTATCTTATCGCGCTGTCGATCGCCGTCGGCGTCTATGCCTTGTGGCCCGCCAACGGCAAGAAGTTTGAACGCGCCGCCAAAAGCGTCCTGAAGGACGAGGAGGGACCGTGGCGGTAGAAGAACGCGACGCCCATACGGGCTATCTGACCACCGGCCACGAATGGAACGGCATCACCGAACTCAATCGCCCGGTGCCGAAGATAATCTGGCTGTTCCTTCTGTCCACGTTTGCGTTTGCGTTCCTGTGGTGGGTGCTGATGCCGGCCTGGCCGCTGGGTGCGACCTACACGCGCGGCCTGCTCGGCGTCGACCAGCGCGCGCGCCTGGCCGACGATCTCGCCGTCGCGGCGGCACGGCGCGCCGACTGGATGGCGGAGATCGAGGCCAAGCCGGTCGAGGCGATCCGCGCCGACCCGGCGTTGATGCGGCTTGCGCGCGAGAGCGGACGGACCCTGTTCGCCGACAATTGCGGCGTGTGCCACGGCGCCACCGGCGGCGGCGGACCGGGCTATCCAAGCCTTGTCGACGGTGCGTGGCTGTGGGGCGGCGACGCGAAGACGGTCGCCGAGACGATCCGTGTCGGGATCAATTCCGACCACGCCGAAAGCCGCGTCGGGCAGATGCTCGCCTTCGGTCGTGACGGCATTTTGGAGCGCCAAGCGATTTCCGACGTGGTCAGCTTTGTGCGCTCGTTGTCCGACGCGCCGCTCGCCCCGGCTGAGAAGACGGGCGCGGCGGCCGGCGCGACGATCTTCGCCGACAACTGCGCCGCCTGCCATGGCGAGGACGGACGTGGCAGCACCGATGTCGGCGCGCCGGACCTGACCGACGGCTCCTGGATCTATGGCGGCGACCGGCCGTCGATCTTCGCTTCCGTCGATCGCGGCCGGCAGGGCGAAATGCCCGCGTGGGAGGCGCGCCTGACGCCGGTGCAGAGAAAGCTGCTGACCGTTTATGTGCTCGACCTCGGAGCGAAACAATGACGGGCCCGGCGAACGGATCTGTCGCGTTCGCGACTGCGCGGCGCACGGGTCAGCGCCTTCTTATCGGCGTCGCGATCGCGGCCGGGCTAGGGGGACTGGCGCTGGCCAACCTCCATCTCGTCTATGTGGCAGTCAGTTCGCAGCCGGCCTGCGTCGAGCACGCCAAATCCCCGGGCACGGCACCCGGCACTTACCGTGCGGCGAAGTCGGCCTGCTGACGGACGGGCAACGGCATACGAAAGGCAAAGGGTCCATGATTACTCTCCCCCCGACAGCACCGCCGCTGCGCCGCGATTTCGGCTGGAGCCGCAACCTGCCGGTAACGGTGGCGTTCAAATGGCTCGCGGCCGGCTGGGCGGACTTCCGCAACCGTCCAGGCCTCAGCCTCGCCTACGGGCTGGCGGTGTTTCTGGTCTCGATTGCAATCGTGGCCGGGCTGTTCCGGCTCGATCTCGACTATGTGCTGTTTCCGGCCCTTGCCGGCTTTATGCTTACCGGGCCGGTGATCGCGCTCGGACTTTACGAAAAGAGCCGGCGGCTGCAGCGCGGCGAACCGGTGGGGTTGAGCGCGATGATCTTGGTCAGGCCTCGCTCGGGCGGCCAGGTGATCTTCACCGGCGTCCTGCTGATGTTGTTGATGCTGCTTTGGATGCGCGCGGCTGTCATCCTCTACGCGCTGTTTTTCGGGCTTTTGCCGTTTTCGGGCTTCGCCGACATCCTGCCGGTGCTGATGCACACGCCGAGCGGCTGGGCGCTCTTGATCGTGGGTACGCTGGTCGGCGGGCTGTTTGCCGCCTTCTCGTTCGCGATCAGCGTGTTCTCGCTGCCGATGCTGCTCGACGAAAGAACCGATTCGCTGACGGCGATGGGCACCAGCATGGCGCTGGTGTGGAACAATCTCGCCGTGATGGTCGTATGGGGCGGCATCGTGCTCACGCTGGTGACGTTGAGCGTTGCGATCGGCCTACTCGGTTTGATCGTCGTCTTTCCCGTTCTCGGCCATGCGACATGGCATGCCTACCGGACGATGCGCCAGGACCCGGCCGCGGATATCGCCATCGAGCAGCTCGACGGCGCGGAATCCTAATCCCCCTCGCCGGGCTTGGTACTGAAATCGGCCAGCTTGCCGGGCAGGCCGTTGAGCGCATCGGCATCGGGCATCGGTTCTTTCTTGCAAGTGATATTGGGCCATTGGTCGGCATAGTCACGGTTCAGCCGCAACCATTGTGGCTCAGCTGCCGGGTCGCTGTCGGGAAAGATCGCCTCGGCCGGGCATTCGGGCACGCACACGCCGCAATCGATGCATTCGTCGGGATGGATGACGAGCATGTTCTCGCCTTCGTAGAAGCAGTCGACCGGACAGACCTCCACGCAGTCGGTGAACTTGCACTTGATGCAATTGTCGGTGACCACATACGTCATGCCAAACTCCGTTCGGATTGTCGCATAAAAGATATATATTAGATATATCTTTTATGGCAAGCCTCATCCGGTAAAGATCGTTAAAACGGCGGAACAGCAGCGGCGGCGCGGGAATGCGGCCGTGCGGGCAGGTTGGCGATGAGCCGTCCGTCATTTGGCAGGCACCCGGTCAGCCGCGCAGGGCCGCAGCCGCGAAGTCCGGACCCCGGGTCTCGTCGGCCGGACGGCCCGGCATCCTGAAGTCGCGCTCCTCGAGCATGATGTCGGCGAGCGTGTAGCGGTCGAGCGTCTTGACGAAAGAGGTCAGCGCCTCGTTCAGGACGTTGGGCAGGCGGCAACACCCCGTGATGACACACTGGTTGCCGGTGGCAAAACACTCCACCAGGGCGAAATCGGGCTCGGTCGCCCGCACCACCGCCCCCAGATTGATCTCCGCCGGCCGCTTGGCCAGCGTGAAGCCGCCGGAGCGTCCGCGGACGCCTTTCAGATATCCGGTCTTGGTAAGGATGTTGACCACCTTCATCAGATGCGCCCGCGAGACGCCGTAGACGCGCGATGTCTCCTCAATGGTGATCAGGCGGCCCTCGGCGGCGCCCGCATACATCAGCACGCGAAGCGCATAGTCAGAAAATGTCGTCAAACGCATGGTGCTCTACCTGGCTCCGGCGCGGCATCGCAGCGACACCCGCACGCGCCGCGTTGAGATGGCAATGTCCGGGCTTGTTTTCGACGCCTCGATAAACCCTTGCAGGCCGACGCGGGCGGCACGGTGGACGACAGCTAACAACATCGGATTTCCCCAGCATCGGATATATGATGGATCGTAGATGAATCTTATAAGAAAGTCCAACGCCGGCGCCCGTTGTCGTCCTGGCGCGTACCGCTGCCGGAAGCCGGCTCAGCCCAAGCGCTTGGCCCGGAACTTTACCGGGCTTTGTCCGGTTCGCTCGGTAAAAAATCGGCTGAAGGTGGAAGGTTCGGTGAACCCGAGCGCATAGGCGATCTCGGACACGGTCATATCCGAGTAAAGCAGCAATCGCTGACCTTCCAGGACCAGCCGCTGCTGCACCAGCTTGGAGGGGCTAACGCCCGAGACGGCCTTGCAGGCCCGGTACAGGCTCTGCTCGGTCACGAACAGCCTGGCGGCGTAGTCGGCAATGCTCTGACGGCTGCCGTAGCTCGCCTCGAGCGCCTCGCGGAAGCGCAAATAGAGCCCGACGTGACCCGCCTTCTCCTCCGGCACGTGCGCATGCGACAACTGGTCGGAGAGGATCGAGATGATGGCAACGAGATTGGCGGCGAGAAGCGCGTTGCGCGTGCGCGACCTTTCCACGTTCTGGTGAGTTTCGGCATTGCCGAAAGACGATTGCAGCGCCGCCCAGTCAGCTGCCCGCGGGTCGAAAGCGAGGATGTCGGGATGAACAAACGAGGCCTCCGCCCCAGCATCGACGACCTGCTTCAGATTGAACTGAAAATAGTCGGCATCGATGGTCATCAGGTCGACGCTAGCGTCCGCCGACAGTTCGAAATTGTGCATCACGCCGTGCGGCAGAATCACCGCGGTGTGTGACCGCAGGGTTCGGCTCTCGATGTCGAAATTCACCCGCCCCGTTCCGGAATGCACAATGGCGATCTGAAACAGGTCGGAATGGCGGTGCGGGAACAGCTCCCAATTGTACTTTCTGATACGCGTGGAAATCCGCTCGACCTGCAGATATTGCAGTCGATCCAGAACGCCGGGGTCTGGTCGAGACGGACTAATGCAATCATCCCCCTTGCTGCGCCCCGAAACGAGGCTGCGTGGACGCCAGATCCTGAATCAGGCTGGAGCGCGCCTATCTGCGGGCGGTTGACGGCGAGAGGTGCCGCCCTGGTTCAGACCGCACCCCGCTGCCAGTCGACAGCCGCCTCGAACGCCGCGGCGGCGCGATAGATGGTCGGTTCGTTCCAGTGGGCGGCGACCAGCATCATCCCGATCGGGCGGCCGTCCGACATGCCGCACGGCACGCTCATGGCCGGATGCCCGGACACGTTGAAGGCACAGGTATTGCGGATCATCTCCCACGACCTATCGGTGACTTCGACCGGGTCGGACAGCGTTTTCGGCAGCGGTGTCGCAGTGACGGGAAGGGTCGGCATGACGAGCAGGTCGCAGCTTTGCAGCGCCTCGTCATAGGCCGCTTGCAGATGCCGGCGCACGCGCTGGGCCTTGGCGTAATAGTGGCCCAGATAGCGCTTGGTCGAATAGGCGCCGAACAAGGCCATGATCTTGAGCGGATCGGACATGTCATCGCCCGAGCGGCGCCATTGCGACCCGAAGCGGGGCAGGTCGGTCGCCACGGGGGCCTGCAAGCCAACCCCCATGCCGTTGGTTGCCATCATCATCCAGTAGCCGCCGTCATGCGCGAGCGCCGCCCAGATGCCGAAGGCATGCGTGTGCATAGGGACATTGATCTCCGACACGTCGGCGCCCAGCGCGGCCAGCGTCTCGGCGGCCGCGCGCACGGACGCATCGACATCGGCCTGCGAATTCGGGTGCCCGAAGCCCTCGTGCACCACGCCGATACGCAGGCCGGCAAGGTCCCTGCCGATCTCCTGCGCATAGTCCTTGACCTTGACCGCGCGCTGGCGCGCGTCCAGGCCATCGTCACCGGCAATCGCCTGCAGCAAGAGGGCATTGTCGCGGACATTGCCGGTGATCGGGCCGGTATGGTCGATGGTCTGCTCCAGCGACATCATGCCCGTATAGGGCACCAGGCCGAAGGTCGGCTTCATGCCGTAGGTGCCGCAATAGGCAGAAGGGATGCGGATCGAGCCGGCCTGATCGCCGCCGATCGCCATGTCGACGTCGCCAGCCGCCACCAGCGCCGCGCTGCCGGATGACGAGCCGCCGGCCGAATGGCCGGGACAGCGCGGGTTGATGACGGGGCCGGTCGAGCTGGTATGGCTACCGCCGGAGACGCAATAGTTCTCGCACACCGCCTTGCCGGCGATCATGCCGCCGGCGTCAAGAATTCGGGTGACGACGGTGGCGTCCATGTCGGGCACGAAGCCCTCGAAAAGGCTCGAGCCGTGCATCATCGGCACGCCGGCGACATAGATGCTGTCCTTGATGGCGATGCGCCGACCGGCCAGCGGGCCGTCTGGTGCGCCGGCAATGTCGGTCTTGACGTACCAGGCGCCGAACGGATTGTCCTCGGCGGCGGGCCGCTCGCCGCCATCGCGCGGGTAGGCGACCGCGGGCAGGAGGTCGGGCAGAAGGTCGAGATCGGCATAACCGGCCGACAGCGGCTCGACGATCGTGCTTACCTTGTCGAGATATCCGGCTCCGGGCGACAGGCCGAGCCGTTCGGCCGCGTCCTCAAGTGCGGAAATGTCGGGATTTTCAAACATCGATGCCACCATCACTTATCAGGAATTGGTTTGCGAAACGGGCGCGAAAATATCGGTTTCGGCCAGATCGGCCGCCGGCACCTCGCGTACGATCCGCCCCTTCTGCATCTGCAGAATCCGGTCGGACACAGTCGCCAGGAAATCGACGTCCTGTTCGACCACGACCACGGCCAGGCTGCGTTCGCGCGCCAGCTTGATGAGCTGGCGTTCGATGTCCTCCACGATCGCGGGCGCCACGCCCTCGGTCGGTTCGTCGAGCAACAGCACCCGGGGATCGCCGGCGAGCGCGCGGGCGAGGGCCAGGATCTGCTGCTCGCCGCCGCTCAGCGCGCCACCCTTTCGGTCCAGAAGCCGCTCCAGGACGGGAAAGTCCGCGACCGCCCGTTCGATGACCGCCCGGCGCGCGCGTCCTGAAGAAGCCGCGCCGAAGGCGATGTTTTCGCGCACCGTCAGACCGGCGAAGATTTCGCGTCCCTGCGGAACGTAGCCGATGCCGAGCCGGGCGCGTTCGTGCGCCGGCATGGTCCGCAATTCGACGCCGTCGAGCAGGATCGATCCGCTGCTGCATGGCAAGACGCCGATCAGCGTCTTCAAAAGTGTGGTCTTGCCCATTCCGTTCGGACCAAGCAGTCCGACGATCTCAGCCTGCCTGGCCGAAAAGGTGACGCCGTCCAGAACCGGAACCCTTCCGTAACCGGCGCGCAGCTCGGAGGCGGTAAACAGGGATTGCTCATTCATGACTTTTGCCAAACTTCTGGCCGAGATAGGCGTTGCGCACCTCGGTGTTGCTCGTCACCGCTTCCATCGTGTCCTCGACCAGAATGCGGCCGCGGTGAAACACCGTGACGCGCTCGGCGATGTTGCGCACGAAATGCATGTCATGCTCGACGATGATGAAGGCCCGGTCCTTGCGCATGCGCTGCAACAGCATCGCGGTGCGCTCGACCTCGGCCTGGGTCATGCCCGCCGCCGGCTCGTCCAGCAGGACCAGCTTCGGCTCCGACACCAGCACCATGCCGAGCTCGACCCACTGGCGCTGACCATGGGATAGCTCCCGCACGGGCGCGCCGGCCCGGTCCGCAAGCTCGATATCCTCCAGCATCGCCTCGGCGGCCAGGCGCGTCGCCTTGCCGGCGTGGGTGCGCCGCGCGGCAAGATGAAGGTTTTCGCGCACGCTGAGGCCCTCGAACAGGTTGGGAACCTGGGTCTTGATGCCGACGCCGAGGCGCGAAATCTCGAAGGGCTGACTAGTCGTCGTTTGCCTACCAAGGATCGAAATGTGGCCCTTGGACGGCCGCAACTGGCCGGTCAGCAATTTGAAGAATGTGCTTTTTCCGGCGCCGTTGGAGCCGATCAGACAGCGCAATTCACCCGGTTCGAGTTTGAAATTGACACCGGCGACAGCCGCAACGCCGCCGAATGTCCGCCACAGATCGCTGGTTTCGACAATCATGTGTCAGCCCTTTCCTTCACGATCCGCAGCCGTTCCAGAAGCCGGCGCAAGGCCGGGACCATGCCGTTGGGAACCAGCAGCACCGATATGATGAACAACAGGCCGAGCGCGATGTTGGGATCGAGCAGCCGCACCTCGCCGAGCCAGGTCGTGAACCAGGACACCGACAACGCCCCCACCACTGGTCCGATCAGGGTCCCGAGACCACCGAACAGGACCCAGATGATGGCCTGGGCTGCGAAGGATACGGAGAACGTGTCGGGGCCAATGAAGGCGCCCCAGGCTGCGAAATACGCTCCGGCCAGGCCCGACATCGCCGCGCCGATCGCGAACACGACGAGCCTGTGGTAGCGGGGGTCGTAGCCGAGCAGCTCGGCGCGCAGGTCGTTTTCGCGCACGGCGATGATGACGCGCCCGAACGGCGCGCTGACGAACAAACGTACGCCGAGATAGAACACCAGCGCCGTCAACGCGCACAGCACGTACATGGCCTCGAAGCCGAGCGGCTGGGCCGCCCAGGGCGCCTGGATCGGCGGCACCGAGGGAATGCCGTTATAGCCGCCGAGCCGAGCGGTGCCGATCGTATAAAAGGCGTCGGAGGTGCTGTTGACGAAATTGTAGAGGATCAACGAAATCGTCAGCGACACGACCCCGAAATAGACGTCACTGATCCGGCCGTAAAACGCCACATACCCCACGATCAGCGCGAACAGGCATGGCACGGCTATCGCCGCCAGAATGCCCCAGCCGCTGCCGAGATTTATCGCCGTGATCGCATAGGCATAACCACCGAGGCCGAAAAACAGCGCCTGTCCGAGGCTGAGAATGCCGCCGATTCCCCAAACAAAATTGAGGCTGATCGCCAGCATCGCCATGATGGCGAAGACGGTGAAGTTGAACAGGTCGTAGGTTTCGAGAAACAACGGAGCCGCGAAAACGATCGCGCCCCCGATCACGAACGCGGCGATGAAGGCCGGGCTAGTCAGTTCGGTTTTCACAGGCCACCTCTGAAAAATCTGCCGGTAATGCCGGCCGGAAGAAGGCGCAACAGCAGGATGGCGGCAGCCAGAAGGGCGATCTCGCCCAGAACGGGCGTCGATATCGCGGTGACCGCAGAATTGATGAAGCCGAGCAACAACGATGCCGTCGAAGTGCCAATCAAGGGCAGCGGCCCGCCGGCGATCACGGTGATGAAGGCCTTGCCGATATAAGTCAGCCCGGAGACCGGCGTGACGCCGGCGATCGGCGCGAAAGCCGCGCCGGCGAGGCCGGAAATGGCGGCGCCCAGGCCGAAGGTCGCCGAATAGACATAACCGACATTCACGCCCAGGGTCGCGGCGGTGCTGGCGTTCTGCATCGTGCCGCGCGCCTTGAGGCCGAAGGACGACCAGCGCAGGATCGCGTACAGGAATGCGAGGACAGCGACTGCCAGCCCGATGATGAAAAAGGTGTAGCCGCCGACGCGATAGTCGCCGATCTCGACGCTGCCCAGCGGCGCGCTCACGCCAAGCTGCTGATAGCCGAGCGTCACCGACGTTACGCCGATCAAGAACAGGCTGACGCCCCAGGTCGCCAGGATCGTTTCCACCGTGCGCCCGTAGAGATGGCGCACGATCAGTCGCTCCATCACCATGCCGATAAACATCACAACAAGCGGTGCGACGACGAACATGCTGATCCAGAAATCGATGCCCGCATTCACCGAGAGCACGAAGGCGAAGCCGCCGAGCATCAGGAATTCGCCATGCGCCAAATTAATGACGCCCATCATTCCGAAAATGATCGACAATCCCGCCGCCAGCAAAAACAGGCTGGCGACCGCATAGACGATGTTGATGCCGGATAGTGCAATGATATCCATGAAAGAATTCCCAGATGAGGCGTCCGGCCGGCATGACGGCCCGCCATGCCGGCGAGTGCGCGCGGGCAGGCCCTCCCGCGCGCCGCGGCTCATCGTTTATCGAACCGGAATCGGCTCGGTCGGCCGGGTCTCGTATCGCATCGCCGGCGCCGTCGGTAAACGGACCCGATGCCGCGGTTCGATTGACCGGTTCCGACGCTATCCGGCGGTCAGGTTGCAGCTGTCGTCGTTCTCGACCGGTCGCTGCGCGGCCCAGTGTTCCTGGATGGCGAAACGTCCGTCCTGAACCTCGGCGAGGTAGACATCGAGAATGCAGTGATGGGTCGCGGGATCAACCGTCACGGCGCCGCTCGGCCCGTCGATGGAAATTCCCGTTTCGAGCGCTTCGACCACCTTCTCGCGCGCGGTGTCACCGGCCTTTTCGACGCCGGCAGCCCACAGCATCATACCCTGATAGTCGGTGGGGCCGAGCGTGCCGATGACCGCCTCGTCGGGGAAGCGTTCCTTGTATCTGGCACGGAACGCGGCGTTGGCCGGTGTGTCGATCTCGTCGAGATAGTTCTTGGCGACAGTAATGCCCTCGACGACATCGGCCGGCAGGCGCCGCACCTCTCCGGAATCGCCGAAGGCGTGACCGGCAAGCCCGATCTTTCCCGACAGGCCGGCAGCGGCCCACTGTCCGTAAAACGCTTCCTGCGGCGGGCTGATGAAGATGTTGAAGACGCTGTCCGCCTTGGCCTGCTGGATGCGGCCGATGGTGGCGGAGAAATCGTTGGCATCGAGCGGAAAGAATTCCTCGCCGACGATCTCGCCGCCATGCTGCGCGGCGATGCTGGCGGCCGAGGCTGCGGAATCATGGCCGAAATTGTAGTCGGCCGCGACGGTGTAGATTTTCGGGCCGAATTTTTCGATCATGTAGGGAATGAGCTTGGCCAAGAGCTGCGGGGGCGTCGGGCCGGTGACAAAGGTGTTGCGGTCGCATAGGCCGCCCTCGTAGATCATGTTGTAGAAATAGAGCGTCTGGGCCCGGCCGAGAATGGGCCGGACGATCTCGCGCGCGGCGCTGGTGATGCCGCCATGTACCACCGCGACGCGGTCGCGCAGCGCCGATTGCTGGGCATATTGCGCATAAAGCTGGTTGTCGGACTGGGTGTCGTAGATTTTGAGCTCGACCTCACGCCCGAGAACGCCGCCGGCGGCGTTAAGGGTTTCGGCGGCGAGCTGAACGCAATTGACCTTGGGCCGCCCCAGCACTTCCAACGGGCCGGACAGATCAAGCAGAACGCCGACGCGGATCGGATCGGAGCCGAGGGCGGCGGTTTTCATCAGGAAAGGCGCCGACAGAAGTGTCGTCGCACCGATTGCATTTTTCAGGATAGTTCTGCGGTTTACGACCATTGCGATTGTCTCCTTCCCGTAAACGGCGGCAAAAGAGACCAACAGGCCACGCCGGGCCATGGCGAAATTCGACAATTGCATGACAATTTCTGACATTGGCGGTTTTTTGGAGCCGCGTCTTCGGGCGGCGACACCTGGAACGCGGAGCGACCTCCGGCTCCATTGCCGGTCCGTTATCCGCCCCTCGGACGCGCGAGCGCGGCAATGCTGTCCCGTTCGCATTGCTTCGCTCTCGCCGCCGCGACGTTCATCCAGTCGCGTAAGAGCCCCTGATCCTCCTTGGAAAACCGCGCGCGCCGTTTCAGGTCGTCGAAGGAATCATTCGGGTGCGCGCGCTGGTAGTCGTCGCGGACCAGGCTCTCGTACCGGACGCGTAGCACCGGATTATCCGGCCCCAACGCCTGCTTGATCCCATTCGCCGACATGAAAAGCCGGCCGTCAATCGCTTCCCTCATCGCCGCCTCCGGCTCAATCCTTTGTCCAATAGAGGTCCGCCGCCGCGATTAGCGGCGCGAGATCGCACCACAGGCCGACATTGGCCAAGACATGAAGCCGCTCGCAGCGGCCGGGCGGACATTCGCAACACCGCGGTCGGCGCACGGCACGCGGGCCGCACGCGGCAAAACCGGCCATGATCGCCCCGCCACACCGCGTCAGCGCGGACCTGATGCGTTGCCGCCTGTCCTTCGCGCCGCTCATCTGCCGCAGCGCCCGACCGGGCCGGTGCGCGCGCCCGCTTCCACCGAAAGGCAGGCGAGGTGAGCGCATAAGGTTGCGGCCGCATCCGCCGGCAGAAGCCGCGCCATCAGCGTTGCGAAATAGGGTTTCACGATGCGGCCGGTGACGCCAGCATCGGCGCTAAGCAGCTCGACGATGTTTTCGGCCAAGGGTGTGAGGTCCGACCGGCCGGCGCGCGGATCCAGGATCAGCCGCAGAGCATCCTCGACACGGTCCCAGTGTCCGCCGGAAATATGGGTCATCACGTTGCAGATATGCCCGTGGGCGCGGAAAGCACTGGTGGCGATGCCCGCCATGCTGGCCGGGTCGAGCTTACCGGCGTCGGCCGCCCTGCCGCGCGGCAGGGCCAGCCCGCCCTCGGTCACCGCCTGCCGGGTGCGCGGCCGGACCGGGGCGACGGGTGTGATCTCGGCAAAAACCATCGTCATCGACCTCTCCGCGTGCTGGTTTTGCGGCAAGCCGGACACGGCGCGGCATCGCCGTGAGGCGGATCGTGTTTAATCGATAAAAGATACATTGACAATATATCTTTTTAGATCGACACTTGTTGCGTGGCCGGCATGGCCGCCTCGCCCCAACCCCGTTCAAGCCAAGGAGAACGCCAATGAGCGATACAGCCCAGAGCGCGGATGTCGTCGACGTACGCAGCCTCGTGCCGGCCGACCGGCATGCCAAGATCTTCCAGCTTGTCGACGCGCTGCAGCCGGGGACGTCGTTCGTGCTCGTCAACGATCACGATCCCAAGCCGCTCTATTATCAGCTCGAAGCCGAACATCCCGGCCAGTTCTCATGGGATTATGTCGAACAGGGCCCGCAGGTCTGGCGCGTAGAGATCGGCAAACACGCCGAGGCCGCCTGACCGGCCTCGCCGGGGCGCCGGAACGGCCCAGGGAAACGATCATGCTCGGTGTCACGCTGTCACGCTGGACGATGTCCTATTTCGCCGCCGCGCTCGCTGCGCTGCTGGCCGGCGAGGTGCTGATGACCGCCGGATACGGCTTCCCCTCCGCGCCGCTGCGCGCCCCCGAAACGCTGGTCGTGGTGCATGTGGTCGCGATCGGCTGGCTCAGCCTTTTGATGTGCGGCGCGCTGTTCCAGTTCGTTCCGGTGCTGATTGCGCGCCCGTTGCACAGCAACACCCTGCCGCTGCCGGCGCTGGTGCTGCTTCTGGCGGGCCTCGGCGCGCTGCTTGCCGGCTTTCTCCAGCTTGCCGGAACGCTCGATCCCGCGCCGCCGCTCCTGCCCGTGGCAGCGATGTTGCTGGCTGGCGGATTTGCGCTCGCGCTCTACGATCTCGCTCGCACGCTGTGGCCGGCACAGCCGCTGCCGCTGCCGGCGCGGTTCGTTGCGGTCGCGCTTTTCTTCCTCGCCACCACCGTCACGCTCGGCATGTTGTTCAGCTTCGCCCTGACGACGGGCCTGGGCTCGCGGCCACTGCTTGCGGTCGCCGGTGCGGGACTGCCGCTGCATGTCGTGGCCGGGCTCGGCGGCTGGCTGACCCTGGCCGCGATCGGTGTCAGCTATCGCCTGCTGGCGATGTTCATGCTGGCGCCCGAACTCGAGGGAACCCGCTCCCGGGCGGTTTTCTGGACCGGCACCGCCGGCTTGGCGCTCACCGTACTAGGCGGGGTTGCCGCGCTCAGCCTCGACGCCGCACTTGCGCCGGCGCTGATCGGCGGCTCGGTCCTCGGTGTCGTCGCGCTGGTGCTCTACGGCGCCGACATCGTCCATCTCTACCGCGCCCGCAAGCGCCGCATCATCGAACTGAACAGCCAGATGGCTGTCTTCGCCTTCGCCGCGCTCGCGGCCGCGGCCGCGCTGGCGGTGACGCTGATCGTCCTCGGCCGGTTGAGCGAGCAGGTCGGCGCGCTGGTTTTCCTGATCGCCTTCGGATGGCTCACCGGGCTCGGGCTGGCCAAGCTCTACAAGATCGTCGCATTCCTGACCTGGCTCGAATGTTACGGTCCGGCCCTCGGCAGGGTGGCGACCCCGCGCGTGCAGGATCTGGTCGTGGAGGCGCGCGCGCGCACCTGGTTCCTGCTTTATTATCTGGCGGTCGCAAGCGCGACGGTGGCGCTGCTGATGGCCCACGTGCTCGCTTTCCGGCTGGCTGCGGGCGCCATGACCCTGGCAACGCTGGCCATCGCCGCGGAACTGATACGCGCCCGCCGGCTGGTAGACGTGTCCGCCGAAATCCGGCTGCCCGCCGGTGCCCAGCGCCCACATCTGCTCATGTCCGTACCCCACCCAAGCCCATAAGAAGGGAAACATTGCGATGACTCAGGACTATCTCGATCTCGACGTCCGCCCGATCCTTCGCGATGGCGGCGAGCCTTTCGAAAAGATCATGGAGGCCGTCGCCGCGCTGGCGCCCGACCAGGGGCTACGCCTGTACGCCACCTTCAAGCCGATCCCGCTGTTCCAGGTTCTGGGCCGGCAAGGTTTCGGTTACGCAGCACGGGAAATCGGCGGCGGCGACTGGGAGGTGCTGTTCAGCCGGGCGGACATTCCCGCCGAGACGGCACCCGCAGCCACCCCGGCGTCCGCCACCCCGTCAGCCGCTGGCGCCTCCGACTGGCCTGCTCCCGTCCAGGAGATGGACAATCGCGAATTGGAACCGCCCGAACCGATGGTTCGCATCCTCGCCGCCATCGAAGAAATGCGTCCCGGCGAGGTCCTGTCGGCGCTGCTTTGCCGCGAGCCTATGTTCCTGCTGCCCGAACTCGAAAAACGCGGCCATGCCTGGCGTGGAGGCTTCGAGCCCGACGGCGAAACCTACAAGATCACCGTGCGTGTCGGAGAAACGGGCGACAAGGCCTGACGCGCGCGCCACAAGGAGGCAGCGACGATGTTCATCCAGACGGAAGTCACATCCGACCCCGCGCGAATGACCTTCCTGCCCGGCCGCGAAGTTCTGCCGCACGGAACCTTGACGTTCGACGACCGCGCCGCGGCCACGCGCTCGCCGCTGGCCGCCCGGCTGTTCGACGTGCGCGGCGTCGCCGCGCTTGCGCTCGGGCCCGACTACATCACCATCACCAAGGAAAGCGGCGACTGGCAGCACCTCAAGCCCGCCCTGCTGGGCGCCATGATGGAGCATTTTTTGTCGGGCGCGCCGGTGCTGTCGGAACCGGCGCACGCCGCCGCGCCCGTCTCCGAGGCGACCGGGAAACTGGTCGAAGAAATCACCCAGGCGCTGCGGCATGTGATCGACCCGGAACTCGGCTACAATATCGTCGATCTCGGCCTGATCTACCATGTCGATGTCGACACTGACGGGCTCGCCACGGTCACGATGACCACGACCTCGCCCGGCTGTCCGGCGACCGGCTATCTGAGCGACGGGGCACGCGAGCGCGCAGCATCGGTCGAGGGAATCACGCGCGCCGAGGTCACGCTCACCTATGAGCCGCGCTGGTCGACTGACTTGATGAGCGACGGCGCCAAGGCCCATTTCGGGATCGGCACCGGCCGTCGGCGATGACCCCGGAACCCGACCCGAACGCGCAGCTGTGCGACATCCTGCTGGCCAGCCTGGCACGCCTGGCCGAGACCGGCGAGACGGAGGCGGCTTGCCTCCTGGCGGCACGCGCCTATGCGGCCCTGCGGCTGGACGCGCCCGACGGGCCCGGCGCTTCGACGTGTTCTTGCACCGACTGACGCCCTCACTCACCTGGACCGTGCCGCCGGACCGGAGCCAGGCCGCTCCGCCGGCACCGAGATGACCGGTACCGGCCATCGCCGGCCGGCCGCAACCGGACACCAGGCGCGACCCGCAGCCAGAAGCGCAAGACGCGCCCGCCTCGCGCGCATCCTGCCGCCGATCGTCGCCGGCTTTGCCTTCGTCTTCGCCGTGGCCGCCATTGTCGGCCTGCTGTGAGCGCTCGCGGACCGGGGCCCACGATCCGCTTCGCGACGCCTGCGCCAAGCGGCTGATGACGCCGTATCACCCGGGACACGATCGGCCGGTGGTCGAACAGACAGTCCGCCTCGTCTAGCCCCCCTCTCCGGCGGCCCAGCCTGCCGGTGCCGGCAGGGCGAGAAAAATGTCTCGCACCCTCTTGACCTTCCCAAGACTGGAACCCCCACTTTCCCCTCCGAACAGCATTTTCCCAGGACAGCCCGATGAACGTTCCAGTCAAACCAGACACATATGACAAAATGACATTGGCAATCGAGGGCATGAGTTGCGCCTCGTGCATCGGCCGGGTCGAGAAGGCGCTTACCGCCGTGCCCGGCGTCGCCGGGGCGAGCGTCAACCTTGCCACGGAAAGGGCCGACGTGACGCTTTCGGGCCCGGTGGACCACCGGTCGCTGGTCGAGGCAATCGAAAAAGCCGGCTATACTGTGCCGTCCGCTTCGACCACCCTGGCGATCACCGGCATGAGCTGTGCGTCGTGCGTCGGCCGGGTCGAGAAGGCGCTTGCCGCCGTGCCCGGCGTGAGCGAGGCCAGCGTCAACCTCGCAACGGAAAAAGCGAGCGTGAAGGGCGCGGCAGACATCGACGCGTTGATCGCGGCGATCGCGGCGGCCGGCTACCAGGCGCGGCCGGTCGACACAGGCGTCGAGGCCCGCCAGGATACCGCCGCGCGCAAGGATGCCGAGGAGGCGGAGCTGCGGCGCAGCCTGACGCTGGCGGCGCTCGCGACGTTGCCGGTTTTCGTGCTCGAAATGGGCGCCAAGATGGTACCGGGCATGCATGGCTGGATCGCCGCGACGATCGGCATGCAGACCAATTGGTTGATCCAGTTCGCGCTGACCGCCTTCGTGCTTTCCGTGCCGGGCCGGCGGTTCTACACCCATGGCATTCCTGCGCTGGCGCGCGGCGCGCCGGACATGAATTCACTGGTCGCCGTCGGCACGGCGGCCGCTTTCCTCTATTCGCTGGTCGCCACTTTCGCTCCCGTTCTGCTGCCGGACGGTACGGTCAATGTCTATTACGAGGCGGCGGCGGTGATCGTCACGCTGATCCTGCTCGGCCGCTGGCTGGAAGCGCGCGCCAAGGGCCGCACCTCGCAAGCGATCAAGCGCCTGATCAACCTGCAAGCCAAGACGGCCCGCGTGCGCCGCGGCGGCGCAACGGCCGAGATCGCCGCGTCCGAGGTCATGCCGGGCGACATCGTCGAGGTGCGTCCCGGCGAGCGCCTGCCGGTCGACGGCACGGTGATCGAGGGCGACAGCTATGTCGACGAGGCGATGATCACCGGCGAGCCGATGCCGGTCGCCAAATCCGAGGGTGCAATCGTCGTCGGCGGCACCGTCAACCAGACCGGGGCGCTCGCCTTCACCGCGACGGCCGTCGGCGCCGATACCATGCTTGCCCAGATCATTCGCATGGTGGAGGAGGCGCAAGGCTCGAAACTGCCGATTCAGGCGCTGGTCGACAAGGTGACGCTGTGGTTCGTGCCCGCCGTGATGGCGGCGGCCGCGCTGACCTTCCTGGTGTGGATGATATTCGGACCCGAACCGGCGCTGACCTTCGGCCTGGTCAATGCAGTCGCGGTGCTGATCATCGCCTGCCCGTGCGCCATGGGTCTGGCGACGCCGACCTCGATCATGGTCGGCACCGGTCGCGGCGCGGAAATGGGCGTTCTGTTCCGCAAGGGCGAGGCGCTGCAACTTCTCAAACAGACCAGGATCGTCGCCTTCGACAAGACCGGGACGCTGACGGAGGGCCGGCCGACGCTGACCGATTTCGATCTGGCGGAGGGTTTTGCGCACGACGAGGCGCTGGCCATGATCGCCGCCGTGGAAGCCCGTTCCGAACATCCGATCGCGCGCGCCATCGTCGAGGCGGCCGAGGCCAAGGGCCTGGCTCTGCCCGAGGCGACAGGGTTCCAGTCGGTCACCGGCTTCGGTGTGGCCGCAGAGGTCGCGGAAACGCGCGTTGAGATCGGCGCCGACCGCTACATGACGCGCCTCGGCCACGACGCCGGCCGGTTCGCCACGACTGCGAAACGGTTGGCCGACGAGGGCAAGTCGCCGCTCTACGCCGCGATCGGCGGCAAGCTGGCCGCCATCATCGCGGTCGCCGACCCGATCAAGCAAACGACGCCCGAGGCGATCGCCGCGCTGCACGAGCTCGGCCTCAAGGTGGCGATGATCACCGGCGACAACCGGCGCACGGCCGAAGCCATCGCCGGCAAACTCGGCATCGACGAGGTCGTCGCCGAGGTCCTGCCGGGCGGCAAGGTCGACGCGGTCCGCCGACTGAAGGCCGAGCACGGCACGCTCGCCTTCGTCGGCGACGGCATCAACGACGCCCCGGCGCTGGCGGAGGCCGATGTCGGCCTGGCGATCGGAACCGGCACCGACGTGGCGATCGAGGCCGCCGACGTGGTGCTGATGGCCGGCAATCTGCGCGGCGTGCCCAACGCCATCGCGCTGTCGCAGGCGACGCTGGGCAATATCAAACAGAATCTGTTCTGGGCGTTCGCCTACAATACCGCGCTGATTCCGGTGGCGGCGGGCGTGCTTTATCCGGCTCTGGGCCTGTTGCTGTCGCCAATGCTGGCGGCCGGCGCCATGGCGCTGTCGAGCGTGTTCGTGCTCGGCAATGCGTTGCGCCTGCGCCGCTTCGCCGCGCCGCTGCCGGCAGGCGCAGAACCTCAAACCGCCCCTGCCCCGCGGCCACGGCCCGTGCCGGCAAGCTAAAGGCGTGCCAAGGCCGAGCCCCGGACCACACACTGACGATCAGGAGACGCCAGCATGGCTCCCAACGACGCACCGCACCCGGCCGGCCATGGCGGCCATCTGCCGTCCAGCGGGCGGGCACTGACGATCTCGGCCTGGCTGACGGGGCTCTATTTCATCGCCGAGCTGATCGCCGGCCTGTGGACGGGCTCGATCGCGGTCATTTCCGACGCTTTCCACACCTTCTCGGCCGTCGGCGGCGTGCTCGTCGCCATCGTTGCGGCACGGATCGCCCGCCGGCCGGCCGACCTGAAGCGCACCTTCGGCTGGTATCGCGCCGAGATCGTCGGCGCCCTCGTCAACGGTGCGTTCCTGCTAGCGATGGCGATCCTCGTCGTCGTGATGGGCGCGATGCGGCTCGGCGCGCCGATCGATCTGCCGACCACACCGATGCTGATCATCGCGGCCGGCGGCATCGTGACGGAGGTGATCTCGCTCTACCTGCTCTACCGCCAGCAGGGCGAGGACCTGAACGTGCGGGGCGCCTACTGGCACATAATCCAGACCTTCGTCGGCAGCCTGATCATCATCGTGGCGGCTTTGGTGATCCATTTCACCGGTTTCCTCGCCATCGACCCACTGCTCGGTATCGGCTTCGGCTTCGTGCTTCTTTGGGCAAGCTGGGGCATCATGCGCGACGCAGTGCACCTGCTCATGGACGGCACGCCGCCCGACGTCGCGCTCGATACGGTCATCGACGCGCTCAACACGATCGACGGGGTGGCCGATGTGCACCATGTCCACGGCTGGGCGCTGACCAGCGGGCGCTATGTGTTTTCGGCCCATCTGCGACTGGAACCCGGCTGGGGCGGCGATGCCGCCGGCGTGCTGCGGCAGGCGCACGCGCTGTTGTCCGGCCGCTACGGGTTCTTCTTCGTCACGCTCCAGATCGAAACCGAGTGCCTGGACGAGGCCAACGCGCGCGCCATCGACGTCACCCGGCCTGCCGCCGTTTCCAGTCGGCATAAAGATCGGGACGCGCCTCGAGACGAACCGGAACGTGGCTGATCGCCATCGACTGCTCGGCAAAAGGTCTGGCGAGCTCATCATAGACCGCCGCGGTCGACAGGCCGAAAGGCGCGCCATCGTCGTTGGAATAGGCGTAGACGACGGCCTCGACGCCGGCCAGGCGCATCGCGGCCATGCACATCGGGCACGGATGGCCGCTCGCATAGACTGTGCAGCCGCCCAGATCCGGCGAGCCCAGCCGGCGGGAAGCGGCGCGCAATGCGGTCAGTTCGGCATGCGCGGTCGGATCGCTGGTGGCCAGGATCTCGTTGACGCCGGTGGCAACGACCGCACCGTCCTTGACGACCACCGCGCCAAACGGGCGGCCGCCTTTTTCGACATTGGCGTGAGCGAGTTCTATCGCTTCGCGCAGGAAACGCTGTTCGTCACCGGTTGGGCTTGCGGCGTTCATGGGCTTGTTCCTCCGCGTGCGCCGGCTTCAACAAGGACCTGCGCGATCTCTTCATACCCACGGCCAAGGGCATGGGCGAGCGGGGTTACGCCGTCGCGGTCGGCCAGATCGACATCGGCGCCCGCCTCCACCAGAAGCGCGACGATCCGCTGATGCTTAAGACCACCATTGCCGAGGATCACCGCCTCGAGCAGCGCCGTCCATCCGAGATTGTTGACGTGGTCGACCTCGACGCCCGCCATAATCAGCGTGCGCACCGTCTCGACATGGCCGCGCTCGGCCGCCGGGATCAACGCGGTTCCGCCATAACGGTTGGTGCTTTCAAGGTCGGCGCCATGGGCAAGCGTCATTTTCAAGATCTCGAGATGGCCGCGCGCGCCGGCATAAAGGTAGGGGCTGTCGTCGATATCGTCCTTGGCGTTGACGTTCGCACCCGCCTCAATCAGCGCGGCGGCGGCCTCGACCTTGTTGCCATGCGTGGCGACCAGCAGCGCGGTGCGCCCCTTCCGGTCCCGGGCGTCGATCTTGGTGCCGGCGGACAGAAGCGCACGGATGGCGGTAACGTCATTGCTGGCCGCGGCCTCGTGCAGCCCGGATAGTTCGGTCATCGACTGCCCCGACAGGGTTGGCGTGTGGACAAGAACCGCAAACAGCGCGGCAACGCACAGTATGAGGATTTTGGGCATCGGCTATCGTTCCCGTACCAAGACGACCGGCTTGCCAGCGCCTTTGACGCGCCGTGTGCCGGTGTGTCCACGGACACAAATATAGGCCATGGGGGAGAAGGCTGCGCAAGAGCGCGCCCGGCAAGCGCGCCAACAGGTCGCGCAGAGCATTGTTGCGCTTCCAGCCGCAACAGGAGCGGGGATTTTGCTTGGCCGCGCCTTGTGGTAGGTGCACGACAGGGAGCAGCATCGGAGTTCCGTCCATTGACGCAAACCGCCAACACGCAACGCGGGAGCGAGCTTTATTCGTCTATTCAAGTCGTGCACCGGTCCCTGCGTGTGCTGGAGACGCTTGCTGCGGCGGAGACGCCGCTGTCGCTGACGACGGTGGCCGAACGGGTCTCGCTCCACCGCAGCACGACACTGCGCATTCTGCGCACGCTCGCCGAGGACGGGTATGCCGCCTTCCAGGCGAAGACGAAAAGCTGGACCGTCGGCCCAGCCGTGCTACGGCTGCAGGCCGGCGCCCGCGCCAGCACCGATCTGCGCCAGGTCGCCCGACCAGTGATGCACGCGCTTTCGCAGGCGGTCGGCGAAACCGTGCAGCTCGCCACGATGGTCGATGCGGAGGTCTGCTATCTCGACAAGGTGGAACCGCCCGAGCAGGAAATCCGGGTGCTGTCGGAAGTCGGCAGCCGACGTCCGCTCTATTGTACCGCGCTCGGCAAGGCGCTGTTGACGGGCCTCGACGAGCAGGCGCTGGCGCAAACGGTCGCCGGCCTGCGCTTCGAACGCCACACCGATGAGACGATCACCGATCCCGAAACGCTGATCCGCGAGGTCGCCGAGGCGCGTCAGCACGGCTACAGTCTCGACCGGCGCGAGTATAATCGCGCCATCCAGTGTTCCGCCGCCCCTATCCGCGACGCCAGCGGCACGATCGTTGCTGCAATCAGCGTATCGACGATCGGTCTCGATATCGCCGGCGAAACCTTTGCCAACATCATCGCCCGCAACCTGGCGGCCGCCGACGAGATTTCGCGCGCCATGGGCTGGCGCGCTCCCCTGCCGCCGTCGGCCTGACGCCGTTTCCGGCAAGGACCCTCTTAATTCCGGGCCAGGGTTTCGGGCGAACGCATCGCCCGACCTGTCAGCATGGGTAATTTTCTCGTTTTTACTACATGAAACAAGTTGCCATAATGCGAAACAATATTGCCTCCGATGCGGCCAGCGATTATGCTCATTCCATCACAGGAAGAGGTCGCAATGTCTGACAAAAGCCCCCACGCCCGCTCCCGAAATCCGTTTCGCCGGGCGCTGTCGCAAGACCGGCCACTGCTCGGCATCTGGTCGATGCTGAACTCGTCGAACGCAGTCGAGGGACTGAGCGAATGCGGCTTCGACTGGGTGCTGATCGACGGCGAGCACTCGCCCGTCACTCTGCCAGACGCGATCTCGCATTTGCGGGCCGCAAAGGGCGCCGACATCGTTCCGATCGTTCGCATTTCCTGGAACGAGCCGATGCTCATCAAGCAATATCTGGACGCGGGCGCGACGACGCTGATGCTGCCTTATGTCCAGTCGGCCGCCGAAGCCGAGGCCGCGGTCGCCGCGATGCACTACCCGCCGCGCGGCACGCGCGGCGTGGCCGCCATGCACCGCGCCAGCCGCTACGGAACCGACAAGACCTATCTTGCCGAAGCCGGGGACGCGGTGGCACTGATCGTGCAGATCGAGACGCAGCAAGCGCTCGACAATCTCGAGGCGATCGCCGGCGTCGAGGGCGTCGACGGGGTGTTCTTTGGTCCGGGCGACCTCGCCGCGACGATGGGCTATCTGGGCAAGCCGGCGGAACCGGCGGTGATCGATGCAATCGTGAACGGACATGCGCGCCTCAAGGACATGCCGGTCAAGGTCGGCGTCCTCGCTCCCAATCCCGAACTGGCCGAGCGCTTCGTGCGGCACGGTTTCGACTTCGTGTCGGTGGCCAACGACGCGGCCGTTCTGTTTACGGGCGCGGCCGCGCTCGCCTCTCGTTTCCAGGCCGTGCGGGCCGAAGGACGTTAGTCCGAGTAGGACGCTCCAACCTCCCTGCCCATGCGTGATCCCGAAACCGGAAACCGGGTTTCGGGATTTTTTTTGGCGCCGCGGCCGGCGCGCAACGCCGGCTGCGGCCGCGCTTCAAAGGGAAGAGATCGTCTGCACCGCCCGCGCGATCGGGCTGGCGGGCTCCAGATACTGGTCCATAATGTTGAAGTGGTGATAACCAGGCAGCACCTGCACGTCGGGGTCGTAGCCATGCCGACGCAGATGCGCGGAATAGCGGAAGCTCTGGTCGATCCACGCCCACGGCTCCAGCCCGCCGGCGAAGATGAAACAGCGGCAGTCGACCCGCGGCGGCAGCGCTTCGGTATTGTTGCGGGCGATGATGTCGTCGCGCAGCTTCAGTTCCGAACGGACGCTGACCAGGCTTGCGGGGAACGGATCGAAGATCCCGCTGATCATCACTGCGCCCTTGACGATATCCGCCGGCAGGCCGCGCGCCGGCCAGTCGGTCGCGACCGCCATCGAGCATAGATGCGCCCCGGCCGAGTTTCCGGAAATGCTTATGCGCTCGGGATCGCCGCCATAAGAGGCGATGTTGCGATAGCACCAGGCGATCGCCTCGAGCGCCGATCCCGACACCCGGTCGAGGCTGACGGCGGGACACAGGTCGTAATTCACGATCACCAGGGTGACGCCGCGCTGGACCAGGTCGCGCGCGATGAAGGCGAAATTAGCCTTGTCCTGCGTGCGCCAGTAGCCACCGTGAAAGAACATATGCACCGGCGCATTGTCACCGGCCGGGAATATATCGACGCCGTTGAGCGCGCCGTCGCCGTAGGCGATGTCGAGATGGGCTGTCATCACCTGGCGGCACACCTTGCTGATCGCGGAGCGATGAACCTGGAAGCGCGAGAAGTCGGCCACGGATTTCTGCGGATTGAACTGATATTCCAGTTCGGCGGCGTCGAGAGCTCTCCAGTCCATGGCGCTCATCCCGCGAATGTCGGTTCGGCGATGCCCTTGGCGCCAAGCCCGGTGATCGCGAACAGGTTGCCGGCCAGCGGCTGCTCGGCCTCCTCGCCGGGTTTCAGGAAGCGACGAGCGGTAACGACATAAAGCGTGTCGAGATCGGCGCCGCCGAAGGAACACATCGTGGGATGCTTGACCGGCAATTCGATCCGCCGGTCGAGCTTGCCCGCGGGCGAGTAGCGGCACACCGACCCGTCATGGATCATCGCGCACCAGTAAAAGCCTTCGGTGTCGACGGTCGCCCCGTCGACGCGCCCGACCATGTCGTCGGTGCGGAAGAAGTCCCGGCGGTTTTCCGCCACGCCGGTCTCGATGTCGTAGTCATAGGCATAAACGACCAGAGACCGTGTGTCGGCGAAATACATGGTCTTGTTGTCCGGCGACCAGGCAAGCCCGTTCGACACGCTGATGCCGGAATCGACGCGATGCACAGACCAGTCCGCATCCAGTCGCCACAGCACGCCGGCGCCTTCTCGGAATTCGCGATGCATGGTGCCGACGAAGTAACGCCCGCGCCGGTCGCATTTGCCGTCATTGAAGATGATACCCGTTTCGGGCTGCGGATTGACTACCGGCTCGACCCGCACCGGATCGAGAGTGACCCGGCAAAAGCCCGATTCCAGCCCGGCGACGATACCGCCGTTGTTGTCGAACACCAGCGAGCCGATCACTTCGGGCATTTTCCATGACTCGACTTTTCCCGTGCGCGGGTCGAGACAGCGAATATGCGGGCCGAACGCGTCGACCCAATAGAGTTTCTGCTGGGCGACGTTCCATATCACCCCTTCTCCCAGAACATCGCCGGTCTGCGCGGCACATTCGATCTTCATCGCCTTCTCCGTAAGCTTCAAGTCCTGGACTGCAGTCCCCGGCCGATCAAAATCACCGCCAGCGACGAGGTGACGAGCGCAAGGCCGGGGAAAATCGCCGTCCAGCTCGCGTAAAGCACATAGTCCTTGCTTTCCTGTAGGCTCGCGCCCCAATCGGGCGTGGGCGGCTGCACGCCGAGACCCAAAAAGCCGAGCGCCGCCTGGATCTGCAAAGCGAGCGGGAACAGGATGATATATTGCGTCAGCACGGCCGGCAGCACGTTGGGCAGGAGATGCCGAAACAGGATGCGCCCGTCGCCGGCGCCCAGAACCTGCGCAGCCTCCACGTAGGGTCTGGCGCTTTCCACCATCGCCGCCGAGCGGGCGGCGCGGAAAAACAGCGGCAGATAGACGATCGACAGCGCCAGCATCAGATTGGCGACATTGGAGCCGATAATGCCGGTGATCATCACGCCGAGAAAGATCGGCGGAAAGCTCAGGATCACCTCCACGAACTGCCCGGAAAAGAGATCGCTCCAGCCACGCAGATAACCGGCGATCGTTCCCGCAACCCCACCAAACAGGGCCGAGAGCGCCAGCGAACCGGCGACGATGCCCAAAGTCACGCGCGCGCCGTGGACGACGCGGGTGTAGACGTCCCGGCCGACATGGTCGGTGCCGAACCAGTGCTCGGCCGAAGGCGGCAGCAGGGCACGTCCGACATCGATGGCGTTGGGCGGCTGCGGGGCGAAGAGGCCCGGCAGCAGCGCGACGACCGCGATTGCCAGCGCGAGCGCGGCCCCGACGGCGAGTGCGGGACGTCTGCCGAAGGCCGAGGCGAATTGAGGGGTCATGAGCGCAGCCTCGGATCGATGGCACGATAGAGGATGTCGACCAGCAGGTTGACCGCGATGGCCGAGATCAGCACCATCACCAACGCCCCCTGCACCACCGGGAAGTCGCGCGCATAAAGCGCGTTGACCAGCAGCCGCCCGAGCCCCGGCAGCCCGAAGAGAGATTCGATCACCACGACGCCGCCCAGGATCTGAATGAAGATCAGCCCCATGAAGGTGATGAGCGGGACGAGAATATTACGCAGAACGTGCTTGCCCAGAATGGTGCGGGCCGGCACCCCACGCGCCTTGAGCGCGCGCACGTAATCCTGCTGCAGTGCCTGGACGACGTGCTGGCGCACGAATTGCGCGTAGGCGGCGATCTGCAGAAAGGCGAGGCTGGCCATCGGCATGGCCAGAATGACCAGATTGTCGCCAAGCGAGCGCAGCGGCGAGACGTAGATGGTGGGCGGCGACCAATAAAAGAAGGTGGACACGCCGAACAGAAGCATCAACGCCAGCCAGAAAACCGGCGTGGCCAGGAAAAGCACATTGAAGGCCTGGATGATCGTGTCGACGGCGCTGCCGGCGCGATAACCGGCAAGCAGGCCAAGCGGAACGCCGATCAGCGACGAGACGATCAACACCAGCAGCGCCAGTTCGAACGACACAGTGAAGGCGTTGAACACCAACTCGAGTACCGGACTGCCCTGACGCCAGGAAGACCCGAAATCGCCGGTCACGACCCGACCGAGCCAATCGAAATACTGGACATAGACGGGCTGGTCGAGGCCGAAGAAGCGCCGCAGCGCCGCTTCGCCCTCGCTGCTGCCCATCTGCCCCATCATCATTTCGATGATGTCGCCGGGTGCCGCCCTGACCATGGCGAACACGACCATGCTTGCCAGCCATACGGTCAGGACTGCCGCCAGGCACCGAAAGACGATGAAACGCGTCATGCCCGCCTACTTGTCGACCCAGGTCTTGACCAGGCCGAAATGCCAGCCGATCGGATGCATGGCGTGGTTCTTGACTGCGTCCGACACGACCACGATGTGATCGGCGCCGAACATCATCACCGTTGGCACGCTTTCGGCGAGCAGTTTCTGGAACCGGTCGTAGATGGCCTTGCGATCCTCGTAGGCCAGGGCCTGCCGGCCTTCGTCGAGCAGCGTGCTCGCCTCGTCATTGGCCCAGTTGCGGAAATCGGCGCCCTCCGGCTTCTTGTGGAAATGCCGGTAGTAGAGAATGTTGGGGTCGGGCGGGGTGCCCCAGTCGTTGAGCGTGAAGCCCATCTGGCGCGCCCGGAAATTCTGCAGCCACGTGCCGAGATCGAGCCGCTGAATGGCCACGCGGACGCCACCTTTGGCAAGCTGTTCGACCAGTGTGAGGGCGGCCGGCTCCATCCAGTCATAACCGATGATGGTGCGCAGCTCGATGTCGATGCCGTCCGGATGTCCGGCCTCGGCCAGCAAGGCCTTGGCGCGGTCCACGTCGACCGTTTGGTTGGGCAATTCACCAAGCGGCACGCCCCAGCGTTCCTGCAGACCCGGAACGGTGGTTCCCAGAACCTGACCGTAGCCCGAGATCGCAGCCTGCATGACCGCTTCCTTGTCAATCAGAAGCGCGATCGCCTGGCGGACGCGCTCGTCCTTAAGCGGCCCATGTTCGCTGTCGAGATCAAGGCTCTTCTGGTTGAGAGAGCGCGACCGCTGCACGGTGAGGCCGCCAACGCCTTCGAGCTGTTCGGCGTCCTGCGGCCGCACGAGGACCGCCATGTCGACGCGCCCGTTGCGCACCGCGACCAGCATGCCGGCGCTGTTGGGGATGAAGTTGACGACGATCTCGTCGAGATAGGGCAGGCCGGGCTGCCAGTAGTCCTGATTGCGCTCGAGCCGCATATAGCTGTTTTGCACGAACTCGACGAGGCGGAACGGGCCGGTGCCGACGCTGGTGCTGTTGAGCCTGGCGCGCGCGTTCTCGCCGGCATACCAGTCGCGCGGAATGATCGAGCCGTTGCGGTGCGTGAGCGTGATCAGAAAGGCCGAGTTCGGCTGTTTGAGGGTCACTCTCACCGTCAGCGGATCGATCGCCTCGACCGTGTCGATATCGGCGAAATCGAGCGCGCCGATGGTGCCGTTTTCAGCATTGCGCATATAATCGAGGCTATACTTGACGTCCGCGGCCTCGAATGGCTGGCCGGTGTGAAACGTCACGCCCGAACGCAGCTTGAACGTGTAGACGCTGGCGTCCTCATTGATTTCCCAGCTTTCGGCCAAGAGCGGATGCGGATTGCCGTCGTGATCGGCATAGACCAGCGTCTGATACATCAGCGGCGCGACGAAATTCACCGCCTCGCCGGCCTGATGGTAAATGTCGAAAGACGGCGGCTCGATCAGCGAGCCCACGGTCAGCGAACCGCCTTGTTTCGCCGCGGGATCGGACGCTCCGTAGACAAGGTCGGCGGCGGCGGCCCGAGCCGAAACGCCTGTCAGCGACATCCCCAACAGCGACAGGAGCGGGATTGCGGCCACCGACTTCAGCAGCCTGCGGCGGTTGGTATCGAAGGTCTCAGGCATAACATTCCTCCCTATTTCTGGCATGTTCGATGCAGCGGCAAATTGTTTCGTCCGCCCCGTATCGGGGCCGGAAGCCGATATCGGCGGCGATGCGTTCGGCCGCTACGAGTGGAAAGACGACCGATGGCGTTTCGTCCCGCACCGCCAGGTCCAGTTCGGGACGGGCCGCCCGGGCAAGGGCGGCGACGGTGTCGATGTCTGTCGTTCCGCCATTGACGTGGTAGAGCGGCCGCAGCCCGGGTGGCGCAGCGGCGAGCGCCACGCAGGCCTCGGCAACATCGCCGACGTGAACGATATCGAAGCGATGGCGTCCCCAACCGATCTCAAGCGTCGCCGGCGCAGCCGGGCGGCAGGCCTCGAACAGCGCCTTCAGGGGATCGAGCAAGCCGCCATAGGAATGGCCCGGCCCCAGCACGAGGGTCGGCCGGACGCCCACGACCTCCAGCCCCCAATGGCGGTGCGCGAAAGTGCCGATCTCCTCGGCAAGGCTCTTAGTCAGCCCGTAAATACCTGCCGGAAAGCGTGGCGCCGCCTCGTCGACAAGATCTGAGGCGTGGTCCGCCTGCTGGCCCAGCACGGTTGTCGAGCTCGCCCAGACCAGCCGCGACACGCCGTGGGCGCGGCATGTCCCGACAAGGCTGCGAAACCCCTCGACGTTGACGGCGAAGGCGGCGTCGATGTCGCGCTCGGCCGACATGCCGGGGCCGCTGCCCGCGCCGGCATGGGCGGCAAGCGAGATCACTCGATCAGGGCGGACCGTGGCGAAGACGCGTTCCAGGCACACCGGGTCGGCGAGCGATCCGGCATGGAAACCGGCGAGCGCGCTTTGATCTGACGGGGCCGCGCGGTCGAAACCGTGGACTTCCATACCGCCGCGCGCCGCGGCGATCACCACATGACGGCCAATGAACCCGTTGCAACCGATGACAAGAAGGCGCCGGGCGGTCATGTCCGGTCGTCCCTTTGTGCGTCGAAAGCCGGCAGATCGTCGCGGATACAGGCCGTCACCTGTCCGGGCGCGACCTCGTGGTGGCCCATATCCGCGCTGCGGCAGGCATCGATAGCGAATGGGCAGCGCGGATGAAACACGCAGCCCGACGGCGGCGAAACCGGGTTCGGCAGCTCGCCCTTGAGCAATTGCCGCGTTCCGTGTGCCGCGCCGACATGTTTGGGCACGGCCTGCAGCAACGCCCGCGTATAGGGGTGCGCGGGATTACGAAATACCTGCCCGGTCGGGCCGGCTTCCACGATGCGGCCCAGATACAGCACCATCACCCGGTCCGAAATATCGCCGACAACACGCAGGTCGTGGCTGATGAACAGCATCGACAGCGCCTGCCGGGCCTGCAGCGCCTTCAGCAGGTCGATGATCTCGGCCTGAACCGAAACGTCGAGGGCGGAGGTTGGCTCGTCGGCGACGATCACCGTCGGCTCGACCGCCAGGGCTCGGGCAATCGCCACGCGCTGGCGCTGACCGCCGGAGAGCGCGGCGGGCAAACGGTCGGCGATCTCCGGACGCAGACCGACCTGCTCGAGCGCCTGCGCGACGCGCTCGCGCAGCGTGTTCCCCGAAGCGAGCCCATGCAGACGCATGCCCTCGGCGACGGCCGCGCCGATCCGGATGCGGGGATTGAGGCTGCCATAGGGATCCTGGAAGACCATCTGCATCTTGCGCCTGAGTGGCCGCAACTGCCGGCGGTCGAGGTCGGTGATGCGCTCGCCTTCGAGCCAGATGTCGCCAGAGGTCGGCTCCACGACCCTGATGGCGGTGCGGCCGAGCGTCGACTTGCCGGAACCCGATTCCCCGACCAGAGCCAGAACCTCGCCGCCGGCAAGCGTGAAGCTGGCATCGGTGACGGCCCGCAAGCCGGCCGAGCGGCTGAATCCGCGGCGCTGCGCAAACACTTTGCTGACGCCGTCCAGGCGCAAAAGCTCCCGCCCGCTCGCGCCGCTCATGACGCCTCCTCCCAGAAGAAGCAGCGCGACTTCCAGCCGGGTGCGGTTTCAACCAGCGGCACGTCGCGCTCACACTCCGCTCGTGCGAGCGGGCAGCGGCTGCGGAAGCGGCAGCCGACAAACCCCTCCCCGATCCGGGGCACGACGCCAGGCTTGGCGCGTCTGAACGGGCTTTCGGCTTCCCCGTCTCCTGCGATCTGCGGCAAGCAGGCCAAAAGCGCGGCCGTGTAGGGGTGGCGCGGCGTCCCCAGCACATCGCGCGCCGCGCCGCACTCCACGATCTGGCCCGCATACATGACGACCACCCGGTCGGCGATTTCGCCAACCACGCCGAGATCGTGCGTAACAATGACGATCGAGAGACCCTGCTGGCGCTGGATATCCTCCAGAAGCTGCAGGATCTGCGCCTCGATGGTAACGTCCAATGCCGTCGTCGGCTCGTCGGCAATGAGCAGGCGGGGGCGTCCCGCCAGGGCAATCGCGATCATCACCCGCTGGCGCATGCCGCCCGAAAGCTGATGCGGATAGCTGTGGGCGCGGCTTTCCGGCGCGGCAATGCCGACCTGGGTCAGAAGCTCGACCGCGCGCGCCCAAGCCTGCGCCCGGCTCGCATCCTCGTGCAACCGCACCGTTTCGGCGATCTGGTCTCCGACTGTCAGCAAGGGATTGAGGCTGGCGCTGGCATCCTGGAAGATCATCGCGATTTCGCTGCCGCGCAACGCGTTCAAACCGCGCTCGTCCATGCCGCGCAGATCGCGGCTGGCGCCGTCGGCGCTCGCCCACAGCACCGCACCCGAGGTCTTGGTGTCGCGCCCGTCGAGCAGGCGCATCACAGACAACATGGTGACGGATTTGCCCGACCCGGATTCGCCGACGACAGCAAGCGTCTCGCCCTGGGCGACCTGGAAGGACACACCGTCGACAGCCCGCGTCACCCCGCCGGCCTGGCTGAAATCGACCCGCAGATCGACCACATCAAGCATGGTGGCCGGCGCGCCGCCCTTCGTCACATCTTCATCCATCCGCCGAATGGCTGGCAAAATGAGAGCCTCACACGAGATGCCGCGTTGATCGGACGCCTCCGGCGCGTCATTGTCGCGCGAAGGGTCGGTTTTGCTCCAAAACCCGGCACCACGGCAGCACCGACTTCTTGGCCGACCCTACAACACCCATCAGGCGACCTCAAGTAAATTTTCAACATGCGGTATCCTGTTCCACATCTTGAAAACATGAAGCGAGTCTGATTATTTGTCCGCGCGGCGCTCCGGCATCACACCCGTCTTTACGGAGGAACCATGGAACTTTCCATTCCGGAGTTTCGGATCGAGTCGGTCAAGGCCGTGGTCCTGCGCGCGCCGATCCCTGTCCCCGTCAGGACCTCCTTCGGAACGATGCGCGACCGGCCGGCCGTCTTTGTGCGCGTGGATGACGACCGCGGCCGCCACGGCTACGGCGAGATCTGGTGCAACTTTCCCACGGTGGCGGCCGAGCACCGCAAACGCCTGGTCGACGAAATTGTCGGACCGGCTTTGATGGAGATGAAGCCGGACGGGAATACAGCGCCGTTTGACAGGCTGATGGACAGGCTGCACGTGCTTGCCCTGCAAAGTGGTGAATGGGGCCCGCTACGCCAGGTGGCGGCCGGTCTCGACGCGGCTGTGCACGACCTGGCGGCGCGGCGCGCCGGCCTGCCCCTTTTCCGCTATCTCAATCCCGCCGCGTCCGGCGATATCGCGGTCTATGCCAGCGGCATCGGACCCGAGACGCCGGGGGCCACTGCCGAACGCGCCCGCAAGGGCGGACACGCGGCCTTCAAGGTCAAGGTCGGCTTCGGCCGCGACACCGACCTGACGTCGTTGACAGCGATCCGCCAGGCGATCGGCCCGCATACAAGGCTGATGGCCGACGCCAACCAGGGATGGACGCTCGAAGAGGCCGCCGCCAGGGTCGCGGACTATGCCGGCTTCGACCTGACATGGATTGAGGAACCGCTGCGCGCGGACCGGCCGCTTCGGGAATGGTCAGACCTGGCCGCCCGCTCGCCGATTCCGATCGCGGCGGGAGAAAACCTCAACGGCCGCGCCGAATTCGACGCGATGATGCAAAGCAGCGCGCTTGCATTCGTGCAACCCGACGTCGCTAAATGGGGCGGCGTGTCGGGGTGCTACGACATCGCGGCGGCGGCCGCCGGCTGCGAGACGGTCTATTGTCCGCACTTCCTCGGCGGCGGCATCGGCCTGGCCGCGTCGGCCCACCTGCTCGCCGCCGAGGGCGGCGGCGGCATGCTGGAGATCGACGTGAACCCCAATCCCCTGCGCGACGAGGTGGCCGGCGCCATGCTGCGCCCGAACGACGGACGATTGTGCCTGCCCGACCGGCCCGGGATCGGGATTACGCCCGACGAACTGTTTTCCTAACCCTCCGGGCCGCCGATCCAGATCGTCTTGGTCTGCTGATATTGCGCGATCGCCTCGGTGCCGTTGTCGCGCGCCAGCGAGCCCGACCGCTTGTAGCCGCCGAAAGGCGTCTTGATATCGCCTTCCGAGAACCGGTTGATCGACACGGTTCCGCAAGGCAGCCGGCGGGCGAAATGCAGCGCGCGGTCGATGTCGCGCGTAAACACCGTCGCGTGCAGGCCGTAGACGGAATCGGAGGCCATGCGCAGCGCCTCTTCGGGCTTCGAAAACGGGATCACGCCCAGCACCGGGCCGAAAATCTCCTCGGTCGCAATGGTCATGCCATGGGTGACGTCATCAAATACGGTCGGTCTGACGAAATATCCGTCGAGCCCTTCGATCGCGCCGCTTCCTCCAGCGACGACGCGCGCGCCCTCGCCGATCCCTGCGTCGATGAAACCCAGGACGCGGCGTTGATGGTCCGCACTCACCATCGCCCCCATCTCGGTCGCGGGGTCGAGCGGATCGCCAACCTTGAGGGACGCGACCCTGGCCAGTACCTTGTCGAGGAATTCGTCCTTGCGCGCGCGCGGCACGAACTGGCGCATATTGGCCGAGCAGTTCTGGCCGCCGTTCCACAGCGCCGCCGATACCGCATTGGACACCAGCGCGTCGTCGATCGGGGCGTCATCGAGGACGATGAACGGGCTCTTGCCACCCATCTCCAGACCGACGGGCTTGAGATTGCTCTCGCTGGCATATTTCAGGAACAGCGCGCCGACCTCGGTTGAGCCCGTAAACGACACCACATCGATATCCTGGTGCCGGCCGATCGCCTGGCCTGCGGTCTCGCCGAAACCCGGGACGACATTGAGCACGCCGTCCGGCAGGCCGGCCTGTGCGGCGAGCTCGGCCAGGCGCAACACCGTCAGCGGGGTCTGCTCGGCCGGCTTGACGACGACGCTGCAGCCGGCGGCAAGCGCGGGCGCCAGTTTCCAGGCCGCCATCAAAAGCGGGAAATTCCATGGCAGGACCAGGCCGGCGACGCCGACCGGCTCGTGCACGATCAGCGCCAGCGCGCTCTCGTCGGTGGGCGCCACCTTGCCGAAACTCTTGTCGATCAATTCGCCGTACCATTGAAAGAAATTCGGCACCTCGTGCCCGACCTCGTTGAGGCAGTCGGTGATTGTCTTGCCCGAATCGAGGCTTTCCATCACCGCAAGCTCCTCAGCATGCTCGCGCAAAAGCGCGGCCAGCCGCAGCAGCACGTCCTTACGCGCCTCGGGCGCGGCGCGAGACCAGGCACCGGTGTCGAAGGCGCGGCGTGCGGCTGCGACGGCGGCATCGACATCCTCGCTGTCACAGGCCGCGACCTCACCCAGGATGGCGGCCGTCGCCGGATTGACATTGGCAAACCGCGCGCCCGAACGGGCCGCGACGAAGTGGCCGTCGATGAAGGCTTCGGACGGGAAGACGAGGCCTGCGGCGATGGTGCGGTAGTCGGTCGGCGTGGCGATATCCATTGCAGGGTGCTCCGTTGCTGCGCAGGGCCGCGGCAGCGCCTTTTCAAGAAGCACTGTTGCGACCCAGCCATGGTCGAGCACGACCCTTGCCGGAAACCGGTCCGTTCCGGGATCATGCTCACAGGGAGGACGACCGGAATCAGCCGCCCGGTTCCGCCTCCGGCAAGGTGAAGGGGGCCGGCGCGAGAAATCGCGTCAACGCGTTCCGAGTGATCGCGGCGATCTCGTTGTCGGGTCGCGGCTCGGCCAGCGCGCCGGCCCAGGCGACGGAGCCCGTCGACCAGACCGCGCCGCCCGCCGGGGTCTCGAAGAACACCATATCGGCGCGCAGGTTCGGGCTCATGTCGCCGGTAACAGTCGGCCGGTTGACCAGCACTTCCTCGTTGGCGAGCACGTAGCTGTCGTCGAGGCGCTCGGAGGTGGCCACCACGATCGCGTGTGCCGGCGTGCCTAGGGTCGTGTCGGCACGGTCGATCTCGATGCCGGCTGCACCGCCGCCGCTGAGCCCGAAATCGCCGATCAGGCCGTCCGCGACCGCCACACCGTCGAACAGAAATGCAAGGCGCGGGTCGGCCGCGCCGGCCGAAAGCCGGTAGGGGTGGGAACGGTAGAACCCCTGCCCCGTATAGCCGGTGCCGGCGAGTTTCTGCGGCGGGCGGCCGTTGCGCCGCCACAGCCCGCCATAGGCGCCGTCGAAAGCGTGGTAGTATTCGCCGGGTTCGGAGGCCCAGCTGCGGTTGCCGTCCTCCGCGCGCCGCAATTCGATCGTCTCGGGATGGTCGGGATGGGTGGAGACGCGCCAGTAAAACCCGTTGCCGCCCAGATAGATCAGCCGGCCGCCGCCATCGAGAAATCCACCCAGCGCATCGTGGCTGGCGGTGGTGTGATATTCGGGATGCGACCCGGTGATCACGCAGCGATAGGGCCGCAGCGCCGCCGCCCCCTCACGGTCGAGATCGTCGTCGGTGACGATATCGAAGGCAAACCCTTCCCGGTCGAGCCAGGACAGGATCAAAAGGTCGGCGCTGAAGTTCCAAAGGCCGCTGCCGAGGCCGCCCTGCCAGGCGCGCTGGGTGTGGCGCAGGGTCAGGCAGGGACGCCGGCGCGAAGCGTAAGACACGCCGCTGCCGTCGGCATGGGTGTCGTAGAGCGACAGCCCGTATTCGGGATGCGCGGCGAGCGCGCAATCGCCCGCCGTCAACACCAGCAGGCGACTGGCGAACATTTCCGGATTGGCGCCATGCAGCAGGCAGCGGTCATTGGCGTAAGCGAGCCATGTGAAGGTTGACGCGAGGAAGGCGAGATCGGCTCCGGGCGCAGGCGGACGCACGAGGATCGGCAGCGTGTCGCGCCCCGCCTGGCCGCTGATCTCGATCAGATAGACTCCGCTCGCCAAATCCTCTGGCAAGGCGAGTTCGGCCGTGACCGGCCAGCCGGCATCGGCGAGATCGTCGCTGTGGAAATGGATGGCAGCGTAGTCGCGCGGGGCGTGGCGGAAGCTTTGCTCGCCACCAGACCAGCGCGTCCCCTTGACCGCCCGCGTCGGCAGGTTGACGAGGCGGCCGTGCAGGGCGCGCGGGCCGACATCTTCGGCGACCGTGCTGTCGATGCCTCGGCTGAAGTCCCAGGCGGCGACGCATCGCGGGTCACGTGCATCCGCGCCGTTGGCGAAGGCCTCGAGGCGCCCTAGCGCCGCTTGCGTGTCCACCGCTCCGGCCCACAAAATCGGCGCCTCAAGCCGGCCATCGAAACGGACCGCAGACAGGCTGGACGGCGGCGCGCCGGAGGCAAGCCGCAGGACGGCCTCTCCCGACCCGGTGCGCGCGGGAACCGGAAGGCGGAAAGTTCTGTCCCTGCCATCGTCGCGGACCGTGAGCACGAGAGCGCCGTCAGGACCGTCCCGGCTCAAAACCATTGCAACCCATGCGCCGGCACGCAGCCGGAACGGCGCCTCGACACGACGCGGTTCTGTCGCCGGCGCCTCGGCCAGCAGCACGGGCCGGCCGTCGGCGTCAATCAGCAGCGTCACCGCTCCCTCGCCCGACGCCAGCGACGCCAGGCAGGAACCGTCCGGCGAGAAGACCGTCGGCATGGCCAGAAGAGCGAGCGTGAACCCGTCGGCAATCAGATCTGCATCGAGCCGGGTCTCGAACCATGAGCCGATCAAGGTGCGTTGCGGTGCGACCGCGCAGCCCAGCGCGGGATGATCAACCGGGTCGGCGTCGAGTTCGAGCCCTTCGCCGTGGGGGCGCAGCGCGCGAAACCGGTGCAGCCGTATATCGGCCTTCCCCGCCTCCCGGCTACCGAGATGCAGCGCCACCGTCTCGCCGGGACGGTATTGCCAGCGCGGCGTGTAGCCGACAATGCCGAAATCAGGAGCCAGCCTCATGATGCGGCGCCGCTTTCCAACATCGCGCAGCGCAGGCGGAAGACGTGGCGCTCGGCGTCTTCGAGCGTATCGAACACCTCGTCGAGCAGTTCGACCGGCTGGCCGCGGCCGCGCAGTCGCGCCAGCCGCCATTGCCTGAACGGCTCTATCTCGACCAGAACATGCTTTCCCTCCGCCGACAGGCTGCGTAGCTTAAGCAAGAGCCGCCGCAGCGCCGGACCATGGTTGCCATAGGGCGCGGCCAAAAACTCGTCCAGAAGGTCCCCTGGCACGGCCTGCCCGCCATCGAACGTCGTCACGCGCGTTTCCTTTCGTGCCGGGTCAGTGGTCGAAGCGGGCGCGGTGCACCCGTTCGAAATGCTCGTGATAATGATGCGGTTCGATCGCCACGTCGATCAGCGCCGGCACGCCCTCGGCATTCGCCTTCAGCGCCTCGGTCACCGCCGCGTCGATTTCGTCGGCGCGTTCGACCTTGATGCCGAGGCAGGACTGCGCCCTGGCAATCTGCGCAAAATCGCTGTTGACCTCGAAACCGGTTGCCACGAAGGGCTTTTGTCCGAGAAGCTGGTTGTACTGGACCCAGCCGAAGGCGTGATTGTTGAGCACCACCCAGGTGATGCCGCATTTGAGCTCCGCCGCCGTCGCCAGTTCGGCCAGCGACATCTGCATGGCGCCGTCGCCGGCGAAGCAGACGATCTTCTTGTCCGGCTTGGCGAGCTTGGCGCCGATCGCACCGATGATGCCCATGCTCATCGCCGTCTGCTCACCCATCGGCACGCAGTCGTCGATGTCGAGGACGCGATAATGCGGCCAGTAATAACACCACAGATCCGCACCGCCATTTTCCTTCATCAGGATCGTGTCGCGGCCGAAAATGCGGTTGACCGCGTCGAGCACGCGCGGCACGCGGATCGGCGTGGAATTGTCGCTGTTGGCGGCCTCCAGCTTAGGCCGATAATCCTCGCGCAGCGCCTCGACGGCCTCGCGGCGCGCGGTACGCTGGTCGGCTTCGATCTTGGGGAGTGCGGTCAGTATTTCACGCAAGGACAGCCGCGCGTCGCCGACCAGCGCGATGTCGGGACGCATGTTCATGCCGATCGTCTCGGGATCGATGTCGATCTGAACAAAGCGGGCATCGGACGGCCAGAACTGCCAGCTGTTGGTGGAAAACGCCTCCAGTCGCGAGCCAACCGACACGATCAGATCGGATTCGTCCCACCAGCGCTTGCCGGCCTCGGTAAAGTAGAGACCCGTCTGGCCGAGTGCGAACGGGCCGTCCTCGGGATAGATGCCGCGCCCGCCGGGCGTGGTCAGGACAGGCATGCCGACACGGTCGGCCAGCTCCGCGACCGCATCGGCCGCGCCGGAAAACACCGCTCCGGAACCGCAGATCAGAAGCGGACGCTCGGCCTGAGCGATGGCGGTGGCGGCCGCGGTAACGGCGTCGGCGTCGGGCCTGGACAGATGCCGGCGCATGCCGGGGCGGTAGGCCGCCATCTCGGCGGCGACATCAGCCAGATCCGAGGGCACCTCGATGAAGACGGCGCCCGGGCGGCCGTTCATGGCGACGGCGAAGGCGCGCTCCATGATCCACGGAATCTTGCTTACATCGGTCACCCTGACCGCCCATTTCGTCACCGGACGCATCAGCGACACCGCATCCAGTTCCTGGAAAGCGCCCATGCCGTCATGGTTTTCGACCACGCCGTTGACGATGGCGATCACCGGCAGCGACCCGGAAGTCGCCTCAAGCAAGCCGGTCACCAGCGTGGTTATGCCGGGTCCGGGATTGGAAAAGACGATGCCCGGCCGCCTTTTCAGCCGCGCATAGGCATAGGCGCACGAAACCGCCGACTTTTCGTCGCGCACCAGCACGAACTTGATCGGGGTGCGTTCGGTCAGGTCGTAGACGAGGTGCTTGGGATTGCCCGGCAGCCCGAACACATAGTCGGTGCCCTCGGCATCGAGCGCTTCGGCAACCGCCTGCCAGACAGTCTTCTTTTCCATGTCTTATCCTCGTTCAGTTTGCGCTCGCACCCGACGCCGGAGCGGCGAAAGCGCCACGCCCGGGAATGGAGTCGATCAGGAGCTTGGTGTAGTCTTGGCTGGGCTTGAACAGCACGTCGGCCGAAGGGCCCATTTCCACGATCCGTCCGCGCTGCATGACGGCGACATGGTCGCACACCTGGGCGGCGACCCGCAGATCGTGGGTAATGAACAGCATGCCGAGGCTGAGCCGGCGCTGCAGGTCGGCGAGAAGGTCGAGCACGCGCGCCTGGATCGACACGTCGAGCGCGGAAACGGGTTCGTCGGCGACGATCACGTCCGGCTCCAGCGCGAGCGCCCTGGCAATACCGATGCGCTGCCTCTGACCGCCGGAAAAAGCGTTCGGATAGCGCCTGGCCGAGGCCGGATCGAGCGCGACCAGATCGAGCAGTTCGGCGACACGGCGCCGCGCGTCGGCGCGCGACATGCCGTGCGCCAGCAACCCCTGGGCGACGATCTCGAAGACGGTGCGGCGCGGATTGAGCGAAGCGAACGGGTCCTGAAAGACCATCTGCACACGGCGACGCAGCGGCGCCAGGTCGCGACTGCCGAGATCAAGCAGATTGCGCTCCACGCCGGCAAGGCGCACATCGCCGGCATCGGCGGTCAGAAGCCGCACGATGATGCGGGCCAGGGTCGATTTGCCGGAACCCGATTCCCCCACGATGCCGAGCGTTTGACCGCGCGCCAGGCTGAAGCCGGCGTCGCGCACCGCCTCCACGGTCCGGCGCGGACCAAACAGTCCGGTACGGCTGGAATAGGTCTTGGTCACGCCTTTGGCCGACAAAAGCGGCTTGCCGCCGGGCCTGTCGACGGCAGGACGCTTCGCAAGCTTCGGAACCGCGGCAAGCAGGGTGCGGGTATAGTCGTGGCCGGGATTGCCCAGAACCTCGGCCACCGTCCCGCGCTCGACGATCTTGCCGTGCTGCATGACGGCGACCTCGTCGCCGATCTCCGCCACGACGCCGAAATCATGCGTGATCAGAACGATGCCCATGCCGCGCTCGGCCTGAGCGCGCTTGAGCAGAGCCAGGATCTGTTTTTGCGTGGTGACGTCGAGCGCGGTGGTCGGCTCGTCGGCGATCAGCAATTCCGGATCGAGAGCGAGCGCCATGGCGATCATGACGCGCTGGCGCTGGCCGCCGGACAGACTGAAGGGGAAGGCGTGGCGCAGCAACTCGGGCTCCGGAAGACCCATGTCGCCCAGCAGCTTTACGACGCGCTCGTCGTAGGGGCCGGGCACGTCGTGGAAGCGGAATACCTCCTCGATCTGGCGGCCGACGCGCATGACCGGATTGAGGGCGGCCATCGGCTCCTGAAAGATCATGCCGATGCGGCGACCGCGGATGGCGCGGTGTTTTTCCGCCGCGAGGCCGATCAGGTTTTCCCCGTCGAAGCGGATCGCACCCGTGGAGATCAGTGGTTTGGGCACCAGGCCCATGATGGCGTGCGCCGTCATCGACTTGCCCGAGCCGGATTCGCCGACGACGCACAGAATACGGCCGGGCGCGATGTCGAGGTCGATACCGTCGACCGCTTTGAGCCGGTCGCCGCCCTCGGGCAGGCGTACGGTCAGGTTCTCGATCGCGACAAGCGGTTCAGCGACAAAACGGGCGTTCATGTCTGGATCCTGACCCGACCCTTGAGATGCGGATTGAGCGCGTCGTTGAGCCCCTCGCCGACGAGATTGATGGCAAGCACGGTGATCGCGATCGCCAGTCCCGGAAACACCGACAGCCACCACGCCTGGCGAAACACGGTGCGCGCCGCGCCGATCATGTAACCCCAGGAGATACGGTTGGGGTCGCCCAGTCCAAGGAAGCTCAGGGCGGATTCGGTGAGGATGGCGGTGGCGATCATCAAGGAACCCATGACGATCAGCGGCGAGACTGCGTTGGGCAGCACCTCGGAGACGATGATACGGAAGCGCGATACGCCCGACAGCACGGCAGCCTCGACGAATTCACGCCGCCGCAGACCCATGAATTCCGAGCGCGCCAGACGGGCGATCGGCGGCCAAGTGACGACGGCAATCGCGGTGACGATCGAGGTCAGCCCCGGCGTCATGATGGCGACTAGCAGGATTGCGAAGATGAAACTCGGTATGGTCTGGAAGAACTCGGTGATCCGCACCAAAAGATCGTCGATCCAGCCGCCGAAGAAGCCGGCGATCGCGCCGACCGAAACCCCGATTGCCGCCGCGATGACGGTCGAGATCAGTCCGATCATCAACGAGATGCGTGCGCCGTGCACGATGCCGGCCAGTACATCCCGGCCGAGCATGTCGGTGCCGAAGGCAAACTCGCCGCCAGGCGGCAGCAGCGGCCGGCCGCGCGTCGACATCGGGTCTATGGGGACGATCAGCGGCGCGGTGATGGCCATGACGACGATCAACGCCAATGCGATCGCGCCGGCGACCGCACCGCGGTTTTCGGCGAAACGCTTCAGGAAATCCATCACGCCCGCCCCGCTATGCGCGGATCGGCGATACGCAGAACGAGATCCGTCACCATGTTGAAGAACACCACCATCAGCGCCGAGATCAGAAAGACGCCCAGCAGCAGATTGTAGTCGCGCTGGAACAACGCGTCGAAGGCGAGCCGACCGATACCCGGCCAGGCGAACACGGTCTCGACCACGATCGCGCCGCCGACCAGATGGCCCGCTTGCAGGCCAGCGAAGGTGATGATGGGAATGAGCGCGGTGCGCAGGATATGGGCGGTGGCGACGCGCCATTCCGGCAGACCCTTGGCCCGTGCGGTCTTGACGTAGTCGAGGGTGGCGGTTTCCAGCATCGAGGCCCTCGTGAGACGGACATAGACTGCGATGTAAAACAGGCCGAGCGTGACTGCCGGCAGGATCAGATGCTTGATGACGTCAAGCGTGCCCGCGACCGCGCCCTTGACCGGGATCATGCTTTGCATGCCGAAGGGCGGCAGCCAGCCGAGTTGGACTGAAAACACCAGTATCAGCAGCAGGCCGACCCAGAAGATCGGGGTGGCATAGAAGACCAGCGCCACCACCATCAAAAGACTGTCGAACACGGAACGCGGCCGCATTGCCGCGATCGCACCGAGCAGCGGGCCGACGATCAGCGCGAAGACATAGGCCGTACCGGTGAGAAGCAACGTGGCGGGGAGCCGTTCGAAAATCATGTCGGTGACCGGTCTTCCGGTCCGGAAGCTCTGACCGAGATCGAGCGTCAGTACGTTCTTGACATAGGTCGCCAATTGCACGGCCAGCGGCTGGTCGAGCCCGAAATCACGACGGACCTGATCGAGAAACTGCTGGTCTGCGGCTCCCGCCTCACCCGCCATGACCACGGCGGGGTCGCCAGGGGCAAGACGGATGAGGAAGAAATTGAGAATGGTGATGGCGAGCACTACGGCGAACGCCTTCACCACCCATTGCAGGACGAAGCCCAGTTGCGGCATCTCTGCCTATTCCTCGAAATAGGCTTCGGCGAAATTGTCGTTCGGGCCGAGCCCGTTGCGCACCACATTCTTCAGCTTGGCGCTGTGAATGGTCGGCCATTGCAGCTCCACCAGCCAGGCCAGCGCGACTTCATCGGCCACGATCTTTTGAACCTGGTGATAGAGTTCGCGCCGCTTGTCCTCGTTGGGCTCGCTGGCCGCCTCGGCGAACAGGCGGTCCACCTCGGGGTTGGAGTAGCCGGCCGTATTGGTGAACAGGACGCCTTTGCGCTGGTTTTCGGTGATGTAACTGCGCGCCACGCCCAAGGCCGGGTCCGACAGGGTCGTGAGATAGGTGGTCGACATGTCCACGTCCCAATTGGAGATACGGCTGCCCCAGCCGGCCACGTCGGACGTCTCGATCGTCACCTCGACGCCGACCTCGCCCAGCGCCTGGCGGATATATTGCGACAGCCGGTCCCACAATTCGCCATAGGGCAGGCCGAGCAGACCGATCTGGGCGCGAACGCCGTTGGCGTCGGCTTCCAGTCCCATCTCGTCGAGAAGCGCCTTGGCCTTTTCCGGATCGTATTCATAGTTGGGCACATCGTTCGTGTAGAACGGCGAGGAGGAGTGGATCGGCCCCGTCGGGATGGAGGCCAGACCGAAAAAGATGGCGTCGCGGATAAATTCGCGGTTGAGCGCATGCATGACCGCCTTGCGGAAACGCACGTCGTTGAACGGCTCGCGCCGCAGATTCATCTCCAGCCAGGAGATCGGCGCGCCCCATTCCCAGCCCTTCGTCGTCATCTCCAGATGCGGCATGGCGGCCAGCCGCGCGACATCGACGAGCTCGATATCATTCTGGGTGGCGAGATGAACCTGATCCGTCTCCAGCGCCAAGGCGCGCGAGGCGCTATCGGGGATGAAGCGGTAGTAGATCTCATCGAGATAGGGACGGCCGTCCAGCCAGTAGTCGTCGTTGCGGACCAGGTGGATATACTGGCCGCTCGCCCATTCCGCGAACTTGAAGGGGCCGGTGCCGATCGGCGCCCGGTTGGCGGGATTTTCGCGAATATCGGAGCCGTTATAGACATGCTCCGGGACAATCGGCGCACCAATCACGTCGAAGCTGCGGATCAGTGGGCCGTAGGGCTCTTCAAGCTTCAACACCACTGTGTAGTCGTCCGGCGCGGTCACAGTCGTGCGCGCGAAGGTCGGGCGCGACCGCGGATGAACTTCAGGAATGAACTTGGTCAGCGAATAGACCACGTCCTCAGCGTTGAAGTCCTCGCCGTCGTGCCATTTCACGCCCTGGCGCAGCTTGAACGTATAGGTCAGCCCGTCTTCGCTAACATCCCAGCTTTCGGCCAACATAGGCTGCGGCGACAGCGCGAAATCGTATGTGAGCAGCCCTTCGAAGATCTTGCTCGAGGGCAACAGCGTCGGCGCGTTGAGGTGGATGCCGATGACGATGCCCGGCGGCTCCGGCCAGAGCGTCGAGTTCAGCGTTCCGCCCTGTTGCGGCTCGGCCCGTGCAGCACCTGCCCCGGCAAGGACCAGGGCAAACACGACCGCCGCCAGGCGGCCCATCAATCCCATTGTCGTTCTTCTTCGCATGACGTTCTCCCTCACTCACGCATTGCGGTGACTATCGAGCAACAAGTGTCCTTGAGAAAGAGCCATTGGCGGCTATTGTCATGGGACCACTCTGAAAAATGGAAGGAAACAGCCCGATGGATCCTGACGACGAGAAATCGGGAGGCATTTTCCGGGCGATCGATAGCGACCCGTCCATTCCTCTGCAACGCCGGGTCTATGAGCGTTTCGCCACTGCAATCCTGGACGGACAATTGCGTCCGGGCGACAGGCTGCCCTCGACGCGCGAACTCGCAAAAACGCTCGGCGTGGCCCGCAACACCGCAACCTGGGCCTTCGAACAACTCGCCGTGGAGGGTTTTATCGAGACACGTCACGGATCGGGTACTTTCGTGTCCTCGCAACTGCCCGACGCCGGAAGCGGCGGCCGTTTGCGCGTGCCGCAGGACGAGGAAACCGCCGCCGCGCGCCTGGCCCGGCGTTCGGAACGCTTTTCCGTCGTCGCCCGTTCGCTGCGCGTGCCCCAGCGGCCGGTGCCGTTCAGGATCAATATGCCCGCCGTCGACGCGTTTCCGGTGGCGTTGTGGCGCCGGTTGATGAAGGCGCTTTTATCGGAAAGCGGGGTCGGCGCCGGCTATCTTCTCGGCGAGACCGAGCCGGCCGGATACGGGCCGCTGCGTGAGGCGATCGCACGCCATTTGATGATCAGCCGCGGCGTCACCTGCACGCCGGAGCAGGTCGTGATCGTGGCCGGTGCGCAGCAGGGACTCGACCTCGCCGCACGGTTGCTGCTCGATCCCGGCGACAAGGTCTGGTGCGAAGATCCGGGCTTTCCGGGATCCGTCGCCGCGCTGCTGGCCGCCGGCGCCACGATCGGCGCCGTGCCGGTCGACACTGACGGTATCGACGTGGAGACCGGCATGCGGCTTCATCCCGACGCGCGTCTCGCCGTCGTCTGTCCGTCCTCGCAATTTCCGCTCGGAAGCACATTGTCGCTGGCGCGCCGGCTGGCGCTGATCGAATGGGCCCGTCGCCACGACGGCTGGATCATCGAGGACGACTATGACAGCGAGTTTCGTTATCGCGGCCGCCCGGTGCGCTCGCTGCAGGGCCTCGATGGCGGCGTGCGGGTCGTTTACGTCGGCACTTTTTCCAAAGTACTGTTTCCCGGCCTGCGGCTTGCCTATCTTGTCGTGCCGAAACCCTATGTCGACCTGTTCGTCAACGCCCGGATCGTCGCCGGCCGCCAGTCGCCGACATTCGAACAGGTCCTGGTCGAGAAATTCATGTCGGAGGGCCACCTCGCGCGCCATATCGCGCGCATGCGTCGTCTCTATGCGGAGCGAAGAACCGTGCTGATGGAGACCTTCCGACAGACCATCCCCGATCATCTGCGGCTGCGGCCTTCGGATACCGGGCTGCAGATGCTCGGCTGGCTGCCCGAAGACTGGGACGATGCCGAAATAGCCAGGCGCTCGGCGGAGGCCGGCCTGGAGATGACGCCCCTGTCGCGGCTGACGGTTGAGCGCACGCTGCCCCCGGCATTGCTGCTCGGCTTTGGCAATTTCACCGCCGCCGACATGAAAAACGCCGCCACGCGGCTGGCATCGATCATGAAGGATTACGGCAAAGAGAGACAGGCCGGGGGCTGACCCTCCCAGACGGCCTGGCCGATCCGTCGCCAGGAAATTCAGCTAGGAATCTCGACCGTCCCGCCGCTGCGGTAGGCCTCCTCGGCGGCAAGGCAGATCTCGACCGCGAGCTTGGCTTCGGCGGGCGAAAAGATCGACCGGCGCCCGTGAAAGCCTGCAAAAGCGCGGCGCAGGTTTTCCTCCAACTCGAAGACTTCGCCCGACTGAGGGATCGTTACTTCTTCCGGTTCGCCGTCCCGCCGCTGCACCTTCAAAAGGAAATCGGGATGTTCGGTGCGGTCCATCGCGCCCGACCACCAGGTGCGCGCCGCACCCTCCTCGCCGGCGACCTCCAACAGCGTGTGATGCTCGAAGCCGGACAAGCATTGGCTGAGCAGCGCCATCGACCCGTCGTCCCATTCAAGCGTGGCGACGAAATTGCGCACCAGACCGCTTTCGCCACCATTGCCGATGGCGCGCACTCGGGCCGGCCTGCCGTTCTCGGCCGCGTACCACATCACCAGATCGAAGAAATGAACCAGCTCCTCCAAGATCCAGGAGCCGACCTTGTCGGGATCGTAGCGCCAGCCGCCGGAGCCCTGGCGGAATTTGTGCCTGAACAGCGACAGGTGCTGGTAGCGCACCTTGCCGAGATCGCCCGAAGCCACGATGTCGCGCACGGCGCCCCATTGACGCGACACGCGCAACTCGTGATTGACGGCCACCAGGCCGCCGGTGCGCGCGCTGGCGGCGATGACCTCCTCGCACTGGTCGAGCGTCAAGCCGAGCGGCTTTTCCAGGAATACGTTGGCCCCGGCGTCGAGCGCGGCGGTGGCGAAACGGCTGTGAACATGGTTGGGCACCGTGATGTCGACAACGTCGAACCCGCCGGCCGCCAGCATGGCCTCGTAGTCGGTGTAGCGCGGCACGTCGGGCAGCTTTTCAGCGGCTGCCTTGGCGGAGTTTTCACCGTGGCAATAAAGGGCGACGATCTCGGCATCGGCGATCGCCGACAGCGCCCTGGCATGCATCTGCCCCCATGCTCCGAAACCGGCAAGGGCGACACGTGTAACGTTTCTGGTCATGGACTGGCCTTTCTATTTCTGCATGTCTAGGGGGCGTCGTGGGCAACCGGCAGCGACAATGACGGCATCGTCATGCCACCTTTCCGCGCGCGTCGATGGTCAGCATGCCGGCGCCGCGCCCGTCGCGAACGAGGGCGATGCGGTCGAAGAGATTGCTCACCGGGCAGACATGGTTTGGCAGGATCCGGACGACCTCGCCAACCTCCGGCGAGGCCGGACAATCGGCCAGGTCGACGAAACCATGTTCTTCGGCAAGCTGATAGAGGCGCGCGCAGGGATAGTCGACCAGCAGGCCGAAATGCTTGAAACCGGCGAGATCGCTGGTCAGCGCTTTGGAACCGGCATCGATCATGGCGCGGCCGGGGGCCGGCCGACTGACCACCGTCGCATGCACGAACACGGCGCAATCCTCCGGCGCCGCAGCCCCGAGCTCCACCATCTGGCGATCGTTATAGATCGAAGTTCCAGAGCGGTATTCCGTTTCCCCTGCCTCGCCGATCCGCTCGATATTCGGCGTGCCGCCGGCCGAGACGGTTTCCACCGTCAGGTCCCTTGCGGCGCATAAACGCCGAACCTCGTCGACAAAGGCGCGGGTAGCGGCCGGGGGACCGTTCGGCGGATAGACCAGCAAGCCGGCGAAACGGAGCCCCGGCAGCGCGGCGATCCGCCCGGCAAGGTCGGCAGCTACGGCCGGGTCGACTACCCCGCATCGGTTGCGGCCGGTATCGCATTCCACCAGCACGGCAAGCGGCGCATCCGCATCCGCCATCGCGCCGGACAGCCCGTCGGCGACGGGCACGTTGTCGCAGGAAACAGCGAGCTTCACCCGCGCTGCGAGCGCGGACAGCCTCTTCAATTTGGCCGAACCCAGAATATTGTAGCTGATCAAGATGTCGTCGAAGCCGGCATCGGCCATCACCTCGGCTTCGCCGAGCTTCTGACAGGTGAGGCCGACCGCGCCGGCGGCGAGTTGGAGCCGCGCCATGGCGATCGACTTATGCGTCTTGATGTGCGGCCGGTTGGCGACCCCGGCCGCGTCGCAGGCCCGCTGCAACCGGGTGATATTGCGTTCAACCGTCGCCATCTCCACGACCGGCATCGGCGTCGCCACATCGAGATCCCGGCTTCGCCATTGCGGCCACGCCATTGCGTCAGTCATCGTACGATCCTCCATCCCGATAATGCGCCGCCTCCCAGGAACGCGGCCCGGGCTCGAAGAATTGGCCGGCGCGCAGCAGACCGCGTGGGCGAAGGAGCATCGCCCCCTCACGCTTCACGCCGGCAACGTCGACGAAAGGATAGCGCGCCTCCACGGTCTCGATCAGGCTGATATCGGCCGGCGCGCCGAGCGACAGATGGCCCAGGTCCGGCCGCCGCATGGCTTGCGCTGGCGCGTCGGTCGCCATGGCGATTGCATCCGACAGGCTGACGCCGCAAGTCACCAACTTGCTCATCGTGTGCAGAAGGTCGAAGGCGGGACCGTCCACGCACAACATATGAACGTCGCTGGAGACGATATCGGGCGGAAAACCGCCCGATATCGCGGCTTCCGCGCTGGCGAAACCGAAAGCGCCCATACCGTGACCGATATCGAACAATACCCCGCGCCGCCGGGCCTCGATCAGCGCCGGCAGAAGCCGGCCGGTTTCGTCGACCGGCGCATTGGGCGCCGGCCGGAAGCAATGGGTGAGAATGTCACCAGGCCGCAGCCGCGCCAGGATCTCGTCATAGCCGGGCGGCGGCTTGCCGATATGCGTCATCACCGGCAGGCTGGTCTGTCGCGCCGCCTCGACGGCACGGTCCAGCGCCTCGAGGCCGATCCGTCCTGACGTACCAGCCCCCAGACGCACTTTGATGCCGACGATGAGGTCGCGATTTTCATGAGCGACCGCCACGCAGCGCTCGACTGAAAGCAGTTCAGCGAGGCTCGCCTCGCCGAACATCAGGCCGCTGTCGAAGGCGAAGATGCCGGGAAAGGAAATGTTGAGGAAGGCGAGAACGCGCGAGCGTGAACGTGCGATGACAAAATCCCTGAGCCCGGCGAAATTGCCGGCGCCGGCGCTGCCGGCATCGACCATGCAAGTGACGGCGGAACGCTCAGCGACCGGATCGGGCTCGACCCCGTAGGAGGTAGCCCGATGGTAGATATGGGTGTGCAGATCGATCAGCCCCGGCGTCACGACAAGACCGCGCAGGTCGCGCAGGTCGCGCGCGGAGTCGGGCTCCAGGCGAGGCGCGATCGCCGCGACCCTACCGCCAGTGATCGCGATGTCGCGAACGCCGTCGACACCGTTGCGCGGATCGATTAGCCGGCCGCCGGCCAGAAGCAGGTCATACGGCCTTTCGGTACTCACCATTGCAACGGCGTCCCGTCATAAGACAGAAACTGGCCGGTCTCGTGATTGCCAAGCCGTCCGATCACGCCGCGCATCGAGGCGACGCTGACATCGACCGGAAGCGCACCACCGCCACCGCCGCCAGCCGTGTCGACCCAGCCCGGATGAATGAGCAGCATGGTGATGCCGCGGCCGAACAGGTCGATCGCCAGGCTGCGCGCCATGGCGTTGAGCCCGGCCTTGCTGGCCCGATAGCCGTAATGTCCGCCCGACAGGTTGAGCCCGATCGAGCCCATCCGGCTGGTGATGACGGCCACGCGGCGCTGGATACCGGCCGCGACATTGTCGGCGAAGGTTTCGACAAGCCGCAACGGCCCGATCGTGTTGACCTCGTACATCCGGCGCACATAGTCGAAGTCGAGGCTGCCGAGACGACCGGTGTCCAACCCCACGCCGGCATTCGAAAGCAACAGATCCACCGGCTCGTCGCCCAGTTCGCGCTTCAGCGCGGCGAACTGGTCCGGGTCGGTCACGTCGAGCGCGTGGTTGCGGATCGACGGCGTGCCGCAAATTGCGTTGGCCAGATCGCGGTGGGTAGCGATCACCGCCCAGCCGTCGCGCGCATATTGGCTGGCGAATTCGCGCCCGAGCCCGGTGTCGCAGCCGGTGATCAAGACTGTGGGCATACTCGTCCTCCCGTCGGGCCCGTTCGACCCGCTTGCTTTCCGTTTCGCCCTCTGATCACGGGGTCCCCGCGTCAAAAAGCCAGCGCATGGCATGGCTCGAACTCGCACCCGGTTCGAGCGAACGCATCGAGGGTTTGTGCGCCAGCTCTCCGGAAAAGCCCTGAGGATCGCCATGACCGGTCCAGGCTTCGATGCACAGGAATTGCCCCGGCGGCCTGCTCCACAGCGCGAGATGAGGAAAGCCGCCTGTCTCGACCGCGATCGCCGCGCCGCCGGGCGAGACAAACCGCAGGTGCCGGCTGCGGGCGTGGAGAAAACACAGCGCCTCGCGCGCCATCAGATCGCGGGTCAGCGGCAGGCCGCGCCCTTTAATCGGGATCGCGCGGCGCGCCTGGGTGAACAGGCCGTCCGGGTCGATCTCCGGCACGGACGGCTCCTCGTCGCGATCGAAGACGATACGATAGTCGTCAGCATCGCCGTCGGCGAACGGCCAGCGAAAGCCGGGATGAAGGCCGAGCGCATAGGGCAGCGGGCGGGTGCCGGGATTGGTCACCGTGAAGGCGGCCTCGACCGCCCGTTCGTGGAGGCGATAAAGCACCTCCAGGCAGAACGCGAACGGATAGGCGGATCGGGTCTCGTCGTTGTCATGCAATCGCAGCCGGAGCGTCGTTTCGGTGCGTTCGACCGGCACGAAATCCTGGCTGGCTGTAAAACCGTGGGTGGGCATGGGATAGAGGTGACCATCGACCCTGACGACACCGTCATTGACCCGGCCCACGATCGGAAACAGCAGCGGGCTCGAACGCGACCATTGCGGTCCCGCGGACCACAACAGGTCGTCCTCGCCGACACGCCAGGCGACGATCTCCGCGCCGCGGCGGCGTATGCGCAAGCAGGTCTGCCCGACCCGCAGGGCGTCCTCGTCGCTCACCGCCCGATCCGGATTGTCAGACCGATGGCAGCGACATCGGCAGGCCGTGAACCGGTGACGGACACAGCCAAGCCGCTGCGCGGCAGTCTAAGCCCCGGCGCGCGAACTCTTTGCTCTGCGGACATGCCAACTTCCTGCTGCCTCGACCGACGCCCGCTGTCCTGATCATCCGGTCGCGGACTGGACATTCCAGCACATAACCGATGATGCGGCCCGCGGACAGAGCCGGTTTTGAGCGAAACGACGGGTCCAATAATCCGCGCTCGCGGTCGGCGAATATATGCGTGCGGACAAACCGTCCGGGCGCGAGAGATCGCGCTGGTCCCGACCGGACGCATAATGGCCGTCGAAAGCGCACCACGTTCGGATTTGCACGCCGCCACCAAACGGACCACAATGCGACAAGAATTTTGGGCAGGCGCGAACAGTAAAGCGAGCACGCAGGCGCTCGAAATCGAGGCTGCACCCTACAAGCTCCCGCGTCGCCAGCTAGGGCTTTGCCTTGCTCCCATCGGCCGGCTGGCCTAATCGATTGAGCCGCTACGAGTCAGCCTAGCGGCTGCGTCGGCGAATTTCACGGGATCGCCGGTCCTGACCCTAGGAGCAAAACGATAGAGACACGGCAGCTCTCCTACTTCCTCGTGGCGTGCCAGCACAAAAACCATGCCGAGGCCGCCGCCCATACCGGGATTTCCGCGTCGGCGCTGAGTGAAAACCTGCGCCTGCTGGAGGAAGAACTGGGTATTAAGCTGTTCCAGCGCGGGCCGCTCGGACACTATCCAAGCGAGGCCGCACGCTGGCTCTACCAACGCGTCGAGGTGGCCCTGCAACGGATCGAAACCCTCGAGGCGGGAGCCAACCGCGTACGCGACGTGCAGTTCCGGCGCCTGGAGATAACGACGCCGCTGCAGTTCATGCTCGGGCGCCTCTCGCGCGCAGCGAGCCAGGCCGTGCGGGACCTGGGAAAAACATATCCCCACGCGCTCGCTCGGGTTCAGTTCCGAACCAACTGGCTGGCCGAGGACGGCGACCTGGCGTTGCCCGTCCCCGACCGTGGCGAACCGGTCGAACGCGTGATCCTGGACTATGTCGACGAGGCCGCACCGCACGATTTGTTGTTTCAGGACGACTGGATCGCGATCACCAATTTCGACCGCAGCCTCGAACAAGGCCGCGTGATCGATTTCGATGCCTTGCGAAACCTGCGCCTTCTGCTGCCGCCATTGCTGCCGGCACAGACGCACCATGCGCGTAGCTATTGCGCGCGCCACAACCTGCCCGAGCCGGTGACCGTGGAGGAGGATGTCGGGACATTTCCCACGCTTTCCCGCGACGCCCGCCCGTTCGCGTTGCTGGCGCCGCGCAGCCTCGTCGCCGGGGGCCTGTCGCGCCTGCAACTCGACCATGTCAGCCTGCCGAGCGAACTCGTCAGCCCGGTCGCCGCCAGCGTCCAGGACGGCAGCCTCCTGGGTCAGGCCTATGTCGGGCACCTGAAGCGCATCCTCGCCGAACCGGACCGTCCGATCGTCTACGATCCGCATATCACGCTGCGGCAATTGCGCTATTTCCTGGTTCTCTTCGACCAGATGAACATGACGGCCGCCGCGCGCAAGCTGAACGTGGTCCAGCCGGCCCTGTCCAACCAGTTGCGCAAGCTCGAAGCGATCATCGGCGAACCGCTGTTCGAACGCCAGCGCACCGGGCTGAAACCCACGCCGGAAGCCGAGGCGCTCGTGCCCCTGATCGAGGAAGCCGTGGAACTGTGCGGCAATGTCGCGGTAGAGGCGCGCCGCCAGGCCTCGCAACAGGGCCGCAGGCTGACCGTCGGCGTGGTCCCGCTACTCAACCACCGCGGCGCCCTGGTAGAAGCCATCGCCGGCGCCCTTGAGGAATGGACCGCGACCTATCCGGAGGTCAAGCTGCATGTCGTGGAGGCAGCCGCAACGGTGCTGCACCGCTGGGTCGAGACCGGAAAGATAAGCCTCGGTCTGGTCGAGGCGCATGTGTCGCGGTCGGTCCAGCTCGACCTGAACAGTCAGGACCAGCTGGTGGTGGTCTCGAAATCCGGCCGCGACATGCTTGCGCCCGGAGACGTGCCGCTTGCGCGGCTCGCGAACCTGCCTCTGGTTCTGCCCAGCGACACGTTTGGATTGCGGCAGCTGATAAACAAAGCGGCCGAGGAAGCCCGCGTCTCCATCGTGCCGCGAGTCGAGGTCAACTCGCTCGCAGTAGTGCTGGCGATGGTACGCCGCATGCCGCTCGCAACCGTCATGCCAGAAGTGACAGTCCAGCCGTTCGTGGCCGAAGGCGCCTTTCAGATCAACGCGATCGTAGACCCGACGATCTATCGCCGGCTGTCGATCATGTTCTCGACGTCGCGCAGCCTGACGGAGATCGAGCGCGCCCTAGTGGACACAATCAGGCGCCACCTGGCATAGGCGGCATCCAGCGCTACCGCATGGAGCGATAGCGGGAAAAATGCCGCTCCGGAGCCCCGAACACCAGTTCGTTGACCAGGATGCGCTTGACGTAGCGGCCGACCGCATGCTCGTCGGTCATGGCGATGGCGCCATGGATCTGGATCGCCTCCTCGCCTATCAGCCGGCCGGACCACACGGACTGGATCCAGGCCGCGATCGCGAGCGCACCGGCCTCCTGTCGATCCTCAGCGCCGGCCGCCGAGGAAACCAGCGAACGGACCTCGTCGAGCTTGATCCACATGTCGACCAGCCGGAATTGAAGGCTCTGGAACGAGCCGATAGGCCGGCCGAACTGCCTGCGCAGCTTAGCATAATCCAGCGTCTGCTCATAAAGCACCTGCATGGCGCCGAGATTGTCGGCAGCCGCGGCGAGCAGCGCCTCGGTTTCCACCTCGCGCAGCAGCGTTTCGACCCCGCCGTCATCGTCCAGGCGATCGGCTGCCGCGACCGCGACATCGTCGAAACCGACACGTCCCGCCCTTCGCCCGTCCGGCAGGAGATGAGGCTCGACCGTCACTCCGGGCGCGTCGGTGCGGACCACAAACAGCCCGGTCTCGTCGCTCGCGCCGATCCGCGCCAATGCCAGCACCGCGTCGGCCTCGTCGACGGCCAGGACGTGATCGCACGCGCCGGCCAAGCGCCAGCCGTCATCGGCCGCCTGCGCCACCTGCGTCGGGGCGGCGCCAACCACAAACGCGGCGGCAACGCGCTGCGTGCCTTCCATCACCGCGGCGAGCGTCTGCGATGCGCGCGGGCAGCGCGCGAGCACGCCGCCGGCCATGACCGCGAACGGCAGATAGGGCGTGGCCAACAGGCCACGACCATGGCCCTGCATGACGGCCGAGACCCCCGCCGTGCCGAGCCTGAGCCCGCCGACCTCTTCGGGATAGGGCAGGTAGAGCCAGCCGAGCTCGGCCAGTTCCTTCCAGCCGTCTTCGCTGTTGGCCTTGCCGTCCGACCGGTTGGCGACATAGCGCGCCACCGTTTCGGTAAGCATGTGGAGTTCATCATCAAGATTGGTACTCATCGCCGCTCACCCGAGTTCCAGAATCTGCTTGGCAAGGATCATGCGCTGAACCTCGTTCGATCCGCCCCAGATCGTCAGCTTGCGCTGGTTGAGATAGGTCGCGATCGCGCCCATCGCCGACGGATTGTCGGACGGTTCCGAAGCGTCCAGGAACGCCTCGGAATGGACGAGGCAATCCTCGGCGTGCAGATCGACCCTGAGCCGCGACAGCGCCTGGGCGATCTCGGTGCCGCGAATCTTGAGCTTCGAGGCTTCCGGGCCGGGATTTTCGCCGCCGACGCTGCGCGCCAAGAGGTGCAGCTCCATGTGCTCCAGCGCCAGAAGCTCGATTTCCAGGCGGGTCAGCCGCTCGGCCACGCGTGCGTCATCGGCCTTGCCGAGCGCTTCGGCGTCGGCCCGGATTTCGGAAAGGACACGCCGCGAGCGTGCCGCGCCCGACATCGAAAACCGTTCGAATTCGAGTAAGAACTTGGCGTAGGTCCAGCCCTGCCCTTCCTCGCCGATGCGGTTTTCGACCGGCACCAACACGTCGTTGAAGAAGACTTCGTTGAATTCCTCGTCGCCGTCGATCGTCTTGATCGGGCGCACGGTAATGCCGGGCGAGCGCATGTCGATCAGCAGGAAAGAGATGCCGCGCTGCGGCTTCACCTCGAGATCGGTCTTGACCAGACAGAACATCCAGTCGGCCCAGTTCGCCCAGGTGGTCCAGATCTTCTGGCCATTGACGCGATAGTGGTCGCCCTCGCGCACCGCCGTGGTCTTCAGCGCGGCGAGATCGGAGCCAGCCCCAGGTTCGGAATAACCCTGACACCAGAAGTCCTTGTTTTCGCGAATACCGGGCAGGAACCGCGCCTTCTGCTCGTCATTGCCGAAGGTGAAGATGACCGGCCCCGCCATCGCAATGCCGAACTGGCACGGATGCGGACATGACAGCGCGCCATATTCGCGCTCGAACAGATAGCGCTGGGTCTGAGTCAGACCCGGTCCGCCGGCCGAGGCGGGCCAGCCGACCGCGTGCCAGTTGCGGGCCGCCAGAACGTCCTGCCAGGACGTGTAGTCGTCCCGCGTCAGCCTTTGATTATAACGTACCTTGCGCGCCAGCTCGGCGGGCAGGTTGTCGCTCAAATAGGTGCGAACCTCGGCGCTGAAGGCCTTGTCGTCGTCAGTAAAAATCATCGTCATGGTCTGGTTCCGCTGTCAGGTGTCAGATGACGCCGGCTGTCCGCAGCCGCGCGATCTCGCCCGCGTCCATGTCGAGCATGTCTTGCAGGATCGTGCCGCCATGTTCGCCAAGCTCCGGCGCCGGGCGCGCCTCGCCCCGCTCCAGCCCGGCGACATGTACGGGCTGCTCGGGCAATCTGAGCGTGCCGAGCCTGTCATGGTCGACCGTCGTCATCAGCCTGCGATGACGGGCATGGGCGCTGTCGGCGGCCTCAGCGACGTCCCACACTACCGATGCCGGAATGCCGGCGGCGGCCAGGCGTTCGACCGCGGCTTCCGGCGACAGATCGCGCGACCAGGACTCGATTTCCGCGCGCAGCGCGTCGCGATTGACGCGGCGCTCGCGGTCGGAGGCATAGCGCGGGTCGTCCGCAAGTTCCGGCCGGCCGATGGTGGCGGCGAAACGGGCAAACAGCGAATTGTTGGCGATCGCGATGATGATGGTCCCGCCCTTGGCCACGAACGCGCCGAAGGGCGCCGACAGCGGATGCTGGTTGCCCTGCCGGGTCGGCGGCTGGTCGTTGACCTGAAGCTGTGCCAGCGCGGTCGGGAGCAGGGAAAACAGCGAATCGAACATGGCGATGTCGAGCGTCGCCCCCTCGCCGGTCGTCGCGCGCCGGTAGAGGGCGGCAGCGATCGCGAAGCCGGCATAAAGGCCCGAGACCGTGTCGCCGACCGAATCGCCGACCATCATCGGCTCGCCGTCGGGCTCGCCGGTGATGCTCATCAGGCCCGACAGCGCCTGAGCGACGACGTCATAGCTCGGCGCACGCGCCAGCGGTCCGTCCTGACCGAAGCCGGAGATCGAGCAGTAGATCAGATCGGCCCGCTCGCCGCGCAGCGCGTCGGCGTCGATGCCGAGCTTGCGGGCGACGCCGGGACGGAAATTCTCCACCACCACATCGCTTCTGGCCGCCAGGCGGCGCGCGATCACCCGGCCTTCCTCGCTCTTCAAGTCGAGCCGGATGCTGCGTTTGTTGCGGTTGATCAGTTCGAAACTGACGCTGATGCCCTGCGAAAAAGCGCCCATCGAGCGCTGGTCGTCGCCGGTGGGCGGCTCGACCTTGATGATCTCAGCGCCGAGATCGGCCAGCATGGCGGTACAGAACGGGCCGGCCAGAACCCGGCTGAAGTCGAGCACGGTCACCCCGGCGAAGGGCTTGGTCGAAGGCATTATTATCTCCAGTTTTGGTGCGCGCGCGGGCGGGCCCTAGCGCAACAGATCCGGCAGCCAGGTTGCGAGCTGCGGGAACAGGACAACGAGCAGAAGCGCAACGACGTTGGCGATCAGGAACGGCGTGATGCCGCGGAAAATCGTTCCCAGCGGTATGTCCTGACGCAGCCCTTTGATGACGAAGACATTGATGCCGACCGGCGGCGTGATCATGCCGATCTCGATGACCATCACATTGACGATGCCCCACCAGACCAGGTCGTAGCCGAGCCCGCTGATGATCGGCACGACGAAGGGAAGCGTCAGCACCATGCCGGCAAGCGCATCGAAAACACAGCCCAGAAGCACATACATAGCGATGATGATGAAGACGATCGCCAACGGCGGGATGTCGAGACCCTGGACCCAGGTCGCGACCTCGCTGGGCATGTGCGACAAGGTCAGGAAATAGCCGAAGATATTGGCCCCGATCACGATCATGTAGAGCATGGCGATCGAACCGGCCGATCCGAACAGCGTCTCGGTGAAGGTGGCACGTGTCAGCGACTTTCTCGCGACAGCGAAGATCAGGGTCAGCACCAGACCGACCGCGGCGCCCTCGTTGACGGTGAAAAAGCCGGAATAGATGCCGCCCATCACCACAACGATAATGCCGATCGGCGCCCAGGCACGCCCCGTTTCGCGCATCCGCCCGCGCCAGGCTATGCGCTCGCCCGCGCCGGCGAGATGCGGCGATATCAGCAGTTGGACGCGGATGGCGAGAACGAACAGCGCGACAGAAAGCAGGCCGGGAATGATCGCGGCCAGAAACAGGTCGATGACGAACTGCTCGACCTGGACGGCATAGATCACCATGATGATCGATGGCGGGATCAGCGATCCGAGCGTGCCGCCGGCAGCCAAGGTGCCGGTGCACAGGGACAGCGCGTAGTTGCGCTTTTCCATCTCCGGCAGCGCGATCTTGGCCATGGTGGCGGCGGTTGCGATCGACGAGCCGGCAATGGCGCCGAAACCGGCGCAGCCCAGGATGGTCGCCATCGACAATCCGCCCCGGTAGTGACCGATCCAGGTGTTGGCGACGCGGTAGATGTCGGCGGAGATGCCGGCCGCGCCGGCAAAGCCCCCCATCAACAGGAAGAACATCACGACCGCGAAATCCTGGTTCGTGAGCATGTTGACGGTTTCGGTGCCGAACAGGGAGACCATGCCCGACAGATTGCCGGTCAACATCACGTAACCCGCCGCCCCCACCGCGGCCATGGCGATGCCGACCGGCACATGCAGCAGGATCGCGGCGATCAGGCAGGCAAGCCCGACCAGGCCGACTTCAATCGGTGCCATCGGGCTCCTCCTTGTTCTCGGGGCGCACGGATGTCGCCGCGGCATCGTTCATGCCTACCGGGTTCTGCGCCGAGAAGCGGATGTCGCGGGCCGCGGCGACAACCAGCGAGAGTTGGACGGGAATACACAGCACGAACAGTGCCGTCGTCAGCACCCATACCGGCCACACGGGAATGTAGATCAGCCAGGTGGTCTGGCCGGATGTGTAGACGTCGATCGCGTAGACCCAAAGCTGCCAGGCGATCAGCACGAAGACGGCGAGCATGATTACATGTCCGAGGAAATCGAGCACCGCTCCCAGGCGCCAATGCGCCATGCCGGCGAAACGCACCGAGACATGCTGGTTTGTGGCCAGCGACGCGGGGAAGCAGGCGGCGGCGGCGATCACGATGATCAGGTCAGAGATGTCGCTGAAGCCGGTGACCGGCGTACCGAACAGTTCCCGCCCGGCAATGTCGACCATGGTCATGATCGACAGGACGACAAGCGCGGCAAGCCCGATCGTGGCCGCGAACTGGGCAAGTCTGCGAATATTTGCCAGCAATGTCATGGGAGGAGCTCTCGGCTTGCCGCGCTCTGACGCGCGGCGTGGGCCCGACGGCCACGGCCAAGCCGCGACCGTCGGGCTGGTTTTTACTTGTCGGCGCGCACGGCGTCGCGCGCGGACAGCATCTCCTGATACAGGTTCACGCCGTCTTTGTCGGCATCCCAGCGATCCTTCAGACCGGCGAAAGCGCCTTTGAGCGTATCGATGTCTTCGTCAGAAAACTCGACCATATTGTGCTCGGCATCGGCCTCAAGGCGGGCGGCGGATTCATCGTTCTGCTTGTCCAGGTTTTCGGACAGAACATTGGAAAACCACATGCCGCGATATTTATCGAAAGCGGCTTTGGCCTTGGGCGGCAGGCTCTCATAGGTGTCCTTGCGCATCGGGAACATGACCGCGACATTGCCCAGCGGGGCATTGATGACGTGGTAACCGGCCGCATCCGCGATGCGGAAGTTGAACATATTGCCGATATCCATCAGCGTGCCGTCGACCACGTTGCGCGAGATGTTTTCCGCAATCTGGGTGGCCGGCATGCCGCCGACGGGAACGCCGCCCATCGCCTGCACGACCGCGCCCTGAACCGGGCCGCCGGCACGCAACTTCTGGCCGGAAATGTCGTCGACCGTGGCGAGTTCCTTTTTGCTGTGCAGATAATAGGGACCCACCTCGGCGATGCCGACGAGCTCGAGCTTGTCGAAGCCGGTGAAGAAGCCCTTTTCATACAGCGCGTAAGCGGTCAGGCTGGCTTCGCGCGTGTTTTCAAACACGAACGGCAGTTCGAACATTTCCAGCTCGGGGAAACGGCCGGGGGTGTAGGACGCGACGACCTCGGCGATGTCGACGACGCCGTCCTCGACCAGCTTGAGCTGGGTGGTCGGGCTCGCTCCCAAGGTGCCGCCGGGATAATGCTCGATCTTCAGCGTGCCTTCGGAAGCCTCCTCAACCGCCTTGATGAAAGCGGGGATCGAAATCGAGTTGGTCTTTGTGCCGGGCGGGAAGGCGCTGGCGAATTTCAGCACCACGGGCGATTCCGCCAGGGCCGGCTGCACGAACGCGCTGCCCAGAATGACCGCAGCCATGGTCAGTTTTTTGATCGTTGTCATCGTCTCTCCCTTTCGAGCTCGCGCCTGGCGACCAGGAACACGGCTATGTTCGTATGACGGCGAAAATTATCGTGTCTGCGGGCACCCACGCTGAAATAGGTTTTGCGAAACTGGACAATCACGAAAGACGAAGCTCGACCGCCCGTGAGGCCTAGCTTTTCCAACGTTTTACGATTCCAGCGTCGATATCGACCAGGTCGAGTACCCGGCCGACCGTGTGATCGACCATCTCTTCGACCGTGTCGGGACGGGGATAGAAGGCGGGGACCGGAGGCATGACGATCGCGCCCATCTCCGTCACCGAGACCATGTTGCGGCAATGGCCGAGATGCAACGGCGTCTCGCGGAACAGAAGCACCAGCCGGCGCCGTTCCTTCAGGCTCACATCGGCGGCGCGCGAGACCAGCGTGCCGCAGGCCCCGGATGCGATCTCGCCCAGTGTCTTGGCCGAGCACGGCGCGATGAACATGCCGTCGACGCGGAACGACCCGCTGGATATGGAGGCGGCGACGTCGTCGTTGGAATGGACGTGATCGGCCAGGGCGTGGATATCGGCCTGCTTCAGGTCGGTCTCGTGGGCGAGCGCGACGACGGCAGAGCGCGACATCACCAGGTGTGTCTCGCAGCCGAGCGCGCGCAGCACCTCAAGGAGCCGGATACCGTAGACATGGCCCGAGGCTCCGGTGATTGCGACGATGAAGCGTTTGGTCATGGGCCCTCGCAGGCGCCGGACCGCCCCGATCCTAATAGGATTCGAGGTCGCGGCGCACCCTTTCATAGATCTCGGCCGGCGGTCGGACGAATTCCGAGCGGCCGCCCGGCGCGCCGTCGCCCGGACGGGTGGTGGCGATCATGCCTATCTTGGTGACGACCAGGTCCTCGTGCACGGGATCGCAGCGGTCCGCCTTGACGCCCGGCAGCACGATCAGGTCCTCATGCGCCCGGAATCGGGCCGCGAGCGACCATTCGACCTGGCGCCAGTCTTCGGGATCGACATCGTCGTCGACGACGATAACCAGTTTCAGGAGATTGACCGAGCCCATCGCCAGCATCACCGCGCGCTTGCCCTCGCCGAGGCGCGGTTTGTGCATGGTGACGACGGCGTGCAGGCGGCCCATGCCGCCTTCGGTGACGAAGACGCGGCGGACGGCCGGAATGGCGCGCTTGAGATCGCGCGTCAGCGTCGCGCCGATCGAGACCGCGCCGATCAGGCAATGCTCGCGCGCATAGCCGGGCAGGATCGCCTGATAGATCGCATCCTTGCGGTGCGTCACACAGCTCGCCTCGACGCCGATGCCCGGGCCGTAATAGACGTAGAAGCCCGGGAACTCGGAGACCGCGCCCTCCTCGATCAGGTCGTCGGGCTTGAGCCGCCCCTCGATCACGATTTCGGCATGGGCCGGCACTTCGAGATCGACCGTCTTGCACTTGACGAGTTCGATCGGAGCGCCGAGCAGCGCACCGGCATTGTCGAACTCGTCATCGCCCAGCTCGAGATAGAGCTGCGAGCCGAGCAGAACGGCGGCATGATTGCCGATCGCCACGGCGATTTCGAGATCGCGTCCGAGACGGCGGGCCTTTTCGGCCATCTGCGCGAGATGGTGGTTCTTGGCAATGCCCGCCATCATCCGCATGCCGCCTTCGAGCCGGAAGCGCGCGATGGACACGTTGCGACGGCCGGTTTCGGGATCCTTGGCCACAATCACCCCGGCGGTGATATAGGGCGCTCCTTCTTTTTCGAACCAGTGCGGCACCGGCATCAGTTCGCCGATGTCGAAGGGCGCCCGGTGGACGACCTCCTGCACCGGCCCGTCTTCGACCATGACCGGCTTGACCGGCTGACGCAGCGCAGCCAGGCAATGCGCGTCGAGGTCGGCTTCCTCGATGGCGAGCGCCCGGGCGAAGCGGCTGCGGTGGTTGTAGAGGTTGCCGACGACGGGCATGGCGCTGCCCTGCACGTTCTCGAACAGTTGCGCGGCGCCGTCGTCGCGCAGGGACAGGACCGAGGCCAGCTCGAAACGCGGGTCAACTACACGGCCGACGCGATGCAACTCGCCGTCGTCCTCCAGCGCGGCCAGGAAGCCGCGCATGCTCTGGTCGATGCTCATGCCCCGGACCCGCCCTTGCCGGTCGTGTCGAGCCGGAAATGCCGGATGTCCTTGCGGGCGATCTCGTCGAAGGACTCCTCGTAACCCGCATCGGCATAACGCATCACGCCGGTGGTGGTGTCGTTGGTCAGGGTCATCTCCAGCCGTTCGTCCGCCGCGGCCGAGCCATCGGCGACCAGGGTCACGCCCGAGCTTGTCATATAGCCCGAATAGCCGCCACCGCCGGAATGGATCGCGACCAGATCGGCCTGCGAGGCGCAGTTGACCAGCGCGTTGAGCAGCGGCCAATCCGCGATCGCGTCGGAGCCGTCGCGCATGTTCTCGGTCATGATGTTGGGATGCGCCATGGCGCCGGCGTCGAGGTGGTCGCGGGTGAACGCCACCGGCCCCGCCAACACGCCGTCGCGCACCATGCGGTTGACGGCAAGGCCGAGCTTGGTGCGGTCGCCGTGGCCGAGCCAGGCGATGCGCGCCGGCATGCCCTCGACCGGCACGTGCTTGCGCGCCAGTTCGATCCAGCGGGTGACGCCGGCATCGTCCTTGAACTCGTCCAGCAGCCAGTCGTCGATCTTGCGAATGTCGTCGGGATCGTTCGACAGGGCGATCCAGCGGAATGGTCCGATGGCTCGGGCAAACAGCGGCCGCAGGAAGGCCTCTGTGAAGATCGGGATGTCGAACGCGTTGTCCACGCTGCCTTCCTTGGCTTGGGTCCGGATCAGATTGCCGTTGTCGAACACCACCGCGCCGGCCTTCTGGAAGGCCAGCATCGCACCGACATGGCGCACGATCGAGCGGGTCGAGGCGGCCATCAGTTCGTCCGGCGCTTCGCGGCGCATGCGGCGCACTGTCTCCAGGTCGTAGTCCGCCGGCACATAGCCGTAGATCAGGTCGTGGGCGGAGGTCTGGTCGGTGACGATGTCGGGCACGATGCCGCGCTGGCGGATCTGCTCGAAGATGTCGGCGGCGTTGGCGCACAAGCCGACCGAGAGGGGTTCCTTGTTGGCACGGGCTTCTTCGATCAGCGCCAGCGCCTCGTCGAGCGTTTCGGCCTGCTTGTCGAGATAGCCGACCTCGATGCGTTTTTCGATGCGCTTGGGATCGATTTCCACGCACAGGATCGCGGCCCTGGCCATCACGCCGGCGAGCGGCTGGGCGCCGCCCATGCCGCCGAGCCCGGCCGTCAGCACGAAACGCCCTGCCAGATTGTCGCCGAAATTCTGCTCGGCGATGCGCATGAAGATCTCGTAAGTGCCCTGAATGACGCCCTGCGAGCCGATATATTGCCAGTCTCCGGCCGTCAGCCCGCCCCAGCAGATCAGGTTGTCGTCCTGCCAGCGATAAAAATTCTCCGCCTTCGCCCACTGGCCGACCATATTGCAATTGGCCATCAGCACGACGGGGGCCTTGGGGTGGGTGCGAACCACGCCGATCGGCTTGCCCGATTGGACGATCAGCGTCTCGCCGTCCTCGATCGTTTTCAACGTCTCGACGATCCTGTCATGCGAGGGCCAGTCGCGCGCAGCACGGCCGAGTGCGGCGTAGACGATCAGATTGTCGGGGTCCTCGCCGACGGCAAGCACGTTTTCCAGAAGGCGCAGAAGCCCTTCCTGGCGCCAGCCCTTGCAACGCAGCGTCGTGCCGCTCGTCACGGTAAAATCTCGATGCATGACGGTTTCCCTACCTAGCCCAGCGCGTAGTCTGTCAGATTGATGCCAAGCGTCGCCTCGACGGACGGATAGACCGCCGGATCGGTGACGCTGGAGGACAGCGGGATCACGGTCTTGGGCACGCGCAGCACCAGAAGCTCCATGCCCTCGACAACCTCGCCGACGCTCATCGGCACGCCGTTTGTATTCAGCGTGGTGATGACGTCGGGATAACCGGCGATGCGCTTTGCCTCGCCATCGTCGACGGCCATGTATTCGTTCATGACGTGCAGCACGCAGGCGCCCTTGCCGCTGCCGACCTGGATCGTGCCGACATCGAAGGCCTCGTTGGTGTAGACGACGTCCTTGGCAACGACCTTGCCCTGGCCGATGATCTCGCCCTTGGTCTGCTTGCAGATGGCGTCGATCACCGCAGTGCCGCCACGCGGCTCGGCCGCGATGATCGCCTCGCCCAGCGCCAGCGCCATAGAAATGCCGCCAAGCGCGGCGTGCTCGCGAACATAGGCGGCCGGCACCGGATTGCGGCACGAGGCAATGAAACCGCCCGACATGTCGGAGGCGGTGCGCAGGATCGGCGACACCTTGGCGGTCGCGCCGCGCACGACGAGTTCGATATAGGCGTTCTTGGACCTGTTGCCGCCCACCGCCGACTGGATCATCGGCTCGGGCGAATTGGCCAGGCCGATCGAGCCCATGTCGCCGGTCGGATGGGCGCGGATATCGCCGACGGCGTCGATCACCTTGGTGCCGAGGATCGCCGAGGGCAGCCAGGCGTTGAGCGTGCTCGACTTGCCGTTCTGGCCGATGATGAGCCCATAGATCGGCGCGCCGAGCTCTTCCTCCACCAGCCGGACGGCCTTGACGTAATCGACACCCAGCATCTGCCATTCCGTCGTGCCAGCCGGTGCGCCGATCGCGGCGGCGGTGGCGATCCAGGCGTCGTCGGGAACGTCGTCCATCGACACCAGTTCCGGCTCGCCGGCATTGACGGCGGCCGTTCCCAGCATGCGTCCGTGATCGGCCCAGCCGCCACCGCCGGCGGCGTAGACCGCGCCGCCCTTGACGGCAGCCTCGATATCGTGGGCCCGTAGAATTCGTGTCATCTGGCGTGGCTCCCTTCGGATTCGGTCTTGTTGTGTCGTTCGTCCAGACGCAGCACCGCGTCGTGGATGACCGCCGCGCCAGCGGCGATCGCATCCGGTTCGCCCCATTCCTCGGGCGCGTGGCTGCGCCCGTCGCGGCACGGGACGAACACCATGGCGCTCGGCGCGATATGCGACATGAAGGCCGCGTCGTGGCCGGCGCCCGACGCCATCGGCAGGGACAAATAGCCGAGTGCGTCGGCACTTTGCGACAAGAGCGCCTGCAGCGCGGTGTCGCAGGGGGCCGGATCGGTGTCAGACAACAGCGCAAAGCGGGCGCGCTCGACGCCGCACTCACGCGCGATCTCGCCGCTGCGCGCGTCGAGTGCTGCGAGGAAGCGCTCGGTGACGGCATGGTCCTCGGCCCGGATATCGACGACGAGGCGCGCCTTGCCGGGAACGACATTGGCCGCGTTCGGAAACTGCTCGAACACGCCCGTGGTGGCGACGAAGTGGCCGTTGCCACCGGCGGCGGCCTCGCGTGCCGTCGAGGCGACAAAGGCCGATGTGATCGCCGCTGCCAGCCCGGCATCGCGGCGCAGGTCCATCGGCGTGGTGCCGGCATGGTCGGCACGGCCGTCGAACACGATCTCGACGCGGGCGATACCGGCGATCGCGGTGACGATGCCAAGGTCGATGCCCTGCTGCTCCAGCACGATGCCCTGCTCGATATGCAACTCGAAAAAGCCGACAATGTCGTCGCGCCGCGCGGCGGCGAGTCGGGCCGGATCGCCGCCGACGCGGGCGATCGCCTGATCGAGCCGCTCGCCGGCCGGATCGCGATAGGCGAGCTGGTCGTCCGTCAGCCGGCCGGTCAAAGCACGGCTGCCGACGCAGGACAGGCCGAATTCGCTCGGCTCCTCGGCCAGGAAGTCGACGACCTCGATCGCGCAATTAAGCCGCCGGCCGGCCTCGCGCAGCGAGCGGGCGATCTCAAGCGCCACGACCACGCCGGCCACGCCGTCGAACCGCCCGCCGGACGGCACCGTATCGGAATGCGAGCCGATCATGATCGTGCCGGCATCGGCGCGTGCGCCTTCCATGCGGCCGATCAGGTTGCCGCCAGTATCGATGCGTACCGACAGGCCTGCGGCGGCGAAGCGCTTGGCCAGCCAGTCGCGCCCTTCCAGAAACAGCGGCGAGAAGGAACGGCGCGTATAGGGCTTGTCCGGTTCGGTGATCGTGCCCAGCGCCATCAGGTCGGCCCACAGCCGGCCGCCATCGACCGGCAGGTTCGTGCATCGCGCCGTCATTGTCCGCCATTCTCCGCAAGCGCACGCGCCGGGGTGACGAACCGGCCCGCACCGGGCTCGGCCAGAACGCGCGTGCCGTCGAAGACCATTTCGCCGCGCTGGAAGGTAGCGACCGGCCTGTAGTCGAGCGCCATGTCCTGATAGGGGCTCCAGCCGACAAAATTGTTGCCGCTGGCGCCGGCGTCGTAACGACGCGGATCGCGCGCCATGACGACGATGTCGGCGTCGCGGCCCGGTTCCAGCGCGCCCTTGCGGTGGCCGATACGGAACAGCCGCGCCGGATTGGCCGCCAACAGCCGCGCCGCCCAAACCGGGCTCAACCCCCGCTTCAGAAGCCCGTCGAGAAGCAGCGCGTAGAGCACTTCCAACCCCGGCACGCCCGAGGCGTTGTTGAGCATGACCGGATCGGCCTTGCGATCCTTCGACCAGCTCACGTGATCGGTCGACACCACGGTAACGTGGCCCGCCGCCAGGTGACGCCACAACGCCTCGACCTCGGCCCGCGGACGGATCGGCGGGTTGATCTTGGCTTTGCCGGCAAGCCGGGCGACGTCGTTTTCCTCATCGAGCACGAGATAGTGGATGCAGGCTTCGATGGTGGCGTCGTGACCGCGCGCACGATGGTCCTGGCACAATTCGTAGCCGCGCCCGATCGAGCAATGCACGATATGGGCCGAACAGCCGGTCGCCGCGCCGATCTCGTAGACCTCGGCGGTGGCCAGCGCCTCGGCCAGAGCCGGTCGCGCCAGGCCGTGGGCGCGATAGTCGGTGATGCCGGAGCGGGCGACCTCGGCCTCGGCGGCGCGAACCAACTCGTCGCTTTCGTTGTGTGCGCCGGCGGCGAGCCCATGCCGGGCGATTTCGGCGAAGCAGGCCTGCAGCATATGCGGCGCAATGCGCGGGAAACGCTGCGGATGCGTGCCGAAGGTGGAGAATTTGAAGGCGGCCGCGCCGGCGGCGACCATCTCGGCGATGTGGCGCGGGCCGTCATCGGGATGCACCGTGCCGTAGAGCGCGAAGTCGACGCGCGCCTGCTCGCCGGCCTCGCGCGCCTTGGTCGCAAGCCGCTCGCCGGTGCAGATCAAAACGCCGTCGTCATAAGGCATGTCGACGATGGTCGTCACGCCGCCGGCCGCCGCCGCGCGCGTCGACCAGACGAAATCCTCCTGGCCGCGCTGCGAACGTGAATGAACCTGCGCGTCGATGGCGCCCGGCAGCACGAAGGCGTCGCCGAAATCCTGGCGCGCGCGCGCGGCCGGCGGCGGGCACTCGCCGATGCGCTCCACCAGCCCGCCACGGATTGCCACATAGCCGTTTTCGCGGACGCGGACCGCGTCCACCACTTGTCCGGTGATAATCAGATCGTAGTCGCTCATGGATCCTCCTAAGCCGAGGAAGGATCAAAAAACTTTGCCCATCGCGACAATCGTTTTCGCCGAAGCGCGCGATATGGGATTGCGAACTTCGTCGGATGCTCGGCGCCGGGAAGCCGGACCCGCTCATCGCAAGTCGAACGAGTTATTAGGGGGCCAGCGTGCCCCTAACCATGACGTCCATACCGTCACAGTCAGCGACCTTTTGTGATTTGTCCTTTGGTTTCCCGGCTTCGATGCCCGCGTGAGTCAGCATTTTGACCCTGCGCATTCGCTCAAAAAACATGAGAGAGCCGCCAAATATACCGTCAGGCCAAGACGGCCTCTCTGGACGGATATTTCTTCACTATTGTCAATGAAAAAAGGTCAATAAAATACCGTCACAAACTCTCTAAGCGGTGACGGAATATGCATCTGCCGATGCTATAAGAGTCGCCATGCTGTCGGCCATACCGTCTATCACCAAGCTTGCCTCGCGATAGATGGCGATAAGCGGCCTAGTTTTTTAACTATTTCAGTGACTTACATCGTGCCGCAGCGTAAAATCGGCGGCGTTCGGATGGGTCTAAATCATTCCCACTCGATTGTGCCGGGCGGCTTCGAGGTCACGTCGTAGACCACGCGGTTGATGCCGCGGACCTCGTTGATGATGCGGGTGGCGGCACGGCCGAGAAATTCCATGTCGTAATGGTAGAAATCCGCCGTCATGCCGTCGACCGAGGTGACGGCGCGCAGCGCGCAGACGAATTCATAGGTGCGGCCATCGCCCATCACGCCGACCGTCTGCACCGGCAAAAGCACGACAAAGGCCTGCCAGATGGCGTCGTAGAGACCGGCCTTGCGGATCTCGTCGAGATAGATCGCGTCGGCCTCGCGCAGAATGTCGAGCTTGTCGCGGGTGATACCGCCCGGACAGCGAATCGCAAGACCCGGGCCCGGAAACGGATGCCGCCCGATGAAATGGTCGGGCAGGCCGAGCTCCCTGCCGAGCACGCGCACCTCGTCCTTGAACAATTCGCGCAGCGGCTCGACGAGCTGCATGTTCATACGCTCCGGCAGACCGCCGACATTGTGATGCGACTTGATGGTGACGGACGGACCGCCGGTGAAGGACACGCTTTCGATCACGTCGGGATAAAGCGTACCCTGGGCAAGGAAGTCGGCGCCGCCGAGCTTGTTGGCTTCCTCCTCGAAGACTTCGATGAACAGCCGGCCGATCGTCTTGCGTTTGTTTTCGGGATCTGCCTCGCCCTCGAGCGCGTCGACGAAGCGGTCGGCCGCGTTAACCAGCACCAGCGGCAGATTGTAATGCTCCCGGAACATGGCAACCACCTCTGTCGCCTCGTTCTTGCGCATCAGGCCATGGTCGACCAGGATGCAGGTAAGCTGGTCACCGACGGCCTCGTGTATCAGAAGTGCGGCGACCGAGGAGTCCACCCCGCCCGACAGCGCGCAAATCACCTTGCCGTCGCCGATCTGGGCGCGGATCGAAGCAATCGCCTGCTCGCGATAGGCAGCCATGGTCCAGTCGCCCTTCAGGCCGGCAATGTCGATCACGAAATTGGCCAGCAGCTTGGCGCCGTCCGGCGTGTGGACGACTTCGGGATGGAACTGGACGGCAAAGAAGCGGCGCGCCTCGTCGGCGATCGCGGCGAACGGCGCACCGCTGGAAGTGCCGACGACCTTAAAACCCGGCGGAATGTCGGTGACCCGGTCGCCGTGGCTCATCCAGACCTGATGGCGGGTTCCGGAAGCCCAGACGCCCTTGAACAACGCGCAATCCTGCCTGACGTCCAGAAAGGCGCGCCCAAACTCGCGGTGGTGACCGGCCTCGACGGTGCCGCCAAGCTGCGCGCACATCGTCTGCTGGCCATAACAGATGCCCAAAACAGGAATGCCGGCCTCGAAAATCGCGTCCGGCGCGCGCGGCGAGCCGATATCGACGGTGGAGTGCGGGCTGCCCGACAGGATCACCGCCTTGGGCGCGATGCGCGCGAAGGCTTCGGCAGCGGACTGAAACGGGACGATCTCAGAATAGACACCGGCCTCGCGCACGCGCCGGGCGATCAACTGGGTGACCTGGCTGCCGAAATCGATGATGAGGACGGTGTCGGGATGGGCGGTCTCTGTCATGACAGGGAACTATGCCGAATCGCCCAACCACGCAATGGCCGACACGGCATGGCTGTCCTGCGCTCACAGAAATCGGTGCGTGGTTCCGGTCGGCCGTCTCGGTCGGCGCGGCGGCGCACGGCGTCAGCCGGCGAGATCCTCTCTGCCCTGCACCGTCATCATGGTGCCGGTCATGGTGGCGACCAGCTTGGCCTCGCCACCGTCGCCGAACGCATAGGCCTGCCCGTCGGCCACGATAATGGTGCGGCCGGGCTTGGTGACAGAGCCGCGAAACAGGAAACGCTCGCCCTTTCCCGGCGCGAGCAGATTGACCTTGAACTCGATAGTCAGCACTGCAGCGTCGGCCGGCATCAGCGAATAGGCCGCGTAGCCGCAGGCCGAATCGAGAGCCGCCGAGATCACCCCGGCATGCAGGAAACCGTGCTGCTGGGTGAGCGCCTCGCTATAGGCCATCTCGATCTCCACCATGCCCGGCGTCACCCGGGTGAGTTCGGCGCCGATCGTCGTCATCGCCCTCTGGCGCGCGAAACTGGAGCGCACCCGTTCCTCGAACCCATCCTCCGGCACGATCATCGCTGCCATGTGCTGCTCCTTCGGGCGCCCCGGCGGGGGCGCGTCGCGCCCGTTCAACTGTTTGCCGGCTGGTTATTGTCGCAAAGCCGTTGCTGCATTGCAAAGATGAAATGCTGCGACGCAAAAAATCCAGGGTAGCGGCCAGCCGATCCGTCAGACCGCCTTTTGCACCATGGCGAAGAAAAACCCGTCCGTGCCGGTCAGCCGCGGCGACAAAAGCAGGCCCGGATCGGTCGCGCGGCTGCGCGCAACGTGCTCGGCGAAGCGGTCGCGCCAGAGGGCCGCGGCATTGACGGCGGCGAAATCCGCGTTCATTTCCAGAAAATTGCGCACCTGACCCTGATTCTCCTCGGGAAAGACCGAGCAGGTGATGTAGGCGAGACGACCGCCAGGCTTAACGAACCGGCTGGCACGCTGCAGGATGGCGGCCTGCTCGGACAGGCGTACCTCGACCTGACGTCCCGTCAGGCGCCACTTCGCATCAGGACGGCGCCGCCAGGTGCCCGAGCCGCTGCAGGGCGCGTCGACGACCACGAGGTCCATGCGCCCGGCGAGCGGTTCGAGATCGCCCGCGCGCGCGGTCGCCTGCACGTTGCGGCATTCGGCGCGGCGCAGGCGCTCGAAGATCGGGGCTAGCCGCGCCCTTTCGGCGTCGTAAGCGAAAAGCTGACCGCCATTTTCCATCGCCGCCGAAAGCGACAGCGTCTTGCCGCCCGCGCCCGCGCAATAATCGAGCACTTGCATGGCCGTGGTGGCGCCGGCCAGTTCGGCGGTCAGTTGCGAGCCTTCGTCCTGGACCTCGAACCAGCCCTTGCGGAAGCCGGGCTCGGCCTGGACGTTGGGGTGGCGACCGCTGCCGAGAATCGGCGGGATGCGGATGCCGTTCGGGGCGATCCGTGTCGGCCCCGCGCCGCTGCGCTCGATCTCTTGCAGCACGCGCTCGCGGCTTGCGCGCAGCGGGTTGACGCGCAGGTCGAGCGGCGGACGGGACGCAAGCGCGGCCGTCTCCTCGACCCAGTCGGCACCGAACGCGTCCTCGATCAGGGGCACGCACCAGTCGGGGCAGTCGGCCCGCACGGGATCGGGAGCCTGCTCGAGCGTGTTTTCCGCCACCGCCCGCCGTTCCTCGTCGGACAGGGCGGGGGGGGAAAAACCATCCTTGGCCAGTGCGGCATCAATGTCGGCCAGATCCAGACCCCATTCAAGCAGCAGCGCGCCCAGGGCCAGGGCGCGCGAGGCCTCCGATTGGAACAGCCATGCCGCCGAACGGCGCCGGCGCAGCGCGTCGTAGACGATATTGCCGATCGCGCCGCGGTCGCCGGCGCCGGCGAAGCGATGCGACAGGCCCCAATCCTTCAACGCGTCGGCGGCAGGCCGATGGCGCGTGTGGATGTCCTCGATGATTTCGATGGCGGCGGCGAGCCGTCCCCCTAGACGCATTCCGGTGTCCCCGATTTCGGCATACCCGATCACCGAGCGACCTAGACCATCTTGCCCGCCTGGTGAAGAGGTTTCGCTCAAGCTTGCCAATACGCAGACCGAAAAACCGTCTCATCGGACATGCAAAGGGCGCGGCCGTGGCCGCGCCCTTATGGTTCGTTCTCGTTCGCGCAGCCGACCCCGTCGGGAGACGGCGGCGTCGGCGATCTGCCGGATCAAGCGAGCTCGAAACGATCGGCGTTCATCACCTTGTTCCAGGCCGCCACGAAGTCGGTCACGAACTTGCCTTGTGCATCGTTCTGGCCATAAACCTCGGCGAGGGCACGCAACTGGGAATTCGCCCCAAAGACCAGATCGACGCGGGTCGCGGTCCATTTCAGTTCGCCCGTCTTGCGGTCGCGGCCCTCGAACGTGTCCTCGTCCTCGGAAACCGCCTTCCATACCGTGCCCATATCGAGCAGGTTGGCGAAGAAATCGTTGGTCAGCGTTTCGGCGCGCGCGGTGAAGACGCCATGGCTCGACTGGCCGTGATTGGCGCCCAGCACGCGCAGGCCGCCGACGAGAACCGTCATCTCAGGCGCGGTCAGCATCAGCAGTTGGGCCCGGTCGAGCAGCAATTCCTCGGCCGGCACAGTGAACCGCGTCTTGAGATAGTTGCGGAAACCATCGGCAACGGGTTCCAGTACGTCGAAGGACTCCACGTCGGTCTCTGCCTGCGTGGCGTCCGTACGCCCCGGCGAAAAGGCAACCTCCACGTCGTGGCCCGCGGCTTTCGCTGCTTTTTCGACCGCCGCGTTGCCGCCCAGCACGATCAGGTCGGCGAGCGAGACCTTCTTGTTGCCGCTCTGTGCGGCATTGAAGTCGCTCTGAATGCCAGCGAGCGCCTCGAGCACCTTGGCAAGCTGCGTCGGCTGGTTGACCTCCCAGTCCTTCTGCGGTGCCAGGCGGATGCGGGCGCCGTTGGCGCCGCCGCGCTTGTCGGAACCGCGATAGGTCGAGGCCGAAGCCCAGGCGGTCGAGACGAGTTCGGAGATCGAAAGGCCGGAGGCGAGGATCTTGTCCTTCAGCGCAGCAACGTCGGCGGCGTCGATCAGTTGATGCTCGACCGGCGGGATCGGGTCCTGCCACAACAAGTCCTCGCTGGGGACCTCGGGGCCAAGATAGCGCGATTTGGGACCCATGTCGCGATGCGTCAGCTTGAACCAGGCCCGGGCGAAAGCGTCGGCGAATTCGTCCGGGTTCTGGTGGAAGCGCCGTGAAATCGGCTCGTAGATCGGGTCCATGCGCATAGCCATGTCGGCCGTGGTCATCATGGTCGGCACGCGCTTGGAGGGATCGTGGGCGGCTGGGGCGAGATCCTTGTCGGCCACGTCCTTCGGTTTCCACTGCCAGGCGCCGGCGGGGCTCTTGGTCAGCTCCCATTCATAACCGAACAGCATGTCGAAATAGCCGTTGTCCCACTTGATCGGGTCGGGGGTCCAGGCGCCTTCCAGGCCGCTGCCGATCGCATCCCCCCACACACCGGAGCCGAAGCTGCTCTTCCAGCCGAGCCCCATTTCGGCCAGACCGGCCGCCTCCGGCTCGGGCCCGACCAGCGCCGCATCGCCGGCACCGTGGCACTTGCCGAACGTGTGGCCGCCGGCGGTCAGCGCGACGGTCTCCTCGTCGTTCATGGCCATGCGCGCAAAAGTCTCACGGATATCGCGGCCCGAGGCAACCGGGTCGGGTTGGCCGTTCGGACCTTCCGGGTTGACGTAGATCAGACCCATCTGCACGGCGGCGAGCGGGTTTTCGAGATCGCGTTCGCCCGAATAGCGCTTGTCGTCGAGCCAGACGTCCTCCGCGCCCCAATAGATGTCTTCCTCCGGCTCCCAGATATCCTCGCGGCCGCCGGCGAACCCGAACGTCTTGAAGCCCATCGATTCCAGCGCGACGTTGCCGGTGAGGACAAGCAGGTCCGCCCAGGAAATCCTGTTGCCGTATTTCTGCTTGATCGGCCACAGCAGCCTGCGGGCCTTGTCGAGATTCACATTGTCCGGCCAACTGTTGAGCGGGGCAAAGCGCTGCGAACCGGACGAGGAGCCGCCGCGGCCGTCGCCGGTGCGGTAGGTGCCGGCGCTGTGCCAGGCCATGCGGATGAAGAGCGGCCCGTAATGACCGTAATCGGCCGGCCACCAATCCTGGCTGTCGGTCATCAGCGCGTGAAGGTCCTTCTTCACGGCCGCCAGGTCGAGCTTCTTGAACGCCTCGGCATAGTCGAACGCCGGGCCCATCGGGTCGGACAGGGCCGAGTTCTGGTGAAGGATTTTCAGGTTCAACTGGTTGGGCCACCAGTCGCGGTTCGATCTGACACCGACGGAGGTGTGCAGGACCGGGCATTTGCCCGCATTCTCGTCAGTCTTGGCGTCCATCATGTTCTCCGATCCGTTCTTGAACTTTTTCACAGCCCTGGCATTGCGCGCGCAACGTCGAAGCGCTGCCGCACCCTCAAGCGACGCGCGCGGCCCCGGCCCTGCCGCGGGCGGGCGAATTCCTCGGGTCGGGCGCAGGCGCACCCGCCATAATGCCGATAGCCGGACGGTCGATCATCAATTTGGCCTCCCATGCCGACATTTGCGGCGTCGTCGAAACCGCACCGGACCCAGCAGCTTCCGTTGAACAGTTCCAAACTAAGCCGTATTTTTCATAGATACAAATTGCGTTTTCTACTCATTTCGATAATTTCAGATTATGATAAGATTGACCCTGCGCCAGATGGAATATTTCGAGGCTCTGGCAGAAAGCTTGCATTTTGGGCGTGCCGCGGCGCTTGTCGGCATCACGCAGCCCGCACTTTCGGCGCAAATCGCCGAAATGGAGGAAAAGCTCGGCTGCCGGTTGTTCGAGCGCGGCCGCGCCGGCGTGCGGCTGACGGAAGATGCGCGCTCGCTATCGCCACGCTTTGCCGCCGTCTTGTCGGAGGTTCGCGACATCGAGGTTGCGACGCAGAGCGGCCGCCGGCCGATGGAAGGCCGTTTCCGGCTTGGCCTGATCCCAACGGTCGCGCCCTATCTATTGCCGCGCGTGCTGCCTACGCTCCGGCGGCGGTTTCCAGATCTGCGGCTCGAATTGCGCGAGGCGGTGACGGCGACGCTGGTCGCCGAGACGTCGGTCGGCGGCCTCGACGCCTTCATCGCCGCGCTGCCGGTCGAGGCACCGGGCCTGGTGGCCGAGCCGCTGTTCGAGGATCGTTTTTTTCTCGCCGCGCCGGCCAACGACTCGGATTTCATCGCGCCTCCGGTACCGCCGGAAAGCCCGGCCCTGGAAAAGCTGATGCTGCTGGAAGAAGGCCATTGCCTGCGCGAACAGGCTCTTGCGGTGTGCGGCAGCGTCAAGCCGGTGGCGATGGCGAGTTATGGCGCAACCAGCCTGACGACCCTGCTGCAAATGGTCGCCCATGGCCTAGGCGTGACATTGATACCCGAAATGGCAATCGCCGCGGCCGGCCAGACACGCGGCCTCAAAGTCGTGCCGTTCGCGGCGCCCATGCCGGCGCGCACAGTATGCCTTGCGCGGCGCAAGAACAGCGCCAGGGCCGATGAATGCCGGACCCTGGCCACGCTGATACGCGGCATTATCGACACCGCGCCAGAACCCGATCAGGCGAGGTCAGACAAGGCCCAGAAGGTGCAGCGCCAGCCACAGCCACATCACGCCGAGCGCGAGAAAGCCAAGGGTGAAGACCGGCTGGCGGTAGCGGATGCGGTTGGTGGTGACATGGATGACGGCGTGGACAACACGTGAGGCGACGAACAGCCAAGCCAAAGCCACCGCGACCAGTCCCGCGCCACCGGTGACAAAGAGCGCCAGGCAGCCGGAATGGAACAGCATCGGCAGTTCGAACTGATTGGCGAGATTGTTGCGCACGAACTGGCTTTCAGGCGGCTCGACCACGTTCTCGCGGAACTGGGACGGTTTGGCCGACCCTGCCTTCACCGCAGCGTAGCGGCGTCGGGCGATCAGCGCATAGATGCAGTAGACCAGCACGACATGGACGATCATCGGCCAGATGATGGCGGTCTGGTTCATGCGCGGCGCTCCCCTATCATCGCTGGTATCGTGCCAAGCCGATAGCACGTGCGGGTCCGGGGCGCGACAGCCAGGCACGGGATGAATGCAGCCAAACCGCGTGGCCGCGAGGTCAAGTCGGGACCGCCGGCACCTTCCCGGCTTGACATGAGCCTTATCATGTAACATTTAATGATACATGAAACGCGATACACGACTCTCCGCAATGCTTCACCTGTTGCTGCACATGGCGGACACCGACGAGCCGCTCCGTTCGGCAGATCTGGCGCGCTTCATGCGTGGCAACGCGGCTGCGGTGCGTCGCACCATGGCGGGGTTGCGCCAGGCCGGGATCGTCATCTCCGAGAAGGGGCATGGCGGCGGCTGGCACTTGGCCCGCGATCTGGAGGCGATCACGCTCGCCGACATTCATCGCGCGCTTGGCGCGCCGGATTTCTTCGCCTTCGGCAACCGCAACAGCCAACCCAACTGCCTCATCGAACAGACGGTCAACGCCGCGCTGGAAGACACGATGCGGGACGCCGAGCAGCGCATCTTGGAGCGCCTCTCGGCTGTTACGCTCGCCGACATCCTCGCGGATTTCCGTGGCCGATTCGACCAATATCCGGGAAAAGGAGACTTTCATGTTTGACGTCATCATCGTTGGCGGCAGCTATGCCGGCATGTCCGCCGCAATCCCCCTCGCACGCGCGCGCCGCAGCGTCGCGATCGTCGACGCCGGCGAACGCCGCAACCGCTTCGCGCATGCCTCGCACGGCTTTCTCGGCCGCGACGGCCATGCGCCCGACGAGATCGCAGACGAAGCGCGGGCGCAATTGCTCGCCTATCCGACCGTTAGCTGGCTCGATGGTCGCGCCGTGACGGCATCAGGAAAAATCGACGGCTTCGAAATCGCGCTTGACGACGGCAGGCAACTCGCTGGCCGCCGGGTCGTGATCGCCTGCGGCGTCGCGGATATCCTGCCCGAGATTCCGGGTTTGGCTGCGCATTGGGGCATCGGCGCGATGGCCTGCCCCTATTGCCACGGCTACGAGCTCGATCGCGGCCGCATCGGGGTTCTCGCGACGAGCCCGATGGCGCTGCATCAGGCGATGATGCTGCCGGAATGGGGCACCACCACGCTGCTCGCCAACGGCACAGTAGCGCCCGATGCGCACGAATTGGAGGAACTAGAGCGGCGCGGCGTCACTATCGAACCGGTCGCCGTCACCGAGATCGGCGGCGAGGCCGGTGCGCCGGTCGCGATCCTTCGCGACGGGCGGCAACTCGCCTTCGACGGGCTGTTCGTCACGCCGCGCACACGCATCGCCAGCGCCATCCCGGAACAATTGGGCTGCGCATTCAAGGATGCGCCCCTCGGCCCGATAATCGCGACCGACGACCTCAGGCAGACCTCGGTGCCCGGTGTTTTCGCCTGCGGCGATGTCGTCCGACCGGTCGCCTCGGTGGCGCTTGCGGTGGGAGATGGCGCCTTCGCCGGCACCGCCACTCACCGCTCGCTCATCTTCGAGAGCGCCGCCCAACCCCGGGCGGCATGAGCCCGGCGGGCAACCCCTAGCTCATACCCGGATAGTTGGGGCTTTCGCGGGTGATGGTGACGTCGTGGGTATGGCTTTCGCGCAGGCCCGCGCCGGAAATGCGCACGAAGGTCGCGCGGCGGCGAAACTCCTCGAGGTCGCGCGCGCCGACATAACCCATCGCCGCCTTCAACCCGCCGACGAGCTGGTGCAGAACGCCGCCGACCGGTCCCTTATAGGGCACCTGGCCCTCGATCCCCTCCGGCACCAGCTTGAGCGTGTCGCGGACTTCGGCCTGGAAATAGCGGTCGGCCGAGCCGCGCGCCATGGCGCCCACCGAGCCCATGCCGCGATAGGCCTTGAACGAGCGGCCCTGGTGCAGATAGACCTCGCCGGGGCTTTCCTCGGTGCCCGCCAGCAGCGAGCCGACCATGGCCGCGCGCGCGCCGGCGGCCAGCGCCTTGGCGAGATCGCCCGAATATTTGATGCCGCCATCGGCGATCACCGCGACGCCCTGCCTGTCGGCCTCCTCGGCGGCCGCCATGATGGCGGAAAGCTGTGGTACGCCGACGCCGGCCACGATCCGGGTGGTGCAGATCGAGCCCGGCCCGATGCCGATCTTGACCGCATCCGCGCCGGCGTCGATCAGTGCCTTGGTCCCGTCGGCGGTCGCCACATTGCCGGCGACGATGCGCACGGCGTTCGACAGTTTCTTGGCTCGTGCAACCGCATCGAGTACGCGCTGCGAATGGCCGTGCGCGGTGTCGATGACCAGAAGGTCGACGCCGGCGTCGATTAGGCGCTCGGCGCGCTCGAACCCGTCGTCGCCAACGCTGGTCGCGGCCGCGGCCCGCAGCCTGCCCTGGGCGTCCTTGGAGGCGTTCGGGTTGAGCTGCGTCTTTTCGATATCCTTGACCGTGATCAAGCCGATGCAGCGGCCATGCTCGTCGACCACGAGCAGCTTTTCGATACGGCGCTGATGCAAGAGACGCTGGGCCTCCTTCTGATCGACGCCGTCCTTGACCGTCACCAGGTTCTCGTGGGTCATCAGCTCCGAAACCTTCTGGCCCGGATCCGAGGCGAAACGCACGTCGCGGTTGGTGAGGATACCGACCAGCCGTCCGGTCGTGTGGCCGCCGGCACCGCCGTTTTCGACCACCGGAATGCCGGAAATGCCATGCGAGCGCATCAACGCCTGCGCGTCGGCGAGCGTGGCGTCGGGGCCGATGGTGACCGGATTGACCACCATGCCGGATTCGAACTTCTTGACCTGGCGGACCTCCTCGGCCTGTTCGGCGGGAGAAAAATTGCGGTGGATGACGCCGATGCCGCCGGCCTGCGCCATCGCGATGGCGAGCCGCGATTCGGTGACGGTGTCCATGGCCGCCGACAGGATGGGAATATTGAGATCGATGTCGCCGGCAATGCGGGTGCTGACCTCGGTCTGCCCCGGCAGCACGTCCGAATGGCCCGGCTGCAGAAGTACGTCGTCGAAGGTCAGCGCTTCCAGACCGGTCACGCTTTCGATGATTTTCGCCATGGCCATTCCTTGAATGCTGAAACCGGCGCGGCCCCCGTGGCCACACCGACTCGCTGATTTCCCGTTCAGGATTGGCGCTGGCTGGTATCACGTCTGCATGACATTGAAAAGAAGCGCTCATCGCACTGCTGACGATGATCTGAGGCTTGGCACGAAAAGGTTCCGCTTGCCGTGCCGGCCGCAGGGGGCCAAGATTTGAGCCAGGTCAACCGGAGCATTGGCGGGAACGACCGGTCCATGAACGAGACGACACCGACACGTGAAGACGGGGACGTCGACCAGACAATGCGGCGCGAACCGTTCGTCTTCACCGGGACCGCGCGCGAATATTTCGGCATCTGGCTGATCAACGTGCTTTTGACCATCCTGACGCTCGGCATCTATTCGGCCTGGGCAAAGGTGCGCCGCATGCGCTTTTTTCACGGCAGCACATGGCTCGGCGATGCCAGTTTCGAATATCACGCCAGGCCCCGCCAGATCCTGATCGGCCGCATCATCGCGCTGGCGCTGATCGCCACTTACAATCTGGCGCTCTATTTCGCGCCCGGCTTCAGCATCGTCCTAGTGATCGGCTTCTTTCTCGCCCTGCCCTATCTCGTCATGCGCGGACTGCGCTTCCGCGCCCGGGTAACGAGCTACCGCAATGTCCGTTTCGACTTCGAGGGCGGGTATTGGGGCGCCCTGCTCGCCTATGTGGCGGGCGGCGTGCTGACCTGGGGTACGCTGGGCGTGCTTGCGCCCGTCGCCTCGCGCTGGATCTGGAGCTACACGCTCGGCAATCTCACCTATGGCGGCCGGCCGATCGACTGCGACCCGCGTCTGGAGAAACTGTTCGGGCAATGGTGGCTGCCGGCGATCCTGTTTGGCGGCGGCATCGCCTTGTTCCTCGCCGGCTCGGTCGCGCTCGGCTATCTCTACGGCTCCGAGCTCGCCGATATCGTCGGCGGCGGCGGCGGCGTCGGCACGCTGACCGCCGGGGTGCTGGCGCTGATCTATGTCGGCTTCCTGCCGCTGATCGTGCTCTACGTGGTCGTCGGCCTGCTCTACCACGCCGGCTCGCGCAACGCCGCCGTCAGCGAAACCGTCATCGACGGACGCCACGCGCTCGCGTCCACGCTCGGGCGCTGGCGTTATGTCTGGATTTCGATCACCAATCTCATCGCCACGGTGTTCACGCTCGGCCTGCTGCGCCCCTGGGCCGCGGTGCGCATGGCGCGCTATCTCGCCATCTGCACCGCCGTCGACACGGTCGGCGCGCTCGACAGCTATATCGACACGATTACCGATGAAGGGGCCGCGGTCGGCGCGGAATATATGGACGTGGAGGGGCTCGACTTTGGCTTTTGAACCCGCCGTCACCGGCACATGGCACGCCGCGCGCTCGGGGCGCGACATCGCCGCCGAGCTTTTTCTCATCGACGAAGACGACGCCGCCGTGCGCGATACGCAGACCGGCGCGATCCTGGCGCGCGGCACGCGATCGAGCCTCGTCGTCTCGCGGCGCGTCGGGTCGGTGCCGCGGCGTATCGGCTTCCCAGACGACAGCGTGTTCGTCAGCCGCGACAATGACGGCGTCGACCGGTTGCTCGCAGACACCATCGGTCACGGCTCGCGCTGGCTGGTCGAGATCGAGCGTTTTCGGCCGCGCCTGATCGTGCTGGTGGCTGCGGTCGCGCTTCTGGCCGTCGGCGTCTACCGCTTCGCCGTTCCGCTTCTCGTCGAGGCGGCGGTGTTGGCGACACCCGAAATCGTGCCTGAGCTGATGAGCAAGGGCGTGCTCGCCTCGCTCGACGAGACCGTCTTTTCGCAGAGCACGCTGAGCGAGCAACGGCGCGCCGGGATCGCGACCGGCTTTCTTGAACTCGCCGCGTTCGCCCCGCGCGGCGCCGCGCGGTTCAAGCTGCAATTTCGCGACGGCGGATCGATCGGCCCGAACGCCTTCGCGCTGCCCGACGGCACGCTCGTGATCACCGACGAACTCATCGAACTGGCCGGTTCGGACGATGACCTCATTTTCGGCGTGCTCGGGCACGAGATCGGTCATGTCGAGCACGATCACAGCCTGCGCCAGCTTTACCACGCCGCCGGTGTCGTCGGGCTCATCATGGTGATTGGCGGCGATGTCGGCTCCGGCGTGCAGGACCTGTTGGTGCAGGGGACGGCACTGCTGGCGCTGTCCTATTCACGCCACCAGGAGCGCGACGCCGACCGCTACAGCGTCGAGATCATGGCGCGCGCCGGGCGCGACCCGGCCGCGATCGCGCGGTTCTTCGAGCTGATGCGCGCGCGTTTCGGCGATGTCGGCGACGGCGCGATCCTGACCACTCATCCGGCGACCGGCGAACGGATCGAGGAAACCCGGCGCTACGCGGCCGAGATTGCGCAAAACGGAGCCGCGGCCCCGTCAGACTAGGCCTAGGTTCCACCGCCCCGGTCCACGGCCCTGTCCAGGCTCCGGCCATTTTCGGCTTTGGCACAGGACAGCCATGCCCGGACGTGCTACCGCCCGGGCGACGAAGAAGAATCGCAGACAGGACAGCAGTTTGAACCGGACCATTCCGCTGGTGCTCGCGGTCGCCCTGTTCATGGAACAGATGGACTCCACCGTGATCGCGACCTCGCTGCCGGCGATCGCGGCCGATATCGGAACGGATCCGATCGCGCTCAAGCTGGCGCTGACCGCCTATCTGGTTTCGGTCGCGATCTTCATTCCCATCAGCGCCTGGATGGCAGACCGGTTCGGCGCACGGCGCGTCTTCTGCACCGCGATCGGCGTGTTCGTCGCCGGCTCGATCGCCTGCGCCTTTGCCGGATCGCTGTCAGGCTTCGTGCTGGCGCGGTTCCTGCAGGGCATGGGCGGCGCGATGATGACGCCGGTGGCGCGCCTGCTGCTGGTCAGGGCAACACCCCGTGGCAACCTCGTCTCCGCCATGGCCTGGCTGACCGCGCCGGCGCTGATCGGGCCGCTGCTCGGCCCGCCGGTCGGCGGTTTCATCACCACTTTCGTGAGCTGGCACTGGATTTTTTTGATCAACGTGCCGATCGGGCTCGCCGGCATCGTGGCCGCCGCCTTTCTGCTGCCGGAAGCCGAGGGCGAAGGCACGGCGCCGATCGACATGCGCGGCTTCGTTCTGTCCGGACTGGCGGCGGCGGGCATCGTCTTCGGCCTTTCGGTGGTCAGCCTGCCGGCCCTGCCGCCTGTCGTCGGCATGGTCACGCTGGGCGTCGGGCTTGCTGCGACCGGGCTCTATCTCGCGCATGCGCGCCGCGCGCCGCGCCCGATCCTCGATCTCAGCCTGTTCGGCAACGCCACATTCCGCGCCGCGATCACCGGCGGCTCGCTCTTCCGGTTCGGCTCGGGAGCGACGCCGTTCCTGTTGCCGCTGATGTTCCAGCTCGGTTTCGGCATGACACCGTTCGAATCGGGCATGCTGACCTTCACCGCCGCCATCGGCGCCATCGGCATGAAATTCTTTGCCCGGCGCACGCTCAGACGCGGCGGCTTCCGCACCGTGCTCGTCATCGCCGCCCTCGGCGGGGCGCTGATGATCGCCGCGGCCGGCCTGTTCAGCACCGGCACCCCTGTCTGGGTGATCATGGCGGTGCTGATCGCCGCCGGCTTCCTGCGCTCGCTGTTCTTCACCTCCGTCAACGCGCTCGTCTTCGCCGATCTCGACGACGCAAGAGCCGGACAGGCAACCGCGATCGCGGCGGTGACGCAGCAGGTCAGCATCGCGCTCGGCGTCGCGCTGGCCGGCGTCATCCTGGAGGCCGTGACGATGATCTCCGGCCAGCCGCTTCAGGCCGGCGCGTTCCAGATCGCCTTTTTCATCGTCGCGGGAGTCGCCGCCCTGGCGGCATTGCCGTTCTGGAGACTGCATCCGACGGCCGGAAACGCGGTCTCCGGCCACAGGCTGGGCGGCGACAACGCCCGCTCGCAGGTGCTGCCGCCGCGCTGATCAGAGCCGTTCGTCTTGACGTCCCTTGAAACCCTTGGCGAGCAGATAGAGTTCGACCGACTCGTCGCGCGAGGCCGGCGGCTTGACGTGATGCACACTGGCGAAGTTCTGCTTGAGCCGGGTCAGCAGATCGTTTTCGGTCCCGCCCTGGAAGGTCTTGGCCAGAAAATGCCCGCCCGGCCGCAGCACCTGGATGGCGAAATCGGCCGCCACCTCGCACAGATGCATGGTGCGGATATGGTCGGTGCGCTTATGGCCGGTGGTTGGCGCGGCCATGTCCGACAACACCACATCGGGAGCCCCGCCAAGCGCTTCGAGCAGCCGCTCGGGCGCGTCGTCGTCAAGGAAATCCATCTTCAAGAACGACACACCGACGATCGCGTCCATGTCGAGATAGTCGATCGCCACAACGGTAGGCGCAGTCGGATCGGAGCCGATGCGCTGCACCGCCACCTGCGACCAGCCGCCCGGCGCCGCGCCGAGGTCGATGACGCGCGCGCCCGGCTTGAGCAGCTTTTGCCGGTCGTCGATCTCGATCAGCTTGAAGGCGGCGCGCGAGCGGTATCCGTCGGCCTTGGCGCGGTGCACGTAAGGATCGTTCAGGTGCCGCTCCAGCCAGCGCCGCGACGAAGCCTTGAGGCCGCGCTTCTTTTTCACCCGGGCCTTGAGCGCCCGCGCGCCCGGTTTCGGATCTGGTTTCTTCACGAGACGCGGCTCCGTGCGCGGCGGTCGCGGTCCCAGACCCGGTCTTCCGCCATCAGTTCGGTCAAGATGCCCTCGCGCAGGCCGCGATCGGCAACCCGCAGCCGGGTCGCCGGCCAGGTGCGCCGGATCGCCTCCAGGATCGCGCAGCCGGCAAGCACGAGATCGGCGCGGTCCGCGCCGATGCAGGGGTTTTTCACCCGCTCGTCGAACTCCCAGCCAACCAGGGTCGCGACCATGCGGTCGATGTCGGCATCGTTCATCCACAAGCCGTCGACGCGGCGGCGATCGTAGCGCGGCAGCTCCAGAAAAATACCGGCGAGCGTCGTTACCGTGCCGGATGTGCCGAGCAGGTGGAACCCCTCGCCGCCGGCGACTTCTCTCAGGCGGTCGCGGCCGTCGAAGGCGTCGATCATCCCGGCGACGTCGTCGACCATGGCGGCGAATATTTCGGGCGTGACATGGCGGCCGCCGAAGCGTTCGGAGAGCGAGACGACGCCGACCGGCAACGACGTCCAGGACACGATATGGTTGGCGAGCCGGCGGCTGCGCCGGCGGGAAATGTCGATCAGCGCGATTTCTGAGGAGCCGCCGCCAATGTCGAACAGAACGACGCCGCGTGTTTCGCGCTCGACCAGCGAACCGCAGCCCGACACGGCCAGCCGCGCTTCCGTCTCGCGGTCGATGACTTCCAACGCCAGCCCCGTCTCCTCGCGCACCCTGTCGATGAATTCTGCGCCGTTTTCGGCGGCGCGGCAGGCTTCGGTGGCGATCAGGCGTGCGCGCGCGATCTTACGCGCCTCGAGCTTGCCGGCGCACACTTTCAGCGCTTCGAGAGCCCGCGCCATGGCGTCGTCGGCCAGGCGCCCGCTCGCCGTCAGCCCCTCGCCGAGCCGCACGATGCGCGAAAACGCGTCGACGACGCGAAACCGGCCGGGACGGTTGGGAACGGCGACCAGAAGCCGGCAATTATTGGTGCCGAGATCGAGCGCGGCATAGGCCGGCGGCTGAACGAACGGCGCCTGGTGGTGTCGATGCGCCCGCCCCTGCCCGGCGCCGGGGTCCAAAGTCTGCGTCTGACCGTTGACGGCCGGCCGCGCGGGCGCATCCCCCGTCGCGCCGGCCGCATGCGGCGCGGCCGCATTGCCGGCGTCGCGCACATAAAACCTGCGTCCGCTGCGACGCTTCTTACGCCGGCGTTTTTGTGCGTCCTGCGGATTGGCGCCCGGCTTTCCGGCTCCGTCGGCATCGCCGCCATCAGCGCGGTTTTGCGCCCTGGCTCGCGCCGCCTTGCGTTTGCCGCGGCGACGTTTGCCGGGGAAACGGCCGAGAGCCTCCGCGTCCGGCGTCTTGTCGCCGTCCTCGAGGTCCTTCACACATCCGTCCTTCGGGCGCCGCGCAAATCGCGATGGTTGCCGCTGGCGCCGCAATCGTTCAGTTGCCAACAATGTAGCAGCGGCGAGCGCGATCACCAAGGGCTTTGCGCATCGACCCGTCTCGCCGGGCGGCTGGTGAAAGCCGCGTTTTGCAAAAGTCGTGCCGCGTCAGGAAAGGCTTGATCGGCGCGGCGGATATGCTAGAAGCGCGCGCATCCGGTTCAGTCGCGTGCTGATCCGCCACGGTCGCCATCCAGGCGGGAAAACCGGTATTGCCGTTGGGGAATAGTTTAACGGTAGAACAGCGGACTCTGACTCCGTCGGTCCTGGTTCGAATCCAGGTTCCCCAGCCATCCTCCTAAGCTATTGATTTTATTCACCTTATCACTAGCAGGATTCATTAGCGCTCAGCAGCCGGACAATCGCTATCCGGACTACATCCTCCAATCTTAGCTCCTGCCCAGAGCGCGAAGAACTTGCCGCATTAGTCATTCGCTTCTTACGAAAGCGGCGCTGCTGCTCCTCACCGCCTATCCCCATATAACTGTTCTCTTCCGCAGATCGTCTTCGGGCCGGCGCGTCTCAGCGGGTCGTCCAAGTGGCGGCCAGTATGGCCAGCGCGGCCAGCGGCAGTTGCCGTCGCAGCGCAGCCAGCCGTTCCGGCGAAAAATGCCCCGCCTGCCCCATCATGTTGACCAACCCGACGGGCCTGCCCGCCACGATCACCGGCACATTGGCGAGCGCGCCATAACCCTGTTCGGCGAAAAAGACGTCGAAACCGGGCAGCCAGCGTTCGATTTCCGGACCGTCATTGGCGATAATCGGCTCGCCCCGGCCGAAAAGTTGGCGGAACCAGGCCGTATCTTCGACGCGGTCGGCGTCGCCGAGCGGGTATTGGTGCGGCTTGGAGGAAAAAAGCCGGGTCAGCACGCGCCCGCCGGGGGTCGGCGCGAGCACGGTCAGAAGGTCGTATCCGACCGTCTGCGCCACGCGCTCGGCCAAAAGCGCAAACAGCGCCTCCGGTCCGCGAGCGACGGCTTCGGGCAGGCCGGCGGCGGCGGTCGTCATCATCTCACCCGCCGATCAGGGTCAGGTCGCGGGAAAAGCCGGTCAGAGAGCGGCAGCCCTGTGGCGTCACCAGCACGTCGTCCTCGATGCGCACGCCGATCTCACCCGGCCGGTAGAGGCCGGGTTCGATGGTGAACACCATACCCGGCTCCATCGCCTGATGGTTGCCGATCATCACCTGCGGCGCCTCGTGCACGTCCTGGCCGAGGCCGTGACCGGTCTTGTGGACGACGAGATCGGCAAACCCCGCCTCGACCATCACATCGGTTACGCCCTGGTCAAGCTCGTGCAGCGACAGTCCGGGCCTGGAAACGGCGCGGCCATGCGCGTTTGCGGCCGCCACCGCCGCGTAGATCGCGCGATGCTCGTCACTGACCGTCTCGATGAAAACGGTGCGAGTGATGTCGGCGTTGTAGCCGCCCCAGGCGGCGCCGAAATCGATCAACAGCGCATCGCCCCTGGCCAGCACGCGCTCCGCGCTCGGCTCGCCATGCGGATCGGCGGCGGCGGCGCCGGTCAGCACGATCGGATCGAAGGCGGCACCGTCGGCGCCGTGCTCGAGCATCGCCGCCATCAACACCCCGCGCACGGCGCGCTCGCTCATCCCGGCCACGGTCACAGCCAGCGTGTCAGCCAGGGCTGCCTCGCTGATGGCGATGGCGCGGTCGATCGCCGCGATCTCGGCCTCGTCCTTGTGCAGGCGCATGCGCGAGATCGCCGCATGCGCGTCGATGACCGGGGTGTCGCGAAAAGCGTGGCGGATCGCGTTCGCCTCGAAGACGCGCATGCGCTGGCCCTCGACCCCGATGCGCGAGGCGTTGAGCCTGGCCGCGACCGCGGCGAAGGCGTCGGCATACCCGTCCGAATCCTGCCAGTAGGCGGTTTTCACCTCCGGCGCCAACGCCGCCCAGCGCGCCTTTTCCAGTTCCGGAACCACGGCGTGCATCGTGCCGGAGCGGGTCACGAACAGCACCGTCGGCCGTTCCATCAGATGAAAATTGGCGCCGGTCAGATAATAGAAATTCGCGCCCGGCACGATCGCGACCGCTTCGGCGTCGGTAGCCTCCATCGCCGAAAGCAGACGTTCCCGACGGGCCTGCCTGAGTTCTGGGTCGATCATTTCGGGCTCCTCAATCCGTTGCCGAGCGAAAAGTTCACGCCGACCTTGGGTTCCAGCGAGCGTTGCACCACACGCAGTTCCGACATCACGTGGGCGCTGGCCGCCTCCTCCGAGCGCATGGCGTCGCCGGCCTCGATCGCAGCGGCCATGGCGGCGTGCTCGGCAAGGCTGCGCTCGGCCTCCTCGGCATTGAAGATCGGGTAGTAGTGCAACAGATGCATGCGCCGGCCATAGTCGAGCGCCAGCCGATAGAAATTGCCGAGAAAGCCGTTGGCGCTGGCCTCGGAAATGGCGAGATGAAAGGCAAGGTCGGCCGCCGCGATTGCGTGGATATCGCCGCCCTCGACCGCCGTGGAATAGCGTGCCTGGCACCGCCTGACGACGGCGAGGGCATCTGGCGTGCGCACTTCGGCCGCAAGCCGGTTGATGGCGCGCGACAACAACATCAGCGTGTCCATGTATTCGTGCGCATTGCTCATCGTGTGCGGCGTGACGATGGCGCTGCGTCCCGGCAGAAACGTGACCAGATCCTCGCGCGACAGCATCAACAGCGCCTCGCGCACCGGCGTACGCGACAGACCGAAGCGCGCCGCTAGCGCGACCTCGTCGAGAGCCGTCCCCGGCGCCATGCGCAGCGACAGGATGTCCTCGCGCAATTCCTCGTACACCGCCGTCGAACCGCGCCCGCGTTTGGCCGGTGCGCCCTCCTGGCCGTCGCTCGCACCAGACTTCGTCCTGGCCTTCTTCGTCGTGCTCGGTGCCACGTCCTACTCCCTGCAACCGCATGGGTCCGCCGTTGATCGGCCGCTCAATAACCAGTGCGCGCGAACCGGCAAAGCGAAAATTCCGGTTTCAAAATTCCAGTTGCATAAAGTTTGTATTATGACTACGCTTCGACGTCTAGAGGGTTCGTTTGCATTTGTGGGAGGAGACGCAATCATGAATTCGCTGCAAAGACTGGCCGCATCGGCTGCGGTCTTGACCTTCGCCCTTTCGGGTACCGCGGCCGCAAAGGACTGGAAGGTCGCCTTCTTCGCTTCGTCGGCCCAGAACGGCTTCAATCAGGCCGTCTATGAGGGTGTGGAGAAGAAGGCCAAGGAACTCGGCAATATCGAAACCGCCATCTATGACGGCCAGTTCGACGCCGCGCGCCAGTACAGCCAGATCGAGGATGTGCTGGCCGGCGGCCAGTTCGATGCCTTCATCGTCGTGCCGAACGACACGGTGGGCATCGCCGGCGCGGTCGAGCAGGTCGGCGCGGCAGGCAAGCCGCTGGCCACGGCACTGTTTCCGATCGGACCGGATCTGTCCAAGCTGGAGCCGCAGGTGCCGGGCGTCACCGCGACCGTGGCCAGCCCGCCCGCCGACGGCGCCCGCGCCCAGGCCGAGGACGTTGTAGAATTCTGCGCCGAGCGCGATCCCTGCAAGGTCGTCATCATGATCGGCCAGCGCATCTATCCGTTCGACAATCTGCGCTACGAGGCCTATCGCGCGGTGCTGGACAAGCACGCCAACATCAAGGTCGTGGCCACCGGCGAAGGCAATTACGATCCCGACAAATCGCTGACGGTGATGCAGGACATCCTGCAGGCCAACAACGATATTGACGTGGTGTTGTCCAACGCCGACCAGCATCTGATCGGCGTCGAGATCGCGCTTGAGGCAGCGGGTAAATCCGTCGCCGACCTCTATCTGTCCGGCGGCGGCGCCGCCTCGGTCGCCATCGAGGCGATCCGCGAAGGCCGCTGGGACGTGACCCTGGCCCACTTCCCGGTATCGATGGGCGAATACGCACTCGACACCGTCGTCAAGGTGCTCGAGGGCAAGGACGCGCCTACCGTGATCAACATGGACGAGGTCGGACCGGTGCCGGCCCTGATTGACGCCGCGGTGCTTAAGGAACATCCCGACTTCAAGGGCGAGTGGGCGCAATAGGCGCTTCCGGCCGGCCGCATTGCATCGCGGCCGGCCATACCTGCAATGACCATCTGGGAGAGTTGACGTGACGGGCAGGTCCTATCGCGTGTCGGCCGATATCGGCGGCACATTCACCGACATCGTGTTTCAGGATGCCGACACCGGCGATTGCGAGGCGCACAAGGTGCTCTCGACGCCGGACAACCCTGCGCTCGCCGTGATCGAAGGCGTCGATCGCCACTTGCCCGAGGGCGCCGATGTCGCCTTCTTCGTGCACGGCACGACGGTCGGCCTCAACGCAGTTCTGACGCGACGCGGCGCGCGCGTGGCGCTGTTGACGACGCAGAATTATCGCGACGTCTACACGATCCAGGGCAACGACCGCGGCGAGATCTTCTCCATCCACTGGCGCAAACCACGCCCGCTGGTGGAAATCCCCGACACCTACACCGTCAACGAACGTATCAACGCCAAGGGCGAGGTGGAAACGCCACTCGCGGAAAACGAGTTGGACGACTTCATCGCCGCAGTGCGGGACAAGGACTACGAGGCGATCGCGGTCTGCCTGCTGTTTTCGTTCAAGAACCCCGCGCACGAACTGGCCGTAGAGGCCTATCTGCGCAAGCACCTGCCCGACATCGCGATCACGCTGTCGCACCGGGTCTCGCCGGAATGGCGAGAATTCGCGCGCACGTCGACGACGGTGATGGACGCCTATGCCGCGCCTGTGGTGCGGCGCTATCTCGACACGTTGGTGGGCCGGCTGTCGGCGCGGTTGCCCGAAGGGCGCCAACTGCACGTGATGAAGTCGAACGGCGGCGCCATGACGGCGGGCGCGGCGACCGAGATGCCGTTGCAGACGCTGCTGTCGGGACCGGTCGGCGGCACGATCGGCGGACGCACGCTGGCGGAGACCACCGGCCGGCCGAACCTGATCTGCGTCGACATGGGCGGCACCTCCTTCGACGCCAGCCTGATCATCGACGGCCAGCCTTCCGCCTCCAACGAGGCGGAACTCGAAGGCCTGCCGATCCAGATGTCGGTGGTCGACATCCACGTCATCGGCGCGGGCGGCGGCTCGATAGCCTGGCAGGAGGCCGGCGCCGTGCGCGTTGGGCCGCAATCTGCCGGGTCGGTGCCGGGGCCGGCCTGCTACGGGCGCGGCGGCACGGAGCCGACCGTCAGCGACGCCAACCTCGTGCTCGGCCGGCTCGATTCGTCGAACTTCGCCGGCGGCTCGATGACGCTCGACCGCGACAAGGCGCGGATGGCGGTGAAAAAGCTGGCCGACAGGTTCGACATGTCGACCGAGGCGATGGCGCAGGGCATGATCGACATCATCAACGCCAAGATGGCCGATGCGATCCGTACCATCACCATCCGACGCGGCATCGACCCGCGCGATTTCGCCCTGGTCGCCTATGGCGGCGCCGGCCCGGCCCAGGCGGCGGCGCTGGCCCAGCAGCTCGACATCAAGGAGGTCATCATACCGGTGATGCCGGGGGCGTTTTCGGCCTGGGGCATGCTGCAGACCGACGTGCGGCACGACTTCAAGATGACCTATTACGGTTACTGGCACGAGATCGCGCCCGAAGACCTGGCCGAGAAATTCGACAGCCTGGAAGAAAACGGACGCGACTACCTGCGCAAGGAGGGCTTCACGGACGCCGAGATCTCCTTCGAACGCTTTGCCGACTTTCGCTATCACGGCCAGGAATATGTGCTGACGATCCCGGTTCCGGCCGGCCCCGTAGACCTGAACGCCGTGCGCGGCAGCTTCGACGCGGCCTATGAACGCCAATACGGCCACTCCAGCCCCGACGCGGTGGTCGAGGTCGCCAATCTGCGCGTCGCCGCGCTCGGAACGCTGGAGCGGCCTGCCATTCCCGATCCAAGGGCGACCCAGCCAACCGCCGCGCGCGGGCGCAAGGTCTATTTCGACGGCACCGAGCACGAAACGGCCATCGTCAACCGCTCCGAGATCGCAGCCGGCGAAACCGTCGAAGGACCGGCCATCATCGAGGAGGCGACCGCCACGACACTGCTGCCGCCCGACTGGCGGGCCGAGGTGATCGCCGGCGGCCAGCTTCTCCTGACACATCGCTAGGCCGCGGAGGAACCAGACCATGGCTCACGCCGACCCGATCACCACGGAAGTGGTCCGCAATTTCGTCATCTCCTGCGCCCAGGACATGAACGCCGCCCTGTGGCGTTCGGCATTCTCGGCGATCATCTACGAAGGCCGCGACAGCGCCGTGGCACTGCTCGACGAAGAGGGCAACATGCTCGGCCAGTCGACCGGCGTACCGCTGTTCGTCGGCGCGATCGACGCCTGTGTGAAACTGGTGCTCGACCGTTACGGCGACGACATCCATCCCGGCGACATCTTCATCCTGAACGATTCCTACCTGCAGGGCACGCATCTGCACGATGTCACCGCCATCGGGCCGCTGTTCTACAAGGACGAGCTCGTCGGCTTCGGCGCCGCGCGCGCCCACTGGCAGGACATCGGCGCGATCGATCCCGGCTCGACCATGGGCTCGACCTCGATCTTCCACGAGGGCCTGCGGCTCGGCCCGACGCGCATCGTCAGCCGTTTCAAGCGGATTCCCGAATGGTACGATCTTTTGACCCGCAACACTCGGCTCAAGGACATGACGATCGGCGACCTCAACGCCCAGATCACGGCGATCCGCACCGGCGAGCGCCGTCTCGGCCAGATCCTCGACCGGATCGGAGCGGACACCTATCGCGCCGCCTGCGCCAACATCTTCGAGCAGGCGCGGCTGCTCGACCGTGAGGCGATCGCCAAGCTGAAGGACGGGACCTATTCCCGCGAGGGCTACCTCGACGATGACGGCGTCGGCACCGAGCCGGTGAAAGTCGCGCTCAGCCTGACGATCGAAGGCGAACGCATGATCATCGATCTGGACGGCTCGTCGGGACCGGTCGAGGGCTCGATCAATTGCGGCGCGGTGCAGACCGGCTCCCTGCTGCGGCTCGCCTACAAGACCATGATCAACCCGGACCGTGCGATCACCGGCGGGTCGTTTTCGACCATGGAGGTGCGCATTCCCGAAAAGTGCATGTTCAACGCCAAGGAGCCCGCGGCCTGCGAATGGTATTTCACCGGGCTCGGCCTGCTCGCCGACCTGATGATTTCCTGCCTGGGCGAGGCGATGCCGCACAAGGCGACCGCCGCCCACTACGGCGATTCCATGGTGGCGGCCTTTTTCGACATGGATCCCGAGCGCGGCCAGTGGATTTCCGTCGAGCCGACGGCCGGCGGCTGGGGCGGCACGGTCGGCCAAGACGGCGAGAGCGCCCTGATCAACCTCGTCAATGGCGGCTTCCGCAACCTGCCGGCCGAGGTCTATGAGACCAAGTTCCCGGTGCGGGTCGAGGAGTTTTCTCTGCGACGCGATTCCGGCGGGGCGGGACGCTGGCGCGGCGGCTGTGGCGTCGTGCGCAGCTATCGGCTGCTCGACGATTGTTTCGGCGCGCTGTGGTTCGAACGGTCCAAGACGCCGGCCTGGGGCATCAAGGGCGGCAGCGACGGCGCCGGGCCGGACAACGATATCGTGCTGCCGGACGGCTCCGTCGAAAAACCGCTCAAGATGCGCGCCAAGCGTTTTCCAAAAGGCACGCTGGTCGTCACCCGCACCGGCGGCGGCGGCGGCTATGGCGATCCCAGGGCACGGCCCGAAAACGAGGTGCTCGCCGACGTTCTCGCCGGCACGATCTCGCGCGAGGCGGCGCATTCGCTTTATGGTGTGACGGTGACCGAGGCCGGCGCCATCGATGCCGCCAACACCGAACCGCGCCGGCAGGAAGCGGCCCCGGGCTGATCGACATCGCGAAAGGACGTTGCGGTCGATGGACGAAACGGTGACGCACTGGCACGAACCGGGCGGAGGCGGTGACAACGCCACGCCGTGCATCAGCCTACGGGGCGTCGTCAAATCGTTCTCCGGCGTCAGCGTCCTGCGCGACATCGATATCGACTTTAAAGCCGGCGAAATTCATGGCCTGATCGGCGAGAACGGCGCCGGCAAGTCCACGGTCGGCAAGATCGTGGGCGGCTACTATACCCGCTCGGGCGGGGCGCTCACCGTCTTCGGCGATACGGTCGGGCATTGGGACCCGCCGCAGGCGCTGGCGCGCGGTGTCGCCATGATGCACCAGGAACTGCAACTGGTGCCCGACCTCACCGTCGCCCAGAACGTGTTTTTGGGCATCGAGACCAGCCGCGCCGGCTTTCTGGCCGGCGACGAGGCAGCGCGGTTGGCCGAGATCGCCGCATTCGCCGGCTTCGATCTCGACCCGTTGGCGCGGGCCGGCACGCTCAGCATCGCCGACCAGCAGAAGGTCGAGATCATGCGCGCGCTGGCGCGCGAGGCGCGCGTGATCGTGATGGATGAGCCGACCTCCTCGCTGACCCATGACGAGGCCGAGCGCCTGCACGGCGTCATGACGCGACTGCGCGACCGCGGCCACACCATCATCTACGTCTCGCATTTCCTCGATCACGTGCTTGCCGTCTGCGACACCGTCACCGTGATGCGCGACGGCGCAATTATCCGCACCGGCCCGGCGAAGGACGAAACCAAGGCATCGCTGATTACGGCGATGATCGGCCGGTCGGCCAAGGAGGTCGCCTATCCCGAATTGCCGCCCGAACCGCGGCGCAGCGGCACGCCGCTGCTTTCGGTGCACGGCCTGTCGACCGAAACCGGCGTGCGGTCCGCCGATCTCGCGCTTTATCCGGGCGAAATTGTCGGGCTGGTCGGGCTGGTCGGCAGCGGACGCACCGAAATCGTGCGTGCGATCTTCGGCGCCGACCCGGCCCTTTCGGGCACGGTCGAAATCGACGGCGAGCCGTTCGATGAGCGTTCGCCGCACGCCGCGATCGCACGCGGTCTTGCGATGGTGCCGGAAGACCGGCGCAAACAGGGCCTCGTGCTCACCCAGCCGGTGCGGGCCAACATGACGCTGCCGCATCTCGGCGCATTCGCCAAGCTCGGCCTGATCGGCGAACGTGACGAACGCGACGCGGTCGCCCGGCTCGTCGACTATTTCGGCGTGCATCCGAACCAGGTCGACGGTCAGGTGGTCAACTATTCCGGCGGCAACCAGCAGAAGGTGGTGATGGGCAAATGGATCCTTGGCGATCCGCAAATCATCATTCTCGACGAGCCCAGCCGCGGCGTCGACATCGGCGCGCGCCGGCGCATTCACGAATTCATCGGCGAGACGGCGCGCCGCGGCGCCGGCATTCTTCTGATTTCCTCGGAGATCGAGGAAGTGATGGGCCTAGCCCACCGCGCCTACACCGTGTCGGGCGGACGCGTGACGGGCCAGTTCGTGCCGCGCGAGACCACCGTCGACAAGGTCATATGGCGCCTGTTCCACGAACAGGACCAGCAGGAGGCAAAGAAAAGCGCATGAGTGCCACCAACACGACCCCCGGGGCATCCGCCGCCCCCCTGCTGCCGGTGCTGCGGTTCCTGCAAACCTATGCCGTGGCGGTGATGATCGCGGCCCTGATCGTTCTTCTGACGATCCTCAGCGATTCGTTCCTGACGCTGCAGAACCTGATCAACATCTTGAACCAGAACGCGCCGCTGGCGATCATGGCCTCGGCGATGACGCTGGTCATCATCTGCGGCGGGTTCGACCTCTCCGTGGGAGCGATCTTCGCCGTCGGCGGCGTGGTCGCGGCCGCCCTGGCGCTGCAGGTGCACCCGGTGGCCGGGCTCATCGCCGCGCCGCTGGTCGGCATGGCGCTCGGCTTCGTCAACGGCCTGACCATCACCGCGCTGAAGATCCATTCCTTCCTGGCCACGCTCGCCACCGGCCTTGTCTATCGCGGCATCGCGATCCTGATCACCGGCGGCACGCTCATTCCCGTGCGTCTGGACGCCTTCACCTGGCTCGGGCGCGAGCGGATCGGCCCGGTCTATGTCGCGGTGCTCGTGCTGATCGCATTCGCCGTCATCTTGACGGTGGTGCTCAACAGGACCACGCTCGGCCGAAAAATGTTCGCGGTCGGCGGCAATGAGGAAGCCTCGATCCTGTCGGGCATCCGCACCCGGCGCATCAAGATCATCGCGTTTTCCATCAACGGCTTCGCAGCCGGCCTTGCCGCCGCGATCGCGGTGTCGCGGATTTCGCTCGGCCAGGCGACGGCCGGCACCGGCATGGAACTGGAAGCGATCGCCGCCGTCATCATCGGCGGCACCAGCATCTATGGCGGCCAGGGCGCGGTGTGGCGCTCGGTCGCCGGCGTGTTCATGCTCGCGCTCGTCAATAACGGCTTCAACATCCTCAACGCCGACCCGTTCTACAAGGACCTGACGACCGGGCTGATCATCGTCGCCGCGGTCGCGATCAGCGCCAGCGGCCGACGCAACTAACAAGGGAAGGCATGCCGGGTCCGGGCGACACGGCCGACATCTTTGCCCCGGCACGGGCTTGCGCCGGCGTTGACTGTTCAGCCGCTTCGGAACGCTGTTGCTTCTTGCGGCGCGGCCAGCAGCGCCGCGCCGACCAGGCCCGATTCGGGGCCGAGCCCGGCCACCCTCAGTTCCGGGCACAGCGGCGCCGGGCGCCACAGGCTCTCATCGAGCGCGCGCCTGCACGCGGCAAGATAGGTCGGGCTCGCCGACGGCATCCCACCGCCCAGAACGACCACTTCGGGGTCGAGCACGTTGGCCAGGAAGCCGAGCGCGCGGCCCAGCAGCGCGCCGGCGCCCGCGACGATGACACGCGCGCTCGCGTCGCCGGCTTCCGCCCGGGCGATCAGCATGGCCACGGACGGCACGGCCAGCCCCGCCGCGCGGGCACGCATCAACATGCCCGCGCCGCCGGCGATGTCTTCGATGCTGACCGGCTCGCGGCGCGGATCCTCCTCGACCAGGTGGCTCATGCCAAGCCCCATCGCCCGGCCGCGACATCCCAGATACGGCACGGCGGCGCGCATCACGACGCTGGCAATGCCGGTGCCGGCATTGGCGTAGAGCCAGTCGCCCAGTCCGCGCCCGACGCCGAAACACGCCTCGGCCACGGCCGCGGCGCGGACATCGGAATCGAGTACCAAAGCCGGGGCGAACGAAAACGCCGCGCGGACTTCGGCCGATGTCCACGGCACGCGGTGCGCACTGACGATCTCGCCGGCCCTGTCGACGGCCTCGCAGATGCCGACCCCGACAGGAAGAGCCTCATCAGCTGCCAGCGCGCGCGCTTCTTCGGCAACCCGGCCGAGAAAATCGTCCCCGGCGCGCTCGCGCGCCGGGGTTTCGAGCCGCACGGTGCGCTCGACCCGCCCGCCGACTGTGTCGACCAGGCCGATGACGGTCTTGCTGCCGCCGACGTCGATGCCGATCACGTTCATGCGCTGTCAGCTCACGCGCCCTTGTCGCCCAGTCCGGGGCCAACGCCGAAGACGAAGCTCGCCGGCTCGCCGCGCAGATTGGCGTATTGGTGGCGCGCGCCGTCGGGGAAGAAGAAGCCGTCGCCGGGATTAAGCTCGAACCAGACCTGGCCTTCCCTGTCCGGACACAGGACATGCAAGCATCCCGACAGCACATAGAGGCATTCGTCGCCCTTGCGGGTGATCATGGAGGATTTGCGCCCCGGCAGCACGGTCGTCTTGCCGCTTTCCAGATGCTCCGTCGCCGCGTAGAGGCCGGTGATGACACCCTGATCCTCGGGATCGAGTTCCCAAAGCAGGTCCACGTCGCGCAACGTCTTGATGGTCGCGGTCTGCTTTTCTTCGTCGGCGGCCATCGGCCAGCGGCCGATGAAACGCTCCTGGCGATAGGTCGACTGTTCGAGATAGGGACGGGTGCGGGCATAGACGCCCGACGCGCCGGTCGACGGCGGCGGCGAGAAATACTCGAGCACGCGCACCGGCTTGTCGGACAGGCTGAAGCCGTGATGCCAGGTGTCCTTGCGGAAGAAGATCGCCTCGCCTTCCTGGACGATGCGGACCTCGCCCGTTTCCGGATTGGCCGCGCCGAACGTGCCCGATAGCACGTAAAGCACCTCGTCGGCGCCAAACACAGTGCGGTAATCCTCCGAGTGCTTGAACCCCGTGCCGCCGGCCAGACCGAAGACCAGCTGGTGGATCTTGTCGGTGGAGGCGTAGATCAGGTCGTCGACCAGCCCCGCTCCGGCATCGCCCCACACGTGACGCGTGACCTCGGCATAGGGGATGTGGGTCGGCCTGTCGAAAACAGGCCGCGGCGACGATTTGTAGCCCATTGAGAACTCTCCGCTGAAGGGTGTTTCAAGGCGCGAGCGGATCGCCCCTTGTTTTTGTACCGTCCGGACAGTACAAAGAACTATGAGCAAGCGCAAGACCTCTCATCCAACGGTCCAGAAATTGCTGGACACCGCCGAGACAATCGTCGCCAGGGACGGCCTCGTCGGCCTCACCTACGACCGCGTTTCGAAGGATGCCGGCGTCGCCAAGGGCACGGTGCTTTATCATTTCGCCTCGAAGGAAGACCTCATCACCGCGATGATCGAACGGCTCGTGTCGCGCTTCGACGCGGCCCTGTCGCAAGCGATGGGATCCGATCCCGATGCAAGCGGGCGGGCCGTGCGCGCCTATATCGCGGCCACTCACGAGGGTGATGCCTTCACCGGCGAATATTTCGACCGGGTGAACGGCGCCATCACAGCCGCGCTCGCCAACACGCCCGAACGGCTCGCCGCCGTCCAGGCCCAGGGCCGCCGCCACCAGGACGCCATCATCGCCGACTCACCCGATCCCGTGCTCGCCACGATCGTGCGCATGGCGATCGACGGCCTGTGGTTCTCCGAAAGCCTCGGCCTGATGAACTACGACCCCATGCTCAAGGCGGCGGTTCTCGCCCGCCTGAAGTCATGGACCTACGGCAAGGAGACGCCTGCCGCCAGCAACACACCCCAGGAACAACAACAGGGAGAAAAGAATGCACCGTAATCACGCCAAACCACGCCACGGCCTCGACCGCCGCAGCTTCATCGCCACCGGCACGGCAGCCGCGGCAATGCTGACGCTTCCGCGTTCGGCCATGGGCGCCACGCAATTGTCGTGGATCGGATGGCAAGGCTACGATGCCCCCCTCAAGGCCGGCGACTTTCTGAAGAAGAACGACATCGATCTGTCGACGACCTATATCAGCTCGAACGAGGAGATCATCACCAAGCTGCAGGCCGGCGGCGCCGGCCAGCTCGACCTGATCTCGATCTATTTCGGGCACATCCCGATCCTGGCCAATGCCGGACTGGTCGAACCCATCGACGAAGCGCGCGTGCCGGGCATCGAAAAGATCTTTCCCGAATTCCTCGACGTCGACACCATCCGTAAGGACGGCAAGCTCTACGCCGTGCCCTTTACATGGGGCACCTTGTCGATGGTCTACGACCCCGCGGCGATCGCCAAGCCGGCCTCGTGGAAGGACTGCCTGAAGGACGAATACAAGGGCAAGGTCTCGATCACCGACGACATTACCGGCCTGATCTCGACCTGGGCGCCGATCGTCACCGGCACCAAGACGCCGACCCGCCTGACGCCGGCTGAGCTCAAGCAGACGATCGACTTTCTGATCAAGATCAAGCGCGAGCACGCCCGCACCCTGTCGCCCAACTACGGCGAGGCGACCGACCTCTACGCGCGCGGCGAGGTCGTCATTTCCGCGATCGGCTGGGACGCGCAGGTGGCCTTCGCCGCCGAGAAGGATAAGGAGCTGGCTTTCGTACGCCCGCAGGAAGGCGTGATGGTGTTCATGGATACGCTTGCCATTCCGAGCGGGGCCCCCAATCGCGACGCCGCCTACAAGGCACTGGCGCAGGCGATCTCGGCGGCCGGACAGACGGTGATGGCGTCCGACCTGACCCAGGCCGTCGTCAGCAGCGACGCCGTGCCGCTGGTCGACGAGGTCAACCGCGAAGTCTACCAGTACGGCGATTTCGAAAGCCTGTTTCAGAGCGCCCGCTTCAACCCGTTCTGGCCACTGCAGGATGACGGCGAACACGCCAGCTACGATCAGATCCAGGAAGAATACCAGCGCTTCCTGCGAGCCTGATTAATGAACGCCACGGCAACCGATGACCCGATCCTGCGGCTGGCGGGAGTGGGTAGACGCTATGGCCAGACGGACGTGGTCAAGGATATCGAGCTGGCGATCCCGCGCGGATCGTTCACTTCGATCCTCGGCCCGTCCGGCTGCGGCAAGTCGACCCTTTTGCGGATGATAGGCGGACTGACACTGCCGACATCCGGTAGCATTGAGATCGATGGCGAGGACGTCACCTACCTGCCGCCGCAGAAGCGCCCCACCAACACCGTGTTCCAGAGCCACGGCCTGTTTGCGCATATGAGCGTGCGCGAAAATGTCGCCTTCGGCCTCTCGCTTGCCCGACGGCCGCGCTCGGAGATCGACGACCGGGTCAGCGATGCCTTGAAACTGGTCAGGCTTGACGGTTTCGAAAACCGTCCCGTCGATCGCCTCTCCGGCGGCCAGCAGCAGCGCGTGGCGCTGGCGCGCGCGCTGGTAATGCGCCCCAAGATCCTGCTGCTCGACGAACCACTCTCGGCCCTCGACCTCAAATTGCGCCAGGCGATGCAGGAGGAGTTGCGCGCCATTCATCAGGATGCCGGCGGCACCTTCATTTTCGTCACCCACGACCAGGCCGAGGCCTTCGCGCTCGGCGACCGGCTTATCGTCATGAACGAGGGCCGGATCGAGCAGGCAGGACCGCCCGGAGACGTCTATGCCCGTCCACGTAGCCTGTTTGTCGCCGACTTCGTCGGCGATGCGAATTTTTTCACGGGCATGCGCAGCAATGGACGGATCGACCTCGATATCGGCATCTGTCTCGACCTGCCGGGCCCGGACGGCTCGCTGCAGCTGATGCTCAGACCAGAGGCGGCGCGCCTCCACGCCGCCGGCGACGGCGGACCGGAAGACGGCCGGCTCGGCGTCGAGGGCAAGATCAAGGAGATCGTCGATCTCGGTCCATTCGCCCACTGCATCCTCGAACTGGACGGCGGATACAGGATCGAGATTGCCGGCATCCCCAGAACGATGGTCGATGCGTTCGCTGCCGGCAACAGGGCCACGGCAAGCTGGCCCGAGGCCGCCATGGTCGAAGTGGCTCCATGAGCGGCGCGCGCAGACCATCGCAGCGCCTGCGCGCGGCCCTGCTCGCCGCCCCCGCCTACACGGTCCTGGCGGTGCTGTTCGTCGTGCCGATGCTGCTGCTGTTCGTCGTCAGTTTCTGGCGGGTGCGCAATTTCGCGCTGACACCCGACATGTCCCTGGCCGCCTACGTCCGCGTCTTCGACACGTATGGCGACGTGCTCGTCTCGACGATGATAAACGGGGGCCTGACCGCGCTGGTCTGCGTCGGTCTCGGTTTCCTGTTCGCCTATGCCGCACGCTTTCGCGCCGGCCGCTGGGGCGACGCCCTCATCCTCGTGGCGATCGTCACGCTTTTCGGCGGCTATCTGGTCAAGATCTACGCCTGGAAGGCGATCCTGAGCACGGACGGCTTCCTGAATGCCATCCTGATCGCGTCCGGGCTGAGCGCCGAGCCGCTCGACACGCTGCTCTACAATCGCGGCGCCGTCATCGTGGCGCTGGTGCATTTCCTTTTGCCCTTCGCCATCCTGCCGATCTACGGGCAGTTGCGCAACGTGAACGACATCCAGATCGAGGCCGCGCACGATCTCGGGGCAAGCGGGCACCAGACTTTGATGCGCGTCATCGTCCCGCAATGCAGAACCGGGCTGTTCGCCGCCTTCGCGATCTCGTTTCTCTACGCCGCCGGCGACTATATCACGCCACGCTTTCTGGGCGGCGGATCGGGCTCGATGATCGGCCAGTTCATCGCCCGGGAATTCTCGACCCGTTTCAACTGGCCCGCCGGCGCGGCGATGTCGTTCGTGCTGATGGCGGCGAGCCTGCTGGTTCTGGGGCTGGTGGGTGCCCTGTTCGTCAGGAGAAGACCGTCTTGAGACCGTTTGGCGCCATCCTCTGGTTCATCGTCATCACGATGCTGGTGCTGTTCATGCTCGGTCCGCTGGCGATCGTCGTGGTGTTTTCGTTCAATTCCGGCGCGCTGGTCAGCCTACCGCTGACCGGCTTCAGCCTCGACTGGTACCGGGCGCTGTTTTCGTCGGCCGAGTTCTGGGCCGCGTTCCAGAACAGTCTCGCGGTGGCGGTGCCAACCGCGTTGCTGGCCACGGTCACCGGCACGATGACGGCACTGGCGCTGACCCGCAAGAGCGCGGCGGCAAGCGTGCCGCTGCTGACCGCGCTTTCGGTACCGATCATGATCCCGCCGCTCGTCGTGGCGATCGGACTTGTCGTGCTTTACGTGCGCTGGCTGTCGGTGCCGCTCGGGCTCGGCGCCGTCATCGGCGGGCACCTGCTTTTGACCCAGCCGCTGGTCGCTCTGGTCGTCAGTGCCCGCATGGCGAGCTTCGACCGGGTCGCGCTGGAGGCGGCGCGCGACCTCGGCGCGAGCCCGTGGCAGGCCTTCCGGCATGTCACGCTGCCACAAATCAGGGCCGCGCTCGTCGGCGCGGCGCTTCTCGCCTTCGCCATCTCGCTCGACGAATTCATCATCACGATTTTCACAATCGGGTCCGGCAACACGCTGTCGACCTTCGTCTGGGGCAAGATGCGTACCTCGCTCGACCCCTCCATCAACGCGATCGCCACCCTGCTGCTCGTTATCACGATCGGCTCGACCGCGATCGCGTTGCGCATGACGCGCTATCGCGGCTGAGCCGGCCCGCCCGGCGAGCCTCAATAGCGGCGTTCGAACAGCGGCGTCTTGCGTGTCGCCTTTTCGAACGTGCCGGGCGGCACAAATTCGATCCGTGGATTGATCTTCAAGGTCCGGTGAAGCGCCGCCGCGATACGGCGAGCGAGATCATCGAGATCGCCGGCGCCTGTTTCGGGAGCATGTTCGACCCGCAACACGAGCGGTGGCAATATGGTCGGCGGCGGCGCGTTGAGCACGATTCGCATGTCGCCCGTAACGGCGGGCGCGAACTCGGCGACGACGGATTTGATCGCGGCCGGATAGACGTTTACCCCCTTGACGATCAGCATGTCGTCGGAGCGGCCGACAAGCTTGATACGCGGCCCGCGAAAGCCGCAGGACGGACATTCGTCGAGCAGAAGCTGAACGATATCGCCATAGGCGTATTTGATCGTCGGGCACGCTTCGCGCTGAAGCGAGGTGTGGACCATCTCACCGATCGCCCCGTGCACGGGATCGATCGGCGCGCGGGTCACCGGATCGATCAAATCCTGGTAGCTGGTGCACAGTTCGGGGGCGATGCCGTGCATGCCGTGATAGGCCTCGCTGTCGCAGGAATGGCCCGAGGCATGGCCGGCCGGCGTCCACACATCGTAGGCGCGGGCGCCATAAACCGCCTCGATGCGCGCCTTCATGCCGGGGATCGTCGCCCAGCTTTCGCCGGTCAGGATCAGCCCCCGCAATCCAAGCTCGCCGACCTCCATGCCGATGATCTCCGGCGCGCGCGCTGCGAGATATTCGGCCAGCGAGGGCGTGCAGGACAGCCATTGCGGCCGCGTCAAGGCGGCCATGCGCAGCATGACCTCGGTACCCGCGCGGGCGTCGATGTCGATCGGTAGCGCCCGCGCCTTGCGCAGTCCGAACAGCGAGATCGTCGTCGCGTAGATGCCGAGTGCGAAACAAAACAGCACACGTTCGCCCGGCCGCACGCCGATATTGCGGAAGCGGGTCGCGATCGCCCCGCTCAGCCTGTCGATGTCGTCGCGCGAAAACGTATATGAAAAGGTGGGCACGCCAGTCGTGCCGGAGGTCGTCGCGGTCAAATGGAGATCCTCGAGCGGCGCACACAAATGCATGCCGAAAGGGTGTCCGAGCTTTTCACGGCTTTCCTCGGCACTGCGGCGCTCGTCGTCCTTGCCCATCAGAACCGGCATGGCGCGCAGATCTTCGAGGCCGCGAATGTCGCGCGGGTCGATGCCATGCGCGGCAAAACGTTCGCGGAAGAAGGGCGAGCGCTCGTGGCAATAGGCGAGTTGGCGTACGATCAGCCCGTCCTGCATGGCGCGGATCTCGTCGCCGGAACGGGTGTTGTTGGCGGGATCAAAGTAATTCGTCGTGATCATGAGGCTTTCCGGGGACTGGGTTTGGGCGCGGTCGGTGCGGTCGCCGGTTGCCTGCCGCGCCCTTCAAGGCGCAGCAAGATCACGCCGAGCCCATAGGCAGCGGCTGCGACCAGCAGCGAGGACCAGACGCCGTATCCGGCGGAGACCGTCTCGCTCGGCAGGACCAGCAGAAGGCCCGCAGCCAGCGCCAGCGCGCGGGCCGGCCACTCGGCGATCCCAGAGGCCACGCCGGCGCCCGGCAGATAGCCCTGGAGCGCGCAGGACACGAAGGTGACCCCGACCACGGCGGTGGCGAAAGCAAGGAGGATTTCGAACGCGGGCGCATCCATCAGCAAGGCCGGATGGAAAACGAAGACAAAGGGAATGATATAGATAATCGCGCCGATGCGCATGGCCTCGAAGCCGGTCTGGATCGGACCGGAATTGGAAATCGTCGCCGCCGTCAGCGCGGCGATCGCGACCGGAGGTGTGATATAGGACACGGCGCCGTAATAAAGCAGGAACATATGGGCGGCGAGCGGGTCGATGCCCAGCCTGGTCAGCGCCGGAACAAGCAGAATGGCGAGAAAGATGTAGCTGGCGGTGATCGGCATGCCCATGCCGAGGATGAAACAGGTCGCCGCGCCCATGAGCAGCAGTGCGTAGACATTGCCGCCGGCGAGCGCCAGCAGATCGTTGGTCAGCGAGCCGATGACGCCACTGACGAACAGGGCGCCGATGACAAAACCGATCGAGGCAACGATGGCGGCGAGTTCGGCCAGTGCGATGCCGATGCCGGTCACCAGATTGGCCACGCCGCGAAGGTCGAGGCGGTGGCGGGGATTGAACTGGTTGATCACCAGAAGCAGAGCCGTGGCGTAATAAGGCGCCTTTTCCTCCAGGCTGGTCAGAAGGATGAGCAGCACCAGCGCCACGATCACGGCCGCATAATACCAGCCCTCCCGCAAAACCTTGCGGAACTCCGGCATCAGGGACGGATCGAGCCCGCGCAGGCGCGTGCGGGCCGCATAGGCGTCGATCTGGACAAACATACCGAAGAAATACAGAAAGGCCGGGATCGTGGCCGCGATCGCGATCGTGGCGTAGGAGACGTTGAGAAAGCTCGCCATGACGAAGGCGGTGGCGCCCATGACCGGCGGCGCCAACACGCCGCCCGTGGAGGCGCACGCCTCTACCGCGCCGGCCATGCGCGCCGACAGGCCGCTGCGCTTCATGGCCGGGATCGTCAGGGTGCCGGTCGACATCACATTGGCGACCGCGCTGCCTGACAGGGAGCCGAACAATCCGCTGGAGACGACTGCGACCTTGGCCGGGCCGCCGCGATATTTGCCGCACAAGGCGAAGGCGATGTCGATAAAGAAGGCGCCGGCGCCGGTATGCTGCAGCGCGACGCCGAAGATGATGAAGCCGAGCAGCGAGGTAGCGACCGTCCGGCTCGGCAGACCGAACACGCTTTCCCCGCCATAGACGTGATAGGCGGCAAGATCGAGCAGCGGCTGGGAAATGCCGTTGAAGGGGCTCGGCAGGTGCGCGGCGACCAGGGGGAAGGCCGAAAGCAGCAGGCAGACGACGAAAACCGGGGTACCGCCGGCGCGCCGGCCGCATTCCATGCACAGCGCCCACATCACGAGCGCGATCCATTTCGCATCGTTCGGCGCGGCGAATTCCCAACCCTGCTCGAATATGATGTCCGCCTTGACGAACAGATAGACGGTGACCGCCAGGCTGACGAGCGCGAGGCAGGCATCGACCGCCCGCGATACGGTCCGGTTGTCGAACAGCCGCATCGGCATCACCAAAAAGGCCGTCGAGATCAGCAGGCCGATGATCAGCATCACCGCGGTCGATTCAATCAGCACGTAGCCGACCAGAAAATCCAGCCCGAATGTGTGATTGACGCTGATCGCGGTCACCGCGACGGCGACCACGAAGGTCAAGATGCGTTCGATCCCGCCGAGGCTCGGTCTCTCCCGTGCCACGGTGTTCTCCTCCTGCCGTTCCATCCTCCCGACCTCCCTCAGTTGGATGCTGCCCGCCTGTCCGGCCCCAATCTCAAAGCGGCCGTTGCCGGCTCGTCGACCTCGAGATTCTCCGTCAGCATGACCCCATATTCACTGGCGGCCGCCTCGCGGCTCACGAAACCGTTTTCGACATCGTCGCGAACCCGGGCCGGGTCGCGGGCGAACGGGTCGCCCCGGCCGGCGCCACCTGGGGGCTCGACGATGATAACGTCGCCGCCCGGCACTTCCTGCCGTCCCATAGGGCTGAAGGGAAGTCCGGAGCGAAGCCGCACCCTGCCCGGCTCGCCGTCCCGTCCGCCGTCAAGGCCGCGCGGCGCGTTGCGGGTACGCTCGTAGGACGCGGCCATCCAGAATGGGTCGCCGTCGCGGCTCGCTACCTCGATGACCTGGCCGAGCCCGCCGCGAGTCAAGCCGGCGCCGCCGGAATCACGCCGCAATTCGCGGCGCCGATAGAGAACCGGCGCGCTTTTTTCCGATATTTCGATGGGGATGGCGCGCACCCCGCTCGGAAACGCCGTCGCGTTCAGGCCATCCAGGCCGGGACGCGCGCCGGTGCCGCCGGAATGGAAGAACAGCGCGTTGAACCCCGCCTTGCCGCGACCGTGAGCCGACCGCAGCAGCCGGATGTTCCAAAGCGTGCCTGCGCCTTCGGCAGGCACCCTGCCAGGCACCGCCTGGGCCAGGCAGCGAAACACCAGGTCGGGCAGCATCTGGCCGATGAGATGTCGCGAGGCGACCGGAGCCGGATCCGTGGCGTTCAGGATCGACCCTTCGGGCGCGCGGATCGTGACGGCGGAAAGCGAGGACCAGTTGTTGGGGACGGCGCGCCCCACCACGCAGCGCACGCCATAGCTGGCATAGGCCTCGGTATAACAGAACGGAACGTTGTTGCCTCGCAGCGACGGCCGCAGATCGCCGCCGAACTCGACATCGATGCGGCCGTCGGCAACCGTCATCGTCGCGGTCATCGCGACGGGCCGGTCGATGCCGTCGAGGGTGAGCGCGGCGTGGTAGACGCCGCCCGGGATACGCTCGATCTCCTCGCGCATGCCACGCATGGAGCGATCGAAAATGAACTCAGACAGCGCTTCGACACCATCGAGACCGAACTCGTCGCACATGGCGAGCAGGCGCAGACCGCCGGTATGGTTGCCGGCCACCAGCGACATCAGGTCGCCGGTCACCTGCTCGGGCATGCGCACATTGGCGCGCAGAATGCCCAGCACCTTGTCGTCGACGCGTCCGGCGTCGACCACTTTGGTGATCGGTATCCTGATGCCTTCGTGAAAGACGTCCTTGGCGTCGAAACCCGGTCCCATCCCGCCAATATCCACCAGATGGCTGGTGGCGGCGAAAAAGGCGATCACCCGACCGCCTCGGAAGACCGGGGTGACCACGACCAGGTCGTTGAGATGGCCCGTACCCTGCCAGGGATCGTTGGTCAGTGCGACGTCGCCCTCGCACCAGTCGGCCAGAGGGATGGCGTCGATAAAGTGGGAGACCGACCGGGCCATGGAATTGATGTGGCCGGGCGTGCCCGTCACCGCCTGCGCGATCATGCGCCCGTCGGGCGTAAACACGCCCGCCGACAGGTCACCAGCCTCGCGGGTAGTCGGGCTGAACGAGGTCCGAATAAGCGTCTGCGCCTGCTCCTCGACCACCGAGGTCAGGCGCCGCCACATAATCTGCCGGGTGAGATCACCGGTTCGGAAGGACATGGCGCTCATCCTTTACGTCGACAACGTCAAATGGATGAAGCCGCGCTCATCCGTCTCACAGGCGAACCCGGCGGGGACCACCGTCGTCGTCTGCTCTTCGGTCAGATAGGCCGGGCCGGAGCCCCGCCAGCCTGCATCCAGGGTTTCGCGCTCGAAGCGTTCGGCCGCAACGTAGTCGGCCTTCTCCAGATCGTAGGCCCGTGCCGGACTCGTTTCGACCGGCTTGGCCAACGATGCCCGCTGCCCGTTCCACATGGTGGCCGGGTCGCTCAGCGACAGCGCGTTGCGGTGCACCCAACCGACGATCTCGATCGGCAGGTGCGGCAGCACGCGGCCGAACTGCCTGAGATATTCAGTCTCAAACAGGCCGGTCATCCATGCCCTGAAATCGCCCTTGGGGAAGGGGTACTCGAAGGGCACCTCGATATGGTGCCCCTGCCCCGCGTACCGCATCAGCGCCTTCCACTCGATTTCCGGCTCGGCGGCGGCGGCGAAGCGGGCGGTATGGGCGGACGCGGCGGCCACGATCCCGTCGAGCTCGGTGGCAACTTTTTGGGGCTCGACCGCGTTGAGCATGAGGTAGCTGGTGCGCCGGATCGTGTAGGCAACCGGCGCGGCGAGAAAACCGACGGCAGAGCCGACCCCGGCATTGGGCGGCACGATGACATGGGCGATGCCGATCTTCTGGGCGATGCGTGCGGCATGCAGCGGTCCACCGCCACCGAAGGCGACCATGGTATATTCCGAGATGTCCTTGCCCTGCTCGATGGCGTGCATGCGAGCGGCATTGGCCATGTTCTCGTCCACGACCTCGGCGAGCGCGGAGGCCGCCTGGGCGGGTTCCAGGCCAAGAGGTTGTGCGAAGACGGCGCTAAGCGCCGCTTCGGCACGCGCCTGGTCGAGGACGATGCGACCGCCGGCGAAACGATGCGGATCGAGCTTGCCCAACACCAGGTTGGCGTCGGTGACGGTCGGCCGGTCGCCGCCAAACCCGTAGGCGGCCGGCCCCGGATCGCTTCCGGCACTGTGCGGACCGACCTCGATCTGACCCATTGCGTCGACATGACCGATGGAGCCGCCGCCGGCCCCGATCTCCACGAGATCGACGACGGGAATGCGGAGCGGCAGGCCGCTGCCTTTCTGGAAACGATAGGTCCGGTCGACCTCGAACCAGGCATCGTATTGGGGCACGAAATCGTCGACGATGCACACTTTCGCGGTCGTGCCGCCCATGTCGAAGGACAGAAGCTTGTCGATGCCGAACGCGTGCGCGACCGACACGGCCAGCGACGCGCCGCCGGCAGGACCACTTTCAACCAGCCTGACCGGTGCCTCGCAGGCCGTCTCGATCGATGTCAGCCCGCCCTCCGACATCACGATCAGTACCGGCGCATGAATACCCATTTCGCGCAGGCGCTGCTCCATTCGCACGAAATAATCGACGACAACCGGCCTCACATAGGCGTTGGCGCACGTCGTCGTCGCACGTTCATATTCACCAGCGAGCGGAGAGATATCGCATGACAGCGACACGCTGATCTCCGGGAAACGTTCTTGCACAAACCGGCCCACGAGCCGTTCATGGGCCGCGTTGGCATAGCTGTGCAGCAGGCAGACCGCGAGGCTTTCCGGCCGCGTGCTGGCAAGAAAATCCGCGAGTTCCTCGAGGGTCTCGTCGGCGAGCGCGGTGATCACCTGACCCTCGACGTCGATACGTTCGCGCAGGCCGAAACGCAGCGATCGCGGCACCAGCGGCCGAGGCCGGGTGATCATCAGATCGTATTGCTCAAACCGGTTTTCGTGGCCGATATCGATCATGTCGGTAAAGCCGGCCGTGCTAACGAAGGCGGTCCTGGCGCCTTTTCGCTCGATAATCGCGTTGGTGGCGAGCGTCGTGCCGTGGATGACGAGGTCAACGTCATCGGGCGCGACGCCAGCACGGGCCAGCAAATCGCGCGAGCCTTCCAAGACGGCTTGCTCCGGGCGATCCAAGGTGGTCAGGAGCTTGCCCGTCAGAAGTTCCCCATCGCGTTCGAGCGCGAGGTCGGTAAACGTACCGCCGATATCGGTGGCCAACCGGATCATAAACGCCGCTCCATGCTGTTCGTGCCCGCTTTCTAGTCGCGCACGCATGGGAGCAGCCACCACACAGTGGCTTTTTATTCACGTAGTGGACAGTGCGAAGAACCCCTGGCCCTTCTTGCTTTGTGTCGTCATGCTCATTTCGGCGGCGATTTCCGTCGCCGCCTCCCTGAGGGGGCCGAGACATTTTCTGGCCACCTCGGCCGCGGTGGTGACCTGCGGCAGGAACACGGTGTCGATACAGCACGCGACACGGTCGCCGATCATGACGGGAACCGCCAACGCGCCGACATTCGGCGGCAGCGCGACATCGCGCGATCCATAGCCGGCTGCGCGGGTATGCTTGATCTCGGCACGAATGCGCCGCTGGTCCTGCAGATTGCACACGATACGGATCAGGCGCTCCCGCTCGTCCTCGGGGCACCAGGCCAGATAGGCCCGGCCGGAAGCCGATCCCAGAACCGGCGAACGCATGCCGATGAAGCGCGGATTGATGTCGATGACGGAATGGCCGCGATTGGAATGGCTGACCACCATCTCGCGACCATGCAGCATCAGGATATCGGACGGCCAGCCGATCCGGCGCAGCAATTTGAGAAGGATCGGGGTCGTCGCCGATTCCAGCCAGAGATTGAAATTGAACCCCGACGACAGCAGATGCACCTTCGGGGTCGCCTGGTAAACGGCCTGGTCGGGATCGCGGTGAACAAGGTCGGCGACCTCGAGCGTATCGAGCATACGGATGACGGTCGCGCGCGGCAGGCCGACAGCGCGGACGATCTCGGGCAGACGCGCTTGACCGAGACGGTTGACTTCCTCCAGCACCCGGAACGCGCGCAGCACGGCCCTGACGGGCTCGTAGCCGGACGAGCCACGCCGGACCTCGTTTCCACCGCCGGTATCGTTCTCCTGCAACGGTCGACTTCCCTCCCCGGTTTCGCGCCTCGTCCACCGTTAGCACAAAGCGAGCACGGGGCGGAACAGCCCGTTCCGCCCCGTGCTCGAACAGACTATGCCCGGCGGATCCTACCAGTCCTCGAACACGGTGTCCTGGCCGGCCTCCGCCAGCGCGTCGGCTCGAATCTTCTGCCACGCCTTGACGAAATCCTCGTCGCTGCCGCTACCCGCCTTTTCCTTGGCGTCGGCCCAGGCCTTGGCCAGAAGAGTCTGACGCTCGAGATTCCGCTGCTGGCGCGCCTCGAACTCGGGCGTCCAGAAACCGATCTCCTTGTAATAGCGGACCGCGCCGGGATGAACCGGCACAAAGACGTTGCTGAAGCGCTGGCTGTCCAGCTTGAAGCCGGCGTTCGACGGATAGCCGTCCTTGTAGTCGTCGTAATAGGTGAACAACGCCTTGGTGAAGTTGTAGACGAGTTCCTCGTCGGTCTGGTCCACGGCGGAGAAGATCGGATAGGCAAGGGTCGCCATCTCCAGACCGGCTTCCGGTACGTCCGGACCGATCGTGGCGACATGCTTGATAAGCCAGGGCGAAACCTTCCACATGCGCTCCCAGGCTTCCTTGTCGTCATGCGGCGTCACCAGCCAGGTCAAGCCACGGTTCGACGAGGAAACGCGCACGCCGTCGGAATTGTTGGTGTTGGAAATGGCGGTGTCGGCGCGACCGTCGATGACAGCGTCGATGCCGGCCTTCAGACTGGCCACCTCGACCACCTCGACATCGTCGAAGTCCAATCCGCCAAAGGCGAGATAGGAAAGGTTTAGTCGCCGCGACACGGGCGATCCCTTGACGATCGCCATGCGCTTGCCCTTGAGATCGGCCGCGCTCTTAACGTCGGCGTCCGCCGCGACGATCAGCCCGGTCGAGCCCTGCGAGATGCTGAGCGCCACGTAACGCACCGGGATCGGGCCCAGATTGGGCGCCCCGAACTCGTACACGCCTTCCTGCGAGAAGATCGAATCCGTGCCGAGCGTGGCAAACTGGGCGCGTCCGTCCTTGAGCGGCGTCAGCCGGGCCACATCGCTCTTGGCCGGAAGGATCCGCACCTCGGTGCCGGTCTTGTTTTTCAACGTCGCCGCTATCGAGACTGCCGAATTGTAGGCCGTGGCTCCGACATCATAAGAGACCCAGACCATATTGCCGGGCAACTTGACCTCCTCGGCCTGCGCGGGCGCGACAGGCGCCAGGCACATGGCCGCCAGTCCTACCGCCGCGAGTATCCGTGTTCGAAACATAATTGCCTCCTACCAATCATTTTGTCGCTTCTGTCGGCGACCGATGACCGATCAACCGTTCCCACCGGGATGCCCGCAAGCGTCGATAGGACCAGCGCGGACCACAAGTCGTTTGGCACCAAAGTATTCACCGTGTGGACACTCCGTGGCAGTCTTGTATCCATTCCGCCGCTGTTTCTCGTACCGAATGGACATTCTGAGGCAGCGAGGCTCACGCAGGCTTCGCCGGGCCCAACCTTGTCCAGCACGCCGGGAGGACCGCTCTTATGGCCGAAGCAAGCACCGCCGAACACCCTTCAACGAGTACGCCGGACGCTCTCGACGCAGAGGCGCTGAAGGCTCTGGGGGCACGGTTGCAGGACCTGCTGCGCCTGCGCACGCTACCGATCTCCATGAAGCTTTTCGAGACGGTGGACGCGATGCGGGCGGTCCCCGGACTTCGGCTGCCGCAGGCCGGCACCGCCTTCACATCCTGCCAACTCGTGACCCGATGCCGCTATTCAGGCATCACGCTCGGCTTCACGCATGACAATGTACGCCCGCACTCCAATTGCGGCGGCATTCTCGGCCTCAACAAGCCCTCCGAATCGTATCTGTCGGGTGAGAGGATGAACGGCATTTGGTTCGAGAACCAAGACGCGGCGCGCCAGCACCAGGAGCAGATGCCGCGCGTGCCGCACGGCCGGTATGCCGGGGTCGCGGTTTCACCGCTCCGTTCGGCCCGCCTCGACGACCCCGATATCGTTCTGTTTTACGGCACGCCCGGCCAGATGATCATCTTCATCAACGGCCTACAGTGGCGGCGCTACGAGCGCTTTGATTTCTCGGTCACCGGCGAAAGCGCATGTGCCGATTCCTGGGGCACGGCGCTGGCGACCGGCAAGACCAGCCTGTCGATCCCCTGCTTCGCTGAACGCCGCTACGGCGGCGTCGCCGATGACGAGCTTCTGATGGCGCTGCGGCCGCAGGAACTCGCGCGCGCCATTGAGGGCATGGAGGGTCTGTCGCGGGCCGGGCTGCGCTACCCGATCATTCCTTACGGCCCCAATGCCGATCCCGGGCCGGGCATGGATTTCAGCTACGGCGACAAGCCCAAATGAGCGCCGCGCCGCTGACGATCGCGATCGTGCAAATCCCGCTTCCCAAGCGAAGCCGACAGGCTGCCATCGCATCCGCCCTGAACACCGCGCCTACCTATCGAGCGCTCGCGCCCAAGGGATTGGTGCGCAAGGACTATCTCAACGGGCCTGCCGGTGGTGGCGGTGTCTATACCTGGCGCAGTCGGAGCGAGGCGGAAGCCTGGTACGACGGTGACTGGAAGGCGCGCATGACCGAACTGTTCGGCGCCGAGCCGGTCGTGACCTATTATGAATGCGCGGTCACGGTGGACAATATCGCGGGCGAGACCATCGTCCGCGACGGTCAATAGGGGGCGACGGCGATGAGCGGTCCCCTGGCCGGCATCCGGGTGCTGGATTTCAGCTCGGTCGTGCTCGGCCCGTTCGCCGCGCTGATGCTCGGCGACATGGGCGCCGACGTGATCAAGATCGAGCCCCCAGAAGGCGATGTGATGCGCCACGCCCGCCCGTTCCGCAATCCGGGAATGGGCGCGATCTTCCTCAACCTCAATCGCAACAAGAAGAGCCTGGCGATCGACCTCAAGCGCGAAGCGGCGCGCGAGGTGGTGACACGGCTGGTCGCAAAGGCGGACGTGGTGCTGCATTCGATTCGCCCCGAAGCGGCGGCGCGGCTTGGCCTGGACTACGCCTCGCTGGCGGCGATCAACCCGCGCCTGATCCACTGTGCGGTGCGCGGCTTCTCGTCCGGCCCCTATGCGGATCTGCCCGCCCTCGACGATGTCATCCAGGCGGCAAGCGGCGTCGCCCGCATGCAGGGAGGCGACGGGCCGCCTCGCTTTGTCAGCACCATTCTCGTCGACAAGACCGCCGGCTTGCACGCCGCTTCGGCAATCGCCATGGCGCTGTTCGAACGCGAGCGCTCCGGCCGCGGCCAGGAGGTCGTCGTGCCAATGTTCGACACCATGGTCCAGTTCATGGCGGTCGAACATCTTCAGGGGTTGACCTTCGAACCGCCTGAAGGACCGGCTGGCTACGCGCGCGTTCTGTCGCCGCACCGCAAGCCCTATGAGACGCGCGACGGCCATATCAGTGTCATCCCTTATACAGATCGACAATGGACGCGCTTCTTCGCAGCCGCCGGCAGGCCCGACCTCGCCGACGATCCGCGCGTCGGCTCGGCCACAGCGCGCTCGACTCATGTCGACTGGCTCTACGCCACCCTTGCGGAAATTCTCGCGAAGCGCGGCACGGAGGAATGGCTGTCTTTGTGCCGAAAGGGTGACATTCCCGCCATGCGGGTCAATTCGCTCGAGGAGCTCATGACCGACGAGCAGGTCGAAGCAACCGGCCTGCTGCGGCACGACCGGCATCCCAGCGAGGGCGCATTGCGCCAGGTCGACATTCCAGTCCGGTTCGCGCGCACGCCCGGCAGCGTGCGTCGCCTGGCGCCACGGCTTGGAGAACACACGCGCGAAACCCTCGCCGATTGCGGCTTCTCGACCGAAGAGACCGAGGCGTTGACGAAAGCCGGCGTCTGCCTGGCCGCTCCGTCGTCGGACGAAGGCATGGCCGACGCGCCCAAGTTGGAGGACACATGACCGAATTCCTCGACGACCCCGCTATTCGCTGGGTTTCCCACAGCTCCCATTGGGGGGCGTTCGACGCCGGCGTTCGCGACGGCAGGCTGATTGGCGTCAGGCCTTTCCGACACGACCCGCAGCCCTCAGCGCTGACTGGCGCCATACCGGACGCCGTCCACGCCGGGAGCAGGATCACCACACCGGCGGTGCGCCGCGGTTTCCTCGAACGCGGCGCGGCCTCACGCGAGGCGCGGGGACGCGACGAATTCGTCGCGGTCAGCTGGGACGAGGCGCTCGATCTCGTCGCCAGCGAATTGGAGCGGGTCCGATCCACCCATGGCAACGAGGCGATTTTCGGCGGGTCCTATGGCTGGAGCAGCGCCGGCCGCTTTCACCACGCCAAGACACAGTTGAACCGGTTCTTGAATACGATCGGTGGCTTCGTCGGCCAGATACAGAACTACTCCATCGCCGCGGGACTGACCCTTTTGCCGCATCTGCTCGGCTCGACGCAGGCGTGCAGCGGTCCGGTCACCAGCTGGGGCAGCATCGCCCGCAATGGCGGGCTGGTCGTCGCCTTCGGCGGCTTACCGGATAAGAACTTGCAAGTGGCCGCGGGCGGCCCGGCCGAACACGCCGCGCCGTCGGCGATCCGGGCAGCACGCGCGGCAGGCGTCGAGTTCGTCAATATCAGCCCATTGCAGGCCGATATCGATGACGGGATCGACGCGGAATGGATCGCCCCCAGGCCGAACACCGACACCGCGCTGATGCTCGGCATCGCCCACACGCTGCTTACGGAAGGCCTGCACGACCGCGCCTTCCTCGATCGTTACTGCGTGGGATATGACCGTTTCGAGGCCTATCTCGCCGGGCGGACGGACGGGATCGAAAAGAGCGCCGAATGGGCCGCCGCGATCTGCGGCATCGCTCCGGCGACGATCCGCACCCTGGCGCGTCGCATGGCCGCAACACGCACGATGATCACCATGACCTGGTCGCTGCAGCGCGCCGACCACGGCGAACAGCCATTCTGGATGGCGATCACGCTCGCCGCCATGCTTGGCCAGATCGGCCTGCCAGGCGGCGGAGTGGCGTTCGGACACGGCTCGATCTCGGGCATGGGAACGCCACGCACGGAGATCGCCTCGCCCAACCTCACCGCTGGCGTCAACCCGGTCAAGACCGCGATACCGGTGGCACGCATCTGCGATATGTTCTTGCACCCCGGAGAAGCCTACGACTTCAACGGCCGGCATTGCCGCTATCCGGATATCCGGCTGGTCTACTGGGCCGGCGGCAACCCGTTCCACCACCACCAGGACATCAATCGGATGCGGACCGCGCTACGGCGGCCGGAGACCTTCATCGTCAACGAGAGTTGGTGGACAGCCACGGCCCGCTTCGCCGACATCGTCCTGCCGGCCACGACGACGCTGGAGCGCAACGATGTCGGGGCATGCGGCCGCGACCGCTTCATCATCGCGATGAAGCAGGCGATCGAGCCCCTCAACGATGCGCGCAACGACCATGACATCTTCCGCGGCCTCGCCGAGCGTCTAGGCACGTTGCGCGCCTTCACCGAGGGCCGGTCGGAGATGGACTGGATCCGTCACCTCTACGAAACCGCCCGCGAACAGGCGTCGCGCCGCCAAGTCCAACTTCCCGACTTCGACAGCTTCTGGGAGCGGGAATTTGCCGAAATCGAGCCGCCGGCGGCGGATTTCGACCTGTTTTCCGATTTCCGTGCCGATCCCGACGGGGCCAGGCTCAATACACCGTCGGGCCGCATTGAGATCTATTCCGACACAATCGCCGGCTTCGGCTATGACGACTGCCCCGGGCACGCGACCTGGCTCGAACCGGCCGAATGGCTGGGCTCGTCGCAAACCGGCGCGCATCCGCTCCACATGATCTCCAACCAGCCACGCAACCGGCTGCATGGGCAATTGGACGACACCGCGCTCAGCCGTTCCGGCAAGGTCGGCGGACGCGAGCCATTGTTGATCAATCCAGTGGACGCGGCCGCCCGCGCACTTGCCGACGGCGACATCGTGCGCGTCTTCAACGCGCGCGGTTCCGTGCTCGCCGGCGTCAGGATCACCGACACGATCCGCCCCGGCGTCGTGCAACTCGCGACCGGATCCTGGTACGATCCGAGCGATCCCGCACGCGACGGCAGCACCGACAAGCACGGCAATCCGAACGTGCTCACTATCGACAAGGGCACCTCCAGGCTCGGCCAGGGACCGATCGCCCAAACCGCCCTCGTCGAAGTCGAGCGGGCGGCCGACGCACCGCCGGTGACGGCCTACGATCCGCCGGCGATCGCCCCGGGAGCAAAGCGATGAGCGGCGGTGACAGCCGCGACCGGCCGATGACACGCGTGGTCCATGCCGGGCGCGATCCCGAAGCGTGGAACGGTGCGGTCAACCCGCCGCTCTATCGGGTCTCGACCGTCATTCAGGCCAGCATGGCGGATCGCAAGGCCGCCTTCGCGGAGCGCACGGCCGACGGCAAGCGCATGGTTTACGGCCGTACCGGTACGCCGACCACCCGTGCGCTCGAGGATGCGCTTTGCGAACTTGAAGGCGGCCATCGCGCCCAGCTCTACCCCTCGGGCCTGAGCGCGATCGCCGGCGCGATCACCGCCTTCGTCGCAGCCGGCGACACAATCTTGATGACGGACAACGCCTATGGGCCGACACGGACGTTCTGCGACACCTATCTGCGCCGCATGGGGGTGAAGACTGTCTATGTCGACCCGCGGCTCGGCGCGGACATCGCCCGGTATGTGACGCCGGACGTCAAGCTCGTGTTCCTGGAATCTCCGGGTTCGCTCACCTTCGAGATTGCCGACGTGCCGGCGATCGGCCGGGCGGCCAAGGCGGCCGGTGCGACGGTTATGATCGACAACACCTGGGCGACGCCGCTTTTCTTCCAGCCGCTCGCGCACGGGGTCGACGTGTCGATCCACGCCGGCACCAAATATATCGCCGGCCATTCCGACGCGATGCTGGGGATCGCGATCGCCACCGAGGACGCCTGGCCGCGGCTGCGCGACGGTGCGCGCCAGACCGGCATTTGCGTCGGCGCCGACGAGGCCTATCTGGCGCAGCGCGGACTGCGCACGATGGCAGTGCGCCTGCGCCAGCATCAAGAAAGCACGCTCGCCGTCGCAGCCTGGCTCGCCGCGCGCGACGACGTCGCATCCGTGCTTTATCCGGCCTTGCCGGAAAGCCCGGACCACGCGCTGTGGCGGCGCGACTTTGCGGGGGCATGCGGTTTGATGGCGTTCGAACTCGCCACCAAGCGCGCCGACCGCGCTGCGGCGATCGTCGACCGGCTGCGGCTGTTCGGAATCGGATCGTCCTGGGGCGGTTACGAAAGCCTGGCGATCGTCGCCGATCCAGCGGCATACCGGACCGCGACACGCTGGCAGGCCCGCGGCGCGCTGATCCGCCTGCATGTCGGCCTGGAGGATCCCGCCGACCTGATCGCGGATCTGGACGCCGCGCTGGAAGCCGGCTGAGCCGGCCCAAACCACCGCGGCGGGCCGGTCTCAGCGCGCCATCAGCACAGGCACGGGCGGTTGCTCGAGCATGGATTTTGTCACCCCGCCGAACAGGCGTTCACGCAGCCGCGAATGTCCGTAGGCGCCCATCACCATCAGGTCGGCAGCCTTGTCGATTGTGTGCCGGCACAGCACGTCGGCGACCGAATGGCCCTGGCTCGGCAACCGGTCGACGCTGACCTTGGCGCCATGACGCGAGAGATAGGCGGCAAGATCGGCGCCGGGCTCCTCGCCGTAGACCGCGTTCCCCGCGACAGGGTCGACCAGCGCCAGCGACACCTCTTTTGCACCGACGATGAGATCGAGCGCCGCGCGCACGGCGCGCGAGGCCTCCGGACGCGCGTCCCAGGCGACGGTGACGCGCTCGGGCCGCAGGCTCGGCGTCACACCTTGCGGCACCAGAAGCAGCGGCGTGCCGGATGAAAACAGCACGCCTTCCAGCATCTTGTCCCACAAAATGGGATTGTCTTGCAGTCCCGGCCCGGCCAGGACGAGATCGGCATAGCGGGCGCGGCGGCCGATGGCGTCGTCGGCCCAGGCCTGCTCGACATAGTCGCTGGCGACATCGCCGGGAACCGGAAGCGCGGCGACCAGTTTCGACACGGCCTCGGTGCGCGCGCGAAGGCGCTCGATATCCTCCTGGCGCTCCTTGGCCCAGATATCGGAAGCCATGGCGGCGTATTCTCCCGCCGGTGCCGGGGCCGCGATGGTGAGCACGAGCACCGACAGATGGCCGTCAATTTCCCCGCACAATTCAGCGGCAAGATGCAGGTCGTCGTCATTCGCCTCAAGCCCGGTGACAGCAAGTATCGTTTTGATGGTCATGATCCGTTCTCCGTTCGCCGTATCGAAACCCCGACATGCACAGTGGATCGATAGGTCTCGGCGCACGCGTCGTCGTTGCGCTAAATCAAGAAGCCGGTGGCGCCCGGCCGCTGTCGCGGTCTTGATCCGTATCAAGGCGCCACCGCCGCACACGCTGCATGGTCGAGCCGGCGAACCGGAGCAGACCACCGTGTCACACCTCACACCACAGGACCGGCCGACATGAAGCCGCACAGCGCGACCGATGACGGCGGGGGCCAATATGCCGCGACCAGGTTCCTGACGAGGCCGGAAAGTTATGGTGCGCGCACCCCCGTCGAAGTGATCGAAACACATATTTCACGCATCTTTCTTGTCGGCGAACGCGCCTACAAGATGAAGCGGGCGGTGCTGCTGCCCTATGTCGATTTCTCAACGCCGCAGGCGAGACTGTCCGCCTGCCGCAAGGAGGTAACGCTGAATTCGCGCACCGCACCCGACCTCTATCTCGGGGCTCGACGCGTCACCGCGACGCCGGATGGCGGGCTCGAATTCGATGGTAAAGGCGCGCTCGTCGACGCGGTGGTGGAGATGAAACGGTTCGACCAGTCCTGCCTGCTCGACCGGCGGGCAGAGGCCGGCGATCTGACGCCGCGGCTGATGACGGAGGTGGCGCGCGCCATCCTGCGTTTCCACGAGAGCGCGCCGGTCGTGCATGCCGGCGGCGGTGCCGACAACATCGCCGGCGTACTCGATATTAACGAGGCCGGCTTCGCCACCAGCCAGCTGTTTTTGCCAGGCGCGGTCGCCGCGCTCGGCGCACGCTTCCGCGCGACGCTCGCTCGTCGCGCCGCCCTGCTCGACGCGCGCGAGACTGCCGGCAAGGTCCGCCGCTGCCATGGCGATCTGCACCTGCGCAATATCTGCGTTCTCGACGGCGTGCCCTGCTTGTTTGACTGCATCGAGTTCAACGATCAGATCGCGACCGTCGACGTGCTTTACGATCTCGCCTTTCTCTTGATGGATCTTTGGCATCGCGGCCACCGCGGCCTCGCCAATCTGGTGATGAACCGCTATTTCGACGCCCAGGACGAAGAGGACGGGTTCGTGCTGTTGCCGTTCTTCATGGCCGTGCGCGCGGCGGTGCGCGCACATGTGACGGCAACCCAATTCGAGGAGGGTGGCCGGGAAAATCGGGCGCTCGCCGACGAGGCGCAATCCTATTTCGACCTTGCCGGGGCCCTGCTCGACGAGCCTCCCGCTCGGCTGATCGCGATCGGCGGGCTCAGCGGCTCGGGCAAGACCACGGTTGCGGAAGCGCTTGCAGCTTACGTGGGCGCGCCACCGGGAGCGCGCATCCTGGAAAGCGACCGGCTGCGCAAGGCGATGCATAACGTCGCCCCCGAAACGCGACTGCCCGGCGAAGCCTATAGCCCCGAAATCTCCGCCAGGGTCTATGCGGACATGGCTCGCCGTAGCCGGAGTTTGCTTGCGGAAGGCGGCGCGGTCGTCGCCGATGCGGTGTTCGACCGATCCGACGACCGCGCGCGGATCAGGCAGTGCGCGCGCGATACCGCGACGCCTTTTGCCGGCGTTTGGCTGGATGTCGGCGCCACCCTGCTGCGGCACCGCGTCAGCGAAAGAACCACCGACGGCCCGTCCGACGCGACGGTCGCGGTGCTGGCCGGACAATTGCGGCGCCAGCGCGACGACATAGAGTGGACGAAGGTCGACGCCACGAGACCACCTGAACGGATCGTCGCCGACATCCTCGCCATGCCCGGCGCAGAGAGCCGGCCAGACCATGACACCGTGCGGACCGGAACCCGGGGATGATCAGGGGTTGCGCCGCCAAAAGCCTCGAACTCGGCTCGATCGGCAAACACGCGCGATCCGGGCGAGACAATCGGGGCTGACCAACGCCAGGTGAAGGACATCGTCACCTAAACAACAAGCATCCAGGAATAGGCGGCGGCCCGAAGACCGCGAAAAGGCGGTCACCCCGCGAGATTCGTGGCCGTACGGAAGCGCCTTAATTCAGGTCCAGCGCCGCCACGTACAGGCTCGGTTCGGTTTCGCTGCGTGCGACCGAGAAGCCGAATTCGCGGCACAGCGCCAGCATCTTTTCGTTGTCGGCGAGCACGAAGCCCTCGACGCGGCCAATCCCCTCGGAGCGGGCATAGTCGACGAGTTGTGCCAGGAGCGCCCAGCCGAGCCCACGTCCCTGCAGGTCGGTGCGCACCAGGAGCGCATATTCCGCCTTCTGCTTGTCAGGATCGGTCGACAGCCGTCCGACGCCGGCAAGTTCGCCGGTGGCGGTGTCGAGCGCAACGAACGCCATTTCGCGCTCGTAGTCGAGTTGGGTCAGCCGGACCAGCATCTGGTGGGGAAAGTTCTTGCGCTGGGCGAGAAACCGGAAACGGATGTCGTCTGGCGCGATACGGGCCAGAAAGTCCGAGTAAAGCGCGATGTCGGCCGGTCGGATCGGGCGAATGTCGTAGCGCGCCGAACCGGCATCAATCAGCTTTTCCCAGCCGTCGGGATAGGGCCTAATCGCCAGCGCCGGATTGGGGCCGGGAGCGCCCACACGCTCGGGATCAATCTCGACACGGGCATCGAGGGCAATCGTGCCGTCGGCGTCCGCCAAAAGCGGGTTGATGTCGATCGAAACGATGCACGGAAAATCGACGATCAGTTGCGACAGGCCCTTAAGTGCCGTCGTGATCGCTCCGCGGTCGGCCGGCTTGCGGTCGCGATAGCCCGCCAGCAGACGGCCGATGCGGGTGCGATCGATCAGATCGCCGGCAAGCACGGCGTCGAGCGGCGGCAGCGCGATCGCCGTGTCGTCCATCACCTCGACGGCGATGCCGCCGGCGCCGAACAGGACGACCGGTCCGAAGATCGGATCGTGGCTCATGCCCAGAATCAGTTCCTGGGCGTGTTTGCGCACCACCATCGGCTGCACGGCGTAGCCTTGGATGTCGGCCTCCGGCTCGCGCGCGCGAACGCGGCTCTCGATCTCGGCGGCCGCCTCGCCGGCAGCCTCGGCCGTACTCAAATTGAGCACGACACCGCCGACATCCGATTTGTGTGAGATCGCCTTCGACAACAGCTTCACGACGACTTTTTCGGAGCTTTGCAAAAGCCTTGCCGCCGCCTCGCCGGCCTCGGCCGGCGATCCGGCCACGACCGTCTCCGGCACGCTAATGCCGTAAGCGGCGATGACGGTTTTGGCTTCCGGTTCGGTCAGCATGCGCCGGCCCTCGCCGGCTACCGCGGCGAACACGGCGCGGATGGTGTCGCCGTCCTTTGCGACATTCTCGCCACCGCTCGACGGCACGCGCATCAGGGCGCGCTGGGCGCGCGACCAGTCGCTCAGATAGGAGACCGCGGTGGCGGCGGCGGCCGGTGTCTCAAAGCTCGCGAGTCCCGCCTCCTGCAGGATGCGGCGGCCGTCGCGCGCGGTGTGATCGCCGAGCCAGCAGGTCAGCACCGGCTTGCCGTCGATCTTGCCCTCGGCCGTCAGGCCGGCGACCGCGCGAGCAGCCTCGATCGGCGAGGCCAGGCCGGTCGGACAATTGAGCACCATCACCGCATCGACACCCGGATCGGCGGCCACGGCAGCAACCGCCGCGCTATAACGCTCGGCCGCAGCATCCCCGATAATGTCGACCGGATTGGCGTGCGACCAGGTGGCCGGCAAGACAGCATTCAACCGGTCGACGGTCGCGGCCTCCAGAGCGGCCAGTTCGCCCCGGCAATCGACTAGCTGATCGACGGCCAGCACCCCGGCGCCGCCGCCATTGGTGACGATGGCGACCCGTGCGCGCTCGAGCGGCGCGAAGCGGGCGGTGGTCTCGGCGGCGTCGAACAACTCGGCCAGGCTTTTCACGCGCAGGATGCCCGCCCGCTGCAGCGCGGCCTCCGCGACGCGGTCGGCGCCCGACAGCGCGCCCGTGTGGGTGGCCGCCGCCTTGGCTGCCGCCTCGTGGCGGCCCGACTTGATGGCGATCACGGGTTTGACGCGCGCCGCCGCGCGCGCCGCCGACATGAATTTGCGCGGATCTGGAATAGTCTCGAGATACATCACGATCGCGCGCGTGCGCGCATCGCCGGCCAGCATGTCCAGCCAGTCGCCGACATCGACGTCGGCCATGTCGCCCAGCGAGACGATGTGGGAAAAGCCGAGATTGTTCTGCGCCGCCCAGTCGATCAAAGAGGTGGCGATAGCGCCCGATTGCGACAACAGCGCTATGTTGCCGGGCTTGGCCGCCATATGCGCAAAGCCGGCATTGAGTTTGACCGGCGGGATCATCAGCCCGAGCGTATTCGGCCCGATGATGCGGAAGAGATGCGGGCGGGCGGCTTCAAGCATGGCCTGGCGCAAGCCGTTCTCACGCGTCAGCCCGGCCGTGATGACCACCGCGGCCCGCGTGCCTTTGTCGCCCAGTTGGCCGATGATGCTTGGCACGGTTGCCGGCGGTGTCGCGATGACACCGAGGTCGGGAATGCCGGGCAGGTCGGAGACGCCGGCATAACAGCGACGGCCCGCGACCTCGTCATATTTCGGATTGACCGGCCAGATCTCGCCCTCGAAGCCGGCATCGACGATGTTTTGCATCACCACGCGGCCGACCGAACCCTCGCGGACCGAGGCGCCGACGACCGCGAGCGATTTGGGATGAACGGCGTGCTCGAGATTGCGGATCGTCACTGCGATGCCTCCTTGATCGTGGGTTGGTGCGGCCGGACTCTACGACGTCCGGGTCCGCTACCCTAGGTCCCCTTCCAGTCAATTCGGAGTCTATTCCGTTCGCGATCAACGCATCCGTGTTGGCCGTCATATCAGGCACGGCCCAACACGGATGTATGATGCAACTATTCTTGCCTGTCGCGCGATGGTCGAGCGCTTGGAAACGAGGGCATCGTCCGGCGTCCAAGACGTCGCTCCCGTCCGAGGATCATTCAATCCGGGACCGCGTATTTCTTGATCATCGTTTCCAGATAGGAGACCGCTTCGCCTCCCTTTAGCGCTTCGGCCCAGAGCCGTTCAGCAATACCTTCGTGCAGGGTCATCGCCTCGGGAGCGGATGTGATGAGCGCCACGCCAACCCTGATATTGGGCTGCTCGCCCAGCCGGAAAGGGCTGATGGCCAGGATCGAGCGATCGACCTGCCGGAATATCTGGAAACTGGTCGCGGGAACCGGCTCGCGCACGATACCTATCTGGATGCCGATGGGCTGATCGCGCAACAACGACAAAATGTACTCGGTTTCACGGCGCGCCATCAGCCTGCGCCGATGGATCGTCTCGGGCGCCAGGTCGTGCCGGCCGATAAGGCCATGGAGCAGAAATCGTTCAAGATCCGCGGATGCGATCAGGCTGACGATCAACGGCCGCCGAAGCTGAAAAGCCTTTTTGCGCGCCCGCAATATCTCAATCAGGCCATCGACGGCATTGGCGGAAGCACCGGCATTTTCAGTTCCGTCCGGGATCGATTCGCGCAGTACCTCCCGCAGCACGCCATCATACGAATCCGAGGTCAGCAAGTATGAAACCGGGCTAAAAAGCCCGATGATCTGCTGGCATTCCTCCTCGAGTTGGCGCATGCGTTCGAAGAAGCCGATGGCCGTGCTGACATACTCGACGCCGACGCCCATCAGACTGGTCAGCGACACGCCAAGCTCATTGGCTATGCTGGTCAGCATTTCTATCTTGCGGATTTCGCCTTTTTCGGCCCTGTAGAGAGCAGCGCGCGAAATACCGAGCTTGCCGGCCAGCGTGTCGGGCGTGAACCCCTTGCCAAGGCGGTGAGCGCGCAAGCGGGCACCGATATCGCTGAACCGCATAGAGTCGCTGTGCGGCGCCTTCATGTCATATCTCGCGGCTGCTTCCGATGAACCTTTATCGGTTCAGAAAATGTCAATTGTCAATCATTTGGCTCAGATCGGCAAATGACAACCAATTAATAGACAAAATGGTCGTTCGTCTCATTTTTGAGAATATGTTTGACAGCCTCTGCACCACTTCGTACGCTTCCGTCCGCCGCGCTAGCAACAACGAACAGAGGTGGAACCGTGAAACAAATACTCCATAGCCTGGCCTTGTCGGCCACACTCGCCCTTGGTGCCAACAGCGCCTGGGCGGCGGATTTTGTGGCCAAGATCGGTCATCTGGAATCGACCCAGCAATCACGCCACATCCATCTGGAAAAAGTCGCCGCCATGGTTTCCGAACGGACCAATGGCGCGGTCGAATTCCAGATATTCCCCCAGGGTCAGCTCGGTCAGCAGCGCGAGATGACCGAAGGCGTCCAGCTTGGCACACTCGAGGCGACCGTCGCTCCGGCAGCGTTTCTCGGCGGCTTCAATCCCGCCATTTCGGTTCTCGATATCCCCTATCTGCTGCCCGAAAGCGACGAGGACGCACAGACGCTGCGCGCGGGTCCGTTCGGAAAGGCGTTGTGCGAATCCTTCGACAACCGCGGTGTCAAATGCCTGATGCTGTGGCCGAACGGCAGGAAGAACATGACGTCCAACAAACCGCTCGCCGGCATGGCCGATTTTGCCGGCCAGAAATTCCGGGTGATGGATTCCAATATCCTCATCGAGCAGTACAAATCGCTGGGCGCTTCGGCGATCGCGCTGCCGTTCGGCGAACTCTACACCGCCTTGCAGACCGGCGTCGTCGATGCGCAGGAAAACCCGCTCGACACGATCCGGGCGATGAAATTCTACGAGGTCCAGAAATATCTGCTCGTGTCGAATCACGGGGCGATGGAAGACGTGATCCTGTTCAATCCGGCGTTCTGGGACGGCCTGCCCGCCGAATATCGGACGATCATCACGGACACCTTCGCCGAAATCATTCCGGAGTTGATCGCGCACAAGAGCGCCGCCGTCGCGGCCTCGCTGGAAGAGATCAAGGCGGCCGGTGTCGACGTGCGCGAGATGTCGGCGGAGGAAAAGGCGCTGTTTCGCGAGACCATGTATCCCGTGACCCGGCAGGCCTATCTCGATCGTGCCGGCGACGACGGCGAGAAGCTGATCGAGCTTTACGAGAAAGAGTACGCGGCGGTCGCCGAATAGGGATCGCGGTATGGGGCGGGCAAGGCGAAGCATCGCCGCTGCCCGCCCGACCGGCCGCCGGTCGGTTCGAAACCCGGGAGCACGGCATGCAAAAAGCGCTTTCGATTCTACGCGGCGTAGAGCGGATATTGTTGGTGACGATCTTTCTGGCGATGGTCGGACTTTATTTCGTCAATGTCGTCGTGCGCGCCTCGGGCAGCATGCTGGCGTCCGACCTGGCCTGGATCGAGGAAGCCGTTCGACTGATGAACATCTATCTCGTCTTCCTGGCTCTCGGCCTGGCGCTCGAATATGGCCGTCATGTCGCAGTGGATACGTGGCGGGACGGGATAGGCCGGGCCTTGCACCTGCCCGTGCGGCGCATCATCGATGCGACCGGACTGGTATTTTGCGTCTATCTCGTTTGGCTGGGCTACAAAATGAGCGGTTTCGTGTTCGCCACTGACCAGCGAAGCCCGACCCTTGGGCTGCCGATGGGCTGGATCTACGTCGCGCCGATGATCGGATTCAGTCTTCTGGCCCTGCGCTTCCTCCTAAGCCTTTTGGGCGGAATCGATCGCTTCGACACACAGGCGGCAGACGAAGCATGATTTTGTTGGCGATAATCGTCGCGGTCGCCGTGCTGTTGCTCGTCAGCGGCTTCGAGATGTTTCTCGTGCTCGGCGTGCCGACACTGATGATCAAACAATTCTTCTACGGCTCACTGCCCGATCCGGTGATCGTGCAGAAGGTTGTAGGCGGCATCAATCATTCCACGCTCCTGGCAATACCGTTTTTCATTCTGGCCGCCGAACTGATGGGCGACGGTCAGATCGCGCGCCGACTGACCGGACTGGTCATGTCGCTGGTGGGACACCGCAAGGGCGGCATCGGCTACTCCGTGATCGGCGGCTCGATGGCGTTCGGCTCGGTTTCAGGCTCCGCGCCGGCCACGGTGGCGGCGATGGGACGGATGGTTTTTCCGCAAATGCGCGGCGCCGGTTTCAGCGAGAAGTTCTCGCTCGGCCTGATCGCCTCGAGCGCAGAGACCGCTCTGCTGATCCCGCCTTCCATCACCTTCATCATCTATGGCTGGATGACCGGGGCCTCGGTCGCGCGCCTGTTTGTCGCCGGGATCGCCGCCGGCATTGTGCTCGGCCTGGTCTTCGCCGTGCTGGTCGCGGTCGAGGCGCGACGCAGCGGCGTCGAAACCGGTCCACGCAAGAACTGGCGCGAAAAGTTCGCCGCCATACGTCACGCCGGTTGGGCGCTGGGCATGCCGTTCATCATCCTGGGCGGGATCTACACCGGCTATCTTACTCCCACGGAGGCTGCCGCCGCCAGCGTCGTTTATGCGGTCTTTGTCGAAGCCCTGGTGTTTCGCACCCTCACATTGCGGCGCCTGATTGCCGTTACCGAACGGGCGGCGATTTCGACGGCGACGATCTTCGTGCTTCTCGCGCTGGGTGGACTGTTGTCCTATTTCATAACTCTGGCGCAGGTGCCCAATCAGATTCTGGCCTTTCTGTCGGCCGCCGATGCCGGCCCGGTGATGTTCCTCCTGGTCGTCAATGTCGCCTTTCTGATCGCAGGCATGTTCATCGATCCGAACTCGGCGTTGCTCATCCTCGTACCGCCGCTTTTTCCGGTGGCGACAGCGATGGGCATCGACCCGATACATTTCGGCATGATCGTCACGCTCAATATTTCGGTCGGGATGATAACGCCTCCCTTCGGTCTCGACCTGTTCGTGGCGTCCTCGACGCTCGGCAAGCCGGTCATGACAATCATCGCCGGGATCTGGCCTTTCGTGATCGCCAATCTGATCGCACTGATGGCGATTACCTATATCCCGCCGATATCGACCTTCCTGCCCACCTTGGTGTTCGGATGATGGGCACCTTGACGTCCCTTTCCACGGTCCGCGCCAAGGCCAGACCGCCATCCGTGTTCGAGCGGGACCTTTCCGTCGTCTTCAACGAACCGGTGAACGGCGAATATGTGCGTCTCGCGCTTGCCGCGCCTTCGCACCTTCTGGAACGCTGCCGTGCAGGCCAGTTCTTCCATCTGTTGTGTCCCGCTTCGGGTGAAGACAAACCCTATCTGCGCCGGCCGATGAGCATTTACGGCTTCTTTCCCAAACAGGGCGAGCTCCATTTTTTGTACAAAGTCACCGGTGCGGGAACGCGCGCGCTGTCAAAGCTTTGCACCGGCGACAGCCTCAACGTTCTCGGACCGCTCGGGGTGGGCTTCCGTATCGAGGACGACTGGCGAAATCTGGTTCTGGTCGCGCGCGGCGTCGGGCTTGCCACACTGGCGCCGCTGGCGCTGGAGGCCAGGAACCGCGGCCGACACCTCACCGCGATCTGCAGCGCGCGCAGCCACGACGTTTTGATGTCGCTCGACTATTTCGCCGAGATGGGCGCCGAGATCATAACCGTCACCGACGCCGACGGCACGTCGGAGATGGGGAATGTGGAAAAAATCATCAAGAGACTTGTCGCCGGACGCGGCGTGGATGCGTTTTACACGTGCGGGTCCAACCGCATGCTCACCCTGTTGCAGGCGCTCGGGCAACGCTACCACATTCCTGGAGAAACCGCGCTGGAGCAGCAAATGGCCTGCGGCCTAGGCATGTGCCATTGTTGCGTGCGGCCGTTCCGTAAGGCCGGCGCACTGGTGCAGCTTCGTGTCTGCCGGGAGGGGCCCGTTTTCGATCTGCAGGAGGCGATGCCGTGGTAGATCTCTCCGTCGACATTGCCGGCATGCGCCTCAAGAACCCGGTCATGCCGGCTTCCGGGACGTTTTCGGAGGATCTCGCCGAACTCTTCGACATCGAATGCCTTGGCGCCCATGTCACCAAGACGATCACGCGCGGCCGCCGCGACGGCAATCCGACCCCGCGCGTGTGCGAGGTCGACGGCTCGATGCTCAACTCGATCGGGATTCCAAGCAAGGGCGTGGCGGATTTTCTGAAGAAGACGGTACCGTTCTACCGAGCCTACGACACGCCGCTGGTCGCGAGCATTTCCGGCAACACCACCGAAGAATTCGCCACGCTGTGCCGTGAGGTCACTGTCGAGGGCGTCGACGCGATCGAGGTCAATGTGTCGTGCCCGAACATCGAAGAGGACGGCAAGGCGTTCGCGATCCGACCCTCCTCGACCTACGCGGTGATGCGCGAATTGAGGAAGGCAACCCATCTGCCGCTGTGGGCGAAACTTACCCCCAATACCGGCGAAACCTCCGAAGTGGCGCGCGCGGCCGAGGAAGGCGGCGCCGACGCCCTGGTGGTGGCCAATACGCTGCTTGCAATGGCGATCGACGTGCGCACCCGCCGTCCCAAGCTCGGCAATCTGATGGGTGGTCTGTCAGGCCCGTCCCTGAAACCGATCGCGCTTCGCATGGCCTATCAATGCGCCAAGGCGACCCGGATCCCCGTCATCGGCTGCGGCGGTATCGCGACAAGCGACGATGTGCTCGAATTCCTCATTGCCGGCGCGACGGCCGTCCAGGTGGGCACGGCGACATTCATCAATCCCACCGCCATGGTGACGATCATCGCCGATCTCGAGCGCCGTCTCGAGGTGGAGCGGATCGCGTCGGTCCGCGACCTGATCGGCACCGTGGCCGACGGCGAGCAAAAGGCCGCCGTCGTTTTCATGGAAGCGGCGCCATGAGCGCCGTCGAGCGGATCGTTGCCAAGGACGACAGCGACGACATCGGGATTGCGCGCCATCTGTTCGAGGAAATCGCGGCGCGCACGGCCGACATCGAAGGCGTCAGCCGGCCGGCTTTTTCCGACATCGAGACCCAGACATTGCAATTCCTCGAGGCGTTCGCGCGCAAGCAGGGTCTCGACGTCTGGTACGATGCCGGCCGCAATGCCAATTTCCGCCTGCCCGAGCACCGCGCCGCCGATCGCTTCATAATCGTCGGCTCCCACGTCGACAGCGTACCGTTCGGCGGCAATTTCGACGGGCTCGCCGGTATTGTCGCCGGCCTCATCTGCCTGACGAGAGCCAGGCGCCGGGGAGCCGGGACGTTGCGCCCAGTCCACGTGCTTGCGCTGCGCGGCGAGGAAAGCGCCTGGTTCGGCCCTTGCTATATCGGTTCCAAGGCGCTTACCGGCCGCCTCGCGCCCGCCGAGCTTGAGGCTCGGCACAAGCGCGACGGTCGCACGCTCGACGACCATATGAGCGACGCCGGGATCGCGATGGAGGATGTCCGCGCCGGCCGGCCGTTGATCGATTTGTCGAAAATCGAGACCTATCTCGAGCTTCACATCGAGCAGGGACCGTTGCTGATCGGCAAGCAGATTCCGGCCGCTGTGGTTTCCGGGATTCGCGGCAATATCCGTCACCGCGCCATCCGGTGTGTCGGCGAGGCCGGGCATTCGGGCGCCGTGCCGCGCGCCTTTCGCCGCGATCCGGTGCTGGCCATGGCCGATCTTCTGAGCCGGCTCGACGAAAGCTGGTCGACCATCCTGGGAAAGGGCGACGACCTGGTTCTCACCAGCGGCATCGTTGGCACCGATCCGGAAAAGCACGCCATGTCGCGCATTCCCGACACGGTCACGTTCAGCCTCGACATTCGCAGCCAGAGCGCCGCGACGCTGGATGAGATGCGTGCACTTCTGGACCGGGAGATGCGCCAGGTCGAGCGCGAGCGCAAGGTCCGTTTCGAAATGGACGAGGAGCTTTGTTCCCGCCCCGCGCAATGCGACGCCGCGCTTGTCGCCCAACTCCAGGCCGCAATGCAACGTGCCGGTCAGAAACCGTTTGTCATGGCGAGCGGCGGTGGACACGACGCGGCAGTCTTCGCGAGTGCCGGTGTGCCCTCCGCCATGGTCTTCGTGCGCAACCGCAACGGCTCGCACAATCCGCGCGAGGCAATGGACCTGTCCGACTTCGTCGCCGCGACCGATATCCTCTATGGATTCCTCGAGGATCGGCGATGATCAGGTTGACACTGCGCAGATCCGACGACTGGGACCTGTCCCTACGCGACGACGACATTCTGGCAAGCGTCTTGCTATTAAGCTTGGCGCATTTCGGGCAAGCGACCATTATGCCCAACCTCGTGCCCCCGATCGTCACCTCCCGGCAAGCCGGCGCATATCGGGACCGGATTCTGGCGGCCTTGCCGGAGGACGCCTCCTTTGTGCCGCTGATGACGCTTTATCTGACCGAAGGTACCGACCTTCTCGATGTGGAGGTCGGATTTCGCGCCGGGCCGGCCAGTGCGGTCAAGCTTTACCCGGCAGACGCGACGACCAATTCCCAAAGCGGCGTGCGCGGCATCGAAAAAGTCTTTCCGATGCTGGAAAAGATGGCCGAGATCGGGATGCCGTTCTGCATTCATTGCGAGGTCACAGAGCCGGAGGTGGATATTTTCGACCGCGAGGCGGTCTTCGTCGATACCGTGTTCGATCCGTTTGTTCCAATCCGCTGGAGCGTCGAGGGCCAAACAAGTCGGGTTTCATCGTGACGGGATATGCAAGGCCAGGGACGGGACGACCCGCGCCTGAGCTCTGCCCATTAACTGTCCGGCGGGCAGCGATGACCGAGATGCTGGTGTTTTTCGCCCGTCCGGTGGCATGGTCGGTCAATCAAAGCGGCCTCTGCGAACGGCCGCGCTAGACTTCCAAGGAGTGCACGATGTTTGAATCGCTCGCAAAAGGGCTGAACGAAGCGGGAAGAGGGGTACGGGCCTATGATGCTTGCGGCCGCGCCGCACGCATGCGCATCGCGGACGAACCCGAAAACGCGGCGGCGCTGCTGCTGATCTTCCACGCCGCCCAGCGTTTCGTGGAATCCTATGACGACCAGCCTCTGTCAGTGGAGTTGGCGACCGAGGAATACATCCAGTTCACCGACATCATTGGAACCCTGGACCGGGCCTATTCCGGCAATTCGGCCGAGGAGAAACTCGATGCCTTGAACATCGTCGCCGCTAGGCTCGCCGCACCCCACAAGTCCAAGGCCGACCGCTGATCCAGGCAGGGAGGCGCATATGACACAGCCGCGGTGGGCGGGAGTGGGGTTGTTTTCGACGCAAAGCGGTCGATATCGACCCGAGCGCCGCCGTATACGCTTGGGCCCATCTCGTGCCGGCTTCGGCCGCATTGGCTATTAGCGCCAGAGGATCAACCTCAGTCAGGTGTTCGCCGGACGGACCGTCGGCATCAAACAGACCGACGACCACATTTGGCTCGGTAGCGTCATGGACCACGATCTGGGATATTTCGACCTGGAGCAGAGGCCCTTGCAGACCATCGACAACCCGTTCGGCATGAGGTTGTCACCCATGTCGTAGATATAACTCGCAACTCCAACGCTAGCTTGCCCGTGTGTTCGAAAAACCGGCAGCAGGCCACCTGTCGCAGGCACCTGCCGGGCTCAGAACGGGTTCCAGGTCGCACGCTGGGTGAGTTTGAGATAACCGATATTGACGCCAAGCCTGGCGCCGACGCCGGTGCGAACCGGGATCAGCAACATATCGCCATGCTTGAGGACGTTGAAGCCCGCGCCCGCCACGACATAGGCCGAACCGGCCACGCCGATGAAACGGCGGAAAAGGGCGTCGACGGTCTGGAGGTCGTAGACCAGCATCATGGTGCGCGAGCCCTGGCCGCCGAAATCCCAGCCGATCGAGGGTCCTTGCCAGAACACCGGATGGTCGCCGGCATTCTTGGTGTAGAGGTTTCCTTCGCCGTAAGTCAGCCCGCCGACGATGGCGCCCGAGCCTTCCTCGCCGAGGATATAGCCATTGGGCGTGCCGTAGGCGGAAAAAATCTTCTCGATCACGGTGGCGAGGCCACCCGAGGTCGCACCGAAGAAACGATGACCCGAATCAACGATTTCCTGGGCCGTATAACCTTCCTCCGCTGCCACGCCCGGCGACTGCACCATCACCAGCGCGGCGACGGCGAGAAACGTCGCGGCGAAGATTTGCCGGACCGTCGTCCGGGGCTTTTGCAAAAAAATCAAATCGGTCTCCCTTGCGGAGCGGCGTGGAGGAGTGTTTCCGCCAACGTAATGCCGGGCGACGAAGTGCCGGCCGCACGCTGGCGCTTGGACGGTCGAAACACCATGGGGTGACGAGCGTCATAATTGACGGAACCTGGTTACCAAACGTTTTCCAAGCGTCAACTAACCGAACGAAGATGGCGCTTCAAAGGCCGGAACATGCGCGAGCGCGAGCCACCTTTGTTGCAGCGACCGCGGCCATGTGTAACGAAACTGGCCGGTATGGAACCGGTGATTCGCGCCGAGCATCCGGTTGCCGAAAAGGGCGTTATTTCAGGCGGGGCCGAGGCGTTGAGCCGCGGCGTTCCGTTTGCGCGAGGAGAAACGGTAAATGTCCGAACTGTTCACACTTTCCGCTCCCGACCTGGCCGCTCTTTTGTGCAGCCGCGTCTGTCATGACATCATCTCGCCGGTCGGCGCCATCAATAACGGCTTGGAACTGCTTGACGAAGGCGGGGCCGACGAGGACGCCATGGCTCTCATCCGCCAGAGCGCCCGCACCGCCTCGGCTCGGCTGCAATATGCGCGCATCGCCTTCGGCGCGGCGGGATCGGCGGGCATGCAGATCGACACCGGCGACGCGGCCTCGGTCGCGGCCGCGCTTTTCGCCAGCGAAAAACCCGAACTCGAATGGAACGGCGCGCGCGCGCTGCTGCCCAAAAACAAGGTCAAGCTGCTGTTGAACCTTGTCATGGTCGCGGCTGGTGCCATCCCGCGCGGCGGACGCCTGGCTGTCGATCTGGCCGATCTCGAAACGAGCCCCCGTTTCACAATCAAGGCGACCGGGCCGATGGTTCGCGTTCCGCCCAAATTTCTCGAAATGCATTCGGGCTCGAAGCCGGAGGAACCGATCGACGCCCATGCCGTGCAACCGTATTATACCTTGCTGCTGGCGCGCGAGGCCGGCATGACGATCGCTATCCACGCCACCGCCGACGACGTGACGCTGACGGTCACCTAACCGGCCGCCGCTCGCGCCGCGATAGCCGCCGCGCCCGATCCCGGCGGCCGTTCAAATTTTAGGTTTCGGCTAGGCCAATTCCTTTACGATCCCGGTCTAGGATGCAGTCGGGGTAGCCGGGCTGCCGGCATTTTGGGCCGCGATCAGGGATTGGGACGATGAAACGCTGCATGATCATCGACGACTCGAGCATTATCAGGAAGGTCGTCAACCGAATTTTGGGAAGCCAGGACACCGTTGTCGTGGAAGCCTCCAACGGCACCGACGCCCTGGCCATGTGCGCCGCGCAAATGCCCGACACGATCATCGTCGACTGCGTATTGCCCGACATGGCCTCGAGCGATTTCATTCGTGATGTCAAGGCTTTGCCCTCGGGCAAGAACGTGCGCATCCTGATCTCGATCCTGGAATTCGACATCGGCACCATCATGCGTGCCAAACGCGCCGGAGCGAACGGCTATATGTTCAAGCCCTTCAACCGCGCCCAGCTCGTCGAGCGTTTTCGCGAATTGCAGGAAGCCGCATAAGCCGGCTCCGGTCGCCAAAGCAGGTCTCGATCCCGAAACCGGCTCACTTTCGGGAGACCTGCTTTCGAGCCGTTCGTCGCTAAATGGAATCTTGTGACCGACGGGATTTCGCGGTCTGACCAGGAGCGCGCCGCGACGCGGTGTCGGCACCCGCGATCCGGGCGCGACGCCACTGAGGCCACGAAAGTCCAAGGTCGGACGATAGCATCCAACGCGAGCGGCCCCAGACGGAAAAATGCCCGGCGGAGCCGGGCATCGCATCGGTTCGTAAAGGCCCGTCGGTCAGGCGCTGGCGCGAACTTCCTCGGGCTCACGCAACACGTAGCCCCGGCCCCAGACGGTCTCGATGAAATTCTGGCCGCCGGACGCGGCGTCGAGCTTCTTGCGTAACTTGCAGATGAAGACGTCGATGATCTTCAACTCCGGCTCATCCATACCGCCGTAAAGATGGTTGAGGAACATCTCCTTGGTGAGCGTCGTGCCCTTGCGCAGGGAAAGAAGCTCCAGCATCTGATATTCCTTGCCCGTCAGATGAACACGCTGGCCGCCGACCTCCACCGTCTTGGCGTCGAGGTTGACGATCAGGTCGCCGGTGGTGATGACGGACTGGGCATGTCCCTTCGAGCGCCGCACAATGGCGTGGATGCGCGCGACGAGCTCATCCTTGTGAAACGGCTTGGTCATATAGTCGTCGGCCCCGAAACCGAGGCCGCGAACCTTGTCCTCGATGCCGGCTAGGCCCGACAGGATGAGGATCGGCGTCTTGACCTTGGAAAGCCGCAGCGTGCGCAAGACCTCATAGCCGGACATGTCGGGCAGGTTGAGGTCGAGCAGGATGATGTCGTAGTCGTAGAGTTTGCCAAGGTCGACACCTTCTTCACCGAGATCGGTGGTGTAGACATTGAAGCTCTCCGACTTGAGCATCAACTCGATGCTCTGCGCCGTGGCACCATCGTCTTCGATCAAAAGGACGCGCATTTCATTCCCCTTCTCTGCCGCCCGACCGCCGTCGCGGCTCGACCGTCCCGGGAGCAGCCATTACGTGAATCGGAGGCTGCCAGCAAATGGTTAACAAAATCTGATTCAGTCTGGCAAGCGCAGGCCAAACGTCGAGCACGTTTTGTCACCTTCTTGAATCCACACATGAATCTTCAAACACACTCGTTAATGTCCTGGTTTAGGAAACCGGCACAACCGATTCGCGGGACTCAGCTTGCCGGTTTCGTCTCCGGCGGACCGGGTTTCTTTACCGGGCCTTAAGCCCTCACCACTATGATTAACGGTGCCCGTAAACGAATGGTTACCGCGACAGAGAAAGTTGAGGATATCTGTAACGGTAACCGCGACCGGGGGATCGCGCTGCGAGTTCGGTGTGCGCGATCGTGAGTAGCGTATTGTGGAGTGTGGGTAATGAAGTCACGTGGAAACCTGGTCCGGCTGAAGCAATTCAAGGTCAGTGAGGCCCGCCGGCAATTGGCTCAGCTCGATGCGATGATCGCCGATTTCGACCGCATGGCAGCCGAACTGGACGCCCAGATCCTGCATGAGGAAAAAAAGTCCGGCATCACCGACACGTCACATTTCGCCTATCCGACCTTCGCCAAGGCGGCACGCCAGCGTCGGGACAATCTCAACAATTCGCGGCTCGACCTGATCGAGCAAAAGGCCAATGCCGAGGCGGTGTTGGCGGAAGCGGAAGCCGAACTCGCCAAGGCCGAACAACTCGAGACCCGCGACGCGCGCGTGCGCGAGGCCGAGAGCGAACTCCGCCGCGCCATCGTCGGCTGATCCCTACACCAAAACCGCCACGCTTTTCTATCCGCCCGGTGGGCGGACATTTTTCCCCGATCGCGCGAAAAAGTCGGATTGCGTCCAGTCTCGGCGCAGGACGCGACTCCCCTTGCGAACATCGCTGCATTATAGGGCCGGGATGCATTATCTCCTGCCCGCCCTGCTGTTTGTCGCAACCTCGAGTTTTGCGTTCGGGATCGCCCTGCCATTGCTGCGCGTCGAACGGCTGCTGGTGTTCACCGAGGAACCGTCTCTCGTCGGCTTGGTTGTCGGCCTGTGGATCACCGGCGACCGCTTGCTGGCGCTGCTCGTCGGACTGTTTTCGATCGCGTTTCCGACATTGAAACTCGGGCTGCTGCATGTCGCGGCCTATGCCGGCGACGGTGCGCACCGGGCACTGCCGCGCTGGCTGTCGGCCCTGTCCAATTGGTCGATGCTGGATGTGGTGCTCGTCGCCCTGGTGATTTTCGCCGCCAAGACCAGCGGCCTGGCCGCGGCCGCCGCGCAGCCCGGCCTATGGTTTTTCGCTGTCTCGGCAATATTGACTGCGACGGCAGCGGCGCTTGTGCGCCGCCGGCCGTAACCGATCTAATGGCGATATTGCTGGATGCGAGTGGTGCGCAAGCCGGCCAGGCCGTATTCGTCGATCGAGGCTTGCCAGGATAGGAATTCCTCGACGGTCAGCGTATAGCGCTGACAGGCCTCGTCGAGGCTGAGCAAGCCACCGCGAACCGCCGCCACCACCTCCGCCTTGCGGCGGATCACCCAGCGCCTTGTGTTCGAAGGCGGCAGGTCGGCAATAGTGAGCGGGCTGCCGTCTGGCCCAATAACGTACTTAACGCGAGGTCTAACCAGATCGGTCATTGCACTCTCTGAACTACTCACTCAAACACCAATCTTTTCCAGACTAATCCCACAGCTTTAAAAAAGCGCTAAACGTTCCACACCGTCTTGTTGCGAAACGAGACTGGATAAAACTTGAGCGATCGCGACCCCTCCGGCGGACGCGATCGAGATTGTCCGACCGAACCTGCCGCCAACTGGCGGTGGCCGTCCGCTTGACCTATCTTATGTGTGTTGGCATTACCGCCGAGACTTCGAACGACGAGCCATACCGATCATGAACAGCCTCGACCTTCCGGGCCGCCCGCAGGACACACGCGTCGTCGTGGCGATGTCGGGCGGCGTCGATTCCTCCGTCGTCGCCGGGCTCTTGAAGCGCGAAGACTACGACGTGATCGGCATCACTCTGCAACTCTACGATCATGGCGAGGCCGCGCACCGGGCCGGCTCGTGCTGCGCCGGGCGCGATATCGAGGATGCGCGCCGCGTTGCGGCGACGCTCGACATCCCGCACTATGTGCTCAACTACGAGAAGCGTTTTCGCGAGGCCGTGATCGCACCCTTCGCGGACAGCTACCTGTCCGGCGAAACGCCGATCCCCTGCGTGGCCTGCAACCAGACGGTCAAGTTCGCCGACCTTCTGGCGACCGCGCGCGAGCTCGGCGCGGACGCGCTCGCCACGGGACATTACATCCGCTCGCGCGCCCTAGGCGTACACAGGGCGCTGTACCGGCCAGCCGACGCCGACCGCGATCAGAGCTATTTTTTGTTCGCCACGACGCAGGAGCAGATCGACTATCTGCGATTTCCGCTCGGCGGGATGGCCAAGAACGCGGTGCGCGCGATGGCCGACGAGATGGGGCTCAGCGTGTCGGGCAAGCAGGACAGCCAGGACATCTGCTTCGTGCCGCAGGGGCGTTATGCCGACATCATCACCCGGCTGAAGCCGGAAGCGGCCACGCCCGGCGACATCGTCCATATCGACGGACGCACGCTTGGCCGCCACCACGGCATCGTCAACTACACGATCGGACAACGCCGCGGCATCGGCATCGCGGCCGCCGAGCCGCTTTACGTCGTCGAACTGGACGCGAAGGCCGCTCGTGTCATTGTCGGGCCGCGCGAGGCGCTCGAAACCCGCCAGGTGACGCTACGCGATTTCAACTGGCTAGGCGACGGCACGCCCCAGTCCCTGCCGGTCGAGGGGATGGAGGTGTTTGCCCGGGTGCGCTCGACGCGGCCGCCGGGACCGGCCATCCTGCGCTGGCGCGACGGCGCGGCGAGCGTGGAGCTTCTCGACGGCGAAACCGGCGTGGCACCGGGCCAAGCCTGCGTGCTCTATTCCGACCCCGGCGACGAGGCGCGGGTGTTCGGCGGCGGTTTCATCGAGCGTTCGCGCCGCGCAGACGACGCCGAAGCCGCCCTGGCGCGCTTGCGCACCGTGCAGGCACTGGGCTGAAGCGGCGGGCAGGCGACGCCCGCCCTGTCGTGATCAGTCGTGAATGACGGTTCCGGCGGTCAGGATTTTCAAAACCGTGACCGCTTCCTCGCCAGTGGTGCGCGGCTCGGAGCGCGTTTCGAGACAATCGAGGAAATGTTCCAGCTCGCGGGTGAGCGGCATGCCCTGCTGTACCTCGACATATGCCGGCTCGTTGGCCGTGAACGCCCATTGGCCGGAATCCTGCCAGACCGCGTGGCGATAGACGGCGAGCTTACGTTCCCAGGGTTCGACATCGTCGAACACCGCCATCGCCTTGGTGCCGACAACCGTCAGCCGCCTTTCCCGATAGGGATTGAGCCGCGACGTGAACAAATGACCGCGCACGCCGCCGGGAAAAAGCATATGCAAATGAGCGAAATCGCTCAGATTGTCGAGGATCGCCGCACCTTCCCCGCGCACTTCCAGCGGCGCGGTACCGGTGATGGCCAAGATCATCGACAAATCATGCGGAGCGAGATCCCACAGCGCGTCGTTTTCGGTGTGGAACTTTCCCAGGCCGAGCCGGTGCGAGTGGATATATCTAACCTCGCCCAGTTCGCCATTGTCGATCAGCGCCTTGAGGGTTTCGAAGGCGGGATGGAAACGCAGCACATGGCCGACCATGAAGACGCGGTCATGCGCCCGCGCCGCGGCGACCGTGCGCTCGGCATCGGCGACGGTCAGCGCGATCGGCTTTTCAACAAGCACGTCCTTGCCCGCCTCCACCAGCCGTTCGGCGAACTCGGCGTGGTATTGCGGCGGCAGCGCCAGAACCACTGCGTCGATATCATTGCGCCGGTGGAGTGCGTCCGGCGCGATGGCCAGGCATTCCTGCTCGGTCGCGAACCCTTCGGCACGCGCGCCGTTGGCGTCCGAGACGGCATGAAGGACGCCGAGCTTCTTGAGAGTCCGGATGTGGTTGCTCCCCCAGTAACCGCATCCAAGAACTGCAATACGTGGCGCCATATGTCGCTAGCCTGAAAGGTTTGGCCTGACATATCTATCGCCCGGCGCGAACTCAACCCCTACGCCGGCTTTGATAAAACGTCGCGAGCGACCGTTAGCGCCCATCCGGCAGGTTTCGGTTCATTCGGGCGGGCGGGCGCCGAGACGCCATGGTCACCAGTAGCCTGGGCGAGGCCGGCGTGTTTTTTGTGCCGCGCCCCACACGCGCCGCGCCCACAGGCGGCGGCGCGGGCGGCGATACGCCGTGCTCAGGCGAGCGTGTAGGCGGTCTTGACGGTCGTGTAGAATTCGGCGGCGTAGCGGCCCTGCTCGCGCGGCCCGTAGCTGGAGCCCTTGCGCCCGCCGAAAGGCACGTGGAAGTCGACACCGGCCGTCGGCAGATTGACCATCACCATGCCGGCCTCGGCATTGCGCTTGAAGTGGGTGGCATGTTTCAGGCTGGTGGTGCAGATACCCGAGGAAAGCCCGAAGGGCGTATCGTTGGCGACGGCCAACGCTTCCTCGTAATCCTTCACCCGGATGACCGACGCCACCGGTCCGAAAATCTCCTCACGCGAGATGCGCATTGCGTTGCTGGCCTCGGTGAACAGCGCCGGCTGCAGATAAAAGCCCGGCGTCTCGCGGTTGAGACGTTCGCCGCCGAAGGCGAGCTTCGCGCCCTCGTCGCGACCGATGGCGATGTATTTTTCATCCTGCGCCAGCTGGTTCTCGTCGACCACCGGACCGATCTGCGAACCGTCCTTGAGCGCGTTGTCGACTACCAGCGCGCGCAGCTTTTCCGTCGCGGCCTCGACGAAGCGGTCGTGAATGCCTTCCGTCACCACGAGCCGCGAGGAGGCGGTGCAGCGCTGACCGGTGGAAAAGAAGGCGCCGTTGACGGCGCAGTCGACCGCGGTGGCCAGATCGGCGTCGTCGAGCACGACCAGCGGGTTTTTGCCACCCATTTCGAGCTGCACCTTGCGCATATGTTCCGCGCAGGCCGCCGCGACCCGCTTGCCGGTCGCCACCGAACCGGTGAAGGTGATGGCGTCGACGTCACGGCTGTCGAGCATGGCCTGGCCGACGACCGAGCCCTTGCCCATGACGAGGTTGAGCACGCCCTTGGGCAGGCCAGCGCGGTGGAGAATGTCGACGATCGCCCAGGCGCAACCGGGCACCAGTTCGGCCGGCTTGAAAACGATCGCGTTGCCGTAGCAGAGCGCCGGCGCGATCTTCCATGCCGGAATGGCGATCGGAAAGTTCCACGGCGTGATGATACCGACGACGCCGACCGCCTCACGGGTGATCTCCACCCCGACGCCGGGCCTGACCGACGGCACGGTCTCGCCGGCAAGCCTGAGCGCTTCGCCGGCGAAGAATTCGAAAACCTGGCCGGCGCGTACCGTCTCGCCGATGCCCTCGGGCAGCGTCTTGCCTTCCTCGCGGGCCAGCAGCCGGCCGAGCTCGTCCTTGCGGGCGAAAATCTCGTCGGCCGTCTTTCTCAGGATCGCGTGACGCTCCATCAGGCCCGAACGCGACCAGACCGGCAGCGCCGCCCGGGCGGCCCGGATGGCGCCGGCGGCATCGTCGGCCGTGGCGCGCGCGTAATGGCCAACGACATCATTCGTGTCGGAGGGATTGACGTTGGCCACCCCTTCGCCCTCGACCCAAACGCCGTCGATGAGGTTGCGATGCAATTCCGCCATGGTCTGTCCTTGTCCTGTTTTTTCCGAGCCAGCTCGGCCCGCCGTCAAATGCGCGCCCTTTAGCGCGGATTTCTGCCCTCGCGTCAACGGCAGATATGGCGACAACGGGCGTTCGAAGGCGGGATCGTCTACAGGACGACAACCAGATATTTGACAGCCGGGATCAGCGGCTGCGCGGTGATCGCATCGCGCGCGTCGGCAAGCTTGCCCGCGATCTCCGGTTTTCGCCGTTCGTTCCAGAAGTGCCGGTTTCGCAATACGCGCTGCCGATACGGCAACGCCACGCCGGGTTCGACCTCCCGCGACGCGTCGGTGCGACCAGGCTACCGGGCCGAGCCGCCGAGGAACTCGACGCACATTTCGACGGCGGCGAGGCGTTCCTGCCGGTCCGGATGCGTCTTCAGCAATGCTTCTCCCAGCATGAAGGATTGGGCGATGGCGGCGCGGTGGCGTGCCTCGCCGCCGGAAAACCCGAGTTCGCCCATCAACTCAAGGAAAAACTCGGCGCGCATCTCGTCGACCTTCCTCACTGTCGCGGCCGCGAGTTTCTCGCGCCGCGCCCAAGAGCGTACCGCCAGCTCGATATCGGCGCCGTGCTTGTCGGGCGGCGTGTTGGCCGGCAGCGACAACAGTCGCGCCAGCCGTTCCTTGCCTGTGCCCTCCTCCGAGCGGGCCCAGCGCGTCACCTGAATGGTGGCACGGTCCATCCAGTGCTCCAGTACCCGTTCGACCAGATGCTGACGGTTGCGGAAATGCCAGTAGAAACTGCCCTTAGTGACGCCGATCTCGCGGGCCAGTTCCTCGACCCGGATGTCGTCGAAATTCGCCTTGGCGATGTGCCGGAAAGCCGCGTCGATCCATTCGCGCTCCGTCAGCCGGCTGCCGCTCGAGGCAGAGCTTCGAAGGCTGGGCTCGTTTCGGTCGGACGTAATCGACATAAAGGCACCGGCGGCGATTGGCGTTTTCGATGATGATCGCAAAGACCATACGCAACCGTATTGACATGTTTTCAGCTTTGCGGCAACGTTTGGAAAATAAAGACAAAATGACATACGCTACCGTATAGGAATATTTCGCAATGCAACATTTCCAACGTTCGGATTTGTGCATTGCAGCGTGCATCGGGTTGGACTTCATGCCACGGATGCCACGCCGGATCCGGCCTCGACGCCGGCCTAGACCATAGGGCGGCGCCCCGCATTCAGGCGGGGTGCGCTCCATTCAACAGGGAGGTCTTCGATGAAAGTGAAATTCGCGCTTGCCGGGCTTTGCGGCCTTTTCGCCGCGACGCCGGCCCTTGCCGACATCTCGGTCTGCATCACCGTTTCGGCCACCGGCCCGGCGGCCTCGCTCGGCGTCCCGGAAAACAACACCATCCCGCTGCTGCCCAAGGAGGTAGCCGGACAGGCGATCAACTATACCTCCTTCGACGACGCGACCGACCCGACCGCTGCGGTCAAGAACGTGCGCAAATGCATCGAGGAGCAGAAGGCCGACCTTCTGATCGGCTCGTCGACGACGCCGACCACGATCGCGGTCGCAGGCGTTGCCGCCGAGACCAAAACACCGGTGCTCACGCTTGCGCCGGTCGGCCTGCCTGACGAATCCGAGGCCTGGGCGTTCCGCACCCCGCAGCCGGTGAGCCAGATGGCGGGCGCGCTCGTGGAGCACATGACTGCGAACGGGGTCAAGACGCTCGGCTTCATCGGCTATGCCGACGGCTACGGCGAATTGTGGCTCAACGTCATGAACAAGGCGCTCGAAGGCACCGGCATCGCGATGGAGCCGATCGAACGCTTCGCGCGCAACGACACAAGCGTGACCGGCCAGGTACTGAAGCTGGTGGCGGCGCGGCCGGACGCAGTGCTGGTGGTGGCCTCGGGCACGCCGGCGGCGCTGCCCAACCTGGCGCTGGCCGAGCGCGGCTACCAGGGCCAGATCTACCATACCCACGGGTCGGCCAGCCTCGACTTCATCCGCGTCGCCGGCACGTCGGCCGAAGGCAGCATCCTGCCGGTCGGCCCGGTCGTGGTCGCCGCGCAATTGCCCGATTCCCATCCCTCCAAAGCGCTCGGCGTCGAATACACCAAAGCTTACGAGGCCGCGCATGGCGAAGGCTCGCTGTCGTCCTTCGGCGGCCATATGTACGACGCCGGGCAAATCATCCTGGCGACGATGCCGGTCGCCATGGAAAAGGGCGCTCCGGGCAGCGAGGACTTCCGGGTGGCGCTGCGCGACGCGCTGGAAAACATGAAGGAGGTCGTCGGCGTCCACGGCGTTTTCAACACCTCAGCCAACGACCATTACGGCCATGACGAGCGTAGCCGCGTGCTGGTGACGGTCGAGAACGGCGCCTGGAAATATATGGAATAGGCGTCGGCATGGTCGCCACGGCGAGGAGTTCCGGCCCGATGTCTGCCCTGTTCGCCGAACCGCGGGTGCACATGACCCGGCGCGACGACGGCTCGATGATCCTGTCGAGCCCCGTCGCGCTGCCAAAGCCGGCGCGCTGCGTTGGGGCATGGCTGGTCCGATGGGCCCGGGACGTACCGGAGCGGATTTTCCTCGCCGAGCGCGGCGACTCCTCCGCTGCATGGAGAACAATCGGGTATGGCGAAACGCTAAATAGGGCACGCGCGATCGCCGCGTTCCTTCTCAAGCGCGGCCTTTCGCCGGAGCGGCCGGTCGCCATCCTGTCGGACAACGCGATCGACCATGCGCTGCTGGCGCTGGGCGCTATGCACGCCGGCATTCCGGTTGCCACCGTCTCGCCGGCCTATTCGCTAATGTCGCAGGATCACGGAAAACTGCGTGCAATGATCGACCTGGTACGACCGGGGCTGGTCTATGTCAGCGACGAGACGCTGTTTTCGGCCGCACTTGCGGCGATCGCGGACCATCATGACGGTCTCGTCGTCACGAGCCGCTGCGCCGAAGCGGGCGCGGCGACCGATTTTGACACGCTTTTGGCCGAAAGCGACGATGCCGCGGTCGGCGCCGCCTTCGCGGCCGTCGGCCCCGACACGACCGCACGCTACCTGTTCACGTCCGGGTCGACCGGCGCGCCCAAAGCGGTAATCAACACCCATCGCATGCTGACGTCGAGCCAGGAAGCCAAGGCGCTGACCTGGCCGTTTCTGGCCAGCGAACCGCCGGTGATCGTCGACTGGCTGCCATGGAGCCACACTTTCGGCGCCAACCACAATTTCAACCTGGTGCTGCGCAATGGCGGTACGCTTTACATCGACGCCGGCAAGCCGGCCCCGCATCTGTTTCACCACACGGTCGCCAACCTTAAGGACGTCGGCCCCGACATCTGTTTCAACGTGCCGCGCGGCTTCGACATGCTGATCGGCGCGCTGCGCGAGGATGCGGACCTGCGGCGGCGCTTCTTCACCCGCACCAAGGTCATCTTCTATGCCGGCGCGGCGCTGCCGCAGAACCTGTGGGCGGCATTGGAGACGATGGCGCGCGAGACCACCGGCGCACCGGTGCCGATGGTGAGTTCGTGGGGTTCCACGGAAACAGCTCCGCTCGCCACGGACTGCCATTTCCAGGCCGAGCGCAGCGGCAATATCGGCATTCCGGTTCCCGGAACCGAGCTCAAGCTCGTACCCGCCGGCGACAAGCTCGAGATCCGCGTGCGCGGTCCGAACGTGACGCCGGGCTATCTGAAGAACGACGAACTCACGCGGGCGGCCTTCGACGAAGAGGGATTTTACAGGATTGGCGACGCCGTGCGGCTAGCCGACCCCGACCGGCCCGAGCGCGGGCTTTTCTTCGACGGGCGGGTGGCGGAGGACTTCAAGCTGATGTCGGGCACCTGGGTCAGCGTCGGCGACCTGCGCGTGCAGGGCATCGCTGCGCTCGATCCGGTCGCGCAGGACATCGTCGTCACCGGCCACGATCGCGAGGAGGTCGGCTTCCTCGTCTTTCCCAACATCGCGGCCTGCCGCAAGCTGGCCGGGCTCGGCGACGACGCGCCGCTCGGCGCGGTGCTCGATCACCAGCAGGTCCGTGCGCGGGTGCGCGACGGCCTGGTCAAGCTCAAGACGCTCGGCGGCGGCTCCTCGCGCCATGCGACGCGGGCGCGCCTGCTTGAGGCGATGCCAGCCGTCGACGCGGGCGAAATCACCGACAAGGGCTATATCAACCAACGCGCCGTACTCGCCCGCCGCGCCAATGAGGTAGAACGCCTGCATGGCGACGAACCGGCCGATTTCATCGGCCTCGAATAAGCTTGTGATCGCCCATCCGACGGGCGGCATCGACATGGCGGGTTGGATTTGGACTTCACCATCGCACTCTTCCTGATCCAAGACGGCATCATCAACGGCGCGATCTACGCGCTCCTGGCGGTAGCGCTGGTGCTGGTGTTCGCGGTCACCCGTGTGATCCTGATCCCACAGGGCGAATTCGTCACATTCGCCGGCCTGTCGCTGGCGGCGATGGAAACCGGCGGCGTTCCTGGCGCGGTCTGGCTGCTGCTCGTGCTGGCGACCGGGGCGGCGGTGATGGACGCCGGCGTGGCACTGCGCGAACGCAGCCCCGTCAAGGCGGCACGGCTCGCCATGTGGAATCTGGCGCCGGCGATCGCCATTGCCGCGGCGGTGTTGATTTTGGTGCCACTCAAGCTGGGGCTCGCCGTCAACGTCGTGTTGTGCGCTGCCCTGATCGTGCCGATGGGGCCCTATCTCTACCGAGTCGCCTTTCAGCCACTCGCCGACGCCTCGGTGCTGGTGCTTCTGATCGCCTCCGTCGGGGCGCATCTGGCGCTTACCGCGCTCGGTCTGGTGCTGTTCGGCGCGGAGGGTTACCGCACCTCGCCGGTCGTATCGGGCTCGTTCCAGATCGGGCCGCTATTCGTCACCGGCCAGAGCCTGCTGGTGGTCGGGGCGACGCTGGCGCTGCTTGCGGGGCTGGCGCTGTTCTTCGGGCGCACGCTGATCGGCAAGGCACTGAAGGCGTCGGCGATCAACCGGCGCGGCGCGCGACTGGTCGGCATCCCCACAATGCTGTCGGGGCGGATCGCGTTCGCCATGGCCGCGGCGATCGGTGTGGTCTCGGCGGTGCTGGTCGCTCCCCTGACCACGCTTTATTACGACAGCGGTTTCATCATCGGGCTCAAGGGATTTGTCGCCGCCATCATCGGCGGGCTCGGTGCCTATCCGGCCGCCGTCGCCGCCGCGCTCGCCGTCGGCCTACTGGAAGCGTTTTCCTCGTTCTGGGCCAGCGCCTTCAAGGAAGTGATCGTCTTCGCCTCCATCCTGCCGGTGCTTTTATGGCGCTCCCTGACCTCCACCCATAGCGACGAAGAGGACTAAGCCGGTGAACCGACGCGAGCTCACCCGCTTTCTGATCTTCGCCGCCATCATGGCCGCGATCCCCTTTCTGCCGTTCGTGCCGGATTTCTGGGTCACCCTGCTCGACTTCGTCGGGCTGGCCAGCCTGGTCGCGCTCGGGCTGGTGATGTTGACCGGCGTCGGCGGCATGACCTCGTTCGGCCAGGCCGCCTTTGTCGGCTTCGGCGCTTATGCCACAGCACTTTTGACGACGGCCTATGGCTGGTCGCCCTGGCTCACCCTGCCGGTATCGCTGGCCGTCACCGTGGCCGCCGCGCTTGTCATCGGGCTGGTCACGGTCAGGCTGTCGGGCCATTTTCTACCGCTCGGCACCATCGCCTGGGGCATCTGCTTTTATTATCTGTTCGGCAATTTGAAGACGCTGGGCGCCTATGACGGCATTTCCTCGGTGCCGCCGCTTTCCATATTCGGCATGCCGCTTCTCGACAGCCGCTCGTTCTATTTCGTGGTCTGGGGTTTCGTGCTCGCCGCGATCCTGGCGACCGCCAACCTTCTGGATTCGCGCGTCGGGCGCTCGATCCGCGCGCTGCGCAGCGGCGCGGCGGCGGCGGAGTCGGTCGGCGTCAATGTCTGGCGCGCCAAGCTCACCGTGTTCGTCTATGCCGCGCTGCTCGCCGGCATATCGGGCTGGCTTTACGCCCATTTCCAGCGCGCCGTCACGCCGGGCGTCTTCAGCCTCACCGTCGGCATCGAATATCTGCTGATGGCCGTTCTGGGCGGTGCCGGCTACATTTACGGCGCGATCCTCGGCGCGGGCATCGTCGTGGTGTTGAAGAATTTTCTCCAGGATCTGCTGCCGCTATTCTTCGGGGCGGGCGGCAATTACGAGGGCATCGTGTTCGGCATCCTGCTGATTGCCATGTTGCAAGGCGCGCGCGAGGGGCTGTGGCCGGTGATCGCCGGGCGGCTCGGCAAGGCGGCGCCGCGTACCGTCGACGCAACCGGCGCGCTGCCCGGCCGCGGCTTCGACGCCGGCGATGGCGACCTGCTGCGCGTTCAGGACGCGCGGCGCCTGTTCGGCGGGCTGGTCGCTGTCGACAACGTCTCCTTCGAGGTCGGGCGCGGCGAGATCGTCGGTCTGATCGGGCCGAACGGCGCCGGCAAGAGCACCACCTTCAACCTGGTCACCGGCGTGTTGCCGCTTTCGGGCGGGGAAATTCATTTCGAAGGCGAGCGCATCGACGGGCTCGGCCCGGAACGGATCGCGGCCCGGCGCATCGCGCGCACCTTCCAGCACGTCAAGCTGGCGCCGATGATGAGCGTGCTGGAAAACGTCGCCATCGGCGCGCATCTGCGCGGCCGGGCCGGCATGGTCTCCGGTATCCTGCGGCTCGACCGCGAGGAGGAAAAGAACATTTTTGGCGAAGCCGCGCGCCAAATCGAGCGGGTTGGGCTTGCCGACATCATGCATCAGCCGGCGGGGTCGCTGGCGCTCGGCCAGCAGCGGTTGGCGGAGATCGCGCGCGCGCTGTGCCTCGACCCGAAACTGCTTTTGCTCGACGAACCGGCGGCAGGGCTGCGGCATCTCGAAAAACAGGCGCTCGCCGATTTGATCCGCCGGCTGCGCGACGAGGGCATGAGCGTGCTCCTGGTCGAGCACGACATGGATTTCGTCATGCAGTTGACCGACCATATCGTGGTGTTGAACTTCGGCGCGCGGATCGCCACCGGCGCGCCCGCCGACATTCAGCGCAATCCGGCCGTCGTCGAGGCCTATCTGGGGAGTCCGGCGTGAGCGCGCTGCTGGAAGTCGGCGATTTGTCGGTCAATTACGGCCGCGTGGAAGCCGTGCGCGCGGTCTCGCTGACCGTGCAAAGCGGCGAGATCGCCACCGTCATCGGCGCCAACGGCGCCGGCAAGACCAGCCTGCTTGCAGCCATCATGGGGCTGTTGCCATCGCGCGGGCGCGTCGTCTTTGACGGCCAGGACCTTGTCCGCGTCCCAGCCGAGGAGCGGGTCGCGATGGGTATCAGCCTGGTGCCGGAGCAGCGCGACCTGTTCGGCACGATGAGCGTGGCGGACAATCTCGCGCTCGGCGCGTTCCGGCGCGGGCGCGCCGAGATCCCGGCGCGCCTGGAACGGGTGTACGCGCTTTTTCCGCGGCTCGAGGAACGTCACCGCCAGGAAGCCGGGACGCTGTCGGGCGGCGAGCGGCAGATGCTGGCCATGGGCCGCGCGTTGATGGCCAAGCCGCGCCTGTTGATGCTCGACGAACCGAGCCTGGGCCTGGCGCCGCTGATCGTGCGCGACATCTTGCAGACGGTGTCGGAGCTGCGCGACGAGGGGGTGTCGATCCTGCTTGTCGAACAAAACGCCCGGGCAGCGCTGCGGATCGCCGACCACGGCTACGTGATGGAACTCGGCGCGGCGACGATGCGCGGCCCCGCCGCCGAGCTCGCCGCAGACCCACGCGTGGCCGAAATCTATCTGGGTGCCGCGCAAGGCATGTCCTGAGCGGCGGGCGCAGAGACCCGAACCGGATATTTCGGCATCTCCAGCGGGACGACAGAACCGGCGGCGTGCGTTATCCTCGCGCAACAACGACGCCGCGCATCGGAGCGTTGCAAGTTTCCACGGCCACCATGAAGGGCATCGATGGCGGATCGGCGCAAGAACATCCTCTTCATCATGTATGACCAGCTTCGGTTCGACTATCTGGGCTGCACGGGACACCCGCACTTGAAGACGCCGCATTTCGACCGTCTCGCGGCGATGGGCGTGCGCTTCTCGCGCGCTTATGTGCAGTCGCCGATCTGCGGCGCCTCGCGCATGAGCTTCTACACCGGCCGCTACGTCCATTCGCACGGCGCGAGCTGGAACGGCTTCCCGCTCAAGGTCGGCGAAATCACGCTGGGCGATCATCTGCGCAAGGCGGGCATGGACGCCGTGCTGGTCGGCAAGACGCATATGCGCGTCGACGCCGACGGCATGGAGCGGCTCGGGCTGGCACGCGACACGATCATCGGCGCGCGGGTGGCCGAATGCGGCTTCGACCTGTGGGAGCGCGACGACGGGCTGTGGGGCAAGGGACCCGACGGCTATTACGATCGCGGGCCGCAGCCCTATAACGACTATCTGAAGGCCAAAGGCTATCCGGGCGACAATCCCTGGCACGATTTCGCCAATGCCGCGCTCGACGAAAACGGCGACATGGCCTCGGGCTGGTTCATGAAAAACGCCGACCGGCCGGCCAATATCGCCGAGGAGGATTCCGAGACCCCCTATATGACGCGGCGCGCCGAGGAGTTCATCGCCTCCCGCCACGAACGGCCATGGCTGTGCCACCTGTCCTACATCAAGCCGCACTGGCCCTATATCGTGCCCGCGCCCTATCACGCGATGTACGGGCCGGCGGATGTGCAGCCCGCCATCCGCTGCGAAGGCGAACGCCAGGACCCGCATCCGGTCTACCGGGCCTTCATGGACAACGAGATCGGCCGCGCTTTCCAGCGCGAGGTGGTGCGCCAGAAAGTGATCCCGGCCTATATGGGCCTGATCAAGCAATGCGACGACCAACTCGGCCGCCTGCTCGCCTTCCTGGAGGAGCGGGGCGAGCTCGCCGACACGATGATCGTCGTCACCTCGGACCATGGCGACTATCTCGGCGACCACTGGCTGGGCGAAAAGGATCTGTTTCATGAACAGTCGGTCAAGGTCCCGCTGATCGTCTACGACCCGTCGCCGGAGGCCGACGCCACGCGCGGCACGGTCTGCGACCAACTGGTGGAATCGATCGATCTAGCCGCCACCTTCATCGAGGCCGCCGGTGCGGCGGTACCGGACCATATCGTGGAGGGGCGCTCGCTGCTGCCCCTGGTGCGCGGCGAGACGCCCGAGGATTGGCGCGACTTCGTCGTGTCGGAATATGATTACGGGCCGACGCCGATGGCGGCCGAACTTGGGGTCGCCCCGGACCGGGCACGTCTGTTCATGGTCGCGGACCGGCGCTGGAAATACGTCCATGCCGAAGGGTTTCGGCCGATGCTGTTCGATCTGGAAACCGACCCCGACGAATTCCGCGATCTCGGCGGCGATCCGGAACACGCCGATATTGCCGCGCTGATGGCCGCGCGGCTGGCGGCCTGGGCGCGGCGGCCGTCGCAGCGCACGACGCGCTCCGACGCAGAAATCGAGGCAATGCGCCACGGCGGCGGCCGCACCGGTATTCTGATCGGGATCTACGACGACGCCGACATCGACCCGGAACTCACACAGGCTTATCGCGGCCGGCCCGGACGCGATTAGGCCCGTTCCGAAACGCGTCGACGCCACGGCACGGTTTTCAGGCCTGGAGGGCGGCCCAGAGATCGCGCAACTGGCCGGCGGAGGCGGGCGGCACGCCGCAGGCTTCCAAAGCCCACGCGGTCGCGCGCACGATTGCGACATTGTCTGCGGCGACCGTGCCATCGGGCAGTTGCAGATTGTTCTCGAAGCCGACCCTGGCGTGACCGCCCATCAGCGCGGCGGCGGTCACACAGGCCGTCTCACGCGGCCCGAAGGCGCACAGCATCCAGTGCGGAAAGCGCTCGGTCGCGGCGTTCAGAAAAGGCAGCAGATCACGCGGCGTCGAGCGCTGGCCGGGCACGTAACGGCCGAGGACGAACAGGACCGGCAGGGTTTCGAACGGCACCAGCCCGCGGCGCATCAGGCCGGCGAGACGCGTCGCCTCCTCGGGCGCATAAAGAATGATTTGCGGCGTAATGCGTTCGCGGGCGAGCCAGGCCAGAAAACGCAGGAACTCGGTTTCGTCGGCCGGTTCGCCGGCCAGTTCGCGCAGGGCCAGCGAAACGGCCTCCGGCCGCGTGTCGCGCACCACCTGCATCTGTTGGGCGGGCGCGTAGGCCCCGAGCGCTTCGCTGGTAATCTGAACGACGAGATCATCGCCGACCGCGCCGCGCACGGCATCGGTCGCGTCCCGATAGGCCTCCGCGTCGAGCAGATGCGCGCCCTGCCGGTCGCGTACGTGCAGATGGATCATCGCCGCGCCGGCCTCGCGGCAGGCGATGGCCGTGTCGGCCAGTTCGGCCGGCGTCAGCGGCAGAGCCGGATGGTCGGCCTTGGTGCGCCGGCCGCCATTGGGCGCGACGGCGATCGCGACCGGCCGCGGATCGGAGTGAAAACCGTGCGAGATGCCGCTCATCCGATAACACCAATCATTGCATCATGTCAGCTAGTGCAACATTTGTTGCATATCCGATCCGCCAGGTCTACGCTCCGCTCATGGATCGCGACGCGCTTGTCCGAAAGATCATCGACAGCTTCCCCGGCCTGCCCGCGCAGCTCGGCGTCGCGGCGCGTTATATCGTCGACAATCCCGACGACGTGGCGCTGCTGTCGATGCGCGAACAGGCGCGCCGCGCCGGCGTCCAGCCATGGACGATGAGCCGGCTCGCCAAACGGCTCGGTTATGACGGCTACGAAGCAATCCGCGCCCTGCACGCCAACGCAATCCGGCAGGGCGAGCTCGGCTTCGCCGGCAGGGCCGGACGGCAGGCTGCCAGACAGAAGGAAAGCGGCGAGACCGCGCTCGCCCGCGACATCGTCGCCGCCGGCGCGACACAGATCGGCCGGCTCTGCGCGCCCGACAGCCTGGCCGCACTCGCCAACGCCGCCGCACTGCTGGCCTCGGCCCGACGCGTTTATTGCCTCGGCCTGCGGTCGAGCCACGCCATCGCGGCGCAATTCGCCTATATCATGTCCTTTCTCGGCGACCGGGCGGTGCTGCTCGGCACGGACGGTTTCGGCGGTCTCGATGCCGTACGCATGGCTGGCGCCGACGACGCGTTGCTTGCCGTCAGCGTGAGCCCCTATTCGCGCGCCACGCTCGACATCGCCCATTGGGCGGCCGGCGAAAACGTGCCCGTTGTCGCGATCACCGACAGCCCGGTCTCGCCTCTCGCCGCGATTGCGCGGCACGCGATCTTCGTCTCGACGGAAAGCCCGTCCTTCTTCCATTCGATGGCGCCGGCCTTCGTGGCCGCCGAAACGCTGGCCGCGCTGGTGGCCGGTCGCGGCGGCGCCGAGGCGCTGGCGGCGATCGCGCGGGCCGAACAGCAACTCGCCGCCTTCGGCGTGCATCATCTTGCCCCCGCTACACGGACAGGACCATGACCCATATTCTGCATCGCCAGATTCACGGCACGCTGCCGGTCGCCGTGGCCGGACGCGGGGTCGAGTTGTTCGACCGTGACGGCCGCGCCTATATCGACGCCTCGGGCGGCGCCGCCGTCTCCTGCCTCGGGCACGGCCATCCCGACGTCATCGGCGCACTGCACGAGCAGGCCGACCGGCTCGCCTATGCCCATACCGGCTTCTTCACCAGCGAGCCGGCCGAAGAGCTCGCCGACATGCTGGTCGCCAACGCGCCGACCGGCATCAGCCATGTCTATTTCGTTTCCGGCGGCTCCGAGGCGGTCGAGGCGGCGCTGAAGATGGCGCGGCAATATTTCGTCGAAAAGGGCGAGCCTCAGCGGCGCGCCATCATCGCCCGGCACCAGAGCTATCACGGCAACACGCTCGGCGCGCTGGCGGCCGGCGGCAACGCAATGCGCCGGGCCCAATTCCAGCCGCTGCTGGCCGAAACCCAACATATCGAGCCGTGCTACGCCTATCGCCACCGGCGCGACGACGAAAGCGAGGAAGAGTACGGGCTGCGCGTCGCCCAGGGGCTGGAGGACAAGATACAGGAACTCGGCGCGGAGACGGTGATGGCCTTTATCGCCGAGCCGGTCGTCGGCGCAACCGCCGGTGCGGTGCCGGCCGTGCCCGGTTACCTGAAACGGGTGCGCGAGATCTGCGACCGCCACGGCGTGCTCTTGATCCTCGACGAGGTGATGTGCGGCATGGGCCGCACCGGCACGCTGCACGCCTGCACGCAGGACGGCGTGGCGCCCGACCTGATGACGATCGCCAAGGGGCTGGGCGGCGGCTATCAGCCGATCGGGGCGGTGCTCTTGTCGCAGGCGATTTTCGACGCCTTCGCCACCGGGTCGGGCCTGTTCCAGCACGGCCATACCTATATCGGCCATCCGGTGGCGTGCGCGGCTGCGCTTGCCGTGCAGCGCGTGATCGAACGCGACGGCCTGCTGGAAAACGTGCGCACGATGGGCGAACGGCTGCGGAGCCTGCTGGCCGAGCGTCTGGGCCCGCATCCGCATGTCGGCGACCTGCGCGGGCGCGGCCTTTTCCTCGGCCTGGAGATCGTCGAGGACCGGGCAACGAAGGCGCCGTTCGATCCGGCGCTGAAACTTCACGCCCGCATCAAACAGGCGGCGATGGCGCGCGGGCTGCTTGTTTATCCGGCCGGCGGCACGATCGACGGCGCGCGCGGCGACCATGTGCTCGTCGCCCCGCCCTTCATCGTCGAGGACCAGGATCTGGACCGAATCGCCGACCGCCTCGGCACGGCAATCGACGAGGCTGTCGCCGATCGCGGCTAAAGCTTAGAACGGGCCGGTACCCTCTGCGGGTGAGAGCTGCGCTGCCTCACGCCCGCCCGGTGGCGCGGTTCTGTCATCCGACGGTCTTCTCGCGCCCCCGCGACCGGATGCGCCCGCCCGCCCGTCGCCCGGCCACATCCACCAGCCGCCGGAATGTCGGGCACTGCATGTGGGTCGGGGCGGGACAGTCGGCGACATGGCGCAACGTATCGCGCAACGCCACCAGTTCGCTGATCTGCCGGTCGAGGTCGTCCGCCCTTTGGTGCAGGACCGCGCGCGGCAGTTCCGGTGCGCCGTCCTTGCCCAGGATCCCGGCAATCTCGTCGAGCGAGAAGCCGGCCGATTTTCCCATTGCGATCAGCTTCAACCGCAACAGCACCTCGGCGGGAAACTGGCGCCGCAACCCATGGCGGAAAACCGAGGAAATCAGCCCGATTTCTTCGTAGTAGCGCAACGTCGACGGACGCATCCCCGTCCTGTCGCTGACGTCGCCAATATCGAGAAATTCCATACTTGACCTCAAGCCGACTTGAATTCGTAGGATGGCTTTTCATCACGATCAAGGCAAGAGGACAAGGCGATGCAGCACATCAAGGCACCCGTTTCGAACAGTGCAAATCGCGGGGTTACGACGACGCTGGCATTGTCGATGCTGCTCGGATCACTCGGCACCAGCATCGCCAACATCGCCTTGCCGGTATTCGTCGAGACGTTTTCGGCGCCCTTTCATCATGTCCAATGGGTCGTCATCGCCTATCTGGCGGCGCTGACGGTCTCGGTCATCCTCGCCGGACGACTGGGCGACATCTACGGGCTGCGGCGCATGCATCTTTTCGGCCTCGGCCTGTTCTTGCTGGCGTCGCTGCTTTGCGGCATCGCACCGAACCTGTGGCTGCTGATCGGAGCGCGAGCGCTTCAGGGGGTGGGAGCCGCCTTCCTGATGAGCCTGACCCTGGCGTTGATGCGCGAAACGGCGCAGGAAACCCGCATCGGCCAGGCCATGGGCCTGCTCGGCACGGTCTCGGCGTTGGGAACCGCGATTGGCCCGTCACTCGGCGGCATGATCCTTTCGGCGACCGACTGGCGCGGGATCTTTCTGGTCCAGATTCCGCTAGCGCTACTGACCTTGATCCTGGCCTTCGTTTCACTGCCGCGGGATGCGGGCAAGGATCGTATGCGACCGACCGGCGTGCGCACGGTGATGACGCCGGGCCTGGCATCCAGTCTTGTGGTCAACGCTCTGGTGGCCGCGGTGATGATGACGACACTCGTGGTCGGTCCGTTCTATCTCGGCCTGGGGCTCGGCCTGAAGCAGGCGATAGTCGGCCTGGTGATGGCGGCCGGCCCGGCGATCTCGGTCTTCAGCGGCGTTCCCTCCGGACGCGCGGTCGATGCATGGGGAGCGCAGCGGGTTCTGGCGGCCGGCCTGAGCATGCTTGCGGGCGGAGCGTTCCTGCTGTCGGTTCTGCCGGAAATGTTCGGGGTAACCGGCTATATCCTGGCGATGGTCGTGCTGACACCGGGCTACCAGCTCTTCCAGGCCGCCAACAACACCGCCGTCTTGTCCGGTACGCCCAACAACCGGCGCGGCACCGCCTCCGGATTGCCGAGCCTGTCGCGCAATATCGGCCTGGTAGCCGGCGCATCCGCCATGGGCGCTGTCTTCGCCTTCGGCGTCGGAACGGCCGATCTGGCCAGTGCGTCCCGCTCAGCGATCGCCAGCGGCATGCGACTGACCTTCATACTGGCCACGCTGCTGATGGTCGCCACGCTGTGGATGACGCTTGGGCGCCGCACGCGGACCGAGCCGTCCTGACCAGGGCTGGCGCCATCCGACCGCGTTGCGCCTCCGCACACGCCGCGGCAGGGCTTCGTTACGCCGCGTCGCGCAGAACGAAGACCGACTGGCGCGCATGGCGCACGACACGCGCGGCGTTAGGCCCGAGCAGATAATCCTTCAGCGCCGGGCGGTGCGAGGCCATGACGATCAGGTCGGCGCCAAGCGCGTCGGCCGCCTTCATGATCTCGTCATAGATCGTGCCGTGGGCGACATGCCCCTTGATCGTCACCTGGGATGCCGGGCGCGCGTCGAGCATCGTCTTCAGCGCCGAGCGGGCCGCCTCCAGCGTGGCTTCCTCGAAATTCTTCGGGAAGGCGGCGCCGACGATCGACATCGAATAGGTCGGCACCACGGTGAGGACGTCGAGCCGGGCATCGTGTTTGACGGCCAGTTCCTCGGCGACCGCAAGGCTGCGGGCACCGATTTCAGGTTCGCCCAGATCGACCGGGACAAGAATACGCTCGAACATCAACGGCTCCTCAAAAAGCGGGAACGGTCTGCCGGCGACGCTGCGACAGCACGATCAGCACCAGCAGCAGCAAGGCGGGAATGTAAAACACCTCCTTGGGCATCCGTTCGGCCGCGAGTTGCACCTTGGCGATCTCAACCGGCACGTCGCCGTAAAAATCAAACGTGTCGGTGAAATCGGTGAAGAAGGGCGTGCCTGCGAACGGCTCGTCGAGGATCGCTTTACCGTCCTCCTCGCGCACCGGCAGACCGGCCTGCTCGAGCCTTTGCAGCCCGTCGCCCGCCGGTCCGAGCGCGGCAAGAATCGTCCGTTCGCCGATCTTGTCGGGGTCGTCGAAATCGGGGCCAGTGATCACCAGCCTCAAATTGGCGTTGTCGGGCTGCGCGGCGGCGATGGCGACAACCTCCGCCCCCGACCGATCCTCATAGGGCGGCTGGACGTAGTCGAGCCAGAAACCCGGCCTGAACAGGGTAAAGGCGACGAGGATCAACGCCACCGTCTCCCAGATCCGGCTTCTGGTCAGGAAATAGCCCTGGGTCGCGGCCGCGAACAGCATCATCGCCACCACCGCGACGATGAAGATGAACACCGCCTTGTAAACCGTCACGTCGATCAAAAGCAGTTCGGTGTTGAAGATGAACAGGAACGGCAGCAGCGCGGTGCGGATGTCGTAGGTAAAGCCCTGTATGCCTGTGCGGATCGGGTCGCCGCCCGAAATCGCAGCGGCCGCGAAGGCGGCGAGCCCCACCGGCGGCGTGTCATCGGCCAGAATGCCGAAATAGAACACGAACAGGTGGACCGCGACCAGCGGCACGATCAGCCCGGTCGAGGCCCCGACCGAGACGATGACCGGCGCCATCAGCGACGACACCACGATGTAGTTGGCGGTGGTCGGCAGGCCCATGCCGAGGATCAGGCTCATCACCGCTACCAGAAGCAGCATGGCGATCAGATTGCCGCCCGACAGGAATTCGACGAACTCGCCGACGACCTGGTGCGCGCCAGTCAAGGACACTGTGCCGACGATGACGCCGGCCGCGCCGGTGGCCACACCGATCCCGATCATGTTGCGCGAACCGGCGATCATGCCGTTGAAGAAATCAGCCCAGCCGTCGCGAAAGCCCTGACCGAAACCGCCCTCGCCGCGGAACATGCGCTTCAGCGGCTTCTGGGTCAGCACGATGACGATCATCGAAACCGTCGCCCAATAGGCCGACAGCGTCGGCGACAGGCGCTCGACCAGGATGCACCAGATCAGGATGATGATCGGTAGGATGAAATAGAGACCGGTGATGGCGACGTCGCGCGGACGCGGTAGCACGTCCATCGGTGCGTTAGGATCGTCCTGCGCCAGGTCGGGATGGCGCGCGGCGCGCTCCACGAGCACGACATAGGCCACCAGGAAGATCAGCGCAGCGGTCCAGAACGTCATGCCCGGAAAGGCGACCTTGATCCAGCCGAGCCCGTAATAGACGACGCCGGCGAGGACCGTCATGGCGATGAAGCCGAACAGCACGCCGGCCAGGCGCTGGGCGAGCGTGCCGATCACCGGCGGGCGCTCCAGGCCCTTCAGGCCGAGCTTCAGCGCCTCGAGATGAACGATATAGACCAGCGCGATATAGGAGATGATCGCCGGCAGGAAGGCGTGTTTGATCAGTTCGGGATAGGCGACGCCGGTGAACTCGGAGATCAGGAACGCGGCCGCGCCCATGACGGGCGGCGTAAGTTGGCCGTTGGTGGAGGAGGCGACCTCGACCGCGCCGGCCTTTTCCGGCTTGAAGCCGGTGCGTTTCATCAGCGGGATGGTGAAGGTGCCGGTGGTGACGACATTGGCGATCGAGGAGCCGGAATAAAGCCCCGACAGCGCCGAGGCCACGACGGCAGCCTTGGCCGGCCCGCCGCGCAGATGGCCGAGCAGGGCGAAGGCGAGCTTGATGAAGAAATTGCCGGCGCCGGCTTTTTCCAGCAATGAGCCGAACAGCACGAACAGGAAGATCATCGAGGCCGAGACGCCGAGCGCGACGCCGAACACGCCTTCGGTCTGCATCCAGTAGTGCCACATCGCCTTGCCGAACGAGGCTCCCTTCCACTGGATCGCGTCGGGCATCCACGACAGATGGCCGAAAAAGACGTAGAAGACGAACACGCTCGCCACGATGACCAGCGGCAGGCCGAGTGCGCGGTAGACGGCGATGCCGAGCGCGAGCATGCCGATCGAGGAGAACACCAGATCGGCCGTGGTCGGCAGGCCGGCACGGCCGGCGATATCTTCCTTGAACCACAGCAGATAGAGGCACGACGTCGCCCCCAGGATCGCCAGCGCCCAGTCGTAGACCGGCACGCGGTCGCGCGCGCTCGACTTAAACAGCGGATAGGCGAGCATGGCCAGGACGAGCGCGAAAGCGAGGTGGATCTGGCGCGCTTCCTGATTGTTGAAGACGACGTTGAAGCCGGTCAGGCTCGTCAGCGTGAAGGGAATGTTTGAGGCGATGTAGACTTGGAAGAGGGCCCACACAAAGGCGATCGCGATAATGATCCTGCCGGCGAGACCGGTCGCGTTGCGCGCGCCGCTCTCGACCTCGGCCACCATCATGTCGACATCGACGCCGGTCTTGTCCGTGGCTGGATTATCCGCCATCGCGTTGTTCTCCCCTCCCGGCACCGGCCCCTCCGCCGATGCAAAAAGGCCCGGGCGGTGTTCCGCCCGGGCCGCAGTGCGGTCTTACATCCAGCCGCGTTCCTTGTAATATTTCTCCGCGCCGGGATGCAGCGGTGCGGACAGGCCGTCCTTGATCATCTCTTCTTCCTTGAGATTGGAGAAGGCCGGGTGAAGCTTCTTGAAGTCGTCGAAATTGTCGAAGACAGCCTTCACCACGGTGTAGACAACCTCGTCGGACACGTCGGCGGAGCTGATGAAGGTCGCGCCGACGCCGAAGGTCGTCACATCCTTGTCGGTTCCCTTGTAGGTGCCGGCAGGAATAGTCGCGATCCGGTAATACGGGTTATCATCGACCAGCTTCTTGATCGGATCGCCGTCGACCGACACCAGTTCGACATCGCACGTGGTCGCAGCCTCGGTAATGGCGGCGGCGGGATGGCCGATGGTGTAGATCATGGCGTCGATCTTGCCGTCGCACAGCGCCTGCGCCATTTCCGAACCCTTGAGTTCGGCCGCGAGCGCGAAATCGCCCATGGTCATGCCGAAGGCTTCCATGACGATCTCGGTGGTGGCACGCTGGCCAGAACCGGGATTGCCGACATTGACCTTCTTGCCCTTGAGGGCTTCGAAACCGTCAATGCCGGTATCCTTGCGGACGACGAGCGTGAACGGCTCGGCATGCACGGAAAATACCGCACGCTCCTTTTCGAAAGCACCCTGCTCCTCGAATTTCGAGGTGCCGTGATAGGCGTGATACTGCCAGTCCGACTGCGCGACGCCGAACTCAAGTTCGCCGGCGCGCACCGTGTTGATGTTGTAGACGGAACCGCCGGTGGATTCGACCGAACAGCGGATGCCGTGTTCCTTGCGGTTCTTGTTGACCAGACGACAGATCGCGCCACCGGTCGGATAATAAACGCCGGTCACGCCGCCCGTGCCGATGGAAATGAACTGCTGATCTTGCGCCATTGCCTGGCCGGTCAACCCTGCGAGCGCCATGCCGGACAACGCGCCGACAACCAATTTTTTCATGTTTTCCTCCCTCTGACTGGGGTTGAGTGGTGACGTATTCAGCCACCATCAGGGCACCAACGTCAACCGCCGAGCCGATATTCGCCACACGTTGTAGTCGATATCCGCCCAAGCGCTCCCGCGCGCCAGCTCCATCGGCGCCCGCAATTGCGCAATCACGGGTTCTCGACCTCAATGCCTCGCGAGGCTCGCGCGTTCGGCCGCCCCTGGGCACGGCCGCGAATTGGGCCTTGACTCGATCCACGAATTCATCAAACGTTTAATCAACGAAGAAGGAAGGTCGTCGTGCTCACCCAGACGCGCGCGGATAACGACGTCAGCACCGCGATCCTGTTCGCGGGAGAGAGGGCATTCGCCGAGTTCGGCTACAATGGCGCCTCGATGCGGGCGATCGCCCGCGAGGCCGGTGTCAACCAGGCCATGATCGCCTATTATTTCGGCTCCAAGGAAGGCCTGCTCGAAGCGATCATGCGCAGGCGCTCGACCTTCGTGAACACGCAGCGCCAGGACCGGCTCGCCGCGCTACGCGCAGCGGGAACGCCGAGCGTGGAACAATTGATCGAGGCGTTCCTGCGACCGCTGATCGAACTCGGCACCGACAGCGAGCGCGGCGGCTATGCCTACGTGAAGCTTTTGGCGGTGCTGACCCATTCCGTCGACAACCTTGCCAAGCGCATCGTCGCGGAGAATTTCGACGGCATCGCGCGCCGTTTCGTGGAGGCGTTTCAGGAGGTCGCCCCCGAAATGAGCGAAAGCGACGCCATCCGTGCCTATCTGCTTTCGCTCGGCACCGGCATCGCCTCGATCGGCATCGAGGGACGCGCGGGGCCGATGTCGCGCGAACGTTACGACCGCGTCGACACCGAACAATTGATCCGGTCCGTCGTCGCCTTTGCCAGCGGCGGCGTCAGGACCCTGATGCGGAAAAGCTAGACCCACCAACGAACACCGGGAGGTAATGATGTTCGGACCAACCCTACGCAAGACGATGATCGCGGCCTTGGCCGTGGCGGCGGCGACGGCCGCCAAAGCCGAAACCATCAACGTGACCTACGTGGCCGGACATCCGCCGGTGTTCCGGTGGGTCCGACTGGCCAACGAGGTGTTCATCCCGGCCGTGAACAAGCAGCTGGAAGGCAGCGGGCATACGATCAACTGGGACGAGCAATATGGCGGCTCGCTGGCCAAGGTCGGCGACGAATTGGAGGCCGTCGAGGAAGGCCTCGCCGAAATCGGCGGCATTTCGTCGGTTTTCGATCCCGCCAAGCTGTCGCTGCAAAACGTGACCTATTACACGCCTTTCGTGTCGAGCGACCCTAACCTTGTCGTTGAAACGATCGACGCGCTGCACGAGACCAACGAGGCGATGCTGTCGACCTGGGAGGAGAACGGGCTCGAATATCTCGGCGGCCCGATCGCCATCGACGACTATATCTTGATGACGACCTTCCCGGTCAACTCGATCGAGGATCTCAAGGGCAAGAAGATCGGTGCGCCCGGACCGGCGGTGAACTGGCTGGAAGGCACCGGCGCGGTCGGCGTATCGGGCAATCTCACCACCTACTACAACGAGATCAAGACCGGCGTGTACGACGGCGTGATCGTGTTCGCCACCGCCGCCCTGCCGGGCAAGCTGCACGAGGTCGCGCCGCACATCACACGGATCGGATTCGGCGCCCAGTATGCCGGTGCGATCGCGGCCAACAAGGACTGGTATGATGGCCAGCCGGAGGCGGTTCAAAAGGCCCTCAAGGACGCCGCAGACACCTATAAGGCCGCCTATCTCGACGATCTCGACAAGGCGGTGACGGCGAGCTTCAAGGCGATGCAGGAGCAAGGTGCGACGATTTCCGACGTCGATGCGGAATTCCGCCAGAAATGGGCCGCCGGCATGGACAACGTTGCCAAGAAATGGGCGGCCCAGGTCGACAGCGAAGGCAAGGCGGGAACCGAGATCCTGAAAGCCTATCTCGACGCGATCCGCGCGGCCGGTGGCGAGCCGGTGCGCAACTGGGACCAGGAATAGTCTCGCTCTCGGGTAACCAGCCATGACAGCGCAGCAAACACCGGAGCCGCAACGCGGCTCCGGGACGGGACGGCGCCTCCGCGCGCTCGCCGACGGCATCTCCAACGGCCTCAACGTGCTCGGCACGCTGCTGATTCTCGGCCTCGTCGTGCTGGTCAATGCCGACGTGATCGGCCGCGAGCTTTTCCTCGCGCCGATCTCCGGCGTGCCGGAAATCGTGTCGATGTCGATCGTGGCGATCGTCTTCCTGCAAGTGTCGCAGGCTTTCCGCATGGGCCGCTTCACCCGCACGGACGCCTTTCTGGACCTGATCGCGGCGCGGGCCCCGCGCCTGCGCCACGCCATCGAACTGGTCTATGCCGCCGCCGCTCTGGCGCTCATCTGGTTCGTGTTGTCGGCGAGTTATCCGCTGTTTCAAAAAGCCTGGGAACGCAACACCTATGTCGGCACGTTCGGCGATTTCACCGCACCGGACTGGCCGGTGAAGCTGGTCATTCTGATCGGCTGCGCGGCGCTGATCATGCAGATGGCAATTGCCGGCCTGATCGCCGCCTACGGTCTTGTGACCGGAAAAGGCGACGGCGCGGACGGGGAGCGCGGCCGATGAGCCCTTTCGAAATCGGTCTGGCCACGCTCGGCGCCATGGTCGTGCTCGTTTATGCCGGGCTGTGGGTGCCGATCGCGCTGATGCTGTGCTCCTATGTCGGGGTCTGGCTGATCAAGGGCTCGCCGCTTCTGGCCGGCAAGCTCCTCGCGCTCGCGGCTTCCGAGACGATCTCGTCCTACTTCTTCGGCGTGGTGCCGCTTTTCGTGCTGATGGGTTTCCTGGTGTCCGTCACCGGCATGGGCCGGGACGCCTATGACGTCGCCGCCCAGCTCTTCCAGCGTCTGAAGGGCGGGCTCGGCGTCTCCACCGTCGCCGCCAATGCGATCTTCGCCGCCATCACCGGCATTTCGATCGCCTCGGCCGCGGTCTTCACCCGCATCGCCGTGCCGGAAATGGTGCGGCACGGCTACACCAAGCAGTTTTCCGTCGGGGTCGTCGCCGGCTCCTCGGTGCTCGGCATGCTGATCCCGCCGAGCCTGCTTCTCATCCTGTACGGGCTTTTGACCGAACAGTCGGTGGGCGATCTGTTCATCGCCGGCGTCATTCCCGGTCTGCTTCTGGCCGCGATCTTCGCCGGCGGGGTGATCGCGATGGCCCATTTCTGGCCGCGCTTCATCGGCGAAGACCTGTCCGGCGACCATCTTCACAGCCTGTCGAGCCGCGAAATGATGGCCAAGGGACTGCCGATCGCGATCCTGATCCTCGTCGTTCTTGGCGGGATCTATCTCGGCGCCTTCACCCCGATCGAGGCCGGCGCCGTCGGCTGCCTCGGCGCGATCGTGATCGGCCTGTGGCGGCGCGTGCTCACCTTTTCCAATTTCTGGGACGTGCTGACCGACACCGGGTTGGTCACCGCCTCGGTCTGTTTTTTGATCATCGCGGCGCAGATGTATTCGCGCATGCTGGCGCTGTCGGGCGTGCCGAACGAGTTCGGCATATTCGTCGCGACCGCCGATATCGGCTTTTGGGGCGTGATCATCGCCTACGTGGTGCTGGTGATCGTGATGGGCACGATCCTCGATTCCTCCTCGATCATGCTGATCCTGGTGCCGCTGATGCTGCCGGTGCTGCAGCCGATGGGCGTCGACCTGGTCTGGTTCGGCATCGTCACCGTGATCGCGGTCGAGATCGGGCTGTTGACGCCGCCTTTCGGCATCTCCGTCTTCGTCATCAAGTCGACGCTCGACGACGACACGATCAGCCTCGGCGACATTTTCCGCGGTGCCGCCCCGTTCGCGCTGATGATGACCGTCGTGCTCATCCTCGTGCTTGTCTTCCCCTCTCTCGCAACCCTGCCCCTAGGCCGTTGAGGAGCAAAAATGCCGCGCAGAATCGTCGACCTTTCCGTTCCGCTCGAAACCGACATCGCGTCGGACCCGCCGATGGCGCTGCCGAAGATCGATTATTTCGATCACCGGATGACGGCGGACCAGATCACCGGTTTCTTTCCCGGGCTCGACAAGGACCAACTGCCCAACGGTGAAGGCTGGGCCGTAGAGCAGTTGAGCGTCTCCACCCACAACGGCACCCATCTCGACGCGCCCTGGCACTACGCCTCGACGATGAACAATGGCGAGCGCGCCATCACCATCGACGAGGTGCCGCTGGAATGGTGCTTCAATCCCGGCGTGAAGCTCGATTTCCGCCATTTCGAGGACGGCTATGTCGTCACCGCCGCCGATGTCGAGGCGGAACTCGCGCGCATCGGCCACGAACTCAAGCCACTCGACATCGTCGTGGTCAACACCACGGCCGGCGCGCATTACGGCAAGCCCGACTATGTCGCGAAAGGCTGCGGCATGGGCCGCGAGGCGACGCTTTACCTCCTGGAGCGCGGCGTGCGCGTGACCGGCACCGACGGCTGGAGCTGGGACGCGCCGTTCGTGCACACGGCGAAAAAATTCGCCGAAACGCACGACCCGAAAATCATCTGGGAAGGCCACCGCGCCGGGATGGAGATCGGCTACTGCCACCTGGAAAAGCTTGCCAATCTCGATCAGCTGCCGGCGACCGGATACGAGATCGCCTGCTTTCCCTTCAAGATCAAGGCGGCCTCGGCAGGCTTCACCCGCGCCGTCGCCATTTTCAACGATTGAGGATCAGACCCATGGCCCGCAAGAACGACAAGGTCATCATCACCTGCGCGGTTACCGGCGGCGTGCACACGCCGACCATGTCGGACGCGCTGCCGATCACGCCCGACGAGATCGCGCGCCAGTCGATCGAGGCGGCCGAGGCCGGCGCGTCGATCATCCATCTGCACGCCCGCGATCCCGAGACCGGCAGGCCGACGCCGGATCCGGCCGTGTTCATGCAATTCCTGCCGCGCATCAAGCAAGCTACCGACGCGGTGGTCAACATCACCACCGGCGGCGGGCTCGGCATGACCATCGAGCAGCGGCTGGCCGCGCCGCTGCAGGCCGAGCCGGAACTGTGCTCGCTCAACATGGGCTCGATGAACTTCGCCCTGCATCCGCTCGCCGGCAAATACCAGGACTGGAAATTCGACTGGGAAAAGCCGTTCCTGGAAGCCAGCGACGACTTCATCTTCCGCAACACGTTCCGCGACATCGCCTATATCCTCAAACATCTCGGCGAGGGCTGCGGCACGCGCTTCGAGCACGAATGCTACGATGTCGGCCATCTCTACAATCTGGCCCATTTCGTCGACCAGGGCCTGGTGAAGCCGCCCTTCCTGGTGCAGTCGATCTTCGGCATTCTGGGCGGCATCGGCGCGGAGATGGAAAACGTCATCTTCATGAAACAGACCGCCGACCGGCTGTTCGGCGACGACTATGTGTGGTCGGTGCTGGCGGCGGGCCGCTACCAGATGCCGTTCATCACCCAGGCCGCCATGCTGGGCGGGCATGTCCGCGTCGGACTGGAGGATTCGCTGCATATCGGCCGGGGCACGCTGGCGAAATCCAATGCCGAGCAGGTCGCCAAGATCAGGAAAATCCTCGAAGAGCTCGGCCACGCGATCGCCACGCCGGCGGAAGCCCGGGATATCCTTGAACTCAAGGGCGGCGACAGGGTGAAGTTCTGATGGCCGAGGCAATGCAAAATGCGACGGTGCAATTCGACTGCCGGGGTACTGCAACCGGCAAGATGCGCAACGAGCTCGACGTGAAAATGGTGCTGCCTTTCGAGGAAGGGCCATTCACGATGGCGACCGACGAAGGCTCCTTCCATGGCGGCGATGCCAGCGCGCCGCCGCCGCTGGCGCTGTTCGTCGGCGGTCTGACCGGCTGCATCATGACCCAGATCCGCGCCTTCGCCAAACGGCTCGGCGTTACCCTGAACGACCTGTCGGTCGATACGCGCGTGCAGTGGGACTGGCAGGCTGCAGGCCGGGTCTATGAAACCGCGCCGCGCAGCTTCGAGATCGACGTCTCAATCGACAGCCCGGACGATGACGACAAGGTCGTCGCCCTGATCGAAGCGGCGAAGAAAGGCTGCTTCATCGAGCAGACGCTGGGGCGGCAGAACACCATCCGCCACCGCATGAAGACCGCTGACGGCTGGAAGGAGGTCTGAGATGACGGCCAACCCGATCGACGGCTTCACCGTCTCCAAGAATGACATCCGTCACGTCGGCCACGACCTGCAACGACCCGAATGCATTTTGGCCGAGCGCGACGGCAGCCTGTGGGCGGCCGACGCGCGCTCCGGCGTCATGCATATCCGTCCCGACGGCTCCCAGGAGCTGATCGCGCAAAGCCATGCCCAGGCTTTCGCAACGGCGGCCGACGACGCCAGACGTTTTACCGAAGGCACCTTGCCGAACGGGCTCGCTTTTGCCCGCGACGGCTCGATCTACATCTCCAATTTCGGCACCGATTGCCTGGAGCTGATGACCCGCGACGGAGATACGAAGGTGCTGCTCGACCAGGTCGACGGCAGGCCGATCGGCAAGGTCAATTTCGTGCTGCGCGATTCCAGGGACCGGCTGTGGGTGACGGTCTCGACCCAGATTAGGAACTGGATGGACGCGGCAAGCAGCCTGATCCGCGACGGGTCGATCCTGCTGGTGGAGGGCGATCGCGTGCGCACCGTGGCGAGCGACATCGCCTTCACCAACGAGATCCGCCTCGACGCCAAAGAGGAATGGCTCTACGTCGTGGAAACCACCGGGCGCAGGATCATCCGCTTCCGCGTCGCCGGGGACGGCACGCTGTCGCAGCGCCAGACTTACGGGCCTGAGGATCACGGCGCGTTCATCGACGGCATCGCCTTCGACGCTCACGGCAATCTGTGGGGCACGCATGTGATGAGCGACCGCATCTTCGCGATCACGCCCGACGGCGAGCTGCGCATCATCCTCGACGACGACAATCCCGGGCCGAGCCGACGGCTGATGGAGGCGTTCGAAGAAGGTAAGGCGACGCCGGAACTGATGCTGGCCTGCGGCGGCACGATCGCGCCCTGGTTCGCCAGCGTCACCTTCGGCGGGCCGGACCTAGAAACCGTCTATATCGGCTCGCTGCGCGGCACCACCATTCCATCCTTCCGCAGCCCGGTCGCGGGGCTGCCGATGGTGCACTGGAACGACACGCAGCCGTAGGCCCGTCCGTCGTCAAACGGCGAGCGCGACCCGGTCGGACTCCCATTTGCCGGCATTGGCCAGCACGCGCTCGGGGTCCCGGTAGCGCGCGCGCAGCAAGCGTTCGTAGACCGCGCCTTCGGCCGCCCGGTCGAGCGGCTCTTTCGCCCCTTCCATGATCATCAGAGCCTCGCGCAACGCGTCGACCGTACCCGAACCCTCGTCGAACTGCGCCTTCTTGCGCCAGACCAGATCGTGCGGCAGCAGATCCTGGCAGGCCTTGCGCAAAATCCATTTTTCCGTGGTCGGTCCCGTGCTTTCGGCCGCGGACGGGTCGGTGCGGCGCATTTTCAGCGATGCGGGAATCGACTGGGCGAAGGTGATCAGATCGCGGTCCAGAAACGGCGTACGCGCCTCCAGGCTCTCGGCCATGGTGATGCGGTCGACGCGCTGCAGGTTGATATTGTGCATGGTGGCCAGCGAGCGGGTCAGCTCGTCGGCGAGCGCGCGCGGCCGGTCGACATAGGCGTGGTGATAGGTGTAGCCGGCGAACAGCTCGTCCGCGCCCTCGCCGGTCAGCACCGCCTTGACGTGGCGACGCGCCAGTGCGGCGGCGAAATGGGTCGGCACGGCGCTGCGCACCAAATCCACATCGGCGCTTTCAAGATGGTAGATCACATGCGGCAGCACACGCGCGACGTCGTCTGGGGTGAAGGCGTGCTCGAAATGCGCGCTGCCGATATGGGCCGCGACCCGCCGCGCCGCAACGAGATCCGGGCTGCCTTCCAGTCCGACCGAAAAGGTCTTCAGCCGCGCGGGCGCGGCCCTGGCCGCCAACGCGGCGATGATGGAACTGTCGAGTCCGCCCGACAGGAAGGCGCCGACCTCGACATCGGCGACCATCCATTTCTTGACCGCGTCCTCCAGCACCAGCCGCAATTCGCGCCATGTCGCCTGTTCGTCCAGGCCGGTCTCGGCTTCGGCCGCGCCCTGCGGCATGCGGAACCAGCGGCGCATGTCGCCATTGCTGTCGAACAATGAGCCGGGCGGGATCGCCTCGATGTCGGACACCGCCAGCCCGTCGAACGCCTTCAACTCGGAGGCGAACGCCAGGCCGCCGCCAAGCCGCGCAACGTAGAGCGGCTTGATGCCGAGTGGATCGCGCCCGGCGAGAATGCGCCCGCGCGTGGCGAGCACGAAGGCGAACATGCCGTCGAGCCGCGACACCCAGCGCCGGCTGGCGGTGCGCGACAGGTGCAGGATCGTCTCCGAATCGCTCTGGGTTTCGAAGACGCTTTCACCGAGGACCGCGCGCAGATCGACGTGATTGTAGATTTCGCCATTGACGACCAGGATGTCGTCGCCCTGGTGGATCGGCTGCGCGCCGTCCTGCGGTCCGATGATCGACAGCCGGCAATGCGCCATCACCACCGGTGCGTGCGGCGCACGGGTAACGGCGACGGCGTCCGGGCCGCGATGGGCGATCTTTTCGATCATCGCGGCGGCAAGCGCCTCGTCGCCGACGTTCCACAAACACACAAAACCGCACATGGTCGTTCTTCCTTCGCTTGCTTTTTGGTAACGCCCGCAACTTCATGTTGCAAAACGGGACCGCTGCTCAGGTCGGGTCGACGCCGCCAACGAAAATCTGGCGGCACATTCCGGCTCGTGTCCGACGCGGAATGTCTAGCGCGAAGCGCGCGTGCCGTATGACACGAATCCGACGCCGATTCCCACCGCAGCACGGTTCGTCCGGTGCTTTGCTTCGGCATATCGAGGATATCGGCGTTGCAAAATAGATTATGTTGTTATAACCAATTTTGCGCCGACATGCAGACACTCTGTCAAAGAGGCTTCCGGAGGAACATGACGATGAGACATCTGACACGCATCAAGCTGACGCTCGCCGCCGCCGTGGCCCTGCCCTGCGCGGCCTTCGCCGAGCCCGTCGAGATATCCTACCTGACGCATTGGTCACCGGACACGGTCGCGCTCCTGGAGGCGGCGGCGGAAAAATACCAAAGCGCCAACCCCGACGTGACCATCACCGTCCAGGCCGTGCCGTTCGGCGATTTGTTGACGACCATCCGCTCGCAAGGCGGCGGGGCCGGCGGCCCGACGATCGCCAGCATCTACGATCTGTGGCTGCCGGAACTGGTGCGCGACGGGCTGGTGGAAAAGGCCCCGGAGGCCGTCGCCGGCGAGGTCGGCAAGGCATGGCCGGCGGGCATTGCCGCGGCGGCGAGCGTCGACGGCGCCGTCTACGGCATCCCGAACGAGATCAATGTCTACGCCCTCAACTACAACAAAACCCTGTTCGAGGAGGCCGGCATCGCCAGCCCGCCGGCGACCTGGGACGAGTTGAAGGCCGCGGCCGCGGCGATCACCAAGACCGAGGGCGGACGCATCACCCGCCAGGGCTTCGGTATGATCAATTCCTGGCCGGCGGGCGTGGTGCATCCGTTCGCCTCGCTGCTGGTCTCCAATGGCGGCGATCTGGTACTTGACGGCGAGCCGGCGCTCGACAGCGCGGCCGCCGGCGAGACCTTCGCCCTCTACGAAACGATGATCGGCGAGGGTTACACCGACCCGGCCATGGGCACCGCCGACGCCAACACGACCGGGCCGTTCCTCGACAATTTCGTCTCCGGCAATACCGGCATGATCATCATGGCGAACTGGTGGGAAAGCGCGTTGCGCGCCGGCATGGGCGACGCCTTCGCCAATATCGGCACCGCGCCGATCCCGGTCGGGCCGAGCGGCGACACCGCGCGCTCGATTTCCTATTCCTGGCTGACGGTGGTCAATGCCGGCTCCGAGGACGCCAGGCGCGAGGCGGCCTGGGATTTCCTCGCCTGGATCAACGGCCCGGAGTCGGGCGAGAACGGCGCTTCGGCGATGTCGGGCATCCTGATGTCGATGGGCATCCTGCCCTCGCGCAGCTCCGACGTGGAGGCCTATCAGGACGAACTCGGCCGCGACTTCCTGGCCGGATATGTCGACGTGCTGGCGAACGCAAAAGCCTTTCCGGTCGTGCCGGGCGGGCAGGAGTTCTCCGAAGCGTTGCAGCAGGTGATCGAAGCCTTGCAATATGGTCAGGTCACCGCCGCCGAGGCGCAGGCCAATGCCCAGGCGGACGCAACCTCGATCTTGGAGCGCGCGCGCCAGTAGCCTGAAACCGCCAACACCGGGCACGGGGCGCGCAGCTCCGTGCCCGGCGACACAGCGCGAGCGGATGTGACGATATGAACAGGACGGCGAAAGGACCCATCGGGCTCATGCTGGCCCCGGCTGTCGGCCTGATCGGGGTGTTCATCGTTATCCCGATGGCGCTGACCGTGTGGTTGTCCTTCCACGACTGGTCGACCCAGACCGGTTTCGCCACCGCGCGCTTCGTCGGCCTGCGCAATTATCACGATATTTTCGGACCGATCTCGGTCGGCCGCGACTTCAAGCGCGCCTTTTCCAACACGGCGGTCTACACCGCCCTGTCGGTCGCCATCATCCTGCCGCTGTCGGTGCTGCTCGGCCTTTTGGTCTACCAGCGTCGCGTCGCCGGCGGCAATGTCCTGCGCGCCATCCTGTTTTCCACCTATATGGTGCCGATGATCGCGGTCGCGCTGGTTTGGTCGAAGCTCTATTCGCCGAGCGAGGGGCCGATCAACCAGATGCTCGGCTGGGTCGGCCTCGGCCCACAGCCGTGGCTGTCCTCGCCCGACACCGCGCTTTTGTCGATCGTGTTTTTGAATGTCTGGCAGCAGGTCGGCTATTTCACCGTTCTGGTCATCGCCGGGCTGACCCAGATTCCGACCGCGCTCTATGAGGCGGCGCGCATCGACGGCGCCAACCGGCTGCAGGAGTTTTTCGGCATCACCCTGCCGCTTCTCAAGCGCACCCTGCTGTTCAGCGCCGTCATCGCCGTCATCAACGCCGTGCAGGTGTTCGAGCCGGTGGCCCTGATCACCCAGGGCGGGCCGGCCGGCTCCACCAACGTGCTCACCTATCACATCCGCCGGGTCGGCATCGAACGGGCCCAGGGAGGGCTCGGCTCGGCCATGGCGGTGATGCTGATGTTGTCTTTGATCGTCGTCATCGTGGTGCTGTTTGCCTTCGCCCGCCGGAGGGACGAGGAATGAACCAGCGCACCACCTCACCGACGCGCCGGCCTCGCGTGCGCATCGACGCGGCCGCCGCCGGCCTGCGGCTGGCGATCGTGATCGTGGCGGTGGTCGCCGCCTTTCCGCTGGTGTGGATGGTGCTGTCGAGCTTCAAGACCCCAGCTGAAAGCATGCAGGTGCCGCCGGTGTGGCTGCCGGCAACGCCCAGTCTCGACGCCTATAGCGAGGTCGCCGACGTCATCAATGCCGGGCGCTCGTTCTGGAACTCGGCGGTGATTGCAACCGTGACCACCGCCGGCATCCTGATCACCAGCCTGATGGCCGGCTACGCTTTCGCCAAATACCGGTTTCGCGGCCGCGACGCGCTGTTCGCCGTGCTGATCGCCACGATGTTCCTGCCGCCGATCGTCACCTTGATCCCGCTCTACCGGCTGGTCACGGCGATCGGCCTCAACGCCAGCCTGTTGGGCGTGATCGTGCCGCATCTGGCCAACGCCTTCGGCATCTTCCTGATGCGCCAGTTCATCGCCGGCGTGCCGGACGATTTGATCGACGCCGCCCGCGTCGACGGCGCTTCGGAACTCAGGATCGTGTTTTCCGTCGTCGCGCCGAGCGTGGTGCCGGCGCTTGCAGCGCTAACCCTGTTCGCCTTCGTCTATCACTGGAACACCTATCTGTGGCCGCTGACCGTGCTGCAGGGCAACAGCGACGATTACCCGATCGTCATCAGCCTGAGCCGGCTCCTGTCCTATAATCGCGGCGCCATGAACACGCATCTGGTCATGGCCGGCGCCACGCTGGCGGTGTTGCCGCCGCTGGTCATGTTCGTCCTGCTGCAACGCTTCTTCGTCGACAGTATCGTCAGTTCCGGGGTGAAGGGATGAGTGCGATCCTCGCCATCGATCTCGGCGGCACCAATCTGCGCGCCGCGATCGCCCGGCCGGGCCGGGCGGCCCCGCTCGAGCCGGTCGGCCGCTGGGCCGCGCCCGCCTGCCTGGAGGATTTCGTCGCCCTGATCGGCACACTGGTTCAGCAGCATCACGCGGCACGCGTCGGCCTCGCGGTGCCGGGGCTGGTGACGGGCACGCGCTGCGCCTGGATCCCCAACCTGCCCTGGCTCGAGGGCGCGGACCTAGCCACGCTCGTACCCGACACGCCGGTGGCGGTCGGCAACGACGCCCATATGACGCTTCTGGGCGAGGCCAGCGCCGGGGCAGCGCGCGGCATGGCAGACGCGATTCTGCTTGCGATCGGCACCGGCATCGGCTCGGCGGTGCTGGCCGGCGGACGCATTCTTCGGGGCGCGCATGGCGGCGCGACCTCGTTCGGCTGGGCCTGCGCCGATCCCGACGATCCGGGCGACGACCGCGCCGGCTGGCTCGAACGCCAGGCGGCCGGCCGCGCGCTCGACGGAATCGCACGCGACAACGACATGGCCGACGGCGGCACGCTGATCGCCCGCGCGCGCGCCGGCGACGCCGCCGCCAATGCGCTGCTTGACCGGCCGGCGGCGGCACTCGGCGTCACTCTTGCCGGCGCCGTCGCGCTGACCGACCCGCAGATCGTCATCGTCGCCGGCGGCGTCGCGGCCGGGTTTGACGTGATCGAGCGCCGTGTCGCGGTCGCGATGCGACGTCAATTGCCGCCGCATCTGCGCGGGATCGAGATCCGGCCGGGCCTGCTCGGCGACACCGCCGCGCTCGCAGGCGCGGCGGCCGCGGCAGCCGGCAGCACTTTGTGGGAGACGACGGCATGAGCGAACTCGGCAACACCGCCCTTCCCGACCGGCGCCGGCCCGAGCCGCTGTGGCACCAGGCCGAAACCGCGATGCGCGAACTGATCGCAAACGGCACCTGGACCGACGGCATGCAACTGCCGAACGAAGCGCGGCTGAGCGGCCTGCTCGGGGTCAGCCGCATCACCGTGCGCCACGCGCTGCGCAATATGGAAGAATCCGGCCTGCTGCGGCGCGAGCACGGCCGCGGCACCTTCGTGCGATCCTCACGGGTGATCGCCGGCGTGCGCGGCCTGACCAGCTTCACCCAGGAAATGGCCGGGCTCGGTCTGAAAGTGGGCTCACGCCTGCTCGATCTGTGCGAAGAAGCGGCATCGCCCGAGGCTGCGACGGCGCTGGAAATCCGCGAAGGCGAGCCGGTGGTCAAGCTGCGCCGCCTGCGGCTGGGCAACGAAGCGCCGATCGGCCTGCAGACGGCCTATCTGCCGGCAGCGCGCGTGCCCGGCCTTCTGGCGCTGCACCAGCCGTCCGCATCGCTCTACGAAACGCTGAAGCGCGATTTCTCGATCACGCCGCGCGAGGCGCGGGAGGTCTACCGGGTCGGTACGGCCTGCGCCGAGGACGCCGCCCTGCTTGGCATCGAACCCGGCAGCCCGGCTTTCGTGGTCGAGCGCATCACCTGCGACGCGCTCGGCCCGTTCGAATTCGTCCACTCCATCATGCGCGGCGATCGCTACGAAATCCGCTCGCGTCTTCATCTTTAACTGCAAGGGAAAGGCATATCACACCCATGTCCACGCTTTACATCAGCCGCCTGATCAAACTCGCCGAGGAGGCCGCAGAAACCAACCAGGAGGCCCTCGACGCGGTGTCGTCCAAGCTCGCCGGTTCGCTCGCCGATGGCGGCCTGGTCCATCTCTACGGTTCCGGCCACTCGGTGCTGCCGTGCCAGGAAGCGTTTCCGCGCTACGGCTCCTATGTCGGATTCAACCCGCTCACCGATCCGCGCCTGATGTGGCACAACGTGCTCGGCGCCGGCGGCGTGCGCGAATTGCTGTGGCTGGAGCGCACCGAAAACTACGCCGAAAAATTCCTCGATCACCAGCCGCTCAATCCCGGCGATTCGATCGTCATTTTCGGCCATAGCGGCCGCAACGCCTCCGGTATCGAAACGGCGCTCTACGCCAAGAAACGCGGCCTGTTCGTTGCCGCCATCACCTCGACCCACAATCTCGACAAGCCGGCCACCCATTCGTCGGGCAAGCGGCTTGGCGACATCGCCGACGCGATCGTCGACACGCGCGCACCGATCGAGGATTCGATCGTGAACGTGGACGGCTGGTCGCGTCCGGTCTCCGGCTCCTCGACCGTACTTGCGATGATGCTGATGCACGAACTGATCGCGCGCACTGCGCAGAAGCTCGCCGATCGCGGCATCGAACTGCCGACCTTCGCCTCGCCGACGATCGCCGGGGTGACGCTAGCCGACACCGACCTGATCTACGGCCAGTATCGCGAGCGCATGATCGAGGCGCAGCAAAAGCATCTCGGTCATTTCAAGGACCGCATGAAGGGTACGGCGTAAGCCGGCCCCGCGACGGACTTCTGGATAGGGGCGCGGAACGCCATGGCGACGGTCAGGCTCGACAGTATCGAAAAGGCCTATGGCCAGGTCCGGGTGATCAAGGGCGTCGACCTGGACGTGGCCGACGGCGAGTTCATCGTCTTCGTCGGTCCGTCCGGTTGCGGAAAATCGACGCTGCTGCGCATGATCGCCGGGCTGGAGGATATCTCCGGCGGCGATCTCTACATCGGTGGCGAGCGCTGCAATGAACGGGCGCCGAAGGATCGCGGTATCGCCATGGTGTTCCAGAGCTACGCGCTTTATCCGCACAAGACCGTCTACCAGAACATGGCCTTCGGGCTGAAGCTGGCGCGCCGGCCGAAGGCGGAGATCGAGACCAGGGTGCGCGAAGCCGCGCGCATCCTGCAGATGGAACACCTGCTCGACCGGCGGCCGAACCAGCTTTCGGGCGGCCAGCGCCAAAGGGTGGCGATCGGCCGGGCGATCGTGCGTGATCCGCAGGTCTTCCTGTTCGACGAGCCGCTGTCCAATCTCGACGCCGCGCTGCGCGTCAGCACGCGGCGCGAGATCGCCAAGCTCCACGCCGATCTTGGCGCAACGATGATCTACGTCACCCACGACCAAGTCGAGGCGATGACGCTGGCCGACCGCATCGTCGTGCTCGACGCCGGCATCGTCCAGCAGATCGGCACGCCGATCGAACTCTACGAACGGCCGCAAAACCTGTTCGTGGCCGGGTTCATCGGCTCGCCGAAGATGAATTTCCTTGCCGCCGAGATCGTCGGCCCCGACGCGGGCGGCCTGCGCGTAAGCAGTCCCGAAACCGGCGAATTGCTGGTGACGGATCGCGATATGCAGGCTCTTGCGCCGGGCGCGCCGGTCACGCTCGGCATCCGGCCCGAACATCTCGTGCCGGCTGAGGGCGAAGGCGGCGGCGTGCGGGCAGTGGTACGCCTGGTAGAACGGCTCGGCGATCAGACGCTCTTAGAGATGGAGACGCAATCGGGCGCAACACTTGTGGCCAAGGCGCCGCCCGAGCGGCGCTTTGCGCCCGGCGCGACGGTCGCCCTCGACCTTGCAGCCGGCAAGACGCATCTGTTCGACCGCAACGGCAAGGCGGTCGCCAGGCGCAAACCGTAACCATCGCCGCGCCCCGCTCGCGGACACAAGCGTGCGGACGAGGTGGTAATACGCGTTCGAAATCCGTGAATTTGGAGCGGGCGATGGGAATCGAACCCACGACATCAAGCTTGGGAAGCTTGCGTTCTACCTCTGAACTACGCCCGCATTCGCGTCATTAATCGGCGAGCGGCGGGCGGGCGTCAAGCGGAATCGCCACACCAACGCCGCCGCCGCCGTCAACGCCGCCTGTAGAAAAAATAACGCCCCTCGGCCACGCCGGGCGGCAGGGCGAGCGCTTCCAGTTCGTCATGCTCGAGCGGCATGCCGCTGACGGCGAAGCCGCCGGGGCGCAGCAGCGGCGCGACGACGTCGGCAAGCCAAGCGATGGTGGCGTCGTCGGCCTCGGCATAGCCGGTGGCGATGTCGCAATGGACGAGTGCTGCGCCGATGCCGGCAAAGGCGGTGGCGCGCTCGCGGATTTCGCCCTCGACGAAATCCTCCGGCGCCGGCCGCGATGCGGCGAAGGCCGACATCTTGCGGTCGAAGACGAGAATACGGCGTTGCGGGAACAGGGTGCGCAGATGGTCGAAGGTGCGGCCGTTTCCGAGCCCGAGCTCGACCACCGGCCCGTCGATTTCGGCGATCCGGCGCGCCGCCTCATTGAGCAGATCGCGCTGCGCGCTCATGCGGCGGATGAAGGATTCGAGGCGGCTCATGCTTTTTCTCGCGATCGCAGGGCAATGCCGGGGCCGATCCCGGTCCCGCATCAGCCAGCATCGCATGGGCCGGCAGCCTACGTGAAGCCGATGATAATTCGCCGCGGCTCTGGCCACGGCGTCGGCGAGCCCCTATCTGGCGGCAACGGTCCGACACGACCGCAATCCCGCCCTTGCCACGCAGCCGGAGCCCGACGCCGTGAACCAGCTCAAATCCCTGATCGAATCCCGCCGCTTCGATCTCGCCATCACCGTCCTGATCGTCGTCAACGCGGTGACGCTGGGGCTGGAGACGTCGGAGCGCGCGATGAACGCCGCTGGCCCGCTGCTTGTGGTGCTCGATCGGGCGATCCTGGCGGTGTTCGTGGCCGAGTTGCTGGCTCGCTTTATCGTCTATCGGACCGATTTTTTCCGCGATCCGTGGCGCATTTTCGACCTGGTGGTGGTCGGGATCGCGCTGATGCCGGCGACCGGCAGCCTCTCGGTGCTGCGTGCGCTGCGCATCCTGCGCGTGCTGAGGATCATCGGCATGGTGCCGTCGCTGCGCCGCGTCGTCGGCGGGCTGATCGCCGCCCTGCCGGGCATGGGTTCGATCATGCTGCTGCTGTCGCTGGTCTATTACGTGTTTTCGGTCATGGCGACCAAGCTGTTCGGCGCGGCCTTTCCCGACTGGTTCGGCACCATCGCGCTGTCGGCCTATTCGCTGTTCCAGATCATGACGCTGGAAAGCTGGTCGATGGGCATCGTGCGGCCGGTGATGGCGGTCTTCCCCTGGGCGTGGCTGTTCTTCATTCCCTTCATCGTGTCGACCACCTTCACCGTGCTCAACCTGTTCATCGGCATCATCGTCTCGGCCATGCAGGAAGAGCACGACGCCGAGGCGACGGCCGAGCGCCAGGCTTTGCAAAACGAGCAGGAGCTGATCCTGGCCGAGATCCGGGCGCTGCGCGCGGAGTTGCGCCAGCGCGCCGAAACGAGCAAGACTTGACGCGCCGGCCCCTCGGGTCGCGAACCGCCAGCGCCGAAGGGGGCGATCGATGCGCCGAATCCTGAAAATCGCGGCCGCCGCCGCGTTGCTCGTCGCGGCGATCGGGCTCGGCATCTTCTTTTTCGTCGCGCCTGCAATGGTCGAGCGCTCGATGAACCAGGTGCTGGTTGCGCCGCCCTACGAGGCGACGGCGGCCGCCCGGCGCCTGCACGAGACGCTGGTGGTCGCCGACATGCACGCGGATTCGCTTTTGTGGGGCCGCGACCTGCTCGAACGCGGCGAACGCGGCCATGTCGACGTTCCCCGCCTGATCGAGGGCAATGTCGCCGTGCAGATGTTCACCCTGGTTTCCAAGACCCCGAGCGGCCTCAATATCGAGCGCAACGCCGACGACAGCGACAACGTCACCTGGCTCGCCATCGGCCAACGCTGGCCGCTGCGCACCTGGTTCAGCCTCAAGCAGCGCGCGCTCTACCAGGCTGAGAGGCTGCACGCGATGGCGCAAGCCTCGAACGGCCGTTTCGTCATCGTCAAGACCAAGGCCGATCTGGCGGTGTTTCTCGAGCGCCGCAAAACCGAACCGGAGATCGTCGCCGGCATTCTCGGCATCGAGGGCGCGCAGGTTCTGGAGGGCGACCCCGCCAATGTCGACGCCATGTTCGCGGCCGGTTACCGGATGATGGCGCCGACCCATTTCTTCGACAATGAAATGGCCGGCTCGGCGCACGGCATCGACAAGGGCGGCCTGACCGAGGCCGGCCGGAAGATGATCGCGCGCATGGAAGAACTGGGCATGATCGTCGACATTGCGCACGGCTCGCAAAAACAGATCGACGAGGTGCTGGCCATGGCGACCCGGCCGGTCGTGGTGTCGCATGGCGGGGTCAAGGGAACCTGCGACAACAACCGCAATCTCAGCGACGGGCAATTGCGCGCCATCGCCGCCAATGGCGGGCTGGTCGGCATCGGCTATTGGGACACGGCGGTGTGCGGCACCGATCCGGCCGCAATCGCCCGGGCGCAGAAATACGTGATCGATCTGATCGGGGCCGAGCATGTCGGCCTCGGTTCCGACTATGACGGCGCCGTCGACGTGCCGTTCGACACGACCGGCCTGCCGCTCCTGACCGAAGCTTTGCTCGCCGAAGGCCTAGGCGAACACGATATCGCACGGGTGATGGGCGGCAACCAGATCCGGCTGCTGGCAGAGCTCCTGCCGGACTGAGCGCGGGCCCGCGGGCCGCGCCGGCTCAGCGAAAGTGCTTCGACAGTTTCAGCCCCTGGGCCTGATAGTTCGAGCCGAGATCGGCGCCGTAGAGCGCGCCGGGCGCGGAGGCCATGTGCTCGTAGACCAGCCGGCCGACGACCTGGCCGTGCTCGAGGATGAACGGCACCTCGTGGCTGCGCACTTCCAGAACGGCGCGGCTGCCGGTGCCGCCAGCGGCCGAGTGACCGAAACCGGGATCGAAAAAGCCCGCATAGTGGACGCGGAACTCGCCGACCAGCGGATCGAACGGCGTCATCTCGGCGGCGTAGCCAGGCGGAACATGGACGGCCTCGCGCGAGACCAGAATGTAGAACTCGTCGGGATCGAGGATCAGTTCGCGCCGGTCGCGAATGTCGAGCGGTTCCCAGAAATCGGCGACATCGTGGGCGGCGCGCTGGTCGACATCGATCAGCGCGGTGTGATGCTTGGCCCGGTAGCCGATCAGTCCGCCATCGCCACCGGCCCCCTCGAGATCGATCGACAGCGCGATGCCGCCGCCGGTAATGTTGGGCGTGTCGGAGGCGACCAGCGTCTCGGCGTCATGCAGGGCCAGCAGCGCGTCCTCGTCGAGTGCCGCCCGGCCGCGCCGGAAGCGGATCTGCGACAGGCGCGAGCCGGTGCGCACGACGATCGGAAAGGTGCGCGGGCTGACCTCGAGATAGAGCGGGCCCTTGTAGCCGGCGGGGATTTTGTCGAATTCGGGTCCGAAATCGGCCATGACGCGGGTGAAGATGTCGAGCCGGCCGGTCGAGCTTTTCGGGTTGGCGGCCGCCGAAACGCCCTCGCCCAGTTCCAGCCCCTCCAGAAGCGGCACGATGTAGACGCAGCCCGTCTCCAGGACCGCGCCGTCCGTCAGGTCGACCTCGTGCAGTTTCAGCCGGTCGAGCTTGTCCATGACGCGATGACGCGGGCCGGGCAGAAAGCTCGCGCGCACGCGATAGGCTTTCTCGCCCAGACGCAGATCGAGGCTCGCCGGCTGGACCTGGTCGGCATCGAGCGGCACCGGTGCGGCCAGCGCACCGGCCTCGAACAGGGCCGAGATTTCGTGATCGGGCAGAATGCCAGTCTTGCGCAAGGTCGGCGGCTCCCGGGCCAATCGACAATCATGTTTCGGGCGCGGCGAGCATTAGCGGAGCAAGTTGTTGACGCAAGGCCGGCAGCCGTTTATTGGAAACTTATCCCGTGGTGATTTGGCCGGTCGGCTTGCAGCCACGTTAAACAAGTCGCTAAAGGGCCGAACGCAAGCCGGTTCGCGACTTTCCGCGACCGGTTTTTTTGTGTTCGAGGCAGAGCCATGACAAGCGAAACGAAGCGCAACTGGAAACCCGCGACCGCGCTGGTCCACGGCGGAACGCAGCGTTCCGCCTTCGGCGAAACCTCCGAGGCGCTCTATTTGACGCAGGGTTTCGTCTACGACAGCGCCGAGGCGGCCGAAGCGCGCTTCAAGGGCGAGGCGCCCGGCTTCATCTATTCGCGTTATGCCAACCCGACGGTCGACATGTTCGAACGGCGCATGTGCGAGTTGGAGGGGGCCGAAGAGGCCAGGGCAACGGCCTCCGGCATGGCGGCAGTGGCGGCGGCGCTGCTGTGCTCGCTCTGCGCCGGCGACCACGTCGTGGCCGCGCGCGCCTTGTTCGGCTCGTGCCGGTGGATCGTGGAAACCTTGATGCCGAAATACGGCATCGAGACCACGCTGGTCGACGGAACCGACATCGACGCATGGAAGCGCGCGGTGCGCGCCAACACCAAGCTGTTTTTTCTCGAAAGCCCGACCAATCCGACGCTCGAGGTGATCGACATCGCCGCCGTCGCCGAGATCGCCAATGAGAGCGGCGCGCTGCTGGTTGTCGACAACGTGTTCGCCACGCCGCTGCAGCAAAAGCCGCTCGCGCTCGGCGCGCATGTGGTCGTCTATTCGGCGACCAAGCATATTGACGGCCAGGGCCGGTGTCTGGGCGGCGTCGTGCTTTCGGACAAGGCCTGGATCGACGAAAAGTTGCACGACTATTTCCGCCACACCGGGCCGAGCCTGTCGCCGTTTAACGCCTGGACGCTGCTCAAGGGGCTGGAGACGCTGCCGTTGCGGGTACGCCAGCAGACGGAAAGTGCTGCCCGGATCGCGGGTCATCTCGCCTGCCATCCGGCGATCGAACGCGTCGTCTATCCGGGCCGCAACGACCACCCGCAGGCCGAGATCATCGCGCGGCAGATGACGGGCGGCTCGACCCTGATCTGCTTCGACGTCAAGGGCGGCAAGGGCGCGGCCTTTTCCTTCCAGAACCGGCTGGATCTGATCCGCATCTCAAACAATCTCGGCGACGCCAAGAGCCTGATCACCCATCCGGCGACGACCACGCACAAGAACCTCGCCGAGGCGGCGCGACTGGAACTCGGCATCAATCCGGGCACGGTCAGGCTTTCGGTCGGGCTCGAAGACGCCGACGACCTGATCGACGATCTCGACCGGGCCCTGGCCCAAGCGGCCTGATCTTTCGGGCCTTTCACGGCGTGACGCCCATCAAAGGCTGCGATGTTCAGAAACTGCGCCTGGCCAGCACGATGCGCGAGACCGCCGTATAGGCTGTCAGCGCGGCGAAGGCATAGGCCAGAGCGGCAAAGCCGCCGGGCAGGAGGCAAAACAGGGTAAACAGCAGGATCGTCTCGGTCGCCTCCGCAAGCCCGGTGGTGAAGAAGATCGATTTTTCGCCGCGCACGTCGCTCGACAGCCCGCGCCGCTCGGCCATGATGGCGAACGCCAGAAAACTCGCGCCGTTGACGTAGAAGGTGAAAATCAGCACCGCGCCGGCGACCGCATTGGCCGCTGGATCGAGCAGCACGAAGCCCAGCGGGATCGCTCCATAGAAGACGAAGTCGAGCACGATATCGAGGAAGCCGCCATAATCGGTTTTGCCGTCGAGCCGCGCCACGGCCCCGTCCAGACCGTCGCCCAGACGGCTGATCAGCAACAGCGCCAGCCCGGACCAGAGATAACCGAAGGCGATCGCGCCGGTCGCCGCCAGCCCGATCGCGCAGGCCACGACGGTGACAGTGTCGGCGCCGACGCCGGTCGCGGCCAGTTTCCTGGCAAGTTCGTCCAGCACCGGGTCGAGACGCGGCTTGATCCAGCCGTCAAGCACGACCGAAACTCCGCCCGGCCGCATGGGCGGTTTCCGGCATGGATCGAAAAAAGGCGCCGCGGCGCATGTGTGTCGATCGCGGCTTGACCCATGGGGCCGGCTCGGCAAGGATTCTGTGCATGAACGTTCGGGAGCCTCAATGATGTATCAGGCGACAACGCGAAACATAGAGGTGCGCGTGGAGCCTTTCTATCTCGACGAGCGCTCCGACCCGTCACAATCGCGCTATGTCTGGGCCTATCGCGTCACCATCGCCAACAATTCGGACGCGCAAGTACAGCTTCTGTCGCGCTACTGGCACATCACCGACGGAGAAGGACGGGTCGAGGAGGTCCGTGGCGCCGGCGTCGTCGGCGAACAGCCGGAACTCGGTCCCGGCGACAGCTTCCAGTATACGTCGGGCTGCCCGCTTACGACGCCCTCGGGCATCATGGCCGGCCGCTATACGATGCGCGACGCGGCCGGCGACATGTTCGAGATCGACATTCCAGCCTTTTCGCTCGATCTGCCCGACGACGGCCGCACGTTGAATTGAACGAGCGTGAACGCCCCTGCCGTCAGTCGCCACCAGCCCCGTCGAATTCGGCCGGATCGAATCGGTATTCCTTGGAGCAGAACTCGCAATTGACGCGGATTTCGCCGTCTTCGACACTTTCGGCGATTTCCTCGCCGGAAAAACCGTCGAGAATGGCGCTGATCTTCTCGCGCGAACACGAACAGTCGTCGGCCACCGTCTGCCCGGGAAATACCACGACACCGTGCTCATGGAACAGACGATAGAGCAGCCGTTCGGTCCCGATCGTGGGATCCAGCAATTCGTCCGGTTCAATGGTGGAAAACAGGGCGAGCAGTTCGGCCCAGGCGTCGTCGAGATGCACGGGTTCGGCGGCGGCGGTTTCGCCGTCGCCGCCCGGCAGGTCGGGCAAGCGCATGCGATCGGGCGCGTCGGGCAGGAACTGCGCCAGCATGCCGCCAGCGCGCCACGAGGACTTGCCGCCGCCGGCTTCCGGCAAAAGCTGGCGCGCCACCGACAACCGCACCTCGGTAGGGATCTGCTCCGACTGCCGGAAATAGGTGCGCGCGACCTCCTCCAGCGAGGTGCCGTCAAGCTGGACGACGCCCTGATAACGCTGCATGTGCGTGCCCTGGTCGATCGTCATGGCCAGCACGCCGGTACCCAGCAATTGCTCGGGTGTGGTGTGTCCCTCCTTCTGCGCGCGGGCGAGCCTGGCCTCGTCGAAACGGGCATAGGCGCGCATCGAGCCGCGCGCGGCGAAATCGGCAACCAGCATGTCGACCGGTCCGTCGGACTGGGTCTGCAGGATGAGCTTGCCGTCGAATTTGAGCGAACTGCCCAAGAGCGCGGTCAGCACTAGACACTCGGCCAGCAGCCGGGCCACGGGCTCGGGATAGTCGTGCCTGTCGAGCATGGCGTCGAGGGCGGGCCCCAACTGAACCGCCCGGCCGCGCACGTCCAGCGCCTCGACCTGAAACGGCACGATGACGTCGTCACCGGCATGGCCGAAATCACCGAGCTTCAGCTGTTCAGTCACCGGCGCCCGTCCCCGCCAGACACCAGGCGAGTACTGCCTTTTGCGCGTGCAGCCGGTTTTCCGCCTCGTCGAACACGACCGAGTTCGGCCCGTCGATGACGGCGTCGGTCACTTCCTCGCCGCGATGAGCGGGCAAGCAATGCATAAACAACGCGTCGGGCTTGGCGTGTTTCATCAGCGCTTCGTTGACCTGGTAGGGCACGAAGACATTGTGTCCGCGGGCGCGATGTTCCTGGCCCATCGACACCCAAGTGTCGGTCATGACGCAATCGGCGTCGCGTACGGCGTCCTCGGCCTTGTCGTGGAACGTGATCCTGGCGCCCTCACCGCGGGCCCAGGCGACATAGGCCGGCTCCGGTTCCGAACCTTCGGGGACGGCGATGTTGAGTGCGAACTGGAAGCGGGCGGCCGCCTCGACCAGCGAATGAAGCACATTGTTGCCGTCGCCGGTCCAGGCAAACAGCCGATCCTTGACCGGGCCGCGATGCTCCTCGAAAGTCAGAACGTCAGCCATGATCTGGCAGGGATGGGTCTCGTCGGTCAAACCGTTGACGACCGGCACGCTCGCATTGGCCGACATTTCCAGCAGGCGCTCGTGCGAGGTCGTGCGGATCATGATCAGGTCGACATAGCGCGACAGCACCTTGGCCGTATCGGCGATCGTCTCGCTGCGGCCGAGCTGCATCTCGGTTCCTGTCAGCATGATCGTTTCGCCGCCGAGCTGGCGCATGCCGACATCGAACGACACCCGCGTCCTGGTCGAGGGCTTGTCGAAGATCATCGCCATGACCTTGCCCTCCAACGGCCGCTCGCGGGCGCCCGACTTCAGCACCGCCTTACGCGACTTCGCGTCCTCGAGAATGACGCGCAGGGTCGCCGGCGGCAGCGCCGACAGATCGGTGAAATGGCGCGGCCGCGCATCGGCCTGGCAGCGGGCCGTGACCTCAGGCATCGACGGCCACCTTGACCAGTTTTTCGGCGGCGTCGCGCATATGGCCGAGCGCCGCGCGGATTTCCTCGTCCGACACCGTCAGCGGCGGCAGAAGCCTGACGACATTGTCGCCGCCGGGAACCGTCAGCAAGTTTTCATCGCGAAAGGCGAGCGTGACGGCGGCATTGGGCTGGCGGCACTTCAACCCCAGAATGAGCCCGGCGCCGCGGAATTCCTCAAACACCGCCGGAAAGGCATCGACGATTTCGGCCAGTCCCTGACGCAGGAGCAGCGATTTGCGGTTGACCTCATCCAGGAAGCCATCCTCCAGAACGACGTCGAGAACGGCGTTGCCGACCGCCATCGCCAGCGGATTACCGCCGAACGTGGTGCCGTGGACGCCGGTCGTCATGCCCGTTGCGGCGTCGTCCGTTGCCAGGCATGCGCCGAGCGGAAACCCGCCGCCGATGCCCTTGGCGATCGCCATGATGTCGGGCTCGATGCCGGCCCATTCATGGGCGAAAAGGCGTCCGGTACGCCCGACGCCGCATTGGACCTCGTCCAGAATGAGCAGGATGCCGTGCTCGTCGCACAGTCCGCGGATCGCCTTCAGCATGTCGTTGGGAACGGCGCGAATACCGCCCTCGCCCTGGACCGGCTCGACGAGGATGGCGGCCGTGGCCGGCGTGATCGCGTTTTTCAGGGCCTTGAGGTCGCCGAAAGGCACCTGGTCGAAACCTTCGACATTCGGACCGAAACCTTCCAGATATTTTTTCTGGCCGCCGGCCGCGATCGTGGCCAGCGTGCGGCCGTGAAAGGCGCCTTCCACGGTGATGATGCGATTGCGCTCCGGCCGGCCGGCGACATAATGATAACGCCGCGCCGTCTTGATCGCGCATTCTAGGGCTTCGGCGCCGGAATTGGTGAAAAACACCTTGTCGGCGAAGGTGTTTTTCACCAGTCGTTCGCCAAGCCGGCTCTGGCCGGGGATCTCGTAGAGATTGGAGACGTGCCACAGCTTGCCGGCCTGCTCGCCAAGGGCGGCGACCAGGTGCGGATGCGAGTGACCGAGCGAATTGACCGCGATGCCGGCGGCGAAGTCGAGGAAGCGCTCGCCATCCGCCGTGATCAGCCAGCTGCCTTCGCCACGTTCGAAGGCGAGCGGGGCCCGTGCAAAAGTTTCGTACAGCGCTGAACCACTCATGAGCGCACGCTCCGTTCCGCGTTTCGGATCGGCCGCAAGGCCTTGCAAATACCGGCTGCGGCCACCAAATCAAAAAGCCGCCCTCCGGGCGGCCGCGTCGTCAGCATATCGGTTTTTTTGTCGCCAAAGTCAATGTCGCGGCCATGTCGAAGGCGGAAGCCGGACCCACGTCCGGCGGGGCCCGGCGATGGCAAGTTGGGGAAAACCGAAAAATAGGATTCAGCGAACCGGCGCGACTCTTGTCACGGAGTCGGCCCCTATTGTAGTTTGAGCGCAAGAAAAAACTATATTTCGTGCGGCGGACAATCTCACCGGGTACATCTCGTGTCCTCCTGGCGCTTGCCAGGACGGGGAGCGATTCCGATTCCGCCACCCGAATGCACCAGGAGCATATGCGGATGAACTGGACGGATGAAAGGGTCGAGCTGCTCAAGAAGCTATGGGCGGAAGGCTTGAGCGCGAGCCAAATCGCGGCCCAGTTGGGCGGCGTGAGCCGCAACGCCGTGATCGGCAAGGTTCATCGCCTGAAGCTTTCCAGCCGCGGCCGCGCGTCCGCCGCGCCGAGCCGGCCGAAGAAGACCGCGCATTCCGGCGCCACCGGCAAGCCGGTGCCACGCACCTCCGGCGGACGCATCCTGCCACAGACAGTGGGCGCCAACGCGCTCAACACCGCTCTTGATGCCGACGCCGCCCCGCGTCCGGCGCTGCGGCCGTCCGAGAATGTGGTGGTGCCGATCTCGCGCCGCCTGTCGCTGGCCGATCTGACGGAGCGGACCTGCAAATGGCCAAACGGGGATCCGCTACATGAGGATTTCCATTTCTGCGGCAATGAATCGGCTGAAAGCGGCCCCTACTGCACCTACCATGCCCGCCTGGCCTTCCAGCCGGCCTCCGAGCGCCGGCGCCAGCGCTGAGCGAGCGCCACAACGACAGTCGCCAGACCACTCGTATACGAGCCCCGCGCCTTGCGGGGCTGTCGGCGTTTCAATCGGAGCAACGGATGCGACTTGCAAGCGACGGCGCTATTTCGCCTGCGGAGCCTTTCCCCTTTAGATGACGACCTTGTGGCTCTTGTCTTCCTTGGGACGCTCGGCCGGCATCAGATCGCCGGTCACGATATGGTAGACGGTTTCGGCGATGTTGGTCGCGTGATCGCCGATCCGCTCGATATTCTTGGCGCAGAACAGCAGATGGGTGCATGAGGCGATGTTGCGCGGATCCTCCATCATATAGGTGAGCAGTTCGCGAAACAGCGAGGTGTACATGGCGTCGATGTCGTCGTCGCGGTCGCGCACCTGGCCGATACGGGCGACCGATCGCGTGGCGTAGGCGTCGAGGACTTCCTTCAACTGGGTGAGCGCAAGCTGCGCCAGCGCCTCGAGCCCGCGAAAGAGTTGGATCGGCTGTGCGGCGTCGCTCAGCGACACGACGCGTTTGGCGATGTTCTTGCCAAGATCGCCGACACGCTCAAGGTCGGAGGAAATTCTGATCGCACCGATGATTTCGCGCAGATCGTCGGCCATGGGCTGGCGCCGGGCAATGATGATGACGGCTTTGTCATCGACGTCGCGCTGGGCCTCGTCCAGCGCCATGTCGTCAGCAACGACCTTGCGTGCCAGATCGACATTGGCGGCCACCAGGGCCTGGATGGCCTGATCCACCATGCGTTCGGCATGGCCGCCCATGAAGGCGATCCTGTTGGCCAAGAATTTCAGCTCCTGGTCGTAGGCGTTCATGATGTGGTCTGACGTCATCGCGGGCCACTCCAAGGCGCAAGCTCGGTCTTCTGTACTCCATGCGCGTGACCTAAAAAAGAACACGCCAAACGGCTTAGCGCGCCGGGAACTGAACCGTGAAGGCGGCCCCCTCGCCCGGCCACGAGCGTATCGTCAGGCGTGCGTCGTAGCGGGTCAGGATATGCTTGACGATGGCCAGGCCCAGCCCCGTTCCCTTCTGTGCCCGGCTGGTTTCGGCGTCGATCCGGTAGAACCGCTCGGTCAATCGCGGGATATGCTCTTCGGGAATGCCGGGGCCGAAATCCCTGACCGTGACGCTGGGGCCGGCGGCGGCTTCGCCCTTGCCCGCATCCAGCAAAACCAACACTTTGCCGCCGGACTGGCCATATTTGCAGGCGTTTTCCACCAGATTCTCGAACACTTGGATCAACTCGTCCGGCTGACCGAGAATTTCGACCGGCGCGGTCGGTATCTGCTTGACGATCGTCACGCCCACCTCGGCGGCCAGTTGGCTCATCGCGTTGACGACGCGGTCGATCACCTGGTGCAGATCGACCGCCTTCGACGGCGCGGCATAGGTCTTCATCTCCAGACGCGACAGCGACAGCAGATCGTCGATCAGCCGGGCCATGCGCGCAGTCTGGTCCTGCATGATCTGGAGGAAATGATCGCGGGCTTTGGCGTCGTTGCGGGCAGGACCGCGCAGGGTCTCGATGAACCCGGCGACGGAGGCGAGCGGAGTGCGCAACTCGTGGCTGGCATTGGCGATGAAATCGGAGCGCATCCGGTCGATCCGCCGGGTCTCGCTCTGGTCCTTGAAAACCAGGACGAAAAGATTGGTGCCATGGCCGATCGGCCGTCCGACGATGCGGAACCAGCGCTCGATGGGAACGCGCTCGGCATAGTCGGTGACATGCGGTTCGGCAGCGCCGTCACGAAGCCCGCTCAGAAAGGTCTGGAATTCGGGCGTGCGGAACCGCAATTGGATCAGCGTGCCGGCGCGGAAGTCGCCGAACGCGGCGCGGGCGGCATCGTTGACGTAGACGATCGCGCCTGCCTGGTCGATCATCGCCATCGGATCGGGGATGGCTGCGGCGATATATTCGGCCGGATAAGCCCGAAGCCCGGTCGAGGCCGGCGCCGCCGCGCCGCCGGAAACCCGCTCCGCTTCGCGCTCGCCGGGCCCGACCGCTGCCGCGACCAGGACCGCGCCCATCGCAAGCCCGATGACCGGCCAGTCGAGACCCCCGAGCCAGGCCAGGCCGGCGATGGCCGCCAAAGCGGTCGCAACGAGCCATTTCGCCCGCGCCAGACTGGCCGCGCCGCGCCGTGCCCATCCAGGTGTCGGACCATCAAACGCCATCGAGCCTACCACGCCCCATCTTTTTGCGACCAGTGCACGGGACGCTGGGAACCGGACCGCTGCACTGGACGCCTGCCGGGGCGCCCAATAGCATAGCCGCGACCGTAATTCGGAGAAAAATCAATGTCCAAGGCCGACCTCGCGCATCCGGAGCTGAACGCGGAGCCAATCAAGCTTACCATCGACGGCAAGGAACGCGTGTTCGACATCAACGATCCCAAGCTGCCGGACTGGATCAAGGACAACGACATGGCCTCCGGCGGCTATCCCTATGCCGACAAGATGGACAAGAAGGCCTACGAGGACCGACTCGAACGGCTGCAGATCGAGCTGGTCAAGCTGCAATATTGGCTGCAGGCCAGCGGCCATCGCGTCATGTCGCTTTTCGAAGGGCGGGACGCGGCGGGCAAGGGCGGCACCATATTCGTCATTCGCCAGTACATGAACCCGCGTGTCGCGCGCAATGTGGCGCTGCCGAAACCAACGGAGGTCGAGCGCGGCCAGTGGTACTATCAGCGCTATGTCGAACACTTTCCGACCGCGGGCGAGTTCGTCACATTCGACCGATCCTGGTACAACCGTGCGGTCGTGGAACCGGTGATGGGTTTCTGCACACCTGCGCAAACCGAGAAATTTCTCGGCGAAACGCCCTCTTTTGAACGCATGGTCGTCAATGAAGGCATTCATTTCTTCAAATTCTGGCTGAATATCGGCCAGGAGATGCAGCTCAAGCGGTTTCACGACCGGCGCCACGACCCGTTGAAGATCTGGAAGTTCTCCCCGATCGACATTGCCGGCATGGGCCTGTGGGACGACTATACGCGGCGCCGTGACACGATGATGAAACGGACGCACACCGCGCACGCGCCCTGGACCGTGCTGAAGACCAACGACAAGCGGCGCGCAAGGCTGGCGGCGATCCGCCACATCCTGTCGTCCCTGCCTTATGACGGGCGCGACGACGGCCTGATCGGCGAACAGGACGACAGGATCGTCTGTGCCGGACCCGCCATCATCGGCAGCTGACACGCGAGGCGGCCGGCCGTGAAGGTCTCGATGGGCGACGGAAGCGGGTATGCGGGCTGCGTGCCGGCGCATCGGGTACGGCATGACGCTTGTGCGGCGTCTTTTCCCAATAATGCGGCCACCAGCAAATCTGCCAGCAGGCGCGCAACGCGGCAATCGACATCAGCAGCCAATAGGCTGGCGTTAGCGCGGCGTTCTTCCAAAAGCCGCGACGGTCGGGTTTGTCGAGGCTACGGAAACCCAGAACCAGGAAAGACCCGTATCCGAGCGCCATGTTGATGAGTGCGAGCGTCAGCAGGGCCGCGTCCCCACGATCGAGCGCTCCGGTCAGGGTCAACTTCGTGCCGAGATGCACGACGCTCGCCAGCAGGACGGGATGCGCGAGCGCCGAGGCGATCATGCCAGCGAACATGACCTGCACGGCGATGAAGGAACCCGGCCCGAGTTCGCGATAAAGCCGCGCCGGCCTGCGCATGTGAACGAACCAGGTCTGTATCCAGCCCTTGAACCAGCGCGTGCGCTGGCAAAGCCATACCCTGACCTCGTCGGGAGCATCTTCCAAAGTCGGACAGGCGATCGTCTCGCAGCGATAGCCGAACCGGGCAAAGCGGGTTCCAAGGTCCGCGTCCTCGGTGACATTGTAGGGATCCCAGCTGCCGATCCCGACCAAAGCGCGCCTGCGAAAATGGTTGGACGTGCCGCCGAGCGGGAAGCAAAGCCCGCGCCGCGAAAGCCACGGCAGAATCGCGTTGAAATGCAGCGCATACTCCATCCGGAACATGCGCGGGAGCGCACCCGCTGCGGCATTGGCCACCACGAGGGGTGCCTGGACGCAGGCCAGACGGTCGTCGCCCTCGTGGAAGCGATGCCAGGCTTCGAGCAATTGCATGGGATGCGGACGGTCCTCGGCGTCGTAGAGCGCGACAAACTCGCCGCCGACCGCCGGCAGCGCGTAGGCCAGCGCTTTCGGCTTGGTGCGCGGCTCGCAGGGCGGGACCTGGATGATCTCCATCCACGGTCTCAGCCGTTGGCGAGCGATGGCTGCAAGTGTGAGCGCATCATCGGCCTCGCAGACGAACTTGATCTCCAGCTTGCTGCGCGGCCAGACGATCCGGGCGAGCGCCCGGAAGAGATCGTCGATGACCTCGGCTTCCGAATGCAAGGCGACCAGGATGGTGTAGACCGGCAGAGAGCGCGCGTTCGCTAGTGCAGGTAGCCGCGGATTGGCGGGCCCCGCCTCCCTTAACGCCGCCAGCCGAAGCCCGACGCACATGAGAAAGACGGTGGTGATGACCGCGAAAGCGGACCATGTCGTGGCCCGCGGTGCCAAAGCATAGGCCACCGGCGCGCCGACCAGCAGCAGGCCAAGCATCAGCCCCTGCCAGGAAGTCGCGCCCTGGCGGGCGGAAAATTCCGGCCGGCTTGCGAACAGGCCGCGCAGCGCCTCGCCCAGCAAAAGCCGGCGCGCCAGATGCAGCAGCGCGGCACGCAAGGTGCCCGGCGCGACCAGCCGCAGGCGGCTGACAAGCTCAGCACGATCGGCAAAGCGACGATGTGCCTGGCCAGGATTGAGGGTCGTCGACGACAGCAGCACCCGTGACAGGCCGCCTGCGTCGGTTCGCACGTGAAGCTGCCCGCGAGGCCGGGCAAGCAGCATGCGCAATTCGGCGTCGCGCAGGATCAGCGTCCGGGGTTGCACGGCGGGCTCGAATCGGAGGCCGATCTCGGCCGCCAACGTGCGATAGAGCGCGTCTTCGGGCAACACGCCGGCGACGTATAATTCGTCAAGCAATTCGGTTCCGTTGGCGTTGGCGCGCGCGGCAAGCCGCAGCGCGTCGTCCTCGGTTATCCGAAGCCGACGCAGCAATCCGCTCCAGCCGTTCAACGCCGCCATGCCGGCGAGCAGCCGCGCGGCTTCGTGCCACGGCGGCCGCCACGCCAGCCGCGCGCGCGGTGTCTTCAACCCTTCCGGCACGGCGGGCAGCACGCGCCGGCCCCTTTCAAGGTGCTGCTGCACTCTCCCCTCCCTCGCAAGGACGTGCTCGACTCCGTTGTCCCCTCGACCCGGCACGCCCGGTTTGCGGCCGGCGTCAGGCGGCCATGCGCGCAATCCGCTTGAGCCTGCGCAGCGTCGCTTCATCCTGTAAGGCGTCGTGAAACAGCGAGACCTCCCGGTCGATGCGCGCGCAGAGCTGGGCGGTGTCGCCCTTCAGCAGACCCCGCGTCTGCGCAAGCGCCCGAGCCGGCTTCTTCGCCAGTTGCCAGGCGACCCGGGCAGCGGCAGCCTCCGGTTTTTCCGCTTCCAGCAGGTCGGTCACCAAGCCGAGCGCATGGGCCTTTTTGGCGTCCAGCGTTTCGCCGAGGCAGAAGAAGCGGAAGGCGTTGGCATATCCCAGTTTTTCAGGCGCGAGAATGCTGGTCGCCGCGTCGGGCACAAGGCCGAAATCGACGAACGGCACCCGAAACGTGCTCTGGGCCGAGGCAAAGACTAGATCGCAATGGAAAAGCACCGTGCACCCCACGCCGACCGCGTCGCCGTCGACGCAGGCCAGTATGGGCTTGGGAAAGGTCGCCAGCATGCGAAACATGTCGGTTACCGCCCCGATCAGGGATTGATGCTTGTCCGCGTCGAGGAATTCCGAAAGATCCCCGCCGAGGCAAAAGCACCCCGAAAGGCCGCGCAGGACCACCACGCGGACGTCGTCGCGCGCCGCCGCGTCGCGCAGAGCCTGCGCCAACCTCAGATAGGCCCGATGATCGAGCACGGGGCGGCCGTCCGCGCCCGACAGCGTCAGCGCGAGGGTGTGATTGCCGAATTCGATGACATGTTTGTCGTCCATGATTTATCTCCCATCGTCCATGGCCGCGCGACCGTTGCCGGTTCGCGGCGTCCCATCTGATGTCAGGACGCGCGCCGAAAGACCTCGTCCTCCGGCATGCCGCGGCTCAGAACCGGCGCGTGATGACTGCGGCGGCCTCGAACCACGTCGAGCGTCTGTTCGTTGAAGGTCAGCAATGTCGCGACAACCTGCTGGCGGCCATAGGTCCGTTGATAGCCGAGCGGGCGCGCCAGAAAGCTGAGTTGCAGAGCGCGCAGCACCCACATCGGCTCGAACTCGATGATGACCTGGTCGACGCCGCGTTCCAGCCCCCATTCGACGAAGCCGGCGATCAGCTCGCTGCCGACTGTGGACACGCCGCGCCGGCCGTCCCGATGCGCGTGGGCGACGGCGTAGCGGGTCAGTTCGAAGACGTTGGAGCCCTTCGGCCCCTCGCCCTCGCAAAGGTCGGACAGAACGTCGGTCAGCAGATGCGGGCGCGTGGTCGGCAGCATGCGCTGGTACCCGGCGAGCCGGCCATTGCGCATGCACAGATGATGGACCGCTTCATCGTGGTCGAACTGGTCACTCTCGCGGCTGTCGGGACTGCGAAGATCGTCCCAACCCATCTCCTCGACAAAGATCTTGTGTCTTAGCCGGCGAACCTCGTCCCACAGATCGGGCCGGGCGGCCAACTCGTTCGTCGTCAGTGCGTAGATCATGTTTCCCTCCTGTGGATGGAGAGAAAAACTTACGACGAGTCGAGGGAGCGAACATTACGTGATCACGTAATGCCCTACGCGATCGCGCGGTCAGGAAATGTAACCGTGGCGGATGGCTTCGGCGACGGCGTGCACGCGGTTGGCCGCGCCCAATTTCCGCTTGGCATTGAGCAAATGCTTTTCGGACGTATGTTCGGAAATTCCGAGAATCTGGGAAATCTCCCACTCCGACTTTCCCTCCGCGGCCCATTTCAGGCACTCGGTTTCGCGTGGGGTCAGATCGGGCCGCTGATCGAATATCGCCTGGGCGTTTTGCAATTGCATGGCGCGCCCGATCGCATAGGTGGAAGCCAGGGACACAACCCCCACCCCTTCAGGGGAGATATCGACGGCCTCGCCGCCGAGGGAAACCATGACGATCGTGCCCTCGATGGTGATCAGCGGAAAGGCGAACCCGTCCTTGAGTTTGAACTCTCCGGCATCGCCCATGACCTGACGGGCAGTCTTGCCGGCTTGCAGTTCGCTGGTGGCGCTGCGCCAATTCACCATTGTCGGGGAGCGTTTGATATAGGTGACGACCGGATCCTGGTCGACATAATTGCGCGCAACGTAGCGCTCAAGCCAGTCCTGCGGCCAATCGCACAGCATGACATGGCTTTTCTGCTTGCCCTTGGGCGTTCCCGGGCGCGGCACGGTGCCGGCCATGATCGCGGTCAGGCCGAAACCGCGCGTCAGCTCGAGCAGCTGCCGGCACACTGTTTCCGGCGTTTCAGCCCGATCCAACTCTTCGATAAATTGCAGTGTATCGTCGAACTGCCCCATTCTTGACCCCAAATGGCCGGATTGGAATCGCAACGCACTATAACGTGTGCGAATTTTCGATCTATTAACCGATGGTTGCAAAACCGACAAACGGTTGGGCCACGACACGGGAGGGTGAAAACTACGCTTTCACGTGCTAGCCATGGCACCTGGCGGTTGGGAATTTACGCATGCTGAGAGCCCTGTGCACCTTGTTCCTCTATCTGGCTCTGGCGGCGAACCCGGCGATCGCCGAGCCCGTCATTCCCAATCTCTGGGATACGCGCGAAAGACTGTCGAAGCCGGAAATCGGCGAGCTCCCGCGCCTGCGTTTCCTGACTACGATCGATTTTCCGCCCTTCAATTTTCTCGACCGCAACGGGCGTCTCAGCGGCTTTCACGTCGATCTCGCCCGCGCGATCTGCGCGGAATTGTCGCTCGAGGAGCTATGCCAGATCCAGGCGCTGCCCTGGGATGAACTGTCCAGCGCCCTGGAGGCCGGCCAGGGCGAGGCGATTCTGGCCGGCCTGGCGGTGACCACCGAGAGCCGCCGGCGCTACGCGTTCTCGCGGCCTTATCTGCGACTGCCGGCCCGTTTTGTGGCGGCGAAGGACAAAACCGTCGCCGAACCCCTGCACGAAACGCTGGCTGCCAAGCGCGTCGGCGTGCGCGGCGGGAGTGTCCATGAAAAGATACTGCGCGAGCTGTTTCCCGATCTGCGCCCGGTGATCTATTCGCGCTCCGACTGGATGCTGGACGATGTGCGCCAAGGCAAAACCGATGCGGCGTTCGCCGACGGCATGGCACTGTCCTTCTGGCTTTCCGGCTCCGAATCGCAAACGTGCTGCCGCTTCGTCGGCGGTCCCTACCTGCTACCGGCCTATCTCGGCCCCGGCATGGCGATCGCGACACGGCGCGGCATGCCCGAACTCGCTGCCGCCTTTGACTATGCGCTGCACGAGATCAACGCCAACGGCACCTTCGCGGAACTTTATCTGCGCTATTTCCCGGTCAGCTTCTTTTAGGCCCGGTAGTTTCCAACCGTTCCTCTTTGGCCGGCTCCGGCGGGTTGGCGCCGGCAAACCGCATCGCGCGGAACGGCAGCGACAGCGCCCATACGAGGCGGGACGGCGCGTCGCCGCGAAAATCCGGCAGCCCGATTTCCATTTCGTCGTGACCGAGGCGCGGCTGGTCGCGATAGGTGCGAAACAGCCGGTCCCAGAACGGAAAGTTGAAACCGTAATTGGAGTCGGTCTCGGCGCGGACCGAGGAATGGTGGACCCGGTGCATATCGGGCGTGACCAGCACGCGGCGCAAAAGCCGATCGATGGCAAGCGGCAGCCTGGCGTTGGAATGGTTGAACATCGAGGTTCCGTTGAGCACGATCTCGAACACCAGAACCGCAAGCACCGGCGGTCCGAGCGCGACCACGACAGCGGCCTTCCAGACCATGGAAAGCAGGATTTCCAGCGGGTGGAAGCGCAGGCCGGTGGTCACGTCGAAGCCGGTATCGGCATGATGCATCCTGTGGATGCGCCACAATAGCGGTATCTTGTGGCTGGCGACATGCTCCAGCCAGACGGCGAAGTCGAGCAGGACGAAGCCGACAAGCCCGGCAAGGCGCGGATCGAGGTCGAAACGGCGCAACACACCCCAGCCGCGGCTTTCCGCCCACACGGCCGCTCCGACGGCGGCCGCCGGAAAGATCAACCGCAGCAGGATCGACGAGATCAGCACCATCGATAGATTGGTGAACCAGCGCCGCGCCTTGAACGCGCCCACCATCTCGGCCCGTTCGAGCCGGGGCGACCACAATTCGAACGCGGCCATGGCGCCGAATATGGCAAGAAAGGCGGTCAGGCGCGCGGCCGCCTCGGATATCTCGAACTCCTGCATATTTCCACCACCGGCTTTCGATCGCTCAGGCCGTCAGTGCCACCGCGCAATGGCAAACGCCAATCAACACGCGGTGAGCGCGCTCTTGCGTGCGATCAGACGGTGCGATGGCGCACGACCGCCGCCCGTTCGATCGCCGCCGCCGTCAGCGTGTCGACGCCAAGCTGGGCGCGCAGCAATTGCAGGATGCGAAGTTCCTCGGGCCGCACATGCAGATCGGCCGCGGCGATCTCGACGGCGATTGCATAGGCGGTGTCGTGCAGGCGCACCGGCACCACCTCCACGATCGAGGCGAGGATGGCGTTGAGCGCGCCCTCCTGTTGCAGAACCGCCTGGCTCTTCTTGGCCACGTCCAGCAAAGCGTCCGGATCGAAGCTGGCGAAGACCGGCATGGTGCGCACGACACTGCCCATCTTGGCCAGTTCGCGGTCGGTCATGTTGCTGTCGGAGGCCGATACCACAACCATGATGTGGATCAGGGCTTCCTGCACGCTTTCTGGCTTGATCACCGCAAAACTCCGTCCGGCAAGGTCCGGTGCAAGGTAGGAAGCCGCATGCTGCACCGCAAGGAAAAATGTGTCCCACTATTGACGCTGCTCGCGGACACGAAAGACCAAGGCCGGGCGATCGCAGTTGGATGAGCGGAAACAAGACCCTGCCGCCTTTCCGGCGCGGACGGCTTTTCCGCTCCAACCGTGTCGAAATCCTTGTCCGATATCCATATCGCGCGGCGGATTTCTTCTAGCCGGACCGAAAAATCCATTCCGCCAAACTGCTTCCATTCAACGGTGAACGTCTCTAGATGAAGGTTCATCGCCGGTGATCGGGTCGTGACCCTTCGCCGGCATCGCGCGACGTAAGCAGGTATCCGGCCTAATGAGGCTTCTTTTTCTCGGCGACATGGTGGGGCGGACCGGGCGCACGGCGGTGTGGCAACGCCTGCCCGGCCTGATTTCCGATTTCCGGCTCGATTTCGTGATCGTCAACGGCGAAAACGCCGCCGGCGGTTTCGGCATCACCGAAGACATCTTCAGGACGACGCTAGAGGCCGGCGCCGATGTCGTGACCACCGGCAATCATGTGTGGGACCAGCGCGAGGCGCTGGAGTTCGCGCCACGCGAGGAACGGTTCCTGCGTCCCGCCAATTTTCCCGGCGGCACGCCGGGGCGCGGTTCCGGCGTCTTCGTCGCCAAAAATGGTGCGCGGGTAATGGTCGCCAACATTATGGGCCGGGTTTTCATGCATCCCGAACTCGACGATCCGTTCCAGGCGGCCGAGCGCGAGCTCGCCGCCTGTCCGCTGGGCGAACAGGCGGACGCCGTCGTCATCGATTTCCACGCCGAGGCGACCAGCGAAAAGATGTGTTTCGCCCATTTCGTCGACGGGCGGGCGAGCCTCGTCGTGGGCACCCACACCCACCATCCGACCGCGGACCACCAGATCCTCAATGGCGGCACTGCGTTCATGTCGGATGCGGGCATGTGCGGCGATTACGATTCCTCGCTCGGCATGGACAAGGAAGAGCCGCTCAACCGGTTTTTGTACAAGGTTCCCAAGGGGCGGTTCGAGGCCGCGGCCGGGCCGGCGACGGTCTGCGGGCTGGGCGTCGAGATCTCCGACCGCACCGGTCTCGCCGAAAAAGTCGCACCGCTCAGGCTCGGACCGCGCCTGGAGGAGACGGTCCCCGCCTTTTGGAACGAAGGTTGACGCCGCGCGGCGCCACGTTATTTGATTCCGACCGCCACGCCGACAATTTTCAACCGAACCGCCAAGGGACGCTCGTATGGCACTGATGGATTTTCTGGCGCCGCACTTTGTCTGGCTCAACGACCCGACCGCGTGGATCGCGCTTGCAACACTGATCGTGCTTGAAGTCGTTCTCGGCATCGACAATCTGATCTTCATCTCGATCCTGACCAACAAGCTGCCCGTCGAGCAGCAGAAAAACGCGCGTCGGATCGGCATCGGCGCCGCTTTGGTGCTGCGGCTGGTGCTGTTGGCCACGATCTCCTTCATCGTCCAACTCACGACGCCGGTCTTCACCGCCTTCGATCACGGCTTTTCCTGGCGCGACCTGATCCTGATCGCAGGCGGCCTGTTCCTGGTCTGGAAAGCGACCAAGGAAATTCACCATTCCGTCGATCCCGAAGACCCCAAGGACGAAATCGTCGGCCGGGCCGTGACACTGGGTATCGGTGCGGCGATCTTCCAGATCCTGCTGCTCGACCTGGTTTTCTCGATCGATTCGATCATCACCGCCGTCGGCATGACCGACGAGATCGCGATCATGTATATCGCCGTCATCTGCGCGGTGACGGTGATGCTGATCGCCGCCGAGCCGCTGTCGCGCTTCATCGCCAAGAATCCGACCATCGTCATGCTGGCGCTCGGCTTCCTGCTGATGATCGGTACGACGCTGATCGCCGACGGCTTCGGCTTCCACGTGCCGAAAGGCTACATCTATGCCGCCATGGGCTTTTCGGCGTTGGTCGAGGCGCTCAATATGCTGGCGCGGCGCAAACGCCAGCGGCAAAAGGCGGCCTCCGCTATTGATGAGCGGAGCGGCGTATAAGGCCGCTTATCCTCGGCTGGAGGTCGGTCGTTCCTAGATCCGGCCGGGTCAGATGTCGTCGCCGGCCGGAGGCGGTGGCGTGTCGGCGTCTTCCGGTAGGAGCAATGAACGCTCCTTCAGCCAGGGGTGGATGTCGACTGCCCGGCGCAGGGCCTGTTGAGCGAGTTTCATGCGGCCCTGGCTCATCAAGACGATCGCTTTGCCTGACAGGGCGCCGAAATGTTTCGGCTCGAGCGCGAGCGCGCGGTCGATGTCAGCCAGCGCTTCGTCGGGATTGCCCTTGAGGAAGTGAATGAAGGCGCGCTGGTTCCAGCCCTCCGCGTAATCGGGCGCGGCAACGACGACGCCGTCGAGCAGGTCGAGCGCTCGGCCTAACTCATGGCGCTCGCGCGCGGCCATGGCATCGGCGACGTCGCTGCGGATCGCCTCATTCGGCGCCTGCGCCATCCACATGCGCCAGATGGCGTCCTCGACGGCCCGGCCCCTGGCTTGCGAGGGCGCGGCCTTGAGTTCGGCGAACAGGCGTGCGCGCAAGGCCGGCACATCGCCCTGATCTTGCGTGACGGCCGGGCCGCTCGCAAGCATGAGCGCCAGACAAAGCGCAATCAGGACGTTCATCACACCCCGTCCAGGACCAGGATGGTCGGCCGTCGCGGCAGGCTGGCCAGAGAGACGGTGAAGCCGCGCTCGCTGGAAAAATCGACGGCGAAATTCTCACCCATCATCGACAGGAATTCGCCGATCGGCGTGGAATGGCGGTGCATGGGCAGCACGATCGAAGAATAAAGCCGCCTGGCGATTTCGCTCATATTGACGAGCGATTGCGTCATGCCGCCATCGACCGGCACCATGACGATGTCGAGCCGGCCGATGGCGGCATAATGGGCGTCTGTCAGATCGTGGTGGAGATGGCCGAGATGGCCGATGCACAAATCGGCGACCTCGAAGATGAAGATCGAGTTGCCGTCCCGTTCCATCGTGCCGAACCGGCGGATGTCGGTCGGCACGTTGCGGATATAGACGTCGTCGACAACCAGCGCATGCCGGGCCGGGCCGTCCCCGTCGGGGTTCCAGCCGGGCAGGACATATTCGATCCCGGGGTCGGGCGAAGGAGTGAAATGGGTCCGGTGCGCTTTGTTCATGGTCGCGACACGGGGCAGCGGGTCACGGCCGTATGCGCCGGAGAAATCGGTTGCGATGCGTACGCCGCCGGGCGTCTCGATGATGTAGGTGGAATGGCCGGCATAGGTGATGGTCACGTCTTCGGCCGATACCGTCGAGCCGGCGGGCGTGACACTGGTGAATATCACCCTGGGCAGGGCTTCGGCCACGGCCAGGCACCGCGAGGAAACGGGCGCGCGATCCTGCGCGGCGGCGCCGAGCGTAGCCGCCGCGATGACCAGCACGGTCGCGATCAAGCGCAGAAGAAGGCTCATGCCAGGCTCCTTTCCGTCCGCGTTCGACGCTTATTAGCGCATGGCCGCGCTCGGTCGCGTAGTCACGATTTCGCGAGCGTTCGACGTCGCGCTTCTGGACCTCGTGCGGCGAAATATTTATAAAGCGCGCCAAATCCCCATGATTTGACGACAAGAGGTGCCATGGCCGGCCATTCACAGTTCAAGAACATCATGCACCGCAAGGGGCGGCAGGACGCCGCCCGCTCCAAGATGTTTTCCAAGCTCGCGCGTGAGATCACGGTCGCGGCCAAACAGGGCATGCCCGATCCGGACATGAACCCGCGGCTGAGGCTGGCGATCCAGAACGCCAAGGCCCAGTCCATGCCCAAGGACAACATCCAGCGTGCTGTCAACAAGGCGGCGGGCGGCGATTCGGAAAGTTACGAGGAAGTCCGCTACGAGGGCTACGGTCCCGGCGGGGTGGCGGTGATCGTCGAGGCGCTGACCGACAACCGCAACCGTTCCGCCTCCAATGTGCGCGCCGCCTTCACCAAGGCAGGCGGCTCGCTCGGCGAGACCGGTTCGGTCGCCTTCATGTGGGACCGGGTCGGCGAGATCGTCTATCCGGCCGCGGCGGGTGACCCAGACACGGTAATGGAGGCCGCGATCGAGGCGGGCGCGGAGGACATCCAGTCCGACGAGCACGGTCACACCATATTGTGCGCGTTCGAGGATATCGGCGACGTTTCCAAGGCGCTCGAGGCGGCGCTGGGCGAGCCCGAATCGGTCAAGACGATCTGGAAACCGCAAAACGGCGTGCCGGTGGACGAGGAACGGGCGCAGTCGCTGATGAAGCTGATCGGCGTGCTCGAGGACGACGACGACGTGCAGAACGTCTACGCCAATTTCGAGGTCGACGACGAAACGTTGGCTAAATTGAGCGCTGCCTAGAGCCGCAAGCGCACCGTCGGCACCGTTCATTGCACGCAAGAGCCATGGCTCTTGCGTGCGCCCTGGATGGCGCAGGAATTGCTGCCGACCTTCGGGGCCAACCTGGGCGAAGTGACGCTGGTGCCGGGCACCGGCGGCATTTTCGCGATCACGCTCAACGGCGGGACGATCTGGGATCAGGTGCGCGACAGCGGCTTTCCAGAGGCGAAGATACTGAGCGGCGCGTGCGCGACGCAGTCTGGCCGGAGCGCGATCTGGGCCATGCCGACCGGTCGCGCTGAGCGCCTCCAGGCTTGGCGACAGTCGCCGCGCCGCGCGATAACGAGATCGGCCGTCACCGACGGAACGCCAAAAGAAAACCCCGCCGAAGCGGGGTTTTTCGAAGCCACATGACGTTGGTTCGTCTTAGAGGCCGAGGCCCTCGTAGCGCTTCTTGAACTTCGACAGGCGTCCGCCGCGGTCCATGAGATGCTGCTGGCCACCGGTCCAGGCCGGATGGGTGTTGGGGTCGATGTCGAGGTTGAGCGTGTCGCCCTCTTTGCCCCAGGTCGAACGGGTCATGTATTCGGTGCCATCGGTCATCACGACCTTGATGGTGTGGTAGTCGGGGTGGATTTTCGCTTTCATCGATCTCGTCCTGGTCTTCAACGGCGCTGGTGCCGGCCGCCTGCGGCGATGCGCCTGGTCTGTAAAACTTGAAGCCGCGGCCATTCACGGCTACGGCTTCGCCAAATCCTGCGCGGCCTATACATCAGCCGCCCCGGAATCACAAGACCGTACCGCCGGGCCGCGGGACGCCGCCGTCAGGAGAAGCGCGAATGGCACAATCGCCGGACGAGACCGAAAAGCGCAGGCGTTCGCTCCGGCCGCTGGCGACGCTGTTTCCCTATCTGAAGCGCTATCCCCGGCTCGTCGCCGGCGCCGTCGTCTTCCTGGTGTTGGCCGCGGCAACGACGCTGACCCTGCCGCTGGCCGTGCGCCGCATGGTCGATCATGGTTTTTCCGGTGCCGATTCCGTCTTCATCGCGAATTATTTCACCATGCTGATCGTGATCGCGGCGGTGCTCGCGCTCGCCTCCGCGTGCCGATATTATTTCGTCATCTCGCTCGGCGAGCGTGTCGTTGCCGATCTGCGCCGCGACGTCTTCACCCATGTCACCACGCTGTCACCGGGCTTTTTCGACACGGTGCAGTCGGGCGAAATCGTATCCAGGCTGACGGCCGACACAACGCAGATCAAGTCCGCCGTAGGCGCGACGGCGTCGCTTGCGCTGCGCAACACCATTCTGGGGGTCGGCGCACTCGGCATGATGGTGGTGACCAGCCCGAAGCTGTCGCTGTTGGTGATCGGCGCGATCCCGGTGATCGTGGTGCCGATCGTCGCCTTCGGCCGCGCCGTGCGGCGCAAGTCCCGCGCCGCTCAGGACATGCTCGCCGAGGCGACCGCCTTCGCCAGCGAACAGATCGGCGCGGTGCGCACGCTGCAGGCGTTCACCAATGAGAACCATGTGGCACGCAAATTCGCGGCTGCGGTCGAAAACGCCTTCCGCGCCGCCCAATCCTCGATCTTCGCACGTTCCTTCCTGACCTTCTTTGCCATCTTCATGGTGTTTTCGTCGGTGGTGGCGGTGTTGTGGATGGGCTCGCGCGACGTGCTCGAAGGCACGATATCGCCGGGCACGCTCGGCCAGTTCCTGCTTTATTCGGTGTTCGCGGCCGGCGCGCTCGGCGCGCTTTCGGAGGTCTGGGGCGAGCTCAGCCAGGCGGCCGGCGCGGCCGAGCGGCTTACCGAATTGCTGGTCGAAGAATCGAGCATCCGCACGCCGGCCTCGCCGCTTGCCCTGCCCGAACCGATCCGCGGCCAGGTGACGTTCGACACAGTCGCCTTCGCCTATCCATCGCGGCCGGAACAGTCGGCGCTGCACGGCCTGTCCTTCGAAGTCAGCCCGGGCGAGACGGTAGCGATTGTCGGGCCGTCGGGCGCCGGCAAAAGCACGATCATCTCGTTGCTCCTGCGGTTCTACGACCCGCAGCAAGGGGCCGTGCTGATCGACGGTGTGGATCTTGCCCGAACCGATGCGCGCACCGCGCGCCGCCACATCGCGCTGGTGCCGCAGGATCTGACGATCTTCGCCGCCTCCGTGCGCGACAACATTGCCTTCGGCCGTCCCGGCGCATCCGAGCCGGATATTCTGGCTGCGGCGCGCGACGCCCATGCGGACGAGTTCATCGGCAAGCTCGAAAAAGGCTACGACACGCCGGTCGGCGAGCGCGGCGTGACCTTGTCGGGCGGGCAGCGGCAGCGCGTGGCGATCGCGCGCGCCATCCTGCGTGACGCGCCGATCCTGCTTCTCGACGAGGCGACGTCGGCGCTTGACGCCGAAAGCGAGACACTGGTGCAGGAGGCGCTGGAGCGGCTGATGGAAGGCCGCACCACGATCGTCATCGCGCACCGGCTGGCGACTGTTCTCAAGGCCGACCGCATCCTGGTGATCGACGAGGGCCGGATCGTGGAGGAAGGCACGCATGCCAGCCTGGTTGCGCTGGATGGCGTCTATGCCAGGCTTGCCCGGCTGCAATTCGAGACGGGCGCGGGGGCGTTGCGCCGCGCGGCGGAGTGACGTTGCGGATCACAGAAAGGTTGCGATCTCCTCGATCGGCTTTTTGTCCATGGCATGGGCGGGGATCGTCGCGTCGTCCTTCGGAAAGCCCACGACCATCAGGATATAGGGTTTGTCGTGCGGGTCGCGGCCGCACAATTCGTTGAGGAAACTCATCGGGTTGGGCGTATGGGTCAGTGTCGCCAGCCCGGCACGGTGCAGGGCCGCGATCAGAAACCCGGTCGCGATCGAGACCGATTCCGGCACATAATAGTTCTTGCGCCTGACGCCGTCGGCCGAGCGGCTACGCCGCTCGCCGAAAATGCAGATCAGCCACGGCGCCTCCTCCAGGAAGGGTTTTTCGGCATCCGTGCCAAGCGGAGCGAGGGCCGCCAGCCATTCCGCGCCGCCCCGGCCGGCGTAAAAGGCCTGCTCCTCGACTTCCGCGGCTTCGCGGATGCGCTTCTTGAGCGCGGGATCGCCGATCACGGCGAAATGCCAGGGCTGGTGGTTGGCGCCGTTGGGCGCGGTACCGGCGGCGCGGATGCAGGTTTCGATGATGTCGCGTGGTACGGGGCGCGGGGAGAAATCGCGCACGGTGTGGCGGGTGCGGATCTCGTCATAAAAGGCCTTGGCGCGGGCGCGCATCTCCTCGACGGCCAACTCGCGATAGTCCGGCAAGGGGACGGGCTGATATTCCCTGGTCTGGGTTTTTTCCACGATCCACTCCACCTTGCGATAATTGTCTGACGATATTGTCAGACAATTATCGCGGCGTCAAGCCAGATCATCCCGGGCGTATCAGGGCGCGAAATGATCATCGTCCAGCGATTGGATCAGCCGGCGTGCGGTCTCGACATGGGCAAGCATCGCCGCTTGCGCGCCGGCCGCGTCACCGGCCAGAACCGCATCGGCAATGCGGACATGTTCGCGGTTGGTCCGGAAGACGGCGCTTCGGTCGACCATCACCCTGAACTGCAGCCAGTAGATCGAGTTCGACAGCCTTGCGAGCGTGTCGCCGAGCAGGTCGTTGCCGGCGGTTTCGGTGAAAAGCGCGTGAAACCGCGCATTGAGGTCGGAAAAACCGTTCATGTCGTTGGCCTCGGCGGCCGCGTCCATGTCGCGGCGCAAGGCTGCAAGCCGCGCCGGCGCTGCGCTGAGAGCCGGCGTTGCCAAGCGCACGGCCAGCGCCTCGAGCGCGCCGCGCACCGCGAACAGGTTGTCGACCTCGCCACGGGTCAGCCGGCGAACGGTGACGCCGCGATGCGGGGCAAGCGCAAGCAGCCCGTCCGCGGTCAGCCGGCTGAAGGCCTCGCGCACGGAGGAACGCGATACGCCGAGACGGGCGGAAAACTCAGCTTCGGTCAGCCGCTGACCGGGCGCGAGCTGGCCGGCGCGGACAGCCGCAGTGACGTGGGCGGCGATTTGCTCGACCGTGGAAGAGGCGTTGATGGTCATGCGCGTTAGGTTTCCGAAACAGGGTCAGGAAGCGGCGATGTGGCGCCCGGCCGCGCGGCCGGAAAAGATGCAGCCGCCGAGAAAAGTGCCTTCGAGCGCGTTGTAGCCGTGATATCCGCCGCCGCCGAAACCGGCGACCTCGCCGGCCGCGTACAGGCCTGGAACCGGGTTGCCGGCACTGTCGAGCACGCGGCTTTCGAGATCGGTATGCAGCCCGCCGAGCGATTTGCGGGTCAGCACGTGCAGGCGCACGGCGATCAGCGGGCCGTTCTTCGGATCGAGCATCTTGTGCGGCGCGGCGGTGCGGATCAGCTTGTCGCCGAGATAGGCGCGGGCGCCACGGATGGCGGTGATTTGGGCATCCTTGGAGAACGGGTTGTCGATCTGGCAGTCGCGGGCCTCGATCTGGGCCTTGATGCGGTCATGATCGAGCAGTTTTTCATCGGTGAGCGCATTCATCGCCTCGACCAGCTCGGCGAGCGTGTCGCGCACGATGAAATCCTCGCCCTTTTCCTTGAAGGCCTCGACAGGCGGCGGCGCCCCGGCCCCGCGCCGGCTTTTCAGCACCGCGCGCCAGCTCTTGGCGGTGAAGTCGGGATTCTGTTCGGAGCCGGAGAGCGCGAATTCCTTCTTGATGATCTTCTGGGTCAGGATGAACCAGGAATAGTCGTGCCCGGTCGAAAGGATGTGCCTCAGGGTCGCGAGCGTGTCGAAGCCCGGCAGGCAGGGCGCGGGCAGGCGGTTACCGGTGGCGTCGAGCCACAACGAGGACGGGCCGGGCAGGATGCGGATGCCATGGTTCGGCCAGATCGGCGACCAGTTCTTCACCCCCTCCGTATAGTGCCACATCCGGTCGGCATTGATAACGGCGCCACCGGCATCCCTGGTGATCGCGATCATGCGGCCATCGACATGATGCGGCACGCCTGCGACCATGGTGACCGGTGGCAGTCCAAGCCGCTCCACCGGCCAGTTCTTGCGCACCAGGTCGAAATCGCCGCCGATGCCGCCGCTCGCCACCACGACGGCGCCTGCGGCGAGCTCGAACTCGCCGACGGCGGCCCGGCCCGACCGCTCGCCGCGTTCGACGCTTGAGGGTTCGAGGATTTCGCCGGCCGCACCGGTGACCCTGCCATCGGTTCTGACCAGGCGGCTGACCCGGTGGCGGAATTTCAGTACGATCCGGCCTTCGGCGGCATGTGCACGCACGCGGCGCACGAACGGTTCGAGCACGCCGGGCCCGGTTCCCCAGGTGATGTGGAAACGTGGCACGGAATTGCCGTGGCCGTCGGCAAAGCCGCCGCCACGCTCGGCCCAGCCGACGACGGGAAACCAGCGCATGCCCATGGCGTGCAGCCACGACCGCATTTCGCCGGCGGCGAAATCAACATAGGCCTGCGCCCACCGTCGCGGCCAGTGATCGTGCGGCCGGTCGAACTGCGCCGAGCCGAGCCAATCGTGCATGGCAAGGTCGCGGCTGTCTTTGATGCGCAGCCGGCGTTGTTCGGGACTGTCGACGAAAAACAGGCCGCCGAGCGACCAGAAGGCCTGACCGCCGAGCGAGGTCTCGCCCTCTTGGTCGAGGACGATGACGCGCTTGCCGGCATCGGCGATCTCCGCCGCGGCCACCAGCCCGGCCAATCCGCCGCCGACGATAATCGCATCCGCATCCGTCGCCATATCGCTGCCTTCCCTTCCCGCCGCGCCGTTCCTTGACATCATCGTAGGCGATTTGCGCCGCCTTACAATCATGCCGCTGCCGCCCTTGCTGTAGCGCTTCCATTCGCAGCCAATCGGCCTAGGCTTGGTGCGGACCTTTCGCCAACAACGGACCGCCGACGATGATTGCAACCGCGCTGACCGGCCTTGTGGCCTTGCTTCACCTCTATTTCCTCTATCTCGAGATGGTCGTGTGGGACACGCCCGCCGGCCGCAAGGTATTCGGCACGACGGCCGAATTTTCCGCCCAGTCCAAGGCGCTGGCAATGAACCAGGGCCTCTACAACGGCTTTTTGGCCGCCGGCCTCGCCTGGGGACTGTGGCTGGGAGGCGACGGGTTCGCCATCAAGGCGTTTTTTCTTGGCTGCGTGGTGATCGCGGGCCTGGCCGGCGCGGCGACCGTGTCGCGCAAGATCCTGTTCGTGCAGGCGATCCCGGGCGCATTGGCGCTGTTGGCGCTTGTCGCCGGCTGGTAGGGCACTAACGCTCGGTCAGTTTGAGTTCGATACGCCGGTTGCGGGCACGCACGTCCGGCGTGTCGCCTTCCTCGAGCGGCTGGAATTCGCCGAAGCCGGCGGCGACCAGACGGTTGGCCGGGACACCGTTTTCGATCAGGAACTTCACCACCGAGGTCGCGCGCGCCGAGGAAAGTTCCCAATTGTCGCGATACCGCCCGGTGCCCGACAGCGGCACATTGTCGGTATGGCCGTCGACGCGCAGCACCCAGTTGATCTCCGGCGGGATTTCCCGTTGCAGATCGAGGATGGCGTCGGCGAGTTTTTTCATCTCCACGCGCCCGGCCTCGTTGATCACCTCTGCCCCCGACGGAAACAGAACCTCCGACTGGAACACGAAACGATCGCCGACGATGCGGATATTTTCGCGGTCGGACAGGATCTCGCGCAGCCGGCCGAAGAAATCGGAGCGGTAGCGGTTGAGTTCCTGCACGCGTTGCGCCAGCGCGACGTTAAGGCGCCGCCCCAGATCGGCGATCTTGACGTTGGATTCGCGGTCGCGCTTCTCGGAAACCTCGAGCGCGTCCTCGAGCGCGGCGATCTGCTTGCGCAGAGCCGATATCTGCTGGTTGAGCAACTCGACCTGCGACAACGCGCGCTGCGAGATGCGGCGTTCCTGGTCGAGCGCGCCAGACAGCGCGCCGATGCGTTCCCCGGCGGCCTGATCGGCGCCGGCGCCGGCGGACAACAGCTCCTCCAGCCGCGAGCGTTCGGCCTGGGTGGCCTCGAGCGAGGCACGCAAATTGGCGAGTTGGTCTTCCGAATCCTGATTGTTGGAGCGTTCCAGGGCGAGAAGCTGGGTCAGTTCGTTGATCTGCGAATTGAGGCGGTTCAAGACCGCGTCCTTGCCGGTGATTTCGCGGCTGAGCAGGAATTGCGCCAGCACGAAGACCGACAGCAGGAACATGATGGCGAGCAGCAGCGTCGACAGGGCGTCGACGAAGCCCGGCCAGTAGTCGACGCCGCGATTGCGCTGCCGGCCGCGCGCCAGCGCCATCTCAATCGGCTCCCTGTTTGTCAGGGTCGAGCGCCGCGGCGATCTTCTCGAGCGCGGCGCGTGTCGCCTTTTGCTCCTCCGACTGCGCCTCGACCCAGTCGCGCATCAATTGCTGCTCGTTGCGCATATTCTTGACCAGGCCGGATATGCCCTCGGCCAGGTTCGCCATCGAGGTCGCGACGCGCTGGCTCGACCCGCCCGCCTCCTGAAGCGACCGCAGGCGCTCGGCGACCATGCGGATTTCCTCGGCCGAACCGGTATTGGCGGTCTCGGCGACAACCGGCGTGTCGGAATCGAGATCGGTGACCGAGGACAGCCAGTTTTCGAGTTCGGTATAGAACCGGTTTTGGGCGCGACCGGCCTGCAGATCGAGAAAGCCGAGCACCAGCGAGCCGGCCAGGCCGAACAGCGAGGAGGAAAACGCCGTGCCCATGCCGGCCAGCGGCGCGGCCAGGCCCGATTTCAGCGCGTCGAGCACGTCGTTGGTATCGCCCGAGGCGGGGTCGAGCGACTGGATGGTGTTGCCGATGGCGCCGATCGTCTGCAACAGGCCCCAAAATGTGCCGAGTAGCCCGAGGAAGACCAGCAGGCCGATCAGATAGCGGGAAATGTCGCGACTCTCGTCGAGCCGGGTGGCGATCGAATCGAGGATCGAGCGCATCGACAAGGTGGTCAGCGCCGTCGCCGAGGAACGGCTCAGCATTACCTTCATCGGCGCGAGCAGGACCGGATTGCCGGTCTCCGTGCCAAGCCGGAACGAGTTCACCCAGCGTATCTCGCGAAAAAGCCGCACGACATGGCTGAACACGAGCAGGATTCCGACGACGAGAACGCCCAGGATCAGGCCGTTCAGGCCCGGATTGGTCGCGAAAGCCGAGGATATCTGACGATAGAGGATCGCGGCGACGAAGCCGGCAATCGCCAGGAAAATGAGCATGGAGAGCAGAAAAATCTGCGGACTCGACAATTTGTGCGGATCATAGTCGGCCTGCCCCGCCAACCCGTCTTCCGCAAGATTTCGTAACCATGCCATTGCCAAGCCTCGAATCCGATCCCGCCCAAACCGTGTGCGCGATCCTAAGCGGAATTGTGACGAAATTGAAAGTTGCCACGCCGCGCGACGCGAAGGGTCAGGAGCGGCTGATCACCATCAGGTCCAGCATGGCAGCGAGGTGGAGTCCCGCACCCGAGACCACGAAACCGTGCCAGACCGCGGACTGGAAACGCAGTTTGTGCCACGCGAAAAACAGGACACCGGACGAATAGGCCATGCCGCCGGCGACGATCAGCCAAAGAGTGGAATGCGGCAGCACATCGACGATCTCGCCGACCACGACGATGCCGCTCCAGCCGATCGCCAGGTAAAAGGCGACCGCGACGCGGTCGTAGCGACCGGGCAGAAAAAGCTTCACCGAAATCCCCAGTGCGGCCGCCGTCCATACCACGACAAGCATCGTCGTCGCCGTGCCGGTCGCAAGCTGTGCCAGAAAGGGCGTGTATGTGCCGGCGATCAAAAGGAAGATGGCGGCGTGGTCGAAGCGGCGCAGAATCCATTTCGCCGGCGATACCGGCCATAAATTATAGGCGCACGAGATCGAAAACACCGTCAGCAGCGAGGCCACGTAGAAGATCACCGCGACATATTCGGCCGGAGCGGTATTGAATGCCGACAGGGCGAGCAGGGTCGAGCCCGCCGCGATCGCCAACACGATGCCGACAGCGTGCACGATGCCGTCGGCCCAGCGTTCGGCCGGGGTGTGATGAAATCGTCCGCGAAAGGGGAGTTCGTTCTCGTCGCTGATCCGCATATCGTCCATACCGTTACACTACCGGGCGGATGTGACGAAACTGTAGAGCAGTCGCCCCGGACAGGGAAATATTTCCTGGCCCGCCGGCGGGTCTGGACCGGGCCGGCCGCTCAGCGGGCGGGCAGCGTTTTCTTAAGCTGCTTGGACAGGATGCGGTGGATCGTCTCGTTGCCGGCCACGATCGAGCCGGTATCGAGGAAATCCGCGCCGCCGTCGAAATCGGTGACGAAACCGCCGGCCTCGCGGATCATGAGCGCGCCGGCCGCCATGTCCCACGGCGACAGGCCGTGTTCCCAAAAACCGTCAAGCCGCCCGGCCGCCACATAGGCAAGGTCAAGCGCGGCCGCGCCCATGCGCCGGATGCCGGAGCTTTCACCCATGACATTGCGCAGCTCGATCAGCGCGTTGCCGTGATGACCCCGGCCGAGATGCGGGATGCCGGTGCCGATCACGCAATCTGTGAGTTTCGAACGGCCGGCAACGCGCAGCCGGCGGTCGTTCATGAAGGCGCCGCCGCCGCGTTCGGCCGTGTAGAGCTCGTCCATGGCCGGGTTGTAGACCAGGCCGGCGACGAGCTGGCCCTGGCGTTCGAGCGCGATCGAGACCGCGAACAAAGGGATACCGTGCAGGAAATTAGTGGTGCCGTCGAGCGGATCGACGATCCAGCGATGCTGATTGTCGTCGCCGTCGAGCGCGCCGCTCTCCTCCATCAGGAAGGCATAGCCGGGCCGGGCGCGCGCGAGTTCGGTATGGACGATCTCCTCGGCGCGGCGGTCGGCCTGACTGACATAGTCGCCGGGTCCCTTCAGCGAGACCTGCAGGTTCTGCACCTCGCCGAAATCGCGCGCGAGTGAGCGGCCGGCCTTGACGGCGGCCTGCACCATGACATTGATGATCGCGGAACGCGCCATTGGACCGGACTTTCTTCGCGGACGCCGTCAGTCGGCGCGGCGGATATAGGTGATCTCGTTGGTGTCGACCACGATGCGCTCGCCCGACGCGATGAAGGGCGGGACCATGACGCGGACGCCGTTTTCGAGCACGGCGGGCTTGTAGGAGGACGCCGCGGTCTGGCCCTTGACCACCGGGTCAGCCTCCGCGATCGTCAGCGTCACCTGATCGGGAAGCGACACCCCGATCGGCTTTTCCTGGTAAAGCTCGACCGTCACGGTCATGCCGTCCTGCAGGAACGACGAGCGGTCGCCGACGAAATCCTTCTGCAATTCGAGCTGCTCATAGGTTTCTGCGTCCATGAACACCAGCGATTCGTCCTGCTCGTAGAGATAGGTGAAATCCTTCTGCTCGAGCCGGACCCGTTCGACCGTCTCGGCCGAGCGAAAACGTTCGTTGAGTTTGGTGCCGTCGATCAGGTTCTTCAGCTCGACCTGATTGTAGGCGCCGCCCTTGCCGGGCTTGACCGCGTTGGTCTTCACCGCCACCCACAGCCCGCCATTGTGTTCGATCACGTTGCCGGGACGGATTTCGTTGCCGTTGATCTTCATGCGTTCAAATCCAGAAAATACCTTGCGGCGCGCCAGGCACCTTTTCGCGGCTTCCAAGAACACAATTCCGCCGGGGAGGCAAGACGAGAGCGGTACGGGAACCGGCTCAGCGCAGGCGGTTGGCCCGCACGATCGCCTTTTTCTGTTCCTCGGCGGTGAGGCCCTGGAGAAAATCGTCCATATCGCGGTCGCGCAGTCCGGCGCGGCGCGCGGTGATGTACCAGGCGGCGGCCTCGATCGCGTCCGGATCGGTGCCCAGACCGTGGACATAAAGCTTGGCCAGCCGGTTGCGGGCCGCGACATTGCCGCTTTCGGCCGCGCGCTTCATCCAGCCGAAGCCGGCCTCGTAATCGCGCTTGCCGCCGCGGCCCTCTACGAGCCAGGTAGCGAGGTCGAGTTGCGCGGTGTCATAATTCTGGCGTGCGGCGAGGACCAGGTATTCGCGGGCCCGCGCCTCGTCGCGCGGACGTCCGCCGACGCCGTTGGCGTAGAGCTGGGCCATGGCGTATTGGGCATCGGGAAGACCGGCCTCCGCGGCCTTTTCGTAATAGGAGACCGCTTTTGCGAGGCCCGCCTCGCCGCCTTCGCGGTTGATCAGCATCTGGGCGAAGTTGAACATCGCGAGCCGATTGCCGGCGTCGGCCGCGGCCTTCATCAGCTCGAAGGCGCGGTCGGGGTCGGGCCCGGCATATTTGCCGTCGGACAGCACGAGCGCGTATTGGAACTGCGCCTCGGCAATGCCGGCCTTGGCTGCCTCGCCGTACCATCGGGCCGCCGCGGCCGGGTCGCGCGGCAGGCCGAGCCCACGCGCCAGGATTTCCGCGACCAGCGCCTGGGCGGCGGGATCGCCGTCCTCGGCACGCGGCAGGGCGAGGTTGTAGGCGGTGATGTAAAGGCCGCGCTGGTAGGCGCCGAAAGCGGGATCGGACTGTTTGTCACCGAAGCGCTGTAGGTCCACGGGTGCTTTTTCGGCACCACCCGCGCGGTCGCCATCGGCGCCGGCTGCCGGAAATCCGGCGAGCGTCAGCGTGGCGAAAAGCAACGTGGCGAGCGGATGCCTGCGTGTCATCGGGTCGTCCCGTGGCCGGAAGCGGTGTCATCGAGCAGGCGGTTGATTTCGGCAACGGCCGCCGCCGGATCGGCGTCTTCGGCAAATACCGCCGTGCTCGCCGCGACGAATTCCGCGCCTGTGCGCGCCACCTCGACGACCGAGCCGATGCGGCTGCCGGCGAGCACGAGGCACGGGATCTCGATCATCTCCGACCACCAGCGGCCGAGCGCCAGGTTGCGCGGATGCGGATCGGGTTTGGAATCGTAGCCGAAGCGGCCGAAAAACAGGTAATCCGGCCGCAATTCGCCGAGTTCCAGCGCGCGGTCGCGATCGCGCCCGCCGCCGGCCCCGACCATCATCGCCGGCTGATAGCGGCTGACAGCGTCGGCGAGATCGGCATGGCCGGTGTCGACATGAATGCCGTCGGCCTTGGCGCGCGCGGCTATGCGCGGCGCGCCGGCGATCACCACCGCGACGCCGCGCGCCTGAGCGGTCGGCACGATCCGCTCGGCCAGATCCTGGAATTCGGCCTCCAGCATGTCGAACTGAGGCAGGATGAGGGAGGCCACATCACCGCCCGCACAGGCACGTTCGAGCTGCGCAGCCAGCGTGTCGAGATCGCGCGATTGCGGCGCGATCAGCACAAGGCGGCAACGGTTGGGCGGCTTTTCGGTCATATCCATGCTCTCCGGCCCGCTCATGGCGTGCGATCTTGGTGGGAATGGGGCATAGCCGAGCGCGCGTTGAATGACCAGCACCCGCCGCATGGCCCGAGCATGCCGGATACCCGATTGCCGCTCGCCATCGCGACCCGTAGCGGTTATTGCTGCGCCTGCAATCGCCGCGGGTTTTGATGCTCTCCCTGATCACCGATCCGTCCTTCTATCTCGTCGCGATCCCCGCGGTCCTTCTCGTCGGCCTGGCCAAGGGCGGGCTCGGGGGCGCCATGGGCTTCCTCGGCGTGCCGCTGATGGCGCTGGTGATTTCGCCGGTGCAGGCGGCGGCGATCCTGCTGCCGATCCTGGTGCTGATGGACATGGTCTCGCTATGGTCATGGCGTGGATATTACGACCGGCCTACGCTGGCCATCGTGTTGCCGGGCGCGCTTTTCGGTATCGGCATTGGCTGGCTGACGGCAACGCTGGTGACCGGCGACATGGTCAGGCTGGTGTTGGGTGTGGTCACCCTGCTGTTCGTCGCGCGCTGGCTCTATTCAACGGTGGCCGGATCGGGCCAGGCGAGCACGCACAACGTGCCCGTCGGCATGTTTTGGGGCACGGTGAGCGGCTTCACCAGCTTCGTCGCCCATGCCGGCGGTCCACCCTACCAGGTCTATACGCTGCCGCTGCGCTTCGACCCGAAGCTTTATACCGGAACCAGCGTCATCTATTTCTCGGTCGTCAACGCGGTCAAGCTCATCCCCTATTTCGCGCTCGGGCAGTTCGACGCCGTCAATCTCGGCACGTCGCTGGCTCTGCTGCCGTTCGCGCCTCTGGCGACGCTGGCCGGCGCCTATGTCGTGAAGCGCATGCGCGCGGAAATCTTCTATCCGCTCGCCTACGCGACCGTTTTCGTGGTCGCGCTGAAGCTTTTGTGGGACGGGGTGTCGGCGCTAACCGGCTGACCCGCGCCAGTCACTCCGGCCGCAGCCTCGCCTCACCTGTTTGGCAGACCATATGCGTGGATGGCGTCGAAATGCGGCGGGGCCTTGATGCCGTCAATCAAAGCCTTCAGCACTCCCGGCCAGGGCGGATTTTTCGCGTCGGCTGTGTCGAAGCCCTTGCCCGACATGAATATCGCACCGCGGACTTCTCCTTGCCGGAGCAAAAAGTCCATTCCATCAAACTGCTTCCATTTCGAGATGAACGGCTCTAGACGGGAAGCCTCGAACGGAAGAAAGACATGTCAGACACAGCCGCGACCGCGATCGATCTTGCCCCCGAAATCCTCGCGGTAGCTGAAAAAAGCAAAGCCTGGCCCTTCGAGGAAGCCCGCAAAGTCATCGCGCGCTACGAAAAAACCGGTTTTCCCGACACGGTGCTGTTTGAGACCGGCTACGGCCCTTCCGGCCTGCCGCATATCGGCACGTTCGGCGAGGTCGCGCGCACGACCATGGTGCGCCATGCCTTCCGCGTCCTGACCGAGGGCAAGGTGAAGACCAGATTGCTGTGCTTTTCCGACGACATGGACGGCATGCGCAAAATCCCCGACAACGTGCCCGACCCCAAGGCGCTCGAACCGCATCTGCACAAGCCGCTAACCGTGGTGCCCAACCCGTTCGGCGGCGACCATCAGAGCTTCGGCCATCACAACAACGCCATGCTGCGCCGGTTCCTCGACACGTTCGGCTTCGACTACGATTTCGCCAGCGCGACCGACTATTACAAATCCGGCCGCTTCGACGCGGTGCTGCAGCGCGTGGCCGAACGCTACCAGGCGATCATGGACATCATGCTGCCGACTTTGGGCGAGGAGCGCCGCGCCACCTATTCGCCCTTCCTGCCGATTTCGCGCAAGACCGGTCGCGTGCTCTACGTACCGATGAAAGCCGTCGACGCGGCGGCCGGCACGGTCACCTATCTCGACGAGGACGGCGAGGAGGTGACGCACGGCGTCACCGGCGGCCAGGTCAAGTTGCAGTGGAAGCCGGATTTCGGCGCGCGCTGGGCCGCGCTCGGCGTCGATTTCGAGATGTTCGGCAAGGACCACGGCCCCAATATGCCGGTCTATGACCGCATCTGTTCAGCACTCGACGGGCGACCGCCCGAGCATTTCGTCTACGAACTGTTCCTCGACGAGAACGGCGAGAAGATCTCCAAGTCGAAAGGCAACGGCCTGACCATCGACGAATGGCTGACCTACGCGCCGACGGAGAGCCTGGCACTCTACATGTTCCAGAAGCCGAGGACGGCCAAGCGACTTTATTTCGACGTCATTCCGCGCGCCGTTGACGAATATTACCAGTTCCTGTCGGCCTATCCGCGCCAGGACTGGGCGGCGCGGCTGTCGAACCCGGTCTGGCATATTCATAGCGGCGCGCCGCCGGCGATCGACCTGCCGGTGCCGTTCGCCATGCTGCTCAACCTGGTCAGCGCCTCCAACGCGCACGACAAGGCCGTGCTGTGGGGCTACATCTCCCGCTACGCGCCCGGCGTGACACCCGACACCCATCCCGAACTCGACCGGCTGGTCGGCTACGCGATCCGCTATTTCGACGATTTCGTGAAACCGGCGAAAAAGTTCCGCGCGCCGGACGCGGTCGAGCGCGCGGCGCTGGCCGGCATGGCCGACAAGCTCGCCACGCTGCCGCCGGACGCCGACAGCGCAACGATCCAGAACGCGCTGTTGGACGTGGCGCGCGGCATCGAGCGCTACCAGGACCACGCCAAGAAAAGCCCGAGCGGCGGGCCCGGCGTATCGGGTGCGTTCTTCCAGATGATCTACCAGGTGCTGATCGGCCAGGAGCGCGGTCCGCGCTTCGGCTCGTTCGTGGCGCTTTACGGCATCGAGGAAACCCGCGCGATGATCGCGCGCACCCTGGCCTCAGCCGCCGAGGCCTGAGGCGGCTTCGTCCGCCGGCAGGATCGAGACCGGCGGCGCGTCCGCGGACGGCGCCGGGTCGACGCCTTCATCGGCGAAGATGCCGCGCTTGTTGTCGATCGCCCGGCGTTGCGCGTCGGCGTAGGGGCCGTTTCCGGCCGCCATCGCCCAGCCGTTTTCGACCAGCCATGCGCCGAGATCGCGTGCGCCGAGCCGGCAAGAGGCCCGGCGCACGGCGCCGCCCCCGTCGCCGGCCGGATCGCAGGCGACCGTGCGGCCGCGCAGGAAACCGCGCAACGCGGTGCGGGCGCGCATGCCGCAGGGCCATCGGCCGCCGTCCCGGCCCCGACAGCGACGCTCGGGCTCGATGATGTCGATGCCGGCGAGCACCACCGTCACGCCCCCAACCTCAAGCCGGCCGGCAGCCGTGACCAGCGGGCGTACCAGCGTCCAGTCGGTCTCCCCGGCCAGCGGGCCCGGCGGGCGGGCCGGACCGATCTCGCTCAGCGGCGCGCGCGGCGCGACGCGCTCGATCTCTTCGGGATCGATCGCCGGCGGCGCGACGATGTCGGGCGCGATCGTGCGCGCGGCACCCATGGGGGATGTGTCCGACTGGGCGAAGGCGGCCGGCGTGGGCCCCAGCAGCAGGCCCAGCAGGGACGCGAGATAGAGGATCCGCATCGGCCAGCTACTGGCTCGCCCACACGATCCGGGCGATCCATTCGATCTCGCCCACCGCCAGCGTGCGGTCTTCATGGTCCGGGTTGAGGGAGCGCAGTTCGATCAGCCGCGTCGTCTGGCGGGCCAGCACCTTGGCCATCACCTCGCCGGCAACGGTCTTGACCACGACGCGGTCGCCGCGCCTGACGCTCGCTCCCGGCTCGACGATCAGCACGTCGCCGTCACGATAAAGCGGCAGCATGGAATCGCCCTGGACGCCGAGCGCATAGGCGCCTTCGCGCGCGCCGGCCGGGATATCGACCAGTTCCCAACCCTGTCCGGCCGGGAAACCGGCATCGTCGAAGAACCCGCCGGCGCCGGCCTGGGCGAAACCGAGCAGCGGCACGGTCGAGCGCTGCACCGGCAGCGCGTCGCGCGCGTCGACCATTCCACGGCCGACCAGAGCCACGAATTCGTCCAGCGTTGCGCCGGTCGCCTGCATGATCTTGGCGAGCGATTCGGTCGACGGCCAGCGCGGACGGCCATCGGCGGAACTGCGCTTGGACTTGTTGAAGGCGGTCGAATCCAGCCCGGCCCGCTTGGCCAGGCCGGAGACCGACAGCGAATGGCGCTCGGCCAGCGCGTCGATCGCAGCCCACACGCGTTCATGCGAGAGCATGATGCACTCCTCGCGGAAACACAGGAAAAAATACCTTTTGTCGGGTTTTAATGGCCTGCGCCGCCCGTGTCCAGTGCCAATGCCGCGCCGGCTACCCGGCCGAGAACGGCGCCCGCCCCGTCTCCAGCGCCAGCGCCATGTCCTCGATCCGGTCCTGGCCCCAGAACACCTCGCCGTTAAGTACATAGGCGGGCACGCCGATCGCGTCGGCGGCGACGGCATCGGCCGTATTTTGCGCGCGCTCGGCCGCAACCGTCTCGCCCTGGGCGGCGTGCAGCACATCGGCGACGTCATGGCCTTCGGCCTCCAGATAGCGCGCGAGCGTGTCGGCGTCGGCGACGTTTTCATCGTTCGCCCAGACACCGGCAAAGACGCGCCCCATGAAGCCGGTCGGGTCGGCCTGACGCTGAAGCAGCGCGATCACCACATGGTCGGCGAGTGCCGGATCGGCTGGAAAGAATTTCGGCTTCAGATTGATCGGCAGGTCGCGCCGGAATGCCGCGCGCTGCAGTTCGAGCAGGCGGTAGCGCTGGCGGGTGGGCGAGCGCTGGCCCAGCGGGACCGAGCCCGAGACCTCCCACAGGCCGGGAAGCAGAACCGGCTTGTAGTGGATGGAGGCGCCATGTTTCTTGACCAGGTCGACCATGGCCTGGTGGCCGAGATAGACATAGGGCGACACGGCGGTGAAATAATAGTCGATGACGGCGGACATGGGTGGCGGCTCTCCGGGCTGTTGCCTGACCCGGCACAGTAGTGGTCGCGCGCGGGCCGGGAAAGCCCGCCGCGATCACATTCGCGAGGGCTCTGGCCGGCGCCGCACCGCCGTCAATGGTGGCTCAGCGCAGTGATTTGGCCAGCGTCCGCAGGCGTCCGTGCGAGCCCATGAATTCGGCTTCCGCGGCATTGGGCGCACGCGGCGTCACCCGTGCGCCGAGCGCTTCAACGACCTCGTCGATCGCCAGGAAGCGCCGGTTGGGGACGTCGTAGACGCCCGCCGTCGTCATGATCAGCGCCGCCGTCTCGCCGTTTTCGAGCACGAAGCGGTGGCGGCCGATCACCTGGGTGCCCTCCCAAGTCTCGATCGAGGACAGAACGTCGAAACGCCGCCACAGCTTGATCTCTCGCACATAGACCGACTGCACGCCGCCCATCATCGGCGCCCATTTGTTGCGGCGCGCCAGACCCAGAAGCCCTGCGCGCAGGAACAAATCGATACGGCCGAGATCGGCCAGCATCATGTAGCGGGCATTGTTCAAATGGATATTGGAATCGATGTCGGACGGCAGGCAGCGGAAGGAGAGCCCGCTTTCCTCGCCGAGCCGGTACGCGCCGCGCGATTTGGAGGTCACCGCGACCCGCAGCAATCGTCCCCACTCATACATGGAATGCTCCTTTCCTCCTCCCCATCGGCGGGAAGAAGGGCCCCGAAGGGGCGCAAGAAGGACCGGCGGCGCGTCGGTCCTTCCTTTTGCTTTGCCTGCCCTTTCCGCGCCTGCGCGCGGAAAGGGCCGCCGTCGTCAGGCCGCTTTTTGCCGGCGATCCGCGTAAGGGTCGAAGCGCTGGTAGAAGCTCTCGTCCTTGGCGGCCATGTCGACCAGCACTTTCGGCGGCTTGAACTGCGGGCCGTATTTCTTCTGAAGCTGCTTGGCGAGCTTGACGAACGCGGCCGAGCCCATGCCGTCGATATAAGACAGCGCCCCGCCGGTATAGGGCGCGAAGCCGAAGGCCAGGATCGAGCCGACATCGGCCTCGCGCGGATCGGTGACGATGTTCTCGCCCATCACCCGCGCGGCTTCGAGCGCAATGGTGACGAGGAAGCGCTGCTTGAGCACCTCGACGTCGATCTCCTCGGGCGCCTTTTGCGGATAAAGATCCTTCAGGCCCGGCCACAGATGCTTTTTCGCCGGCTTGGCCGGATAGTCGTAAAAGCCCTTGCCGTTCTTGCGGCCGTGGCGGCCATGGGTGTCGACCATGGTGTTGATCAGCGCGAACTGCTCCTGGTCGACAGCCTTTTCGCCGAGATCGCGGATCGTCTGTTTCATGATCTTCTGGGCCAGATCGATCGCGGTCTCGTCGGTCAGCGCCAGCGGGCCGACCGGCATGCCGGCCATCTTGGCGGCGTTTTCGATCATCGGCGCCGGCACGCCCTCGATCAGCATCTGATAGGCTTCCGACATGTAGCGCAGCACGCAGCGATTGACGTAGAAGCCGCGCGTGTCGTTGACCACGATCGGCGTCTTTCTGATCGCGCGCACATAGTCGATCGCCACCGCCAGCGCCTTGTCGCCGGTCTTCTTGCCCAGAATGATCTCGACCAGCATCATGCGGTCGACCGGCGAGAAGAAATGGATGCCGATGAAGTTCTTCGGCCGCTTGGAGTTCTTGGCCAGGCCGGTGATCGGGATCGTCGAAGTGTTGGAGGCGAAGGTCGCCGAGGCGGCAAGCACGGCTTCCGATTTCTCGGTGACGCCCTTTTTGATGTCGGAATCCTCGAACACGGCCTCGATCACCAGCTCGCAGCCGTCAAGCTGGCCGTAATCGTCGGCCGGGGTGATCAGCGACAGGAGCTTTTCCTTGTCCTCGGCCGTGGCGCGGCCCTTCTTGATCAACCCGTCCATCAGGCCGGCGGAATGGTCCCTGCCCTTTTCGGCCGCCGGCATGTCGCGGTCGAGAAGCACGACCGGGATGCCAGCCTTGGCGGTGACATAGGCAATGCCGGCGCCCATGAAGCCGGCGCCGATCACGCCGATCTTGGTAAACTTGGTCGGGGCCACGCCCTCGGGGCGGCGCGCGCCCTTGTTGAGTTCCTGCAGCGACACGAACAGCGAGCGGATCATCATCGCCGCCTCGGTGGTCTGCAGGATTTCGGTGAAATAGCGCTGCTCGATGGTCAGCCCGGTCTCGAAGGGCACCAAAAGCCCCTCGTAGACGCATTTCAGGATCGCCGCGGCGGCCGGATAATTGTTGTAGGTCTCGCGACGTAGGATGGCGATCGCCGGCGGCCACAGATTGGCGCCCGCGGCCGAATAGACCGGCCCGCCCGGCAGCTTGAAGCCCTTCTCGTCCCAAGGCTGGACCGGCTTGAGCCCGTTCCTGATCATCGCCTTGGCGGCGTCGACCAGCTTGGCAGGCTCGGCGATCTCGTGGATCAGGTTCATGCCCTTGGCCTTTTTCGGCGACAGGGCAGCGCCCGTGGTCAGCATCTGCAAAGCCTGCTGCCCGTCGGTCAGGCGCGGCACGCGCTGGGTGCCGCCGGCGCCGGGGAAGAGCCCGACCTTGACCTCGGGCAGGCCCATCTTGACCTTGTCGCCATCGGCGGCGACCCGACCGTGGCAGGCGAGCGACAATTCGAACGCCCCGCCCATGCAGGTGCCGTTGATCGCCGAGACCCAGGGCTTGCCGCAGGTCTCGATCTTGCGGAACAGCCAGCTCATGCGGCCCGCGCCCTCAAACAGCATCTTGATCGCCGCCTCGTGGTCGCGAACCTCCGCCTCTTTGAAGACCTTGAGCATCTTTTGCAGCATGGTCAGGTCTGCGCCGCCTGAGAAGGCTTCCTTGCCGGACGTGATCACCACGCCCTTGACCGCCTCGTCGGCGACGATCTGGTCGGTGATGCGGTCGAGTTCGTCCATCACCTCCTCGGTGAAGACGTTCATCGAGCGGTCCGGCATATCCCAGGTGACGAGCGCGATGCCGTCGCTGTCGGTCTCCACGGTGAAGTTCTTGTAGGTCATCTGATTGCTCCTCAAGCCGCCGCGCTGTGGCGAAGCGCCGCCAGCACCGTTTCGGTCGTTTCGATCGTGGCGAATTCGCCATCGAGATTGGAAAGGGTCATGGCGTGGATTGCCTCGGCACTTTCGACTTCGCCGGAACGGCCGACCCGGTCGAAAGTGTAGCAGGCGTCGTCCACGAGACGCGCGTCAAAGCCAAGATTACCCGCCATGCGCGTTGTCGTCTCGACACAGTGATTGGTCGTGATGCCGGCGAGGATCACCGTTTCGTGCCTGCCATCGCGCAGTTGCTGCTCGAGATCGGTGCCGATGAAAGCCGAATTGACGTGCTTCACCAGAACCGCCTCGCCAGGCCTTTCGCGGGTTTCGCCGATCGCCTCGAACCCGCTGCGCTCGGGGCGCAACAGGGATCCAGGCTCTGTCGACGCATGACGGATATGGAAAACGGCGAGCCCCTGGTTCCTGAAGGCGTCCAGCAGGCGCGCCATATTGGCCACCGCCTGCGGATTGTTGCGCCGGTGCCCCGCCGCCTCCATCTCGACAAATGCCTTCTGCACGTCGATGAGGATTAGCGCCGCCTCTTTTCCAGGAGCCGCCATGGTTCAGCTCACACCCGCTCGATGATGGTCGCCGTGCCCATGCCGGCGCCGATGCACAGGGTAACGAGCGCCGTGTTGAGATCGCGCCGCTCCAGCTCGTCGAGCACCGTGCCGAAGATCATCGCGCCGGTCGCACCCAGAGGATGGCCCATGGCAATCGCCCCGCCATTGACGTTGATCTTGTCGTGCGGGATTTCGAAGGCCTGCATGTAGCGCAGCACGACCGAGGCAAAGGCCTCGTTGAGTTCGAACAGATCGATGTCGTCGATCGTCATCTTCGCCTTCTTCAGAAGCTTCTCGGTGACGTCGACCGGGCCGGTCAGCATGATCGCCGGTTCCGAGCCGATATTGGTGAAGGCCCTGATCCTGGCGCGCGGCGTCAGACCCATGGTCTTGCCGGCCTTCTTGGAGCCGAGCAAAACGGCGGCCGAACCGTCGACGATGCCCGACGAATTGCCGGCGTGGTGAACGTGGTTGACGCCCTCGATCTCGGGATAACGCTGCACGGCGACCGCGTCGAAGCCGCCCATTTCGCCCGGCATGACGAAGGAGGGATTGAGCGAAGCCAGCGACTGCATGTCGGTGCCCGGCCGCATGTGCTCGTCATGGTCGAGAATGGTCAGTCCGTTCTGGTCCTTGATTGGGATCACGGAATCCTTGAAGCGGCCGTCCTTCCAGGCGGCGTCGGCGCGCTTCTGGCTCTCGACCGCATAGGCGTCGACGTCGTCGCGCGAAAAACCGTATTTGGTGGCGATCAGGTCGGCCGACACGCCCTGCGGCATGAAATAGGACGGCAGGCCCACCGACGGGTCCATGAACCAGGCGCCGCCAGACATGCCCATGCCGACGCGGCTCATCGATTCCACGCCGCCGGCGATCACGATCTCGTCCGAACCGCCGGCGATCTTGGCGGCGCCGAAATTGATCGCGTCGAGACCGGACGCGCAAAACCGCGAGATCTGCATGCCCGGCGCCTCGGTCGCGTAACGGGCCTCGAAGGCGGCCGCGCGCGGGATCACCGAGCCGGCCTCGCCGACGGGATCGACGCAGCCGAAAATGATGTCGTCCACCTTGGACGTGTCGAGCCCATTGCGGTCGCGCACCGCCTCCAGCGTGCGGGCGGCCAGGCGCACCGCCGGCACTTCGTGCAGGGACCCGTCCTTCTTGCCGCGGCCGCGCGGCGTCCTCACGGCGTCGTAGACAAATGCATCAGCCATTGGATGTCTCCTTTTTCTGGCGCGCGCCCGAAGGCGGCCGCGCAGGGGTCGCGTCTTTGGTTCAGCTCATTGCCCGGACGGCATCAGCGCCTCGGGCGCCTGCCAGCCTGGGAGTTCCTTCAATCTCTGCAGCCAGCGGTCGATGGCGGGATAGTCGCTCCAGTCCGCGCCGATCTGCTCGGGCCAGTAGAGATAGCCGCACAGCGACAGATCGGCGATCGTCGGCCGGTCGGCGGCGACCCAGTCGCGACCGCGCAGATGGGTTTCCAGGACGTTCCAGGCATCCTTGGCGCGCGCATAGATGAATTCGGCGGTCGGGTCGCCGGCCTTGCCGCGGAAATGGCGCATGAAGCGCTCGGTCGCGGTGTAGCTGGTCAGCTTGTGGTTGTCGAACAGCACCCAGCGCAGAATCTCGAACTCCTCGGCCTCGGTCTCGTGGCCGAATTTCTGGAAATGACGTGCCAGGTAGATCAGGATCGCGCCCGACTGGGACAGAGTGAAATCGCCCTCGGCGCGATGATGGACGAGAACCGGCGCCTCGCCCATGACGTTGAGCGCTCGGTAATCCGCGCCGCGGGTCTCGCCCTTGAAAAAGCCGATGCCCTTGGCCTGCCAGTCGGCGCCGCACAGTTCAAGCATCAGCGCGGCCTTGTAGGCGTTACCGCTCTCGGCGAAGCAATGCAGGGTGAAGTCGCTCATGCCGATGCCGCCTCCGGTTGGGACTTTCCGCCGCCGATCGGCGTCAACTTGGTGCTGGAAACCGCGCGCGCCGCCAGAATTCCGTCCTTGTCGAACAACTCCGCCTCGACGAACGCCACATTGCGACCGGCCCTGACGATACGCGCCTCGACCTCGGTGCGGCCATAGGCGACGGGACGGAAAAAATGGGTGTGGATGTCGATCGAGGCCTGGGCATTCTTCATGTCCATGCTGATGAAGGCGTTGAAACCCATCGCGTCGTCCATCATGGCGACCAGGAAACCGCCCTGGATTACGCCGCCGAAATTGATCACGTCACGCGGCGGATCGAACGAGACCCTGAGGGTCGCCGCCTCGCGGTCCCAGGACACCACATCCATGCCCAGCCAGCGGGCGGTGGCCGGCGCCTGGTCGGCGGAAAAGCCCGGTACGATCGCCGCGCCCATCTTCAAAGGCTCCTGCCGATCAAAAGCTTCATGATCTCGTTGGTGCCGCCATAGATACGCTGCACGCGCGCGTCGCGATACATGCGCGCGATCGGGTATTCGTTCATGTAGCCGTAGCCGCCATGAAGCTGCAGACATTCGTCCACGACCTTGCCCTGCAGGTCGGAGAGCCAGTATTTGGCCATCGACGCCGTCACCGGATCGAGCCCGCCATCGACATGGCGAGCGACACAATCATTGTAGAAGACGCGGCCGATCGTAACCTCGGTCTTCAACTCGGCCAGCTTGAACTGCGTGTTCTGGAAGTCAATCACCTTGCGGCCGAACGCGCCGCGTTCCTTGACGTAGTCGATGGTCAGCGCCAGCGCGCGCTCGGCCATGGCGATCGCTGTGCCGCCGATCTGCAGGCGCTCCTGCGGCAATTGCTGCATGAGCTGGACAAAGCCCTGGCCTTCCTCGTGGCCGAGCAGGTTCGCCGTCGGCACGCGCATGTCGTTGAAGAACAGTTCCGAGGTGTCGTTCGACTTCAAGCCGATCTTGTCGAGGTTGCGGCCGCGCTCGAAACCCTCGACCTCGTCGGTCTCGACCACGATCAGCGACGTGCCCTTGGCGCCCTTTTCGGGATCCGTCTTGGCGACGACGATGATCAGATTGGCAAGCTGGCCGTTGGTGATGAAGGTTTTCGAGCCGTTGATGCGATAGTGGTTGCCGTCCTTTTCGGCGCGCGTCTTGACGCCCTGCAGGTCGGAGCCGGCGCCCGGCTCTGTCATGGCGATGGCGCCTATCAGTTCGCCGCTCGCCATTTTCGGCAGCCATTTCTGCTTCTGCTCTTCCGAGCCGTAATGGGCGATATAGGGGGCGACGATCGAATTGTGCAGCGCGATGCCGAACCCGTCGACGCCGACATGGCTGATCGCCTCGATAATCGCGCTTTCATGCGCGTAGGTGCCGCCCGCCCCGCCGTGTTCTTCCGGCATGGAGGCGCAAAGAAGACCGTTGGCACCGGCCTTTTCCCAGCTTGCACGATCGAAGACCTCGGCCTTTTCGAAAGCGTCGTAATGCGGCGCGATTTCGGCCTCAAGGAACTTGGTCGCCATGTCGTAGAGCATGGTGACCTCCTCGTCCGCCCAGGCGGGTTTCGGGAGAGCGAGGACGGTTGCCGGATCGGTGGCCATGGACGACTCCTCTTTCGTTATTGCCTATAGCAAATTCGTTCAAACCTGAACAGAGCAGGTCGCCGCCGGTCGTCAGAAAGCCTCCGCGTCGAGCGCCATCATGGAATCGGCGCCGGCCGAAATGCGCGCGAGATGGGCAGCCGATTCAGGCATGACCCGCTCCATGAAATAGCGCGCCGTCACCAGCTTGTTCTCGCAGAACGCCGTCGCGCCTTCCGCGCCCGCGGCCAGCTTGTCCTGCGCGGACTTGGCCATCAGCCCCCACATGTAGCCGAGTGCGACCAGCCCGAAGAGATGCATGTAGTCGTTTGAGGCCGCGCCCGCATTGTCGGGCTTCTGCATGGCGTTCTGCATCAGCCACATGGTTGCCGCCTGCAGGTCGTTCAAGCCCTTTTTCAGCGCCTTGGTCAGCGGTGCCATCTGCTCGTCGGAACGGTTTTCCTCGCAGAAATCGCCGACCTCCTTGAAGAAGGCCTGGACCGCGCGGCCGCCGTTCTGCGGCAGCTTGCGGCCGACCAGGTCGAGGGCCTGAATGCCGTTAGCGCCCTCGTAGATCATGGCGATGCGGGCGTCACGCACGAACTGGCTCATGCCGTGCTCCTCGATATAGCCGTGGCCGCCGAAAACCTGCTGGGCCATGACGGCGTGCTCGAAGCCCTTGTCGGTGAGCACGCCCTTGATGACCGGCGTCATCAGGCCCATGTGGTCGTCGGCCGCCTGGCGCTCCTTGTCGTCGCCCGAACGGTGCGCCACGTCCGACTTCAGCGCCGTCCACAACACCAGCGCGCGGCCGGCCTCGTTGATCGCCCTCATCGTCATCAGATTGCGGCGGATGTCGGGATGGACGATGATCGGATCGGCTTTCTTGTCCTTGGCCTTGGCCCCGGACAGCGCGCGGCCCTGGATGCGCTCGCGGGCATAGGCAGCCGCGTTCTGATAGGCGATCTCGGAAACCGACAGGCCCTGCATGCCGACGCCGAGGCGCGCCTCGTTCATCATCACGAACATCGCCTTGAGGCCGCCATTCTCCTCGCCGATCAGGTGACCGGTGGCCTCGTCGTAATTCATCACGCAGGTCGAGTTGCCGTGAATGCCCATCTTTTCCTCGATGGAGCCGCAGGTTACGGCGTTGCGCTCCCCGGCATTGCCATCGGCATCGAGCCTGAACTTTGGAACGATGAACAGCGAAATGCCCTTGACCCCTTCCGGCGCGCCCTCGATGCGGGCCAACACCAGATGGATGATGTTTTCGGCCATGTCGTGCTCGCCGGCCGAGATGAAGATCTTCTGGCCGGAAATCTTGTAGGAGCCGTCATCGTTGGGAACGGCCTTGGTGCGCAGCAGGCCCAGATCCGTGCCGCAATGCGGCTCGGTCAGGTTCATGGTCCCGGTCCACAGGCCCTCGACCATCTTCGGCACATAGGTCTGCTTCTGCTCGTCGGAACCGTGGACCAGGATCGCGGCGATCGCGCCCTGAGTGAGGCCAGGATACATCATCAGCGCCATGTTGGCTGACGACATATATTCGCCAACCGCCGAATGCACCGTATAAGGTAAGCCCTGGCCGCCATAGTCGGCCGGCGTGGCCAGCCCCATCCAGCCGCCCTCGCGATACTGGTCGTAGGCGTCCTTGAACCCGTCGGGGGTCTTGACCGAGCCGTCCTCGGCGCGCACGCAACCCTGCTCGTCGCCGACACGGTTGAGCGGATGCATGACGTTTTCGGCCAGCTTGGCGCCCTCGGCGAGAATCGCCTCGAGAACGTCCGGCGTGGCGTCCGAAAATCCGGGAAGGTTGGAATAGCGCTCGTAACCGAGCACATCCTTCAAAACGAACAGCGTGTCTTCGACGGGCGCGCGATAGGTCGGCATGATTTCCTCCGGCAAAAGCTGACCGCGCGCCGACAGGCCGGCGCGCGGCACCGATTTCGAAGTCAAGCCCTAGCAAACTTTGACGTTTGCGTAAACGTCAATTTTTTGCACTGCGTCGAAATGTACTTTGCCTGGCTGGCCCGTCAGGACGCCGCGGCCGACACCGTCCGTTCCGAAAGCCTGTCGCGCACCACATTGGCTGCGGTTTCGAGCTGTTCGATCGCCTCGGTGATCGCCGCGCGCTGCTTTTGAAGACGCGCGAGCTGTTTTTGCGACTTTTCCAACGTGACTCTGAGTTGCTTCACATTGTTGCCCGACGGATCGTAGAGATCGAGCATCTGCTTGATCTCGCGCAGCGAGAAGCCGACCTGTCGACCGAGCAGGATCAGTTTCAGCCGCGCGCTTTCGCGTCGCGAGTAAAGCCGCGCGCTGCCGTCCCGGCGCGGGCTCAGCAGCCCCTTATCCTCGTAGAAGCGGAGTGCGCGCAACGACACCCCATGGGTTTTGGCGAGATCGCCGATGCGCGCATAGCTATCGTGGGTTTCGGCGAACGCCTCGGAGGCGTTGGCCATCGCTTCGATGGCCGAGACAGTCTTCATCATTTAAAGGTTCCAAAAGATCTCGACCGGCTGACGGAGCGAAACGCATCGCTCGCCGATCATTCCGGTCAGTTCTGTCGCTGGTTCGGTCGCACCGTCGCGAATCACGACACCGACGACCCGTTTGTGCAGCGCACCTAATGTTTCGGCGGGGAAATTCAATTCAAGTTTGACAACAAACTGTTTCAATCCTCGACCGACAAGGCCGCATCCCCGGCAAATCCGGCCCGGGCTCAGCACTTTGGTAAGGTTGGTTAACGCCTTGTTTACCACGTGTGGGGAATTGTTCGGCTGTCGATTTTCCGTGGCTATTCTGTTTCGCGTTCTTCACGGCGATGCGCACCGGGGTTGAAGGCACAGTGCCCGCCAAGCCGGCCCGCGAGCGGCCAGCCTTTGTGTCCGACCCCTGGTGCCAACCCTGTTATGGCACGGGCACCCGCCCGTGACGCCGAACTCGAACGGACGTCTTGATGAGCAGCAATCGTTCCTATCTCGAGTCACTCAATGTCGGGCGCCAAAGGCGGCCTCGTACGTCGATCGAGGACCTCAACCAAACGCTCGACGACCTCGAGAGCCGGTTCGGCAAGCCACGTGACGGCGTGGCCGACCGTGGCCCGCAGTCCGAAGGCATACGCTCGCGCCGGGACCGGCGCCTGGCCGCCGGGACGTCGCTGGAACGTACCTACACCGGGCAAGAGCCCCATCGCGAGCGCCTGGCGGGAGAAGGGGAACGCTACAGGCCCTACCCGTGGGAACGGTCGCGGACACGGTTCGACGAGGATGGCCGCAACGACGACGCTCGTCGGGTCGCCGCCGGCGACCTCAAGACGCTGCGTCGGGAACTGCATCAGCAGATCGCCAGTGACCTGAACCAGGAATTCGCCGCGCTGCGTCACAAGATCGACGGCGTCGCCGCGCAGCGCGGCCCGCTGGCCGACAGCCAGGCGCTGCACGCGGAACTGGAACGCCTGTCCGAAACGATCCAGTCGGTTGCCGAGCGCAGCGACGACCGCGGCATCGGCCTGCTGCGGCTGGAACTGGAACAGGTTCGCGAATCGCTTTCGGAACTGGCGCGCGAGGACACGGTCCGCTCGCTCGACCAGAGGTGGGAGAAACTGCAGGAACGCGCATCCGGCGGCGCGTCCGATCCCGAAATCCGCGTCCTGTCCGACCGGCTCGAACAGATCACCGCCGCAGTGGGCAACCTTCCCGATTCCCTGTCGCTGCGCTCGCTGGAAGAAAAAGTGCGCTCGCTCGCCGCGGCTCTGGAACATTTCGCCGCCCAAAAAACGCACCCCGATACCAGCCTGATCGACAAGCTCGAGGACCGGCTCGACGAAATCTCGCGCGCGATCGCGGCGTCGGCGACGACCCAGCCCTTCGACTTCGCGCCGCTGGATCGGATCGAGGCGCGGATATCGGCGCTCGCCGAACTGCTTGAGGATGTGGCCAGCGAGGCGCCGGGAGACCAGTTGCTTCAGCGCATGGAAACGCTATCGCGACGTGTGGAGGACATCGCCGGACGCGTCGCGATGCCCGAACGGGCGATCGAACACCTGACCGCCCAGGTCGCCAGCATCGCGGCCAAGCTGGATGCCGGTGCGGGCCATGCCGGTAGCGAGGAGATCGTCGACGGCCTGGAACGGCGGCTGTCGGAAATGGCGACGTTCATCGACGAGCGACAGGGTCATTCGCAAGCCGAAAGCAAATCGCTGTTCAAGGAGCTCGACCGGCGGCTCGAGGAGTTGCACGCGCGCATCGCCGAGCGATCCGCGACGGCGCCGACCACCGATCCCGAACTGCTGCGCGCGCTGGACGAGAAATTCGCCGACCTGACCGACCGCATCGACACGCGGGCGTCGGTGCAGCCGCAACTGGCCGCCGATCTGGAACGCCGGCTCACGGAAATCTCCGAACGCCTCGACCTGTCGAGCCAGCGAACCTCGGATATCGATTCCGACCTCATTCGCAGTCTGGAAAGCCAGGTTTCCGACCTGACCGCGCATCTGGCCCGGCCGGCGAAGGCGGGCGACGATCTCGACATATTGTCGCCGCGCCTGGACGACATCGAGCGCTCCTTGAGCGAACAGCGCGACATGATCGTCGCGGCGGCGCGCGAAGCGGCCGACAACGCTGTTCGCTCGCTCAATGCGGCGGGCATAGCCGACGAGGACGCGACCCTGCTTGCCGGCGATCTGAAGGCGCTCGAAGGGCTGATGCGCAAATCCGACGAACGCAATTCGCGTACCTTCGAGGCGATCCACGACACACTTCTCAAAGTCGTCGACCGGCTCGGCACCCTGGAAACCAGGCAAAGCCAGCCGACCGTCAAAGCCAAAATTCCGGTCGCAAGCGCCCCGTCGATCGCGCCCGAGGACGTCGGGCCGGCCCTGGAACCGAGGCTGCCCGAGCCCGCCCTGTCAGGCGATTTCGATCCCGAAATCCCCGCCGGCAGCCGCTCGCCGGCCGAAGCCGCTGCCGCCGCCGCAAAGGCGGCCGTCAGCGCGGTCGCCGACGAAAAGGCGGCGCCCGAACCGGCCAAGGCGTCGATGCTGGGCGGGCTGGCGCGCGCGCTGGCCGGCAAAAAGGGCAACGACAAGAATAGCCTGCCGCACAGGGACAAGCCCGAGCCGAGCCTTTCCGCGGCGCCGGAGATCGACGGACCTCTCGATCCCGAGGCCGTCGATCGTCCGCTCGAACCCGGTTCGGGCGCCCCCAATCTGAACGCGATCATGAAACGCGTCAGAACCGAACGGGCCCAGGCCGCGTCCAGCAACGACCCCGGCGCGGCCAAAGCCGATTTCATCGCCGCCGCCCGGCGCGCCGCCCAGGCGGCTGCGGCCGAGGCCGATTCCTTCAAGCGCGGCTCGGACAAGGGCAAGAAATCGCGCAAGCTCAGCGCCGGCGAGTTCCTGCGCGCCAAGCGCAAGCCGATCCTGATGGCGGCCGCGGCGATCATGATGGCACTGGCCGGCCTGCAACTCGGCAAGGCATTCATCGGCGGGTCGGAGGAGATCGCCGGCGGCGACACCGACGCGTCCCTCCAACAGCCCCTGGTGGCGCACGCCCCTCTCCTCGACGCCGACGAGGTGGCGGCGGACGAGACGCAGACCGAGCCGGTGCGCGTGATCGGCGAGCCGGCCGACATGACGGAGGAGGCCGACGAGGTTGTAGCCACACAAACCGGGCCGGACCAGGACATGGCCGCGCTCGTGCCGGACACCGGCATTTTGGAGCCCGAACAGGCAATGCCGGTCGAAGCCGACGTCGCCGCCGAGCCCGTCTTGCAGCCGGCCGATGCAGCGGCCACGCGGCTCGCGCCCGTGCCGGACGAAGCGGGACCGCTGCCGCTGCGCGAAGCCGCGCAGGAGGGGGACCCGCGCGCCATGTTCGAGATCGGCAACCGTTACCAGCAGGGCCGCGACACCGAGGCCGACATGGCCAAGGCGGCGCAGTGGTACGAGCGTTCGGCCGAGTTGGGGCTGGCACCGGCCCAATACCGGATCGGCAATCTTTACGAAAAAGGCGTCGGCGTGGAGCGCGACCTCGCCAAGGCCAAGACCTGGTACCAGTTGGCGGCCGATCAGGGCAACGCCAGCGCCATGCACAACCTAGCTGTGCTGTTCGCCATGGGCGGCGACGGACCGCGCGACAACGATTCGGCGGCGCGCTGGTTCATCAAAGCGGCCGAACTCGGCGTCAAGGACAGCCAGTTCAATCTCGGCATCCTGGCCGCCAAGGGCCTCGGCGTGCCGCAGAGCCTGGAAGAATCCTACAAATGGTTCGCGCTCGTCGCGGAGGCCGGCGACAAGGATGCGGCGACCAAACGCGACGAAGTCGCCAAAGCATTGCGGCCGGAGCAACTTGCCAAGGCACGCGCGGCCACTGAACTGTGGAAGCCGAAGCCGGTCGTCGAGGACGCCAATGCGGTCGACATTCCCGAATCCTGGCGCGAGAGCGAAACGGTCACCGCCGCGGTCGACGTCAAGCAGGCGATCCGCGCGGTCCAGGACATCCTGAACAAGCGCGGCTTCAATGCCGGCCCGGCCGACGGGATCATGGGCGCCAAGACGCAAACCGCGATCGCCGCCTACCAGGCCGAACAGGGAATGGAGCCGACCGGACAGATCAACGAAGCGCTGGTGCGCTCGCTGCTCGATCGGGACTGAGCCTTCCCGCCCTCAGGCCGTTTTTCGGCGAAATGGACAGGCCCGCGGTCGTGCCGTCCTCCCCGACGGCTCGATTTGCCGGTTCGGGCGTGGTGCGGCGTTTGACATGGCCTCAATGTCGGCGCAAGAACACCTTAAGCTTCCTACGATAATGTAAGAGCCAAATCAGGCTCTTGTCTCAGGCAGATCGGTCGAGTTCTTCGCGTGGGCATCTATCTTCCCATCGCTGAAATGTCAGTCAACGTTTTCGTGCTCCTGGCGATGGGCGCGGCGGTGGGCTTTCTGTCCGGGCTGTTCGGCGTCGGCGGCGGCTTCCTGATCACGCCGCTTCTGATCTTCTACAATATCCCCCCCGCGATCGCGGTTGCCACCGGCGCCAATCAGGTCGTGGCCTCTTCGTTTTCCGGCGCCCTGGCGCATTTCAAGCGCGGGACGCTGGATATGAAGCTCGGAACGGTGCTGCTTGCGGGCGGCATCGTCGGCTCGACGCTCGGCATTTACGTCTTTTCGCTGTTGCGACAGATGGGACAGCTCGACCTCTTCGTGTCGCTGCTCTATGTCGTCCTGCTCGGTACGGTCGGCGGCATGATGTTCGTGGAAAGCGTCCACGCCATCCGCAATGCGCGGCGCGGCATCAACCCGAACCTGAAAAGACCCGGTCAGCACAACTGGATCCACCGTCTGCCGCTCAAAATGCGCTTTCGCGCCTCGAAGCTGTTCGTCAGCATCATTCCAGTGCTGGTGCTCGGCGCGGCGATCGGCTTTCTGGCCTCCATCATGGGCGTGGGCGGCGGCTTCATCATGGTGCCGGCAATGATCTACCTCTTGAAAGTGCCGACCAATGTCGTCATCGGCACGTCGCTGTTTCAGATCGTTGTCGTCTCGGCCTATACGACCATCGTCCACGCCACCACCAACCAGACGGTCGACATCATTTTGGCCATGGCGTTGATGGTCGGCGGCGTCGCCGGCGCGCAATACGGCGCCAAGGCCGGACAGAAGCTGCGCGGCGAGCAGTTGCGCGCCCTGCTTGCTTCTCTGGTGCTCGCCGTCGCGCTCCGGTTGGCCTACGACCTGTTCGTGCGCCCGCCCAACCTCTACTCGCTGTCGGCACTGGGGGCGTCGTGACAATGATGCGGTGCTCGACCCTTTCCGCCGCCACCGTGCTTTTGCTATTGCTGGCGATCGCATCCGCGCGCGCGCAAGGGCCGGTGCCGCGCGCGGCACCGGCACCGCCGACGAATGCTGAAAGTATCCAAATCGGCCTGTCGACGGACAGAATTTCGATCACTTCGGACTTTTCCGGTGCCGATCTGACGATCTTCGGCGCGCTCGACAATGCCGATCCGCTGATCAACAGGCAGGGGCGCTACGATGTCATCGTCGTGCTGGAAGGACCGGCCCGTCCGGTTATGGTCCGACGCAAGCAGCGCATCCTCGGCGTCTGGATGAACACCCAGTCCGAGATATTCGTGAATGTGCCGGTCTCCTATTCCGTCGCCACGACTCGGGTTCCGCAAGACATCACCGATCCGATCAATTACCGCCAACTCGCGCTCGGCGCCGACAACATCTACATCGAACCGCTCGACAGGGACGTCGACACGGCCACCATCAAGGAGTTCGAGGCCGCGCTCAGGCAACTCAAGAAGACGACGGGCCTCTATTCGGAACGCATCGGCGGCGTGCAGTTCCTGACGCAAAGCCTTTTCCGCGCCACGTTGACGCTCGCCCCCAACGTGCCGGTGGGCACCCACAAGGCGCGCGCCTTCCTGTTCCGCAACGGCATCTTCATCAAGGAAAACTCCGCCCAGCTCGTCATCTTGAAAGCCGGTTTCGAGCAAAGCGTGTTCCGTTTCGCCCATGAATACAGCCTGTTTTACGGGATTTTCGCTGCCGTTCTGGCGGTGTTCACCGGCTGGCTTGGGCGTATTGTCTTCCGGCGCGACTGACGTTCCCCCGACAAGAGGCCGGAGCACCCGATGTCCGATCCAGACGACCAGCCCGTGCCACCGCCCCGCAGCTTCCGTTTGCTGTCCGCGCTCGCCCTGGCGCCGTTCGTCGCGCTTGCCCTCTGGCTTGCGGGGATCGCCGACGATCATCCCTGGCGCGGCACGACCATCGATCTTCTGAAAACCTACGCGGCGCTGATGCTGTGCTTTGCCGGCGGCTCACGTTGGGGGATCGCGGTGCAGGCGGCAAGCGCGCATGGGGAAAAGACCGGGCCGTATGACCTGCCGGCCGGCGTCCTGGCGCTGTTTATCGGCTTGGCGCTTTTTTTCGTCCCCACGCCCTATGCCTTCGCGCTGTTTGCCGTCGCCTTCGCCGCGCAAGGCGCCTGGGACGCGTTTGCCGCGCATGAAAGCCGGGCGCCCGCCTGGTTCGCCCGCGCCCGGCTTGTCGCGACGATCCTGATCGTCGGCGCGATGGTGGTCGCCTTGCTCGCGACCGCGTAGAGCCGTCCTCGTCCTAGCCTGGGCGCAGCACGGCGCCTGCGATCGGATAGACCCGATCGGTCCCAAGCATGTGGGCGCGCAGGCGCGCGGGCTCGAACAGATCCCACAGCACGCGCTCGCGCAGGTTCAGCATGCCGGTGAAGGCGCCGAAGGCCGGCATTACCAGCCGCCTCCCGTCGGTGGCGAAACAGCGCCGTCGCACCGAACGCCCGCGCCGCACGATCCGCGCACCGGGGTGGAGATGGCCGGCGACCTCGCCGGCCGCGTCGCCGCGGGTCGGCTCGTGGCGAAAGACCAGCTGCCCGACGGCGACTTCGCGCACCGTCGATCCGGGCAGGCCGGCCGGCGGCTCGGGATCGTGATTGCCCGCGATCCAGAACCAGTCGCGGCCGTCGATCAGCGCCAGCAATTGCGCGCGAAACGGGTCGGGCATGCGCTCGGCGCCCCAGCCGTCATGAAAACTGTCGCCCAGGCTGACGACGATCTCGGGCCGGTACTCTTCGACGACCGTGGCCAGTCGCGACAAGGTGGCGGCGGAATCGTAGGGCGGCAACAACGCGCCGCGGCGGGCCAGGGCCGAGCCCTTTTCGAGATGCAGGTCCGAGACCACCAGCAGGCGGTGGTCGGGCAAGAACAGTGCCCCGCGATGGTCGAGCAACGCCGCCTCGCCGTTGAGGTCGGCGAGCAGCGTCGCGTCCTGTGGCCTGGCTGCCAAGTTCATGTCGGTCCCATCGCGTCCTCGATCAGATCGCCGGCGGCCTCCGACAACAACACGTCGCTGGCCTCCCCCGCCACCGGCTCGCGCCCGATCTCCAGCATGACGGGCACTGCGAGCGGCGAAACGCGATCCAGATGCTTATGCACGATTCGCCCGCGGATCCGCGACAGCATTTCGCCAAGCCGGTGAATGTCGAGCAGCCCGGCGGCGGCATCGGCGCGGGTCGCGCGCAGCAGGATATGGTCGGGCTCGTGGGCGCGCAGGACGTCGTAGATCAGATCCGCCGATACGGTCACCTGGCGGCCGGACTTCTCCTGGCCGGGATAGCGCTTCTCGATCAGCCCGGCAATCACCGCGCAGGCGCGGAAGGTGCGCTTCAAAAGCCAGCTTTCGGCCAGCCAGGCTTCGAGATCGTCGCCCAGCATGTCCTCGTCGAACAGGTTCGCCAGTGGCAGGCGTCCCGATCCGATCATGCCGCCCATGTCGCGCAGCCCCCAGATCGCCAGCGCGTACTCGCTGGCGACGAAGCCGAGCGGCTGGGCACGGGCGCGCTCGAGCCGGCGCGTCAACAACATGCCGAGCGTCTGGTGCGCGAGCCGTCCCTCGAACGGATAGACGATCATGTAATGACGGTCGCCGCGCGGGAAGGTTTCTACCAGGAGGTCGCTGCGTTTCGGCAGCACCGATTTGTCGCGCTGCAGGCGCAACCAGTCGGCGACCTGCGACGGCAGGGCCTGCCAACGCGCCGGATCGGCGACGATGCCGCGCACCTGGTCGGCGAGATAGCTCGACAGCGGAAACTTGCCGCCGGCATAGGAGGGAACCATCGCGTCGTTGCCGGCGGCGTTGGACACATAGGCCTCGTTCTCGCGGATACCTTCGAAACGCAGCACCTTGCCGGAAAACATGAACGTGTCGCCGGGGCTCAGGGTCTCCAGGAAATATTCCTCGACCTTGCCCAGAACCGGTCCGCCGCGCGAGGCCGTGCCGCGACCGGCGCGCACATAACGCACATTGAGCATCGGCGCCTCGATGATCGTTCCGACATTCAGCCGATATTGCTGGGCGACGCGCGGATGGCTGATGCGCCACAATCCGTCCTTGGTCCGGCGGATGCGTGCATAGCGCTCGTAACTCCTGAGTGCGTAGCCGCCGGTGGCGACGAAATCGACCACCTTGTCGAACGTGGCGCGGTCGAGCGCGGCATAGGGAGCGGCGGTGCGGATCTCGTCAAACAGCGCGTCGGCCGAAAACGGCGTCGCGCAGGCCGCGCCCAGAACGTGCTGGGCAAGAACGTCGAGCGTGCCGTCGAGCAAGGGGGGCGTATCCTGAGCGCCGAGATAATTGGCCTCCAGCGCGGCGCGGCATTCCATCACCTCGAAGCGGTTGGCCGGAACGAGTATGGCGCGGCTCGGCTCGTCCATGCGATGGTTGGAGCGACCGATGCGCTGGGCGAGCCGGCTGGCGCCCTTGGGTGCGCCGACATGCACGACCAGGTCGACATCGCCCCAGTCAATGCCGAGATCGAGGGTGGAGGTGGCGACGATCGCGCGCAGGGCGTTGTCTGCCATCGCCTTTTCCACCTTGCGACGCTGGCCGACATCGAGCGAGCCGTGATGCAGCGCAATCGGCAGGCCATCCTCGTTCACGCGCCACAATTCCTGAAACAGGATCTCGGCCTGGCTGCGCGTGTTGACGAACAACAGCGTTGTGTTGTGGCCGCGGATCGCCTGGTAGAGGTCCGGAACGGCGTAGCGCGCCGAGTGGCCGGCCCAGGGCACGCGCTCGTCGGAGGCGAGAATGGTGATCTCCGGCTTGGCCCCGCCCTCGACCGCGATGCGATCGGCCATGCGGCCGGGCGGCTGCTGCGGCACCAGCCAGCGCCCGAGCGCGTCGGGGTCGGCCACCGTCGCCGACAGGCCGATGGTCTGCAGGTCCGGAGCAAGCCGGCGCAGCCGCGCCAGTCCGAGCGACAAGAGATGGCCGCGCTTGGAGACGACCAGCGAATGCAGTTCGTCGAACACGACATAACGCAGTCCGGCAAAAAACCGTTCGGCATCCGCGGATGCGATCAACAGCGCCAATTGCTCGGGCGTCGTCAGCAGGATGTCGGGCGGGACGTGTTTCTGGCGCTGCCGCTTGTGGGTGGGCGTGTCGCCGGTGCGCGTCTCGATGGCGATCGGCAGACCCATCTCGGCGACCGGCTTGCCCAGATTGCGCTCGATGTCGACGGCGAGCGCCTTGAGCGGCGAGATGTAGAGCGTGTGCACGCCGCGAAAAGCAGCGCCGGGCTTGCGGGGCGCACGGGCTGCGAGCCCGGTCAGGCTCGGCAGGAAGCCGGCCAGCGTCTTGCCCGCGCCGGTGGGCGCGATCAAGAGCACCGAGGCCCCGCCCCGGGCGCGGGCCAGAAGCTCGATCTGGTGCGGGCGCGGCGCCCAGCCGCGCTCGGCGAACCAGCGCAGGAAGGGTTCGGGCAGGCGCGCGGCGATGTCGCCGTCGAAAAGGCCGATTTGTTCGCTCACACGCCAGAACTAAACCAGAACGAATTGGCCGCCAAGCCGCTATCGCACCAACGAGCGACCGAGCACGGCGGCGTGGGGATCGTCGAGCTGTTCCATGGCGTCGGCGGAGGCAATACGGCGCGCGACGAGGATCAGGCCGGCGACGGCTTCGCCGCGATCGCGCCGCAACTCCGTCTCCTCGATGGAGAGGAGGTCGAAACCGCTGCGCGTCAACAGGGCTCGGACATGATGCGGGGCATGCGCGAAACGCCGCGATGGCCGCAACACCATCGGCTCCGGGCCATCATGGAGCTCGACCGAAAAGGCAAACAGCCCGTCCGGCTTCAGCATGTCCGCGACCACCGACACGATCCGCTCCAACGCGCCGAGATAGATCAGCACGTCAGCGGCGACGACAAGGTCCGCCCGCCGCGCCCCGGGCGCCATGACGGAAAGATCGACGCGGTCGAGACGATCGTAGAACCGTTTTGCTTCGGCCTTGCGCAGCATGGCCCGGGAAATGTCGTTGCCTTCCAGGAAGCTGGCGCAGCCACGCAACCTCTCGCCCATCAGGCCGGTGCCGCAGCCCAGATCGACGACATGCGCGAAAGCGCTCGCGCCGAGACCGGCGAGGGCGTCGGCGATCAGGTCGGGCACCCGGTAGCCAAGCTTTTCCACCAGTGAAACGTCGAAACGGTCCGCATATTGGTCGAACAGCGTTTCCACGAAGGCGGCCGGCGCAGCCTCGATCCCCTGCGCTGCCCCGATCAGGCCAAGCTTGAGGCTGGCGCCCATGCGGTCGCAAGGCTCGAGCCGCAGCGCCTCGGTCCAGGCCTCGGTCGCGCCGGAAAGCTCGCCCGTCTCCTCGCGCATCTCGCCAAGCCGAAACCAGCCCGGCGCCCAGCCGGGCGCTAGCGCCAGCGCGTCGGCCATCAGATCGATGGCGGCGGCCCGGTCGCCCATATCCCACAGCATCGAGGCATAGTCCGCGCGCCGGTCGGCGACGCGGTCTCCGGAAGAGAAACGGGATACGGCCATTCGGTTTTCCATAACCGCCAAAGCGGGCGAGGCTTATCCATCGGCCTTCCAGCTTTGGCAAGAGGATTTTTCCACGGGCTTCCACCGGGCCGGCAACGCGCTATCTTGCCCGCATGCGCGCCTCGGACCTGCTTCATCCGCGCCCTGAGGGGCTTTATTGCCCGGCCGGGGATTTTTTCATCGACCCGGTGCGGCCGGTCGCACGCGCGCTGATCACGCACGGCCATGCCGACCACGCACGCGCCGGCCATCAGGCCGTTCTGGCCACGCAAGAGACGCTCGACATCATGGCGCTGCGCTACGGTGCCAACTTCGCCGCCAGCACCCAGGCCGCCAGGCTGGGCGAGACGACGACGCTCGGCGGGGTACGGGTCTCGTTTCATCCCGCCGGCCATGTGCTGGGCTCGGCCCAGATCGCGGTCGAAAAGAACGGGCTGCGCATCGTTGCCTCCGGCGACTACAAGCGCCGGCGCGACCCGACCTGCCGGGCCTTCGAGCCGGTCGCCTGCGACGTCTTCATTACCGAAGCCACTTTCGCCCTGCCGGTCTTCCGCCATCCCGACGACCGGGGCGAGATCGTTCGCCTGATCAAATCGGTGGCTCAATTCCCCGAACGCGCCCATCTGGTCGGTGCCTATTCGCTCGGCAAGGCGCAGCGCGTGATTGCCCTTTTGCGCGCCGCCGGTCATGACGGCCCCATCCACATCCACGGCGCGCTGGAAAAACTGTGCGCCTATTACGAAAGCCGCGGCATCGCGCTCGGTCCGCTCGCGCCGGCGACCGTCGACGACGGCGACCCCGGCCGTTTCGCCGGCAAGATCGTGATCGGCCCGCCGGCCGCCTTCGCCGAGCGCTGGGCGCGGCGCTTTCCCGACCCCGTATCGGCCTTCGCGTCCGGCTGGATGCGGATTCGCCAGCGCGCAAAACAGCGCGGCGTCGAGTTGCCTCTGATTTTGTCGGACCATGCCGACTGGGACGAATTGATCGACACGATCGGCGAGACCGGCGCTAGCGAGGTGTGGGTCACGCATGGCCGCGAGGAAGCGCTGGTGCGCTGGTGCGAACTCAACGGCATCAAGGCCCGGCCGCTCCACCTTGTCGGTTACGAAGACGAGGGCGACTGATGGACCGCTTCGCCGAACTGCTCGACCGGCTCGTGCTGACGCCGTCGCGCAACGCCAAGCTCAGGCTGCTGGTCGATTATTTCTCAACGACGCCCGATCCCGACCGCGGCCTGGCGCTGGCGGCACTGACAGGCGATCTCGACATTCCCGGCGTCAAGCCGGCCATGCTGCGCGGCCTTATCGGCGAACGCATGGACCCGGTGCTGTTTGCCTATTCCTACGATTATGTCGGCGATCTCGCCGAAACCGTCTCGCTGGTGTGGCCGGCGCCGGACGAGCCGCCCGACGGCGCGTCGCCCCGGCTTAACGAGGCGGTCGAGGCGTTGATGGCGGCCGGACGCGTGCGCGGTGCGACCGTCTTCGCCGGCCTGCTCGACCGGCTCGACGCCTCGGCCCGGTTCGCGCTGATCAAGCTCGCCACCGGCGGCCTCAGGATCGGCGTGTCGGCGCGCAGCGCAAAACAGGCGCTTGCCGCGATGGGCGGCGTCGACATCGCCGAGATCGAGGAATTGTGGCACGGGCTGGCGCCGCCTTATCTCGGCCTGTTCGCTTGGCTCGAAGGGCGCGCGGAGCGACCGCCGGCAACCGCGCCGGCACTGTTCAAGCCCGTGATGCTCGCCAATCCCGTCGGCGCGCGCGACCTGGAGACGCTTGAGCCGGGCGACTACGCGGCCGAATGGAAATGGGACGGCATCCGCGTGCAGGCGGCGTCGGAACAGGGCCGTGCCCGGCTCTATTCACGCACCGGGGACGACATCTCCGCCGCCTTTCCCGACATAATCGATCATCTCGACTTCGAGGCCACGCTCGACGGCGAGTTGCTGGTCGGCCGACCCGACGGCGAGACCGGCAGCTTTTCCGACCTGCAGCAGCGGCTCAACCGCAAGACGGTTTCGGCCCGCACGATGGAGACTCATCCGGCCTTCATCCGCTGCTACGATTTGTTGCGGATCGAGGGCGAGTCGCTGCGCGACAAGCCCTTTCGCGAACGGCGCAAAAGGCTCGAAAGTTTTGTCGGTGGGCTCGCCTCGCCGAAATTCGACCTGTCGCCTCTGGTCCGGTTCGACAATTGGAGCGCGCTTGACGACCTGCGGCGCGCGCCGCCGCACCCGGTGATCGAAGGCGTCATGCTCAAGCGCTGGGACGCGGCCTATGTCGCCGGCCGGCCGAAAGGTCCCTGGTTCAAGTGGAAGCGCGATCCCTTCACCGTCGACACGGTGCTGATGTACGCCCAGCGCGGACACGGCAAGCGGTCGAGCTATTATTCGGACTATACATTCGGCGTCTGGACCGGCACGCCGGAGGCGCCCGAGCTCGTGCCGGTCGGTAAGGCCTATTTCGGCTTCACCGACGAGGAATTGATGCAGATCGACAAGTTCGTGCGCGACAACACGGTCGAGCGCTACGGCCCGGTCAGGGCGGTGCGCGCCGAGCCCGGACACGGGCTGGTGCTGGAAATCGCCTTCGAGGGCCTCAACCGCTCGAAGCGGCATCGTTCGGGTCTCGCTATGCGCTTTCCTCGCATTTCGCGCCTGCGCTGGGACAAGCCGGCCGCCGAAGCCGACAGGCTCGAAAATCTGCAGGCGCTGCTCGACCGTTAGAACGGTTACTGCGAAATCGACACGCGGATCTCGAAAATGTCGATCGCCTTGGCGCCGGCGTCGACGTCGGGCACGATAGCGATCGTGCCAGCGGCCCCTGGTGCTGCGTCCGGCATGGCGAGATCGAACAGATAATCCGACCGCGTCGGGACGACGCTGTAGCGGTTGCGGCCGCAATCGCCTAGCTCGCCGAAATTGCAGGTGACAGAGACCTGGGTTTCCTGGCCCTCCTCGGCCCGCGCGACAATGTCGAACAGCGCCCGCCGGCCGGCAATCTGCTGCAACACGCCCTGGCCGACATCGAACAGGATCGGCGTGTCAGCGCCCTCGCCGCGAATACGCAATGCCGGCTCGCCATCGGCGTCCACGACCTCCGCGCTCGAGCCGGCCGGCGTGACCACCGCACCGGGATTGTCCGGCGAGAAGATCGTGATCCAGTTCTGCTCTTCGCTCGGCTCGCTGCCAAGTCGCGGCGGGTCGGCGGGTTCGAATTCCTCTTCCTCGAGCGTCTTGGGCGGGTTGGGTACGGAGGTGTCGCGCTCCTCGATCGACAGAAGCAGGCCCCGGTCGGCCACCCACCACACGCCGATGCCGACCGCCGCCACCACCGTCGCGGCCAGAAACAACCCGGCAAACAGGCGTCCGCGCCGGCGACGCGGTTTGACCCGAGTATCGGCGCGCAAATCGCCGCCGTCGTCGCGATTTGTGTCGGCCAGTTCCACACCGTCGTTTGTGAAAGCGGGCTCGCGCCGTTCAGGCGAGCGGACGCGTTGCTGCGGCGCGGCAGGCGGCGGATCGGCCGGCACGGCACGCTGCGGCGTTTCCATCTCCACCGAAGGTATCGCCGGCGCATCTTCTCGTTGCCCGCCAAGTTCAACGCTCGGCGCGTCGCCGGCGTTCGGTTCCCGCGGGCCGACATCCACCGTCGGCGCGGCCACAGCAGCGCCGGCCGGGTCTTCGCTCGCCTCGCGGACCGGCGTCGCGACAGCCGGGATGAATTCGGTTTCGATGGCGCTGATCGCCGTCTTCAGCGTCTGGCGGCGCTGGCGCAGAATGTCCGGCGTGACGTCGGGATTTGCCTGCAGCGTTCTTTCGAGCGCCGCGTGAACTGATCGGTAGACCTTTTCGCGAAAAGCGCGGTCGCCGGCATCGCCCTTGTCGAGGGCGTTCCTGATCGCCTTTTCAATCGGGTTCAATGCACCATTCCCATTGCGCCTTTTGTAACCGTTAGCGGCAGCATCGCCTTCGATCAACAAGACCGAGCCCGCACGGGCATGGCAAGGGCGACAATTCCGGGGATGATGCCCGTTCGGCAACAGTCCGCCCCCAAGATGCCCCGCGCCGGCCGCCACTCCCCCGCAGCGGGACCGGACGAGATTCCCGGTTGCCTGTCCGACGGCATCTGCTAGAAAAGCGACGTTTACGGAAACGTCAATCAAGCCGAGGCGGGAGGTGCGCATGGCGCTGCCGGATATTTTGAAAAAAAATCTCAGGATTCCGGTGGTCGGGTCGCCACTGTTCATCATTTCGCACCCGCCGCTCGTGCTGGCGCAATGCAAGGCCGGCATCGTCGGCGCCTTTCCCGCCCTCAACGCGCGTCCCGAGGCCCAGCTTCACGACTGGCTGGCCGAGATCACCGAGGCGCTTGCCGACCACGACGCCAAGAATCCCGATCGTCCGGCAGCCCCGTTCGCGGTCAACCAGATCGTGCACAAGTCCAATTCGCGCCTCGATCACGATTTGCGCGCCTGTGTCGAACACAAGGTGCCGATCGTCATCACCTCGCTCGGCGCGGTAGAGGAGGTCAACCAGGCCGTGCACTCCTATGGCGGCATCGTGCTGCACGACATCATCCATGACCGGCATGCGCGCAAGGCGATCGAAAAGGGCGCCGACGGGCTGATCGCCGTGGCGGCGGGTGCCGGCGGCCACGCCGGCACGCTGTCGCCCTTCGCGCTGATCCAGGAAATCCGGCAATGGTTCGACGGGCCGCTGCTTTTGTCGGGAGCAATCGCCAATGGCGGCGCGATCCTGGCAGCCGAGGCGATGGGTGCCGACATGGCCTATATCGGCTCCCCCTTCATCGCCACGCACGAGGCGCGGGCTGTCGAGGGCTACAAGCAGATGATCGTGGACTCCAAGGCGGCCGACATCGTCTACTCGAACCTGTTCACCGGCGTGCACGGCAACTACCTCAAGGGCTCGATCGAGGCCCAGGGGCTCGACCCGGCCAACCTGCCGGTCTCCGATCCGTCGCAGATGAATTTCGACAGCCGCGAAACCAAGGCCTGGAAGCAGATCTGGGGCTGCGGCCAGGGCATCGGCGCCGTCGACGAAATCGTCGGCGCGGCCGAACTCGTCGACCGTCTCGCAGACGAATACCAGGTCGCCAAGACCCGACTGGCCGCGTGAACCGATCGCGGCGCGCGGGAGACGTCGCCGTCGCCGTCGGCATGATGGCGCTCGCCTGCGCGCTGGTCGCCAGCACGACGCTGTTTGCCAAGATGCTCGGCCGTGCGGTCGACGGCCCGTCGATCCACCCGCTTCAGGTTTCGGCCGGGCGCTATTTCTTTGCCTTCCTCGCCCTAGCGCCGGTGCTTGTATGGCATCGCCCGAGCTTTGCCGATACCGCATGGGGCAACCATCTGGCGCGGGTGGCGGCCGGGTGGACGGGCGTCACCTGTCTGTTCGCCGCGTCGGCGGTGATGCGGCTTGCCGACGCAACGGCGATCAGCTTCCTTAACCCGATCGTGGCGATGGTGCTGGCGATCCCGCTCCTCGGCGAGACCGTCGGCCGCTGGCGTTGGGGGGCGGCGGCAATCGCGCTCGTTGGCGCGCTCGTGCTGACCAATCCAGGCAGCGACGCCTTCCGGCCGGCGGCGCTGATCGCGCTGAGCGCGGCGTTCTTTATCGGGCTCGAGGTCGTGTTGGTGAAAAAGCTGACCAACGGCGAACCGACGCTGCGCATCCTGGCGATCGGCAATTTCCTCGGCGCCGCCCTGTCGGTCACGGCGGCGAGTTTTGTGTGGCAACAGCCGAGCATGGTGCAGTGGGCGCTGCTTGCCGCGATCGGCGTCGCGATGGTCGCCGCCCAGGCGCTTTTCCTCGAGGTGCTGAGGCGCGGTGACGCCAGCTTCGTTGTGCCGCTGTTTTACACCACGCTCGTCTTCGCCGGCCTCTATGATTTCATCGTTTTCGGCGAAAAGCCCGGCATCTACAGCCTGGCCGGCTCGGCGCTGATCATAACAGGCGCGATCGTCATCGCCTGGCGGGAACGGCTACGCGGCTGAGGCCGAGCCCGATCCAGTCGCGGGATCTGAGTCTGCCCACGACAACGCCGCGAGGGCACCGCGCAAGCCGTCGGCGTCGCCGCGCGGAACCCTGCGTTCGATCTCGGCATGGCTGGCGCGCCAGGCCGGCACGGCCGCGGCCAGCGTGGCGCGACCGCTCTCGGTTAGACGAAGGACGCGGTTGCGCCGGTCGGCCGGGTCGACAGCGGACGAGGCCAGGCCGCGCCTTTCCAGGGGCTTGAGCGCGGCGGTCAGTGTGGTGCGGTCCATGGCGAGCGTAGCCGCGACATCCTTGATGCGCGGCGGCTCGGGCCGGTTCAGCGCCATCAGCAGGGAGAACTGACCGTTCGACAGGCCGTATGGACGCAGCACCTCGTCGAAATGGCGCGCCAGCGCGCGCGCCGCCCGCTGGACGTGCAGACACAGGCAGGCATCGCGAACTTCAAGCGTCGTGGCAAAGGTCAGCAGTTCGGGTTTTGACATGGCCAATCTATTATGTTGATATCAACGAATTGTCCAGCGCCGCTGGGCGACGGCGGCACGAGGAGGAACGCAATGTCCGCAACGGTACTTGTCCTGATCGGAACCAAAAAGGGTGTCTTCATCGCCGAAAGCGACAAAACCCGCCAGGGCTGGATGTTGCGCGGCCCGTATTGCGAGACGTGGCCGATGAACCATGTCATCGGCGATCCGGCGACCGGCACGATCTACGGCACTGGCGGCAATGAGTGGTTCGGTCCGGCGGTCTGGAAATCGCGGGACCTCGGCGCAAGCTGGACCCATTCCAGCGACGGGCTTGCCTATGAAGAGGGCAAGGAGCCGGTGGCGGCCGGCTGGAGCCTGGCGCTGGCGCCGGACGGGCTTTATGCCGGGGTGCAGCCGGCCGGGCTGTTCAAGAGCGAAGACGACGGCGCAAGCTGGCGCCATCTGGACGGGCTGCAAAAACATCCGACCCGGCCGGAGTGGAACCCGGGCGGCGCCGGCCTCATCCTGCACTCGCTGGTGCTCGACCCGACCGACGACAAACGCATCTGGGTCGGCATTTCGGCCGCCGGCGTGTTTTACAGCGCCAATGGCGGCGAAAACTGGGAGCCGCGCAACCTCGGCACGCGCGCCGATTTCCTGCCCGAGGGACAGAACTATCCCGAATTCGGTCAATGCGTGCACTGCCTGGTGATGGCGCCCGGCAAGCCGGACAGGCTCTACCAGCAGAACCATTGCGGCATGTATCGCAGCGACGATGGCGGGCGAAACTGGCACAGTATCGAAGACGGCCTGCCCTCCTCGTTCGGTTTTCCCGCCGCCGCGCATCCCCGACAACCCGACACGCTGTTTTTGTTGCCGCTCAACGGCGATTCGACCGGCCGCTACGTGCCCGACGCCAAGGCCGCGGTCTGGCGCACCCGCGACGGCGGCGAAAACTGGCAGGATCTGCGCCGGGGACTGCCGCAGGAAAACGCCTATTTCGGCGTCCTACGACAGGCGATGGCGAGCGACCGCCTCGATCCGGCCGGGGTCTATTTCGGCACCAGCGGCGGGGCGCTGTTTGCCAGCGCCGACGAAGGCGATAGCTGGCAGCCGATCGCCCAACATCTGCCGGCGATCCTGTCGGTGGAAACGATGGTACTCGACAATTAGGGTCGAAACCGGTTCATCCGCCTCGCCTGCCTGAAGGGACTTTGTCGATGATGGGATCAAAGCCAGTGGAGGTGACGCTGGCCGGCGTTCTGGCCGATCTGTTTCCGGGCGCGCCGCGACGCGTGGAGGTAGAGGCCGACAGCGTGCGCGGCCTGATCGACGCGCTCGACCGGCGCTGGCCGGGCATGCGCGACCGGATCTGCGACACGCGGCCGGCGATACGCCGGCACATGAACGTGTTCGTAAACGGCGAGCGCCGTACGCTCGAAGCAGCGCTCGAGCCGGGCGCCCGGGTGCATATCCTCACCGCGATCAGCGGCGGATAAAACGCGCCGCTTGACATTATTGACCGGCTTGCGCCTCTATCGCGGGCCGTCCCGGCACTGATTTCCAAAAACGTTGCGACCGACGCCCATGCTCAAGACACCCTATTTGCTTTTTCTCGGCGACGCGCCGGACCCGCTCGCGGCCAAGGTGGCCCAAGGCGTCAAGGACTGGCGGCCCGAATTCGCCCTCGCTCAGCACCGGCTTCACGGCTGCAAGGCCGATCTCGGCCTGCCTGAGATGAGCATCGCCGAGGCCCGCGCGGCCGGCGCGCAAACGATGATCGTCGGCGCGGCCAATCGCGGCGGGGTCATCGCCCAGAACTGGCGCGCCAGCCTGATCGAGGCCTGTCGCGCCGGCATGGACGTCGCCTCGGGCCTGCACAATCAGCTCGGCGACATCGCCGAGCTCGTGGCGGCCGCGCGCGACGCCGGCACCCGGCTCTTCGACGTGCGCGTACCGCAGGACACCTATCCGATCGCCGACGGCAAGAAGCGCGCCGGCAAGCGTTGCCTGGCGGTCGGCACGGATTGTTCGGTCGGCAAGATGTACACAGCACTTGCCATGGAAAAGACCATGCGCGAACGGGCGATGAAAGCGACGTTTCGCGCCACCGGTCAGACCGGCATCCTGATCACCGGCTCCGGCATCCCGCTTGACGCGGTGGTGGCCGACTTCATGGCCGGCGCGGTCGAATGGCTGACCCCGGACAATGACGGCGACCATTGGGACCTGATCGAAGGCCAGGGCAGCCTGTTTCACCCGTCCTTTTCCGGCGTGACGATGGCGCTGATCCACGGCGGCCAGCCCGACGCGCTGGTGCTGTGCCACGAACCGACCCGCACCCATATGCGCGGCTTGCCGCATTACGGGCTGCCGTCGCTGGAAGAGTTGCGCGACCTTTCCCTGGCGGTTGCCCGGATCGTCAATCCCGAGGTCCGCGTGACCGGAATTTCGGTTAACACCGCCGCCTTGAGCCCGGAAGAGGCAGCCGAATGCCTGTCGGCGATCGAAAGCCGGATGGGGCTGCCGACTGTCGATCCGTTCCGCGACGGCGCCGAGCGGCTGGTCGACGCGCTGGAGGCGTAGAGCAGTCTCCCGAGCCCAGCCCTTCTATTCCGCCGCCGCCGGCGCCACGGTTTTTTGCGCGCGCGCCAGGCTGCGCTCCCGCACCACGATGTAGAGCCCGGCGGCGATGGTGATCGCGATCCCCAGCGCGGCGAGCCCGTTTGGCAGGTCGCGGAAGATCGCCCAGCCGATGACCGTGGCAAACGGGATTTCGAGATATTGCATCGGCGCCAGCGTCGAGGCGGGCGCGAAACGCAGCGACCAGGTCATCAGCAGGTGGGCGAACGTGCCCAAAACGCCGATCGTGGCCAAAAGCGCGATCTCGGTCGCATCGGGAGCGATCACCGTCAGGTGAGGAACCGCGAACCGCCAGCCGATACCGACCGCGACCACCAGCACGACGCTCGCCATCAGGCCGCTGACCGCCTGCAGCGCGATCGGGTCGCTTTCGCGGGCGAGTTGGCGGGTCACCAGCATGAAGAAGGAAAACGCGACGGCGACGACAAGCGGCAGCAAGGCCGGCCAGCCGACATTCTGAAAACTGGGCTGGATGACCAGAAGCGTACCCGCGAAGCCGACGGCGCAGGCGGCGAGCCGGCGCGGCCCCACCTCTTCCTTAAGCACCAGCTTGCCGAGCAGCAGCATTATGAAAGGCATGACGAAGGCGATCGCCACCGCGTCGGCCAGCGGCAAATAGCGCAGCGAGGCGAACATCGCGCCGATGCCGATCATGTGGAACAGCGTGCGCAGCCCGGTCAGCCACAGGAAGCGGCGCGACAGCGCCAACCCGATCGTCCGCCAGCCGACCCAGGGCAGCAACAGCACGCCCTGGAAGGCGAAGCGCACGAGCAGGAGTTGGACGAGCGGAACCGTGTCGCCGAGGATCTTGGCGATCGAATCGCCCAGCGGCGCCAGCGCGCAGAAGCCGGTCATCAGCGCGATGCCGAGAAGGGGGCGGTCGTTGGTCATCGTTTGAGGTTAGACACGCGACCTGTCCGGCAAAATGGGCCAACGCCGGCAAGCGGCGCGGCCAGCGCCCCTGCCCGCCTCGCCGGGCGTCCGAGCGCGGACGCCCGCTTCAATGGCCGGCCAGCTCGACCAGGAGCTGGTTGCCGAAGTCGGCCATCGCATAGGCAGCGGAAAAATCGAACTTGTTCATACTCATGAAGATACCGACACCCTTGTCCGGCGCAAAGGCGAGGTAGGACATCTGCCCCTGCAGCGCGCCGGCCTTTTGCAGCACAAACGGGCGATCTGTGGTCGCGTTCATCGCCACCCAGGCCAGCCCCATGCCGTCCATGCGACCGGATTCGTCCATTCCGACAACGGTTTCCAGGCCGTCGCGTTGAACATAGACGCCGTGGTCGAGGAACCGCACCTCGCGGGCCGGCCCGTCGGCGGCGTCGTCGAGATGCCATTGCAGCCAGCGCAGCATGTCGTTGGCCGTGCTGCGCAGGCCGCCCGAGCCGGTGATCACGTCGCCCGAAGGCACATCGGGCAGCGGTGCGCCGTCGAAGCCATGACCGCTCATCAGCCGGTCGGCCATGTCGCCTGCGAGCTCGAAGCGCGTGTCGGCCATGTCGAGCGGGTCGGTGACGCGCTCGGCGAGCAGTTGCGGATAGGGTTTTTTGCCTGCCGTGGCCAGCGCCGCCGACAAAAGGTCGAAGCCGAAATTGGAGTAGAGCACCGCACTGCCCGGCCGGAACAGCAATTCGTTGCCGTCGAGCCAGGTCGCGAAGGCGTCGTCGGTGATCGTGGAAAACGGATCGCTGTCCGGGCCGGGCTTGCGCGGCACCTCGCGCGGCAGGCCGCCGGCATGGGTGGCGAGGTCGATCAGTCCGATCGGTGCGCGCTTGGCCGCCGCCGCGCCGAGCGCACCGGGCAGAAGCGGCGCGACCGGATCGGTGAAGCCGGCTTCGCCCGCGGCGACCGCATGGGCAAGCATCGCGCCTGTGAAGGTCTTGGTGATGGAGCCGATGCGCAAGACCGTGTCGCCGGTCGGCGCAACACCGTTGCCCTTGCGGGTTTCGCCCAGCCCGACCACCGTCGTCTCGCCATCCTTGACGGCAGCGACGACCACGCCGGGCACGTCGACGTCGAGAAAGAATATCTCGGCGGCGAACGAAACCGTCTCCTCGAGAAGCGGATCGGCCGTGGCCGGAGTGGCAGCAAGTCCGGCAGCCGAGACGGCAATAAGGGTAACGGCAAGCTGCCGGCAGAGGCGAAACATGGGTTTGCTCCGGTTTGCTGATCGGAAATCGGGCGATCGGCCGAATTACGCAGTTTTGCGGAACCCTGTCCACCGGCGGCCGCTATTCATGCCTGCCAATCCGTTACCCCGCGGCGAACGGGCAAAAAATACCCCCGCACGCGGCGGGGGTATCGATATGGGTGATCCCCCCGTCGCGATGCCCGTTCAGGCGTTGGCGGCGGCGACCGCGCGCTTGGCCATCACCACGACGAGATTGGCGCGGTATTCGGCCGAGGCGTGAATGTCGCTCATCAGGTCGCGCGACGGCACAGCGACCCCCTCGAGCGCCGCGGCATCGAACTTCTTGGCCAGCGCCGCCTCGATTTCCTTGGAGCGGAACACGCCGTCATCGCCGGCGCCGGTGACCGCGGCGCGCACGCCGTCCTTGCCCTTGGCGACGAACACGCCGGTCATGGCGTAGCGCGAGGCCGGGTTGGGAAATTTGGCGTAGCCGCATTTGGGGGGCGCGGTGAAAACAACCGCGGTGACGATCTCGCCATCCTTGAGCGTGGTCTCGAACAGGCCCTTGAAGAATTTCGCGGCCGCGATCTCGCGCTTGTTGGTGACGATGGTGGCGTCGAGCGCCAGCATCGCCGCCGGGTAGTCGGCGGCGGGATCGTTGTTGGCGAGCGACCCGCCGATCGTGCCCATGTGGCGCACATGCGGATCGCCGATATGGGCGGCGAGATGACAGATCGCCGGGCAGACCTTGGCGAGCTTGTCGCTGGCGGCAACGTCGGCATGGGTGGTCGCCGCCCCGATGGTGACGGTCTTGCCGGAAACCTTGATGCCCCTGAGCTCGTCGACATGGCGCAGATCAACGAGATCGGACGGGGCGGCAAGCCTGGTCTTCATCGCCGGGATCAGCGTCATGCCGCCCGAGACGACCTGTCCGTCCTCGGCCTTTTTCAGAAGCTTGACCGCATCGGCCACGGACGAGGCACGGTGATAGTTTACCGAATACATCTGGAATTCCTTTCGCTTGCGGACCTTGTGCGCGCCTGCGCGCCGGCCCTTTGCGGAGACGCGGGCAGCGCCCGACGGGTCTTTGCCGCTCCCTGGCTTGGCCTGGCTTGCAGGCATCTCCGCACGGGTTTCGTCCTCAATGTTTGGCCGCGTTCAGCATCGACCACACTTTCTGCGCCGTCGCCGGCATGGTCAGATCGTTGTTGCCGATCGCGTCGGTGATGGCGTTGATGACGGCCGGCGGCGATCCGATCGCACCGGCTTCGCCGCAGCCCTTGATGCCGAGCGGGTTGGACGGGCACGGCGTGTTCGAGGTCGAGATCTGGAACGAGGGCAGATCGTCGGCCCGCGGCATGCAATAGTCCATGTAGCTGGCGGTGATGAGCTGGCCGGTATCGTCGTAGTGACATCCTTCCAGCAACGCCTGGCCGACGCCTTGCGCAATCCCGCCATGGACCTGGCCTTCGACGATCATCGGGTTGATGATGTTGCCGAAATCGTCGGCCGCCACGAACTGCACGATATCGGTGTCACCGGTCTCCGGATCGACCTCGACCTCGCAGATGTAGCAGCCGGCCGGGAAGGTGAAGTTGGCCGGATCGTAGAAAGCGCCCTCCTTGAGGCCCGGCTCCATGCCCTCGGGCAGGTTGTGGGCCGTATAGGCGGCGAGCGCCATCTGGAACCAGGGTACCGTCTTGTCGGTTCCGGCCACTTTCAGTTCGCCGTTTTCGATGACGATGTCACCCTCGTCGGCCTCCATCAGATGGGCGGCGATCTTCTTGGCTTTGGCCTCGACCTTGTCGAGCGCCTTGACGATCGCCGACATGCCGACCGCGCCGGAGCGCGAGCCGTAGGTGCCCATGCCCATCTGCACCTTGTCGGTGTCGCCATGCACGATCGAGACGGAATCGAGCGGCACGCCGAAACGATCGGAAACAAGCTGGGAGAACGTCGTCTCGTGGCCCTGGCCGTGCGAGTGCGAACCGGTCAGCACCTCGATGGTGCCGACGCCGTTGACGCGCACCTCGGCCGATTCCCACAATCCAACGCCAGCGCCGAGCGAACCGACCGCGGCCGACGGCGCGATGCCGCAGGCCTCGATGTAGCAGCTCATGCCGATGCCACGCAGCTTGCCCGCCTTCTTCGCCTTGTCACGGCGCTTTTCGAAGCCGGCATAGTCGGCCGCCTTCATCGCCGCGTCGAGCGAGGTGGCGTAGTCGCCGGCGTCGTAATTCATGATCACCGGGGTCTGGTGGGGGAACTCGGTGATGAAATTCTTGCGCCGCAATTCGGGCGGGCTGATACCCAGTTCGCGCGCCGCCGTTTCGACGACGCGCTCCACCACGTAGGTCGCCTCGGGACGGCCGGCGCCGCGATAGGCGTCGACCGGCGCGGTGTTGGTGTAGACGGCCCGCACGTTGCAGTGGATAGCCGGGATATTGTACTGGCCCGACAGCAAGGTGGCGTAGAGATAGGTCGGCACCGAGGACGAAAACAACGACATATAGGCGCCGAAATTGGCGATCGTGTCGACCTTCATCGCCGTCATCTTGTTGTTGGCGTCGAAGGCGAGCTTGACCTCGGTGACATGGTCGCGGCCATGCGCGTCGGTCAGGAAGCTCTCCGTGCGGTCGGCCACCCATTTGACCGGCACGCCGGTGCGCTTGGATGCCCACAGGCACACGATCTCCTCGGGATAGATGAAGATCTTGGAGCCGAAACCGCCGCCGACGTCGGGCGCGATCACCCGGAGCTTGTTTTCCGGCGCGACATTGTAGAAGGCGCTCATCACCAGCCGGGCGACATGCGGGTTCTGAGACGTCGTCCAGCAGGTGTAATGATCCTCCGCCTTGTCGTAATGGCCGAGCGCGGCGCGCGGCTCCATCGCGTTCGGCACCAGCCGGTTGTTGACGATCTGCATGGTGGTGACATGGGCGGCGGTGGCGATCGCCTTGTCGGTCGCCTCGGCCTCGCCGATCTCCCAGTCGTAGATCAGATTGCCGGGCGCCTCGGGGTGCAGCTGCGGCGCGCCCTTTTTCAGCGCCGAAACGGCGTCGGTGACCGCCTTCTTTTCCTTGTAGGTGACCTCGACGGCCTCGGCGGCGTCGCGCGCCTGGCCCTTGGTTTCGGCAACGACGATCGCCACCGCGTCGCCGACGTAACGCACGCGGTCGACGGCAAGCGGCGACCAGGCGCCCATGTTCATCGGCGAGCCGTCCTTGGAATGGACCATCCAGCCGCAGATCAGATTGCCGATGCCGTCGGTCTTGAGTTCCTTGCCGACCAGCACGTCGATCACGCCCGGCATCTTCTTGGCGGCCTTGACGTCGATCTTCTTGATGTCGGCATGCGCGTGCGGCGAGCGCACGAACGCGGCATGCTTCATGCCCGGCACCACCATGTCGTCGACATAACGGCCGCCGCCGGTGATGAATCTCTTGTCTTCCTTGCGCGCCACCCGCGCGCCGATACCTTCAACACCCATCTTCACATCCTCCCGGAAATCTGGGGCTCACACCGCGTTGATCCCGCTTGCCGGCACGGCCGGGGCGCATCCGCCCGAGACTGCGACCCGCCTACGGCGTGGCCGCCACGTACCAGCCAAGCGGCCACGGCTCATGCCGCCTTCTTCGCCTTGCCCTTGCCCTTGGCCATCGTCTTCGACGCGGCCAGGATCGCCTTGACGATATTGTGGTAGCCGGTGCACCGGCAGATATTGCCCTCGAGTTCGGCGCGCACCGTGGCCTCGTCGAGATTGCCGGGGCCGTGGCGGGCGATCATGTCGGTCGCGGCCATGATCATGCCGGGCGTGCAGAACCCGCACTGGAGCCCGTGATGCTCGCGGAAAGCCGCCTGTACCGGGTGCAGATCGTTGCCTTCGGCCAGCCCCTCGATCGTGGTGATCCGGCTGCCGGCCGCCTGGGCGGCCAGCATCGAGCAGCTCTTGACGGCCTTGCCGTCGACATGGACCACGCAGGCGCCGCACTGCGAGGTATCGCAGCCGACATGCGTGCCCGTCAGGCCGAGATGCTCGCGCAGGAAATGGACCAGCAGCGTTCGGCCCTCGACCGTCGCGGACACCTCGCGACCGTTCACACTCATCGAAACGTCAGACATCGATCCTCCTCCAATGCGCTTCGTTTTGAAATCCGCGCGATCTGAAATGCAGACAGGCTGATGCGGAGATTAACGCAGCGGCATCGAGAGTCCATTGGCACAGCCTTGTTTTTCCGGTGCGCGCCATCGGAATTTGGTCGCATGGGTCCACGGGCGGCAACGGCGCGCGACGTCGGCCCGCCACCGGCAACACCCCATGGCGCGCGCACCATGGCCCAGATCGGATTTGTCGCCACAGAACGCTTGAAATCGGCCTTCATTGCCGATATCACCCGCACACTGAACCGTCGGCTCCACCAGGTGCCGGCACGGGCCGCTTTAGCTCAGTTGGTAGAGCACATCATTCGTAATGATGGGGTCGCGTGTTCGAGTCACGCAAGCGGCACCACCCCACGTTCTGAGAAAGTTCCCTTCCTCTATTCCTTGAGAGCCCAGCGGCCCCGTTCGGTAGCCTCTGGGGCGGCCAGTTTGCCTACCTGCCTGAGTTTCATCGCCGCCCAGCGCATGTCGTACTGCCATGTGAAGAACAGATCACCGGATGACCGCAGGTCTTTCTCGTGATAATCTCATATATGGCTGGCGATCTGGACAATCTTCGCGTCACCTCCGAGGTCGTTCAGCGCGCTCAAAATCCACGGCATCAAATCGCTACGAGTCACTGTCATATTTGTCAGTGCTCCGTATCGCGCGGTGGATTAGGGTCGTTACCCGGCGCGATGGTGTCTTTGCTACGAATTCTTCCATCGACGCCTTTGGTCGTCAGTTCACCGCCACCTTGATTCTTGAGCATGTCACGCGCGGCGTCTTCCGCCTCACGTTGCGTTCGGTGGACGCTGGACGCTCGGTCCGCGTCATTCCGCTTGTTCGCCCAGTTTCCGTCATTGCGGCGATACACCATGCGATCTCTGTCTTTGGTCATTGGCTCGTCTCCACAACTCGGAACGTATCATGAACATCGTACGATTCGCTGCTAATGTGGAGTCGGCCCTATTGGGCGTCTGCGATGGCTTCCATGGCTCGACCAAATAAGGCCGACGGATCGACATCGAGTGCACGCGCAAGTGCTGCAAACTCCACTACATCCAGCCGCCGCTCACCGCCTTCGACTTTCGCGACATATGACTGCGGCTTGCCGAGCCTCTCCGCCAAGTCCTGCTGTGTGAGTCCGCAATTCTTTCGCGCCTCGACGAGGATGCGAACGAATGCAGCGTACTCGGGCGTGTGAAGACTTCGGGTCATGGCTCCCGCCTTTGGGAGCGTGACTGGTAATCCTAGTTTCGGATTATCCCATTATGGGTTATTAGAGTTCTGCTGAGTTAGCGGGGATGATCAACCGTGGACCACTACAACTTCTGGCAGGATTTCTTCGACACATACCAGTCGCTCTCGGACTGGTTGAAATTCGCATGGTTGGTCGTGCCACCCGCCTTTCTGCTCGGGTTCGTGGCACTGGCCATGCGCTATCGTCTAGCCGGCAAACGAGCCGCCGACACAGAGACCGGGAACCTTGCCTATACCGTCTTCGCCGATGAGAACGGAGGACTGCGAATCTACACCCACGACGGCGCGGAAGCGCTGGCCACTGCGCGGTCGGACATGGCCGTTTTGCCCCTGCCCCTCCCCAAAAGCCGCCGCCATTGCCAAACCACGCTCCTCGGACGTCTGAGACGGTTCTGAGGGCCTGCAAAAGCCCGGCGGGTGCCGTGCCCGCCGGGCTTATTGGTTTTGACGGGTTATGCGGGTTTGCCGGGCACGCGCGGTGGCCGCAAACCCGGCAAACCCATCCAAACCCTGTTCAGGCGGGTAGGCCGCACGACCCGGCTTCAGAAGGGCGATCCGCGATCAGTCCGCTCCGCGCGTGCGGCGGCGCTGACATCCCTAACGCGAGTGAGACAGCCGGTGAGAAATCGGACGCAGGAGAACCTTGAAGTGCCGCTGTGCGTCGTCGTCACCAGGAACGTGGAAGCGCGTTATCGCGGATTTCTTGGTTCCGCGATGCTGGAACTGGCCTCCGGTGTATACGCCCACCCGCGGATGAGCGCGGGCGTCCGGGACCGGTTATGGTCCGTGCTTCAAGACTGGCATAGCCAACTCGCGCGAGGCTCGCTGGTCATGTGCTTTGCCGATACGGCAGCAGCCGGAGCGATGGGGCTGCGGACCCTCGGCGAGCCGCCGAAGACGGTGGTCGAGCATGAAGGCGTGCTTCTGGTTCGGCGCGCCCTGTCCGCGACTGGAAAAACTGCGGATGACGACGATCCGGCTCTTTGACAATTGAATAAAGTCAGATAGTTAACTGTCAGAGGCTCCCTCGCACCGCGGGGATCGACCCCACGTTGCAAGTTAATCACGCCTTCTGGCTTGCTGCCGGTTTCGTGGACACAGAGATAAGGTGTTGTTGACGAATCCGGAATTTGTGAGGGCTGAGGCGGTAATTCAGCCGCAAGTACAAGCTTGAGGCGGTGAGGCTATTCAGTCCATGAATTCGGGGGAACCGCACAGCATGTCCATAATGGGTGTCCTCACAAGCTGACGTTCCAGGGCCTGCCGCTCGGTTCCAGCGGATGGCTCACCGAATTGGCAACGACAATGGGGAGATCTGGAGAGACGTTCGAGATGCGCGATCCTTGGCGGAGACGCTGTCTTCCCTTCTGGCCTGCCCCGCGAAGATGCGATCGAGCGCGCCCAGATGGTCCAGCGTCAGCACTCGGCGATCCTTGACGACCTGCCGGCCGTCGATGAACACGTCTCTAATCGCCCGGTCGGCCGCCGAGAAGAGCAGCGAGCGCCAGTGATCACTCAACGGCTGCATCAATGGTTCAGCCAGGTCCACCGGGGCAAAGTCGGCCTTAATGTCATCCCACCCGAGGGCTCGCGCGCCGCTGGTGGTCGCGGCGTCGAACAAATTGCGCGCGGGCGCCGCGCTCGCACCCCTGGCCGCTACCTCGCGCCAGGATTGACGCGGTACGCATCTCTTCCAGGAAACTGTGCGGAAATATGTCCGTTCCGAACGTAACGTTGACGCCACTCTCCCGGTATTCTGCAAGGTAATGCCGCGCCGGGAAAAAAGCCGTCGGGCAATGCGCTACGGGGCCTTGCTGTGCTCGAGCCTGGTAAGATCATCCATGGACGACCAATGCAGCCATAAACGGTGGTCCAGGAAGACGGCCTGCCCGATGACGGTCGATGGGCCAAGCAGCCCAGCCGCTCCAGCCAACCGATGAGCATCTTGCCGGTTCGGCGCAGTATCTCCATGAACTCGTTCACGCTTTGCGCGGCGTGTGTCTGCAGCGGGACTTGCCGTTGTCGCGCGGCTGGCATCGATGCGACCGGAAGTTCCTGCGTTCGCAGTTAAGCCGCTTTGGTTCCATCAGTGCTGACGCCGGACACAACGGGCCAATGAAGTGGAAACCGTAGTCGTCGTCGAGCACGATATCGTCGGGATGTGGGAGGATCAGCCCGGTGTCTCAGGGGACCCTTTTGGATGAAAATTACCCCTCAAACGAGGTCCTTGTTCCACGAAAAATCATAGCGAATGATGTGTTCGATCGCGGCGTTCACGTTCTCATACGGCCTAGATCAAGGGGTAATTGTGGGTGTCCGGATGCTTCGAAGCTTACATCGAAAACGCGTTCGACCGAGCGCCCGATTGAAAGCAGCCGCTTATCCTGTCCGACACTCGTGTAAAGCGTAATGCCGAAGCGGGAGCCATCGGCGAGCGCAGCAACCTGCAGGGACAGGGCTGGGGCGCCGGCCTTGCCCGTCAGTTTGGCCGCCACGCCCATCGGCGCGACCAGCACGTCGGCGCCTGCCGCGGCAAGCGCGGCGTCGATCCCTTCAGTCGTCGTCAGCCGAATGTCAGTCAGCCTGTCGGCGCGGTAGACGGGATCCTCGAGGCCGGCGGTTGCCTCGGCGGCGAGCAGCAGCGACTGCCCATAAGGGATCGCGTCCGGATGCGCCTCATTCCAGGCGATGATGTCGGCGAGCGAGGCCATGCCGCAGGGATCGCCATGTTCGCGCAGGAATTCGCCGATCGCCAGCTTGAATTCGGTGCGAAAGACCGACGAGCGCATGGAGGCCAGCTCGCGCGCGCTTGGAATGTCGCAGGGATCGACGATGCGGGCGCCCGTCTTCGCCAGAGTACGCAGCACTTCTTCGAACAGGCGCTGCATCGGGGCGTCCCCGATCGTGTCGGCCATGGCGACGCGCGGAACGCCGATCGTGACATGGCGCAGGTCGGCCGCGTCGGGCATCTCCAGCGCGGGCAGGCCGCGTATAAAGGTGACGCTGTCGCGCGCGTCCGGTCCCGACATCATGGCGGCGACGAGGATGGCGTCCTCCACCGTACGGGCGAACGGACCAATTGTGTCCTGGCTCGGCACCAGTGGCGCGACGCCGGCGCGGCTGACGAGCCCGACGGTCGGCTTGTAGCCGACGATTCCAGCGACGGAGGCCGGCGTCTGGATGGAATTCTGCGATTCGCCGCCAATGGCGACGGGCGCGAAAGCGGCTGCCACCGACGCGGCTGAGCCGATGCTCGACCCTTGGCCGCGGCCAAAACGGGGGCCGCGCGGGTTGCGCACGACGCCGCCGGCGCCGCTGAACTCGGACGGCATGACCTCGGACGTATAGTCGGCGAACTCGGTCATGTTGGTCTTGCCGAGCACGACAGCACCGGCATGCTTCAGCCGGGCGACGACCGTGGCCTCGCGGCGCGGCACGAAGTCCGCCAGCGCCCTGGCGCCTATGGTGGCAGCCATGCCGTCGGCGGTCGTCACGTTATCCTTCAGCAGAACCGGCACGCCGAGTAGAAGCAGACCATCCGTGTTGCCCGACGCAATACGCCGGTCAACCGCGTCTGCCTCTTCGAGCGCACGCGGTGCGAGCTCGCGAACCGCATTGAGGCCATCTTCGCCACCGTTTCTCGTCGCGATGCGCGCAAGATACCATTCAACCGCCTCGCGTGCCGACAAGTGCTTCTGACGGTAGGCTCGTGTCAGCTCGCCCACGGATCCGCTGGCAAGGATCTGCTCGATGTCCATGTCGAGAACTCCATGTCGATGAGTTGGCGACGCCGGTGCATGCCGGCAGTCGAACCCGCGCGGGTCGCGGGAGCCGGCCCGGGAGGACGGGCCGGCTCGGACGGGTCAAAGCTGTGGAAGCCCTCTTGCGACCCGTCCCAATTCGCAGGCTAACCGATAAAGGCGCAGCCCTGGTCGGTGACCGCCTTCCTCGCGCTGTCCATGCCGGGGAACTCGCCCTTGGTCAGGAGAGGACCCCATTCGACATGTTTGCCGTGCAACTCGGTCACCCTGCCGGCAACGCAGGCCGCATCGGCCGCCTGCACGCAGGCGACGCCATTGGTGTCGGCAACGACGATGCTGCCGGGGAACACCACCACTCCACCGCAGGCGATCGGTACGTTCACCTCACCCGGCGCATCCGCCAGGCAGGCGTTCGGCACCACCCCACGTGCGAATATGGGGAAACCCGACTGGGCGATCTCATCGGCGTCGCGAACGTAGCCGTCGACCACCATCGCCACGACGCCGCGCTTGTTCATGCCTTGGGCGAGCAGCCCGCCGAACATGGCGAAGTCAGAACTGCCGCGGGTCGAGACGACAAGCACGTCGCCCTCGCGAAGCTGCGCCATTGCCATCTTCAGCATGTTCACACCCCCGAGCGGCAGCGAGACGGTGACGGCCGTACCGGCGACGCGGCCCGGCATATTGCCGATGCGGTGGAGACCCCGCATCGTCGCCGCCTGGCGGGTGACGTCGGCGATGTCGGCGGTGTCGCATTCGCCGAGCCTGTTCACCAGAGCGGCAGGCGCTCGCTCGATGTTCTCGTAGACCCTGAAACCGATACTCATGCCGTTCACCGAACCTTCGCTGTGCCGAAATCGAAATTTTGGTCGGGGCGTGGGTTCCAGTCGATCTTCCTGGACACGCCGTAGCTGTCGACAAGCTGGTAGAGAGGTACCCAATAGGCCTTGTCGACGATAACGTGCTTCTCGATCTCGGCATAGGTTTTCTGCCGGAAAGCCTCGTCGGTGGTCAGGTTCGCGGCGACGCCGAGTTCGTCGAGCTGCGTGTCGCCGATACTCAGGTACCCGCCGTAGCGTGCCATCGACGAGAAGTAGGCGCGCGACACCAGGAAGCTGGAATCTGCATACATCGGCGCATAATTCTGCAGATTCATGCCGGCCGAGTCGCCGGCGCCATATTTCTGCGCCATGATGCTCTGGGCCGCGCCGTCCAGATTGGCGGTGATGCCGACGGCGGCAAGTTGGGCCTGCACCGCCTGCGCAACATAGGGCTCCATCACGGTGCCGTCCTGCGTGAAGTGCAGGTCTATAGTAATGCCGTCGGCGAAGCCGGCCTCGGCGAGCAGCGCCTTAGCCTTCTCGGGATCGTGGGGAATGCCTTCGAAGGAAGCTTCGTAGCCGATCTCGCCAGGCAGGTAGATGCCCTTTAGCGGCACAGCGTCTTGACCGAGCAGTGAGTCCACGATGGCGCCTCGGTCGATTGCATGCGCGATGGCCTGCCGTACCCTGACGTCGTCGGTCGGCTTGTGCTTCGCGCTGACGAAGAAGAAGACGCGCCGCTGGCTGGGGATACGCTTCACCTCCGCGTCGGGCAGCGCCTCGACGAGCGGGGTGAGCGAAGGCGACAGGTCGGCCACGACGTCGGCGCTGCCGGCCTGCAGTTCGGCCACGCGCGTCACGTCGTCGGGGATGCTGCGGTAGACGATTTTTTGAACTTTCGGCTTGTCGCCCCAGTAGTCCGGATTGGCTTTCAGGGTGATCGCGACCCCCTTCTGCCAGCTATCCAGCACGTAGGGGCCGGTACCGATCGGCGCGTTGCCGAAACCCTGCGTCTTGACCTGCGTGAAATATGCAGGCGGGTAGACGTAGAGGAAGGAGAGCTGCGCCGGCACGGTCGGCAGATTGGGCACCTTGGTGACGACATCGAAGGTAAGGTCGTCCACGACCTTGATCTCCAAGTCGCCGACGAGCGGCGGGCCGGAACGTTTGTTCTCCATGTAAACGTCTTTGGTGAACCGCACGGCTTCCGCCGTCAGTGGCTCGCCATTGGTGAACTTCACGCCCGCACGCAGGTGGAAGCGCCAAGTGTGCTCGTCGACCTGCTCCCACTTTTCGGCGAGGCTCGGCTGCAACTTGTAGTCCTTACCGTCCCACACATATTTAGTGATCGACTCGACGATCTCCGAGCTGATGCGCAGCGACGGACGCACTGACTCGAAGTCAGGCTCGAGCATATTGACGACCGCCGCTTGAACGACGTTCAGTGTTCGATCATCTTGGGCAAGTACATCGTCGGTCGAGATTGCTACCGACAAGAAAGAAGCGGATACCGTTACGGCTAGAGCTAAGAGAAATGATTTTCTGCGCATAGATTCAACCTCCCCGGCGAAGTTACGAGCGTAGCTGTCTGTGGGTCTCAGCTCAGACGGCTTTTGTCTGAAATTCGCTTGTCCGAGGTGATGATACGGAGGTCGATCCGATTTCCTTCATATGAATTCAAGCTGGCAGTTATATCAAAAACAGTCTGCATCCGGTGCTGGGTAACATTAGCGGCCGCGTTGCAGGCGCGAGACCATCACGAGCGCAGTTGTCAGCGAGCATGAAATCGCTGTGGCGAGCGCCAGGCTCCAGCCATAGCTAAAGGCAGGCAGCAAAAGCGCGAAACCAGCCGAGAACACCGCCAAACCCGATGCTCCCTTGAGCGCCGCATTGAGCGTGCCAATGGCGTTGGCGGCGCCGAGTTTCTCGTGAAGCGTGACGGCAAGCACGCCAAAGCCGATCGGAAAGGCGAGGAAAATTCCCGAGAATTCCGGCCCGATTCGGCTCGACGCTGTCGTGACCACCGCGACCAGCAGGCCCGCGACCCCACCGCGCAGCAGCAAGGCGGACCAGCCGAGCGACGGCCTGGCCGGCGCGGTACCAATGGTAAGGCGCGAGCCGATGTGGATAGCGACCGCAGTCACGAGGCAGAACACCAGAAAGCCGGCCACCGGCGCCGGCGGCAAACGGCTGACTGAGACCGCTACGGTCGTCCACGCGATGCTGGCGCAAGTCAATGACGGCATTACACCGAATCTTCGAGCACTGATCATGTATGTGAGGATGAAGACCTGCGTGCCGCAGAGTGACCAGAGCGAATGGGCCGCCGCATTGCCGACGAAGGCGGGCGTTGCGTGCAGCGAGAGGAAATAGAAGCCAGGACCGATTACCACCGGCAGGCCGGACAGCGATCCGCCGACGAGCGGGCCGAAGCGATTGACCGCCCAGGTGACGGCAATCACGACCGCCGCCGTGGCGACGACGCGAAAGGCGAGCTCAAACAGGGAAAGCGCGGCGAGTTCCTGCACAACTGTCCTCTATGAAGGCGGAAGGAGCGGACAGCGAATCAATGCGCCCCGTTTCGGCGTTGCGTCTCTACGCCATTTCGCTGCTATCTTCGAGATGCGCCCCGGCTGCCAGTTGCCGTGGCGAGCATCGTTTGGTTCGGCGCGGGGCAGGTAGGATGGATCTCAGGCAGCTTGGATATTTCGTGAGGGTCGTGGAACTAGGCAGCCTAACGCGCGCAGCGACGGTCCTGCGTGTTGCGCAACCCGCGCTCGGCGTCCAGATCAAGAAGCTGGAAGTGGAGTTCGGCGCGCCGCTGCTTACACGCCATTCGCGCGGAGTCGAGCCCACCGACGTTGGCGCACTGCTGTTTGAGCAAGCCAAGACGCTGTTAGCCAATGCGGACGCGATCAAGAACAAGATCAACGACTATAAGGGCCCGCCACGCGGCCACGTTTCACTCGGCCTGCCACCCATCGTGCATTCCGTTCCGATAGAGTTGATCGAGCGTTGCACGGCGCAATATCCGGAAATATCACTAACGATCGTGGAGGAGTTCTCTTCCTTTCTCGTCGAATGGATTGAGGACGGACGGCTCGACATGGCCTGCGCCTACGTCGATTCGATTCCGCGCGACATGGGCGGCGAGCGCCTGCTTCGCGAGGACTTCCTGTTCGTCGGCGCGCCCGGCATGATGGGAAACAATACGAGCGACATCTCATTCGACGAAATGGTGAAGTACCCGCTTATCCTGCCAGGCAAGGAGAACAGCTTGCGCAGGCTGCTGCACGACGCGGCATTGCGCAACGCCGTCTCACTCCATGTACCGCTGCAGGTGCGATCGCAGCCGCTCGTCAACGAGCTCGTGGAGCGCTCCTTCGGCTACACGATCCTACCCTATATGGCGGCGCGGCTGAAAATGCAGGAGGGCCGGTTCGTTGCCCGGCGGATCGTCAACCCGGTGGTGTCGACCGAGCTCCGGCTGATCTACCGGGAGCGGCGCACCTTCTCAAAGGCAGAGAGCGCCGTCCGCAATATCGTAATTAACGCTTTCAAGGACGAAATCGCCCGCTCGATCGCCGCAGGCAGCGGCTTCCTGCGGTACTAAGGTTCGCAGGGCCAACGCGTCCAGCAATGGGAGCTATACCGTTTATATATGACGGAACGTTGGCGATCGCCGCTATCCTGCACAGGATGAACCGTCGCCTGTACCGTGCGCGGACACGACACAACGCGCCGCGCCGAAGGCTTTCGACAAGTTCCGACGCGGGTCAATGCAGAATGCATGGATGGCAATATCGTGAACCTAAGAAGTAAATTTCCGATGCGCGAGAACAAGTTGCGCAAAGTGCTGGCCGAGAAGCATATCACGGTGGGAGCCTTCATGGACTTCCCGTCCGCCGATCTGGTGGAGTTCACGGCATGGGTCGGTTTCGATTGGATTCTCATCGACGCTGAACATGTCGGGATCAGCGTCGAGACATGCTACAACCTCGTGCGCGCGGCCGACGCCGCCGGCATCGCCTCGATCGTGCGCGTGCCCGACATCAGCGCGGAGACGATCCTGGCCTATGCCGATAGCGGAGTGGACGGTGTGATCGGACCGCACGTGCGCGACGCGGCCGATGCGCGGGCCCTCGTCGCCGCGCTCCGCTTCGCGCCGCTCGGCGTCCGCGGGGCCTCAGCCGGCTCGCGCGCCGCCAATTTCGGCATCACCCAAAGCCCGCGCGATTATTTCGGCGCGGTCGAGACGCATCCTGTGGCAATGGCGCTGTTGGAAGATATCGAGGCCTACGACGGCGACCTTGAGGCGACCGGCCAGGTCGAGGGCCTGGACGTGTTCTGCCTCGGCAAGATGGACCTGTCGATCTCCGCCGGCGTGCCGGGCGACCTCGGCCACGAAGCCGTGCAGTCACGCCTTCACAAGGCGGCCGACGTGGCACAGCGGCACGGCAAGGTTCTCAACGAGGCGGTCGGGGACCGGGCGTCGATCGAGCGCGCTGTCCGGCTCGGCTCGCGCATGTTGATGGGCTCGGTGCAGAGCCTGATCGGCCAGGCGGGACAGTCCTTCATCGAGACGGTCGCGGACGTAGGCAAGGCGAAGTATCCGTGAAACAGCCGTACGGCATCGACCGGGACGAAGTGCTCGCGCTGGAGGATCTCTCCGTCGGGTTCGTCCACGGCGGGACCAGTACTGTGCTCGCCCACGTGTCGCTGTCGATTCGCCGGGGCGAGACGCTCGGTCTGGTGGGCGAATCGGGCTGTGGCAAGTCCACGCTCGGCCGCGCCGTGATGCGGCTTTTGCCATCGAACGCGGCTGTCGATGGGGAAATCCGGCTGCTCGGCCGCGACGTGCGCGCTATGGACGATCGAGAGATCCGGCGTTTGCGCGGTGGCTCCGTCGCCATGATCTTCCAGAACCCGATGTCGGCGCTAAACCCGGTGCTTACCATTGGTCGGCAGATCACCGAGGCCCTAGAGACTCACACCGGCCTGCGCGGCCGCGCGGCGACGGCGCGCGCCGTCGAGCTTCTTCATCTCGTCGGAATTGGCCGACCAGTCGACCGCGTCCACGATTATCCCCACCAGCTCTCCGGCGGTATGCGGCAGCGGGCAATGATCGCGATGGCCGTCAGCTGCGACCCGAAGCTACTGATCGCCGACGAACCCACCACCGCGCTAGACGTAACGGTGCAGACGCAAATCCTCGACCTGCTGGCGGCGCTGCAGGAAAAACTGTCGATGGCGATATTGTTCATCAGCCACGATATGGCGGCTGTGGCAAGCGTGGCCGACCGCGTTGCGGTGATGTATGCGGGCCGCATCGTCGAGCAGGGCCAAGCGACGGCGCTGCTGCTCGATCCCGCCCATCCTTACACATCCGGTCTGCTCAATTCGGTGCCAAGTGTTGACGGGGCAAAACTCGCGCGGCTGCAGGCGATCCCCGGCAACGTCTCCGCCGGATCGGCGGAAGCTGCGGGTTGCTCGTTCCATCCCCGCTGCCGCTTCGCGGTGACGGGCTGCGATGCAGAGGCGCCGCCGCTGGCCGACATCGGCGACGGCCGGGCGTCGCGCTGCTGGCTGGCGACCGAAGACTGGAGGCCTGACGCCGCTGCGCGGGGCCTGGCGACATGATATCGGGCGGTATTACGCGCTACCAATCGCGGTCCCAGGCCGGTCGGTCAATGACGGATGCATCCCCGCTGGTCAGCGTCAGCGATCTCAGCGTCGAGTTCGGTGGCGGACGGCGAGCCTTCCGCGCGGTGGACGGGGTCTCGTTCGAGCTGATGCGCGGTGAGACGCTCGGCGTCATCGGGGAGTCAGGCTGCGGCAAGAGCACCCTGGTTCGCGCGGTGCTGCAGCTACTACGGCCGGCCGGTGGGTCGGTGCTCTTCAAAGGGCGCGAGTTGACGCGCCTTGGCGGACGCGAGTTGCGCCGGATGCGCCACCAGATGCAGATGATCTTCCAGGATCCGCGCTCCAGCCTCGACCCGCGCTGGTCGGTAGGCAAGACTCTGCGCGAGCCGCTCGCCGTGCACGGCATTGCTTCGGGCCGGGAGGCAGACCGGCTCGTCGACGAGATGCTGGAAGCGGTAGCTCTGCCAAGCTCGGCCGGAACACGCTATCCACACGAGTTCTCGGGCGGTCAGCTCCAGCGCATCGCGATCGCCCGCGCCTTGGTGGTCAAGCCGGAACTCGTCGTTTGCGACGAGCCGACCGCCAGTCTCGACGTGTCCGTGCAGGCGCAGGTCGTCAACCTGCTTTCGGAGTTACAGGAGCGGTTCGGCCTGACCTACATCTTCATCTCGCATGATTTGGCAATCGTACGTCACCTCGCCCACCGCGTCATGATCATGTATTTCGGTCGCGTAGCTGAAATCCTGCCGAGTGAAGACATCGCTCCGGCCGCCCGGCATCCCTACACGCGAACGCTGCTTTCGGCAGTGCGTGACCCGGCCAGCGCGATCCAACGCCGGGCGCGAACGCTCGATATCGCCCCGGCCGAGGCCTTGGAGCTTCCGCTGCTGCAGCCCGACGGATGTTACTACCAAATGCGATGCGCCCACGCCGAGGCGCGGTGCCGCTCCGTAACGCCGACGCTCGATGAGGTCGAGGCAAGTCACTCCGTTGCCTGTCACCGCTGGCGTTCGCTTGCGCAGGGAACGGCCGCATGATCCGCTTCATTGCCCTCCGCATTGCCGCTGCCTTCGTCGTCCTGTTCGTCGTCGCATCCGCGACCTTCTTTGTCCTCAACCTTACGGGTGATCCCGTCACGGCCGTGCTGCAGGGCACCGGCGCCTCGCAGGAGGAAATCGCCGCTCTGAAGGTGGAACTCGGCTACGACCGACCAATCATCGTGCGCTACGGCGAGTTCATCTGGTCCGTTGCGCATGGCGATTTCGGGGTATCGATCCGCTACGGCCAGCCGTCAATCGACATGGTGATGGAGAGGTTGCCATATACGCTGATTCTGGGTGGCACGGCGATCGCCATCGTGGTCGTCCTCGGCTTGCCGATCGGCATTTTGGCGGCCTTGTTCAGGGGCGGCTGGTTCGACCGGGTCTTCTCCGCCGCGACGGGCCTCGCCCAATCGGTGCCGCACTTCGTCGTCGGCCCTCTGCTCATCCTGTTCTTTGCTGTGCTGCTGGGATGGCTGCCCGTCTCCGGCGGCGCGTCATCGTCGTCGATCATCCTGCCGGCGCTGACGCTGGCGCTCTACCCGCTGGCGCTGGTATCCCGCGTATTGCGGGCGAGCATGCTGGAGACGATCGAACAGGACTACGTGCTGACCGCCGAGTCTAAGGGCTTGTCGAAACCGGTGATCGTCCTGCGCCACATGGCGCGCAACGCGCTGCTGCCTGTGCTGACCGTGATCGCGCTGCAGATAATTGCCATGATCGGCGGCACGATCGTGGTGGAATCGATCTTCAGCTGGCCGGGACTCGGGAGCTTCGCGCGCGACACGCTATTGGCCAGCGACTTCCCGCTTGCCCAGACAATCATCATTTTCGTAGCGGCAGCGGTGGTAACGATCAACCTTGTTGTCGACATCGTCTACGCGCTGGTCGATCCGCGCATCCGGCTGAAGTGAGGACAACGATGATAAGCGTGTCCGACCCCCGCGCAGAAGCACCCGCGACCGAGCAATCGGCTAGGCTGCGCCGCGCGCTCGCGAAATCCCCGCCTTCGGTCCGCGCAGCATTCGCGGCGGTAGCCCTCGTCGTGCTGGTCGCCGCGCTCGGACCGCTGTTGACGCGCGATCCGACGGCGCAGGACCTGCTGGCGGTTTTACGACCCCCATTTGCTACCGGCAGCGCCGGAACTTACTTGCTTGGCACCGACCAGCTCGGCCGCGACCTGCTCGCGCGACTGGTCAGCGGCATGCGTACCTCCTTCGTCATCACCTTTTCCGCCGTCTTGGTCGGCGGGCTCGTGGGGACGGCGATCGGGCTGGCCAGCGGTTATCTCGGCGGGCGGGTCGACAATCTCCTGATGCGTATAGTCGACATCCAGCTCGCCGTGCCGGGCGTGCTGCTCGTGCTGACGCTGGCGGCGGTGCTGCGGCCGGGAGTCGGCACCACGATCTGCGTGCTCTCGCTCATCGTCTGGGTCATCTACGCGCGCGTGGCGCGTGCGCAGGTGCTGTCGCTGCGCGAGACCGATCTAGTCATGGCTGCGCGCGCGACCGGCTGCTCAAATGCCCGTATCCTGCTCTACCATGTGCTGCCCAACATAGCCGGCTCGATCTGGGTCATCACCACGCTCGAATTCGCGCATGTGATGATCGCCGAGGCCGCGCTCGGTTATCTCGGCCTTGGCGTGCCACCGCCAGCGCCGACGCTGGGCGCGATGATATCGGAAGGCCAGCGCTACCTGCAGCTTGGCAAATGGTGGCTGGTGGTCATGCCGGGCGTCATCGTGTCGCTGACGATCATCTCGATCAACGCGATCGGCAACTGGCTGCGCGACATCCACGACCCGCGTTCGCGCGGCCGCCCCGGCTAGAGCCGTTCATCTTTAAATGGAAGCGATTTGATGGAATGGAATTTTCGTTCCGGCAAGGAGAAGCCCGCGGCGCGATGTGACTATCGGGCAAGGGCTTCAACATGGGCCGGGGCAGAAAAGCCGTACAAGCCGGTAGAACTACGTGCTTTTGACGTCGCCGATCAAACCGCAATCGCCCGACCTTGGTTTTTCGCGCGACTTTTTCCCACATCCGGAGGATAGAATATGGGCAACTACCTGCCGCTCATGAACTGGCGCCAAGCCAGGGACTTCGCCGCCAACGACGCCGTGGCCATCGTGCCGATCGGCACGGTCGAGGCGAATGGCCCACAATTGCCGCTCGGCTACGACGCGCTGGTCTCGGAGGCGCTGGCCAGGGAGGCGGCGGAACGGACCAACGACGTCTGGCTGCCGCCCGTCTTCTACGGCGTGTCGGAAGCTATCGACGCTTTCCCCGGTACGATCAGCGTTTCGCCGGCATTCCTGGCGCAGCAGATCGAGGGCATTCTCGATGGGTTAGAGCGGTCCGGCTTCGGCAAGATCCTGCTGATTACTTATCATGGACCGAACCAGGCACCGGCAGAGATCGCCGGGCGCAACTTTCGTCGCCGGACCGGGCGGCTCATTACCTCGATCAACCCCGCCCGGATCGCCCGCGACCTCGGCGGCGATCTGTTCCGCCCGGAAGAGTTCGGACACGGCTCGGAGCCCAGCGCGTCGCTGATGATGCACCTGCACCCAGGCTCCGTCTCGGATGGCGGCCCGAGCGATCCGGCCAAGGGGACCGTGCTCGGCCTGCCGGTTAGCACGCCCAACAGCGGTGTTTTCGGCGGGAGCGAGGTGGATATGTTCCTGCAGCTCGAGGAGGTTTCGCCGACCTCGGGATGGGGCAATTCTACCGGCGCCTCGAAGGAGCGCGGCGCCGAGCTGTTCTCGCGCATGCTCGACTACACCGTCGCCTTCCTGAAGCATTTGCACGGTCAGGAAACGCGTGTCGCGCCGCCACAGATCATCGGGTGACACAGGCGCTGATGGGAAACTGAGCTATTCCCCGATCGTTGGACAGGATCTGGCGATATTTAAGCTACTCGTTGCACCTGCTGATCGGGTTGGTTGAAATCATTTCTCTGCCAATAGACCAACGCCGGTGGCTTGCCGCCCAGGGCTGCGTGAGGGCGCTCGTCGTTGTAAAAGGTCATCCATTTCCGGATGGCCGCCTTCGTCTCCGATCCTGTCTCCCAGGCGTTGAGGTAGACGCACTCGTATTTTGGGGTTCGCGAGACTGTCGGATATTTTGTGCTTGAGGCCTGTTGCGAAAGTGCCGGATCGTGTTCTCGTCGGGCGTCGGCGCGCCGAGATCGAAACCGAGGAACCGCATCCAGGAGAGCTGGTCGCTGATCATGAACTCCATGTGCGCGTCACTGAGATTGTGCTGCGTCTGCAGAATCAGCGCCTTGAACATCGACACCGGGTCGAACGGCGGCCGACCGCCTTTGGAACCGTGGCCATAGCCGAGCCCCTCAACCAGCCAGCTACGGAAATACTCGAAATCCACCGTCGCTTCAAACGTCTCCAGCGGATCGCCGGTCTTGCTCAAACGCTCCAGGTGCTCGGACAGACCAAAACGAGACCGCTGCTCCACCGCCCTGCCTCCACATCACGACAGGCAAAGTGAATCACGAAATCCGAAAGAGCGCGAGGTTCTTGCGGATGCCATCAAGATGGATGTCGCCGCCTGTCATCGCGGGAAAACTGCTTCGAGCTCGCGGTGTCGGCGATGGTGCGCAACCTGGCGTGGCCCGACCTGTCGTTGTCCTGACTGACGCGCGCGATCGGCATTTCCGAACGGCAATCGCAGCGCAATTTTCTCGGCCGCGGCACCGGTTTCATTCAGCTTCTGCGCGAAAAGCGGCTGGCGATGGCGGCCGCACGCCCTGTCATTCCCGCACCGCCGCCCGGCCGATGACCGTCACCGACGTGGCGCTGCGCTCCGGCTTCGACGACATTTCCAGTTTCAACCGGTCCTTTAAGGGTCGTTGCGGCGGCTCGCCCGGCAACTATGCCGGGCTGCAGGCTTGGGACCGAAACCCGCGGGACGGCGCCAAGGCCGATCAGCGCCGGCTCAGATTGACCAGGACGACGCCGCCCAGCGCCAGCAATCCACCGGCCATACCGGCCGCGGACGGCAGTTCTCCCAGCCATACATACCCCATGACGGTGGCCACCGCCGGCACCGTGTAGAGATAGTTCGAGGCGCGCGCGGCCGGCAGGCGCGACAATGCGACCGCCCAACTCGCATAGGCGACCAGGCTCGGCACCAGCCCGAGATAGACCGCCGCGGCCAGGCTTTGCGTCGTGGCGTCGCCGGCTTGGCCGATGGCGTTTGGCAGGAAGGGCGCGAGCACCAGGGCGCCGATCACCATGTTCCAGGCGGCGACAGTGAGCGGGCGATGGGTCGAAAAAAGCGGCTTCTGCACGATCGTGGTCGTGGCCGCGGCAAAGGCCGCGCCGAGGATCAGCAGCGCGCCGGTATCAAGCCGCAGGCCCTCGCCCTCACCGAATGCGATCAAGCCGATGCCGGCAAAGGAGACGGCTGTGCCAATCCAGGCCACGATCGGAAACCGCTCGCCGAGCACGAAGACGGCGAAGGCGGCGGTGATGATCGGGCTGACATTGATGATGAAACTCGCCGCGCCGGCCGACACGGTCATTTCGCCGACGTTCAAAAACAGCGTATAGAGGCCGACAAACACGATGCCGCCATAGGCGAAACGCCAGCCCTCGCCGCGCGCCGGCGCGGGCGGGCGCATGATCAGCAGATAGAGCGCGGCCGGAACCGCGGCGATGGCGAAGCGGAGCGCACCGAGTTCGGCCGGCCCGAAGCCCTGCAGGCCGGCGCGGATCGCCGGAAAGGCCGAGGCCCAGCCGATGATGGTCACGCCGACGGCGATCAGCGCGCCCATATCCAGTCGAGTCCGATCCTGTGAAAAGTCGATTGCGGTTGTCATGGCTTTGTCTCCGTCGCGTCGAGGCGTTGGAGCCAATAAAGGATTGAACGAGCTCGTTGACAAACGAAAGGATCGAGGGTCAGCTGTGAGCATGGGTCACAGCTCGCGAGACCTCCCACCGCTCGATACCCTGCGCGCCTTCGAGGCTGCGGCGCGCACTGGCAGCTTCTCCGGAGCAGCGGAAGCGCTCAACATCACCCATGGCGCGATCAGCCGCCAGATCGCCAAGCTGGAGGACTGGCTTGGGCTGAAGGTGTTCGAACGTGGCGCGCGCGGCGTCGAACTGACGCTGGAGGGCCAGCGGCTTTTCCTGCGTACGTCGGAAGCCTTCGCGCTGATCGCCGACAACACCGACCGCTGGACGGAACCGCGCGGCGCGATGGTGGTGCGGCTTGCCTCGATCCCGTCGCTTTCTAGCCTGTGGCTGATCCCGCGGTTGAAAGAACTGGAGAGCGGGCCGCCGCCGCTGCGCATCCTGCTCGAGGTCGACATCCGCCAGACCGATCTGGAGGACGAAGGCATCGACCTGTCGGTGCGCTGTGGCCGCGGCGGCATTCCCGGTCGCGTGTCAGTCAAGCTGTTCGAGGAGCGTATCTTTCCGATCGCTCGGCCCGACATCGCCGCTGAACTCGGGTCGGGCGACCCGGAACGGCTGCTGCAATATCCGTTGATCCACGATTCCGATGCATCCGGCTGGCGCGCCTGGCTGGCGATGCACGGTATCGACTACCGGCCGCGCGCCCACGACCGCCGCTTCGAGGACTACAATCTGGTACTCGCCGCCGCCGCCTACGGGCTCGGCATCGCGCTCGCCCGGCCACCGCTCGCCGGACCCGTGATCACGAGCGGGCGCATCGCCCAGATCGATGCGCGCACCGTGTTGAACCCGGTTTCCTACTGGATGGACCGCCCGGTTGGCGAGCCGCGTCCGGCAGCGGCCGAACTGGCGCGGCGGATCGCCGCCTGCGCCGAACTCGATTCCGCAAAGGTCGAGCAATTCCTGAAGGAAGGCCGGTAGCCGCCCCTCATGACAGGAAAGACTCCCGGCTAGAGATCGACCGTCACCAACGGCCCTGCACCACGGGCAAGCTCGACCACCCTGGCCGCGCCGGCGAGATCCTGCAGCGCGACGCCGGTGCCGTCGAACAGCGTGATGTCGTCAGCGGACTGGCGGCCCGGGCGCGTGCCGGTAACGACCGCGCCGATCTCGCCGATATCCTCGCGCGAGATCAGGCCGGCGGCGACCGCATGCTGGCATTCGCCGATCGAGGCCGACTGCGCGACCTCGTCGGTGAACACGCGCGCGGCGGCGACCAGCGCCGGATCGAGCTCCTGCTTGCCCTTGGTGTCGGTACCCATTGCCGCGATATGCGTGCCCGGCCGCACATGGCAGCGCTTCAGGATCGGCGCAAAGCTGGACGTAATGGTAACGATGACGTCGGCCTCCGCCCCGAGGCGGTCGAGTTCGACGGCCTCGAACGGCACGCCTTCTTCCGCGGCCACCCCGGCGAGCCGATCGAGCATTTCGGGATGCAGGTTCCAGGCGACGATTCTTTCGAAATCGCGCTGGGCGAGCGCGGCGCGCATCTGGAAACCGGCCTGGTGGCCGGCGCCGACCATGCCGAGCACCCGCGCGTCGGGGCGCGCCAGATGGCGGATCGAGATCGCGCTGGCGGCGGCGGTGCGCATCGCCGTCAGGTGATTGCCCGACACGATCGCTGTCGGCCGGCCGGTGTCGGCATCGAACAACAACACCGCCGACTGGTGGTTGGTGAGGCCCTTTTGCGCATTGCCGGGCCAATAGCCGCCCGCCTTGAGGCCGAGCGCGAGACCGGCCCGGTCGAAGCCCGACTTGATGCCGTAGACGGCGTCGGCATGGCCGATCATGTCGCGCACGACGGGAAAATTGACCGCCTCGCGCCGGCTCATGGCGGCGAACACGGCTTCCACCGCCTCGAACGCGGCCTCGGCCGTGAACAGTTTTTCGACCAGGTGCTCGGGAATGACGATCATGGGCGGGTCCACTCTCCTGTCCAGGGAAAAATCCGCCCGGCGCGCGTCCCCTTGCGCGCGCCGGGCGAAGGCATTCGCGATGCTCATCGCGGCGGCTACAGGCACATGCCGCGCGCCGTGACCGGCCAAAGCGCTTCCACGCGGCCGTTGCGAATGCCGACATACCAGTCGTGGACATTGACGGTGGGATCGCAATGTCCGGGAACGAGCTTCAGCTTGTCGCCAAGGCGGAGCTTGTTGTCGGGATCGGAGATCACCCCGTGTTCATCGGAGGCGCCGATATAGGTGACGTCGTCGCGGCCGAAGATCACCGGCAGGCCGCTGTCGACGCTCTGCGCCTTCAGGCCGGCGTCGCAGATGGCGCGGTCGGTCTTGGTCTTCGACATCACGGTCGTGTAGATGAACAAAGCGTTGTCGAACTCGCCGATGAAGCCGCCCTTGTCGTCCTTCACGCGCTGGTAATCGGCGTCCATGAAGATGTAGGAGCCGCATTGCAGCTCGTTGTAGACGCCGCTGTCACCCTCGAAATAATAGCTGCCGGTGCCCGCACCCGCGATGATATCGCAGGTGAGCCCCTCGGCCTTGAGCAGTTCGACCGTGTCGCGCACCATGCCGACCGCCTTGTCGATCAGCCCCCTGCGATCCTCGAAATCGTGCACATGCTGGGCCTTGCCCTGATAAGCCTGCAGGCCGGCGAATTTGAGCCCCGGCGCGGCGTCGATCTTCCTGGCAAGCGCGACGGCATCGGCGCCCGGGCGAACACCGCAGCGGCCGGCGCCGACATCCATCTCGACCAGGCATTCGATGGTGACGCCGTATTTTTGCGCCGCCGCCGACAGATCGTCGACATTGCCGAGATCGTCGACGCAGACCAGCACCCGCGCCCTGGTCGCCAGGGCGGCCAGCCGCTCGATCTTCTTCGGCGTCACGACCTGGTTCGACACCAGCACGTCGCGCACGCCGGCCGAGACCAGCGCCTCGGCCTCGCTCACCTTCTGGCAGCACACGCCGACGGCTCCGCCGCGCTCGACCTGGATGATGGCGATGTCGGAGGATTTATGCGTCTTGGCGTGGGCGCGGTGGCGCAGACCGTGCTTCTTCATGAAACCGGCCATGGTGTCGATGTTGCGGTCGAAGGCGTCGAGATCGACCAGCAGGCACGGCGTGTCGACCTCCTCGACCGGCATGCCGACCGACGCGGGAATATTAATGGTCATCAAAGTCTCCTCGAAAACAAAAAAGCAGGGTCAGGCGCGCGCGATCCAGGGCAGCTTGTCGAGATCGACATTGCCGCCGGTCAGGATGACGCCGACGCGCCGGCCGGCGAACAGGCCGGGATTTTTCAGGACGGCCGCCACCGCAACCGCACTCGACGGCTCGATGACGATCTTCATGCGCTGCCAGACCAGGCGCATGGCGGCGACGATCTCCTCCTCGCTGACCAGCAGGATGTCGGAGACATAGGTCGACACGAAGTGGAAGGTGCGCTCTCGCAGTGACACTTTGAGCCCGTCGGCGACGGTCTGCGGAGCGTCGTCCTCGATGATGCGGCCGGCCTTGAAGGAGCGGAACGCATCGTCGGCGTTCTTGGGTTCGGCGGCGAAAATTTTGGTCGTCGGCGCGAGGCTGGCGAGCGTCAGACAGGTGCCGGAGATCATGCCGCCGCCGCCGATCGGCGCGACCACGGCATCGAGCTCGCCCGCCTCGTCGAGCAGTTCGCGCGCGCAGGTGCCCTGCCCGGCGATAACGCGGTGGTCGTTATAGGGGTGGACGAATTCCGCCCCGGTGCGTTCGACCAGCGCCTCCAGCGTGCGCTCGCGCGCTTCCGTGCTCGGCGCGCAGGTGATCACTTCGCCGCCATAACCGCACACGGCGTCCATCTTCGCTTTCGGGGCGGTCTCCGGCATGACGACGGTCGCCTTGATGCCGCGTCGACCGGCCGCGTAGGTGAGCGACAAAGCGTGGTTGCCGGAGGAATGGGTGGCCACGCCGCGCCTGGCGTCTGCCTCGGACAGGCCGAAGACCGCGTTGCAGGCGCCGCGCACCTTGAAGGCGCCGGCTTTCTGGAAGTTCTCGCACTTGAAGAACAGCTCGGCGCCAGACAGCCCGTTCAGATAGGAGCTGGTGAGCACCGGCGTGCGGTGGATATAAGGCGCAATACGCTCATGCGCGGCGCAGACGTCATTGTAGGTGGGGATATACATGCTCGTCGCCGTATCCATTGTCAGGCCGCCTTGCTGGTGACGCGATGCGCGACGCCGTTGGTGGCTCGGTAATAGTCCTGGGCGGCGCGCACGCCGGAGCCGAGCGGGACGGGAAAGTCGAGATCGGCCATGACCATCTCCGCGGTCGCGATGCCCGACAACGCCATGACATCGGTCATCGAGCCGAGATGGCCGATGCGGAAGACCTTGCCGGCGACCTCGCCGAGGCCGACGCCGAAGGCGACGCCGAATTTTTCGGCGGCGTGGGTCACGACCTTTGTGCCGTCCAGGCCCGACGGAACCACGATGGCGCTGACGGTGTTGGAGTAAAGCCGCGGATCACGCGCGCACAGGGTCAGCCCCCAGGCCTCGACCGCCTTTCGGATGCCCTCGGCGATGCGGAAGTGGCGCGCGAAGACGTTCGGCAGCCCCTCCTGCTCCAACATCTTGACCGATTCGACCAGGCCGAAGATCAGGTTGATCGGCGGGGTGTAGGGATAACCGCCACGCTGATAGGACGACAGCATGTCGCGGAAATCGAAGAAGCAGCGCGCGCAGCGCGCCTTTTCCATCGCCGCCTGCGCCTTGGGGCTGATCCCGATAATGGCGAGACCGGCCGGGAGCATGAAACCCTTCTGCGAACCGGTGACGGCCAGGTCGACGCCCCACTCGTCCATGCGGAAATCCATCGAGGCGATCGAGCTGACGCCGTCGACATAAAGCAGCGCGGGATGGCGCGCCGCGTCGAGCGCCTTGCGCACGGCCGCGATATCGGAGCGCACACCGGTCGCTGTCTCGTTGTGGGTGGCCAGCACCGCCTTGATGCGATGGCCGGTGTCGGCGGTCAGCGCCGCCTCGAAACGGTCCGCCGGCAGGCCCTCGCCCCAGTCGGCCTCGATCACCTCGACGTCGAGCCCGTGGCGCGTGCACAAATCGATCCAGCGATGGGAAAACATGCCGTGACGCGCGGCCAGGACCTTGTCGCCCGGCGACAGCGTGTTGGTGATTGCGGCCTCCCAGCCGCCGGTTCCGGTGGCCGGAAAGATGATCACCTCGCCGGTACGGGTCTTCAAAATACGCTTGACGCCGTCCACGGCCGGCCTGAACGCCTCGGCGAACAGGCTCGAGCGATGATCGATCGTCGGCACGTCGATGGCACGCCGCAGGCGGTCGGGAATATTGGTGGGACCGGGTATGAAAACCGGGTTCTGGGTCGACATGAATCATCCTCCATCGCGCGGCCTTGTCGCGCGGCGTCGGCACGCCGGCGATGACTGTTTCAAACTCCCCTCACGATAGGCTGCGGGGCGGCAGGGCGCAATTTTTCTGAAAAACTTTTTCGTTTTCACGAAAATTCCGCTTTACCTACTGTTTTCTCTATGCTTTTATTTTTTTCAATAAGCAGAAAACTTTTTTGCTCTTTCAGTGGACTGGAGTGACAGCGATGGAAAACGACAATCGCGTCAAACGCTCGCGTGGCCGGCCGCGGGCGTTCAACCGCGCGCAGCAAGGCGGCTCGGTGCAGTCGCTCGACAGGGCGGTTGCGATCCTCAAGCGTGTCGCCGACGCCGACGGGCTTTCGCTGTCGGAAATCGCCTCGGCGATGGGACAGGCTCCCTCGACGGTCTACCGGGTGCTGATCACGCTGCAAAAACACGGCATCGTGGAGTTCGAGCAGGACACCCAGCTCTGGTTCGTCGGGCTGGAGGCGTTTCGCATCGGCAGCACCTTTCTGGGCCGCACCAGCATGGTCGAGCAGAGCCGGCCGGTAATGCAGGAGCTGATGGCGGCGACCGGCGAAACCGCCAATCTCGCCATCATCGACGGCGGCGAGGTGATCTTCGTCAGCCAGGTCGAGACCCACGAGCCGATCCGCGCCTTTTTCCGGCCGGGCACGCGCGGACCGGTGCACGCCTCCGGCATCGGCAAGGCGCTGCTTGCCTTCCTGCCGCGCGCGAGGGTCGAGCGCATTATCCGCGACAACGGCCTGACCGCCTTCACCGACAAGACCATCGCCGAGCCGGCCCGGCTCGGACACGAGATTGCCGCGATCCGCGCGCGCGGCTGGGCCGTCGACGACGAGGAACGCACGGCCGGCATGCGCTGCATCGCCGCCCCCGTCTTCAACGCCTACGGCGAGGCGGTGGCCGGCATTTCGATCTCGGGACCGTCGGTGCGGGTGGCGCCCGACAAGGACGCCTGGCACGGCGCGCTGGTGCGCGATGCCGCCGCGCGCATCACCGATGCGGTCGGCGGACGCCCGCCGAGGCCGGCTGACGACTGACTACGCCGCGCGGCGGGCGAGACGCGCCCTGATACTTTCCACATCGGCGCGCGGCGTCGCGGCAAACAGCGTCTTGGTGTAGTCGTGCTGCGGGTCGGAAAACACCCGGTCGCGGCCGCCATATTCGACCGCCTCGCCGAAATACATCACCATCACGTCGTCGGCAATATAGCGCACCACCGACAGGTCGTGGCTGATGAAGACATAGGTCAGGTCGAACTCGTCCTGCAGATCGGCAAGCAGGTTCAGCACCTGGGCCTGCACCGACAGGTCGAGGGCCGACACCGGCTCGTCGAGCACCAGCAGACGCGGGTTGAGCATCAGCGCGCGCGCGATCGCGATACGCTGGCGCTGGCCGCCGGAAAACATGTGCGGATAGCGACTGAAGTGCTCCGGGCCGAGGCCGACCTTGAGCAGCATCTGCATGGCGCGGTCGCGGCGCTCGGCCGTCGGCATCGCCGTGTTGACGAGCAGCGGCTCGCCGAGCACGTCGCCGATCTTCTGGCGCGGATTGAGCGAACCGTAGGGGTTCTGGAACACGATCTGCACCTTGCGGCGCATCTCCGGCGTCAGTCCGTCCTTGACGAGGTCGACCTTGTCGCCGTCGATCAGGAGTTCGCCGGCGGTGGGCGCGTCGATCATGGTGATGATGCGCGCCAGCGTGGACTTGCCGCAACCGGACTCGCCGACGATCGCCAGCGTCTTGCCCTTCTCGACCTTGAACGACACGTCTTTGACCGCGTGAATGACGCGGCCGGACGAGAACAGCCCGCCGCCGATATGATAATCGCGCACCAGGTTGCGGCCTTCCAGGACGATCTCGCTCATGCCGGCGCTCCGCCGTCGATGTCTTCGTTGAAGATGCTGGAGATCGTCGGCAGCCTGTCGCCGGTGGCCCTGTCCGGCAGGGCGGCAAGCAGCGCCTTGGTGTAATTGTGCCTGGGCGCCTCGAACAGCGACAGCACGTCGGCCTCTTCCATCTTGCGCCCCTTGTACTGCACAACGACGCGGTCGGCGGTTTCGGCGACCACGCCCATATTGTGGGTGATCATGATCATGCCCATGCCGGTTTCGGCCTGCAGGTTCATCAACAGGTCGAGGATCTGTTTCTGGATGGTCACGTCGAGGGCGGTGGTCGGCTCGTCGGCGATCAGCAGCTTGGGATTGCAGGCGATGGCGATCGCGATCATCACGCGCTGGCACTGCCCGCCGGACATTTGATGGGGAAACGCGCCGAGACGCTGTTCGGGATCGGGAATGCCGACATCGTTCAGCAGCTCGATCGCGCGGGCGCGGCGGGCCTTGCCGTCGAGGCCCATATGGACGCGCAGAACCTCCTCGATCTGAAATCCGACTGTAAAGCACGGATTGAGGCTGGCGACCGGCTCCTGGAAGATCATGGCAATGTCCTTGCCGATGATCTTGCGCCGCTGGCCGGCGGACAGGGACAGAAGATCGCGGCCGGCAAAGCGCATCGTGTCGGCGGTCACCTTCGCCGTCCACGGCAGAAGCCCCATCACCGCCAGCATCGACACGGATTTGCCCGAGCCGGATTCGCCGACGATAGCCAGCACCTCGCCCTCGTCGACATGCAGCGACACCCCGTCGACGGCCCGGAATGGGCCCGCGGCGGTCTCGAACTCGACGACCAGGTTCTCGATCTCCAGAAGATGCATGCTCACGACCTCTTCAGCTTCGGGTCGAGCGCGTCGCGCAGGCCGTCACCCATCAGGTTGATCGCCAGCACGGTGATCAGGATCGCCAGCCCCGGAAAGGTCACGACCCACCAGGCGCGCAGGATGAATTCGCGCGCCTCGGCCAGCATCGTGCCCCATTCGGGCGTCGGCGGCTGGGCGCCCATGCCGAGGAAGCCGAGCGCCGCGGCATCCAGGATCGCGGTCGAAAAGGATAGCGCGGCCTGGACAATCAGCGGCGACAGGCAGTTGGGCAGGATGGTGACGAACATCAGCCTGAGCGGGCGGGCGCCGGCGACCCGGGCGGCCACGACGTAATCCTTGGTCTTTTCCGACAGCACCGCCGCGCGGGTAAGACGCACGTAATGCGGCTGCTGGACGATGGCGATGGCAATCATTGCGTTGACCAGGCTCGGGCCGAGCACGGCCACGAGGGCGAGCGCCAGAAGCAGGCTCGGAAAGGCCAGGATGATGTCCATCAACCGCATGATCAGCGTGTCAATGCGACCGCCGGCATAACCCGCGATCAGCCCGACGACGACGCCGACGACAAGCGCGCCGGAAACGACGATGCAGCCGACGAACAGCGAGAAGCGGCTGCCATAAATCAGCCGCGACAGCATATCGCGGCCGACCGCGTCGGTGCCCAGAAGAAAGCGCGGGTCAGCTCCCTCCTGCCAGAAAGGCGGCTTCAAAAGCGCGTCGCGATACTGGTCGATCGCGCCGTAGGGCGCGATCAGGTCGGCGAAGACCGCGATGGCGACGACGAACAGGAACACCCACAGCCCGATTACCGCGCCGCGATTTTCGCTGAAATAGAACCAGAACTCGCGCAGGACGGCGAGGCGCGGATCGACCGGCTTGGCGGCGGCTGCGGTCGTGGATGTGTCGGCCATGACGTTAATGCCTGATCTTGGGGTTGATCAGCCCGTAGAGCAGATCGACGACGAGGTTCACGATCATGACGACGACCGCGATCATCAACAGCCCGCCCTGGACGGCCGGATAGTCGCGCCTGAAAATCGAATCCAACATCCACTTACCGATGCCCGGCCAGGAAAAGATGGTCTCGGTGAGGATCGCGCCGCCCAGCAGGACGCCGACCTGCAGGCCGATCGTGGTGATCACCGGGATCAGCGCGTTGCGCAGCGCGTGCAGGCCGATGACGCGCGCCGGCGCCAGGCCCTTGGCGTGCGCGGTGCGGACATAATCCTCGCCCAGAACATCGAGCATGGCCGAACGGGTCTGGCGGGCGATGACAGCGAGCGGAATCGTACCGAGCACGATGGTGGGCAAGATCAGGTGCGACAGGGCGGAGGTGAACGCGCCCTTCTGACCCGAAAGCAGGCTGTCGATCAGCATGAAGCCGGTGACGGGCGGGAAAAAATAAAGCAGCGAGATGCGGCCGGATACCGGCGTCCACTGCAGGATGCCGGAAAAAAGAATGATCAGCAGAAGCCCCCACCAGAAGATCGGCATCGAATAGCCGACCAGCGCGGTGCCCATCACCGTCTGGTCGAGCCATGAACCGCGCCGCGTGGCCGCCAGCACGCCGGCCGGAATGCCCAGCAGCGTGGCGAAGATGATGGCGCAGATCGACAGTTCCAGGGTCGCGGGAAAAAGCGTGAAAAACTCGTCGAAAATCGGCTTCTTGGTCACCAGCGAATTGCCGAGATCGCCGGACGCGATGCCGCCGAGGAAGTCGAAATATTGTTCCCACAAAGGCCGGTCGTAGCCGAACTGGTGCATCAGTTGTTCATACCGTTCCGGACTGACGCCGCGCTCGCCGGCCATCAGCAGAACCGGATCGCCCGGCAGGATGCGAATGAACCCGAAGGCAGCGATGGTCACGCCGATAAAGGTCGGAACAAGCAGGCCGATCCGATACAGGAGAAAACGGAGCATTTCTCTCAGACTTTGCAAATTCCCTCCCGCGCCCGAGAGGCGCGGGAGGGAGACGATTGCGGCGCCTTATATGCGCCAGAAGCGCTTATTCGGCCAGATCGACGCCGTCGAAGCGATGCGAGCCGAGCGGGTCCATCTTGTAGCCGGTGACCTTGGTCGACATCGGCATGAAGACGACCGAATGGGCGATCGTCGCCCACGGGGCCTGCTCCTTGAACACCATCTGCGCGTCTTCATAGAGCTTGGTGCGCTCGGCCTGGTCGCTGACGATTTTGGCCTTCTGGATCATGTCGTCGAACGGCTTGTGGCACCATTGCGCGCGGTTCGCCCCGCCGACGCCGTCACAGCCGAGCAGAACGGCGAGGAAGTTGTCCGGGTCGCCGTTGTCGCCGGTCCAGCCGAGCAGCACGGCGCCGTCGCGGTCGGTGGCCTTGGAACGCTCCAGATATTCGCCCCACTCGTAGGAGACGATTTCCACCGTCACGCCGACCTTGGAGAAGTCCTCCTGGATCAGCTCGGCCATGCGCCGGGCGTTCGGGTTGTAAGGACGCTGCACCGGCATCGCCCATACCTTCATCGACAGATCGGCAACGCCGGCTTCCTCGAGCATCTTCTTGGCGGCTTCGGGATCGTAGGGATCGTCCTCGACCGCGTCGTTATACGACCACATCGTCGGCGGGATCGGGTTCTTGGCGGCCTGGCCGGCGCCCTGGAAGACGGCGTCGAGAATGGCCTGCTTGTTGATGGCCATGTTGAGCGCCTTGCGCACCTTGGGATTGTCGAAGGGCGCCATCTGGGTGTTGTAGGCCAGATAGCCGACATTCAGGCCTTCCTGCTCCATGACCTCAAGGCCGGGCGCGGCCTTCAGGGCGTCCAGATCGGCCGGATTGGGATAAGCCGCGACATGGCACTCGCCGGCCATCAGCTTCTGCTGGCGCACCGAGGCGTCGGTGGTGATGGCGAACACCAGATCGTCGATCGCCTGCTTGCCGTCCCAATAGTCGGGATGGGCCTTGTAGCGGATCACGGCATCCTTCTGGTAGGCGACGAACTGGAACGGGCCGGTGCCGACCGGCTGTTGGTTCAGCATGTCCTTCTTGCCGTCGGCTTCGAGCTTGTCGGCATATTCCTTCGACATGATCGAGGCGAAATCCATGGCCAGGTTCGCCACCATCGGTGCCTCGGGCCGCGTCAGGACGAATTTCACCGTCATGTCGTCGACCTTGACCATCTCCTTGATGAGATCGGGCATCGACATGGCATTGAAATATTCCCAGGAAATACCGGCGGTGTACTCGTTCCAGGGATGATCCTTCTTAAGCTGGCGCTCGAAGGTAAAAAGCACGTCGTCGGCGTTGAAGTCGCGTGTCGGCGTGAAAAAATCGGTCGTGTGAAATTTCACGCCGGGGCGTAGTTTGAAGGTGTATTCAAGGCCATCGTCGGAAACGTCCCAGCTTTCGGCGAGCCCCGGAATGACTTTCGTCGTGCCACGGTCGAATTCGACCAACTGGCTGTAGATCGGCTTGGCCGAGGCATCAAAGGTCGTGCCCGCCGTGTACGGCGCGGGATCGAACCCTTCGGGCGATCCCTCGGAGCAATAGACCAGCGTCTTGGCGTTGGCCACGCCACCGAACATCGTCGCAGCCAGAAGGGCGGCCGCGAAGCTATACCGTTTCATGTGAATCTACTCCCATTCCCTATACGGGACCGTTTTGTCCGGTCCGTGAAGCCGGCATATAAGCACCGATTTTTCAGCATGGAAACACCTCCCAACGTCACGCTAGGAGAAGTTTCATCCCCGACCTCGTAAAACGCGGGAAAGATTTTTCCTCGCGGCTGACGTTCGTGCACTCATCGCTTTGCAATTTTATCGCGTGTCGCCTAACTGGAGGATCGGAGGGTCCATGAACGCCACACCGCATAGTTTCGACGCCGACGCCGTCCTTCGGTTCTGGTTCGAGGAACTCGACCCCAAGGAGTGGTATTCCGGCGACCCGCAGGTCGACGAACGGATCAAGACGCGATTCGCCGAGACCTGCGAGGCCGCCCTGGCATCGCCGCCGGAGAATTTTCTCGGCGATGCACGCACGGCACTGGCCGCAACCATCGTGCTCGACCAGTTCACGCGCAACATCCATCGCCGTACCCCGAACGCGTTCGCCGGCGATCCCGTCGCCCTTTTGATCGCGCACGGCGCGATCGAGCGCGGCTACGACAATGCCATGACACCGGCCGAAAAGCAGTTTCTCTACATGCCGCTGATGCATTCGGAAGTACTCGCCGACCAAGAGCTTTCGGTGAAGATGTTCCGCGACCTGGGCAACGAAAACAGTCTCAAATTCGCTATCGAGCATCGCGACATCGTGGCCCGCTTCGGGCGCTTCCCGCACCGCAACCGCGCGCTCGGCCGGACCAGTACGAACGACGAGATCGACTTCCTGAAAGGCCATGACGGCTACGGCCAGTAGGCGCGCGGCAAAGGCGGCGGACCGGCGCGACCGCTTGATTACTTTTACGTTTACGTAAATATTGTGCGGATTGGCGAGTTAGGCCTAGATACGAACAGGAAGACAAGCCGGCGATTGCATCGAAGGCGCGCGTGGCCGACACTACGCGACGCAGACGCGCCGGTGTCGAAATGCGCTCAACGGCGCAAGGGAGGTGACAGTGAACAAGACCAACGCAAACAAGCCCGCTACCGCCGAGCGCCCGTGGCTGAAGACCTATCCGGAAGGCATGCCGGCCGAAATCGGCCCCCTGCCCGCCACCTCGATCGGCGCGCTGCTTTCCGACGCCTGCAAGACATATGCCGACAGGCCGGCCTTCACCTGCATGGGCAAATCGCTGACCTATGCCGAGGTCGGAAAGAAGTCGGACGAGTTCGGCGCGTTCCTCCAGTCGAAGGGGCTCGCCAAAGGCGCGCGCGTCGCCATCATGATGCCGAACGTGCTGCAATATCCGCTCGCCATGATGGGCACGCTGCGCGCCGGCTTCACGGTGGTCAACGTCAACCCGCTCTATACGCCGCGCGAACTGGAACATCAGCTCAACGATTCCGGCGCCGAGGCGATCGTGATCCTGGAAAATTTCGCCGCCACGCTTCAGGCGGTGATCGCGCGCACCAAGGTCAAGCATGTGGTGGTGGCGACGATGGGCGACCTGCTCGGGTTCAAGGGGCTGATCGTCAACCTGGTTGTGCGGCACGTGAAGAAGATGGTTCCGGCCTGGTCTCTGCCCGGCCACATTCCCTTCAACGACGCACTCGCCGCCGGCGCGACGGCCGGGCTGAAGCCGGTCGAACTGGCCCCCGACGACGTCGCCTTCCTGCAATATACCGGTGGCACGACCGGCGTGTCCAAGGGCGCGACGCTACTGCACAGCAACATCCTCGCCAATGTGGCGCAGAACGCGATCTGGATCGAAAGCGCCTATGCGAAAAAGCCGCGCCCGGACCGCGCGGTCTATCTGTGCGCGCTGCCGCTCTATCACATCTACGCGCTGACGGTGAACGCGGTTATGGGCATGCAGCAAGGTGCCGAAAACATCCTGATTCCCAATCCGCGCGACATCCCCGCGCTGGTCAAGGAATTCGCCAAATACTCCATCAACGTCTTTCCCGGCCTCAACACGCTGTTCAACGCGCTGTTGAACAATGAGGAGTTCCATAAGATCGACTTCAAGCCGCTGCTTTTGACGTTCGGCGGCGGCATGGCCGTGCAGCGCGGCGTCGCCGAGCGTTGGCAGAAGCTAACCGGCATCGTGATTGCCGAAGGTTACGGCCTGTCGGAGACCGCGCCGGTGGCGACCGCGAACCGCTTCGACAGCGACACGTTCACCGGCACGATCGGCCTGCCGATCCCGTCGACCGAAATCGCCATCCGCGACGAGGATGGCAAGGATCTTTCGCTCGGCGAAGTCGGCGAGATCTGCATTCGCGGTCCTCAGGTGATGGCCGGCTACTGGAACCGTCCCGACGAGACCGCCAATGTCTTCACCGCCGACGGCTTCTTCAAGTCCGGCGACATGGGCTTCATGGACGAGAACGGTTTCGTCAAGATCGTCGACCGCAAGAAGGACATGATCCTTGTATCCGGCTTCAACGTCTATCCCAACGAGATCGAAGAGGTGGTGGCGGGCCATCCCGGCGTTCTGGAAGTCGCCGCGGTCGGCGTACCGGACGAGAAATCCGGCGAGGTGCCGAAGCTCTTCATCGTCAAGAAGGACCCCGCGCTGAGCGAGCAGGACATCTACGATTACTGTAAGGACAAGCTTACCGGATACAAGCGGCCGAAGCAGATCGAGTTCCGCGACGAATTGCCGAAAACCAATGTCGGCAAGATCCTGCGACGAGAGTTGCGGAACTGACGCGCCGCGCAAGCGAACGCACGGAACCGGTGCACGTCTTCATCTGGTGGCGGGGCTCTCAGCGCCGCGCCAGCCAGTCCGGCAGAGCGGCGATGGAGTCCAGGATGACGTCGGCGCCGGCCAGGGATTGGCGCGTGCCGGTCCCCGACAAGACCCCGATGGCGAGGCCCGCGCCGGCCGCGCGCGCCATGTCGAGATCGTGGCGGTTGTCACCGACCATCGCGATCTCGGACGGTTTCAGCCCGGTCAGGTCGCAGAACGCGTAGACCGTGTCCGGCGCCGGCTTCGGCGCTGCGACGGCGTCGTAACCGTAAGCGGCGTCGAACATTTGGGCGATACCGAGGCTCACCAGGGTCCGTTCCGCCCCGCCGGTGGAATCGTTGGTCGCCACGCCGAGCCGGAATCCGGCCGCGTGCAAGGCCTCGATCGCCTGGGCGCAGCCCGGCACTGCGACGGCGGCGGCCGCGCCCTGGCTCGCTGTCAGCCGGTCGAAACGGACGATCATCTGCTGGCGTGCCTGCGCCGCGAGCGCCGGATACCAGAGCGCCACCACGTCGGCATTGGTGCCAGCGGCCAGTACCGAATCGGCCTGAAAAACCCCAGCCTCAGCATCATAGCCGACCGCAGCAAGCAGTGTCGCGGCGCGGACGCGATCCCCCCCGGCGGCCTCGTGGGCCAGCGCCTCGGCGACTGCCGACCAGGTCGCGTGGAAGTCGACCAGGGTGCCGTCCTTGTCGAACAGGATGCCCCGGATCGCCATCCCGTCAGGTCCGCGCGCTTGTGCGCAGATAGCGCACCAGTCCGGCGGTGGATGCGTCCTTGTCGTCGGCGCCGCGTTTTCCCTGGACGACGGGCAGCAGCGCGGTCGCCAGTTCCTTGCCGAGCTCGACACCCCACTGGTCGAAGGCGTTGATGCCGAAAAGCTGTGCTTCGACGAAAACCCGATGCTCGTAGAGCGCGATCAGCCGGCCAAGCGCATAGGGATCGAGCGATTTGTGGAGGATGGTGATCGAGGGGCGGTTGCCGGCGAAGACGCGGTGCGGCGCCAGCGCCTCGACGGCGGCGTCAGCTAGGTCGCGGGCCCGCAGCTGGGCGCGCGCCTCTTCAAGCGTGCGCCCCTTCATCAGCGCCTCGGACTGGGCTAGGCAGTTTGCCAGCAGCAGGGCGTGGTGGGTTTCCAGCTCCGGCTCGTGGCCGCGCGCGGCGGCGATGAACTCGACCGGGATCACATCGGTGCCCTGGTGCAGAAGCTGGAAGAAGGCATGCTGGCCGTTGGTGCCGGGCTCCCCCCACACCAGCGGCCCGGTGGCGGTGGCGGCCGGCGCGCCGTCGACCAGAACGGACTTGCCGTTCGATTCCATGTCGAGCTGTTGCAGATAGGCGGGCAGGCGCGCCAGGCGCTGGTCGTAGGGGATGATCGCGCGTGCCGGATAGCGGCACACGACCCGGTGCCAGAAGCCGATCAGGCCGAGCACGACCGGCAGGTTCTCCAAAAGCGGCGCGGCCCGAAAATGCTCGTCCATAGTATGCGCGCCGGCCAGAAACTCGCGGAAGCGGGCCGGGCCGATCGCCAGCATGATCGGCAGGCCGATGGCCGACCATAACGAGTAGCGGCCGCCGACCCAGTCCCAGAAGCCGAACACCCGCTCACCGCCGATACCGAACGCAGCCACCTTGTCGAGCGCCGTGGAGACGGCGGCGAAATGCGCGCCGACAGCCTCGCGGCCGAGCGCGCGTTCGATCCAGGTCCGCGCCGTCGCGGCGTTGGTCATCGTCTCGACGGTGGTGAAGGTCTTCGAGGCGACGATGACCAGCGTGGTCGCGGGCTCCAGCCCGTTCAGCGTGTCGGCGATATGGGCGCCGTCGACATTGGAGACGAAATGGCAACGCGGACCGTCGTGAAACGGCGCCAGCGCCTGCGTGGCCATGGCCGGCCCGAGATCGGAGCCGCCAATGCCGATATTGACGATGTCGGTGAATGGCCGGCCTGTGGCGCCGACCAGCGTGCCCTGCCTGACCGAATCGCAAAACGCGGCCATGCGGTCGAGGACATCGTGCACCCCGGCCATTACGGCCTCGCCCTCGGCGTGAAAGCCGGCCCCCGCCGGCGCGCGCAGGGCGACATGCAGTACGGCCCGGCCCTCGGTGGTGTTGATCGCCTCGCCGGCAAACATCGCCGCGCGCCGCTCTTCGACCCCGGCCGCGCGGGCGAGTTCGGCGAGCCGGCCCATGACAGCGTGGTCGACGGCGGTCTTGGACCAATCGATGAGGAGATCGTCGAGGCGCAGCGAAAACGCCTCGAAGCGGGCCGGATCGGAGCGAAACGCGGCGGCTATGTCGAAGGGAACGGGCCCCTCGCGCGAGGCACGCAGCGCGGCAAGCGCGCGGTCGAAGGCGTTGCGATCCACGGTTTCGTCCTTTCCAGTCCGCACTTAGAGTATTTCATCGGCGAAAAGAAGCGGCCAGGCCGATTTCACCCGCGTCCGTTGCAAGGCCGTTTGCCGCCAAACCTTTCGTTGCGGAATTGCATCGGTGACAAAAAAGCCTGGCACAGGTGGTTGGACCAGTCTTGAAGCGCACTAAACACCCGTTTAATGGTCTAGGTGGAGGGTGTTGCGCCATGGCTACGAGAAACGATTCCGCGATCTGGTCCGGACTGTTCACCATCTCGCCCGATTCCGGGCAGACGCTGCAGGCTCAAATCCGCCAGGCGATCGTGGCCGCGATCCTCGACCGGCAGATCTCGCCATCGATGCCGCTGCCGTCGTGCCGCATCCTGGCCGAAAAGCTCGGCGTCGCGCGCGGAACGGTCGTGCTCGCCTTCCAACAGCTCGTCGACCAGGGTTTTTTGATCGCGCGCGAGCGGCGCGGCCATTTCGTCAACCCGGAAGTGCTGACCACGCCCTCGCGGCAGGTGCCCAAGAGCACGCCGTCGGGCAGCGGCATCGACTGGAAAAAACGCCGCAAGATTCCGGCGAGCGAAATGCCGGCGCCGATGAAGATGGAGAACTGGATCAAGTCGTCCTATCCGTTCGTCTACGGCCAGTTCGATCCGGCGCTGTTTCCGACCGCCGAATGGCGCGAGTGCAACCGCATGGCGCTGGCCGTGCTGGAAATCCGCGACTGGGCGGCCGACATGGTCGATCAGGACGACCCACTGCTGATCGAGCAGATCCAGGCGCGCCTTTTGCCGCGCCGCGGCATCTTCGCCAATCCCGACGAGATCATCGTGACGCTGGGCGCGCAAAACGCGCTTTACATGTTGGCCCAGCTTCTGATGGGCAAGGGCACGCGCGTGGCGATGGAGGAGCCGGGCTATCCCGACGCGCGCTCGATCTTCCGGCTTTCGGGTGCCGAAACCGTGCCTGTGCCCGTCGACGGCAACGGCATCGTCACCGAGCGCATCCCCGCCGATTGCGGCTACGTGTTCGTCACGCCGAGCCACCATTGTCCGACCATGGTGCCGCTCAGCGCCGGACGGCGCGAGGAGCTTCTGGCGCGCGCGGTCAAATACGACCAAATCATCATCGAGGACGGCTATGACAGCCAGTTGATCGACGAGGCGCCGCAGCAGGCGCTGAAAAGCCTCGACCGGACCGGACGCGTCGTCCATGTCGGCTCGATGTCGAAGACGCTCGCGCCCGGGCTGCGGCTCGGCTACATCGTCGCCTCGGCCGAACTGATCGCCGAACTGCGCGCATTGCGGCGCTTCATGCTGCGCCACCCGCCGGCGAACAACCAGCGCGCCGTGGCGCTGTTTTTGTCGCTCGGCCATCACGACGCGCTGGTGCGGCGCCTGTCGAGCGCCTTCGCCGAGCGCCGCGAACGGCTCACGCAGGCGATCGCCTGTCACCTGCCCGACTGGCGGGTGACGGATTCGGCCGGCGGCACATCGATCTGGCTGCAGGGGCCTGCGGACATCGATTCCGACAAGCTCGCCGAGATCGCCGCCGCGCGCAGCGTCCTGATCGAGCCCGGCGCCCGCTTCTTCGACGGCATCAATGCGCCGACCCGCTTCATCCGGCTGGGGATTTCCTCGATCGCGCTGCAAAATATCGAGCCGGGCATCCGCGAACTGGCCGTTGCGGCCGGACGACGCGCCGCCGCCTGATCTCCGCCCCGGCACGATCGGCCCGCAGGCCCGGCGCCGGTTTCGCGGGTCGGCGCCTGGCGCTTCGCTCAGTGATTGTCGCGCGGAACGCCCATCTCTTGGGCGATCCGGCGATAGCGCACCGCCGGTTTCAGCACCATGCCTTCGGAAAGCTGATCGACCATCGCGCGCTGGATTTCCTGCCACGGCGTCTGGTGATCGGGAAACGCATAACCGCCCTGCTCGACCAGTTCGGTGCGCCGGCGCTGCAACTCGTCATCGGAAATCAAGATGTCGGCGGTCGCTTTGCCGAGATCGATGCGCACGCGATCGCCGTCGCGCAAAAGGGCCAGTCCGCCGCCTGCCGCCGCCTCCGGCGAGGCGTTGAGGATCGAGGGGCTGCCCGACGTTCCCGACTGGCGGCCGTCGCCGACGCAGGGTAGGGCGTGAATGCCCCTTTTCAAAAGCGCGGCCGGCGGCTGCATGTTGACCACTTCGGCCGCGCCCGGATAGCCGACCGGGCCGGTGCCGCGCATGAACAGGATCGAGCGCTCGTCGACGCCGAGCGCCGGGTCCTCGATGCGGGCGTGGTAGTCCTCGGGACCGTCGAACACGACTGCATTGCCCTCAAAGGCCTCGGGATCGTCTGGATTGGACAGATAGCGCGCGCGGAACTCCTCGGAGATCACGCTGGTCTTCATGATCGCGGACGCGAATAGGTTACCCTTCAGGTTGATGAAACCGGCCGCCGCCTTCAGCGGCCGCGCGACCGGCCGGATGACGTCGGTGTCGAGCGTTTCGACCGCCCGGCAATTGTCGCCGATCGAGTGGCCGTTGGCGGTCACGGCGTCGGGATGCGGCAGCAGGCCGGCCTTCAAAAGCTCGGCGACCACCGCAGGCACGCCGCCGGCATGGTGGTAGTCCTCGCCGAGATATTCGCCGGCCGGCTGCAAATTCACCAGCAGCGGGATGTCGTGCCCGAGCGCCTGCCAGTCGTCATTGTCGAGCGGCACGCCGAGATGACGGGCGATCGCGTTGAGGTGGATCGGCGCGTTGGTCGACCCGCCGATCGCCGAATTGACGACGACGGCGTTTTCAAACGCGGCGCGCGTCATGATGTCGGACGGCTTCAGGTCCTCCTCGACCATGGCGACGATGCGCCGTCCGGTCTGGTAGGCGATCTGGCCGCGTTCGCGATAGGGCGCGGGGATGGCAGCCGAGCCGGGAAGCTGCATGCCGAGCGCCTCGGCGAGAGAGTTCATCGTCGTGGCCGTTCCCATCGTGTTGCAATAACCGACCGAGGGGGCGGAGGAGGAAACGATCTCCATGAACTCCTCATAGTCGATCTCGCCGGCCGCCAAACGCTCGCGCGATTCCCACACAATGGTGCCTGAACCGGTGCGCCGACCCTTGTGCCAGCCATTGAGCATCGGCCCGACCGACAGCGCGATCGCTGGAATGTTGACGGTCGCCGCGGCCATCAGCAACGCCGGCGTGGTCTTGTCGCAGCCGATCGTCAGCACCACCGCATCGAGCGGGTAGCCGTAGAGCACCTCGACCAGGGCGAGATAGGCGAGATTGCGGTCGAGCGAGGCGGTCGGGCGCTTGCCCGTCTCCTGAATCGGGTGGACCGGAAATTCCAGCGGGATGCCGCCGGCCGCCTCGATGCCGGCGCGCAGCCGCTTGGCCAGCTCGATATGGTGCCGATTGCAGGGCGACAGATCCGAACCGGTCTGGGCGATGCCGATCAGCGGCTTGCCCGATTGCAGTTCCTCGCGGGTGAGGCCGTAATTGAGATAACGCTCGAGATAGAGCGCCGTCATGCCGGGATCGTCCGGATTGTCGAACCATTGCTGGGAACGCAGCCTGGTGGTCTGCCGCCGGTGACCGTTCGCCCTGTTCGTCATCGCGCACTCCCGTCGTGATCGGCTTATGGTTATTGCAAGGGCGCGGCGGCGGCAAGGATATGCGCGCGGGTCCGCGACCACATGCCGATGGACACGCGCGGGCGGCTGGGTTAGGTCGAACGCCGAGAGCAAGGGAGACATTCATGGCCGTGAATATGGAAGGCGAGGAGACGATCGAGGCTCCGATTGGCGAGGTGTGGAAGGCGCTCAACGATCCCGACGTGCTGAAAGCCAGCATCCCGGGATGCGAAAGCCTGGAGAAGAAGTCGGACACCGAGATGGCGGCGACCGTGTCGCTGAAGATCGGGCCGATCAAGGCGAAGTTCTCCGGCGAGGTCGAGTTGAAGAACCTCAAGCCGCCGCATTCCTACACGATCCAGGGCGAAGGCAAGGGCGGCATCGCCGGCTTCGCCAAGGGCGGCGCCGATGTCGAACTGGTCGAAAAGGGACCGAACGAGACGCTGTTGACCTACAAGGTCAACGCCGATGTCGGCGGCAAGATCGCCCAGCTCGGCAGCCGCCTCATCATGTCGACGTCGAAAAAGCTCGCCGGACAGTTTTTTTCCAATCTGAACGAGCAGGTCAGCAAGTCCTGACGCGATAGAGCCCGTAACGACCGGACGGCCCGCAGCCTCTGCGCGGGCCGTTTCGGTTTGCGGCGCCAGATATCCATGCGGAGGCCGCGCCCCGGCACAGGCTGGCGTTGGCCGCCGGCGCGCCCTATCCCGCCTTGCGCCGATAATTTGCCGGGCGCTTCTCGAGGAAGGCGCTCACCCCCTCCTTGTAGTCGTCGGAGCGGCCCGCCTCGCGCTGCAATTGCCGCTCCAGGTCGAGCTGCGCGTCGAGCGAATTGGTCGAGGCGGCGTGGACCGCCCGCTTGGTCAGCGCATAGGCGCGGGTCGGTCCGCTGGCGAAGCCTTCGGCCAGCCTGGTCGCCTCTTCCATCAATTGGTCGTCCTCGACGGCCCGCCAGATCAGGCCCCAATCGGCGGCGTCTTGCGCCGGAAGCGGATGCGCGGTCAGCGCCAGCGCCATGGCCCGCGCCTCGCCCACCAGCCGGGTCAGCCAGTAGGTGCCGCCCGCGTCGGGGATCAGCGCGATCTTGGAAAAAGCCTGGATGAATTTGGCCGATTTGGCCGCGATGACGATATCGCAGGCGAGCGCTATATTGGCGCCGGCGCCGGCGGCCACGCCGTTGACGGCACAGATGACGGGCTTGGGCATCGCCCTGAGCTTGCGCACCAGCGGATTGTAGAAAGTCTCCAGCGTCTTGCCGAGGTCGGGATTCTCGCCGATCAGCGTCGGATCGCGGTCCGAAAGGTCCTGGCCGGCGCAAAAGCCGCGGCCTGCGCCCGTCAGGACGATCGCGCCGCAGCCGGCGTCGGCCTCGCAGGCGTCGAGGGCCGCGCGCAATTGCTGGTGTTGCAATTCGTTAAACGCGTTCAAACGATCCGGCCGGTTGAGCGTGATGACGCTGTAACCGTCTTTTTGTTCATGCAATACTGGCGCGTCGCTCATCGGGTTGTTTCTCCTGGGTCCGCCGGCTGGTACGGGCCGCGCCAGTTTACATGCCCGGCGGCGGCGATCAATTTCGGCCTGGACCGCCCGTGGCGGAAGGCGAGGCGTTGCAACGGGAAACGATCCGGCTGGACGGCGGATACCGGTTGAGTACGGGCATGGCAAGTGAGTTGATGGACAGGTCGGCGGGCGAGCAGCAACAGGTCCGCCTGGAGGAGGCGCTGTTCCGGCTTCTGTTCGACGGCTGCCCGCAAGAGCATGTGAAGCCCGGTCATCACCTGTTCATGCAGGACGACGAGGCCGACCGGGTCTACGGCGTCATCGACGGCACGATCGAGATCGCGATCTATTCAGAAGGCGGGCGCAAGCTTGTCGCCAATATCGAAACCGAAAAGAGCCTGATCGGCGAGATCGGCGCGCTCGACGGCGGCTTGCGGACGGCCACGGCGACCTGCCTGACGGAAGCCACCTTGGTATCGGTGTCGCGGCGGCAATTGTTCGACCGCATCGAGGCGCATCCCCGGCTCGCCAGCGCTATGATCGGGGTTTTGTGCGCCAGGCTGCGCTGGGTGAGCGCGGAGCTTGGCGACCAGGCCCTGCTCAAGATCGAGGCGCGGCTGGCCAAACGGCTTTTGTTGCTGTGTGAGCTGATCCAGGACGAGACCGGCTGGATCGGCATCTCGCAATCGGAACTGGCCGAATTCCTCGGCGCGACACGGGAATCGATCAACAAGACGCTGACCGACTGGCGCCGCCTCGGCGTGATTGAAATTCGGCGCGGCGGGCTCAAGGTTCTGAACCGCGCCGTACTGGAGAAGCTGGGCTCGGCGCCCGACGACTGACGCGGAGCCCCGGCGCATAATCAAGGCGCGCGCCCGGCGGCTGACGCTCCCCGGCAGCGGAGTGGACGGTTCTATGACTGTGAACGCAGATAGCGCAGCGCCCGCCTGCTCGGCACGAAGAAATAACCGCCGCCGCGTAGCGTGACGAATGCGCTCAACCCTTTCAGCCGCAGCGGGCCTTCCGGCCCGGCGACCGTGAAACAGCCTTCGCCAGCCACGTTGCCGACGAGCGGATCGGCTTCCCCGCGCAGGCTCTCGAAACCGCGATTGTTTACCCAGGTCTGCTGGACGAAGGCGAACTGGCGCTCGATATCGGCGTTGAGGCACATGAACACCATGCCCTTTTCGGCTTTTTTACCGCCTTTGGCCTGTCTGGCGTAAGTACGGCCGATCCGCAGGATGCGGTGACGCTTGGAAATCTGGATTTGCGTTTCCGGCTTCGCGCCCAGCGAATCGCGCGGGTTGGAACGGCGTATATGCGCTCCGAACGGGCACTGGCGTCCCTGCGCGTCGTCGCTGGCAAACAGAAAATCGTTATCTGGCTCCTGCCCGGCGCGCCATTCCGGATGGCCGATCAGCGAGGTGCCGTCCTTCCAGCGGCCGAGCATCTTCGCGCCGACCCATTCTGGCGCCGGCCGGCCGGCGATCTCGGTGCGGCCGAGCGCGCGCGCTGTATCGCGGCAGAATTTCTCGAACGCGCCGACATTCTGGGCCAATTGGCGGATGACGAGAAACGAACCGTTGCGGCCGAAATCGCGCCATTGCGGATCCTCGCCGGCGCTGGCCGCGCGGTCGCGACCCGACAGGCGGCCGCGTGCGTCCAGCCCCGCGCCAAGCATCGGCGATGGCGGCAGCCGGCCGAGCTCGTCGGGATAGCCGAGAACGAATTCGCCCGCCGCTATCCGGTGCTGGGCGGCAGCAGCGCGCAGCGCGCGCGGCGTGCCGGCGATCACCGGCTGGGAGATGCCGTCGCGGAAGCCGAAATGCTCGATCGGCTTGCCCCTGACGTCGCGCTCGATCGTGAGCGGCAGGCTGGCGACCGTCTCCATGCCGGCCGCCGCCGATAGGTTCGCCAGCGCGTCGACATTTTTCTCCAACCGTTGCCGCGTGTCGGCATAAAGCACCAGCACCGCGTCGACGGGCTCGTCGGCATTGCCCCATTCCCAGTGCTCCGGCGCATTGTCGCCGACATCGCCCAGCACCCGGTTTTGATGCGGGTCGGCCATGCCATGCCGAAAGGTCGTCGGGAAAGAGCCCGGCAGCCCGCCGTCGAGCCCGGACAGGCCGAGCTTGACCAGGCCGCCCGGGGCGAAAGCGCTCACCATCGCCGCCTCGGTCGGCTCGATACCGCCGAAGGCGGTGCTGTGCACCAGATGGTCGAGCCAATCGCGCCGCGCCGCGCGGGGCATATGCTCGGGCATGCGCAGCGCCACCATACGGGCTTCGGCAAGCCGCCCCATGCCGCCGAACAGGATCGACTGGATATCCTCGGTCTCCAACCCGCCGGCGGTCCGCGGCTTGGAGCCGAAAAGGGCCAGCCAGGCCGCGGCCTCGCTGTCGGTGCGGGCCGTCGCCAGACCCCGTCTTATCGCGGCGTTGCGGCGGATCGCGCCGGTATTGAGCGCCGGATAGGCCGAATACCAGAACAGGGTTGGGATCTGCTGGGCCCGCGCCCACAGTTTGAAGCGGTCGCCGTCGGTCGCGCCGTCGAAGAACAGATTTCTTGCCTTTGGAAATCCGGCCGTATTGCTCCACACCCCCGTCAGCCCCTTCGCCGCCTTGGTGATGAAATCCTCCAGATAGCTGCCCCAGCTGCCGCCGTAATTGCTGAAGAACAGCAGCTTGTCGGTGCCCGGAAGTAGCACCCAGCGCGCGTAGTGGATCGAGCCGATATCGGCGAGCCGTCCCGGCGCGAACACATGCCGCACGAACTGGAGGATGGTGAAGAAGGCGAGTCGCAGCGCGAGCCGGCGCAGGCGGCCGGGTTTCATCACCGAGATCGCGGCGAGATGGTTCTGCACGCCATGGTCCTCGCGTGCCGTTATCGCCTCGAACCGGTCGGGCGGCAGCGGCCCGGCCTCGATCTGCGGTTCCCGCTCCAGGCGGCGGAAACGCCAATAGACAATCGCGGCCGGCAGACCGACCAGCGCGCACAGCGCCAGGAGGCCGAGAAGCAACGCGGCTAGGACGGAAAAGAAACCCCGCAAAACGCCGTCGAACGGGGCCTCGAAAGCAAAAAACAGGATACAGGCGGAAAGAATGCCGAACACGGCGGCAATACCGGCGAGCAGGCGCGGCGCCGACACGGTCTTGCGCACCATGTCCCAGACATCGCCGGCCGGCGCGTCGAGGCCGCTCGGCGCAGCCTGGAAGGCCCAGTCGTAACCGCCCTTGTCGGCCAATGCCCGCCGCACGGTGTCGAGACGGTCGAGCGCGCTGTCGCCGGCGTCCGCGGGCTGGGCGCAGACGATCTCGTTCGCCTCCGCGCAGAGCTCTTCCTCTGCCAGGATGCGGCGCACCGAATGGCCGGGCGTACCGGTGAAGCACAGCCCGGCGACATCGCCGGGCGCTGGCGAGACCGCCAGGGCATGTCGGTGCAGCAGGGCGGCGAAATCCCCTTCTTTGTCGAGCGCGCCGGCCGCCTCGAAGACCGGCCGCAGCCATGGACCAGCTCCATCGGCAACGGCCGCGATCGCGGTTTTCTGGTCTCCGTCGGCGGAAAATTCGAACACCAGATGTTTGGGGTCGTCCGGGCGCTCGGTGGCCTGATCGGCCTTGCCGATCACCGACAGGCTGGCGAAATGCACCAGCCCGGTGGCGTCAAACGCTGCGCGAATTGCGCTATCGGCGGGATTGCCGAGCGCCTCGACCATGGCGCGCAGCCGCGCCGGGGCGACGGTGCCGGCGACCGGTACGGCGATGGTGACGAATGAGTGCCCGACCGCGCGTACTTCGGCAGACACGTCGAAGTCCACGCACAGGCTTTCGGGAAAGGCGCCGCGACGGGCAAGCCGGCCCGGCGCGCCCGCTGCCCGTCGCAGGCCCGGTTTGGAAAACAGCGCGCGGAAAGCCTCGCCGATCTGGACCCTCGCCAGAGCCGCACCGACGCACCAATGGATGCCGTGCCCGAACACCAGCGAATTGCGCTGCGGCCGATCGGGATCGAACCGTTCCGGCTGCTTGACGTCGTCGGCGTCGAACATCGCCGACAAGGTCCAGGGCCAGACCGTGGTGCCCGCCTTGAGCGTCTTTTGCCGCCCGGTGCCCTTGGCCAGTACGGTGTCGCGCGGCACGTAGCGAAACGGACCGGGATTGATCGGCTTGAAACGCATCGCCTCGTCGATGGCGCGGGTCAGCGCGGCGTCATCGCCGGCGGCAAGCGCTGCCTCGACCGCCGCGCGCGCCTCCGGCATCGTCAAGACGACATCGAGCGCGTTGCCGGCCGCAAGCAGATTGGTCGGCGTAAACCCGGCGATCATGCCCATCATCACCGAGCGGATCTCGTCTTCGCCGAGCGCTGCGGGATCGGCGGCGCGGATGGCGACGAGCCGGGCGAGCGGCGTGTCGCTCTTGCCGAAGCCGGCCCGCACGCGTGCCAGCGAGCGGTCGATGGTCGCCAGCATGCGTTCGGATGCCACGACGGCGAGCTCGCGGGTCTTGGCGTTGCCGGTCGGGTCGGCGAAGAACAGCGACGACAACGCGATCGCCCAGTCGGCGAAAGCGAGCTCGTCCTCGATCACCATGCCGAAATAGTCGCGGCAGATACGCACCGGCACGGTTTTCAGCATCCGGTCGACGGCATCGAAGCCGGGCACGGCGCCGCGCATGATCCCGGCGCTATGGCGGGCCGCGATCGGGCGCACAACCGTCTCGATCTCCGACGGCGGAAAGGCCGACAAAAGCGCCGACTTGATGCGCCTGTACTCGCCGCCGTCCTGCATGCCGAGGACAAAATTGGCGCCGCCCGCCATTTCCTCCATCTCGGGGCCGAACGGCGTTTCGAAATCCTCCTGGCGTTCCAGGACCTCGCGCACGTCCGCGTTCTTGAACACGATGACGGTCTTGCCGAGCGAAAGGATCGGCCAGTAGCGGCGGAAAAAACGGGTGGCCGGTCGCGGATTCTCCAGAAATGCCGAAACCGCCCGCGCAATCAGGCCGGAGCTGCGCAAGCGCTCCGGATCGAAGGGGGGCATCTCGGAAACCGGGCGCTGTGCGGCCCGCGCCGCCCTCACGCCGTCATGATATTTTGTCCGAAACATTCCGTTTCCCGCAAACTGCCGCGCTCTAGAGCCGTTCCTCGTTAACTGGAATCGTTTGACCGCCGGGATTTCGCGGTCCGGCCAGGAGCGCGTGGCGATGCGGTGCAGGCACCGTGAGCCGGGCGCGACGCCGTCCAGGACGGGAAAGACCAAGGTCGGGTGATTGCGGTTTGACGGGCGATATCAACACTATGGACGCTCCCGGCTTGGACGGATTTTCCATCAAACCGCTTCCAGTTAAAGAGGAACCGCTCTAGCAGTGGGATAGCGCCGCGCCCCTGTAAGTGACGCGCTTCACACAGCGCCCGCCGTCTACCGCTCTACCCTCTCCCGCCGCGCGGCTGTATTGGCCGATCCGACCGCGCGCTCGTAAGCCCCGATCAGGGACCGGTTGAGTTCGGGCCGGCTATAGGGAATCCATTCCACGCGCGTGGTCGAAAATTGCGGATGACGGGCAAACAGGATCGCGTTTTCCGCCGTCGCGGCGGACCGTTCGCCCAGCGCGCCCAGCGCCACGATCTTCAGGAAGCGCGCATACCAGTAGGACGGCGCCAGCGACAGGGAGCGTTCGGCCGTGGTCGCAGCCGCGCGCCAATCCTCGTCGAAGCAATAGGCGGCGGCAAGCTCGCCGAGATTGTGAAAGCGGTAAAGATCGAACGGGCTCAACCGATCGGCGTCGAGAAAAAGCGGGATCGCGCGCTTCTGTTCGCCCAGAAGCAGATGCGCGCTGCCCATGGCCGAACGCGCGAAGGCGAAGCTGGGATTGATGCGCAGCGCCTCCGACAGATGCTCGAGCGCGGAGGCCGGCCGTGCCAGCATGATGTCGACGATGCCCAGATGGGCGTGCGGGCGCGCGTCCTGGCTGTCCATGTAGAGCGCCTTGCGCGAATAATCCTCGACCCGGGCCAGATCCTCGCGATACTCGCCGCCATCGCCGAAATTCAGCCAGGAGCGCCAGAAATACCACCAGGCGAGTTCGTTCAGCACAGTGCTGGCGTTCTGATCGCGCTCATGCGCCTTCTCGAAGAAGTCGAGCGCCAGCGCGGTATCCTCGCGCGTGCGGCGCTGCATGTGCCATCGTCCGCGGCGCACGAGCTGCCAACTCTCCAGCCCTTCCCAGGGAATACGGAAAGTGCGCGCCTGTTCGACGCGGTCGACCTCCTTTTCCAGCATGGCGACGATCTCGTTGCCGATCTCGGCCTGCATGGCGAACATGTCGGCAAGCTCGCGGTCATACCCGCGTGACCAGATGGTGCGATTGGTCGAGGCGTCGTCGAGCGCGACGCGCACACGCAGCATGTCGCCGGCGCGCGCGATCCTTCCGGTCACGACGTAACGGGCGCCAAGCGCCCGGCCGGCCGCCTCGGACGATACCGCCTCGTCCCTGAATTGCAGGCTGGAGTTCATCGAAATGACCGGCAGCCAGCGCGTGTTCGACAGGCCGACGACGATATCCTCGGCCATGCCCTCGGCCATGTAGCCGATCTCCGGGGCGGCGCCTTCGATGCGGAACGGCAGCACCGCAACCGCCGGCGGACCGCCCTTGCCGTCGGCGCGAAAAAAAGAGAACGCCGCTGCCGGAAGGGTCTCCAAGCCCCGGTCGGTCTCGCCGGCCTCACCGGACCCGGGCCGCTCGACGCGGAAGGCCCGCACCGGAAGCAGGATATTGTGAAAGTCCTGCACGCCCAGATCGGTGAAGCGGGCCGCGGCCACGCCGCGCAGATGATGCCAGCTGGTCTCCGAAACCACCACGCCGCCCTCGGGCGCGATCTCCTGCAGCCGCGCGGCGATGTTGACGTCGTCGCCATAGAGGCTTTCGTCGCGGACAATCACCTGGCCGGTATTGATGCCGGCGCGGAAAGCCATGCGCCCAGCCTCGGGAACATCCAGGTTGGCTCGGGTGATTAGAGCTTGGAACTCGATCGCGGCAAGCAGTGCGTCGACGGGTGCGCCGAATTCGGCCATCATGCTGTCGCCGGCGGGTCCGAACATGCGGCCGCCATGGCTCGCGCAGCAGTCGCGGATGATGTCGCGATGGCCCTCGAAGGTGGCAACGGCAGCCTCGTCATCCATGCCCATGAGGCGCGAAAATCCGGCCGCGTCGATCGACACGATCGTCGCCACCTGCCGCGTGAACTGCCGGCCCGGCACTCACGCCCCCCCGATCGCGGCCGCGTGGTCGGAAACGACGGACACGCCCGCCGCATGCTCCTCACGTTCGGCAGGTGGCGCCGTGCGCGGCCTGCCAGAAAAACGAACAATCATATGCGCCCCACTACGCGTCCGAGAGGACGACGTAGTGTTTGATTAGCAAATCCTATTGCGCGATTCCACCGCGGATGTCCCGAACCGCCGGGCGGGCGCAAACGGGCCGTCTAGTCGTAGACGATATCCGGCGCCGACGGGGTTTCGGCGCTCAGGCCGGCCAGGGCGGCTTCGGCGATCGCGCGGTATTTTTCGGCATGCGCGCCCTGCGGATCGGAGGCGACCACCGGCGTGCCGGCGTCGGAAGTTTCGCGGATCGCCATTTCCAGCGGCACGGCGCCAAGAAAGGGAACGCCGAGCCGGCCGGCCTCCGCCTCGGCGCCGCCATGACCGAAAATGTCGTAACGCTTGCCGGTGTCGGGCGCGATGAAATAGCTCATGTTCTCGACGATGCCGAGCACCGGAACGTCGACCCGGCGGAACATGTTCAACCCCTTGCGGGCGTCGATCAAGGCAAGGTCCTGCGGTGTCGAGACGATGACGGCGCCGGCCAGCGGCACCTGCTGGGCCATGGTAAGCTGCGCGTCACCGGTGCCAGGCGGCATGTCGACCACCAGGATGTCGAGTTCGCCCCAGGCGACCTCGCGCAACATCTGGGTCAGTGCCGACACCACCATCGGGCCGCGCCAGATCATCGGCGTCTCCTCCTCGACGAGGAAGCCGATCGACATCACCTTGAGGCCGTATTTCTCCATCGGCTTCAGGATCTTGCCGTCGATGGTCTCGGGCTTACCGGAAATGCCCAGCAGGCGTGGCATGGACGGCCCGTAAATGTCGGCATCGAGCAGGCCGACACGCTTGCCGGCCGCCTTAAGGGCGAGCGCCAGGTTCACGGCGGTGGTCGACTTGCCGACACCGCCCTTGCCCGATGCGACCGCGATGATGGCGCCAATGCCGGGAACCTCGCGCTTGCCGGGCTGGCGACCCGCTGGCGCGCCCTGCGGCGCTGGCGCGGAGCGCTGCGGCTGCGCGGCCGGGCGCGGGGCCGGCGCGCGCTCCATGCCGCCACCCTTGCGTTCGGCGGTCAGCGCGACCACGGCTCCGGTCACACCGGGCATCGCCTTCACGGCGCGCTCGGCGGCAGCGCGCAACGGTTCGAGCTGCTGGGCCCGCTCGGCGGGAACGGTGATGGAAAAAAACACCTTGCCGTCGGCGACGAATATCTCCGAGACCAGTCCCAGCGAAACGATGTCGCCCTCGAAATCGGGGCCCTTGATGGAGCGCAAGGTCTCCAGAACGGTTTGTTTTGTGACGCTCATGACATCTCTCGCGTTCGCTGTGGCCTGAGACCGTCGGCCCGAGGTCGTGCGCCTTGAGATAAGGCAGATCGTCGGTCCGGCCAAGAGCGACAAATCCGCCGACATCGGGCAGAACTCCGATCTCCGGCAGCGCCGATGGCAGAAAAATATTCGAAACCTGTCGAAACGCCTTCGCTTCGTTCGTCGTGACCATGAAAGCCCGCTTACGGGCGCGGCTTTTACACGAAATCGGGCACGCCCCACGACCAGCAACGAAAAAGGACCATACAATGAAATTCGTTCCCTACCTTTCCTTCGACGGCCGCTGCCGCGAGGCGTTCGAATTCTATGCCAAGGTGCTCGACGGTCGGATCGAAGCGATGATCAGCCACGCCGAGACGCCGGCCGGCAGCCAGGTCTCGGCCGGATGGCAGGACAAGATCCTCAACGCCCATCTCGTCACCGAGGCGGGCGAGCTGATGGGCGCGGATACGCCGCCGGAATTCGGACCGGCCGAGCAGCAGGGCGTGTCGATCTCGATCCAGATCGAGGACGAGGCGCGCGCCGAAAAAATCTTCGACGCGTTCGCCGACGGCGGCACGGTGACCATGCCCCTTGAACCAACATTCTGGGCAAAAAAGTTCGGCATGGTGAAAGACCGCTACGGCACGGCGTGGATGATCAATTGCGCGCAGACATGAACGGACGGAAATGGGAGAGCGACATGGAAAGCAAGATCAGCACCTGGCTGTGGTTCGAGTCGCGGGCCGAGGAAGCCGCCCGCTTCTACGCGTCGGTGTTCCGCACGACGGAACTCGGCGAGATCACCAGGGCGCCCGGCGGCGGTGAGCCTTATACGAAGGAAGGCCAGGTCCTGACGGCGGAAGTCGTCATCGAGGGCCATCGCGTCATCTGCCTGAACGGCGGCGCCCACCCCGGCGCCACGCCCAATGACAGCGTCTCCTTGCAGATGCTGTGCGCAGATCAGGCGGAGGTGGACGAGTATTGGGACAGGCTGTGTGCCGACGGCGGGCGCGCGGTCCAATGCGGCTGGGTGAAGGACAAATACGGCTTTGCCTGGCAGATCGTGCCCGAGGCCCTGCTGCGCTTGACGCAGGGTCCCGACCGGGATGCTGCCAGACGCGTCACCGCCGCCATGATGGGGATGGTCAAGATCGATGTGGCGGCGCTGGAAGCCGCGGCAAAGGGCTGAACGTCATTTCACACCTAAGCGATCGCAGGAATTGATAGCCATGTCCTTTCAGGCCTATCTCGACACGATCGGGAAAAAAACCGGCAAGAGCCCGGGCGATTTTCACCGCATGGCTGAGGAAAAGGGCCTGATGGACGGGGAACGCCTGAAGCATGACGTGAAGGCGGGCCAGATCATCTTGTGGCTGAAGACCGAGTTCGGGCTCGGTCACGGCCACTCGATGGCGATCTACGCGCTGCTGTCGGGAAAGAAGAAACCCGGCGATTGAGCGTCAAGCGGCCGGCGGAGCCGGTGGCGCACCGGCTCGCATACGGATAGTGTTCGACCATGATCGACAAGCTCGAATTCTTCATCGCGCTCGCCCGCGAACAGCATTTCGGCCGCGCGGCGGAGACGCTCGGCATCAGCCAGCCGACGCTGTCGGCGGCGGTGAAACAGCTCGAGGATCAGCTCGGCGTGATGCTGGTCAAGCGCGGCTCGCGTTTCCAGGGGCTGACGACGGAGGGCGAGCAGGTGCTGGGTTGGGCGCGCCGCATCGTCGGCGACGCGCGCGCCATGCGCGAGGAGATGCGCGCGGCGCGCAACGGGCTGTCGGGCCGTATCCGCATCGCCGCCATTCCGACCGCGCTCGCCATGGTGGCGCGCATCACCACGCCGTTTCGCGAGCGCCATCCCGGCGTCAGCTTCTCGGTGCTGTCGCGCACCTCGATCGAGGTCCTGTCGCTGCTCGGCAATTTCGACATCGATGTCGGCATCACCTATCTCGACAACGAGCCGCTCGGCAACGTCACCTCGGTGCCGCTTTATTCCGAGCGCTATCAGTTGATCACGGCGGTCGGCAACGCCTTGTCGGACCGCAACGAGGTGAGTTGGGCCGAAGTCGCGGAACTGCCGCTGTGCCTGCTCACCCCCGACATGCAGAACCGGCGCATCATCGACCATCATCTGGCCGAGGCCGGTACCGTGTCGCGGCCGACGCTGGAATCGAACTCGATGATCGTGCTGTTTTCCCACATCCGCACCGGCAAATGGGCCTCGATCATGCCGCTCAACCTGGCCGAGACCTTCGGCTTTTCGGAGCCGATCCGGGCTATCCCGATCGTCGAGCCGGATGCCAGCCACCTGGTCGGCCTGGTCGCGACACGGCGCGAGCCACATGTGCCGCTGGTGGCGGCGCTTCTGGACGAGGCGATGACGCTGGCAGGCGATTTTCGACGGCCCGACTGACCTATTTCTGGCAAGGGAGAGCAGCTTGATAGAAATTTTCTATCAAGCCACGGAACCGCTTTATTGATTGTCGCGGTTTCGTCTGGTTTCCTAACCACTTAGCGTCGCTCTTCGGCGCGCCGAACAGGGAGGGCGCTGCACGCCATGCAGCAGCAAGGTACCCAGGCGCCGGCGGATATTGCCGGACGGACCAACGCCGTCATCGATGCCAAGAAGGGGCTGGAAGGTCCGCTTCTGCCGATCCTCAACGGCGTACAGGCCGAATTCGGCTTCGTGCCGCAGGACGCCCTGCCGGTGATCGCCGACGCGCTCAACCTGTCACGGGCGGAAGTTCACGGCGTGATGTCGTTTTATCACGATTACCGGCGCGAACCGGCCGGACGGCACGTGGTCAAGCTGTGCCGGGCGGAGGCGTGCCAGTCGATGGACGGCGACGCGCTCGCCGCGCGGCTGATGGATTTGCTCGGCGTCGGCCTTCACGAGACCGCGGCCGACGGCTCGGTGACGCTGGAACCGGTCTATTGTCTGGGCCTGTGCGCCTGCGCGCCGGCGGCGATGGTCGACGACCAGGTGATAGGCCGCCTCGACCGGGACAAGGTCGAGGCGATCGCCCGCGAGGTGCGGTCATGACGGCGCGAATTTTCGTGCCCGGCGATGCCGGGGCGCTGGCGCTCGGCGCCGACAAGGTCGCCCTCGCTTTGGCCGACGGGCTCGCCGAACGGGGCCTCGACGCCCAAATCGTGCGCAACGGCTCGCGCGGGCTCTACTGGCTGGAGCCGATGGTCGAGGTCGAGACTGACCGGGGCCGCGTCGCCTACGGCCCGGTCGCGGCCGAAGACGTCGCCGCGCTGCTCGACACCGGCCTGCTTGACGGCGGCGACCACGCGCTGCGGCTCGGCGATCCGGAGGAGATTCCGTTCCTCAAGCGGCAAAGCCGGCTGACCTTCGCGCGCTGCGGCATCACCGACCCGCTGTCGCTCGACGATTACCGCGCCCATGGCGGGCTTGCCGGGCTGGAAAAGGCGGTCGCCATGACGCCGGCGGCGATCGTCGAACAGGTAACGGACTCGGGCCTGCGCGGGCGCGGCGGCGCCGGCTTTCCGACCGGCATCAAATGGAAGACCGTGCTCGCGACGACAGACGCGCGCAAATATATCGTCTGCAACGCCGACGAGGGCGACAGTGGCACCTTCGCCGACCGGATGATCATGGAGGGCGACCCCTTCGTGCTGATCGAGGGCATGGCGATCGCCGGCATCGCGACCGGCGCCACCAAGGGTTACATCTATCTGCGTTCCGAATATCCGCATGCCATCCGCGCCATGAACGCCGCGATCGCGATCGCGCGTACGGCCGGCATCCTCGGCGCCAGCGTGCTCGGTTCGCCCAACGCCTTCGACATCGAAGTGCGCGTCGGCGCCGGTGCCTATGTCTGCGGCGAGGAAACCTCGCTCCTGGAAAGCCTGGAGGGCAAGCGCGGCCAGGTTAGGGCCAAGCCGCCGCTGCCGGCGCATAAGGGTCTGTTCGGCCGCCCGACCGTGGTCAACAATGTCATCTCGCTCGCCTCGGTGCCCATCATCATGGACAAGGGCGCCGCGTTCTACCGCGATTTCGGCATGGGCCGCTCGCGCGGCACGATCCCGATCCAGATTGCCGGCAACGTCAAATATGGCGGGCTGTTCGAGGCCGGTTTCGGCCTTACGCTGGGCGAGATCGTCGACGAGATCGGCGGCGGCACGGCGACCGGCCGCCCGGTCAAGGCGGTGCAGGTCGGCGGTCCGCTCGGCGCCTATTTCCCGCGCGCGCTGTTCGACACGCCGTTCGACTACGAGGCGTTCGCGGCCAAGGACGGGCTGATCGGCCATGCCGGTATCGTGGTGTTCGACGACACGGCCGACATGCTCAAACAGGCGCGTTTCGCGATGGAGTTCTGCGCCATCGAAAGCTGCGGCAAGTGCACGCCGTGCCGGATCGGCTCGGTCCGCGGCGTCGAGGTGATCGACAGGATCGCCGCCGGCGAGGCGCCCGACAGGCAGATCGCGCTCGTCACTGACCTCTGCAACACGATGAAGTTCGGCTCGTTATGCGCGCTCGGCGGCTTCACGCCCTATCCGGTGATGAGCGCGCTGACGCATTTCCCCGATGATTTTCGTCCACGGGCGATGAACGAAGCGGCGGAGTGATGCGCCGCTTCGCCGCCCTCCCCCAATTCCCGCCGCGATGATGTGGTAGGATAGACATTCGGTTCAGGAGCGATCCCATGGGTCTGATCACCGAAATCGACTACGGAACCCCGCACTCCACTGCGGAAAACGACGTCACGCTGACGATCGACGGCTTTTCGGTCACCGTGCCGGAGGGCACCTCGATCATGCGCGCGGCGATGGAGACCGGCATCAAGATTCCGAAGCTGTGCGCGACCGACATGGTCGACGCCTTCGGCTCGTGCCGCTTGTGCCTGGTCGAGATCGAAGGCCGCAACGGCACGCCCTCGTCGTGCACCACGCCGGTCGCGCCGGGCATCGTGGTCAAGACCCAGACCGGCAGGCTCAAGGACATCCGCCGCGGCGTGATGGAGCTCTACATCTCCGACCACCCGCTCGACTGCCTGACCTGCGCGGCCAATGGCGATTGCGAATTGCAGGACATGGCCGGCGTGGTCGGCCTGCGCGACGTGCGCTACGGCTACGATGGCGACAACCACGTCCACGCCCGGCATGCCGGCGACGGGGCGGAGAATTTCCGCTGGATGAAGAAGGACGAATCCAACCCCTATTTCACCTACGACCCGTCCAAATGCATCGTGTGCTCGCGCTGCGTGCGCGCCTGCGAGGAGGTGCAGGGCACCTTCGCGCTGACGATCGAGGGCCGTGGCTTCGAAAGCCGGGTGTCGGCGGGCATGCACCAGCCCTTCATCGAGTCGGAATGCGTGTCCTGCGGCGCCTGCGTGCAGGCCTGCCCGACCGCGACGCTGCGCGAGAAATCGGTAATCGAGATCGGCCAGCCGGAACATTCGGTGGTCACGACCTGCGCCTATTGCGGCGTCGGCTGCTCGTTCAAGGCGGAGATGCGCGGCGACGAGCTGGTGCGCATGATGCCCTACAAGGACGGCAAGGCCAATCGCGGCCATTCCTGCGTCAAGGGCCGCTTCGCCTGGGGCTACGCCACCCACAAGGACCGCATCCTGAACCCGATGGTGCGCGACAAGATCACCGATCCCTGGCGCGAGGTCAGCTGGGAAGAAGCGTTCGCGCATGTGGCCGGCGAGTTCCGGCGCATCCAGTACCAATACGGCAAGGGCGCGATCGGCGGCATCACCTCCTCGCGCTGCACCAACGAGGAGACCTTCCTCGTCCAGAAGCTGATCCGCCAGGGTTTCGGCAACAACAACGTCGACACCTGCGCGCGCGTGTGCCACTCGCCGACCGGCTACGGGCTGAAGACCACGTTCGGCACCTCGGCCGGCACGCAGGATTTCGATTCGGTCGAGCATACCGACGTCGCGCTGATCATCGGCGCCAATCCGACCGACGGCCATCCGGTGTTCGCCTCGCGGCTGAAGAAGCGGCTGCGCGAGGGCGCCAGGCTGATCGTCATCGACCCGCGCCGCATCGACCTGGTGCGCCAGCCGCATGTCGAGGCCGCGCACCATCTGCCGCTCAGGCCGGGCACCAATGTCGCTGTTTTGACCGCGCTCTCCCACGTGATCGTCACCGAAGGGCTGTTCGACGAGGCCTTCATCCGCGAGCGCTGCGACTGGTCGGAATTCGAGGACTACGCCGCCTTCGCCGCCGAACCGCAGCACAGTCCGGAAGAGGTGGAAAAAGTTTCGGGCGTTGCGGCCGACACCATCCGCGCCGCGGCCAGGCTCTACGCCACCGGCGGCAATGCGGCGATTTACTACGGCCTCGGCGTGACCGAACACAGCCAGGGCTCGACCACGGTGATGGCAATCGCCAATCTCGCCATGCTGACCGGCAATATCGGCCGGCCGGGCGTCGGGGTTAACCCGCTGCGCGGGCAGAACAACGTCCAGGGCGCCTGCGACATGGGCTCCTTCCCGCACGAGCTGCCGGGCTATCGCCACATGTCCGACGACGCCACCCGCGACGTGTTCGAGGCGGTGTGGAACGTCACGCTCGACCCGGAGCCCGGTCTGCGGATCCCCAACATGCTCGACGCCGCCGTCGAGGGCTCGTTCCGAGGCCTCTACATCCAGGGCGAGGACATCCTGCAGTCCGATCCCGACACCAAGCACGTCGCCGCCGGCCTGGCGGCGATGGAGTGCGTGGTCGTGCACGATTTGTTTCTCAACGAAACGGCCAATTACGCCCACGTCTTCCTGCCGGGCTCGACCTTCCTGGAAAAGGACGGCACCTTCACCAATGCCGAGCGGCGCATCAACCGCGTCCGCAAGGTGATGGCGCCAAAGAACGGGCTGGCCGACTGGGAAGTCACCCAGCGCCTCGCCCAGGCGATGGGGCTCGACTGGGCCTATACCCATCCCGCCCAGGTTATGGACGAGATCGCGCTGACGACGCCGAGCTTCGCCGGGGTAAACTACGACCTGTTGGATCGCGAGGGTTCGGTGCAGTGGCCCTGCAACGACAAGGCGCCGACTGGCACGCCGGTGATGCATATTGACGGCTTCGTGCGTGGCAAGGGCAAGTTCATCCGCACCGAATATGTCGCCACCGACGAAAAGTCGGGGCCGCGCTTCCCGCTGCTTCTGACGACGGGGCGCATCTTGTCGCAATATAATGTCGGCGCCCAGACCAGACGCACCGAAAACGTGGTCTGGCACAGCGAGGACAGGCTGGAGATCCATCCGCACGACGCCGAGCAGCGCGGCCTGTGTGACGGCGACTGGGTCAGGATCAGGAGCCGGGCCGGCGAAACGACGCTCCGGGCGCAGATCACCGATCGGGTGGCGCCGGGCGTGGTCTACACCACCTTCCATCACCCCGACACGCAGGCCAACGTGGTCACCACCGAATTTTCCGACTGGGCGACCAATTGCCCCGAATACAAGGTGACCGCCGTCCAGGTGTCGCCCTCCAACGGGCCGTCCGACTGGCAGGTCGAATACGAGGAACAGGCCCGGCTGGCCCGCCGGATCGCCCGGCCGCTGGAAGCCGCGGAATGACGATGGCCGCGCGCCTCTCGCGCCCGTTTTCCGGGTCCGGGGCTGCGCCATGATCCGGCCGCCGATCACCTCGACCTCACGCATCGCCCGCCGCGCCGGCGGAACCAAGGCGGCCGCGCGCATGGTGCCGGAGGAAACGCCGGTAGCGCTCAGCTTCGCCGGCACCACGCACGCGGTGATGATGGCGACGCCGGCCGATTTCGAGGATTTCGCGCTCGGCTTCGCCCTGACCGAAGGCATTGTCGCCGCACCGGACGAGGTCGACGCGATCACGATCGAAGACGCCGGGCCCGGTATCGATATCCAGATCCGTCTCAAGGACACCGCCAACCGGCGCTTCGAGGCGCGTAGGCGCAGGCTGGCCGGCCCTGTCGGCTGCGGACTGTGCGGCATCGAATCGATCGAGGAGGCGATGCGCGCGGTCGCGGATGTCGGTCAGTCTATGCTTACGCTTTCAGCCGACGACATCACCGGCGCCGCCAGACTGCTGGCCGAAGCGCAGCCGCTGCACGCCGAGACCGGCGCGGTGCACGCGGCCGGATTCTACCGTCCCGGCAGCGGCATCGTCGCCGCGCGCGAGGATGTCGGCCGTCACAACGCGCTCGACAAGCTCGCCGGCGCGCTGGCCAGATCGGGCATCGACGGGGCCAGCGGCGCGGTCGTCGTCACCTCGCGCGTGTCGGTGGAAATGGTGCAGAAGACCGCGGCCATCGGCGCCGGCGTGATCATCGCGGTGTCGGCGCCGACCGCGCTCGCCATCCGCATGGCGGAGGACGCAGGCATGACGCTGGTCGCGCTGGTGCGCGGCGACGAGTTCGACATCTTCACCCATCCCGAGCGGATCAGGAACGGAGCCAGCCAGAATGTCGCCTGAGCACGAAACGCGCACCGGCAAGGACAAGCTCGTCTACATGGCCAACCAGATCGGTCGCTTCTTCGAAACCATGCCGCCCGCCGAGGCAGCCGAGGGGGTGGCCAAGCATATCAACGATTTCTGGGAGCCGCGCATGCGGCGTCAGTTCTTCGAGATCGTCGACGCCGGCGGCGCGGGCCTGAGCCCGCTGGTCGCCGAGGCGGCCGACAAAGTCAGGCGGCCGGCACAACAAACCGCCTGAGGCCGCTCTACTGCCTGACCAGCGCCATGTTGCGCGCCCACCTATCCGGACATCGGGATTGATCGTCGACTTGCCCGCCTGCAGGCTCGACATCAGGTAGACCCGCCCGTCACCGTCCGAAGGCGAGGTCGTCGGCATAGGATTTACAAGCCTCGCCCGTTTTGCAGGCGGTGAACGGGGGAACCGCTGGATCGTTCGCCGAGCCGGCTTCCATCTTGTTAGTTACAAACGTAACAGTTACGAACGTAACTATATTCATGGAGGACCTGCCGATGAAGATCGAGAAAATCCATCACGTCGCCTATCGCTGCAACGATGCCAAGCAGACCGTCGATTGGTATGTGAACAATCTCAACATGGATTTCGTGCTGGCGATCGCCGAGGATCACGTGCCCTCGACCCACGAGCCCGATCCCTACATGCATGTGTTCCTGGATGCCGGAAACGGCAATGTTCTCGCCTTTTTCGAGCTGCCCACCAAGCCGGCGATGGGCCGCGACGAGAACACGCCGCCCTGGGTCCAGCACATCGCCTTCAGGGTCGGCGACCGCGACACGCTGCTGGCGTTCAAGGACCAGTTGGAGGCGAACGGGATCGATGTGCTCGGCGTCACCGACCACTCGATCTTCCACTCGATCTATTTCTTCGATCCCAACGGCCACCGGGTGGAACTCGCCTGCCCGGATCCGGAGGAAGAGGCGCTGATGAAACGGCTCGACGCGGTCAAGTGGGACATGCTGGAGGAATGGTCGCGCACCAAGCGGGCGCCGCGCCATGCCGAATGGCTGCATGCCAGGGAGTTGGCCGAAATCGCCGATTGAGGCGGCACCGAACCGGCAAGCGACGGGAGCCGACTTTGCGGACCCGAACGAACCTTCAGCGCGATAAAAACGGCTCAGAACAGGTCACAATGGCCGTGATCGACCTCGTCATGGACGTGGGCGGCGCGGCCCTTCGCCCCGATCGCCAAGGCGAGATCGGCGAGCGTGAGGGCGCGTGTGGCGCCGGCGGTGTCGACATGCCAATCGCCCGGCACTTCGACAGCGACGGCACGCAGGAACGACGCGATGCCGGCCACCTTCTGGGCCAGGAGGTCGGCCTCCTGCATCGCCTTGTGGGCGGCAGCGGCCGGCCGCGCGCCGCCGGCGGCGACCGCAGCGGCGATATGGGCCTGGTTGGCGTCGATGGCGTGCGCGATCGTTTCGAGCGCGGTCTCGACCCGCGCCAGCACAACGCCGATCGGCTCGTGGTGAGGGCCGCTTTCATCGGCGGCGCTGGCGGTCGCGACAGCGGACATGCGGGGGTTCTCCCTAAAACAGTTCGAGTTCGCCGCTTGCCGGCAATTTCGGCAACCTGATCTCGGGTCGCGGCTGGGGGGCCGCTGTCGGCGGCAGCAGGAACTGGCGCGCCTTGCCGCTGGCCGGATAATATTCCAATCGCCGGCCCTGATCCCCGCCGACGCTGCCGCCGGCATAGGCGATCTGCTCATTGTCCAGGAAATGGCGGGCAAAGGCGATGTTCTTGGCGCCGATATCGGAGAAACCCCGAACCGTGCGCGCGCCGCCGAACAGCTTGGCCTCCAGGTTCTCGCGCCGCGCACCGCGCTTGAGGAGGCCGTTGACCAGCACTTCCATGAGGTAGACGCCGAAACGCTCGGCCTCGTTATATCCGGTGTGCTCGCCGCCGCCCGGCAGCAGGAAATGGTTCATGCCGCCGATGCCGAGCACCGGGTCGCGCATGCACGCGGCAACGCACGAGCCGAGCACCGTGGTAAGCACCTTTTGCTTCTCGTCGGTGACGACACATTCGCCCTGAATGACATGAATGCGGTCGGGGCGATGCTTGTCTATCAATGAAGCCTCCCGACGATCGCCTCGAGCGCCTTTTTCAGGTCCGCCGGCGTGAACGGCTTGTTCAGATAATTGTTGAGCCCGAGCTTGCGGCCTTCGACCAGCACATTGCGGTCGGCATTCCCGGTCAGGATCATGAAGGGCACCCGAGCCGTGGGCTTGTAGCTGCGGATCGCCTTCAGCAATTGCAAGCCGTCCATCTTGGGCATGTTCATGTCCGAAATGATGAGATGGCTGGGCGTCTTCATCATCGCCTGCATCGCCTGCTCGCCATCGGCGGCGACGGAGATGTTCCTGAACCCGATCGATTCGAGCGCATCGCGCAACAGCAATCGGCTGGTTGTGGTGTCGTCGACCGCGAGGATCTTGAGTTGGGCTAGGAGTGACATGACGTGCCTTCTTTTCTTGTCGCCGCCCCGACGAAGATCGCGCGGGCGATGCCGTTTAACGCTATCTGCTTTTCCACCGCGCCGACCTCGAAGGCGACGCGCGGCATGCCGTAGATCAGCGAACTCGCCTCGTCCTGGCCGATGGTGCGCGCGCCGGCCTGACGCATTGCGAGCAGCCCCTGCGCGCCGTCCTTGCCCATTCCGGTGAGGATGACGCCGACAGCGTCGCCGACGGCGGCGGCGGCGACCGAGGTCATCAGCACGTCCACCGAGGGCCGATGTCCCGAGACGGTCTCCCCGGCCCGCAACCGGCTTTCCAATCCGTCGCCGCGCCTGACCACTTCGAGATGCTGATCGCCACCCGGCGCGACATAGACATTGCCGCGCGCCAGCGCCGTGCGATCCTGCGCCTCCTGCACGCGCGGGCGACACATGCGGTCGAGCCGCTCGGCGAAGGATTTGGTGAAATTGGCCGGCATGTGCTGGGTGATGACAGTCGGCGGACAATCGGCCGGAAACGCCGTCAACATGGCGATCAGCGCCTCGACGCCGCCGGTCGACGCGCCGACGGCGATTGCCTTCACACCGATTGTCGGCAGTTCGCCCACGGGCGGCGCCCCGGCTCCCCGCGGCGTCGGGGAACGCTCCGGCGCTCCGGCGCGACGTCGCCTGGCCCCGGCGGCCCGGACCTTTTCGGCGAGTTCGGCGAAAGAGGCGCTGTCGGTCAGGGTCGGTTTGGCCACGCAGTCGAAGGCACCCCGGGCGAGCGCCTCGATGGTCGTCGCGGCGCCGTTGACGGTCAGGGTCGACACCATGATGACGGGACGGGGCCGATGTTTCATCACCCGTCGCAGGAAATCGATGCCGTTCATCTTCGGCATCTCGATATCGAGGGTGATGACGTCGGGATCGAGCGTGTCGACGAGGCGGAAGGCCTCTGTCGGATCGGGCGCCTCGCCCACCACTTCGATGCCGGTATCGGCTTCGAGCGCGAACCGGATGATCTTGCGCATGGTCGCGCTGTCGTCGATGATCAGGACCCGAACCGGTTTCACCGCGCCCCGCCCTTGTGATGTCGCCATGTCGTGACCCCGTCGGCGGCGAAATGCTCCGCCGCCGGACCCGACACCCGCTCGGAATGCCCTATATAGAGCGCCCCGTCCGGCTTGAGCGCGGCGGAAAAGCGCGTCCACAGCTCGGCCTGCTTGGGCTTGTCGAAATAGATCACGACGTTGCGGCAGAAGATCACGTCGAAACGCTTCTTCATCGGCCATTTGGCGAACAGGTTGAGCTCACGGAAAGCGACCAGATCGCGCAGCTCCTCGGCGACCTGCCAGCGCTGCTCGCCCGGACCGGCAACCCTGTGAAACCATTTGCGCCGCACATCCGCCGGAACGTCGGAAAGGGCCGCCTCGGGATAGCTCGCCGCGCGGCCCTCCTCGATCATGTTGGGGTCGATGTCGGTGGCGAGAACGCGTACGTCGTGGCGGGCGACGTCGGGCATGGCCGACAGCAACACCAGCGCGATCGTGTACGCCTCCTGCCCGTTGGAACATCCCGCCGACCAGATCCGGACCGGGTCGCCGCGCCGCGCGCGCTCGACAAGGCCCGGAAGCACCCGGGTCTTCAAATGCTCGAAATGATGGGCCTCGCGGTAAAATCTGGTAACGTTGGTCGTCAGGGCCGCGACCATCTTTTGACGTTCGCCGAGGCCGTCCGTGCCGGCGACCAGCGCGCAGTAATCGCGAAAATTCTCCAGGCCGAGAGCACGTAGGCGCTTGGCCAGCCGGGCGTAGACGAGCGCCGCCTTCGCTTCCGACAATTGGATGCCGGCATGATCGTGAAGGATCGACGCGATGCGGTGGAAATCCTCCTCGGTGAGCACATACTCACCGGGCACCATTCCGCCCGTCCGGGGCACGGCAGCTCGGTTCAATTCAGCGTCCCTGTGCCTTCGTGGGTGGCGGCGATCACGCTGTCGAGCCCGATCAGGCTGATCATCCGGCCCTCGATCGCCAGCACGCCCTTCATGAAGCAGCGCGCCAGTTCGGAGGCGACATCCGGGGTCGGCTGGATGGTTTCGGAGGTGATGGTGAGGATGTCGGACACTGCGTCGACCAGAAGCCCGACCGACTGGCTGCCGACCTGGGTGACGATGATGACGTGGCGCGCGGTCGGCTCCGTCGAACGGAAACCGAGGCGGGCCGAAAGGTCGATCACCGGCAGCACCGAGCCGCGCAGATTGATCACACCCTTCACGTAGTCGGGCGAATGCGGCAGCGGGGTGGTCGGGGTCCAACCCCTGATATCGCGCACCGACATGATGTCGACGCAAAATTCCTGCTCGCCGAGCCGGAAGGCGATCAGCTCGTTATATTGGGACGTATCGTGTTCGTTGACTTCCATCATGCTGCGTTCCTCTTGCGATTGGCGCCTTCCGACCTGGCCGGATCGGAGCGGCTTCCGGCCACGATCGCGTCGACATCGAGGATGACGGCCACGCGGCCGTCACCGAGGATGGTCGCGGCCGCGACCCCGAAAACGTGGCCGTAATTGGTTTCGAGACTCTTGATGACCACCTGCTGCTGGCCGATGATGCCGTCCACCAGCAGCGCGCTTTGGGCGCGGTTCTCCGATTCGACCATGATCGCGACGCTGCCGACCGGGTCGGCTTCGCAGTCGCGGTAGCCGAGTTCGCGTCCGACATCGATCAGCGGGATGAACGCGCCGCGGGTCGAAATCACCCGCGCCGTCTCGCCCAGTCCGTGGACATCCGAGTTCTTGGGCTGGAGCGTTTCCACGATCGCGGTCAGAGGCACGACCAGGGTCTGGCCGGCCACCGTCACCACCATGCCGTCGAGCACGGCCAGGGTCAGCGGCAGGCTGAGCGTGAACGCGGTGCCTTTGCCGGGCCGAGACGAAATCGCGATCCGGCCGCCGAGTGCCTGGATGGAGCGCTTGACCACGTCCATGCCGACGCCGCGGCCGGACACGTCCGACACCGCGCTCGCGGTCGAGAAGCCGGGCGCGAAGATCAGGTCGTCGATTTCATTGTCGGCCAGTTGCGCGTCTGCGTCGATCAATCCCTTGTCGACGGCGATGCTTCTGACGCGCTCGCGATTGATGCCGGAACCGTCATCGGAGACCTCGATGATGACACGCCCGGACCGGTGGGCCGCGGTCATGCGCACAACGCCCTGCTCCGGCTTGCCCGCTTGGACCCGCTCCTCGGGCGATTCCAGCCCGTGATCGATGGCGTTGCGGATCATATGGGTGAGCGGATCGGTCAGACGTTCGATGACCGTCTTGTCGACCTCGCAATTCTCGCCCTCGGTGATCAGGCGCACCGACTTGCCGGTCATGTCGGCGACCTCGCGCACGACACGCGACATGCGCTGGAAGATCGGCCGCACCGGCTGGGCGCGAATCGCCATCACCGAATCCTGGATTTCGCGGGTAAGCTGCTCCAGATCGTCGAGGCCGACCGCCACATCCGAAAGCCGCGCGATGCCGGCCTCGGTGACGCGCTGAGCCAGCATCGACTGGTTGATGACCAGTTCGCCGACTAGGTCGATCAGCCGGTCGACACGGTCGAGGTCGACCCGGATGGTGGTCTGAGCCTGTTGGGCGGGGGATGCCCCGGCGCTCGGCGCGGCTGCCTTGGCGGCCTGCTCGGGCGCGAATTCGGCCAGCCGCTCCAGCACCGCCTGGGGAATGGCCGGACTGTCGGCCGGCGCTTCGGCGGGCCCGATCTCGGCAACCGGTTCGGGCGTAAATTCGAAATCTGGCTCAACGGACGGTTCGGCCTCGATCCTGATCTCGCAGTCGAATTCGACGAATTCAAACACGTCGCGCACCGCGCTCTCGCCGGCGCTGGTGACAAGCCGCACGTTCCAGGCCAGATAGGCGCCTTCCGGGTCGAGCTCGCTCAGCAGCGGTACATCCGACCTGTCGCAGGCGATGTCGGCCTCGCCGAGCGCGCGCAACTCGCGCAACAATTTGGCGGCGTCATTGGCCTTGGCGTAGAGCTCGGGCTTGGGTTTGAACCAAACGTTGAACACGATTTGCCCGTCATCGTCGCTATTCTCGCCGATCAGATCGTCGAAGGTGACTGTGACCGGGAAAAAGGCCTCCGGATCGTCCCCGCCCGCCTCGTCGTCGCCCGCATGCGGCTCCGCCGATTGAGCGCATGCCGGCGTGGCAACAGGATTGACCACCTGCATCAATTCGTCATGCAACTGGCCGACACGGGCCTGGTCCATCTCGCCGCCATCGCGCGAATAGCGCACAAGGTCGGCAAGCGTGTCCGACGAGCGCAGCATCAGCTTGACAAGCGGCGGCGCCGCCTCGATCTGCGACCCGCGCAGCAGGTCCAGCACCGTCTCGAATGTGTGCGCGAACCGCACCAGTTCGTCGAGGCCGAAGGCGCCGGCGCCACCCTTGATCGAATGAACGGCACGGAATACGGCGTTGATCGTGTCGTCGTCGACCTGCTGGCTTTCGATCGCCAGCAGACCGGTCTCCAGTTCGGCAAGCTGTTCCTCGCATTCCTGGAAGAACGTCTGTTTGATTGCCGCCATCGTGTCCACGGGCACAGTCTCCGGTTTCGTCAGGCCGCGACGCGGTTGATGGCGTTGACGAGCTTGGCCGGATCGAACGGCTTCACGATCCAACCGGTCGCGCCAAGGCGCCGGGCGCGGTCCTTCTTGTCGTCGACGCTTTCGGTGGTGAGCACCAGGATCGGAATGGCGCGATGCTGGTCGCTGCCGCGCACGGCTTCGATAAAGCCGAATCCGTCCATGCGCGGCATGTTGATGTCGGTGACGATGACGTCCGGGCGCGCGCCCTGCAGAACCTCGAGCCCCTGCATGCCGTCCTCGGCCTGCAGAACTTCCATGCCGGCCTCCATCAGGGTGGCGCGCAACATCTCGCGAATGGTGCGTGAATCATCGACGGTCAATATTGTTCTGGTCATCTCAAACGTTCCCCACGCTCATATCGGCGACTTCCAGCCCCATGGTCTGGAGGCTTTCGCTAAACGCCTCGGAAGGCTCCGCCACTTCGAATTCCATGCCGTCATGCGACCAAGTCGCGGCGGCCGATAGCAGCACCTGGATGCATTGGGCGCCGATCTTCTCGACCGCGGCCGCGTGCACGGTCACATCCTTGCCGCGCATCTTTACAAGCTCCGCGACGAGCGGCGTGGCAGCGGTGATGTCAAGCACCGGCGAAAGCGTCACCGATTCCGATTGGCTCGGCTTCATGTCCGTTTTTCCTCACATTCGCTCCTGGTCGGCGCACCCCGCTGCGCGGCGACCGCCCCGACCGGGCCGGGTACAATCCAGCCGGACGCGCCGAGTGCCGAACGGCATTCGAAACGGCAGCCCTGCCGGGCAATTCGGAAATCAGCGTAAACGCGTTTACAAGCGCAGGGTCGCGCGCGCCCGATCATGGAAAATCCCCGCCACCGAAAATTTCAGTTCATTCCGGAAAATCCGGCGTGCGGACGCGGCGTCATGCCTTTGGCGCCGTCCCCGCCAAGCCCTGCATGGCTAGGATTCGCATGCATTGGTTTAACACTTGTTAATGCTTGGAGCCCAGTTGCACGGGAACCAGCCCTTGACGCGATCCGGCTCCCTCGAACTCGCCGCACCACCAAGCCGTGCTTGGTTTCTCGCCGGGAAGCCATGTCAGCCCGATCGGTCACGCCGGCAGGATGATTTCACCTCGTACCCATGCGGTTTTTTTCGGGGCGGCGCCGAAGCGAGGCGCCCAACGGCAAAAACCGACGCTGGGAGGCCGGCGCCGGTTTTGCGGTTTCATGCGTGCCGGTCGTGCGGCGGGGGCCGTTCGGGCCGCGCCGCCGCCGGCGTCGTTAGCCCTGGAAGAGCGACAAGATGCCCTGGACCGAGGCATTGGCGATCGACAGCCCTTGGATTCCGAGCTGCTGCTGGACCTGGAGAGCCTGCAGACGGGTCGATTCCTTGTTCATGTCCGCATCGACCAGCGCGCCGACGCCGCGTTCGATCGCGTCCATCAGGCTGTTGACGAAGGAGACTTGCAGATCGACCCGCTTCTTGGAAGCGCCGAGATCGGAGGCGGCCTTTGTCATACGGCTGATCGCGTCGTCCACGCCCTTGATGAAATTGTCGAGCGTGGTCAGGTCGGCCGCGTTGTTGGTCAGGCCGGAAATGTCGAGCGTGGTGACGGTAAAGACACCCGCGGCGGTTGTCTGGTCAGCGTGCAGGGCACCGGTGGTCTCGTCGTAGACACCGTCGAGAATGCCAACTCCACCGGCCACGGTGTTGGCCCCGGCGTCGAACAGTTTCACGCTATCGGTGTTGATCGTGATGGTCGAGACCGACACCGTTCCGTCCGACGCGCGTGTAAACGACGCCACAATCGACTTCGATGAATTGTAGCCGGCGGAATCGGAGTCCACCGAAAGCCAGTTCTCGCCGGAAAAGGACGAGGCGGCCGCATTGCTGACCAACTGGCCCTGCAAAGCAGTGATTTCGGCCTGGATCTTGGAGCGGTCGACGCCCGGCTCCCTTGCCGCGACCAGTTTCGCCTTGATCTCATCAACGACGTCGATGGTGTTGTTGATGCCTGTATAGGCGATGTCTATCTTGGCGGCGCCGAGACCGAGCGCGTCCTGCACGGTCAACAATGCCTTGTTGTCTGAACGCATCGTGGTGGCGATCGACCAATAGGCCGCGTTGTCGCTGGCTTCGGCGACGCGGTAGCCCGTGGAAATGCGTGCCTGCGTGGTCGCCAGCGCCTTGTTGGTCGCCTGCAGGCTCTTCAGCGCGGTCATCGCGGAGGCGTTGGTCAGAATGCTGGACACGCTTGGCCCCTTTTTATCTTGCCCGCAGCTTCGCAGGCTGCCGAGTCACCCCTTGTCGCGGCCTGCTGCCGCTTCCCGCCGGAAAGCCGTTTCGCCGCGTCTTAACCTTTGTGAACGATCATGCTTAACAAACGGTAAACTGGTTAACGGCTGGTGGGGCGGCATCGTCGAACCAGCGGGCCGCGCATGCGAAACAGGCGCGCTTTTTCCTTTTTCTCCGTGGATTTCGTCGCGAAATCGGCAAATCCCGCCGGATTTATTCCGGACGGCGGTTCTCGCGGTTAACGCACCAGCAGCCCGCGCCGGGTCGGAACGTTAACGTGGGCCAAGGGCTCGCGGCGTGGTCGGAGCTTTTCAAGGCTTCGCCCGGCGCGCGGGAGGATGCCGGAAAGTGATTCGCCCACGTTCGGCATACGGTCCAGTGGGGACCGCGTGCCGTCGGCCTTCGCTGTCGCTTGTCGTGACGCGCGCGCAGCGCGGACGCGGAGCGGTGGGGGCCGCCCCGCCGATCAGCCGGTCAGACGATACCGGTCGTCACATCCCGAAGGGCATCGCCGAACAGATCCTCGAGCGCGAATTCGACCTCGTAGAAAAATGCGCCGACCTCCTCGTCCTGCTCGGCCTCGGGCAGACCGAGCCTGTCGAATTCGGCAAAAAAACGCGCCGCGAGCCGGTGACGGTACGCGTCGCGCGCGTCGAGGTCGCCCAACGCGGCCAGGGCCCGCGCCGCGCGCCCGACCTCGTCCGCCCGTCGCCAGAGCGGAAACGCGAAGACCCGCGCGCTCGACGTGGCGTCTCCATCTGCATACTGATCTGCCTTCACCCCAAAAGTCTCCCCTCGCACACTGGTCGGTCGAGACCGCAAGCGGCACGCCGGAACAGGTCGAACCTGTCGGGCCGCCATGCGCCGCCCCAGCCCGGCCTCGGATTGAATGGCGAATCGCTTGCGATCGATCCGACGAGCTTGCGGGCGAGAACCTTTCGGGAAAGTTAGCGCTTACCGGGGGAGCGGCGCACGCCTCAGCTTTTCAGCTTGTAGCCGGTGCGGAATATCCAGGACACGATCGCCAGGCACAGGGCCAGGAAGACGAGCGTCATCGCCAGACTGATCCCGACGCCGACATCGGCGCGTCCGTAAAAGCTCCAGCGGAAGCCGCTGACCAGATAGACGACCGGGTTGAACAGCGTGACCGTGCGCCAGAACGGCGGCAGCATGTCGATCGAATAGAACGATCCGCCAAGGAAGGTGAGCGGCGTGACGATCAACAGCGGCACAAGCTGCAATTTCTCGAAACCGTCGGCCCAGATGCCGATGATGAAACCGAACAGCGAAAAGGTGCAGGCCGTCAAAACCAGAAACAAGACCATCACCAAAGGGTGCTCGATGCGCAGCGGCACGAACAGGGCCGCAGTCGCCAGGATGATCGCGCCTAGGATGATCGATTTGGTGGCTGCGGCCCCGACATAGGCGACGACGATCTCCAAATGCGAGACCGGCGCGGACAGAATCTCGTAGATCGTACCGGTGAATTTCGGGAAATAGATGCCGAAGGAGGCGTTGGAGATGCTGTGCGTCAGAAGCGACAGCATCATCAGGCCCGGCACGATGAAGGCGCCGTAGCTGACGCCGTCGATCTCCTGGATGCGCGAGCCGATCGCCGCGCCGAAGACGACGAAATAGAGCGAGGTCGAAATGACCGGCGAGACGATGCTTTGCAACACCGTGCGAAAGGCACGCGCCATCTCCTGCCGGTAGATCGCCCAGATCGCGCGATAGTTCATCGGTCGTTCCTCACCAGGTCGACGAAGATTTCCTCGAGCGTGCTTTGGCGCGTGTCGAGATCGGTAAAGCGGATACCGGCCTCGTCGAGCTGCCTCAGCAGGCGGGTGATGCCGGTGCGGTCGGCGCGGGTGTCGTAGTCGTAAGTCAGCGCCAAGCCGTCGTCGGACACCGTCAGGTCGTGGCCGCCAAGACTGTCCGGCAGCGCGTCGAGCGGGTCCTTGAGCTGCAGCGTGAGCTGCTTGCGGCCGAGTTTGCGCATCAGCTCGGCCTTTTCCTCGACCAGGATGATACGGCCTTCGCTGATGACGCCGACCCGGTCGGCCATCTCCTCGGCCTCCTCGATATAATGCGTTGTGAGAATGATGGTGACGCCCGAGCTCTTCAGCCCGCGCACCATCTCCCACATGTCGCGGCGCAGCTCGACGTCGACGCCGGCCGTCGGCTCGTCGAGAAACAGGATACGTGGTTCGTGCGACAGCGCCTTGGCGATCAGGAGCCTGCGCTTCATGCCGCCCGAAAGCGTCACGATCTTCTCGTCGCGCTTGTCCCACAAAGACAGCCCGCGCAGCACCTTTTCGATATGAGCCGGATCGGCCGGCTTGCCGAACAGGCCGCGCGTGAAGGACACCGTCGCCCACACGGTCTCGAACGCGTCGGTGGTCAGTTCCTGCGGCACCAGGCCGATCAGCGCGCGCGCGGCGCGGTAGTCGGTGAGGATGTCGTGCCCGTCCACCGTCACCTGACCGCCGGAGCGGTTGACGAGCCCGCAGATGACCGAAATCAGCGTGGTCTTGCCGGCGCCGTTGGGTCCGAGCAGGGCGAAGATCTCGCCCTTGCGGACCTCCAGGTCGACGCCTTTCAGCGCCTGGAACCCGGTTTCATAGGTTTTGGAAAGGTTCGATACTGAGATGATCGGTTGCATCAGCATCCGATAACCGAAGTACGCTCAAATGTCAGGCCCGGATTGGACCAGCCCGCCCGCCTCCTGACAGGACTATGACACGCGACCGCATGCAACCGGCATTGCGGTCAGGTCGGCGCCCGGCCCCAGCCGCCGCCATTGGCGGTGCCGACCAGCACCTCGTCGCCCGTCCGCAGCCTCACGCCGCTGGCAAAGGTGTAATCCTCGCGGCTGCCGTCGGGATGGCGCACGGCAAGGCCGTTGACGCCGCCATCGGCGCCGCCATTGGCGCCCCACACCGGCTGGCGGGCGCGGCTGTAGCCGGCCGACATGATCGCCGGCGCGCGCAGCCTGTAACTGGTTTCCATGCCCTTGCCGCCGGAATGTTGGCCCTTGCCCTCACCGCTGTCGCGCAGCCGCTTGTAGCCGACATCGAGCCCGTAGCGCGCCTCGCAGATCTCGACCGGGCAGTTGAAGGTCTCGCCGTGGCTGGCCGAATACATCGCGTCGAGCCCGTCGCGCGTCGCGGTCGCGCCCCAGCCGCCCATTTGCGGTTCGACCATGGTGAAGCGGCGGCCGCTGTCGGGATGGTCGCCGGCGATCACCGTGCCGCAGATCGAGGCGAAATGCCCGGCCGGCAGGCGCTCCGGCATCGCCCGGGCCATGCAGCGCCACAGCATGTCGTAGAGCCGGATGCGGGTCTCGAAATAATAGCCGTGCGGCGCGGTGCCGGTGGCGTGGAAGATCGTGCCCGGTTCGGTGATCACCTCCAGGGCGCGGAACGAGCCGGCATTGGCGAACAGGGTCGGATCGGTCAGCGCCTTGAAGATCATCTGGGCCGAGATCACGGCGCCGTCGCGGCTGGTGTTATAGGGCGCGGCGCGCTGTTGCGGATTGCCGCTCAGGTCGACGACGAAGCGGTCCTTCGTCACCGTTATCGCGGCCTGCCACAGAGCGCCGTCGTCTTGTTCCTCCTCGACCGTGAACGTCCCCTCCGGCAGGCTGGCGAGACCGGCCAGGCCGCGCCGCTCGCCCTCGTTGAACAGATCGGCAAGCGCGGCGCGATAGGCGGCGAGCCCGTAGCTTTCGACGAGCTGACGCACACGGGTCTCGGCCTTGCGGCTCGCCGCCACCTGGGCCCACAGATCGCCGTTGACGAAATCCGGCAGGCGCGAATTGGCGGCGATGATGTCGAACACCGACCGCAACGGCTGGCCCTCCTCGAACAGCTTGACGGCCGGCAGGCGCAGCCCCTCCTGGAAGATTTCCGACACGTCGACCGACATCGAGCCCGGCGTCATGCCGCCGAGATCGTTCCAGTGCGCGATCGACGCCGTCCAGGCGACCAGCTCGCCTTGTGCAAATACCGGCAGCGCGATGACGACGTCGTTGAGATGGGTGACACCGCCATAATAAGGATCGTTGGTGACGTAGCAGTCGCCGTCGCGGACCGCCTCGATCCCATGCAGCTCGACGATACGCTTGACCGCCTTGTCGAGCACGCCGACGAAGGTCGGGATGCCGGCGCCGGACGAAACCAGCTCGCCCCTGGCATCGGTGATGCCCGTGCCGACATCGAGCACCTCGTAGATGATCGGGCTCATCGCGGTCTTCTTCAGGACCGCGAACATCTCGTCGGCCGCCGAAACCAGGCTCGCCTGGATGACGGATATCGTGAACGGGTCAGCAGGTTTCGTCATTGTCCTTAGATCCTAAAGGCATGGTGCGCTCGTGACACCTTCCAGATGACCGGACCGCTGATGCGGCCCGGGATTGTGCCCGGCGCTACGAAGCAATCCGCCCGGTCGGGCATTTGTTTCATCTGCCGGTATCGACGACGACCTTTCCGTAGTTCTCGCGCGGCCCGGAAAGATACCGCCATGCGTCGATATAGGCTTCCATAGGGAAGACCCGGTCGACGTTGGGCGTCAGCTTCTTGTCGGTCAAAGCCTTGTAGACGAACGCCGTTCCGCGATCCTGCGCGTCCTGGTCCTCGACGTAGTTGAACAGCGAATACATGTGCAGCCAGGCATTCTTCTGCCACATGTCGACATAAGGGATTTTGGGAAGTTCCGCGGTCAGCAGCCCGTAGAGCATCAGCTTGGCGCCGCGCGCCATTGCCGGGCCGTATCGCAGCACGAAATCGGCGCCGATCGGATCGAACGACGCATCTATGCCCGCGCCGCCGGTTGCCTCCATCAGAAAGTCGACCAGATCGCCGCTGCCATCGACATAGACGTGGTCGGCGCCGGACTGCATCAGATAGTCCCGATTTCTTTCCGAGCGCGTGGTCGCGATCATGGTCGCACCGCACAGACGCCCGATTTGCAGGGCGGCGGTTCCGGCAGTGCTCGTGCCTGCGGGAACAAGAATGTTCACACCCTTTTTCGCCCCTGCAAGTTCGACGACCGGGTAGTAGGCGGTCATGTACTGCATCCAGATCGATGCCGCCTCAACGGCACTCATGCCCGCGGGCGCCGGCGTGACGTATTTCCGGTCGATGATCAGCGTGTCGGCGCTGGCGCCGCGATTGTAGTAGAAATAGGGCAGCGTGCAGTAGCGCTGGCCGACGGCAATTCCGGTTACATCCTTTCCGACCGCCTCGACGATTCCGGCGGCTTCCATGCCGATCCGCGCGGGAAGGCTGTCGAAGCTGAAGGAATAATTGTCTTTCATCAGGTCCATGTCGCCCCAGTTGAGGGCAAAGGCCTCGACATGCATCCTGATCTCGGTCGGTCCGGGTTCGCCCTTTTCGCATGCCGCCAGGCGCAGGCCCTCGAACCCGTCATATGCGTCGATCACCCATTCTCTTGGCATGTCTTTTCCTCCTGCGGCCGCACCCTCGCGGCCCTGTGATTTTCTGGTTACGATGATGTCTGGAGTGTTGGGACCAATCGCAAAATCGGCAGGTTGGCGAGATCTCCTCAAGCCTTCGCGACATGCAGGTCGCGCGGCAGGTCGGAGAGGATTTCCGGACCGTCGGCGCGCAGCACGACGATTTCCTCCAGCCGGATGCCGAAACGGCCGGGCAGGTAGATGCCGGGCTCGATGGAAAACACCATGCCCTCCTCCAGCACGGTGTCGGCGGTCGCGGTGATATAAGGCGGCTCGTGCCCGTCAATGCCCATGCCGTGGCCGGTGCGGTGGACGAAATACTCGCCGTAGCCGGCGTCGGCGATCACCGTGCGCGCTGCCGCGTCGACCTCCTTCGCCTTGACGCCCGGGCGCGCGGCCTTCATCGCCGCCTGGACCGCTTTTTCCACGATGGTGTGGATCTGGCCGTACCCCTCGGGCGGACGGCCGACGACGGCCATGCGGGTAATGTCGCTCGGAAAGCCCGCCTTGCGCGCGCCGATATCGATGACGATCGCATCGCCCTCGGCAAGCGGCCTGTCGCCCGACTGGTGATGGGGAAAGGCGCCGTTTTGTCCGCCGCCGACGATCCAGAACGACGGCACGGCGCCCTCGGAGGCGAAATGGTCCTTGACCACTTGTGCGAGGTCCTTTTCGGCCATGCCCGGCCGGATCGCGGCGAACGCCTTTTGCATGGCGCGATCGGCGATTTCGGCGTTCATCTTCAGCTTGGCGACCTCGCCTTCGTCCTTGACCATGCGCAGCCGGCCGAGCGTGCGGTCGGTGAAGGCATGGGTCGCGCCCGGCAGGGCGTCGAGAACGAGCAGCGCGAAATCGGCCCGCATGGTCTCGTCGAGCACGACGGTTTTCGCACCCTCGGCGCCGATCGCGGCAAGGGCGTCGTCAAGCGCGGCCTTCGGACCCCGGTCGTCCGACCAGGTGTGAAAGGCGATGTCGGTGTGTTCGCGGGTGCCTTCGGCATTGAGCACCGGCATCAGGAACGCCTCTTCCTCAGCGCCCACCAGCAAAAGGCAGGGGCGCTCGTCCGGGTGCGGATGGAACCCGACCAGCCAATCCATGTGCGAGCCGGGCGCGATGGCGACGAGGTCGGCCGCTTCGGCTTTCATGGCCTCGCGCAGGCGGGCGAGACGGTCGGCGGTCTGATTGGAAAAAGGCTCGGTCATGAGGTCCTCGAACGCTGGAAAAAAATGCCGGCGCGACGGCCCGTCGCCGCCGGCGTGGATCGCCCCGCGCCTGCTGCGCGCGGGACGGCCGGATTGCTGTCAGGCGGCGCGGCGGGCGGGGCCCGTCTCTTCGGCCGGCACCACGACGCGGTTGCCGAAGGCTTCGCCGTCATCGAAGCCGCCGAAGCGGGCGATCTCGTCCTCGGGCGGCGCCTCGCACGACCATTTGCGCGATGGGACCCAGCCGCACTGGCGCTTGAGGACGGCGGCATATTCGGCCCGCTTGAGCGCGGCGATCGACGGATCGATCACCGGCACGCCGAGCTTTCTTTCGACTTCGCGATAAAAGCCGACCTCCATCGTGCAGCCCAGGATCAGCGCTTCGGCGAAATCCTCCTCGACCGCCTTGCGGCCGGCCTCGATCAGCCGGCGGCCGGTCTCGGCATGGTCGGCCTGGAACTCGGTGACGCCGAGCTCGACATGATAAAAGCCCGACAGCCGGTGCGCGTGGCCGAGATCGTGCACGGTCGACTGCATCTGGTGGACCCATTTGCGGCGCCCGACGATGACGCCGAACCGGTTGGAAATGGTCGAGGCGATTTCGCACGACGACTGGCACGGCGCGGTGACGATCATGTCGCCGGAAATCTCGCGCGCGTCGTGGAGCGCGGTATCGTAGAAGCAGCCGATCGCGAGCGCGTCGAACCCCTCTTTGGCGGCCTTGCGCGCCGCGCGGATGATGCCGCGGGTGACCATCGCCTCGTAGGAGCGGTATTCGATATGGGTGAAGCCGCCCTCGGCCTCCGGCAGCGAGGTCACGTGCACCTCGGTGCCCGGCAGCTTGTGCTCGCGGGCCATGTCGGCAAAAATGTCGTCATAGGCCGCGCTGCTCGCCAGCGGATTGAGATACATGATCTTCAGCGGTGTCTGGGTCATTTCATCCTCCTTCCCAAGGACCGGCGCTCAGCCGGCGTAACCGTAGATTTCCTTCGCCCGCTCCGGCGTAATCAGACCGTTCTTGATGTCCTGCTCGATCGCGGCGCGGTCGCGCTCCTTCGGATCGCCGATACCGCCGCCATTGCCGGTCACCACGCGGATGACGTCGTCGGTGTGGGTGGTCAGGCCGGACACGAAGGAGAACTTTTCGCGCTCGCCGTCCTTGCGGATCACCTCGACATAGTTGGGGGAACCCTCCTTGCCGCCGTCGAGCGACCAGGGCGGGAACTTCGAGCGCGTGTAGCCGGCGGTCAGAAAGCCGTTGTCGGCGCGCAGCCGGTAGTCCATCACGATGCCGCGCCCGCCGGTGAATTTGCCTTCGCCGCCCGGCTCCAGGTTGAGCTCCATGCGGTCGACCAGAAGCCCGTTGCGCGCCTCGTTGATCTCGGCCGGGCAATTATAGGTCTCGCCGTGAAAACCGCAGAAGATCGCCGAATTGCCGTCGCGCCCGCGGCTCGCGCCCCAGCCGCCGAGCTGCGGCTCGATGATGGTGTATTGCCGGCCGGTATCGGGGTGGATGCCGCCGATGAAGGTGCCGCACACCGAGGCGAAATGGCCCGAGGCGAGGCGCTCGGGCATATGCGGGGCGAGACAGCGCCACATGATGTCGTACACGCGCAGCTCGATCTCGTAATAGAATCCGATCGGCGCCGGCTCCTTGGCATGGAACACCGAACCCTCGCGGGTCAGGAGCCGGATCGGACGGAACGAGCCTTCGTTGGCCGGCGAATAGGGATCGGTCAGCGACTTGAAGATCATCTGCGCGGCGACCATGACGCCGTCGCGGCTGGTGTTGACCGGATTGTCCGACTGGTCGGGATTGTCGAGCAGATCGACGGTGAACGTGTCGTCGTCGATGGTGATCTTGACGTTGAAGATACGGCCGTCGTCCTGCTCCTCCGACAGTTCGAACGTGCCCTTGGGCAGGTTGGCGAGTTCCTTCAAAGAGACCTGCTCGCCGAAATCCATGAACGAGGCCATGGCGTTCTCGAACGTGCCGACGCCGTATTTCTCGGCGATCTCCTGCAGGCGCTTACCGCCGATGCGCACCGAGGCGATCGCCGCCCACACGTCGCCTTCCAGCACGTCGGGCATGCGCGAATTGACCTTGATGATCTCCATCACCGAGCGGATCGTCTCGCCCTTGGCGATCAGCTTGATGGCCGGCAGGCGCAGCCCTTCCTGGAAGATTTCGGTCGCCTCGCCGCTCAGCGACCCCGGCGCCATACCGCCAACATCGGAATTATGGGCGATGTTGGCCGTCCAGGCGATGATGCGGCCGCCGGCGAAGACGGGCATGGCGACGATGATGTCGTTCAAATGGGTGACGCCGCCATAATAGGGGTCGTTGGTGGCGAAGACGTCGCCGGGCTCGATGTCGCCCGGCTTGGAGAATTTCTCCACGATCACCTTCACCGCCTTGTCGAGCACGCCGATGAAGGCGGGAATGCCGGCGCCGGAGGAGGCGAGCGCCCCCTTGGCGTCGGTGATGCCGGTGCCCATGTCGAGCACCTCGTAGATGATCGAGCTCATCGCCGTCTTCTTCATGACGGCGAACATCTCGTCGGCCGTCGCCTGCAGGGAGTTCTGGATGATCTCGAGCGTGATCGGGTCGTTGGAAGCGTTCGCCATCTCGCCTCTCCTCACTGCGACAGAGTGATGTGGATATTGCCGTAACCATCGATTTCGACCGCGTTGCCGGGATGGATCACCACCGTGGTGCCGGGGTCCTCCACGATCGCCGGGCCGTCGAAACGCATGCCCGGTTCAAGCTTGGTGCCGTCATAGATCGCGGCCTTGTGGACGCCTTCCAGCGCGTAATCGACGTCGCGGTGCCCCTTCAGCGCTTCGCTCGACGGCGTGCCGGTCGGCTGGCGCTCGGTCATGGTCAGCTTGCCGACCTCGGCCGAGGCGACCAGATGGATGCCGACCAGTTCCACCGGCGCCTCGAGGCGATAGGTGTATTCGCGCTCATAGGCCTCGTGGAAGGCGGCCTCGATGCCGGCGAGGCGGTCGTCGGTGATGGCGCCCTCCTCGATGAGGACTTCGGTGGTGTGCTCCTGGTTCTGGTAGCGGAACTTGCCGTAGCGCAGGAACTTGACCTTGTCGGCCGGCACGCCCTCGTCGGTGAACTGCTTGCGGGCCTGGGCCTCGGTCTCGGCGAACAGCGCCTCGACCGCCCTGGCCGCGCCGGGCTTGAGATCGGCCAGCCTGGTGACGAAATAGTCGCGGCGCAGGTCCGACATCATCATGCCCCAGGCCGAAAACACCGCAGCACCCGCCGGCACGACCACCTTCTTGACGCCGAGCTCCTGGCCCAGCGCCACGGCATGCATGGCGCCGCCGCCGCCGAAGGCGACCAGGGTGAAGTCGCGCGGGTCGTGGCCGCGATTGAGCGAAACCAGCTTGAGCGCGTTGACCATGTTATTGTTGGCGATGCGGATGATGCCGCGCGCGGCTTCCTCGGCGTCGACGCCGAGCTTGTCGCCGACGGCGCGGATCGCCTTTTCCGACGCCGCCATGTCGGCGGTGACCTCGCCGCCGCAGAAATAGTCGCGATTGATGCGGCCGAGCCAGAGATTGGCGTCGGTGGTGGTGGCGTTGTCGCCGCCGCGGCCATAGGCGGCCGGGCCCGGCATCGCGCCGGCCGATTGCGGGCCGACATGCAGCTTGCCGAAATCGTCGACCCAGGCGATCGAGCCGCCGCCATTGCCGATCTCGACCAGATCGACCACCGGCACCATGATCGGATAGCCGGCCGAGGTGCGGTCGCGCTCGATCCAGTAATCGGTCATGATCTTGACCTGGCCGTCCTCGATCAGCGAGCATTTCGCCGTCGTACCGCCGATGTCGAGCGCCAGCACGTTGGGCGCGCCGATCAGCTTGCCGAGCTCGGCCGCGCCCCAGAAGCCTGAGGCCGGACCGGATTCGACCATGGTGATCGGGATCTTGGAAACGCTTTCCAGCGAATCGACCCCGCAATTGGACTGCATGATGTAGGGGCTGCTCTTCAGCCCCTTGTCCTTGAGCCCGCCGGCCAGCCGCGACAGATAGCGTTCGGCGATCGGCTGGACATAGGCCGACAGGACGGCGGTGTTGGTGCGCTCATATTCGCGCCACTCGCGGGTGATCTGGTGCGAGGACACGACCGAGACCTCCGGCCACAATCTGCGCACCTCGGCGAGCGCGGCCTGCTCGTGCGACAGATTGGCGTAGGAATGCAGGAAGCTGATCGCCACCGCCTCGACGCCGTCGGCCTTGAAATCGTCGAGGATCGCGGCAAGACCGGAAAGGTCGAGCGGCTTCATCTCCTCGCCCTTGTAGCTGATGCGGCCGGGCAGCTCGCGGCGCAGATAGCGCGGCACGAAGGGTTTCGGCTTCTCGTAGTGCAGGTTGAAGAAGTCGGGCCGGTTGCCGCGCGCGATCTCCAGCGTGTCGCGGAAGCCCTCGGTGGTGATCAGGCCGACCTTGACGCCCTTGCGCTCGGTCAGGGCGTTGATCACCACGGTCGTGCCGTGCGCCAGGAAGTCGATCGCGGCGGGATCGACGCCGGCCTTGGCGATGACGTTGAGCACGCCCTGTTCGAAATCGGGCGGCGTGGTGTCGGACTTCGCCGTGACGATGCGGGCCTCGCCGGTCTTGCCGTCGGTCTCGAAACAGACCAGATCGGTGAAGGTCCCGCCGACATCGGTCGTGACGCGGATGGTATTTGCGGCCATTGTCAGGCTCCCCTGGTCTGAAGGCGTTCGTTCAGGAGCAGGCAGACCATGCCGGGAAGCTTGAGCGCTTCGGCGGCGGCGACCCGCTCGGGTGTGTAGAAACCGGCTTCGTGCAGGCAGTTGATGGTGCCGGCGACCTTGCCGTCGATCTCGATCGGCACGTTGATGACGCTTTCGCAGCCGAGCGCGCGGATCAGCTCGTGGTCGTTGAAGACGGCGCGGATGCCGTCGATGTCGTTGGCCACGAAGGTCTTCTTGTTGTCGATCACCTGACGCGACCAGTCGGTCTCGTTGGCCGGCTTGGTGCCGGAAACGGGATAGGCGTCGGGCATGTTGGAGTAGATCCGCCCGGCAACGCCGTTCCTGGCGTCGTGGGTCATGATGGTGAACAGTTTCACGCCGACGCGCTTTTCGGTCAGCGCGCACAATGCGTCGAAGGCGGCCTGCGGCTGGTTGTCGGCCCGCGCGGCCTCGTTCAAAAATGACGCGTAGTCAGGCGGCTGCATTGTCGTTCTCCATCAAGCGTTTGCGTAACGCCACCTCCGCGTCGGTGACCACCGGCACGGCGGCGATCAGGCGGCGGGTATAGGCGTGCTGCGGATTGGCGAATATCGCTTCGGTCGTGCCCAGCTCGCGCAGGCAGCCCTTCTCGAACACGGCGACGCGGTCGGCGATATTGCGCACCACCGACAGGTCGTGGGTGATGAACACATAGGTCAGCCCGCGCTTGTCGCGCAGCTCGGCGAGCAGCTTCAAAACCCGCGCCTGGACAAGCACGTCGAGCGCCGAGGTCGGCTCGTCGAGCACGACCAGGTCGGATTCGCTGGCGAGCGCGCGCGCGATCGCCACGCGCTGGCGCTGGCCGCCCGACAGGGCCGCGGGCGAGCGGTTCATGAACTCCGCCGGCAGGCCGACCTCCTCGAGCAGCCGCCCGACCCTGTCGGCGCGGTGCGAGCGGTCGCCGATGCCGTGCACGTCGAGCGGCAGGCGCAGCGACGCGCCCACGGAGCGGCGCGGGTTGAGCGAGGAGAGCGGGTTCTGCTGGACGAGCTGGATCGCGCGGCGATGGCGCAGCTCGCGCCGCGCTGGCAGCACGTCGCCGCGCCAGGCGATCGTGCCCATCGAGGGCGGGTAGATGCCCAGAATCATGTTGGCGATGGTCGACTTGCCCGACCCGCTTTCGCCGACGATCGCCAGGCACTCGCCTTCCTCGACGTCGAACGAGACGTCGTCGACGGCGCGGATCTCGCGCTGGCCGAGCGTGAACACCTTGGAGACGTTGCGTAACGACAAAAGACCGGTCATGCCACGCCCTCCGGCTCGCCGCAGCCCTCGTGCACGACGAGCGGCTGGTAATAATCCTCCGACACGTCCTCGATCTCGGGAATGCCGCCGCCGGTGATGCGCGGCACCGCCGATAACAGCGCGCGCGTATAGGGATGGCGCGGGTCGGCGAACAGGCCCTCGGCGGTGGCGTGCTCGACGATGCGGCCCTTGTAGATGACGTAGACCCGGTCGGCGAACTCGCGCACCACGCCCAGATTGTGGGAGATGAACAGCACCGAGGTGTGGTGCTCTTCGACCATGTCGCGCATCAGCGCCAGCGTCTGTGCCTGGACGGTGACGTCGAGCGCGGTGCCCGGCTCGTCGGCGATCAAAAGCGCCGGCTCGTTGGCGAGCGCCATGGCGATCATCACGCGCTGGTTCATGCCGCCGGAGAGCTGGAAGGAATAGGAGTCCAACGCGCGCTCAGGCTCGGGGATGGCGACGGCCGAAAGCAGCGCGGCGGCCCTGTCGCGGGCGGCGGCCTCGGAGATCGCCGGATCGGCGCGCTTCAAGACCTCGTGAAACTGCGGCGCGATCCGGTAGACCGGATTGAGCGAGGAGGTCGGATCCTGGAAGATCATCGACATTCTGGTGCCGCGCAGCGCGTGGCGCTCACGCGCCGACAGGCGGTCGAGATCGCGTCCCTCGAATTCGACCGTGCCGGAGATGCGTGCGCTCCTGAGTTCCTGCAGCAGGCCGAGAACGATGCGCGCGGTGACCGACTTGCCGGAGCCGGATTCGCCGACCAGCGCCACGCGCTCGCCCTTGTTGATATGGAGCGAGATGCCGTGCAGCACCTCGACCGGCCCGGCCCAGGTCCGGAAGCCGAGGCCGAGATCGGCGATCCGCAGCGTCGGCGCGCTCATTGGTCGACCCCCAGAATGTCGCGCAGTGCGTCGCCGAGCAGGTTGAAGCCGAATACGGCGACCAGGATCGCCAGTCCCGGAAACACCGTCAGCCACCAGGAATCGGGCAGGTACTTCGCCCCGTCGGCGACCATCGAGCCGAGATCGGGCGTCGGCGGCTGCACGCCGAGGCCGAGGAAGGACAGCGAGGAGGCGATCAGGATGACGAAACCCAGATCGAGCGTCATCTTGGTGACGATCGACGGCACGCAATTGGGCAGGATCTCGCGGAAGATGATGTGGGTCCTGGAAGCGCCGATCACCTCGGCGGCCAGCACGTAGCCCTCCTCCTTCTCGGAACGGGTCAGATTGTAGACCAGCCTCGTATACCAGGGCCACCACATCGCGGTGACGGCCAGCATGCCGTTGGTCAGCGTCGGCTCCAGCAGGCCCATCATCGACATGGCCAGCACCAGCGGCGGGATCGACAGGAACACGTCGGTGATGCGCATCAGCACATATTCCGTCCAGCCGCCGATATAGCCGGCGACCAGCCCGATCGTCACGCCGACGGGAACCGCGATCGCCAGCACGACCGCGCCGAGCAGTAGCGAGATGCGGTAGGCGTAGAGGATGCGTGAGAACAGGTCGCGCCCGACCAGGTCGGTGCCGAACAGATAGGGCCATTCGGGCGGCTTGTTGAAATTGGCGAAATCGACCACCGCGCCCCGATGCTCGGGGAACGGCGCGATAAAGTCGGCAAACAGCGCGCCGAACACCACCAGCGTAATCAGGATCACGCCGGTCAGCGACAGCGGGTTGCGCACCAGGATATAGGCTGCCCGCTTCATGACGCCCTCTGCGAATAACGGATGCGTGGATTGATGAAGGCGATCAGGAGGTCGACGATGATGTTGACCAGCAGGAACATGGCCGAGATGATCAAAACCGTGCCGACAATGGCGTTCAGGTCCTTGCGCAGGATCACCGCGACGCCGTAGCGCGACAGGCCCGGCCAGGCGAACACCGCCTCGACCAGGAAGGCGTTGCCGAGCATGGCCGCGAAATCGAGGCCGATGATCGTCAGCGAGGGGATCAGCGAGGGACGGAAGGCGAAGCGCCGCGCGATGCGCCGCTCGGGGAAACCATAGGAGCGCGCCATCTCGATGAACGGCTTGTCGTAGGTCTCGACCATGTTGGAGCGCGTCAGACGCGCCGCCTGGCCGATGCCCGACAGCGACAGCGCGAAGGCCGGCAGAACGATATGCCAGGCGGCGTTGCCGAAGGCGGCGAGATTGCCGGCGATGAGCGTGTCGATGGTCAGGAAACCTGTGACGGAGGCGATGGCGTAACTGTCGGCGATGCGCCCGGCGATCGGAAACAGCGGCAGATAGAAGGCGAAGATCAGCATCAGGATCACCGCCCAGACGAAACTGGGCGCCGACACGCCGAGCAGCGTGAAGATGCGCACGGCATGGTCTGCCCAGGAGCCGCGATAGCGCGCCGCGATCACGCCGAGCGGCAGGCCGATCAGGATCATCATCAACCCAGCGACCACGATCAGCTCCAGTGTCGCGGGCAGGAACTGGGCGATGTCGGCCGTCACCGGCCGGTTCGTATAGAGCGATATGCCGAGATCGCCGCGCGACAGGTCGCGCAGGAAATAGCCGTACTGGATCGGAAGCGCCTCATCGAGATGCAGCCGCTCGCGCAGCGCCTCGACCTGTTCGGCCGTGGCGTTGGGACCGAGCGCGATGCGCGCGGGATCGCCGGGGATGACCCGGGCGATGGTGAAGATCAGCATGGAGACCCCGACAAGGACGATCAGGGAGGTCCCCAGCCGCTTCGCGAGAAGGCGGACGACTGGCGGCATGATGCTTACCCGTGATGCACGGTGCCGGCCGACGGCGTCTGCCGCCGGCCGGCGTCCTGGGAGTTACTCTCCGGTCATTTCCATGAGCCGGAAGGTGAAGCCGAAACCGTCCAGCCCGAACGCCTTGGCGGGATCGGAGAGCGCCGGCACCTTGACCCGGTTGGAGGCGGCGAAGATCGACTGGCGATCATAGGCGTAGATCGACGGGGCGATCTCCATCAGCCGGTCGTTGAGGGCCGTATAGGCGGCCTGGCGGCCTTCGTCGCTGGTCTCCGCGCGCCCCTTCTCCAGGGCGGCGTCCACCGCCTCGTCCTTCAGATATTCGGGCGACTGCCAGGTGCCCGCGGCCGAGGAGTGATACATCGGATAAAGCAGCGTATCGGGATCGCCGGTGACCGCGTTGGCGAAGATCTGCGAGATGTTCGGCGTATTCTCGGGCTTGGTCACCTGCTCGGTGAACAATGCCCAGGGCAGTTTCCTGATCTCGGACTTGATGCCGAGCTCGGTGAAATTTGCCTGCATGAGAAGCGCGAACCGCTCTTCGATCGGAACCTCGCCGATCCAGGAGATTTCGAGATTGAAATCCTCGGGCTTGTATTTGCACGCGGCCAGATGCTGCTTCGCGGCCTCCAGATCGCGGTTCATCGCGGCGGAGGCCGGCTTGGCACCGTACATGCCGACCGGCACGCCGCCGGTCGCCGGCGAGCCCTGCGCGACGTCGTCGGTGACGGCGACCATCTTGAGGCCGGACGCGTAGTCATAGGCACTGGCGAGCGCGAGCCGGCAATTGACGTCGTCGAGCGGCGGCTTGGTGGTGTTCATCTTGATGTAGAAGGCGCCGCCGCCGGTCTCCTTGAGCATCTGCGCGCCGTCGGCGGCGAGCGATTTCAGCACTTCCGGCGGCAGCCATTGCGAGGAGATGTCGTGCTCGCCCTGCGCGATCAGCGTGCGCACGGTCGCCGCCTCGAGGCCGTAGCGGAAGCGCACCGTATCGGGCGCGGCATCGGCAACGCCGAGGAAATAGTCGGCGTTCTTGGCCATCACCGTCTCTTCCTGCGGATTGTGCGAAACGACCTTGTAGGCGCCGGTGCCCGCCCCGTTGGCCGACAGGAAGGCCTGGCCCCAATCCTTCATCTCGCCGTCGCCCTCGCCGAGATTTTCCATCACCAGCTTCTTGTCGACGATCGGCAGGCGTACCAGCGAGGCCACGAAGGGCGAATAAGGCTGGGAAAGCTTGAAGCGCACCGTGGTGTCGTCGACCTTCTCGGCCCCGTCGACATTCTTGAACAGGAAGGACAGGCCCTGACCGAGCGCCTTGATACGCTCGAAGGAGAAGACGACGTCCTCGGCCGTCAGCGGATTTCCGCTCTGGAACTTCACGTCCTGGCGCAGCTTGAAGACGAAGTCGTTGCCGTCGGCCTCGTAGCTTTCGGCCAGATGCGGGACGTAGCCGGGGCCGCCCTGGGCCGGGATGACCAGCGTATCATAGATATTGAACATCAAGATGGAGTCGGCGTAGTCGGTCGCCTTGCCGGGATCGAGTTCACCGACCGGAACCTCGTCGAGACGCAGCACGGTTTCGGCGAGCGCGGGCGCGGCCCCGAGCGTGGTTGCGGCAAGCAGCGCCGCGGCAAGCGATTTCGAAATCCTGTTCATCACAATTCCCCTATGGTTTCTGGCTCTTGACGGTTGCTTGGTGGCGGCCGCCCTTCTTGCGCACCGCCGGCACGACGCTGTGCGTCGCATCGTCCGGCTCGTCGCCGAACACGTCCATCGTGCAGGTGTGCAGGATGGTCGACGGCGCGCCGGTATGGTTCCAGGACGAATGGACCCTGGTCGACGGAAAATGGATCGAATCGCCGGGCTCGAGGATATGGACCTCGCCCTCGACCTCGACCGTGATCCCGCCGGCAAGCACGTAGAAGATCTCCTCGCCCTCGTGGGCGATCGGTTCGGAACGGTATCCGGGCGGCTCGTGGATGATGACGCTGCGCAGGACGTTTCCCGCAAACGAGGCCGACAGCCTCTCGTAAACGAGCGAATTCGAGCCGACCGCGTAATGCGGGCGCTGGTCGTGCCGGGTGGTCGGCACGGTCAGTTGCGGCTGCGCCAGAAATTCCGACACATGAACCTTGAGCACGCGGGCGACCGATACCAGCGAGGACAGAGACGGGGTGGTGATGCCGCGTTCGATCTGGGAGATGAAACCGACCGACAGGCCCGCGCCTTCGGCGACATGTTTGAGCGTCAGGCCGAGCTCACGACGACGCGCCCTGAGCCGTTCGCCCAGCGGATCCTGGCTGGCGGCGCCGTTGCCTTCGCGTGCGACCTGCTCGTCCACAATCGCTCCCTCGATCGTTTTAGTATTTGTAAAAAACGATGCCTTTGCCGGTGCCGTGAGTCAAGCAGAATTTTAGTCAGGCTAAAACTCTGAAATCGCGACACGAATCGCCCCGCCATGCAGATCCGCATGTATCGCCGCGCCGCGACGCATCCGTGCACCGTCGCAAAACCTCCATCCGGCTGTCAGACGGCTGACATGCGCGGCGGGCAGGTTTGCGGGCTACGAATCACTCCCCCGCGCGCGGTGCGGACCAGACTGGAAAGGAATTCTCATCATGGAAAACGGTGTCGCGGGAACGGGACTGTCGGCGCGCAAGCGACAGGACGATCTGTCGGATTTCGCCGCGGAGCTCGACCTGATCGAGGCGCTGGGCGTGGAGTCGATCGAACTGCCGATCTTCGATCTCGACGTGATCGTCGGCGGCAAGATCCGGCGGCCGCGCCTTGAGGAAATCAAGCGCGCCTGCGCCGGCCGGCCGGTGGCGTTTTCCGTGCACGGACCGCTCGCCATCAACTTCATGGACGAGGCATGGCGGCTGCCGCGCCATCTCGACGTGTTGTCCGCGTCGCTCGAAGTCGCTGCCGAACTGGGCGCCAGGCACTATGTCGTCCATTCCGGGCTGGCGCGCCACCAGTCGGGCGACGGGCTGAAGGCGGCCTATCACCGGCAGCGCGAGTGGCTGGCGCGCGGCGGCGACATCGCCCGCCAGAACGGGCTTTATCTGTGCGTGGAGACGATGTTCGGCGGTTATGACGGCAGCGTCCACGCCTCCTCGCCGCGCCGGCTGGCGGACGAACTGGCCGCGATCGCCCATCCCAACGTGGCCGCGACGATCGATTTCAGCCACGCCTATATCAATCTCGACTTCGCCGGCGCACGGCAGAATTTCGTCGCGGAGATCAAGGCGCTGGCGCCCTATGGCCGCCACCTGCATGTCCACGACAGTTTCGGCCGCCAGGACGACATCTGGATGTTCACCATCGGCGAACGCCTGGCCTATGGCCATGGCGACCTGCATCTGCCGGTCGGCTGGGGCGACCTGCCGTGGGAGGAAATCCTCGCCGAATGCGTTTTTCCCGAAGGCGTCGTCTTCAATATCGAACTGCAGCAGCGCTACTGGTACGCCGCCCAGGAAGCCGTCGATGCGACCAGGGCGCTGGCGGCGCGGGCGCGCACCACGGCACACGCCGCGGCGGCCTGATCCGGCCTGTCCCGGCACCGCGCCGGCCCGGCCGCGACAAAATCCCGGCCCCGTGCTTGCCGCGCCGGGCCGGTTTGCGACATGGTGGCCGCCCCGATCCCGGAAGCGCCCGTCTTCCTTTCGACACGGACACCTTGAATGAGCGATGCCGTCACCTTCGTCCACCTGACCGACCTGCACGCCGTCGCCGCGCCGCACGTCGAGGGCGATGCCTGCGCGGCCAATCTCGACCGGCTGGCGGCGGTGATGGCGACGATCGGCAAGATCACGCCGCGCCCCGATTTCGTCGTGGTCAGCGGCGACATCACCGACCGCGGCGATCTGGACAGCTACCGGCGGGTGCGCGCCGTGGTCGAGGCGCACGGCCTTAAAACCCTCTACGCGCTCGGCAATCACGACAGCCGGCCGGGCTTTTACGCCGGCATGCTCGACGACAAGGCCGGCGCGACCGCCCCCTACTGCCACGACCGGCTGATCGGCGGCCTGCATGTCGTCACGCTCGACACCAGCGTTGCCGGCAAGGTGGCCGGCGCGCTGTGCGAGGACCAGTTCGCCTTTCTCGACGCCGCGCTGCGGCGCCATCCGGAAGCGGCGAAGCTGCTGGTCATGCACCACGCGCCGCTGGTCGCGCCCGGCACCGGTTATGGCTGGGAAAGCCTCGGCGCGGCCGATACGCAGCGCCTGGCGGCGGCCATCGCCGGCCACCCCGTCGCCGGCATTGTGACCGGCCACGTCCACTACGACCGCGTTGCGATATGGAACGGCGTGCCGGTCGTCACCACCACCGGGCTCCACAACGCCAACGACGTGCTTTATCGCGACGGGCTGCGGTTCGTCGCCGGCGGATCGTTCGCTCTATGCAGCGTGCGCGACGGTTCCCTGTCGGTCGCCTTCGTGCCGCTCGCCTCCGACCGGCGCGAACTGGCCATTCTCGACGCGGCGACGGTGCGCGGCTTCTCCTGAGCCGTTTTCGGCCCGAAAAACGCGTCGATTCGGCCACAGAAACTGCGATTTTTTCTGCAAAAATTTGCAAAAATCGCAAAAGTGCCGCCAAAACCGCGATTTTTTCGCGCAAGACTGCGCGTGTTTGAGCGGCCTTCCGGCTCACAAAATTTCGCCGGCGCGACACCGGCCGTAGCCTTGTTGCGATCATGGTCCGCCCGCCCCGATGGACGCGAGTTTTCCTTGCGTCGGCCAGGCGAAGGTGGATGATCATGGTTCGGGAGGAGACGGCGCGGCTGGCGGCCTTGAACGAAACGCCGGCCGGCGCGTTGGCTTCCCAGACCACCGGGAGCCCGATGCCATGGCCGAACACAAGCCGCTTCGCCTCAACGTGCCAGAGCCGGAAGTGCGCCCGGGCGGCAAGCCGGACTTTTCCAACGTCAAGATCCCCAAGGCCGGCAGCGTCGAGCGCCCGCCGATCGACGTGCCGCCGGAAGACATCCGCGACATGGCCTATTCGATCATCCGGGTGATGAACCGCAAGGGCGAGGCGGTCGGTCCGTGGGCGGGCACGCTGACGGCACAGGAGACGCTCGACGGGCTGCGCGCCATGATGCGCGTGCGCGCCTTCGACCGGCGCATGCTGATGGCGCAACGCCAGGGCAAGACCTCGTTCTACATGCAGTGTCTGGGCGAGGAGGCGATCGCCTGCGCCTTCCGCAAGGCGCTGGAAGACGGCGACATGAATTTTCCGACCTACCGCCAGCAGGGCCTGCTTTTGGCCGGCGGCTATCCAATGGTCGACATGATGTGCCAGATCTATTCCAACACCCGCGACCCCAACAAGGGCCGGCAATTGCCGGTGATGTATTCGTCGAAAAAATTCGGCTTCTTCTCGATCTCGGGCAATCTCGCCACCCAGTTCCCGCAGGCCGTCGGCTGGGCGATGGCGTCGGCGATCAAGAACGACACCCGCATCGCCGCCGCCTGGATCGGCGACGGCTCGACGGCGGAAAGCGACTTCCACGCCGGCCTGGTCTTCGCCTCGACCTACAAGGCGCCGGTCGTGCTCAACATCGTCAACAATCAATGGGCGATCTCGACCTTCCAGGGCATCGCCCGCGGCGGCTCGGGCACGTTTGCCGCGCGCGGCCACGGTTTCGGCATTCCCTCGCTCAGGGTCGACGGCAACGACTATCTCGCCGTCCACGCGGTGGCCAAATGGGCGATCGAGCGGGCCAGGCGCAATCTCGGGCCGGTGCTGGTCGAATACGTCACCTATCGCGCCGCCGCGCACTCGACCTCGGACGACCCGTCCGCCTACCGGCCGAAGGAGGAAACGGACGCCTGGCCGCTCGGCGACCCGGTCGAACGGCTGAAGAACCATCTGGTCGCCGTCGGCGCCTGGACGCAGGAGCGCCACAGCCAGGCCGAGGCGGAGATCGATGCCGAGGTGCTGGCCGCGCAGAAGGAGGCCGAAGCCTTCGGCACGCTGCACAGCGGCCCGAAAGCCTCGCCGCGCGACATCTTCGAGGAGGTCTACGACACGATGCCGCCGCATCTCAGGCGCCAACGCCAGGAAGCGGGGTACTGACGATGCCGCGCATGACGATGATCGAGGCGATCCGCGACGCCCATATGGTGGCGATGGAAAAGGACGACAATGTCGTCGTGTTCGGCGAGGATGTCGGTTATTTCGGCGGCGTGTTCCGCTGCACCCAGGGCCTGCAGGAACGGTTCGGGCGCGACCGCTGCTTCGACAGCCCGATCAGCGAATGCGGTATTGTCGGCACGGCGATCGGCATGGCCGCCTATGGGCTGAGGCCGTGCGTGGAAATCCAGTTCGCCGACTATGTCTATCCAGCCTACGACCAGATCGTGTCGGAGGCCGCGCGCCTGCGCCACCGCTCGGCAGGCGATTTCACCTGCCCACTCACCATCCGCATGCCGACCGGCGGCGGCATTTTCGGCGGCCAGACCCACAGCCAGAGCCCGGAGGCGCTGTTCACCCACGTCTCGGGGCTGAAAGTGGTGGTGCCGTCGAACCCGTATGACGCCAAGGGGCTTTTGATCGCCTCGATCGAGGACGACAACCCGGTGATCTTCCTGGAGCCGAAGCGGCTTTATAACGGTCCCTTCGACGGCCATCACGACAAGCCGATCATCCCGTGGTCGAAGCACGCGCTGGGCGAAGTGCCGGCCGGCCATTTCACCGAACCGCTGGGCAAGGCGGTGGTGCGGCGCGAGGGCGGCGCCGTCACCGTGCTCGCCTACGGCACCATGGTTTACGTGGCCGAGGCGGCGGCCGAGGAGAGCGGCGTCGACGCCGAGGTGATCGACCTGAGGACGCTGCTGCCGGTCGACCTCGACACGATCGTGGCCTCGGTGAAGAAGACCGGACGCTGCCTGATCGTGCACGAGGCGACGCTGACCTCGGGTTTCGGCGCCGAACTCGCCGCGCTGGTGCAGGAACATTGCTTCTACCATTTGGAAGCGCCGATCCGGCGCGTCACCGGCTGGGACACGCCCTACCCGCACGCGCAGGAATGGACCTATTTTCCCGGCCCGGCACGGGTCGGCGCCGCGCTCGGCGAACTGATGGAGGGCTGAGATGGGCCAGCACGTCATCAAGATGCCGGATGTCGGCGAGGGGATCGCGGAGGCCGAACTGGTCGAATGGCACGTCAAGGTCGGCGATCCGGTGAACGAGGACATGGTGCTGGCCGCCGTGATGACCGACAAGGCGACGGTGGAAATTCCCTCGCCGGTCGAAGGCATCGTCGCCTGGCTCGGCGGCGAGGTCGGCGAGCAGATCTCGGTCGGCGCGCCGCTCTTGAAGATCGAGGTCGCCGGCGACGGCAACACCGACGCGGCCGCCACGCCGCGGCCGGCCGAGCCGCTGGCGGAAGACGAGGACGCGCCGGCACAGCCGGCAGCCGACACACGCGAGACCAGCCTGAAAGAGGAGCCCGATGGCGGCGGTGAGGCACAGGACGCGCCCGTCTCGGCGCGCAGACAGCCGGATAAGACGACGTCCCCGGCGGGCAAAGCCACCCGCGACCGCAGCCTGCCGGCCCAGACGCGCAAGGAAGGCGACAGGCCGCTCGCCGCGCCGGCGGTGCGACTGCGGGCGCGCGAGGCCGGCGTCGATTTGCGTTTCGTGCGTGGCAGCGGTCCGGCCGGCCGCATCACCCACGAGGATCTCGATTTGCATCTGGACGCCGGCGCCCGCCCCGGCACGGCCGCCGCGCGCGCGCCCGACAACCGCGTCACCGACTTCAAGGTGGTGGGCCTGCGGCGGCGCATCGCCGAAAAGATGCAGGTGGCGAAATCGCGCATCCCACACATCACCTATGTCGAGGAAGTGGAGATGGACGCGCTGGAGGATCTGCGCGCCGCCCTTAACACGCGCAAGCGCGACGACCAGACACGGCTGACGCTGTTGCCGTTCCTGCTTCTGGCCATGGTCAGGGCGATCCGCGAGCAGCCGAGCCTGAACGCGCTCTACGACGACGAGGCCGGTATCGTGCACCAGCATGGCGGCGTGCATGTCGGGATCGCCACCCAGACCCGCAACGGGCTGGTGGTGCCCGTGGTGCGGCACGCCGAAACGCTCGATTTGTGGTCCTGCGCGGCGGAAATCGCCAGGCTGGCCGAGGCTGGGCGCAACGGCACGGCGACCCGCGAGGAACTGTCCGGCTCGACCATCACCATCACCTCGCTCGGCGCGCTCGGCGGCATTGCCACCACGCCGGTCATCAACCATCCCGAGGTCGCGATCATCGGCGTCAACAAGATGCAGGTGCGTCCGGTCTGGGACGGCGCCCAGTTCCTGCCCGCGAAGATGATGAACCTGTCGTCGAGCTTCGACCACCGCATCATCGACGGCTGGGACGCGGCCGTGTTCGTCCAGCGGATCAAGACGCTTCTGGAAACGCCGGCATCGATCTTCATCGAGGACTGACAGGATGAGAGACATCAAGTGCCAATTGCTGGTCATCGGCGCCGGGCCGGGCGGGTATGTCTGCGCCATACGCGCCGGCCAGCTCGGCATCGACACGGTGATCGTGGAAGCCGAGAAACCGGGCGGAACCTGCCTCAATGTCGGCTGCATTCCCTCCAAAGCGCTGATCCACGCGGCGGACGAGTTCGCCAAGGCGAGCGCGTTTGCCGGAGGCGACACGCCGCTCGGCATCCAGACCGGCGAGGCCAGGATCGACTATCCCAGAACGCTCGAATGGAAGGACGGCATCGTGCACCGGCTCACCAACGGGGTGAGCGGGCTTCTGAAAAAGGCCGGCGTCAAGCATGTCGACGGCTGGGCACGATTTCGCGACGGCAAGACCGTGCATGTGGACACCGCGACCGGCACCCAGACCATCGAGGCCGAGCAGATCGTGATCGCGACCGGCTCGAACCCGGTCGAGCTGCCGGGCCTACCGTTCGGCGGCGACATCCTGTCGTCGACCGGTGCGCTGGCGCTGACGGAAATCCCGAAAAGCCTGGCGGTGGTCGGCGCAGGTTATATCGGGTTGGAACTGGGCACGGCCTTCGCCAAGCTCGGCAGCCAGGTGAGCGTGCTCGAAGCCATGGACCGCATCCTGCCCGCCTATGACGAAGAACTGACCAGGCCGGTCAAGAAGCGTCTCGAGGCGCTTGGCGTGACGGTGCTGACCGGCGTCAAGGCGGAACGACATGCCAAGAACGCCGGAACGCTTTCCTATACCAACGGTACGCAAGCCGGCACGGTGCCGGCCGACGCGGTGCTGGTCACGGTCGGCCGAGCGCCGGCCACAGAGGGCTGGGGGCTGGAGGAGCTCGACCTGACCATGGACGGACGTTTCATCGCCGTCGACGACCAATGCCGCACCTCGATGCGCGGCGTCCACGCGGTCGGCGACGTGACCGGCGAACCGATGCTGGCACATCGCGCGATGGCGCAGGGCGAAATGGTGGCCGAGATCATCGCCGGCAAACGGCGCGCATGGGACCGACGATGCGTGCCGGCGGTCTGCTTCACCGATCCCGAGATCGTGTCGGCCGGCCTGTCGCCGCAGGAGGCGGCCAAGACCGGGCTCGACGTGCGCACCGCAAGCTTTCCGCTGCAGGCCAACGGCCGCGCCATGACGATCGAGCGCGACGACGGCTTCGTGCGTATCGTGGCGCGGGCCGACAATCATCTCGTCGTCGGCGTTCAGGCGGCCGGCTCGCAAATTTCCGAACTCGCCTCCTATTTCGCCCACGCCATCGAAATGGGCGCGCGGCTGGAAGATGTCGCGCAGACGATCCACGCCCATCCGACACTGGGGGAGTCATTCCAGGAAGCGGCCCTGCGCACCCTCGGCCATGCCCTGCATATCTGACACGGGCCGGCATTCGCGACCGGGATCGAACGATGCGAATTCAGGCACGACTTCGCATCATTCCGTCGGCTTTCGACGATCCGCCGCGCAGATCATGCCTGCTTTACGCCGATCGCGCGCATTTTCGACACGACCGCGCCGGGTCCGACCACATCATGGCTTGCGCGCCGTGCGGGTTTTCTGAATAGTGCCGGCCGAGAGCATTTCTTCTGATAATCAAAAAACCATCAATGCTCGCTAATGGGAGAAGACAATCATGAGCATCGGACAATCTTTCCGTGGTCTGCGCGCGCGAAGCCGCAAGGTTGCACTGGCTGCCGCGGGCGCGGGACTGCTTCTCGGGTCGACCGCGCAAGCCGAAACCTTGCGGTTCGCCTTTCAAGGCACGCTGAACGCGCTCGATCCCTATTCGCTCAACGAGACCTTCACGCTCGGCATGCTCGGCAATGTCTATGAGGGCCTGACCAAGCGCGACAAGGATCTCAAGATCATTCCGGGCCTGGCCGAAAGCTGGGAGGTCGTCGACCCGCTGACCTGGCGCTTTCATCTGCGCAAGGGGGTGAAATTCGCCAACGGCAACGACTTCACCGCCGACGACGTCATCTTCTCGGCCGACCGCGTGCGCGCCGAGACGTCCGACCTGAAGACCCGCATCCCGGCCGATTCCGAATGGAGCAAAATCGACGACCATACGGTGGAGGTGAAGCTTACCTCGCCCAATCCGATCCTGCATTACGAGTGGGACACCTGGTATATTTTCGACAAGGAATGGGCCGAAGCCGAAGGCGCGGTCTCGCCGGTGTCGGCGCGCGACACCAATCCCGGACCGGCGGCGTTCAAGGCGAACGGGACCGGACCTTTCCAGATCGACAGCCACGAACCCGGCGTGAAGACGATCTTCAAGCCCAATGAAAGCTGGTGGGGCGAGCCGGAACACAATCTGACCGAGGTGGTGTTCACGCCGATCGCCGCCGACGGCACGCGCGTCGCCGCGCTTCTGGCCGGCGATGTCGACCTGGTCGACCCGGTTCCCGTGCAGGACATTCCGCGCGTCAACAGCGACCCCAACACCGAGGCGCTGACCGGGCCGGAGCTGCGCGTGATCCATCTCGGCTTTAACCAGTTCCGCGACGAGTTGCCGACGTCCGACGTCAAGGGCAAGAACCCGTTCCGCGACGTCAATGTGCGCAAGGCGGTCTACCAGGCGATCGACATGGAGGCGATCAAGGAGCGCGTGATGCGCGGCCTGTCGACGCCGGTGCCGCTTTTGATCGCCAACGAGCTGTTCACCGGCTCGGGCGATTTCAAGCGGCTGCCCTACGATCCGGACGCGGCCAAGAAGCTTCTGGCCGACGCCGGCTATCCGGACGGCTTCTCGGTCGGCATGGACTGCCCGAACGACCGCTATGTCAATGACGAGGCGATCTGCCAGGCGGTGGTGTCGATGCTGGCGCGCATCGGCGTGAAGGTGAACCTCAACGCCCAGCCCAAGGCGCAGTATTTCGCCAAGGTGCTGGCGCCCGGCGGCTACGACACCGACTTCTACCTGCTCGGCTGGACGCCCGGTTCGTTCGATTCCTGGAACGTGATCACCAATCTGGTCGGCTGCCGCGACGAGACCGGCAAGGGCGGGCCGTTCAATCTCGGCGGCTATTGCAGCGAGGAAGTCGACGCGCTGGCGGCCAAGATCGTGGTCGAAATCGATCCTGAAAAGCGCGATGCGCTGATCAAGGAAGCCTACACGATCATGACGAACGAAGTCTCGCACATCCCCTTGCACCAGCAGTCGCTGGTGTGGGGCAAGCGCAAGAACATCGACATTGTCCAGCGCCCGGACAACCAGGTCCTGTTCTACTGGGCCACGGTGAACTGAACGTCCAAAGCGCCATCTGATCCCCCGCGCGCGCCGCGCGCGGGGGTGGCATGGACTTCAGGGGCACAGATTCATGATCGCATTCGCCATCAGGCGGTTCGTCCAGGCGCTCGGCGTCATGCTTGTCGTCGCGCTGATTTCCTTCCTGATGTTCCGCTTCGTCGGCGACCCGGTGAACCAGCTCGTCGGGGTCGACACGTCGCCGGCCGAGCGCGAGGCTTTGCGCCAGGCGCTCGGCCTCAACGATCCGGTGATGATCCAGTTTTCCCGCTTCATCGTGAGGGCGGTGCAGATCGATTTCGGCATTTCCTACCAGTTCAAACAGCCGGTCGCCGCACTGATCGCCTCGCGCCTGCCGGCGACGCTGGAGCTGTCCTTCGTCTCGGCGCTATTCGCGCTCGCCGTCGGCGTGCCGATGGGCGTCTATACAGGGCTCTACCGCAACACGCTTTTGGCGCGCGGTTTCCTGGCCATCAGCCTGATCGGCGTGTCGCTGCCGACCTTTCTGATCGGCATCCTGCTGATCTTCGTGGTGTCGGTGAATCTCGGCTGGCTGCCCTCGTTCGGACGCGGCGAGACGGTCAGCATCGGCGGGATGTGGACGACCGGGTTTTTGACCAGATCGGGCCTGTTGTCGCTGATCCTGCCGGCGATCACCCTCGGCCTGTTTCAGATGACGCTGATCATGCGGCTGGTGCGCGGCGAGATGCTGGAAGTGCTGAGAACCGATTACATCAAGTTCGCCCGCGCGCGCGGGCTGTCGCGGCGCGCCGTCAATTTCGGCCACGCGCTGAAAAACACGCTGGTGCCGGTGATCACCATCACCGGACTGCAACTCGGCTCGATCATCGCCTTCGCGATCATCACCGAAACCGTGTTCCAATGGCCGGGCATGGGGCTGTTGTTCCTGCAGGCGGTGCAGAATGTCGATATCCCGATCATGGCCGCCTACCTGCTTTTGATCGCGTTCCTGTTCGTGGCGATCAACTTCATCGTCGACCTGCTCTACGTGGCGGTCGACCCGCGCATTCGCCTCGGCGAAGCCAGGAGATAGCCGATGCCCCATGTCGTCGGCGAGGACACAAGCGGCGCGGCACCGGCGCGGGGACCGTTGCGCCGGGCGATCGAGTCCGATCTGTGGTACTCCTTCACCCGCTCGCCGGTGACGGTGGTGTCGGCCGCCGTCACGCTCGTCATGATCCTATCGGCGGCGTTCGCGCCGCTGGTGGCGCCGCACAACCCGTTCGACCCGGCCACGATCTCGATCCTGGATTCGTTCTATCCGCCGGCCTGGATGGAGGGCGGCAATCCGCGCTTCCTGCTCGGCACCGACGACCAGGGCCGCGACATCCTGTCGACCATCCTTTACGGCATGCGCATCTCGCTGGCGGTGGGGTTCGCCAGCGTCTTGTTCGCGATGGTGATCGGCGTCACGCTCGGCCTGGTGGCCGGTTATATCGGCGGGGCGGTCGATTCCGTCATCATGCGCATTGCCGACGTGCAGCTCACCTTTCCCGCCATCCTGATCGCGCTTCTGATCAACGGCGTGGCGCGGGCGATGGCCGGGCCGCAATCCTACGACCAGGTGGTGCTGGTGGTGCTGGTGCTGTCGATCGGGCTGTCGTTCTGGGTGCAATATGCGCGCACGGTGCGCGGCTCGGTGCTGGTGGAGGCCAACAAGGAATATGTGCTGGCCGCGCGGCTGATCGGACTGAGGCCGTGGACGATCATGTTCAAGCACGTGCTGCCCAATGTAATGGGACCGGTGCTGGTGATCGCGACGATCAATCTGGCGCTGGCCATCATCACCGAGGCGACGCTGTCGTTTCTGGGCGTCGGCGTGCCGCCGACCGAGCCGTCGCTGGGCACGCTGATCCGGATCGGCAACGATTTCTTGTTCTCCGGCGAATGGTGGATCACCATCTTCCCCGGCATCACGCTGGCAATCCTCGCGCTCGCCGTCAACCTGCTCGGCGACTGGCTGCGCGACGCACTCAATCCGAAGCTCAGATGACCGCAACGCTTTCCGTCCGCAATCTCCGGGTCGAGATCCCCACGCGCGGCGGCGTGCTCCGGGCGATCGACGATCTGTCGTTCGACATCGCGCCGGGCGAGGTGCTGGGGGTGGTCGGCGAATCGGGCGCCGGCAAGTCGATCACCGGCTCGGCGATTATCGGCCTCCTGGAGCCGCCGGGGCGGGTGGCGGCCGGCGAGATCCGGCTCGGCGGCGAGCGCATCGACGATCTCGGGCCGGACCAGATGCGGCGCATACGCGGCCGGCGCATCGGCATGATCTTCCAGGACCCGCTGACCAGCCTCAACCCGCTCTACCGGATCGGCGACCAGCTCACCGAAACCATCCTCACCCACGAGCGCCTGTCGCAGCGCGCGGCGCGCGACAAGGCGCAGAAACTGCTCGAGGAGGTCGGCATCCCGGCCGCCGGCGCCCGGCTTTCGGCCTATCCGCACCAGTTCTCCGGCGGCATGCGCCAGCGGGTGGTGATCGCGCTGGCGCTGTGCGCCGACCCCGAACTGGTGATCGCCGACGAACCGACCACGGCGCTCGACGTGTCGGTACAGGCCCAGATCATCGCGCTGTTGAAACGGCTATGCTCGGAGCGCGGCGCATCGGTGATGCTGATCACGCACGACATGGGGGTGATCGCGGAAACCGCCGACCGGGTGTGCGTGCTTTATGCGGGCCGGCTCGCCGAGATCGGGCCGGTGCGCGCGGTCGTCAAACATCCGCAGCACCCTTATACGCACGGGCTGATGTCGGCGATCCCTTCGCTGGCCGGCGACCCCGACGAGGAACTGGCGCAGATTCCGGGCGCGATGCCGCGCCTGGGCGCCATCCCCGACGGCTGCGCCTTCAACCCGCGCTGCGACCACGCCTTCGCGCGCTGCCGGGCGGAACGCCCGCACCCCTACCCCGCCGGCGCCAGCGACGCGGCCTGTTTCCTGCACGATCCCGACCCGGCGCGGCGCCCGCCCGAGCCGGTGGCGCGCGCGGCCGCCGCACGCGGCATCGCGGCGGCGGACGAAACGCCGGAGGCGACGTCATGACGGCCGCGCACACAAGCCCTGCGCGCACGCCCGCGCCGGACCAAGACGCCGCGCCGCTGGTGGAGGTCGGCGGCCTGCGGCGCGTGTTCGATCTTTCCAAACCCTGGCTCAACCGGTTGATCGAGGGCGGCGGAAGAGTGACGCTGACGGCGGTCGACGGGGTCGATTTTTCGATCAATCGCGGCGAGACCTACGCGCTGGTCGGCGAATCCGGCTCCGGCAAATCGACGATCGCCAAGATGGCGGTCGGGCTGCTCCCGCCCTCGGCCGGGCGGGTGTCGATCGACGGCACCGACGTGTGGGGCGAAAAGGGCGCGGATGCGATGCGGCGCATGCGCCGCAAGATCCAGATGATCTTCCAGGACCCGTTCGCCAGCCTCAATCCGCGCTGGCGCGTGCAGGCGATCATCGAGGAGCCGATCAAGGCGTTCGGGCTGATCGCCGACCCAAAGGACCGCGCCGCGCGCGTCGGCGAACTGCTGTCGCTGGTCGGGCTCGACGCGCGCGACGGCCAGAAGTTCCCGCACGAATTTTCCGGCGGCCAGCGCCAGCGCATCGCGATCGCGCGCGCGCTCGCCTCCGACCCGCAATTCATCGTCTGCGACGAGCCGACCTCGGCGCTGGACGTCTCGGTGCAGGCGCAGGTGCTCAATCTGTTGCGCGACTTGCAGGAACGGCTCGGCCTGACCTATCTGTTCATCAGCCACAACCTGGCCGTGGTCCGGCACGTGGCGACGCGGGTCGGGGTGCTTTATCTCGGCCGGCTGGTGGAGGAGGCGCCGGCGCGCGAGTTGTTCGCGGCGCCGAAACACCCCTATACGAAAATGCTGCTCGACGCGGTGCCCGACATCGAGATGGAGGGCAAGGAAAGGCTGGCGATCGCCGGCGAGATCCCGAACCCGGTCAACCCGCCGCCGGGCTGCCATTTCCATCCGCGCTGCCCGTTCGTGATGGAGCACTGCTCGACCGAGACGCCGCCGGCGCATCTCGTCGGCGACGCAGCGGTGCGCTGTCACCTGTTCGCCGAGGACCGGGCGAAGACCTAGCCTTGATCGGGGCGGAAGCGGCCGCCGGGAGGCTGAAGCGCGTGCGGTGACGGCCGCGCCGGCGAAGAGATCTATTCGGTTGTTTGGCGCGGTTCAGGACGCAAAACCGTTTCACGGCTTTGCTGGCCTCACTCCCCCGCCTCCGGCCGCCAGCCGGCGAGCGGGCCGTCGGGGTCGAGCCAGGCCCGGGGGATTTCGACGGTCAGGTCGAGCACCATCTGGGCATAGGTCTTGGCCTGCGGATCGTAGCGCAGCGAGGCGGTGCCGCCGCCGCCGAGCACGTCCTCGAGCAGGAAGTTGAGCGCGCCAAAGCCGGGCAGCAGGTAGCGCCGTACCTCGCCCTCCAGATAATGCGCGAAAAAACCGGCGATGCGCGCGGCGGTGACCTGCTGGCATAGCCAGGGATAGAATTCGGGCCGACGGGCGACGATGCCGATATTGGCGTGATTGCCCTTGTCGCCGCTGCGCCCCCAGGCGAGCGCGCGCAACGGCACAAGCGCCGTCGCGCCGGCGGCAACGGGCGCCGGCGGCGCGGCATGCGGCGGCGGGTCGTCGGCGGCCCTCGTATCGGCAATGGCGGCGGGGCGGATGTCGCCGTCGAGATCGATCGAAACCGGTACGTCGCGCTTCGGCCACAGGAAGGAGTGGACGCGCAGCACCGGCACCGGCTTCGGCCGGCCGTGCATGACGCCGGTCAGGCCCTGCGCCATGGCGACGCCCGGATGGGCGAATTCGTGCGCGAACAGCTCCAGCGCCCTGGCGTCGTCGTGCTTGAGCCCGATCTTGACCACCACCTCGCGCGCCTCGAAGGCGCGCCGGGCCGCGCCATACGTGTCCTCGGCGCCGATCACCTCGATGGAGACCTCGCGATAGGGCGCAAACCCCTTGGCCCGCATGATGCGCGCGGTGCGCTCGACCAGCGCCTCGGCGGTGCGCCTGCCTTTGGCGCCGGCCTGAAAGCCGGCGATCATATAGGTCGTCACCAGCCGAAACCCGTCGAGATGGGTGCCGCAGACCTTGTAGTCCGGCCCCGGGGCGCGGCCCCGCGCGCCGCTGACCCGCACGCGGTCCCGGCCGATCTCGTCCAGGACCACCTCGGAGAAATCGCAGGTCACGTCGGGCAGGCGATAGGCGCGCGGGTCGCCGATCTCGTAGACGATCTGCTCGGCGACCGTGCCGCGCGAGACCTTGCCGCCGGTGCCGGGCGGCTTGGTGACGACGAAACTGCCGTCGGCGGCGCAGTCGACGATCGGGAAGCCCATGTCGTGCCAGCCGTCGGCAACTTCCTGCCAGTCGGTGAACAGGCCCCCGGTCGCCTGGCAGCCGCATTCGATGACGTGGCCGGCGAGGCTGCCGGCGGCGAGGCGGTGGTAGTCGTCGTGACGCCAGCCGAACTCGTGCATCAGCGGGCCGAGCGTCATGGCCGAATCGACGACGCGGCCAGTGATGACGACATCGGCCCCGGCGTCCAGCGCCGCGGCGATCGCGGTCGCGCCGAGATAGGCGTTGACGGAGGCGAAGGCCGCCGGCGGCGGCGCGGCGGAAAACATCTCCGGCGGACGGGCGGCGGCGATCGCGTCCGCCTGCGCGGTCAGATCGTCGCCGGTGACGACCGCGACCTTGAAGGCGAGTCCCGCCGCGTCGGCGGCGGCCACGAAGGCGTCGCGGCAGGCGGCCGGGTTCATGCCGCCGCTGTCGGTGACGAGCCGGATGCGCTTTTTATGGATTTCGGGCAGGACCGGTTCGACCGAGGCCAGCCAGTCGGGCACGAATCCGCCGTCGGGCGATTTCGCCCTGGCGCGCGCCAGCAGCGCCATCGTGACCTCGGCCAGATAATCGCCGACGAGATAGTCGACATCGCCCTTTTCGACCAGTTGGCGCGCGCCCAAGAGCGTGTCGCCCCAGGCCGCCGCGGCGCCGCCGATCCGTACAGTTCGTGTCATCATGGCGTCGTCTGCCACCTCAGACCGCCCAGCGCGGCTTGCGCTTTTCCAGGAAGGCGGCGACGCCCTCGCGGCCCTCCTCGCCGAGCAGGCATTCGGCAAACCCGTCGGCGGCGAGATCGCGCAGCGCCGCGCCGTCCAGGCGCCCAGCGGCAAGCACGATGTTCTTGGTGACGGCGTTGGCGCCCGGCGCGCAGCGGCGCACGGCCGCGCGCACCGCGGCCTCGGCCGCCTCGAGGCCGGCGACGTCGTCGACAAGCTGGTCGGCGATACCAAGCCTGAGCGCCTCGCCGCCATCGAAGCGGGCGCCCGTCAGCATGATCCGGCGCGCGGCCGCCCTGCCGGCGCGCTGGACGACGAAGGGCGCGATCTGTGCCGGGGGAATGCCGAGCATGGTCTCGGTGAGCGCGAATCTGGCGTCGGCGGCGGCAATCACGATGTCGCCGGCGCAGACGAGACCGAGCCCGCCGGCCATGGCCGCGCCGTGAACGAGCATGACGGTGACCTGCGGCAAGGTGTCGACGGCGTGAAACAGGGCGCCGGCGCGCCGGCTGAAGTCGACGATGTCGGCGCGCGGGACGTCGTCACGCAACAGTGCGCCGAAATCCTTCAGGTCGCCGCCGGCGCAGAACATGTCGCCCTTGCCGCGAAAGGTGACGCCGCGGATCGAGGGATCGCCGGCGAGCGCGGCAACGGTGGCGGCAAGCTCGTCGGCCATTGCCGCCGACAGCGCGTTGCGCGCCGCGGGCCGGTTGAGCCAGACCGTCAGCCAGCCCCCGTCCCGTTCCAGAATGAGCGTCTCGGTCGATGGCAGATCGGTCATGCGCTGGCGTCCTTTCGACCGGATCGCGGTCCTGTCCGCCGACCCGGCTAAACGGTCGGGGCGCGGCGGCGGCCGCCCCCTTCGCGGCCCAGTGTGGCGTCAGGCGAGCGGCGCGGCAAGCTGGGGGCCGAGATGGAGATAGCGGGCCATCTTGCGCTTTGCGGCGATGTCCTTCCAGACCAGGGCGACCTCGTCCTCGCTCAAGGCGACCGCGCCGGCGACGGCGGCGGCGGGCACGTTGTTGTCGAGGGCGTAAAGGCACAGATCCATCTTGTCGTAGGGCAGCGCGAAATAGAACTCCTCCTGCGTCTGCGCCATCGAATAGGTGTCGGTGGTCGGCGGGCGGCAACACACCTCCGGCGGCACGCCGAGATGCTCGGCGAGCCGGTAGACCTGCGTCTTGTAGAGATGGGCGATCGGCTTGACGTCGGCGGCGCCGTCGCCGTTCTTGACGAAAAAGCCCTGATCGTATTCGAGCCGGTTCGGGGTGCCGATAACGGCATAGTTGAGCCGGTCGGCGTGATAATATTCGAACTGCTTGCGCGTGCGCTGCTTCATGTTGGTCGCCGCGACGATGCCGAGATAGGCCTCGGCCGGCAGGCGGTGTTTTTCCACCCGGCCGTCGGGATCGCTGACCACCAGCGAGGACATGTTGTACCCGGCGGTGGTGAGCGCGTTGGCGAAGACGATCTTGGAGCTCCAGCCCGGCCCGTAGGCGGGCACGACCTGGCGGATGAAGCCGTCCCGCCTGTCGTAACAGCCCATGGCGGCGAGTGCCGGGCCGATATTCTCCACCTCGGCCGACAGGGCGAACCGCTCGGCCACCAGCCGGCCGAGCCGCAGGCTTTCGGGATCGGAATCGTCCTCGGGCATCAACAGGCAGTGAACCCTGTCGGGGCCGACGGCCCTGGCGGCGAGCCCGGCGCAGACGCTGGAATCGATGCCGCCGGACAGGCCGAGCACCAGGCCGCGCTTGCGCAGCGTCCCGCGCAACTGGGCGCGCAGCGCGGCGACGATGCGCTCGACCTCGGCCTCGGCATCGAGGGCGAGCGCGTCGGGCGAGAAGGCGGGGAGGGAATGCTGGTTCATCGGTCTGTTCCTGTTTCGAGTACGAGCCGCCGCACCACCTTGCCGCTCGCGGTCTTCGGCAGGGCCTGACGGAACTCGATTTTCCTGGGCACCATGAGGTCGGGCAGGTTTCGGGCGCAGTGGCGCAGAATGGCGCGGTCGTCGAGATCCGGATCGGCGCGCACGACGACGGCATGCAGGACGTGGCCGAGCACAGGATCGGGCACGCCGAAGACGAGCGCCTCGCGCACGCCCGCACAGGCATGCAGCACGGTTTCCACCCGTTTCGGCGCGACCTTTTCGCCGCGGATCTTGATGATGTCGTCTTTGCGGCCGACGAAATAGAGGAAACCGTCGGCGTCGGCACGAAACAGGTCGCCGGTGTGAAGCTGGCGCGCGCCGGGGGTGGGAGCGGGCCGCAGCGCCCGGGCGGTGGCTTCCTCGTCGCCCCAATAACCGCGCATCAGATGCGGGCCGCGCACCACCAGCTCGCCGACCGTCCCTGCCGGCACCGGGCGGCCGGCCTCGTCGACAATCGCCGTTTCGGTGCCGGGGATCGCCTTGCCGACCGAATCGGGCCGGCGCTCGAGTTCCCCGGGCGGCAGGAAACTGGCGCGGGCGCATTCGGTCAGGCCGTACATGGAATAGATGCGTACGCCGGGAAACAGGCGCCCGAGGCCGGCGACATGGGCCGGCGGCAGGGCGGCGGCGGCGTTGGTGATGTAGCGCAGCGCCGGCAGCGCGCCGGGCTTAAGCTCCGACAGGCCGAGGATCATCGCCGCCATGGTCGGCACCAGGGGAAGGCCGGTGACGCCCTCGGCGCGCGCGCGCGCGAGCACGTCGTGGGGAAAGGCGAAGCTCTTCTCCAAGACCAGGGTCGCGCCGACCCGGGCGGCGACGATCAGCTGGTAAAGCCCGTAGGTGAAGGAAAGCGGCAGCACGGCGAGCACGACGTCGTCGGGGCCGTTGTCGAGATAGGCGGCGATCGAGCCGGAGACCGCGATCATGGCGGCGTGCGCGATCATCACGCCCTTGGGCCGGCCGGTCGAGCCGGACGTGTAGATGATCATCGCCAGATCGGACGCGGCACCATCCGGCGCGCATTTGGCGGGCGCCTCCTCCTTCAGCAGGGTCTCGAAACCGGCGACGCCCGGCGGCAGCGCCGTGACGGCCCTGGCGGCGACGATCAAAGGCGGCGCGGCGAGGCCGGCGGCGGCCACGGTGGCGGCGCGCGCATATTTGGCCTGGGTGAGCACGACGCGCGGCGCGCAATCGCCGAAAATCTGGGCGAGCATGTCGGCCGATGCGGCGGGATTGACCGGGCAGAAGACGGCGCCGGCCCTGAGCACGGCGAAGATCGACAGCGGGGCTTCCCAGATATTGTCCATCAACACGACGACGCGATCGCCGCTTTTGACGCCGCGCGCGGCAAGCCCGGCGGCAAGCCGATCGGCGGCGGCGTCGAGTTCGGCGTAGCCCAGCCGCGTCTCGCCATCGACGATCGCGGCCTTGGCCGCGCCGGCGGCGGCGCTGCGGCGCAAGAAATGCTCGACGCGGGCGATCACCGGCATGGTTCCGCCGCGCTAGCCGGCCAGCCTTTGGCCTTCGCCGCGCTTGCGGGCGACGAAGGCGGCGATGCGGTCGATGGAATCGAGATTGCCCGGCACGATGTCGGCGTCGGCGACCGCGATCTCGAAGCGCTCCTCGAGGAAGGAGACCAGTTCCAGGATGCCGGTGGAATCGACCAGGTCGGTTTCGATCAGCGAGACGCCGTTGTCGAGCTCGTAGTCGTCGTCGCCGAACAGGAAGTTCTCGACGATGAACTCGCGGATATGCTGGTGGACAGGTTCTGACATCGGATGAGCCTTTCGTGGTTGGAGCGCCGTCACACGGCCTGCGCGGAGTGCTTGCGGGGCGCGGCGCCGGCGAATTCCCGCAGCCAGAGCTGGGTGGAGAGAATGCCGACAAAGGCGGCGGCGTCGCGAAAACCGGCGATCGCGCCGCGGCCGTGCTTGTTGAGCAGTTTTCGGGTCGCCTGCGGGTTGAACAGCCCGTCCTCGGCGATGCGTGGCGTCGACATCAGCGCCTCGACATAGGCGCCGTCCCGTCCGCTGAACGACACGCTCTCCGGCGCGCGGTAGGGCTGTTTGGGGCGTTCGCTGATTGCGGCCGGCAACAGGTCGGCGCCGGCCCGGCGCAAAATGTGCTTTTCGCGCAGGCCGCGCAGTTTCATCTCGGGCGGGATGCGGGCGGCGAACTCGACCAGGCGATGATCGAGGAAGGGAAAGCGCGATTCCACACCGTGCGCCATGACCATGCGGTCGCCCTGGGCCGACAGGATGTAGCCGGGCAGGAGAAAACGCGTCTCCAGATACTGGGCCTGGTGGAGCGGGTGCCAGCGGGAAAACTCAGCCGGCAGCGAGGCCGCCAGCTCTTCGGCCGCGTCGTAGCCGGCGAGTTCGGCCTTGAGTTCACGTGAGAAGAACAGCTTCGCTCCGGCCGTGGCGCGAAAGCGCGGCCGGTGGGAAAACAGCGGATCGTCGGGCCGATCGGCGCCGGCGCCGAAAAACGCGGCCAAATATTCCGGCGTCTGCTGCTGCAGCGAGGCGATATAGGGATAGATCTTGCGGAACAGGTGCGGCCGCAGCGTCGAGCCGGGCTGGCGCGCGCAGAAACGGCGGATACGCGCCTCCCTGAACACGTCATAGCCGGCGAAAATCTCGTCGGCGCCCTCGCCCGACAGCACCACTTTGAGCCCCTCGCCGCGCAGACGCTGCGCCAACAGATAGAGCGGGGCGGGCGCGGTGCGCAGGACCGGGCGCTCCATCTGGCGCACGACGGCGGGAAAGGCGGCCGCGATGTCGCCGGCCCGGCAGGTCAGGACATCGTGGCGCGTGCCGAGGGCCGCGGCCATCGTTTCCTGATGGCGGCTCTCGTCGAAGGCGGGATCGTCGAAGGCGAGCGCGAAGGTGCGCAGCCGGCCCGGCGCCTGACGGGCAGCGATAGCGGAAATCAGCGAGGAATCGAGGCCGCCGGACAGGAACGACCCGACCTCGACGTCGGCACGCATGCGGATGCGCGTGGCGTCCTCGAGCAGCGCGCGTAACTCCTCGGCGACATCGCCCTCGGCGCGTGAGGGAGCGTCATCGCCGAGCGCTGGAAAGTCGAGCGCCCAGTAGGGCCGGGTGACGGCGTGGCCGCCCTCGACGATCATCATGTGGGCCGGCGGCAGTTCGTTGACGTTCTTGAAGGCGGTGCGCGGCGCCAACGGCGTCCACAGGGTGAAGATCTGGTCGAGCGCCAGCGGATCGATCTCGGCCGAAAAGCCCGGCACCTGCATCAGGGCCTTGATCTCGGAGGCGAAATAGAGCGTGCCGCCCTGCCAGTGATAAAAGAGCGGGCGCACGCCCACGCGGTCACGCGCCAGAAGCAGGCGCCGGCTGCGCCCGTCCCAGATCGCCAGCGCGAAATCGCCGTTGAGTTTGGTGACGAAATCGGGACCAAACTCCTCATAGAGCTGCAGCACCACCTCGGTGTCGCTTTCACTGCGAAAGCGCCGACCGCGCGCGACCAGCTCGGCGCGCAGTTCGAGATAATTGAAGACCTCGCCATTATAGGCGATGTGGATCGCCCCGCAGGCGCTGGCCATCGGCTGGGCGGCACCCTCGGACAGGTCGATGACGGCAAGACGGCGATGGCCGAGGCCGATGCCGCGACCGACATGGCTGCCCTGTCCGTCCGGGCCGCGATGGGCGAGCTCGCGGCCCATGCGCCACAACAGCGCCGCGCCGTCCTGCGGCGCGACGCCGTCGCCGCAATAACCCGCTATGCCGCACATGGGCCGCGTGCCGTCTTCGAAGCGAATTCAGTCAAAACGGTCTCCGATCAGTCGCGACCAGGATTCGCCGGCAAAACCGTTGAAAAACGCCCTGCCGGCGACGAAGGGCTCGATCAGGCTCTTGTCGCGCGCGTGCACAATGGAGGAAGAGGCGTGAACGAAGATGAAACGCCGGCCAAGCATCGCCTCCAGCAGCGCGGGCATGGTGCGGCCGCGCAAGGCGACAAGGCCGGTTTCGCCGGCATGGGCGAGCATGCTGTCGAGGACAATGCCGGCCTGGCCGGGCGCGTGCAGGACCTGCACCACCCGCCCGACACGCCCCGGGTCGCCGTAATAGAGAAACAGGCCAACCGGGCGGCCGTTACGCGCCACGACCTTGCGGCGCACCATGGCGCCGTAGACCGCCTTGCGGCGGGATTCGGCCAACATCCGGGCGAGGCTTTGCGCGCGCCAGTCGGGCCGCACCTCGTAGCCCCGGGTCAATTCGACAAACAGCGCCGCCGCCTCGCCATCGTCGACCTCGGCGCTGGCAAGCGTTCCGGCGGGCAGCCCGGCCGGCATATGGGTCCAGTACGGACCGTCGCCCCGGCGCCGGACCAGCGCGTCGACGGGACGCGCGAGCGGGCGCAACACATCGCCAAGGCCGACCGCGCGACCGGCCATCTCGGCGGCGAAGCCGGCCGGACGGATCACACGCAGCCATTCCAGGCTATGGTCGGGCAGAACGGTGGCCCTGAGCTTGCGCCACATCGTGGTGGAAATGTCGTTGGCGGTCTCGGTCAGCGAAATGTCCTGCGGACCGCCGAGGAAGGCGCGCATCAGCCGCGCGCCGGCGAAGGGATCATCGACGTGGTCTTCGACCATCAACGTGCCGCATAAAGCGCCGCGCACCGGTCTGTCGCCGGCAAGCAAAGGCAACGGCAAGACGCCGACAAAGCCGTTGACGCGGCCGTCCCGGCGCAGATGGACGAAGGAACTGATCTGCGGATCGCGGTCGGGACCGTCCAGGAAGACGCTCGCCAGATAGGTTTCGAGCGCCGGCGTCGCCGGCTCGCGGGTCTTGCGCAAAATCTTCTGGAACAGCCGCGCGACGACCGGAACGTCCGCTTCACCCAAGGCTCGCGTGGTGTCCATCTGATGCTGTATCATCCGCCAATCCGATCCGGCAGGCCGATCCGCGCAACCCGGCGCAAGCCATGCGGGACGACCGCGGTCACATTAGAGGTTGGAGATTAAAGTTCGGTTGAAACCGAACGGGGCGGCAATCGGACATTGTCCCGGCCATCGCGCTTGCAATAGTCAGCATTATGCGCATAATACTGACGAAATTGCCGGAAGGAACGGACATGCAACCCGTTATCGTCGCCGGAGGCGGCATCGGCGGTATCGCCACCGCGCTCGGCCTTGCCCGTACCGGCCGCCCCGCCATCGTGTTGGAGCAGGCCTCGAAAATCGGCGAGATCGGCGCCGGCATCCAGCTCGCGCCGAATGCATTTCACTGTTTCGACGCGCTCGGCGTCGGCGACCAGGCCCGCGCGGAGGCCGTCTTCATCGACAAACTGCGCCTGATGGACGGGCTGACCGGCGACGAGATCGTGCATATTCCGCTCGATCAGCCGTTCCGCGAGCGGTTCGGCAATCCCTACGCCGTGGTGCATCGCGCCGACCTGCACATGGCGTTGGTGGAGGCGGCCCGAAACACAGGGCTGGTCGATATCCGCACCTCGCACCGGGTCGAAGGCTACACGCAGGACGGCGCGTCGGTGCGGGTGTTGTGCGCCGGCCGGGATCCCGTGGTCGGCTGCGCGCTGATTGGCGCCGACGGGCTGCGCTCGCCGATCCGCGCCCAGATGCTGGCCGACGGCGAGCCGATCGTCTCGGGCCATACCACCTATCGGTCCGTCATCCCCGTCGAGCGGATGCCCGAGGATCTGCGCTGGAACGCGGCCACGTTGTGGGCCGGGCCGAAATGCCACATCGTCCATTACCCGCTGAAGGGCTGGAAGATGTTCAACCTGGTCGTGACCTACCACAACGACGTGGAGGAAGCGGTGGCTGGCAAACCGGTGCCGGTCGAGGAAGTGCTGCGCGGTTTCGAGCATATCCACCCGCGCGCGCAAAAGATCATCGAACACGGCGCGAACTGGAAATTGTGGGTGCTGTGCGACCGTGAACCGGTCGCCCGCTGGGTCGACGGCCGGGTGGCCCTGCTCGGCGACGCCGCGCATCCGATGCTGCAATATTTCGCCCAGGGCGCGGCGATGGCGATGGAGGACGCGGTGTGCCTCGCCCACATGCTCGACGCGCATGACGGGAAGGTGGAGGCCGCGCTCGCTGCCTATCAGCAAAACCGGGTGCCGCGCACGGCCCATGTGCAGATCGATTCGCGCCTGATCGGCGAGTACATCTACCATCCGGCCGGCGCCAAGGCGCTGGTGCGCAACCAGGTGATGACCTCGCTGTCGCCCGAACAATATTACGACCGCCTCGAATGGCTCTATGGCGGCACCGGGCTCGCGCGGGCCTGAGAGACGAGAGCCGCAAGGAGGAGACCCCATGTCGCTGACCGAGAAGCCGACCGAGACGCCGCAACGCAAGGCGTTTTACGAAAAGATCGACGAGAAGAGCCTGACCCCGCTGTGGTCGGTGATGTCGTCGATCATCACGCCGGAGCCGACAAGCGGCTGCCAGGCCCATTGCTGGAACTACGAGGAGGCCAAGGCCTATCTTCTGGAGGCCGGCGGGCTGATCACCGCCAAGGAGGCGGAACGGCGAGTGCTGATCCTGGAAAATCCTGGCCTGCGCGGCCAGAGCCGGATCACGACATCGCTCTATGCCGGCCTGCAGCTTGTCATGCCGGGCGAGGTCGCCCCCGCGCACCGCCATTCGCAATCCGCGCTGCGTTTCGTGCTCGACGGCGACGGCGCCCATACCGCGGTCGACGGCGAACGCACGGTCATGCATTACGGCGACTTCGTCATCACCCCGTCCGGCGCCTGGCACGACCACGGCAACCGCACCGACGAACCGATGATCTGGCTCGACGGGCTCGACATTCCGATGATCTCGTTCTTCGACGCCTCGTTCGCGGAAGGTTATCCCGACGACGAGCAGCCGATCTCGCGCAAGACCGGCGATTCGCTCGCCCGTTTCGGCGCCAATCTCCTGCCGGTCGACTTCGAGCCACGCAAAAAGACCTCGCCGATCTTCAACTATCCCTATGAGCGCTCGCGCGCGGCGCTGGAACAGATGCGCACGCAGGAGGAGTGGGACCCCTGCCACGGGCTCAAGCTGCGCTACGTCAACCCGGTCGACGGCGGCTACGCGATGCCGACCATCGCCACGTTTTTGCAGCTTCTGCCGGCCGGCTTCACCACCGCCGCCTATCGCTCGACCGACGCCACTGTGTTCGTGGCGGTGGAGGGATCGGGGCGCACGACCATCGACGGAAAAGTGTTCGAATGGGGCCCGAAGGACATTTTCGTCGCCCCGTCATGGAAACGCATCGTCCACGAGCCCGCCACCGACGCGGTGCTGTTTTCCTATTCCGACCGTGCCGCCCAGGATAGGCTGGGCCTGTGGCGCGAAGATCGCGGCAACCATTGAGAGCGCCCATCATGACTGACTACGTTTTTTCCCCTCCCCCGCAGCCGAGCCTCGCCGTCGCCGGCGAGGCCGCGCGCTTTCCGGTCCGCCGCATTTTCTGCGTCGGTCGCAACTATGCCGCGCATGCTCGCGAGATGGGCAAGGATCCCGACCGCGAGGCGCCGTTCTTCTTCACCAAACCTGCCGACGCCGTCGTGGAGGACGGCGCCACGATTGCCTATCCGCCGTTGACCAAGAACCTGCATCACGAGGCCGAACTGGTGGTCGCGGTCGGCCGCGCCGGCTTCAAGATCGCCGAGGACGCCGCGCTCGACCACGTCTACGGCTATGCGATCGGCAACGACCTGACCCGCCGCGACCTGCAGTTCGAGGCGCGCGACAAGGGCCGGCCATGGGACTGGGGCAAGGCCTTCGACCGCTCCGCGGTCTGCGGGCCAATCCACAAGGTTTCGGCAAGCGGGCATCCCGCCACGGGGTCGATCCGGCTCAGCGTCAACGGGGTGACGCGCCAGAACGCCGACCTGTCGGAACTGATCTGGTCGGTGCCCGAGATCATCACGATCCTGTCGCAGTCGATGCATATCGCGCCCGGCGACCTGATCTATACCGGCACGCCGGCGGGCGTCGGCGCGCTGGTGCCCGGCGACGAATGCGCGGTCGCGATCGAGGGCCTCGGCACGATCACCACCACCATCGGCGAGCCCGAGGCATGAACGACCGGGCCGCGACCACCGAACGCGGCGAGGAAGACAATTTCCTCGACATGCCGGGGCATTTGCTGCGGCGATGCCACCAGATCGGGGTCGCGGTCTTTCTGGACGAGTGTAGCGCCGTCGACCTGACGCCGCTGCAATTCGGCCTGCTCGCGGCGCTCGATCGGTTCGGCGCGATGGACCAGGCCAGTCTCGGCCGCGTCGCCGCCCTCGACCGCACGACGATCGTGGTCGTTCTCGGCAAACTGGCGCAACGCGACCTCGTCACGCGCACGCCCTCGCGCAAGGACCGCCGCTCCAAGATCGTCGCCATCACCGGGGCCGGCCGCGACCTGCTGGCCAGGGCGCTGCCGCTCGCCCGCCAGGCGCAGGAGCGCATGGTCGAGCCCTTATCCTCGTCCGAACGCACCCAGCTGATCGGATTGCTTGCCAAGATGGCGGACGGTAACAACAGGCTGAGCCGCGCACCGCACAGCCTGCCTCGAGTGTGACGGCGCTTCGACGGCCCGCCATTACGGTCAATGTTGCCGTCGCGGCATGATCTTTCACGAAAGCCGGTAGCCGCTCTGGGCGATCAAACTGCAAAGCCTGGCGACCGTGGTCAATCGGAAAGCATCGCACGCGCGACAAAGGTGACGCGCGCACCGCCGCATGTCCGAACGCAAGATCGCGAAGAAACCCGTTCGGCCGGCGCCCGTCCTTCATCCGTTCCTGCTACTTAAGATAAAGTATTTTTGTTGACCGCTACCTATGGTTGTTTTATCTTGAGCCGGTTCAGGAAGGAGGAGAAAGCATGGCCTATTCGCGAAATCCGTTTTTGCAGGCAGCCCGCGCCAAGCCGGCTGCGAAACGCTCCACTCGGTTCTGGGCATCTCCGGCCGGCCGTCACCTGAAGCTGGCGCGGAACTGCTTCGCGCTCGCCAAGCGTCACAAATATCGCGGCAACCGGAAGAAATACTGGGCGATGCTGGCAATGGGCCGCAGGGCGCTTGCCCTGTCGAAGGCCGAGGTCCGGCTGTGGAAACGCGGCAATGCCTTGCGCCGCAGGTCCTTTTCCGTTCAGCGCGCGCGCGCATGACACCGGCGACCACGGAGCGCGTCCGGTCACGGAGGCGCTCCGTACCGTAGTGAACCATACAACCATGGGAGGCAAGGATGGGCGACGGTCTGTTGTTCGGGTACACCGTCGAGGAGAATGACGGAACCTTTGTGATCACCCTTTCGGGCAAGCTGGCCGTGCCGATCCTGCAGGATATCGGCGCGAATATGGGGCGCAAAAACGGACGCGACAGCGACGTGCCGGCGCTGTTTCCGTTCAGCGCGCTCGCCTCCAACGCCGTGCACCTGACCGCGCAGGACGCCGAGGGCGCGGCGGCGGGCCAGACCAATCTGGAAGAAATCTTCGGCCAGGGTTTCGACCGCGATTTCGCCGAATTCGACCAGCAGCTCGATCAGTACAGGCAGCTTCTGCGCCACTATGGCGACGCGGCCGCCGGAGCTGAAGCCGCCTCCCCCGAAGACGAAAGCAAATCGAAGAAGTCATCACAGAAAACCTAGTGCGGGAGCGGGATGATGATCCACCTTTCTCGTGAGGAAACCTTTCTGCTTTTGACCTGTCGTCCGCGGCTCGACGATGCCGGCGACGAGCGGCTCGTACGCCTCACCCGCCAGGACATGGACTGGGCCTATGTGCTGTGGCGAGCCGAAACCTATCAGACGATCCCGCTGTGCCGGTTTCATCTCGACCGCCTGGGCGCCTGGCGAAACATCCCCGACTGGGTGCCGGGCTACATGGCCGGGTGGTCGAAGCTTTCCGAACTCCGTTCGATCGTCCAGTTCCGGCTGCTGGCACAGATACTCAACACGTTCCAGACCGCCGGCATCGACTACTACATCTTCAAGGGCGCGCTGGTGGCGGCGACCCTCTTTCCGGATCCGGTTTCGCGGCCGATGCAGGATCTCGACATCATGGTGCGGCCGAAAGATTTGTGGCGCGTCCAGAAGGCGCTCTACGGGCTCGGCTTCAAACACGGCGTGTTCGATCCCGCCAACGGAACCTTCACCCATATGTTCCGCCGGATCACCAAGAATACGCTCGCACATAAATACGCCCTGCACTCGGTGACCAAGGTGGAGACGGTCCGGCCCGATTTCGACGCCAGCCTGCTGCCCAGAGCGTGGCGGCAGCGGCAGATAAAATCCTTCGTCCAAGGCGACGGCACGGTTTCGATGCCGGTCTTCGTCGACATCCATTTCGGCCTGGCCGACGGGGTCGAGGAGGAAGACGTGTGGCGCGGCGCGGGGCCGGAAACCGTGCTCGGGCAGGCCGTCCGGTGCCAGGGGCCGACGACCGCGCTGTGGTTCAGCGCCGCGCGCGCCTATTTCGAGGCCTTCCAGCACGGCACGGTCAAGCCGTATATGCTGGGCGACATCGATGCGCTGGTGCGCCACCACCAGGAGGCGATCGACTGGGCCGAACTGCTACTCGTGGCCCGCAAATACGGTTTTGCCTCGGCGCTGTTTTACGTCTTCGAACAGCAAAGGCGTTTGTTCGAAACACCGGTCCCGGACCATGTGATTGCGCTTTTGATGCCGAACCAGAAGAGCATTCCCGACCCGGGCGACTATGGCGATCTGATCCCCAAGCTGCTGTCGCGCGTGGTGGTGAACGATTTCGCCCTCGCCTGACGGCGCGATACCGACCCGCGCCAAGACGCGGCGGCCACACTCTTCCATGGGGCGCAACGACCATCAGCCTGGCCGAACCGGCCGGCGCACGAACCTTGATCGCAGGAGCTTGGACATGGCGCGTATTGCTATCATCGGCGGCGGACCGGCGGGACTGGCGGCGGCGTTTTGCCTGGCCGCCAGCGGGATCGAGTTTCGCCTGTTCGAGGCCGGCCGGGCGCTGGAGGAGCGCCATCACGACAGGGCCGACGAGCTCGGATGCGGCATCGGCGGCGCCGGCCTGTTTTCCGACGGCAAGTTCAGCTTCCACCCGTCCGGCTCCCATCTCTACCGGCTGCGCGACAAGGACCGGCTGTGGTCGGCCTACGACCAGATCAGCGCCCTGCTCGACGGCGTCGGCATCAAGGTTCCGGTCACTGACCGGGCAGATGGCGGCGACTTCGTCTGGACCGGGGACCCGATCACAACCAAGGACTATCCGTCGAGCTACGGCACGCTGGCACAACGGGCCGAACTGATCGCCGCGCTGAGCCGCGACTACCGGCCGTGGATCAGAACCGGCACGACGGTCGAACAGGTGAGCCGGCACGGCACGGGCTATACAGTGCGAAGCAGACCGGCCGGCGGCTTTACCCGCGACGAGAACTTCAGCCATATCATCGTCGCCACCGGCCGTTTCGGCCCACAAGCGACGGCAAGCCTGATGCCGGGGCTCGTGCCCACGACCGAGCTCAGATATGAATTCGGTATCCGGATCGAGCACCCCAACCGCGTCGGTTTCCTGAACGCGGTCGACAGGCCCGACGTCAAATACATCATCAACGCGCTCGGCACCGAGGTCAGAACCTTCTGCACCTGCCGCAATGGCGAGGTCTGGCTTATTCCCTATAACGGGCCTTCGGCCCTGTCAGGCCGCTCCGACGGCCCGCCTTCCGGCTTTTCCAATTTCGGTCTTCTGGCACGCTTTTCCGGCGACGCGGTCGAAAAAGGCAGGCGCATCTGGCGGCACTACCAGGCGGCGATCGCAGGCAGCGGCAGCGCGCTATGGCAGCCGCTGCCGGAATTTCTGGACCGAACCCCGACGGGCACGCCCGGGCTCGACGGACGGCCGTGGCATCCGCGCGCGGAGTTCCGCCGGGGCAACATCGCCGCGATGCTGCATGCCGAGCTGCATGCGATCCTGGCCGGCAGCCTGAGGGTTCTGGTTGATCAGTTTCCCGATCTCTATTCGGCGGAAACCGTTTGTCTGTTTCCCGCCATCGAGGGCGTCGGCGCGTTTCCGCGCAACGATCTCGACCTGAAGGGCCCGGCGGAAAACATCTGGTTTTGCGGCGACGCCGTCGGACGGTTTCGCGGCCTGATCCCCGCTCTTGTCAGCGGCGGCTACGCCGCGGCGGCCGCGTGTTCGGCCATTGCCGGCAACGACAGCGCGGACGCCGACCGCCAGTCCGACCTCGGCGTTGCGGCCGAATAGAAGGCGCCTTTCGGCCTACGACCGGCGCGAGGACGGGATTTCGAGGAGACGTTTTGTGCTAATCGCGATCGAGGGCATCGACGGGGCGGGCAAGACCCATATTAGCCGCAAGCTCGCGCGCGCGCTGGCCGAGCGCGGCCGGCGGGCCGTCTATGTCGACAAAAAGGACATCTCGTTCGGCGACGGTTTCGCCGACGGCAGGCTGGCGCTGATCAAGGAGGCACTCTGGCCAATTCGCGGCGAACCCGGCCAGGATCTTCTGGGAACCCGTTTCTACCTCCACCTGCTCGCGGCCTGGTTCGCGGCGACGGGACGGTATTTCGAGCATCAGGCAGCGCGAAACACCGACACGCTGCACGTCACCGACGGCTCCTACTACCGGGTCATCGCCAAGGCGCATCTGCGCAGCGGAATGGAGATCGAGCACTTGCGCGGGTTCTTCACCGAGGCCGCCGAACCGGACCTGGTGGTGCTTCTGGACCTGGAACCGCGCGCGGCATGGGCACGGCGCAGCGCCTTCAAGGAAACCGAGATCGGTCGCTGGGACGGTTTCACCGGCGACCCGCAAGAGGCATTCTGTGCCTACCAGCAACAGGTCCGGCGGGTCCTGCGCGCACTGTGCGAAAAGCAGAACTGGGTGCTCATCGACCAGAGCGTGATGCACAACGACGCGGAGATCGTCGACCACATCATGACCCAGGTCGAGCGCGAACGTGTTGCGCTTAAGTCCGAGCCAGAGGCGCAGAGACACCAGACGGCGGGCGCGCACGATGCAACCAACGGCAGGTTCGGGACCTGTTAGCGGCATTTGTCTTTAGATGGTCTCGTTAGATGGTTTCGTTCGACTGCCGGTGGTTCCCGGCCCGATCACGAGCGTCGGGCGTTCCGATACAATCCCACAAACCGGAAGCGCCGCGAGCAGTCGGCGGCATTGGTGAAATCAGGTCATCCATCGCCAACAGATTTCAGGTTTTTGTCGCCCGTTTCTCCGCTAGTCTTCGATCATGGAGGTAACCGACGGGTTCAATCCTTTCGTACGCCGCCGACAACCGATGGGAATTCGATCATGCTTCCACGCCTCTTTCTTGCAGTGCCTCTTCTCGTGCTTCTCGGCTGCCAGACCGACACTGGCGGCAGCGGCGGCGAACCGCTTCCCGGCGTCGTGAACGCACCGGCGGCGCCCGTCGATATCGCCGACCTGGTCGGCGCGCGCGGAGCCGGCGGTGAAACGCAACTGCAATTGCGAGGTTACGAGCTGGCCCGGACGCGCGGACTGACCGCCTATTGGTGGAACGCCGACACCCAGACCTGCGCGGAGGTCGTCACCGCCAATGGTCGCTACGAGAGTGTCGTGGGCGTCAGCCCGGCGGAATGCGACGCCTGAAGCGCACGCAGAAAAGCTGACCGAGCGCACAATGCCGCGAGCCTGCCGCGGGTGTTCAACGGCAGGCGACATCGCCCAGGCCGAGGATAAGGAGTGTCCGCATGCAGATTTTCTCAATCGTCACCATCGCGGCCCTGCTTGCTCTCGGACTGGGCAAAGCCGGGGCGCAAGAGATACGCGAGGAAAGGGTCCGGTTCGAAGCCGGCACCTCCGGCACAACACTCGGCGGAACGATCCGGGGTTACGAGATCGTCGACTATCTGCTCGGCGCGGGCACCGGCCAGGAAATGGCGATCGAGTTCGAAACCACCAACCCATCGGCCCATTTCAACCTGATGCCGGCCGGCAGCGAGACCGCGATCCATATCGGCTCGAGCGGCGGCAACGCCTTTACCGGCATTCTCCCGCAGGACGGCGACTACCGCATCCGCGTCTATCTGATGCGCAATGCGGCACGCCGCGACGAGGAGGCAGACTACGCGCTGTCGATCAGCATCAGCGGCGGCGCGGCCGCGAATCCCGACTACGCAGACGGACTTTCGGGCGGGCCCGATTTCTGGCGCGTGGCCAACGTACCGGCCAACGACACGCTCAACGTGCGTTCGGCGCCCGGCACCGGCAATCCGGTTGTCGGCGAACTGGCCAACGGAGATCGCGTGCGCAATCTCGGCTGCGACATGCATGGACAGTCCAGATGGTGCAGGATCGAGGCGGGTTTCGACCAGAAATTCACCGGCTGGGTCAACGGTCGTTACCTGAGGGAGTGACGCTGCAGCCAGCGATCATGGCAAGGTCGCAAGTTTCGACCCGCCCCCTCGATGGTGGAGCCAACGGCTCCGCGGCCGGTGCCGCAGAGCCATATTTCAAACACTTCCGTGAAGAATACAAACGTTCGAGCCTGTTATGGCCCAACCAATCCGGGACAGGTTTCACGGCTCGGCGCGTCGCGATTTCGCACAACCCCTTCGCGTTACATTTCGGAAAGCCACAGCGAGCCCCGGAGAAAAGATTGCCCGCGAAACTGATGACGATCCTGATCATCGCCGGCCTCGCATGCCTGGCGGCGTTTCGCATGATCGGCAGCGATGTCGATGAGAACGGCGTCCTGAGAGAGCCGTTCTTCCTGCTTCCGATCGGCTATTTGCTCGTTCTTCTCGGCATTGCCGGCCTTGCCGGCACATTCGTCGCGGGATGGTTGCGCCGGCTAAACGGATAAACGAAAACCCGGCGCGCCGCCCTCATCCGCCGTCGATGACAGCGTCGGGAATGGCGAAGTGCTCGGAACCATCGATCGTCACGAACGTGGTGTCTTCCTCGCGATCGGCCATGACCTCGCCGGATTGCGGGCTGGTGACAGCACCGTTTTCGAAGTCGAGCGTGCGCTTGAAGCCGTCCGGAAACGTGATATCGACCGTCGCCACCGATCCCCCGGCGCGAATGACGCCGAAATCGCAGCTGGTCACGCTCTCGTCGCCGGCAAAGGTGCAATCGATCTTGCCGGTGGCGTGGTAGGGCGTGTCCGCGACCAGCGCGTCGGTCTCGGCCACGCCGGTTGCGGTCGACGGCGCCGCCGCGCCCGCTTGCCCGCCCATCGCGTCGATGCCGATGTGAAGCTGGTAGTCGGCCTCCTCGCCGCGCCGGGCCGCGGCCCGCACGAGATAGACCTGAACGGTATAGGTGCCGTCGGCGGGCAACACGCCCGAATAGTCGTTGCCGTTGATCGCGCCGATGAACATCGCTTCCTCGCCGGGCCCCTTGCCCGGCTCGTAGATGTTGAAATAGGCGCCGGCATTGGAGGGCTCGAACACGACGGTCATGGTCTGGCCGGCGCGCGCGTCGAGCAGATAGTCGACCGAACCATAGCCAAGGATCCGATCGGACAGCGTGGTGGAACTCTCACCGGCCGCGAAACGCACCTCCTGGTGACGGACCGCGTCGGAGGCGAGCGCAAGGCCCGCGGCCGAAAGCGAGAGGACGAGAAAGACCGATAGGACGCGAAGCATGCCAAACATGATGCCAGTTCCTTTTCACCAACAAAGCCGCCTCGTCGACGACAATAGTCCGGGAAGGCGGCGCGGCCAAGAAGCGCGTGATGCGGTCATGCCGCCTGCCGCGCCAGCCTGACGAGCAGCAACAGGGCGGCCGCGCCGATCGCCCCCCCAGGACCGTACCGACAGGCCGCCGCCGGGGCCGAAATCTAAAGCGCGCCCTCGTCGACCGTTGACATCACCTCGGTCACGACGCCGCCGGAAATCAGGCAGCGCCACGGCGCGCGATCCGGCCCGACGCCGACCATCACCAGCGTCGCCGCCTCGGAGAATTCCGAGCTGAGCACCGAGACCGTGTTTCCCGTCTGCCCCGCAACAGCCGCAAGGCAGGCCCTTTCATCCTCGGCGCTTCCCGAGCGCAGCGCCGGCTGGTCGTCCGGCGGCGCCGTCTGCGTACAGCCGGCAATGGCGGCCACGGCCGCCAGCATGACCGCATGCGAACTTCTTTTTGCAACGTTGCTCATGTCTGCGCTCTCTCCTTCGAAAAGCCGCCTCACCATGCATGGACCCGCTTGGCCGGCGGCAGCCACATCGGATCGCCCTCCTCGATCCCGAAAGCCTCGTAGAAGGCGTCGACATGTTGGAGCGCGGCAACGGTGCGGTAGAAATTCGGCGGATGGCCGTTGCCGGCGACGATGGCGCGCAGATAGGGTTCGGCCGCCTTCATCGTCCAAAGCTGGGCCCAGCCCAGGAAGCAGCGCTGCGCCGGCGTGAAGCCGTCGATCTCGACATTTTCCTGCGGATGTTCGTCGAGATAGGTCATCAACGCCTCGTAGGCGAAGGTGATCCCGCCCACATCGGCCATGTTCTCCCTGACATTCAGCGGACCGTTGGCATGAAGGCCGGGCAGAACCTCGAAAGCATTGGCCTGGTCGATGAGTTTCTGCGCCTCGGCCTCGAAGGCCTCCGCATCCTGCGGCGTCCACCAGTCGCGGAAATTGCCGTTGGCGTCATAACGCCGGCCGCCGCTGTCGAAACCGTGGGTCATTTCGTGGCCGATGATCGCGCCCGTGCGGCAAAAGCGCAGCGGCGCATCCATATCGTGTACATAGGCCGGCGGCTGGACGATCGCCGCCGACACCTCGAAGCCGTTGATGGACGGGTTGTAGGCCGCATTGACCGCGATCGGCAGCGTCGAGGAGGCATTGAACTCGTCGTGCTCAACCGGATGTTTGAGCTTCTCGGCGAGGCGGGCCATCGAAAAGGCACCGAGATTCATCATATTGGCAACCGGGTCGGGGCCGATATCGACACTCGAGAAATCGATCCATTTGTCCGGATAACCGACCTTGTAATAGAATTTGGCGGCCTTCTCGAGCGCCTGTGCGCGGGTCTCCTCCGACAACCATTCGCGGGTCTTGATGCGAGAGCGGAATACCGCGTGAATACGCTCGACCATGTCGAGCACGTCGGCCCTGGTCTCCTCGGAAAAATGAGCGTCGACATAGATCCGGGAAGCCGGGTGGCCGAGCGTGTCGATGAAGAGCCGGTAGAGACGATCCTGGCGCGGACGGTCGGCGCTGGCGCCGACGAGGGCGAGATCGAGCGCCTTTGCCGGCGCGTCAAGCGCCGTGGTCAGGAAGGGCTTGTAATTGTCGATGACGCGAAACGCGGCATAGTCCTTGAGCGCGCCGAGCGACGTGGTGCGCCAGAGCTCGGCCAGGGCCTGCAGGGCGCGCGGCTCGAACATGTAGAACGCATCCGGCTTGGCGAATCCGATCGTGTCCAGGTAGAGATCGAGATCGAGCGCGGGGATCAGCGCCTGCACCTCGTCATAGGTCTTCTTGGCATAGCGGTTGCGCGGATCGTTGGCCTCCTCCGGCGTCAGCAATCCGGCATAGAGCGCGAACTCGATCTTAAGGGTGGTCTCGGCGATGCGGGCCGCATCGGCAGGCGCATAGCCGGCAATCGTCATGACGTCTTCGACATAGGTGCGATAGGCGTCCACCCGCGGATCGCCCTGCGCATTGCGGTAGATGTCGAGAAATTTCTCGTCGACGCCGAAGCTCTGGCCCACGACGAACATCGCGTAGCGCTTGCTGTCGGCGGGGTCGGTGCTCGGCGCGACCACGGCGAACAGGCTCGGCCCCGCGATCACCGCCTGCTCGGCCATGAAACGGATCATGTCGTCCAACGAGGCGATCGCCTCGATCCGGTCGAGCAGGCCGCGCACCGGCTCGATGCCCGACGCGTCGATCGCCTCGACATCCATATAGGCGTTGTAGAAATCGCCCACGAGCTGCACGGCGCTGCCCTTGGGCGCACCGGCGGCTGCCTGCCCCGCCTCGGCCGCGGCGGCGGCCATCTGCTTGATCAGGCGCTCGGTCATGATTTCGAACACGCCCCAGGAGGCGCGATCCGGCGGCCGCTCGACCCGGTCGAGCCATCTACCGGAGGCGTAACGGTAGAAATCCTGGCTGGGATCGACGCTGGTATCCATGTTTTCGACCGAAAACATCATCTCGTCAGGACCGAGCGGCGACAGTTCCTGCGCCACCGTAGTCCCGCACAGCGCAGCATAGGCGGCTCCGGACAGAAGCGCGGCGGCAAAACGGGACATCACGGCCTCCTCAGTTCGTGGACCTGCATTCGTATTCGGCACCGTCCGGATCGGGATCGCGATAGGTCGCCACGTCGCCCTTGATCGAGATCGAACGGCCGAAGTTGCCTTCATATTTCGAACCCGACCCGCTCGGAACCAATGTGCCGGTGTCGACGCTGTCGCCGCGCTCGAAACGGACGGAGGGTAGCCGCGTGTCGAAGAACATGGTGACGACCTCGTTGGCCGAGCTGTCCCCGCATTGCCAGGTCGTGGTGCCGGTCGGCTGTTCAAGCATGAACTGGGTGACCAGCTCGGCATCGCGGCGCAGATAGCTGAATTCGACGCAATCTCTTTCGTCGCCGGCCTTCCAGCATTCGTCGCGCCCCTTGATCCAGCCGCGCTGATAGGCATGCAGTTCCTTCTCGGCCTGGACGGCACCAGCGTCGAGAGCCTTCACCGCAGCGACCGCGGCCGCGAAACGGTCTGCGACCAGCCGGTCGAGTTCGGCCAGTTCGTCATCGCCGCAGATCAGCTTTTCGGCTCCGCTTTCCGCCTTTGCGCAATCGAAGGACGGTCCATCCTGAGCCAGAGCCGGAACGCCGCCAGCAAGAAGGGTCACTCCCGCAACAAAAAATCTCAGCAAGAGACTGGGCATGGCTTTCTCCACGGTTTGCCGGACGGGCCGGCCAGAACAATTGGAGGACGGGCGCCACCGCACCGCTGACCGATCCGCGCGTCAAAACGCGTCGACAGCGCGGCTTGGCGCAGCCGACTCACGACATGATGACGAAGTCCTTGCCCGACCTTGTGTCGGGATGGAGCGGCGCATCAGTGACAACCATCGTCATGCCGGGATGCATGCGCGCGCCCATCTTGGCGACGAACGCATGATCGGCCGTGAGGCGCACAAGCACGTCTTCCTCGCGCGCGAAAGCGCCGACGCCCTCCTGGTTGTGACTGATCCCGGCCCAATGCATGCCCTGCGACGCGCCATGCGCGCCCTGCAGCACGAAGACATGATTGCCGAGCTTGCCGCCACCCTTGATCGTCAGACGTCCCCTCGCCAGGATCTCACCGTTTTCCACCAGCAGTATCTCGTTGCCGGAGGAAGACGCGATCACCGAGGTGACGGGATAGGATTCGGCCTCGGCCCAGTCCTTGGGATGCTTCTTGCCCTTCAGGGTCGCCTCGATTTCCTCGAATTCATGCTCGGCGTAACCGCTGAGCACCATGCCGGGATGTTTCAGTTCCCAGGGATCTGAATGGGTGCCGGAAATGATCACCGGCGTGCCGAGATGGGTGATGGTGAAGAGTTTTGCGGAAAAGTCCAGCGGCAGGCGTATGCAGCCATGCGAGGCCGGATAACCCGGCAGCTTGCCGGCGTGCAAGGCGATCCCGGACCAGGTGAGCCGGTTCATGTTGGGCATCGGCGCGTTGTTGTAGGTCGAGGAGCGATGGTGCTTGTCCTTCTGCAGAACGACGAACACGCCGGTCGGCGTGCCGTGCCCCTTCTTGCCCGTCGAACAGGTCGAGACCGCGATGCGCACGCCATTGCGATAAACGTGGACAAGCTGCTCGGGCAGCGAGACCACCACAGCGACCGGGCCGTCCGGCTGCCGGTCGGGATGCCAGGTGAATTCGCCCGGCTTCAGTTCATGGATTTCCTTGAGGACTTCCTTGGCGATCCCTTCGGCGCCAAAAAACGCGACCGCGGCCGCGGCTCCGCCTGCGAGGAAATCACGTCGCGTCAGGCCTTTCGGGCCAGTTCCGCTCATATCTTGCTCCCATTGACTCGATGCCGCTCGGCCGTCCGTCGCGGCCGCCACGAACGTTGGCATGCGATCTGTCGGCACCTATTACCGCCTATAAATCGAGTAGGGTCCAATGAGTTTTCATTGCCATTGTTGAATCGTACTCATCTGCCTCACTCATCCTGGTCGACGACTTGGCGTCGGAACCAGGCCTCGAAGGCCCGCAAAGCCGTCTCGTCGCGCCGCGAAGCCTTGATGCACAGATAATAATCCTCATCTGTCGGCAGGCGCGCCGGCGACAGCGCCCTGAGCAGTCCCGCCGCGATATCGCGCTCGGCCAGGAAGTCTGGGACAAGCGCCATGCCATGCCCGTTCTTGGCCATTTCCAGCGCGAGCAGGTAATGCGACGTCTGCAGCCAGCGGCCGGTATGGATGTCATTCAGCGCCACGCCGGCGATTTTCGACCAGGCGATCCAGTCGCCGCCCAGACGCAGCGGATCGAGCGTCGTGGTGATCAAGGGCAGGCTTTGCGGCGCGAACCGATTTTCGGGCGCAGGGGCCACCGCGATGAGATTTTCGGCCTGAAGCTGCATCGCCCAGAAGCCCAGCTCCTTGGGGAAGGTGGTTACGAAGGCGTCGGCGACGGTGTCGGTGAGTTCGGGGTCCTGGGCATACATGCGCAGTTGCAGATCGATATCGGGGTGCGCGGCATAAAAACTGCCGAGCCGGCCGATCAGCCAGCCGGGCGCGAAACTGCTGCAGATCGCCAGCCGCAACACGTCGCGGTGGCTACCCACCACTTCGGCCAGCGACCGCTCGATCTGGGTAAACGCCACCTGCAGCTTGGCCGCCAGGCGCCGACCGGCCGGCGTGACCATGATGCCGCGCCCCGACCGGACCACAACCTTCTCGCCCACCGTCTCGGTCAGCTTACGAAGCTGGTGGCTGACCGCGCTTTGGGTGACCCCGAGCTCGGCGGCCGCCCGGTGGATTGATTCGTGCCGGGAAACGGCCTCGAAGATTTCCAGGGCCCGCATGTTCGTGGTGTGTCTGTTCATGACCGAAACCGTCCCCGCCGCTCAGCACGCAATCGTGCGCTGAACCGCTCGACCAGCACCTCCCGCCCGCATTCGTCGTCTATTCGGTCATCGCACAAATTCAATCTCCCGAACCAAGCCAAAATACAGCATGGCGGCCGCGTCGGACAAAGGCCGACTTTGTGCCAATCCTCGGCGCCGCCGGCCTGCGCGCGTAGAAAGCGTGGAGAGGATACCTTGTTCGCGGCGGCAAAATCGGGCCAATATCGACGCACTCGCAAGAAATCGGAAGAACGCATGCCGCGCTTCACCACGCTGATCCTCGCCGCCCTCGCGCTGGTCGTCTGGCTCGGCGCCATGCCGACGCGCGCGCAGGACGCTCCAGATCCATTCGAGCAGCGTGTGGCCGAATGGAACGAAACGGCGGAGCGGGCCGAGGAGGCGTTGCGCAATGCACGCGCCTCGAACGACGCGCTGGAGATACTCAGGAGCGACGTCGCCGCGAACCGCAGCGAGGCGTTGGACATTATCGAGCGTGGCAATATCGAAACGCTGACTTTGAAGGCGCGGCTCGAAGCTCTGGGCCCGGCGCCGAGCGAAAAAGACGCGGAACCGGAACGCGTCGCCACGCAGCGCAAGGAACTGCTCGAAGCGATCGCGGTCGCCGACGCGCCGGTGCTGGCCGCCCAACAGGCCTACAATCGCGCCGAAGTGTTGATCGAGGAGATCGACAAGCTGATCCGCGCCCGACAACGGACCGAGCTGTTTGCCCGCGAACCCTCGCCGCTGGTGCCGACCTACTGGCTGCCGGCGCTGAGCGAATTGTCCGCCTATCTGGGCCGCGTGGCGAACGAAGTCGGCGACATCATCACCAGCCCGACGCAGGGGGCGCTGGTGCGCCAGCGCCTGCCGCTGGCGGGCCTGCTGTCGGCGATCGGACTGTTTGCGCTCCTGTTCGTGCATCCGCGCGCGATCCGCCGCGTCGAAGCCGCCAGTGCCGGCGCGGCGACCGGGATTCGCAAACGTGGTTTCACCGGCCTGGCGCTGGTGCTGCGGCTCGCGCTCCCGGCAATCGGCGCCGGCCTGCTGGCAACGGCCTTCCTGTCGCTGCGGCTGGCCCCGCCATCGGCCAAATCTCTCAACGCGATCGTCGTCACCCTGGGACTGTTCTTGGTCATCGCCTACTGGCTCGCGCACGTGGTGTTCGCACCGAGCGAGCCGGATCGCCGGCTCATCGACCAAAGCGACCAGACGGCGGCGCGCGCGACATGGATCGCGCTCGCGCTCGGGCTCGTTCTGGTGTTCGAGACGATCCTAGAGGCGATGGAACGCGACTTCCAGTTCACGCCTGCCTCGCGCTCGGTGATGGCGGCGATCATCGTCGTGGCCGGCAGCGTGCTGTTGTGGCGTCTGGCGAGCCTTTTGCGAGCATCGCCCGGCATGCAGGACGAGACCGGCGGGACGCCACCGACCACCGACGAGTCGGCAATCTCTCTGACCGGCCTCATCACGCGCGCGCTGCAATTCGCGGCCGCGCTGGCGGTGCTGTTTTCGATCGCCGGCTATGTCCAGATCGCACGCCAGGCGATGGTGCCGATGGTGCTGTCGCTGGCGCTGCTCGCCTTCTGCCTGGCTCTTAACCATTTTCTGACCGTCACGGTGACGCGGTTGCTGGGCGGCCACCGGCCCGACGAACGCGTGGCGGTCACACTCTTACCCTTCGCTCTCGGCCTTGTGGTGCTTGTCGCCTCGGTACCCGCGTTCGCGCTGATCTGGGGCGCGCGGGTCGCCGACATTTCGGAAGTCTGGATCCTACTCACGCAGGGCGTGGAGATCGCCGGCGTAAGAGTTTCGATCGGCGTGGTCTTCACCCTGATCGCCGTCTTCGTGCTCGGCGTGTTCACCACACGCTGGCTGCAGCGCTTTCTCGGCACCTCCGTCCTACCCCGGACACGGCTCGACAGCGGCGGACGCAACGCCGTGCTGACCGGGCTCGGTTATGCCGGCATCACGCTGGCGGCGCTGATCGCGGTGTCAGCCGCCGGACTCGACCTTTCCAATCTGGCCATCGTCGCCGGCGCACTTTCGGTGGGTATCGGCTTCGGCCTGCAGGCGATCGTGTCTAACTTCGTGTCGGGCATCATTCTGCTGGTCGAGCGGCCGATCAAGGAAGGCGACTGGATCGAAGTGTCGGGGCACTCGGGCATCGTGCGCAAGATCGCGGTGCGCTCGACCCGCATCCAGACCTTCGACCGGCACGACGTCATCGTGCCGAATTCCGACCTAATCGCCGGCACGGTGAAAAACATGACGCTGACCACACAGACCGGGCGCCTGATCGTTCCGGTCGGCGTCGCCTATGGCAGCGACCTGGAGAAGACCAGGCGGATCCTGCTGGATGCGGTCAAGGACAACGACATGGTGCTGTCCTATCCCGAAGCATCGGTCCTGTTCATGGGTCTCGGCGAAAGCTCGCTCGACTTCGAGTTGCGCTGCTTCCTCAAGGACGTCTCCAACGTGCTGACGGCCCGCTCCGACCTTCTGTTCGAGATTTACAATGAACTGGGCAAGGCCGGCATCGAGATTCCCTTCCCGCAACGCGACATCACCGTGCGCAATGTCGAGGACCTCGCCAAGGCGCTAGGCCGCTCGCGCAAGGAGATCGAGACCGGCAAGGCGGGCGAGGTTCCGCGCACGCCGGAAGCCTGACCGGTCGAGTCCGCCGAGACCGCCTGGGAACGTCCGCGTCGGAAAAAGACGGCTGGAGCCGTTCCTTCCCAAATGGATCGCTCGACCTTCGTCTTGCGCGCCCTCAGCGGCGTCGCGCGCCGATGGCGTGACTGTGCCACGGCATAAGCTTGTCTTGCCGTGGAATTGGTGTGGCAGTCCGGTTGCCGCCACACCGCCCGAACTATTTCACCCGGATTGGACATCACGCCCGGCGGGGCAATTTCGTGCCGAGTAAGGAAAGCACGACAAGTGCCACGCCCGATATGACGAATACCGACGAAACGCCGAAAATCGTCAACAGCACGGTATATACGGCCGCCGGGACGATTTGCGACATCTCCCGATAGGTATTGTAGATAGGAACCATCCGAAGGCGCTCACGGCTTTTGACGGCACGCATGAAAGGCGCATTGCCGGCGCTGTCAACGCCACTGATCGCAACTGCCGAAGCAAAGAGAGCCGCGGTCGCCCAGCCGAAAGACCAATCGGCCAGGATGCCGGCCGCGGCCGTCGCTGCACCGCAGGCGCCATAGGCAATGACAAAAAAGCGCCGCAGCCCGAGCCCACGTAACACCACTCCCCAAAGTGGAGCGAGCAACAACAGCGCCGATGCCAAGCCGGCTATGGTTCCGGTATGCGCAATGCCGATGCCGTTGGCTGCCGCGAGAATGGGCGTGTAGACAAAGAACATCTGCCACCATCCGGCGCGCCCAATCGCCAGAACCCAGGCGAGGCGGAGCCGGGGTTGGCGGAGAAACCGACGGATCGCCAGCCCGCCCTCCACGCCGGCCACGGACGGTGTCTCCGGCATCCGCGCATCGGGCAGGACCCAGATCATGATCAAGGGGACGAGCATCGCGCATGCACCGCTCAGCGCGAACGGCAGCCACAGCGGGCCGCATTCAAGCAGGTAAGCGCCGACGAAAGGCCCCGCGATGTAGGCGACGCCGGCGAACATTATACGTCGCGGCTCAAAGCGGGCGAGGTCGTGGCGCGAAACCGTGTTCAGCGTATAGATATTGGTGACGATCTCAAAAAGCTGAACCATCAGGAAGTGCAACGTCAACGCGGCAATCAGGGTCAACGGCCCGGGAATAGAGAAAAGTACCGCGGCCGCTATCCCGATTGCCGAAGCCGCGATCATCAGCCGCCATGGTCCAAGCGCCTGAAGCACGGGCGGCAGCGACAGGCTGGCGAGAAGCCCGAAACCGCTCGCGACAAGATAGACCGCGCTGACCATGCTCGCCTCGCCAAGTCCACGATAGGCAAGCGTCGGAATGACGATGATGATGGAACTGCGCGCCAGCACCGCAACCGCGTAGACGAACGGGATGCCCCTCGCCCCGAGCAGATTCGCCCGCCGCGGCTGATCAGACCGCGGCGGTGGCATCGCGCGATCGGGAGGCAGACCGCGCAACGCATAGTTCGGCCGCGGCAAGATCTTCAAGAGAACAGCCGACCGATTTGAAAAGCGTGATGTCGCTCAATCCTTCCCGCCCAGAATGCTCGCCGCGCGTCAGTTCGAAGAGGCTCGCCTGGATATCGCCGCGCGCAAGTGCGCCGGAGTTGAGCGCGTGTACCAGTTCGCCCGACTCTGAAAGCGCCCCTTCAAACGTGTCGACGAAAACGCGGCTGCGCATGAGCGCAGCTTCATCGGCCTCGCGCATCTGCGGCGTGAAGGCACCAACGAGATCGAGATGGGCACCGGGCTTGAGCCATTCGCCTTTGATGATCGGGGCACGCGCGAGCGTGCAGCATGAGATGATATCCGCTGCCTCCACCTCGGCCCGCAATTCTCCGGCGGGGCGGGCCGGCAGTCCTTCGTCGGCCAGTTTTCCAGCAATTTTCCGCGCCTTTTCGGCGTCGCGTCCCCAGATGACGATCTCCTCGAACGTGCGAACCGAGGCATGGGCCGAAGCCAGGTTGGAACTCAGTCGCCCCGTACCGACGATCAGCAGACGCCGTGCATCGGCGCGCGAAAGGTAGCGTGATGCCAGCGCCGAAGCGGCCGCTGTACGGCGTACCGTCAGAACGCCACCTTCAAACACGGCCACGATTGCCCCGGTCGCCGCGCTGAACAGCAGATATTGGGCGTTGACGCTCGGCTCGTTGCGCGCCGCGTTTCCAGGAAAAACCGTCACCGTCTTCAGCCCGATGTGGCGGCCAGCCACCCAAGCCGGCATCAACAAAAGATTGCCATTCGGCTCGCCGGGAACTTCAATGTCGAAATGCGGCCGCGGCGGGCTTTCGGCGCCGCGTTTGAACGCATCGTCCAAGGCGTCGACCAACTCCCCCCATTCCAGGCATCCGGCCACGTCGGCATCGGTGAAGTTGAGGACGTCTTCACGCATCGACTTTTTCCCGCAGACGGAACGTCGGCAGCGGATAGCGCCTGGCCTCTTCCGGCGGCAGCACCTCGACGCCCAGGCCGCTGGCGATCCGGCCGGCATCCTCGCAGATAATGCGCCCCAGCAGCGATGCCCCTTCTTCCAGCTCGATTTCCGCCAGTATGATGGGAACTTCCTCGTTGAAGACGGGATGGTTGGGCCGAAGCACCAACGCGTAGGATACGATCTCGCCCCTGCCGCTCGCAGGTTTAAAAACCAGGTCGGCCGAGCCCGTATACGGACAAATCGGCCGGGGATAGAAGAACGGCCGCCCGCCCTCCACCGCTTGCTGCAAAAGCAGCCGCCCCTCATCGCGCCAAGCGGCGAGGAATTCGCGGTTGTCTTCATCCTCATAGGGAAGCGGATAGTCTTGAACCCGGCTCATTGGGCCGCCTCCAGGATGATGGTACTTGCGGAAAGTCCGTGGCCGTAACCGACCATGCCGTAACCCGCCACCAGCCCGCGTTTGGCGTTGGCTACCTGACGGCCGCCACCCTCGCCGCGGAGCTGACGCACTGCCTCGGTTACACTCAGCATTCCGCCGGCGATGCCGGCCTGACCGCACGACAATTGTCCGCCGCCAGTGTTGAGCGGCACCGAGCCTTCCCAGTCAAAAGTGTTGTCGGCGAGGTATTGGCTGACTTCCCCCTTCGCACAGAAACCCAGATCCTCGAACTGGATCGCCGCCATGATCGGGTAATCGTCGTAGAGTTGTACGAAATCCATGTCCTTCGGGCCGTAACCGGCGTCTTCATAAAGACGGTCCGCAAACAATTTCCAGCCGCCAGTGAGCGGGGCGATCTCCATCGGCGGGTAGTTGTGCCTCTCGTAGCCAGTCACCACCCTGACTCCCTTGCCCGGACTGGCCCGGTCGAGGCTCGTCACCACCACGGCCTCGGCTCCCGCGCACGGCAGAACGCAGTCGTAGAGCCGGATCGGATCGGCGATCATCCGCGAACTGAGGTAATCGTCGATCGTCATGGGGCCGCGAAGAAGGGCACGCTCGTTCTGCCGGGCACTCTTGCGCTGGCCGACGGAAATGCGACCGAGATCCTCCGGCCGGGTGCCGTATTTTTCCATGTGCTTGCGCTGGATAATGGCAAACAGCCCGTTGGCGCCACCGAAACCCAACGGCGTGCCGTAATTGCGCAAACCACGGCTGAAATCGTCCATCAACTTAAAATGACCGCCGACGTCGTAATTGTCTCCGGCAATGCAAAGAACTGTCGTTGCCTGTCCGCTTTCGATCGCGTGAACGGCATTGATGATGCTGGCAACAGGGCCGGCACTGCCGGCAGTGCCGAGATATGCCCAGGAGATCGTCATGCCGAACTGCTCGGCCGTTGTCACTGTGTTGTCGGGCGGCAGCTTGAAGGAAGAGATTGCAAGACCGTCGACATCGGAGAAGGCAAGACCGGCCGAGTCGAGGGCACTTCGCCCGGCTTCCGACAGGAACGAGAACAGCGTCCGGTTTGTCTTTTTTTCGTAAGCGGTGGCACCATAGCCGATGATGCCGATCTGGCTGCCGTTCTTCATGAAATCCTCAAATGATTTTCTGTTCGCGCAGCGCGGCGATTGAAGCGCCACTCATGCCGAGCCACCGGCCAAAGACTTCCTCGTTGGCCGCACCCGATACCTGCCCCGCCCAGCGTATGCGGCCGGGCGTATCGGACAGCCTGGGCGAGGGAGCCGGCATCCTGAGCGGGCCCAACTGGTCGTCAACGATGGTCTCAATCGCCTTGCGGGCGGCGACATGCGCATCAGTGAAGACGTCTTCGATGCGGTTGACCTTACCAGCCACCACGCGGTGGTCCTGCAGCTTGTCGAGCACAGCATCGGTCGCCTGCGTTGCCACCCATGCGGCCACTTCGGAATCGATCACCTCGCGGTTTTCGACCCTGAGCGCCATCGATAGAAATCGGGGATCGGTGACCAGATCCGGCCGGCCCATGGCATTGGCAAGCCCCTCGTAGATTCCCTGCGACCCGCAACTGATCGCAATCGCGCCACCGTCCGCCGTCGCGTAGACATTGCGCGGCACGTCCTCTTCCATCTGGTTTCCCAGGAGCGGCTTGCCACGACCAGTCTGGTCGTAACGTACGACCACCGACTCGATGATGCGCAGGATCGGCTCGTAGAGCGCAACGTCGATGATCTGGCCCTGCCCGGTGTTTTCTCGCCGGTGCAGCGCGGCAAGCGCGCCGAAGGCTCCGAAGACACCGGCAAGATAGTCGCCCAGCGGAAAGGCGGAGACCATCGGACCCTTGTCCGGATGGCCGGTGAACGAGGAAAGGCCGGAGAACGCCTCGGCGATTGTCGCATACCCGCCCTGCTGGCTCTTGGGACCGTCCTGGCCCCAGCCGCTCACCCGTACCCAGATGACGCGCGGGAACCGCTCTCGCAGTTCGCTCGGCGACAGGCCCCAGCGCTCAAGCGTGCCGGGCCGGAAGTTTTCGATGACGATATCGCTTTCCCCGATCAGCCTCAGCGCGATGTCGCGGGCATCGGGGCGGGAAATGTCCAGCGTGATTGCATGCTTGTTGCGCGCCATCGTTTTCCACCACAGGGGAACCTCCTCCTTGTGCGGCGGCCACTCGCGCAGAGCATCCGGCTTTCCGGGCTTTTCGACCTTGACGACGCAAGCACCGAAATCACCCAGCAACGAGCCGACAAACGGCCCGGCGAGCATCGAGCCCAATTCGAGAACCTTGATATCCCCAAGTGCGGACGGATCGCCCGCGGTTTCGGGATCGGTGAGCATTACGAAAACCCCTTCTCACTTGATCATTTCTGGGAGGCGGCGACACGGTCGATGCCGACAAGGATGTCGAGCACGATCACCGCGAGGACCGCGACATAGATCGTGGCGGCCGAAACGGCGGCCAGCATCGGGTCGACGGCATATTGAACGTAATTGAAGAGCTTGACCGGGATCGGCATCAGTTGCGCGGTCGCGTTGAAGATCGACAATTCGACGTTGATCCACGAGATAATAAAGGCGAAGAGCGCTCCCGCCACGAGACCGGGCTTGATGATTGGAAGCGTGACCAGGAAGAAGGTCGAGACGGCATTGCCGCCGAGATCGAAACTTGCCTCTTCCAGCGACTGGTCGAAACGTTCGAGCGAGGCCAGCACGGTTCTGAGCACATAGGGAACCACGATCACCGTGTGCCCGACGACCAGCGCAAAGAAGCTGCGCGCAAACCCCAGGGCATTGGCGTACTGCAAAAGCGCCGCGCCGATAACGATGGTGGGCAGGATGAGCGGCGCGATGAAGATCGTGTTCAAAAGCTGCCGGCCCTTGAGTTCGCTGCGCGCGATGACGAGCGCGACGAGCACACCGATAACCACCGCTATTGCCGTAGCCAGTCCCGCGATGGAGACGCTGGTCCAGATCGCGCTGAGATAGGACTGGTCCTCCAGAAACCGCCCGTACCAGCGCCACGTGAAGCCGACCGGCGGAAATTTCAGGAATTCCGTCTCGGTGAAGGAGGTCGCCACGATGATAACGAGCGGCAGCGCGAGGAAGACAAGCCCGGCCCAAGCCAGAAGAATGACGAAAAGACGCGCAATGCGGTCGACGATGCTCATGACTGCCTCGCGATCTGGCTGCGGCCGCGGCGTTCGATGAAGAGCAGGTAAAGCGCGATGAGGATCAGCGTGACGATCAGCAGTCCGACCGCGAGCGCAGCACCGAAATTGAAGTCGAACAAGGTGGCGTAATTGTCGAATATCGGCATCGCCATGACGACCACGCGCCCGCCGCTCATGATGGCCGGCACCACATAGGCGCTGACGGCCAGCGTAAAGACGATCAGCGAGCCTGCGATCACGCCAGGCAAGCTAAGCGGCAAAGTGATGTGGAGGAAGGTCGCCAACCGGCTGCTGCCAAGATCGAGCGAGGCTTCCACCAACGACCGGTCGATCGTTTGCAGCACGCTAGAGATGGTCAGCACCATGAAGGGCACCAGGATATAAGCCAGTCCGATGACGATTGCCGTTTCGGTAAACAGAATGGGCACAGGACGGTCGATGATACCCATCGCCACCATCGCCTGGTTCACCAGCCCCTGGCGTCCAAGCAGTATCAGCCAGCCGAAGGAGCGTACGATATTGCTCGTAAACAGCGGCATGATTACGAGCACGTAGCAGACCCGCCGGGCCGAGCGGCTCTCGACCATATTCACGATGTAGTAGGCTATGGGATAGCCGATAAGAAACGACACGATGGTCGAGATAAGCGAGAGCTTGAAGGTCGTATAGAAGATGCCGGGGTAGTAGCTGTCGGCGACGATCTTCTTGTAATTGGCGAGCGTCCAGGCACCGTCCGCAGTCTGAAGGCTGGCCGTCACCGTAACGAGAAACGGCACCAGAAAGAACGCCGCCATGAAGGCAAGCGGCAGGGCAATAAGGATTGCCGCCCAGAAGTTCCTGATCCTCATCGTGCGAGCACCTGACCGTTGTCACGATGCCAGGAGACATGCACCGTTTGCCCGCGCTCGAAGTCGGCGGCCCGTTCGGAGGACGGGAACTGGCACACGAGTTTTTCTCCGCGCGCCTCGACATAGACACGCGTGGCGTTGCCGACGAATACGATGTCGGTGGTGACGGCCTTCAAATCGATCACGTCGTCGGACGCAGCCCGGGCCGCGGGAGAAACCGAGATCGCCTCGGGCCGGATGAGATAGGTCACCTTGGTTTCCGGGCTGGCATTGTGCCGCACCGGAAGGGAAAGCCCCTTGCCCTCGGTTTCAAGCGTTCCCTCAGCCGTGACGCGAGCGGCTATCAAATTCGCATCGCCGATGAAATCGGCGACATAACGCGTTGCCGGCTTGTGGTAAATTTCCTCGCCCGTGCCGATCTGCACGATGCGACCGGCTTCCATCACCGCGATGCGGTCGGCCATCACCAGCGCTTCTTCCTGATCGTGGGTAACAAACACGAAAGTCATGCCCAGCGATTGCTGCAGGGCCTTCAACTCGATCTGCATTTGCTTGCGGAGCTTGAGATCGAGCGCGCCAAGCGGCTCGTCGAGCAGCAGCACTTTCGGCCGGTTGGCGATTGCCCGTGCCAGAGCGACCCGCTGCTGCTGGCCGCCGGAAAGCTGCGCCGGATAGCGCGCCTTGAACTCAAGCATGCCGACGGTCGACAGGCTCCGTTCAGCGTGCTCGACCGCCGCGCGGCGGCCTTCACCATTGCGGCGCGGACCATAAGCAACGTTTTCCACCACCGTCATGTGGGGAAACAACGCGTAATTCTGAAAAACAGTATTCACCGGCCGCCGGTTGGGCGGGAGATTACGCATCGGGCGGCCGTCTATCGATATTTCGCCGCCGATACTGCCTATGAAACCGGCGATCGACCGCAAAAGGGTCGTCTTGCCACAGCCACTCGGCCCCAGCAGCGCCAGGAACTCCCCTTCGGCCACCTCCACCGACACATCGTTCAAGGCGAAATAGTCGCCGTAACGTTTGGTCAGGTTTTTGACATCGATGAAGCTGGCCATGGTATCCCCCCGATCAAGTTACTGGGACAGCGATGTTCATCAGCGGCACATGGTGCTGACAACCATACATGTCGCCATCGCCGGCAGCCCCCTGCGCGCGGGGGCGAATGATGGTCACCTTGATGGCCATCGCCTGGTCAACATGAAAAAACGAGGATATTTGCGAAATGTCGAGACCGTAGGCGGCCGCGACCGTTTGCGGCCTAATCGCCTCGCTGTCGCGCACCTGCTCGTAGCGTGCCCTGTCGGTAAACATGACGTCGAAAGTGATGCGATAGGGACCGGCGTTCTTGCTGCGGACGATGTCTGCCAGTTCGTGCAAAGGACGGCTGCTCATTTCACAGTTCCTCGAAATGGACGGGGAAAAGCTCGGTCGGCGACCCCACCTTCATCAGATGATAGGCACTGAACTCGTAATGCGGGCCCAGATCGATATCCGACGGCGAATAGGGAAATGCCAGATTGCCGGACGGATTGATGACGTCGGGATAATGACGGTGCAAAAGCCCCCCACTGATGTGATGGCAGACCGCGTGGGCAAGCTCTTGCGTTTGAGCCACGACGTCGATGACGAGGCCCAGTTCGTGCCCCGACGGCGGAGCGAGTTCGAGTTCCTTCATCACACCGTTGCGGCCATAAAGGTGGAAGGTGATGTGTGCCTTCTCAGGCGCAATATAGTCGACCGCCCTGGCACGGGCTTCGTCCAGGAGACCGCCGACGGCCCCTGCAAATGTCGGACAGCGCATGCCGGCGATGCAAATGGAGTGGTAGCCGGCCAGGCGCGCGCCTTCGAGCTTGACGTAGTAGTCGTCGGTGGCCGTCATTCTTGCGCCAACCACTTTGACCTGTCGCTCCGTCACCTGCTCGAAGGCACAGTTCGACAAATCCATCTGATGGCCCGGACCGCCCTGCGAAAACGGATTCTCCCGCTCATAAAGCGAATGAGCGGCGACCGATTTGACCGATGCCCGGCGCTCGGTGCTGCCTGGCTCCAGGATAAAATGATCGTCGTAGAGCGTGCCGAGCATCACATCCATGGCAAACGGCTCGGCCGAGAATGCCCCGCATTCAAGGATTTTGCCCATGTGGATGGCGAGCGCCGGATCGGCGCCGCGCCAGATCGGGAATGATGCGATCACGGAATCATCGCACGCACGCCCTGCAATGATCACATCGGCACCACCTTCCAGCGCCTCGCAGATCGGCTCGTGCCCCATCTGCGCCACCAGGCTGCACGTGCTATCCAGGATATCTTCGGTCAGCGGCGTGCCGGCTTCGAAGTCCTCGATCACGCCCGCACGTACCGCCGCCTTGGCCCGTTCGATGGGTATGTCAGCGTAGATCCAGGCAAGTTTGAGGTGAATGCCAAGCTCGGCAACGATGTCGCGCACCAGCGCGGTCGTGCGATCGACCTGCTCGCCCGTGCCCGCTCCACCGGCGCTGCCGACGATCACCGGAATGCCCGCGGCGTGGGCGGCGGAAATCAGCACCTTCAGCTCGCGGCGAATACCGTAGTCGGAAACCAGCGGCTTGCCGGACCCCAGGTAGGAGGGCCCAGGATCCGTGGAGCCCGCATCCACCGCAATCACGGCGGGTTTCAGGCTCATGCCCCGCGCCAGCGCCTCGTCTCCAAATCCGTACCCCAAGGTGCCCGTCGGGGTCAATACTGTTACCGGACCAACATTTACCATTTAAAAGCGGCCTTTATGACATTACACCCAGAAAATACTTTATAATTTCAGAAAAGTACTTTCTTTATGCGTAATATCAGGCCGTCATGGAGGACGGAAGTCAAATTTCTTATGCTAGGTCAGACATAACTATTTGGAATGCCCCCTGAAAAGATTTACGAATTTCCAGTTGGTGCGATGGCGGCTTCGAGCGTATCGATCTTGGCTGTAAGCGCCTCCCTCACATGCTGCACGAGCGCTTGTGCGCCGAGCGAAACCTCCCGGAAACTGGGTGTTATGACCCAGATGTCCTGGCGAATGGATGGATGGAACGGTTTCACGACGAGATCCCGGCGCTCAAACCCGACTGTGCTGATCGGATCGACGATCGCCACGCCGAGACCCGCCGACACAAAGGAGCAGATCGATTCCGAAAGTTGCGATTCCAGAACAACGTTGCGCGACACCCCGTGCTCGGCGAAGGACCGGTCGATGTCGACCTGCACGCCGTCCTCCTCCGCGAGCGATATGAAACGCTCTCCTTCCAGGTCGCGCGCTTCGATGACCCCCTTGTCCGACAGCCGGTGCCCCGGCGGCAAGACACAGACCCCCTGCATGGAACACAGCAGAGAGAACTGGACGCCCGGACGATCGATCTTCGCCATGCCAAAGCCGATATCCACGCCCTGGGTGGCCACGCGGTCGACCAGAAGCCAGGAATTCCGGCTCGCCAGATTGACCTTGATCTGCCTGTTTTCAAGGAAACCCGCCAGTATGGGCGGCAGAACACGCGTGCCGAGCGATGGAAAGGTAACCACGTCGATTTCGCCGTACTCAAACTGCCGAATAGCCCTGGCGCGCGCGGAGATGGTCTCCAGACCAAGGAAAACCCGCTCGACTTCCGCGTAGAGCATTTCGCCTTCGGCGGTGGGGACGACGCCGTTCTTTTGACGATGAAAGAGCTGGAAGCCACATTTATGCTCCAGCAGAATGATCAGCTTGCTGACCGCGGGCTGGGTGAGGCCGAGCCTCTCCGCGGCGCGGGTGAAGCTGCCCAGTTCCATGATCGTTTTGAATGCTTCGAGCTGCCTGACGTTCATAACTTTCAGTTATCTCAGATTTCCCAAATTCAATTTGCTGTTCGCCCTCCAACAGTACCTAATGGTTCGATCCGTTGGAAGACAAATAACAAAGGGAACGTCATCATGAAAAACAGAAGAATTACAACCTTCACTTTCACCGCTTTCGCGACCGCGTTTTTGGCCGCTCCCGCGAGCGCCCAGGAATCGATAACCGTCGCGACTTATGGCGGCGAATGGGGAGCTGCGCTGCAGGCCTGCATCATCGATCCGTTCACCGAAGCGACCGGCATTACCGTCACGCCCGAACCCGGTGTTTCCGCCGTCACGCTCAGCAAGCTGCTTCAGCAAAAAGATGCGCCGGTGCTCGACGCGGTGTGGATGGATGGCGGCGTCTCCGAACAAGCTGCCGCGCAAGGGATTGTCGCCCCGATCGATCCGGAGAAGCTCCCGGGCGTCGCCGGCATGCTCGAGGAAGGTGTCTACAAGGATGATGAGGGCAATATTTTCGCCGTCAGTACCGGATATTATTCTCTTGGCCTCGTCTACAATACCGACCAGGTGGAAACCGCACCCAAATCCTGGAAGGATTTGTGGAACGGCGAATATGCGGGAGCCGTCACATTCCCGAGCCCCTCAAACGCCATGGGCGTGCCGTTCCTGGCCGAACTTGCCAAGGTCGAGGGCACCCCGCTGAGCGAAGTCGACCCGGTTCTCGACAACATCAAGGAACTGCAGGTGGCCGCCTATTTCGACACCGCAGGCGCCGGAACCAATCTCTTCCAGAGCGGTGAAGTCGTCGCCGGCGCGCATTATGCAAGCTCGGCCTACGCAATGCGCGACCAGAAGCTGCCAATCGCTTTCGTCGTCCCCGAGGAAGGGGCGATCGGGGGCGATATTCGTCTGCACCTCGTTGCCAACACCCCGCGCATGGAAGCCGCCGAGAAATTCGTCGATTTCGCCATCGGCAAGGAGCCGGCTGCATGCATGGCCGAACGCATCTATGTCGGCCCGGCGACCAAAGACGTCGAACTCAGCGACGATGCGAAGCAGCGCATGCCCTGGGGCGAGGGTGGGAGCGTGAAAAGCCTCTCGCTGCCGAACTGGAACGAGATCAACGACAACCGCGCTACCGTCATCGAGAAGTTCAATCGCACCGTCGCGGCGCGATAATCGGCACTATAGCGAAACGGCGATCGGGGCGGCTGACATGCGGCCGCCCCGTTTTGCAACCGCGCAGACCGCGCCTGTGCATCCTACGGCCGGCCGGCCTGGAACGTCGGTGTTGGCCGGGGCAGATTTGGGGGCCATTTCCGGCAGCCCCCAATGCGTGCGTTGGCCGGCGCGGACACTCTAACGCTGGTCGAGGGCCGGGCTACTCGAAACCCGAGACAGGATCCAGGTTTCGAAGGCCTTAACCGCCCCGTAATCGGTTTTTCCTTCCGGGGAGACAAGGTAATAGTTGTTTTCGGTCGTCATCGAACGATCAAGCGCTACCTGCAATCGGCCCGCTGCGAGGTCACTCTCAATCAGGTATTTCGGCAAGAGGGCGAAACCCAGCCCGATACAGGCCGCCTCGATGATCATGTTGAACTGATCGAAACGATGGCCGTGATAGGCGATCACATCGGGCGCGTCATGCTGCGCGAACCAATCCGGCCATTGCTGCGGCCGCGTCGCCAGGTGAAGCAGGGGTGCGCCCGCGAGATCTTCGACCGTGGTCACGCGGTGGCGTTCGAGGAGCGCCGGACTGGCGACCGGCAAGATTATCTCGCTGCACAGATACGTACAGTGCGCATGCGCCCAAACCGGCTGTCCGTAGTGGATGGCGAGATCGAAATCCCTATCGGAGAGATCGAACGGCTCCGAGCGGGACGCGATGTTGACGACGATGTCGGGATGTCGCGCGGTGAAGTCCGGAAGACGCGGCAACAGCCAGCGGCTGGCAAATGTCGGAAGGGTGGCAAGCGACAAGACGCTCCGGCCGTCGCACGAAGCCATGGCGCGCTGCACCAGTTCCTCAGACTGCGCGAGCAATTTCATCACCGAAGGAAGAAGCGCCCGCCCGGTGGCGGACAGAACGACGTGGCGGCGGACGCGTTCAAACAGCACCACGCCCAATTGGGATTCGAGCGCCCGAATCTGCCGGCTGACAGCGCTTTGCGTCAGATTCAGCTCCGCAGCAGCCTGGGTGAAGCTGCCGTGGCGCGCGGCACATTCGAACGCTTGCAGAACTGAAAGGTCGGGAATCAGTGCTCGGCTTAGATTCATTCCGATATCGCATGGGTTAGAGCCGATTCATCGCATGAGATTGGCTTTGGTATCAATTATTATGACGAAATGGAATGATAAACACAGACAGGACGCTGCCAGTCACAATGTCGAATGACCGCTTTGTTGCCGCCGACGAAATCCGCGCCTCGTTCAGCGCCACCATGTCGGCAATGTACCGCGAAGAGGTACCGGCTTACGGCACACTGATCCGACTGGTGGACGCCGTAAATGCCGAAACCCTTGCAGCCGCCCCCCAATTCGCCGAAAGACTGAAGGCCACAGATTCGCTCGACCGCATCTCCTGTGAACGCCACGGCGCGATCCGCCTCGGCACCCCCGCGGAACTGGCGATGATGCGCCGGGTGTTGGCGGTCATGGGCATGTTTCCCGTCGGCTATTACGATTTGTCCGTCGCCGGTGTTCCGGTTCATTCCACCGCGTTCCGCCCGATCGGCGGCGCGCACCTGAACCGCAATCCCTTCCGACTGTTTACTTCGCTTCTGCGCCTCGACCTGATCGCCGATGACGACCTTCGCCAGCAGGCCGCCGAAATTCTCGCCGCGCGCGATATCTTCACGCCGGCGGCGCGCCGCCTGGTCGAAAAGGCCGAGGCCGACGGCGGACTTTGCAAGGCGGATGCCGCGCGTTTCGTAAGCGAGGTGATCGAGACCTTTCGCTGGCACGACCGGGCCATCGTCGACGCCCGGATGTATGAAAGGCTGTGCGATGCCCACCGCCTGATCGCCGACGTCGTTTCCTTCCGCGGTCCCCACATCAATCACCTCACACCGCGCACCCTCGACATCGACAAGGTCCAGACACGCATGCCCCGCGAGGGCATAACGCCGAAAGCGGTTGTCGAAGGCCCACCTGCCCGGAAATGTCCTATCCTGTTGCGCCAAACCTCGTTCAAGGCGCTCGAGGAAGCCGTCGAGTTCAGCCGAGCGAACGGCACCTGGGAAAGCGGCACGCACACCGCCCGCTTCGGCGAGATCGAGCAACGCGGCATAGCGCTCACCCCCAAAGGCCGCGCCCTTTACGATCGATTGCTCGGCCATGCGCGTGCGGCGATACAACCCGCCGCCGACGGTTCGAACGCCGAGGAGTACCGGGCGGCGCTGGCCGCTGCCTTCGAGCCCTTTCCCGACGATTGGGCGAACATCCGTACCCAGGGGCTCGGCTATTTTACATATTCGCTCACGCGAAAGGGACGGGCCGCCACCGCGTCAAAGATGGATATCGAGACAGCAATAGAGGCAGGCCTGATCCGCTTCGATCCGATCGTCTACGAGGATTTCCTGCCGGTCAGCGCGGCAGGAATCTTCCAGTCAAATCTCGGCGACAACGCCGCACAGCAATTCGTTGCCGGACCGAACCAGCAGATGTTCGAACATGATCTCGGCGCAGCGGTTCTCGACGAGTTCGCCCATTATGCCAAAATCGAACATGCGTCGATCGATGATTGCCGGCATGTTTTGGACGCGGTTGCCGCCGCAGAGTGAAATGACCGACTTGAACACCAGGCACCATATCGACGCACTGCGCGCGCTGCTCGGCGACAAGGGAATTGTCGTCGAAGCCGGCGACAAGCAGATCTACGAGACCGGCGCGCGCTATGACCGGGGACGCGCCGCCTTCGTGGCCCGGCCGGCCAACACCCAGGAGGTTTCCACCGTCGTCGGCTACTGCGTTCGCCATGATATCGGGCTCGTCGCGCAGTCGGGCAATACCGGTCTCGTATCAGGCTCGACGCCGGACGACACCGGCACGCAGGCCGTGCTCAGCCTCGACCGGCTTGCCGGCATTACCGAGATCGATCCGGTCAATCGTTCCGTCAGGGCCGGCGCTGGGGTACGCCTGTCGGCACTGAACACGCAGATCGAAGCCGACGGCCTGTTTTTTCCCATCGATCTCAGCGCCGATCCGAGGCTCGGCGGCATGATCGCCACAAATGCCGGCGGTTCGCGCTTCCTGCGCTACGGCGACGTCAGGGCAAACACGCTCGGCATCGAGGTCGTCCTCGCCGACGAAGAAGGCACCATCCTCGACTTCACCAGCGGCCTGCGCAAGAACAATGTCGGCGTCGACTGGAAACAGATTTTCATCGGTACATGCGGTGCCTTCGGTATCATCACCCAATGCGTTCTCAATCTCGAGATGAGCCCGTGCCAGAGCGCGACCGCGCTTCTGGTACCGTCGTCGGAGGACGCAATACCCAATCTGCTCGTCGCCATGGAGCAGGCCTGCGGCGCCCATCTGTCTGCCTTCGAGGGCATGTCAGGCAACGCGATCCGCGCGGCTCTGGCCCATGTCCCCTCGCTTCGCAATCCGTTCGAGGGCGGCGCGGTGCCCGACTTCGCCATTATGGCGGAGATCACGCGTTGCAATCCACAACGCTCAGGCGAACAAGCGCTCGACAGCATGCTCGAGGACGTGCTGACGCGGCTATGGGAAAGCGACGATGCCCCGCTCGCCAACGCCCTTGTCGGTCCGCCGGAAGAGATGTGGGCGCTGCGGCACGCGCTTTCGGAAGGGGTGAAAAGCGCCGGCAGGCTGTTTGCTTTCGATCTCTCTTTTCGCCGTGGCGACGTGATGCTGTTCCTGGCGCACATGAAGGCCGAACTCGCCAGATCCTTCCCGGCCATAACCGTTTGCGATTTCGGCCATCTCGGCGATGGCGGCGTCCACTTCAATCTCGTTGCGCGGCCGGACGATCCGGCGCTTGCCGATCCCGGGTACGAGCGTTCGCTTCGCAATTTGGTGATGGCGGTGGCGGTCGAGAAATTCCACGGTAGCTTCAGCGCCGAGCACGGCATCGGGCGCATGAACCAAGTTTATTACGACCGCTATACGCCCGACCCCATCCGCAGGCTCGCAACGAACCTGAAACGCATGACCTCGCCCGGCGCCCTGGGAGCGATGACCTTGTGAACACAGTCCCACCAGGGGCTACGGCATTTAGTCAAACACACGACAAAGGAGACAACGATGACCAAAACCATCGACGTCAAGCAGGAAACAGCCAAGATTCTCGACAAGCTCGGCATACCGAAAGGCAGGTGGAACGACGGCGACATGGCCTCGTTTTCACCGGTTACCGGCGAACAGATCGGAGCGCTTGCGACGGTTTCCGCGGCCGACTGCGACAAGGCCATCGACGCGGCCCACTCGGCATTCAAGACGTGGCGCCAGGTTCCAGCGCCGCGGCGCGGCGAACTCGTGCGCCTGCTTGGTGAGGAATTGCGTGCCGCCAAGAACGATCTCGGCCGGCTGGTCTCAATCGAAGCAGGAAAAATCCCCTCCGAAGGTGCGGGCGAAGTGCAGGAGATGATTGACATCTGCGATTTCGCCGTCGGCCTGTCGCGCCAACTCTACGGGCTGACAATCGCCACCGAGCGCCCCGGCCACCGGATGATGGAAACCTGGCACCCGCTCGGCGTCGTCGGCGTCATCACCGCCTTCAACTTCCCGGTTGCCGTATGGTCGTGGAACACGGCATTGGCGCTCGTGTGCGGCAACTCGGTCGTTTGGAAACCGTCGGAAAAGAGCCCTCTTACCGCCCTCGCCTGCCAGGCGATCCTCGACCGTGCGATGAAACGCTTCGGCGACGCACCGGAAAACCTCGCGCAGGTTCTCGTCGGCGATCGGACGGTGGGCGAAGCCATTGTCGACAACCCGAAGATCGCTCTCGTCTCGGCGACCGGGTCGACCCGCATGGGCCGCGAGGTCGGACCACGGCTCGCAAAGCGGTTCGCGCGCTCCATCCTAGAGCTGGGCGGCAACAATGCCGGCATCGTCTGCCCGTCGGCGGACATCGACATGGCGCTGCGCGCCATCGCCTTCGGTGCCATGGGAACCGCCGGCCAGCGCTGCACCAGCCTGCGCAGGCTGTTCGTTCATGACAGTCTCTACGACACGCTCGTGCCGCGCCTGAAGTCCGCCTACCAGAGCGTCTCCATCGGCAATCCGCTGGAGACGTCCGCGCTGGTCGGACCGCTGATCGACAGGCAGGCCTTTGACACCATGCACAAAGCGCTCCAAGCCGCGAAGGCGGAAGGTGGCATCGTGACCGGGGGAGAACGTGTTCTCGAGGCGGGCAAGGACACCGCCTATTATGCCCGGCCGGCGCTCGTCGAGATGCCCAGACAAACCGGTCCGGTGCTCGAAGAGACCTTCGCGCCGATTCTGTACGTGATGAAATATGCCGATCTCGATCAGGCGATTGAGGACCATAATGCGGTCGCCGCCGGCCTTTCCTCCTCGATCTTCACGGTCGACATGCGGGAGGCGGAGCGCTTCCTCTCCGTCGAGGGATCGGACTGCGGAATCGCCAACGTCAATATCGGAACATCCGGCGCCGAAATCGGCGGCGCCTTCGGCGGCGAAAAGGAAACCGGCGGCGGTCGCGAATCGGGCTCCGACGCCTGGAAGGGATATATGCGCCGCGCCACCAATACGGTGAACTATTCCACGCAATTGCCGCTCGCCCAGGGCGTCTCGTTCGATATCGGATAGACTGCGATGACAATCGCCTTAAACGTCGCTGAAACCCATTTCAGGCCCGCCTCCCGCATCGCCTCCGTCGGAGTGTCGACAATACTTGAGATAGGGGCGCGGGCGGCGGCGATGAAACGCGAAGGCCTGCCGGTGATCGTTCTTGGCGCCGGCGAGCCGGACTTCGATACGCCTGACAACGTCAAGAAAGCCGCCAAGGCGGCAATCGAGCGCGGCGAGACCAAATACACACCGCTCGACGGAACGCCTGAACTCAAGTCGGCGATTGCCGAAAAGTTCCGCCGCGAAAACAGCGTCGACTACGCCCTCAACGAGGTGACGGTCGCCACCGGCGCAAAACAGATCCTGTTCAACGCTTTCATGGCGAGTATCGATCCCGGCGACGAAGTCATCATTCCCACGCCCTTCTGGACGTCCTATTCCGATATCGTCGAGATCTGCGGCGGCGTACCCGTCCTCATTCCCTGCGACGGGGCTGCGGGTTTCCGCCTGATGGCCGACCAACTCGAAAAGGCGATCACGCCGAAGACCCGGTGGCTGCTGATGAATTCGCCTTCCAACCCGTCGGGCGCGGCCTACAGCGAAGCGGATTACCGCCCGCTTCTCGACGTTCTCCTGCGTCACCCGCATGTCTGGCTGATGGTCGACGACATGTACGAACATATCGTCTATGACGGCTTCGAATTCGTCACGCCCGCGGCAATCGAGCCGCGCCTGAAAGAGCGCATACTGACTGTTAATGGCGTATCGAAAGCCTATGCGATGACGGGCTGGCGCATCGGCTACGCCGGCGGCCCCGAACCGCTGATCAAGGCCATGGCCGTTATCCAGAGCCAGGCCACCTCCTGCCCGTCATCGATCGGCCAGGCGGCTGCGGTCGAGGCGCTCACAGGTCCGCAAACCTTTGTCGGGGAACGCCGGCGCAGCTTCCAGAGACGCCGCGATATCGTGGTCTCGGCACTCAACACGATCCCCGGCATTGCCTGTCGGACCCCGCAGGGCGCGTTCTACACCTTCGCGGATTGCGGAGGCATGATCGGCCGGACCGCGCCGAACGGCAAACGGATTGCCACCGATACCGCATTCGCGGACTATCTGCTCGAAACCGCTCACGTCGCCGTCGTTCCCGGTTCGGCCTTCGGGCTTTCGCCCTATTTCCGCATTTCCTATGCCACCGGGAAAACCGAACTGCGCGAAGCGCTGCGGCGGATTGCCGATGCCTGCAAGATGCTGAGCTGACCGATGCGCGGCGGATCCAAAACATTCCTCCCGCCGGTCGACCGGCTCCATCCGAACCCGAGCATGCTGGAATGAGGCTGGAACAATGAACACCACTGCCTTCTCGATTCTGTGGCACGCAAGTTCGCTGGAAACCATCGACGCGCCGCCGCTTGGTCGCGATCTGAGCGTCGATCTCGCCATTGTCGGCGGCGGGTTCACCGGACTTTCGGCCGCCCTCGAAGCCGCCGGACGCGGGGCGTCGGTATGTGTGCTCGAAGCCCAAACAACGGGTCATGGCGGATCGGGGCGCAATGTCGGGCTGGTCAATGCGGGGCTCTGGCTACCGCCGGATTCCGTGATCGGTCAATTGGGCGAAAAAGCCGGCCTGCGATTGGTCGAAACGCTCGGCCTGGGCCCTGAAAAGGTCTTTTCGCTGATCGAACGTGAAGACATCGACTGCGAGGCGACACGCAGGGGAACATTGCATCTCGCCCATTCTCCGGCAGGCCTGCGTGATCTTGAGGAACGGTACCGGCAAGGCAACCGGCTGGGCGCGCCGCTCAGCCTGCTTACCCAAACGGAAACGGAACGCCGCACCGGCAGCAAGGCCTTTCACGGCGCACTTTTCGATCCGCGCGCCGGCACCATACAACCACTGGCCTACTGCCGGGGGCTTGCGCGCGCCGCTCAAAGGCATGGAGCCATCGTTCACGAACGCTCTCCCGTCACCGCGCTGAAGCGGGGCGACGGTATCTGGATAGTCGAAGCCAATGGCCACGCGGTGCGCGCACGGTGTCTTCTGGTCGCCACCAACGCCTATCACCTTGGAATAAGCGCGCCCTGTAAACCGGCATTCATCCCCTTCAATTATTCCCAGTTCGCGACGGCTCCCCTTGCCGAAACCGACCGCCGCACCGTCCTGCCGGGCGGCGAGGGTTGCTGGGACACAGCGCTGGTGATGTCCTCGATCCGAGTGGACCGGGCGCGACGCCTGATCATCGGCGGCGTGGGAAGCATGGAGGGCCCTGGCAAGGATTTTCACCACGCCTGGGCCCGGCGCAAACTGCGCCAAATCTATCCGGCATTGGGCGATATGTCCTTCGAACATGGCTGGAGCGGCAGGATCGCGATGACAAGCGACCACATCCCCAAGATCGTCGCGTTCGGGCCGAACGCCTATGCCTGTTTCGGCTATTCCGGACGCGGCATCGCACCAGGAACGGTTTTCGGCACGGCGGCCGCAGATGCCCTTCTGCGCGAGGATGGCGGTGACTTGCCGCTTGCACCGCTGGCAACTTACGAAGAACGGTTCCGCCGCATCAAGGCGCACTATTACGAAACGGGCGCGACCCTCTATCACGCCGTGTCGGCACGCATGCCGCGCTAGAGTATCCGTGTTGGTCAAGGACGTTTCGAACCCGCCGTTCCATATACCCTCAAATCTGTCCGACAGGTGCTGACGTCAGACAGTCGGTAAGGCCTATCGCATCTTCGCCGCGGCGTTGCGGACATACGATGTCGTTCGCCGGCACGCGGCGTGGCCTTACGCGAAATGGCCTCGCACAATCGCGACCAGGCGCCCGATTGACGACCTGCCCTGACACGGTTTTCGCAACGGCGCGCCGCCGCATTGCCGAAACGATACCGGGTTTACACTCCCGGCCCTGTTATATTAGTGTAATTCAGTTCGATCTCCCGCGCGGCGCTGAGCTTCCACGGCGTGTTGCCGCTTCTGGAGCGCGGCCCTGTTCGGTCCGCTCGGCGTGGGACAGACGTTCGGCGTTTTAAAGCATCGCGCCATCCCCGCTGGCGCGTTCCCATCCATCTGGAGACGAGGTGTTGCACATGGCACTGGTGAGCGGAAGTCCGAAGGAACGGCACGAGTGACGGAGTCCGTACGCGGCGGCGGCTTTGCAACCGGAAGCCAGCATCGTGGCGCGCCGGCGCCGCACAGGGATCAACATTGGCTCGACCCGATCGCCGTGATCGGCATCCACGCACGCTTTCCCGGATCCGTCTGCGAAACGCTCGACGAATACTGGCAAAACCTGGTCGACTGTCGCGACTGCGTCGGCGTGCCCCCCGATGACCGATTTGCGGCCGCTGCGGCGTCGCAAACGGGCTCCAGCGGCGTGCGCGAGGGCGGGTTCATCCGGAACGTCGATGCATTCGACGCCGCGTTTTTCGGCATCCAGGAGGAAGAAGCAAGGTTGATGGACCCTCTCCAGCGCCTGGCGCTGGAATCCGCCTGGCATTGCGTCGAGGATGCCGGCTACCGGACAACCGATCTCGGCCGAGAAGAAACGGGCGTATTCTTCGCGACCGGCAAGTCCGACTACGAAGAGCTTCTCTATCGCGGAGGAACCGCCGTCCACGCCAAACTGGCGACGGGCGTGGCCACGTCGATCGTGCCCAACCGGGTCTCTTTCGCGCTCGGCCTTACCGGTCCAAGCCTGGCCGTCGACACCGCCTGTTCCGGCTCGCTGGCGGCGTTGCACCTGGCCGCGCAGGCGCTGCGCAATGGCGACTGCACGACGGCGATCGTCGGCGCGGTCAATCTCATCCTTCATTCAACGCTGTCGCTGTCGCTCGAGGAAGACGGCGCCCTGAGCCCCGACTGCCGCACGAAGAGCTTCGACGCGGCCGGCAACGGCTATGCGCGCGGCGAGGGGGCGGCATCGCTGCTTTTGAAAAGGCTCGATGACGCCGAAGCCGACGGCGACCATGTCTACGGGTTGCTGATCGGTTCGGCGATCAGCCATGGCGGGCGCGCCAACTGGCTGACGGCGCCGAATGCGGTCGCCCAAAAGCAGCTCATCGTGAAGGCCTGGCGACGGGCCGGTGTCGATCCGCGCTCGGTGGGCTACATCGAGGCGCACGGAACCGGTACGCCGCTGGGCGACGCCATCGAGTTCAACGCGATCAGCCAGGCTTACGGCGCATTGACCGCCGGCCAGGCGCAAGACGCGCAGCCGCATTGCCGTATCGGCTCGGTCAAAGCCAATATCGGCCACGTGGAAACGGCCTCCGGCCTGGCCGGTGTGGTCAAGGTGCTGCTGGCGATGAGACACGGCAAGATCCCCGGCAATCCACATCTCAACACCGTCAACCCGATGTGCGACACTGACGGCACGCCCTTTCGCTTCGTACGCGAAACCGAAGACTGGCAATCGCTCCAGGGGCCGGACGGCATTACGCTGCCCCGCCGCGCGGCAATCAATTCCTTTGGCTTCGGCGGAGCCCTGGGACATGCGGTGCTCGAGGAACGCCGGGAAACGAACGCGGGCGCCGACAATCAGGTCTCGTCCGCGCTCCCGGTTCTGCCGGTGTCCGCCAAGGACGAGGCCGGCCTGCGCCGCTATGTGCAACGGCTGCACCGGTTCGTGACGTCACTGACCGGCGAATCCGGTCCGGCGGACGATCAGAGGCCGGATTTCGACGATTTCGTCTACACGTTTCAAGTCGGACGCACCCCGTTCCCGGTCCGGCTGGCGCTTGTCGCGCAAGACTGGCCAAGCCTTGAAGACCTGCTTGCCCGGCTGGAGGCCGGTGACGAGGATTCCGACATCCTGCGCAAAGGGCGCGCTCCGTTGCCTGCGGTGGCACCACGTGACGAACTCACGGAATCGACGGTGCGCTTCGCCCAACAATGGGTGGATGGCGAAAAAGTGGATTTCGCCAGCCTTTACACTCGCGGCCAGCGACGGCGCGTCTCCGCACCCGGCTATCCTTTCGCGCGCTCGCGCCTCTGGTTCCACGCGAGATTGCAGCCCGTGGCTTGACTGGCGGAGGCCGCGGCAAGGGTCGACAGGTTCGAAAATCGGATGACGAGGTGAGGCGATGAGCGCATTGGAAGGACCCGGCACCGGCGGGGAAAGTCACGACCATCTGGAGGCGGTCAAGACGGTGGCGGCCGCGGTACTGGACCTGCCGGCCAACGACCTCGATCCAGACGAGGCACTTGGAAATCTCGGCTTCGATTCCGCCTCGCTCAAGCTCTTCTCGTCGCGGCTTTCGGATCGCTTCGACATGCGCGTCGATGCCGTTTTGCTGTTTGCGCACCCGACGCTGCAGGCGCTGAGCGTATATATCGCCCAACAAAAGCCCGGCCGGACACGCCCGGAACGGCCGGAGCAAGCGCGCGCCGAGCCCGCCGCGCCGCAGACCGACCGCAGACGCGACATCGCCATTGTCGGCGTGGCATGCCGCCTGCCGGGCGCGGCGTCGAAGGAGGAGTTCTGGGCCAATCAGCGCGACGCAAGGAACTGCATCCGCGAGGTCCCGAAGCGGCGCTGGGACTGGAGAGCCCTGTCGGGCGATCCGCTGCGCGATCCCGGCCGCACCGATGTCAGATGGGGCGGTTTCATCGAAGGCGAGGACCTTTTCGCTCCGGCGTTTTTTGGCATTTCGGTCTATGAGGCCGAACTCATGGACCCGCAGCACCGTCTGTTCCTGAAGACGGCGTGGGAAGCGATCTGGGATGCGGGCTACGACCCGAACGGGTTGGCTGGCCGGTCGGTTGGCGTGTTCGCCGGCGTCCAGTTCCAGGACTACCAGAAGCTTCTCGACCAGAAGGGCATGCTGGGCGCACAAATGCTGACCGGCAGCGCCCATGCGATGGTTGCCAACCGCGTGTCGTATCTCCTGGACGTGCATGGTCCCAGCGAGGCGGTGGATACGGCCTGCTCAAGCAGTCTGGTTGCGCTTCACAACGCCGTTCGGGCCATCCGCAGCGGAGAATGCGATCTTGCCCTCGCCGGCGGCGTCAACCTCCTCCTGACGCCGGATCTGTTCGTGATGGGCCGACAACTCGGCGTTCTGTCTCCGACCGGGCAGTGCCGCACCTTCGATGCCGGCGCGGATGGCTATGTGCGGGCCGAAGGCGTCGGCGTTCTCGTGCTGAAGCCGTTCGAGGCGGCCGTGCGCGACCGCGACCATATTTACGGCGTCGTCAAAGGCACGGCGGTCAATCATGGCGGCAAGGCGGCCTCGCTCACCGCGCCAAACAGCCCGGCGCAGGCCGCCCTCGTCATGCGTGCGCTCAACGACGCAAAACTCTTACCAAGCGACATATCCTATGTCGAAATGCACGGTACCGGCACCGAACTCGGCGACCCGATCGAGATGGAGGGCGTGAAAGAGGCTTTCCGCACCTTGAGGAGACAAAGCGGCCAGCAACCGTCTGCCTGTGCCGTAGGTTCGGTAAAGACGAATATCGGCCATCTGGAACCAGCGGCGGGGGTCGTCGGGGTCATCAACGTGCTGCTTTCCCTGAAACACGGGGCTTTGCCCGGGCTTTCCAACTTCCGCAGCCTCAATCCGCGCGTCGTGCTCGACGACGGTTTCGTTCTCCAGGCCGAAACCGGCCCCTGGCCCGCAAACGCCTCCGACGGAGCGCGCGCCGCCATCGTGAATTCCTTCGGCTTCGGCGGCGCGAACGCCTCCGTCGTCGTGCAGCAACATGTCGTGCCGGCATCCAGCCGGGATCGTGCCGGAGAGGTCTTTGTTCCGGTCGCGGCATCCGATCCCGATCTCTTGAAGGCGTATGCCGCGGCATTGGCGCGCGTCGTTCGCAATCCCGAGCACGGGTTCAACGTGGATTTCGAGCTCGGCGATATCGCTTTCACCCTGCAGCAGAGAAACGAGAACCGCCCTGCCCGCGCCATCGTGCACGCATCGTCGCGATCCGAACTGCTGCGGGGGTTCGACGCGATCGCGCTTGGTGAACCTCTGCCGGAAACTCTTGCGATGTCGGGATCGACGGCAGGTCAAACCTGGCCGGCGCACGTCGTGCGGTGGCTGGAGGGCGGCAGCGCCGACTGGCCGGGCATTCCCGAAGCGCGGCGATTGCCGCTGCCGGTTTCGCCGTGGCCGGACCGGAGCTGTTGGTTCGAAGCGCGGCCGGCCGAGGAGGACGAGGACAGCCGCGAGCGGGCCGAGATGGCCTATCTGCAGCCCGGCTGGCGCGAGACGGCCGCAGGGTCTCCCCGACCGCTCGACGAAAAATGCATCTGGGTGATCGGCCGCGACAACCAACAGATCGCTGACTTCACGCCGGTTCTGCGCGGCGTGCTTCCCCCGACGGCGAGACTGGTGACGTCGCTGATCGAGGGGCGCGCGGTCGCGCCCCAACCGTCGTTCGAAAACTGGAACGCCGAGAACGGCGCCCCCGACCTGATCGTCGTTCTGCCTGCGGGGGCGAATGCCGCGGAGCAGGCCGACGAGGTTCACATCCTGTTCGAGCTGATAAAGGACCTGATGGAACGCTCCTTCGGCCGGCAGATCGACATCTTTCATGTCGCCCGCGGCGATTTCGGCGTCAGGCCCGCGGACGACGCTCTTCCGGCGCTGGCGAAATCCGCCTTCCTTGAAAACGAGCGGCTGAGGGTCCATTCGCTCTATTTCGCCGACCTGAACGGGCAGGACTGGCGGCGCCTCGTCGCCCTCGAGCTCGCGGCAATACCAGCGACGACACCGCAGACCATCCGCTTCGACGGCGCGCGCCTGGTCTACGGGCTTCAACCGGGATCCGTGCCCGAGCGGCAGGCGGGAGACGGCCCGTGGTTTCGCGACGACGGCGTCTATCTTTTCCCGGGTGGCGCCGGCGAACTGGGCTGCAGGCTGGTCGAGAGGCTGCTGCGCGAGGTCGATGCGACTTTCGTCATTACCGGCCGTTCACCGCTCGCCGGCGTCGTCAAGGATCGCGTTGACGCGCTGGCACGCAAGGCAGGCCGGTCCGACCGTATGCTCTATGTCCAGTGCGACATAGCCGACCGCGCGCAGACGCAGGCGATGGTCGCCGACATTGTCGGCCGCCACGGACGCCTGAACGGCATCGTCAATTTGGTCACCGCTCACAATGACGCCTATATCTACAACGAGCAGTGGGAGGATTTTTCCGCGGTGATCGCGTCCAAGGTGGCAGGCAGCGTCAATCTGGACCTGGCTACCGCCGAACTGGACCTCGATTTTGTCGTCGCGTTCTCCTCGCTGGCGTCGTTGGGGTTTGCCGGAGGTGCGGACTATGCCTACGCATGTGCATTCCAGAATGCCTTCGCCAACTGGCGCAACCGGGAGGTCGCAGCCGGGCGCCGGCACGGGCGCAGCTACGCCGTCAGCTGGTCGCGCTGGAAGTGGGACAAATACGTGACCGAAGACGTCGACGCCTGGTTCCTGTCGCTCGGCTACCAATTCATGGATGCAGACACCGGCATCCGCGCCTTGCGCAACGTCATGGCACAGCCGGTCACGGATATCCTGGCCATGTACGGCGACCGTGACCGGATCATGGGCCATCTCGATCCCGCAAGCGGATTGCTTCTGAAACGGCGAGGCGGCGAGGCGGTTGCCGCGCCGGGCCAACAGACCCTGCCGCAGTCCCCCACCCCCGACGCGACCGCAGCATCGCCGGCCACGCCGGATCGTCATGTTGCGGCGACCGAGGCCGCCGCTCGACCGCCTCGAAGCGAATATGGCGATCTGGAGGGAAACCTCGTCGCGGTCGTCTGCGAGTTGCTCAAGCTGGACGATCTCGATTCCCGGACATCGCTGCCGTCCGTGGGCCTCGATTCCGTCATGGCCATCCGGCTGATCATGCTCATCGAGCAGCGGCTGTCGAAATCCCTGTCGCCCAAGGAACTGCTCAGCAACCAGACGGTCGCCGAGCTTGCCGCGCACATAGGATCGACGGAAAACCGGCCCGAGGCAGCGGCGGCCAAGGACGATCTGGAAGAAGACCTCGTCACGATCGTTCGCGAGCTGCTCAAGCTGGACGATCTCGACCCTCAAACGCAGCTGCCTTCCGTAGGCCTCGATTCCGTCATGGCCGTCCGGCTGATCATGCTCATCGAGCAGCGGCTGTCGAAATCCCTGTCGCCAAAGGAACTGCTCAGCAACCAGACGGTCGCCGAGCTTGCCGCGCATATCAGGTCGACGGAGAGCCGGCCCAAGGCGGCGGCGGACCGGCGGGCATTGACCGCGTGAGCGCCGTTCCGGTCATCTTAAATCCGTTCTGCATTTCATTGAATCGCAGATCGGGTTTTGCTGATTTTCTTGACGCGTTTCCGGACGCCGAGCCGGCGCCAACTTCGCCTGGAAACGCTTTATCGCCATAAGCCCGATCGGACGGCGAGCGCAGCCCGAGGGCGATGCCGGCGGCGGCATCTCCCTCCCTGCGGCAGAAATGGGCCGTCGCCTTACGCCGACTGCATGCCCTCGTTGAACATCCTGGCGCCATGCTGCCCGGTCTCGCCGTGCCTGTAAGATTCAGGAATGCGGACCACGATCTTGCCGACGCTTTGCCTCGAGGCCAGATGCCGATAGGCCTCGACGATCTCTTCGAACGCGAAGATTTTTCCGATCGTCGGAGAGACGGTCCGTTCGGCGAGCAGATCCAGACCGTCTTTCATATAGGCCATCGCTGCGGCCGGATTATCAAGCAGCAAGCGCCTCAAATCGAGACTGTGAAAGCTCTGGTTGTTGTTCATGACGGAAAGGTCCACCGACTTCGCCGATCGCAGCGCGGTCATGGCGAGTTCGACGTACCGCCCGCCGGATGACAGGCATCGGATCCCCTTCTGCAGGGCATCGTCCGGCAATGTGTTGATCACCACATCGACCCCCTTGCCGGCGGTACGCCGCTCGATCTCGACCTCGAAATCGTTGTCGCGATAGTTGAAGACGTGATGGACACCGCGTTCCCGGAGAAGTGCGATCTTGTGGTCGGACCCGACCGTGGCGAATATCTCCGCGTCTCGATGTTTGGCCATCTGCACGGCGATGAGGCCGGTGCCGCCGGCGGCGGACTGGATCAGGATCCGCTCCCCTTTGCGCAGATCGGCTTTGCGGAAAGCGCCGACCATCGTCGATGTGACGATCGGGAACGCGCTTGCCTCCTCGAAGGAGACCGAGTCGGGTTTGCGCAGCAATTGCGTCTCGCGGCAGGTGACGACGCTTCCCTGCCCGCCGAGCCGCTCCCCCATCACGGCGATCACCGGATCGCCTACCGCGACCGTCGTGACCGCGCTGCCGACCGACGCGACGACGCCGCTCGCCTCGAATCCCGGGGTAAAGGGATAGCCGGGCATGGTGGGGTACATGCCGGAGACACAAAGCAGGTCTCCGAAATTCAACGAAAACGCGTGAACGGCGACATGGACCTGATCCGGCTCGAGGTCCGCGAGTGTGCCCTCGACCAGGCGGATATCATCGATCCGGCCGGGGGTCGTCAGAAGGACATGGTGAAATTTCAGCGGGCTCGTCGCCACGGAAAGCGTCGGTCGCGACACGTCGGCGTGTTTCGGTTTGCGGCCACGCGCGAGGATGGCCTTCAATTCGACGACGGTGGCGGGGGAGGATTGGACATCCCGAGGCCCATTCCCTGCCGCTGGCGCGGCCTCACCGGCCGGCGGGACGATCGACTGACCGAAATCCGCGCAGATCTTCGCGCAAAGCCTGTCGACCGTGTTGAAATCGAAGATCGCGATCGTCGGCAGATCGATGTGAAGCGCCTGGTTGAGTTCGTTCACCAATCCAACGGAGACGATCGAATCGAACCCGTATTCCGAAAACGGTCGGTCGCTCTCGATCCGCTCGCGTGCCATGCCCAGCGATTGCGCGATCTTGTCGACCACTATCTCGCGGACATGGCTTTCGTTCGGTCTCTCCTGCGGCGGGCGGGGCGGCGGGACCGGCGCCACCTCAGCGCCACCGGCAGGCTCGTGCCGCTGCTGGCGGACCACGCCATCGCTCTCCGCGACCACCACTTGCTGCCCCAGCCCGATCGCTTGCGACGCCGGAAACAGCACCGTCTTGAAGCCCTCGCCGATCAGAACGCGTCGCCAGGCATCGGCGGACAGGCAGGGCGAGCCCGACAGGCGTACGCTCTTGTCTTCCGACAGCCACCAACCCTCGAGAAGGCCGAAGGTCAGATGCAGGAACAGCGATTTCTCGACGATCTCGTTGAGCAGCAGCAGGCCGTTGCCGCGCAGGAGCGCCTTGGCATTGCGCAAGGTCCGCCGGATGTTGCGCGTGGCGTGCAGAACGTTGGTCCCGACGACGAGATCGTACTGACCGCCATCCAGGCCCTGGTCGGCGATCGGCTTTTCGACATCGAAGATCCGGGTCCGAAAATACGGGTTCTCCGCCCCGAAAACACGCTCGCCATGCGTAAGGAAGGCCCGTGAAAGGTCGGTATAGCAATAGTCTTCGATACGGTCCCGATACGCTTTCAACCGCTCCAGGACCCGTGCGCTGGTGCCGCCGGTGCCGGCACCGACTTCCAGAATGCGGATGCGCGCCGTCGGGTCCTGTCCGGTCCGCTGCTCGATGAAGCCGGCGACCGTGTCCGCCACGATCTCGTTGAAATAGTCGGCGACGGGGTTGTCTTTGTAAAATCCCTCGACCAGCGCCATCGACGCGTTCGGAAAGAGGATGTCCGTCGCCCGCGTCGCGCCGCTCAGGATGTCGGGCAAGGCACGCATGGTCTTGTCGAGGAGTGTGACATTGGCAGCCAGGGCCGGCTCCGACAGCCAGTGGCTCCGGTGCGCGTCCCACTCCCGCCAGGCCGCCGCCTCGTCCGCCTCCGGGCACGCCAGCCTCCAGTAGGCCTTGCCGTCGCTCGCGAGATAGTTGTCGTCGGCGAGGGCGGTCAGGCTCTCCGCCAGCCATGGGTCGTAGAGATCGCGAAGTCCCAACGCGGCCTTGATCCCGTCAAAGTCCGTGGGCGAGGCCGGAAATCCGAGCTTGCACAGTTGGGCCCAGAGCAGCCGGCGCAGCAATCGTTCGATCTCTTCAAAACCCGCGGCCCTTTCTGGCCGCATCTCTTGCGCCGGTGTCGCGACCGAGGCTTGCAGCCCCGCAAGCGCCGACGGATACGCCGCCGGATTGACGCTCACCTCATCCCCGGCGACGCCATCTTCGGCGGCGAACGGCCGGGTCGGCTTCAGCAACACGACCTGATCTTGCGCCGCACGCAAAAGCAGTTCCAGCGCCGCCATGCTTTCCTCGGGTTCCAGCGACCCTTGCCCGAGCCGCGCCATGCGTTCGCGATACGCCTGTGAGGCGACGATGCCGACGGACCCCCAATAGCCCCAGTTCATCACCTTGACGGCGCATGGCAGGTCCTGCGCCAGGCGATGGGCGAACGCATCCTTAAAGGCGCAGCCGGCGGCATAATTGCTTTGCCCCGGCGGGGCCTTGAAACTCAGCATCGACGAGAAGAACAGGGCGAAGTCGAGAGGATCGCGGCCGAACACCCGCGCCAGGTGAACGCTACCGTCGACCTTGACCGACAGCGCCTCCAGAAAGGCCGGTTCCTGCATTCTGGCCAGGCTGGAATCGTTGAGGACGATCGCCGAATGGACCACGCCATGGACCTGGCCATGCGCGCGTCTGATCAAGTCGTGCACCTGCCCGAGGGCCGCCTCGTCCGACGCGTCGGCGGCATGATAGTCCGGCGCCGGGCCGAGTGCGGCAAGACGGTCGATCTTCGACTGGATCGCCGCGTTCTTGGCGCGCCGGCCGATCCAGATCACCTGCGCCTGATAGGTGCGGATCATGTACTCGCTCCAGACCTCGCCGATGCCGCCGGCGCCCCCGAGCACGACATAAACGCCACCGCGCCGATACAGGCTGGGGCTGGACCCTTCGAGCCGGCTGGGCAGCAGGGCGCGGCGGTACCACTCGCCGTGCCGGTATCCCCACGGATTGCCGTGTCCGTCCGCAGGCATTCGCAGCACGGAGGCGACGGGCCAGTCACCGTCGCGGGGCATGTCGAGAAGACGAACCCGCCAGGTCGGATATTCCTTCGCCATCGAGCCTATCAGACCGTGCATACCGGCGTGGGTCGGATTCAACGCCTCGCCGCGTTCGATCGGCAGGGTTTGCGTCGTGACCACCGTCCATCCCAGCGGCCGGTCGCCATAGCCAAGTCCGAGCAGCGCCTTGATGAAGCGGAAACATTGTAGAACGCCGCGCCGCTGGCCTTCGACCACCGCCTCCCCCAACGGCTGGGCCGGCGGATCGTCCGGCGCGAGCCAGACGACGTGATCGATGGCTCCCGCCGCATGAAGCCGATCCTCGATCGCCTCCACGCCGGACGCCGGTTCGAGCTCGATCAGGCGCGCCTGCGGATAGAGGGCGCGAAATTCCGCCCTGCGCGCGGCGCTGCCGCCGACAATGGCCACCGCATCAGAGGCGGTCGGCCAAATATCGCCGAGTTCGGGATCGGTCGTCTCCCACGCCGGCGTCAGCATCACGGCATCGCTATCGGCCGGCATCGTCGCGGGGCGCGTTTCCTCGCCCTGTCGCGCCGCCCGCATGGTGAAGCCGCGCAATGCCACGCTGGTTCGCCCGTCGTCGTCGCAAATATCGATATCCAGCTTGTGCAACGTCTGCGACGCATCGCGACCATCACTGTCGCGCACCCAGGCCCAGCCGCTGGACGGGCTTGGCCCGAACACGGCAACCGCTTCCGCCGCGAAGGGCAGCGACAGGCCACCCTGTTGCGCCTGCGCGAAATCCAGCCCCAACGCCGCCTGCAAGGCGCCGTCCAGAATGCTCGGATGAAGCCCATAACGAGCCACATCATCCCGCACCGGATCGGGCAAAGCCAAGCGGGCGAGGACCTGTTTGCGTCCGTGCCGATCGGTCCCGACGGACAGTTCGGCCATGCTGCGCTGCGCCGCGCCGTAGTCCAGGCCGATCGCCCGGAACCGTTCGTAGCACTCCTGCGCCGGGATCGATGTCGACCGGCATTGCGCCCGCAGCGCCGCTATGTCGACGACCGGGGCGTCGCGCTCGGCCAAAGGCACGGCCCGCCCCTGGCAATGCAGAATGCGTTCGCCGTCCCGCCCCCCGGCAGCTTGGGTCGACACCTCCCACGCTATATCGGCCCCGTTGCGCGCCGACAGGCCGATCGCAACGTCCACCGCGCTATCGTCGACCGCGATCGACTGCGCCCACACCACGTCCTTCAGTTCGAGTCCCGCCCGCCACGACGCGTCCCGGCCCGACTGCGATACGGCCGCACGCGCCATCTCCAGATAGGCGACCGCCGGAAACACCCGCCGCCCTTGCACCACATGGTCGGAGAGAAAGAGCTCGTCGCCGCAAAAGCGTGTCAGGAAGCGCTGGGCCGACAGGTCGGATATATTCGCTTGCAAAAGCGGGTGGGCAAGGCCGGCGCGCGCGGCGTCCGGCCCGTCCCCGGCAGGCTGGGTCCTGGTCGCGGTCGGTTTCGGCGGCAGCCAGTAGCGGTCCCTGGCGAACGGGTAGGTCGGCAGCGCCAGGCGGGCCGGCCTGTTCTCGCCATAAAGCGCCGCCCAGTCGAGCGTGACGCCCTTCACCCATAGCTCAAGCAGCCTCGCGTGCTCGCCGTTTTCGACCCATCTCGCCAGGTTTTCCCGAGGATCGGCGGCACCGGCGCCGTCTGCGGCATCGGTGTTGCGGGCGACCCTGCCGCGCTGAAGGCCTTCGATCGCGGTCTCTCCGGCCAGGTAAGCGCGCAAGGTCGCTTCGAGCTCTGATATCGAGGCCGCGACGATCCCCAGGCGCATTTCCATCGGCTGGCGCCCGACCTGCAACGTGTAGGCAAGGCTCGCGAGCTGCTCGTCGCCCAGCGGGTAGGTCGCGATCGCATCGAGCAATTGCCGCGCGCGCTCCTTCAACCGCTCCTCGGTCTTGGCCGACAGCACCACCATCGCCGGCGCTCCGGTGTCCGCTGCGAGATCGGACGCACCGGCTGGTTCCACATATTCCTCGACGATGAGATGAGCGTTTGCGCCGCCGCTGCCGAACGAGCTGATGCCGGCTCGCCGCGGCAGCGCATCGCCGTCCCCGTCGCGCAACGGCGTCCAGGGCCGGTTCTCGCGCACGACGTAGAACGGCCCCTCGTCGAGCCGGATATGCGGATTGAGATCGTCGCAATGAAGGCTCTTGACCAGCGTTTGATGCTGCAGTTGCAGCAACACCTTCAACAGACCCGCCACGCCGGCCGCCGCTTCCAGATGTCCGATATTCGTCTTCACCGAACCCAGCCCGCAATAGGGCTCCGCCTGGTCGTGCCGGCAGTCGGCGAAGGCCTCGGTGAGCCCCCTGACCTCGGTGGGATCGCCCAGCGCCGTTCCGGTGCCGTGCGCCTCGACATAGGTGATGGCGTCGGCCGGCAAATCGGCGCGGGCGAGAGCGCGCCTTACCAGCGCCGCCTGCCTGACATTGCTCGGCACGGTCAGACCCGCGGTCTGCCCGCCATGGTTGACCGCCGTTCCGGCGATGAGCCCGTGAATGCGGTCGCCGGCGGCCAGAGCCGCGTCCAGCGGCTTGAGCAGGAACATGACGCCGCCCTCGCCGCGAACATAACCGTCCGCGGCGCGGCCGAACGTCTTGCATCGCCCGTCCTTCGACAGCATGCCGGCCGAATAGAACGCGACGCTGGTGGCCGGATGGCACATGATGTTGACGCCGCCCACCAGAGCCTGGTCGCACATGCCGTTCTTGATCGCCGAGACCGCCTCGTGGACAGCGACGAGCGAGCTGGAACAGGCCGTATCGACCTGGATGCTCGGTCCGTTCCAGTCGAAGAAATAGGAGACGCGGTTGGCAAGCAGGGCGACGGATGTCGACAGTCCGAAGTGGCCGTCAATATGCTCGAGCTGCTCGCTGCACAGGCGCAACTGATAATCGGAGCCGCTCGCCCCGACATAGACGCCCGTGGCGGTCCCGGCCAGCGCATGCGCCGAATATCCGGCGTCCTCGACGCACGACCAGGCCAGTTGCAGCATCAATCGCTGCTGGGGATCGAGTGTTGCGGCATCCTTTGGGGAGATGCGGAAAAACAACGGGTCGAACTCGTCGACGCCGTGGATGAAGCCGCCCCGGTCGATGCCGCGATGCGTGTCGCCCGGGTCGATCCCGGCGGGCCAAGCCCATCTGCCGGCAGGCATCCGGCCGACCATGTCCTTGCCGTCGCGCAATATCTCCCAGAAGCTGTGCCGGTCCTCGATCCCTCCCGGCAGCCTGCATGCCATGCCCACGATCGCGATCGCGTCGCCTTTTGCCATAGGTGTCTTGCGTCTTTCGGCTGGCGGCGAACCGGCGGCCGGCGAAGCGCTCGCCTGCGGGGCCTCTGGGAGCTCGGCTCCCTCGTTGTCGGGTTCCTGCGGAAGCCGCTCCGCCAGATGCTTGGCGATACGCTCGCACGTGCCGTGCTCGGCGAAGAACGTCGCCTCCAGCCGTACGCCGAAGGTCGCGCGTATGCGCTCCCGGAGGTCGAGCAGGTCCGCCGAATCCATGCCGAGCTCGAACAGGGGTCGCGCGACGTCGATCCGCGCGCCATCACCGGCGTTGAGGATCGCCGCCACGGTCGTGGCGATGAAGGATTCGATCTCGCTCACGCCGACCGGGACCGCCGTTGCGGCGGCGTCGACCGACAGTTCCTTGCGCTGCCGGCACCCTTCATATCTGACCAGGACGCCAAAGCCGCTATTTTCGTCATCGCGCGGCCGGTAGTTCGCAACCAGCCTTTCGATTCGGGCGCCGTGCATTTCGTGAAAGCGAAGCACGGTATCGACAAGCCGCCCCTGCTCGTTCCGCAGCCCGATATAGCGGGACATGTCCACGCCGTCGTGCTTGGCGTAATCCTTGCAGCGCGTCACACCGATGACGGCGTCTATGCCCGGCGTGGCCGCGCAGTACTGAAGCATGAATTCCAGAAGCTGATCGCCATAACTCCTGTCCTGCATTTCGGGCAGAACGTTGAGCGCCAGCAGCAGCGCCAGCGGGCCGGCGTCGTCGTGCAGTTTGCCGACCGTGAACATTGTCGAAGCGCCGAAATCGTCGTTCACGACCCGTTGCGAGTAGACGGCGCCGACGAGGCCATGTTCGTTTTCGAGCGCGAGCTGACCGGCCGGATAGCGGGTCAACCGGCCGCGGATCATGGCCGAGGAGGCGCGGCTGCCCACCGCCCAACACGATTTCTCCAACGCCACCAATGTCGGCAGGTCGGCCTTGTCGGCGGGACGAATGCGATAGTCGCGATGCCTGAAGCGAACGACCGAAAACCCGTCCTTGTCCGACATCTGCCCCAATTCGAACGCCGGGCCGGCATCGGGAAAAACTCCGCCGCCGGCCAGCGTCAGCAACAATCGTTGCGGGTCCCGCATCCATTCGACCGGGGAGGACGGCTCCAACGCGGATTGTTGGGCCAGAACGATCAGGCCGTGCCGCCTGAGCCACGGTCCGAACGATCCGGCGTCGAAGAGCAGGCTCGCCGCCGCGGCGCTTGCCGCGTCGGGCGTTGCCTCCACGGCTGGAGCATGGATATAGGCCGCGTTCTCGAGGTCGGTGACGCCGAGTGCTGCCAGTTTTTCGGCAAGCAGCGCGCCGCTGTCGCAAAGGCCGGGGACAATGCGCACGGAGGAGCCGGCGTGGTCGGTGTCGGGATTGGGGTTCAAGCCGATCAGCATCGGCAACGAACCGGATGGCAGGTGCCGATACTCGGAGCGCAACGCCTGCTCGAGTTGACCGGATAATGAGCCTGCGCCGAAGCCGATATCGACGATGTATTTCGGAGCGCCATCCCGGAAGCACTGGTCCAACAGCAACCGCGCCGGAGCTTCAGCGATTTTCGTTGTGGATGTGTTTGCCATCGTCTCCCACCGTGCGGGTTCGCCAGAGCTGCATAGTCGCCCGGCCGCGGCCGCGACTTGCCTGGAACGTGTCAGTGAACCTGTGCGACGAGCTTCGTCAGAACGTTACCCGGTCCGACTTCCCTGAATTCGGTCACGCCGAGGCGCCTTAGATGGCGAACCGTGTCCTGCCACCTGACCGGGCTGGTGATCTGTCTCGCCAACAGATCCTTGATCGCCGCGGAACCGTTTTCGGCCGGATAAGGCTGCGCGGTGACGTTCGACATCACGCCGACGCGGGGTTCGCCGAAAGAGAAATCCGCCAGGGCAAGGCGAAACGCGTCGGCGGCATCTTGCATGTAACGCGAGTGGAAAGCGGCGCTGACCGGCAGCGGAATGAACATGTCGACATGCGGCTTGAGTGCCGTTTCGGCGGCCTCGATATCCGGTTCGGGACCGGAGATGATGGTTTGGCTTGGCGAATTGTGGTTGGCGATGTCGATCGTGGACAACGCATGATCCTCGATCAATCCGGCGAGCGTTTCGGCATCCGGGCCGATCACCGCGGCCATGGCGCCGCCGCGCGCCTGCCCCATGAGTTCGCCTCTCTTCTTGACGAGCCTGAGCCCGGTGTGAAAGTCGAACACGCCGCTGGCGAAAAGCGCGTTGAACTCCCCCAGGCTGTGACCCGCGACATAGGATGGAAGCCCGTTCTCACGCATGGCGCGAAAATAATGCAGGGCGTTGACGACATAGAGCGCCGGCTGCGTAAACTGGGTCTGTCTCAGCCGGCCGTCCTGATCCTCGAGGCACAGGGCGCGAATGGAATAGCCGAGAATCTGGTCGATTTCGCCCTCGAGCCTGCGGAATTCGTCGTGCTCGAACCACTCCCCTCCCATGCCGCGATGCTGCGAGCCCTGCCCCGGAAAGATGAATGCTTCCATGTCCGCGTGACCTTCCTTCCTCCGTCCGGCCGCCACAACAAACCAGCCGGCTCGTCTGAGGCTTCCCCCTTGCGACCGTTTGCGCCGGAGAGGCATTCCTCCAATCGACGGCCCCGCAGTCCGCCGGCACGCGCCCGATCGTTTGTTATTCTAATATAATAGGATGCTTCGAACAAGTCGGGCGCGGCCCGGATCATCGTTTTTGACCTTCACCGTCGCCAGATGCGGCTTGCCCGCGCTCACCCCTGGAGGGCAGGTTGATCGGTTGCGCCCGTCTGAGCACGAGATCCGGCTCGACGGATGTCGAGACCGCGATGCCGAGGGCGTAGCCCATCAGCTGACGGCTGCGAAACGTCCAGCGCCAAGGATCGTCCGCGATGGCGTTTGTGAAATGCACCGCCGGCTGCACGCCATCGACGTCGAACCAGACGCCCTCGACCGGCAGCGACATCCCCAGGCCTCGCGCCTTTAGGTAGGCTTCCTTCAGTGTCCACAGGGTGAAGAAGAACGCGCCGCGCCGATCGTCCGCCAAGGCATCAAAACGGGCCTGTTCCGGTGGCGCGAGGACGCTTTTCGCCAGGTCGTCGACAGGGCCCGCGCGGGCGCGATGTTCGACATCGACGCCCAGTTCGGCGACGCCGCCCACCGCGCATACGACCATGCCGTGGGTGTGAGAGAGGCTGAAATGCAGGCCGGTTACGCCGTGGGAGGCCTCGATGAAGGGGCGGCCATAGCGATTGGTCGCGAAGCGCCAGTCCCTCGGCGCGATGTCGCGATAGCGCGACAGGCTGGTGCGCACGAGCCCTCTAGCGGCGAGATATTGTTGGCGGGCCGATTCCGCTTTGAAAGACTCGTGACGCTGCCGCTCCTCGCGGCTCAGGAGTTGCAGGCAGTCGGCTTGTTCCGCCGGCGAGAAATGGTCGAGCGGCACGTACCACAGGTCGATGCGCGTCCGGCGCGACGGCGCCGCGGCCAGGTCGTCGACCCGGCACGAACCGCCGACGAGAGCTGAGGCATGGCTGCGCAACGCCGTACGACCGCGATCATCAAGCCCGCAAAGCGGGGCGCCGCTGCTCATACTCGCCCCTCCTTCCATAGTGTCGTTAGAGAACGCATGGAAATCACTGGTTCAAAAGAATAGAATACTAGTATAATGATTGGGTCAAGCGAGGCGGACCCGGGCAAAACTGCCCCTCCGCCGGCTTTGCCCGGCCGGGCCACCTGACGGCACCAGAACGAGGACATCACAATGATCGTCGACGCGCATCATCATCTGTGGAAGCCGGCGCGCAACGATTATGACTGGATGCGCGGCGCACCCGATATCCTGTTGCGCGATTACCTTCCCGATGATCTGGCGCCTGTATTGCAGCGGTTCGGCGTGGTGAAAACCATCGTCGTGCAGGCGGCCCAAACGCAGGCCGAAACCGACTTCCTGCTCGACCTTGCCGAAACCACGGATTTCATCGCCGGCGTGGTCGGCTGGCTCGACCTGGAAAGCGACGATTTCGGCGCTCAGCTGTCGAACTACCGAAACAGGCCGAAATTCGTCGGAATCCGGCCGATGCTGCAGGATCTGCCCGACGACGACTGGATTGTGCGGCCTAAGGTGATGCGCAGCCTTGAGGCGATCGCCAAAGCCGGCATCGCGTTCGACTTCCTCACCTACCCGCGCCATCTCGGCCATGTCGCCACGGTGCTGGAGGAAATACCGGGGCTGAGGGCGGTGATCGACCATCTGTCGAAACCACCGATCGGTTCCGGCGAACTGGATCCCTGGCGGGCGGCGATCGAGCGTGTGGCCCGCTTCGAGAACGTCTACTGCAAGCTCTCCGGCCTGATTACGGAAGCTGACCCGGCAGGCTGGCGCGTCTGCGACCTGCAGCCCTATGTTCATCACGCGGTCGCCTGTTTCGGACCGGAGCGGCTGATGTTCGGCAGCGACTGGCCGGTGTGCCGGTTGGCCGGCGAATATGGAGACGTGCTTGCGGCGACGATGCGCGCCCTGCCCGCCGAGCTGAGCGCGGATGCGAGGATATTCTCACGCAACGCGGCGCGATTTTACGGGCTGAAACCGAGCGATTGAGGGCGCGGCGGCACCGGTGCGTGGCTCGATAATGCCATGAACGGGGCGGTTTATTCGGCGCGGAGGTTGGGCAGGGGGAAGTAGCGGCGGCGCAGCGGCGTCGGATCGATCGCCGTACGTCGCCCCGCCGTCAAGACCTCCCCCCAGTCGAGCGTTTCCCCGGCAAGCCAGTGCTTCAACGCCGCGCCGACCCGTTCGTCCGTGCCGACCCCGGCATCCTCCGCGTTCTCAAGACGCTCCGCGCCCCGCGCGAGATCGCATAGCCGCGTCGCGAGTTCGTCCCCCGATGAAACCAGAAGCGCTCTCCGGCACGCGCGATGGGTTCTGCCGGCGGCGAGGGTGAAGGCGAGGTCGGCGAGCGATACCGACGCCTCGCGGTCAAGCCATTGCAACAGCCGCCCGGCCTGCTCGCGCAGGTCTTCCGCCTTCTCGCCGGAAAGCAGAATGGGAAGGAGTCCCGGCGCCGTGTCGACAGCGGGCGGGCGCGGCGGTTCGCTCAAGACGATGTGGGCATTGCAACCGCCCAACCCGTAAGCATGAACGGCAGCCGTGAAAGCGGCCTGACCGCTCATCGCCGAAAGCTCCCGAACCGCGATGTTCTCGGTCAGGATCCGGCAAGCGCCGGGGCGCAGCTCCGTGTCTTCCACGATGCCGCGATGGCCGCGTGTCGCCGGCACCACCCCGTGCCTGATCGCCATGACGATCTTGATGATCTGAGACATGCCGCCGGCCGCCTCGAGGAAGCCGATATTGCCCTTCACCGAACCGACGCGGACACCCTCGGCGAAGACCGCCTGAAACGCCAGCAATTCGCTGAGATCGCCGCCGCCTCCGTTCCCGTGCGCCTCGACATAGCCGACCTGCCGCGGATCGATCCCGTGGCGGCGATAGGTGCGGCGGACCAGATCGGCCTGTGCGGAGGCATCAGGCCGGGTGAGACCGCCGGACGAGGCGCCCTGATGATTGACGCCGTTGGCCAGGATGAGGGCATGAATGGTGTCGCGGTCGTCCAGCGCCGTCTCCAGGGGCTTGATCACCAGCGCGGCCACGCCTTCGCCCAGCACCTGCCCGCCGGAATCGCGGTCGAATGGGGCGCATTCCCCCGACGGGCTGAGCAGGCCGAGTTCCTGCAGCATCACGAGCCTGGTAGGTTCCAGGAGCAGGCTGGCCGCCCCGACGATGGCCTGTTCGCACTCGCCGTTGCGGATCGCCTCGACCGCGCGGTGGACGGCGACGAGGGCGCTGGAACACGCGGTGTCGACGATCTCGCTGGGGCCGCGCAGATCGAAGACATAGGAGATCCGGTTGGGCACGAGCGAATGGGCGCTGCCGGCGGCGAGATAGATCCGCGAGATCTCGTCCCAGTCTCCGGCACGGGCGTAGAACTGGAAGTCCTGATTGTACATCGCCACGAATGTGCCGGTCGACCGACGCCGGAAATCCTCCGGCGCATAGCCGGCGTTCTCGATCGCGAGCCAGGCCTCCTCCAACATCAGACGCTGATGCGGATCGAGCGTCTCGGCTTCGCGCGGCGACAGACGGAACAGTCCGTTGTCGAAATCAAAGACGTCGTCCAGCCCCCCCACCCTGGGCACGGCGATCCGGTCGTTACCGCACCAGGGCCATCGCTCGCGCGGCGGCGGCGAAAAAAGGTCGTCCCCGCCGATCAGCGAGCGGAAATACGCTTCCGGGCCCCGGCTGCCGGGGAACCGGCAGGACAGGCCCACGATCGCCATCGGCGCAAGCGCCGGGCCGGCAGCGCTGCGCGGCGCGTTGTTTTCCGGGAGCGTTTCTTCGCTAGCCGCTTGCATGTCGCGGGCAACGCCTATGCGGTGACCGGCTCGAAGCTTCTCTTGAGCTCGGCCAGATAGGGGAGATTCGCGCGGATGTCGGCGAGAGACGGACCGTAGTCGAGCAGGCACGCGATCTCGTCGACGCCGGCCGCGGCGGCCGACAGGGCGAACTTGCGCGTGCCTTCGACCGAGCCGAAAAGCGCGGCGGTGGAGAAATAGCGTTCGAACGAATATTCGGCCATGTCGTCGATCTCCGCCGGAGAAAGCTGCCGGCCGACATCGACGGCCTTGCCCTGGAGATGACTCAACAGGCTGGTCTTGATGTATTGCAGGAAAGGCCCACGCACCGCGCCATGCACGACGTCGATGTTGTCGTGGACGAACGTGTGCAGCATCAGCGTCACCGTGCCGGCGGCGGGATCGTGGCCGGCCTCGTCGCGGCCCTGCCGATAGAGTCGGACCTTGTCCGCGAGCTGCTCGAGCGAAATCCCCGCCAGCATGGTGAGGACGTTCATCCCCAGTTCGCCCGCCTTGCGGAAGGTTTCCGGCTGCTTGGACGCCGTCAGCCAGAGATTCGGTTCGGGCTGAACGGGTCGGGGATAGGTAACGATCTCCGTCGGCACCTGGTCCCCGTTCGGATAGGCGACCCGATGACCTCGCCAGAGCCTGCGGATCTCGTCGATACGCTCGAGCCAGATGTTGCGCAGATCCGCGTAGGTGGATGGCGAGAGCACGAAATCGTTGACGTTCCAGCCGCTTGCCAGCGCGAGGTCGACGCGCCCGTCGGAGAGTTGATCGACCACAGACCAGGATTCCACGATCTCGGCTGGATGATGCAGCGGCACCACCACGCTGCCGGCGCGCAGGCGGATCTTTTCCGTCGCCGCCGCGAGATAGGCCGCAACGACGGCCGGGTTGGGATAGATGCCACCGAGTGTATGGAAATGGCGTTCCGGCATCCACACCGCCTCGAAGCCGTGCCGGTCGCCGTATTGGGCGATTTCGGAGATGACGGCGTAGGGCCCGCCGGCCTCCTCGGGATAGGAATTCGAGAAGAACATGAGGCTGAACTTCATGGTCGCTCTCCGATTGCTTCGCCGCCCGCCGGCGCGGCAAGCGACTTCACCATCGCGCAATACCGCAGCAGCGGCCGGCCCGGACGGTCCGGGCCAGCCGCTTAAGCGTCAGAATGCCGGCTCGACCGACTCCACGTTTTCCTTGGTCACGACGGTCAGCGGGATCGGCAGTCGGTCCTTGACCTCCTCGCCATCGAGGATGCGTGCCATCGTTTCGATCGCCAGCCGGCCGTCTTCGACCGGCGACTGTACGATCGTTGCATGCATCTCGCCGGTGCGGATCGATTCAAAGGCATCCTTCTGACCGTTGATGCCGACGATCGGCGGGGTCGGCTTGGACGGATTGGCTTCCTTCCAGGCATCGATGAAACCGCGCGCCATGGTGTCGTCATTGGCGTAGACGCCGTCGAGATCATCGCCGAAACGCGTAATGAGGTCGCGGCTCACGACCAGCGCCTTCTGCTGGTCGAAGTCGGCGTTGACCGTGTCGAGTACCTCGATGCCCGAACTGATTTCCTTGAGCCGGTCCTCGAAGCCGCCGACGCGGCCGATCGTGGTGCCGTTGCCAGCCTGGCCGGCGATGATGACCACCGAACCCTCGCCGCCGAGCGCCTCGTTGAGCGCGTCCGCGGCCATTTCACCCTCCTCATAGACGTCCGGTCCGGTAAAGGATGTCACGAACGGCTTCGCCTCCTCGCCCATCGGCGAGTTGATGAGAATGGCCGGAATTTCGGCTTGCTGGGCGCGCGCCAGCCCGGGTATGTAGGCCTGCGGGTCGAGAGGCCAAAGAATGATCCCGTCGACGCCGCGCGCCACGCACGTGTTGAGCTGCTCGGTGCCCTTCTGGACGTCGAAGTCCTGGCTGAGGCTCAGGATCTCGATCTTGAGTTCCTTGGCGCGCTCCTGAAGCGCCTCGTTGGCCGGCGTTGCATAGGCATGCGAGTCGGCCGCGTTCACGTAGCAAACCGTCTTTGCGTGCGCCAAACCGGTCGACGCCAGCATGGCAGCGGCTGCCACGTACAACAAATTCCTCTTCTCAATCATGCGCTTCCTCCCTGTTTGATTGGATTGCCTTGAACGAAAGCAGGACGGTCGGCCGCGGCCTTCCTCCTGGTATTGACGGTGCGATCGAGCACGACGAGCAGGATCAGGATGAACCCCGAGACGACCTGCTGGACGTAGGCGGGCACCGACTGGAACTCCATCGCCACCGTCAGCGCGCCGATGGTGAGCACACCGCCCAGCGTGCCGAGGGCGGAACCCTTGCCGCCCTCGATCCTGGTTCCCCCGACGACGACGGCCGCAATCACGGTCACGATCAGAGTGGAGCCGAACACGGGGGAGCCGGTGTTGGTCACCAGGCTTTGCAGCACCCCGGCGAGGCCTGCCAGCGTGCCGGCGAATACGAAGCCGAAGAACAGGATGCGGCCGGACGCGATGCCGCTTTCCTCGGCCGCCACCGCATTCGACCCGACGGCGAAGACGTTGCGGCCCGGAATGGTCCGCGTCAGCCAGAAATGGAGCAGCAGGATGAAGGCCACGAACAGAGCGCTGCGAACCGTGAAGACGTCCAGATAGATCTGGGCCAGGGCGAGCGAGAACATGATATCGGTTCCCGTCACCGGCTGGCTGTCGGTGATCCAGTGCGCGATGGAGCGGAAGATCAGCATCGTGGCCAGCGTGAGAACGAGCGAATGCACCTTCAGGCCGACCACCAGGGCGCCGTTGATCGCACCCGCCACCATGCCCACGACGACGCCCGCCGCGGCGGCCGGCAGGATGCCGAGCTGCGGCTGCAACATGATCGACACAATGCCTGCCAGTGCGAACACCGAACCGGCCGAAAGGTCGATCTGGCCGGCGATCAGCAGGACCGTGAGGCCGATGGCGATCAGGCCGATCGTGGCGGCCCGGTCGAGCCCGAGGCTGAGCGTCGTGGCGCTCACATAGCCGGGCACGAGCATCGCCGAAACGATCAAAGTGAGGCCGAGAATGATTCCGACCCTGTACTGCAGGGCGAGCGAGACGTACCGCATCACGCGCCTCCCCGCTTGCGCAGCGCGGCATCCATGCCGACGGCGCACACGATCAGCGTCCCGAGCACGAAACCCTGCACGGGCGTGCGAACCCCCTCCAGCACCATCACATTCGTCAGAAGCTGCACGAAGACCAGGCCGGCGATGGCGCGGGGAACCGAACCGAAACCGCCGATGATGGAGACACCGCCGACGACGACCGCGGTGATGGCGCTGAACTCATAGCCGGTGCCAACAAGCGGACGGGCGCTCTGCAGCGTCAGCCCGAGCAGGCCGCCGCTGATGCCGGCCGCCAGGCCGGTGATGACGAACGCGCCCGCCTTGACTGCGCGAACCGGCACCGCGCTTGCTTCGGCGGCGCTGTAGTTGCCGCCCGTCGCCAAGGTCCACCGGCCCCAGAAGGAGCGCGACAAGACGAAATGGCCGACGATCGCGATGGCCGCGAAGATGAGGGCGACGACCGGTATGCCGAAAAGCCTGCCCTTGACCAGTTCGGCGGAAGCGGGGTTGGTTCCGTAGACGATCACCCCGCCGACCGCTGCCTGGACGATGCCCAGGCCGATCGTTCCCACGCCCAGCGTGGCGATAATGGGATTGACGCCGAAATAACCCACCAGCATCCCGTTCAAAAGCCCGATCGCGCCGGCCAGCGCCACCGCGACCACGAATGAGGGAACCGGTCCGATCATCGGCTGAAGTCCGAGAGAAAGGATGGCGCCGCAGGCGATGGTAGCCGGAACCGAGAGGTCGGCGAGCCCGCCGACGACAAGCACGAACGTCATGCCGACGACCACGATGCCGACGATCGACATCGAGGTCAGCACGTTGAGGAAATTCCCGGTGGAGAAGAAGGCGGCGTTGGCGATCGAGCCGTACAGCACCACCGCGAGGATAGCGATCAGCAACCCCGCCTTGGACAGCGCCTCCACGGCCTTGCTGCCGCGCGTGAAACGGTCGCCGGACTTCATGTGTGCAACCCCTGCAACCCCGTCGGTCATGCGACCTCCTCACCCGTCGCCAATGCCATGATCCGCTCCTCGCTGAGCGCCTTGCGATCGAGCGGTACGGAGGCGTGACCGTCCCGCATCACCACCACTCGGTCGCACACTCCGAGAACCTCCGGCAGTTCCGAAGAGATCATGAGGACGGCCATGCCCTCAGCGACCAGCTGGCCGATAATGTTGTGGATTTCCGCCTTTGCGCCAACGTCGACGCCCCTCGTCGGCTCGTCCAGAATGAGCACGGACGGTTTGGCGGCCAGCCATTTGGCGATGACCGCCTTCTGCTGGTTACCGCCCGACAAAAGATTGATCCGGCGCTCTCCATCCGGAGGCGAGATCGCGAATTGGGACACGTAGTGGCCGGCGAGCGCGCGGTCGGCGCCATGGCTGATGCGCCCCAACCGGCTCAGCTGCCGCAAGATCGGCAGGCTGATGTTCTCGCGTACGCACATGGCCGGAACGATGCCGTCGCCCTTGCGATCCTCCGGCACATAGGCGATGCCGGCCTTCACTGCGTCGGAGGGCGATCTGACAGCCGTCTTACGCCCGCCGAGCCGGACCGTACCGCCGGTCAATTGCGACAGGCCGAAGATGGCGCGGGCGACTTCGGTGCGCCCTGCCCCGACCAGCCCGGTCAGGCCGAGGATCTCGCCGGCGCGCACGTCGAAGCTCACGTCGCGGAAATGCCTGCCGTCGCTGATGTTTTCCACGCTGAGCACCGGCGCGCCGATGGCCGCGGGGCTTTTGGGAAAGACGTTGTTCACTTCCCGCCCGACCATCAGACTGATCATTTCGGCGGCGGTAATGCCCTGGATCGGCCGGGTTTCGATCATGCTGCCGTCGCGCAGCACGGTCACCTCATCGGCGATCTGCAGAACCTCCTTGAGCCGGTGGCTGATATAGACGATGGCGATCCCATCATCGCGCATCTTTCGCAGGATCGAAAAAAGCGCGGCGGTCTCATGCTCGCTGAGGCTGGACGTGGGCTCGTCCAGCACGATGATGCGGGGATCGGCGGCATAGGCTTTGGCGATTTCGACCAATTGCTGCTGGCTGATCGACAAATTGCCCAGCCGTTCGCGCGGGTTTATCGCCGCGCCCAGTTCCTCCAGCACGGCGGTCGCCTTGGCGACCATCTCGCGCCGGCGCAGCAACGTCCATTTTCCCGGCATACGGCCGAGATAGACGTTTTCTGCAACGCTCAAATCCGGAACCAGGTTGATTTCCTGATGGACCATCCGCACGCCGAGCGCCTGTGCGTCAGCGGGGCGGCGCATGCGCACCTCCGCGCCACCGACCCTGATCGTACCGCTCGTGGGAGGGTAAGATCCGTTCAAGACCTTCATCAGCGTAGACTTGCCCGCGCCGTTTTCTCCCACGACGGCATGGACACTGCCGAACTTTACGGAGAAGTTGACGTTGGACAGCGCCTTCACGCCGGGAAACGTCTTGGTGATCCCCTTCATATCCAAGGCGCAATGAGCGTCTGTCATAACCGGCTTGGTTCCTCCCTGGCAGAACCGGCCGCTGCCTCCACAACGACCGCGTGTATGTTATGTTAGTATAACAGTTCTTTCAAGCGGCTGCTTTGTTCCTGAATGTCCGTCGGTCTGTTGTGAAGCGTCCCGATGGCCGAAAAGGATGACGCGCAACGTGTCAATTCCCCGGCGCCGCATCTATTGCACTAATATAACAGTCATGACAAGCTTAATCTGACATGGGGATTTTCGCGGCATCGACGACATGGCACAGGCCGCTTTCCGTAAACGGTTGACATGTTAGTATATTGGTAATCATTGCCCACGAATGGCAACATGGATGGTTTTATGGACTTCGACCCGACTACCCTGAACCGGGCCCTCCCGCTCCGGGATCAGATCTATCACAAGATTCGCAACATGATCGCGGTTGGGCGACTGAAGCCGGGCGATCCGATCAACGAGGTGGCCATCGCCGAAGCGCTCGGCATATCCCGTACCCCGGTACGCGAGGCGGTCAAGCGCATCAGCGACGAAGGCCTCATCAAGGTTCTGGCACAGACGGGCACCTATGTCGCGCCCATAAGCCGCGCCGACCTCGAGGAGGCCTATGTGATCCGGCGCGCACTGGAAATGGAAAGCGCCCGGCGGGCCGCGCCGAAGTTCACCGCTTCGGCGTGCGAAGCGCTCGAGGACAATATCGCCGCACATCGTCTCGCGATTTCGCGTGGAAAATACGCCAGAGCCATACAACTCGACGACGTGTTCCACCGTACCATTGCCGAAACCAGCGGGTTTCCGATGATTTGGAAAGCCGTCGACATTTCGAAAGCGCAGATGGATCGTGGCCGTTACCTGGCGATACCAAAGCCGGGCTATGGCGAACAGACGATCAAGCAGCATGAAGCGATCCTCGACGCCTTGAAACGCCAGGACGCCGAGGGTGCCGCGCTGGCGATGGAACATCATCTCGAGACATCGCTCCACAACACAATCGAAGTCGCCGGAGAACTGGCCGACAAGGTGGCGGCTGCGGCAAACGAGTCGGAGTAGGCGCGGCATGCAAAGAATGGGGCTTTCAATTGGCCTGAAGGCGGATGCCTTGGAGGAGTACAAGCGTGTTCACGCCGAGGTCTGGCCCGAGGTCCTCGACGTCATCAGCCGGGCCAATATCAGGAACTATTCCATATTCCTGCGGCAGCCGGAGAATCTGCTCTTCGCCTATTGGGAGTACCACGGCTCCGATTTCGCGAAAGACGCGGCCAAGATGGGCGAATCGCCGGCTATGCGTAAGTGGTGGGAATTGTGCGATCCCATGCAGGAACCCCTGCCGACGCGGGCCAAGGGCGAATGGTGGGCCGCCATGGAAGAGGTCTTTCATCTCGATTGACCTTGGCCGCCGGGATCGGCTCGACGGCGCCGTTCAGCCGGCTTATCCAACCAAAGCGGCATGATCCTCGGCCGTAGGGGATGGTAAGGTCGGCCTTTCGAAGGTTGTCGCGACCCCGCTCGTCGTTACGCTTGCCGGTGGCCGCCATAAGAGCGCCGCGCCTCTGCTCGTGTCGTTCGGCAAAGCATCCCATGCCGTTGGAGATCGCTTGACCTATCGTTACTGTTATATTAGTATTCCAATTTCATTTGCCCCTTTCGGCCGGAAGTTCGAAACGGCCCTAATCCGAGTCCATTTGATGACGCGCTTTATAAAGTTGTTCGAAGCCGACAACATCCTTCTCGCGGTCAACCCGCTGAATGTCGGCGAGAAGGCGGGGGACGTTGTCGTGAAGACGCGCATACCGCGCGGCCACAAAATGGCCCTGCGCGATATCGCGGCCGATGATGCCATCGTGAAATACGGTCAGATAATAGGGTTTGCCCGACAACCCATCGCATCGGGCGACTGGGTGCACGAGCACAATGTCTATCTGCGTGACTTCGAGCGCGACCATGCGTTCGGCGCCAATTCGCGCCCCACACACATGGTTTCCGAATCCGACAGGGCGACGTTTCAGGGGTTCAAGAGGCCGAATGGCAAGGTCGGCACCCGAAACTACATCGCAACGCTGACATCGGTGAACTGTTCAGCCAGCGTTGCCCGTTTCATCGCCGACGAGGTCAACCGCTCCGGCATCCTGGCGGACTATCCCAACGTCGACGGCGTCATCTCGCTGGTGCACGGCACCGGCTGCGGCATCGACATCAAGGGTCCTGCCTACGATGTCTTGAAGCGCACGCAGTGGGGTTTCGCAACCAATCCGAATGTCGGCGGCGTGCTGATGGTCGGCCTCGGCTGCGAGGCGTTTCAGATTCCGCGCTGGATGAAATCCTACGGCATCGAGGAGAGCACGACTTTTCGCGCCATGACCATCCAGGAAACCGGCGGCACCCGCAAGACCGTCGAAGCCGGAGTCAGGGCGATCGTCGAGATGCTGCCGATCGTGAACGCCGCCGAACGCACGACGCAACCCGCCTCCGAACTTGTCCTAGCTCTCCAGTGCGGCGGATCGGACGGCTATTCCGGCATCAGCGCCAATCCCGCCCTCGGCGCAGCGGTGGATCTTCTGGTCGCTCAAGGCGGCACCGCCGTCCTGTCCGAAACGCCGGAAATCTATGGCGCCGAACATCTGCTTACCTCGCGAGCGCAGACCCGGGAAGTGGGCGAAAAACTCGTCGAACGCATTCGCTGGTGGGAGGCCTACACAGCCAAACATGACATGGAGATGAACAACAACCCGTCGCCTGGGAACAAGCTTGGCGGTTTGACGACCATTTTGGAGAAATCGCTCGGAGCGTTGGCCAAGGGCGGCACGACCAATCTCCGCGCCGTTTTGGAATATGCCGAGCCGATCCGCGAGCGCGGCCTCGTCTTCATGGATACACCCGGCTACGACCCCGTTTCGGCAACGGGCCAGGTCGCCGGCGGCGCGAACGTTCTGTGTTTCACGACCGGGCGAGGCTCGGCTTTCGGCTGCAAGCCCACGCCCTCGATCAAGCTTGCCTCCAACTCCGTCATTTTCGAGCGGATGCGCGAGGACATGGATATCAACTGCGGAGACATTATGGAGGGCACCTCGCTTGCCCGAAAAGGCGAGGAGATACTGGCCGAAATCCTTCGTGTCGCGTCGGGCGGGTCGACCAAGTCGGAGTCGCTCGGCTATGGCGACAACGAATTTGTGCCATGGAGCCTTGGTGCCACGATGTAGATCGCGCACGGCGCCCGCCCATGCGGCCGGTCAAGCCGAGCCGGCTCGGGCGCTTCGGGGGACCGGAGAGTCGGACAGTGTTTCGAGAGCCGCGCCGGGGACAACATTGCTGAAGACTGGCCAGATCGAGCCGCGCTCCTACCGGGACGCGATGGCGAATTTCGCCGGCGCGGTCCATGTCATCACCACAAACGGCGCCGCGGGCCGGCGCGGCGTAACCGTCATTGCCGCCTGCTCGGTGTCAGACAACCCGCCTACGGTGCTTGTATGCCTCAACCGCGACAACCAGGCCAACGACTGCTTTGCCGAGAACGGCGTTTTCGCACTCAACACGCTTGCAGCCGAGCACCAGCCGCTCGCTGCCGCATTCGCCGGCATGACCGGCCTGACGCAGGCGGACAGGTTTGCCGCGGCTGAATGGGAGACGATCTCCACCGGCGCGCCTGCCCTGTCCGATGCGATCGCCGTTTTCGATTGCCGGATCTCAGCAATCCAAACCGTCGCCACCCACCGCATCCTCATCGGCAGGGTCGCAGGTCTGCGTTGCCGCGACAGCACAGAACCGCTGCTTTATTTCAGAAGGGACTACAGGGGGCTGCAGCGCAGCAAACGGCTCCGCGCCACAATTGACTGACGCCGGACGCGGTCCGTTTCATCCGTATTCACGCCCGCGCCGCACCCTCGTCGATCAGCCCGTCGCTCCGCAGCGCGTCCCAAAGCGCGTCCGGCAGCGACATTTCGAACCATTCGACATTCTGCAATACATGATCGGGGTGCTTTGCGCCGATCAGGACGGAGGTCACCGCCTTGTGCCTGAACGGGAACTGTATCGCAGCCGCGGCAAGCGGCACGCCGAACGCCTCGCACGCCGCCGCCAGCCTGTCCGCCTTCCTGGCGATCTCCTCGGGAGCGTCCTGATAGTTGAACTTGCGGTTGCCCGATCGTCCGGCGGCCAGGATGCCGGAGTTGAACACGCCGCCGACCACGATCGACATGCCGTCGGCGAGAGCCTTGTCCAGCAGCGAGTTGGCGTTCTGTTCCAGAAGCGTATGACGCCCGGCAAGCAGCGTGCAATCGAGCCGGGCTTCGTTCATGGCATCAAGCACCACATCCGCCTCGTTCACGCCGAGGCCGAAACCCTTGATGATGCCGGCGTCGCGCAGATCGGTCAGCGCGCGAAAGCCGCCGCCCCTGGTCAGCGCCGTCCAGTGGGTATCGGCGCGTTCCGCGTGGGTTAGCCTGCCGATGTCGTGCACGAACAGGATGTCGATCCGCTCCCGTCCCATGCGCTGCTGGCTGTCGTCGAAGCTGCGCATGATCGCGTCGTAGGAGTAGTCGAACACCTCGTGGAAAGGCAGCCCGTTTCGCCATCCCGCATCGAGCGGATTCTTCTCGGCGGCTTGCGGCAGGTTCCGGCCCGGGCGTTCGCGCGCCATGAGACGGCCGACCTTGGTGCTGACCACCGGCTGCGAGACCGAAACGCGCTCCCGCAAGAAGTGGCCCAGCATGTGCTCGGCACGGCCCAACCCATACATGGGAGCGGCGTCGAAATAACGGAGTCCGCAATCCCAGGCCGCCTGCAGCGTAGCCAGGCAGGTCCGGTCGTCGACCGGCGCGTAGAGACCGCCGAGCGAAGCGCACCCCATGCCGAGCGCGGTTACATCCAAACCCGTCCGTCCGACGCTGCGTGTCTCGGTCGCTTTCACTCTGCCTCTCCTGCGAATGGCGCCATTTTGTCACTGCGGCACTTGTCGGTCCTGTTACACTAATATAATAGATCAAATCAAGCCATTGCAGGCTGCGCGCGGGGCGCGACCGACCCCAAAGCCTCATACGCGCCTCGAACAATCTTCAGGCAGAACCGAGCGGAGTGGACCATCGACATGAACAGGATCGATCTCAACGGACAGCATGCCGTCGTCACCGGCGGAGCTCAAGGGCTTGGCTTCGCGATGGCCAAGCGCTTCGTCGCATCCGGCGCCACGGTCAGCTTGTGGGACATCGACGAGGCGCAGCTTCACGCAGCCCGCGACGAGCTCGGCAATGCAACGTCGACACAGATTGTGGACGTGGCCGACTGGGACTCGGTCAAGACGGCGCGCGACAGGACGGAAGAGACCGGGGGCGAGATCTCCATCCTGGTCAATTCGGCCGGCATCGCGGGCGCGGCAGCGCCGCTCGACAGTTACGAGATCGCGATGTGGAAGACGGTCATCGACATCAATGTCAACGGCACCTTCCACGTCAACCGCGCCGTGGTTCCAGGCATGAAGGAGCGCAATTACGGGCGCATCGTCAACATCGCGTCGGTCGCCGGCAAGGAAGGCAACCCCAACGCCGCCGCCTATTCGGCCTCGAAAGCGGCCGTGATCGGCATGACGAAGTCGCTCGGCAAGGAACTCGCCGGGTACGACATCGCGGTCAACTGCATCTCGCCGGCAACGGCGCAGACGCGCATCCTCGAGCAGCTCACCCCCGAACATATCGAGTATATGCGCTCGCGCATCCCGCGGGGCCGCCTTCTCGAAGTGGACGAAGCCGCCGCGATGGTCGCCTGGCTCGTCTCCAAGGAGAACAGCTTCACCACCGCCGCGACATTCGACCTGTCCGGCGGCCGAACGACGTACTGAAAGGCCAAAAATATGAAGTTACTTCGCTACGGAGCCGCCGGGTCCGAAAAACCCGGCCTGCTGGACGATAACGGGCATATCCGCGACCTCGGCGGCGTCGTCGACGACATTGGCGGCCGGTGGCTCGCCGATCTCGCCTGGATGCGGGACGTGGACATTGCCGGCCTGCCGGTGATCGAGGAACCGCAGAGGCTCGGCCCATGCGTGGCCGGCACCGGCAAGTTCATCTGCATCGGGCTCAACTTCGCCGACCATGCGGCGGAAGCGGGTCTGGAGGTTCCTCCCGAACCGGTGATCTTCATGAAAGCCACGTCGGCGATGTCTGGACCGAACGACGATATCGTTATTCCGAAAGGATCCAGCGCGACCGATTGGGAGGTCGAACTCGGCGTCGTCATCGGCAAGCACGCGAAACACGTGTCGCAGGACGAGGCGCTGGACCATGTCGCCGGCTATTGCGTCGTCAATGACGTTTCGGAACGCGATTTCCAGAACAAGCGGTCCGGTCAGTGGACCAAGGGCAAGTCGTGCGACAGCTTCGGTCCGACCGGCCCCTGGCTGGTCACGCGCGACGAGATTGCCGATCCGCAGCAACTCGCCATGTGGCTGTCGGTCAATGGAGAGACCATGCAGAACGGCTCGTCGGCGACCATGGTCTACGGCGTGGCCCATCTGGTGAGCTATCTGTCGCAGTTCATGACCCTGCACCCGGGAGACATCGTCTCAACCGGTACGCCTCCCGGCGTCGGCCAGGGCTTGAAGCCACCGCGCTATCTCAAGCCCGGCGACGTGGTGGAGCTCGGCATCGAAGGCCTGGGCTCGCAGCGGCAGAGCGTGCGCGCACACGCCTGACGCGCCAGACCGCCGCCCGGCCCGGGAGCCAAATAGTTCTGGCGGGTCGGCGGCGGTCGCATGCGATTGCCCGGCTCTAGAGCGGTTCCTCTTTAACTGGATGCGGAAAGGAGTTCGGCCAACTCGCCGAACGATCTGGTGAAGATGTCCTCGAGCTGAGGCCGCACGCCGAACTCCGCCTCGATCCTGTTGGCAAGGACCGGCGCAACCAGCGAATCCCCGCCCACCTCCAGAAAATAGGTCTGCGGCCCGATATCCTCGCACTTGAGGATCGTGCGGGCCTGCTCCAGGATGCGCTCCTGCAGAACCACCTGATCGACGCGCATAGTCTGGTTCATCGTCATCGCTCCATTGCGTCCTGCCGAAGCTCATCCGCCTGCCGGCAGGCGATCTTTGACAGCGTTCTTTGCCGGTTTCGAGGCCTGCGAATCTTGCCCGGTCCAGACGCTGTCGCGGTATTCCTGTCCGGTGAGTATCGGCTGGCACGGGCCGAGAGCCCGCGCGACATGCTGCGCGGCATCGGCGGTGAAAAGATCCCCGCCTATCGCCGAAACCAGTTGTGGTATGCCGTGGCGAAATCCGCTGACTTCGGCGGGATTGCGGCCATTGCTGAGAAGGGCGCCGGCGCCGAAGAAGTGGATGTCCTTGAGACAAGGTGCGGTCCCGGGCTCCTTCTCGGTGAAGGCGAAGCCCGGCGACAGATAGGGATGGCGCGCGAGATCTTCATGCTCTTCTCCAGCCGGCGGCCGGTAGCGATCCCGCCACAGCGCGATCTGGTCGACGATGCTTCTGAGTTCGGGACGCGCGCGGAGATCGACCTTGTAGCCGGTTCCGGCGATGACGAAGTCGAATTCGAAACCCGTGTCGTGCCCGCCAAGTCGAAGGGAAATCGTGACCTCATCCGTTTCGAGAAGCGGGTCGCGCGCGCCGAGATGAAGGTGAAACGTGTCGAAGCGCGTTGCGCGACGTACCGTATCGGGCACCGGGCCCTGGGCGCGCCGGCACAGCGCGCTCATGATTGTCCAGCGCTCGGCATCGGGCAGAAGCCGGAAATGCTCTACCGATCCCGGGTAATAAAGCATCCGCATGACCGACAGGCGTTCGAGGTCGTCATGGCGGCAGAACAGATGCACCGAAGCCGCGCCATGCTCGAGCGCGACCGCTGCGGCGTCGAACGCCGAGGAGGCCGCGCCGAATATGGCGATGCGCCGCCCCCGCAGCGCGGCGAAATCGATCGGTTCCTCCGCGTGCGCATAAAGTTCGGCGGGCAGGGACCGCGCGATGAAGGCAGGCATATTGACGCCTCCGCTTCCGGCGAAGCCGGTCGCCAGAACGAGCTTGCGGCAGACCTCCTGCTTCGGGCGACCGTCAACCGACAGTCGAAGCCTCAGTCCCTGTTGCGCCGGCTCGATAGTTTCCAGCCGTGTCCCGAACCGCACCGATACCCCGACCATCTTCCGGTACCAGACCAGGTAGTCGGCCCAGTCGAGTCGTGAGATGGACCGCATTTCGGCATAGGCCGCCTCGCCGTGACGCGCTTCGTACCAGGCCTGAAAACCCAGTTCCGGCAGGCCCAATTCCGGCCCGGGGAGATGCTTGGGCGACCGCAGCGCGTTCATGCGGGCCGTGGCCAGCCAGATGCCCTCCCCGCCCTCGTCGGCCGTGTCGATGACGGCGGTTCGCGTTATCCCGGCGCGGCGCAACGCAAACGCGATCGCCACACCGGACTGGCCGCCACCGACGACGACGACATCGTGGTCGGTACTTGCCCGCTCGGGGATCCAGTTGTCGGGATATCCACCGTGACGCTCGATCGCGCGCTGGGCGGTTCTGTCGAGCGCTTCGGCGAACGAATGCATGCCGTCCGCGCACGGATCGGTCCGAAGCTCGCGGACGTCCAGGCCCTTCCGCATCGAGCACCCTCTCTGCCTTGGCGATCCATGGTCCGGCGCGCGCCAGCCAGGCTTTGCAACCTTTGCAACGCGGCACCGATCGATCTTTCCAAGGGTGAGTTGCCGCGGGCTTCCGGCGAGCCAACCACCCTTCCTCTCTCGACAGCGTTACACTAATATAATAGAACCTTCAAGGTCTGACGCTCCCCTCGCGGCGTCAGCGATGCGGAACCAGGAGGAGCATGGAATGGTTGAGCCATCGGCGCCGGCGGAGCGCGCGAAGAGTGAAAAAGCGTCGTATCTCCTGGAAGGTATTCAACAGGCGTACTGGGTCGGACAGGGTGCCGAGCTCGACCTTAGCACCCCCGCCACCTACTATGTCGAAGTGGACGTTCCGGGCGAGCTCAAGACCGAACTGACGCCCGCTCTTCAGCAGCTCCTCCGACGCCACGATATGCTGCGGGCGGTGATTTTGCCGTCGGGCGAGCAGCAGGTTCTCGACGATGTCGGACCGTACGAGATCGAAATACTCGACCTGAGAGACCTTCCAGCAACGCGGCGGCGGGAACGGCTCGAGACGCTTCGGACCGAAATCAACGCCGGGGCGCTGCCCACGGACCTTTGGCCTCAATTCGACATCCGTGCGACGCAGGACGAGGCCGGATTGCGCCTGCATATGCGGTTCGCGCTGTGGATGATGGACGGCTGGAGCTTCCACCTTCTTCTGCGGGAATGGCTCGCCCTGTGCGCCGACCCGGCCAGCGCCCTGCCACCGATCGAAATGTCGTTCGCAGACTATGTTGAGGCGCAAGGCCTGGTCCGGCAGGGACCGAGATGGCGGGCCGCCTGGGATTACTGGCAGCCGCGCCTGGGCGACTTCCCCGGCCCGCCGTCCCTGCCCTTGACCAGCAGGCTATCCCTCGACCGGCGCCCGCGGTTCCGACATCTCAGCCGGACGATGTCGGCGCAGCACTGGGCGAAAATCGTCGACATCTGCGCACGGTTGCGCATCCCTCCAAGCCTGCTGGCATGCGCCGTCTACACGGAAGTGCTCTCCCGTTACGCCGGCAGCGGTCATTTCGCGATCACGGTTCTCTACTCCGGCCGTTTCCAGCATCTGCCGCGCGCCACCCAAACATTCGGCAATTTCGGAACCACCATCCTGCTCGAGGTCGACGCTTCCCGGGACCGCTCGTTCGTCGAGCGCGTCCGTGGCCTGCAGCGCCAGTTCTGGCGGGATGCCGAGCGGATCGAGGTCAGCGGCATCGACATCTCCCGCGCGATGCAACAGCGCGCGGGAACCGGCCCGGGCATGAGCGTGCCGGTCACCTTCACCGCGGTCACGGGCCCCTCCGGCCCCGAGGCCACCGGAAATCCAAGGGTGCGGATCGATCACGACACCGCGCGCCTCCAGGTTCCGCAGGTCTATCTCGACCACCAGATGCATTTCGGCGATGACGGGTCCGTGATCTTCAACTGGGATTATGTCGAACAGATTTTCCCCGCCGGTTTCGTGGAGGAACTGTGCCGGGCCCATCGCGACTTGTTCTTGAGTTTGGCTCGGGACGAGGCGCTCTGGAACGAACGGGATCCCAAACCATACAAGCCGGCGCCGCCGACGCCTGCCACCGCCCCTTCCGCCGCGCCGGAGCGGCTGGAAGCGGCATTCGAGCGTCAGGCGGCCGACCGTCCCGAAAACGTCGCGGTGATCGCCGGCGATCGGCGCCTCACCTATGCGCAATTGCGGCGCCTGGCCGTCGCGACGGCCGGCGAGCTGCGTCGGCGCGGCGTTGCGCGCGGCGACTTGGTCGCCGTCTCGCTGCCCAAGGGCTGGGAACAGATCGTCGCCGTTCTCGGAATTCTCTATGCGGGCGCCGCCTATGTTCCCGTCGATCCGGACCTGCCGGCCGAACGCCGCAACGTGCTGTTTTCGCAAAGCAAGGCAAGGTTCGTCCTGACACGGACGCCTCTCGAGGAAGCGCTGGCCTGGCCGGCCGGCCTGCAGCGCATCTGCGTCGATCTGGTGCGCGACGACGGCCAGGATGTGCCCCCGCCCGCCGAGGCAATGGCGACCGACCTTGCCTACGTGATCTTCACCTCCGGCTCCACCGGTGTTCCCAAAGGCGTCATGATCGATCACCGCGGCGCATGGAACACGATCGTCGATCTCAACAGCCGCTTTTCGCTGAAGCCCGCCGACAGGATACTCGCCCTTTCGTCGCTCAGCTTCGACCTTTCCGTCTACGACATTTTCGGAACGCTCGCCGCCGGTGCGACGATCGTCGTTCCGGACGCGGAGCGAGCCAAGGAGGCTTCGCACTGGCGCGACCTCGTGCAGCGCCACGACGTCACGGTCTGGAACTCGGTTCCGGCGCTGATGCAACTGGCGGTCGAAGGCGCCGACGGCGCCGTGATGCCGTCCTTGCGTCTGGTCATGTTGAGCGGGGACTGGATCCCGTTGACCCTGCCCGAGCAGATCCGTCCGGCGGCGCCGGCAGCGGAAATCTGGAGCCTGGGCGGAGCCACCGAGGCGTCGATCTGGTCGGTTCTCTACCCGATCGGACGCATCGATCCGGAATGGCGTTCCATTCCCTACGGCCACGCGATGGACCATCAGTCGATCCAGGTTCTGGACGCCGATCTCGCCGTGTGCCCGCCATGGGTGCCCGGCGATCTGTATATTGGCGGGATCGGGGTCGCGCTGGGATATCTGGGCGACCAGGCCAAGACGGCGGCCAGTTTCATTCGCCATCCGACCACCGGCGAGCGCCTTTATCGCACCGGCGACATGGGGCGCTATCTCGCCGATGGCGAGATCGAATTCCTGGGGCGCAAGGATTTCCAGGTCAAGATCCAGGGCTACCGCGTGGAATGCGCCGAGGTCGAGGCCGCGCTGCTCGCCGCACCCGAGGTCGCCGCGGCGGTGGTGGTGGCGGTCACCGACGGCGCCGGGACGCGCCACCTCGCCGGTTACGTCGTCCCGAAAGCGGCGGGCGCGCCTCTCGATCCGGCCGGGTTGCGGGAGCGGCTTCGCGCGATCCTGCCGGCCTATATGGTGCCCACCTATTTCGTCTCGCTCGACAGGCTGCCGCTCAGCGACAACGGCAAGGTCGTTCGCTCGGCCCTGCCGGCGCCCGATTTCGGCGTCCGCGAGGCCACGAAGCGTTCGCCGGCTCCTCCGAAAGACGCGCTGGAGGAAGCAATCGCCGCGCTCTGGCGCGACACGCTCGGCACGGACGAGGTCGGACGGGAAGACGATTTCTTCGCGCTCGGCGGTTCGTCCTTCGCCGGCATGCGCCTTATGGCCAAGCTCGAAGAGCGCTTCAAACGCCGGTTTTCCTTCGCCACGCTCGTCAGCCACCCCACTGTGGCCAGCATCGCCGATCTGTTGCGCGGCAACGGCGAAGACCAAGCCGACGCGATCCTGACACCGATCCGGCACGGCCGCGAAGGCCCTGCCCTGTTCTGCGTCCACCCGATCGGCGGCAACGTCATGTGTTATGTCGGGCTCGCCCAGGCGCTGCGGCCCGGCCGCGCCGTCTATGGATTGCGGGCGCCAGGGCTGACCTGCGCGACGCAGGCACCTTTGGACTCGATAGAGGATATGGCTGTTCGCTACCTGGAAGAGATCCGCACCGTCCAGCCGAACGGCCCCTATCACCTCATTGGATGGTCACTGGGCGGGCTGGTCGTGCAGGAGATGGCGCGCCGGCTGGAGGGCGAGCACGAGACGCCGGGCCTGGTGGCCATGATCGACAGCGCAATACCCAAGGCACATCGAACCGCATCTGAAGTAAGCCGGGACGAACGCTTCTCGAGGTTCGTGAACGATCTGGCTGCCGTGGCAAAGCTGCCTTTGACATGCACGAAAGAGGAATTGACCCCACTCTCCGCGGATGAGCGTATCGCATGGCTGATGGAGCGCATGGAACGGCTCGGTATGCCGACGAACGAGGTCGCGATGAAGGCAGTCTATGGCGTTTTCAGCGCGGGTTTCACCGCGCTCGACAAGCACACACCCCGCGCCTTTGGCGGAAGGCTTCTGCTTTTCGCCGCAACGCACCGGCCCGATGCGCGACGCATGCAGGAGGATTGGCGGGCGACCGTGCCGAACGTTGAAATCATCGAGATGGATGCGGACCACTATTCCATCATGAAACCGCCGCTGATCGAGGACATCGCCTCGACGATCACGCGGGTCATGGCAGCGACGGAGGCGAGCGCGGCGCGGCCCAACATGGGCGCAGCATCAGTTCGATCTGCCGGCGTTGTTGGCCGACTGTAGCACGACAGCCGAAATCCGTTGGTGGACGCAGTGGATGGCGACGGACAGACGGGGAACAGGTGCAGGAGCAGCGCCGACGCGCTTGACTCCACGGAAACAGCCAGACCGACCGCCTGCACTGAGATAGCCGGATCGTCAGACGCCTCGCAGAGTGAAGGCAACTTGCCTTGGCGCTGCGAATCCTTGCAGGCTGCCGACCATTCATACCCGCTGAAGGATTCGTTCCTGCGGGTAAACGGGGCATGGCCATGAAGTCCGCCGATATCCGCGAGATAGTGAGAACGCTTCTGGATGCTACCTGCGACACGGTGGGAGAGGACGGACTGCTCGACAGTCTCGCGCTGATCGATCCGCGGCAAAACCAATTTACCAGAGGTCTGGAGGTCACGGTCTTCTTCCGACGCAAGAAGCTAATCCCCGCAGCGATCAAGCTGCGGACGCTCGGGCCTGCGCACCTCCGATACCTGTCTTTGACTACGTCCTTCGACCTGCTGCGACAGTTTCTCAGGAACCACTATCACCTCCTGGGCGGCAACCTCTATTTCCCTGTGGCCGGGGCTTCATTGCTGGAACAGCTCTCTCCTGAGAAAGTCCAGCTGTTAGTGGATCGGTTCGCTGAGAGTGACATTCTGAACCCGGCTCCGGAGACGTGCCTCTTTCCGTTGACAATCGTCCGAATGGATACGTCCTTCGACGGCAACAATTTCGCGATGTGTACCGGAGCAGATCTGACCTCGCGGCCAATGGTGCCGCAAAGGTTCGTCCCGCATCTTGCAGGCGAGGTATTCCCACCTTTCAGGGACAGAGCATTCTCCACCCGACCGACAGCGAGTTGGCTCCTGGTGAAGGCTCCCTCCCTCGATGTAGGCAAGAAGTATCGGTCCTCAATCTTGGGCGCAGTGGCCCTAACGATGATTCATCGATATCGGCACCAGTTCACGGGCCGAGAGGTTTGGGGTGGAGCCGCGACCCTGGGGTCGGGCTGGAAGTATAGCGACGGACCGTCACACACGCCTGCGATAAGTAGCGACATCGTCCTGACGGCCGAGGATGCAGTCTGGCTGACCATGCTCGATGAAGCGATCTCTTCGAGGTCCGCGTCCCACGTGAGGAAGCTTAAGGCGCTTCAGTATTTCTATCGCTCTTGGTTTTTCGCTGACAGCGAACGCTTTGCTATTCACTGCATCACCATCGATGCCATTTTCGGCGACGACACCGGGGAGACCGGAGCGACCGACGCTGTAGTGCGAGGCGTAGATACTCTCTTTGAAGGCCGATTGGATCGGGATCGAGTGCGTCTGCTGATGAAGCTCAGAAATTCCGTCCTCCATGGTGGCGCACCGGACATCTACGATTCGAAAAAATACGCAAAGTACTATCGGGAGTATGGGGAAGATCCAGTCAGAGAGATGAGCGCGCTGGTGGCAGAATGTCTGCGCCGTGCAGTGTTCGACGGGAAGCTGCGTGAGCAACCCGATCCCTTCACTCAGGTCATCAATGATGCCGTCTCGAAGGGCATCATGACGCCGTTCAAGCCCGAGCCGATCCTTGCGCCCATCGCGCCCTGATCAATAACCACCCTCCAACATGGACCACTTTGACGTGATGAGTCAGCGGGTGGGCGTGCCTACACCGTGCCTACAGAGTCCAAGAAAGCACCGATATCTCAGCGGAGGAGAAGGCGAAAAATCTAGTAAAATCAAACATTTGCGATGGCGCGCCCGAAAGGATTCGAACCTCTGACCCCCAGATTCGTAGTCTGGTGCTCTATCCAGCTGAGCTACGGGCGCGCACGGGGCCGCGACAAGAGCAGCCCGCAGACGAGCATTGCTGCCATCCGCAAACGAGACCGCTACCTAATGAAGACGCGGGCGAAAAGCAAGCGGGCGCGGGCGAAAACTTTGCCGTTTCGGCAGGCGGCCGCGCGATGCCGGTCCCTCACACGGACGCGTTGCCCGCGCGGAGACGTCCGGGTGCCGAAGGCGCGCGTCTGGAACGCGTTTGTGGGCAACCGTTTCGCGGCGTGCCGGCTCAGGCCGGGCGGCGGATGGTCTGGCGCGCCTCGTCGAGGCGGACCGGCTGGTCGGGAATCGTGATCGCGAAGCGGGTGCGCCCGCCGATGCTCTCCACCAGCTCGATCGTGCCGCCATGGGCGCGCACCAGCTCATGGGCGATCGCCAACCCGAGCCCGGTGCCGCCGGAGCGCGCCGCACCGCGGAAGGCGGCGAACAGATTGTCGCGCGCCTTGGCCGGCAGGCCGGGTCCGGTGTCTTCGACGTAGATGCGGCTGACGCTGCCCTCGCGCTCGGCCGACACGGTCAGCCGGCGCACCAGCGAGCCCTCCCGGTCGGCCGCCATCGCCTGGACGGCGTTGCGGCACAGATTGTTGAGGACGCGGAACAGCTGCTCGGCATCGGCGTCGACCTCGAAATCGGGCGCGACCGCGTTGACGAACTCGATGTCGGCGCGCGGATCGAGGCCGACCAGCCCCTCGACCTCGGCGACAAGGGTCTGCAGCCGCAGGATGCGGCGCGCCGGCGGCGCCTCGTGGGCGCGGCCATAGGCCAGAACGCGCTCGGTGTAGCCGACGGCGCGGTCGATGGCGCGCACCAGCTTGGGCGCGAACATCTGCACGGACGGATCCTTGACGGCGCGCAGCCGGTCCGAGATCAGCTGCGCGGAGGCGAGGATGTTGCGCATGTCGTGATTGATCTTGGACACGGCGAGGCCGAGATCAGCGAGGTGTTTTTGCTCGCCCAGCGTGTGGTGAAGCTGGTTCTGCATCACCGACAGCTCGCGCTCGGCAATGCCGATCTCGTCGCGCCGGCCCGAGGGGCGGATGATGCGGCCGGGATCGTCGGGCGCCTCGGCGAAGGCGGACATCGCCCTGCGCATGCCGTGGATCGGCCTGATCATCAGTGCGTGGATGGCGAAAAACACCAATCCGGCAGTAATCAGCGAAATCAGCAGCGACAACAGCGCGACGTTGCGCGCATAGACGAACATCGCCGCGCGCAGCTTGGCGTCTGGCAGGATCAGCTCGAAATCCATCGGGCTGTCGCCGACGCGGCCATAGACGCGCAGCATGCGGTCGCCGCCATCCAGCATGGTGTCGAGCGCGCCGGCGATCGCAGCCAGCGGCCCGACCTCGGACGGGGTGACGTGCTCGTCGACATCGGGCGGCATGTCGGCGCTCACCAAAAGCCGGGACACGCCCTCGTCGCGCACGGCGATCGCCTTGGCGCCGAGCGCCATCAAGACATCGTCGCGCAATTGCGGCGGCAGCTCGATCTCACCGCTTTCGATCAGCGGCACGCTGGCGGCGGCAGCCGTCGACAGCCGCTCCTCGAGCCAGCGCAGCCGGAAATTGGCAACGGAGGGAATGAAGATCAGCACCTCGGCGATCAGCACAGAGACGATGGTCAAGAGCAGAAGCTTGGTCGACAGGCGATAGGGCCAGGCGACCGGACCGGCGGAACCGTCCGGGCCGGTGTCATGACCGTGCTGGGCTTTGTCGTGGCTCGTCATCGCGCCTTTCTCGCCCGCGCCGGCCGGCCGATCAGCCGAACAATCGCAAAACCGCTATCAGCCGCCTGACCATCGGCTTGCGGGCCGCACCCGAAAAATAGGTGATCGCGGCGCGTTTGCCAATTTCGCTCATCGTCGGATAGGGCGGCACATAGGCGGCAACATCGCGCAGACGCAGTTTTTTCGACAGGATCAGGGCCCACAGATTGATCATCTCGCCGGCATTGGCGCCGACGATCGTCACGCCGAGCAGCCGGCCGCGCCGGTCCGCCATCAGCTTGATGAAGCCAGTGGTCTGACGCTCGGCCTGCGCGCGGTCGTTCTCGGCATAGGGCCAACGCAGAATGCGTATCCTGCCGCCGCTCTTGATAGCCTCGGCCTCGGTCATGCCGACCTGGGCGAGTTCGGGATCGGTGTAGGTGACCCGCGGCAGGATCGCGCGGTTCTCGCGCGCCGGCAAGCGAAACAGCAGCGCGCGGATCACCAGGCCGGCATGATAGCCGGCAACATGGGTGAATTGCAGCCCGCCTGCGACGTCGCCGATGGCGTAGACGCGCCGGTTGGTGGTGCGCAGTTTCGCGTCGACCTTCACGCCCTTTTTGTCGTGGGCGATGCCGGCCTCGTCGAGGCCGAGCCCGTCGACATTGGCGGCCCGGCCGGTGGCGACCAGCAGATGGCTGCCGTCGATGGGCTCGGCGCCGTCCTGCGTCTCGACAAAGACCCGCACCCCGGTCTTGCCGCGGCGCTCGACCCGCGCGACGGTGGTGTTTTCGCGGATGACGACGCCTTCGCCGCGCAACCGCTCCAGGACCGGCGCGGCCGCCTCGGGATCGTCCTTGCCGAGCGCGGACAACGCCTCGACCACCGTCACCTCCGAGCCCAGCCGGCGATGAGCCTGGGCGAGTTCGATGCCGATCGGCCCGCCACCGATCACGATCAGCCGCGACGGCCGGCGGGTGAGATCGAAAATCGTCTCGTTGGTGAGGAAATCGACGCCGTCGAGCCCGGGAATCGGCGGCACCATCGGCGAGGAGCCGGTGGCGACGACGAAGCGGCGGGCGCGGATTTCGGTGTCGCCGGCAACGACTGTGCGCGGGCCGGTGAAGCGCGCCTGCGCACGGATGACATGAACGCCAAGCGCGGTGAAGCGCTCGACCGAATCGTTCGGCGCGATCGCCGCGATCACGTCCTGGACATGGCGGTTCACCGCCTTGAAATCGACCTTGGGCTCGACATCGGCGATGCCGAAGGCCGAGGCGCCGCGCATCGCGGCGGCCCGCTTGCCGGCCGCGATCATCGCCTTGGAGGGAACGCATCCATAATTGAGGCAATCGCCGCCCATCCTGCCCTTTTCAACGAGCACGACGGATACGCCAAACGCCGCCGCCGCCGCGGCGACCGACAGGCCGCCCGAGCCGGCGCCGATGACGCAAATATCCGGTTTCAGTATCGTATCGGTCATGAAGTCCCTTCGTATGGCCCGCGGGCCCGCCGGCTTTCGCGGCGGTGCGGCGGCACCGCGCCTCAGGCGCGCCGGTCCCTGACCTTCTTTACGATGGTGGGGATCGCGGCAACAAGAGCGAGCGCAACGAAGGCGAGCGTGATTTCGGGAGTAACGAGATCGCGAAGCGAAATGTCGCGGCCGGATTGCCCGGCCGCGACCAGGACGCTGTCGAGCCCCTCGCCGAGCCAGGCATAGGCAATCGTGCCGGGCAGGATACCGATGAAGGTCGCAGCGACATAGGTGCGCAGCCTCACCGCGAAAAATGCCGGCGCGATGTTGATGATCCAGAACGGGAAGATCGGCGCCAGCCTGAGCACGAGCAGATAGCCGAACGCGTCGCGCTCGAAACCGTCGGCCAGACGCGCCACGCGCGCGCCGAGCTTGCGATGCAGCACATCGCCGAACGCGGTGCGCGCGGCCAGGAAGAGAAGGGTCGCGCCGAGCGTCGCGGCGAAGACGACCAGCGCGGCGCCGGCGAGCCAGCCGAACAGAAAGCCGGCAAGGATGGTCAATACCGAGGCCGCCGGGAAGGAAAACGCCACGGCCAGCGTATAGGCGACGAAAAACAGCACGAGCGAGCGGACATGATGCGCCGCGACGAAGGCGGCCAGCGCCTCGCGGCTTTCCGACAGATAGGCGAGCGACAGGAACCTGTGCCAGCCCATCGCGTAGCCGAAACCCAGGCCGGCGACGACGATGGCGATCGGCGCGTAGCGCCACGGTGCCCCGGCGGGGCCGGTCGGCGTCTTGCCGGCGTCGCCGGACATGGTCGTCTCCTCAGACATCGTTGAGTGCCCAGTCATAGACGAATCCACCCAGGGGCGCTGCCTCGATCGCGCTTTTGAGCGGCGGGGTAGCGAACCGGTTCCAATGTTTCTTCAGCCGTCGCCTGCCCCCGAAATCCGAGGCGTACCAGGAATAGAGCTTGGAGGCGGTGATCGCACGGTCGGCGACGCTGACGCCGCGCTCGTGATTGACGTAGGCGGCCGCGTTGCCGGCCATCAGGCGGTCCAGATTGACGCCGGTGAAGGCGCGGGTGGCCAGGTTCGGACAGGAATAGGAGGCGCAGTTGAGAGCGTAGTGGCTCATCGGATCGGCGAAGATCGGCCGCACGATGCGGTGCTCGACATCGTCGAGCGACAGGTCGCGCCCCTCGACGCGGATGAGTTTCTTCGACCAGGGGCCGCGGCCGAACAATCCGCCGCCGCCGAGATTGATCGTCTTGATCGAGCGCACCGGATAGTTGTCGAGCACCACGTCGAGGGTCTTGGCGTTGTAGAGATTGATCCAGTAGGCATGCGCCTCGGCGCGCGCGAAGGTCGACGGACGGGCCTGTTCCAAGAGGTCGAGATAAGACTTCAACGCCGCGCGGCCGGAAGCGGCGAAACCGCGATAGTCGACGCGGTTGTAACCGTTTCCGTCCGGTTTGACATGGGTTTGCAAGAGGCGGTCAAAGGCGGTGTGGTCGACCCCGCCCGTGCCCTGCGGCTGGAACGCGTCGATCGTTGCAGCCAAAGCCGGCGCGCGCGCCACGGTCAGGAGCGCGAACGCGCTGCCGCCGACAAGCAGTTGCCGCCGGGTCGCGCCTGCGGCTCCTCGCAGGTTGGCCGCATCAGGCATGGTGCAGTCCTGTCGCATTGGGCGTCCTTACTGTTCGACCGCCTCGAATTGGCCCAGCCGCGGGCCGGGAACAACCCGTATGCTTGCGATCTCACCGTCTATTGACCGTGCTGCGAAACGGCCTCACCCTTTCGTGAGGCCTTCCCCGGGGGCGATATCCGCGCCAATGCGCCGCACGCCTGCTTTTTATTGACTTCCGGCAGTCAGCTTTCTATAAGCCGCCGCACGTTCGGGTCCGTGGCCCGGCGCCTTTTATGTGCGCCCACGTCAAGATCCGAAAGCTCCTGCTTTGAAGAGATAGTTTCAAGAAGGGCCGCACGCCGCGGTATTAAATAAATGAAACGTACCTATCAGCCGTCCAAGCTCGTGCGCAAACGCCGTCATGGTTTCCGCGCCCGCATGGCGACCAAGGGCGGTCGTCGCGTCATCGCGGCACGCCGCAACCGCGGCCGCAGCCGGCTTTCGGCCTGAACCGGGCCGGCCGGGCATTGACCGGCGACCGGCGCAGTGGGCGCTTGCCCGAGCGGATGCGCAAACGCACCGATTTTCTGGCAGCGCGGCGCGGCGAGAAGCGGCGCGGGCGCCTGTTTTTGCTCGAGGTTTTCGATCGCGGCGACGACGACGCGCCGCGCCTTGGGCTGACGGTCACAAAAAAAACCGGCAACGCCGTTATACGCAACCTTATCCGACGACGCCTCAAGGAAGCCGTGCGAACCCACGCAGCGGATGACATGGCGCGCGGCAAGGACTATGTGATCGTCGGGCGCCGCGAAATCGCGGCGATCCCCTTCGACCAGTTGAAAAGCGAACTCTCCCGACGAATGCGCGGAACCGCTCCTGATGGAAAACAACCGTAATTTCTTCATCACGATCGCGCTGTCGATCCTGATCCTGACGGTGTGGCAGGTCTTCTACGTCAACCCGAAGATCGAGACCCAACGCGAACAGGCCCGCATCGAGACCGAGCAGGCCGAAGCGGATGCCGCCGAAAAAGCCACCGGTGCGAATGACGCCCCGGTGGCGGTGAACCCCGACATCCCGGGCGCCGCGCCTGCCGATGTGCCCGGCGGAGCCAGCGAACAGGCAGGACGCGAGAGCGCGCTTGCCGATGGCGGACGCGTGGTCATCGACACACCCCGCCTCGCGGGCTCGATCAACCTGACGGGCGGGCGCATCGACGACCTTTTGTTGAAAGACTACCGCGTGACGGTGGAAAAGGACTCGCCCAATATCGAGCTTCTCAACCCGTCGGCGGTTCCCAACGCCTATTATGTCGAGGTCGGCTATGTCGGCAGCGAGGCGTCGGGCCAGGTGCCGAGTTACGATACGGTCTGGTCGGTCAACGGCAATTCGAAGCTGACGCCGCAGGACCCGGTCGTGCTCACCTTCACCAACGAGAAGGGCCTGACCTTCAAGCGCACCATCGCGGTCGATGCGGATTATATGTTCACACTGTCCGACACGATCGAAAACGCGTCCGGCAACGCCGTCTCGATCAGCAATTACGGTCGGGTGACCCGTTTCGAGAAGCCGCAGACGACCGGCATCTACGTGCTGCACGAGGGCCTGATCGGCGTCACCGGCGAGGAAGGCCTGCAGGAAATCGACTATTCGGATGTCGAGGAGGACGGCAAGGTCGTACCGTCGAAGTCGAGCGACGGCTGGCTCGGCATGACCGACAAATACTGGGCGGTGGCGATCGTGCCGTCGGGCAAGCAGCCCTTCCAGCCGCGCTTCGTGTATCTCGACGACAAGCGGTCGCGCTATCAGGCCGATTTCCTGTCCGATCCGATGGTGGTCGACGCCGGCGGTTCTGCGACCGTGGAGACGATGGTCTTCGCCGGTGCCAAGGAAGTGTCCAAGGTCGACGCCTATGAGGAAGACCGGCAGATCCGCCAGTTCGATCTGCTGATCGACTGGGGGTGGTTCTACTTCATCACCAAGCCGATGTTCTACCTGATCGACTGGCTCTACAAGCTTCTCGGCAATTTCGGCCTGGCGATCCTGGCCACGACCGTCGTCGTCAAACTGATCTTCTTCCCGCTCGCCAACAAATCCTACAAATCGATGGCGAACATGAAGAAAGTCCAGCCGAAAATGCTGGAGATCCGCGAAAAATACGCGGATGACAAGATGAAGCAGCAACAGGCGATGATGGAGCTCTACAAGACGGAGAAGATCAATCCGCTGGCCGGCTGCTGGCCTGTGCTGATCCAGATCCCGGTCTTCTTCGCGCTCTATAAGGTGCTCTATGTCACCATTGAAATGCGGCAGGCGCCGTTCTTCGGCTGGATCCAGGATCTGGCGGCGCCCGACCCGACCTCGCTGTTCAACCTTTTCGGTCTTCTGCCCTACGACGTGCCGGCCTTCCTGATGATCGGCGTGTGGCCGCTGATCATGGGCATCACCATGTTCCTGCAGATGCGCATGAACCCGACGCCCCCCGACCCGACCCAGGCGATGATCTTCAACTGGATGCCGGTGGTGTTCACCTTCATGCTGGCGACGTTTCCGGCCGGCCTCGTCATCTACTGGGCCTGGAACAATTTTCTGTCGATCCTCCAGCAGGGCGTGATCATGAAACGCCAGGGCGCCAAGATCGAGTTGTGGGACAATCTGGTGGGGCTGCTCAAGAAAAAGCCGAAACAGCCGGCGGAATAGTCGCCCGACTGCACGGCAATCAAGGAAGCCCGCCGCGCGCGGGCTTTTTTCGTTCCGAGAAAGGCTTGGCGGCGGATCAATCCGGCGAAGGATCGGCGAGCAACTCGCGGGCGGCCATGCGCTTGTAAGCCTCCACGAGCCGATCTCCCTGCACGCGCGGCACCGAGACCGCCAGCCGCATCGCCTCCTCGCCGAGATGCATGACGAGCAGCGCCCGGGTCGCTAAGACCTCCCGATCGGCATGCGGAAACAGGCGTTTCAGCACCTCGGTCAGGGTCGCCGCGTTCGCCCGGCTTTCCTCCAGCTGCAGCGCGCTCAGCGCCTTGTCTGCCTGCGCTCCGGCCCAGATGTCGCGCAGCGCCGGCTCGGCCAGGAACATCGCATAATAGATGTCGAAGAGCGCGGCGAAGGCCGGTCCGAGTTCGGCCGGCTTGCCGATCCCGGCCAGCCCCTGTTCGATACAGTGGCGGCTTTGCGCGTTGCAGCGTTCCACCAGCGTGGCCAGGATGGCGCTTTTGTCGGGGAAGAACTGGTAGAGCGAACCGATCGACACGCCGGCGCGGGAGGCCACGTCGCTCATCTTCAAGGCGTCGCTGCCGGCTTCGGCGATCAGTTCGGTCGCCGCGCCGAGCATACGTTCGAACCGCTCGCGACTGCGTTTCTGGACCGGTGTCTTACGCGGCGCCGGCGCGTCGTGCGTCATCTATGTGTCCCGCATCTGTGTGTCTCGCATCACTGTCGAACGCCTTTCACGAAAACTCGGTCCGGTCGCTTGACAATAATAATATGAGGATTTATCACATTTGCAAACGTGAGGATTACTCGTATTTACGAGGAGGGCAATATGTCCCAGACCATCAAACCGCAGAAACCCATTCTCGTGGCCGGCGGCACCGGCAAGACCGGCCGGCGCTTGGCCCAAGGCCTGACGGCGTGCGGCCGCGACGTGCGCATTGGCTCGCGCTCGGCGGCGATACCGTTCGACTGGGCCGATCGTTCGACCTGGGGCGCGGCGCTGGACGGGGCTTCGGCGGCCTATATCAGCTATTATCCGGACCTCGCCGCCCCGGGCGCGCCGGAGGAGATCGCCGTCTTCATCGACATGGCGCTGGCGCGGGGCGTGAGGCGCATCGCGCTGCTCTCGGGACGCGGCGAAGCCGAAGCACAGCGCAGCGAAGACATCCTCAAGGCCTCCGGCGCCGACTGGACGATCCTGCGCTGCGGCTGGTTCAACCAGAATTTTTCGGAAAGCTTCCTGCTCGATGCCGTCAAGGCCGGGGTGGTGGCGTTGCCGGTCGGCGACGTGCGGGAGCCTTTCGTCGACGCCGACGACATTGCCGAGGTGGCGGTCGCGGCCCTGACCCAGGACGGACATGTCGGCCAGCTCTACGAGTTGACCGGGCCGCGCCTGCTGACTTTCGCCGAGGCCGTCGCCGAGATCACCGCGGCGAGCGGGCATAACGTCCGCTTCGAACCGATCTCGCCGGCCGCATTTTCCGCCAGGCTCACCTCGGAGGGTCTGCCTGACGAGATGATCGCGCTGTTGATGATGCTGTTCACCGAAGTGCTCGACGGCCGCAACGCCTATCCGTGCGACGGCGTACAGCGCGCCCTCGGCCGCGCGCCGAAAGATTTTCGCGACTATGCGCGCGCGGCCGCACGGTCGGGCGCGTGGTCCACGGTCGCCGAACCGGTGCTTGTCGCCGCCGACCGATGAGGAAAGACCGATGACCCTCGTCGTTCTCACGGCCGCCTTCGGCTCCGCTCTGATGGCCGGGCTGTTCTTCGCCTTTTCGACCGCCGTGATGACCGCGCTCGGCCGGATCGAGCCGGCCGCCGGCATCGCCGCCATGCAGCGGATCAACGAGGTGATCCAGAACCCGGTCTTCTTCCTCGCCTTCTTCGGCACCGCGCTGGCGAGCTTCGCCGTGATCGCCGCCGCGGTCCTTGGCTGGAACGACGGCCCCGCCCTGACGTCGGCGGCCGGCGCGCTCGCCTATCTGGTCGGCATCGTCGGCGTGACCATTTTGTTCAACGTACCGATGAACGGCCAGCTCGCCGTCGTCGATCCGGCGAGCGTGGAAGGCGCGCGGGTATGGGCCGATTACCTCGCCCGCTGGACGGCGTGGAACCATCTGCGCACGGTTTCGGGCATGGTCGCCGCCGGCTTGTTCGCACTCGGCCTGCTCTGAGCCGGTCCGCACCGCGACGAAGCCTCATTGCAAATGTGTCGCGGCGCGCTAGGTTGAGCCCGCATGACGCCGCACGACATCACAAAACTGATCGTCCGTACCTCGATGAAGGATCGCGGGGCGTTCGATTTGCTTTACCGGCAAACCAGCGCGAAACTCTTCGGCGTGTGCCTGCGTGTCTTGAAGGACCGGGCGGAGGCCGAGGAAGCGTTGCAGGAAGTCTATGTCAAGATATGGACCAAGGCCGACCGCTTCGCCGTTTCGGATCTGAGTCCGATCTCGTGGCTGGTGGCGGTGGCGCGCAACCATGCGATCGACAGGCTGCGCGCGCGCAAGACCGCCGGCGCTTCGATCGATCAGGCCGTGGAGATCGCGGACCCGAAGCCGGGACCGGAATCCATCGCCGTGATCGCAAGCGAGCGACGGCGTATCGACGACTGCATGGACGAACTCGACGGTGAGCGGGCGGCGGCGGTGCGCGGCGCCTATCTGAGCGGCGACAGCTATGCCGAACTTGCGACGCGTCACGGCGTACCACTGAACACGATGCGGACATGGCTGCGTCGCAGCCTGTTGAAACTCAGGGATTGTCTGGAGCGATGAGCGCTGCCGACGACAATGGACGCGAATTGACCGGCGACGACGCGCTGGCGGCCGACTATGTGCTCGGCGCGCTCGACGGCGACCATCGGCGCACGGCTGCGCGCCGCATCGAGACCGATCCCGGCTTCGCCCGCCTGGTCGAGCGCTGGGAAGAGCACTTGGCGCCGCTGGCGGCCGGCTACGAACCGGTCGAGCCGCCAGCCGTGATCAAAACCGGGCTCGACGCGCGGCTGTTTGCCGCCGGCAACGGCACGCCGATGCCACGCGAGGTCGCGGCTCCCGCCGGCGGCTTCTGGCAGAGCCTTGCGGTGTGGCGCGGGATCGCGGTCGCGGCGATCGCGGCTTTGATTCTCGCCCTGATCGTGCCGCTGCTCGCTCCGCCACCGGCCGACGAACCGACCGGGCGCCTGGTGGCTTCGCTGGCGCCGCAGCAAAGCAATGTCCACTATTTCGTCGTCTACGACGCCAGCACCCGCGATATCGGGCTGTCGCACGTCACCGGCGAACGCGACGCCGGCCGCGATTTCGAGTTGTGGGTGATCGAGGGCGACACCGCGCCCGCCTCGCTCGGCGTGATTCCCGCCGGCTCCACCGTCCATCTCGCCGTCGGCGCGGAGTTGCGCCGCAAGATCGAAGCCGGCGCGGTGTTCGCGATCAGCCTGGAACCCGCCGGCGGCTCGCCCACCGGCCAGCCGACCGGCCCGGTCGTGGCGGCCGGCGATCTGCGCGAGATCTGAGGTTCTCGCCTTCGATGTCGGAAAAGGGCGCGTGTACCGGCGCGACGTGTTTGGGCCGCGTCACGAAAGCCGGGCTGGACCAAACTCCGATATCCCCTCCTTCGGAATAAATCGGCTCTCATCTTCAACCGCGCTTTACTGAAACTCCTGGCCGAACCATCTCGTGTCTTCGCCTGCCCACACGCTGGGACAAACCAACAGGGAGTTTCGACACGATGAAAAATTCCAAGCTTTTCGCACTCGCCGGCGCCTTCGCCGTCTCCAGCCTTGCCGGTCTCGCCCATGCCGACAATCCGATGGTCGGCGGGGCGGCGATGTATGCCGACAAAAACATCGTCGAAAACGCCGTCAACTCGAAGGACCACACCACGCTGGTGGCGGCCGTCAAGGCGGCCGGCCTGGTCGAGACGCTGCAGGGCGAAGGTCCGTTCACGGTGTTCGCGCCGGTCAACGCCGCCTTCGAGAAGCTGCCCGACGGCACGGTCGACACGCTGCTGAAGCCGGAGAACAAGGACACGCTGACCAAGGTTCTGACCTGCCATGTCGTGGCGGCCGACGCGATGTCGGACGCGATCGGCAAGATGATCAAGGACGACGGCGGCAACCATCCGGTCAAGACCGTCGGCGGCTGCATGCTGCAGGCCAAGATGGACGGCGACAACATCACCCTGACCGACGAGAACGGTAATGTCGCCACCGTGACGATCGCCGATGTCGATCAGTCGAACGGCGTCATCCACGTCATCGACACGGTGCTGTTGCCGAAAGCCTGACACGCGGCGCCGACCAGCAGCGTGGCGTCCCCGCGGACGCTCAAACACCTTCCACGGCGGAGGGCACGCTCCGCGTCACGGCACGGCCGTGGCGCGGAGCGATCACAACGGCGACCCGTTTCGTCAAGGCGAGTTGATTTCCCCGTGACCGCGCGAACCCGATACGCTACCGACAAAGGAGACCGCCATGAACCGAAGATATTTTCTCTACGGCTCGACCGGCGCGGCCATCGTGGCCGGACTGCCGCTGCTGGCGCGTCAGCACATAGCGAGCCCGGCAATGGCCAAGGACAAAGAACAATTCGAAGTCGCAAAGACGGAGGCCGAGTGGCGGGAAATCCTGACGCCCGAGCGCTACAAGGTGCTGCGCGAGGAGGCGACCGAACGCGCCTTCACCAGTCCGCTCAACGGTGAAAAGCGTGCCGGCACGTTCCACTGCGCGGGCTGCGATCTGCCGCTTTATTCATCACAGACCAAGTTCGAGTCCGGCACCGGCTGGCCGAGTTTCTGGGAGGCGCTGCCCGACGCGGTCGGCACGCGGAAGGACCGGTCGCTTTTCATGGTGCGCACGGAATGCCATTGCCGCCGCTGCGGCGGCCACCTCGGCCACATCTTCGACGACGGCCCGCCGCCGACCGGCAAACGCCACTGCATCAACGGGCTGGCGCTCACCTTCAAACCGTCCGGCGCGGCGTAGCCGGCGCAGAAGGGGCGATCGGGCCGGCGCTTCGGTGAAACGCCGGCCCGATATCTATAAAATGATCGCCGTCATGATCGCGGCACGCAGGCCGTCAATGCCGGCGCCCTTTTCCGACGAGGTGGCCAGCACCTCGGGATAGGCCGCCGGCCGTTTTTTGACCGTTGCCAAAGTCTGCGCGAGCAGGGTTTCAACCGCCGGCGGCTTGATCTTGTCGGCCTTGGTCAGGACGATCTGGTAGGAGACGGCGGCGCGGTCGAGCAGGTCCATCACCTCGCCGTCGATCGCCTTGACGCCGTGGCGGGCATCGATCAGCACGTAGACGCGCTTCAGCGTGACGCGGCCGCGCAGATAGTCGAAGACCAGCCTGGTCCAGTTCTCCACCACCGCCTTGGGCGCCTTGGCAAAGCCGTAACCCGGCATGTCGACCAAAGCGAGCGGCGGCAGGTCGTCGGCCGTACCGGCGTGGCCGTCGGGCACGAAATAATTCAGCTCCTGGGTGCGGCCCGGCGTGTTGGAGGTGCGCGCCAGCGCCTTCTGGCCGACCAGTGCGTTGATCAGCGACGACTTGCCGACATTCGACCGCCCGGCGAAGGCGATCTCGGGCGGGCCTTCCGGCGGCAGGAATTTCATCGCCGGCACGCCGCGAATGAAGATCCACGACCGGGGAAAGTCCCGCCCGGTGTCGTTGTCGGTTTTCGTCTCGCTCACGTCGCTGATTCCAACCGTTCCAGATCGCTGCCGCCGATGGCATCGATGTTGCGCGTCACCTTGTCAACAGGCCAGTTCCACCAGGCGATCGCAAGCAGGCGCTCGACGGTCGCGGCGTCGAAGCGCATGCGCACGATGCGGGCCGGATTGCCGGCGACCACCGCATAGGGCGGCACGTCGGCCGGCACCATGGCGCCGGCCGCCACGATCGCGCCGTCGCCGATCGTCACGCCGGGCATGATGGTGGCGTCCATGCCGAACCAAACGTCATTGCCCACGACCGTGTCGCCGCGAAAGCCGACAGCCAGCGACTGCGGATCGAAACTGTCGCGCCAGGCACCGCCGAAAATAGCGAACGGAAAGGTGGAAAAGCCGCGCAGATCGTGGTTGGCGCCGTTCATGATGAAACGGGTATTGGCGGCGATCGCACAATAGCGGCCGATGACCAGCCGGTCGCCGACGAAATCGAAATGATAGAGCACGTTGTGCTCCTCGAAACGCTCGGGGCCGAGCGGGTCATCGTAATAGGTGTAGTCGCCGACCTCTATGGTCGGGCGCGTTATCAACGGTTTCAGGAATGCGGTGCGTGGGTGGAAGGGCAGCGGGTGCGTGTCGTGCGGATCGGGCGCGTGCATGGGCGTCTCCATCGATCGGTATGGTGAACAGGGGTGCGGGACAAACGATCCGGCCCGGCGCGACGACGCCGTTTCGCGCGGATCAGGCAACCTTGTTCATCGAACCCATACTCCTCGAAAGAGGCCGCGCTTATACCGCTCCAACCGGCACGCGTCCACGAAAAACCGACACCCCGGCGAAGCCAGACCGGTGCGCGACCGGGCAGCGATTGCCCGATCCCCGCTTTCCCGCTATGACCCGCCGGATAATTTTCAACCGCCGCAACAGGAAACCGATGACGAGCGACATCGCCGCCACAGCCCGGGAACAAGCGCGCCTGCTCTCGGCGGCGCTGCCTTATATGCAGCGTTACGAGAACAAGACCGTGGTGGTCAAATATGGTGGCCACGCGATGGGCGACACCGAGCTCGGCCGGGCGTTCGCCCGCGACATCGCGCTGTTGAAGCAGTCCGGCGTCAACCCGATCGTGGTGCATGGCGGCGGGCCGCAGATCGCGGCGATGTTGGCCAAGATGGGCATCGAATCGAAATTCGAGGGCGGCCTGCGCGTCACCGACGCCAAAACGGTCGAGATCGTCGAGATGGTGCTGGCGGGCTCGATCAACAAGGAGATCGTGGCGCTGATCAATGCCGAGGGCGAATGGGCGATCGGCCTGTGCGGCAAGGACGGCAACATGGTGTTCGCCGAAAAGGCGCATAAGACCGCGCTCGATCCCGATTCCAACATCGAGCGCGTGCTCGATCTCGGCTTCGTCGGCGAACCGGTCGAGGTCGACCGCACATTGCTCGACCTTCTGGCCCGTTCGGAAATGATCCCCGTCATCGCCCCCGTGGCACCGGGCCGCGACGGCCACACCTACAACATCAACGCCGATATTTTCGCCGGGGCGATCGCCGGGGCCGTCAAGGCCACGCGCCTGCTGTTTCTGACCGACGTGCCGGGTGTGCTCGACCGCGACAAGACGCTGATCGACGAGCTGACGGTGGCCGAAGCCAGGTCGCTGATCGCCGAGGGCACCATATCGGGCGGCATGATCCCGAAGGTGGAGACCTGCATCGAGGCGATCGAACGCGGCGTTGAAGGCGTGGTCATCCTCAACGGCAAGACGCCACATGCCGTGCTTCTGGAGCTTTTCACCGAACACGGCGCCGGCACGCTGATCGTGCCTTAGCGGCTTTCGGGCACCGTCCGGGCCCGCGTCAGCCCAGCGCCAGCAGGAGCAGGATGCCGCCGACGATCAGCAGGCAGCCGGCGATCTCCATCAGGTTGATGCGCTCGCGGAAGAAGAACACCGTCGAGGCGAAGGTGAAGATCATCTCGACCTGCGCCAGCGCCTTGACCACCGCCGCCTGCTGCAGCGTCATGGCCATGAACCAGCCGAACGACGCAGTCGCGCCGGCGAGACCCACGATCAGCGCCGGCTTCCAGGCCTTGCGGATGCGGCCGATCTCGGCCCGGTCCTTCCACAGCATCCACAAGGCCATGAGCAGGCTCTGGAACACGATCACCCAGGCTAAGGTAACGGCGGCCTGCATGATGAAATTCGGCCCTCCGAGCGCCAGCGAGGCAGCGCGGTAGGCAACCGCCGTCACGCCGAACAACGCCCCCGAGGCGAGCCCGACAAGCGCGTTGCGGCCGACCAGCGCGGCGAGCAGCGCCCGCCAGCTCAGGGGCGTGTGGGCGACCGAGATCAGCATGACGCCGAACACGCTGACGCCGATGGCGGCCAGCACGCCTGCCGAGATCTTCTCGCCGAGGAAGACCAGGCCGAACAGCGCCGCCTGCGCCGGCTCGGTGCGCGAATAGGCCGTTCCGACCGCGAAATTGCGGAAGGAAAACAGATGGATCAGCAGGAAGGTGGCCGCGATCTGGCCGAGCCCGCCGACGATCATCCAGACAAGGAAGGCCGCGTTGAGCCGAGGCAGCGCATGGCCCGCGCCGAAATGCAGCACGGCCACGAACAGGAGTGCGAAGGGCGCGCCGAAACCGAAGCGCACGAAGGTGGCCCCGGTGGTGCCCATCACGCCCTTGAGATGCTTCTGCATCGCGGAACGGATGTTCTGCAGAAACGCGGCTGCGATGGTGATCGGTATCCAAAGTTCCAAGGGCGCCCCTCGCCTAAAAGAGGCGATCTAGGCCAACGGCGACGCTCAAAGCAAGGGGAACGCCGCGAACCGCAGGCCTCCTGTCAGGCGGCCGCGCGGTTCTCGTCGTCCTGCGTCACCACGCAGTCGCGCCCGGACCGTTTGGCGATATAGAGGCGGCGATCGGCGCTGCGCAGCGCCTGTGAGACTGTCAGGTTTCGGGAAAAATGCGTGCCGCCGATGCTGACGGACAACGGCACCGGCCTGTCGGCCGGCCTGAACGACGTCGCCGCGACCGCGCGCCGGATATCCTCGCCAACCTGCGCGATCGCGCGGCCCCGGCAACCGGGGATGAAGATCGCGAACTCCTCACCGCCGATGCGGCCGACAATGCTGCCGCGCGGCAGGGTACGGCGGATCGCATCCGCGATCGCCACCAGCGCAACGTCTCCCGCCTGGTGGCCATAGGTATCGTTGACCGTTTTGAAATGATCGGCATCGACAATCAGCAGGGCGCCGTCGACCCCGAGCGCCTGCTCGCCCGCAATGGCGTCGAGGATGCTTTCGCGGTTGAGCATGCCGGTCATCGGATCGCGGCTCGCCCGTTCGGCCAGCCGCACATGCGCTTGGCGCAGATCGGCGTGGGCGCGGGCCAGTTGCGCATGCATGGCCATGTATCTGCGCCGCTGGCGCAGATGAAAGACACTGACCGGCCAGGCGATGACCAGCGGACAGATGACGGACATCAGCAGTCCATTGGGTCCCAGCGGCAAGCCCTGCAACCGCATCAGGCTGAAGGCGATCAGCACCGACGCCACGGCGGCGCCAACGGCGATCAGCGCCGAGATCAAAACAATAGAGCGCATTGCGTACTCCCCACCGGCCGCTGTTGCCATCGCACCATTAAAAATCCGGTATGAGACTTCGATCAAATTTGAAATGATCCGGACCTGCCGGGCGGTCGCGTCCGCTGTCATCGCGGCCGTAAAGATGCGATAAGGCGGCATGACACAGATCCCCGAATCGTCCGACTTCGCCGGCATCCGCAATTGGGTGTTCGACCTCGACAATACGCTTTATCCGCATCACTCGAACCTCTTCGCCCAGATCGACACACGCATGACGGCCTATGTGTCGGAACTGCTTGAACTGCCGCGCGATCAGGCACGCGTGCTGCAGAAGGAGCTTTATCGCGAGCACGGCACGACGCTGAACGGGCTGATGGTCCGGCACGGCATCGACCCGGACGATTTTCTGCAGAAGGTGCACGATATCGACTACACACATCTCGCGCCCGATCCGGCCCTCGGCGCGCAGATCCGGACGCTGCCGGGCCGCAAATTCATCTTCACCAATGGCGATCGCGGCCATGCCGAGCGCACGGCGGCGCAGCTCGGCATCCTCGACCATTTCGACGACATATTCGATATCGTGGCCGCCGGGCTGGTGCCGAAACCGGCCCGCGAAACCTACGACAAGTTCACTGCGCTGCACCGGGTCGCCGGCGCCGATTCGGTGATGTTCGAGGACCTGGCCCGCAACCTCGCCGTGCCGAAGGCGCTCGGCATGAAGACGGTGCTGATCGTGCCGCGCAATTTCGAGCCGACCTTTGCGGAAATCTGGGAACAGGACGCCGACAAGGAGGACGATGTCGACTACGTGACCGACGATCTCGCCGGCTTCCTGACGGCGGTCAATCCGGCAGCCGCCAAAGCCTGACGTGTCCGGACCGGTAGGCTCGCGGGGTGAACGTCCTTGTTCGCGATGCTTGAGCGCACCGTTCGAGCATGTCAGATCTCGTAGAAACGCTTGACGCAGTCCCAGGCCTCGTCGGCCGTGTCGGCATAGTCGATCAGGTTCTGGTCGCCCGGCGAGATCGTGCCCTGCTCGGCCAGAAATTCGATATTGACCGCGCCCTCCCAGAACGAGCGGCCGAACAGGATGACGGGCACCCGCTCCATGCGCCCGGTCTGGATCAGCGTCAGCGTCTCGAAAAACTCGTCCATGGTGCCGAAGCCGCCGGGGAAGATGGCGACCGCCTTGGCGCGCATCATGAAGTGCATTTTGCGGATCGCGAAATAGTGGAAATTGAAGCACAGCTCCGGCGTGACGTAGGGGTTGGGCGCCTGTTCGTGCGGCAGCACGATGTTGAGCCCGATCGTCGGCGCGCCGACATCAGCGGCGCCGCGATTGCCTGCCTCCATGACGCCCGGACCGCCGCCGGTGACGATGACGAACTCGCGATAGTAGGACGCGGCCGAATGTTGCGAGCAGATACGGGCGAAATTGCGCGCCTCCTCGTAGTAACGGCTATTGGCGAGCAGGTTCTTTTCCTGGACCTTGTTCTTGGCCGCCCAGGCCTCGCCGCCGGGCTCGGGAATGCGCGCGCCGCCGAACAGGATCACCGTGGAGCGGATACCGCGCTCGGCCAGCGCCATTTCCGGTTTCAGCAACTCTAGCTGCAGGCGCACCGGGCGTAGTTCGCGCCGGGTCATGAAATCGTCGTCGTCCCAGGCCAGGCGATAGGCCGGCGAGCGCGTCTGCTCGGTATCGGGCACGCTGCGCGAGCGTTCCAGATCCTCGTCCGAATGCGGCAACGGCGTCCAGCCGTTCTTGTCCATCGGGTTCATTCGTCCAATCCCCTTGTGCGTCGCTTTGCACCGTCCGCCCGGCATGGCCGCGATTGACCCTCCCATGGCGTTGACATAGGTTCCGCGCGACTTTCGCCCCGTCTATGGCTAAAGCCTATCCCTTAATTAGACGTTGTAATGGAGCCCCGGATGCACAAGCCCGACCTCGCAGCCCTCGAGCGCATCATCGAACAGGCCTTCGAGGCGCGCGACGGCGTGAGCACGACCACGCGCGGCGAGGTGCGGGAAGCCGTCGAGACAGCGCTCGACCTGATGGATCGCGGCCAGGCGCGGGTGGCCGAACGCGCAGCCGACGGCGCCTGGCAGGTGAACCAATGGCTGAAGAAAGCGGTGCTTCTGTCCTTCCGCCTCAACCCGATGGAGATCATCAAGGGCGGACCGGGCGAAGCCGTGTGGTGGGACAAGGTGGCGTCCAAGTTCGACGGCTGGAGCGCGAACGAGTTCGAGAAAGCCGGTTTCCGCGCCGTGCCCAGTGCTGTGGTGCGCCGCTCCGCCTATATCGCGCCGGGTGCGGTGCTGATGCCATCCTTCGTCAATCTGGGCGCCTATGTCGACGCCGGCACGATGGTCGACACCTGGGCGACCGTCGGCTCGTGCGCGCAGATCGGCAAGAACGTCCACCTGTCCGGCGGCGTCGGCATCGGCGGAGTGCTGGAGCCGATGCAGGCCGGCCCGACGATCATCGAGGACAATTGCTTCATCGGCGCGCGCTCGGAAGTGGTCGAGGGCTGCATCGTGCGCGAAGGCTCGGTGCTCGGCATGGGGGTGTTCATCGGCAAGTCGACCAAGATCGTCGACCGCGCCACCGGCGAGGTGTTTTACGGCGAGGTTCCGCCCTATTCGGTCGTGGTCGCCGGCACCATGCCGGGCAAGACCATTCCCGGCAAGGACTGGGGTCCGAGCCTCTATTGCGCGGTCATCGTCAAGCGCGTCGACGAAAAGACGCGCTCGAAGACCTCGATCAACGAGTTGCTGAGGGATTGAACAAGGTGGGTCCGGGTCAACTCACCTGGCTGTTCTTCGGCTTTTCCGGCCGCATCAGTCGTCAGGCCTACGCGCTGGCCGGGCTGCTGCTTTATTTGCTGCGGGTCTATCCGATCTACCGCATCATCAACGCAGGCGACGACGAAGCCGCGGCCACTTTCTGGGGTGGGGCGTTCCTGCTGGTGGTCGGCGCTACACTGATCTCCCACGTCGCCACCTCGGTGAAGCGGCTGCATGACATGAACCAGCCGGGCTGGTTCGCGGTGTTCTTCATCATCGGCGATATATTGATGTATCTGTTTTTGTGTCTGGCGCCGGGCACGCGAGGGCCGAACCGCTTCGGCGCGCAGACCAACGCGCCGAAATAGAGCCGGCCCGATGGCCTACCGCACCCTCGATCCCGAACGCATCATTCTCACCGCGGAGATCCTGGAGCGTCGGGTCGAGGAACGGTTTCCCGAGGCCGGGCTGCGCAAGGTCGCGCACGAGCTCGTCAAGCTGGCACGCGACCTCGCAGAAGGCGCGAAGGCGCTGGAGCAGCCGATCGGCTGGCTACGCGCGCTGATCGGCGTGGTCATCGTGGTCGGTGCCTCCGTCTTCCTGTTCGTCGGCACGATCGTGTCGTTCGACCGGCCGCCGACCGGCGCGTTCGATTTCGTCCAGGGGCTGGAAGCCTCGATCAACACGCTGCTGCTCGCCGGCCTCGGCCTGTTCTCGTTGGTGAGCGCGGAAGAGCGCATCAAGCGCAAGCGCGTGTTCAGGCAATTGCACGGGCTGCGCTCGATGATCCACGTTATCGACATGCATCAGCTCACCAAGGACCCGGCCGCCTTGTCGGCCAATTTCCGGCGTACCAAAAGCTCGCCGCAACGCACGCTGGGCCCGGCCGACCTCGCGCGTTATCTCGATTATTGTTCGGAGATGCTGTCGATCACCGGCAAGCTCGCCGCGCTCTACGCGCAGTCGGTCAACGACAATGTCGTGGTAGAGGCGGTCAACGACATCGAGGCGCTCGGCACCAATTTGTCGCGCAAAATCTGGCAAAAGATCATGCTGATCGGCGATGCCGGGATGACGGCGAAGGGAAATTAGGCGGGAAACCTCGCGCCCGCCGGATGTCGCGGATCAATCGCGCTGCCGTATGGGGCGGTTATGGCTTGCCTTGGCCCATACGGATCCGGATATTCTGCGGTCGGATCCTTGTCGGCGCAGTTTGGCACGATCGGAACATGGCCATAGCGACCAGTCATTCCCGCGTTGCGTTGCGACAATGGGTGAACGACGCGCGGCGGGACGGTGCAAGCCTGCGCGAGGCCGTCGAGGATTATCTGAACACGGTCCTTGCGGCGGGCGAGCCCGCTGCGCCACCCTCGCGCGGTCACGGCATCATCACCAGCGATCTCCCCCAATCGCAGTTCGCCGAGACTTTCTGGCTTTTGGAACAGTGGCGGCTGGCGATCGAGACCCCGCCCGTCAGGCAGGGCGCAGGCGGCCCGCCGCGCCTTGCCCTCGAGGACCTGAAGCAGATCCAGGACATGAACGGCAGACGCTCCCTGCGCGCCAACGAAAACAAACTGATCGCCAAGTTCCCGCCGGGCCATCCCGAGCGCTGGGTGCTGCCGGCAACCGCGACTTTGCTGGCCCGGGTGTTCCCGCGCTGCAGATTTCGTCCGACCAACCTGCTTTGGTATCCCGCCGGCGGCTGGATGGGATGGCATACCAATGCCGACCATCCCGGATGGCGGCTCTACATCAACTGGAGCGTGCCGCTCGGTGGTCGATCCGCCTTTCTCGGTCTTGTCGACGGGAAGATCGTTCGGCGCGACGATCCCGGCGGATGGTCGGCGAATTGTTTCGAGGTTCAAGCCGATCCACCCTTCTGGCACGCCGTCGATGCCACAACGCCCCGGCTTAGCGTCGGGTTTCAAGCCTACGAAATCGGGGACGGCTGACTGGGGTCAGGCCGCAGTTCGACCGCTCTATTGCACTGATTGGAAGCGCTCTTGATAGCGTTATTTCACACTCATCACATTAATGATTGCGATCAATTGGTTTTGAGCGCAGATTGAACTTTGTGAAAACAAATATAACCGTAAAAATTTCTTGGTATGCGGTCAAAAAATCAATTGGGAGGACAAATTATGGCCAAGGACGACACCAATACTGGCAACCAGAACACGCAGCAGACTCCGAAACCGACCGTCGACAAACAAGCTCTGTCGATCGATACCATCCTGTCATTCGGTGACGACAAATACGAGATGATGCTGGAGATCCCGCATCATGTTTCCAAGACGGACCCTTATGTGTTTTCGCTCACGCCCGATCCGAACTCCGCGGAAAATCAGATCGTCGGCGCCGACGGCGCGAAGCACCCCGCCCCACCGGTCATCAAGCTCAAGCTGGGCGGCGGCGATAATGTCGAACTTCTGGTCAGCCCACCCCAACGGCTTTTGAACGGGCTCAACAATGGCGTTGTCGATATCGACAAGCTGCAGATAAAGCTGAGCAACTGGGAAGAATAGCACGCGCGCGCGCTGTCTTTCACCGAGACAGCCTTATTGGGGAGGTCGCCGATGCGCAGCGGATTCAGCATCGATATCGCGGTTGGACTGAGAGATGAGGGGCTCGGCCTCGGTGGCGATCCAGCCGCGTCGCTGCTGGGTTTCGACGCCACGCTGCAAGCCTCCTTCGCCGCCGACACGCCTTCGCAACTGAGCCTTGCGCCGCGGGGCCTGCCCGACAGACCGTATCTAAGGATATCGGTGCCGGCCAGCGGCGCGCCAAGCGTGGAGGTCGATCCCGACGCCGTGCTCGACGGCTTTCTGTCGGGTAGCCAGATTCAAGGTCTGCGGAAGGTCCTTGGAGTGTAACGGACAGACAGACCATGCGCGCCATCGAACTTTCGGCGGAATTCAGGATCGAAGGCGTTCATTTTGAGTTGAGCGCGGAGGACATTCTCAAGCCCGCGACCCAGTCGCTGTGCGACACGCTGCCGGAGAAAGGCTACCTGCTCGAATTGGGCATGGTCGAGAAAACCCATGTCGACGTCGTCGAGATGATCGGAAAAATTACCGGCGCGGAAGGATTTACCGACAAGCTTGGCGTCTTCGCCGACATCGTCGCCGAGCTCAAGGAAATCGACGTCAAGCTGCTCGCCAAGCCGCGCGCGCTGAAAATCGTCGCCCGGTTCGACAGCATAACCGTCAAGATGTTCGGCGTCTCCAAGGAGGTGAAGGACGCTCAGATCATCATCGTCAAGAAGAAGGGAAAGAAGGCGACCGTGTGCATCAGCGGCCATGTCGAGGGCGTCTTCTGGTGCTACTGCGGAACCAAATGGAAGAAGCCCCGCAAACCGCCGCGCCGCAAGCCGGACGACAAAGGCGACGGCGGCGGCGGCGGCGGCGGCCCGCCTCCCCCTCCAGGCGACGACGATGACGAGGACGATGAGGACGACGAAGACAGCTCCGGCGGTTCGTCTTCCGGCAAGGATGAACCGGTCGACGGCAAATATCCCTGGGTGTTGGGCAAGAGCAATCTCGGAGTCGACACCTGGCTGCCCGACACCAGGAAAAAATAGGGACACAGCGATATGACCCGACGCAGTTTTCCGACCATAGAACGCCAGGTCTTCCGCGAGGGAATGCTGGTCGACGCGGCCGCCCTGACGCGCGAACAGGACTACCATCGCAGGCATCGCGAAGTGCTGACACAAGCGATCCTCGAACCCGGCGTGCTGGGCGGGTTCGACGTTGCGCTTTCGGGCGCGCATTTACTGGTCGGACCCGGCGGCGCGATCGATGCGCTCGGCCGGCTGGTTATCTTGTCGACGCGCGCGGTGGATGCGGACCAGAAACCGCTCAAGTTCAACGCAGAAATGGCCGAGCTGAAACTGCCCGCCATCCCGTCGGGCGGCTCGGCAAGCCTTTCGATCGCCTTCGGCGAAACGGCAGCGGACCCGGAAAGCGGGCAGGCGGATGCGAGCCCGGTACTGGCGGTTACGGAGCCTGGCCAACCCGTCCCCGCGCCGGCGATCTTGCTGGCCACGATCCGCAACACGGCCACCGGCGCCTCGGCGCCGCAGCTCGAGGTCGAGATCTCGCATCAACGCAGCTGCGGGCTGGCGATAAAAGGCCAGATAGCGGCCAGCAGGATTGCCGGCCTGGACACGGTGACTGCGACGCTCGCGCGACTAACCAAAGCGGTAACGCCGCTCGAAAAGATGCCCGGCGCGCTGGCCGATCTGAGCGCACAGGCCGACGAACGGCACACGCAGTTCGCCTCGCTCGAGCACTCTGTCGAGCAGATCGGCGAGGCCGTCGACGCGCTCATGCCGCTGCCCGAGGAGGTGCGCGACATGCGCGAAAGGCTCGGCACGATGGGCGCGACGCTCGACTTTCTGGAACCCGTTCCCGATCAGCTTGCCGAATTGTCCGACACCAGCGGCAAGCAGGACGGCCGGCTATCGACGATCGACCACACGCTGGAGCGCGTAACGGCCAAGCTGGGCACGCTCGACGGACTGCCGGAGAAATTGGCCGACGTGACCCGGCAAATCGACGGGATGGGAGAGTTCCTCAATCGCATCAGCGACTTTCCCCGCATGATGACACATCTGATGAACACGACCGACGCGCATACGGGCGAGCTGCGTGCACTGGAAAAGAGCGCAAGCCATTGCAACAGCAAGCTGGCCGACCTCACACCGCTGCCCGACAAGCTCAAGGATGTGGCCGCGCAGGCGCAAGCAAACGCCAGCGGTCTCCAGTCGGCGCATGACAGGTTGGCCGCGCTCGACGGCGTGGAGCAGAGCGTGCACGACCAGAGCGAGCGGCTGCAAGCGGTCCAGGCGCAGTCGAGCGCACACGACACCCAGCTTGCCGGGCTGAAGGAGGCGCCGTCAAAGATCAGCTATCTGATGCAGTCGGAAGACCGGCTGTCGCAACGTCTGCACGCAGCCGAACAGGCGCTCGGCAGGCTCGAGCAGATCGAAGCAAGTCTGACCGCGATCAACGGCCGGCTGGATGCGATCGAAAAGACGGCAACGCGGATCGACGACATCGAAACGCATGTCAATTCGATCGAAAAGGCGCTCGGCAAGGTGGCCCAGCCACCCGGAACCGTCGAACCGACGGACGAGCCCCGCCACCTTCCGCATACGCTGAAGGAATTCCGCGCCGCCTACCCGCACAACGACGAAAAGGCGATGGTGGCCGCCTATCGGGACGGAAACTACAATATCGGCCAGATCTCCGCCTTCTTCGGCCACGACTACATGGATCTGGTGCGCGGCATCCGGCGCGACAATTATTGGCAGTGGCAGGCAGAACTGGCGGCGAAGAAAGCCGCCGAGAACGATTAGCCGGAGCCGGGCCGTGCAAGCCTCACCGCCGGAACCCGGACCTCATTCGCCGGTGATCGACGCCAGAAAGTGAAGCCGGTTCTCGACATTGGTCTTGTCGGTGCGCACGTCTTTGGTTTCCACGAACCATTTGTAGATCGCGTCGATCATCTTGCGGTTTGCGCCGTCGACCCATTCGGTCCGCCCGACCTGCTTGAATCCCTTGTCGATCAGCACCTTGAGATAGGCCCGGCCAAGGTCGCCGTGGTGCAATATCTGCCTGACATTGGTGTCGTATTCCTGCTTGGCGAACAGGATCGAGGGATTGTGCGTGGTGTAGCCGCTGCGGATGGTGTCTTCATCCAGATTCTCGGTGACGCCGAATTTCAGGAAAATCCAGCTGTTGCGACCATCCGTGACCCAGCCATCCAGCGGCGTTATGACGAGATATAGCGCGAGCACCGGCATGATTTTCTCTCCTCTTTTGCGGATTATTTGGAACGATTTTCTTTCAGATTACACGTATATTGACGATTTGCATTCTTCTCACTCTTCTATTCTGAACTACTACTTTATCCAGCGATCATGGATTGCCCGTCGAACGGGCTGCGATCCATGAACACTGCCGCGCCGGCCGTTGAGGGCCGTCGAGATTGCGAATGTTCCGACCACGGGCGTCAAGCCTGTCCGCGCCGAGCGCTCGTCATGCGCGCCCTGGTTGGCTATCCTTCCAAACCCTGCGAGAAGGATCGGAGAAAACCGTGTCGCAACCCGCCGAAGACAAGGACACCGCGATCGGTCGCATGTGGCTCTACACGGCCGAACGCCCCTGGTTGCTGGGCACTATCGTGGCGTTGGCCCTGGCTTTGCTGCCCATTGCCGTGTGGATGGACCTCAAGAACCTGTCCGACCGGGCGCTGACCGTCCAGGCCCGGACCCTGAACCGGATGCTCAGCGACATACGCGGCTATTACGCCACCAATGTCGTGAGCCGGGTGCAGGGCCATGACGGCGACAGCATCGCCGCGCACGACTATGCCGACATTCCCGGGGCCGTGCCGATCCCGGCAACGCTGTCGCTCGAACTCGGCGACGTGATCGGCACCAGCGGCGAGGAGGAAATCGGCTACCGCTTCGTGTCCGATTCCGCGTTCACGAGCCGGGCCGCGCACAGGCTCGACGGTTTCGAGCGCGCCGCGCTCGCCTCCTTCCGCGCCTCGCGCGATCCCGGCGCCGTGGCCACAGAGATCGCCGGCTCGCTGTTCGAGCGCGAGATCCGGATGGCGGTCCCCGTCATTCTCGGCCAGGCGTGCGTGTCGTGCCACAACAATCATCCGCTCAGTCCCAAACATGACTGGCAGGTCGGCGACGTGCGCGGCATCCAGGCGATCACCGTGCACCAGCCGATCGCGAAGAACCTGTTTTCCTTCAAATATCTGTTCTTCTATTTCGCCGGCGCCGGCGCGTTCGGAATTGCGCTGACCGGTCTCAACTGGCGCCAGGCCAATCAATTCCGCCGGATGAACAGCGAGCTGGAGGAGGCGAACGACTTCCTTGCCTCGGTGTCGATGAAGATCTCGAAATATCTGTCGCCGCAGATCTACAAGAGCATCTTTTCCGGCGAAAAGGACGTCACGATCTCGACCGAACGCAAGAAACTGACGATCTTCTTTTCCGACATCAAGGATTTCACCGAAACCTCCGAACATCTCCAGCCGGAGGAGCTGACGAACCTGCTCAACGAGTATTTCACCGAAATGTCGGCGATCGCCCACGCGCACGGCGCGACGGTCGACAAGTTCATCGGCGACGCCATCCTGGCCTTTTTCGGCGACCCGCATACGCGGGGGGCGCGCGAGGACGCCAATGCCTGTCTCGACATGGCGATGGCCATGCAGCGGCGCATGGTGGAGTTGAAGGGCGAATGGCGCCGGCGCGGCATCGAAAAGCCGTTCGAGGTGCGCATGGGCATCAATACCGGCTATTGCAATGTCGGCAATTTCGGCTCGGCCGACCGGATGGACTACACGATCATCGGCGCGGAGGCGAACCTGGCCGCGCGCCTGCAACACATCGCCGACCCGGGCGGCATCGTGCTGTCCTACGAGACCTGGGCCCATGTCCGCGACAGGGTGCGCGCACGCCCCCTGCAGCCGATCACACTCAAAGGCATTGCGGGCGAAATCGTGCCCTATGCCGTGGAAGGCATTCACGACAGCGATGCCGCGCCGGCCACGTTCAACGAGGCGGAGAGCGGCCTGTCGCTGTTTCTCGACGTCGACCGTCTCGACGCCGAGGCGCGGCGGCGCGCGGAGACCGTGCTCGAAAAGGCGCTGCATGCCGTGCGCGGCGCACGGCCGGACAAGCCGCCCGAACCCGCCGGCTGAAATCGCGAGACGCTGCCGCGAGCGCGCCCTACCGTCCGGCTTGCGGCAGCACCGCCTCCGGCTGAAGCCGCGGCGCCCCGCGCCCGGCCCGTTCGGCGCGACGGATCGCGGCCAACACGGCGCGGTTGGCGGGCGCGGCCAGGCCATGGCGTTCGGCAAGCGCGATTACCGCGCCCTGAAACTGGTCGATCTCCGTCGGCCGGCCCCGTTCCAGATCCTCCCACATGGAGGAGCGCGCGGCGGGATCGACGGCGAGCATGCGCCGGGCGAGACGGCGAAACAGCGGATCGGGCAGGCGCAGCACCGCCGGCAACAGTCCGGGCCGCAAGCGCCCGATGCGCGCCGGCCGAATGCCGGCCGCCTTCATCGCGCCAAGCGCCTCGGCGATCTGGCCGGCCAGCACACGCCGCCAGCGCCGGTCGGCGAGTTCGTCGGCGAGCGGCAGGCCCGACAGCGCGTTGAGCGCGTTGTTGAGGTTGAGCAGCAGCTTGCCCCACAGCACGGCGTCCATATCGGCGGCGGCCGAAACGGGAAAACCGGCGACGTCAAGAAAGGCGGCGAGCCCTTCGGGCGCGGGGTCGACCAGGGTCGTGCCTTCCGTCGCGCGGTGAAAGACCGGCGCGCCATCGTCCGGCATCGCGGCCACCACGTTGAACGGCACCATGCCGGCCACAACCGGATGGCGCGCGCCAAGCCCGGCACGCAGGATGGCGGGATTCTCCACGCCATTCTGCAAGCTGACCACCACGGCGCCCGGCCGGGCATGGCGCGCGACCAGCCGGGCCATCGCTCGCGTCGCGCCGCTCTTGACGGTGACAAGCACGATGTCGGCCTTTGCCAGCACGGCCGCGGGGTCTGCGCTAGCCTGGACACGACCGGCAGGCAATTGGCGCTGCGTGCCGTCGAGGTCGCGGACCGCAAGACCGGCCCCGGTAACGGCGTCGACGATGCGCGGCCTGGCCAGCAGCGCCACCTGGCGCCCGGCAAGCGCCAGGCAGGCGCCGGCATAACAGCCGATGCTGCCGGCGCCCGCGACCGCGATCCTGGTTTGGTCGTCAAAACGCATCCCGTCCTCCACTCTCCCCGCCCATCACTGCCATTGCAGCGGCGGCGTCAACCGGCCGGCCGGTTTTGCGGGTGACATCTGGCCCAAATGTCGGCGCCGTTTCGCGGCGTGACAGGGACCGCCCTTTCGACTATCCATCCGCCTCATGTCACTGCCCGTCGATCCCGCCGCCAATCTGGCCACCCTGATCCGCTGCCCTTCGGTCACACCAGCCGAAGCCGGCGCGCTGTCGGCGCTGGAGGCCATGCTGGACCCGCTCGGCTTTGCCGTCGAACGGCCGGTGTTTAGCGAGGCGGGCACGCCGGACGTGGAAAATCTCTACGCAAGGCTTGCAGGTGCCGGGCCGCATCTGTGTTTTGCCGGGCATACCGACGTCGTGCCGGTCGGCGACGAGGCGGCCTGGACGCATTCCCCCTTCGCCGCCACCGTCGCCAACGGCGCCATGTTCGGCCGCGGCGCGGTCGACATGAAAGGCGGCATTGCCTGTTTCGTGGCCGCGGTCGCCCGCCATATTGGCGAGCACGGCGCGCCGGCGGGCTCGATCTCGCTGCTGATCACCGGCGACGAGGAAGGCCCGGCCGTCAACGGCACGAAAAGGCTGTTGGAATGGGCGGCAGCCAAGGGAGAACGCTGGGACGCCGCCGTGGTCGGCGAACCGACCAATCCCGAGCGGCTCGGCGACATGATCAAGATCGGCCGGCGCGGCTCGCTGTCGGGCACGCTGCGCGTCGCCGGCAGGCAGGGCCATGCCGCCTATCCGCACCTGGCCGACAATCCGGTGCGCGGGCTCACCATGCTGATCGACGCGCTGATGCATCCGGCCTATGACGAGGGCACCGAGAATTTCCAGCCGACCAATCTGGAGGTGACCAGCGTCGATGTCGGCAATCCGGCCGTCAACGTCATTCCCGCTTCGGCCACAGCCAGCTTCAACGTGCGCTTCAACGACCGGTGGACGGCGGAAAGCCTGCAGGCGGAAATCCACGGCCGGCTCGACCGGGCAGCACGGCTTGAACGGCTGCGCCCGGGCAGGGAAGAGCCCGTGTCGTTCGAACTCGACTGGCGCGACCGGCCGAGCCCGGTGTTCGTGACCCACGACGACAAGCTGATCGCGTTGGTGAGCACCGCGATCAGCGATGTGACCGGTCGTCGGCCCGAGCTTTCGACGACCGGCGGCACGTCGGACGCCCGCTTCATCAAGGATTATTGCCCGGTGGTCGAATTCGGTCTGGTCGGCCAGACCATGCACATGGTCGACGAACACGTGGCGCTGGCCGACCTGGAGACGCTGACGCAGATCTATCAGCGCCTGCTGGCGCTGTGGTTCGAGTAGTCCGCCGATGCCGTCAGCCCAGGATATCCAGACCTACATGACCGGCGCCTGGCGGCTTATGATGGGCAAGCCGGAAGCGGTGCGCCTGTTCGACCTGTCGGCGGACGGATTCTGGAACTCGTTCTATGCCATCGTGGTGGCGGTTCCCGCCCTGACCGTCGGCTGGGCGAGCTTCGCCGGCGATTTCGCGGTCGGTGCAAGCGGGCGTTTCGGGATCGTGTTCCTGCTTGGCGTGATCGATCTGGCAACCTGGGCGCTGCCGCTGGTCGTCCTGGCCTTGGTGGCCAAGCCGCTCGGGGTCGGCGACCGCTTCGTGGCTTACGTGGTAGCCAGCAATTGGGGCTCTGCGCTGCTGATCTGGCTGATGCTGCCGGCAACGCTGGTGCGCCTGCTGGCGCCGGGAGCCGAAGACCTCGCCGCGTTGCTCTCGCTCCTCGCCTTCCTGGTGACGATGGCGCTGTCCTGGCGGCTGACCAACGCGGTGATCGACCGTGGCGCCGGCCTGGCGACCGGCGTGTTCACGCTGATGCTGGCGCTGTCGATCGGCGTGCTGTTGACGCTGCAAGCCCTGTTCGGGCTCGACGCATTGCCGCCGGCTTAATCGCCGGGGCGGGGCGCGCCGTTCAATAGTCGACTTTGATCAGGCACAACCCGCCCGGCGGCGCCACCGGTCCGCAGGCGGTGCGGTCGCGCGCGGCAAGCGCGGCGCTGACGTCGTCGGCGCTCCAGCCGCCATCGCCGACGCGCTTGAGCGTGCCGGCCATGGAGCGGACCTGGTTGTGCAGGAAGGAGCGCGCCGAGGCGCGGATCTCGATCAGCGGGCCGGCGCGCGTCACGTCGAGACGGTCGAGCGTCTTTTCCGGGCTCTTGGACTGGCAGCGGACGGAGCGGAACGTGGTGAAGTCGTGATGGCCGACCAGGCGCTGCGCGGCCCGGTGCATGGCCTCGACGTCGAGTTCCTTCTTCACGTGCCAGGCGAAGTTTCGTTCCAGGGTCAGCGGCGGATGGCGATTGACGATGCGGTAGAGATAATGCCGGCCGCGAGCGGAGAAGCGCGAATCGAAATCCGGACCGACCCTGGCCGCGTCCAGGATAACGACCGTCTCGCCGGCCATCTGGAGATGGGCGTTGACGGCGTCGCGTACGGTGTTGGCCGGCCAGTCCCGGTCAAGGTCGCAATGCGCGACCTGCCCGGTGGCGTGGACGCCGGCATCGGTGCGGCCGGCGCCGCCGAGCGTCACCTGTTCGCGGCAAAAGGCGAACAGCGCCGCCTCGATCGCGCCCTGCACGGAGGGCTGGTCGGCCTGGCGCTGCCAGCCGGCATAGGCGGTGCCGTCATATTCGATGTCGAGCCGGTAGCGTGGCATGGCGCTCAACCGACGCCGAAGGCGCGCGGGTAAACCAGATGGCCCGCGGTGGGCGCGCCGCCCCAGGCAAGCGCCTGGAGCGCGTCGCCCTGAAACAGGCTGTCGAAACCGGCCGCGCGCCGGTGCGTATACCCGAAGCGGCCGTAATAGGCCGGATCGCCGAGGACGACACCGAGCCGTTCGCCGGCCGCGCGCAGGCGTCTATGGCCTTCCAGGATCAACGCCGTGCCGACACCGCAGCCCTGGAAATCCGGGGCAACTGCGGCCGGCGCCAGCGCAAAGGCCGAAAAGCGGGATGCGCCGTCTTCCACGACGAGCCGCGAGAACAGGACATGACCGACGACCGCACCGTCGCGTTCGGCGACCAGTTCGAGCACGGCGTCGCCGTCGCGGCGGATCGCGTCGACCAGTTCGGCCTCGTCGGTGCGCGAAAAGGCGGCCTCTTCCACCGCGAAGATCGCCGCGCGGTCGGCGTCGGTCGCCGTCCTGATGCGCGGTTCCGTCATGACACCCTGTCTCCCCGGCTCAGCGCCGCGCCGCGCAGAAAGGCCTCGGCCGTCATCGGCTTGCCGCCGGCGCGCTGCAGCTCGACCAGGCGGACCGCCCCGGTTCCGCAGGCAATCGTCAGCGCGTCGTCGAGCACGGTACCGGGAGCGCCCGTTCCCTCGGCCGGCGCCGAACGCAGGATTTTCAGCCGTTCGGGCTTGGCGGCCAGGCGCGCCTCGCACCAGGCGCCGGGAAACGGCGACAGGCCGCGAATATGATTGTGGACATCGGCCGCGAGCCGCGTCCAATCGATGCGGGTTTCGCCCTTGTCGATCTTTCTGGCGTAGGTGACGCCCTCGGCCGGCTGCGGCGTCAGGGCAAGCCGGCCGGCCTCGAGCGCGGCCAGGGCCTCGACCATCAGCGTGGCCGATCCCCTTGCGAGGATATCGTGCAGCTCGCCGGCCGTCATGTCCGGGCCGATCTCGACCCGCCTTTGCAAGGCGACGGGACCGGTATCGAGCCCCTCCTCCATCTTCATCACCATCATCGCCGTCTCGCGGTCGCCGGCCATGATCGCGCGCTGGATCGGCGCGGCGCCGCGCCAGCGCGGCAGGGCTGAAGCGTGGCCGTTGAAGCAGCCGAGCCGGGCGCCGTCGAGGATCGGCCTGGGCAGAAGCAGACCGTAGGCCACCACAACGGCGGCGTCGGCCGCCAGATCGCGAAACCGGGCCTGCTCGTCGGCGCCCTTGAGCGAGACCGGCGTGCGCACCTGAAGGCCAAGTTCCTCGGCGGCGCGGTGCACGGGCGACCGGGTCACCCCCAGCCCGCGCCGTCCGGCCTTGCGCGGCGGCTGGGTATAAACGGCCGCGATGTCGTGACCGGCCGCGGCAACGGCACGCAGCGTCGGCACGGAAAACTCGGGCGTGCCCATGAAGACGAGACGAAGCGGCATTCTAAACGATCCGATAAGGACAAGGGGACGCGCCCACCACCCCGCTTCAAACGGGTTTAGAGCCCAAAGGTCAAGCTGTCCTAGCCCGCCATCCGCGACGGCGGCTTGTCCCGGGCGATCTTTCTGAATTTCTTGACCACCATGTCGCGCTTGAGCCTGGACAGATGGTCGATGAACAGCACGCCGTTGAGGTGGTCGATCTCGTGCTGCAGGCAGGTCGCAAGCAGACCGTCGGCCTCGACCTGACGCTTTTTGCCGTCGATGTCGACATAGTCGACGGTCACCGCGGCCGGTCGCTCGACCTCGGCATAATAGTCGGGGATCGACAGACAGCCTTCCTCGTAGACCGAGCGCTCGTCGACCGAGGCGACGATCTCGGGATTGACGAAGATCTGCGGCGCGCGCGGCTCGTCCTCCTTGGACAGATCGATGACAAGCATACGCAGCGGCTCGCCGACCTGGATCGCGGCCAGGCCGATGCCCGGGGCCTCGTACATGGTTTCCAGCATGTCGTCGGCGAGCGACCGCACGGTCTCATCCACCCGCTCGAGGGGTTTGGACACCTGGCGCAGGACGGGGTCTGGCAGAAAAACGAGTGGCTTGATCGACATGGCCTTCAGGTAATCGGTGGCCATGGGAGCGTCAACTCCATCTTGGACAATGTTCCTGTTTTGATCTTATGTGGTGCGCTCGAATCGGCTAGGGTGGTCCGATGGATCCGATCGAACCGCTCTTTTCCCAGCCCCTGTTCACGCTCGGGGACACGACGATAACCGTGGCGCACGCGCTCCTGGCGGGCGCGGGGCTGATCCTTGTGCTGGTCGTCCTGCTTGTCGCGACGCTGATGCGCGCGGCGCGCACCCGGGCGACGGCGGCGGCGGAAGCGGCCGCCCATGCCCGCGAGGCGGAGGCGCGCATGGCCGAGATCACACGCGCGCAATCGGAGATGCAGGGCCGCATGGCGACCATTGCCGACGTGTTCGGGTCGCGGCAGGGCGAACTCAACAAGGCGATCTCCGAACGGCTCGACGCCATGACCGGCCGGCTCGGCCAGTCGATGAGCCAGCAGGCCCGCGCCACGCATGAGAGCCTGGCCAAGCTGCAGGAGCGGCTGGCCGTGATCGACACCGCCCAGGGCAATATCCAATCGCTGGCCGGGCAGGTCGTGCAATTGCAGCAGATTCTCGCCAACAAGCAGACGCGCGGCGCCTTCGGCCAGTCGCGCATGGAGGCGATCGTCGCCGACGGGCTGCCGTCGGGCGCCTACGAATTCCAGGCGACGCTGTCGAACGGCAACCGGCCGGACTGCCTGGTAAGAATGCCGAACGGTGCGCCGTCGCTGGTGATCGACGCCAAGTTCCCGCTGGAATCGTGGAATGCGATCCGGGCGGCCGGCGAAAACGAAAGCCCGGAGGCCGAAAAGCAGGCAACGCAAGCCTTTCGCCGCGACATCGACGTGCATATCAAGGCGATTTCCGAACGTTACCTGATCCAGGGCGAGACCCAGGAGACGGCGTTCATGTTTGTGCCGTCGGAATCGATCTTCGCCGAGATCCACGAGAATTTCGAAGCGCTGGTGCAGCGCGCCCATCGCGCCCGTATCGTGATCGTGTCGCCGTCGCTGCTGATGTTGTCGATCCAGGTCATCCAGGCGGTGCTGAAGGATGCGCGCATGCGCGAGCAGGCACATCTAATCCAGGGCGAGGTGGCGCGGCTGATGCTGGATGTCGGACGGCTCGACGAGCGCGTGCGCAAGCTCCAGACGCATTTTTCGCAGGCCAATCGCGACATCGACATGATCCTGACCTCGACGGAGAAGGTGACCAAGCGCGGCGAGAAGATCGAAGCCCTGGAACTGGGCGCGGCCGACGGCGGGGCGGCAGAGGCCGACAGCGGCAGCCAGCCCAAAGTGGCCGAATCCAAGACCGGCTCGCTGCGGCTACGCGTTGTGGACGGCGACGACTGAGCGCTTTTGCTGCATCGCGCGCTTCAATCGCGGCCGGATTGGACGTAGACATTCGCCATGTCGAAGCGAATCGCCGGTCCCGAGATCGAACGCCTGATCCAGCTGCTTGCCAAGGTGCCCGGCCTCGGCCCGCGCTCGGCGCGGCGCGCCGCCCTTCACCTGATCAAGAAAAAGGAGCAGCTTCTGGGACCGCTGGCGGCGGCCATGGCCGAGGCGCTCGACACGGTACGGATCTGCTCGACCTGCGGCAATGTCGACACCTGCGACCCGTGCACGGTGTGCACCGACGCGCGCCGCGATCCCGCAACGCTGATCGTGGTGGAGGATGTCGCCGACCTGTGGGCGCTAGAACGCGCCGGGGCGATCAATGCGCGCTACCATGTGCTGGGCGGCACGCTGTCGCCGCTTGACGGCGTCGGCCCCGAGGAGCTCAACATCAAGGCGCTGGTCGACCGCGTGGCGGCCGGCGGATTTGGCGAGCTGATCCTGGCCGTCAACGCGACGGTGGAAGGCCAGACGACGGCGCACTACATCACTGACCAGCTCGACGGGCTCGGGGTTAAGGTGACGCGACTTGCCCATGGAGTGCCGGTCGGCGGCGAACTCGACTATCTCGACGAGGGAACGCTTGCGGCGGCGCTGAAGTCGCGGACCACGTTTTGACGCATTGTTCGCCGAGGAAATGGATATGACACGCTTGCGCCGCCTTGCCGTCCTCGCCGCCGCGCTGCTTTTGGCGACAGCGCCGGCAACCGCGTCCTCGCTCGAAAAACAGTTCCGCGCCTGGCTCGACGCCGATCTGTGGCCGGCAGCGAAGGCCAACGGGGTGTCGCGCGCAACCTTCGAGGCCGCCTTTACCGACATCTCGCCCAATCTCGACCTGCCCGACCTCGTGCTGCCCGGCAAGAAGGCGGCGGCTGTCCAGCATCAGGCCGAGTTCCGCTCGCCGGCCGCCTATTTCAACGAAAACACCGTGCGCGGCGTCACCGCCGGCGGGCGGGCACGGCTCAAGCGGCATCGCGGCACGCTCGCGGCGATCGAAAAGCGCCACGGCGTGCCGGCCGGGATCGTCCTGGCGATCTGGGGCCGCGAATCCGGCTTCGGCCGAGCGAAGATCCCGCACGACGCGTTCCAGGTGCTGGCCACCAAGGCCTTCCTGTCGACGCGCAAGGAGATGTTCCGCACCGAGGTGCTGGCCGCGCTCGTTCTGGCCGACCGCAACAAAATCAGCCCGCGCAGCATGAAATCGTCCTGGGCCGGCGCGCTCGGCCAGCCGCAATTCCTGCCGAGTTCCTATCTGAAATTCGCCGCCGACGGCGACGGCGACGGGCGCGCCGATATCTGGAATTCCGAACCCGATACGCTGGCCTCGATCGCGCGCTATCTCGATGCGCATGGCTGGGTGCGCGGGCGCGACTGGGGGTTCGAGGTGACGGTGCCGCAGGGCGTGTCCTGCGCGCTCGAAGGACCGGACCGCGGCCGGCGGATCGCCGACTGGGCGGCGATGGGCGTCAAGCGCGTCGGCGGCAAGCCGTTTCCAGCGCACGAACTTGCCGGCGAGGGCTATCTGATGATGCCGGCCGGCCGCTTCGGGCCGGCCTTCATCGTCACGCCCAATTTCTACGTGTTGAAACAGTACAACGAGAGCGACGTCTACGCGCTGTTCGTCGGCCATACCGCCGACCGGATCGCCTATGGCGAGCGCCGCTTTGCCGGCGGCTGGACGGCGATCGACCGGCTGAACCGCGCCGACATCGCTGCCATGCAGCGCGGGCTGGAACGGCTCGGCCACGATGTCGGCGGCGCCGACGGTCTGGCCGGTTTCAAGACGCGCCGCTCGATCGGGGCCTGGCAGACGAAAAACGGCCGCGCGCCGACCTGCTTTCCCGATGCGGGGCTGGTACGGGCGCTGCGCTGAGCTCAGGCGTCTTTCAGGATGCCGGTTGCCCTGATCCGCGCCGCGAAGCCGGCCTGATCGGGGACTTCGACGCCGAAATCGGTGCGGAACGTTTCGACGAAATCGTCGGTCGATTCCAGCCGGCGCTGCCGGTTGGTTCCGTCCAGTCCGCGAAAGGTCAGACGATCGTTCGACAGCGTGAAACGCCCTTCGGGGGTCGGCCGGGCGGCCATGATGGTCCAGGTGAAATGCGATTGGGGATGGGTCGCCATGTAATAGCTGGAGACCCGGTAGTCGATCGGCTGCTGCGGCTGCAGGTCGAAATGGTAGACGGGACGCCAGTCGCCGTCGACCGCGGCCTGCAGCCGAAAGTGATCGCCGCCATCGACGATACGGTAGTCCTCGTGCGGGGTCGACTGGACCACACCCGCGGCAAGGCGCAACGGCGCGGTCAGGGTCATACGGCCGAAACCGACATCGGCGAGCCAGGTCTCGCCGTCGAGCGCAATGCGCAGCAGCATATGCGCGCGCGGAATGACCGTTTCGTCCGGCTGGCCCCACATCACCCGGGCGGCGAGCCCCGTGACCTCAAAGCCGAGCGCCGCAAGCACCCGCCAGAACAGGAGGTTGTGCTCGAAACAGTAACCGCCGCGCCGGGAGCGGACGAGCTTGTCCTGTACAGAAGCCAGGTCAAGGTTCACCGGCCGGCCGAGCAGCGGATCGAGATTTTCGAAGGCAATCGCCTGCGGATGTAGACGATGAAGCCGCCGCAGCACCGCCAGCGTCGCCGCGCGCTCGCCATGATAGGAGATGCGGCGGAAATAGGCGTCGAGATCGAGCCCGGCCGCGCCCGGATCATTCGCCGGTACCGTCCGATCCGTGAGGTCGTGCCGCGCCTCCATCAGGCGGCCCGCGCCAGGGCGCGATGGCAATCGGCCAGGATCTCGAAGGACCGCAGCCGGGCGGCGTGATCGAATATCTGGCCGGTGACGATCAGTTCGTCGGCGCCGGTGCGGCGCGCGAAATCGGCAATGCCGGTCTTGACCGTCTCCGGCGATCCCACCACCGCGCAGGAAAGCGCCTGGGCGACCATCGCCCTGGCGGACGGGTCGAGCGTGTCCTGGTAATTTTCCACCGGCGGCGGCAGCTTGCCAGCCCGGCCGGAGCGCAGATTGACGAAAGCCTGCTGCTGCGAGGAAAACAAAAGCCGCGCCGCCGCGTCGGTTTCGGCGGCGAACACGCTCATGCCCAGCATGACATAGGGTTTTGCGAGCTGTTCGGACGGCTTGAAGCGTTCGCGATAGATCCGCACGGCGTTTTCCATCTCGGCCGGTGCGAAGTGCGAGGCGAAAGCGTAAGGCAGGCCGAGCGCGGCAGCGAGCTGTGCGCCGAACAGGCTGGAGCCCAATATCCAGATCGGCACGTCCAGACCGGCGCCCGGCACCGCCTGCACGCGCTGGCCCGGCTGCGGCGGGCGGAACCAGTCGATCAGTTCGACCACGTCCTGCGGGAAGGCGTTGGGATCGGCGTTGAGCCCGCGACGCAGCGCATGGGCGGTCGCCATGTCGGTGCCCGGCGCGCGGCCGAGGCCGAGATCGATGCGGCCCGGGTAAAGGGCCGCCAACGTGCCGAAGGCTTCCGCGACCATCAACGGCGCGTGGTTGGGCAGCATGATGCCGCCGGCGCCGACGCGGATGGTCGAGGTCGCGGCCGCGACCTGGCCGATCACCACCGCCGTGGCGGCGCTGGCGATGCCGGGCATGTTGTGGTGTTCGGCCAGCCAGTAGCGACGGTAGCCCCAGCCCTCGGCATGGCGCGCCAGGTCGAGCGTGTTGGCCAGCGATCGGGCGACATCGCTGCCTTCGGCGACCGGCGCCAGGTCAAGGACGGAGATTGGAATCATGGCACGGATATGGGAGCCTGCGCGGAAGGATACCAGGGCGGACCGGGCAAGGACAACGACGTCACCCCGCGCCCGGCCGGGCGCCCGATCTAGAACGGCAGCTTGAAGCCGGGGGGAATCGGCAGGCCGGCGGTCAGTTCCTTGGTCTTTTCCTGCATCAGCGCCTCGGCCTTGGCCTTGGCGTCGTTGTGCGCGGCCAGAATCAGGTCTTCCAGGATCTCGACGTCGTCCTCTTTGAACAGGGACGGGTCAATCTTGAGCCGCTTCATCTCGCCCTTGCCCGAAAGCGTGACGTTGACGAGGCCGCCACCGGACTGGCCCGACGCCTCGAGCTCGGCGATCTCCTGCTGCATGGCCTCGAACTTGGCCTGCATTTCCTTGGCCTTGCCCATCAGGCCCATCAGATCCTTCATTGCACTGTCCTCGTGTTCAGCTGTCGTCTTCGTCGGCGTCCGGCGCCGGCTCGACCATGGGGTCGTCGTCGGCGACCGCGTCGGGGATACGCACGTCGATGATGCGGGCGCCGGGAAAGCGGGCCAGAATCGCTGCGACTTCCGGATCGGCGCGCGCGTCGAGAATCGCACTCTCGCGCAGGTTGGCTTCCTTCTCGGCCATCGTGTCGTCGCCGCGTTCGCGCGACAGGGACACGATCCAGCGCCGCCCAGTCCATTCCAGAAGGCGGGAGGTGATGTCGCCCAGAAGCGTCTTCGGCGCGTCGTCGGTCAGGCTGACCGCAAGCCGGCCCGGCTCGATCTTCACCAGCCGTACGCAACGTTTGACCAGTACCTTGAAGGCAAGGTCGCGATTGCGGTCTGCGAGCGCGGCGATGTCGGCAAGCGAGGCAATGCCCGGCTCCGGCTGCGTGACCGTGGCCGACTGGGTCTCGCTGCGTGGCGGCTGCATTCTCGGTTCCGGCGTCGTCACCGCCAGCCGCATGGTCGCGCCGCCACCATTGCCCGACGCGACCGCGGCAGGCTCGGAGAACGCGCGCGCGCCGGCGCCTGGTCCCGGCTGGGGGGCGGTGCGGGTCGACCCGCCGGCCGGTGCGGGCCCACTGCCCTCGTCAACGCGCTTGAGCACCTCGTCGAGCGTCGGCAGGTCGGCGGCGTGGGCCATGCGGATCAGGACCATTTCGCCGGCGCTGGCCGGTCGGCTGGAGGCCTGCACCTCGGGAATGCCTTTCAAGAGCATCTGCCAGGTCCGGGACAGCACCCGGACCGACAGGGATGAAGCCAGCGTCGGCCCCCGCAGGCGTTCGTCCTCGGTCAAGGCGGCGTCGTTAGCCGCCTCGGGAACAAAACGCAGCCGGGTGACGAGATGGGTGAACTCGGCAAGGTCGGTGAGCACGGCGGCCGGATCGGCACCGGCGTCGTACTGGGCCCGGAACTCGGCAAGTGCGGCGGCGATGTCACCTTGCATGAGTTTCTCGAACAGGTCGATCACGCGGGCACGATCGGCGAGCCCCAGCATGTCGCGTACCGTCACTGCCGTCACCGCGCCGGCGCTGTGGGCGATCGCCTGGTCGAAGATCGACAGGGCGTCGCGCACGGAGCCCTCGGCGGCGCGGGCGATCATTGCCAGCGCCTCCTCCTCGACGGTGATCTCCTCCCTGGCCGCGATCTTAAGCAGATGCTCCACCATAAGGCCGGCGTCGATGCGGCGCAGGTCGAAACGCTGGCAGCGCGACAGAACCGTGATCGGCACCTTGCGGATCTCGGTGGTGGCGAAGATGAACTTCACATGCGGCGGCGGTTCCTCGAGCGTCTTCAGCAGGCCGTTGAAGGCCTGCGTCGACAGCATGTGAACCTCGTCGATGATGTAGACCTTGTAGCGAGCCGACACCGGAGCGTAGCGGACCTGCTCGATGATTTCGCGGATGTCGTCGATGCCGGTGTGCGAGGCCGCATCCATCTCGATGACGTCGACATGGCGGCCTTCCATGATCGCCTGACAGTGCTCGCCCGGCCGGACGAGATCGATCGAGGGCCGATCGGCTTCCGCGGTCTTGTAATTGAGGGCGCGGGCCAGAATGCGCGCCGTCGTGGTCTTGCCGACCCCGCGTACGCCCGTCAGCATCCAGGCCTGCGCGATGCGCCCGCTCGCGAACGCGTTGGTCAGCGTGCGCACCATCGGCTCCTGGCCGATCAGGTCCTGGAAATCGTTCGGCCGGTACTTACGGGCGAGCACGCGATAGGCACGCTCCCTGCTGTCGCCTGCGCCGGCATCGCTCATGGATCGATGTCGCTCCGTTTGCCTGTCCGGATCATGGACGCCCGGTCCGCTCAAATCTCGCGCGACGGCCGGGCGGCGTCAATGCCGCGCCGCGCCCGAAATCGAAATGTCGATTGGCCCTGGAGCGCAACGGTGAGGTGGGAGGCTGGCACGATGACCCGTGCCGTGGCTCGTTAGGGCTGCTTCCTTCCGGACCTGACCCGGTTGGCGAGTGGCTCGTCCACCACCAACCTCCCACGCTCCATATCGTCAATTGCGCCGCCAAATGCAAGAGGCCGCGACGTGGCAACCGCGCCCGCCAGCGAGCGATGCCTTGTGGCGGCGGCAACCGCGCACCAGGTCCATTCATCCATTGGAGGCAAGCCCGATAAACCAGGCATCACCATCGAGACCCTTGCCAGCGATCCCTACCGCACGGCGGATTTGTCCCGGTCGGACTGAAGAAACCCACCCCATCAAAGCGCTTCCATTTGACGATGAACGGTTCTAGCCTTTCGACGAAGCATATCGGGGAAACGCCCATGATGCGGGGGCAACAGCACGGGTTCATACTGGACCGGCAACTCAATGCGGAGAGTGAGCCGCTGATCTGGCTCGGCCTTTGCGAATTGCGCGTCATGAACGATCGCCGCTGGCCGTGGCTCATCCTGGTGCCGCATCGCACCGATATCGAGGAACTTTTCGAGCTGACGCCGCTCGACCTGACCATGCTGACCTTCGAGGTCAACATGGTCGGCCAGGCGCTCAAGGACCGGACCGGGTGCACCAAGGTGAATGTCGCCGCGCTCGGCAATGTGGTGCGCCAGCTCCACGTCCACATCGTTGCACGCTCGGAGGGCGACCCGAACTGGCCCGGCCCGGTCTGGGGGCACGGTTTGCGCGAACCCTATCGTCGTGAGGACCTGCATCAGTTCGCTGAGAATATCCGCCAGGGGCTGTGACGCAGCAACTCTCTGAAAACGAAAGCTGATCCATGGCATTTCACTTGTTCGACGCGCCCGAACGCGAGGCGAGCCAGTTTGTCGGCTTCGCCGGCAACACGATCGACCGGCAGTCGGAAAACCGGAAAGACGACGATGTCGAGACCGCGCTGGCCGACCCGTCTTGCCGTGTGATCCTGATGGCCGGCGGACGTATGCACCTGAAAAAAGCCGGAGACGGGTTTTCGGCCTGGTTCGGCCCGGGCGAAGCGCGGGCGCTCGACGCCGGGCTGGAGGACGCGATCCTGCTGGGATGGGACGCAGACGGACCGGTGGTGGCCGCGCCGGCCGGCCGCGAGGCAGACGATCTTCCCGGCACGATCAAGGCGATCGACCACCGCTCCATCTATATGCAAGGTCTGCTCGACACGGCCGCGCTCGGCGCGCTGGCGCAGGGCGCGGCGGTCCTTGCCTGGCACCACACTCATCGTTTCTGCGGCCGCTGCGGCGCTCGTTCCGAGATGCGGGCCGGCGGCTGCAAGCGGACCTGCCCGTCCTGCGGGGCGGAACATTTTCCGCGCACCGACCCGGTCGTCATCATGCTCGCGGTCACGCGCGACACCTGCCTGCTGGGACGCAGCCCGCATTTCATGCCGGGCATGTATTCCTGCCTGGCCGGCTTCGTGGAACCCGGAGAGACGATCGAAAACGCGGTACGCCGCGAAACCTTCGAAGAGGCCGGCATCCGGCTCGGCCGTGTCGTCTACCATGCCAGCCAGCCATGGCCCTTCCCGCACTCCTTGATGATCGGCTGTTATGGCGAGGCCCTCACCGAGGCGATCGACGCCGACGCGACGGAGTTGGAGGACTGCCGCTGGTTCACCCGCGCCGAAACCCGGCAAATCGTCGCCGGGACGCATGCCGACGGTATCCTGGTGCCGCCGAAAATGGCGATCGCCCACACATTGATCAGGGCCTGGGCGGACGCTGACGGGTAGACCAAGGACTGGGACTCAATCGCGCCGCGTGTAAGCACCACCAAGGTCGATCGCCCGTCCCGCATACTGGTTTCCGAAAGCCGGCTTCCGACTTTCGGGAGCTTGCGTCAGTCGTCCTCGCTCTGCGCGGCGCGGAAGGAGTGGGCTTCGTAAACGCCGAGAATGCGTACTTCGCGCGAGAAGAATTGCAGCTCCTCGAGCGCGAGCGCGACGTTGCGGTCGTCGGGGTGCCCCTCGACATCGGCGTAAAACAGCGTCGAGAAAAACTTTCCGCCAAGCTGATAGCTCTCCAGCTTGGTCATGTTGACGCCGTTGGTGGCGAAGCCCCCCATCGCCTTGTAAAGTGAGGCGGGAAGGTTGCGCACGCGGAAGATGAAGGTCGTCATCATCGTCGTGCCGGGCTTTCTGCGTTCGGCCCACCGCTTGGTTTTCGACAGCACCACGAAACGTGTCACATTGCTGTCGGTGTCCTCGACGTTCTCGGCAACGATTTTCAGCCCGTAAAGCTCGGCGGCAAGCCTGGGCGCCAACGCGGCCCGGGTGGGATCGCCTTCTTCGGCGACGAGCCGCGCCGCACCGGCCGTGTCGCCGGCGACCACCGACTTCCACCGGTGGCGGCGGATCACCTTGCGGCACTGGCCGAGCGCATGGATGTGGCTGTAGACGGCCTTGATATCGTCGATGTCGGCCGAGGGCAGCGTCATCAATTGGAAATGGATCGGCAAAAAATACTCGCCAACGATATGCAGCCGCGATTCCGGCAGCAAATAGTGGATGTCGGCCACACGGCCGGCAATCGTGTTTTCGATCGGGATCATCGCCAGATCGGCCTTGCCGGTCTCGACGGCGTTGAAGGCGTCCTCGAACGTCGCGCAGGGCAGCGCCTCCATATCGGGAAACATGTTGCGGCAGGCGGTGTCTGAATTCGCGCCCGGCTCGCCCTGGAAGGCGATCTTGTTGGTCGTGGACGACATGCGGTCAGTTTCCTCGGGTGGTGAGCGTCGCGCGGGCGCGTTCGAGATCGGCGGGGGTGTCGACCCCGAGCGGAACGGCATCGACGATGCGGGCATCGATGCGCATGCCGGCCTCAAGCGCACGCAACTGCTCCAGTTTCTCGCGCCGCTCCAGCGGCGAGGGCGCGAGTGCGACAAAACGCTCCAGCGCGGCGCGGCGGTAAGCGTAGATGCCGACATGATGGTAGAGCGGCCCCGTGCCCCAGGGGGCGGTGGCGCGGGTGAAATAGAGTGCCCGCAACGTCGCCGGCGCCACCGGCGATCCGACGATCTTGACGACGTTGGGATTGGTCTTTTCGTCCTCCGCGGCGATTTCCACGCCGAGCGTGGCGATATCGACATCGGCCCGGCGTAGCGGCTCAAGCACGGCGGCGACATGGGCGGGGTCGATCGTCGGCAGGTCGCCCTGAAGGTTGATGACGGTCTCGACCGCGCCCGCCGGATCAAGCGTACGCAAGGCTTCGAAAATGCGGTCCGATCCCGATTCGTGATGGCCGCCGGTCAGCACCGCCTCATGGCCGTGAGCGCGAACGCTGCTGCAAATCTCCTCGCTGTCGGCGGCCACGACGACGCGGCCGAGCCCGCTTTCGGCGGCCCGGGCGGCGACATGGGCGATCATCGGCCTGCCGGCGATGTCGGCAAGCGGCTTGCCCGGCAGGCGGGTGGAGCCCATGCGGGCGGGGATGAGAATGGCAATCGTCATTTGGGGCGGAGAAAGTGGCAAAAGGTCTCACATGGAACAGCCCTTATATGTGTTGCAAGGCCGTAGCAAAAGACCTAGACCCGTTCCGCGCAACTTGGCCGGTTTCAACCGGTGCGGATCGTGTGCGGTGGCAGGCGGTCGCGGATTTCAGGAGCCTCGGTTCACATGGATTCATTCGAACTCAACAAATTGCTCGGCGGGCTGCTCGGCGCGGTTTTTGTGGTGTTCACCATAGGTATCGTGTCGGACTCGATCTTCGCCAGCCCCGCGCCCGAGAGCGCCGGCTACGCGATTGAGGCGGCGGAAGAGGAAGGCGGCGGTGGCGGCCCGGCCACTCCGGAAGTCGAGCCGATCGCCGTGCGTCTGGCCTCGGCCGATGTCGGCGCGGGCGAAACCGTGTTCAAGAAATGCGCGGCCTGCCACACGGTCGACAATGGTGGCGCCAACAAGGTGGGACCCAATCTGTGGGACATCGTCGACCGGCCGCTCGCCTCGCATGAAGGCTTTTCCTATTCCGGCGCGATGAAGGAATTCGCCCAGGGCGGGTCGGTCGTGTGGGACTACCAGCATCTGGACGACTTCCTGGCCTCGCCGAAAGGTCTGGTGAAGGGCACCGCGATGGGCTTTGCCGGCATCAAGAAGCCGGACCAGCGCGCCGACCTGATCGCCTATCTGCACACGCTGTCGGACAATCCGGCGCCGTTGCCGGAAGTGCCGGCCGAGCAAGAGGCGGCCCAGGCGGACGATACGGCCGCCGAAGCCGGCGCGGCTCCTGCCGACGACGCTACCGAAACCAGCGAGGAAGCCGAAAAGCCGGCAGCACAGACCGACGCGAAACCGGCTGCCGAGGAAGAGGCTACCCCCGCTGCCGAGGCCGCGGACACCGGCGAGGAGACCGAAAAGCCGGCCGCCGAATGACCAAATTGTAATCTCAATTCCACGAAAAAGCCGGGTTCGCCCCGGCTTTTTTTGTTAGCCTGTGCCAGAAAACAGTGGATGCGGGTTCACCGTGCCCCGCGGCGGACTAATCTTGCCGGCAAGATCAAAGGGAGTGAGATGAGGCGTTTTCCGATATTCGCAAATATGTTTCTCGGAGCCATGCTGCTGGCGCTGCCCCTTGAAATCGCCCGCGCGGCCGACGGGGAATGGCACACGACCACCTCGCTGATCGGGACTTCCAAATATCTCGACGATTTCCCCCACTACGACTACGTCAATCCAGACGCGCCGAAGGGCGGCACGCTGAATTCGGTTTCGGCCGGCACGTTCGACAGTTTCAACCCGTTCATCGTGCGCGGCACGTCGGCAGCCGGACTGAATTTCTTCGGCGGGCTGTTGTGGGACACGCTGATGCAGCAATCGACCGACGAGCCGGGCACCAGCCACCCGCTGATCGCCGAAGCCTACAGATATCCTGCCGACTATTCCTCGGCCACCTACCGGCTCGACCCGGCCGCCAGATGGCACGACGGCACGCCAATCACCGCCGACGACGTGGTATGGACCTTCGGCGTGCTGAAGGAAAACAGCCCCAATTTCAACCGTTACTTTTCCAGCGTCACCGAGGCCAAAGCACTGTCGGAACGCGAGATCGAATTCACCTTCGACCAGACCGGCAATCGTGAATTGCCGCATATTCTTGGCGACATGCCGATTCTGCCCAAACATTGGTGGGAAGGCACCGACGCGAAGGGCAACAAGCGCGACGTCACCCAGCCGACGCTGGAGCCGCCGCTCGGCTCGAGCGCCTACCGGATCGAGAGCTTCCGCCCCGGCGCGGAAATCGTGTGGCGGCGTGTCGAGGACTACTGGGCGGCGGACCTGCCGGTGAATGTCGGACGCAACAATTTCGACCGGCGCAAATATATCTATATCCAGGACGAAAACGCCGAATGGCAGGCCTTCACCAAAGGCGGGCTCGAGGACATCAGGCCGGAAAACAGCTCGCGGCGCTGGACGGTGGAATACGACTTTCCCGCCTTCAAGGCCGGCGACGTGATCAAGCGCGAGTTTCCGACCGCGAGCAGCGAACCGATGCAGGGTTTCGTGCTCAATCTGCGACGGCCGCAATTCCAAGACCGCAAGGTGCGCCAGGCGCTGACCATCGCGCTCGATTTCGAGAGCATGAACCGCAATCTGTTCTACGGCCAGAACACACGCACCGACAGCTATTTCGAAGGCGGCGAACTGGCCTCGTCCGGCCTGCCCGAAGGACGCGAGCTGGCCATTCTCGAGGAGTTCCGCGACCGGTTGCCGCCGGAAGTCTTCACCGAGGAATTCACGCTGCCGGTCTATGACGCCCCCCAGGCCGAACGCACCCACCTGCGCAGCGCCGTCAAGCTTTTCGCCGAAGCCGGATGGGTGATTAGGAACGGCAAGCTGGTGAATGAAAAAACCGGAGAACAGTTCACAATCGAGTTTCTAGGCCGCAGCCCGACCGACGAGGTAATCACCGGCTCCTATATCGCCACGCTGCGCAAGCTCGGCATCGACGCCACGCTGCGCATCGTCGACACCTCGCAATATATCAACCGGCTGCGCGGCTTCGAATTCGATTCGCTGACCGGACAATTCGCCCAGTCGCTGTCGCCCGGCAACGAGCAGCGCGAGTTCTGGGGCTCGACGGCGGCCGACCAGCCCGGCTCGCGCAACCTCCCCGGCATCAAGGATCCGGTGGTGGACGCGCTGGTGGAAAAGGTGATCTACGCCAAGGATCGCGCGGAGCTGGTGGCGGCGACCCACGCGCTCGACAGGGTGTTGTTGTGGAATTTCTACGTCGTGCCGCAATGGCATCGCTCGGAGATCTGGCTCGCCTACTGGAACAAGTTCGGCATTCCCGACAAGCAGCCGTCCTATATCGGCGCGGACATCGATTCATGGTGGATCGACCCGGAGAAGGAGGCGGCCCTTGCCGGAAAAACAAGCGGCCAGAACTGAGCCGCGCCGCGTCATGACGAACACCCTGCCGCGCCGCGACTTCCTTTCCCTGGCCGGCGCCGCGCTTGCCGTTTCGCACCTGCCCGGTTTGGCGTTGGCCGCCCCGCCGGCGGGCCGAAGCCTGCACGGCCTGTCGGCCTTCGGCGATCTCAAATACGCGCCCGGTTTCACTCATTTCGACTATGCGAGCCCGGACGCGCCGGTGGGCGGCACGTTCAATTTTTCGCCGCCGAACTGGGGCTTCAACCAGAACGTTTTGACCTTCAACACGCTGAACAGTTTCGTGCCGCGCGGCGACGCGCCGCCACGCATGGAACTGTGCTTCGACGCGCTAATGACGCGCGCGCTCGACGAGCCAGACGCGCTCTACGGGCTGGTGGCGGAAACCGCCACGATTTCCGACGATCGCAACAGCTTCACCTTCGCGCTGCGGCCGCAGGCACGCTTTCACGACGGCACGAAGCTGACCGCGCACGACGTCGCCTTCAGCTACAATCTGTTCAAGCAAAAGGGCCATCCGAGCCTGCTGTTGCCGCTGACGCATATGCGCGAGGCGGTCGCAGTCGACGACCACACCTTCCGCATCAGCTTTTCCGGCGCGCAGTCGGCGCGCACCATCCTGGCTGTTTCGGTGTTTCCGATCGTCTCGAAGGCTTTTTACGAGGCCAACCCGTTCGACAGTTCCGAACTCAGGCCGCCGCTCGGCTCGGGCGCCTACAAGGTCGGCCGGTTCGAACCCGGACGCTGGATCGAATATGACCGGGTCGAGGATTACTGGGCGCGCGATCTGCCGGTTGCCAGGGGACTCGGCCATTTCGGCCGCATCCGCATCGAGTTCTACCAGGAACGCCAGGCCGGTTTCGAGGCCTTCAAGAAGGGCGAGGTGACATACCGACAGGAATTCACCTCGCGGGTGTGGGCGACCGGCTACGATTTTCCCGCTCTCAACGAGGGCAAGGTCGCCAAGCGCGAATTTCCGTCCGAACTGCGCCCGTCGATGCAGGCTTGGGCGCTCAACCAGCGGCGCGAGCGTTTTCGCGACCGCCGAGTGCGCGAGGCGGTCGGGCTGTGTTTCGATTTCGAGTGGACGCGCCGCAACCTGTTTTACGGCGCCTATGAACGCTCGCACTCAACCTTCGAGCGTTCGGACTACAAGGCCACCGGCCTGCCCTCGCCCGCGGAACTGGAAATTCTGGAACGATTTCGCGGGCAGATTCCCGAAGAGGCGTTCGGCGAGGCGGTCATGCCGCCGGTCTCCGACGGGTCGGGGCGCGACCGTGCGCTGCTTTCCCGCGCCGCGCGGCTTCTGGCGGAAGCCGGCTGGGAGCGCGACGGCACGCTGGTGCGCAACGACAAGGGCGAGACGCTCGCCTTGGAGATTTTGGTGCGCGACCAGGTCTTCGTACGGGTCGATTCGCCCTTCGTTGAAAACATGAAGGCGGTCGGCATCGACGCCTCGATCCGTCTGGTCGACGCGACCCAATACCAAGCGCGTCAGCTCGATTTCGACTTCGACATGCTCGGCATCGCCGCATCCTTCACCGCCACGCCGACCGGCGACGAGCTGACGCATTATTTCCATTCCCGTTCGGCGAAGCTGCCCGGCTCGCGCAACCTGCCGGGAACGGCGGACCCCGCCGTTGACGCGCTGATCGCCCTTGTCGAAGAGGCCGACGACCGCGAAAGCTTCACCGTGGCCATGCGCGCGCTCGACCGGGTCTTGCGCGCACGGCATGACTGGATTCCAAATTGGCATGCGGCGAATCACCGGGCCGCCTATTGGGACATGTTCGGTTTCAAGGAGCCGAAACCCGATTATGGCTTCCCGGTCGAGACATTGTGGTGGGTCGATCCTGACAAGGCAGAGGCAATTGGGAAATCCTAGGCGCTCCGACATGAACGCGGGCTGCGGGGCGACAGGCTGATGGGGGCCTATATCCTCAGGCGCCTGCTCTTGATGATCCCGACCCTGTTCGGGATCATGGCGATCTCGTTCACCGTCATCCAATTCGCGCCGGGCGGACCGGTCGAGCAGGTGATCGCGCGCATCACCGGCCAGGGCGGCGACGCGGCCGACCGCATTTCGGGCGGCGGCGGCGATTCGGGCATGCAGGAATTCGATGCCGGCGATTCCAAATATCGCGGCGCGCAGGGGCTCGACCCCGAATTCATCAAGCAGCTCGAAGTGCAATTCGGCTTCGACAAACCGCCGCTGGAGCGCTTCTTCAAGATGCTCTGGGACTATGCCCGGTTCGATTTCGGAGAAAGCTTCTTCCGCGATATTTCCGTGCTGGACCTGATCCTGGAAAAAATGCCGGTTTCGGTATCGCTCGGCCTGTGGATCACGCTGATTTCCTACCTGATCTCGATCCCGCTCGGCATCCGCAAGGCGGTCAAGGACGGCTCCAGCTTCGACATCTGGACCAGCGGCATCGTCATCGTCGGCTACGCCATTCCCGGCTTCCTGTTCGCCATCCTCTTGATGGTGCTTTTCGCCGGCGGCTCGTTCTACGACTGGTTCCCGCTGCGCGGCCTGATCTCCGACAATTGGCACGAACTGTCGTGGCCGGAACGCATCCTCGATTATTTCTGGCACCTTACCCTGCCGCTGACGGCCATGGTGCTGTCGGCCTTCGCGACCAACACGCTTTTGACCAAGAATTCCTTCCTCGACGAAATCCGCAAGCAATATGTCGTTACCGCGCGCGCGAAAGGGCTGACCGAACGCCAGGTGCTTTACGGCCACGTCTTCCGCAACGCGATGCTGATCATCATCGCCGGCTTCCCGGCCGCCTTCATCTCGGCCTTCTTCACCGGGTCGCTGCTGATCGAGAACATCTTTTCGCTCGACGGGCTCGGCCTTCTGGGCTTCCGCTCGGTGCTCGACCGCGACTATCCGGTGGTGTTCGCCAATCTGTTCATCTTTTCCCTGATCGGCCTCGTCGTCGGGCTGATCTCCGACTTGGTCTATACCTGGATCGATCCGCGTATCGATTTCGAGCGGAGGGACGTGTGATGCAGCGTGCGGTCACCGCTCCCGACGCCCCGCCGGCCAAGGCCGCCCCACGCCGCGGCTGGCTGTCGCCGCTCAACCAGCGCCGTTGGCAGAACTTCAAGGCGAACCGCCGCGGCTACTGGTCGTTGTGGATTTTCCTGGTGCTGTTCGTGCTGTCGCTGTTCGCCGAGTTCATCGCCAACGACAAGCCGGTGCTGGCTTCCTACAAGGGCGAGATCCTGTTTCCGGTGCTTGTCGACTATCCCGAGGAAAAGTTCGGCGGCTTCCTGGCCGTTACCGACTATCGCGATCCGGTGATCTTCGAGGAGATCGAGGCCAATGGCTGGCTGATCTGGCCGCCGGTCCGCTATTCCTACCGCACCGTCAACAACGAGATACCCGAAGCCGCGCCGGCCAAGCCGTCCTGGCTCTACGACCGCGAAACGCGCTGCGCGCGCTATCCGCAGGGCGCCGACGATCCAAGCTGCACGCTCGGCAACTGGAACTGGCTCGGCACCGACGACCAGACCCGCGACGTGCTGGCGCGGGCGATCTACGGCTTCCGCATCTCTGTGCTGTTCGGCCTGGCGCTGACGCTGTGCTCGGCGCTGATCGGCGTGTCGGCCGGTGCCGTGCAAGGCTATTTCGGCGGCTGGACCGACCTGTTGTTCCAGCGTTTCATCGAAATCTGGTCGTCGGTCCCAGTGCTCTACCTGATCCTGATCATCGCCGCCGTGCTGCCGCCGGGCTTCTTCATCCTGCTGGCGATCATGCTGCTGTTTTCCTGGGTCGGCTTCGTCGGCGTGGTGAGGGCGGAATTCCTGCGGGCGCGCAACTTCGAATATGTCAACGCCGCCCGCGCGCTCGGCGTGCCCAACCGCACGATCATGTTCCGCCATCTCTTGCCCAACGCGATGGTGGCGACGCTGACCTTCCTGCCGTTCATCCTCAACGGCTCGATCACCACGCTGACCTCGCTCGACTTTCTCGGCTTCGGCCTGCCGCCGGGTTCGGCCTCATTGGGGGAACTCCTCAAACAGGGCCAGCAGAACCTCAACGCGCCCTGGCTCGGCATTACCGGATTCGTGGTGATCTCGCTGATGCTGTCGCTCCTGATCTTCATCGGCGAGGCGACCCGTGACGCCTTCGACCCCCGGAAGACGTTCAAATGAGTAGGGTGGAATGGTATAATTCCGTCGGTTTTCTACCATGGAGGTCGATATGGGCCTGAACATCAAGAATCCGCGCGTCGAGCAGCTTGCGCGTCAGCTTGCAAGCGCAACCGGGGAAACGATGACGTCGGCGATCCAGGCCGCGCTTGAAGAAAAACTGGAACGGTTGCGCCGCGAGCGCGATGTCGCGCAGAAAATCAAAAAAATCGACGAGATCCTGACCCGCTCAGGTCCGACGCCGCCCGGCGCGAGCAGCGATCATTCTCATCTATACGACAAAAGGGGATTGCCGAGATGATTGTGGACGCTTCCGCAATTTTGGCGATCCTGCTGGATGAACCGGAGCAACCGGCACTGAAATATTGTCTTGCCGATGCACCTGAAAAGCACACCATGTCGCCGATAAACTATCTGGAAGCCGCCATGCGGGTCGACAGTCTCGACACCGACAGGAAGGCGCGTGAACTCGATAATCTCATCGCCGCCCTTGATGTGGAAATCGTACCGACGACGACCCAGCAAGCCCATCTCGCCCGTGAGGCCTACCAGAAATTCGGCAAGGGAAACCATCCCGCCAGACTCAATCTCGGCGACTGCTTCGCCTATGCACTGGCCAAGGCGCGCGGCGAGCCGCTGTTGTTCAAGGGTGACGATTTCCGCAAGACCGATATCGAGGCGGCACTTTGACCGAAACCGCGCCCCTTATTTCCGTTCGCGATCTTTCCGTCGCCTTCTCGCAGGACGAGAAACAAAGCCTCGCCGTCGACCGTGTGTCGTTCGACATCGGCCGCGGCGAGACGGTGGCGCTGGTGGGCGAGTCCGGCTCGGGCAAGTCGGTGACGGCGTTGTCGGTGCTGAAGCTCCTGCCCTATCCGGCTGCCAGCCATCCCTCCGGCGAAATCCTGTTCGACGGTCAGGACCTGCTCGGCGCGAAGGAACAGGCGCTGCGCAAGATCCGCGGGCGCGACATCACCATGATCTTCCAGGAGCCGATGACCTCGCTCAACCCGCTGCACAGTATTGAGCAGCAGGTCGGTGAGGTGTTGAAACTGCATCAGGGCATGAGCGACACCGCCGCGCGCGCACGTACGCTGGCGCTGCTGGAGGAGGTCGGCATCCGCGAGCCGGAAAAGCGGCTCGGCGCCTATCCGCACCAACTGTCCGGCGGTCAGCGCCAGCGCGTGATGATCGCCATGGCGCTCGCCAACGAGCCGCAATTGCTGATCGCCGACGAGCCGACCACCGCGCTCGACGTTACCGTCCAGGCCCAGATCCTGGAGCTTCTGGACGAGTTGAAACGCAAGAACGGCATGTCGATGCTGTTCATCACCCACGATCTCGGCATCGTGCGGCGCATCGCCGACCGCGTCTGCGTGATGACGAAAGGCAAGATCGTGGAAAGCGGGCCGACGCATGAGATCTTCGACAATCCGCAGCACGACTATACCAGGCACCTTCTAGCCGCCGAGCCGAAGGGTGACCCGCCGCCGGCCGACGCGGCCGCCCGGCAGGTGATGACCGGGGACGATATCCGGGTGTGGTTTCCGATCAAGAAGGGCTTCATGCGCCGCACGGTCGACTACGTGAAGGCGGTCGACGGCGTCGACATCACGCTGCGCGCCGGCCAGACCGTCGGCGTGGTCGGCGAATCGGGCTCGGGCAAGACCACGCTGGGGCTGGCGCTGTGCCGGATGATCGCCTCGCAAGGCGGCATACGCTTCGGCGAACGCGCCATCGACGCCCTGTCGTTCAAGGAGATGCGCACCCTGCGCCGCGAACTGCAGATCGTGTTCCAGGATCCGTTCGGCTCGCTCAGCCCACGCATGTCGGTGGCCGAGATCATCGAGGAAGGGCTTGCCATCCACGAAAAGGCGCTGTCGGCGGACGAACGCGACCGGCGCGTGGTGGCGGTTCTGGACGAGGTCGGGCTCGATCCGCAGACCCGCTTCCGCTATCCGCACGAATTTTCGGGCGGCCAGCGCCAGCGCATCGCGATCGCACGCGCCATGGTGCTGAAGCCGAAATTCGTCATGCTCGACGAACCGACCTCGGCGCTCGACATGAGCGTGCAGGCGCAGGTGGTCGACCTGCTGCGCGACCTGCAGAAACGCCATGACCTGGCCTATTTGTTCATCAGCCACGATCTAAAGGTGGTGCGCGCGCTCGCCAACGAGGTGATCGTGATGCGTAACGGCAAGATCGTGGAGGCCGGGCCGGCCGAGCGTATCTTCCGGGAGCCGCAATCGGACTATACGCGGGCGCTGCTCGCCGCCGCCTTCGACATCACCGCCGCGCCGGAAGGCGTGGTCAGCCAGTAGTTTTTCAGGCGCAAATCCGCAATCAACATGCAAGCTCCCGCAAAAGGCCGCGTTCTCCTGTCCGTCGCCGGGTTCGACCCACAGCATTGGCGCGACATGCTGTCGGCCGGCCGCGAGGTGGTGCTGGAACGCGAACGTCCGGTCGACAGCTCGATCCACTATGCGGTGGTGTGGAACCGGCATCCCGGGCTTTTGTCCGGTCTGCCCAACCTCAAGGCGATCTTTTCGGGCGGCGCCGGGGTCGACCATTTGTTCGCCGATCCCGAGCTGCCGGACGTGCCGATCGTGCGCGTGGTGGCCGACAACCTGACCCAGCACATGAGCGAATATGTGGTGTGGCGGGTGCTCGACCATCACCGCCAGGGCTTTCTCTATCGCGCGCAGCAACGGCGCAAGGCCTGGATCGAGCCGCCGCAGCCGCCGGCGGACAGGGTTTCGGTCGGCATAATGGGGCTCGGCGAGCTCGGTCGCGCGGCAGCCAGGGCGCTGCTGGCGCTCGGCTTCCGGGTCAATGGCTGGAGCCGGAGCGGCACGCCCGCCGATGGCGTAACCGCCTATGGCGGCGGCGAAGGTCTCGACGCCTTCCTGGCCGCGACCGATATCCTGGTCGTGCTTCTGCCGCTGACGCCAGCCACCAAAGGCATAATCGATCACGCGCTGTTGTCGAAGCTGCGACGCGACAACCCGCTCGGCGGCGCGGTGCTGATCAATGCCGGGCGCGGGCTCCTGCACAACGGCGCCGATATTTTGCGCGCCCTTGACGACGGCGTGCTGAAGGAAGCGAGCCTCGACGTTTTCGAAACCGAACCGCTGCCGGAAACGAGCCGGTTGTGGACGCATGAGCGTGTGTTCGTCACCCCGCATGCCGCCGCGGCCTCCGATCCCGTGCATCTGGCCAAATCGATGCTGGAACAGATGGATGCCCGCGACCGCGGCGAGCCCCTGCGCAATCTCGTCGATCGCAAGGCCGGCTACTGAACCCGGCCGGCTTGCGTCACCCGTTCGTCCCAAGACCGAATTGAACCTTCTCCAACGCCGTGGCGACCAAGTAACGGAAGCGGCCGAACGCCGTCCGTCACCGGGAACCGGAGAAGAGACCATGGCCAGCATAAATAAATATGTCAGGCTTGCGCTGGTCGCCGCCGGGCTCACGGCGTTTTTCGTCCAGCTTGACGCCGCCACGCAGACGCCCTCGCCATTCGTCGACATCGAACAGGCATCGCGCCCGCGGCGCTGACGGCATTTAGAGCGTGCGACCGCGCTCAGGGCCGGCGTGTGACGGTCGGCGGACCGAACAGGGGCGCGATGCGGGCGATGGCCGCTGCAAGCGGCTCGCGCGCCACCGTCATTGTGTTGCCGTTGGCGTGAATAACCTCGCCCGGCGCGGTAACGATCGCGACATGGCCTTTCCAGAACACCAGGTCGCCCCGGCGCACGGCCTGGAAATCCGGCCCTGGATCGAGCGGCGCGCCGATCTTTTCCTGCATGTCGGAATCGCGCAGCACCAGCGTGCCGGCCATCTTCATGGCAAGCTGGACCAGGCCGGAGCAGTCGAGGCCGAAACCGGACGTGCCGCCCCACAGATAGGGCGTGTGCTCGAACTGTTCGGCGACGGCGACATAGTCCGGCGCGCCCCATCCAACGGGCCGCAGATGATCGGCAAACACGGCCTCGCCGTCAGCGGTGATCGCGAAGCGGCTGCCGCGGGTTTCGGCCTCACCGGTCACGGAAAGCCGCGTTCCCATCGACAGCGCGGCCGTGCGCGGCGTCTTCATGTCCGGTTTGCCGTAGATGAAGGTGCGCGGCACGACGACGACATGGGTCGCGGCAGCGCCGGGCTCGGCCAGAGAGGCGGTTTCGACATAACCGACATAGCCGTCCTCGCGCGCCTGGACCCAGGCGAGCCCGTCGCGTTCGTCGAACAGGTCGACGTCGGCGCCGCGTAGCAACTGGGAATTGACGCCCGCAGCGCGGTCGGGCCCGACCAGCAGGTCAACAACAGGGCTTGCGATCCGCCTGGCACGCGGCGGCACGAAGCGCGGCGCGGCGACCCGACCTTGCAGGCGGCTGTCGGCGAGATCCTGCCGATAGGCGTGCAGCCTGCGATCCAGAACCGTCACAGCGGCAACTCCCGTCCCTGTTCGATGATCACGTCACCGAGGCGCTCGACATAGAGCGCGCCCTTGACCGTACGCTTGATCAGCACGTTGCGCTTGTCGTTGTCGTCGCGGTGCCGGCTGACGAGCCCGAGCGCGCCCATGGTGTCGAGCGCGCGAGTGATGACCGGCTTGGTCACGGCGAGCCTTGCCGCCAGACCGCGCACGGTGTGGGGCGGCGGGTCGAGATAGATAGTCAAGAGAATGGCGGTCTGGCGCATGCTCAGATCGGGGCGATCGTCCAGCACCTCCGACAGCGACACGTGCTGCCACAGCCTCAATGCCTGGCTCGGACGCAAGGATACGGACATGTCTTCCTTGATTTGCAAGGCTTGTTACGGGTCCGTTTCATTCAACCCCGAAATGTCGCACGAGGCAAGCCGGTCAAGCCGGATAGCGCGCCGCCAACAGGCTTTCAAGCGCGCGGATCGCCTGCGCCTCGCCTCCGGCCAGGCCATGCGGCCGATCGGTCGGGCTCCAGGCGAAGATATCGAAATGCGCCCATGTGGCAGCGCGTTCGACAAACCGCTTCAAGAAAAGCGCGGCGGTGATCGAGCCGGCGAAGCCGTCCGTGGTGATGTTGTTGACGTCGGCGACCTTGGAGGAAAGACCGGCATCGTAAGGCGCCCACAGCGGCATGCGCCACACCGGATCGCAGACGCGTCCGGCCTCGGCGGCCAGCGCGGCGGCAAAGGCGTCGTCGTCGGTGTAAAACGGCGGCAGGTCGGGGCCGAGCGCCACACGCGCCGCCCCCGTCAGGGTCGCCATGTCGATCAGCAGTTGCGGTTCCTCCTCGTCGGCCAGCGCCAGCGCGTCGGCGAGCACCAGGCGGCCCTCGGCATCGGTGTTGCCGATCTCCACGGTCGGTCCCTTGCGGCTTTTCAGCACGTCGCCTGGACGGAAGGCGTCGCCGGAAATCGCATTCTCGACCGCCGGCACCAGCACGCGCAGGCGCAGCTTCAGGCCCGCCGCCATGATCATCGAAGCGAGGCCGAGCACATTGGCCGCGCCGCCCATGTCTTTTTTCATCAGGCGCATGCCGCTTGCCGGCTTGATGTCGAGCCCGCCGGTGTCGAAACAGACGCCTTTGCCGACCAGGGTGACGCACGGCGCATCCTTAGGGCCCCAGCGCAGATCGATCAGGCGCGGCGCCTGGGCAGCCGCGCGACCGACGGCGTGGATCATCGGAAAATTCTGCTCAAGCAGCGCTTCGCCAACGACCACCGAAACGTCGGCACCGTGCCGCGCGGCGAGATCGCGCACGGCCCGCTCGAGCGCATCGGGGCCGAGATCGTTGGTCGGCGTGTTGACCAGATCGCGGGCCATGAACACGCCGGCGACGATGCGGTTGAGACGCTCGACATCGACACCGTCCGGCGCCACGAAGCGCAGCGTGTCGCCCTGTTTCTTGCCGTATCGGGTGAAGCGGTAGCCGCCAAGCAGAACGCCCAGGGTAGCGTTATTCGGCTCGTCCGGCGGGCCGGCGAAAAACCAGTCGCCGCCCGGCAAATGACGCGCCAGCCGTCCGGTGGCGAGCGGCGAAAACCCCTCCCGTGTCGTTGCGCATCCCAAAAGCGCGCCAGCCAGATGGCCGGTCTGGTCCGGGTAGCACAGCAGCTCGCCGGCCTTGCCGGAAAATCCGTTCGCCAGGGCCCAGTCGCGCGCGGCCGCGTCGAGCCCGGCCGTTTCGAACCCGGCCTTGGTGACGAGATGGATTGGCCGGGCGGAGGCCGGTTTTTCGGCGATCAGTTCGACGGGCATCGGGCGGTTATCCTTGCGGGAGGCTGGCTTCCTTAACCAACCGTTAGGGTTAACGGAATATTTCTGCCTCCAGATGGCCGCATCATCAAACCTGTGACGCGGCGAAGCGGAGACGAGCGCATGTTGACCAATCGCGACGCGAACGCAACCGGAAGACGCTGGCGTCATGCCGCCCTCGCCGTTGCGTTGGCCGCAAGCGTCGCGGGCTGTGCCAATTCACGCATGACGACCGGCTCGATCGACCGCGGCAGTTCACGCCCGGTGGCGCAGATGTCCTCCCAGGAACTACAGCAGGCCGCGATTTCGCTGGGACACGCCTTCACCAAGGCACCGACCGATAAGGGCGTCGCGATACGCTACGCCAATGTGCTGCAGATGACCGGCAAGTCCGACCAATCGCTGGCGGTCATGCGCAAGCTGGCGATCGCGCACCCCAAGGACCGCTCGGTGCTTGCCGCCTATGGCAAGGCGCTCGCGGCGGCCGGCGAGTTCGAAACCGCGCTTGACGCAATCCGCCGCGCGCAGACGCCGGAATATCCGGACTGGAAGCTGTTTTCGGCCGAGGCTGCGATCCTCGACCAGCTCGGCAATTCGGCGGAAGCGCGAAGCCTCTACCGCAAGGCGCTGGATCTCAAGCCCGACGAACCGTCGATCCTGTCCAATCTTGGCATGTCCTATGTGCTGGAAGGCGACCTGAGAACGGCCGAAACCTATCTGCGGAAGGCCGCAGTCGCACCGGGCGCCGACAGCCGGGTACGGCAGAACCTGGCGCTCGTCGTCGGCCTGCAAGGTCGGTTCGACGAGGCCGAAAAGCTGGCGCGCCAGGAACTGGCACCGAACCAGGCCGAAGCAAACGTCGCCTATCTGCGCTCGATGCTCGCCCAGCAAAACGCCTGGAGCGAGATCAAGAAGGAAGACAAGAAGGCGGCCAACTAGAGCCCTCAACCCGGCATTGTCCGTTTGACTGCTGGCCACCGGCGGTCCGGTCGGCAGCGCGTGTACCTCTTGTCGCCGGTCCGCATCTTTTGGGCCGCGACCAACCCCGAAAAAAATGAACCTTTTCGCCCCTCCCCGCGACCAAGTTAACGCAAAGCTTGTTCGCAATCTAAAAGGAAGGGACGAAAGATGTTCGCAAAACTGGTCTCCATTTTCCTCGCAGCCACCCTCGCGGCCGGCATCACCGTCACAATAGCCGGGCCGGCGGCGGCACGGGACGGCGCCAATCTCAACCGCGAATCCGGCATCCAGCGGATGGGCCGGGACTTGAAGACGGCCGGCACGCCGGCACGCACCCGCGCCAAGATCATTTCCTCGGTCGGTCTCGCGGTCGGCACGGCGGTTGGCGAGGTTTCCACCACGGTGGTGACCTGTATCGCCAGGTGCTTCGGCGTCGACAACGGCTATCGGCCGGGCGACATGGCGAAACAGTCCTGGAAGGGCTTCAAGAAAATGTGGGGGATCAAGGACAGCCCCGCCAAGCCGCCCAAGCCGGTCCGGGCTCGCCCGAACTATCGCGAGGGCCCGGTTCTTCGGCGCACGAATCGCGGCATGGGAACCCATATGGGCTATATCGCGGTCGACCGCTGACCCAACCCAGTCCGTTACGCGAAACGCCCCGCGCGACGTTCGCCGGGGCGTTTTCATTCGTGGACGGCGGCGCGGATCCGGCGGATCAAGGCGGGGAACGCCTATGATTTTAATATCGCCCGTCAAACCGCAATCGCCCGATCTTGGTCTTTGGCGCGCCTCACCGGCCTCGCACGGCTCACGGTGCCTGCACCGCATCGCCACGCGCTCCCAGCCAAACCTCAAAATCCCGGCAGTCAAACGATTCCAGTTAAAGATAAACGGCTCTACCGCTCGCTTGACGATTGTTTCTTTTCGCCGAAGACGCCCTGCTCGGAGAACTGCATGATGGCCGGGCCGAGGATCACGGCGAACAGGACCGGAAGAAAGAACAAGATCATCGGCACGGTAAGCTTCGGCGGCAGCGCGGCTGCCTTCTTTTCGGCCGCGTTCATGCGCATCTCGCGGCTTTCCTGGGCCAGAACCCTGAGCGCATGGGCAACGGGGGTGCCATAACGTTCAGCCTGGATCAGGGCCTGGCTGACGCTCTTGACCGCGTCGAGGCCAGTGCGGCTGGCGAGATTCTCGTAGGCCTGGCGGCGCTCCTGCAGGAACGACAGCTCGGCATTGGTGAGGACAAACTCCTCGGCGAGCTCGACCGACTGCGTGCCGATCTCCTCGGCCACACGCCGGAATGCCGCCTCGATCGACATGCCCGATTCCACGCAGATCAGCATCAGGTCGAGTGCGTCGGGCCAGGCTTTCTGAATGGATTGCTTGCGCTTCGTGGCACGGTTGTTGACATAGATGATCGGCGCGTAAAAGCCGGCATAGGCCGTGGCGATGACGACGAAGATCTTGACCAGCATCGGCTGGTCGGCCATGCCGCCGAGCACGAAGATATACAAGCCGCCGAGTATCAGCCCGACCATGGGCAGCACCAAGCGGAAGAACAGGAAGCGCGTCAGCGGATTTTCGCCACGGAAGCCGGCCATGCGCAATTTCGACAGGGTGGCCTGATCGACCAGGGCCCGCTTCAGGTCGAGCCGTTCGACAATGTCGCGCATGCCGCGCGAGTGTTCCTCGCGCAGCCCCTTGCGGCGGCGATCCGCCTCAGCGGCAAGTCGCGCGCGTTGCTTGGCCCGCAATTCGTCGCGCTCCAGCGCGACCGTCTTCATGCGTGTCTTGAGCTCGTTTCCGCCCAGGGCCGGCATGGCCGTGAACACCGTCGCGAAGACGGCGACCGCGACCAGCAGCCCGACGAGGAAGGCCGGTTCGAATATCGCGTTGACAATCTGGTCGGTCATGTGTCGGCCTTTCGAAATACGCCGTCTTCAGATGTCGAAATTCATCATCTTCTTCATCACGAAGATCCCCACCGACATCCATAACACCGACACGCCAAGCACCATGTGTCCGGTGGGGGTGGTGAAAAGCGGCATAATGTAGTTCGGGCTGGTCAGGTAGACGAGAAACGCCACGATGAACGGCAGCGCGCCGATGATGACGGCCGAAGCCTTTGCCTCCATCGACAGAGCCGATACCTTCGCGCGCATCCGCTTGCGGTCGCGCAGAACCCGCGAGAGATTTCCCAAAGCCTCGGACAGGTTGCCGCCGGCCTGGCTCTGAATCTGAATGACGATACCGAAAAAGCCGGCCTCCGGGCACGGCATGGTTTCAGCCATGCGCAGTGTTGCCTCGGGAAGCGAAAGACCAAGTTGCTGGGCTTCGACGACGCGACGGAACTCGCCGCGCACCGGCTCCTGCGCCTCGCTCGCGATCAGCCTGACGCCGTCATTGATCGGCAGGCCGGACTTCACCGAACGCACGATGATGTCGAGCGCGTTGGGCAGTTCCTCCAGGAAGGCCTTGACCCTGCGCGTGCGCAAATAGGCCAGTCCCCAGCGCGGCACGCCAAAGACCCCGGCAAGCAGCGCTCCGGGAACCGCCCAAAGCGGCGCCCCGGCGAAAAACGCCACGATCGCGAAGAACAGGCCGCAACAGACGGAGATGATGTAGAACCGCTGCACCGGCATGTTGAGGCCGGCCTGCTTGATCTGTCCCTTCAGCGGCGGCTTGCGCGTCCGGGTATCCTTCACCCGTTGCTTCTCGTCCAGATCCTTGAGCGAGTCCTGGACCGATTTGCGCCGCTTGGCCGCTTCTGCCATGCGGTCGCGCGAGGCCTTGACCACGTTGCGGTCGGTCTCGGCCTTCTTGATCGTTTCCAGGCGCCGCCCGGCCTTGCGCTCGTTGGAGATGGTGTTGAACATGAAGGCGTAGGCGACCGCGCCGGCGCTGAGGCCGGCGAGCAGAATGACCGCCAGAAGGGTCGTATCAAGTCCGAACATCGACCTATTCCCCTGCCGCGATCATGTCAGCCGACCTGCTTTTCCATCGCTTCGAGCGCGTTGGCCAGCCGTGCCTCCTCGCCGTAATAGCGGGCGCGGTCCCAGAAATTCGGCCGGCCGACGCCGGTCGATGCGTGATTGCCGATGATGCGCCCGTTCTGGTCTTCGCCACTGATGTTGTAAAGGACCAGGTCCTGCGTCACGATCACGTCGCCCTCCATGCCGATCACCTCGGTGATGTGGGTGATCCGGCGCGAGCCGTCGCGCAGGCGGGCGGCCTGGATAATGACATCCACGGACCCGACGACGATCTCGCGCACCGTGCGCTGGGGCAGCGAAAAGCCGCCCATGGCGATCATCGATTCGATACGGTTGAGGCACTCGCGCGGCGAGTTGGAGTGGATGGTTCCCATGGAGCCATCATGGCCGGTATTCATGGCCTGCAGCAGATCGAAGACTTCAGGTCCGCGCACCTCGCCGACGATGATGCGTTCGGGACGCATGCGCAGACAGTTTTTGACCAGTTCGCGCATGGTGACTTCGCCCTCTCCCTCCAGATTGGGCGGACGCGTCTCCAGGCGCACGACATGCGGCTGCTGCAGTTGAAGCTCGGCCGAATCCTCACAGGTGATGATGCGCTCGTCGCGGTCGATATAGTTGGTCAGGCAGTTGAGCAGGGTCGTCTTGCCCGAGCCGGTGCCGCCGGAAATGATGACGTTGCAGCGCACCCGGCCGATGATCTTCAGGACATCGGCGCCCTCCTGCGAGATCGCGCCGAACTTCACCAACTGATCAAGCGTCAGCTTGTCCTTTTTGAACTTGCGGATGGTCAGCGCAGTTCCGTCGATCGCGAGCGGCGGCGCGATGACGTTGACACGCGAGCCGTCGGGCAGGCGCGCGTCGCAGATGGGACTCGATTCGTCCACGCGCCGGCCGACCTGGCTGACGATGCGCTGGCAGATGTTGAGTAGCTGCTGGTTGTCGCGAAAGCGGACCTTGGTCTGTTCGACCTTGCCCTCGACCTCGATATAGACGTGCTTGGCACCGTTGACCATGATGTCGGCGATTTCATCACGCGCAAGCAGGGGCTCGAGCGGACCGTAGCCCAGCACGTCATTGCAAATATCCTCGAGCAGCTCTTCCTGCTCGGATATCGACATCGCGAAATTCTTGATCGCGATGATATCATTGACGATATCGCGGATTTCCTCGCGCGCCGTCTCGGGCTCGAGCTTGGCAAGCTGCGACAGGTCGATCGTGTCAATGAGCGCGGAAAAAACCTGGCTCTTGGTGTCGTAGTAGTTTTCGGTGTGCTCGCGCTCCTGACGCGGAGCGGCCTTGGGCGGCGGCGGCGGCTCGGCGGCGCGCCGCGGCGCCGGTGCCTGCGACGCGGCCGCAGGGCGGTCGGCGTCGTCAGGCGCCGCCGGCGACGGCGCAACCGGCCGGCTGACCGGCTCTTCCCTCAACGGACCTTCGCTACCACGTCTTCCAAACATGTCCCACGCACCAGTTTCGCAATTTCGCGGCTACTTCCGCGTCTTCAGCTTGGCGAGCATTCCGGCCAGGCCAGACTTGGATTTGGTCTTTATTTCGCTTCGGCCGGTCAGCACATGCGCGATCTCGGAGATCGATTTCACGATCGCGTGCTGCGCGTCCATCTCGCCGAGCATCCGGCCATTGTTGGCTGCGTTGCCGAAAAGCTGGGCCTCGAACGGAATCGTCACCAGCGGCGTGAGGTCGAGCGGTTCGGCGAAGTCCTCTGCCGAGATCTCCGGACGCTTGGGTACCCCAGCCTGATTGATGATGAGATAAGGCGATTTGTCGTTCGGCCGCAGCTTCTTGAGCGTGTCGACTAGGTTCTTGGTGTTGCGCAGATTGGCCAGTTCAGGCGATGCCGTGATGACGATTTCGTCGGCCTGGATCAGCGTCTTGCGAGTCCAACCGTTCCACACATGCGGGACGTCCAGGATCAGCAGCGGCGCGCTGCGCTGCGCGATGTCGATAACCTGGGCGAATGCATCCGTATCGAAATCATAGGCTCGGTCGAGCGTGGACGGCGCGGCCAGCAGCGACAGGTGCTCCGAACATTGGGCGAGCAGACGGTCGAGATAGACCTCGTCGATACGCTCGGGGGAAAACACGGCCTCCGCCATGCCCTGGGCGGGGTCCTGGTCAAAATTGATGTTCGCCGTGCCGAAAGGCAGATCGAGATCGGCCACCACGACTTCGGAACTGAAGGTCGTCGACATCATCCAGCCGACATTGTGGGCAATGGTCGAGGATCCGACACCGCCCTTGGCGCCGACAAAAGCGATCGACTTGCCGAGCGGCTCGGCGTCGGGATCGACGAAGATCTGGGAAATGATCGCGACGACGTCGGCCAGCGAAACCGGCGCGACGACATATTCCGACACGCCGGCGCGGACCAGTTCGCGGTACAGCCAGACATCGTTGTAGTGGCCAATGATGATGACCTTGGTCGTGGGGTCGCACACATCGGCCAGCCGCTGCAGCGATTCCAGCAATTCCTTCGGTTCGTTGCGCGATTCCAAAATGATCAGATTCGGCGTCGGCGCGGCGCCGTAATATTCCAACGCGGCCTCGAGCCCCCCCATATGAACCTTGAGGTGGGCCTTGGCCATGCGCCGGTCGTCGCCGGCGCGCTCGATGGGTTTGGCCACGCTCTCGGTCTCGCAGAAAGCCTGGATCGAGATCCGCGGAATCGGACGCAGGGCATTGAGCTGCGCCATTTCGCCGTCCGTCACCGTCGCTTCCAGCTCGCTTTCGCTGTCATAAGCCAGATTGTTCATCGTCCTCGCCTCGCTTCCGGCTCGTCAGTACTGGGTGACCGGTGCCCATTCGGTTTCGCGGCTCTGATAGTCGTCGATCGCGACACCACGGTTGGCGGCGTCGATTTCCGTCGAGGCCCGCGGTCCAAGAAGGTCCGACGGGTTGGCCAGCTGAGCGGCCAGATTGTTCTGATAGGCGCATCCGAAATTCGCGTAATGCTTGTTCTCGCGCGTCTTGAGCACATCGTCGGGCCAGCGGCCGCATTGGCCGACATGCGCCTTCATACGGCCATGGACGAGACGGATCGGCGCCGTCCGATCGGGCGCGCCCGCATCATACGGTACGGTAACGATGCTGCCGGCTGGAATGCCCTTGCGCTGCATATAGCCGGCGATCTCGTAAGCGGCCGAGCTGGCCGAGGCCGCGTTGGCGGAATTGGCCGGAACCATGATGCTAATCACGGCGCCCGCGCCGCGATCGTAATTGGCGACATAGCCGTCGACGGCCACACGATGAACCCGCGTCATGCCATACTCCGATAGGCCGACGGGAAGATCGAGCACCTCGTCCTGTTCGGACACGATGATGGGATGGTTGGTCCGGTAATCGTCCGGCACCGAACCGACGGTGATCGAATCGCGCTTGGCGCAGCCCGCCAGCAGCGCGGCGGCGGCAATAGCGACGAGGATGGTGGCGGAGCGCCGCGACGGGCGTGCGGCATGGGGCAGACAGGGGAGTGCTCTACGCATCGTGCCGTTCCTCGCGGTCATTTGTAGATGTAGCCGACCACACCGTGGTAGCGGCCTTTCGGCTTGTTGGTCTTCATGGTGCCGTAGACGCGGTTGACGCGGCCCAGAAACATGCCGGCGCCGTCGCTCGCGGCGTTGAAATTGTCATCCGGCCGGGCGAGCTGCTGGCGCGCCACGGGGCGGGCGAGATAAGGGGTGACGATGATCACAAGCTCGGATTCGTTGCGCACGAAATCGCGGCTGCGGAACAGCGTGCCCAATACCGGCAGCTTCGACAGGCCGGGCAGTCCGGACGTCGCCTGGCGGATATCATCGCGCACCAGGCCGGCGATCATCATCGAGCCGCCCGAGGGCAGTTCGACGGTCGTGTCGGCGAGACGCTTGCGGATCGACAAGAGATTGGTGGCGGTCCTGCGGCCACCGGTACCGAGCGGGACCGACCCTTCCGTCGTCGGCTCGGAAACCGAGGTGCGGACCTTCAGGCTGATGCGGCCGGGCGAAAGTACGACCGGAAGGAATTCCAGCCCGATCCCGTATTCCAGCTTCTCGATGTCATAGGAGATGCCGCCGGTCTCCGAATCGACCTCCTGGCCCACGACCAGATTGAACTCGCCGCCGACCTGGAAAACGGCCTTTTCGCCCGAGATCGCCGTCAGCGTCGGCTCGGCGAGCGTCTTCATCACGCCCGCCTGCTCCATGGCGTTGAGATAGGCGTCGAGGGTGCTCGCGCCGAACGCCGAGCCGAGGCTGAGCTGCGAACCGGTCATATGCTTGCCCAGGCCGGAGATGTTCTCGCCGATCGCGCCCCAGGAAATACCGTTCGAGCTGCCCGAGCCCATGATATTGACGCCGAGCTGCTTCATGACCACGCGACTGACCTCGGCGACCGTCACCTTCAGCGTGACCTGGTCTTCGCCGATGATCTTCAGCAGATTGACGATCTGGCTGACGCGCCGCTCGGCGTCGGGATTGTTGATATCCACGCCGCCACCATCGGTCGGCGCGGCCGCGGTTTGCGCATATTGGCCTGTCGTTGCCTCACCGCCGGTCACGAAGATCTGGGCCAACCGAGCCGCGCGCGACGCATCGAGCGGCGTCTCCACCGTTCCCGTCAGGACGACGTTGTCGTTCAGCAGTTCGACTGTGATGTCGGAGTTCGGGATGAAACGTTCCAGATAGTCCTCAAGCCCGGCCACGTCGCGCTCGATCGCCAGGTCCAGGCTCGCGATCTGTTCGCCATTAGCGCCGAAAACATAGATGTTGGTTTCACCGACCTGCTTGCCGAACAGATAGATGCGGCGCGCGGTGCGGGTCACGGCGTCGGCCACGGTCGGATTGGCCACCAGAATGTCGTAAGCATCCTGCGGCAGATCGATGACGACCGACTTGTTGAGACCCAGCTTGACGCGTTGGCTCGTCGAACTGGTCGAGCGTACCTTGACTTGGCCGGCGAACGCCTCGCCCGATCCGAAACCGGGCGCCGCGGGCAAGCCGATCGCCGCCATCGCGATCAGGCACGCCGCGATCCCCGTGGCAATCGGAGCCTTGCGATCTGTTCTTGGCAGCTTGCGAATATGCGACGTCATTTGCGCGCTCCAACTTCAGAGACTTCGCCCGATTTGATCAGCCGAACGGTGCCGCGCCGGCCATTGCCGGAGACCAGATAATCGGCCTCACTCGTCGGTTTTTCCTGGGCATCCTTGATCGAACGCAACGCCAGCGTCAGCCTGTCGGCGAGCTGCTGGGCCACGGTGATGATTTCGGCCTGCTGGGCCGTCAATTCGAGAGTCGCCGTCTCGCCGACCTTCACCTTGCGGCCTTCCTCATCCTCGGTGATCGTCTGGTCGATCGCCAGAACACGAATGTTCTTCAGGATCGTTTCGGTGACGAAGCCCTGCGTGCCGCCGCTTTCGGCGCGCCGCGTCATGATCACGTCGACATAGTCGTTGGGCAGGATAAAACCGCCAGCCGAGGTGTCGGCCGAAATCTGGGTGGCGATCGCGCGCTTGCCCGATGGCAAGATCGCGGACATGAAGCTTTGACCGGCGCCGATCAGCTTCGAGCGCCGCACGGGTTCGCCGGCATACATCGGCAGGCGGGCGATCGCCCCCTTCAGGGTCTCCTGGGCGTCGCCTTCGGCCTCACGCGTGATGAAACCGTCGCTGACCGCTTCGGACGGCCAGTCCTGCCAGCGCATCTGGCTTTCCAGCGGCTGACCAACCGGCAGATCCTCCGAAAGCACCAGCACCTCGGTCATGCGGATCGCCGGTTCGCGCGGACCCGCATCGGCAACCACGACCGGCGCCGGCGCCGTCGCCAAATTCTTCGCGATATAACCGGCAACGCCAGCCGCAACGACGGCGACACCAAGAATGATCAAGCGTGAAGTGTTCATCGACCCGCACCTTTACCCGGCGATTTACGTTCACCGGAGGCGACAATGCGGGAGCAATCGTCAAATTAGGGTTAATGCAATGCTTACGATCGTACTTAATTCAAGGTTTACGGATCACGCGGCCGGCGACCTAAAACCGGGCCAGCGCCCAGATCATCAAGGGCGAGTGCACGTAGGCAGCCAAACCGCCGAGGCCGAGCGCGATAGCGTAGGGAATGCCGGCACTACGGTCAGCAAAATTGCGCAGGATCACATTGTTGATCGTAATGTCGGCGAACAGCGAACTGCGATAAAAAACGATCAAGAGAGTGAGCAGGCCACCGAACATGGCCGAAACGGTAAGATAATAAAGCAGGTTCATGTCGAACCCCATCCACAGGGCCGTGGCGGCGAGCAACTTGGCGTCGCCTCCGCCCATGCCGCCGACGGCGAACAGCACGAAGGTGACGGTCAGCACCGCGGCCATGGCCGCGAAATGCATACCGAATTCGGGCCAGGCCATGCCGGTCAGCGGCGCGAGGACGGCAAAGGCCGCGACAAGCAGCACGGGCACACGGTTGGCGATGGTCATCGACAACATGTCGGAAACGGCCGCAAAAGCCATGCAGAACGGAAAGATGACGAAGATCGCCGCTTCAATCATGATCGCCTCGTCTGTCGTTGTTCGGCCAGAATAGAGTCTCGGCGCTTAAGCTTTGGTGAAGCCGGCCTCCGCCAAACGGCAAAAGGGCCACCCGAAGGCGGCCCCTTGCATCTTTCTTTCGGCGCGACCGAAATACCGGTGAGACTACTCGGATTTGTAGTCGAGTTCCTTGGCGATCTCGGTGAACTGGCCGTCGAGCGACTTGCCGAGGGCACCAGCGCCGGCCATGATGGCCACGGCGATAAGGGCGGCGATCAGACCGTATTCGATAGCGGTCGCGCCGGATTCGTCTTTCACGAAACGTGCAAAAAGCTTAGACATTCGAGAGCTCCTACTCCACGTGTTACAGCACAGCCCGTCAACATTTCTTTGTGCGTTGATCGGATGGCCAGACACTACGGGGAAGCTGTTTCATTCGGCTTAAGAAACAGTCTTACCGAAACCCTAACCGGCTCAAGTCCTCAGGTTGGTTAAATTTGGAATAAGCGGAATGCGCGTTTTGTATGCTTTGTCTGCCGCTGTTGTGTGGTCCGAAAAGACCATCACCTGAGGCGTCGTGGCGTTGCTCCCGGCCGCGGATGGTGTACCGTCTTTATAATGGGACGCATTCTTACGTTGAGACAGGCACGCATGCCACCAGCCCCGCCCCACCAAAAACCCCGTCACCGCAATCCAGCACATCCGTCCGACCCGGTGCCGAAATTTCGCCGACAAGACGCGACCATGCCGACCACGCCATCCGTCCCGCCCCGTTCACGGTCGGGCTTAACCTAAGATTCACCAATCCGGTTCATCTTTCAGCAAGCACGAGGCGGAGAGACCCATGGCGTCGACATCGAAAATTCCGGCACGACAGGTCCTGATCGGTACGGTGGCGGCCTTGTCGCTGGCCGCCGGGACCGTGCCTGCGCTCGCGGAGGCGGGGATCCGTATCCTGATGAACGAGGCGAAGATCGTGAAGCTGGCCCGGCCGGCCGACACGATCGTGGTAGGCAATCCGCAAATCGCCGATGCCTCGGTCCAGGATGCCACAACCCTGGTGCTGACGGGGCGCGGTTTCGGTGTCACCAATATCGTCGTGCTCGACCTCGACGGCGCTCCGATCGTCGACGAACAGATCTACGTGGCCCGCCAGGACAACAAATCCGTGCGCATCTATCGCCGCGCCGACGTTCAGACGCTGTCGTGCACGCCCTATTGCGAGAGCTCCTACAAGAGCGATGCCGAGCGCCTGTCGGAAAGCGAGATGGGCGCCAGCCAATAGCCCGTCATCCGCATACGCGTCCAAAAGAGAGCGGATCGGACAGGACGGAGATCCCGAACCTGATGCGGGTAAAGCATCGGTAAACGGGGCACGGACAATTTTCCTGGTTGCCAAAACGGGAATTCAACTGCCATGCGCTAGACGTCTTTGCACGACTGCAATTGGGGTTGGCAGGAGTTGGCAATGACAAAGGACATGTCCGCAGGACGGGAAGCCGCGACGGCGAAAGCGCGCAGAGGCCTATTCGGCCGGTTCGCGCGCAACCGCGACGGCGCCGTTGCCATCGAGTTCGTGGCACTCGCGCTGCCGTTCTCAATGCTTGTCTTCGCAATTCTGGAAAGCTGCATTTCGTTTGCCGGCCAGCAGGTCCTGACGACCGCGACCGACAATGTCGCGCGTCAGTTGCGCACCGGCCAGATCAAGGCGGCGGGTCTGAACGAGACTGCCCTCAAGCAGAAAATCTGCGACAAGATCGAGATCATCGTGGCGGCCGGCTGCCCCGGTCTGGAAGTGGATCTGCGCGAATTCGCCACCTTCGAGGAGGCGTCCAAGGTGCGGATCAAGCTGACCTCGGACAAGGATATCGACACCAGCGATTTCGATGTCGATCCCGGCCCCTCGCTGAGCAAGAACATGCTTCGGGTCTTTTACCGCTGGCCGGTCATGACCGACTTCATGCGCAAATCGCTGTCCAACCTGAAGGACGGCAAGACGCTGCATTTCGCCACGGTGACCTGGCAAAACGAGCCGTTCGACGACTGATAGTGCCGAGGCAGCACAAGGTGCGCCGAGCAAGGAAGGAACCGGAGTGATGTTGGGGCGAAACGGACTTTCGTATCGAACGATGTTTTCCAGGGCGGCATGCACCGGCCTGTGGCGCGATCGCCGTGCCGCGGCCGCGCTGGAATTCGCGTTTGTCGTGCCGATCCTGATCGGGCTTTATTTCATGACCATGGAAACGTCGCAGGCGATCGAGGCCAACAAGAAGACCGGCCGCATCGCCTCCATGGTCGCCGATCTCGTCACCCAGCAGCAGCAGATCACCGAATCCGAAATCGACGCGATCATGAAGATAGGGGGGGCGGTGATCCAGCCCTACAACCGCACCTCGCCCTCGATCTACGTCACCGGGATCGAAATCACCGACGAGGACACGCCCAAGGTCAAGGTGGCCTGGTCGCGAAAGATGGTGAGCGGGGCAACGAGCGATTATCTGACCGCCGGGTCGACGACAACCATTCCCAACGAACTCAAGGTCAGGGGCACCTTTCTCATCCGCGGCGAAGCGCAGCTGGACTACAAGCCGGTCCTTACCTGGAACTCCGAAAAGAAGGCCACCATCGGCCTCGCCGCTGCGTTCGACAAGATCAGCATGGGCGAAAAATATTACCTGCGGCCGCGCATGAGCCAGAAGGTCAGCTGTATCGACTGTTAGGGCCTGTGGGCAGTTGTGGATCAGGGCCGGCTCATCGGTGTTCTAAGGGCCGGCCAGCGCCCCCGACGATGGAGCGCCGGGTCGAGAAGGCGCAAAGAGTTCGGTCAGGCGCAGCACGCTTTCATAATCGGAATGGGAGACACGCAGGTACCCGCCCTGGCGTTCTTCCTCCAGCAAATCGTAGACGTCCGGCTGCTGCAGCTTCAGACCTGCCAGAAACCGCGTGATCGCCTGCTTCAGCTCGCCCGGAACGTCGGCGCGGATCGCGTGCGGACCATAACGTATCGGCGCCGAGGTCCATGCGATGTCGAAATCGTCGGCGTCGAGGCCAGCTTCGACAAGACGGTCCACAGTGCCGCCGGTCGCGCCGCCAACACGCTCATACGCCCAGCCGAACAGACCATCGACCTCGCCGTCGGCGAAGCGGCGCTCCGCGTCCGCGGCGGTCTCCACGGCGACACGCTTTTCGCGCGCCGACACATCCTTTCCCGCCTCGGTCTTCGGGGACAGGCGCGGCAGGAAGTCCGAAGCCAGATTACCAGATACGAAGGCGATACGCGGCGGCGCCCCCTGCTTTTCCACGCCCGGCGCGACGACAAGCAGGGAGCGGATGCCGGTGGCGCCGTCGCGCGAAATCGGTGCGACCAGCGGCTCCACGCAGCCGCAGCGTCGCCAGGCCAGCGCATAGGCCAGGGCCGAATAAACCGCGTAATGCACGCGGGCACTGGCCTGCGCATCGATCAGGGCGGCGAAGTCTCGCGCGACGAAGATATCGACCGGAATGCCCAGGGCCTGCGAGAAAGCGCGCTCGATCGCCGACGCGCCAGGCACGGCAGCGCCGGCGCCAGGGCGGGCGAGCATGCCGATCCGCAACGTGCCGACCTCGTCCTTCCAGCCGGCCTGGGCAGGGAGCTGCCCCAATGCGACCGTCGCGACCACGGCCAGTCCCGCCAACGTCGTCCGTTTCATCGCCATCTCCGCTCTGCAGCCGTGATCCGTCCTCTATCGCATGGCGACCTTGCCGTTTGGTTTCCGAATTGCCAATTCGCCGCATCACTTCTAAGTGTCGTTGAAACCAGTGTGTAAGGACGTTCAGCCATGGCGCGTGCCTTTTTGTTCGTGCTCGACTCCTTCGGCATAGGCGGCGCGCCGGATGCCGCCGAATTCGGCGACGATGGCGCCAACACGTTCGTGCATATCGCGCAAGCGGCCGCAAGGGGGGAAGCCGACCGGGCGGGGCTGCGCGAAGGTCCCCTCGACCTTCCCAACATGACGGCCCTCGGCCTTGGCCTTGCCGCCGAGGCGGCGACGCAACCCGACGAGGCGGTGCCCGCCCAGCGCCCGGTGACGGGTTTTTTCGGGGCTGCGCAGGAGGTCTCGAAGGGCAAAGACACGCCTTCGGGTCATTGGGAGATCGCCGGCCTGCCGGTGCCGTTCGAATGGGGCTACTTTCCCGACACACAGCCAACCTTTCCCGACCATCTCGTGGTGGCGATCCTGCGCGAGACCGGCCTGCCGGGAATCCTGGGCAATTGCCATGCCTCGGGCACCGAGATCATCGCGAGACTCGGCGAGGAGCACATCCGGTCCGGCAAGCCGATCTGTTACACCTCGGCGGATTCGGTGTTCCAGATCGCCACCCACGAAACCCATTTCGGCCTCGAGCGGCTTTACGACCTGTGCGCCAGGGTCCGGCGCCTAGTCGATCCGCTCAATATCGGCCGCGTTATCGCGCGTCCTTTCGTCGGCGAGACCGCGGCCGATTTCGTCCGCACCGCCAATCGGCGCGACTATGCGGTTCCGCCGGTCGAGCCAACCCTGCTCGACCGGATCACGGAAGCCGGCGGCCGCGTAATTGGCATCGGCAAGATCGGCGACATCTTCGCCCATCGCGGCGTGAGCGAGGTGCGCAAGGCGGCTGGCAACATGGCGTTGTTCGACGTGGCGCTGGCGGCCATGGACGATGCCGCCGATGGCGATTTGGTGTTCGCGAATTTCGTCGATTTCGACATGCTCTTCGGCCACCGGCGCGATGTCGCCGGCTATGCGGCGGCGCTCGAGGCGTTCGACGCCCGCCTGCCCGAGGCGCTGTCGCGGCTCGTCGACGGCGATCTTTTGATCCTGACGGCCGATCATGGCTGCGATCCGACCTGGCCCGGCACCGATCACACGCGTGAACGTGTGCCCGTGTTCGGAACCGGCCCCGGCCTCGCCCCGGCCCCGCTTGGGGTGCGCACCACTTTTGCCGATATCGGCGAGACGGTCGCCGCGCATCTCGGATTGCCGGCCGGTCAGCACGGCCGTTCCTTCCTGGCGGAGCTCGCCGATGCCTGAGCTTCCCGAAGTCGAGACGGTGCGGCGCGGGCTCGCCCCGGTTATGGAGGGCGCGCGCATCCTGTCGGTCGAACAGCGGCGGCCCGATCTGCGCTTCCCTTTTCCCGCCGACTTCACCGGCCGGCTTGCCGGTCGCCGCGTCGACGGCCTGTCGCGGCGCGCGAAATATCTTCTCGCCCATCTCGATGACGGCCTGACCCTGATCAGCCATCTGGGCATGTCGGGCTCGTGGCGCATCGAGGCGGACGGGCACGACAATGTCCCCGGTCAGTTTCATCATGACCGTTCCAAGAACGCCACGCATGACCATGTGGTCTTCCATCTGGCGCCGAAGGCCGGCGGACGAGCCCGGATCGTGTTCAACGACCCACGCCGTTTCGGCTTCATGGCTTTCGCCGAGTCCGGAGAATTGGCGGCGCATCCGCTGATCGGCAAGCTCGGCGCCGAACCGACCGGAAACATGCTCGACGGCGCTCTGCTCGCCGCCCTGTTTGGCAACCGGCGCGCGCCACTCAAGGCGGCACTGCTCGACCAGCGCCTGATCGCCGGGCTCGGCAATATCTATGTGTGCGAAGCCCTGTGGCGTGCGGGACTGGCTCCCGACCGCGCCGCCGGTTCGATCGTAGCCAAAAGCGGCGGACCGACGACGGCCTGCGACCGGCTCGCCGCGGCGATCCGCGCGGTGATCGCAGACGCCATCGAGGCGGGCGGCTCGTCGTTGCGCGACTATGTTCATGCCGACGGCGCGCTGGGCTATTTCCAGCACCGTTTCGCCGTTTACGACCGCGAAGGCGAGCCGTGCCCCAAGCTGAATTGCGACGGCGTCGTCCTGCGCATCGTGCAGTCGGGCCGATCGACTTTCTATTGCCCCTCGTGCCAGCGCTAGGCTAGGGCTCTGGCCACACGCCCCAATCCAGGAGGAGATACCCGAATGGCCTATGAAACGATCCTGGTCGAAACGCGCGCGCGGGTCGGCCTTATCACCCTCAACCGGCCGAAGGCGCTCAATGCGCTCAACACCACCGTGCTTGCGGACGTGATCGCGGCACTCGACGCCTTCGAGGCGGATGCCGGTATCGGCGCGATCGTGATCACTGGAACGGAAAAGGCGTTCGCGGCCGGGGCCGACATCAAGCAGATGCAGTCGATGGACTATGTCGACGCCTTCATGACCGACTTCTTCGCCGGCTGGGAAGCCCTTAGCAGGATCCGCAAGCCGGTCGTCGCCGCGGTCTCCGGCTACGCGCTTGGCGGCGGGTGCGAGCTGGCCATGATGTGCGATTTCATCATCGCCGCCGAAAACGCCAAGTTCGGCCAGCCGGAGATCACGCTCGGCGTCATGCCCGGCATGGGCGGCTCCCAGCGCCTAACGCGCTTCGTGGGCAAGGCCAAGGCGATGGACATGTGTCTGACCGGACGGATGATGGACGCCGCAGAAGCCGAGCGCTCGGGCCTGGTGTCGCGGGTCGTGCCGACGGGAGACCTGATCGAGGAAGCGTTGGCGGCGGCCGGAAAGATCGCGTCCTTTTCGCTGCCCGCGGTGATGATGGCCAAGGAAGCCGTCAACCGCTCCTACGAGACCACGCTTTCGGAAGGACTGCGCTTCGAACGGCGGGTGTTCCACTCGATGTTCGCGCTTGAGGACCAGACGGAAGGCATGGCGGCTTTCACGGAAAAACGCGCGCCGAACTTCCGCAATCGCTGACAAGGGCGCCAACCCGCCAAAGGGGCGTTGACGTGGAAAAAAAGCTGCACTATAAGCCGCGCCAACAGAGGCGGCCCTGCGGCCGCCCGATTGTTTTCGTGCCTACCGGCTTTGCGGACACGGCACGAACGTCAGGATAACCAGAGAGGCACCATGGCCAATACCACTTCGGCCAAAAAGGCCACGCGCAAGCTCGCGCGCCGGACCGAGATCAACAAGAGCCGCCGCTCGCGCGTGCGCAACTTCGTGCGCAAGGTCGAAGAGGCGCTCGCCGCCGGCGACAAGACGGCCGCCGAAACGGCGCTCAAGGCTGTCCAGCCGGAACTGATGCGCGCGGCGACCAAAGGCGTTTTGCACCGCAATACGGCCTCCCGCAAAGTGTCACGCCTGACACAGCGCGTGAAGGCTCTGTCGGCCTGAAGTTAGCCCCGGGGCGCGATCGCCCCGTTTCGTTGCAGGAACGCCCGGCCGCTCGAGCCGGGCTTTTTTGTTTGACGCCAAGCACTTGTCCGATGCCGGTAAACGCCGCGAAAAAAAATCGCGTCAGTTCCTTTGCCGACATAAGTGGTTTCAGCGCCGAGCCCCCCGAAGGACGCCGCGCCGGATTGTGATCTTTCCACACACAATATATTTTTAAATCAAAGCCTTACCGGAGGTCACGCACAGGTTTTCCACACGTACGGTGGGCCGGCTTTGCGGAAAATGTGTCAAGCGAAAAAAAATAGAATCTTTATGTAGCCGGCCACGAAAGAAACGGCCCGAGAAAAGGGTTTGATTCAAAACGGTTTAGGGACGACGGCCAGCGATTCGCGCACCTCGGCCCATCGCCCCAACCCCTCTACAGATTAAAAAACCCTTACCCACGGCCTTGCCCTTCAGCCGTCACATTTTGTAATGTCCACCCATCGGAAGGGACAAGGCCCTCGGGCCTCATTACCCAGAAAATCCACCGTTTTCGGCGCGGAGAACATTTCCCGCGGACGATAGATTTTTGCCTTTCGTCACGCCACTAGTCCGGCGTGTTTCAGGTCGAGGAGTGACGAGGAACGGACCGGCGTCTTTCGCCGGCTCGGGGAACTTTGCGGCCTTTGTTTAAGCAGATCCTGCGCGCCCGCGCGCCGGAAACGAAGGGGACGGGCTGACCAGATGCGGTCGGTTGTATTCGAGTGAAATGGCGGGCGGTGCGATGCGCCGTCCCGTCGAAACGTGGACGCTTGCGGCCAGTGCCCGCGAGCGACGGGAATGCATATCGTGATGAAAAGGAAAGATGGGATGCAGGGCGGCATAGGAACGGAGGTCAAGGCGGGGCTTCCATTCGTAAGGGCAGGCGGGGATGTTCGTGACATGAAAACCGGGTCGGCCGCTTCCGAAATCTTCGAACGCATCCGGGTGCAGTTGCGTGCGCAGCTCGGCATGGAAGTCTATTCAAGCTGGTTCGGCCGCATGAAGCTGGCGGAGGCGTCCCGGGGGCTTGTCCGCCTTTCCGTTCCCACCGCCTTTCTGCGTTCCTGGATCAACAATCACTATCTCGAGCTCATCACCGAGCTATGGCGGCGCGAGGAGGCCGGGCTGCTGCGCCTGGAGATCGTCGTGCGCACCGCCACGCGCCACACGCGGATCGCCGAGACCGAGACGACCGCGGCCGGCGCGGCGGCGCACGCCACGGGAACGGCACTGGCGAGCGGGACGGTCAGCCAGAAAAGACCGGCCCAGCCGCGCCGTCCTTTGGCCGAAGCCGCCCGAGGCCACAATGTTCTCGGCTCGCCGCTCGACAGCCGTTACACGTTCGAGTCGTTCATCGAGGGTCCGCCAAACCGCGTCGCCTTCGCGGCCGCCCGCACCGTGGCGGAAAACCCGACCGCGTCGCTGCGCTTCAACCCGCTGTTTCTCCATGCCTCCGTCGGCCTCGGCAAGACGCATCTTTTGCAGGCGATCGCGGCCGAGGCGCTGGCGCGCAATCCCCAGTCGCGGGTGGTCTACCTGACCGCGGAATATTTCATGTGGCGGTTCGCGACCGCGATCCGCGACAACAACGCGTTGACGCTGAAGGAACAGTTGCGCGATATTGATCTGCTGATCATCGACGACATGCAATTTTTACAAGGCAAGTCGATCCAGCACGAATTCTGCCATCTGATCAACATGCTGCTCGACAGCGCCAAGCAGGTGGTGGTGGCCGCCGACCGGCCGGCCTCGGAGCTGGAATCGCTCGAGCCGCGCGTGCGTTCGCGGCTGCAGGGCGGCGTATCCCTGGAAATGGCCGCGCCCGACATGGACATGCGCCTACGCATGCTCCAGCAGCGCCTGGAGGCCGCACGCACGGAAGACCAGACGCTAACGATCCCCGAAGAGATCCTCGAACATGTCGCGCGCGCCGTCACCGGCTCCGGGCGCGAGCTCGAAGGGGCCTTCAACCAGTTGCTGTTTCGCCGCTCCTTCGAGCCGCAATTGTCGATCGAGCGTATCGACGAGCTTTTGGGCCACATGTTCCGCCCGGGCGACCCGAAGCGGGTGCGCATCGAGGACATCCAGCGCATCGTGGCGCGCCACTACAATGTGTCGAAGACCGAATTGCTGTCCAACCGACGCACACGCACCATCGTCAAGCCGCGGCAGGTCGCGATGTATCTGTCGAAGGTGATGACGCCGCGCTCGCTGCCGGAAATCGGCCGGCGCTTCGGTGGCCGCGATCACACGACCGTTCTGCATGCGGTCCGCAAGATCGAGCAATTGTCCGGCGACGACAATACGCTGGCCCAGGAACTGGAACTGCTGCGCCGACTGATCAGCGACCAGGCCTGACCGGATTCCAGGGTTGGCCGCCGCCTTTCGGGCGTGCCGCCCCTTTATCCCCGGAGAAAGCGAGCCGGGCGAGCGTTCGGCCGGCGCGCGGGCTTGCCTTCTCCGGGCTTTTCCTGTCATTTTGTTTTGATTCCGGCCCGTTGCGGGCCGTTTCCTTCTGCGCTTCCCGCGAAGCCCGCCCGGTATGAGACCTCGAAGTCATGCGCGTCACACTCGAACGTTCAAACCTCTTGAAGTCGCTCAACCATGTCCATCGCGTGGTCGAGCGCCGCAACACCATTCCGATCCTCTCGAACGTTCTGCTCAAGGCCGACGGGGCGGTGCTGGAGATGAAGGCGACCGACCTCGACATCGAGGTCACCGAGGCGACCGCAGCGCAGGTCGAACAGGCCGGCGCGACAACGGTTCCCGCCCATCTGCTCTACGACATCGTCCGCAAGCTGCCCGACGGCGCCGAAGTCATGTTGAAGACCGACGAGGACGGGCGCTCGATGTCGGTGATCGCCGGGCGTTCCAATTTCCGGCTGCAATGCCTGCCGCAATCCGACTTCCCGGAGCTGTCGGCGGGCTCGTTCTCACACATTTTCCGGATCGAATCCGAGGCGCTCAAGGGCCTGGTCGATAGGACCCAGTTCGCGATCTCGACCGAAGAGACCCGCTATTATCTCAATGGCATCTTCCTGCACACGCTCGAAAACGACGGCGCGCTGGTGCTGCGCGCGGTGGCGACCGACGGACACCGCCTGGCACGCGCCGACATGGAGGCGCCGGCCGGCTCGGAAGGCATGCCCGGTATCATCATTCCGCGCAAGACGGTGAGCGAGCTGCAGAAACTTGTCGACGCGCCCGACGTCAAGGTCGCGGTCGAACTGTCGGAAACCAAGATCCGCTTCACCATCGGCAGCGTCATCCTGACCTCCAAGCTGATCGACGGCACCTTTCCCGACTATCAGCGCGTCATCCCGACCGGCAACGACAAGAAGCTCGTCATCGACCGGCAGAGTTTCGCCGACGCCGTGGACCGCGTGTCCACCATCTCGTCGGAGCGCGGCCGCGCGGTGAAGCTGGCGATTTCGGACGGCCTGGTGACGTTGACCGTCAACAATCCGGACTCCGGCAGCGCGGTCGAGGAAATCGCCGCCGATTACGACGCCGACCCGATCGAGATCGGTTTCAACGCGCGCTACCTGCTCGACGTCGCCGGCCAGTTGACCGGCAGCGAAGCCAAGTTCCTGCTTGCCGATGCGGGCTCGCCGACGCTCATTCACGACATGGCCGACGAGCAGGCGTTGTACGTGCTCATGCCCATGCGGGTGTGACCGAAGCGCGGCCCGCGATCCAGCGACCGTGACGGACAAACCGCCCCAGATCCGAATTGGTAAGCTTACCCTTACCAATTTTCGCAATTACGCCGCCCTCACCGCCCGGTTCGACAACGGCGCGGTGGTGCTGACCGGCGAGAACGGGGCCGGCAAGACCAATCTTCTGGAGGCGATATCGCTGTTCACGCCAGGGCGCGGCCTGCGCCGGGCGACCTATGGCGACATGACCCGCGAGGGCGCGGCCGGGGGGTTCGCGCTCCATGCAAAGCTGGACTGGCCGGACGGACCGGTTGAAATCGGCACCGGCGCCGGCGGCGCGGAAAACGGAGAGGCCGAAGCCGGCAGGCGCGTGCGCATCAACGGTGCGCCGGCGCGATCGGCCGACGCCATGCAGGAATGGTTGCGGGTGATGTGGCTGACGCCCGCCATGGACGGGCTTTTCACCGGCCCGACGGCGGACCGGCGCCGCTTCCTCGACAGGCTCGTACTCACCATCGATCCCGCGCACGGGCGGCGGGCGCTCGCCTATGAAAAGGCGATGCGCGGACGCAACCGGCTTTTTGCCGAGAACGCCCGCGACCGGACCTGGTTCGCCGCGATCGAGGCCCAGATGGCCGAGACCGGGACAGCGATCGCGGCCGCGCGGGCCGAGATGGCGCGGCTTTTGAGCGCCATGATCGAACGTGCACCCGACGGCGACATTTTTCCGCGCGCCGACCTAGCGCTCTCGGGCTTCGTGGAAGAGATGGTGGCAAACCTCCCGGCGATCGAGGTCGAGGAACGGTTTCGCGACCGGCTCGCCGCAGAGCGCGAGCGTGACCGCGCCGCCGGGCGCGCACTCGAGGGGCCGCACCGCGCCGACCTTATGGTCCGTCATCGGCCCAAGAACATGCCGGCGGCGTTGTCGTCGACCGGCGAGCAGAAGGCATTGCTCGTCGGGATCGTGTTGTCGCACGCGCGGCTGACCGGCGAGATGGCCGGTATTGCGCCGGTACTCCTGCTCGACGAGATCGCAGCCCATTTCGACCATCGCCGCCGCGCCGCGCTATTCGACATACTGCACGACCTCAACGGCCAGGTTTTTATGACCGGTACGGAACCGGAGCTGTTTTCGGCGATCGCGGACCGCGCGCAGTTCGTATCGGTTTCGGGTGGAACGCTTACCGCACACACCCCGGTCTGACGGTATCAGACCCCGGTCGCAATCGCGCTCATGTTGGCGTAGCGTTACGGCATCGGCCAGCGTCGCGATGCACGCTGCGGAAACGGCAAACAATACGCTTTGAAAGGCAGAAAGGCATGGACCAAGCCCCGGTACGGCCCCTAAGCGACAGCGAACTCGAGCGCTATGCGCGCCACATCGTCCTGCCGGAGATCGGCGGCGCCGGGCAGCAAAGGCTGAAACGCGCGCGGGTGCTCGTCATCGGCGCCGGCGGGCTCGGCGCGCCGGCGCTCAGCTATCTCGCCGCCGCTGGCGTCGGCACGATCGGCATCGTCGACGACGACATCGTGTCTTTGTCCAACCTGCAACGGCAGATCATCCACCGTACCGACGCGCTCGACAAGGCCAAGGTGGACAGCGCCGCCGACGCGATCGCGTCGATCAACCCCCATGTGGCGGTGGAAAGGCACAGGTTGCGCCTAACCGCCGCCAGCGCAGCGGACCTTGTCGCCCGCTACGACATCGTCACCGACGGGTCCGACAATTTCGAGACGCGCTACGCGATGGCGGACGCCTGCGCGGCGGCGGGCAAACCGCTCGTCACGGGCGCCGTTGGGCGCTTCGACGGTTCGCTGACCGTACTCAAGCCGTATGAGAGGGGCGAGGACGGCGCGCGCCTGCCCTCCTATCGCGATCTCTTCCCCGAACCGCCGCCGGCCGACATGGTGCCGTCCTGCGCGGAGGCCGGCATTGTGGGGGCGCTGACCGGCGTGATCGGCACATTGCAGGCGATGGAGGTGATCAAGCTGGTCACCGGGATCGGCGAGCCGCTGGTCGGCAGACTGCTGTTGTATGACGGGCTCGGCGCCCGGTTCGAGACCATGAAATACGGCCGGAGCCAGGCATGAGCGTGTTGTTGGCGGCCGACGAACGTGCGCTCGCGGCGGGACAGGACGGCAATGCGATGGCGATGCGCATCGTGGCCGAAAGCGCGCGTCTGCTCGGCGCGACCCGGTTGCTGCCGATCGCCTCGGCCCATATTGACGGCGCGCTTTATCACGGAGATTCCGGCACGCTGTTTGCGGAAAAATTCGTTGCCGGCGGTGCGCGGGTCGCGGTGCGGTCGACGCTGAATGTCGGTTCGCTCGATCTTTCCGGCGGCTGCATGGTGCGGTTGAACAAACCGCAACGCGACATGGCACGGCGGATGATGCGCGCCTATGTCGCGCTCGGCTGTGAACCGAGCTGGACCTGCGCGCCCTATCAGGCCGGTCACCGCCCCGCGCGCGGCCAGGACGTCGCCTGGGGCGAATCGAACGCGGTCGTATTCTGCAATTCTGTACTGGGAGCGCGGACCAACCGGTATGGCGACTTCCTCGACATCGCCTGCGCGGTGGCCGGGCGGGCGCCCGATTGCGGCCTGCACCAGCCCGACAACCGCATCGCCCGGATCGTCGTCGACGTGTCGGGACTGCCGGGCCGGTTTTTCGACGACGACACAGCCTGGCCCGTTCTCGGCAGCCTCTACGGCCGGCTGGTCGGCAACGCGGTCGGCGTTGTGGCGGGTGTCGCGGCCAAGCCCGACGAGGACGCGCTCAAGGCCTTCGGCGCCGCGGCCGCTTCGTCCGGGGCGGTCGGGCTGTTTCACATCGCCGGCATCACGCCGGAGGCGCCCGATCTCGCTACCGCGACCGGCGGCCTGATGCCAGACACGCGCATCGTCATCACGCCCGCCATGGTGGCGGACAGCCGCCGGCGGCTTTCGACCGCCGAGCGCGCCGACCGGATCGACGCGGTCGCGATCGGCAGCCCGCATCTGTCGCTGGCCGAATTCGGCCGGCTCGAACGCCATCTTGCCGGGCGCCGGCTGCGCGTACCGCTGTTCGCCTGCACGGGGCGGCACGTTCTGGAGGCACTCGAGCGCGAGCGGCGGCGGGCACCGCTGGAGGCCGCGGGCGTGACGATCGTGGTGGATACCTGCGTCGTGGTCACGCCGATCCTGGCGGAGATAAAGGGGGGTGTTTTGATGACCAATTCCGGGAAATTCGCCCATTACGCGCCGGGCAATACCGGCTATGCAACGCTGTACGGCTCGCTTTCGGACTGCGTGGAAAGCGCCGTCAGCGGACGTCCGGTACTGTCGGAGCCGCTCTGTTGACCGTGTCGGCGAAAGGCGATGTCCTGGTTGCCGGCATGCCCGGCCGCGGCCCCGCGCTCGTCCTGCAGGCACCGATCAGCTTTTGGGGCGGGGTGGATCCGCGCGACGGCAGGATCATCGACGGGCGCCATCCCCAATATGGCGCAGCCGTGGCCATGAAGGTGCTGTTCGTGCCGGCAACGATCGGATCGTCGTCCGCCTCGTCAGTGCTTCTGGAACTTGTCAGGGGCGGCGTCGCACCGGCGGCACTCATCATCGGCGAGCCCGACGCAATCCTGCTTCTGGGCCTGATCGTGGCGCGCGAGATGGGCTGGGAACCGCCAATCGCGGTGCGGCTCGACCCGGAGCATTTTTCCGCGTTCTGCGGTCGCACGGTCGAGGTCGGAAGCGACGGGACGCTCGATATCCTGGAAGGCGGCAGCGGACAATAACGACCCTGCGCACCCGCAAAAAGGGCGCGCGGTCCTCAGATCCGGCCAGGAAGCACCCGGTCGGGCGGACGATGGCCATCGAAAAAGGTCCGGATATTGATGATCACCTTGTCACCCATGTCGATGCGGCCCTCGATCGTGGCCGATCCCATATGCGGCAACAAAACGACCTTGCCCTTGTCGGCCAGCCTGGCCAGCTTCGGGTTGACCGCCGGTTCGTGCTCGAAGACGTCGAGGCCGGCGCCCGCCAGCCTGCCCTCGCGGATCATGTCGATCATCGCCGCCTCGTCGATGATCTCGCCGCGGGCCGTGTTGACGATGTAGGAGCCGGGCTGCATCAGCGCCAGGCGTCTGGCCGAAAGCAGGTGGAACGTTGCCGGCGTGGAGGGACAATTGACGGAGATGATGTCCATACGGGCCAGCATCTGGTCGAGGCTTTCCCAATAGGTCGCCTCCAATTCATCCTCGATCGCAGGCGCGACCCGGCTGCGGTTGTGGTAGTGGATCGAAAGCCCAAACGCCTTGGCGCGTCGTGCCACGGCCGTACCTATCCGCCCCATGCCGATAATGCCGAGCCGCTTGCCCCAGATGCGGTGTCCGAGCATCCAGGTCGGCGACCAGCCGCCCCATTTGCCTTCCCCCTTCAGGACGCCAGCCCCCTCGACCAGCCGTCGCGGCACGGTCAGGATCAGGCCCATGGTCATGTCGGCCGTATCCTCGGTCAGCACATTGGGCGTATTGGTGACGGTGATCTGCCTTTGCGCCGCGGCTTCGACATCGATATGGTCGACGCCATTGCCGAAATTGGCGATCAGCTTCAGCCGCTCGCCGGCCTGGGCGATCAGCGCCGCGTCGATGCGATCGGTGATCGTCGGCACCAAAACGTCGGCCTCACGCACCGCCGCGACCAGTTCGGGTTGCGTCATCGGCCTGTCCTCGACGATCAGCCGCGCATCGAACAGTTCGCGCATGCGTGTTTCCACGGGATCCGGCAGCTTGCGCGTGATCACCACGAGAGGCTTTTTCCTGCCCGCCATCGTTTCCTCGTTCCGGGTCCTGTTGAGACCTCTTTAACCAAGACGGGCGATACTCGCCAGCGTGATCGGCCCAGCCCCTGTGTAACAACTGGGCCCGATGAAGACAAAGAAAAACCGGACCTTGCCGGCCCGCTCCGCAGCCGTAACAGGGTAGAAATTCAGGGAATGACCGTGTCGCGTTTCGTGTCGCTTGGCCTGGCCGTTGGGGCTGCTCTCCTGGCAACGGCAACCGCATCGACCGTCCCTTACACGCCCGCATGGTCGGCGGGCGCCTCGCAACCCGTGGCCCGCGGGCCGAGCGGCCTGCCGCTGCCGCGCTTCGTCAGCCTCAAGGCGAGCCGGGTCAATCTGCGGATCGGGCCCGGTCGCAGCTACGCCGTCGACTGGCTCTATTTGCGCAGCGGCCTACCAATGGAGATCATCCAAGAGTACGACAATTGGCGCCGGGTGCGCGATTCGGAAGGCGTGGAGGGCTGGATCAGCGGCTCGCTGCTTTCAGGCCGACGCACCGGGATCGCCGCCCCGTGGCAACGCGGCAAGACGGCGGAAATCGCCCTACGCAAGGAACCCTATGACGACGCGCGGACGATCGCGCTGGTGGAACCGGGCACCGTCGGTGAAATCCGCACCTGCAACGGTACATGGTGCAGGATGGACTTCGGCGGGCACACAGGCTGGGTGCGCCAGCAGCAGGTCTGGGGCGCCTATCCCGGAGAAACCATCGAGGATTGAGCTGGACGGCGGGCCGCCGATTTCGGCACCCAACGTCTCCGGCGGCCGCGGCACCCAGTAGCGCGATATCGTCTTGTCGAGCGCAACCGGCAGCGGGCGGCTCGGTCAGCTTTTTCTGGCCGGACCCGACACGCATCGACGCGATGATGTTGTTCCAGAACTGTCGAAAAGCGCCCGGTTCAGCCGCCGTGCCTGGGCCGCAGCCGCACGACGATATCTACATTGACGATCTCCATGCCCTCGGGCGGCTCGGGCAGGTTGTGGACGGTGACCGGTCCGGAGGGGATGTCAACGACGCGGCTTTCGCCCTCGATGAAATAATGATGGTGGTCGGACGTGTTTGTGTCGAAATAGGTCTTCGCGCCCTCGACGGCCAGGATACGAAGCATGCCTGCCTCGGTGAACTGGTGCAGCGTGTTGTAGACGGTCGCCAGCGACACGGGAACGCCGGCATCGACCGCTTCCTCGTGCAGCTCCTCAGCCGACAGGTGCCGGTCGCCCTTGGCGAACAGGAGATCGGCGAGCGCGACACGCTGCCGCGTCGGCCGCAAACCGGCCGTACGCACCTTCCTCTTCGCCAGAGACAATGTGTCCAGCATCTCACCTCGTTTCGGGGCGTCAAGCCCGCTCACGCCTCCGGCACACCGGCTCCGGCGTCAAATTCACATTTCAGGATATAACTTCTCGGCAAATCCAGATCAATAGCGGCACATTGACCCGTGCTGCACATCGCGATAAGCGCAGGCATGGGTTTCTTGCGGCTGGCCGGTTTGGCCAAGCGCGGGAACGGGCAGGCAAATGAGGCCGCCCGTATTTTCAAAGCGGGAAGGGATGTATGGCAGAGCGCAAATCCAGCTATGGCTACGAAGAGCTCCTGGCATGCGCGCGGGGTGAGCTTTTCGGACCGGGCAACGCCCAGCTTCCGGCGCCGCCCATGCTGATGTTCGACCGGATCACCGAGATCAGCGAGACCGGCGGCGAATACGGCAAGGGCAATATACGCGCTGAACTGGACATCAAGCCCGACCTCTGGTTCTTCCCGTGCCACTTCATCGGCAATCCGGTGATGCCGGGCTGCCTCGGCCTGGATGCAATGTGGCAGATGACGGGGTTTTTCCTCGGCTGGCTCGGCGAGCCGGGCAAGGGCATGGCGTTGTCCACCGGCGAGGTCAAATTCAAGGGCATGGTGACACCGGACGTCAAACTGGTCGAATTCGGCGTCGACTTCAAACGCGTCATGCGCGGCCGGCTGGTGCTGGGCATCGCCGACGGCTGGCTGAAGGCGGACGGCGAAACGATCTACACGGCCTCCGACCTGAAGGTCGGCCTGGCCAAGCAGGAAGCCTAACTTAAGCCCGGCCGGACACGGCCCGTTGAACAAGCCCAGGGAGAACGACATGAAACGTGTCGTCGTAACCGGACTCGGTATCGTCTCGTCGATCGGTAACAATGCCGGCGAGGTCGAAGCCTCGCTGCGCGATGCGCGATCGGGGATCAGTTTTTCGGACGAATTCGCCGAGCACGGCTTTCGCTGCCAGGTCTGGGGAGCGCCGACGCTCGACCCCACGGAACTGGTCGATCGCCGCGCGATGCGCTTTCTGTCGAAAGGCGGAGCCTGGAACCACGTCGCCATGCAACAGGCGATCGCCGATTCCGGCCTTGCCGAGACCGACATCACCAACGAACGCACCGGCATCATCATGGGCTCCGGCGGCCCCTCGACGCGCACCATCGTTGAAGCAGCGGCGATAACGGAAAAGAACAACAGTCCCAAGCGCATCGGCCCGTTCGCGGTGCCGAAGGCCATGTCTTCGACCGCGTCCGCGACGCTCGCGACCTGGTTCAAGATCCACGGCGTGAACTACTCGATCTCCTCGGCCTGCTCGACCTCGGCGCACTGCATCGGCAACGCGGCCGAGCTTATCCAGTGGGGCAAGCAGGACATCGTCTTCGCGGGCGGGCACGAGGATCTCGACTGGACGATGTCGAACCTGTTCGACGCCATGGGCGCGATGTCGTCCAAGTTCAACGACCAGGCCGCCACGGCCTCACGCGCCTACGACGCCACCCGCGACGGTTTCGTGATCGCCGGCGGCGCCGGCGTGCTGGTTCTCGAAGAGCTGGAGCACGCCAAGGCGCGCGGTGCCAAGATCTATGCCGAGATCGTGGGTTACGGCGCGACATCGGACGGGTTCGACATGGTCGCCCCCTCAGGCGAGGGCGCAGTACGCTGCATGCGCCAGGCGCTGGCGACGGTCGAGGGCGACGTCGACTACGTCAACACGCACGGCACCTCGACGCCGGTCGGCGATTCGCGCGAGATCGCCGCGATCCGCGAGGTATTTGGTGAGAAAATGCCGCATATCGCGTCGACCAAATCGCTCACCGGTCATTCGCTGGGCGCGGCCGGCGTTCAGGAATCGATCTATTCGATCCTGATGATGCAGGCTGGTTTCATCGGCAAGAGCGCGCATATCGAGACGCTCGACCCAGAGTTCGAGGGCGCGCCGATCGTGCGCGAGCGCATCGACGACGCCAGGATCGATACCGTGCTTTCGAACTCCTTCGGCTTCGGCGGCACCAACGCCACCCTCGTCTTCCAGCGGCATTCCCGGTAGGAGCGCGCTTATGGAGGGGCTGATGAAGGGCAAGCGCGGCCTTGTCATGGGCGTGGCCAACGATCACTCGATCGCTTGGGGCATCGCCAAGAAGGCGTTCGAGCACGGCGCCGAGATGGCGTTCACCTATCAGGGAGAGGCGTTCGGGCGGCGGGTCAAGCCGCTCGCCGAACAGGCCGGCGTGAAACTGGTTCTTCCCTGCGACGTCGAGGACGAAAGCTCGGTCGACGCGGTGTTCGACACGCTGAAATCGGAATGGGGCAAGCTCGATTTCATCGTGCACGCGATCGGCTTTTCCGACAAGAACGAACTCAAGGGCCTCTACGCCGATACGACACGCGCCAATTTCAGCCGGACCATGCTGATATCGTGCTTTTCCTTCACCGAGATCGCCCGGCGTGCCGCGGCGATGATGGAGGATGACGGCGCGATGCTGACCCTTACCTATGCGGGCTCGATGCGCGTCATGCCCAACTACAACGTCATGGGCGTGGCCAAGGCGGCGTTGGAAGCGAGCGTGCGTTATCTGGCCAGCGATTTCGGGCCGCGCGGCATCCGCGTCAACGCCCTGTCGGCAGGACCGGTGCGGACGCTGGCCGGCGCAGGCGTCGCCGACGCCCGTCATATGTTCGCCTTTCAACAGCGCAATTCCCCGCTGCGGCGCAGCGTCGACATCGACCAGGTCGGAAATTCGGCGCTCTACCTGTTGTCCGATCTCTCCTCCGGCGTGACGGGCGAAGTCCATTATGTCGATTCCGGCTATCATATCGTGTCCATGCCGAGCCTCGAGGAACTCAAGAAGTCCGAATGAGGCGGCACGCGGCGCGATTCAGCTAAAATTCGAATAAAGCCGCGCAGCAAACCTTAATTCGGCTGTGCTTTTGTGTATGGCAAGTGAGGAACCTTGCCATGCGTGATACGCCGGATCCGAACCGGTCGCCGATATTCAGGATGATAACGATAGCGAGCTCGGGTCTGGGCAGCTTCATTATCGGCCTGTGGGCGCTGCGGTCGGGGCTGGGTGGGAACTTGGCCGGTCTGCCGCCGGAAATCGTCGGCGCGATCGTTGCAGCGTTGTGCGCACTGGCCGCGGCAGGAGCGGCGCTGTCGTTTTTCGCCGGCGTCGACGAATCGGCCGGCTATGTGTTTCGGGAAACGCAGATCGACAAACTCACCGGCTTTCATGCCCGCAACGCGCTGATCGGCAAAACCGCCGAGGCTGTGGCGGCCAGCACGAGGCTGGGCGAACCCGTTTTCCTGATCGATCTCGACATCGACCGGTTCAAGCAGATCAACGACGCCATAGGCTACAGCCAGGGCGACCAGGTTATCCGGGCCTTCGCGCACCGTCTGAAAACCTGCCTCCCGGACGGCTCGGAAATCGGACGGATCGGCGCCGGGGAGTTCGCCGCGCTGGTTCCCGACCGCCTGATAGGCGGCGAGATCGGCACGATGATCGACAAGCTGATCGACAAGATGGTGGAACCTTACCAGCTCCCCTCGCACCTCCAGTCGCTCAATCTGTCGGTCGGCGTCGTGGCGATCCCCAAGGACGGCGACGACCCGATCGTGCTTTTGCGCCGCTCCAATCTGGCGCTGCAGCACGCGCGTGCCGGCGGCCTCGGCAACTGGGCGGTATTCCACCCCGAAATGGGTCAGGTGGCGGACTATCGCCAGTGGATCGAAGCTGAACTGAGCACGGCTTTCGACCGCGGCGACTTCGACCTCCACTACCAGCCGCAATTCGATCACATAAAGGGCCGTGTCGTCGGCTACGAAGCCCTGATCCGCTGGACCCATCCCGTTCGCGGCATGATTCCGCCGGCCGAATTCATTCCGATCGCCGAAGAGACCGGAATCATCGGCCCGATCGGCGAGTGGGTGCTGCGCAAGGCCTGCACGGACGCGCACGCCCTGCCGGACAACTGCTTCGTCGCCGTCAATATCTCGCCGGTGCAGTTCATGACCAAGGATTTCGCCAGCCTGGTACGACAGGTGCTGACCGACACCGGCCTGCCGCCGTCGCGGCTGGAGCTCGAAGTCACCGAAACCGCGATGATGCAGGATCGCGGGCGCGCCGCCGAAATCCTGAGGGAATTCACCGCGATGGGCCTGACCGTGGCCGTCGACGATTTCGGAACGGGATATTCGAACCTGTCCTACCTGATCGACTTTTCGTTCCAGAAGCTCAAGATCGACCGTTCCTTCGTCTCGCGCATCGACCGGGACAATGGCGGCGCCGTGGTGTCGACCATCGTCGGGCTATCGCGCGCGCTGGGCGTCGACACGATCGCCGAGGGCGTGGAGACCGAGGATCAGGCGACCCTATTGCGCGCGGCCGGCTGCGAGGTGTTCCAGGGATATCTGTTCGGCAAGCCGCAGCCTCTGGTGGTACGCGCGGGCGAGGCGGTCGAACTTCGCCACGCCGTTCATTGAATCCGACGGCAGCGCCCCGAGAGAGTTAGGGTGCGGCATGCCTGCTCTTGCGCTTCAGCGGCGGGCCCAAAGCAGCTTGAAACGGTCGTCGCGCAGCATCTCGCCCGACGCGGCGAACAGCCTATTCAGGTCGGCTTCGTAAGGCAGGCCGCGATTGGCGACGAGGAAAAGTCGCCCGCCCGGTTTGAGCGCCGCGCCCGCCGCACGGATCATGCCCGTGCCGATTGCCGGTTCGGCCGCCCGGCCGTGGTGAAAGGGCGGGTTCATCACCACGACATCATACTGGCGCGGCACGACTTCGCTCAAAAGATCCCGCCAATGGAAACCGAGCGGCAGGCGATCGGCATGGGTCGAAAGGTTGGCTTTGGCCGCCTCCAGCGCCGCGTGATCGGCCTCGTAGAGGTCGAGGCCGGCAAGTCTTTGTCCGGCTCGCGCCAACAGCTCTGTCGACAGATACCCCCAGCCAGCGCCGAAATCGGCGGCGCGGCCGGCGATATTTTGCGGAAGATGGCCGGCCAGCAATCGTGACGCCGGATCGATCCGGTCATGCGAAAACATGCCCGGCGCGGCCTGAAAGCGGCCATCGACCATCACCACACGTCGGTTTTGCGCCAGCTCCGCCATGACGGCCGCTGCCGTTGCCGTCTTGACAAACCAGAAGACGATACCGTGATGTTTGGACAGGCTGCCGTCGAAGGAAACCATCTTGCCGAGACGCTTGCGCAGGCTGTCGGCGCCGTCCTTCTTGCCCCCGGCGACCATGATGAGGCCGCCGGTGCGGGTGCGGGAATAGGCTTCGGCGATGCGAGCCTCGTTCTGACCGCGATGGCGGCCGAGCAGCACCAGCGCCAGATCGTAGCCATCCCCCTGCGGTTCGGGCGTCACGGCCACGCCGCGCCGCTCCAGGGCAAGGAAATCCGGACGGAATTCCTGCACCGCCCGCAGATCGGCGGCAAAGCCGTCCGGTAGCCGGAAGCCGGCCACCGCCCCCAGAAACAGCGCCCGCTCTCCAGGTCCCGGAACCGGAAGCGTTCCGCTTTCGAACGGATGAAACAGGGTTCTCGTGGCGTTTTCGTTCATGATCCCACTTGCCGCGCGGTTGGAACCGTTGGTCTTTGAAAGAAAACGGGCGCGCCTCTTGCGAGGCGCGCCCGTCCGTCCCGTCGGGAATCCGGCGCTCAGGCGTCGGCTTCCTCGGCGTCTTCCTTCTTCTTGTCCTTGGCGATTTCCTTACCGGTCTCCTGGTCGACGACCTTCATGGACAGGCGCACCTTGCCGCGCTCGTCGAAGCCCATCAGTTTCACGAAGACCTTGTCGCCTTCCTTGACCACGTCGGTGGTCTTGGCGACGCGCTCATTGGCGAGCTGGGAGATGTGCACAAGGCCGTCACGCGGGCCGAAGAAATTGACGAAGGCGCCGAAATCGGCGGTCTTGACGACCGTACCCTCGTAGATCTCGCCGACTTCCGGCTCGGCGACGATGGTGTGGATCCACTTCTTCGCCGCCTCGATCTCCTTGGCATTGGACGAGGCGATCTTGACCGTGCCGTCGTCGTCGATGTTGATCTTGGCGCCGGTCTTTTCGACGATCTCGCGGATCACCTTGCCGCCGGCGCCGATCACGTCACGGATCTTGTCGGTCGGGATGGTCACGACCTCGATGCGCGGCGCGAATTCGCCGAGTTCGCCGCGGCTTTCCGACAGCGCCTTGGCCATCTCGCCGAGGATGTGCAGGCGACCGCCCTTGGCCTGGCCGAGCGCTACCTTCATGATCTCCTCGGTGATGCCATCGATCTTGATGTCCATCTGCAGGGAGGTGATGCCCTCGTCGGTGCCGGCGACCTTGAAGTCCATGTCGCCGAGATGATCCTCATCGCCGAGAATGTCGGACAGGACCGCGAAACGCTCGTCTTCCTTGATCAGGCCCATCGCGATGCCGGCAACCGGCTTGGACAGCGGCACGCCGGCATCCATCAGCGCCAGCGAGGTGCCGCAGACGGTGGCCATGGACGAGGACCCGTTGGATTCGGTGATCTCGGAGACGACGCGCAGCGTGTAGGGGAACTGATCGGGCGCCGGCAGCAACGGATGCACGGCGCGCCAGGCAAGCTTGCCGTGACCGATCTCGCGACGGCCGGGCGAGCCCATGCGGCCGGTCTCGCCGACGGAATAGGGCGGGAAATTGTAGTGAAGCAGGAAGGCTTCCTTGTAGGTTCCCGTCAGTGCGTCGATGAACTGCTCGTCCTCGCCGGTGCCGAGCGTGGCGACGACCAGGGCCTGGGTTTCGCCGCGGGTGAACACGGCCGAACCGTGGGTGCGCGGCAGGACGCCGACTTCGGCGACGATCGGACGCACGGTCTCAAGGTCGCGGCCGTCGATGCGGTTGCCGGTGTCGAGAATGTTCCAGCGCACGATCTTGGCCTGCAGGCCCTTGAAGACGGTGCCGATCTGCTCGCCGGTCCATTTGGGCTCTTCCTCGCCTTCCGGCAGCAGCGCCGCCTTCACCTTGGCCTTGACGGCGTCGACGGCGTTGTAGCGCTCCTGCTTGTCGGTCAGCTTGTAGGCCGCGCGCAGCTCGGTTTCGGCGATCTTCAGCATCTCGGCTTCGAGCTCGGAAAGATCGGTCGGGGTGAACTCGCGCGGCTCCTTGGCGGCGACCTCGGCCAGCTTGATGACCGCGTCGATCACCGCCTGGTAGTTCTTGTGGCCGAACATGACCGCGCCGAGCATGATGTCCTCGGACAATTCCTGGGCTTCCGATTCCACCATCAGCACGGCTTCGCCGGTGCCGGCGACGATCAGGTCGAGCTTGGACTCCTCCATCTCGTCGAGATGCGGGTTGAGCACGTACTCGCCGCCGATATAGCCGACGCGCGCCGCACCGATCGGCCCCATGAACGGCACACCCGACAGGGTGAGCGCGGCCGAGGCGGCGACCATGGCAACGATATCGGGATCATTTTCCAGATCGTGCTGCAGAACGGTCAGGACGACCTGGGTGTCGTTTTTGTAGCCGTCGACGAAAAGCGGGCGGATCGGGCGATCGATCAGACGCGAGGTCAGCGTCTCCTTCTCGCTCGGGCGGCCTTCACGCTTGAAGAAACCGCCCGGGATCTTGCCGGCGGCAAAGGTCTTTTCCTGGTAGTTGACGGTCAGCGGGAAGAAGTCGAAGCCGGCCTTCGGCTCCTTGGCCGATACGATGGTCGCCAGCACGACCGTTTCGCCATAGGTGGCGAGCACGGCGCCGTCGGCCTGTCGTGCGATCTTGCCGGTTTCGAGGATGAGCGGACGGCCGCCCCATTCGATTTCCACTTTGTGGTGATTGAACATGTGTGTCTCTCATATGCGGAAACGCCGATGTCCGACGCTTTTGCGCGGACCGTTTCCGTCTGGCTTCATTGCGGACGAGCCATGGGCAAGACAGCGCGACGTCCGTGGTCGGGGTCGTTCGACCTCCGGGCGTCCTGCAATCCTGCCCCATGACCTGCCCATGGGCGGTTTGCCTCCGCGGTTCGGCGGCGCAAACCGATCGGGCCTATTACGTCCGGCCCAAAACATTCAAACGGCGGACCCCATGCGGGATCCGCCGTTCGAACATTAGCGACGCAGACCGAGCTTTCCGATCAGGGTCTGGTAGCGGGCAACGTCCTTCTTCTTGAGATAGTCGAGAAGAGAACGGCGCTGCGACACCAGTTTCAACAAACCGCGCCGGGAATGGTTGTCCTTGGCGTGGGTCTTGAAATGCTCGGTCAGATTCTTGATGCGCTCCGAAAGGATCGCCACCTGGACTTCCGGAGAACCGGTATCGTCCTTCTGGGTCGCGTATTCGGTCAGCAATTCCTGCTTGCGCGCGGCGGTAATCGACATCGTGCATCCTTTCTGTTCTTGATCAGGAAGAGTCGCCCACGGCCGGGATGTCGTCCAGCGGGGGCCATTTGTGCATGCGCCCAGCGCAATGCTGCGGCGCATATAGTGTAAAATCGCGCGGATTGCCAGCGCAAATTCAAGCACGCCCGGTCCGGGGCGGCTGCAAGCGCCGCTCAGGCGGGAACGCCGACGCTCTAGCGGCCGTCAGCAGCCGTTCTTGACATAAGCGTCCGGCACAGCCTCGTTCCAGGCGATGCTCGCGGCATCGCCATGCGACCCATACGGACCGTCGCCAACGCAGAAATAGCCGTCGCGGAAATTCGGATAGTCGTCGGTGTGCAGGACATGGAGCCCCGCACCGCCACCGGCAAGCGGACCGCCGAGCTCGTCCACCAACGCCGCCGCGTCGGCATGACGGTTGTGGCAGCCGAGGATGACATACCAGCCACAACTCTGAACCGAGACGAGCGGGAGACCGGGCGAGCCGACCCCGGAGAGGGGCGCGACCGGTCCGGCCTGCACGGACGCCGTCATTGCCGCGAGAAACGCCGCTGACGCCAGCGCGCGAACGTTCGATGTTTTCGCCATGATCGCTTCCCCTGCCGGACGATCTTCGTCGTCTCATGCTTGCCCAGATAAATCTTCGGCCCGCGGCCGGAGCCTGTCAAGCACGGGACCCGGCACACCCGGAGACCGGATCACGACGCGAAATTCAATGCGCCTCGTCCTCCTCACATTGCAGATAGGGGTCGTAGACCCAGCCGACGGCGTTGTCTTCGGCGAGCCGTTCGACCGCGTACCAGGTCTTGCCGTTATGCAGCCGCTCCTCATAGGGCCGCACGCGCACGCCGTTCGCCCAGGTGCCGAGGATCGCGCCGTTCGGCTCTTCGCGGATGTTGAGCGGCGTGCCGGTCGGATCGGCCACGACACACACGCGCCCGATCCCGTCCTCGCCCGTGCAATCGAGATAGGCGCCGAAAACCCAGCCCCAGGCTTCCGCATATTTGCCGACCAAGGCCCAGCGCGAGCCGTCATGGTCGCGGTGGGCGACGATTTCCACCTTGGTACCCTTTTTCAGCGTCGACAGGATGGGGCCATTCGGCCCCTCGCGCACGTTGAGCGGCGTGCCCGTAGGGTCGACCACGGTGCAGACCGGCGGACCGCCGCAGGCAAGTGCCGCGCCGGCGGCAAGCACGGAAAACAGGGTCGCGAAGCCGAAGACGATCGTATGTCGCATGGGGTTCCCCTTGGTTTTTTTTCGCCGGCTCCTCACAGCCAGCGCTTGCGCCGGAACAGATATAACAGCCCGACCGCGATCACGACCATGATCGTCAGCGCGACCGGATAGCCATAGCGCCAGCGAAGCTCCGGCATGTTCCAGGTGGAATCGGGTGCGAAATTCATGCCCCAGATACCGGCCAGGAAAGACAACGGAATGAAGATGGTGGAGATGATGGTGAGCACCTTCATCACCTCGTTCATCTTGGTCGAGACGCTCGACAGATAAAGGTCCAGCAACCCGGTCGCGAGCTCGCGATAGGTTTCCACGATGTCGATCAGCTGGATGGCATGATCGTAGGTATCGCGCAGGAAATAGCCCACCTCGCTGGGGATAAGGCCGAGTTCCTCACGGCTCATCGCCGACAGCATCTCGCGCGCCGGCCACAGCGCGCGCTTGATGACGAGCAGTTCGCGCTTGAGCTGGTGCAGGCGCCCGACATCGCGCGGATGCGGGTCCTTGGTGATCTTGTCCTCCAGGTCCTCCAGCTCGTCGCCGATCGTCTCGAGCATCGGAAAATAGGCGTCGAGGATCGTGTCGAGGATGGCGTAGACAAAATAGGCCGCCCCGCGCGTGCGGATCCGCCCAGCCGGCTGGCGCAGCCGCTTGCGGACCGGCTCGAGGCAATCGCCGGGACGCTCCTGGAAGGTCACCACATGGCGCCCGTCGAACAGGATCGCGAACTGTTCCTTGGAATCCACGCTCTTGCCGTCGAACATATGCACGACGATCAGGGCGTGCGCCTCGTAGGTGTCGACCTTGGGGCGCTGACTGGTGTTGGCGATGTCCTCGAGCGCCAGTTCCTCGATCGAAAACAATGCGCCGATCGCGCCAAGAAGCTGAAGGTCGGCCAGTCCGGTCACGTCGACCCACAGCCGCTTGCCCGACTTCATGGCCTTTTCGATCGCCGCCAGCGAAGCCTCGGCGATTTCTTCGACATGGTCGTTGGAAATGATGGTCAGGCGGATGCCGGTCGGCGAGGCGCGCTCGTCATGCACCAGCGTGCCGGGCGGCGCGCCAACGGGGGCGCGATGCCGCGAAACGAATTTCGTCTTGCCCTTGGTTTTCCCGCTCATGCGGCAAGTAGGCGCAAAAATCGCCGCCGTCGCAAGGGCAAATACGCCGACAGCCGGCTGACGCGCGGCGGAGGCGGCCTCAGCGACCGGTGAAGACCCGCTTCGGCTTGAACATGCCCGCCTCCACGGCGCCGATCGCAACCAGACGGCCGCGCGCCGTGGCATAGGCCTCGGACGCCTCGACCGGCGCGTCGCGGCCACGGATGATGACCGGATTGCCGAGCCGGATACGCTGGGCGGCATCATCGCTGACGGCGACTTCGGGAAGACAGTCGAGCGCGGCGCCGGTGTCGACCACAAGCGCGTCGAGCGCGGCGAAGCGTTCCTTGTCGGGACGCGTGTCGACGATGCGGCCGTCCTCTCCCGGCTCGCCTTGCGGGCGGGCCTCGGCGGCGGCGGCCTCGAGGGCTTCCAGCGTCACCAGGTCGTCGGCCACGAAAGGATCGACCTCGACCCGGCGCAGGACGGCAATGTGGCCATGACAGCCCAGGTCGCGTCCCATATCGCGCGCGAGCGAGCGCACATAGGTGCCCTTGCCGCATTCGATCTCGAAGACCGCGCTGTTTTCATCCGGGCAGTCGAGGAGGTCGAGCCGACCGATCTCGACCTCGCGGGCGGGAATATCGACGATCTCGCCCTCCCGGGCGATGTCGTAGGCGCGTTCGCCGGCGATCTTGACGGCCGAGAACTGCGGCGGCACCTGCATGATGAGGCCGGTATAGTCGGGCAACAGGGCGCGGATGTCGGCCTCGCTCGGACGCCGGTCCGAGGTGGCCGTCACATGCCCCTCCAGATCGTCGGTCGAACGCGCCTCGCCCCAGGCGATGGTGAAGCGGTAGATCTTGGCGCCGTCCATCACGTAAGGCACGGTCTTGGTCGCCTCGCCGAGCGCGATCGGCAGCATGCCGGAGGCGAGCGGATCGAGCGTGCCGGCATGTCCGGCCTTGTCGGCCTTAAACAGCCATTTGATCTTCGACACCGCCTCGGTCGAGCCCATGCCGACGGGCTTGTCAAAAACGAGCCAGCCGGAGACCGGACGTCCCTTCTTCTTGCCGCGCCGCGCCATTTGCTACGCCGCCCCCAACGAAAACGGAAACCCCCGCGAAGCCGCCAGCCTCATTCGTCCCCCTCCCCGTCATCACCAAGATCGCGGGAAACCTCGGGCGAGCGCAGCAACTCGTCGATCTTGGCCATATTGTCGAAGCTGGTATCGAGCCGAAAGCGGAACTGGGGCATGTATTTCATCTGTTTGAGAGCGCCCGAAACGCGGCCTCGTATGAATTTCGCGTTGCGTGCCAGTGCCTTGACGACCGCCTGATTGTCCTTCACGCCGAGCGGCGAGATAAATGCCGTGGCGATCTTCAGATCCGGCGACATGCGCACTTCCGAAATCGAAATCACAGTGTTTTCAATCAGTTCGTCGCGCACTTCGCCGCGCAGCAGCACGTCGGAAAGCGCATGGCGCACCTGCTCGCCGACGCGAAGCTGGCGCTGGGAGGGCAGTTTTTCAGCCATTTGTGGTGGGAACTCCTTCCTGGGCGAGGCGCCAGAACCGCTCGCACAGCGCCTCATCGGGGAAGGCGCGCAGCGGCACGATCAGCGCGATGGCGGGATTGAGCCAGAAGAAGAAATGCTCCGCCGTGCGATGGCCGCGCTCGAACTCGCGCCACGCGGTGCGACTGTCATCGTCACCGATCCGCAGCTTTACGGCCTCGCGGTCGGCAACCAGATGGACAGGCTTGTCGGCAAGCTTCATGCGGCGAAAGTTCCTGCGGCGCAGCCATGGCAGATAAAGGGCCAACCAGGCGACGATCAGCGTAGCCAGGCCGAGGTTGAGAAAATGCTCGACGGCAAGCGGCGTCGCGGTCACAAGCGCGCCCAGCAGCAGCCAAGCTCCGACACCGACATTGAGAACCACCGCGGCCCACAACACCATCCGGCCGATCCGCCCGGTACGCCAGCGCGTCCTTGCCTCCATCATGGCAAGATAGTCCTGCTCGGTCAGCTCGTAGCGGATTTCGACCCCGCCATCATCCGGCATGTGTGATGCAAGCATGGCAGGCTCCAGCAGAGGATCCAGGCGGCGACGGCCCGTTCAGGCCGCGCCGCTGGGCAGCTTCGCGTCGGAACGACGTTAAAGCGTGCGCGCCACTTCTTCCACGCGGAAGCACTCGATCACGTCGCCGGCGCGGATGTCCTCGTAATTCTCGAAGGCCATGCCGCATTCCTGCCCGGCGGGCACCTCCGGCACCTCGTCCTTGAAGCGCTTGAGCGTCTTCAGCTTGCCTTCGTGGATGACGACGTTGTCGCGGATCAGGCGCACGCCCGCACCGCGCTCGACCTTGCCTTCGCTGACACGGCAGCCGGCGACCTTGCCGACCTTGGTGATGTTGAAGACCTCGAGAATCTCGGCATTGCCCAGGAAGGTCTCGCGACGCTCCGGTGACAACAGGCCCGACATCGCCGCCTTCACATCGTCCACGAGGTTATAGATGATGTTGTAGTAGCGGATCTCGATACCAGCCTGCTCGGCGGCCTCGCGCGCCTGCTTGTTGGCGCGCACGTTGAAGCCAATGATGGCCGCGTTCGAGGTCTCGGCGAGCGAGATGTCGCTCTCGGTGATGCCGCCGGCGCCCGAATGCACGATGCGGGCGCGCACCTCGTCGGTGCCGAGCTTGTCGAGCGCGGCGACGATCGCCTCGATCGAGCCTTGGACGTCACCCTTGATCAGCAGCGGGAATTCCTTCAGCCCGCTCGACTGCAATTGCGACATCATCTGCTCGAGCGAGCCGCGCTGGCCGGCATGCTTGGCGACCGCCATCTCGCGGGCCTTGCGCTGGCGGTATTCCGAAATCTCGCGGGCGCGGGCCTCGTTCTCGACGGTGGCGAACCGGTCGCCGGCCTGGGGCGTGCCCTGCAGGCCGAGGACCTCGACCGGCATGGACGGACCCGCGTCGGGCAACTGCTCGCCGCGATCGTTGACGAGCGCGCGCACCTTGCCCCATTCATTGCCGGCAACAATGATGTCGCCCGGCAAGAGCTTGCCAGTCTGCACCAGAACGGTTGCGACCGGGCCGCGTCCCTTGTCGAGCTTAGCCTCGATGACGACGCCCTCCGAGGTACGCTCCGGATCGGCCTTCAGGTCAAGCAGTTCGGACTGCAGCAGGATCGCCTCAAGCAGCTTGTCGAGGTTGGTGCCCTTGACCGCGGAAACCTCGACGTCGAGCACCTCGCCGCCCATAGATTCCACGAACACCTCGTGCTGAAGCAGTTCAGTGCGAACCTTTTGCGCGTCGGCCTCCGGCTTGTCGATCTTGTTGATCGCCACGATGATCGGAACGCCCGCCGCCTTTGCATGATTGATCGATTCGATCGTCTGCGGCATCACGCTGTCATCGGCAGCGACGACCAGCACAGCGATGTCGGTCGCCTGCGCGCCACGCGCGCGCATCTGGGTGAAGGCGGCGTGGCCGGGCGTGTCGATGAAGGTGATCTTCTGCCCGTTCTGCTCGACCTGGTAGGCACCGATGTGCTGGGTGATGCCGCCGGCCTCGCCGGAGACGACATTGGCATGGCGGATCGCATCGAGCAGCGACGTCTTGCCGTGATCGACATGGCCCATGATGGTGACGACCGGCGGACGCGACTCCCGGTTTTCCGGCTTGTCGGGAATGTTGAACAGCCCCTCCTCGACGTCGGATTCGGCAACGCGCTTGACCGTGTGACCAAATTCGACCGCAACCAGTTCCGCCGTGTCGGCGTCGATGACGTCGCCCGGCTTGAGGATCTGGCCCTGTTTCATGAAGAACTTGATCACATCCACGGCACGCTCGGCCATACGGCCGGCCAGTTCCTGGATGGTGATCGTCTCGGGCAAGATCACCTCACGCGCAATCTTCTCGCGGGCTTCCTGGTGCTGGGCACGTTTGAACTTTTCCTGGCGGCGGCGCATCGCCGACAGCGAACGGCCACGCGCCTCGTCGCCGGCGAGCGCGCTGTTGAGCGTCAGCTTGCCACGGCGGCGATCCTCGCCGACGCGCGGGCGGGTGGGACGTGCGGGTTCGGGCGTCGCGATGCGCTTCGGCGGAATCGACGGCTTGGCCTTGCGCTTGGCATCGCGGTCGTCGTCGACGGCTTCGGGCATCGGCCCGGGCTCGGGTGCCCTGCGGCTCGCTTCTTCCTCAGCCCGGCTGCGCGCCTCGGCTTCCGCCTTCAGACGCATTTCCTCCTCGGCCTGACGACGAGCGGATTCCTCGCGCTCCTGGCGGCGGCGATCATCTTCCTCGGCGCGGCGCGCGGCATCTTCCTGAGCGCGTTTGCGTTCCTCGACCTCACGGACCTTGGAGCCCTCGAGAGCGCGGCGGCGCGCCTCCATCTCCTCGGTCGACAGCTCGTTGAGGACGAGACCGGAACGCCCTTCGGGGGCGGCCGGCTTGGGCTGTTCCTTCACGACCGGCGCCGGCGCGGGTTTGGATGCAGGCTGGGGCTGGGGGCGCGGCGCGAGCGCGACCGGCGCCACCGGCTCGTGCTTCTCGCCGGGGACGGAGAATTTGCGCTTCTTGGTTTCGACGACCACGGACTTGGTGCGCCCATGCGAGAAATTCTGGCGCACCGTCCCCTGCTCGACTCCCGGCCGCTTCAGCGTCAGGGTCTTCTTGGTATTCATGCTCAGCGTCTTGTCGTCGCCCGATTTCGTATCCGTCATTCCGTATCCTTGTGGGACGCCGTCCTCTCGGACGCGCCGTCAACTGTCTCGCGGCTTTCCGGGTGCCCGCCCCGGTACCGACCCAGCGCAACAACGCGCCTTTGTGCCGCCTTGCTCGTTTCCGCACCGAGCACGGCAGCATGTATCACATTTGCCCCCCCGAATGCCAAACTCATTTCTGCTTCCGAAAAGAGTCTGAACGCCGGTATTTCGGGACCGCCGGCCAGCAATACCGCGCGCCGGGCCTGATTCAGTTTGCGTATGCCGTCTTCCGACGCGTCGGTTGCGTGAAGCGCAAACAGCGCCCGCCCGCTGCGGATCGCGGCATCGACCTTTGCCGCACCCAATGCCACGGTCCCGGCCTTGCGCGCAAGCCCAAGCGCGCCGAGCGCGGATTTCGCGAGCAGCCCGTCAACCTGCGCACCAAGATCTGGATCGGCATTGACGGGCGCCTTCAGCGCCCTGCGGAAGATATTCTTCCTGGCCGCCTCGTCAACCCGCGCGCGCGCCGCACTGACCCAACAACCGCGTCCGGGAAGGTTGCGCTTCAGGTCGGGAACGACGGACATGTCCGGCCCGGCGACAAACCGGATCAAATCCTCCGGTTCCGCCGCGCGCCGCGTCACAATGCATGTCCGCTCGCCCATCGTGTCCAAAAAGCAATCCCGTCACAGTGGCGGCACGGCGCGTCATGCGCCGGCGGCTTCCGTTTCGCCGTCCTGGCCGACCTCTTCGGCATCCTCGGCCGGCGGCGCGAGGTCTTCCTCGGTGATCCAGCCCATCTTCATGCGGGCCACAACCACCATTTGCTCGGCCTCCTCGCGGGAGACCTCGAAATTGCCGAGAATGCCCGGATAGACCTTGGTCTCGCCGTCCTTGCGCTCTTTCCAGCCAACCAGGTCGTCGACCGCGTAGCCGGCGAAATCCTCGAGGCTCTGGACGCCGTCCTCGCCGAAGGCGACCATCATCGCGGTGGTGACGCCGGGGATTTCGCGCAGATCGTCGGCAACGCCCAATTCCTGACGCCGGGCGTCGTTCTCGGCTTCAATGCGCTCCAGATATTCGCGCGCCCGGGTCTGGATCTCGCTGGCGGTGTCGTCGTCGAAGCCGTCGATCGAGGAGATCTCGTCCGCTTCGACATAAGCGACTTCCTCGACCGAGGTGAAGCCTTCCGAAGCCAGAACCTGACCGACCATCTCGTCGACGTTGAGCGCGTCCATGAACAGGTTGGAGCGCTCGACGAACTCCTTCTGCCGGCGCTGCGATTCCTCTTCCTCGGTCAGGATGTCGATGTCCCAGCCAGTGAGCTGCGAGGCGAGGCGTACATTCTGTCCACGCCGACCGATGGCCAAGGACAATTGCTCGTCGGGCACCACGACTTCGATGCGCTCGGCGTCCTCGTCGAGAACCACCTTGGCGACCTCGGCCGGCTGCAGCGCATTGACGATGAAGGAGGCCGCGTCGGGCGACCAGGGGATGATGTCGATCTTTTCGCCCTGCAGTTCCCCGACGACCGCCTGCACCCGGCTGCCGCGCATGCCCACGCAGGCGCCGACCGGATCGATGGAGGAGTCGCGCGAGATCACCGCGATCTTGGCACGCGAACCGGGATCGCGGGCCACCGATTTGATCTCGATGATGCCGTCATAGATCTCCGGCACTTCCATGTTGAACAGTTTCGCCATGAATTGCGGATGGGTGCGCGACAGGAAAATCTGCGGTCCGCGCTGTTCGCGGCGCACATCGTAGACATAGGCGCGCACACGGTCGCCATATTTGAACAGTTCGCGCGGAATGAGCTCATCACGCCGGATGATTGCCTCGCCGCGGCCGAGATCGACGATGACGTTGCCATATTCGACGCGCTTGACCGATCCGTTGACGATTTCGCCGATGCGGTCCTTGTATTCGTCGTACTGGCGGTCGCGCTCGGCCTCGCGCACCTTCTGCACGATGACCTGCTTGGCCGACTGCGCGGCGATGCGGCCGAAATCCATCGGCGGCAGCTGCTCGGCGATGAAGTCGCCGACCTGGGCATCGGGATTGCGAGCGCGCGCGTCCTGGATGGAGATCTCGCGAGCGGATTCCTCGACGTCCTCGACGACCTCCATCAGCCGCTGCAGCTTCATCTCGCCGGTCTGCGGATTGATGTCGGCGCGAATATTGGTCTCCTGGCCGTAGCGCGAGCGCGCGGCCTTCTGGATCGCGTCGGCCATCGCGTTGAGCACGATCTCCTTTTCGATCGATTTCTCGCGCGCCACCGCGTCCGCGATCTGCAGCAGTTCGAGACGGTTTGCACTGACTGCCATTTCAGTCTCCCTTTACGCGGACCGGCCGTTGTGCCGATCCGTTTTGGTCATGTCTGCGGTTCGTTGTCGTTGTCATTGTCGCCGTCGGCCTGGTCGCCGCGCAGCTTTTTGGCCGCCTGGCGCGCCTGCTTGTCCTTGGCCAGCGCATCGCGGATCAAATCGTCGGTCAGGATCAGCCGGGCATCGGCGATCGTGTCGTAGGGGATCTCCACCCTGGGCTCGTCGCCGTAACTGGCCTGGTCGCGCTCCAGCACGATCCCGTCCGCGCCGGCCTCGGCGATGCGACCGCGGAAACGCTTGCGCTCGGCGACCATCACGGCGGTCTCTAGCTTGGCGAGATGGCCCTGCCAGGCCGCAAAGTCCGCCGTCCTGACCAGGGGCCGGTCGATACCCGGCGAGGAGACTTCCAGATGGTAGGCCTTGTCGATCAGGTCTTCGACATCGAGCGCCGGCGAAACCGCGCGGCTCAGCTCCTCGCAATCGGCCACCGTCATGGTGCCGTCCTCGCGCTCGGCCATGATCTGCAGCGTCAGCCCGTTCTGGCCGGAAAGCCGAACCCGCACGAGGCGAAAACCCATCGAGCGCAGCAGCGGCCAGATCAGCGCGGCGATACGCGCCTCGACGCCGCTTTCGCGGATCAGGCGGTCATCGTCCTGTGTCGCGGCGCTTTCTTCGTGGGTCATGAGGTCTCCGACGGGTCGCAGGTAACAAAAAAGAGCGGGACCGGCGGGACCCACTCTTCGTCATCGCGACCAAGAATTTGAAACTGATATAGTCCCGACCGGGGCAAAATGCAAGGGCAAGCGCCGGATCACCTCGTCCCGGTCTGCGGCTCAGGCGGCTTGCGGCTGCGCCCGCATCAGCATGCCGAACAGGTCGCGCGGATCGTCGGGATCGGCAAGCAGATCCAGCTTGTCGAAATAGGGCAATCCGGACAGAAGGGCGCGCATGTAGCGCAGGGCGGAAAAATCCTCGACCGCGAAGCCGACCGAATCGAACAGGGTGATCTCGTCGCGCGCGCTCCGGCCGGGCGTCCCGCCGGTTATCACTCGCCATAACTCGGTGACGGGATGATCGGCGGCAAGCTGCTGGATTTCGCCCTCGACCCGGGTCTGCGGCGGGTATTCGACGAAGATCGAGGATCGCATCAGGATGTCGCGGTGCAGCTCCGTCTTGCCTGGGCAGTCGCCGCCGACCGCGTTGATGTGGATGCCGGGACCGACCATGTTGTCGGTCAGGATGGTGGCGTATTGCTTGTCGGCGGTGACCGTGGTGATGATGTCGGCGCCCTCGACCGCCTCCTGCGGCCCGCCGCACAGCGTGATGTCCAAACCGCGGCCGGCGAGGTTGCGCGCGCAGCGGCGGCTGGCGGCGCGGTCGATATCGTAAAGCCGCAGCCGGTCGACGCCGACCAGCGCCTTGAAGGCCAACGCCTGGAATTCCGACTGCGCGCCATTGCCGATCAGCGCCATGGTCCTGGCGCCGTCGGGCGCCAAATGGCGCGCGGCCAGCGCCGACATCGCCGCCGTGCGCAGCGCGGTGAGGATGGTCATTTCGGTGATCAGCACGGGATAGCCGGTGTCGACCTCGGCCATGACGCCGAACGCCGTCACGGTCTGGCGGCCTTCCCTGGTGTTCTTGGGATGGCCGTTGACATATTTGAAGCCGTAGGCCTCGCCGTCGCTCGTCGGCATCAGCTCGATCACGCCCTCGCGCGAATGCGAGGCGACGCGCGGGGTCTTGTCGAACAGCTCCCAGCGGCGGAAGTCCTCCTCGATGTAGCGGGCGAGCTCGGCCAGGAAGCGCTCGATGCCGGTCGCGTGGACGATGCGCATCATGTTTTCGACACTGACAAAGGGCACCAGAGCGAGTTCGGAAGGGGCGTATCCCATGGTCAAAAACTCCGTGTAGGGCGGTCCATGATCCGGCGGCCGAGCAGGCTGGCGGTCAAGTCGACCAGCAAGGTGGCGGTGCGACCGCGTTCGTCGAGGAAAGGGTTGAGTTCGACCAGGTCTAGGCTGGTGACAAGACCGCTGTCGCTCAACATCTCCATCACCAGATGCGCCTCGCGGAAGGTCGCGCCGCCCGGCACCATCGTACCGACCGCCGGTGCGATGCCGGGATCGAGGAAGTCGACGTCGAGACTGACATGCAAAAGACCGTCGGCGGCGGCAACGCGGGCAATGAAATCGCGCATCAGCGGCGCGGCGCCGTGCTCGTCGATAGCACGCATGTCGTGCACGGTGACGCCGGCGGCCGTCAGCGCGCTGCGTTCGGCCGGATCGACGCTGCGTAGACCGAAGGTACAGATTCGCGTCGGTTCGACCCGCGCCGGCAGGTCGGGAAAATAACCCTCAAAACCGGGCTGACCGCTGGCATAGGCGAGCGGGACGCCGTGCAGATTGCCGCTCACGGTGGTGTCGAGCGTGTGAAAATCGGGGTGGGCGTCGAGCCAAAGCACAAACAGCGGGCGCCCGTTCTCGGCCGCCCGGCGCGCCACGCCGGACAAGGTGCCGGCCGAGATCGAATGATCGCCGCCGAGAAAAATTGGCATCGCGTCCGCGCTGGCCTGGTAGGCGGCCTCGCGGAGCGCCTCGGTCCAGGCCGCGACCTCGGGCAGGGCCTTGAGCGCGGCATTGGCGTGGCGCAGTGCCCTCAGACGCGCCCGCCGCGCGGGGCCCATGTCGACCACCTCGTGACCGAGCGCGCGAAGAGCCGCGACCAGGCCGGCCGTGCGCAGGGCGCTCGGCCCCATCTCGCATCCCATGCGGCCGGCACCGTCCTCAACCGGCGCGCCCACGATCCTGCATCGCATCGTCCAAACTCCCGCAAAGCGTCACTCCATCAGTGAAACCCAATCATCCGGCACAGTGAACACGATGATTTGGCAAATCCTGAAGGATGTTTTACCGTTTCGGTGGACTAAGTTTTCATTTTGGCCAGAAACTTGGATACGTTGGATCAAAATCTGATCACCCTGCTGCGGCACGATGCCCGGCGCAGCATCTCCGATCTCGCCATTGAGCTCGGCGCCTCGCGCGCGACCGTGCGGGCCCATATGGAACGCCTGGAGAGGAGCGGCGAAATTCTCGGCTATACGGTGATCCTGCGCGCCGACGCGGTCGACCAGCGCATTCGCGGCATCATGATGATCGAAATCGAGGGCCACGCCGCCGACCGGGTAATCCGGACGCTGGGCGGGTTTGCGGAAGTCGCCACGGTTCACACCACCAATGGGCGCTGGGACTTGGTGGTCGAGCTCGGCACCGCCTCGCTGACCGAGTTCGACGCCGTGCTGCGGCGCATCCGGCTGATACCCGGCATCACCGGCAGCGAGACCAGCCTGCTGCTCGCGACCCCGCGCTCGACGAAGGCGCGCCTTTAGCGTTTCTCAACGTCGCGTGAAGGTCAGATAGGCAGGAACGCGGCCCTCGCGCAGCGCCTTGGCCTCGTAGCGGGTGCCCGGCCAGCCCTCATAGGGCGTGCGCCAATCCGCCGCCGAGGCCGCCTCCCAGGCAAAGGCGGGGTGGCCTCTACAGTGTAGAAGCGTCCAGTTGACATAGCTGTCGATGTCAGAGGCGAAGCGGAAGCGCCCGCCCGGCCGCAGCACGCGCGCGAAGCGGCCGAGATTAGAGCGGCTAACGAAGCGGCGTTTCCAATGGCGACGCTTCGGCCAAGGGTCGGGATAAAGCAGGTCTATGCCGGTGAGGCTCGCCGGTGGCAGCCAGTCCAGCAATTCGGTCGCATCGTCGTCATGCAGGCGGACATTGCGCCGCGGGTTCTCATCGAGCGCCGACAGTAACTTGGCCATGCCGTTGACGAAGGGCTCGACGCCGATGAAGCCCGTTTTCGGATGGCGCCCGCTTTCATGCAGGAGCTGCTCGCCGCCGCCGAAGCCGATCTCAAGCCTGAAATCGGTGACTTCGGGGTCGAACAGCGTCGCCAGCGGCGGCGCCCCGGCAGTAAGGTCGAGGGCCAGACGCGGCAGCAGGCGGTCAACGAGCGCCTCCTGCCGCGGACGAAGGGTCTTGCCGCGACGCCGGCCGAAAAAGGCCTCGGTGGCCCGGCTGCCGCGTGCGTCCTCCGTCACCGGAACATCGCCTCAGGCGGCGATCTTGGCTTTGCGTTCCTCGTCGGCGACCGCGTCCTTCAGCGCCTTGACGAGATCGGTCTTCTCCCAGGAGAAGGAGCCGTCGCGACCCGCCTTGCGGCCGAAATGGCCGTAGGCGGCGGTCTTGGCGTAGATCGGCTTGTTCAGGTCGAGGTGACGGCGGATGCCGCCCGGCGACAAGTCCATCACCTCGCGAATCGCCTTTTCGACGACTTCCTCCGGCGCTTTTCCGGTGCCCTGCATGTCGACATAGACCGACAAAGGCTGCGCCACGCCGATGGCGTATGAAAGCTGGATCGAGCAACGCTCGGCGAGCTTGGCGGCAACCACGTTCTTGGCGAGGTAGCGTGCCGCGTAGGCCGCCGAACGGTCGACCTTGGTGGTGTCCTTGCCGGAAAAGGCGCCGCCGCCATGCGCGGCCGCGCCGCCATAGGTGTCGACGATGATCTTGCGGCCGGTCAGGCCGGCGTCGCCGTCGGGACCGCCGATGACGAACTTGCCGGTCGGATTGATGTACCAGTTGCAGTCGGCGGCGATCGACAGGTCGCCAATGGACAGCGCCTGGCGGATATAGGGCTCGACGACCTGGCGTACCTTCACGTTGTCCCAGGACGGGTCGAGGTGCTGGGTCGACAGCACGATCTGCGTGACCTCGGCCGGACGGCCGTCAATGTAGCGGACCGTGACCTGGCTCTTGGCGTCCGGACCGAGCTTGGCCGCGTCGCCCTCGCCGGACTTGCGCGCTTCGGCGAGCAGTTCGAGGATCTTGTGCGAATAATAGATCGGCGCCGGCATGAGATCGGGCGTTTCGCGGCAGGCGTAGCCGAACATGATGCCCTGGTCGCCGGCGCCTTCCTCGCCCTGTCGGTCGGAAGAGTTGTCGACGCCCTGGCCGATGTCGGGGGACTGAGCATGCAGCAGAACGTCGACCTTGGCGGTCTTCCAGTGGAAGCCGTCCTGCTCATAGCCGATCGAACGAATCGCACGGCGCGCGGCCGAACGGAATTTGGACGGGTTGACGGCCGGGTTGCCGGAGCCGTCCATCACGACGTTGCCGGCCTTGTCCTTCTTGATCAGGGTTTCGGGCACGCGAACCTCGCCGGCAATCACGACCCGGTTGGTCGTGGCCAGGGTTTCGCAGGCCACGCGGACCTTCCACGGGTCCATGCCGGCTTTTTTGGCTTCGCGGTAGACGAGATCGACAATTTCATCGGAGATGCGGTCACAGACTTTGTCCGGGTGACCTTCGGAAACGGATTCGCTGGTGAAGAGATAGTTCTGGCGTGCCACGGGTGTCCCCTCTGGAATGAACACGAAGAGCAGGATTGCCTACTTCGCGGGGGCATCTGTTAGCGAAATGAGCGCGTCATCGTCAAGAAACCAATCGCAACGGCCGGCTCGAACCTGAAAAAATGAACAACGCCCGCCGCGCCGTCCCGACGCGGTCGCCCCCCTTTCAAGCCGGCTTGCCCCGTGGTCAGGCCTCGTCTTCGGAAGCCAGCGCCTTGACCAAATCGATCACCTTGCGGCGCACGCGGGCGTCGGAGATCTTCACGAAAGAGCGGTTGAGCTGAAGCCCTTCCGCGCTGCTGAGAAAATCGACAACGTAGCTGGTCGAACGATCTTCGGAAAAACCCTTGTTTCCCGGAAGGTGATCGACCGGCGCATCCTCGAAAAAGAAGGCCACCGGAACGTTCAGGATCGATGCGATCGCTTGAAGTCGGCTGGCGCCGACCCGGTTGGTTCCTTTTTCGTATTTCTGGATCTGCTGAAACGTCACGCCGAGACTTTCGCCAAGCTTCTCCTGGCTCATTCCCAGCATGTTTCGCCGCAGACGAACGCGGCTCCCGACATGGATATCGATCGGGTTCGGCTTCTTCTTGTTGTCAGGCATAATGTCCTCGCCGTTTATCACGGGCTTTTCAATTGGCTCCAACGAGTTCCCGCCAAATGCCCATGGCCCCAGAATCACGGGCGGCGAGAGAGAGGGCGATTTGGCAATCCATGCCTGCCTTTAGCGACTTTCGCACCTCACTTGGAACGTAGCCTCTGACTGATATTCATACCACAAGCCAGGGTTGCAAAGAACAATATAATCAATAAGCCATTGCGTCCGGCATCAATCATGCGCCGGCTTTGGCGATCAGGAACGAATAGTGCGACATCGAGGGTCCCGACCGCATCGAGCGCGAACGCGTCGACGACCCGGCCCTTTTCGTCGACTATCGCCGAAATTCCGTTGTTCGCCGCCCTGATCAGCGGCATTCCGGTCTCAACGGCGCGTACCTGGGCCTGCCGGAAATGCTGATAGGGACCGGCCGTGTCGCCAAACCAGGCATCGTTGGTGACGTTAACGATGATGTCAGCCTGTGCACCCATGCCGGCCAGCAGGTCCGGGAAAATGATCTCGTAGCAGATCATCGGCAGCGCGCCGACCCCACCCGGCGCGGACAAAACGCGACGCGCCGATCCCGCCGAAAAGCCGCCAACCGTTTCAGCCACGGTTTCGAAACCGAGCCCATCGAGCAGGTCCTGGAAGGGCAGATATTCGCCGAAGGGAACCAGATGCAACTTGTCGACGGCATCGACGATCTCGCCATCGTCGTTAATGGCAACGACGGCGTTATAGTAGCGCGGCTCATCCTGGGTCGAGGCGGCCGTCTCGGACCGCACCGCGCCAAGGAACAAAGCCTGGCCGGATCCGAGCATCGCGCCGATCGCGGCAAGCGCGTCGGGCCTTTCGGTGATGACGAAAGGCAGCGCTGTCTCCGGCCATACGATCAGATCCGGCCGCTCACGGCCTTCGGCGGCGGCCCGCGCCGACAGATCGAGCAGCGTCTTCATGATGCGGGCCCGCTCCTGCGGCTCCCATTTGCCGCTCTGGGAGACGGACGGCTGGACCACCCGGACCTGCAGCCGGCGCCCGCCCTCGGCCGGCGGGACGAAATGCAACTGGACGATGCCGTAGCCGAGATGCGCGCCGATCAGAAGAAGCGCCACGACGATGCCCGCCCCGCGATGACGCCGGAAACCGGCGAGCGCCGGCATGGCGAACACCAGAACCGCAAGCGCGTTCATCCCGAACAGGCCAACGACCCCGACAGACTGCATCAGCAACGGCACCGGCATGGCCGCGTAGCCGACCGCGTTCCAGGGAAAACCGGTCAGGATGAAGCTACGCAGCCATTCCGCAATGCCGAAGGCGGCAGCGAGCGCGACGATGCGCCCGATGCCGTCGGCCCATGCCAGGCGCGCGAGGGCGGCGGCCAGGCCGTGGAAGACGGCGAGCAGGGCGGGCAGGCCGAGCACGGCGATCGGCAAAGCCCAGGCAAAATTGTCCGCGTCCACCAACAGGGCGCGCCCGACCCACCACAGCCCGGCGACGAAATAGCCGAAGCCAAACCACCAGCCGATGGCGAACGCGCCGCGCAGCCGCCTTACGAGGCGATCTCCGGGATCGGGCGCCACGCCGTCCAGGAGCCAGACGAGCACGGTGAAAGAAACGAAGCCGGCCGGAAAAAAGTCGTAGGGCGGCAAGGCGAGCACGGCGCACGCGCCCGCCAGGACGGCGATGGCCACCCGCCGCCATCCCCACTGCAAGATCACGCGCGCGGCAAGGTCGGTCATCCGGCTTTCCAGTCAGCGAATCAGGGGCCCGAGATTTAGCAATCCGGCCAAAGCCTGCCAAACGCGGCTTGCCCGAAACCGTCGCCGGCGAACGGACCCGCCTGCGGGGGATCCGACTTCAGGCCTCGTCGGCGGGATGATCCCTCAGGGAACGCGCTCTGCGCCCGGGCATGCGCAACTGCACGATACGCACGCGTTTGACGCGGCGCGGATCGGCGTCGAGCACGTGGAATTCGAAGCCGGGAATAGCCTGGACAACCTCGCCACGTGCCGGCACCCGGCCGAGCGTGTTGAAGATGATGCCACCGATCGTGTCGACGTCCTCGCTGTGCTCCTCAGCGGCGAAGCCGTCGCCGATGGCCTCGGCGACGTCGTCGATCTCGGCGCGGGCGTCGACGACGAAGACGCCGTCGCCGGCCTTGGTGATCATCGGCTCCTCGTCGTCGTGCTCGTCCTCGATGTCGCCGACCACCATCTCGACGATGTCCTCCAGCGAGGCCAGGCCGTCCGTGCCGCCATATTCGTCAATGACCAGCGCCATCTGGGTACGGGCGGCCCGCATCCGGTTCATCAGATCGGAGGCGAGCATGGAGGGCGGCACGAACAGCACCGGCCGCGTCAGGCTCAGGTCGCCGATCGTGCGCGTCAGATCGACCTGACCAAGGTCGAGATCGGCGGTCTTTGCGGCCGCGCGCTTGGCGCCGCGCGGTTTTTTCGCCCGGGCCGAGCGCGTCAGTTGGGTGACGGCGTCGCGAATGTGAACCATGCCGCGCGGATCATCCAGCGATTCGGCATAGACGGGCATGCGCGAATGCCCCGATTCCTCGAACATTTTTAGCAACTCGCCGAGTGTGGTCGAAAGCTCGACCGCCTCGATGTCAGCGCGTGGCACCATGACGTCCTCCACCCGCACCTCGCGCAGGCGCAGAATGTTGTGCAGCATGGCGCGTTCGCCCGGCGAAAACGGTGCGCTGTCGTGCTGGCCGTCTGCGAGCGCATCGGCCAGATCCTCGCGCAGGGTCGACCCGTTGCGCCCGCGAAATAGGCTCATAAATCTCTGAAATAGGCCCCGACCACCATTTTGGGGCGGCGCCCCGGTACTCGAGCTTTCCTCGGGCGGTTCGCCCGAGCCCGCATCGTCGCCCGCCTCGGGCGCGGCGACGGCTTGTTCACGCTGGTTCATCGCAGTCGGTCATTCGCTCCGGTCAGTTGCGGTATAGGGATCGGCGATGGCAAGCCGCGCCAGAACGCGCCTTTCGGTCGCTTCCATATGGTCCGCGTCGTCGTCGGTTTCATGATCATACCCCAAAAGATGCAACAGACCATGAACCAAGAGATGGGTGAGATGGTGATCGAAAGGCTTTGCGTCCAGTGTCGCCTCGCGGCGCACCGTCTCGAATGCGATCACGATGTCGCCCAGCATAGGCGGAATACGGCTCGGACTCGGATCGGGAAAGGCGGGAAAGGAGAGCACGTTAGTGGGCTTGTCCTTGCCGCGCCATTGCCGGTTGAGCGCGCGCATGGACCTGTCGTCGGTGAAGGTCACGCCAAGCTCGCTCGCGCCGGAACGCAGATCCAATTCCGCGATCACCGCCCCGACCGCGCCCGCGACCCGGGTCTCCAGCTTTTCCTGCGGCTCCCATGCCCCCGCCTCGACGGCAATCATTACGTCCACCGCGAGCGGGCCGTTCCCGGCCCGGCCCGGTACCTGATTGCTCACACGTCGCCCCCGCGATGGTCGCGCCCGACGCTGTGGCGGTCATAGGCGCGCACGATCTCGGCGACGAGCGGATGGCGCACGACGTCCTTGTCCTCGAACCGCACCGTGACGATGCCCGGCACCTCGTCGAGCACATGCAGGGCCTCGACCAGACCGGACTTGGCGTTGTGCGGCAGGTCGATCTGGGTCGGATCGCCGGTGACGATCATGCGCCCGCCTTCGCCCAGGCGGGTCAGGAACATCTTCATCTGCATGGTCGTCGTGTTCTGCGCCTCGTCGAGGATGATCGCCGAATGGGCGAGCGTGCGCCCGCGCATGAAGGCAAGCGGGGCGATCTCGATCACCCCGGCGGCAAGCGCGCGCTCGACCTTGTCGGCCGGCATCATGTCGTAGAGCGCATCGTAGAGCGGACGCAGATAGGGGTCGACCTTCTCCTTCATGTCGCCGGGCAGGAAGCCCAGCCGCTCGCCCGCCTCGACCGCCGGCCGCGACAGGATGACGCGCTCGACAAGCCCGCGTTCGAGCAGCATGGCGGCGTGCGCCACGGCGAGATAGGTCTTGCCGGTGCCGGCCGGGCCGACGCCGAAGACGAGTTCGGCGCGGTCGAGGGCGCGCATATAGGCGTCCTGGTTGGGCGTGCGGGCGTAGATCGTGCGCTTGCGGGTCGTGATCTGGGCGGCGGCCATCTTGCCCTTCTTTTCCAGGGTCGGCAGCGTCAGTTGGTCATCGGCCGCGACTGCCATGCGCACCGCCCCGTCGACTTCGGACGCCGACAGGTCGACACCCTTCTGCGCCAGGTCGTAAAGATAATCGAGGGCGCGGCGCGCCTGCTCGGCGGCCGAGGCCTCGCCGTGGATCGAGAGTTGATTGCCCTTCGAGCGGATGTCGACGGAAAGCTGCTTCTCCAGCCGGGCCAGGTTCTCGTCGAACTGGCCATAAAGCGCGCTGGCATGTTTGTTGTTGTCGAAGGTGAGGACGATATGGGCTATGTCGGAGGCCCCGGACGGGCTCGCTTTCAAAGTGGTGCCGGCGTTCAAACGCGTCTCCCTGGCTTGCCCCGTGCCTACGGTCAAGCGGTCACGGCAAACAGGCTGTTGGCGCCCGTGCGCGTGATTCGCACATCGACAATGTCGCCGATTTCGCCAGGCTTTTCATCAAGAATCACCGGTATCAGCCACGGCGAACGACCGGCCCACTGGCCCGGCGAACGCCCCGGTTTTTCGATCAGCACGTCGGTCCCGCGCCCGACCAGCGAGCCAGCGAAGGCGCGCTGCTGGGTGGTGAGCAGTGCCTGCAGGCGCTGCAATCGTTCATCCTTCACCGCTTCGGCGACCTGATCGCCCATATCGGCGCCCGGGGTGCCGGGCCGAGGCGAATATTTGAACGAGTAAGCCTGCACGAATGTGACATCCCGCACGATCTTCATCGTCGCCTCGAAATCGGCAGCCGTTTCGCCGGGAAAACCGACGATGAAATCTCCGGACAGGGCGATGTCGGGCCTGGCCGCCCGGATCTTGTCGACCAGGCGCAAATAGTCGGCGGCGCTATGACGACGGTTCATCGCCTTGAGAATATTGTCCGAGCCCGTCTGGACCGGCAGGTGCAGATACGGCATCAGCGCGTCGAGGTCGCGATGGGCCGCAATCAGCGCATCGTCCATGTCACGCGGATGGCTGGTGGTATAACGCAGGCGCGCGATGCCGGGAACGCCGGCCAGCCGGAACAGCAACTCACCCAGCCCCCACTGCCGGCCGTCGGGGCCCTCGCCGTGCCAAGCATTCACATTCTGCCCCAGAAGGGTAATTTCGCGTACGCCGGCTTCCGCCAGCCTTTCGGCCTCGGCCACGATCTGGCTCACCGGACGCGACACCTCGGCGCCGCGCGTATAGGGTACCACGCAGAAGGTGCAGAATTTGTCGCATCCCTCCTGGACGGTCAGGAAAGCGGTGACGCCGCGCCGCTTGACCTCGCCCTTGTGGAGCTGCGGCAGGCGCTCGAACTTGTCCTCCAGCGCATAGTCGGTGTCCACGACCTTGCCGCCGGCGCGCACCTTGCGCACGGCCTCCGGCAGGCGGTGATAGGTTTGCGGCCCGATGACGATGTCGACGACGGGCGCGCGCGCGATGATCTCCTCGCCCTCGGCCTGGGCCACGCAGCCGGCGACGCCGATCACGGTCTCATGCCCGTCGCGGGCGCGCTCGTCCTTGAGCTTGCGGATGCGGCCGAGCTCGGAATAGACCTTTTCGGCCGCCTTCTCGCGAATATGGCAGGTGTTGAGCAGGACGAGATCGGCCTCCTCCAGCGTCTGGGTCGGCACGTAGCCGTCGGCCGCCAGCGCATCGGACATGCGCTGGGAATCGTAGACATTCATCTGGCAGCCATAGGTCTTGACGAAAACCTTCTTCGGCCCGCCTTCACCGTCTGGGCGTTCGCCCGCTTTGTCGATGTCCGCAATGTCGGTTTGGATCATGGCCGGGCTTCTAAACCGTTTCACCGCTGGATGGAAGCGGTTGCGTTCGACGGTCTTCGGACCGTTCGGCCGGGTCTCACGCGTGACGACGCTCACCCGCGTCGATCGGTGCCGTAGGCGGCGAGAAAGACACGCACGCCCTCGACCGCGTAGCGGCGCAGCTCCTGCCGGCCGGGTATCGCGGCGTCGCCCAGAAGCATGGCCCGATTGAGCGGTTCGGACATCACCAACCAATTGAAATGCGACGCGGCCATGGCGGGATCGTCGAGCGTTAGAAGGCCGCGCGCGGCCAAGCGTTCGAACAATGCGGCAAGCTCGGCCAGCGCCCGGGCGGGGCCACGCTGGTAGAGCACCCGCGCCAGATCGGGAAAACGGCTCACTTCGGCGATCACCAATCGGCGCAATTGCATGATGCGCGGCGTCAGCACAACAGTGAGCTGGCGATGGGCGTAATCCTGCAAATACGCTGCGAGGCCGTCATCGCCGTCGAAGACGGGCGTCCGGTCGTGAACCATATCGCCAGCCGCGTCGGTCATGCCGGTAACGATATCGACGAACAGCGCCTCCTTGCTTTCGAAATGCTTGTAGACGGTCTGCTTGGAAACCGAGGACATGGCGGCGATCTCGTCCATGCTGGCGCCGGGATAGCCGCACTTGAGAAAGACCTCCGTGGCGGCGTCGAGAATGGCACGACGCTTTTGCGCCGAGCGCGATGTGCTGGTGGCGTCGTCCGGTGGTCGCGCCGATGCAGGCCTGGTCATGCTGCTTTTCCCGTTTCGATTCCCGGTTGACATGACAGTACTGGACAGTCTAGTTTTTTGCAAATGGAGAACTGGACCGTCCAGTTTTTCTTGTGATCGCACATCTCGCCAGGAGAAGCGTCAATGCCGAACCGTGCTGGCCCTGGCGACGAGCGCCGTGATGGGAACCGCCTTGGCTGACGACGACACGCGGCCGCGCGCAACGGGAGAATTCGCCATGCCTCACCCAACCGAAACGTCAATGCTCAAGGTTCCCGGCGCGCGGCTTTATTACGAAGTCCACGGCCAGGGACCGCTGCTCTTGATGATCGCTGGCGGGCCGACCGACGCTGGCGTATTTACCGGCCTCGCACAGCATCTGGCCAACCGCTACACCGTCGTTACCTACGATCCGCGCGGCAATTCGCGCAGTCCGCTCGACGATGCACCCGCCGATCTGGATGTGGACGTCCACGCCGACGACGCGGCCCGGCTGATCGCGGCGCTCGGCGACGGCGCCCCGGCCGACATCTTCGGCACCAGCGGCGGTGCGCAGATCGGGCTGAATCTCGCGGTCCGCCATCCCCGACACGTGCGGGCCCTCGTCGCGCACGAACCGCCGTGTGTGCTGATGCTGGACGATCCCTCGGCGGTCATCGCCAAGGACCGGGCGATCCAAGACACCTACCGGCGCGACGGTCTTGAGGCCGCCGTCAAGGAATTCATGGAGATGGCGGGGCTGGACGATGCCGGCGGACCTGCCGACGCGCCGCCCCACCTGCCGCCAGAGGTCCTGGAAACCTTCACCCGGATCAACGCAAACATGGAATATTTCATCGCCCACGGGCTGACGCCGCTGTCGCTTTACCGACCCGAGATCAACCGGTTGCGCGGAGCCGAAACGCCTGTCCTGGTTGGCATCGGCGAGGCGTCCAACGAGGATGCCGCTGGTCCCGGCCGCGCCCTCGCGGCCAGGCTCGGCATCGAACCCGTCGCCTTCCCCGGCGACCACGGCGGCTACGGTCCGCACGCCGGCGCCTTCGCCGAAATTCTACACGCGGCGTTCGGACGAAACCAAACCAGACGCCAATCTCACCTCAACTAAGCGGAGCAACGGCCATGCATATCCAATTCGCCGAACTGCCTGTCTTCGACCAGGAACGCGCCAGGACATTCTATCTCGAAAAACTCAACTGCGAGGTCGCTGCCGACGCGCCGATGGGGCCGGACGGCTGGCGCTGGATCGAACTGCGGTTCACCGGTGCCGAAACGACGCTCCATTTTGTCCGGCGCAGCGACGAAACGCCGTCCTCCGACCCGGTTATGGTTCTGGTCGCCGACGATATCGCAGCGATTGTCGAGAGATTGAGGGCGGGCGGCGTCGAGATCATCACCGAGCCACAAGAGGCGCCATGGCAACCGGGGCGGATCATCGCCGAATTCCGCGACAGCGAAGGCAATCGCATGGTGATCGGCAGCCGGCAGTAACCGGGACGCCAAAGAGCCGCGCCCGGAGGGACGCGGCTCGTTCTTGCGACAAATGTCGTGGCTGCCGGCGGCGGGCTCAGAATTCCTCCCAGCCGTCCGCTTCGGGCATCGTGGCCACGGCCTGCCGGCCGCCCGCCGTCCTGAGCTGGGCTACCGGAGCCGCGGAGCGGGTTGCGGTTTCGCGCCCCGCCACCGACCTGCCGCCGCCGACGTCGAAGCGCGCGACCAGCCTGGTCAGGTCGTCGGCCTCCTTGGCCAGCGAATGGCTGGCCGCCGTCGACTGCTCCACCATCGCCGCGTTCTGCTGGGTCACCTGGTCCATCTGATTGACCGCGACATTGACCTGGCCGAGACCGGTCGACTGTTCCTGCGCGGCATCGGCGATTTTTTTGACCAGATCCGACATCTCGCTTACCTGGCCGACGATCAGTTCCAACACCTCGCCGGTCTGTGCGACCAGGCCTACGCCCTGGTTGACCTGGCCGCTCGAAGTGGAAATGAGCGCCTTGATCTCCTTGGCGGCCTCGGCCGAACGCTGGGCGAGCGCGCGCACCTCCTGGGCGACGACCGCGAAGCCCTTGCCGGCGTCGCCGGCGCGCGCCGCCTCGACCCCGGCATTGAGCGCCAAGAGGTTGGTCTGGAAGGCGATCTCGTCGATCACGCCAATGATCTGGCCGATCTGCTCGGACGATTTTTCGATCTGCGCCATCGCGCCGACCGCATCGCGCACGACCGCACCCGATTTTTCGGCGCCGTCACGCGCCTCGTCCGAAACCCGGGACGCCTGCAGCGCGTCCTCGGCGGTCTGCCTGACGGTGCGCGTCACCTGGTCGAGCGCCGCGGCCGTCTCCTCGAGGCTCGCCGCTTGCTGCTCGGTGCGCCGTGACAAATCATCGGCCGCCTGGCAGATCTCGCCGGTGCCGGTCTTCATCGCGCCAATCGCGCCGGTGACGGTGGTCATCGTCTCCTGCAGCCGGGCCATGGCATCGTTGAAATCGTCCTTCAGTTGCTGCGTTTTGGGCGCGAAATCAATTCCGATGCGATGCGTCAGGTCACCGCGCGCCAAGCAAGCCAGCCCCTCCGCCAAGGCGGAAACGGCGACGTGGTCTTCCGCGGCCTCGCGCGCCTTTTCCGCTTCGGTACGGTTGCGTTCGGCCTCGCCGGTCTCACGCAGTTCCACGGCCTGGGCCTCGACGCGCAATTTCTCGATCGCAGCATCCTTGAATATCCGTACGGCCTGCGCCATCCGCCCGACCTCGTCGCCGCGTCCGGTCGCCGGGACCTCGATCTGATTGTCACCCTCGGCAAGCCGCCCCATGACCGAGGTCAGTCCGCGGATCGGCGTCGCGATCGAGCGGCTGAGCAGGTAGCCGAGAGCGGCGGCCAGAAGCACCGCGACGGCCAGGCCGCCATAGAGCGCGGTGTTGGCATCCGCGACCGCCGTCGTGACCGCGGCCGAATTCCTGGCGTTGGTCTCGACCTCCTCGGCGATGAAGGCGTCGATACCGTTTTCGATCGGCTCGATCAGCCCGTCGGCAGTCCCGGTGGGGCCAACCATCTCGATCGCCTTGAACCTGAATATCGGATCGGCCGCGAGCTTCTTGCCCGCCTCGATCACCTGCGCGCGGTAGGTACCAACATCGGCCGCGATCGCGTCGATCCGCGCGACCAGTTCCGGCGACGCCTGTTTCAACGCCCTCAGGCCGGCCAACTGTCCGCGCAGGTTGGCCTCGTGGCTGTCAACGCGTTCGAGATAATATTTGTCCATCGACAGCAGATAGCCGCGATAGGAATTTTCGACGCGAGCCAGCGCCATGCGCGCGTTCATCGCTGCGCCGGCCGCGCTCTTGGACCGTTCGGCGGCCGCATCCGCGCGTTCGATCGCCGAAAGGTTCCACAGCGCCGCGCCGCTCATCGCCACGATGATGGAAATCACCGCCAGAAAGGCCAGTCCCAGTTTCTTCGATATTGCCAGATTTTTCATGGATGGTTCGTCCCCGACCGAAAATGCCGCATATACCAGCCGATTCGATCCTGGGAGTCGCAAGCACATCCGCCGGACGTGCTTGAGCCCGAAGCGCGGCACCCCACTTCCGCCTTCGGCAGGCTGGCCGGCTTCGTCCCGGCGGCTGTTTGCCCGCGAACTGTTATAACGCGGCAGGTGAATTTAGCGTTAATCGGCCCCAACTCCGGCATCACACGGCCCCCGGTTGCAGTGCGGATCGTCCTACCCCGAAATTTCAGGATGCGGCGGTAGAGATTGATTCAGCTTCTGGACCTAATATCGGCAGGCAAACGGATGGTCGGCTGTCGATAGCGGTGCCGACGGACAGAACATGCGGAGACGCGTGGCGTGCGATTACAGGTTCGACGAAACCGAAAATGCGCCGTGAAAACGGCTACATCCGCAACCGGACCGGGCCAGCCCGATGGCGCCACCGGTATGGGGCGCTCGTGAATAGCCAATTTCCTCCACCAACCGATACGGCTCCGGCCGGACCGCCGCTATCGCTCGGCGGGCTGGGAATCACGTCGGAGCAGATCGCCACCGCGCTCTCGCGCATCGTGACACATGCGGCGGCGCCCCAGCGCAAGCGCAGAGTTCAGGGCCTGCCGCTGGATGACGCGGATCAACTGTGGGTTCGCTCGATGCTCGATGCTCTGCCGGCGCCGGTCTACGCCACCGACACGGACGGTTTCATCACCTATTTCAACCAGGCGGCCGAAACCTTCGCCGGCCGCAGGCCCGTGCTGGGGGTCGATCGCTGGTGCATCACGGAGCGGCTCTACAATCCGGACGGCTCGCCGCTGGCGCACGAGGACTGTCCGATGGCGCTGGCGATCCGGGAAAATCGGGCCGTGCGCGGCGCCGAGGCGATTGCCGAACGGCCCGACGGAACACGGATTCCGTTTGCGCCGTTCCCGACGCCCATCCCGGGACCGTCCGGCAGTATCGTGGGGGCCGTAAACGTTCTTCTCGACATCAGCGCGCGCAAGCGCGCCGAGAAGGAAGCAGCCCATCTGGCGTCCCACGACGCACTGACCGACCTGCCCAATCGGACCTCGTTCCACACTATGCTAGGTCAGCTTATCGCCAAGCGCGCCGGCGGCGACGCGCCCTTCGCCGTGCTGCGCATCAACGTGCTCGGCCACACCCATATCAGCGACATGTATGGCCATGCGACCGGCGACGAAGCCCTGCGGGCCATCGCCCTGCGCCTGAAAAAGGCCGTCGGCAAAACACCTCTGTTTCATATCGCTTCCGACACTTTCGCCCTCGTGCTGAGCAAGCCGGCCGGCCGCGACGGCCTGCGCCGCTTCGCCGCGAACCTTTGCTCGGCTGGAACCGCTGGCGTCGGCGCGCGCGAGACCGGCTCGACGATCGCGATCGGATGCGCGCTCTTTCCCACCGACGGACGGGATGCCTCGACCCTGCTCGCGAACGCAGCGGGGGCGCTGATACGTGCCCGGCGGACGAGCGAGGATCCGCTGGTGTTCTTCGACCCCAACGAGGATCTCGCCGCGCGCGACCGCCAGTTCCTGAAAAGCGAACTGCGCGCCGCGATCGGCAACGGCGCGCTTATCCTGCATTTCCAGCCGCAACTCGCCGCCGACGGCACGGCCGTTGCGTTCGAGGCGCTGGTGCGATGGAACCACCCGACGCGCGGCATGATCGGACCGGTTGATTTCATCCCGCTGGCGGAAGAAGACGATACGATCGTCAAGATGTCGGAATGGATCCTGCGCGGCGCCTGTCGCGAGGCCGCGTCCTGGGAAAATCCGCTGCGCGTGGCGGTCAATCTGTCGCCGCTCCATTTCCGCAGCGGCAACCTGCCAGGTACCGTTCAGGCGATCCTGGAGGAGACCGGCCTGGCGCCGGACCGGCTCGAGCTCGAGATCACCGAAGGCGTCATGGTCCAGGATTTCGAGCAGGCGATGTCGATGCTGCGCAAGCTGCGCGATGTCGGCGTGCGCATCGCGCTCGATGATTTCGGGACCGGCTATTCGTCGCTGTCATACCTGCAGGCTTTCCCGCTCAGCACACTCAAGATCGACCGCTCCTTCACCGAAAATCTGGGCCGGGTCGAGCAATCGGCGGCCATCATCCGCTCGGTCGTCGGCCTCGGTCACGCGCTCGGGCTGGAAGTCGCCGCGGAGGGCGTGGAAAGCCAGGAGCAACTCGACTTCCTGATCGCCGAGGGCTGCGACCTCGTGCAGGGCTATTTTACCGGCCGCCCGGCCGATATCGATGCCTTTCGCCGCCTCACCGGCCGAGATATCGTTCAGCGCGACGAAGCGCCCGGCCTGCGCAGCGCCTGAACCATCAGCCCGCGGATTTCGGCCTCCACGCGGCGCGCCACCTGCTTGCGGTCGCTGCCGGGCTCGAATCGAACCGGCACTCCGAAATGCACTTCCACATCCATGCCGCCCTCGCGGATCAAGGCCCCGAGATGCGGTATCAGGTCGGCATCGCCGATCCACGAGGCGTGCCGGCGATGGAACCTGCCCATCGGCATGCCGTGCAGACGGGTATAGGCGATCGCAACGGGCTGGATCGTCACGTTCGGGACACCGTCCTGGCCATCATCCGCATGCGCGTCGAGCGCGGCCTGCGCGGCGGCGAACAGGGTGCTTTTGAACGGCGCGACGAAATTCCCGTCGGACGTGGTCCCCTCGGCGAAAAGCACCATCACATCACCGGTGGCGAGCCGCGCGCCCAGTGCGCCCGCCTGGATCGCCGAGGTCCGGGCGCGGTCGCGCTCGACGAACACGGTGCGCTGCAGCTTGGCGAGCAGGCCGAAGACGGGCCAGCCGGCCATGTCGGCCTTGGCGACGAAGCCAAGCGGCATGATCGCGCCGAGCACGGGAATGTCGGTCCAGGATATGTGATTGGATGCGATCAGCAGCGGGCGACGCGGATCGGCGGCGCCGTGGACGCGGACGCGGATGCCGAGCAGGCGCAGCGCCAGCCCGTGCCACAGGGTCGGCACCATGCCGGGATCGGGAACGCCAATACGCAAGGCGATCATCTGGACGCCTATGGCGACCAATGTCACCGGCAGCAGGACGGCTAGCACGATTGCCGCCCGGATCGAGGCCATCATGGTTGCGGTGCTTCCCTTTCCCCGCCGCCCGACGCGCTAAACAAGATCGCGGCGCATGACAAGCGCCGCCGTACGCGGCGCGGTCTTTTGCGCATAATAGGCCGGGCGAGCGCCGACCTGGCTGAAGCCCAGTTTTCGATAAAGAGCGACCGCCGCCCGATTGGTCTCGTCAACTTCCAAAAACAGCGCTTCCGCGCGCTGGGCATAGAGTTCGCGCAGGACGGCGTCCATGAGCAGCCAGCCGAGGCCACAGCGCCTGAGCGCGGGCGCGACCACCAAGGTCAGAATCTCGCCCTCGCCCGCAGCCTGCCTGGCCAGAACGAAACCGCCCGGCGCTGCGCCAGGACGCCCGACTTCGCGCGCGGCGAAACCGAAAACCGTCTCCTGATCCAGAAGGGCGGCGAACTCACCGTCGCTCCATGGCCGCGCAAAACCGTCCGCGTGCAGGCTCGACAACGCGGCCGCGTCGGCGGACAGCAGGCGTTCCGCCAGGAATTCGCGCCGGCGGCCGCGCAGAGAAAACAGCGTGCGCATCATCCCTCCCGGCGCGGCAACGCGAAACCGGAATGCGGCCGCGCGTCGGCACCGCGCAAATAGACCGGTTTCGGCTTTTGCCGCGAAAATCCCGAGGCGACGGCGCAGGCCGCGTAGGCGGCGATGTCTCCCGTGCGGCCCTCGCCAGCGAACTGGAATAGATCACCGCCTCCGACCTCGGCGACGAGGCCAGCGCCGGACCCAGTCAAGACGGCCCGGTGATCGCGCGCGAGTGTCGCAGCGCGCGCGGCATCGGTGATCATCGGCGCTTCGATCACGCCGCCCTCGGCGTCATGGATGGCGACGTAAAGCTCGCCGCGTTTGGCGTCGAGAACCGACAGGCAGATGCGAGCGGGAAAGACGCTTCGGGCGTCGCGGGCCATGGCGGCGAGCGTGGTCACCCCCGCGGCGGGAATGTCGAGCGCCAGTGCCAATCCGCGCGCGGCGGCGACACCGATCCTGACGCCCGTAAAGGAACCGGGGCCGGTCGCCACCGCGATGGCGCCAAGATCGGGATAGTCACAGCCGGCATCGGCAAGCGCGCCGGCCATCACCGGGACAAGCGCCTCGGCATGACCCTTGCCGATATCGCGCACCGAACGGCCGAGTTCCCGGCCTGCGCCCGCGTCGAAGACGCAGGCCGCGCAGAGTTCGGCGGCGGTGTCGATGGCCAGGACCTTCATGCGGTTACCGCATAGGCAAAACCGGGCCGGCAAACAAGCGCGGCGTGGCGTGCTGATCCGAAACGCGATCCGGACCTAATGGCCGCCTCAGCCGGCGGCTCCGCGCGCCTTCAGTTCCAGACGGCGCCGGTGAAGCACCGGCTCGGTGTAGCCGCTGGGCTGTTCGCGGCCGTGGAAGACGAGCTCGCACGCGGCCTGGAAGGCGATCGACCTGTCGAAATCCGGCGCCATCGGCCGATAGAGCGGATCGTCGGCGTTCTGACGGTCTACGATCGCGGCCATTTCCTTCATCACCGCCATCACCTCGTCTTTGCCGACCACGCCGTGATGCAGCCAGTTGGCCATATGCTGAGACGAAATGCGCAAGGTCGCCCGATCTTCCATCAGGCCGACATCGTTGATGTCGGGCACCTTGGAGCAGCCGACGCCCTGGTCGATCCAGCGCACCACGTAACCCAGAATGCCCTGGGCGTTGTTGCGCAATTCCTGGCGCCTGTCTTCATCGGACCAATTCGGCCGGGTCGCGACCGGAACAGACAGGATGTCGTCGATATTGGCGCGCGGACGGTTCTTCAATTCCTTCTGCACCGCGGCGACATCGACCTTGTGATAGTGGGTGGCATGCAGGGTAGCCGCCGTCGGTGACGGCACCCAGGCCGTGTTGGCGCCGGCTCTCGGATGGCCGATCTTCTGCTCCAGCATTTCCGCCATGCGGTCGGGCATCGCCCACATGCCCTTGCCGATCTGGGCGTGGCCGGCCAGTCCGCATTCGAGCCCGATATCGACATTCCAGGCCTCGTAGGCGGAAATCCAGGCGGCCTGCTTCATGTCGCCCTTGCGGATCATCGGCCCGGCCTCCATCGAAGTGTGGATTTCGTCCCCGGTACGGTCGAGAAAACCGGTATTGATGAACACGACGCGTTCGGACGCGGCGCGGATTGCTTCCCTGAGGTTGACCGTGGTGCGGCGCTCCTCGTCCATGATACCCATTTTGAGCGTGTTTTTCGCCATGCCGAGCACATCCTCGACACGCGAGAACAGTTCGACGGCAAACGCGACCTCCTCCGGCCCGTGCATCTTCGGCTTGACGATATAGACCGAGCCGGCGCGCGAATTGGCTCGGCGCCCATCCGGCCCGACATCGTGCAGCGCAATCATGCCCGTCATCATGGCATCCATGATGCCTTCGGGAATCTCGGCGCCATCGCGGTCAAGGATCGCGGGATTGGTCATCAGGTGGCCGACATTCCTGACAAGCATCAGCGCGCGCCCGGGGAGCGTCAGCTTGCTGCCGTCCGGCGCGGTGTAGTCGCGGTCGCCCTTCAGGCGGCGCACGAAGGTCTTGCCCTTGGTCACCTCCTCGGCCAGATCGCCCTTCATAAGGCCGAGCCAGTTGCGGTAGGCGAGCACCTTGTCTTCGGCGTCGACAGTAGCGACGGAATCCTCACAATCCATGATGGTGGTGACGGCCGATTCCAGCACCACATCGCAGATGCCGGCCGGATCGTCCTTGCCGATCGGATGGTAGCGGTCGACCGAAATCTCGATATGCAGGCCGTTCTTGCGCAACAGCACGGTCGAGGGCGCTGCCGGATCGCCGCGATAGCCCGCGAACTGGGCCGGATCGGCCAGCACGGCATCGCCCGCCTTCAGCTCTCCGTCCTCAACCGCAAGTCCGGTCATGTCGGCCCAGCGCGCGCCCGCAAGCGGCGCGCTTTCGTCGAGAAAGTCGCGCGCCCAAGCTACGACCCTGGCGCCACGGCCGGGATTGTAGCCCTCGCCCTTTTCCGCCCCGTCGGTCTCGGGGATCACATCAGTGCCGTATAGCGCGTCGTAGAGCGAACCCCAGCGCGCATTGGCAGCGTTGAGCGCGTAGCGCGCATTGGTGACTGGCACCACCAATTGCGGGCCGGCGATCGTGGCGATCTCGGCATCAACATTGGCGGTGGTGATCGAAAACTCGCCGCCCTCCGGCAGGAGATACCCGATTTCCTCCAGAAAGGTCTTGTAGACGCCGAGATCGGCCGGCGCACCGTTTTGGCGGTGCCAGTTGTCGATCTTGGCCTGCAGACGATCGCGCTTTTCCAGAAGCGCCCGGTTCTTCGGCGCCAACTCGTGCACAATCTTGGACAGCGCCGACCAGAAATGGCCGGCCTCCACACCGGTACCCGGCAGGGCCTCGCGGGCCACGAAGTCGTGCAGCACCCCGGCAATCTTCAGTCCCTCGATTTCGATGCGGTCGCTCATCAGCCTTCTCCGTTACGGTCCCCACGCGGCGCGGCGCGCGCGAAAGTCAACGCGTTCAACACCTCGTGCCGGAAGGCGTCAATTCGTCATAGGCATCAAAGACTTTTTCCAAAATGGAAAAACACCATTCCCGCATCGGCGATTCCGACGGGAATGAGCCTTTCTCGCACTTGTTTGCGCGGGAACAAAGAGCGCGAGTGCCGGCCCCGGTATGTTTTCGTCATCAACACCGAAGTTCCATAAGGAGATTGAAAAATGTTCACGCGACGCCAGGCACTGATGGGCGCGGCCGCCACGGCGGCGCTGACCGCGATGCCCCCGCTGACGGCGGTCGCCAGCACCAGCGGCGCCGACATTGCCACCTTGCCGCGCGAAAAGGTCACGCTGGTCGCGCCGCCATTCGTGCATGCGCACGAGCAGGTCGCCACAAGCGGACCCAAGGTGGTCGAGTTCGTGCTGCCGATCGAGGAAAAGCCGGTCGTCATCGACGACGAGGGCACGACCCTTCAGGGCATGACCTTCAACGGCTCCATTCCCGGACCGATGATGGTGGTGCATGAGGGCGACTATGTCGAGCTCACGCTGATCAACGCGGCCAGCAATTCCCTGCCGCACAATATCGATTTCCACGCCGCCACGGGCGCGCTCGGCGGCGGGGCATTGACGCTGATCATGCCCGGCGAGCAGGTCAAGCTGCGCTTCAAGGCGACCCGGTCGGGCACCTTCGTCTACCATTGCGCCCCCGAGGGCGCGATGATCCCCTGGCACGTGGTCTCAGGCATGAGCGGCACGATCATGGTGCTGCCGCGCGACGGGCTGAAGAACGAGAAGGGCGAGCGCGTCACCTACGACAAGCTCTACTATGTCGGCGAAAACGACTTCTACGTGCCGCGCGACGAAACCGGGGCCTATAAGAGCTACGATAGCCCCGGCGAATCCTATGCCGACACGGTCGAGGTGATGCGCGGGCTGGTGCCCACCCATGTGGTCTTCAACGGCGCAAAGGGAGCGCTCACCGGCGACAACGCCATGCGCTCGAAGGTCGGCGAGACCGTGATGATCGTCCACTCCCAGGCCAACCGGGACACAAGGCCACACCTGATCGGCGGCCATGGCGACTTCGTCTGGGAAGAGGGTAAGTTCGACAATCCGCCGGCCAAGAATCTGGAAACCTGGTTCATCCGCGGCGGATCGGCGGGCGCGGCGCTCTACACCTTCCTGCAGCCGGGCGTCTACGCCTATGTGAACCACAACCTGATCGAAGCCGTCGAACTCGGCGCCACCGCCCATTTCGTGGTCGATGGCGAGTGGAACGACGATCTGATGAAGCAGGTCGAAGCCCCGGGACCGATCCCGACCAACTGACCTGACGCTGCGCAAAAAAAAGCCAGTCGCCATGGCCCGGCACAGGCGCCGGGCCATGGCTTTCGGGAGAAGACGCCATGCCGCACCATGTCGCCGAAGCCATCATCGGAGCCGTCGCAGCGGTGGCCGTGCCGGCAGCAATCGGTCTGGTCGACTGGGCCGGATCGACGTCAGGTCCGGCGCCGGCCGCGGTGGAGACGGTGGCGATCGCTCCCGGCGCGATCGACTTTCCCCTGCCCGGCGAATTCCTCGCAGCCGGCCGGCCAGCCGCGGCTCCGAGCAAGACGGTTCGCTTCGACCGTACCTTGCACATCATGGCCAACCAAGTCAGCCTCGCCGCCTACGATGAATGCGTGGCGGCAGGCGCGTGCCGCCCCGCCGACGGTGCGCCTTCCGCGCACGCGGCCGAAATTCCGGTAACGGGTGTCAGCTATCTCGACGCCGCGGCCTATGCCGCCTGGTATTCCCAGGTCACCGGTGAGACCTGGCGCCTGCCGAGCGCGGCCGAATGGGCGTTCGCGGCAGGCGAGCGGTTCGCCGGCGATCCGTTCGCGGTCGCCGACGATCCCAAAAATCCCGCAATGGCCTGGATCCGCCGCTACGAGGAGGAAGCCGCGGCGCGGCGCGAACCCGACCCGCAGCCCAAGCCGCGCGGCCATTACGGCCCCAACGCGCACGGCGTGCGGGACATGGCTGGCAATGTCTGGGAATGGACGTCGACATGCTACACGCGCGTGACGCTCGACACGGACCTTGCGACGGTCGAACGCACGACCGAGAATTGCGGCGTCCACGTCGCCGAAGGCCGGCACCGGACCTACATGTCCGATTTCGTGCGGGACGGCAAAAGCGGCGGTTGCGCCGTCGGCGCGCCGCCCGACAATCTGGGCTTTCGGTTGGTGCGCGACGACACGCCGGGCTGGTTTGCCCGCCTGAAGGCGCTGGTGCGTTGACGAACCGCCGGCGCAGCACACCGTCGCGACGGCAGTTTTGCCGTCCGGCCACCCCGTAAGGAGGCTGCCATGGTCACGCCGAAACGCCCGATGCAAACACCGCCCGTCGCGCCAGAGGCGCTGGCGGGCGAACGCTCCGCCATCGAACGCCTGCGGCAAGGGCTCCGGGAAGCCGAGCTCGACTGCCGCTGCCGCGCCCGCGCCGACGCGATCCTGGCGCGCATCTGCGCCGAGGACGACGTCGCCACCCGTGCCGCGGCGCTGAGCGACGCACGCAAGATGCGCGACGCAATCGTGCTGGTGACGACCTTGCTCGACGAGCTCAATTCCCTGCAGCCGGACGAGCCGGACCGGACGGCTTTTTCCGAGATCGGAGACCTGTTCGACGATATCGGTGACTTCGCCGCCCATGGCGCGGCGGCCGCGCGCCTGTGCGCGCGGCGCCGGTTCCGTTCAAAACCGGGACTGACGCAATGACGGTTTTGGAACAGCACGGGCCGACCGACCGATCGGTGCTGCGGCGCCGGCGCAGCAGCGGCGAGGACGGACGCGACGGGCGCGGACGCATCCCCTCCACGCTGCCGCTGCTGCATTACGGTTTCCGACCGTTTTTCCTGCTGGCGGCGCTGCATGCCGGCCTGGCCATTCCGGCATGGCTTTGGATGTTCCGCACGGGATGGTCGCCGGCCGGACCGTTTGCCGCGCTCGACTGGCACGTGCACGAAATGCTGTTCGGCTATCTGGGCGCGGTGATAGCCGGTTTCGTGCTGACGGCGGTGCCCAACTGGACCGGCCGCCTGCCGCTGAGCGGCGGGCCGCTTGCCGGCCTGGTCGGGCTGTGGTTTCTCGGACGCGCCGCCAATCTGACCATAGACGACCCGCTGATTGCCATGGCGGCCGATCTCACTTTTCCCGTCGCGCTGGCGGCGGCGGTCTGGCGCGAGGTGGCGGCAGGGAAAAACTGGCGCAACGCACCCGTGGCGACGATGCTTTCGTTGTTCGCGCTCGCCAACGGGCTGCACCACACCGGCACTTTCGAAATCTCGGCAGCCGCGCCCGGCCTGCGGCTGGCGCTCGGTGTCGCGACCGTGCTGATTGCACTGATCGGCGGACGGATCGTACCGAGCTTCACCCGCAACTGGCTGGCCAGGAACGGCGACAGGCGGCTGCCGGCCTCGTTCGGGATCGTCGACAAGGCGGCGCTGGCAGCAACCGTCGCGGCCGTCGCGGCCTGGGTCGCGGTGCCCGATCTTCAGGCGACCGGCGGCTTGCTGCTGCTTGCCGGCCTGCTGCTCGCCGCGCGACTGTTGCGCTGGCGCGGCGACCTCGCCGCGCGCGAGCCGATCGTGCTGGTGCTCCATCTGGGTTACGGCTGGCTGGCGGCGGCGGTGCTTCTCCTCGGGACGTCGATCCTTGTCCCCGGCCTGCCGGCGGGCGCGGCGATCCACGCGCTGACGGCCGGCGCGGTCGGCACGATGACGCTCGCCGTGATGACGCGCGCCAGCCTCGGCCATACCGGGCGCGCGATCGAGGCCGACGGCTGGACGCTGGCCATCTACGCCGCCGTCAGCGCCGGTGCGCTGCTGCGCGTGGCCGCCCCGTTCTCCGACACCCACTACCTGGCGCTGTTGACGGCCGGCGGCGCGCTCTGGAGCCTGGCCTTCCTGCTGTTTGCGGCCCGTTATGGCCCGATCCTGTGCCGGGCACGCAAGGGTTGACATGAATTTTCAACTATCCGGGAGAAACCCGGTTGTGCCCGCGCGTTCGCAAACGCTAACCTGTCTCGAGGGGGTCCTTCACACGGCCTCACACGTCCACGGCACATGAGGGGATCATGAACCCGGACAAACCGACCAACGACATCGCCTCCGCGGCCAATCCGACCGCGAACCGCCGCAAGGAGCTGTTGGCCTTTCTCGTGCTGGCTTTCGGTATCTGGCCGGGCGTCGCCGTCGGCGTCGTGGGCGGCTACGGCTTCCTCGTGTGGATGTGGCAAATCGTGTTCGGGCCGCCCGGCCCGCCAGGGGGCTGAATCAGTATGGCACCGGCATATCTGTCGCGCAGGGCCTTTTTGACCGCGACCGGATCGCGGGATACGGCGGCTCGCTTGACTATCGGCCCGGACTGTCTGACCCTGGCCGGGATCGCCTGCATGAGTTGCCGCGACGCCTGCGACGACGACGTCATCCGCTTCACCCCGCAGCACGGCGGCCCGTTCCGCCCCACAATCGACCAGGATGCCTGCACGCGATGCGGAGCCTGCGTCGCCCTGTGTCCGGTCGGCGCGATCGGCATCGCGGAGGCCGGCCATGGCTGAACGGCACGACTACCATCACATTTCGAGCGCCGTCGTGACGGTTCTGCCCGGCTGGGCGACCTCGGTCATGGCAGCGATCGCAAACATGGACGGCACCGAGATACCGGCGCATCAAGACCACCGCATTGTCGTGATCCTGGAAGGAGCCGGTGCGCGCGAACTGGGCGACCGGCTGACGAACATCGCCGCGCTCGACGGCGTGGTCAGCGCCAATCTTGTCTTCGAGCATATCGAGAAAGAGGAAGTCGTCGAAACATGACCAGCACATTGAACCGGCGCGACCTTCTCAAGGCCCAGGCGGCGGCCATCGCGGCGTCGACCGCAGGCATCGCCCTGCCGGCCGCGGCGCAGCCGGTGCCCGGCGGCGTCGATGCGCTCCAGATCACTTGGTCCAAGGCGCCCTGTCGCTTCTGCGGTACCGGCTGCGGCGTGATGGTGGGCGTGAAGGACAACAAGGTCGTCGCCACCCATGGCGACATGCAGGCCGAGGTCAATCGCGGCCTCAACTGCGTCAAGGGCTACTTCCTGTCCAAGATCATGTACGGCGCCGACCGGCTGACGACGCCGCTCCTGCGCAAGCGCGACGGCGTCTATGACAAGGAGGGCGAATTCGAGCCGGTTTCCTGGGACGAAGCCTTCGACGTCATGGCCGAGCGGCTCAAGACCGTGCTGCGCGAGAAGGGCCCGACGGCGGTCGGCATGTTCGGCTCGGGCCAGTGGACGATCTTCGAGGGTTATGCCGCCTCCAAGCTGATGCGGGCCGGTTTCCTGTCCAACAATCTCGACCCGAACGCCCGCCATTGCATGGCGTCGGCGGCGGTGGCCTTCATGCGCGCCTTCGGCATGGACGAGCCGATGGGCTGCTACGACGATTTCGAGCATGCCGACGCCTTCGTGGTGTGGGGCTCGAACATGGCGGAGATGCACCCGATCCTGTGGACGCGGCTCGCCGACCGCCGCCTGGGCCACCCGCATGTGCGCTGCGCGGTCTTGTCGACATTCACGCACCGGACGATGGATCTGGCCGACATCCCGATCGTGTTCAAGCCCGGCACCGACCTGGCGATCCTCAACTACATCGCCAACCACATCATCCAGAGCGGACGCGTCAACGAGGCCTTTGTCCGCGATCATGTCACCTTCATGCGCGGAGCGACCGATATCGGCTACGGATTGCGGCCCGAGCATCCCCTGGAGCAGGCTGCGACCGGCGCGGACGATCCGGGAAGGATGGAGCCGGTCGATTTCGACGCCTTCAAGGCACTGGTATCGGAATACACGCTCGACATGGTATCGGAACTCTCCGGCGCGGAGCCGGATTTCCTGCAGGAACTGGCCGAGCTCTATGCCGATCCCGACAGGAAGGTGATGTCGCTGTGGACGATGGGCTTCAACCAGCACGTACGCGGCGTGTGGGCCAATCACATGGTCTACAACATCCATCTCTTGACCGGAAAAATCGCCGAACCCGGCAACAGCCCGTTCTCGCTCACCGGCCAGCCCTCGGCCTGCGGAACCGCCCGCGAGGTCGGCACCTTCGCGCACCGCCTGCCGGCGGACCTGGTAGTGACCAATGACGAGCATCGCGCGCGGGCTGAGGAGATATGGAGGCTGCCGTCCGGTCTGCTTCCCGCCAAGCCCGGCTATCATGCCGTGCTCCAGGACCGCATGCTCAAGGACGGCAAGCTCAATTTCTACTGGATCCAGGTGAACAACAACCTGCAGGCCGCACCGAACAACAGCCAGGAAACCTATCCAGGCTATCGCAATCCGGACAATTTCATCGTGGTGTCGGACGCCTATCCGACCGTCACGGCATTGGCCGCCGACCTGATCCTGCCGGCCGCGATGTGGGTGGAGAAGGAAGGCGCCTACGGCAATGCGGAGCGCCGTACCCATGTGTGGCACGAACTCGTGCAGGCGCCCGGAGAGGCCCGCTCGGATTTGTGGCAACTGGCCGAGTTCGCCAAGCGCTTCACCACCGACGAGGTCTGGCCCGCCGACATCCTGGCCGACAATCCGGCCTATCGCGGCAAGACGCTGTTCGAGGTGCTGTTTCAAAACGGCAATGTCGACCGTTTTGCGCTCGACGCGCTCGATCCGGCCTACGAAAACCACGAAGCGCGCGATTTCGGGTTCTACATCCAGAAGGGGCTGTTCGAGGAATATGCCGCCTTCGGTCGTGGCCACGGACACGACCTGGCCGATTACGACCGCTACCATCAGGAACGTGGCCTGCGCTGGCCGGTGGTCGACGGCAAGGAAACGCTATGGCGCTACCGCGAGGGTTACGACCCCTATGTCGGGCCCGGCGAGGGCGTGAAATTCTATGGTCGTCCCGACGGCCGGGCGGTGGTTCTGGCCGTGCCTTATGAACCGCCGGCCGAGGCGCCGGACGAGGAATTCGACATCTGGCTGGTCACCGGCCGGGTGCTCGAACACTGGCATTCCGGCTCCATGACGATGCGGGTGCCCGAACTCTACAAGGCGTTTCCGGGCGCGCGCTGCTTCATGAACGCCGCCGACGCACGCGAGCGGGGCCTGAACCAGGGCGCGGAGGTCCGCATCATCTCGCGGCGCGGAGAAATCCGCTCGCGGGTAGAGACACGCGGCCGCAACCGCATGCCGGCGGGCGTGATCTTCGTGCCGTGGTTCGACGCCAGCCAGCTTATCAATAAGGTCACCCTCGACGCCACCGATCCCATCTCCAAGCAAACGGATTTCAAGAAATGCGCCGTCAAGATCGTATCCGTCGCCTGACGCGCCGGCACGGGCTTTCCATCGCGGCCGCGTTGGTCGTGCTCGCAACAGCAACGACGGCGATCGCCCAGATGGTGCCGGCATTGACCGGTCCGCAGCCGCCGATGGCGGTGGTGCCGGCCGAGCCGCTGCCGAAGTGGATCGTCGACGATGTACGCAAGATGCGCGCCTATCCCGAACAGCCGCCGATCATCCCGCACTCGATCGAAGGCTACCAGCTCTCGGTCAACGCCAATCGGTGCCTGTCCTGCCACAAGCGCGAGTTCACGCAGGGCTCCGGCGCGCCGATGATCAGCGTCACGCACTATATGACGCGCGAGGGCCAGATGCTGGCCGACGTGTCGCCGCGGCGCTATTTCTGCACCGCCTGCCATGTGCCCCAGGCCGATGTCGCCCCGCTCGTCGACAGTGACTTCGTCGACATGATCGATCTCGGCGTCGAACACGCGGGAGACGAATAAGGTGGTGGGCCGGTTTAAGGCGCTGGTGCTGCATGCCTGGCATATCATTTCCTCACCCGCCGGATCGCTCAGTCTCGGCTTTCTCACCCTTGGCGGCTTCGTCGGCGGAGTAATGTTCTGGGGTGCGTTCAACACTGCGCTGGAACTGACCAACACGGAAGAATTCTGCATCTCCTGTCACGAAATGGAAAACAACGTCTACGAGGAGCTGTCGCGGACCGTCCATTTCTCCAACCGCTCCGGCGTACGTGCATCCTGTCCCGATTGTCACGTGCCGCACGAGTGGACCGACAAGATCGCCCGCAAGATGCAGGCCTCGAAGGAAGTGTGGGGCAAGATTTTCGGCACCATCAACACGCGGCGCAAATTTCTCGACAAGCGATTGGATCTCGCCCAGCGCGAATGGGCCCGCCTAAAGGCCAATGACAGCCTGGAATGCCGCAATTGCCATTCCGAGGTCGCGATGGATCTGTCGCGCCAGACAGAACGGGCGGCCGGGATCCATACGCGCTACCTCTTATCGGGCGATGCGACCTGCATCGACTGCCACAAGGGCATCGCCCACGAGTTGCCGGACATGAGGGGCGTCGATCCGGGCTGGAAGGTGCCGCCGGAACTGCAGGGCCGCGCGGACGATGACGCGTTCGGCGCGCTTGACCGCATTGCCCACGCCTGGCATCCGCCACTGCCGGGATCGGCCCACATGGAGTAGACGATCGCGGCTCGCACCGCCCGCCGCGCGGCACGCAAAAGGCGGGCATGCGCCCCGCCGCGACGCTTGCCCACCCCCGACTTCCGGCGGATCGCGGGAAGCCACCCCTCCGCCACCGCTATGGCGCGACGCTTTCAAGCGGCCCCACGACGGCATCGCGGGCACTTGTTCGAACGATGGCGCCCGCCGAAAACCGGCAGCCACTTTTCGGGATCATGTCTTAATTCGCCGCGACGGCGAGGCCGAACAGCTCGGCGAACACGCTCTTGGCCTTGCCGGGATGCTTGACCGCCCCGGCCTTGTCGAGATTGGCCGGCTCGCCGACCTCAATCAGCGCGACCATGCCCATGGCGTAGTGCGGCGCGCATTTGACGCCGTAGACACCTTGCTTGTCGAGCGTGACCACGACTTCCTCGTTGAACTTGCCCTTGAACGCCTCGGCCCCCTCAGGCAGCATGCCCTTGACCGTTTCGACGTTGTGGCCCTTGTCGGCCGGCACGAAGCGTACCGTATCGCCGGGCGCGGCGCGTATGAAATCGGGCTCGAACACCATGGCGCCCTTTTCGCCCTTGTTGAGCATCTTGACCTCGTATTCGGCCGCGCCGGCCGCGCCGGCGATGGCGATGACGGCGCCCAGGGCCATGATCACAATCCGCTTTTTCATCGTCTTTCCTTTCTTCCTGGGAGGTGGACGGTCTGTCGCGACCGTTGCCAAGCAGATACGACAACCGACGCAAGGCGAGTTTGCGCTTTGACAAACACGCGCTAGAAAAGCCGCGGGACAGATGAGGTCGGCATGACGGGACTCGACAGGACACTGATTGCGGGGCTTGAGACCTTTCGCGGGCTTTCGGACCAGGCGCTCGACCGCGTCCTTGCATATGCCCGCTCGGCCCGCCACGCCAAGGGCAGCGAGATCTTTTCGCAAGGGGCCGAGGCGGAGAACTTCTATCTTCTCCTGTCGGGCCATATCCGCGTGGTGCGCACCTCGCCGGAAGGCCACCAGGTGATCGCGCGCTACATCAACGAGGGCGAACTGTTCGGCATCGCCGTCGCCATGGGGCGCACCACCTTTCCCGCCAGCGCGGTTGCCGCGGTCGACTGCGTGGCGCTGGCGTGGCCGAACCGCGAATGGGCGGAGCTGCAGACGCTGTTTCCCGCCTTCGGCGCCAGCGCCTACCAAACGATCGGCGCGCGGCTGCAGGAAACCCAGGCGCAGGTGATGGAGATGTCGACCGAACAGGTCGAGCAGCGCATCGCCCACGCGCTGTTGCGGCTGGTCAAACAGGCCGGGCGCAAGGCGGCGGACGGGATCGAGATCGACTTTCCGATCACCCGCCAGGACATCGCCGAGATGACCGGCACCACGCTGCATACGGTGAGCCGTCTCCTGAGCGCATGGGAGCAGCGCGGCCTGGTGCGCAGCGGGCGCCAGAAAGTGGTGGTGACCGACGCGCACGGGCTGATGCTGGTGGCCGAGCACCGGCGCCGGGACTGAGATCGAAGGCGCGCACCCGTGGTCAGTGCCGCGCCTCAGGCGCCCATGACGGCCTCCAGCTCGCGCACGAAACGGTCTTCCTCGACGTCGTGTTCGCGGCAGGCGTCGGTGACGGTGTGAAAGCCGCCGATCGGGCAGCCCACGCACAACATGCCGTGGCGGATCATCACGGCGATCGTTGGCGGCCAGCGGCGCATGATCTCGTCGACGCTCATGTCGGGATCGATATGCGGGGTCCTTGCCATTGTGCACGTCCGTTGATTGCCAAAGCCGTCGCCGCGCGGCGAACGGTTTCCCAGGAGGCAGCAGACCATGGCGCGCGGCAAGGCTCGTTGCGCTGACGCAAACAGCAAGCCGAAAGGCGGGCGGCGGTGCCGACCGCACTCAGTGCGCCTGGCAAACGACATTGACCGGGTAGAACAGCGTCGCTATGCGCTGTTCGGAATTGCCGGCGACGCGGCCGTTGCGGATTTTCGACGGCGAGGACGCGGCGGCGTAAAACCGCAACACCGCCTTGGCAGACAAGGTCCATTCCCGGCTCAGCACCTGGGAACGCGCCATGCCGGCGCGCACGCGCTGGTCGAGATTGTCGCGGCACAGCTTGCCGGGGGTGACCACCCAGTCGACCTGCCTCATGTCGGCGGTGAAGCTGCGGCTGGTCTTGTAGACGCCCCAGCCGTCGTCGGGCGTGCGCTGCGTATAATGCCAGCGGCCTGCGGTAACCTCGATCAGGTCCATGCCGTTGCGATTGCCGATGCCGACGCGATGGATGTTGTTATTGCCCCGGCCCTTGGCGAACAGGCGCACGGTGAAGCGATGACTGTTGTTCGCGAAGCCGGCGTAACCGTCCTGGGTCGCGCGGACGTGGACCGGTGCCAAATCGATGCCCTCGCGGGCGATGCCGATCTTGTCGATGCGGGCGCCGGCATGGGCGCTGCCGACGGCAAACACGGCCAGCAGGGCCGCGGCACTCGTTCTCATAAGCAGGCGGGTCATGGGTTTTCCTCCGTTCTCCTCCGGGCGGGATCACGCTGTGGCTCCCGGAAGACAGAATGGCGGCGTTCGGCTGAACCGCGGCTGAAGCACCGTTTATCCGGCGTTCACGATCGGCTTCGGCTGCTTGCGGCAGGTCCGGCTTGCGGCATTGGCCGGCCTATGTCGTTCACGGGTCACGGCGCCCACCACGTTCGCAAGGGCCCGCCTCGGCCGTAATCCGCTGCGGCAAGTCCCGGTCATCATCCCGGATTTAATCCGGAGGCCATTCGGAACGGTCGTGAGCGGCGTAAAGAGCGCGGAATGGGTCCCGGACAGGTCACGCCTTCCGGGATGACGCGGCGGAGATACCAACGCCCGGCCTACCCCTACGCGACAAACCCGCGCGGCGGCTGCTCAATCCCCCATCTTCAGCGCCTCGATGAACGCCGCCTGGGGGATTTCGACCTTGCCGAACTGGCGCATGCGCTTCTTGCCCTCTTTCTGCTTTTCCAGCAGCTTGCGCTTGCGCGTCACGTCGCCGCCATAACATTTGGCGGTGACGTCCTTCCTCAGCGCCGAAATGGTCTCGCGGGCGATCACCTTGCCGCCGATCGCGGCCTGGATGGGGATCTTGAACATGTGCTTGGGGATCAGCTCCTTGAGCTTTTCGCACATGACGCGGCCGCGCTTTTCGGCCGCCTGGCGGTGAACCAGCATCGACAGCGCGTCGACCGGCTCGTCATTGACGAGGATCTGCATCTTGACCAGATCGCCCTCGCGGTAATCGGTCAACTGATAGTCGAAGGAGGCATAACCCTTGGAGATCGATTTCAGCCGGTCGTAGAAATCGAACACCACCTCGTTGAGCGGCAGGTCGTAGGTCAGCATGGCGCGCGAGCCGACATAGGCGAGATCGACCTGGATGCCGCGCCGTTCCTGGCACAGTTTCAGGATCGCGCCGAGATAGTCGTCCGGTGTGAGGATGGTGGCGCGGATCCACGGCTCCTCGATATGGTCGATCCTGACCACGTCGGGCATGTCGGCGGGATTGTGCAGCTCGCGCACCTCGCCGCCGGTCAGGTTCAGCCGGTAGACGACCGAGGGCGCGGTGGCGATCAGGTCGAGGTCGAATTCGCGCTCGAGCCGCTCCTGGACGATCTCCAGATGCAAAAGGCCGAGGAAGCCGCAGCGGAAACCGAAGCCGAGCGCGGCCGAAGTCTCCATCTCGAAGGAGAACGAGGCGTCGTTGAGGCGCAGCTTGCCCATGGCGGCGCGCAGATCCTCAAAATCGGCGGCGTCGACCGGGAACAGGCCGCAAAACACCACCGGCTGGGCCGGCTTGAAGCCGGGCAGCGGCTTGGCCGTCGGGCGCTTTTCCTCGGTGATGGTGTCGCCGACACGGGTGTCGGCCACTTCCTTGATCGAGGCGGTGATGAAGCCGAGCTCGCCGGGGCCGAGACTGTCGACCATGACGCGCTTGGGGGTGATGACGCCGACGCGGTCGACCTGGTATTTGGCGTCGGTGCCGATCATGCGGATCTGCTGGCCCTTCTTCAGCACGCCGTCGATGACGCGCACCAGAACGATGACGCCGAGATAGGCGTCGTACCAGCTGTCGACCAGCATCGCCTTCAAGGGGGCGGCCGCGTCGCCCTCCTTCGGCGGCGGCAAGCGCTTGACGATCGCCTCCAGCACCTCGGCGATGCCGAGACCGGTCTTGGCCGATATCTCCAGCGCGTCGGAGGCGTCGAGGCCGATCACCTCCTCGATCTGGGCCTTGATGCGCTCGGGCTCGGCGGCCGGCAGATCGACCTTGTTGAGCACCACGACGATCTCGTGGTCGTTGTCGATCGCCTGATAGACATTGGCCAGCGTCTGCGCCTCCACGCCCTGGGACGCGTCGACGACCAGCAGCGAGCCCTCGCAGGCGGCGAGCGATCGCGAGACCTCGTAGGCGAAATCGACATGGCCGGGCGTGTCGATCAGGTTCAAGACGTAATGCTCGCCGTCGGCGGCGTCGTATTCGAGCCGGACCGTGTTGGCCTTGATGGTGATGCCGCGCTCGCGCTCGATATCCATGGCGTCGAGCACCTGCTCCTTCATCTCGCGCTGCTCGAGCGAGCCGGTCGACTGGATCAGCCGGTCGGCGAGCGTCGACTTGCCGTGGTCGATATGCGCGACGATCGAAAAATTGCGGATGCGGGAAAGGGGTGTTCTCATGATAGCGGGCATTTATCAGGGGTACGCGCAAAGGCAAAGCCGGAATATGGCGCGCGGACGACAATGTGGGCGGCGGGCGCGCAGGCGGACACCGCTTGCGACCTGCCTTGCATGCCGACGTGCCGCGGTCTTTCCGCACGAATTAGAGTTTCGGCATATTCGGGGCGCATGGGGGTTGTCGCGCAGGCCAAGCTGCACTAGGTTGGCCTGACAAGCTCCAGATAGATTACACCCTCACCGCAATCAGTATCTGATCGCGGCGAGAGATGTTTTATTTTGCACGAGCCATTTAGATACTGCCGCGTAGAAAGAAGTTTGTTGCCCAACGAGACGAAAATCAAAGTCGAAGCTAGATCGATCTTCAAGGTATTTGGCACCAGCCCGCACGATGCTTTGCAACTCCTGAAACAGGGAAAAAGCAAGGACGCCATATTCGAGGCGACCGGCGACACGATCGGTGTCCAGGACGCCAGCTTCAAGGTCGGCGAAGGCCAGATCTTCGTGGTGATGGGACTTTCGGGCTCCGGCAAATCGACCCTGGTACGAATGATCAACGGGCTGATTGCGCCGACCTCCGGAAAAATGCTGATCGACGATACCGACGTTGCCAACTGCTCCGGTAAGGCGCTGCGCGCGGTTCGCCGCTCGAAGATCGCCATGGTGTTCCAGCACTTCGCGCTGTTTCCGCACATGACGGTCGCCGACAACGTCGCCTACGGACTCAAGGTCAAGGGCGTCGGCGCCGATCAGCGGCGCAAGAAGGCGGAAGCGGCGCTGGACCAGGTCGGCCTCAAGGCCCATGCCGACAGCTATCCGGACGAACTTTCTGGCGGCATGCAGCAACGCGTGGGTCTCGCCCGCGGCCTCGCCTCGGAAGCCGAAATCCTGCTGATGGACGAGCCCTTCTCGGCGCTCGACCCGCTGATCCGCCGCGACATGCAGGAGGAACTGCTCGAGCTGCAGCGGTCGCTGAAGAAAACCATCATCTTCATCACGCACGACCTCAACGAGGCGATGATCCTCGGCGACCGCATCGCCATCATGAAGGACGGCCGCTTCGTGCAGGTCGGCACGGCTGAAGAAATCGTCGACAACCCGGCCAACGATTATGTCGCCGCCTTCACCGCCGACATCGACCGATCGCGCGTTTTCACCGCGGCGTCCGTCGCAACAGCGGCCGAGGCGCTCGAAATCGGACGCGACACCGCCGAAAGCGCGATCGCGCGCATGGAGGCGCTTGGCCGCGACGCGCTCTACGTGATCGACGGCAAGGCGATCCTCGGCGCCGTCGCCTATCGCGATCTTGCCGCCTCGATACGCGACAATGGCGGCGCGCTGCGCGAGGCGATCATCACCGATTTTCCGAAGGCCAGACGCACGACACCGCTGTTCGAGCTCTATCCGCTCGCAGAGGGCGGCCTGCCGATTGCCATCATTGACCGCCAGGGCAAACTGGCCGGCGTCGTGGCGCCGCAGGACGTGTTCGGCAAGCTCGCCACACCGACCGCCGCCTAAGCAGTTTTTCTCCCATCCGACCAATCGAGGAGGCGCGCATGTTCAGCCCTTCCGACATCCTTACGATTCCGCTCGCCGACTGGGTCAACAGCTTCGTACGCGACTGGCTTGTTCCCAATTTCAGGCCCTTCTTCCGCTCGCTGCAATGGCCGATCACACAGGTGCTGAACGGGCTCGACGGTTTTCTCAACGCCGTGCCGATGATCGCCTTCACGCTGGTTCTGGCGCTGATCGCATGGCGGACCGCCGGCCGCGGCGTCGCCATATTCACGCTGATCGCACTCGCCTTCATCGACATGATCGGCCTGTGGCCGGAGACGATGACGACGCTGTCTATGGTGGTCACGGCGGTGCTTTTCTGCACGGTCATCGGCATCCCGATCGGTATCGCGGCGGCAAGCAGCAACCGCTTCCAGACCGTGCTGCGCCCGATCCTCGATATCATGCAGACGATCCCGTCCTTCGTCTATCTGGTGCCGATCGTGATGCTGTTCGGCGTCGGCATGGTGCCCGGCATCATCGCCACGATCATCTTCGCGCTGCCGCCGATCGTGCGCCTGACCAATCTCGGCATCCGCAATGTGCGCGGCGACCTGGTCGAGGCCGCGCAGTCCTTCGGCTCGACGCGCTGGCAGATGCTTTGGGACGTTCAGTTCCCGCTGGCTCTCAGGACGATCATGGCCGGCCTCAACCAGACGCTGATGCTGGCCCTGTCGATGGTCGTGATCGCGGCGCTGATCGGCGCCGGCGGGCTCGGCCTGACGGTGTTCACCGGCCTCGGTCGTCTCGACGTCGGCAACGCGACCGCCGGCGGCGTTGGCATCGTGCTCCTGGCGATCATTCTCGATCGTATCACGCAATCCCTCGGCGAGCCGGCGCGCATGCGCAAGACGTCGCTCAGAGCCACCCTCGCCACACTGTTTTCGCCGAAGCGCTCCGGGCGCGACGGCGAAGCCTGACGGTCGGTCGCAAGGACCGAACCGGAAAGTCCTGCCCACGCAGGCTCATGCAAACCACCAAGGAGGCTTCGACATGAAGACATCCACATTCAGGAAACTGCTCATCGGCGGCGTATCCGCCGCGGCGATCTTCGCGGCGCCACTGGCGGCCTCGGCCCAGGAGATGCCGGGCGAAGGCACGACCGTGCGCTTCGCTCAGGCTACCTGGGACACGGGCTGGTTCCACGCGGCGGTCTACAAACAGCTCCTGGAGGAGCTCGGCTACACGGTCGATGGTCCGACCACGCTCGACAATCCGCCGTTTTATCAGGCGGTCTCGCAGGGCGACGTCGACCTCTGGGTGAACGGCTGGTTCCCGCTGCACAACACCTACAAGCCAACCTTCGAGGGCTCGGCCGAAATCGTCGGCGCGGTCGCCAAGGGCGGCGCGCTGGAGGGCTACCTTGTCTCCAAGGCGGCGGTCGAGAAGTTCGACATCAAGACGCTCGACGACTTCAAGCGCGACGAGGTTAAGGAGGCCTTCGACCGTGACGGCGACGGCCGCGCCGATCTGGTCGCCTGCCCGCCCGGCTGGGGCTGCGAGGTCAATATCGAACATCACATGGACGCCTACGCGCTGCGCGACCACGTGAACCCGATCAAGGCCAGCTACGCCGCCTCGATGGCCGATGCGGTAGCCGCCCACGAACAGGGCGAGCCTATCCTGTTCTATACCTGGACGCCGAACTGGACGGTCAATGAACTCGCGCCAGGCAAGGACGTGATGTGGATCGAGGTGCCGGAAGTCAACCTGCCGGACGACATGGCCGATCTGGAAGAGGCCGCGACGCTCGAGGGCGTGCAGGGCTGCGTCGACGACCCGTGCACGCTCGGCTTCCCGGCCAACGACATCGTGCCGGTCGCCAATACGGCGTTCCTGGAGAAGAACCCCGCCGTGCGGGCGCTGCTCACCGAGGTCAGCATCCCGCTCGAGGCCATCTTCGCGCAGAACGCGCGCATGAATGAGGGTGAAGGCGACCCCGAGGACATCGCGGCGCATGCGGCCGAGTGGATCGAGCAGAACCGCGACAAGGTCGACGGCTGGCTCGACGCCGCGCGCAACGGCTCGTAGGCGCTCGGCCACAAACCGATAGCCAAGGAAAGCGGGCCGGCCGGCCCGCTTTTCTGTTTTCGGCGGCAAGGCATCGCGCGCGGCAATCAGGCCGGCGCGATGCCCTCCGTCCCTTCATGATCGACCAGCCGACAGGCAGGCGGTGTTGGGTGTTTGCGCAGCTAGCGCAGAACCACCTGATAGGCTTTGCCATGCGTGCAGGTCGCATAACCGGAATAGCCCTTCTTCTTCTTGCCCCACTTGCCAAAGCCCTTCGACTTGGGCAGCCGGTATTCCACACGCAGGCGGGTACGCTCGGCATTGACCCGTTCCAGCCTCCGCGTCTCCTGCCAGACTTGGCCGTTGGGAATGACCTCGTTCTTGGTTGGCTCGGAACGCCATCGATTGGAGCTCGGATCCCAGTAGTCGAGGTCGATGACCTTGATCCGGGCCCCCGTCTGGTTGACGACTTTGAGGTAGACCTTCTTGCAGCCCTCGGCGGCCATGGCGGGACCGGCTGTCAGAGCGGCGCCGGCAAGCGCGGCGGCGAGGGCGACCATGGCAGCGGCGAATTTTCTGCTGATAGGTGACATAGCGTCTTTCCTTTCGAATGCGGTTTCGATTTTCGCGGTCTTCGTCCCTACCCCTGTGCGGCTGCCGCGCGGGTGGCGCGGCGCCGGAACTGTTGCGCGGTCTCCGCCGGCCGCGAGGCGCCTGAGCGGGTAACGCTGGCGGGTCCCGGCGACCCGCTCTTGACGCTAGGGAAGCTAGTCGAGACGGGACTGCGGCGACATCAGGCGATCACCCCAATTTTCTTCGTGGCGGATCGCAGACGGCGGCCGACTGTGATCCCGTGCGGCCGGCGGCATCGGCTGGCGGCGGCTGACGAGCGACCTATATTGACGACATGATCTCCGACAAGCGGACGCCGATACCAGGGATTCCGAGAGTGCTCGCGGCGGCGCTGGTCGCGGCGGGCGTGGCGTGCGGCGGCATGGAATCCGCGCTCGCCATCGACGGCGACGCGCAGATCAGGGCCGAGCGGCAGCGCCTCGAACAGGAAGGCCGCCACACCGAAAGCGAGGTTCTGGAAGCCGAGCGGAGACGGCGCGCGTTCGAAAGAAAGCGACAGCGTTTCAATCTGCAGCGCCGCAAGGAGGCCACCACCCCGCCGGCTCGCCTCGAGGTGCCGGTGATGAAGCCACGCCAATATTTCTGATTTTGCGGGCGGTCGGGGTGCCAAGCGCCGATATTTTCCTCACCGCGCGTCACACACCACCCCGCCGGCTCGTCTTGTCCGGCAGGAGGTGCAATCATGCGTAACATTCTTTTTCTTGTCGCGATCTATCAGGCGGCCAACGGGCTGTTCATGCTCGCCTTCCCGGACCTCTGGTACCAGAGCGTACCGGACGTCACCCATACCGGCCCGCTGAACACCCATTTTGTGCGTGATATCGGCTTCGGCTTCCTGGCAGCGGCATTGTCGCTGGCACTGGCGGCGCGCAATGGCGGCGCGGCCGCGGCGATCTGGCCCGGGGCCGTCTTCCTCGGCGGCCATGCGATGCTGCACCTCGCCGAAATGATGTTGCACGGTATCGCGCCATTCGCCGGCGCGCGCGACATCGCGACCATCGTCGTGCCAGGCTTGGCCCCGCTGGCGATCGCGCTTTTGGCGCGCAAAAATCGGCTGCGGGAGGCGCGGACATGATCAAGGCGCTGTTGCGACGGCTGATCGACAGCTTCGAACGAAAATATGACTACGACAGCGGCTATATGCGCGAGATCGTCACTGCCGACACGGCCGCCGGTTTCAAGCTGATGCTGGCGAGCCAATTCCTGACCCACGATTTCGGTGCGCCAAAACAGGCCTACCATGCGGCCAAGATCAGAAGCGCGATGCGCGCCGATTGCGGGCCGTGCCTGGGGCTTGCGGCGGCCATGGCGCAGGAGGACGGCGCCGACCGCGACACCGTGCTCGCCGCGCTCGGACATGGCGAGGCGGACGCGACGGTGGCGCTTGCCGTGCGACTTGCGGACGGGGTGTGCGACAATGCCGTCGATCTGCCGGAAACCGTCGCCAAGATCCGAGCCCGGTTCGGGGAGCGGGCGGCGGCCGGGCTTGCGGTCGCGGTGATGGCGGGCCAATTCTACCCGCTGCTCAAGCGGGGTATGGGCCAGGCTGCGGCCTGCGAGCCGGTGCTGACGAGATTGCTGGCCGGCTCTGGTGAAGACCGCGGTTCGAAGACAACGGGATAGGCGATGAACGACCAAGCGGATGCGGAGCGCCTCAGCGCGTTTCTTGAACATAAGCCGCGCTTGCTCAGGCTCGCCTACCGGCATTTGGGCTCGGTCGCGGATGCCGAGGACGTGGTGCAGGAAGCCTGGCTGCGCTTCGACGGTGCGCGCGAGGTCAGGCAGGCGGCGGGGCTGCTGTCGACCATCGTCACCCGGCTTTGCCTCGACCGGATGAAATCAGCCCGCGCCAGGCGCGAGACCTATGTCGGCGAATGGCTTCCGGAACCGGTTACCGATGCCTCCTTCGAAGCCGAGGACAACGCCGCGCTCGACATCTCCTTCGCCGTCATGCGGGCACTTGAACGGCTTTCGCCGGCCGAGCGCGCAGCCTATTTCCTGCACGATCTGTGGGATTTGCCTTTCGAGGAGGTCGCCCACACGCTGTCGCGCTCGCCGGCGGCCTGCCGCAAGCTCGCCTCGCGGGCCCGCGCCGGCCTGGCGGAAGCACGCCAGCGTTTTCAGCCAAGCCGCGAGGAGGTGGACAGGCTGGTCGCGGCCTTCCGGATATCGGTCGACGAAGGTGATCCGGCCCGGCTCAAAAACCTGCTGGCCGAAGACGCCGAACTGGTTAGCGACGGCGGCGGCAAGGTGCTTGCCGCTCTCCGGACGATCCGGGGGGCGGATGCAGTCGGCCGCTTCCTGGTCGGCATCGGGCAAAAGACAAGCCATGCGGGACACATCGCAGTGCGGCACGCGCCGATCAACGGTCAGCCCGGATTGTTGGTGACGATCGACGGCAGGCTCGACCAGACGCTGGTTTTCGACCTCGATGCGGTGCGCAAGATCAAGAGCGTCTATATGGTGCGCAATCCCGACAAGCTCGCCCGGCTGGCGGGCGAGTGACCGGCTGGCTGACAACCGGGTCGCCGATCATTCCGCCTTCGGCGTGCGCCACCCGCGATGGGCGGCGCGGCGACGCTGCCAGGCCTGGAACAGGGCGAGATTATGCGGGAAGGTCGGCTTTGCCCGCACGAAGGCGCTGGACAGACGCCGGCGGCGAAAGACCTCTTCCTGCAGGAGGCGATGGGCACGCCGCGCCGCCCATTTATGGTTGGCCACCAGCACGGGATGAAAGACGCGCACGAAGCGTCCGACATAGGGGTGGGCAACACGCACGCGCCAATGCAAACTGGCCATGCAGATGCCGCCGGGTCGCGGCTCGACCGACAGGAAGCCCGTGCCGTCGAAATCGCCAGTGACCGCGATCGTCATCGACCGATGCGCAACAAGATCGGCGATGCGGGCCACAAAGAAGAAGGAATGGGGCAGGAAACCCTTGGTGTAGAGCCTGATGGTCATGCCGAGACCGTCGACGCGGCCGCGTGCGACCAGTTCGGAGCCCATGAAAACGGTCGGGCACCAGCGGTGGATGAGCTCCGGATCGAGCACGATCGCGGTCAGTTCCTCCGGCCGCGCCTCCAGCCGCCAATGCGTTTCCACATCGAAATCGGGTTTCTCGGGTCCGTATGCCACAGGCCCTAACCCTTGCGCCTGAAGACGGCATCGTCGCCAAAGCCGGCGCGCGATCGGACCAACGCGCGCCGCAACCTGGCGATTGCGAGGAAAGCGAGGGGGATCATGGTCGTGGCGGTCAGAAACGCGATCTCCGCCTCGATCTCGGCTACCGGTATCTCCAGGCCGTTGACGGCTACCGCGCGCGCGCCCGTCGCGCCGAAGACGGGGTTGAGGACATATTCGACCGCGAAGGCGAGATAGATGACCGGCACCGACAGCCAGTAACGCACCGTTTCGGCCGAAGGCGGGACAAGCCTGTTTGCCGCGCCGCGGCCCAGAAAGAGCGTGAAAGCCTGGAACATGATCCAGGTGACGAAGGCCCAGCCGAAGTAATTTTCCACCGGCACACCGAAATGCGGACCGCCATCGAGCCAGACCCATCGCTGTTCGATCGTGGCGCGCAAGGGGTCCATCGACAGGTCCCACGCCACCATCAGCAGCGAGGCCACAACCGGCACGCCGAAGCGAAGCATCGCGTCGGGCCTCCCGCCGATGCGGTTCAACAGGATACGGGCCATCGAAAACGAGACATACCCCATCACGCAATAGGCCGGCATGACGGAGACCGGCACATGGCCCAGAAACGGCGCCATCAACTCGGTGTAGTGGTAATTGCCGAAGGGAAAACCGGTCAGCACACTGACGGTCTCGAAGAACCAGCCGACGAGGAAGACCGTCACCGCGAACGCGAGCAACTGCCTGCCGGAATAGAGTTGGCGGCCATGGATCACGAAAAAGGCGATCATAGCGCCGGCCACCAGGGCGGGAGACCAGTATTTCAGCTCTCCGCCTGGCTCGCCGGCGGCATAAAGCGCGTTGCCCGCCCAGGCGGCGAAGGCCAGCGCCAGACATATCGTCGGGGTCGCGACGGTTTTCACGGTCGGGCCTCTCCCTCGCGCCTGTAGCTCATGTCGAAGAATATCTGCTTTTCGCCGTCGGCCGCGCGTGTTGCGGTTTCGACCATGACGAAGCGATCGGTGTCGGCGAACGCGAAGACAACGCGCGAGGCGTAATGCACGCCGTCAATGTCCAGCGGCGCGGTCGCACCAAGGATGAGGCGACTGCCGGACACGGTGCCGGCATAGTTGATGTCGCCGGGCAGGGACGGCGAGGAGACGACGGCATCGATGCGCCCACCCGCCCGTTTCCGAAGCGCAACCGAAAACCGTGCCGTGCCGCCAGCCGTGCCGCAGCGGCCGGTTACCGAAATCCGCATGGCATCGAGCGAACGGGCCGTCAGCCTGCAGGCCGCGCGCTCCAGGGCCGCGCCGGGGCGCTCGCGGACCATACCCTTGCCGCGCCAGACGCCGATCAATGTGTCGAGCGGCGACGCGACCGCCGCCGCCGGTAAGAACAGGGCGACCGCGCCGGCGACCAGGCAAAGCCCCCTCATGCCGGCCGACCCTCGCCCATTGCCAGCCGGCGCGGATGAAACAGCGCGAGACAGGCCGGCAGGACGACGAGGTCGGCGATGACGGCCAGCACCAGCACAACGATCGACAGTGCGCCGAAGTAAGCTGCGGTCGGCACGGTCGACAGGAAGGTGCCGATCAGGCCGAAAGACAGCACCGCCGTGGTGACGACGAGGATCGGCGTCGCCTCCTCCATCGACCGGCGGATGGCATCGGGGTCGAACGGGGCGCCGGCCGGCGCGTTCAACCGAAGCCGATTCAAAACGTGGACGGTGTCGTCAACCGCGATGCCGAAAGCGACGGTGAGCGCGACGCCGGAGGCAAACTGCAGCCCTCGGCCTGTGAGCGCGAGCCAGGCGCCGACCAGCGCGATCGGCAACAGATTGGGGACCAGTGCTATCAGTCCGTAGCGCCAGTTCCTGAACCACAGCACGGTCAACAGCCCCGACGCGCCGACGGCGATCAGGAAACAGTAGTTCAGATCGGTGATCATCTCGGCGCTGACGAAGGCCGACATGGCAAGGAAGCCGGTCGGGCGGGCGATTTCCGTGCCGATGCGCAGATCGGCCCGCGCCAGCGCGCCTTCGAGTCTGGCGGTCAGATCGCGGGTGGCGCGCCCGCCATTGTCGGCCGTGTGGAGCCGCACCAGCGCCCATTCGCCGTCCCCCGACACGAAGCGGGCGCGCTGATTGTGGTCCATGCGGGCGAGAAGCGCCCGCAGCCGGACCGCCTTATCGGCTGCCGGCACGTCGCCGATCTGGCGGGCGAGCGAGGCCAGCGACAAAACCATTCCGTCCGCGACGGCTCGTTCGACGGCGCCGTGCGCCTTTTCGACGCGCGCTAGAGCATCCGCGTCGAGGCCGCCCTGCGTGCCGGCGGCAAGGTGCACGGGAATGTCGACCGCGTTGACCGGCGCGAGCCCGACATCGGCGCGGTCGAGCGCGACGATGACGGGATTGCCGGCGGCCACGTTCTCGCGCAGTGAATGGACAGGCTCGATGGTCGGATAGACCGCGATCGCGGCAGCAAGCAGAACGAGCCCGCCGGCGGCGACCGGCAGCGGACGGGCGAGCGCCAGTCGCGGCAGGGCCTGCCAGTCGAACAGGGCCGGCGGCGTGCCGCGATTGCCTGCGAAAAGTCCGGCAAGATCGGCAAACCGACCGGCGGTGGCAAACAACAGCGGATGCGCGAAAAGCACCGCCAACAGGGAGGCCATGCCGGCGATGACACCGGCAAAGCCAAGGTCGCGGATGATGAGCGAGCCGGAAAAGGTCAGCCCGGCGAAGGCGATCGCCGTGGTGATCGAGGCGAGCGCGCAGGCAGGCCCGACGCGGCGCACCGCATCCGCGAGCGCGGCATGAGGCGGCCGGCCGGCATGAAGCCTGCGGCCGACTTCAAAGGTCAGGTGCAGGCTATCGGTGAAGGACAGCACGAGGATCAGCACCGGTAGGGCGACCGTAACGATATTGATCCGGAAACCGAACGCACCGAAGACGCCGAGCGTCCAGATCATCGCGGTCGCGGAGGGCATGGTGGTCAGAAGCGCCAGCGGCAAGGATCGAAGCGCCACCAGACAGACGAGGAAGCCGGCAACGATCCCGATGCCGGTCAGAACGACGATATCGCGGTAGAGTCCGTCCACGACGGCCGCGCGCAAAGGCGTGATGCCCGTCACGGAGAAGCCGAGTTCGCCGTCGCGCGCGACCTCGGCCGCGAGGTTTTGCAACTCGACAATTACGGTGCGGGCGCCTTGAAGGCTGCGGCCGCCGTCGGCAAGGCTGACGAGCACGGCGGCCAGCCGCCGGTCCGGCGACAAAAGCGCCGCCGCGCCCGGTGCGCCGGCGGCGATGTCGTCCAGCAGGCGGGCAAGCGTGTCGGGATCCGGCAGGTTGGCCGGCACCAGCGGATCTGCCGCGCCGTCCGGGCCGGGAGGACCGCGCAAGGTGAGGATCGAGATGGTGGAGGCGACACCGTCGACGAAACCCGCCTCGAGCACGAAATCCGACAGACCGGTCAGCGCCCGCGGGCGCGCGAAATCCGCACTTTCGAACAGAACCACGATGTCGCCGTCGGTCTGGGTGAAACGATCGGCGAAGCGGTTGTAGTCGGCGTACCAGGCGCTGTCGGAGACGAACGCGTCCTTCAGACCGTCATCGAAATCGAGCCGCGCGATGCCGACTAGCGCGGCAAGGTCGGCCAGAAGCAGAACCAGCCACGACACGGCCAGAAGCGCGATGGTCCGGCTGCCTGCAATTTTCCCCATACACCCTTTGCCGCATCCGGCTCACGCCAGATGCCGCACCCTACGGTTCGCCCGTCGGGAAGCTTAAGGGGGGCGGGGTGGCAGGATCAAGCAGGCACGGGAAGAAACCTCCTCCCAGGCTCGGTTTCTTCACTTTGGGACGATCAATCGTAGGAGAGATCGGTCGCCTTGCCGCCGAAGACGCGATAGGCATAGAGACTGTAAAAAATGATCACCGGCAACACGAACAGTGTTCCGGCCAGGATGATGGCCAAGCTCTCCGGCGCGGCGGCCGCCTGCCAGATCGTCAGCTTTTCGGGCACCACATAGGGATAGAAGGAATAGGCGAGCCCGGCAAAACCGAGCGCGAAGATCACGCTCAGCGTGCAAAATGGCAGCAGCGCGTGGCGATCCTGCGGATGCGGAAGGGCGGAGGCCCGACGCCACAGGAAAAAGAACAGCGCCGCCGTGGCGAGCGGCAGCGGCACCAGCCACAGCATGGCCGGAAACGCGAACCATTTCTCGAAAATGCGCGGGCTGGCGAGCGGCGTGGCGAGCGATACCGCCCCCATGCCGAGCACGGTAAGGACAAGCGCCGAACGCAGCCAGCGAACCGCCTTTTCCTGCAGGGCGCCTTCGGTCTTGTAGATCAGCCAGGCCGCGCCCATGGCCGTATAGGCCGCGGCCAGGCATAGCGCCACCAGGAAGCCGAACCCGATCGCGCCGATCCCCTCGCGCAGACCCAGCACGTAAACGCCCAGCATATAGCCCTGGGACAGGGCGGCGATCAACGAGCCGGCGAAGAACAACACGTTCCAGCGCCCCTTGCGATGAACCGGCACCTTGGCGCGGAAATCGAAAGCGACGCCGCGCAGGATCAGCCCGACCAGCATGGCGAAAACCGGCAAATAAAGCGCGGTCAGGATGACGCCATGTGCGAGCGGGAAGGCGACGAGCAGCAGGCCGGCGGCAAGCACCAGCCAAGTCTCGTTGGCGTCCCAGAACGGGCCGATGGCGCCGATCATAGTGTCTTTTTCGTGGTCGGCGGCAACGGCGAACAGGATGCCGATGCCTAGATCGAACCCGTCGAGAACGACATAGATCAGGATCGACAGGCCCATCAGGCCGGCGAAGATCAGCGGCAACGCGGTCGGCCAGTCAAAGCTCATGATCGTCGCCTCTTTCGTGACTATGTGGCGAGGCGGGATGGCGGAAATGCGCTGTCATCGAAGCCTCCTTCATTCCGCCGGCCGGGCCGGCTGCGACAAGGCCCTGTCGGCGGCAGCGGGCGCCGGCTCGGGATCGCCCTCGGCAGCCGCCTTGCGGGCGAGATGGACCAGAACGCCGAGATAGACGATCAATAGCACGGCATAGAGCGCCAGATAGACGGCGAGCGTGAAGCCGACATGCGTGCCGGCGACGGGACCGACGGCGTCGGCCGTCTTCAGCACCCCGGTGACCAGCCAGGGCTGGCGGCCGATCTCGGTCGTGTACCAGCCGGCGAGCGTGGCGACCCAGCCCGACAGGCCCATCGGCACCATCAGCCACAAGAGCGGCTTGGGCAGCTCGCGTCGGCGCCACAGGCACCAGGCCGCGGCCCACGAGACGGCGAGCATCAAAAGGCCGGTCCCGACCATGATTCGGAACGCCCAGAACACCGCGAATACCGGCGGATGATTGCCGACATAGTCGTTGAGGCCGGGCACGATCCCGTCGAGACTGTGCTTGAGGATCAGACTGGCGCCGCCGGGAACGGCAACCTCGAGCCGGTTTTCTCGCGTCACCTCGTCGGGAATCGCGAACAGGACGAGCGGGACGTTGGCCCGGGTTTCCCAGTTGGCCTCCATCGCCGCGACCTTCTGCGGCTGGTGTTCGAGCGTGTTGAGGCCATGGAGGTCGCCGACGAAAATCTGCACCGGAATCAGCACCGCGCCGATGACGACGCCGGTGGCGAGTGCCTTGCGCATCGAGGCCGCGCGATCGCCGAGGAGATAACGCAGGGCCGAGAAGGCGGCGATCAGGAAGGCGACGGTGAGGCCGGAGGCGATCAGCATATGAATCAGCCGCCAGGGAAAGGAGGGATTGAAGACGACCGCCCACCAGTCGATAGCGTGGGCGACGCCGTCGCGCATCTCGAAGCCGGCTGGCGTCTGCATCCACGAATTCAGCGCCAGGATCCAGAAGGCCGACATGGTGGTGCCGAAGGCGACCAGAAAGGTCGCCAGCGTGTGCATGCCGTTGGAGACGCGACGGAAGCCGAACAGCATGATGCCCAGGAAGACCGCCTCGAGGAAAAAGGCGGTCAAGATCTCGTAGGCGAGCAGCGGGCCGGCGATGTTGCCGACCGTTTCCATATAGCCCGGCCAGTTGGTGCCGAACTGGAAACTCATGGTCACGCCCGACACCACACCAAGCGCGAAGGAGAGCGCGAACACCTTCACCCAGGTGAAATAGGCCTGCATCCAGGCGTCGTCGCCGGTGCGGGTATAGGCGAGCTTGAAGAAAAGCAGTACCCAGCCGAGCGCGATGGTGATCGTCGGAAACAGGATGTGGAAGGAAATATTCGCACCGAACTGGATACGCGAAAGAATAAGCGGGTCCATCACAACCTCGGCGTTCGTTCCCTCCCGACGCCGAACATAGGCAGCGCGGGAAAAGGGTCAAAGTGACCGAAACGCGCATGGGGCGCGTTGTCGCGGCCGATCAGCCTGCGCCTGCGGAGACCGGCACGCCCCAGCCCGTCCGGGCGCCGGCGATCAGCATAGCAAGAAGCAGGCCCGCCATGCCAACGAAGATAGCGTCGCGCCAGGAAAACCGTGGCAGGTTGATGATGGTGCGCGCGCCGCCGGCGGCAAGGCCACGCGCCTCCATGGCGATCGCCGCACGCCCGGCCCGGCGCACGGCGAAGGCGAGCAGCGGAACCACCAGCGCGCCGATCTCGACCGGTCCGGGGATGCGGCGCGGCGGGCGGCCGGTGCGCATAGCGCGCGCCAGCCGGATTTCGTTGGCGGCGCCTGCAAGGTCCGGCACCAGCTCGAGCGCGGAAAACAGCGCGTAGGCGAAGCGCGGCGGCATCAGGCGCCGAGCCATCAGCGCACGCACCAATTGTCCGGGATCGGTGGTCAACGCAAAGGCCATCGAGACCAGACCGCCGGCAACGGCACGGAAAAACAGGGTCAGGCCGGCCGAAAACGGCAACGCGTGCCAGAGCGATTGCCCACTGGCGTCGAGCGCGACGCCGGCCTCCTGGCGGAACAGCAGGCTGGTGGTCAGGAAACCGAAGCCGAAGAGCGCGAAAGGCACGCACAACAGTAGCACTTTCCAGACGGGCACCCGCTCGAAAACGATCAGCACAAGGATGATGCCGAGGCTGAGCGCAATCTGGAAGACGAGATCGAAGACGAGGATCGAGGCCAGCAGAAACGCCAGCGCGACCAGGAGCTTGGGCAGCGGGTGCAGCCAGGACAACATCATGCGTGCCTTTCGAGCCAGTCCAGCGCCGGCACTATCCGCGGCGGTTCCAGCTTGGCAAGTTCCATGAGCGGCCGGTCGCGCATCAGCGTGACGGTGGGACCGTCTGCGAGCACGCGGCCCTGGCCGAGGATCAGGCAACGCGGGCACATGCGAAGCGCGAAATCCATGTCGTGGGTGACGATCGCCACGGCGCGCCCGGCCCGCACATAACCGGCAACGGCCTCCTCCACCATCGCCGCGCCGCGCCGGTCGAGCCCGGCGAGCGGCTCGTCCAGCACCACCAGTCGCGCTCGTTCGTCGGCAGCCAAACAAGCGAGCGCCAGGCGGCGCTTTTCGCCCTGCGAGAGCTCGAAGGGGTGACGCGAGGCCAGGCGCTCCAGATCCCAGTCGCGCAGGATGCGGGCCGCCTGTCCAGGCAGACTGGCGGCATCGTCCGCGCTGGCTAGCGCCGCCTCGATTTCGGCGGCGATCGAACCGGCCGAAAACTGTGCCTCGGGATTCTGGAAAGAGACAGAGCCCATGGCGCCGACGCGCCGCCCCGCCTTCAGTCGCAGCAGGCCGGCAAGGGCGAAACCAAGGGTCGATTTGCCGGCGCCGTTGGCGCCCAGCAGGCCGACCACTTCGCCCGCGCGCATGTCGAGGTCAACCTCCGACAAAACCACGGGACCCAGAAACGGCGCGCAGGCGGCAGCTTCGAGGCGTACCACAAGTGGCGCATCGCTGGCCGCGCGGGCCGGCGGCGGCGCGTGGCGGTCGACGAAAGCGGTAAGTGCCGCTCGCGCCCTGCCGCTCTCCTTACCGTCCAAGCCGCGCGCATCGAGCTCGTCCAACGCCTCTTCGACGGTGAGCGGCATTGTTTGGGCGGCAAGGTCGACAGCGTCGAGTTCGTGGTCGAGGGCGGCGGCGAGCGGCGTCCAGATGCCGCGCGCGTCGAGGGCGGCGCGCTGACGGCGGAAAACGACGCGCGGCGGGCCGTCGGCGAGCACCAGACCGTCATCGCCAAGCACGATCACACGATCGACGACGTCGACCAGCCCGTCGAGACGGTGATCAACGATCAGTGCCGTGCCTTCCAGCGGCCAGTTGGACAGAAGGTCGCGGAACCGGCGCGACGAGCTCGGCGACAGGCTGGCCGTCGGCTCGTCGGCAACCAGCAATTGCGGCTCCACGGCGATGGTGGCGGCGAGCGCGACGAGCTGCTTTTCGCCGCCCGAAAGCGTGGCGGTGCGGCGCCGGCGGACCGTTTCCGGCAGGCCGACGGCGGCGAGCGCCTTTTTCACCGCCGCGTGGATTTGCGGTTCGGGCCAGGCGAGATTTTCGAGCGCGAAGGCGATTTCGTCTTCCACCCGCATGCCGCACAAGGTCTGGTCGGCATCCTGGAAGAACTGTCCGACCCGACCGGCCCAGTCCGAGGGGCGGCACCCGGCGACCGAGACACCGAAAAGCCGAACCCCGCCCTGCGTCTGCGCCGGCACGGCCTGCGGCACCAAGCCGGTGAGCGCCAGCAGCAGGGTCGACTTGCCCGAACCCGACGGGCCGAGCAGCAGGACCCGCTCACCGGCGCGCATTGCAAGGTCTACCGGACCTACAGCGGCGGCCGTCGCGAAGGGATACCGCGCTTCAAAGCCCTCGAAGGCGAGCACCGGCGAGTGTTCACGCGCCAGCGCCGGCGTGGCGTCAGGCTGCGGCAGCGCGACGGTCATGGTCGATCTTCAGGCCGGAGAGCACGCCGGTGCGATAGAGCGCCTCGACGACGACATGGCCGAGCAGGCCGCCAAGCAGGGCGCCGGACAGGCAGCGCAGCACGAACATGGCCACCAGCAGGCCGGGCTCGAGCGCGCCGTAGTCGAAACGGACCCAGGTATAGGCGAAGGAGGCGAGCGCGGCGCCGACGCCGGCCGCCATCAGGACAGGAAGAGAGTAGCTGCGCCAGCGCGTGGCCGCGAACACGGCTTCCGCGCCCGCGCCCTGGATCGCGGCCGACACCACCAGCATCAGTCCGGCAGGGCTGCCGAGCAGAAGCTCGATCGCGGCGGCCAGCACCTCGGCCAGGAAGGCCGCGCCGGGCTTGCGGATGATCGCGGCGGCGACGATGGAGGCGATGAACCAGAAACCCATCGCGATATCCATCGTCACCGGGCCGAAAACCGCCTGCGAAATCAGCCAGACCTGCACCCAGCCCAGATAGAGCACGGCGAAGACGGCGCCGATCACGGCAAGGATCAGAATTTCGCGCTGGGTCCAGCGTGGGGAAGTCATGGCATGTCCTTTCGGGATGGCGCGCCGCTGCCGTCGCGGCGCAAAGAAGGCTCAGACCGCGGTCGGGCTGTTGGCCGATACGGTCAGGTCGAGTGCGACGTGGCCGTCGGCGGCACCGAAGCGCAAAAAGGCTTCCTCGATCGCGGCGAAGACCGGACCGGCATCACCGCGCAGCTTGGTGCAGAAATTCTTCGAACGCTCGAACACGCCCGACGCCTTCACAAAATCGATGCAGCCATAGATCTCGTCCATGTGGTGGCCGGCGCCGAGCGGGTAGAGCGAAAACTGCGCCGCGACCGGACAGCCGGCATGGTCGGCCCGCATCACCGCCTGGCGGGCGGTCTCGATGCGCTCGGCAAGCGGCCGGTCGTCGCCGCCAAGCCCGTCGCGCGGCGCACAGGCCGGGTCGTCGGGCTCGCCGGGGCAGCCGCGCGAGACGGCAGCCGACAGCACGCAATGGACCCCGCCGCGGGACGCGGCCACGAACAGGTCGCGCATGGCCGGGAACAGCAATTCGGGCGGCCCGACCATCAAGGTGGAGATGTCGTCGGTCTCCAACCTGAGCCGGTCGCGATAGGGATCGAGCGCCGAAAGGGCACCGAGAATGACGCCGACGAAATCGTCGGACATGGGATAGATGGAAATCTGCGCGCCGGAAAACATGCTTGCCTCGCTCCGCTGGCATTACCCAGATCAGCTTGAGGGTCAGAAGGTTTCGCACCTTCAATCTCAGCCCCGGCGATACGGAGCACCCCTGTCGTGTGGTGCAGACCTAGCACCGATTCGCTGCGCGTGACAACGGGTGATTTACGCAGGGCAGGCATGCCGGCGGCGGCGATGACGGCGCAGGACTGGACGGGACCGGCATGGCCGACTATCTCGGTGCGGATGGATAGCGACAGCGCCGCCAACACGACCGAGGAAAGCCGGCTCGACAGGCTGCGCGGGACGTTGCGGCGTCTCTATCACGGGCGCACGCCGACGGCGCTGCGTTTTCAGTTCGCCGTGATCGTGCTCGATCTCTCTGTGATCGCGTTCTTCGTCGCCTCGCCGGTGCTGCGCGAGGGGCCGGCATTTCTGTGGGTCGACTATACCATCGCCGGCTTCCTGATCGCCGACACCCTGGCGCGCGGGCTTGCCGCCTCCAACGTGCTGCGCTGGATAAGGCAGCCGACAGTGTGGGTCGACATCTTCATCCTGGTAACGCTGCTTTTTCCCTACACGTTTGCCAATCTCGGCTTCCTGCGCGTGCTTAGGCTGTGGTCGCTGTCGCGAAGCGGCTTCATCTGGCGGCCGCTCGAACGGCGCGGCCGCGGCGAATGGCGCGAGACGATGCAGGCGATCGTCAACCTGATGACCTTCCTGTTCGTGGTGACCGGATTCGTCTATGCGAGCTTCTTTCGCAACGGCAGCGGGATCGAGGGTTATGTCGATGCGTTCTATTTCACGGTGGCGACGGTGACGACGACAGGCTTCGGCGACATCGTGCTGCCGGGCGTCTGGGGCAAGCTGACCGCAATCGTGACGATGATCATCGGCATCTCGCTGTTCGTGAAGCTGGCGCAGTCGATCTTCCGGCCGAGCAAGGTCTTCTATCCCTGTCCCGAATGCGCGCTGCAGCGCCACGATCCCGACGCCGTGTTCTGCAAGTCCTGCGGGCACAAACTGCAGATCCCCGAAGAGGCATGAGGTTGACCATGAGCACCGACGGCAGGAAACCCGGACGCGGCCGTATTTACGGCTCGATTACCGAGACGATCGGCGACACACCGTTGGTGCGCCTCGACAGGTTCGCCAGGGAGACCGACATCGTCGCCCAGCTCGTCGGCAAGCTGGAATTCTTCAACCCGCTCGCCAGCGTCAAGGACCGCATCGGCGTCGCGATGATCGAGGCGATGGAAGAAGACGGCCGCATCGCGCCGGGAAAGACCACGCTGGTTGAGCCGACCTCCGGCAATACCGGCATCGCGCTCGCCTTCGCGGCGGCGTCCAAGGGCTACCGGCTGATCCTGACCATGCCGGAAACAATGTCGGTGGAGCGCCGGCGCATGCTGGCCTTTCTCGGTGCGGAACTCGTGCTGACGGAGGGCGCCAAGGGCATGAAGGGCGCGATTGCCCGGGCCGAGGAACTGGTGGCCGAGACGGACGGCGCGGTGATGCCGCAGCAATTCGAGAACCCGGCCAATCCCGAGATCCACCGCACAACGACGGCGGAGGAGATATGGAACGACACGCAGGGCGGCATCGACATCCTTGTTTCCGGTATCGGCACCGGCGGCACGATCACCGGCGTCGGCCAGGTGCTCAAGCAGCGCAAACCCTCGCTCAAGGTGATCGCCGTCGAGCCGGAGGCCTCGCCGGTGCTTTCCGGCGGCGAGCCGGGTCCGCACAAGATCCAGGGCATCGGCGCCGGCTTCGCGCCGAAAATCCTCGACACGTCGATCTATGACGAGGTGCTGGCGGTGTCCAACGAGGCCGCCTTCGCCCATGCCCGCCTTCTCGCGCGGCTCGAGGGCGTGCCGGCCGGTATCTCGTCGGGTGCGGCCCTCGACGCAGCGATCACCGTCGGCACACGCCCGGAAAACGCCGGCAAGCTGATGGTAGTGGTGATCCCCTCCTTTGCCGAACGCTATCTGTCGACGGCACTGTTCGAGGGGCTGGGCGGCTGAACCGTCCTACCCAAGCAGCAGGCGCGGCAGCCACAGGACGATGTCGGGAAAGGCGATCAGGACCCCGACCGTGACCACGTCGGCGACGAAAAACGGCGAGGCGCCGCGAAAGACGTCCTGGACCGAAATCGCGTGGCGCTCCGAAGCCACGCCCGCGACAACGTAGCAGTTGAGCCCGATCGGCGGCGTGATCAGGCACAGTTCGCACATCTTGACGACGATGATGCCGAACCAGATCGCGACCTCGGTGCCCGACATGCCGAGCGCGGAGGCGGCCGCCGTCACCTCCTCGCCGCCATTGAGCGCGATGACGGCCGGAAACGCGATCGGCAGGGTAAGGATCAGCATGCCGATCGCGTCCATGAACATGCCCAGCACCACATAAGCCAGCAGAATCATCAGCAAGGTCACGAAGGCCGACTGTTCGAGCCCGGCGATCCAGTCGGCGAAGGTGCCGGGCAGGTCGGCGAAACCCAGATATCGGACATAGATCAGTACACCCCAGATCATGGTGAAGATCATGGCCGTGAGCTTGGCCGATTCCAGAAGCGCACTCTTGAGCTGTTGCCAGCGCATGCCGCGCCACAACGCCATCACCAGAACGACGAAGGCGCCGAGCGCGCCGGCCTCGGTCGGCGTGCCCCAGCCGCCGTAGATGCAGAAGATGATGATGAAGACCACGAACAAAATCGGCAATGCGCCGGGCAGCGACTGCAGGCGCTGGCCCCAGGTGAAGCCGCGTACGGGCGGCCCGAGATCGTCGCGCACCGAGGCGAGACCGACGACCAGCGCGCCATAGATCAGCGCCGAGACCATGCCGGGCAGGAACCCGGCTAGAAGCAGGGCGCCGACCGAGCTTTCGGTGATGATGGCGTAGATCACGAGGATGGCCGAAGGCGGGATCAGCGAGGCAAGCGTGCCGCCGGCCGCCACCACGCCGGCGGCGAAACGCTTGTCGTAACCGAGCTTGAGCATTTCGGGAATGGCGATGCGGGCAAACACCGCCGAGGTTGCGACCGAGGCGCCGGAGACGGCGGCGAAACCGGCGGTGGCGAACACGGTGGACACACCGAGCCCGCCCGGCAGCCAGCCGACCCAGCGCTTGGCCGCCTCGAACAGCGCCCGTGTCAGACCGGCGTAATAGGCGAGATAACCGATCAGGATGAAGGTCGGAATCAGCGATAGAACGTGGCTCGACATCTTGGAATGCGGCACCTGGCCGGCGATCTTGAGCGCTGTCATGAAACCGCGTTCCACGCCTTGGCCCTTGTCTATGGCGAAGATCAGGAACAGGCCGAAAAGGCCGATCAGAGCGGTCGCGAAGGCGACCCGCACGCCGATCAGCACCAGCACGATCAGCAATAGCGATAAAAGGATGGAGACCTCGATCGGGCTCACGCGCTCGTTCCTTCGCTTCCGGCACCGTCCTTGTCGTCAGCGAGACCCGAAACGGTGCCGGCCTCGCGTTCGGCCTGCTGGGCCGGCGTTTCGATGAGCGGCACGGCGACCGGGATTTGCGCGTTGTCAACGAAGGCGCGCCCATAGGCCCATAATTGCAGGACGAGCCGGAGCGCCAGCAGGAACAGCATGACCGGTACGACCAGCTTGACCGGCCAGGTGGGCAGGCTCAAATCGATGGTGGAATCGCGGCTCCACAACGGGGCCGAGATATCGAAGCTGCGATCGAAATGCAGCCACGAGCCCCAGATCAGCGTCGCCGACAGCGCCAGAAGCGCGAGCACTCCGATCCACTCGGCAGCGTAGAGCACGCGACCGCGCAACTTGCCGATGAGAATGTCCATGCGGATGTGGCCGCCCAGACGCTGGCAATAGGCGATGCCGAGAAAGGCGATCAGCGGGACCGATTGTTCCATCCAGTCGACGAAGCCGGGAACCGGGACGTTGACGATCTTGCGGCCGAGTATATTGGCGACCGAAATCAGCATGACGACCAGGATGGTCACGCCGGCAAGCAGCGCCAGCAGCTTTTCCAGCCGGAACAGGGCCAGGTCGAGCCGCGACAGCAGCGACCCGTCTTGCGGGATGGCTTGTGCGGACATGGGTCTCCTCCCCGAGAGCGGCCGGTCCCCGCGCGCATGGCGCGCGAGGCGGCGGCCGTGTCAGTTGGAGCCGCGTATGTCCTTCAGCGTCGCCTGGACGAGGTCATAGAGTTCCTGGCCGGGAATGCCCTGGGCTTCCATGTCCTTGATCCACTGCTCTCGGGTGCCCGTGGCGGCCTTGTCCTCGAACTTGGCAATCTCCTCGGGCGAGAAGGCGACTTTTTCGACTTTCTTCTCGGCCAGGATGGTTTCCCATTTTTCCAGGAGCTTGCCGTAATTGGCGAGGTAGTGCTGGATCGCTTCGTCGACCGAGGAATCGAGCGCGGCTCGGTGTTCGTCGGACAGTGCCTCATAAGCATCGGTGTTGACGACGATCGGACAATTCACCGTGCCGGGATTGAGGTTCGCCGTCCACCAGTCGGCAAGATCGATGGTGCGGAACGACAGATGCGCGTGCTGGGCAAAGGCGACTGAATCGACCACGCCAGCTTCCATCGCGTTGTAGGCCTCCGTCGCCGTGACGGAAGTGGGCGTGGCGCCGACGGTCTCAAACGCCTTGCCGAGGCCCCCGGTTGCGCGAATGCGCTTGCCCTGGAAATCCTCCAGCGCGTGCGGCGCCGGCCCGGTGCCCACGACATTGTATTGCGGCATGGGGGAGGTCATCAAAAGCTTGGCGTTCCAGCGCGCCAGATCCTTCTGCGCGGCGGCATGCTCGTAGACGGCATGGGAGACCGCCACTTCCTCCTCCAACGTGTTTACCCCGAGGAAGGGCAGTTCGAGAACGGTGATGGTCGGGTTCTTGTCGGGATGATAGCCGGCGCAGAACTGCGCCATCTCGAAGGCGCCGACGGAGATGCCGTCGAGGTTCTCGCGGTTCTTCGACAGGCCGCCATAAGAAATGTTCATGGTGAACTCGCCGTTGGTCTTCTGCTCGACGAGTTCGGCGATCTTGTGCAGATGTTCAGTGAAGGCGCGGCGCTTTCCCCAAGTCGAGACGTTCCACTCGGTCGCGGCGAAGGCGTCGCCGGCCACGAACGACATCGCGATTGCAGGAAACAACGCGAATTTGAAGGACATACCCATTGGTGTTTCTCCCATTTTTTGTCGTTATGGGAGAAAACTAGCGGCTGAACGCAAATGCGCAACCCATCAATGCTGGGCGACATCTCCGCCTGCGGGAAAACGGCGCGCGCAAGCCGGCCCCGGCCCGCGCATATAATGCTGTTCAGGCCGATAGCGCGGCGCGAGGAATTCGCGGATCGCGGACGCGCAACGCAGCATCGTACTCCAGAACGCCATTTTTGTTCAGACTCCCGTCCCTTCGGTTGTCCCTCCCGAATGAGTCGCAAGCCTATCGCCAAGTCATGAATTCCTGGTGAATGCCGACGTCAACACATGTGGTCGATGCATGGCAATCGGGCCACCGAAGAGGCCGAATCGTGCCCAAAAAGCGGAATATCGACAAATGCCGGCGACGGGAATGTTTTTCGGCACCGGGTGATGCGCAGGCGCAACACCGCTTTGCGGCCGAACGTGGGCATCGAGCCGGCGGGACGTGCGGCAGCCGTCAGGCGGTGAAGCCGATCTTTTTGTGGGTGCCGTCGCACCAGGGCTTGTTGGCGGAATGTCCGCAGCGGCACAGGAAGGCGCGCTGCGTGCGTTCGACCATCCGGCCGGTGCCCGAGACGATCTCCAGATTGCCCTCGACCTTGAGACAGCCATTTTGCTGCGGCGTCACTGTCAGCGGACCGTCGCGCGCCTCGAGCGCGGCACTGTCCTTGGCGACCGGTTCTCCCGTGGCCCGGAAACCCGCCTTGGCGTGGCTGCCGTCGCAGAACGGCTTGTGTTGCGAGGCGCCGCACCGGCACAATACGGCGCGCAAGGTCGCCTCCTCGCCGAGCCTGATGTCGGCATGGAGCGCGAGCGGTCCGTCCTCGCGCAGCCTGATCGTATTGACCGCCGGCGGCTGTTCCTGGGCGCCGCCGTCCTTGCGCTGGTAGGTAAGCGCGCCGGACGGGCAGGTTTCGACCACCTGGACGATGCGTTCGACACTAGCCCGTTGCGGACGGATCCAGCCGCCGGGCGCGTTCGGCTCGAACACGTCGGGACGGCCGAGCACGCAATTGCGCGCGTGGATGCAGCGCTTGGTGTCGAAGCCGATATCGATCGCCTCGCCCTCGGTCGTCCTGCTCGCCATCGTCGCCTCCTGCCTTTCGGGTCGGTATCCGACAATAGACCCATGCTCCAAGGTCAGGCAATCGCACCAGGCAGGCCGGTCAGCGCGGCGGCAAGAACACGCCCTCGAAGGCGAGGCGGCCGGGCGGGGTAAACCGCACGGCGCGGCTGCCGGGCAGCCGACGGGCCCATTTGCGATCCATAATATGATCAAGGATCGCCGCACCGAGCGCTCCGGCGAGATGCGAGCGGCGCACGCTCCAGTCCAGGCAGGAACGGCAGAGCGGCCGGCGCCGGCCGCTCAGGGCAGCGATATCTATGCCGGCGGTGGCAAAGAACTCCTTCCCAGCCGGGCCGAGCGTGACGATCTCGCCGGCGACGACCAGGATGTCGCGGGCAAGGAAGCCGTCGAGCATGGCGACGGCCTGTTCGCCGGCCAGATGGTCGTAGCACACGCGGGCAACCCTCATGGTCTCGTCCTTGGGGCCGGGTCGGGTGCGCCGCGGACCGACGGCGGCGGCGACGCCCATGATCGATTCCAGCATCGACGCGATCTGGGTGCCCGAAAGACTGTAGTAGCGGTGACGGCCCTGGCTGGCGAGCGCGAGCAGGCCGCCGTCCATGAGTTTCGACAGGTGCGAACTGGCGGTCGGCAAGCTGACGCCGGCCTCGACCGCCAGTTCGCTGGCCGTCAGGGCGCCGCCATCCATCAACGCCATCAGCATGTTGGCGCGGGCCGGATCACCGACCAGGCTGGCTATTCGGGCGATGTCGGGTCCATCACGCATAGTTCGACACTAATCGAAGCATTCTCGTGGAGCAAGCACTAGTCTCCGGACATCGAAAGGAGACCGCCATGCATATTTTCACCACCATGCTCGCCCCGTCCTTGTCAGATTGGCTGCCGGCCAGCTTCATGCATCACGTGCGGCGCGCCGGCACCCGGCTGTGGCGACGTTATCAGCGCCATCTGCAGCGCCTCGACCTCGCCAGGCTTGATAAACGCATGCTCGACGATATCGGCCTGACCGAGACGGATATGCGCCGCGAATGCGCGCCGTTCTGGCTTTACCGCGCCTAACGCCCGGTCATCCTAGCCGCATCGCGCCGGTCCATGCTTCGATCGTCGTCGAAGCATGATCTCGGCCAATACCGACATGAGGAGCAACCATGAGCATCACCTGTTTCATCCGTTACGAAATCGACCCTCACAAGCGCGCCGCCTTCGAGGAGTACGCGCGCAACTGGGGCCAGGCGATCCCGCGCTGCGGCGCGGAACTGATCGGCTATTTCGCCCCGCACGAGGGATCGGCGACGACCGCCTATGGCGTCTATGCCGTCGACAGCCTGGCCGCCTATGAGGCTTATAGGGCCCGGCTCGCGGCCGACCCGCTCGGCCGCGAAAATTACGCCTTTGCCCGAAAGGAGCGCTTCATTTTGAAGGAGGATCGGCTGTTCTTGAAACTGGCCTCTGGCCCGCATGGCGAAAGGATCGCACCATGATTGCCGTCATCTTCGAGGTGCGGCCGGCGCCCGGCCGGCGCGAGACCTATCTCGACATCGCCGCCCGGCTGCGGCCGGCGCTCGACGGGCTCGATGGTTTCATCTCGATCGAACGGTTCCAAAGCCTGACCGATCCCGAGCGGGTGCTGTCCCTGTCATTCTGGCGCGACGAGGAGGCGGTGACGGCCTGGCGTACAACCGAGGAACACCGCCAGGCGCAGCAGGCCGGGCGCGGCGGCATTTTTTTCGACTATCGGCTGAGAATCGCGCACGTGGTGCGCGACTACGGCATGACCGAACGCGACCAAGCCCCGGCTGACAGCCGCGCCAGGCATGACGGCTGAACGCCGCAAGGCCGGTCTCAGCCGCTGCCGATCAAAACGCCGGCGGCAAACACCAGCGCGCCGCCGAGCACGACCTGGAACGAGGCGCGCCAGAACGGCGTATCCATGAAACGATTCTGGATCCAGGCGATCGCCCACAATTCGACGAACACGATGGCGATGGCGACCGCGGTGGCGGTCGAAAAATGCGGGATCAGATAGGGCAGCGCGTGGCCGAGGCCACCGACCGTGGTCATGATGCCGGTGGCGAGCCCGCGCTTGATCGGCGAGCCGCGGCCCGACAACCGCCCGTCGTCGGAGGCGACTTCGGTGAAGCCCATCGAGATGCCGGCACCGACAGAGGCCGCGAGGCCTACCAGAAAGGTCTGCCAGGTGTCGTGGGTGGCAAACGCGGCGGCGAAGATCGGCGCCAACGTCGAGACCGAACCATCCATCAGCCCGGCCAGCCCCGGCTGGATATAGGTGAGGATGAACTGGCGCCGCTCGGTCTGGTGCTCTTCTTCGCGCACCTCGCCGGGCGTGTGCTTGAGGCCAAGCTTGTGGGCGAGATCCTCGTGCGACTGTTCGGCAGCCGCCAGGTCGCCGAGCAGCTTGCGGGTGGCGGCATCTGTGGTGCGCTTGGCGGCCTCTGCATAATAACGCTGCGCCTGACGTTCCATCTCCTCGGCCATTCGGCGCACATGATCCACACCTAGCGGCCGCACCAGCCAGTCGGGCTTGCGCTCGTAGTAGCCACGCACATGCTCGCGCCGGATCAGCGGGATACGCTCGCCGAACCGCTTGCGATGCATGTCGATCAACGCAGCGCGGTGGCCGTCCTCCTCGTCGGCCATCTCGTCGAAGATTTTCGCCGATTGCGGGAACTCTTCGCGCAGTCCGTCGCCATAGGCGCGGTAAATGCGGGCGTCATCTTCCTCCGAGGAGATGGCGAGCGCCAGGATTTCCTGTTCCGAAAGCGTGTCGAACGAGCGGCGGCCAAGGCCGAAGACGCGGGAAAGCATGAGGGCTGTGTTCCAGTTTAGAATGATTCCAAACTAACGCGCCGCGATCCGCGTTTCAATCGCCGATTGCCCGGGTGACAAATTGGCGCTGGCGGGCGCGAGAAAAACCAACGACGATTGTCCGCCGTCAACGAGGGTCTCGTCATGAATTCAGCCGACACCGCCCTGCCGGGCATCGCCGACATTCGCACCGCGCGCGCCAGGCTGCATGGCGTCGCGCTCGAAACGCCGCTCTTGGAATCGCCGACGCTCAACGCCCGCCATGGCGCGCGCATCCTGGTCAAGGCCGAGACGCTGCAACGCACCGGTTCGTTCAAGCTGCGCGGCGCCTATAACCGCATCGCGCAGCTCGACCAGGCGCAACGGGCGCGCGGCGTGGTGGCGTTTTCGTCCGGCAACCATGCCCAGGGCGTGGCCGCGGCAGCAAAAATCTTCGGCATGCGAGCGGTGATCGCCATGCCGGCCGACACGCCGGCGATCAAGACCGGCAATGTGAAGGCGCTGGGCGCCGAGATCGTCGCCTTCGACCGGTTTCGCGACGACCGGATGGCCATGGTGCGGCCCTTCGTCGACAAGGGCATGGTGCTGGTGCCGCCCTTCGACGATCCGGCGATCATCGCCGGCCAGGGCACAGTCGGCCTGGAGCTGGCCGAACAGGCGAAGGCCGCCAATGCGCGGCTGGACATGGTTCTGGTGCCGTGCGGCGGCGGTGGGTTGACGGCCGGAATCGCGCTGGCGCTGGAGGCGACGGCGCCGCAGGCGCGGGTCTGGGCGGTCGAGCCGGAGAATTTCGACGACTGGGCCAGTTCGCTGGCGGCGGGCGAGATCGTCGCCAACCGGCCCGGCCACGCTTCGGTCTGCGATGCGATCCTGACCGCCGCGCCCGGTGCGATCCCCTTCGCCATCAATCGCGGCCGGCTCGCCGGCGCGCTGACGGTCAACGACGACGCGGCGCTGGCGGCGATGCGGGAGGTGGCCGAGCATCTCAAGCTGGTGGTGGAGCCGGGCGGCGCGGTCGGCCTGGCCGCGCTGGCCTCGCCCGGGCTCGACATTGCCGGCAAGACTGTCGCGGTGGTGCTGTCGGGCGGCAATGTCGATCCGGCGCTTCTGGCGCGGGCGCTGGGCGGGACTTTTGATCGATGAGCCGATCACGCTGCAACGGCGACATCTTTACCACTTCAACGCTCGCCTTAAGAAAATATACTCATAACAAAAATAATTTACTTCGACTATTTCCGTACCGTTTTTCGCACTTATGCCGCATCCTTTATAAGAGTATTTTCAGATCTACAATCTGATCAGACTTGTTTCTGTATGCCACCCTCTTTATAGGAATAAAGTAACCCGTTTGGGAACAGCGCCGTAGCGCGCTCACCATCAAGTGAAAACACGGCCCGCCGCAGATGAACGGCGACCCGTACAGTCATCCATTTAGAAAATCGCGCGATGCGTGCAATTGAAAAGATATGACTATTATCGCATCAACGCGCCGTCCACGTGCCTGTGCCATTGTGACACTGGACCTTGCCCGACGACGCGAACTTACACCAGCCGCCTGGTGTCTTGATCGAAACCATGCTTTTCGTATGCTGCGTAACGGGTCGATCTTTCAACATCTTCTTCTTCTCGTTGTAGCGCAGTCGGAAGGTCTGTCCCTTCAAGTTTCCGGTCGTGAATGAAGCAACCACCGTCTGGCCGTTTTCCAGCAAGGGGCCAGAGAGTGCAGGCGTCACGGAGAGCCCGATGACAGCGGCGAGCATAGGTGAAAATATCTTCATCAGTCTGTTTTCCATCTGTGCGGTGTTGGCCGATGGGAGAATGAAACGCAGGTGGAACCGTGTCACCGCAGAATAGCGGCAAAACAGGAAAGACCGGAAAAACTCTCGTAAAAATATAGTATTTTCAAGTACATGTCCTAAAGCAAGACGAACCGCTCGACCAGCAGGGATGACGGTATGGACAAGAATGAGCCGTGGGGCAGCTATCAGGAATGGCATAGCCTGCTCGATGCCGTGTGCATCCAGCAAGGCCATCTCGACAATATGGCGTTGGCCAGCGAAATGAGCGCGGTTTCAGGCAACCGAAGCGGTGAAGCATTTGAAGCTGCGCTGAAGAACCTGCGCAACTGGCGGAGTGGCTCGAATCTTCCGCAGAAGCGCAATTTTGTCCTTCTGACGAAGGTGCTGCGCATTGATGCCCATGAAGACGTGCAGCGGCATTGGACGACCCTGTATGAAAAGGCCCGAAAAAGCGCAAACGGCGCGACTGACGTGCGCTCTGCTCACGGCGATGATGTCTCAAAGTTCGGAATGGAGACGCCATTGGCTATGACATTTGCTGCGCTGACGGCCGTAGCGGCCGGTACGATCTATCTGTTCCAATCCGGGTTTGAAGTGTCGGCGGAAGGTGTGCAGGCGGCGGATGTCGAATACCGAAAATCGGTATCGCTGAAGGTCGGCGAATCGATTGTTGTTCATGGGGCGCGTGGCGCTTGTGGCGGGAGCCCGCCGGCATGGGAAACAGTGGCGGCCGAGTTGCCAGAGCTGGAAATCGGGACTTGGGCGGACGGGAGTGTGGGCACGCGCTACAGCCGCAAATGCGGCGGTCCGACGCCGGCACGGGGCATCGTTTTCAACGCCACGAAATCCGGAGCAGCCAAGATCGATCTCTACGGCGATCCAGTGCGTATCGAAGTCAAGTAGTCGGGGCCGGATCTGACGTTTTCGGACCAATGCGGCCTGGCGGCCCATAATGCGTCGAACGATCGACGTTGACGGGAGCGGCGATTACCTGCGAACGCTCCCCGCTTCGATGGGTTTTCGGGCGTGCTTGACCTGTGAAACCGCCAGGGCAGGCTCAGTCCAGCGTGCGGCGAAAGCGCAGCAGGGCGAGCGCGGAAAAGAAGGCCACGAAGCCGATCAGCCAGGCGATCTCGGTGCCGATGGCGGCAAGGTCGGCGCCCTTCAGCATGACGGCGCGCACGACGCGCAGGAAATGGGTCAGCGGCAGGATCTCGCCGAAAAGCTGCGCCCAGCCGGGCATGCCGCGATAGGGAAACATGAACCCCGACACCAGGATCGACGGCAGGAAGAAGAAGAAGGCGAGCTGAAGCGCCTGCATCTGGGTACGGGCGATGGTGGAGATCGTGTAGCCGAGCAGCACCAGCGCCAGCACGAAGATCAGGATGGCGCCAAGCAAGAGCGGCAAAGAGCCGACGAAGGGAACGGAAAACAGCAGCTTGGCGGTGACCAGAACGACCGCGACCTGCACCCCGCCGACGACCAGATAGGGCAGGACCTTGCCGAGCATGATCTCGGCCGGACTGGCCGGCATGGCAAGCAGGTTTTCCATCGTGCCGCGCTCGATCTCACGGGTCAGCGCGATCGAGGTCATCATCACCATGGTCATCTGCAGGATGACGCCGAGCAGGCCGGGGACGATATTGTATTGCGAGATGCCCTCGGGATTGTAGCGGCGGTGGACGACAACATCGAGCGCCGGGCCACCGACAGCGCCAGGTGCGACGCCACGCTCGCGGTTGAGCGCGCGCGCGGCCAGCGTCGACAGCGTCGAGACCGCGCCGGAGGAAGCCGACGGGTCGGTGGCGTCGGCCTCGATCAGGATTTGCGGCGCCTCGCCGCGGTCGACCCGGCGGGCGAAATCGGACGGGATAGTGACGACGAAGGAGACCTCACCGCGCGCCATCAGTCGCTCGGCCTCGGCCGCGCTCTCGGCGACATGGTCGAAGCGGTAATAGTTTGTGGTCTGAAGCGCGGAGACGATGGCGCGGGTGTAATGATCGTTGCCGGTCGCGACCAGCGCGGCCGGCAGGCTCTTGGGGTCGGTGTTGATGGCGTAGCCGAACAACAGCAACTGCATCAGCGGCACGCCGAGCATCATGGCGAAGGTGACGCGGTCGCGCCGCATCTGGATGAATTCCTTCACCAACAGCGCGCCGAGCCGACCGAAGGAGAAAAACCGGTTCATCGGCCCGCTCCGCCGAAGAGCCGGCCCCCGTTATCCCGACAGGCAGGCGCTGGTCCGGAGCTCATGCCATATTGTCCTTCGAGCCGGCCATGAACTGGATGAAGACGTCCTCCAGACTGGTCTCGCCCGGCGCCACGGTAACGCCGTCGCGGGCGGCGATATCGGAAAGCGCCGCCTCGAGTTCTTGCCGGTCGGAGCCCACGACATGCAGCGTGGCGCCGAAGGGCGCGACCTGCTCGACGCCGTCACGGCTTTCCAGCGCGGCGGCGATGCCGGCAAGGCCGGGGCCGGAGACGATGTAGGTGATCAGACCGGCATTGGCGACTACCTCGGCGACCGAACCGGTCGTCAACATCCGACCGTAGGAGATATAGGCGATGCGGTGGCAGCGCTCGGCCTCGTCCATATAGTGGGTGGAGACGAGCACGGTGAGCCCGTCGCGGGCGAGCCGGTGGATCTCGTCCCAAAACTCGCGTCGGGCCTTGGGATCGACGCCGGCGGTCGGCTCGTCGAGCAAAAGCAGCTTCGGTTGATGCATGATGCAGGCGGCAAGCGCCAGACGCTGCTTCCAGCCGCCCGACAACGTGCCGGCGAGCTGATTGCGGCGCGAGGTCATGCCAAGATCGGCAAGCGTGTCCGCGACATGGTTTGCGACCGGCTTCAGCCGGTAGAGCCGGGCGACGAATTCGAGGTTCTCGGCGATGGTCAAATCCTCGTAGAATGAGAATTTCTGCGTCATGTAGCCGACCTCGCGCTTGATCTTGAGGCTGTCGGTCAAGAGGTTGTAGCCGAGCACGCGCCCGGAGCCAGCATCGGGCGTCAACAGCCCGCACATGATGCGGATGGTGGTGGTCTTGCCGGAGCCGTTGGGGCCGAGGAAACCGACGATCTCGCCCGGTGCGACCTGCATGCTGACATTGTCGACGACCGTCTTGTTGCCGAACCGCTTGACCAGGCCGTGGACATCGATCGCGTTCATCTCAATCCCCGTCGCCGGCCACCGGCAGGGAGACATCGACAATCTGGCCGGGCTTGAGCCGCGTAGCGTCGGCCTCGGGCCGGGCTTCGACCAGATAGACAAGCTTCTGGCGGGTCTCGAGCGAGTAGATCACCGGCGGCGTGAATTCCGGCTCGGGCGAGACATAGGAGACGCGCGCCACCAGCCCGTCGGGGCAACCGTCGCAATGGACCGAAAGCCGGTCGCCGACGGCAAGCACGGCGAAGGCGGGTTCGGGCAGATAGAGCTTCAGCTTAACCGCGCCGTCGGGCAGGAACGAGATCACCGGCGCGGCTGGGCCGGCGAGATCGCCGGGGAAACGGATAATATCGTCGACACGGCCGGCGGCCGGCGCGGCGAGCGTGCGTTCGGCCAACCGCCAGCGCGCGGTGACGAGCATGGCGCGCGCCTGGCTGACGGCATGTTCGGCGGCCCGGATCGCCTCGGCGCGGGCCGGCAGACGGGCGACATCGAGATTGGCCTGCGCCTGGTTGAGCCCTGCCTCGGCCACCTCGACGGCGGTGCGGGCTTCGTCGAGCCGCGACTGGGTGGCGATGCCGCGCTCAAAAAGACCCTCGATACGCATAAGCACCCGCACGGCCTCGCCACGCTGGGCCTCGGCGGAGCGCACCGCCGCCTCCAGCACGGCGATTTCCTGCGGGCGTTTTCCCTGTCTCAGATCGGCGAGTTGGGCCTCAGCGCGGGCGAGCGCAGCCCCGGCCTCGGCGACGGCGCTTTTGGCGTCGGCATCCTCCAGAACCGCAACGGACTGACCCGGCGTCACACGGTCGCCGCGACGCACCGGCACGGTGCGCAGCTGCGCCGTCTCGATCGGGGCGAGCAGCACATATTCGCCCTCGACATAGCCGACGGCGAGCGGCGGCGGAGCCGCGCAAGCGGAGAAGAACAGCGCAACGTAAGGAATTTGGCAGAGAAAGCCGATCATGACGGCTTTCCACGGGCGGCGAGAATGGCGTCGAGATTGGCGCGCACGATCCCGGAAATGGCGGCGGCCTCGCCCGGGCCGATCTCGGCCCAGCCCATGCGTCGCATCACCGCGACGCGGCCGATACGGAAATAGATCACCTGGCCGATCAGGGTGAAGACGGTAATCTTGGTGCTGGTGCTTTCGGCCGGCTCGCCGGTGGCGTGCTGCCAGAGCTGGCACAATCGCCGGTGGGTCGGCTCGAACACGCCGATATAGATACGCTCGAGCGCGGCGGTGGGGTGAGCGAGCTCGCGCAGGACGAATTGGACGATCTCGCCGGCTTCGGGCCGCGCGACGACAAAGCCTACCATGCGCTCCAGTGCCTGGGCGAAGGCCGCGCGCGCGACCGCCGGCGGCACCGCGTCGTCCAGTTCGGAACCGAACCGATCCAGCGCCTCGGCGGCCATGTGCTCGATGGTGGCGACGATATGGTCGGCGCAGGCAGCGCGCAACCCCTCCTTGCCGCCGAAATGGTAAGCGATGGAGCCGATATTGGCCTTGGCCGCGGCGGCAATCTCGCGGGTCGACGTGCCGTCGAATCCCTTGGCGCCGAACAGCCTCAAGCCTGCGTGGACGAGGGCTAGCCTTGTCTGTTCGGCGGAGGCGGGCGAAGCGGCGCCCTGGCCGCGCGGATCGGATGGCGGGATCATGATCCCTATTTAATCAATCGATTGATTAATTGCAACCTACGACACGGACCTCTTTGTCATGCGCGGCGGGCCTGCTATCAGGCGCGCCGTCCCCTCTTGCCGAAAGCGTGAGCAAGGGGTTCTTCAACTCGGCGGCCGCGCGGTCCATATTCCCGGCAAGGAGGTCCCATGAGCGACGCCCCCGACACGATGCTCGACCGGATCGGACGGTTTCTCGCCGACCGGCTGCGATCCGAATCCTCCGGCTACGAGCCCTATACCCCGTCCGATCCGGAAACGCTCAGGCGCACGCTCAGGGCCGGCGACATCTTGCTCGTGGAGGGCAACCAGCGCATTTCGGCGGCAGTCAAATATCTGACCCAGTCGACCTGGAGCCACGCCGCTCTTTATGTCGGCGACGCCTTGCCCGAGCCCGAGGACGGCGGCGAGCGAGCACGGCTGATCGAGGTCAATCTCGGCGAGGGCTGCGTGGCCGTGCCGCTTTCGAAATACCGCACCTACAACACGCGCATTTGCCGGCCGAGCGGGCTGACGCCGGAGGATCGCGACGCGGTGGTCGCCTTCATGGTCGAACGCATCGGCCTAAAATACGACACCAAGAACATTTTCGACCTGTTGCGCTATTTCTTCCCAACGCCGCCGGTGCCGGTGCGCTGGCGCCGGCGCATGATCGCCTTCGGTTCGGGTGAGCCGACGCGCGCGATCTGCTCGTCGCTGATCGCCCAGGCCTATCAACAGGTGCGCTACCCGATCCTGCCGCGCATCACTCGCGCACCCGGTCAGATGACGGCGCAGTCGCGCTTTTCGCGCCGCGAAATCATGTCGATCCGGCACCACTCGTTGTTCACGCCACGCGATTTCGACCTCTCACCCTATTTCGAAATCGTCAAGCCAACGCTGGTGTTCGGTTTCGACTACAAGCGCTTGCGCTGGCTCAACACCCGGCTCACGGGCGACACGGCCAAAGCGGCAGAAGACGGCGCGCCCGACCCGTCGGGCACCAAGGATCAGGCAAGACCGGCGGCGGGCTTGGGCTGACCCGGCAGCGGCCGCGCGCCACCGAACGCGACCGGGCCGCCCTGCGATCGGCAAGGCGGCCCGGGTCGGAACGAGGCGAAGGCTTTGGTGCCGCGAGCGTGTCCGGCAGGTCGGCTGTCCGGATTTCAGCCGGCGGCGCCCGCCTATCGGGGGCTCCCCGTCAGGCGGCGGTGGCCAAATCGACGGCGGAAACCTTGCCGAGGGCGCGTTCGACAATCACAGCGTCCGGCTCGAAGCCCAGGCCGACACCCTCGATGTCGACGAACTCGATATCGGTAATGCCGAAGAACCCGAGCATCGATTTCAGATAGGGTCGGGCATGGTCCATCGCGGCGGCCGGGCCGCCATCGGTATAGGTGCCCGACGAGGCGATCACCACATAGGCCTTCTTGCCGCCGGCAAGCCCCTGCGGTCCTTCAGCCGTGTAGCGGAAGGTCCGGTGCGCCCGCGCGACATGGTCGAACCAGGATTTCAGCGTCGAGGCGATCGAGAAATTGATCATGCCGGTGGCGATCACGACGGCATCGGCGGCGAGCAGTTCGTCGGTCGCCGCGTCGGAGGCGGCGAGGAGTTTGGCCTGCGCGGCGGTCAGCTTTTCGGCCGGGGTCTTCACCGCGACGGCGAAATCCTGATCGATATGCGGCAGCGGCGCGGCGGCGAGGTCGCGATGAACGATGCGCGCGCCAGGCTTCCGGCGCGCCAGCGCATCGGCCACGGTCCTGGCGGCGCGGCTGGACAGGGACAGGTCGCCGCGCGGGCTGGCGGTGACAAGCAATATCGAGGACATGAGGCTCTCCTTGGGTTCGGCTGGAATGCGGGTGTTGGGCCGCTCCTTGCTCGTTCCCCAGATGGCCCCTTGTGCTCATCAAAAAAACTGCGAAAATACTCATGAAACTTATCGGATTCCTAGATGGAAGCCCATCCCACTCTCGACCAGCTCGAGGTCTTCGTGGCCGTCGCCGAAACCGGCGGCTTTTCCGCCGCCGCGCGCCGGCTCAACCGCTCGCAATCGGTGGTCAGCTACGCGATCGCCAATCTGGAAGCGCAGCTCGAGGTCAGGCTGTTCGAACGCGCCGGCACCCGTCTGCCAAGCCTGACGGAAGCGGGCGCGGTGTTGCTTGAGGATGCGCGGCGCATTCTCACCGGACTGGAGGGGATGCGCGCTAGGGCGAGCGGTCTGAAGAGCGGGCTGGAGCCCGAACTCGTGCTCGCCGTCGACGCCACCGTGCCAACCCAGGCGCTTGCCCGCGTGCTCGGCGCCTTCGGCGAGACGTTCCCGACCGTCGGTGTGCGGCTCAATGTCGGTGCGCTGGGCATGGTGCACGACCAGATCGTGCGTCAGGAGGCAACGCTGGGCATCGCCGGCGGCACCGTAACCAGCGTCGATGCCCAGATGGTGCGCGTCGGCGTCGGAGCGACCTCGATGGTACCGGTCGCGGCTCCAAGCCATCCGCTGGCACGTGCTGCGCCGCCCGTGCCGATCGAACTGGTCCGCGAACAGACGCAGCTCGTCATCACCGATCCCACCGATTACACGCGCGGCAGAAATTTCGGCGTCCTGTCGTTCCGCAACTGGCGCATGACGGATATGGGGGTCAAACACGCGTTGATCCTCGCCGGGCTCGGCTGGGGCGGGTTGCCGATTTCGACAGTGCGCGCCGATCTCGACGCCGGACGTCTGGTGCGGCTTTCGATCGACGCCTATCCCGAACGCGCCTTCACCCTGGTCGCGCTCCACCATGTCTCGCGCATGCCGGGGCCGGCGACCGCGTGGATGATCGACCGGTTCCGCCTCGAACTCGCCGCCTGCTCGGCCGTGGAGCCGCTGTCGCCCGCCTCAGCCGTTTGACAGGAGCGCGCGCGCATCCTTAAGGCTCGCCGCGTACACGGCATGCGGCCGGCGCGCGCCCTGGCGCTGCAGCATGCGCCGCACGGGCGGCGCGGCACCGGCGATGACGAAGCGGATGCCGGCGCGATGCGCCTTGCGTGCAACGCCGGCAATCACATTGGCCGCCGTCGTGTCGACAACGGGCACGGCGGAGCAGTCGAGGATGAAGTTCCGGCGCTGGTCGGCGATGCGGTCGAGCACGGCGCCGACGGTCGCGGCCGAGCCGAAGAAGAAAGCCCCCGAAATGCGATAGACCACCGTCTCGGGCGAACTGCCCTCGGCGGCGTCGTAGGCGGCGCGGTCGCCATTGACGCTGTCGGCGACATCGTCCTCGACAAACGGCATGTGCGCCTCGACCGCGATCGACTTGGCCATGCGGTTCAAGAACAAGAGCGCGCCGAGCGCGAAACCGACGAGAATGCCCTCGCTCAGGTCGCGGAACACCACGAGCAGGAAGGTCACGCCGAGGACCAGCGCGTCGCCGCTGGAGGTGCGGACGATGGCCGCGATCGCATGACGCTCGACCATGTTCCAGGCCACGAAAGCGAGCAACCCGGCCAGCGCGGCCAGCGGGATATAGCGCGCGAGCGGCGCGGCAAGCAGCATGAAGGCGAGCAGGAACAGGGCGTGCAGCATGCCCGCGACCGGACCGTGCGCCCCGGCGCGCACATTGGTGGCCGTGCGTGCGATCGTTCCGGTGACGCAGATACCGCCGAACAGGGCCGAGCCGATATTGGCGACGCCTTGCGCGACGAGTTCGCAATTGGAGCGGTGCCGCCGGCCGGTCATGCCGTCGGCGACGACCGCCGACAACAGCGATTCGATCGCCCCCAACAGCGCAAAGGCGGCGGCGTCCGGCAGCACCGCGACCAGCTTGTCGGAACTGAAGACAGGCAGCGCCGGCGCCGGCGGCATGCGTGGAATGTCGCCGAAACGGTCGCCGACCGTCTCGACCGGCAAGGAGAACACGGCCACCGCCACAGCCGCCAAAACGATGGCGATCAGCATGCCGGGCCAGCCGGGCCGCAAACGCTTGGTTCCGGCGATCACGGCGACGGTCAAGACGGCGATGGCGAACGAGGCCGGGCTGACCGTTTCGGCCGCGGCCCACAGCACCGGCAGCTTGTCGATCAGCGGCCCCGGTTCCTTGCCCGGCAGGGCGAGCCCGAACAGATCGCGCAACTGGCTGGCGAAAATGATGACGGCGATGCCGGCGGTGAACCCGACGGTGACCGGATAGGGGATGAATTTGATGTAGGTGCCGAGCCGCAACAAGCCGATCGCGATCAGGAACAGGCCGGCAATCAGCGTCGCCAGCAACAGCCCGTCGACGCCGTGGCGCTCGACCGTGGCGGCCACCAGAACGATGAAGGCGCCGGCCGGGCCGCCGACCTGGAAACGGCTGCCGCCGAGCGCCGACACCAAGAAACCGCCGACGATCGCGGTGAACAGGCCGCGTTCGGGAGAAACGCCGGAGGCGATGGCGATCGCCATCGACAGCGGCAGCGCGACGATGGCAACCGTCAGGCCGGCAACAGCGTCGGCGCGCAGCCCGGCCAGGCCGTATCCCTCGCGCAGAACCGTGATCAGCTTGGGCGTGAAGAGCTCGCGAAACCCGGCCGCGACCGGCTGGGCGCTGTGGGGAATCGAGGACTGCACGTTTACATCACTCCGGTTCAGGCACGGCGAAGCCGCCGCGCCACATGCGGACAAGACGAGGCGCAGGACGGGGCCCGGTCATCAGCCGTCGCAGCACAAGCAACCATCGGCCCGCCGACCGCTGGGACCGTGTCGCAAAAGCCGGGAACCTGCCTTCGCCGTAGCGCACTAGCTGCCCGGCTCCTTCAGGCGCACCCCGCGTCCACCGCCCGCGCTGGGCTGATGATCGCCGATCAGCTCGACGCCGGCCTCGTTCAGCGCCTGGATCACCTTGACCAGCGTGTCGACGACCCCGCGCACCACCCCCTCGGAGGCCTCCATGCGCTGTATGGTCGGCAGCGAAACCCCCGCCCGCTCGGCGAGCGTCTTTTGATCGATGCCGGCAAGCGAGCGCGCGGCCTTCATCTGAGCTGCCGTGATCACGCTCTGCTCTTATCCCTCATTGGTAAGTGTTTCTCTATACATAATGATGTTTAAAACATCAATATGCATGGATAAACAGCAGGCGCAGGCGCCACGGCGGGTTGAGAATCGTCTCATTGGGTCGCCATCGCGCGAAAAACGGCGACGCCGTGCCGCAGAACCGCAAGATGCGTCAGCGGCCGGTGAAATAGGGGCCGAGGGAAACCAGCGTCACGGCAAGGACGGCGAAGGCGATGCCGCTGCCTTGAACGGCATTCATGCGCTCGCCGAACCAGGCGAAGGCGACGAAATTGACGGCCACGAGCTGGATGACGGCCGACAGGCTGAGCGCCACGCCCATGCCGAAATCGCGGATCAGGCGCAGCATGATCAGATTGCCGAGCGTGTAGAGCGCAAGGGTCAGCACCAGCCGGCCGGTCGACGGCGTCAATGTCCAGGTTTTGGCGACACTGGCGGCGGCGAGAAAGACCGCCGTTGACACACACAATTGCAGGAAGCCCCACGCGCTCATGCCCGCGACCATCCTCTATTCGTCATCGGAGAGGATTCGCTTGTGCGCCCGCCCGCGCGGTCCGTCAAGCGGGATTTTCAACCATTGCGCGAAGCGCCTGCATCGGGCCGTTCAGAGACCCGATGTTGGAAACGGAACACCGTGCGACCGGTCAACCGCGCATGGCGATCGCCGCGGCGGCCCCGCCGAGGAAGGTCGCCGCCGTCCGGTTGAGAAGCCGCAAGGCGGCCGGGCGCGCGAACAGCGTACGGGCATGAGCGGCGAGCGCCAGATAGGGCACCAGCACGACGAGCAGCACCAGCGCCGTCAACCCCGCCAGCACGGCGTAGTCGCTCGCCGAAACCGCGGCGAGATCGATGACGGTCGGCGTGATGGCGAGGTAAAAGATCATCGTCTTGGGATTGCCGAGCGTGATCGTGACGCCGGAGACGAAACTCGCCGTCAGACCGCCCCGCCCTGCGTCTGCGGTCACCGTCTCCGCCACGATGCCGGCCGTCCAGAAACGATAGGCCAGCCAGGCGAGATAGGCCGCACCGGCCCATTTGACGACCAGGAAGACCAGCCCGAAACTCTGCGCGACCACGGCAAGGCCGAGCACGACGGCGGTCAGATAGGTCAGATCGCCGAGGATCAGCCCGAAGCTCATGAACAATGCCGGACGAAAACCCGAACCGAGCGCCCGGGCGACCAGGGCGGTGATGCCCGGGCCGGGAATGGATGCGGCGATGGCAAGCGCGCCGGCGTAAGCGATGAAACCCGCGATCGTCATGGGTCGGCTCCGTTGTGCTGCGCGAGCCGATATCACACTTGCCGCGGCGAACGGCGGATTTTTCTATGGGCCAGCGCCGTCGCCCGGCCGCTGGCTGCCGCCGGCTCAGCGCACCAAAAAACCACCGCCGAGCGGATCGTCCGGCTCGACGGAGAACTCGGCGCGGCCGCAATAATAGGCACGACCAGAGACCCGGACCTCGACGCCGCGGCGGGCGCCGATGTCGACCTGCCGCTCGACGCAGGCGGTAAAAACAGCACCGGTGATGCTTTCGAACGACCGGGGCTCGCCGAGACCAACTGCGCCGGCGGCATGCATCGCCGCCATCCGCGCGGTAACGCCCGAGCCGGTCGGCGAGCGGTCGACCTGGGCATCGGCGAAAACGCAGATATTTTTCGTCGCAGCGCCCGCCCCGTCGCCGCCATCGGTCAGGATCGACCCGTAGAGAAAGGCGAGATCGTCGTGGTCGGGATGGGCGAGCGGATGCGCGCGCTTGACCGCTGCCGTCAGCGCGCTCGCGGCATCGACGAAGGCACGCACGGGATCGCGGCCGAATGCGAGACCGAACCGGTCCGCCTCCGCCAGGGCGTAGAAGGCACCGCCATAGGCGATGTCGAAGCCGACCGGGCCGAATCCGGGCAGGTCGACCGAACGGCCGGCGGCAAAGGCAAAGGACGGCACGCTTCGGAAGGATACCGCGCCCGCCCGGCCGTCGACGATCTCAACCGTGGCCTCGACCATGCCGCATGGACATTCAATGTTGACGGTGGCGACGGGTCCGTCGGCCGGCACCAGCCCTTGGTCGACGGCATAACGTCCCAGCGCGATGACGGCATGGCCGCACATGGTCGAATATCCCTCATTGTGCATGAAAAGCACGGCGAGGTCCGCGCCCGGCAGGTCCGGTTCGACCAGCAGCGCACCGTACATGTCGATATGGCCGCGCGGCTCGAACATCAGGATCCGGCGCAGATGATCGAGATTGTCGCGCACATAGGCGCGCTTGTGCAGGATCGTGCCGGCAGGCAAAGGCGGGTATCCAGCGGTGACGATGCGCACCGGCTCGCCGCCCGTATGCATATCGACAACCCTCAGCGGTTCGGTCATTAAAACTCCATTGCATAAAGCCGCCGGCCAGCCGGATCGTGAACCGTGGCTGAACGCCGGCTTCAATAGACGTTCAGATCAACAACGTCAGTATCCGTGCATCATCATGCAGCGATTGCCAATCCAGGGGGATCTTTATGTTGACGAAATTGACCGGCCTTGTCGCGATTGCCGCGGCGTTTCTTGCCTTCGGCGGCCAGGCCGCCAGTGCCGAGGAAGTGCTGCTGCGCTCCAAACAAAGCGGCAAATACGTTACCGTCGCCAATGGGCTGCTTGCCGCGTCCGCAAACAGTGCCAGCCGGGCCTTGAGGCTCGACATGCAGCGCCTCGACGGCCGGACGGTGGCGTTTCGCGTCGTGGCCGACAATTCCTATATACGCGCCGGCGTAGGCGGCGGCACGTTTCTGGCAACCGGCAGCCCGCATGCACGCGGATGGGAACGTTTTCATCTGCTGGCGCTCGGCGGAAGCGCGCACGCGCTTAAATCGGTGCAGAACGGCAAGCTGGTACGCGCGGGCGTCGGCCCGGGCTGGCGGCTTGCCGCGGTATCGACGGGCAAGCCGCGCGGCTGGGAGATCTTCGACATCGTGCCGGCGCGCGCGGTTGAGCCGCAGGGCGAACAAGCCCGCGCGGGCGTCTCGGAGGCGGTGCGCGGCGCCTGGCGCATCGAGCAGGTGGCGACTGCGCAGACCGGCCATCTGGTGAGGCTCGACCCGGCCCTGTCGCAGGCAACCCGCGTCGACATCGGCGCCGGCGGTGCCCTGCGTGCCAGGGCCGGCTGCAACACGATCACTGCAACGATCGTCCAGCACGGCGGCGCCTGGCGCTCGAGCGCCCCGATGCAGACCAAGATGATGTGCCCGGACCGGGCGGCGATGAATGTCGAGCGCTCCTTCACGCAGGCGCTTGGCGCGGCAAGCCGGGTGACGTTGCGCGGCTCGCGGATGACGCTGAAGAACCCGGCCGGCGAGACCGTGCTGGTGCTGCGCAGGCTCTGACCGGCCGCAACCGGACAGGCGGCAGACGGGCAACACGGATGCCGGCTCCCGCTGCCGGAGACGCGCCGCGTTCGCCCGCCAGGCGACGGCGCGTGATCAGCCGGCGGAAAACAGCTTCTGCAGCGTCGCGAATGATGGCCCGCGGCGGGAGAATTCGAAACGGCCTTCGTCCAGCATTTCGCGCGCGGCGGCCTCGACCGCGCCGAAGGCGGCGATGGTGAGTTTGGAGCCGAGCGAAATGCGCTTCACGCCCACTTCGGCGAGTTCGGCAACCGACAGGTCCGGCGTGGCGAGAACATTGACCGGCCGCGACACCGCCGCGCACACCGCGCGGACCGTTTCGATATCAGCCAGAGCCGGCGCATAAAGCACGTCGGCACCGGCTTTTTCAAACGCCTGGAGCCGCCTGATCGTGTCGTCGAGATCGCGGATGCCCCACAAGAAATTCTCCGCCCGGGCGGTAAAGACGAAATCGTGGCCGAGCGAGCGCGCCGCCTCGACGGCCGCTGCGACACGCTCGACGGCGAGCGAAAACTCGTAGATCGGCCGGTCGGGATCGCCGGTCGAATCCTCGATCGAGCAGCCGGCGAGCCCCGCGGCAGCGGCGGCGAAGATGGTTTCGGCCGCGCTGTCGGGACTGTCGCCCTTGCCGTGCTCGAGATCGGCGGAAACAGGCAGGTCGCTCGACGCGACGATCTCGCGACAATGACCGATCATGTCGTCGAACGGGATCGCACCATCCGGCCGTCCGCGCGAGAACGCATAGCCTGCGCTGGTGGTGGCGAGCGCGGTAAAGCCCAGCGAGGCGAGAAACCGGGCCGTGCCGACATCCCAGGGGTTGGGGATGATGAATGGCGCGGGCGCCTCGTGCAGCGCGCGGAAAATTCTGCCCTTGTCCATCGCGTTTCCTCCGGTGAGACGTGGCACGCGGGATGCTACGCCGACGTCCGCCGGCTGCAAAGGCGACACGTTTGGTCCAGGCCCGGCCTGCTGACAAGCCCGGGCGGGCACCAGCGTCCACCCGGCCTCGCCGCTCAGAGGCCAATCAGAGCAGGCAGGTCGCGCATGTCGTCGAACAGAATGCCCCCGGCTTCCGCCAGCCCGTCGCGATCGGCCATCGGATCGCCGGCATATGAAAGCACCGTCATGCCGGCCGCCTTGCCGGCCCGGGTGCCGGGCACCGAATCCTCCACGACGATCGCGGCCTCGGGCGGATGTCCCATCGTCTTGGCCGCATGCAGGAACAGGTCGGGGGCGGGCTTGCCGCGCGCGACCATCGTGGCCGAAAACAGGGCGTGCTCGAACAGCGGCATAAGCCCGGTCGCGCCGAGCGTGATATGCATCTTGGAAATCCGCGCCGACGTCGCCACGCAATAGGCAATGCCCGCGTCGCGAACCGCCTCGACCGCCTGCCTGACATGCGGGATAGGCTCGACCCGGCCGGCAAACAGCGCCGGCAGGCCCTCGTTCCAGCGGTCGACGAAATCGGCGCCGAGGCTGACGCCGGACGCCTCGATCTCTTCTTGAACCGATGTCAGCGAGCGGCCGGAAAAATGGCGCCGGCAATAGTCGTAATCGGTGGCGAAACCCGCCTCGTTGAACAATTCGACCAGACGGCGGTTGGCGATGGTTTCGGTGTCGACCAGCACCCCGTCGCAATCGAACAGCACGAGCCGGGGCGGCGTCATCACCTCGTCCCGGTGGAACCGAAGCCGCCGGCGCCGCGCACGGTCTTTGCGGCCTGCTCACGCTCCTCGAGCGGCAGGCGCGAAACCCGCGCCAGCACCAGTTGGGCAATGCGAAGGCCGCGCGTGACCGCGAAATCCTCCTCACCGAGATTGACGAGCAGAACCTGCACCTCACCGCGATAGTCGCTGTCAATCGTGCCGGGCGTATTCAGGCAGGTGATGCCGTTCTTCAGCGCCAGGCCCGAGCGCGGCCGCACCTGCCCCTCATAGCCGTCGGGAATCTCGAAGATAAAGCCGGTCGGCACCAGGGCGCGCCGCCCCGGCAGGATGATGACCTGGCGGTCCTCGGGAACGGCCGCGCGCAGATCCAGCCCGGCGGCGCCGGCACTGGCATAGGCGGGACGGTCGAGGCCGGCGGCGTGCGGCAGAGGGATGATGCCAAGAGCGGTGGTCATGGCGCTCCTTTGCCGGACATGGCGCGCGGGGTCAACGGCCGCGCAGGCCTGGAGCGGGCCGATGCGGCAAAAAGCCGGATCACGAAATGTCGCCCCTGCCGCGCCGGCGCAGCGGCAGCATCGCCACGATCCCGACCGCGGGTCCAAGGGCAAGCCCGGCCAGCACCGCCGGCCAGCCGAACGCCTCGGCCGCCAGCGGCGTGAGCTGGACGGTGGCGATCGTCAGGGTGAAGCCGAGCGCGGTCTGGAAGGTCATCAGGCTGCCGACGAGTTCGGGCGGCGCATTGTCGGCGACAATGGCCGAAAACTGCGCCGAATCGGGGATCACGGCGATGCCCCAAAGAGCGACCAGCGCGAAGCTGAGCCAGGGCGGGCCGCCAAAGGTGATCGCTGTCAACAGCGCGGCCGCCCCGCTGACGGCCATGGCGATGATGGTGATTTCGGCCTTGCCGACCCGGTCGGCATACCAGCCGGCCGGCACGCAGAACAAAGCTCCGAGCGCGATCGCCACGAAGGTGCTCAGCTTGGCCAGGCTCTCGGCGGCGAGCGTGTCCATCGATACGGCGTAGGAGACGGTCAGCGCGGCGCCGACCCAGGCCCACATCGAAAACAGCTCCCACATATGGCCGAAATAACCCAGATAGGCCCGCCGGATGCGCGGATGTATCCAGGCGAGACGGATGGCGCCGGGGTCGAAACGTGCCGCGCGGGCGTGGTGCGGACCGAGACCGGCCGCCAGCACCAGAAGTCCGCCCGCGGCGGCGAACGCCGAAATCAGGACGATCGTCGGCCGCCAGGCGGTACCGCCGAGATAGGCGGCGAGATAGGGCATCGCCTTGCCGACGGTAAGCGCGCCAACCAGCAAGCCGACGAGCAGGCCCCTGTCACGCAGGCCCCAGCCGACGGCGATCTTCATGCCGACCGGGTACACGCCGGCCAGCAGCGCGCCGGTGACAACGCGCGCGGCGATCATGCCGTTGCCGCCGGGGGGCAAGACAAGAAGGGCAAGATTGGCAAGGGCTGCGGCGAGCGCGCAGGCCGCGAAAACCCGGCGCGGATCGAGCCGGTCGGCGAGACCCGAAATCGCGATGGCGAGGGCGCCGAGCACGAAGCCGGCCTGAACGCCGCTCGAGAGAAGGGCTTGGCGTGTTTCGGAAATCGCGCCTTCACGCGCCATGTCGGGCAGGACAGCGGCGGAAACGAACCAGAGGCTCATCCCGGCCATTTCGGCGACGACGAGGATGGAGACCGAAACGGCCTTGGCACTGACGGACATGCATCACCGGTGTCTGGGCCGGCAAAGTGTGCGCGCACGGCGACAGGCACGCAAGTGCCGCCGTGCATCCATACGCTGCAACTCAACGCTGCTGAACGGGCAGCGCGGTGGTCTCGCGGATCTCCTCCATGACGAAGGACGCCGAGCAGTCCGACAGCGGCACCTTGGCGATCAGCCGCTGATAAAGCCTGTCATAGGCCTTCATGTCGGCAACCCGCGCGCGCAAAACATAGTCGAGATCGCCCGACATACGGTAGATACCGGTGATCTCGGGCAGCGACGTCACCGCACCGCGGAACGTTTCCAGCCAGTGCGGCTCGTGGCTCGACGTGCGGATCAGCATGAAGACGGACAGGCCATAGCCAAGCTTTTCCGGATCGAGCAGCGCGACCCGCCCGGCAATGACCCCGCTCTCCTCCAGCATGCGCACCCGCCGCCAGCATGCATTGCGCGACAGGCCGACACGCTGCGAGAGCTGTTCGGCCGACAACGTCGCGTCGATCTGGAGTTCAGCCAGAATTCTCCGGTCAATCGCATCAAGTTCAAGCGTCATAGCGGGACTTTTGTCTCACAGAATGACGGTTTTCAAGAACAATTTGGGAAATTTTCGCCAAATCGAGAGATTATTCTATGCGCAAGATTTCGACGGTCGCCGCCGGTGGCGACACCATCAGGAGATCCCATATGTCGACACTCATCGCAAAACTGTTCACCGACCACCCGGCCTCGGTCGACGAAACCTATTTCGGCCATATGGCGTTCGCATTGTGGTTTGCCGGGCGCCTGGCCCTGGCCGCGCTCGCCGCGTTGGGCCACGCCTTCCTGCCATTCGCCTTTCAAACCACGGCGAGCCGGATCGTGCGCGACCTGTTCGAGCGCACGCACCGCAGAGGCGCGAACGGGCCGGAAGCAGGCCGGTCTCGGGCGTGCCAAGAAGACGGCGCTACTGCCAGCGGAAGCTGACGGCTCCTTCGGCCACGAGTTCGAGATAGCGCCGGTGGCCGATGCAGGTGCCGGCCGCCTTCTTGTAATCGCGCACATGGGCGTCGATCGCCTTGCGAGCATGGGCACGCACTTTCGGATTGACGGCCATCTCGGTCTTGGCCACAGCCCGTTTCAGATGACCGAGCCCGTCGAGCACCGGATAAAAAAGCTGCTCGTTGATATGCGGCAAATCGCCCGGAAAAGGCTGGAAATCGGCGCGGCGCGGCATGTTTTCGGCGCAGAAGGCAAGCATGTCGCGGGTGGCCTCGTTCATGCATTCGCCCCGGGCATGCCGCCAGAACGGTTCGTCGCGCTCGCCGACATAATGCAGATTGATGAAGTCGCGGAAATCACCGAGTTGGCGTGACACGGCGTCGTTGTATTTTTGCCGCATCGTGTCGTCGGCATTGCAGGCCCCCTTGAGGAAGAAGCGGTTGAACAGCATCATCTGCACGACAGTGCCATGGATCGAAGTCGCCTCCAGCGGCTCCAGAAAGCTCGACGACAGGCCGAGCGCCAGGCAATTGCCGATCCAGGCGCGATCGAGGCGACCGCTGTCGAAGCGCAGATCGGCGCGCGGCTCGATTTCGCGGCCGAGCGCCCGCTCGATCTCGGCCTTGGCCGCGTCGGGCGTGGTGAATTCGTCGGAATAGACGTAACCGCAGCCGATACGCTCCTGGGTGGGGACCGCCCACATCCAGCCGGCCTCTTGCGCCCAGGCCAAGGTATAAGGCGCGATGTCGTCCGTCTCGTCATGATCGAGCCAGAACGGCATGGCGCGGTTGACCGGCAGGTGATCCCGGTAGGATATCCACCGCGCCCCCATGCCTTCGCCGATCAGCTTGCGCCTGAAACCGGTGCAGTCGACAAAAAAGTCGCCGGCAAGCTCGGTGCCGTCGCTCATCACCAGCGCCTCGATATTGCCGGTCTCGGCATCGCGGCGCAGACCGGCGACCTCTGCATCGATCCGTTCCACGCCGGTGGTGATCTCGCGCAGATAGGCGCCGACCTTGGCCTGATCGAAATGGAAGGCATGTTGAAACGGCCCGGCCGGGACGAGTTCGTCACCGTCTAGACCAAAGGGCGATTTCCGGCGCTGCATGAGCTGGCCGAAAAGATGAATATCGGCAACGTTGCAGCCGGTCGACACCGCATAGATGTGCAACATCGACTGCTGCTCGCCCGGCATGAACTGCCGCGACAATGCCAAAAGATTGGGATCGTCAATCGGCCCGTCGTAGCAGTGGCCCTTGCGGCGCCAGTCCTTGTGTCGGATGCCGAATTTGATCGTCGCGCCGGTCCTGCGCACGAAGTCGGTCTCGTCGATGTCGAGGTCCATCAACACCTGACGAAAGACGGCGGTTGTGCCCTCTCCCACGCCGATCGTCGGAATACGGCTCGATTCGACGACAACGATGTCGAGTGCCATCTCCGTGCTCGCGGCGTGACGCTGAAGCATCAAAGCCGCGATCCATCCGGCCGTCCCGCCTCCCACGACGACGAGCCGGGTCCTCCCCTCAGTCATCGTCCTCCCGATATGACTGCTATCCCCACTACTGACATCCAACTGTCAAACCGTAAGCCTGTCAACCGTCAGTGCACAAACAATGAGCCGCCTTCCCCAACGAGTTTGCCGACGGACAAACGACTTGCTTTGCGGGTTTCGCTGCTTGCTGTAGTAAGATGCCCGGAGCACCGATGCGGGAGCAGGCCCTGACCTTGTCGCGAACAAAATCCATGACCTCCAGGACGCGGGCCCACCGGCCGACCCGGTCGAAAGAGCGCCTCAACCGTGCTGGCGCGTGGCCGACACGACTGGCCGGCTTCATTATCGTGCTCCTGCTCGCAACCGGCGCAGCCCAGGCGGCCGACTGCAGGAGCGCGCCCGCACCCGGCATTGACTGGCGCGACTGCAACAAGAGCAATCTGATCCTGAAAGACGCCGATCTGGAAGGCGCCGCACTCGTTGACACGGATTTCAGCGAAACCGATCTGCGCGGCGCGCGGCTGGTTTCCGCGAACCTGGAAAAGGCGACGTTGTTGCGCGCCTCGCTCGCCGGTGCCAGCGCCGAGAAAGCGAATTTCGGCAAGGTGGAGGCCTATCGCAGCGACCTGTCGGGGCTGTCCGCCGAAAACGCGTCCTTCGCCAGTGCCGAATTACAGCGCAGCCGGTTCAACAATGCCAGGCTGGCGGGAGCCGACTTCCAGAAGGCCGAGCTTGGCCGGGCCGAATTTTCCGGATCGGCACTGGCAAACAACAGCTTCGCGCTCGCCAACCTGTCGCGGGCCGATTTTCGCGGCGCGACGATGGAAGGTCCGGTCGATTTCGCCGGCGCCTTCCTGTTCCTGACACGGTTCGAAGGGGTCGATCTCGGCGCCGCCACCGGATTGCGACAGGAGCAGATCGACATCGCCTGCGGCGACGCGGCAACCTTGCTTCCGGACGGGCTGATGACGCCGCGCGACTGGCCATGCGCGTTCGAATAGCGCGAGGCAACCTTTGAAGGCCCGCCGCCGCACGCAAACAATTCCCGTTCGACACGCGCGGTCCGCGCCGCTATAAGCCCGCCATTCAACGGACATCCTCGAAATGGCAGAGACACTCGACAAGGCGGTCGCGCGCCGCCGGACCTTCGCGATTATTTCGCACCCGGACGCGGGCAAGACCACGCTGACGGAAAAGCTGCTCTTGTTTGGCGGCGCGATCCAACTCGCCGGCGAGGTCAAGGCGAAGAAGGACAAGATCCAGACACGCTCCGACTGGATGAAGATCGAGCGCGAGCGCGGAATCTCCGTCGTCACCTCGGTGATGACGTTCGAATATGGCGAGCATGTCTTCAACCTGCTCGACACGCCGGGCCACGAGGATTTCGCCGACGACACCTACCGCACGCTGACGGCGGTGGATTCGGCCGTCATGGTGATCGACGCCGCCAAGGGCATCGAACCGCGCACGCTGAAACTGTTCGAAGTGTGTCGGCTGCGCGACATTCCGATCGTCACCTTCGTCAACAAGATGGACCGTGAAACGCGCGACCCGTTCGAAATCCTCGACGAGATCGAGGCCAAGCTCGCGCTCGACACCGCGCCGGTGACCTGGCCAATCGGCCGCGGCAAGAGTTTTTCCGGCACCTACCACCTCGCCGAGAACGCGGTTCGGCGCGGCGACGACGAGGTCGAGCGCGTTCCGGTCAACGGCCCGGACTCCAACCGCGTCGCCGGCCTCCTGCCGGAAAACGAGCGCGCCGATTTCATCGAGGAACTGGAACTCGCACGCGGCGCCTGCCGGCCGTTCGACCTGCAGGCCTTCCGCGAGGGCCATCTGACGCCGGTCTATTTCGGCTCCGCGCTCAGGAACTACGGCGTGCGCGACCTGATCGAAGCACTGGGCGCGTTTGCCCCGCAACCGCGCGCCCAGGACGCCGATACGCGCAGGGTCGAGGCGAGCGAACCGAAAATGACCTCCTTCGTCTTCAAGATCCAAGCCAATATGGATCCCAATCATCGCGACCGCATCGCCTTCGTGCGGGTCTGTTCAGGCAAGCTCACACGCGGCATGAAGGCCAAGCTGGTCAGGACCGGCAAGCCGATGAGCCTGTCAGCACCGCAATTCTTCTTCGCCAAGACACGCGTCACCGCCGACGAGGCCTATGCCGGCGACGTGGTCGGCATTCCCAATCACGGCACGCTGAGGATCGGCGACACGCTGACGGAGGGCGAGGAGCTCTATTTCCGCGGCGTACCGAACTTCGCGCCCGAAATCCTGCGCCGGGTGCGGCTCGGCGACCCGATGAAGGCCAAGAAGCTTCGGGAAGCCCTGCAGCAGATGGCCGAGGAAGGCGTGGTGCAGTTGTTCCTGCCCGAGGACGGCTCGCCGGCGATCGTCGGCGTTGTCGGCGCGCTGCAGCTCGACGTCTTGAAGGTAAGGCTCGAGGTGGAATATTCACTGCCGGTGGATTTCGAGACGGCGCGGTTCTCGGTCTGTCGGTGGATCACCGCCGACAAGGACGAATTGCAGCGCTTCATCGATACGCATCGCGGCGACATCGCCCGCGACCTCGACGGCGACCCGGTGTTTCTCGCGCCGCACGAATTCGGACTCAATTACGAGGCCGAACGCTGGAAGGCGGTCCGGTTCGACGCGGTCAAGGATTACCAGGTCCGGGACGCGGCGTAGAGCCGTTCAGACCCGGTTCAGCCGCTGCCGGCCATCGTTGCCAGACCAACGATTGCAACCCGATGCGGGAGGTTCCCATGAACCCCATGCATGCCGCCGCCGGCCTGGCCGCCATTCTGGCCATGATTACCGCGAGCGGGCCCACTGAGGCGGCCCCGGCCACCCAGAAACAGTGCAAAGGGCCGATCACCACGTTCGGCCAACACAAGGGTGTCAGCAAGGCCCGGCAGATCGCGCTGAACGCCTGGGTCGATCAAGTCACCGCCGCGCATGGCGCGTCCTGGACGGATGTGCACAAGGCGAAGGTGCAGATGAACGACTGCACCAAGATCGCGGGTGGTTGGTCCTGCCAGTTCAGGGCCCAACCATGTATCATTACCGGCACGCTGGGCGAGCACGCGCCCGGTACTAAGCCAGCGCGGCCCGTTCCCCTGGGAGCCCGGCGCGTCGACTAGGGTCTGTGGACAGAGTTGGGGTTCTCGGACGACATCCGGAGCCTGCCGTGCCCCGCTTCAACGCAAGGAGCCACCATGACGCACAAACGCCCCGCACTTGCCGTCTTGTCTGCTACCTTCCTCGCCGCCGCGACGCTCGCGGCCGACGCCGCGGCGCAGTACCAGAAACAATGCAAGCCGGCGATGACCAATATCGGCCAGCACAAGGTGAAAAAGCTCGCCCGCCGGATTGCCAAACAGGGCTGGGGGCAGCAGGCGCAAGCCGCCTATGGCGCAAGCTGGGCGAAGCTGCAAAACGCCGCCGTCAGCCAAAACGGATGCAGTCTGGACCATCCCAACTGGACGTGCGTCTTCACGGCCAAACCGTGCCGGCTGGTCAATCCTGATGTCTCGCCGAACCAGCCCGGATTGCAAAGGCTGATGAAGCCGAACCTCTGATCCGCGTACGCGACGGCGGGCCGGTCGCACGATTTGTTGCACAGACAAAAGCGGGCGCGATCCCTTATGCTTGCCCGGCGCGATGCGCGCTGGTTTCGGGAATGGCTGCATGGTCGAGCGCCCCATCATCGACGATCTGAATAGATGGATGATCGACGGCGCGCGGCCGAGCGCGGATGCGCGCATCATCATCGACCGCTTCTGCCGGGACCTAGTGACGGCCGGCGTGCCGATTGACCGGTTCGCCCTGTTCATCAACACCTTGCATCCCAACGTGGCCGGCCGGCGTTTCACCTGGACGCCGCAGGCAGGCGTCGATTTGCGCGAAGGCGGGCTCGGCCTGTTCGTCATGGAGGAATATGTCAACAATCCCCTGCCGAGAGTGACGCGCACCCAGGAACCACTCCGCCGCCGGCTGACCGACCCCGCTTCGCTGACCGAATTCATCATCCTCGGGGAACTGGCGTCGGAAGGCTTTACCGACTATATCGCCCATCCGCTGATCTTCACGACCGGCGAAACCCATTCGGCGACCTTTTCGACCAAAGCCGCGGACGGATTCTCCGACGATATGCTGATGGCGGTCGAGGCTGTTCGCAGGCCGCTGACACGGCTGGTCGAAGCCTATCTGCTGCGCCTGAACGCAGCCTCGATCCTGTCGGCCTATGTCGGACGCAACAGCGGCGGGCAGGTACTGGCGGGAAAAGTGCATCGCGGCGACGGCGAAGAGATCGAGGCGGCGATCCTGTTCACCGACTTGATCGGCTTCACCGCGCTGTCCAACCGTCATTCGGGGCCGCAGATCGTGACCTTGCTCAACGACGTCTTCGACATCATCGTGCCACCGGTCGAGGAACGCGGCGGCGAAATCCTGAAGTTCCTCGGCGACGGCTTTTTCGCGATCTTTCCCTATGGCGGGCAAGAAGAGCTTTCCCGCGCCGTCAAGGCGGCAAGCGAGGCGGTGCTGGACAGCGAGGAAAAACTTGCCGGCAGCACGGTGGGCAAGACGGCCGGCTTCCGCTCGGCCATTCATGCCGGGCGGTTCCACTACGGCAACATAGGCGGCGCGAACCGGCTTGACTTCACCGCAATCGGCCGGCCGGTGAACTACGCGGCCCGGCTGCTGTCGGCGGCTGACGCGCTGTCGGCCCGGCGCGTGGCCTCGGCCGAGACGGCCCAGCATCTGTGCCAACCGTCCCGGCTCGCGGGCGAGATGCCGTTCAAGGGCTTCGAGGGTCACCAGAAGATTTTTTCGTATTGAAGCGGCCGCGCGCGGACCTGGGCAGGGCGCCGCCCGGTGAGCCGAAAAGGAATTCCGTTTTTGCCCCGTTCGGGACCTTTTCATTCCAGGGCGCGACGAAATGCGCGGTCCATTTCCTCGAAACGCCTTTGAATTCCGCTATAATCAAATCGACATAATCATCCGGGCACTCGATCCGGACGAACAGCAAGGAGACCGCCATGGGTTTGCGCATCAACGACACAATTCCCAATCTCACCGTCGAAACCGATCAAGGCACGTTCAAGCTGCATGACTGGATCGGCGACAGTTGGGCGATCCTGTTCTCACACCCGAAAGACTTCACGCCGGTCTGCACCACAGAGTTCGGCGCGGTCGCGCAGCTTAACGACGAGTGGACCAAGCGCGGCACCAAGGTAATCGGCATCTCGGTCGACGGTGTGGAGGACCACAAGAAATGGAAGGGCGATATCGAGAAGGTCGGCGGCGCGCAGGCCAAGTTCCCGATCATCGCCGATGACGGCCTCGTGGTCTCCAAGGCCTTCGACATGCTGCCGGCGGAAGCCTACCTGCCGGACGGCCGCACGCCCAATGACAGCGCCACCGTGCGCTCGGTATTCATTATCGGTCCCGACAAGCAGCTCAAACTATCGATGACCTATCCGATGAATGTCGGCCGCAATTTCGCCGAGGTGCTGCGCGCGCTGGACGCGTTGCAGACGGCGGCCAAGCACACCATCGCCACGCCGGCCAACTGGAATGTCGGCGACGACGTCATCATCCCGACCTCGGTCGGCGACGACGCGGCAAAGGAAAAATTTGGCGCCTTCGAAACCGTACTGCCCTATCTGCGCAAGACCAAGCAGCCGACTGCCTGACAGGCCGCACGCTAACCGCAAGGCAAAAAGGCCGGCCCTCGCGCCGGCCTTTTTTCGGTACCATCATTAAACTGAACGGTTGACAATCATCCGACCACCCAATAATTAAACCAAATGGTTGAAGAAAAACACGACGCGCTGGATATCGTTTTTCATGCCCTGTCGGATCGCACGCGGCGCGGCATGCTGGCCCGGCTTTGCGACGGCGAACTCAGCGTCGGCGATCTTGCCGCCCCCTATGCGATGAGCTTCGCCGGCGCAGCCAAGCATGTGAAGGTGCTGGAACGCGCCGGCCTGGTTCGGCGCGAGGTGCGCGGGCGCACGCATCTGTGCCGGCTCGATGCGGCACGGCTGGCCGAGGCGCAGGCCTGGCTCAAACACTATGAACGCTACTGGACCCGCGGGCTCGACAGTCTCGAAACCCTTCTCAGGGCCGAGGACGCTAAGGCGGCGCAAAACGCGGCCAAAAAGTCCTCCTGCCCCACCCCGTCGCGCAAACAAGAAAGGAATGGCGATGTTTGATGAGAGCTACGGCGTCGCGACGGCGGCCGACACGGTACGCCTGGAGCGCCGACTGCCTGGCCCGGCCGAACGAATCTGGGCCTATCTGACGCAGGCCGACAAGCGACGGCAATGGCTCGCCGACGGCGACATGGAGCTCAGTGCCGGCGGCGCGGCGCGGCTCGTGTTCCGCCACGCCAATTTCACCGACGAGGCCCCGCCGGCACGCTATTGCGAGATGAACCAGAACGGCGTTGCCGCCGAGGCCCGCATTCTGGAATGCGATCCACCGCGCGTGCTTGCCATGACCTGGCCTGGCGACGGCGAGGACAGTGTGGTGCGGTTCGAGCTCTTCCCGGACGGAGACGAGGTCTTGCTGGTGGTGACCCACACGCGGCTCGCCGATCTTGACGCAATGGCCAACGTTTCCAGCGGCTGGCATGCCCATCTCGCCGTCCTGGAGGCCGCTCTCGCGGGCACGGCGACGCCGCCGTTCTGGTCGCGCATCACCGCACTGGAGGCGGACTACAAGGAACGTTTATCACGAAATTAGGCCGCCGGACGTCGGCTCCGCTTTGGCGGGGTCCGCGTTGGCCGCTCACGTTCACTGTTTCACTTCATTTTCATACCGATAGAAGCAAAAATGCTGAAAATCGCACTGACAAGCGTGCTGGTCGACGATCAGGACAAGGCCGAAAAATTCTATACCGACACTTTGGGTTTCGAAAAGAAACAGGACTTTGCGGTCGGCGGGGCACGCTGGCTGACGGTGGCAACGAGCCGAGAGAACGAAGGAACGGAACTGCTTCTGGAACCGGTCGGCTACGATTTCGCGCGCCACTACCAAAAAGCGCTCTACGAGGCCGACATTCCCGCGGCCTCGTTCGCTACAGACGACATTCGGGCGGACTATGAGCGGCTGAGTGCCAAGGGCGTGAGATTTCGCGGCGAACCGACCAAGATGGAAGGGTTTCCGGCCACCGCGCTTTTCGAAGACAGGTGCGGCAATCTCATCCAAATATTCGAAACCCAATGAGGTGGCGCGTGTTGCGCCACCTCTTCACCGTTCCGATCAGGGTTTTGCGCTCTCACGGATGAAGGTGCCGGCATTCAACTCCGAAAATGCCTGCATCAGTTCAGCGCGCGTGTTCATCACGATCGGGCCGTGCCAGGCGACCGGCTCGCGGATCGGCTTGCCGGAAACCAGCAGGAAGCGGATGCCGTTTTCGCCTGCCTGCACCACCACCTCGTCACCGCTGTCGAACACGACCAGCGTGCGGTCGCCGCTCATGTCGCGCAGATGCACCTCGCGGCCATCGACCTCCTTTTCCAGAAGCACCCCGAGTGGCCTGGACGCGTCGCGGAAGGTCCCGGAGCCCTCGAAGATATAGGCGAAGGCGCTGCGATAGGTGTCGACGGGCAATACCTTGCGTTTGCCGGGCGGCACCCACACGTCGAGATATTGTGGATCGGCCGCGATGCCGTCGACGGGCCCGCTCTTGCCCCAGAACTCGCCGACCACGACACGCACCCGGGTGCCGTCATCGTCGACGATCTCGGGTATCTCGGCTGCCTTGACGTCCTGGTAGCGTGGCTGCGTCATTTTCTGGCTCGACGGCAGGTTGGCCCAGAGCTGGAACCCGTGCATGCGCCCGGCCTGGTCGCCTTGCGGCATTTCCTGGTGCAGGATGCCGCTGCCGGCCGTCATCCATTGCACGTCGCCGGCGTCAAGCGAGCCGGCATTGCCGAGACTATCGGCATGATCGACCGAACCGGCCAAAACATAAGTGATGGTCTCGATGCCGCGATGCGGATGCCAGGGGAAACCCGCCCGGTAATCCTCCGGCCGCTCGTTGCGGAAATCGTCGAACAGCAGGAACGGATCGGCAAGCTCGGGATCGCCGAAGCCGAAGGCGCGGTCGAGCCTGACGCCGGCGCCCTCGACGGTCGGCTGGGCCCGGGTGATCTGCTTCACGGGACGAATGGACATTTTCTGTGCCTCCGTGGTTGGGGTCCCGCTCAATATGGCGATACCGGCCGGGCCGCGCAGCGGCGGCGGCGGTGACATAGTGTTCAACATCCGCACTCATCGCCGGGCGGATCCGGCCGCGCCGTATTCAGCGGCGCATCACCACCACCGCCTCGCCGGCGTAGCTCGTCTTGGCGAAATCGCGGAAGCCGAGATCGCGGGCGAGCCTTATCGAGCGGACGTGACCGGCATCGATCAGGCAGGCGAACGGCCGGCCGGGAAACCGCGTCTCCGCCCAACCGAGTGCGGCGCGCGCCGCCTCGCGGGCGAGACCCCGCCCCTGGACGCGCGGTATCACGCCCCAGCCGGCCTCCAGCATGCCGGTGATCGGCGGATCGATGTCGCGGTTGAGTTCCTGCACGCCGGCCTCGCCGATCAGCGTGCCGTCGACACGATCGATCACCGCCCAGAAGCCGAAGCCGAGTATCGCCCACAGGCCACGATGGCGCAGCATCCGCGCCCAGGCCTCTTCGCGCGTGAACGGCCTGCCGCCGACATGGCGCGCCATTTCCGGATCGCCCCACATTGCCGCGTAAGCGTCGAAATCCTCGGGCCGGTGGGCGCGCAGCACCAGCCGCTCCGTCGCGAGCGTGGGCGCTTCGAGCACGCCGTCGACGCCCGCCCTGTTCACGCCAGCCGCTCGGCGACCAGCGCGGCCAGTCGCGCGGCGACCTCGTCCTTGGTCATTTCAGACCAGGCGTCGGATCCGTTGTCCGACACGATGCGTACGCGGTTGCGGTCGCCGCCCATCACGCCCGACGGTCCGATGCCGCTGTCATGCGACACGTCGTTGGCGACGATCAGGTCGGCGCCCTTCCTGGCAAGCTTGGCGGCCGCGTTGGTCTCCACCTCGGCGGTTTCGGCGGCAAAGCCGATCACCAGGCCCGGCCGCTGCCGGTGATGGCCGACAGTCGCAAGAATATCGGGATTTTCAACCATCTGCAGCGCCGGCGGCCCCTTGCCGGCAACCTTCTTGATCTTTTCGCCCGCGGCGTCCTGCGTACGCCAGTCGGCGACGGCGGCGACGAAGATGCCGGCGTCGGCCGGCAAGAGCGCAAGCACGGCGTCGTGCATCTGGCGCGCGCTCTCGACATGAAGCGTCTCGACCCCGTCCGGGTCGGGGATCGCCACCGGACCGGAGACGAGGCGCACGTCGGCTCCCAGCCGCGCCAGCGCCGCGGCGATCGCGTGGCCCTGCTTGCCGGACGAGCGGTTGGCGATATAGCGCACCGGGTCGATCGGCTCATGGGTCGGGCCGGAAGTCATGACGATTTTCTTGCCGGCAAGCGGCTTCGAACCGCCGCCGAGGCTCGCCTCGACGGCGGCGACGATCTCCAGCGGTTCGGCCATGCGGCCCTGGCCGGCCTCGCCGCTTTCGGCCATCTCGCCGGTGGCCGGGCCGACAAAGGCAACGCCGTCGCCGCTCAGCGTCTCGATATTGCGCCGCGTGGCCGGATGGTTCCACATCGCCGGGTTCATCGCCGGCGCGGCGAGCACCTTCTTGTCGCTGGCAAGCAGGACGGCGGTGGCCAGATCGTTTGCCAGCCCGTGCGCCATCCTGGCCAGGAGATCGGCGCTTGCCGGCGCGATCACGATCAGGTCGGCCTCGCGCGACAGCCGGATATGGCCGACATCGTGCTCGGCCTGGCGGTCGAACAGATCGGTGAAGACGTGATCGGCGGTAAGCGCGCCGACCGAAAGCGGCGTGACGAACTGATGCGCGGCCTCGGTCATCACGCAGCGCACATGCGCGCCGCGCTCGCGGAGGCGGCGGATCAGGTCGAGCGATTTATAGGCGGCGATGCCGCCGGAAATGATCAACAGGATGCGCGTGCCGGAAAGGGTCATGGCCCGACCGTTATCCTTTCATTGCGGCGTCAGCGCCGGCTCAATGTCGGTATGGACGAAATCATCCCCCTTGAAAAGCAAGGGAAGACCATGCGTTCTGGCAAGCGCATAGGAAAAACAGTCGCCCATATTCAGGCCAGCCCGGTGGCCGCTGCCCCGGCCATATCGCAGATAGGCGTCTCGAGCCACGTCGAGTTGCCGGCCGTCGAACGGCTCCACATTGGGGCGGGTAAGCTCCACGAACCTGTCCAGCCGAGCGTTGCCATCAACAAGCCCGGCTCGCCGTGCCACGCAGTGCGCCTCGTGCAGCGTGGCGGCGCTGATCGCATAGGCTTCACACGAATCGAACGCGGCCATGAACGCCTCCGCTTCGCTCTCGGCGGTAAGAATGGCAATCAGCGCGGAAGTGTCGGCAACAAAATCTGTCAACTCTCTTCCCACATCGCGTCGCTCAGCCGTTTGAAGTCGATCCGACGGTCGGGTTTGAAGGACAGTTTCCTCAGCTCCACCAGAACAGACTTCCTGCGCCGTTGTTGACGGTCCCGAGCCACGCTCGCTGCCAGCCTGTCACGCGCTTCCTGCTCCATAGAAACGCCGCGCTCGGCCGCGCGTTTGCGCAGTTCGCGTTTTACGTCATCATCAAGATTGCGGATCGTCAGCGTGGCCATGGCACTGCTCCCACCTGAAGAATAGGTGTATCAGCCGGCGCATGCAATGCTAGCAACGCATGCAGTGCCAGCAGCGAGCTGACGTCAAACCAGCGCCCAGGCGATCCACACCAGCGTCGCCGCGATTACCCACAGCGCGATGCGGCCGGAACGGGCGGCGCGCGCCTCGGCCTTGCCGATCGCCTTGGCCGTCGCGTCGTCGAAGCGCAGGCCGTGCTCGGCCATGCTGTCGATCTCGCGCGACAGCTTTTCCGTGCGCGCGGCCAGTTCGGGCGCCTGGCGGGCAAGCGACAGGACGGCCGCCACACCGTCGCGCGCATCCGACAGTACGCCCTGGGGTCCGAGATGCGAGGCGATCCATTCGCGCACCACCGGTTCGGCCGCCTTCCACATGTTGAAGGCCGGATCGAGCGAGCGCGACACACCCTCGACCACGACCATGGTTTTTTGCAAAAGCACCAGCTCGGTGCGCGTGGTCATGTCGAAAAGTTCGGTGACCTCGAACAGCAGCGTCAAAAGCCGGGCCATGGAGATCGTCTCGGCGGGCTGGCCGTGGATCGGCTCGCCGATCGCGCGGATCGCCTGGGCGAAGGCGGCGACGTCGTGGCTGGCCGGCACATAACCGGCCTCGAAATGCACCTCGGCCACGCGACGGTAGTCGCGCGTGATGAAACCGTAGAGGATTTCGGCCAGGAAACGACGCTCCTTCTTGCCGAGCCGGCCAGTGATGCCGAAATCGACCGCCACGATGGTGCCGTCGGCCTGCACGAACAGGTTTCCCGGATGCATGTCGGCGTGGAAGAAACCGTCGCGCAGCGTATGGCGCAGGAAGGTCTGGATCAGCGAGACGGAGAGCGCCTCCAGGTCGTGGCCGGCCGCGCGCACACCCTCGATATCGGAAAGCTTGACGCCATCGATCCATTCGAGCGTGAGCACGTCCCGGCCGGTGCGCGCCCAGTCGACCGTCGGCACGCGAAAACCGGGATCGTTCTTGGTGTTTTCCGCGATCTCCGACAGCGCGGCCGCCTCCAGCCTGAGGTCCATCTCCACCTTGGTGGTCTGGGCCAGCGTTTGCGTCACCTCGACCGGGCGCAGACGCCTGGAAGCCGGAATGAAACGCTCCTGCAGGCGCGCGGCGACGAAATAGCTTTCCAGATCGTGGAAGAAGCGCCGGCGCACGCCGGGGCGGATGACCTTGACGGCGACGGGCTCGCCGGTTTCAGCGCTGGTGGCACGATGAACCTGGGCGATCGAGGCGGCGGCGACCGGATCGCCGAACGTCCCGTAAAGTTGGCCGACGGGTCGACCGAGGGACGCCTCGACGGTTGCCACCGCCTGGTCGTGCGGGAAGGTTTCCATGCGGTCCTGGAGACTGGCAAGGTCGAGCGCGACGTCGGCGCCGACCACGTCGGGGCGCGTCGCCAGGAACTGGCCGAGCTTGACATAGGATGGCCCCAGCCGTGCCGCCGCCTTGGACAGGTTTTCCGACCGGTCGCGCCCCGTCGAGCGGCGACGGGCAAGCACCCGCGACAGCCGCCAGCCAAATTTCGGCAGGCCGACGAGCTGGTCGCCCGGCAAGGCCGCGAATACGCCTTCGCGCACCATGACCCAGCCCGCGCGCGCGAGCCGGAAATAGGCCCCGACCGTGCTCATTGCGTGCGCGCCCTCAAAGTTTCCAGCCGGAATGAAGCGCCGCGATGCCGCCAGTATAGTTGCGGAAGGTGACCCGGTCGAAGCCGGCCGCCGCAATCATGGCGGCGAAGTCGCGCTGGTTGGGAAATTTGCGGATCGATTCGACCAGATAGCGATAGGGCTCCGCCTCGCCCGCGACCGCGCGGCCTATGCGCGGGATCGCCTCGAACGACCAGAATTCGTAGGCGCGGTCGAGCAGGGGCATTTCGACGTCGGAAAACTCCAGGCAAAGAAAACGACCGCCCGGCTTGAGCACCCGGAAGGCTTCCGAAAGGGCCTTCGCGATCACCGGCACGTTGCGGATACCGAAGGCGATCGTATAGGCATCGAAGCTGTCGTCGGGAAACGGCAGCTCCTGCGCGTTGGCCTCGACGAAATCGACATTGTCGCCATAGCCGCGCTTGGCGGCGCGCTCGGTGCCGACGGCGAGCATTTCGCCATTGATGTCGAGCACGGTGGCGTGGGCCTGGCGCCCCGACGCCTCGACGATGCGAAAGGCGATGTCGCCCGTGCCGCCGGCCACGTCGAGCACAAGGTAGTCCGGCCGCTTCGGCGGATTGAGCCAGGTGACCATGGCGTCCTTCCAGACGCGGTGCAGGCCCGCCGACATGAAATCGTTCATGACGTCGTAACGGCGCGCGACCTTGTCGAACACCTCGTTGACCATGGGCTGCTTGTCCGCCGCCGCGACAGCGCGAAAGCCGAAGGAGTGTTCCATGCCGCCCGCGGCGGTCGTTCGCTTTTCGGACATCAATCCCGATCCAAAGAAACCGGCCGGACCATAGCCGATGATCCCGCAGGGCGCTATTGTCGCAAGCGCGGTGAACCGCCGCGCCCGAATCAATCCGATATGCCGAGGAACCATGGTGCTGAAAGCCGAGATCCACTGCCACATCGAAGGCGCGGCCGCGCCGGATCTTGTCGAGAGCCAGGCACGGAAATACGGCGCGGACACGTCCGGCTTCATTCGCGACGGCATACTCGTTTGGCACGATTTCACCAGCTTTCTGGCGGCCTACGACGCCGCCTCGAGCCTTTTTCGCGACGAAGAGGACTACGCCCGGCTTGCCGAACATTATCTGTCCAGCCTGGCGCGCGAAGGCACGATCTATTCGGAATTCTTCACCTCACCCGATCACGCCAGACGCGCCGGCCTGTCGCCGGCGGCCTATACGGCGGCGCTGGCCGAGGGGATGCGTCGCGCCAAGGCCAAGACGGGGATCGAATCACGCATGATCGTGACCGGGGTACGCCATTTCGGTGTCGAGGCGGTCGAGACGGCAGCCCGCTTCGCCGCACGCTGCAGCGAGCCGCTGGTGACCGGTTTCGGCATGGGCGGCGACGAACGCTTCGGCCAGGCGGAAGATTATGTGCGCGCCTTCGAGATCGCGCGCGAGGCGAGGCTCGGCATCACCGTGCATGCCGGCGAATTCAGCGGCTGGGAAAGTGTGAGGGACGCGCTCGACCATCTCAGGCCGTCGAGGATCGGCCATGGCGTGCGGGCGATCGAGAACGCAGACCTCGTGCGCCGGATCGCGGCCGAGGGGATCGTGCTGGAATGTTGTCCCGGTTCGAATGTTGCACTGCAGGTCTTCGACGATTTCGACAACCACCCGTTCCCGCAATTGCGCGCGGCCGGCTGCAAGGTCACCTTGTCCTCGGACGATCCGCCTTATTTCGCCACCTCGATCGGCCGCGAATACAAGATCGCTCGCCAACATTTCGGGCTCGACGACAAGGCGCTGCTCGCCATCACCCGAACCGCGATCACGGCTGCCTTTGTCGACAAGGCCACCAAAACGGCGCTGCTCGCCCGGCTGGCGCAAAAGGCATAGACGCCGGCGATCGACAATTAATTGTGGTTTGGACGCGTGGATCGTTTCGCCCAAAGCGTCGACCGGCTAAAGCTGATTGGCAGCGCGGCCGACAAGAAGAGGGGAAACCGGTGTCATGAAGGGCGTAACCGTCATCGACCACCCGCTCGTCCAGCACAAGCTGACCATCATGCGCAACAAGCAGACCTCGACGGCGGGCTTTCGACGCCTGCTGCGCGAGATATCGCTGCTTTTGGGCTATGAGGTGACGCGCGAGCTGGAACTGACCTCGACGCGGATCGACACGCCGCTCCAGCCGATGGACGCACCGACGCTGGAGGGCAAGAAACTGGTGTTCGCCTCGGTGCTGCGCGCTGGCAACGGCCTGTTGGAAGGGCTGCTCGACCTGGTGCCGGCCGCCCGCGTCGCCCATGTCGGACTTTACCGCGACCACGATACGCTGGAGGCGGTGGAATATTTCTTCAAGGCGCCGAGCGACCTTGCCGACCGGCTGGTGATCGTGGTCGACCCGATGCTGGCGACGGCCAACTCCGCCATCGCCGCGATCGACAAGCTGAAGGAGCGCGGCGCGACCAATCTGCGGTTCCTGTGCCTTTTGGCCGCTCCAGAGGGCATCGAGCGCTTCAACGCCGCCCATCCCGACGTGCCGATTTTCACCGCTGCGATCGACGAGCGCTTAAACGAGAAGGGTTATATCGTGCCAGGGCTGGGAGATGCGGGCGACCGCATGTACGGCACCAAATAGAACGCCTTTTGCCGCGCATTTACCACCGGTTAACGCAAGATGCGGTTCCGGATCGCCAGGTCCTTGCGGTGCCGAGCGGTTAAAACGCGGTCAATCAATCGCGGCTATCTTGTCGCCGACTCTGGATCACGATGTCGTTTCGCAAAAGCGCGGTTGTGATCCCTTTATTTGGTTGGGGCATGATCGTTTTCGAAGGCCGGGTCCCGCTTTCGCGCTCACGTCCAAGGGAACGGTGATGCACAAACTGATCGCCCTGAGTATCATTGTCGGCAGCGCGGCGTCGGTGCCGCTGATCTACCAGACGAATCCGGAACTGTTCGAAACAATCGTCCGCGAACGGTTCACCGAAAATCCCGCCCAGAGCGCTCAGCCGCAGCTTGCAAAGACGAGCGAGCCGGCGCGCGAACGCAAGCAACTGAGCGGTCGCCGGGTCGAGGTGCCGATGGATTCGCGCGGGCATTTCATGGCCGAGTTCAAGCTCAATGGCCGCCGCCTTCCGGCCATGATCGACACCGGTGCCACGCTGGTGGCCTTCAACGAAACGACCGCGCGCCGGGTCGGAATCAAGCTCGGCCCGTCCGACTTCCGCTACGAGGTCAATACGGCCAACGGCACGGTTTCGGCGGCAGCGGCCCGGATCGACAGCCTGCAGATCGGGCGGATCCATATCGAGAACGTCGAGGCGCTGGTGCTGGAGGACAAGGCGCTGTCGAGCACGCTGATCGGCATGAGCTTTTTGAAGAAGCTGGCAGTCTTCCGGGTCGAAGACGGCACCATGCTGATGGAGCAATGACAGCCCTCAAGCCGATGGGCCGATACGGCGCGACACCGGCTTGCGGCGCGGCGGACGCGTCGGCCCGATCGCGTAGGCCGCGAGCGCCGCGCGCGAGGCGACCTCGAAATCCGCCTCGTTCCTAGCGTGTACCATCGCCAGCGGTTCACCCTTGAGGGCTTCAGCGCAGACCGGAGCAATGCCGCTCAGCCCGACCGCGTGATCGACCGGGTCGCCGGGACGAACGCGACCGCCGCCGAGCGCTACCACGGCGACGCCCAGACCGCGTGTGTCGATCGCGGTCACGAACCCGTCGGCAGGCGCCAGCACGGGACGGACGAGCGGGGCCTTCGGCAGGTGCGCCCGGCAATCGTCGACGAAATCGGAAGGGCCGCCCAACGCCGCCACCATGCGCGCGAAACGTTCGGCCGCGGCTCCCGAGCCGAGCGCATCCCGCGCCATCACGCCGGCCTCGCGGTGAGACGACGCTAGACCGGCCGACATCAACATCTCGGCGGCAAGGGCAAGCGTGACCTCCTCCAACCGAGGATCGCGGACACGGCCGGTCAGAAAATCGACCGCGTTGACGACCTCAACCGCGTTGCCGGCGGCCGAGGCGAGCGGTTCGTTCATGTCGGTCATCAACGCCGAGGTCTGAAGCCCGGCGCCATTGGCCACTTCAACCAGGCTCTTGGCGAGCGCGGTGGCATCCCGACTTTTCTGCATGAAGGCGCCATTGCCCGATTTCACGTCGAGCACCAGCCCCCCTAGCCCGGCGGCGAGCTTCTTCGACAGGATCGAGGCGGTGATAAGCGGCACCGATTCCACCGTCGCGGTGATGTCGCGCACCGCATAAAACCGCTTGTCGGCCGGCGCCAGATCGCCGGTCTGGCCGATGATCGCGCAACCGGCCGCACGTACGGTACGGCGGAAATCGTCATTGTCGGGCTGGCTGCGATAGCCGGGGATCGCGTCCATCTTGTCGAGCGTGCCGCCGGTATGGCCGAGGCCGCGGCCGGAAATCATCGGCACATAGGCGCCACAGGCGGCCACGATCGGCGCCAGCATCAGCGAGACATTGTCGCCGACGCCGCCGGTGGAATGCTTGTCGACAACCGGGCGGTCGAGCCCGGGCCACGACAGCACGTCGCCCGAATCGCGCATTGCCAGCGTCAGCGACACCGCCTCGTCGCGGCTCATGCCGTTGAAGAAGACGGCCATGGCGAAGGCGGCCAACTGTCCCTCGGTGACGCTTTCATCGGTGATGCCGGCGACGAAGGCGGCGATCGCGTCGCCCGGCAACGGCTTGCCGTCGCGCTTCAGACGGATGAATTCCTGGGGAAGCATCATGCGCAGCGCCGGGCCTCCTCGCCCGTCCCGCGTTCACCTCTTCTCGGATCACACACCGAACGGCGTCCAGATCGACTTGATGCGGGTGGCGTGGAACAGAAACTCCTCGCCCTGGCCCTGGCTGGCATCGAACCAGTCGCGCGCCTTGCCGTTATTGACCCAGGTGGCCTTGAGATTACCGGCCGATTCGGCCTCGACCATGGCGCTGCCCTCGGCCGAGCCGACATACCAGCACGCCGCGATGTCGTCGTGTTTTGCCATGACGGAAGCGAGCTGATCGCGGGCGCCGGTCACGATGTTGACCACGCCGCCCGGCACGTCGGACGTGTCGAGCACCTGATATAGGTCGCAGGCGGCGAGCGGATGGTGCTGCGAGGGCGTGACGACGACGCGGTTGCCCATGGCGATCGCCGGTGCGACCAGAGAGACGAAGGCCAGCAGCGGCGCCTCGTCGGGACAGGAAATGCCGATCACCTCGTAGGGTTCGGGCAGGGCGAGCGCCAGCATGCGCGGCTGCGGCGCGCGCACGCGGCCGTCATATTTGTCGGCGCGGGCGGCGTTGTGGATGAGGCGTGCGACCGAGGTATCCACCTCGGCGGCGGCCTTCTTCGCCGAAATGCCGGTCATCCGGGCGACGCGCTCGGCGAACTCGCCGGCGCGCAATTCAAGGTTCTCGGCCAGGAAATACAGCACCTGTGCGCGGGCATGGCCGGTCATGGCCGTCCAGCCCTCGGCCTTGCGGGCCGCCTCGACCGCGTTGCGGATATCCTTGCGATTGCCGTGGCCGGCTTCGGTGATGAGGCGCCCCCGGCCGTCTAGGACCGGGTAGGAATAGCCCGAATCCGGACGCGCCTGCTTGCCGCCGATATAAAGCTTGACGGTGCGGTCGAGCCCGGCCGGCGCCGAGCCGGGGCCGGCCTCGTCGTCGACCGGCACCGGTGCGGCCAGCGGCGGGCTTTCGGGGAGCGCCCGTGCATTTTTCTGCCAGGCTGCCACCAGATATTCGAACATCCCCTCGCGGCCGCCCTCGCGCCCGAAGCCGCTTTCCTTGTAGCCGCCGAACCCGACCGACGCATCGAACATATTGGTGGAATTGATCCAGACCACGCCTGCCTTGACCCTGCGGGCCGCGTCGAAGGCGGTGTCGAGGTTCTGCGACCAGATCGAGGCGGCGAGCCCGTAGCGGCTGTTGTTGGCGAGCGCGATCGCCTCCCCGGGAGTACGGAAGGTCATGGAGACCAGAACCGGGCCGAAAATCTCCTCCTGGGCCAGCGGCGAGGCCGGCGAGACACCGGTGAACAGGCTGGGCGGGAAGAAGCAGCCGCCCTCGGTGGCGCGGGCGAAAGTCTCGCCGGCCCAGCTCGGCTGGTGAAGTGCCGCCCCCTCCCTGACGCCGGCCTCGACGCGGGCGCGGATCTGCTCGATCTGCACCGGGGCGACGACGGCGCCGATATCGGTCGATTTGTCGAGCGGCGGTCCGACCCGCAAGGTTTCCATGCGTGCCTTGAGCCGGGCGTGGAATTTTTCAGCCACGCCTTCCTGGACGATGGCGCGCGAGCCGGCGCAACAAACCTCGCCCTGATTGAACCAGATGGCGTCGACCACACCTTCGATCGCGGCGTCGATGTCGGCATTGTCGAAGACAATGAAGGGCGACTTGCCGCCAAGCTCAAGCGACAATTTCTTGCCGGTGCCGGCCGATTGGCGGCGCAGGACGCGGCCGATCTCGGTCGAGCCGGTGAAGGCGAGCTTGGCGAGCCCGTCATGGGCGGCAAGGGCGGCGCCGGTCGCCCCGCCGCCATTGACGAGATTGAAGACACCGGCAGGCAGTCCGGCCTCGCGGCAAATCTCGGCGAAGGCGAGCGCGGAAAGCGGCGTGTGCTCGGCCGATTTCAACACCACCGTGCACCCAGCGGCGAGCGCAGGCGCCACCTTCCAGGCCAGCATCAGTAGCGGAAAGTTCCATGGGATGATCTGGCCGCATACGCCGACAGGCGCGTATCCGGGAAATTCCTGGTCGCGCAATTCGGCCCAGCCGGCATGGTGATAAAAATGGCGCGCGACCAGCGGCACGTCGATGTCGCGCGTCTCGCGGATCGGCTTGCCGTTGTCGAGCGTCTCCAGAACGGCGAGGAAACGGGCGTGCTTCTGAACCTGGCGGGCAAGCGCGTAGAGATGGCGAGCACGCGCCGTGCCGGATAGCGCCGACCAGGATTTGAAGGCCTTGGTCGCGGCCTCGACCGCGGCGTCGACATCCTTTTCGCCGCCCTCGGCCACTTCGGCCAGCGCCTCGCCATTCGCGGGATTGACGGCGGTCAGGCTCGCGCCCTTGCCGGGCCGCGTGAAAACGCCGCCGATGAAATGGCCGAAACTGCCCTTGTGGCGCGCCAGCCAGGCGCGGACATTGGCGTCGTCCTCGGGCGCGGGGCCGTATTCCATGCTGTCGAGGATTGAGACGATCTTGTTCATGAAGCCCTCACGCCACGCCGTGGCGATCATTGGCCGAATAGCGGCCGGTGACGAAATGCTCGATCTGGCGTTCAATGTCGGCGAGCAGACCGCTGGCGCCGAAGCGGAACAGTTCCGGCTCCATCCACTCGCGACCGAGCTCCTCGCGCATCAGGATCAGCCAGGCGAGCGCGTCCTTGGCCGTGCGGATACCGCCGGCCGGTTTGAAACCAACCTTGTGGCCGGTGCGCTCGAGATAATCACGAATGGCACGTGCCATCACCAGGCTGACCGGCAAGGTGGCGTTGACGCCCTCCATGCCGGTGGAGGTCTTGATGAAGTCGGCGCCGGCCTGCATGGCCACCATGGAGGCGCGGTAGACATTGGTCAGGGTCTTCAGGTCCCCGGTCGCCAGGATCGCCTTCATATGGGCGTCGCCGCAGGCCTCGCGCATCAGCGCGATCTCGTCGTGCAGCGCGGCCCAATTGCCGGTCAGCACATGTGCGCGGGTGATCACGATGTCGATCTCGGCCGCGCCTTGGCCGACCGCGTAGCGGATTTCGGCAAGCCGCTCGGCCATCGGCGTCAATCCGGCGGGAAAACCGGTGGCGACCGAGGCGACCGGAATGCCGGAGCCGTCCAGCGCCCTCACCGCACCGGCCACCATGGTCGGATAGACGCAGACCGCGCCGGTGGTCAGCCGCCGGCCGGCCAGGCCGAGGGCGTCAGCGAGGTCGGCGCGCAACGGATTGCGCGCCTTGGCGCATAACCGCGCGACACGTCCCGGGGTATCGTCGCCGGCAAGCGTCGTCAGGTCGATCACCTCGATCGCCTTGATCAGCCAGGCGACCTGCCATTCCTTCTTGACGGTGCGGCGCGTGGTCAAGGTGGCGGTGCGGCGCTCGACCGCCGAAAGATTGATATCCGTCGCGTCGAACCAGGCGGCGTCGAAGGCGACACCCTGGTTGCGTGAATGGGGCTGCGCGACCTGAACGAGATCGCGGGCCGCGCCCGCCCCGACGGCGTCGGTCATCGTTTTTTGCGGGTCGACATTCATTGGAAATCTCCGATGGCGCGGCGCAGAACGGCGGCGAGGCGCGCGCCGCCGAGCGGTGCCATGTCCTTGGTTTCCTGATGCGAGAGTTCCTGGCCGGTCATGCCGGCGGCGAGATTGGTGATGACCGAACAGGCGGCAACCCGCATGCCGAGAAAGCGGGCGAGGATCACCTCCGGCACGGTCGACATGCCGACTGCGTCGGCGCCGAGCACGCGCGCCATCCGGATTTCGGCCGGCGTCTCGAAGGACGGGCCGGAAAACCACATATAGACGCCCTTTTTCAGCGGCGTTCCGGTCGCCTCGGCGGCGTTTTCGAGCGCCGCGCGCATATCGGCGTCGTATGCCTCGGTCAAGCCGACGAAGCGCCGGTCGCTCGGCTCGCCGAACAGCGGATTGGTGCCGGAAAAATTTATATGGTCGGTGATCAACATCACCGAGCCGGGCGGCATGTCGGGGTCGAGCGAACCGGCAGCGTTGGTCAGGACCAGACGCTTGATGCCGATCCCGGCCAGGGTTTCGAGCGCGGGGCGCATGGCGGCCGCGTTGCCGTGCTCGTAATAATGGGCGCGGCCGGCCAGCATCAGCACGGGCGTACCGGAAAAGCTGCCGGCTACCAGCTCTCCAGCATGGCCGGTGACGCCGCTTTGCGGGAAACCGGGCAGGTCGGCATAGGGCAGGCGAACCGGATCGGCGACCTCGTCGACCAGCCCTCCCAAACCCGAGCCAAGGACGACCGCGGTCCCGGGAACTAAGCCGTCAAGCCTTTCGACGAGCAGATCGACGGCAGCCTTCATTTCAGCCCATCTCCGCGAAAACCGAGCGGGAGCAGCGCGCCCATGGTGGTGGTCTCGACTATACCCGTGTCGTCGCACAAATGCAGCCTGGTGTCGGCGGTGGCAAATTCGGCCAACCTTTGCCGGCAGCCGCCGCACGGCGTGATCCTGGCCATGCGCGCGGCGACCACGGCGATCTCGGCGATCTCGCCGCCGCCGGCCATGACGAAATGCGACAGCGCGGTGGTTTCGGCGCACCAACCCTCGGGAAAAGAGGCGTTTTCGATATTGGCGCCGGCATGAATGCGGCCGTCGACGGTGCGGATCGCCGCGCCGACCGGAAATTTCGAATAGGGCGCGTGCGCCTTGGTCATCGCCGCGACGGCGGCCTCGAACAGATCGTGGGACATAAACGTCACTTTTTCTGCCTGGCCATGGTGTCGGATCCTGACGATGAGGGGCGAAAACCGAAACTATCGCATGCAGCCATTCTCACCGCTCCTTCACATAGGCGACGCCGCCGGCCTTGGGCGGGATCGCCTTGCCGATGAAGCCGGCGAGCAGGATAACGGTGAGGATATAGGGCAGCGCCTGCATCAATTGCACCGGCACCTTGCCGATCAAAGGCAGAGCGATGCCCTGGAAGCGAATTGCGAAGGCGTCGAGGAAGCCGAACAGCAGGCAGGCGAACATGGCCGGCACCGGCCGCCATTTGGCGAAGATCAGCGCGGCGAGCGCGATGAACCCCTTGCCGGCGGTCATGTCCTTCACGAAGCCGGCATTCTGCGACACAGCGAGATAAGTGCCGGCAAGACCGGTCAGCACGCCGGTACAGATGACGGCGCGATAACGCAGCCAGGCGACCGAGATGCCGGCCGTGTCGACGGCGGCGGGGTTTTCGCCGACGGCGCGCAGACGCAGGCCAAAGCGGGTGCGAAACAGCACCCACCAGGTGAACGGCACCATCAGGAAGGCGATATAGGCGATCAGCGAATGACCCGAAACGAGTTCGGAATAGATCGGCCCGATCAGCGGCACCTCGCGCAGCGTGTCGGCGAACGGCAGGGTGATGGCGTTGAAACGCGCATCGGCGACCAGCGAGGGGGTGCGCCCGCCCTGGCTGAACCAGGCCTGACCGAGAATGACGGTGGAGCCGGCAGCGATGAAGTTAATCGCCACGCCCGACACGATCTGGTTGCCGCGATGGGTGATCGAGGCAAAACCGTGCACCAGCGCGAAAAACACCGATATGGTGATGGCGGCCAGCATGCCGAGCCAAGCCGAGCCGGTGACGGCAGCGGTGGAGGCGCCGGCGAAGGCGCCGGCCAGCATCTTGCCTTCCAGACCGATGTCGAACACGCCGGACCGTTCGGAATAGAGGCCGGCGAGGCAGGCCAGGAGCAGAGGCACGGAGACGCGGATCGTGGCGTCGAGGAGTTGCAGGATTAGGTTGAGGAAATCCATCTCAGGCACCCTCCCCCTTGGCTTCGACGTCGATGCCGACGGAACGCGGACTGAGGCTGGCGAAAGCGGCCTGCACGGCCGGCCGAAACATATGCTCCAGCGCGCCGGCGAACAGGATCACCAGCCCCTGGATGATGACGATCATGTCGCGGCTGATATGCGGCATGACGAAGGATATTTCGGCGCCGCCCTGGTAGAGCATCCCGAACAGAATCGCCGCCGGCACGATGCCGGCCGGATGGGAGCGTCCCATCAGGGCAACGGCGATACCGACGAAGCCGGCGCCGGTGACGAAATCGAGCTGCAGGCGGTGCTGGTCTCCCATGACCGGATTGAGCGCCATCATGCCGGCGAGGGCGCCGGAGATCGCCATGGTGATGACGATGATCCTGGCCTCCTTGATGCCCGCATAACGCGCCGCCTTGGGCGAAAAGCCCATGGTGCGGATCTCGTAGCCGAGCTTGGTGCGCCAGATCAGCGCCCAGACCACGACCGCCATCACCAGCGCCAGGATGAAGGACAGATTGAGCGGCGTCGAGCGCACCGAAAACCCGAACAATTCGATCAACCAGTTGAGCTTGGGCAGATGCGCGTCCGGCATGAAGGTACGGGTTTGCGGGGCCATCGAGCCCAGCGGCTTCAGCGGCCCGACGAGCAGATAGACCATCAGGCTCGCGGCGATGAAGTTGAACATGATGGTGGTGATGACGATATGGCTGCCGCGCTTGGCCTGCAGCCAGCCGGGGATCATGGCCCAGATGCCGCCGATCGCGGCGCAGCCGACAATGGCGAGGAGGAAATTGAGCCACCAGGGCAGGATGCCGTCGAAGGTGAGGCAGACCAGAGCCACGCCGAGCCCGCCGACATAAGCCTGGCCCTCGCCGCCGATATTGAACAGGCCGCAATGGAAGGCGACCGCCACCGCCAATCCGGTGAAGATGAAGCTGGTGGCGTAGAACAGCGTGTAGCCTATGCCGGAACCGGAGCCGAAAGCCCCCTTCAACAACAATCCGGCGGCCTCGATCGGGCTTTCACCGACCAGAAGCACCACCAACCCGGCGACCAGAAAGGCGACGAAGAGGTTGATAAGCGGAATCAGCCCGTAATCGGCCCAGGCCGGCAGCTTTGCATAGGGTGCGCTCATTCGGCTGCCTCCTGCGCCTCGACACCGGCCATCAACAGGCCAAGTTCGCCTTCGGTGGCGTCCGGGCCGCGTTCGCCGACGACGCGACCGTCGAACATGACAAGGATGCGGTCGGACAGGGAACGGATCTCGTCGAGCTCGACGGAAATCAGAAGCACCGCCTTGCCCTGGTCGCGCATGGCAATGAGCTGCTTGTGGATGAATTCGATGGCACCAACATCGACGCCGCGCGTCGGCTGGCCGACGACGAGCACGCCCGGATCTTTTTCCATCTCGCGGGCGAGCACGATCTTCTGCTGGTTGCCGCCGGAGAAATTGGCCGTCTTCAGCCGGCAATCGGCGGGACGGATGTCGTATTTCTCGATCTTGTCGCGCGCGTCGGAGCGGATCGCCTCGATATTGAGGAACGGGCCGTTCAGATAAAAATCCATGCCGTGATAGCCGAGAATCGAATTCTCGTTCTCCTCGAAGGGCAATACCAGGCCGACATGGTGGCGGTCCTCCGGCACATGGGCGAGACCGCGCGCGCGCAACTCGCCGGGGTCGGCCGAACCGGCGACGTCGATCGGCGCGCCGTCGAGCAAAACGGTGCCCGTCTCGGCCCGACGGGTGCCGGCGATCGCCTCGATCAGCTCTGACTGGCCGTTGCCGGCGACCCCGGCGATCCCGACGATCTCGCCGGCGCGCACGTCGAAGGAGACGTTGTCGACCATGGTGACGCCGCGCGAATCCCTGACCGACAGGTTCTTGACCGAGAGCTTGACGCCACTCGGGCTCGCCTCACCCTTTTCGACGCGCAGGAGCACGCGCCGGCCGACCATCAGTTCGGCCAGTTCTTCCACCGTGGTTGCCGCGGTTTTGCGGGTGGCGACCATGGTGCCCTGACGCATGACCGACACATTGTCGGTCACGGCCATGATCTCGCGCAGCTTGTGGGTGATCAGGACGATCGTCTTGCCCTCGTCCTTCAACTTGCGGAGGATGCGGAACAGATGATCGGCCTCGGCCGGGGTCAGAACGCCGGTCGGTTCGTCGAGAATGAGGATTTCGGCGCCGCGATAGAGCGCCTTGAGAATTTCGACACGCTGCTGCAGGCCGACGGGCAGTTGCTCAACAATCGCGTCGGGATCGACATCGAGACTGTATTCCTCCTCCAGCCGATGCAGTTCGGAGCGTGCGCGGGCGATCCCGGTATTGAGCAGCGAAGACCCCTCGGCGCCCAGAATGATGTTTTCAAGCACGGTGAAATTGTGCACGAGCATGAAATGCTGGTGCACCATGCCGATGCCGGCGGCGATCGCGTCATTGGGCGAGTCGATGTCGGTCTTTTGCCCGTTGACGAAGATTTCCCCGCGATCTGCCTGGTAAAAGCCGTACAGGATCGACATTAGCGTCGACTTGCCGGCGCCGTTCTCCCCGATGATGCCGTGAATGGTGCCTGGCGCGATTTCGAGATTGATGTCGCGATTGGCGCGCACGGCACCAAAACTCTTGTCGATCCCCTTAAGTTCGATTGCAGACTGAGCCATGCAACCGCCTACCCCTCTGGTTTTTATCGTTTGGTAAAAAAACTAACATGGCGGCAAGCCATTTGCCAATCCGCACCGTCGTGCCAATCACTCTCGACAAAAGCGCGGCGGCTTGTCAATTTTCGTGGCATGACAAATGACGCTTTCCCGCCCTTTGCCTTCAATACGACGCCATCAGTGCGGTTTAAGGCCGGCGCGGCCCGCCGCTTCGGCGAAATCGCCGGGCCATGTCTCGGCCAGACGGTTCTGTTCGTCACCGACCCCGGCCTGCGGGCGCTCGGCCTGTGTGATCCGGCGCTCGCCTCGCTTGAAGCGGCCGGGATCGCGGTGACGATCTTCGACCGGGTCGAGGCCGATCCGTCGCTGAAAACGCTGACGGCAGCGGTCGAGGCCGGCCGGGCCGCCGGGGTCACGGGTGTCGCCGGCTTCGGCGGCGGCTCCTCGCTCGACGTCGCCAAGCTCGCCGCGCTCCTGATCGGCTCGGGCGAAGACCTCGACGCTGCGTGGGGCGTGGGCAATGCACGGGGACCGCGCCTACCGCTGGCGCTGGTGCCGACCACGGCAGGCACTGGCTCGGAGGTGACCCCGGTCTCGATCATCACCGTCGGCGAGCAGGAAAAACGCGGCGTTTCGAGCCCGGTCATCCTGCCCGACATCGCCGTTCTCGACCCGGAGCTGACGCTGGGCCTGCCGCCGGCGATCACCGCGGCGACCGGCATCGACGCCATGGTGCACGCCATCGAGGCCTACGCCTCCAGAAACGCCAACAACAACCCGCTGTCAAAAATGCTGGCGCGCCAGGCCCTGCGGCTTCTGGGCGCGCATATCGAAACCGCCGTCTTCGAGGGCCACGATGTGGCCGCGCGCGGCGCGATGCTGCTCGGCTCGATGCTGGCCGGACAGGCCTTCGCCAATTCGCCGGTCGCGGCCGTGCATGCGCTGGCCTATCCGATCGGCGGGACGTTTCACGTACCGCACGGCCTGTCGAACGCGCTGGTGCTGCCGCATGTGCTGCGTTTCAACGCGCCGGAGGCCGCGGGGCTCTACGCCGAGATCGCCGCCGACGCCTTTCCCGAACTGACGCATGAAGACGGCGTGCAGGCACGATGCGACGCCTTCATCGGGGCGCTGGCCGAGCTTTCGAAAAAGCTCGGACTGCCCGCACAATTGCGCGAAGTCGGTATCGGCAAGGAACATCTTGCCAAGATGGCGTCCGACGCGATGAAACAGACGCGGCTTCTGGTCAACAATCCGCGCGAACTGCGCGAGCCCGACGCGCTGGCAATCTACCGGGCGGCGTGGTGAGCGCCATCGACCGAGCAGGAGAATACATCGATGGCTGATCGTCCGGCACCGGCCGCGCGCGCCGCCTATCGCGCCTTCCGTGCGATCACGACGCGCTGGATGGACAACGACATCTACGGCCACATGAACAATGTGGTGCATTATTCGCTGTTCGACACCGCGGTGAACGGCTGGCTGATCGACAAGGGCGTGCTCGATATGCATGGCGGCGACCAGATCGGGCTTGTGGTGGAAACGGGCTGCCGCTATTTCGGCGAACTCGCCTTTCCCGACACTGTCACCGCCGGCTTACGGGTCGCCAGGCTCGGCAGTTCATCGGTACGCTACGAGGTGGGCCTGTTTCGCAACGGGGACGAACATGCGGCGGCCGAGGGGTTTTTCGTGCATGTATATGTGGACAGCGCGACGCGACGCCCCAAACCGCTCGCCGGTGCGCTACGCGCCGCACTTGAGGACATAATCGCATGACCCAGGACCGCACCGCGACGCTCGAAATAGTCGTCGCCGAACAGGAACGCACGATCGAGGAGCTGTCGGGTGAGGTCGCCGCCCAATGGAAAACGATCGAACGTCTGCAAAAGCAGCTCGATCGGCTGACCCAGCGCTTCCTGGCGCTGGAGGAGCAGACCGGGCCCGAGGTTCCGATAACCAAACCGCCGCACTGGTAGCGGTTCCGGCCGCGACGCTGGCGCAACGCAATTCGGTTTCCTTCGCCGGCCAGTCGCTCTAAAATTTCCGCGGACACGACTGGGTCGCGGGTGTTTTCGATGACAAGCGACAGTGACCGCATGGCACGCGCCGGCGATTTCGTCATGGGCCGCATGAACGAGGCCGAGCGCGAGCGCGCGGAAAAGGATCTGGAACGCGATCCGGCATTCCGCGACGCGGTGATGCGGTTCGCCCAAAGGCTGCGCGGCCCCGCCGCCGACGGAGCCAGGCCGCGCGGCGATGTGTGGCGGGCGGTCCATGCCAACATTGCCGACCTGCCGCAAATGCGCGCCGCTTCACCCGCGGGTTTCGTGCCCGCCGAAGCGCCCCCAGGGCCGGGAGCATCGGCGCACGCGCTCGGCGGCTGGCGCGGGGTGGCGGTCGCGACCTGCCTAGCCGCCGCCTTCGGTATCGGCCTGGTGGCCGGCAGGATGGCCGACGCCACCGATGACAGGCGCGCGCTCGCCATGCTCGACGACATGGCGGGCGCACCGCGCGCGCTGGTGGAAAGTTTCGCCGACGGGACGCTTGTGTTCCAGCCGTTGACCCTGTCCGAACTTCCCGCAGACACGGTGTTACGGCTTTGGGCAATCAGCGAGGCGCCGGAAAGGGCGGTGGCGCTGGGAAGGGTCGCGGTCAGCGGAGCGACGCGACTCCAGGCCCCAACCGGCGGCACGGCCGAGGCCGTGCGCGCCTATCGTCTCACGCTGGAAAATGCGGCGGGCGGGAGCTCGGAAACGGCATTGGCCGAAGGCCCGCGTAACCGGATTGTCCCAGGACGCTGAAAATGACCAGTGGTGCGCGGCCGATCCGATCAGACGGCCGTATCGGCTGGCTCCCATAACTCGACCGGATTGCCTTCCGGATCGTGCACGCGGCAGAAGCGGCCGATCTCGGAATCCCATTCGGCGCGCGTTTCGACCGCGATGCCGGCCTCTTTGAGCTTTGCCATCATGGCGTCGAGGTCATCAACCCGGAAATTGATCATCCAGACCTGATCGGGGCGACCAAAATAATCCGTGTCGTGCGCGAAGGGGGCAAAGACCGTGGTGCCGGCCTCCTGGCGCCAGACGGCCGCGGCGATGTCGTTCACGCCGAGATGGGTCTCGTACCAGGCCGCGAGCGCCCTGGGGTCGCGGGCACGAAAGAAAAACCCGCCAATGCCTGTCACCTTGGTCATGCCGGCCTCCTGCGTCGCGCCACCAGAGGCGCCATGCAAATAAAGCCGAGCAAGCTGAAGGCGGCAAGCGCCCAGCCGAAACCCGACCAGCCGAAGCGCCCGATGACATAGCCGGCAAGCGGCGCCCCGGCGAGCGTGCCGAGCCCGCCCGACTGGGCGATCAGACCGATGACGATCGCCGCCGCCCCGCCCGGTGGCACGATGAAGGGCACGCTGGCGAAAATGCCGGCGGCGACGACGCCGCCGGCAATCGCGAACACCATCGCCGACGCCGTCGCCAGCACCGGATCGCCTGCGCCGAAGAACGGCACCGCGCTCGCAGCGCTGGCGAGAAAGCCGGCCATGATGACAAGGGCGGCGAAGCGGGCGTCGCGTTGCTTGAGCAGGACGCCGGCAAGCACGTTGCCGAGCGGAACCAGCAGCGCGATCATGCCGGCCGACAGCACCACGGGCGGCCCCTCGGCGACGAAACTCGGCAAAAAGGTGAAAAAGCCGATCGACAGGATGACGTAGACGCCGAAGGCGAGCGCGGAAAGCGCGACCGGCGCCGAAAAGGACGCGGCCAGACGCGCGACGCCCGGCGTGCCGCCGGCCGGTCGCGCCGTGTCGGCGACCGGCTCGAGGCCGCGCGCCAGCCAGGCGGCGAGCGCGGCCAGGACGATGAACAACGCCACGCTGACCAGAAGGAAACGCTGCGGGCTGTGGGTCGGCAGCATGGCGGCGGACAGGAAATCGGCCACCGCATAGCCGAGCGGCACGAAGCCGCCCCAGATGGCGAGCGCCGGCGCCTTCAACCGCTCCGGCGCAAGCGTGGCAAGCAGTGCGGGAATGGCGATCACCAGGATGAGATAACCGAGCGCCTCAACCAGCCGCGCGGCGAGCGCGGCGAGCGGCCCGTCGAAAAGCGCGAGGCCGACACCGCCGATGGCGAGCGCGATGGCCGACACCAGATAGGAGCGGTAGAGCCCGGCCCGGTCGATGGCAAAGGCGGCCGGCAGGGCGGCGAGCGCCACGAACAGGCCAAGCGTGGAGGTCAGCCAGCCAACCATGACCAGCGAGAAGCCGGCTTCGGCGCGGTACCAGGCCACCAGCGGCGCAATCTTGCCGAGCTGAGTTCCGGCCAGGATGCCAGCCAGAAGCAGAAATATGAGGGCGGCGATGCGACGAGGGCCTTCGGCTGCGGTCGTCAGGTCCTGCCTCATGCGCGCTCCATTCCTTGCCGCCGATTCGGCCGGGCGCCTGAATAGCGCGCCAGCGCGCGCGGCAAAATGGCCCACGGACCCCGGTTGGGAAGACCAACTCGTGCCGCGATCCTCAGTTTCGCTCCGTGCGTTTCAGCCTCGTGATTTTGCGCATGCCTGATTAAATACGAAATCGGTACGGCGCGCCCGAGAATGAAGCGGATTTCGGATTCGGAACACCAGGCTGCGCGCGATACGAAAAAACCGCCGGACGCGGAGCCCGGCGGTTCTTTGTCGGATGATCCGTTCCGATCAGTACGGACAGGAATTGTCGGACATGTAATCGTGGACCTTGATGTCGCCGGCGATGATCTCGGCCTTGGCCTTTTCGACCGCGTCGACCATCTCCTGGCTGACGAGGTCTTTGTTGTTGTCGTCCATGGCGTAGCCAACGCCGTTCTCGGCCAGGCCGAGCACGTTGATGCCGGCCTCGAACTTGTCGTTCATGGCGTCGCTGAAGGCGTCATAGACGGCAACGTCGACACGCTTGAGCATCGAGGTCAGGACATGGCCCGGCTGCAGGTGGTTCTGGTTGGAATCAACGCCGATGCCGAGCTTGCCCGCGTCCGCGGCCGCCTGCATGACGCCGACGCCGGTGCCGCCGGCAGCGGCGTAGATGACGTCCGCGCCCTGGTCCATCTGCGACTTGGCGATCTCGCCGCCCTTGGTCGGGTCATTCCAGGCCGCCGGCGTGTCGCCGGTCATGTTCTGGATGACGTCCGTGGCACCCGCCGCCTTGGCGCCGCCGACATAACCGCAGCCGAACTTGCGGATCAGCGGAATGTCCATGCCGCCGACGAACCCGACCTTCTTGGTTTCGGAGGCCATCGCCGCCATCATGCCGACCAGATAGGAGCCTTCGTGCTCATTGTAGACGACCGAGCGCACGTTCGGCGCGTCGACAACCATGTCAATGATGGCGAAATCGGTGTCGGGATATTCCGCAGCCACCTTCTCGAGCGCGGCGGCCCAGGAGAAACCCGCCATCACGATCGGATCGCGACCGTCCTCGGCGAAGCGACGTAGCGCCTGCTCGCGCTGGGCGTCGTTGGAGATCTCGAACTCGACATATTCAATGCCGGTTTCCTGTTTGAACTTCTCCGCGCCGTTGAACGAGGCCTCGTTGAAGGATTTGTCGAACTTGCCGCCCAGGTCGAACAGCAGGCCGGGCTTGATATCCGCGGCCACGGCCGGGACGGCGAAAACGGTTGCGGCCAGGAGGCCGAATACGAAACGCTTCATGTGATCCACACCCTGTTGGTCTTGCGTACGGTTCTTGTCCGGACCTCGCGCGTCAGCGAGCGGCCGCGCAAAGCCCCGCGGGTTCGTCGCCCGCTCGGCATTTACTGTTGCATGCCGTCGCGCAAAATTCACGCGGAAATTTGACCTTCTGGACAAGGTGCCGGTGCCGGCGCCTACTCCGCCGCGCCGCCCGGCTGCGGGCAGGACACGCCCGTACCCTTCAAGCCGCAATAGCCAGACGGGTTCTTGGCCAGATATTGCTGGTGTTCGGCCTCGGCGAAATAGAAGTCCGGTGCGGGTGCGATCTCGGTGGTGATCCGGCCGCGTCCGGCGCGCGTCAAAACGGCCTGATAGGCATCGCGCGAGGCAAGCGCGGCCTGCAACTGGGCCTCGTTAGCCGCATAGATCGCCGAACGGTAGGTGGTGCCGACATCGTTGCCCTGGCGCATGCCCTGGGTCGGGTCATGGTTTTCCCAGAACAGCCTCAGCATGTCGTCATAGGAAATCGCGACCGGATCGAACACCGCCAGCACGATTTCGGCATGGCCGGTCAGCCCGGTGCAGGTTTCCTGGTAGGTCGGATTGGGCGTGAAGCCGCCGGCATAGCCGACCGCGGTCACCCACACGCCCGGCGTTTGCCAAAAAAGCCGCTCCGCGCCCCAGAAACAGCCCATGCCGAAATGGGCGCTCTCCAGTCGGACCGGATAGGGCCCGCGCAGCGGTCTTTTCGACACGGCATGCCTGGCCGCGGTGGCGACCGGCTTGACGCGGCCGGGCAGTGCCTCATCGGCGGCCGGCAGGGTGAGCTTCTTGTTCAGCATGTCGCTCAGGAAAAACATCGCTCGTCACTCCGCTTCGAGACAGGCTGTTCAGGACAGGCTGCGGCTTCCGCGACCGAGCGGACCGCCACGACGGCGCGGACGCCGGCCGATCAGGTAAAGCAGCAAGGCTAGGGCGAAAAACACCACGAAACCCGGCAAAGTGAGGATGCGGATCATTACCGGGTCCCACAGCAGCGGATGCACATAACGCTGGGTGAGCGCCTGTGCGAGGTTGAGTGTGTCCGGCGAGACCGCGTACCAGCTGGTGCCGAGCGGGGTGAAAATCAGCGCGGACGCGGCGACCGAACGGGTGGCGTCGAGAACGGCCATGATGACCGCGACAGCCAGCGCGACCGTCGCCAGAAGCCGGAAAACGAACCTGATCATGCTGCCTTGCCCGCCATGCGACGTCCTTTCCGCCCGTGCTTGGGCTTTGACGCAGCCCTTTTATGGCCAAGCGCGCGGCGCTTCAATCGTCACACGCGAAGTTGACATCCGCCGCCGCCGCCGACCCCGGGGCGAGCGCGCGAGGATCGTTGGCCGGCTATCGCCAAATTCCGTGCCGCAACGGCTTGGCATTCGCGGCCATATCGACTAGATGAGCGCGGATGGCCGGTCCGTCACGCGGACGCGTCGCCTGCGGAGAGGTGGCCGAGTGGTTGAAGGCGCACGCCTGGAACGCGTGTATACGGGCAACCGTATCGAGGGTTCGAATCCCTCTCTCTCCGCCATTTTTTTCGTTGGGTCCATACCGGAGACATGGGTGGCGTTTCGCACCTAAGACGTAGGTGGCCGTCCCGTGTTGGCCTCTCCGCGGTCGCGACCTTCGGCACCGGGTTCGAAATCACATTCAAACCTCTGCCACGAGCTTGCGGCACGCCAATCATCACCGTCGGCGCCGGTTCTTCTCGCCATTGCGGTTCTCGCTCGTAGCCATTCCCGTGAACCGGTACCGACGAGCCCGAAACCTGCCGTCAGCGGGCGCGCCAGCGCTGAGTGCGCGACAGGAGCAGCGTCGAGACGCCGGCATGGACCAGCCGGGCGGCGACATTGGTGTAAAAGATCATCATGCCCATCGCCGCCGCCGGCGCGATGTCGCCGGCATCGTCCATGTTGAGCACCGCCACCGAGGCAAGCTGCGTGTCGGTGGAATAGAGGAACACGACTGCGGAAACCGTCGTCATGGCGTTGACGAACAGATAGATCGAGATGTCGAGGATGGCCGGAAGACAAACCGGAACGGTGACCCGGAAGAACAGCTTGTGGAACGGTTGCTTCAAGGAGGCCGCCACCGGCTCGAACTCGGCGTCCATCTGCTTCAGTGCCGTGAGCGCGGTAAGATGCGAGACAGTATAGAAATGTGTCACCGTGCTGACGACCAGGATGACCATCGTGCCGTAAATGGCGTTGAGCGGATTGGACGGGTCATTGAAGAAGAAGATATAGGCGAGGCCAAGTACCATGCCGGGCACCGCCATCGGCAGCATGGCGAGGAAATGAAAGGCTGAGCGGCCGGCCGAAAAGCCCTGCGTCTTTTCCACCATATAGGCGCCGGTGAAGACGACGATGGTGCCGAAAAACGCCGTCAGCAATCCGAGCTTGATCGAATTGCCGTAAGAGGCCCAGCCGCCGCCATCCATCAGGTCGAAGGCATAGTTCTTCAGGCTGAGGCTCATATCGTAGGGCCACAGCTTCACCAGCGCGGCGAACTGGCAAATGCCGATAATGCCGACGAGGAAGATTGCGACGGCAAGACACCAGCCGAGGCACAGCATGTCGAACCCGCGGCTGGGCCGCGGCGCATAAGGAACCGACCGGGCCGACAACAGGGCCACCTGCCGGCGCTGAATGATGCGGTCGACGGTGAAGGCGATGATGGCCGGCAACAGCAGGATGACCGAGACGACCGCGCCCATCTCGAAATTCTGCTGGCCGATCACCTGTTTGTAGATGTCGACGGCAAGCATGTTGTACTGACCGCCGATGACCTTGGGCAGGCCGAAATCGGTGATGACTAGGGTGAAAACCACGAACATCGCCGAGATGATGCCGAAGCGCGCGCCCGGCACGGTCACCACCCAGAAAGTGCGCCATTTCGAGGAGCCCAGCGAGGCCGCGGCCTCGTAGTGCCGGCCGTCGGCGACCGCGAGCGCCGTCGAAATGATCAGAAAGGCATGCGGCAGCGTGAAAAACACCGAACCGATGACGATGCCGATCGGCCCGTAGATCGAATATCCCATCATCAACGGTTTCAGGAGCCCCTGATTGCCGAACAGGTAGATCAGCGCGATGCCGGGCAGCAAAGACGGCACGAGGATAGGGATTGTCGTCACCAGCCGGACCAGCCCCTTGAAGGGCATATTGCTACGGTTGAGCGCATAGGCCAGCGCGAAGGCGACGCTTATCGTGATCACCGTGCTGATGGTCGCCATCAGCGCCGAATTGCGGATCGAGTTCGAGAGCGACGGGGTCGCGAAATAGGTCGTGAAATTGTCCAGCCCGAAAGTGCTCGACGGGCGCAGCACGATGCGGCGGAACGTATTGGAATCGAATTCCTGCCACTCCGTGCCGCCGCCCGGTGTGGAGCCGACCAGCCAACTGGCTTCGTCGACGGTGCCGCGCAGGCGATATCTCACGGGACTGCGAAACGAAAAATCCGCGAAGAAGCTGGTCGCCGCCAATCGACTGTCGGAGCCGGCGCGCAGATCGTCGGCGCTGACGGCGGAGCTTTCGGCGTTGAGTGCCGCGGCGGTCCTGGGTTCACTCCAGACGGTCGCCGTCTCGTCGCTGACCTGGAATTCGAACTGCGTGAGGTCGAAACGATAGACCGACATCGACTTCGACAACATCACATAAAGCGGCGCCGCCAGGGAGAGGATGAGGTAGAGCGAGATCGCGACCATCAATCCACGTTTGACGATGTCGTCGCGCGATACCGAGTGGCGAGGCAGGCGACCTGCCGGAAGAGACAGCGTCGTCATGGTCGCCTCACTCATTCCCGGCAAAGACCAGAAGGCGCTCGCCGGGCAACTCGATCCGCATCGAGCCACCCGTCACGATGTCGAGCCGGCGCACGGCGTTGATCGAGAAATCCGCAACGAGGATACGCGCGCCAAGCCGTGGTGACGAAAGCCGGCAGCGCCAGAAGGCGCCGAGAAACTCCATTTCCTCGACCGTCGTCTCAACGAGGTTTTCCGGTGTCTCGACGATGTCGGGCGTGCCGGGCGATCGGACGCCGATGCCGTGCGGGATGATGTCGACGGGCCGGATAACGGCGGTCGCCTCCGCGCCAACGGGCACCTGGTGCCCGGCGCAGACCAGTTGCGTCCCGGCGAGCGCCACCTTGCCATCGGCCAGCACCTTGGCCGGAAACTGGTTGGTCTCGCCGATGAAATCGGCGACGAACAGCGTCTGCGGATGGCGGTAGATTTCCGTCGGCGTGCCGATCTGCTCGATCACGCCATGGTTCATCACCACGATCCGATCAGCCATCGACAGCGCTTCCTCCTGGTCATGCGTGACCATGATGGTGGTGACGCCGAGCTTGCGCTGCAGTTCCTTGATCTCGTGGCGCAGATGCACACGCACCTTGGCGTCGAGTGCCGACAGCGGCTCGTCGAGCAACAGCAGGCCCGGTGAAATCGCGATGGCGCGGGCAAGCGCGATACGCTGCTGCTGGCCCCCGGACAATTGCGCGGGATATTTTCGAGCCTGCTCGGCGAGCCCGACCAGAACGAGCAGTTCCTCGACGCGGCGCTTGATCTCAGCGCGCGGGCGCCTCGCATTCTCGAGCCCGAAGGCGATGTTGCGCTCGATGGTTAGGTTCGGGAACAACGCATAGGACTGGAAGACGATGCCGTAGTCGCGCCGCGATGGCGGCAGGGTGGAGATGTCTTCGCCGGCCTGCCGGATCGTGCCTCGCGACTGCAGATCGAGCCCGGCGATGGCGCGCAGCAACGTGGTCTTGCCGCACCCCGAAGGTCCGAGGAAGCAGACGAATTCGCCTTCTTGGATCGATAACGATATATCGCGCAGGGCAATGAAGTCGCCAAACGCCTTCCACAGATCGTCGATCTGCAGATAGGCTTGGCCGGCGGCGGTGTCTGGCATTGCGATGCCTCCGAGCGGAGCGGCCGCGCGTTGTGAAATGCTCTCATGTTTCATCGCATATCCGGTCAAGATCGGCGAACAAATCCGCGCTGACTTTTGAATACGGGCGCCGCTTTCGATTACGGCGCCCGCCTCGGCGACAAGCCTGGTCAGGTCTTGGGTTCGGACTTACCGTCGTAGCGCGCTGCCCATTCCTTGAGGATCGCGGCGCGGTTGTTGGCGGCCCACTCGAAGTCGTTCTCGATCATTTTGGAGGCGACATCTTCGGGCAGGAACTCGACGGGCTTGGCCACACCCGGATAGGCGACGACCGCGTAGCCGACATTGTACATCTCGTTGGCTTCCTTGGTGATCGACCAGTCGACCAGTTTCCGGGCGGCCTCGAGATTGGCGGTGCCGGCGATAATGGCCGTCGCCTCGGCTTCCCAGCCGGAGCCTTCCGTGGGGAAGATGATCTCGATCGGCGCGCCATCCTTCTTGGCCTTGGCCCCTGGAAATTCAAAGGAAACCCCGATCACGGTCTCGCCGGCGGCGGCCAGTTTGCACGGTTTGGAGCCTGAATGCGTGTAGGCCGCGATGTTTTCATGCAGGCCGTCCATAAAGGCCCAGGCCGCCTCCTCGCCCATCATCTGGATCCAGGCCGAGACATCAAGGAACCCGGTGCCCGACGAATTCGGGTTGGGCATGATCACATGACCCTTATATTCGGGTTTGAGGAGATCCGCCCAGCTTGTCGGCGGGGTCAGGCCGAGCTTCTCGCCCTCGACGGTGTTGTAGCAGAGCGCGGCGACGTAGGCGTCCATGCCGACCCAACTGGGCGGTGTAGCGGAATCGACGAATTTGGGATCGAGCTTTTCGACGCCGACCGGCGAATAGGGCTCCAGCATGTTTTCGCCCTTGAGCAGCAGCAGCGAGGTCGCCGCCACGCCCCAAACCACGTCGGCCTGCGGGTTGTTCTTCTCGGCCAACAGCTTGGCGGTCATGACGCCGGTGGAATCGCGGACCCAGTCGATCTTGATATCGGGATTGGCGGCCTCGAAGGTCTGCTTGTAACGGTCGAGATCAACGGCCTCGACCGAAGTGTAGACGGTCAGGGTCGTTTCGGCGAAGGCCGCCGACGCCGAAAGGGCTGCCGCAAGGGCGGCGATGACGATGGAGGTTGAAGATTTCATGATTCAGTTCCCCGTTGACACAATCTGCGATGCATCGAGACGATCGTGCTCTTCGGCCATGCGCCGGCCGCGCGGCCGGACGATTTCGTCTGTCCAGTGATGGTCGTATGGGTCGAGGGATAAGTAAAATCTATTTATCCTATGAAGCTATCGACCTACGCGATGCGTTTGCGAGGATTTTACCCACTGGTGGCTAGGACGACCACACCGGCCGCGACAAGCAGGGCGGCAAGGACGCGGCCTTGCCACGGCCGTTCCCCGAACACCAGCACGCCGATCAACGCGGCAATGATGACGCTCGATTCGCGCACCGCCGAGACGGCGGCGATCGGTGCGATCGTCTTGGCGTAGAGTACCAGCCCATAGGCGGTGACGGAGAGGACGCCGCCGACCAGACCCAATACGAACACCCGCCAGTCGATGGGGTTTCTGATGGCGCGACGCCGCCACAGGATCGCCAGTGGCACCGGTGCCTCGAGCAGGAAGAGCCAGCCCATATAGCCGGTGGGACTTTCGGAAAGCCGCACGCCGATACCATCGGCGACGGAATAGGCCGCGATGGCCAGGCCGAGGAGCGCTGCTACGCCGATCGCCGTGCGGTCGGCCTGCGCAGCACCACGCTGAAACGCGATCGTGCCGATGCCGAGCGTGACGAGACCGAGACCGCCCCAGCCCGTCAGCGACATGGTTTCTCCAATAAGCAGGAATGTGCCGACGGCGACAAGCGCCGGAGCCATGCCGCGCGAGATCGGGTAGACTTGACTGAGGTCGCCCAGACGGTAGGCGCTGAACAGCAGCGCGTAATAGGCGTAGTGGATGGCCGTCGACGCAAGGACCGAAGGCCAGCTGGCCAGCGCCGGCGGGTCCGACACGGCGATCAGAGCAATCCCCGCCGCCGCATGCGCGGCCGACACCGCCGCCAGGGTCAGCGCGCGGTCGTCCGCGGCCTTGACCATCGCGTTCCAGCTCGCATGCAGGAGCGCGCAGAACAGGACGATGGCAAGTGCGGTGGTGGACAATTCAGGCCGACTTCATACGGCGAACAGATCGGCGACCGTTTCCTCGCCGATCGCAAAGCAGGTGCTGGCGCCGGTGCCGCTTGTCACCATGACGAGGCGTACGTCCCGGTGCGGCGCATCGCTGAAACAATCATTGCCGGGCGCCGAGGCATAGGTGCCCGTCCAGCGCGCAATCACGGGCGGCGGCGCGCCGAACAGGGCCGCGTATTCGTCGAGTATAAGCCGATCAACGGCGTCGGAGGCAAACGGGTCCGGCGTCTCGGCGTAGTGGTGCGAATCACCGACGATCAGGGAACCGTCGGCGCTCTGCACCACGATCAGGTGGACACCATTGTCGAGGGCGAGCGGGCATTCACGCATCAGCCTTTGCTTCAGCGCGGCCGCCTCGTCCAACCCCGTGTAACCGCCGTAGCGCAAAAGACTGAGATCCGAGACCAGCGCCGAATTCAGCCGCATGCCGGGGTCGGCCAGCCGCAACATCTGCAATTTGCAACGCCGCACGCCATAGTGCGCGATGCGCTCGCGACAAAGCGTGGTGAGATCATCGCCCGGACAGACGACGATCCTGGCCGCGTGCACCGGCCCGTCGCTGGTTTGCAACGCGGTCGGCTCGACAGACGAAACTGCGACGCCAAGGCGGAACTCCACGGCATGGCGCTCGCCCAGGAAAGCGGCCAGTCTCGGCAGCACGTCGCGCGATTCAACGCGCAGTTCGAACGGGCTATAAAGGCCGCCGACGACCCTCTCTGCGGCGAGGCCAGGCTGATGCGCGGCCGTTTCATCCGCCGTGAGCATCCGGCATTCCCGGCCGTCAAGACCGGCTGAAAACGCTTCAAGCACCGCCAGCGCCTCCGGCCGCCGCGCCGCGACGAGCTTACCGGTGTGGAGGATGTCGAGGCCGGCTTCGGCGGCGAGGTCGAGCCAGATTTCGCGTGTCCGCTCCGCGCGTCGTCGCGAGATACCGGGCGCCTGCCCGGTGACGACCACGAGCCCGAAATTGCGGATCGACGCGCCGTTCGCTTGCCGGTCGCGATCGATGACGACGACGCGCAGGCCGCGCCTGGCCGCGGCGAGCGCATGGGCCAGGCCGATAATGCCGGCTCCGACGACGGCGAGGTCATAATGCATGATCACTCCGGGCGAGAAAGGGGACCAAAGGAGTCCGGCCATCGCCAGCAGACTGCGGTTCAGGCGGCAAGAACGGCATCCTCCACGATCGCGAGCGCGCTATCGAGCTCCTCGCGGCCGATCACCAGCGGCGGCGACAGCGTCAGGACGTTTCCAGCGCTTATCTTGAAGCTCAGCCCACGTTCGAGGCACCGGTAATAGACCCGCTCGGCCATGTCGCGGGCGGGTTGGTAATCGTCCCGATCATCGACCAGTTCCACGCCGATCATCAGGCCGCGCCCGCGCACCTCGCCGACGTGCCGGCTCTTGGCCATCAGTTCCCGTAAGCGATCCATCGCGTAGGCGCCTAGTTCGGCGGCCCGCTCGGCGAGCCCGTCCTCGCGGATAATGGCGATGGTGGTCAACGCCGCGCGCGCTGTGACGGGGTTCTTTTCATGCGTGTAGTGGCCGATGGCGAAGTCACCGGCGACATCGAGATCGCAGCGCGCGATCACGGATGCAATCGGCAGAATGCCGCCGCCCAGCGCCTTTCCCAACACGACCATATCGGGCGTCACGTCGTCGTGGGCATGGGCGAAGAAGCTGCCGGTCTTGCCGAGCCCGGTCGGAATCTCGTCGAAGATCAGCAGTGTGCCGTGCCTGTCGCAGGCCTCGCGCACCGCCTTCCAGAAACCCGGTGCCGGGACCAGCGGCGTCGCGCGCATCGGCTCGGCGACGAACGCGGCGAAGTCGCCTTCCCGGCCGAGAACGTAGGCGATCATGTTGGCGCAGGCGCGCGCCGAACTCTCCAGATTGTCGTGACCGTAAGCGCAGTTGCGGCTTGCCCATGGCGCCACATGCTCGGCACCGGTCATCATCGGCCCGGCGATGTGGGAGCGGAAGGTCGCCTCGCCGCCAACGCTCGCCGCGCCGAAGCCCGCGCCATGAAACGCGTCCCAGAACGACAGCGTCTTGTGCCGTCCGGTTGCCGCGCGCGCCACCTTCAGCGCGACCTCGATCGCGTCCGAGCCGCCGGTGGTGAACAGCACCTTCGACAGATCACGCGGCGCGAGCCGCCCCAACGTCTCCGCCAGTTCGACGGCCGTTTCGTTGGTGAAGCGTCGCGGCGAAAAACTCAGTTCGTCCAGTTGTTGCTTGATGGCGCCGACCAGCCGCGGGTGCGCATAGCCGATATGGTGGACGCTGTTGCCATGGAAATCCATGTAGCGGCGGCCGGCCAAATCCTCGATCCAGATGCCTTGCGCCCTGGCGATCGTCGCAACGCAGGGGCTCGACAGGCTCTGATGCAGGAAGGCCCTGGCATCGCGCTCAAGCAGGTCACGCGAGGGGGCGTGATCCTGTCTGGCGTTCCATTCCAGGCGCGCGGCCGCCCTGTTCGATTCGCCTTCGGTATGAACGACGCTCATGGCCCCTCCCTGTCGGCAGCCGGCGGCGCGAGAAAGACGCCGCCAAGTTCTACCACGGCAAGGAGAACGTCTTGACGTTGGTGAAGCTCTTCATCGCCTCGATGACCCCTTCCTTGTAACCGTTGCCCGAATCCTTGATGCCGCCGAAGGGGCTCATCTCGATACGGTAGCCCGGCACTTCCCAGATATTGACCGTACCGACCTGAAGACCGGCAATATATTTCTGCATACGGCGGAAGTCGTTTGTGCACACGCCAGACGAGAGGCCGAACGCCGTCGAGTTCGACAATGCGATCAGAGCGTCGTCATCGTCGGGCGCGCGGATGATCGGCACGATCGGCCCAAAAGTCTCCTCCATGACCAGTTCGGAGGCGTGGGGGACGCGGTCAACGACGATCGGCGGCAGAAGCGCGCCGCGGCGACCTGGATTGTAGAGGATGTCCGCGCCCGCCTCGGCGGCCATGTCGACGCGGTCCTCGAACAGCTTCGCGGCACGCTCGTGGACAACCGTGCCGAGGTCGGTCGAAGGGTCCATCGGATCGCCGAAACGGAGCTTCTTGGCCCGTTCCAGCACCAGCGGCACGAAACGGTCGGCCACCCGCTCCTGAACGAGGATGCGCTTGACGGCTGTGCAACGCTGGCCCGAATTCTTGGTCGCGCCGGCCACCGCGAGGTCGGCGGCCCTGGCGAGGTCGTCGTCGGAGAGGTCGTTGAGCACAAGCAGCGGGTCGTTGCCGCCAAGTTCGAGCACCTGACGCTTGTAACCGGCCTTGGATGCGATCAGCTTGCCAACCGGCACGCCGCCGGTAAAGGTGATCAGCTCGATGTCCGGATTGGTGATCATCTCGTCGCCGATATCGTCGGGCCAGCCCGTGACCACCGACAGCATCTCGGGCGGCAGACCGGCTTCGTAGAGCATGTCGGCCAGCACCAGCGCCGTCATCGGCGTGAGTTCCGTCGGCTTCACCACGACGCAGTTGTTGGTCGCGATCGCCGGCGCCACCTTGTGCGACACCATATTGAGCGGGTGGTTGAAGGGCGTGATCGCCGAAATCGCCTTCAGCGGCTCGCGCGTCGTGAAGATCTTGCGCTGCTTGCCGTGCGGGGTCAGGTCGCAGGAAAATATCTGTCCGTCGTCATGAATGCACATCTGCCCCGACAGGGTGAAGACGTCGAAGGCCCGGCCGACTTCGTAAAGCGAGTCGGTCTTGGAGATGCCCAGTTCCAGCGTGACGAGATCGGATATCTCGTCCTTGCGCGCGTTTAGAAGCTCCGCCGTCTTGAGCAGGATTTTCTGGCGATCGTAGCGCGTCAGCGTCGGCTTGTAGGCGGCAGCGATCTCAAAGGCGCGTCGCGCATGGTCCGCGCCGCCGGCCGGCACCGTGCCGACGACTGTATCGTTCCATGGATAGCGGACCTCCACAACGCCCTCGGCATCGACCTTTTGTCCGGCGATCCGCATCGGCTCGTGGCGGACCGCGATAGTTGTTTCAGCCTTGGTCATGGCGTTCCAACCTCAATTCGTCTGCTGAGCCGCGGCCAGCGCCGCGTAGTAGAAAGCGTCGAAATTGCGCAAGTCGGGCCTGTCGGGCAGGTCGGGCAGGACGCGGTTGACGATGAACGGCACTTCCTGCTCGGTCAGTCCACCATGCGAGCGTAGCGGCTCGTTGAGCGCCGCGAGATCGTGCCTGTGCTGGCTGGTGCCGATGGTCATATTCTGCGTGGAGATCAGCACGATGTCGCCGATGCGGTCGGCCGGCAGCTCGAAACGGTCGCAGGCCGTCGCATTGTCGACGACGAGCAGAATGCCGTCCACCTTCGCAAGCCTGTCGATGATCGCCTGCCGGTCGACGCCTTCGGGCAGATAGGCGGTCGCAAACGAGCCGAGCGCGCCATGGTGCACAACGTAGGGATCGGTGATCGGCAGGATGAGACGGGCGGCGTCCTTGCCCAGCCATTCGTCGAGCAGATCCTGCACGTAGACCACCGCCGGCGAGCCGTCGGCCAGATGCTTCGGCTTCATGCCGTGATCGGCGGTGACGACGATCGCCGCGCCCATGGCGTCGAGCTTCGCGAGATATGTGTCGAACATCTCGTAGAAGGCGTTCGCCTGCGGCACGCCCGGCGCGTATTTGTGCTGCACATAGTCGGTCGTGGTCAGATACATGATTTCGGGTCTGAACTCGCTGAGCAGTTGCACACCGGCAGCGAACACGAACTCAGACAGCTCCGCCGAATAAACTTCCGGCACGGCCAGCCCAAAATGCTTCGAGGCATTGTCGATCCCATGCTCGGCCACGGTGGTAGTGTCCGACTTTTCCGCCGAGAAACACATGGCGCGGCCTTCGTCGAATTTCAGACCCTTGCCGAGCAGCGCGCGCAGCTTGTCCTTGGCCGTGACCACCGCGACCCTGGCGCCGGCATCGTAGAAGGCCTGGAAGACGGTCGGCGCGCGCAGAAAGCGCGGATCGTTCATCATCACTTCCTCGCCGGTCTCCCGCTCGTAGAGATAGTTGCCGCAAATGCCGTGCACGGCCGGCGGCCGGCCGGTGGCGATCGACAGATTGTTTGGATTGGTGAAGCTCGGGACCACCGAATGCGCGAAGCGGACCGTGCCCTTCGCCTTGATTTTCTCCAGCGCCGGCATCAGACCCGCCGCGATCGCCGCATCCAGATAGGCCGGCTCGCAACCGTCCAGACAGATCGCGATCGCGGCCACACGTGGCCAAGCGTAGTTGCGCCCGTTGGCGGAAACTGTGACGGGGGACATCTGGTTCATCGCTGCTTTCCCTGGCTCGGCCGCGCGGCCATCGCGCGCGTATCGCTGATCGTTGGGCGGGATCCTTGGTTCAGTAGATCCATTTGCCAAAATCGTTATTCTGAATTCTATCCATTGATCTGATCTATATATTCACGCGGCCAGCTTCGCGCGCTCGTCGAGCGCGGCGCGCGGTGGCGCCGCGTCGGACACATCCATTTGCGAAAGCGATTGGCGCGCCGCCTCGACCACGCGACGCATGACATCCTCGTTCATGCGGCCGATGCAGCCGATGCGGAACGATTCCACCACCGTCAGCTTGCCCGGATAGATGACGAACCCTTTGTCCTTCATCAGCTCGTAGAAGCGCTGGAACGAGAAATTCGCATGCGCCGGACAGAAGAAAGTGACGATGATCGGGGACAGCCAGCGTTCGGAAAGCAGCGTCTCGAAGCCGAGTTGGCGCATACCGGCGACCATGACGTCGCGGTTCTTGAGATAACGCGCACCGCGCGCCGCGACTCCGCCCTCGGCCTCATGGGCGCGCAATGCCTCAAGGAAAGCGGCGACGACATGCGTCGGCGGCGTAAAACGCCATTGACCGGTCTTTTCCATCGTCGCCCATTGGGCGTGGACGTCGAGCGACAAGGAATGGCTGCGGCCCTTGGCGGCCTCGAGCTCGCTCTTCCTGGCGATGACGAAACCGAAACCCGGCACACCCTCGATGCATTTGTTGGCCGAGGACACCATCGCCTCGTACCGGATCTCGTTGACGTCGAGGGGAATGGCACCGAACGCGCTCATCGAATCGACCAGAAGCTTGCGGCCGCTGGCGTAGACGGCGCGGGAGATTTCGGCGACCGGGTTGAGGATGCCGGAGCTTGTCTCGCAATGGATGGCGATGACATGCGTGATCGCCGGATCGGCGTCGAGAGCCGCGGCCACTTCCTCACCGCGGGGCGGAAGGTAGTCGCCCTTATCAATGAGCGTGTGGGCGCGACCGAGATATTGCATGATCTGGGCGGCGCGCAGCCCATAGGCGCCATTGGCCAGCACGAGAACCTTGCCATCGCGCGGCACGAACGAGCCGAGCATCGCCTCGACGCAGAAAGTGCCGCTGCCCTGGATCGGCACGCAGTCGAATTCTGCCTTGGCGTCGCCCGTCAGCGCCAGCAGCCTGCGGCGCAGATCGGCGGTCATGGCCCGGAAGTCACCGTCCCACGAGCCCCAGTCGCGGAGCATGGCCTGCTTGACGGCGAAGGACGTGGTCAAGGGGCCGGGGGTTAGGAGATAGGGTTCGCCCAATGCTGGCGAATCGAAGCCTTCGGTCGTTGCCATGTCGGTTTCGGCCCTCATCGTGGTTCCTCCCGGTGCCGCCTGTATCCGCAGCACTCTGGGCCAATTCGATGTATCTGCAAAATCGTTATTTTATATCAAATCATAAACTAGATCGTTCATGTTGTCTGTGTGAGCCGGCTGTGCAGAAGATCGCCGCTTTCGGTCAGCAAGGGATAGGCGACGGTGACCAGGAGCGAGTTGATCTCCTTGAGAGCGCGCGCGACCTCCAGGTGCATGTCACTGGTTTCGACACTTTCCGGCGTACCGGTTCGCAGCCGCGAGAGGTGACGGTCATGGCTGCGGCGCTCCAGCACCCTCATCCGTTCCTTTTCGACGACGAGTTGGCGCGCCGCCGGCAAGTCGTTCGACACCAGTACGTTGAGCGCCAGATGCATGTTTTCCACCAGCCGGTCGTGCAGTTCGGTGAGTTCGGCCCAACCTTCGCCGGAAAAGCGCAGATTGCGTCGCAACCGCTCGTCGGCAAGCACCAGCAGGGTTTTGGCGACGATGTCGCCGGCGTGTTCGAGGTTTATCGCGAAGTCCGTGAGTTCGATGCTTTTCCTGGCCTCCTCGCCGGTCATGTGGCCCCGGTTGACCTCGGCGAGATAGAGCTTGATCTCGGTATGGGCCCGGTTGACCTCGGTATCGACCCCGCGCAAGCGGGCGATTTCCTCGCGCGTGCCGGAGGCGAAAAGCTTCATCACGGGGCGCACCATGATCTCGACGAGTTCGCCCATGCGCAACAGTTCGCGCGTCGCGCTGGCAAGCGCCAGCCTGGGTCTGTCGATGACGGCTCGATCGAGCGCGCTGGTCCGGTTGCCGAGCTGGCTTTCCGCGCCGGTGGCGCCAGGCAGGTCGGGCAGCAGCGCCTGGGTCAATCGTGCCATCAACCCCGCGAAGGGCAGGCAAACGACGAGCAGGCAGGCGTTGAAGACGACGTGGAGATTGACAAGGGCGGCGCCATGATTGCCGCCGAGCAGCTCGACCGGCAGACCGGCCGCTTCCACCGCCATCAGGGCGAACACGGCGCCGACAGCCCGGAACAGCAGGTTTCCGACCGGGATGCGCTGCGCCGCTGGCTGCATGCCGCGCGACAGCCAGAAAGCTATCAGCCCGCCGCCCAGATTTGCGCCGAGAACCAACGGCACGCCAGCCTCCAACGGCAGCAGGCCCTGGCTGACAAAGGCCGCCACCATCAGGACCGACGCGACGCTGGAATGAACCAGCCAGGTGAACATCGCGCCGATGATGAAGGCGGTGACGTAGTCGTCGGCCAGATAGGCCGAGAAGGCCGGCAACATAGTGCTTTCGCGCAGTGGGTGTGTGGCTTCGCCGATAAGGTTTAGCGACAAGAGAACAAAGCCGATGCCGAGCACCATGCGTCCCGCCTCGCGGACCCTTTGTCCCGGCAACTTGAGAAACATCACACCGCCGGCGAAAAGGCAGACCGGCACCATCCAGCCGAGATCGAAGGACAGGACGCGCACAACCAGCGCCGAACCGAGATCGGCGCCCAGCAGCAGCGACAGCCCCACCGGCAGCGCGAGCACGCCGCTGGCGGCGAAGCCGCAGGCGAGCATCGCCACCGCCGTCGAACTCTGCAGCATGATCGCCAGCGCAACGCCGCCGCCGGCGGCCTTCACCGGGCCGCTCTTGGCCCCGCCCAGCAGCCGGCGCAACGCGGTTCCATATGCCCGCTCCATGCCGGTGCGCACCATATGCACGGCATAAAGCAACAACATCGTCGCGCCGGCCAGATGGAGCAGGATGATGGAAAAATGCATGGCGTGCCGCCCCGTTTCGTAGACGCATGACAGAAGCGGGGACGGTCACTTTTCGCTTTACATAAGTCAATTCGTTAGTTTCTATACTTCCATCGATTGAAACTATCGAAGGCTCCGCCGCTTGCGTTATGTACAACTCCGCGCCTTCCACTACGTCGCCATTACCGGCGGATTTTCGCGCGCGGCCGAAGCGCTGTTTTTGACCCAGCCGGCGATCTCCGACCAAGTGCGGAAACTGGAAGAGGAGTATGACGTGCTCCTCTTCAACCGGCATAAGAAGCAGGTGACGCTGACGGGCTTCGGACAGCAGTTGCTCGAAATCACGCATCGGATGTTCGACACCGAGCAGCAGGCGCTGGATCTTTTGTCTGAATCGCGCGCGCTCAGGTCCGGCACGCTGCGTATCATCGCCGATGCCGCGCATCATCTGCTGCAGATTCTCGGCCGCTTTCGCGAACGTTATCCCGGCATCCGGATATCGGTGCGATCCGGCAATACGGAGACGGTGATCGCCAGCTTGTTCGCCTATGAAGCCGATATCGGCGTTCTCGGCGAAATCCCGAAAGGGCGCGAATTCGACATGCTGAAACTGAACTCGACGCCGATCATCGCCTTCGTCGCGAACGCACACCCGCTTGCGGGTCGGAAAAAGATGAGCTTCACCGAACTGACCGAGCATTCGCTGATCCTGCGCGAACGTGGATCCAAGACCCGGCAGAAGCTCGAAGCGATGGCCGCATCGCAGAATATCGCCTTGCGCCCGTCGATCGAAGCGGAAGGCCGCGAGGCGGTCCGGGAGATCGTCGCGTCGGGCGGCGGCGTCGGCTTCGTGTCGTCAGCCGAGTTTGGCAGGGATCGCACGCTGGCATCGATCGAGATCGATGCCCCGCAGATGCTGATGGACGAAGCCTTGATCTGCCTGCGCGAACGCTCGGGTGGCAAGCTGGTGCGCGCGTTCTGGAGCATCGCCGGTGAACTGGCATCCGTCGATACGTCGCCTGCGCCTACGGAACCGGGCCCATAAACGCTTCGATCTTGGGGGAATGGCGGCGCAGCTGAAGACAGGCCAGCCGGTATTCGGCGCGCAATATCACCATCAGCAAACGCATCGCCTATCCGCTCAGCCGATTCGCCATCATAGGCAGCCGCTCGATCCACGAGACGATCTGGACAATCCTGTTCGTGAGGTTGCTTGGTTTCGGCATGCTTGCTGGAACGCTGGCTCTGACCGTGTTTTGCATCGGCTTCGCCGGCAAGCTGTTTTCCGGCGACCTCGAGCCGATTGACAGGGGGCCAGTGGAGGCCATGCGCTCCGCGGGCGCCAGCCCCGCAGCAAGTATTCCAATACGCGGTTCTGCCGCAGGTGCGCGTCGCCTTTACCGGCATCGCCATCTACACTTGGGACGTCGCCTTCCGCGCGGCGACCGTGGTCGGCTTCTTCGGCGGCGGCGGCATGGGGTGGTATCTCAAGGGGACGACGCAGCAGTTGGAAAGCACGCGGGTCGCGGCGATCCTGCTGGTGATCGTCGGCCTGATGCTGTTGGCCGAGATCGGGTCCGGCTGGGTGCGCAAGTAGATCGCCAGGATGCGGTAGGAATTTCCCTCGCTTGGTGACGTTCAGCGCCTACGGTCTTTGCAGCAATCCCATAACACCGAGAACCGAGCTTCGCCCACGTCGGACGGCTCCGTTTTCATGGTTTCGGCCAGTGTTTCGGGACAATGTTCCCGGTCAGCGCCGCAGCGACTGCGCGTTCGCCTTCAAGCGCTGCAGGAGCCGGCACAGCTGACGGTATTCGTCGTCGGAAAAATCCCTGAACAATTGGGCGCGCAGATTGCGCACGCCGAGATTGCTCGCCCGCAGCAGGTCCCGCCCCTTGCCGGTTATCGCCACGATCGAAATGCGCTTGTCGTGCGAGAACGCCTGTTTGCTGACCAGGCCGTCGGCGATCAGGCGATCGACAAGACGGCTCGTTACCGTGCGCTCGATCACCGAAAGCTCGGCCAGGTCCAGCAGCGACATCGGGCCGCGCTCGTCCAGGCACGACAGGATGCGCCAGCCGGTGAGCTTCAGCCCCGAAGCCCTGAGCGCGGTCTCCATCTGATCGCGATTGAGGCGTTGCAGGAAGGAGATCAGATATTCCGGCGCGTCGACCAGCGGCTCGTCGGGGCGCGGCACGCGCGCATCGCCATCGGTCTCCACCATCTCGTCCGTCGCCAAGGCCCGTTTCCCTTCCGGCTGTCCACGCCAAACGCCAGTTACCACGGCGACGTCTTGATTGGCAATTATGTGTATGATATGTGCTTTCCCACATAATAACACTGACCGCCCTGGAGCGCCGTTCATGAAGATCACCGTCGTCGGAGGCGGCCCGGGGGGCCTCTATCTCGCGCTCTTGACCAAAAAGGCCCGTCCGGACTGGACGGTGGAAGTGTTCGAGCAGAACCAGGCCGACGACACGTTCGGCTTCGGCGTCGTCTTTTCCGACGAGACGCTCGACGAATTCCTGAGCCGCGACAAGCCGGTCTTCGAGCGCATGCGCGAGGAACTCGCCTACTGGCAGGACGTCGCCATTCATTTCAAAGGCGAGGAAATCCGCATCGGCGGCAACGGCTTTTGCGGCGTGTCGCGCCAGACATTGCTGAGCATCCTGCAGGAACGCTGCGCGCAACTGGGCGTCGCGCTGAGCTTCGGGACGACGATCGACCCCGACACGATCGCCGAACGTTTCGCCGACAGCGACGTGATCGTGGCCAGCGACGGGATCAATTCGCGTATTCGCGAGGCTTTTGCCGAGGATTTCCGGCCAAAGACCGAGCTCAAGCAGAACCGCTTCTGCTGGATGGGTTCGTCGCGCCCGATGGACGCGTTCAACTATTTCTTCCGCGAGACCGAACACGGCATCATCTGCGCGCATTGCTACCAGTACCAGCCCGACCGCTCGACCTGGGTGTTCGAGATGGACGAGGCGTGCTGGCAGGGGCACGGATTTTCCGAGTTCGACGAGGAGGATTCACGGCGCCGCCTCGAATCCATCTTCGCCGAGGAGCTCGAGGGACATCCCCTGCTGCTCAACCGCTCGTTCTGGCGCCGCTTTCCGCGCGTGTTCTGCGAGACCTGGCGGTCCGGCAAGATTGCTATCCTGGGCGACGCCAAGGCGTCGGCGCATTTTTCCATCGGCTCGGGCACCAAGCTGGCGATGGAATGCGCCATCGCCCTGTCGGACGCGCTGGTGGCGCATGAACGGGACGGCGTCGAGGCCGCCTTCGAGGCCTATGACCGCGAACGCCGCACGCCCTGCCAGATCACCCAGCACAATGCCGACGTCTCGCTTGCCTGGTTCGAGCACATGGACCGGTCGTGGGATCTCGATCCGCTGCAATTCGCCATGGTGGTGATGTGTCGCGCGAAATCGGTGACCTACGACAATCTCCTGCTGCGCGACCCCGGCTTCGTGCAGCGCGCCGACGACGCCTGGTACGAGCGCCATTGGCGCGAGACCGGCGAGGACGTGCGCGACAACCGGCCGACGCCGATGTTCACCCGCTTTCGCCTGCGCGAGATGGAACTGTCCAACCGGGTGGTGATGAGCGCGATGGCGCAGTACAGCGCCGACGACCAGGGCAACCCGACCGACTGGCACAAGGTGCATTACGGATCGCACGCGATGGGCGGCATGGGGCTGATCGTCACCGAGATGACCTGCCCGTCGCCGGATGCGCGCATCACCGAGGGCTGCACCGGCCTGTGGAGCGACGAACACGAGCGACGCTGGCGTGAGATCGTCGATTTCGTGCATGCCCATTCGGGGGCCAGGATCTGCATGCAGCTCGGCCATGCCGGCCGCAAGGGCTCGACCCAGCTCGGCTGGCAAAAGGCCGACGTGCCGATCGCCGAGGAAAGCCGCAACTGGCCGCTCGTCTCCGCCTCGCCGATCCCGTTCGTCGACGGCGTCAACGCGGTGCCGGCCGAATTGGACCGGACCGGCATGGAGCGCATCCGCGACCAGTTCGTGGCGGCGACGCGGCGCGCCGCGCGCGCGGGTTTCGACATGCTCGAATTGCATTGCGCGCACGGCTATCTGCTGGCCAGCTTCCTGTCGCCGCTGACCAACACGCGCAGCGACGCCTATGGCGGGCCGATCGAAAACCGGCTGCGCTGGCCGCTGGAGGTGTTTTCGGCCATGCGGGAGGCCTGGCCGTCCGAACGGCCGATGTCGGTGCGCGTGTCCGGCACCGACTGGAAGGAGGGCGGCCTGTCGGAGGCGGATCTTCTCGCCATCGCGACGGCCTTTCACGAGGCCGGCTGCGACCTGATCGACGTGTCGGCCGGCCAAACGGTCGCCGATCAGGAGCCCGTTTATGGACGCATGTTCCAGACCCATCTGGCCGAAGCCGTCCGCAACGTGCCCAAGATCGCCACGATGGCGGTCGGGGCGATCACCGAACCGGCGCAGATCAACACCATCCTGCACACCAGGCGCGCCGATCTGGTCGCGCTGGCGCGGCCGCATCTGTGGAACCCGTTCTTCACCCATCAGGCCGCCGCCTGGTACGGGACCCGTAATGAGGCGATGTGGCCGAAACAATATCTTTCCGGCGCCATGCAGGCCTTCCGTGAGCAGGAAAAGACGCGTGAAAAACTCGTCGACCTGCAAAAGAAGGCCGCGCCCGGACGGCACAATCTCGCCTGACCGCGAGTTCACGAGGAGGGAGGTCCATCAATGCCGACAACCGAATTGGCGACGCTGCCGGACTGGCTGGAGGTCCACCGGCGCGAACGCCCGGACGCCGTCGCGATCAGCGGCGACGGCGCCGACGTCAGCTACGCCGAGCTGGCCGACGACGTCGCCAGGCTTGCCGCGGGCCTGGCGGCTTCAGGCATCGGCAAGAACGACGTCGTGGCCGCGCAACTGCCCAATGGCCGGGCATTCGTGACGGCGTTCCTGGCCACGGCAGCGCTCGGGGCAATCTTCCAGACCCTGCACATGCCCTATCGCAGCAAGGAACTGCGCTATCTCATCGGCCATGCCGGTGCCAAGGCGGTGTTTGCGCTCGCGGCCGCCGGCGGGGCCTCGCCGGCAAGCGACATCCTGGCGCTGAAGGCCGAGCTGCCGACACTCGAGCATGTCGTCGGCGTCGGCGGGGCTGTCGACGGGACACTGTCCTACGCGGCGCTGCTGCGTTCAGAGCCCCTCAGGGTCGAAACCGCGGCCGGCCCCGATGACACCTATCTTGTGCTTTACACCTCCGGCACCACGGCCGAGCCGAAAGGTGTCCCGCACAGCGCGCGCGCCTTTCTGGGCAACGCGTTCCGCTCCGTCGCCGAACTGGAGATCGGGCCGGACTCGCGCGTCCTGTCGGTCGCGGCGCTGTCGCATCTCTACGGGCTGTTCACCGTCCACCTGGCGCTGGCTGCCGGGGCGACGATCACGCTGCTGCCGGCGTTCCAGCCGGCCTCGTTCGCCCAGGACTTGGAGGCGCTCGCGCCGACCCATGTGTTTGCCGCGCCGGCGCATTTCGCCCCGCTGGTCGCCGAGAGCGCGCTGACGGAGGCGCATCTGCGTTCGGTGGAAGTGCTTTGCCTTTCGGGCACGACCGTTCCGCCGCCGCTCGCCGCGGCGGTCGACGCGCTGCTTGACGACGGCGCGGTCATCCAGCTTTGGGGGATGAGCGAATTGCAGGCCGGCACGTTCGGCCGTCCGCAAGACCCGCTCGAAACGCGTATCGCCACGGCTGGCCGGGTTTCGCCGCGCACCGAATTGCGGATCGTGGCGGAGACCGGCGAAACGGCGCCAGCCGGCGTGGAAGGGGAACTCGAAGTACGCGGTCCGTCGGTTTTTGCTGGCTATCTGAACAACCCGGCCGAAACCGAACGCGCTTTCACCCCGGATGGCTGGTTCCGCAGCGGCGATCTGGCGCGCATCGACCAGGCCGGCTATCTGACGCTCACCGGTCGGACCAAGGAGCTGATCAATCGCGGCGGCGTCAAATACAACCCCGTCGAGGTCGAACTGATCGCGATCACGCACCAGGCCGTGCTGCACTGCGCCGTGGTTGCCTATCCGGACGCCGTCCTGGGCGAGCGCGCCTGTCTGTGCGTGGAAGCAAGGCCCGGCCAGGCGATCACGCTCGACGATATCCGCACGCTGCTCGAGGCGCGCGGCGTCGCCAAATATAAATGGCCCGAGAGGCTGGAGATCCTTCCCAATCTGCCGATGACGCCGACCCGCAAGGTCATGCGCGGCGCGCTGGCGGCAATGCTGATCACTCCCAAAACCCAACAAGGATAGACAATGCAATACGAACTTTTCGAGCCCGCATCCGCGCCGGGCAATGCCGGTGCGCAGCTTTCGGGCGTGCAGGAGAAGATGGGCGGGCTGCTGCCCAATCTCTACCGCCAGATGGCCGGCGCGCCGGTCGTGCTGGAAGCTTATCTGACGCTAACGGAGATCCTGTCCCGGACCTCCTTCACGCCGGCCGAGCAGCAGCTCGTACTGCTGACGGCAAGCACCCGCAACGGCTGCCGCTACTGCGTGGCGGCGCATTCGTCGGGCGGGCGCATGGCCAAGCTCGACAAGGAGGCGATCGAGGCGGTACGAGCCGGTTCGCCGGCTAACGATACCCGCCTGCAGGCGCTGCGCAGCTTCACCGAACATATGCTGGAACGGCGCGGCAAGGCCGACAAGGCGGAGATCGAGGCCTTTCTCGATGCGGGCTTCACCCAGCAACAGGCGGCCGAACTGCTGGTCGGCCTGGCCATGAAGACGCTGTCCAACTATTTCTCGCGGCTGGCCGAAACGCCGCTTGACGACTTCCTGTCGCGCATGGCCTGGGACGGCAACGATCGGGTGTGAGGCGCGGCCCCAGCCTTCAGTCCGCTTCAGCCCGCTCCCGCCACGACGGATGGGAGCGGGCGAGACCGTCGAACAGGTCCAGCATCGCCTCGCGCCACACGCCGACCGGATCGCCGTCTTCGAGCGGCTCGAACGGACTGACCAGCCTGGCCCACTGAAAGATGCTGAACAGCGCATAGTCGGCGTAAGCCGGCCGCGCGCCCGACAGGAACGGCGTCGCGCGCAGCACCGCGCGCGCCGGCGCGATCGTCCGCCGGAAGCTCTTGATACGCCGCTCGCGATCGGCGGCGAGCTCTTCGAGCGTGGCGCCGAAAGCGCGCTCGAACTGGCCGCGCAGATGGGCGGCATCCGCCGCGTCCAGGCACGCGACCACATCGATCGCCAGCAGCGGCACCAGCACCGGCACGACCTGCCGGTCGACCCATTGCGCAGCGAACGCCGCCAACGCCCGCGCGGTCGCGTCGCCGAACAGCGACGGCCGGTCGGGATAGTGCTCTTCGAGATAGGTGGCGATCGCCCAGGAATCGGGGACGACGCGCGCGCCGTCGACCAGGACCGGCACCTTGTCCTGGCCGCTGAAAGCGAGCGCGGCCTTGTCGCTGACGGCGACCGGGCAGAAAGAAGCGTCCAGCCCCTTATGCGCCAAGGCGAGACGCGAGCGCCAGGAGAATTGGCTGTATCGCAGACCGTCCCGGCCCACGAGTTCGTAGAGAACCATCGACATCGCCATTGACCTTTCCTGCGCGATCGGCATAATCAATCGTGAATTTAATGGTGAAATTACATTGAAACCATCGGTCAAATCCAGTGATAATCCTCACATGACCGAGGGCGCGTCAGCGCTTCGGATCGCGCCGCATTTGTCTGCGACGAGCCGCGAGGCGGCCATCACCGCCTTCGAACAAGCGCTGATCTGCGCGGCCGAGGCGTTTTATCGTTTTGCCAGTTCGTTGCTCGGCCCAGCGGCGCGCGACAACAATCTCACCGGCCAGGATTGCGTCATCCTGCAGCAGCTCGTGGTCGCAGGTTCGCCGCGCAAGGTCGGCGACCTGCTGCGCTTCGCCAATCGCGACGACGCCTCCAACGTCCAATATTCGCTGCGCAAGCTGATGAAGGCGGGTCTCGCGCGCCAGGTCCGGGGCGCCTCGAAGCGCGGCACGGCCTACGAGGTCACCGCCGAGGGCGCGCGCATCTCGGCCCGGCTGGTCGCCATGCGGCGCGAATATCTGACCGCTTCGGTGGGCGAACTCAGCGACGGCGACCAACATCTCGAAGCCTTGACCAGGGCGCTCGGACTGCTGACCGGGGTCTACGACCACGGCAGCAGGCTGATGTCGGCGCAACGACACGAGGACTGACCCCCGGCGCGGCCGGCAATGATGACCACACACCATTTTTGGGAGGAATGGCATGAAGAAGATCACTGCAATCGCGGCGCTTCTGGGCGTCTCACTGGCAAGTACGGCGGCCTTTGCCGAGCCGCTCAAGATCGGCATGATCACTACCTTGTCGGGCGGCGGCTCCGGCCTCGGAATCGGCGCCCGCGACGGCTTCATGCTGGCGATCGAGGAAACCGGCAACAAGGACATCGAGGTCGTCATCGAGGACGACGCCATGAAGCCCGACCTTGCCGTGCAGATCGCCGACAAGATGATCCAGAGCGACAAGGTCGACGTTTTGACCGGCATCATCTGGTCGAACCTCGCGATGGCCGTCGTGCCGGGCGCGGTCAATCAGGGCCTGTTTTACGTCTCGCTCAATGCCGGCCCCTCGGCGCTGGCCGGCAAGCTGTGCAACGAGAACTATTTCAACGCCGCCTGGCAGAACGACAACCTGCACGAGGCAATGGGCAAGCACGCCAACACGTCGGGCTACAAAAAGACCTTCATCCTGGCGCCGAACTATCCGGCCGGCACCGATGCGCTGACCGGCTTCAAGCGCTTCTACGAGGGCGAACTGGCGGGTGAGCTCTACACCAAGCTCGGCCAGAGCGACTACGCCTCCGAGATCGCCCAGATCCGGGCCTCGGGCGCCGACGCGGTCTATTTCTTCCTGCCGGGCGGCATGGGGATTGCCTTCATGAAGCAATACGCCCAGTCGGCGGTCGACATTCCCGTGATGGCGCCGGGTTTCGCGATGGACCAGGACGTGCTGGGCGCGATCGGCGAGTCCGCACTCGGCGTGTTCAACACCGCGCAATGGTCGCCGGATCTCGACAACGACGCCAACAAGGCGTTCGTGGAGGCCTTCAAGGCCAAATATGGCCGCATTCCCTCGATCTTCGCCAGCCAGGGCTACGACACCGCCAAGCTGATCCTGTCGGCGGCGGCCAAGGCGGACGTGAAGGACAAGGATGCGTTCCGCGCGGCCCTGAAGGCGGCCGATTTCGCCTCCACGCGGGGCGATTTCCGGTTCGGGTCGAACAATCATCCGATCCAGGACATCTATGTGCGCAAGGTCGTCAAGTCGGATGACGGCGACCTCACCAACGAGGTGGTCGGCGTCGCCTTCGAGGATCACCAGGACGCTTACGCCAAGGACTGCAAGCTTTAATACCGATGGCTGAACGCCGCCGGCCGGGCCGGTGACGACCAACCGGGCCCGCCCTCCCGCGGCAACAAAGCGGGAGGGCGGGCTCAGCTGTGTTTGCCGCTGCGATCGAGGACGGCGCGCGCGACCTCCCTCGAAGCCTCCCGCGCGTGGACCGTCCTGAGCCAGGCGGCGAAAACGCGCGCGGCCGGCTTGGCAGCACCGCCCGGCGACAGCGTGGCGTAATAGCCCGAGCCAAGGTCAACGCCGGCGTCGGGCCAGGCGACAAGCGCCCCCTCGTCGACCAGTCCCTGGGTGATCGAGCGCCAGCCGAGCACCAGACCGCTGCCGCCAACGGCAGCCTGCACGGCCTGGACGTAATTGTCGAAGATCTGGCTGGAACCGGTATGCCGGCCGGCGCCGCGCCGCGCCAGATAGTCCGGCCAGTCGGCCCAATGCCGCGTCTCGGCGTTGCGCACGTGGATGAGCGGCGCGCCCTCCAGGCCGGTGCCGGACCCCAGCAGCCGCTTCATGAGCACGGGATGGCCGACCGGGCAGACGAGTTCGTCGAACAGTTTTTGCGTCTCTCCGTCCGTCCACCCGCCCCAGCCGTAGCGCAGCGCGACATCGATGCCTGCGGAGACCGCCGGGAGATCGGTCGGCGGCGCCTGCACGTTGACCAGCAGCTCGGGATGAGCCGCATAAAAATCCGGCAGCCGCGGCATCAGCCAGTAGGTCGCCATGCCGAGCGTGCAGGCGACGGTAATCCGCTGGTGCTGGATATCGGCGGAGGCGCGGAGATCGGCGATGGCGGCGGCAATCATGCCGAGCCCTTCGCCGGTTGCGCGGGCGAGTTGCTGGCCCGCCTCCGTCAGGCGCGCCGGGCGGGTGCCCCGATCCAGCAACGCGGTTCCGACATGGTCCTCGAGCGCCTTCAGCGCCTGGGTGACGGCCGGCTGCGACACGTTGAGCCGCGCTGCCGCATGGCGCATCGAGCCGAGCCGGGCGACGAGGTCGAAGGCCGTCAGCAGACGAAGCGGCGGCAAGCGATACATGACTTAATACCCGACTTAAGTTGAGATCAGTTTTATCCGCCTTTTCTTTGCCGAGAGAGTAGAGCGATGCTGGCGTTACCACAAGCCAACACCGTTCTTAAGTTAAGGACAATGCGATGAACGTCATGCAGACCGCGACCCCAGCCGTCAGCCTGTCGGAAAAGGGGCTGCATGTCATCCTTGCCGACGGCCAGCAAGCCTATTTCAACTATTACTGGCTGCGCGACAATTGCCCCACATCGTTCGATCCGGCAACGCGCGAGCGGGTGTTCGACATCTTCCATCTCGACCAGCCGCCGCGCGCCGAAACGGCCGCATTCGACGGCGATGCGCTGATGGTGCGCTGGCAGGGCGAGGACCATGTGACGCGGATGCCGGTGGCGACGCTCGCCCTTTACGCGGACGGGAACCGGCGCCCCGATCCGGCCGACCTGCCGCGGCAGGCCTGGTACGCCGACCACTACCCGCGGATGGCGCGTTTCTCGCAACCCGAGCTGCTTGCCGACCGTGGAAAAGTGTCCGCCTGGATCGAGGCGATGATCGTGGATGGGGTCGCGCTGGTCGCCGACATGCCGGACAGCGACGCGGGACTGACCGAGACCGCCCAACTGATCGGTCAGGTTCGCCCGACCTTCTGGGGCAGCTATTTCGACGTGCGCACCCATATAAAGCCGACGAACCTTGCCTATACGGCCAAGGCGTTGGAACTGCACACCGATACGCCGGCCGAGGAGGTCGCGCCAGGGGTCCAGTTCCTGCATTGCCGCGCCAATTCTGTCGAAGGCGGCGGCAACCTGTTCGCCGACGGCGTGGCGGTGGCCAATGACTTTCGCGCGATCGATCCCGAAGGCTTCCGCCTCCTGTCCAGTATCGATATCCCGTTTTACTGCGAACATGACGGCTACGACATGCGCGCGCGCCAAAGGGTGATCGAGCTGGACGACAAAAACGAGGTCAGCGGCCTGACGATCAGCCAGCACCTAGCCGACATGTTCGACCTGCCGCAAGGCCTGCTCGACGACTATTATCCGGCCTTCTGCCGGTTCGGGAAAATGCTGCAGGACCCACGCTACGTGATGAATTTCCGGATCAAGCCGGGCGAATGCATCACCTTCGACAATCACCGCATCGTGCATGGCCGCGCCGCCTATTCGGCAACCAGCGGCGAGCGTTATTTGCGCGGCTGCTACACCGACCGCGCCGAGATGCGCTCGACCTATCGCGCGCTGGTCGGCGAAGGACGGTTCAAGACATGATGACACGCGGCCTGAAAGCCGTTCCGGACCCAACCGACGAGGTCGTCGCCCTGCGCCGCGACATGGCCGCCGCCTTCCGGCTTTGCCACCATTTCGGATGGAGCGAATCGGTGGGCAATCATTTCAGCGCCGCCGTGTCGCCGGACGGGCGGCGCTTCCTGCTCAATCCGCGCTGGCAGCATTTCGCCACGATCAGGGCCAGCGACCTCATCCTGCTCGACGCCGACGATCCGGGCGTGATGGAACGGCCCGACGCACCCGACCCGTCGGCCTGGACCATCCACGGCGCCATGCACCGGATGCTGCCGCAGGCGCGGGTGATCCTGCATTGCCACGCGCCCCATGCCGTGGCGCTGGCCTGTCTGAAGGACCCGACGCTGTTGCCCCTCGACAACAACACCGCCCGGTTCTTCGGGCGCATCGGGTACGACCTCGCCTTCGGCGGCATTGCCGATGCGGCCGAGGAAGGCCTGCGCCTGGCCGAGGCGATGAAGGGCAATACCGTGCTCGTCATGGCCAATCACGGCGTGTCGATCGCCGGCGAGACGGTCGCCGACGCGTTCGAGGATCTGTATTTTTTTGAAAAGGCCGCCCAAACGCTGGTGCTGGCGCGCTCCACCGGCCAGTCGCTTTCGGTGCTGTCGGATGACGTTGCGCGCGCGACCGCGGCGGGCTGGGCCGCCTATCGCGGCATGGGGCAACGCCATTTCGACTACCTGAAATCGACCCTCGACGCCCGCGATCCGTCCTGGCGCGAATAGAGCCGCACCGCCATTCGCGCGTTTTCAGGCGGAGAGGTAGGCGGTTCGCGTGGAAGCGCTCTAAGACGCGAGGCTGCCGCTCTCACCTGACGAGAATGGCGCGGAAATCGTTGACGTTTGTGCCGGTCGGCCCCGGCACGAACAGATCCCCTGCAAGATCGAAGGCCGACCAGGCATCGTGGGCGAGCAGCAAACGGCGCGGGTCGCCGCCCGCCGCGCGGATGCGGGCCGCCGTCGTACCGTCGCAAAATGCGCCGGCATTGTCTTGCGAGCCGTCAATGCCGTCCGTGTCAGCGCTGAGCGCGTGAACGTTCTCGACCCCGTCAATGTCGAGCGCGAAGGAAAGCAAAAATTCCGTGTTGCGGCCGCCCTTGCCATACGTGCCGTCGCCGATGGTGACGGTGGTCTCGCCGCCCGAAAGCAGCAGCACCGGCCGACCATCGGTGCTGCCTTGACGCGCGCGCTCGAGCGCAAGCGCGGCATGCATGCGGCCGATCTCGCGCGCCTCGCCCTCGATGCGGTCGGACAGGATCGTGGTTTCCACGCCGGCCGCGCGCGCCGCCCTGGCCGCGCGGTCGAGCGACAGCCGCGCCGAGGCGACCACCTCGACCACATTGTCGCGGAAGGCGGGATCTGTGGGCGACGGCGCTCTCGACCCGGCGGAGCGGATATGGGCGAGAACGCGCTCGGGCAGCTCGATGCGATAGTCGCGCACGATCGCAAGCGCTTCCTCGGCGGTGGCGGAGTCGGGAACGGTCGGCCCGGAGGCGACCAGCGCCGGATCGTCGCCCGGCACGTCCGAAACGATCAGGCTTGCTACCCGCGCCGGCGCTGCTGCGGCGGCCAGCCGCCCGCCCTTGATGCGCGAGATGTGCTTGCGCACCACGTTCATGACCGAAATCGGCGCGCCCGAGGAAAGCAGCGCGCGGTTGACCGCAATCTCATCGGCAAGCGTCAGGCCTTCGGCCGGCGCGGCGAGCAGGGCCGACCCGCCGCCCGAGATAAGCGCCACGACCAGATCGTCGCCGGTCAGCCCGCCGACCGTTTCAAGCAGCCGCGCCGAGGCGGCAAGCCCGTTCTCGTCTGGCACGGGGTGGGACGCCTGCAGCACTTCGATCCGCTCGCAGGCCTCAACCGGGCCGGCGCGCGCGACTACGACCCCGGTGAGCTCTGCGTCCCACAGGCGCTCGAAGGCGGCCGCCATCTGGCTCGCCGCCTTGCCGGCGCCGACCACGACGGTGCGGCCGGCTGGGCGTTGCGGAAGGTGGTTGCGCAGCGCCGCCAGCGGATCGGCGGCCTCGACGGCGGTCGCAAACAGGCCGGCGAGAAACCCGCGCGGATCGGCAAGAGGCGGCGTCATCCTGGCATCACCGTGTCGAGACCGAACAGAGGGGCGGGCAGCGCGCCGCCGTGACGAAAACGGGCCGGCGCGGACGGGAGATTGTCCGTCCACCGCGCCGGCTCGTGCCGATCATCGGCGATAGGCCGGCCGCTTGGCAAGGCCCCGGCCGCGCTGCAACGGTTTGGGCCGAGGCAACGCGACGCGGGGCGTCAGCGCCGCAGCGCGCCCAGTTCCGCAAGCAGCGCGGCGCCCGTCTTGATGCCGTCGATGAAACACGCGATCTTCAAATTCTCGTTCGGCGCATGATTGGCCTCGTCGGCATTGGCGTAGGGAATGACGAAGGCCGGCAGGCCGAGGATCTTGGTGAAGACATAGTCGGGCAGACTGCCGCCGACGGTCGGGTAGAGCAGCGGCTCGACGCCGCGCGCGGCAACCACCGCGCGGCGGATCGGTTCGGCAAAGGGCGAGTCCATCGGGGTCTTCGACGGCAACATGCCGTTGAGCGGCACGAACTCGACCTCCGGCGCGTGTTTTTGCACATGGGCGCGCACCTTGTCGAACACATAGTCCGGGGTCAGCGGCTCGACCAGGCGAATGTCGCATTTGACGAACGCCTCGCACGGCAAGACCGTCTTCATGCCCGGCCCGCCATAACCGCCATGAAAACCGTTGACGGTGAGTGTGGGATGAAACATCAGCCGGTCGAAATAACCTCGTCCGGCCGGCGCATCGAGACGCGACAGGCCGAGTTCGGCCTTAATAGCCTCGAGATCGAGCGGCAGGCGCTCGACCGCGTCGCGCTCCAGATTGGTCGGCGGGATCACCGGCTCGGTCAGCCCCTCGATGGTGATTTCGCCGTCCTCGTCCTTCATCGTGGCGAGCAGATGAACCAGCGTCCACACGGCATTGGGCACCACGCCGCCGAAATTGCCGGAATGGACGTCGCGCGAGGCCGTCTTGGCCCTGAGTTCGAAGGCGGCGACGCCGCGCACGCCGAAGGTGACGACGGGCGCGCCGCTTTCGTGCAGCGGCCCGTCGGAGGTCACGACCAGATCGGCCCTCAGCCTGTCGGCATGGGCGCGCACGAACTCGGCGATATGCGGGCTGCCGATCTCCTCTTCGCCCTCAAGCAGGAACAAGACGTTGCAGGGCAGGTCGCCGGTGACGGCGAGATGCGATTCGAGCGCCAGCAGTTGCGCGAAATGCTGGCCCTTGTTGTCGCCGATGCCTCGCGCATAGATGCGCCCGTCGCGGATTGTCGGCTCGAAGGGCGGGCTGGTCCACAGCTCCAGCGGGTCCGGCGGCTGCACGTCATAATGGCCATAAAGCAGCACGGTCGGCTTGTCGGGCGAGACATCGCGGCGGCCAAGCACCATCGGGTGGCCGCTGGTCGGCACCGTCTCTGCCTCCATGCCGAGCTTCCGCAGGAAGCCCACGAGCATCCCGGCGACCTCGCCGATGCCCTGATTGTGGGCGCTGATGCTCGGATGGCGGACATAGTCCATCAGCCGCGTGACGAACGCGTCCCGGTTGGCCTCGATATGGTCGAAAATGCCGGCAAGCGGCGAAGCAATCTCGGTCACGCCTTGTCGTCCTCGCTGCGGGTTAGGATCAGGGCGCCGGTCGGGTGAACGATTGCGTTCCAGCCCGGCGGCACCAGGGTGGTGGTGTCGAGCTGGGTGAGCACCATCGGCCCGGCAAAACGCGCCCCCGCGCCGAGCCCGGCGCGATCGACCACGGGAACTTTCGCTCTTTCGGCGCCGAGATGGACCGGCACATGATCGTAAGGCTCGATGGAATCACCCGGAGCCAGCGTCTCCGGTACCGTGGGTGCGGTCAGGCCGGTCGCCTCGACCCTGAGCGTGATCAGTTCGATCGCGGCGTCGAGCGTGAAACCATAGAGCGCCTGGTGTTCGGCGGTGAAGCTGCGTTCGATCTCGTCGGCAGTCTCGCCCCAGGCGACGGCGATCTCGCCGCCCTGGCCGTGATAGCGCAGCAGGGCGACCCGCGCGATGCGCCGGTTTTGCGCCGCGACATTCTCGCTTTCCAGCCAGCGCCTGGCCTGTGTCTCCAGATCGGCGAAGATCGTCGCGGCCGCAGCAACGTCGACCGGGCCGGCTTTGGGCAGGGTCCGGCTGAACTCGGCCTTGAGGTCGGCGGCAAGCAGGCCGTCGGCGCACAGCACGCCCGGCGCCGGCGGGATCAGCACGCGGGCGATGCCGAGCAGGTCGGCGAGCGCGCAGCCATGCAGCGGCCCGGCGCCGCCGAACGGCACCAGCGTGAAGTCGCGCGGGTCGTGGCCACGCTCGACCGACACCACCCGCACGGCGCCGATCATGTGGTTGTCGACGATAGCCAGAATGCCGCGCGCGGCCTCCTCGACCGTCAGGCCGAGCGGCCCGGCGACGTTTCTGTCGATCACCGCGCGGGCGGCCTCGGCGTCGAGCGCCATCTTTCCGCCCAGCAGCCTGGCCGGCAGATGGCCGAGCACGACGTGGGCGTCGGTGACGGTGGCGTCTTCGCCGCCATGGCCGTAGGCGGCGGGCCCCGGCATGGCGCCGGCGCTGCGCGGCCCGACCGTGAGCGTGTCGTCCCCAACTGCGGCGATCGAGCCGCCGCCGGCGCCGATCGTGACCATGTCGACCATCGGCAGCGGCAGCGGCCATTCGCCGACCTTGCCGTGTTGGGTGAGCCCGATCTTGCCGTCCTTGATCAGGCAGATATCGGCGCTGGTGCCTCCGATATCGACAGTGATCAGGTCGTCGATGCCGCAGGCAGCGGCGATCGCGCGCGCGCCGACAACACCGGCGGCCGGGCCGGAAAGCGCGGTCAGCGCCGGCGCCTGGCGGATCGCCGCAGCGCCGGCTACGCCGCCATTCGACTGCATCAAAAGCAGCGGCGCGGCGACGTTCTCGCTTTGGAGACGCTGTTCGAGCCGGCCGACATAGTTCGTCACGCCGGGCATGACGGTGGCGTTGAGCACGGTGGTCAGGGAGCGCTCATATTCGCGCACCACCGGCAGCACGTCGGTGGAGGTGGTGACCGCAATGTCCGGCAGCGCCTGGCGCAGCATGTCCGCGACCCGCCGTTCGTGGACGGGATTGGCGAAGGCGTGCAGCAGACAGACGCCGACGGCCTCGATATCCATCGCCTTCAGCTTTTCGGCGGCGGCAAGAACGCTCGCTTCGTCGAGTTCGCGCAGCACGGTGCCGCCGGCGGCAACCCGCTCGTCGACCTCAACGATGCGCGAGGCCGGCACTGGCCGTTCCGGCTTCACCCAATTGTAGAGGTTGGCCTTGCGTGGGATGTCCTGGCGGCCGATGGCCAGCACATGGCGAAAGCCCTGCGTCGTGACCAGCGCGGCGCGCGCGCCCTTGTTTTCCAGGATCATGTTGGTCGCCACGGTGGTGCCGTGCAGCACCTGGGCCAGGGTCGACGCGTCGCGGCCGGCATCACCGAGCGCCAGCCTTATGCCGGTCAGGAAGGCTTGTGAGGGATCGGACGGCACGCTCGGCGTCTTGGCACGCCAGACCTTGCCGGTCCCGCGCTCGAGCAAGGAGATGTCGGTGAAGGTGCCGCCGATGTCGACGGCAATCGCGAACTGCTCAGACGAGGGCATCGACATACTCCTGACGGTGGAAGCGGCGCGTGGCCGGCCTTTTCTTGCGCAGGGCGGTCGTTGCCTGCCTGTCGATCTCGCCATCGGCGATGACGACGCCATAGTTGTCGCGCGCGGCGTCGACGCCGACATAGCCGCCGAGCACGTCGTCCAGCACACGCTCGGCCGGCCGGTCGAAGGGGTGACCGTGGCCGCCGCCGCCGCCGGTCTCCATGCGCAGAATGTCGCCGCGCACCAGACGGTTGCCGTCCGACAACGGCGCAAGAACCCGCTCGCGCTCGGTGCCGGGATTGACCGTGGCGCGTCCGACGCCACCGCCCATCCCGCCATCGATGCCCCAGGGCGGGTTCTTGACGCTGTCGATGCGCACGGCGAGCACGGCATCCTCGGCGAGGATCTCGTATTCGCGCACGATTCCACAGCCGCCTCGGTAGCGGCCGGGTCCGCCGGAATCGGGCACGACGCCGTAGCGCAGGAGCCGCACCGGATAGCCGAGTTCGAGGAACTCGACGGGATAGTTCTCCTGGGCGACGAAATAGACGGCGTCGATGCCGTCGGCGTTGGGTCTGGCGCCATAGCCGACACCGATACCGTCGGCGAGCAGAAAACGCTCCAACTGGCCGGCCTCGGTGCGGAAATTGCCGCGCATGATGGAAATCACATAGGCCGAATTGGCGGCCGGCGCGCCGCCGCCGGCGACATTGACGAGACCGTTCATGGCCGACAGGACGCGCATCGTGGTCAGGCCGCGCATGCCGAGCGGGGCCGGAAAGCGCGGCATCAGAAGCGAGCCCTCGCGCAGGCGCACCTCGTCGATCGCGTCCGGCCCGCCCGCATTGCACACCTGGCCCGCATCGCCGCCGAGATAATAAAGCCCGAGCGCCATGCCGGGCACGCCGCGATTCATGATGTAGTTCACCGGACCCGGCGCCTGGTCGTCGGTTTCGCCGGCATCGAAGACGAAACGATCCTCGCCGTCCCCGCCCTTTTCCCGGGTCAGGGCGAACCGGATCTTGAACGGTCCGTTGCCGTGGCCGTCGCCGTCAATGGCGTCGGTGAAGCGGTGGGTGCCATAATCGAAGGTCTCGGCGAGCCTCTCGCGCACCAGGCGCCGGGTGCGGGCCAGCAACTGGGCGAGCGCGTCGGAAAACACGTCCGGACTGAACCTGTCGACGATTTCGGCAACACGTCTGACACCCAGCTCCACACTCGCCATCAGGGCGCGCATGTCGCCGACGCTCTGCTCGGGGAACCGCGAATTGCGGTGGAAGATCGACAGCGTGGCCTCGTTGGTCACGCCACCGTCGATCAGCTTGGTGACGGGGATGATGATGCCTTCCTGGAAGATTTCGGTCGCGTCGGGGCTGATCGAGCCCGGGCGGATGCCGCCGATATCGGCAAAATGCGCCCAGCTCATCACGAAGGCGCAACGCCTGCCGTCTTGGAACACCGGCGCCAGCAGCACCTGATCGTTGGAATGCGAAACCGCGCCGCGCGAGCCGTAGCAATCATTGTACCAGTAGAGATCGCCGGGCTTCATCGTGTCGGCGGGAAATGCCTCCAGCACGGGGCCCGTCATGTCGCCGAAGATCGGCACCATCGAGCCGACCGCCATGACGCCATCGGCATCGAACAAGGCGGTATAAAAATCCTTCTTCTCGCGGATGAAGGCCGAGATCGCGGTGCGTTCGAGCAGCGCCTCCATCTCCGACTGGGCCGCTGCGATGGCGCCGCGGATAATCTCGAGCGACACCGGATCGCAAGTCCGGCCGGCCTCCGCGCCCGGCTTGTGCTGTTCAACGGATTGAAGCATCATTTCCTTCCTCGAAGATCATCTGCGGGCGCGGTCCGCGCCCGGCTCAACTCAGATCGTGACGACGACATTGCCGATGGCGCCTTTTTCGACATGCGCGTGGGCGGCGGCGATTTCGGTGAGCGGATAGGTCTCGGCGATCGCGACCGTCAGCCGGCCGGCCGCCGCGAGTTCGGCCAGGCGCCGTTCGCCGGCCCGGCGCGCGGCCGTGGGAATGGCGAACCCCTGGATGAAGCGCAGATTGGCGCCCTTGTTGGCAAAGGCGTAGTAGGGCAGCATCGGCTCCGGCGCGCTCGTCGACGAATAAGACGCAATCGTGCCGTTCGCCTTCAGCACGGCGATGTCGGTGTGGTGGTTGGCGCCGAAATCGACCTCCACCACCCGGTCGACGCCGGTCCCGCCGGTCAGTTCCATCACCCGCGCGGCGACATCCTCGCGACGGCGATCGATCACTTCAGCCGCGCCGGCGGCGCGGGCGTGCGCCGCCGCCGCTGGGCTGCCGGCCGTGCCGATGACGTTGGCGCCGCCGGCGACGGCGATCTGCACCGCAATGTGGCCGACGGCGCCGGCGGCCCCATTGACGAGGATCGTCAGGCCCGCGACCGGCCCGTCGGCATGGACGGCGCGATGCGCCGTCATCGCCGGCACGCCGAGACAGGCGCCGGCCGCAAAGTCGAATTCATCGGGCAGGTGGACCGCCTGCGCGGCGGGAAGCGCGATCAGCTCGGCGGCGCTGCCGAAGGGGCGACCGGCCTCGCCATACCCGCCCTGCGCGTTCCACAGCCACACCCGTTCGCCGATCCGCACCCGATCGACGCCCTGCCCGACATCGACGATCTCGCCGGCGCCGTCGGTATGGGGGATGACGAGCGGATGCTCCATCGCCATGCCGCGCCAGCCGGCGCGGCGCTTGACGTCGGCCGGGTTGATGCCGGAAGCGCGCACGCGCACCAACACCTCGCCGGGTCCGGCGACCGGATCGGGGCGTTCGCCGATTTCGAGCACGTCGGCGGCCGGGCCGGTGCGGGTGTAGAAGGCGGCGCGCATCAGGCCGTCTTCCCCGGCGCGGCCGCCCCGGCCTCGTCATAGAGATGACACGCGACGCGGCGCGTGCCGACCTGGCGCGGCACCGGGATTTCGGCGGCGCAACGTGCGTGCGCCTTCGGGCAGCGATCGCGGAACACGCAACCCGATGGCGGGTTGAGCGGGTCGGGAGCGCCGCGGCCGATCGGCAATGGCGCGTGGTCCTGGTCGGGATGGGGCACCGGCACGGCGGCGACCAGCGCCCTGGTATAGGGATGCAGCGGCTCGCGGACGATGTCCTCTGTCGGACCGTCCTCCATGATGCGGCCGAGATACATGACGATGGTGCGCTCGCAGACATAACGCACCAGCGCCAGGTCGTGACTGATATAGATCGCCGTCAGGTTCAGCCGGTCGCGCACGTCGCGAAACACGTTCAAAACGCCGGCGCGCACCGACACGTCAAGCATCGAGACCGGCTCGTCGGCCACCACGAAATCCGGCTGGAGAATGAGTGCGCGCGCCATCACCACGCGCTGGAGCTGGCCGCCGGAAAGCTGATGTGGATGGCGGTCGAGGAATTCGGCCGGATTGGGCAGGCGCACCAGTTCCAACGCGGCGATGATGCGCTGTTCGCGCTCGGCCGGGGGCACGCCCGCGTTCTCCAGCGGTTCGGCCAGCGTGGCGCGAATGGTGAAGCGCGGATTGACCGCGTCGAACGGGTTCTGGAAGATCAGTTGCGCGCGGGTGCGGAAGGCTCTGAGCGCTTCGCCGCGCAACGTGTTGAGATCGGCCCCGTCGAAGGTGACGGCGCCGCCGGTCGCCTCCTCCAGCTTGAGCAGCATCCGGCCCATGGAGGTCTTGCCGCAGCCGGATTCGCCGAGCAGGCCAACGCTTTCGCCGCGGCAAATGTCGAAGCTGACGCCGTCGACGGCCTTGATCAGGCGGGACTTGCCGCGCATCGCGGCCAACGCGCCGCCGGCGCGAAAATGGAGCTGCGCATCGCGCGCGGACACGAACACCTCATGCCTGTGCTTGCCGGCCGTCGTCATGCGCTGAGCCATGTCTGGGTTTTCGATCCTTCCGCGCGCAGCATGTCGGCCTCGCCGGAGCGATGGCAGGCAGCGCTATGACCATCGGCCAGCACGTGGGTTTCCGGCACCTCGAGGCGGCATCTTTCGAGCGCGAACGGGCAGCGCGGCGCGAACCGGCAGCCGGGCGGAGGCTCGACCAGGCTCGGCGGCGCGCCCTCGATCGGCACCAGCATGCCATCGGCCGCGCCCTGCAGATCGGGAAAGGCATTGCGCAGCCCGATCGTGTAAGGGTGAGCCGGCCGGGTGATAGTCGCCGCCATCGGTCCGGCCTCGGCGACGCGGCCGGCATACATCACCACGACGCGATCGCAGACATAGGCGACGACGGAAATATCGTGTGTGACCAGGATCACCGAAATGCCGAGCTGCGACTGCAGCTCGCGCAACTGGTCGAGAATCTGGCGCTGCACGATCACGTCGAGCGCGGTCACCGGCTCGTCGGCGATGATCAGCTTGGGATTGAGCGCCAGCGCCAGTGCGATCGCCACGCGCTGGCGCATGCCGCCGGAGAACTGGTGCGGAAAATCGCGCAGCCGGCCGGGCTCGATGCCGACCATCTCGAACAGCTCTTCCGAGCGCATGCGCGCCTGGCGCGCGCTCAGCCCGCCGCGCCGTCGCAGCACCTCGTTGAGCTGGTATTCGACCGTGTAGACCGGATCGAGCGAGTTCATCGCGCTTTGCGGGATGAAGGCAATGTCGCGCCAGCGCAGCCTGTTCATCTCGCGCTCGGGCAGGGCAGCGATGTCGCGGCCGTCGAAGACCATCTGCCCGCCGGTGATCAGCGCGTTGTCGGCGATGACGCGGGTCAGCGCGCGCGCCACCGTGGTCTTGCCGCACCCCGATTCGCCGACAAGCCCGACGATCGCGCCGCGCGGCACGTCGAAACTGGCGCCGTCGACGGCATGGATAATGCGGCGGCCGACCTTGTAGCCGACTTCGAGGTCGCGCACCGAAAGCAGGATGTCGCTCATCTGCCCAACTTCGGAAACAGGATGTTTTCGTAACCGCGGGTGATGAAGAAGCCCGCGCTGACGACAAGGATGATGCAGATGCCCGGCGGCACGAACCAGTAATAGGCCTGCTTGGCGAGCGCCTGGCTGGCGAAGGCGTCCTGCAGCATGTAGCCCCAGCTGATTTGGCTCGGATCGCCGAAGCCGAGAAAGCTGATCGAGGCTTCGGTCAGGATCGCCCAGCCGATAGCGATCGAGCCGTAGAGGAAGGAGAGCGGCAGGATGTTGGGCGCGATGTGGCGCGTAATGATCTTGAGGTTGGAGGAACCGGCCACGCGCGCCGCCTCGACATAACCGCGCGAGCGCAGGGTCAGAACCTGGCTGCGAATGACGCGGCCGGTGTCACGCCACAAGACCAGCGCCATGGCGAAAACCACGTTCCAGATCGACGGCTCCAGAAAGGCCGCCAGAACGATGACGAAGGGCAGGAACGGAATACCGAAGGCGATGTCGGCCAGCCGCATCAAAAGCGCGTCGATCCAGCCGCCGAAGTAGCCCGAGACGAGGCCGACGATCGAGCCGATCAGCGCCACCATGAAGGCCGCCGTGACGCCGATCAGCAGCGCCGAGCGGCTGCCGTGGACGATCTGCGAAAAGATGTCCCGGCCGAGACTGGTGGTGCCAAGCACGAAGCCCTGCTCGCCGGGTCTCAGATCGGCGGCGAGATCGAACTCCTCGGTGTAGAGGATCTCGGTCGGATCGTAGGGCGCGATCTGGTCGGCGAAGATCGCGGTCAACACGAAAACGGCGTAGATCACAAGCCCGGCGACGGCGAACGGATCGTTGATGGGCAAGCGCAGCGCGCCGAACAGGCGCGAGACGAGGGCGGGGCGGGCGATGACGGTTTCAGACATGCGTCACCCTCGGATCAAGCAGCGCATAGAGCAGGTCGGCAATCAAATTCATCAGGATGACCACGATCGCGATCATCAAGAACGCACCCTGGGCGAGCGGGTAGTCCGAGGCCGACACCGCATTGACCAGTTCGCGCCCCAGCCCCGGCCAGGAAAACACCGATTCGACCACGACATTGCCCTGAAGCTGGTAACCGACGGCGATCGCAAAGGAGGTCATCACCGGCAACAGCGCGTTGCGCGCGGCATGGCGCACAACCACGGTCCAGTTAGACAGGCCCTTGATGCGCGCCATGGTGACGAAGTCCTCCTTCATCACGTCGAGCATATTGGAGCGCATCAAAAGCAGCGGCAGGCCCTGACTGTAGATGGCCAGCGTCAGCGCCGGCAGGGCCAGATGCGACAGGAAATCGGCGGAGGTGTAAAGTCCCAGAAGGTTGCCATGATCGGTGCCGGCCGAGCGCGTGCCACCGGCGGGAAACCAGCCGAGCCAGAACGAAAAGATCGCCAGAAGAACCATGCCGAGCCAGAATTCGGGCATGGCGCGCGTCGTCAGGACGACCGGGATCGCTGCCTGTTCGACCGCGCTGCCGCGCCGCCAGGCGAGATAGGCGCCGGCCAAAACCCCAAACACATAGGCGATGATCAGCGAGGTGAAGGTGAGGATGAGCGTGTTGGGCAACAGGGCCAGGATGCGTTCGGCGACCGGCTCGCGGTAGCGGAAACTCTGGCCGAGTTCGCCCTGCACCAGATTGGCGAGATAGATGAAATATTGCTCCCACAAAGGCTTGTCGAGGCCGAACTGGGCCATCAGAGCGAGCTGCTGCTCTTCGGTGAAGGTTGGATCGATATAGGCCGCCATCGGATTGCCGGGCATCAGGCGGAACATCAGGAACAAGATTGTCACGACCGCCCACAGCACGAGACCGAGCTGCAGGATCCGGCCGACCGCCGCCTTTAGCTGAAACATTCCCCGAGCACTCCCGTGGTGGCGTCAGAACGGCCCTGTCGAGCAAGGCCGTGCCGGAACGGGACCGGCACGGCTCTTCGGTCTCTACTGGGCGTATTCTTCCTTCTGGTCGCCCGGATAGTGCAAGCGGTCGCCCTCGAGCGTGTAGCCGGCGTCTTCGAGGATTTTCTTGGCCACGTCCTGGCCCGCCTTGAAATTCTCGACCACGGCGGCGTCGTGCCAGAATTCGAGCGCCGGCGATACGACCGAGTTCGAGGCTTCGGCGAAGCCCTTAAAGGCCGCCTTGACGATCAGCCGCCGGTCGACCGCGGCCGACAGAGCGCGGCGGAACGCCGCGTCGTTGAAGGGCGCGCGCCGCTCGTTGAAGGCGAGATAGCGGAAGCCGATATCGACGGTCGACACCACGTTCAGGTCGCCATCGGCCTCGGCGGCGTCGATCAACACCTGCGGATCACCGGAGAACTCGCCAATGAAGTTGATCTCGCCGGAGCGCAGCATACCGAGCGCGGCCTCGACATTGGGAACGATGCGCAGGATCCAGCGGTCGGCCTTCGGCGCGTTGAAGTGATCCTTGTTGGCCGACAGAACGATCTCCTCGTTGGTCAGCCAGCGCTCGAACCTGAAGGGGCCCGAGCCGATCGGGGTGTCTTCCTGATAGCTCTCGGCGTTTTCCTCCTTGGTCTTGAGGTCCTCAAGCACCGGCTCCCACACATGTTTGGGAATCAGGTTGATCTTGGCCAGGCTCGAGGTGACAAAGGACGCGGCGGGATTGTTGAGATGGAAGACCAAGGTGCGGTCGTCGACGATGTCGATGCCGGCGACATTGGTGGCGAACGGCTTGTACATCGGCGCCTCGCCGCTGACGACGGCATCGAAGGAGAACTTGACGTCCTCGACCGTTACCGGCTTGCCGTCATGCCAGGTCATGCCGGCGCGCAGCTTGACCTCGATCGTCTTGTCGTCTTTCCACTCGTAGCTTTCGGCCGCCCACGGCTTGGGCAGGCCGTCCGGCCCGACGCGCGCCAGCCGGTCGTAGAGCAGCTCGGTTACCCAGCTGTCGACGCCGCCCGAAATGTAGAGCGGGTTGACGGCCTGCACGTTGTCGCCGGAATTGACGATGATGTCGCGCTGATCGCCCAGCGGCTCCAGCGACATAAAGGTCCAGGTGTTGCGGATGCCGATGCCGCTCTGGTTGACGACCGAGTCCGGCTTCCACACCGTCTTGTCATAGGCGAAGGTCGACTTGGGATGCACCAGCATCATGTTGGGCTGGTCGGCGGCGAGGATTTCCTGCGCCTTGTAGACCAGTTGCTTGCGCTTGGCCTCGTCGATCTCCACGCGTTGCGCCTCGGCGACAGCGTCGAACTCGGGATTGCTGTAGCCGATGAAATTATAGCCTTTCTCGGCGGTCGAGGAATGGAACAGATTGTAGACGATCTCGTCCGGATCGGAGCGCTCGGGGCGGCCGACCATCTGCCAGGCGGTCACGTCCCACTTGTCGCGCTGATACCAGACGATATCGGCCATCTGCTCCCACGGCATGACCCGTACATTGACGTCGAGCCCCAGCTTGCGCCATTCCTGCGCGATCAGCTGGACGGACTGGAATTCCTGCGGCTGCGCGGCCTGCGGACGGGTGAACAGGTCTATGGTGCGGATCGGGTCGCCCGCCAGCGCCGGGGCCGATGCAAACAGCGTGGCAAGCGCAGTCGCCAGCGCCGCCTTGTGGATCAACTTCATCGCTTTTCTCCTCTGGAACGGGATCGTTATCATTATTGGCGGAACGCCTCAGGCGACCCGCAAGGTCTCGAAGGACTGTCCGGCCGCCATTTTCGGCGGCAGGGGATAGGCTTTCTTGGAATGGCTAAGCCCCATTGAAACCAGCATTTCGGCATGTTTGAGCGCGGCTCGTCCGGCGTTGACGGCCGGAGCGCCGACCGCAGCTGAAACCTCGTCGCCCATGTCGAGGAAGGACATGGTCATGCAGCCGAACAAGAAGGCGTCAGCCCGGTCCTCCTCCACGCAGGCGCGCGCCACGTCGACAAGGCGTTTTTTCGTCGCGCCGGGGTCTTTCATCAGATCGAGCACGGGAATGTTGGTCGCACGCACCGATGCCAGCTTGTCGCGCACGCCAGCGCGAACGGCGAGCATCTCCTGGCCCGCGATCAGGCTATCGAAGATGGTCAGCACGCTGAATTTGTGGCCGAGGCCGGCGGCAAGCAGCAGCGAGGCTTCGCACGGTCCGATGACCGGAATGGTAGCCAGCTCACGCGCGGCCTCCAGGCCCGGATCGCCGAAACAGCCGATGATGGCGGCGTCGAAACCGTCACGCTGGCAAGCCATGATGCGCTCGACCGTGGCCGGCACCGACATCGCCTCTTCATAGGCCGATTCAATGGAGGCCGGACCGTCGGGCACATCGACGACGACGACCTCGGTCCCGGCGAAGGCCCAGCCGTTGAGAAGCGCCTCACGCCGGCGCATCTCGCTTGCTCCCATCGGTCCCTTCGACATCGGGCCCGGCACGACATAGGCAATTCGCATATCCGCCCCTCATATTTGTTTCATTGGTCGAAACAATGTTTCTTATTTTGTTGAGTAAACCATATTTCTGCAATATTGCAAGAACCGTTCAACCGACCATAATCGGTCCAAAGGGAGCTTTCGCGATGAACGGCACGAAGAACTACAAGATCGCCGCGGTCGATCGTGCGCTCTCCGTCCTGGAAGCGCTGGCCGACCAGCCCGACCAAGGCGTCACAGCGCTGGCGAAATCGCTGGGCATGACCAAGACGATCGTCTTCAGGTTGCTGCAGACACTGGAGGATCGCGGTTTCGTGTTCCGCGACCCCGAACGAGCGGTCTATTCGCTCGGCTATCGGGTGGGCGTGCTCGGCGAGCGGGTCGGGCGCGACGGCAGCCTGCTTTTCGCGGCGCGGCCGGTAATGGACGCGCTGCGCGACCGGACGCTGGAAAACGTCAATCTGGTCGTGCGCGAAGGCCACCGTTCGCTGGTGCTGGCCACCCGACCTGGCCATCACTCGATCCGCTTGTTCGCGCAGGCCGGACGCAACGGCCCGTTGCACGCCGGCGGCGGCTCGCTGCTGGTTCTGGCCTATGCCGACGCCAGCGTCATCGACGCCGTGCTGGCCGAACCGCTGGAAGCGTTCACCCCCTACACGATCACAGACCGGGAGAAATTGCGCGAAACGCTCGAACGCATCCGCGCCAACGGTTACAATATCGCGCTCAATGACCTCGATGAGGGCGCCTTTTCAATCGCCGCGCCGATCCATGGCATCGACGGCGAGGTCATCGCGGCGATCTCGGTCGCCGGCGCGGTGGCGCGCTACAACGAGGAAAAGCGCGAAATCCACCTCAAGGCGGTACGCGACGCCGCCGCGGCGATCTCGTCGAAACTGTCGATCCATCCGTCCGGCGATCATCTGCCGGCGCCGGTGAAATCGAGCGCCTGAGCAGGCGGCACGCGTTAAGGCGCCCTTTCCCAACCGCCCACGCCCCCCACCAGCCCGATGGCCCGCCGACGCACCACCACCGGCGCCGACCGTGATGATGCACCCAATTCGCACCGCGCCGTGCCCTGGCCCTAAGGCTTGCGGCGGCACGGAAGCTCTGTTAGCGTCTCGATAATTATAAAACATTGTTTCGATAGATAAAACGAGAAAGGAGTGTTCGCATGAACGAGACCGAATCCGCGATCCTCGATGCGGTGACGCTGGACGAGCCCTGGGGGCTGGTGGAGAGCTTCGCGAGCTTCAAGCGCGAACACCCGGACGACGTGAACCGCGGCATGGACGAGGTCGTCTCGCGGCTGCGCAAGCATGGCGTCGAGGTGACGGTGCACGAGCCGAGCCTCTATCTTAGCCTGCCGGGCGCCGCCCGCGTAGAGGCGAACGGCAAGAGCTACCGTGCAAAGCCGCCGGCCTATTGCGTCGATGCGCGCAGCGGGCTTTCGGGAACGCTCGTTTATGTCGGCGCGCGACACAACGCCATGATCACCGACATGTTCGAGCAGAAGATCGACACCACCAAGGAACTCGCCGAGCGGGTGCGTGGTAAGATCGTGATGTCGGAAGGCTTCGCGAGCCCCGGTCTGGTCGCGCAGTTCGAGGAGATCGGCGCGATCGGCGTGATCGGCATCAATCCCGGCGTCGATGTCCATTGGGGCATCTGCACCACGATCTGGGGCACGCCAGATCTCGACGATCTGCCGCGCAAGCCGACAATCCCGGCCGTCGCGGTCAACAAGCCGGACGGGGAAGAGCTGGCCGCCATCGCCGATCAAGGCGGCAGCGTGACGCTGTTCGCCGAGATGGAGGAAGGCTGGTACAGCTCCAAGCTGCTGGAGGTTTTCATCAAGGGCAGCGAAGAGCCCGACAAATATGTCTTCCTGCACGGCCATCTCGACAGTTGGGACGTCGGCGTGGGCGACAACGCCACCGGCGACGCGACGATGCTGGAGATCGCGCGCGTTCTGTGGGCCAATCGCGGCGCGTTGAAACGTTCGGTGCGGATCTGCTGGTGGCCGGGCCATTCGACCGGCCGCTATGCCGGCTCGACTTGGTTTTCAGACGCCTTCGCGCTCGACCTGGAGGATAATTGCGTCGCCCAGGTCAATTGCGACAGTCCCGGCTGCCGCTGGGCCACCGAGTTCATCAACCTGACCCGGATGAGCGAAACCGAGGATTTTCTGGCCGGGGTGATCGAAGAGGTCGCCGGCAAGGCGATCGAGGGTGAGCGGCCGCACCGGGCGGGCGACTATTCCTTCAACAATATCGGCATTTCCAGCTATCTGATGCTGTCGTCGACCATGCCTGACGTGCTGCGCGAGGAGAAGGAGTACTACACGGTCGGCGGCTGCGGCGGCAACATCGCCTGGCACACCGAAAACGACACGCTGGAGATCGCCGACAAGGACATCCTGCTGCGCGACATCAAGGTCTATTTGCTCGCCGTGCTGCGCAACGCCAACGCCGAGATCCTGCCGTTCGACTGGCGCGCGACGGCGAAGGAATTCGCCGAGACGGTGGCGGAGTACCAGGCCAAGGCCGGAGACCGTTTCGACCTCACACCGTCCACGAAGGCGGTCAGGGACCTCAGGGCTGCGCTCGAGGATTTCTATGGCCGTGTCGCGTCAAAAGCGGTCGACGCCGGCAAGGCCAACCGGGTGATCCAGGACCTGGCGCGCATCCTGGTGCCTATCAACTTCACCCGCGTCAACCGGTTCCGTCACGATCCGGCCCTGACCATTCCGCCGCTGCCGTCGATAGCGGCTGCCGCCGAACTCGACCGGTTCGACGACACCACGCTCGGTTTCGCGAGGACCCAGCTCGTGCGTGGACAAAACCGCCTGATCTCGGCGCTGCGCCAGGCCCAGCGCCACATCGCGCTCGTCGCCGGCTGATCGTCCGCCGCGAGCGCACCGTGGAGCCCGGCGCCGAGGCGCCGGCCGGAGGGTCAAAAAGTCGGATGCCCGGCGGTCAATGATCGCCGGGCACTTTTTCCGCCGGTTCGCCCCTGCCGGCCTCGGTTCGGCCGGCGAAGCGGGCGGCCAGCGGGCTTGCGGTCAGCCCGTGGGCAACGATGCTGATCAGCACGGTCAGCACCACGCAGGCGATCAGTTCGTCGCGCCCCGGCACGTTGAACTGTTCGAGTACGTAAAGCACGAATAGGATCGAGGCCAGGCCGCGCGGCCCGAACCAGCCCAGAAACAGCTTTTCGTAATTGCCCAGCCCCGACCCCGCCAATGACAGCCAGATCGGCAACATGCGCACGACGGTCAGGAACAGGATCGCGAGCGCCACGGTCTTCAGGCTGGCATGCTGGAAGCCGAGCGGCGCCAGCACCGCGCCGAAGATCAGGAAGGTCAGCATGGTCAGCAACCGACCCTCCCCTTCCATGAACTCCTCGATGAAGCGCGCGGAAGCGCGCAGGCTGTTGCCGAAGGCGAGCCCGCCGGTGAAGGCGGCAATAAAGCCGTTGCCGCCGACCAGTTCGGCCCCGAAATAGGCGATGAAGGCGATGCTGAGGAAAAAGATACCCTGATAGACCTCGCTCAACGTCCCGACCCGGATGGCGACATCGAGCAGGCGCGCGGCGCCGAAACCGATCGCCACGCCGACCAGCGGGCCGAGCACGACCTGCTTCAGCGCGAAGGCGGCGAGCCCGCCAGGCTGCTGGGCTGCATCGATGGTGCCGGCGCCGGCGGCAAGCGTGGCCGCGATAAGAACGATCGGCAGGGCCAGACCGTCATTGAGCCCGCTTTCGACATTGATGCCGCGGCGGATCGGCCCCGGCACCGCATCGCTGGTGACCACCGGCTGGCTGAGCGCTGCGTCGGTGGGGGTGAGAATGGCGGCGACCAGCATGGCGAGCGCCCAGGATTGGTCGGGCGAGACCCATTTGGCGATCAGCGTGCCGAACAGCACCGTCAGCGGCATGCCGATTAAAAGCATACGCACGGGAATAGCGAAACCGCCCGACAGCGCGCGCAGGCTGATACGCGAGGCATCGGAAAACAGCACCAGCACCAGCGTCACCTCGGCGACCATATGCACGACTTCGCGCCCGCCATGCATCGGCACGATTTCCGCGCCGGCGAGCCCGACGACGAGCCCTGTTGCGGTGAATACCATCGGCAAGGTGATCAGGCGGACTTCCAGCACGCGCGACAGCAAGGCGTAGGCGGCCACCAGGAACAACAGTCCGACAACCAGTTCCGACGACATCGCCCCTCCTGTCAGGCGGTTACGCGCGCCCGGACGTCTGCCTCAGGTGCGTCGTGACCCATAGAGCGGATGACCGGGTTTCCGGCGCGGCGCGACTCGCTGCCGCGCGGCCATGACAAAGGGTATTACAGAAAGTATCGTGATGGCACCACACAACCAGCATAGGGCGGCGGGTGGCCGTCGCGCTATGCTGGCCGGGCCGGAAGCGAGCGTACGCGTCCAGATCCGATCCGTGCCGCTGCCTGCGGCCGACAGTGCGCGGTGATCAGGCCGTCAGCGTATTTCGAACCGGCAGCGTCCAGCCCGGGCGCGGGAAGTGGCAGGTGTAGCCGTTCGGATATTTTTCCAGATAGTCCTGATGAGCGGGCTCTGCTTCCCAGAACGCACCGGCCGGCACGATTTCGGTTACCACCCTGCCTGGCCACAGGCCCGACGCCTCGACATCGGCGATCGTGTCCTCGGCAATGCGGTGCTGCTCGTCGGTGGTGTAGAAAATCGCCGAGCGGTACTGGCTGCCGACATCGTTGCCCTGGCGGTCCAGGGTCGTGGGATCGTGGATCTGGAAAAACAGCTCCAGGACCGCCCGATAGGTGGTCTTGCCGGGATCGAATTCGATCTCGATCGCCTCGGCATGGCCGGTCGTTCCCTTCTTCACGGTCTCGTAGACCGGCCGGTCTGTATCTCCGCCCGTATAGCCGACGCGGGTTGCGACCACACCCGGGAGCCGGCGCAGCAGATCCTGCATGCCCCAGAAACAGCCCCCCGCAAGCACGGCGCGTTCGATGTCAGCGCTCATCGGTCTTCTCCTTCTCGGCGAACAGGTGCAGAAACTCACCATAGCCCTCAGCCTCCATTTCCGCGGCGGGAACGAAGCGCAAGGCGGCGGAGTTGATACAATAGCGCAGGCCGGTGGCCTCGCGCGGCCCGTCCTCGAAGACATGGCCAAGATGACTGTCGGCATGGCCCGAGCGCACCTCGATGCGTCGCATACCGTGGCTCTCATCCAGGTTCTCGACAATCTCGGCGGCTGCTAGCGGGCGGGTGAAGCTCGGCCAGCCGCAGCCGGACTCGAACTTGTCGGTCGACGCAAAAAGCGGCTCACCGCTGACGATGTCGACATAGAGGCCCGCATCCTTGTTATCGACATAGGCGCCCGAAAACGGCCGCTCGGTGCCGTTTTGCTGGGTGACACGAAACTGCTCCGCGCTCAGCCGCTCGAGCGCCTCACGGGTCTTTCGGTACGTCTTGCCGGTCATGGTCCGCTCCAGATCCTGTCGGTCGTGAGATGGGTATTTGCGCGCGGTCTCGCCAGTCCCGCCCGGATGTGGTCGGGCATTTCGAGCCACAGGACCTGGCGCGGGCGCAGCGCCTATTCGAGCTGCAACAGGCGTTCGAGATAGTCCTTTTCCAGCTCGGGGCTCAGCGCATCGCCGAGCCGGCGGCGGATCGCTTCGAGAATGCGCCGCGCGCGCTGAACGTCGATCTCGTCGGGCACCTCGACCGAATCGCCGAAATCGGGGCCGGTCGTGGCGCGCGGCCGGCCGAGTGGATCGCGGTCGGCGTTCTGCTGGCGCCCGCCTTCCTCCGAACCACCCTGCTCGCCCTGCATGGCCTGGCGCATCTGCTGCATCATATCCTGCGCGCCGCGGCGCAGTGCTTCGAGCGCGCGGCCCTGCTCGCCGACGGCGCGATCGCCCTGGCCCTCACCGAGCGCCTCGCCGGCCTCGCCCATCGCCTCGCCGGCTTCGCCGAAGCCCTGGCCGGGTTGAATGCCCATGCCTTCGAGGCGATTGGTCAATTCACCCAGTTCGCCGCGCAGCTGGCCCTGGCCTTGCTGCAATTGGCGCAACGCTTCGGCGAATTCCTCCGCGCTCATGCCGCCCTGGCCGTTTTGCCCCTGCTCGCCATTGTCGCCGCGTTGCCCGCCGTTCTGGCCGCGCCGCTCACCGGGATCCTGACCTTGCTGGCCGCGCCGCATCTGGTCGAGCCGGTGAGTCTCGTTCATCATTTCCTGCTGGCGACGCATGATCTCGCCAAGCTTGTCCATCTGCTGGCGCATCTCGCTCTGCTGGCCGTCGCCCTGCTGGCGCTGGTGGCGACCGGCCTGGAGATTGTTCATCATATTCTGCAGTTGCGACAGGAGTTCCTGGGCTTTGTCGCGGGCGCCCGAACGCGCGAGATCCTCGATCTGGTCGAGCATCCGGTCGATGTCGTTGCGGCGCAGTTCCTCGCCGTTCTGCGGCATCTGCATGGCCATGTTGGGGTCGCGCGCGGCACGCTCGGCGAATTCGCGCAGGAACTCCTGCATAGCCTCGCGCAGTTCGGCCATCAACTGCTCGATCTCCTCGTCCGACGCGCCGTTTTCCAGCGCGTCGCGCAGGGCCTGCTGGGCGGCACGCAGGCGTTTTTCGGCCGCCGTCAGGTCGCCGTCCTCGATACCGAGGGCGATCTCCCACAGATAGTCGACCACGCCGCGCAGCGCATCGTCGTCGCCGGCCAGCGCCAGACGCTCGCGCGCGCTCACCAGGGCCAGATAATGCGCCATGGCGTCGAACGTATCCTCGGGTCTCAACGTGACGGCGTCCATCAGCGCCAGCACCCGTGCCTTGCGGTTGGCGTCGAGCGCCAGAAGCCGGCGCTGCTCGATCACCGCGCGCGCCAGCGGATTGGTAAAGGGCCGCTCGGGCAGGACGAGCGTCTTGTCCTCGCTCGTTGCCTCCTGGCCGGCATCGTCGACCGCAGCCAACCGCATGCCGACCTCGACACCCGCCCAGGGATGTTCGGTCAGGTCGCGGGAGGTCTTGGCACGGTTTTCGTCCGCGCCGCGGCGCGGCAGCGAAAGCGGCAGGTCCGGCGCCTCGTAAAGGGGCCGGGCATTCTCCGGCGGCGAAGCCCGCTGTTTGATGATCGCGCGCGCCGAGGCCGCGCCGTAATCGTCCTCGATCTCGTAGACGAGTTCAAGCGTGCCGTTGACCGCGCGTTTCGGCTCCTCCACGAAAGCGATCCGCGGCGGCTGGTCCGGGATCACGGTGAAGGCCCACCGGTCGAGTTCGCGCATGCCCGTCATCAGGGAGAGCGTGCCGTCCTCGCGCAGGCGGTAGACAAACTGCGAGACCCCGGGCCGGGCCGCTTCGCCATCGGCCGTGGCCGTCATATCGGCCCCCTCGGGCGCGGCGGCCGCGCGGAAAGAAAGCGATTCCTCACCCGAACCGCCGGTAACGCGCAGCGACACCTCGCTTCCGGCCGGCACCTCGAAGCCCTCCTGCCCGCGATTGGTTTCGGCAGTCAGGAAAATCGGCGGCTTACCGGTATAGGATGGCGGCGTCACCCAGGCGTCGATGCGCGCCGGCACCGCGCCGGTCGCCGCATGCGGACGAAACGCGTCGCCGACGCGCCCGCCATAGGGGCTGGTCGAAAAGGCGAAACCGACAACGAGCAGCAGCGGAACCAGGGCACGCAGGGCCCAGGGATCGCGTTCGGGCACGCGCGGGCGCGGCAGATCGCCCGAAAGCGCTCCGAGACCTTCGGCGAGGCGGCGCTGGTGCTCGCGCCACAGCGCGTCGGAAAAATCGTCAGCCGATCCGGCGGGCCGGTCCGTCTGGGTTGTGACCGGGCGATGCCGAAGCCTGTTGGCCAACTCGATGCGCCGGTCGATCTCCGTCGCCGACGGCCAGCGGAAGGCATGCAAGGGATAGAGCGCGGCAAGCGCCGCCAGGCCGAAGGCGATCACCGCGGCGATGCGCGCCCAGTCGGGGAAGAGACGGAACAGGCCGAACCATGAGGCCGCGAGGAAAAGCCCCGCCACCAACAACAGCGGCAGGACAAGCGGCCAACCACGCTCGGCAAGCATCGCCAGCCCGGCCGAAAACCGCGTTCGGCCGATCTTCAGGGAGCCGTTTCCGCCGGCGCGGCCCGCGGGGTCTGTCGCCATTGCGTCGTCCTGTTCCGCTCGCGGCCGCCGATCGACACCGCGTCACGACTCACAAGATATCTCAAATGACGGCGAAGACGAGGCAATTCCCGCAATCGTGATCGTGCGGCCATTCGGGGATCATCAGGCGCGCTTTCCCCGCGCTAAAGCCAGTCGGGAACCGAATCCAGGCCGATCAGCGCGTCATAGGTCGGACGCGGGCGCACGACATGATACCGATCGCCGTTGACCAGCACCTCGGGCACCAGCAGGCGGGTGTTGTAGGTGCCCGACTGCACCGCGCCATAAGCACCGGCCGTACCAACCGCGATCAGGTTGCCCGGCTCCATCCGGGGCAGGGACCGTTCCAGTCCGAGATAGTCGCCGGTCTCGCACACCGGCCCGACCACATCGACCGTCAGATGCTGCGTGTCGGGACCCGGCTGCACGACCGGGCGGATGTCGTGATAGGCGTCGTAGAGCGTCGGGCGGATCAAATCGTTCATGGCCGCGTCGACGATCAGGAAGTTACGGGCATCGCCTTCCTTCACAAAGATGACGCTCGACACCAGGATGCCGGCATTGCCGACGATCATGCGCCCCGGCTCGAAGATCACCTTGACGCCCAGCCCGGCCATGCGCTTGCGTACGATAGCCGCATAAGCATCCGGCAAGGGCGGCGGATCGTCGTCGAAACGGTAGGGAATGCCGAGCCCACCGCCAAGATCGACATGCTCGATGGCGTGGCCGTCGGCTCGCAGCGCCTGCGTCAATTCCGTCAGCAGAGCGAAGGCGTCGTCGAAAGGCTGCAACTCGGTGATCTGGCTGCCGATATGCATGTCGACGCCGGCGACGCGCAGCCCCGGCAGGGCGGCGGCGCGACGATAGGCGTCGCGCGCATGCTGCCAGGCGATGCCGAACTTGTTTTCAGCCTTGCCGGTGGAAATCTTGCGGTGCGTCCTGGCATCGACGTCCGGGTTGATGCGCAGCGAGATCGGCGCGACCCGCCCGGCCGCGACTGCGCGCGCCGACAACAGCTCCAGTTCGGGCTCGGATTCCACGTTGAAGCAGAAAATGCCGGCCTGGAGCGCGAAGTCCATCTCGGCGGCGGTCTTGCCGACGCCCGAAAACAGGATTTTTCCCGGTGCGATGCCAGCCGCCAGCGCGCGGCGCAACTCGCCCTCCGAGACCACGTCGGCGCCGGCGCCGAGGCCGGCGAGCGTTTTCAGTACCGCCTGGTTTGAATTCGCCTTCATCGCGTAACACACCAGTGCGTCGAGATCGGCGAAGGCGTCCGAAAACACTGTGTAGTGCCGGCTCAGAGTGGCGGTCGAATAGCAATAGAACGGGGTGCCGACGGCGGCCGCGACCCGCGGCACCGGCACGTCTTCGGCGAACAGGACGCCGTCGCGATAGTCGAAATGGTTCACGTCATGTCCAGCAAAGAGAAATTTCCGGCGGGTCGGCGCGAGGGCGCCGGACAGCGCCGCGCATTAGTCGATCAGGCCGTCGAGGATGAAGGGTTTGTCAGCTTGCGGCGGCTCGGGCGCCGGCGGCAGTTCCTCGCCCCTCTTCTCGGCCTCGGCGCGTTTTTCCAGCGCGGCCTCGTAAGGCGTGATCGGCGGACCGCGACGCCCGCATGCAGCCAGGGAGCCAGCGACGGCCAGCAGGGCAAACAGCAGGGCGGTTCGGCGGAGGCTCATGGCAATCCTCGTCATGACGATGCACTGTGTTTAGCGGAGATCGTTTTGCGATGCACCCCTTTTGGAACGCGGCGTCAGGCCCGCGCCAGCCGTTTTTTCCAGGAGCGAATCTGGCGGCGCACCTCGCCAGGCGCGGTGCCGCCGAAGGAAGTGCGGCTGCGTACCGAATTGCGCACCGACAGAACCGAATAAACGTCCTCGGTGATACTGGCATGGATTGCCTGCAATTCGGCTAGGGTCAGTTTTTCGAGCGCGGTTTTCCTGCTTTCGGCCAGCGCCACGGCGCGGCCGGTAACATGGTGCGCCTCGCGGAACGGCAGACCGGCCACCCGTACCAGCCAGTCGGCGAGATCGGTCGCGGTCGAATAGCCGGCGCCGGCCGCCTTGCGCATGGCGGTCTTGTCGACCGCAAGGTCGGCGACCATGCCGGTCATCGCCGCCAGCATGAGCTCCAGTGCTTCGGCGGCATCGAACACCGCCTCCTTGTCTTCCTGCATGTCCTTGGAATAGGCGAGCGGCAGGCCCTTCATCACCGTCAGCAAGGCAAGCAGGTCGCCATTGATGCGCCCGGTCTTGGCGCGGACGAGTTCGGCGGCGTCGGGGTTCTTCTTCTGCGGCATGATCGAGGAGCCGGTCGAAAAGGAATCCGACAGGCGCACGAAGCCGAATTGCGGCGTCGACCAGATGACGATCTCCTCGGCCAGGCGCGACAAATGCGTGGCGCAGATCGCCGCCGTCGACAGGAATTCGAGCGCGAAGTCGCGATCCGACACGCTGTCGATCGAATTGCGGGTCGGGCCGCGGAAACCGAGCGCCCTTGCGGTCATGGCGCGGTCGATCGGAAAGCCGGTGCCGGCGAGCGCGGCGGCGCCGAGCGGGCTTTCGTCAAGACGCTCCAACGCGTCGCGCACCCGTGACAGATCGCGGCCGAACATCTCCACATAGGCCATGCAATGATGTCCGAAGGTCACGGGCTGGGCCGACTGCAGATGGGTGAAACCCGGCATGATGGTTGCGGCGTGTTCGTCGGCGCGCGCCAGAAAGGCGCCGATCAGTGCCTTGAGTGCCTCGGCGGTGCGGGTAAGCTCCTCCTTCACCCACAGCCGGAAATCGACGGCGACCTGGTCGTTGCGCGAGCGCGCGGTATGCAGACGCCCGGCCGCCGGCCCGATCAATTCGGCCAGGCGGGCCTCGATATTCATATGGATATCCTCGCGCGCGGCTGAAAAGACGAACTCGCCCGCCTCAATTTCTCGCAGGATCGTGTTCAGGCCGTGAGCGATACGGTTTTGATCCTCCGCCGAGATTATGCCTGTTTCGGCGAGCATTTCGCTATGGGCGAGCGAGCCGCGAATGTCCTGGGCGTAAAGCTTGCGGTCGAAGCCGATGGATGCGTTGATCGCCTCCATGACGGCCGCCGGCCCCGAGGCAAAACGTCCGCCCCACATTTCGTTGCTGGTCTTTTTGTTGCTCATGATGCTAACCGGACGCCGGAGTTAGGCCCTATGGACTGGAAGAAGCTGAACATGCCCGCCACACGCCTGATCCTGGCCGCCGCGGTCGCCGGAATTCTGGCCGGCGCGATCGCCGTATACGTGAGGTCGGCTCCAGATGGCAACAATGGCACCCCGGGTGCCGAGGTTGCCGCGGCAAGCTGCGAGGCCAAGACGGCCAACGCCGCCGCCGCCGGCGCGGCCGCAAAGGGCGCGGTCGCGGCGATGCTGGCCGCCGACCCACCGCAATCGCTGGCCGATCTCGCCTTCAACGACCCGGATGGCAAGCCGATCACGCTCGCCGCGCTTTCCGGCAAGACGGTATTGATGAATTTGTGGGCGACCTGGTGCGCGCCGTGCCGGGCCGAAATGCCGGCGCTCGACGCCTTGCAACAGGAGATTGGCGGTCCGGATTTCGAAGTGGTGGCGGTCAATGTCGATACCGGCAGCGACGAGAAGCCGCTGAAATTCCTGGACGAGATCGGCGTCGAGGCGCTGGGCTTCTACCGCGACAACACGCTTGGCCTGTTCAACGAGCTGAAAAAACGCTCGCTCGCTCTCGGCTTGCCGGTAACGCTGCTGATCGACGAGGAGGGCTGCCTGCTGGCGCATATGAACGGCCCGGCCGAATGGCACGCCGAGGAAGCAAAGGCGCTCATCCGCGCCGTCCAGGATAACGATTAGGGAATAGGCCACAATTAGGTAACACGCCGTAAGGATTTGTGACAGCGTCGCGGTCGGTTTTGGCGTATACAGACGCACTTCCGGGGCAGATCTGATTTTGTGGCAACGCGTAGCGTGATCGAGGGGACTATGGTCGGGGAAGACAAACAGCAGCCTCACGGCGACCGTTCTGGCAGTGAATCTGTATTGCGGGATGTCGCAGACTCATCGCAGGAGCAGGCATCTCCGTTCAACGGGGTCCCGCATTCGGCGCATCCGCACGATCCTTTCCGGGATCTGTTCGGCGACAGCCGTCAGAAATTCGAGTTCTAGACTTCGAATTCTAGAAAATTGTGGTGGTTTGACGGTTCGCCATCATCGGTCGTTTTCCTTTCACGGCATGATCAGCCTGCCGCTTCGGACTTGCGCTGCGGCGGACCAGGCGGGGTCGCGCGCGCTTCGAGCCGCGGGGCCGCGTTGGCCAGGACGTATCCGGCCAGATCCAGTTCCTCCAGCGGCCTGGCGAAGTAGAACCCCTGCAACTGGTTGCAGGCGATCTCGCGCAGGAACTCGACCTGTTCGAGGGTTTCGACCCCCTCGGCGGTGATGTGGATCTTGAGCGTGCGGCCCAGCGATGCGATCGAGCGCAGAATATCACGCGCCACCGCGTCTTCCGACGAAGCCGTCACGAACGACTTGTCGATCTTGATCTTGTCGAACGGGAATTTCAGCAGATAGGCGAGGCTGGAATAGCCGGTGCCGAAATCATCCATGGCGACCGTGACACCCAAAGCTTGAATGCGGTTGAGCCTTTCGATGACCTCGTCCGGGTTTTCGATCAACAGGCTCTCGGTGATCTCGAGCTCCAGCCGTTGGGGCGGCAGCCCGGTTTTCGCCAGCGCGTCGCTGACGACGGAAACTATGTCGGAAAGCTGGAAATGCCGCGCCGACAGATTGACCGCGACGTTGAAGTCGCCCGGCCACAAGGTGGCGGCCTTGCAGGCCGCCTCGATCGTCCAGTCGCCGATCTGCTTGATCAGCCCCGATTGTTCGGCAAGCGGGATGAATTCCGACGGCGGTACGAGACCGCGGATTGGGTGGTTCCAGCGCACCAGCGCCTCGAAGCCGCTGGGCCGGTTGTCCTCGGCCGAGACCAGCGGCTGATAGTGTAGGACGAGTTCGTTCTCCGCGATCGCCTGACGCAGTTCCGCCTCCAGCATCCGGCGTTCGCGCACATCCGAATCCATCTGCGATTCGAAAAAGCGATAGGCACCGCGCCCCTCGGCCTTGGCGCGATAAAGCGCAAGGTCGGCGTTGCGTAGGATCTGGTCGGGACGAATGCCGTTGACCGGTGCGATGGCGATGCCGATGCTGACGCCGATCGAGGCGAAATCGCCCTCGATCTGGTAGGGGCTGGACAGGTCCTCGACCAGCCGCGCCGCCAGGTCGGCAACCGTCGCCGTCTCGCATTCATTGGCCAAAATCAGGGCGAATTCATCGCCGCCCAACCGCGCGGCGATGTCGGTCTCGCGCACGACCTTCTTGATGCGCCGCGAAACCATTTCAAGCAGCTTGTCGCCGACCATGTGGCCCATGCTGTCATTGACGGCCTTGAACTGGTCGAGATCGAGATAAAGCACCGCGAACGGCGAACCATAACGCTCCAGCCTGGCGACGTTCTGCTTCAGGAGCTCGGTGAAGCGGGCGCGGTTGACCAGCCCGGTCAAAGCGTCGTTGTGGGCCAGGAAGCTGATCCGCCGCTCGGCCTTCTTTTCGGCGGTTACATCGGACGCGGTACCGATATAACCGCGATAGGCTTCGAATTCGTCGCGCGCCGGCTTGCCGGTCATACGCCACCACGTCTCGCGGGAACCGTCGTCAATCCGGATCTCAACATCGGAAAACGGGGCGCCCTCGGCGATCGCGACCTCGATGCTTCGGATGACCGGGTCGTTGCCGCTGCCCAGGCTGCGCAGGAAGGCGAGGAAATCGACGCCGACCAGCGCCGCCCGCCCGCGGCCCGCGGCGGCCTCGAATCGCTCCGAAACCCGGTCGATGCGCCCATCGCGATCGAATTCCCACAGCCAGTCGGAGGAATTTTCCTCGAACTCCTTGAGAAGCAGGGAAATGATCTCATTCTGCTCCCGGATCTTCATTTCCGACACGCGGTGCGCAACGAAGTCGCGGACATGGCGCAGACTGGCGAGCGTGATAACCACCATGAAGCAAACCAGAAGCATGGCCAGCACCAGCGCGGCGGCGTGGTCCCGCATCTGGGTGAGCGCGATGAGCGAACCAAGGAAAACCGGTAGCAAAAACGCCACGGCCGCCTGCGGAAGGGTGACCAGGATCAGCCCACCGGCGCTCAACATGCCGGCGATAGTCACCGTCGTGATCAGGGTTACGGTTGGCAGATCCTGCCTTATCAGCAAGACCGGTACGAGCCCCCACAGCGTTCCGGTGACCAATGTGTCGGTAACGATCGCGCGTAGCGTCCGGTCGCCTATCGCGTCCTCGCGTACGGTTCCACGCCACAATGTCAGGCTGCGGCGCAACGAAACCAGAAGCGCTGCGGCCCAGATCAGGATCGCCGGAAACGCCGGCGTCCCCACCGCAACCCATATAAGGGAAAGGGCGGCGACGAGCGCTCCGGCAGCGGCGGTCGGCAGGATTTCCGCAACCGCCTTGATCTGCTGATTGTACAAACCCGCGCGGATAGACGGACCAAGCTCTTTCGCCCCCACCACACGCTCGAACCTGGCGCCTAACCGGCGCATTACCCCCAATATCGACAACTCAACCCCCACGGTCTGCGTTCGCCGACACTAGAGCGATCCACTTAAGTTTCTGTTTCCACGCCAAAATGAAATTGATAAGCCGGATGTAGATTTTCGTCATCCTGGCAACATAACAAATATTTAATCATACCAGGATTTGGCAGTTCAAATTTAACATAAATTACATCGAGCTTATATATACTAATTTTTCATAACGTCCGTCTGATATTTGCTCTATACTTCTAGATAACGCATAAATTCAAAATAAACCATTCGTCTTAATTCGACATTGAAGTGTTCCTGCCTATTGTCTCGTGGAAACAAATGCGACCATGGGACAGGGGACGGTATCATGAATGCACATGAAAAAGGCACGGTTATCCCGGAAGCAGCGCTGAAAGGCAGCCTGCGCGACTATCGCCAACCGGCGGGCGCCGACCTGATCAGGCGCGGGGACGGCTTTTTCGCCTGGCAGGGCAAACGCCGCGAGTACGGGCTGTGGCCCTACGCAAAGTCAACCGCTTCGGCACCGAAAACACATTGTTCGGCCCGCACCGATTGCGGTGAGGAAATCTCCGGAGTCAATTTCGCCTCGCAGGACTATCTGAGCCTCGCCTCGCATCCGCAGATCAAGCAGGCGGCGATCGAGGCAATCGAGGAATATGGCGTTCACAGTGCCGGTTCGGCCGCGCTTCTGGGTAACACCCGCCATTCGCTGCAATTGGAGCGGACGATCTCCGACTATCTGAACGAGCGCGAAATCGTGCTTTACCCGACGGGATGGTCGGCGGGTTTCGCGTCGGTGCAGGGCCTAGTCCGGCCCAACGACCATGTGGTTCTCGACGTCTTGGCCCATTCCTGTCTCCAGGAAGGCGCCCGGGCGGCGACGCAGAACATTCATTTTCACGGTCATCTCAACGTCGAAGGGCTGGCGCGGCGACTTCAGCGCATCCGCAACTCGGACAAGGAAAACGGCATACTCGTCGTTACCGAGAGCCTGTTTTCAATGCATTCCGACACACCCGACATCGCCGCACTGCGAGCGACATGCGACGAGTACGGCGCGACGCTGCTCGTCGACTGCGCGCATGATTTCGGTTGCATCGGCGATGACGGCCTCGGCCATCTCGGGCTGCAGAACATGATCGACAATGTCGACATCATCATCGGCAGCTTTTCCAAGACCTTCGCCTCGAATGGCGGCTTCGTCGCCGTCAAGAGCCGCGCCACGGCCGAATATCTGAAATATTACAGCGCAACCCAGACCTTTTCCAACGCGCTGTCGCCAGTCCAGGCGGCAACCGTGCTTGCCGCCTTCGATATCATACGCTCGCAAGAGGGCCGCCAGCGCCGCCGCAGTCTGATGAACAACATCCTCTACATGCGCAACGAAATGACCAAGGCCGGCATGGAAACGCTGGGCGACCCGTCCCCCATTGTGCCCGTGCGCGTCGGGGCGGAAGGCCTGGCGCGGATCGCCTCGCGCGAGCTGGCTTCGGTGGGCGCGATCGCCAATCTGGTCGAATATCCCGCGGTGCCGCAGGGCGGGGCGCGGTTCAGGGTGCAAGTGATGGCCGATCACTCGGCCGAGGACGTCGACATACTGGTTCGGCTGATGCGCGACGCCATGCGCCACGCCGACCTCGAATTCCGCTCCTATCGTGAAAACGACCCCTCGCCGGGGGCGGTTCGCGGCTGGGAAGCCGCCTCGCACGCGGCATGAGGCCCAGGGCATGAACCGCCGTCCTACGCACTCCCTGCGTCTGCTCGCCGTCGACGACGACGCGGCCTCGGCCGAACTCATCGTGCGCGTGGCCGAGCGTTGCGGCTATGAAGCCTTCGCAACCTCCGACTCGCGCGGTGTGTTGAACATCGCGCGAGCGCTGTCGCCCGACATCATGGCGCTCGACATCAACATGCCGAACCTGGACGCGCTCGACCTGATGCGCCTGCTTTCGCAGGCCGGGTTCACAGGCAGCATCCTGATAGTCAGCGGCGAGCAGGAGGATGTCCTCCTGCAGACCCAGGCCAGAGCCGAGGCGCTTGGCCTCAAAGTACCCTACGTGCAACAGAAACCGCTCGATTTCCAGAAATTGCGCGCCATGCTGTTGTCGCGGGAGGTTGTAGCCGCCGCCTGACCGCCCGCGACTTCGGCCGTTGGCGTATTGCGCCGCAAGGCTGGACGCGGATTTCGAAACAGAGCTTGCCTGGAGCCGCTGATCGAAGCGCTTCCGCCATGACGCTGGATGCGGGGCGGAGGGCAGGCGACCGGTTGATGTGAGCGACAGCGGGCCCGGTCAGTCAGGCTGCGCTGTCGGCTGCGCGCGAGCGCGCGCGGGCCTGCAGACTGCCTTCGATCTTTCCCAGCAGCCGCGGCAGGTCAACGGGCTTGGTGTCGAAATCGCAACAGCCGGCCTCAAGACTTTTGACACGGTCGGATTCGAATGCACTCGCCGTCAGCGCGATGATGGGGATGGCTTCGGTGCGCGGATCGGCCTTGATGCGCCGCGTCGCCTCCCAGCCATCCATCTCGCCGAGGCCGATATCCATCAAGATGACGTCGGGCATCACGTCTCCCGCCGCCTGGACGCCGGCCGGGCCATCCTCGGCGAAGCGTATGTTGTAGCCGCGTCGTTCGAGCCGGCGGCCGAGAACATCGCGATTGATGGGATTGTCTTCGACAATGAGAATCAGGGTCATGATCGCCTCTATTTGGCTAGCCCGTCGCGCGGGCGGGCGCGGCGTCGGCTTGCTGCTCGTGCGCGGAGCGCATCGCGGATTTCAGCTTGTTGATGTCGAGCGGCTTGGAGATCAGGCCCGAGGCGCCGTTTTCACGCGCTTTGTGACGCTCCTCGTAGATCGACAGCATGAAGACCGGGATCGACGTGGTGACCGGGTCGGAACGCAGCGTGTCGAGCACGTCCCACCCATTGAGTCCCGGCATCTGGATGTCGATCAGGATGGCTGCCGGCATGACCGTGCGCGCGATCTGCAGGACCGATTCCGGGGCGTCGGTGCAGACCGGGCTGAAGCCCTCCTTGACGAGCATACGCTCGGCAAGTTCCAGGAACACCACATCGTCGTCGACGATCAGGATCTTCTGCCGCGCTGCGCCCTCGGCGCTCGACAAACCAGCAAAGCCCGCCTTGCGCTCGCGGGTTCCAGCGACCGCATCGGCAAGCATCTCCTGCTCGCCAGCGTCGGCTTGCGCCTCCGTGCCTGCGGGGAGGTGGATGGTGAAGCAGGAGCCTTTGCCGAGCTCGCTTTCGACAGAGATCCAGCCGCCCATCAGGCGGCACAAATTCTGGCTCAGCGACAGGCCGAGACCGGTGCCGCCATATTTCGCCGTGATCGCCGGATTGGCCTGGGCGAAATTGGAGAACAGATTGGCCTGTTGCTCGCGCGCGATACCCGCGCCGGTGTCCTTGACGCTGATCACCAGCCAGTCGGCTCCGCCACGGCGCTCGCGGCGGGCCGAGAACGTGATCTCGCCATTCTGGGTGAATTTGGCCGCATTGCTCAAAAGGTTGAAGATCGTCTGGCGCAGTTTGGTGGCGTCGGCGTTCATGGCGCCCAGATCCGCTGCACGATCGACGATGAAGGCATTGGTGTTCTTGGCGGCGAGCGGCCGGCCCGTCGCCTCGATTTCGTCAATGAGGTCGGGAAGATCGATAGGTTCGATATTGAGTTCCATCTTGCCCGCCTCGATCTTGGAGATGTCGAGGATGTCGTTGACCATGGCGAGAAGATGCTTGCCGGCGGCGCTGATCTTCTGCAGGTCGGCGATGTCCTCGCCGCGCCCCTCAAGCTCGGCGTCTTCAAGCAGAATCTCCGAATAGCCGAGCACCGCGTTAAGCGGCGTGCGCAGCTCGTGGCTCATCTTGGCCAGGAATTCCGACTTCGCGCCGTTGGCGCGCTCGGCCTCCTCCTTGGAGGCCCGCAGCATCTTCATCGTGTCCTGATGTCGATCGATTTCCTTCAGGAGTTCGGACTGGGAATCGACCACCCGCGAATAGTAGCTCGCCATGAAGAAGACGTAGGTCGCGGCGCAGAACGCGGAGATGACGCCGATCTCGACCATGTCCTGGACGGGGATATGCGAGGGGAAGGAGTTCTCGAGCAGGAAGGCGGCATAGAAGGAGGCGAGCCCGAACGCGATCTGCGCGAAGATGATGATGCGGGTGTTCATGTTCGAGCCGAGGTAGAAAAACGCCAGCAAAGGCATGACTAGCAGCCACATCAGGAAGGGCGAACTCGCCCCGCCATAGTGGTACGACCCCCACAGGATCGCGAAATTTAGGTTGAAGACCGACAAGAGCGCCAGCCCCGTATAATGGTTCGGCAGCAGTTTCAGCGCGATGGGAAATAACCAGAACGCCGTGATCGAGGCAGCGAGCAGAGGCACGTGCGGCCATGGGCTGGGGTCGGCGATGTAGAGAAAGGCCGGGATCGGCGCGCCCAGGATCGGCCCGAACATATGGCTGATCAGAAACATGCGCACGCGCTTCTGCACGTGCAGGTCGTTGCGGTATTGCGGTGGCGTCAGCCACTCCAGCAGCGCGTCGAGTCTGCGCAGAATTTCCATTTGTCGACCCTCGTCCCCGATTGACAGGCAATTTTGCGCCGCAAGTTTTGAGAGAACGTAAACAAGGCTTCACGCGCGCCGTTGGCCGTTAAGCAATCGGAAACCATAAGCACGTATCTTTCCAAACATGGTTTATGGATCGTTAGGGAGCCTTTCCATGCGCAAGGCCTTTTCTTGCCTTTTTCTGCTCGCGACCGTCGGCGCCGCTTCGGCGGCCGATCTCGATATCATCGAGGCCCCCGAGATCAATCCCGAGCGTTTCGGATGGACGGGCGCCTATGTCGGCGCCAGCGTCGGCTATTCATGGATGAACGATGTCGACAGATCCTTCGTCCCGCCCTTCCCCGACCATGGCGAGGACTGGGTCGTCGGCGCCCATGCCGGCTATTTGCATCAGTTCGGCTCCGTGGTGGTGGGCGCGGAGGTCGAATACACCAATCTCGACATCCGCTTCGAGCGCGCGCCGTTCAAAATCTACGCCAACGACGCGGTAGCGGCCAAGCTGCGCGCCGGCTATGCGATGGACAGGCTGCTCGTGTCGGCCCATGGCGGCGCCGTCTATGCCACGACCAATATCAGGTTGCAGGATTGGGGCTGGACCCTCGGCGCCAATGTGGATTACGCGCTGACGAACAATATCCTGCTCGGCCTGCAATATACGCATTTCGATTTCGAGGAATTCGACAACACGCTGATCGACGCGCGCCTCGATACGGTGACCGCGCGGATCGGCTACAAATTCTGACATCGACACGGCGGCAGGCAACCAGTTCGCGGGCGGCGCGAGCCATGCATCATGCAGGCATCAGAAATTCGCGAACGGGTGGCTGAAACGGCGCCGGCGCCTTGTTCTTTTGTGTGCGGCGCACAATATGCGTGCCATGCAAAGAGTCGACGACTCGGGGAGGAATACCGCGAGGATGTTTGACACATGGCCAGGCGCCACCCGCTTCCGTCTCCGGCCGGCACGATCCGCGTGCTTTCGCCGCGCGATCTACCCCTTTTCCGTGAGCATCTGCTGCGCCTCGACGCATCGAGCCGGCGCGATCGCTTCAACGGGGTGACCGACGACCGCTTCGTGATGTCCTATGCCGCCCGCTGTTTTGACAAGCGGGCGCTGGTGATCGGCTATTTCGCGGGCGGAACCATGCGCGGCGCGGCCGAACTGCACGAACGCGCCGACGCGCCCAAAAAATCGGCCGAGATCGCGTTCAGCGTCGAACGCTCGCTGCAGCATCGCGGCATCGGCAGCCGACTGTTCGAGCGCCTCATCGAGCGCGCGGTCGCGCTCGGCCATGTCAGTCTGTACGTGACCACCCACCCCCAGAACCAGGCGATGAAGGCGCTGGCGCGCAAGTTCAACGCCGGGCTGCGGTTCGAAAACCTGGAAGCGGCCGGCATGATCGATCTTACCCAGCGGCCGGCGCAAGGCCGCAAAGCGCGCGCGCTGCCGCGTCCGCCAGCCAGGCCCGCGCCTGTAGCCGCCTCGGCGGCGGAACCCGATCTCGCGGCGGCGTTTTCTGGCCTGACGAAGGCCGTTCTCGATTTCCAGTTCGCAGCTATGGGCGGCGTGCGTCCCGACGGAGCCGCCGGTGCCAGCAAGGCCATGCGCGCGCTGCGCTGAGCGCGCGCGATGTCAAAGGGCCTCGGATCGCGCCAGGCCGGCAGCGTATCAGCCGGTCGCCGGCGCTATTCAAGAATCTCCTTCGACGCCACGGTCGAATCGGCATTCAGCCGGTAGACGATAGGAACGCCGGTGCCAAGTTCCAGCTTCACCACCTCCTCCGGCTTCAGCCCGTCGAGCGCCATGATCAGGGCACGCAGCGAGTTGCCGTGCGCGGCAACCAGAACGGTTTCGCCGCGCAGCACATGCGGCTGGATGACGTGCATGTAATACGGCCATACACGGGCGCCGGTGTCGCGCAGGCTTTCACCGCCGGGCGGCTGAACGTCATAGGACCGGCGCCAGATATGCACCTGCTCCTCGCCCCATTTGGCGCGCGCGTCATCCTTGTTGAGCCCGGCCAGGTCGCCATAGTCGCGCTCATTGAGCGCCAGGTCACGCTCGGTCTTTAGCTCGCCCTGGCCGACGGCATCGAGGATATGCTGGCAGGTCTTCTGCGCCCGCATCAGCACCGAGGTGAAGGCGATGTCGAACGTCGTGCCGCGCGCCTTCAAGAGCGCGCCGGCCGCCTTGGCCTCGCCATGGCCTTTTTCGGTCAGGTCGACGTCGCGCCAGCCGGTGAAAAGGTTTTTGAGATTCCATTCGCTCTGGCCGTGGCGAACGAGGACGAGTGTGCCTGACATGGGGTCTCCCTATTGGCTTGCCGATTGCGAAAACTGATCGCCGACACGCATTGCCACGGCGATTTGCGCGAAATCGGCCGCGTCGATCGAAAACAGCGATTTGCGGAAATACATGCCCCAGTGCCGACGGTTTCTGACGAAGGAGAACCGGTCGAGGAGCGGATAGATATCGGCCGGTTGCGCCTGCGCGAGCCAGCGCGCCGGGCGGTACCAGCCGATATGGCCGGCTACCATCTCGCGCTCGCCCGGATCGCCGGGCAGGACCTGACCGATGGCGGTGAAGGCGCGCAACTCGGCCCCTTCCCTGTACCCTTCGCGCGGCGAATAATAGGCGATCCAGTCGCCGGGCAGGGTCCTGGCGACAGCCGCCTTTTCGCCATGCGAGAACATCGCGAACCCGCCTTCGACCGCAATGCGCACATGCACCGCCGCAGCCGTGCCGATCCAGTGCGAGCTCATCGCCCCTCGAGCCCCAGAACATCGAGCATGGAATAGAGGCCAGGTTTGCGGCGATGCGCCCAGAGCGCCGCCTTGACCGCGCCACGGGCGAAGATGGTACGGTCTTCGGCCAGATGCGACAGCGCGATCCGCTCGCCCTCGCCGGCCAGTATCACCTGGTGTTCGCCGACCACGGAACCACCGCGCAAGGTCGCGAAACCGATCGCGCCGTTCGGGCGCGGACCGGTATGGCCGTCACGCACCCGCACGCTGTGCTCGTCCAGCGCGATGCCGCGCCCCGAGGCGGCCTCCTCGCCGAGCAGCAACGCCGTGCCCGAAGGCGCGTCCACTTTGTGACGGTGATGCATCTCGACGATCTCGATGTCGAAATCCTCGTCCAGCGCCGCGGCTGCCTGGCGCACCAACACGCCTAGCAGATTGACGCCCAGGCTCATATTGCCCGATTTGACGATCGTGGCGTGGCGGGCGGCGGCAGCGATCGCGGCCTCATCGTCGGGCGCGCAGCCCGTCGTGCCGATGATGTGGGCGATGCGGGCCTGCGCGGCATAACCTGCGAACTCGACAGTGGCCGCCGGCACGGTGAAGTCGAGGACACCGTCCGCCTCGGCAAATACCGGCAGCGGGTCGTCGCGGATCGCGACATTGAGCATACCGATACCGGCCAGTTCGCCCGCGTCGCGGCCGATGAAGGGCGAGCCCGCCCTTTCCACCGCGCCGGAAAGCCGGACCCCCTCGGTCTGGCGAATGACCCGGATCAGGGTCTGCCCCATGCGGCCGGCGGCGCCGACAACGACCAGTTTCATCGCGCTCACGACTTGCTCTCCGCCGATTTCCTGCGCGCGGTCGCGGTTGCGGGCTTACCGGCGACGTCGCGCACGAGTTCCAGATCCTTGGTGCCCTGCATCTGGTTGAAGCGGTGATAAAGCCCGCCGCGGTTGCGCATCAATTGCTTGTGCGTGCCCTCCTCGACCAGGCGACCGGCTTCGAGCACGACAATATGGTCGGCGTTGACGACAGTCGAGAGCCGGTGGGCGATGACGATGGTGGTGCGGCCCTCCATCACGGTTTCGAGCGCCTGCTGGACGCGCGCCTCCGATTCGCTGTCCAGCGCCGATGTCGCCTCGTCAAGCAGCAGGATCGGCGCGTTGCGCACGATTGCCCGCGCGATCGACAGGCGCTGGCGCTGGCCACCCGACAAGGTCATGCCGTTTTCGCCCACCTGCGTATCGTAACCGCGCGGCAAGGCGGCGATAAAAATGTCGGCATGAGCCTGGCGCGCCGCCGCCTCGATCTCGCCGTCGCTGGCATCCGGACGACCGTACCGGATATTGTCGCGGATCGAGCCTTCGAACAGGTAAGGTTGTTGGGAGACATAGGCGATCGACTGGCGCAACGATTGCTTGGTCACGCCGGATATGTCCTGGCCGTCGATCGAAATCGTGCCGTCCCACACATCGTAGAAACGCTGCAGGAGCGCGATCACTGTCGTCTTGCCGGCACCGGAGGCCCCGATAATGGCCGTCTTTCGACCAGGCGCCGCGACGAAACTGACATCCGTCAGGACCGGATTATCCGGTATGTAGCCGAAGGTGACCTTGTCGAAACGCACCCCGCCGCCTGCAACGGCCAGCGCCGGCGCATCCACGCGATCGCGCTGGCGCGGCTCTATGTCGAGTATCTCGTAGATCATGCGCGCATTGACGAGCGACCTTTCGAGATTGACCTGGACGCGGGCGAGGCGGCGTGCCGGATCATAGGCGAGCAGCAACGCGGTGATGAAGGAGATCACCGCGCCCGGCGGCTCCTGCTCGAAGGCGGTGCGATAGCCGGCATAGGCGATCACGCCCGCCACCGCGAAACCGGCCAGGATCTCGGCGATCGGGGTGGTGCGCTCCGAAACCCGGGCGATCTTGTTGGCTCGGTATTCGGCGTCGTCGATCAGCCGCGACAGTCGGGCCGAAAGCTGTCCTTCCATCGTGAAGGCCTTGACGATGGCGACACCCTGCACCGCTTCCTGCATGGCGCCGATCAGATGGGCGTTGATCTCGACCGATTCGCGCGTCACGCGCCGCAGCCGGCGCATCAGCCGGTTGACGGTGTAGATCAGCGGCGGACCGATGAGGAAGGCCACCAGCGACAGGACGGGGTCCTGGATGATCATGACGATGACCAGCGCCACCAGCGAGACGGCGTCGCGGGCGAGCGACGTCAGGGTCATCGACAGGAGATCGCGGATACCGTTGACGTTTTCGTTGATACGCGCGGCAAGCTGGCCCGAACGGGTGTCGGCGAAAAAATCGACGCCAAGGCGCATCAGATGGTCGAACAGCCGCCTCTGGTAACGCGCCACGAGATTGTTGCCGATCTTGGCGAGAAGCACGGCCTGCCCGTAGGTGGCCAGCCCACGCAGGATGAAAGCGGCGGCGATGCTGCCGCAGATCAGCACGATCAGGTCGTAGCGGCGGTCGTTGAAGATGCTGTCGACGACATCCTTCATGATCCACGCGACGAATGCGGTCGTGCCGGCGACCGCGATCAGGCACAGCACAGCGAAGCCGTAATGCGGCAGATATTCGCGCCCGTTCTCGCGTATCACGCGGCGCAGGATCGCGACGACTTCGCCGGGATCGATCGATGGCCTGTGCAATCCCTGTGACGTCACGTGCGGTTCCGATCGTTGCGGCGGGTGGAAGGCCGTTGGCCGTCCGGGAGTTAAGCGCGCCGCCGGCCGGCCGCGGGATCGCGGTCGACGGAGGCGCAACCCGCCTGCCGACGGGGAGCGCCCCTCTTAGCGTCATCGCCGGACAATGCCTATGCCTTCGCTGCAACACCGGCGTCAAGCCGGCGCCGCCGCGACCTTACTGGATATGCCAGTGGCGGCTGTCGATCTCGACCCCGAACCGGGCGGGCGTGCGCGCATAGGCGGCCAGACCGGTGAGCGCGGCCAGCGGATGGGTGATGACGAAAACCGGGATCTGCCCAAGCAACTCACTGTGCGGCGCCTTGTCCTCGAAGGCCGCACGAAACGCCGGCTCCTTCAGCGCCGGAACGATCTTCTGGGCAATTCCGCCGGTCAGATAGACACCGCCGCGGCTCATGAAGACAAGCGCCAGATCGCCCGCGAGCCGACCGAGGCCAACCACGAACATCGACAGCGCCTCCTCGGCGACGGGATCGCTTTTGTCGAGCGCGGCGGCCGTGATCTCCGCCGGAGTAGCGAGTTGCGCCTGTTTGCCGTCCGCCGCCGCGACCGCTCCGTAGAGATTGACGAGGCCGCGGCCGCACAAAAGCTGTTCGGCCGAGATTCGCCCCTCGATCGGCTCCAGATGCGGATAGACCTCGAGATCGCGCGCGGTGCGCGGGCCCATGTCGACATGCCCACCCTCTCCAGGCACCGGGATCCAGGTATGGCAGGCATGGACCAGGCCGGCGACACCGAGGCCGGTGCCAGGGCCGAGCACGATCCGGCCGGCATTGGGCTCGACCTCACCCCCGCCGATCTTGACCATATGCTCCTCGCCAAGCGCAATCACGGCAAGCGCCTGAGCCTCAAAATCGTTCAGCAGCACGATATCCTCGAGACCGAGCGCGGCCGCCATCGCCTTCGGCCGCACCACCCAGTCGCAATTGGTCAGTGCAATCTCGTCGCCGTCGATCGGACCGGCGACGGCCAGCACGGCCGAGCGTGGAATGATCGAGGTGCGGTCCAGGATCGAAGCCTGGATGGCTTCGTCGATCGTGGCGAAATCGGCCGTCTGCACGATCGGGAACTGCTTCGGCTCGGCATAGGAATCGATCAGGATAGCGAAGCGGGCATTGGTGCCGCCGATGTCGCCGATCAGGATCGGGAATTTGAGAACCGTATCGGCATCCTCCGCAATGGGCATGTCGTCCTACCTGCCGTCCGTTTCCGAAGCTGGATCATCGCTACCGGGTGCCCGCGGCCGGCCGAGAACCGCTTCGGCGGTCGACCGGTTGAGCGCCATGGGAATATCATAGACGATCGCGAGCCGCATCAGCGCCTTGACGTCGACATCGTGCGGCATCGCCGTCAGCGGATCGACGAAAAACACCAGCGCGTCGATGCCGCCTTCCGCGATCAGCGCGGCGATCTGCTGGTCGCCGCCGAGCGGACCGCTCTTCACGCGCGTGACGGACAGCGCCGGGCAGGCCTCGACGATCCGCCCTCCGGTGGTTCCGGTGGCGTAAAGCTCGCAGGCGGCAAGCCGCGCGCGGTGCCGGCGCGCAAATGCAACCAGCTCATCCTTCTTTTTGTCATGCGCGATCAGCGCAAGACGCAGCCTGTCAGACACGTCTGGATTCCTTCCCGCCGGTCCGTTCGGTTCCTTAAACCGGTTTAAAAAGTTTAGGACAAGCCCTGGTCGTTGAAAAGCCGCGTATTACCTGGCTCAGCGGCGCGGGCGCGGCTCGGGCAGGGGAATTTCGCGGCGCGGCGTAGCGGCGAAGGCGCTGGCGGCGATCGGCGGCGCCGTGACGGCATCGCTTCCGCCGATAGTCACGGCGGCCTCGGACACCGGCGCCGGCGCCTCCAGCACATGGCGACACGCGGCCGGCAGGTCCTTCATTACCATAACGTCGCGCGCCTTGGGTTTGGCCGGGCCCTTGGCCGGGCGCCACGGCTCCTCCGTGAACCACCAGGCCAGCGATTTGTCACAGCCATCGCTCGCCGGCGGTGGCTTCTGGCTGCGGCAGCCGGTCGAGCCGTCGGGACAGCCGATACGGACATGGAAATGATAATGATGGCCCCAGAACGGTCTGATCTTGGACAGCCATGCGCGGTTGCCGGTCACCGTGTCGCAGAGCTTCTTCTTGATGCCGGGATGAACCAGAATGCGCTCGACCTCCCGGTAGCTTGCGGCCCGCTCGAGCAAAGCCGCATGGGCCGGCGTCCAGATGCGGTCGTCGACGTAGAGCGAGCCCTTCTTCAGCACCGAGGTCGCGCTCATATTTTCGCGCTCGCTGGCGGTAAGGCGCCGATCAGGCATCGGCGTCAGCCAGATATCGGCGTCGAGCCCCATCTGATGCGAGGCGTGGCCGGTCAGCATCGGGCCGCCGCGCGGCTGCGAGATGTCGCCGACCAGAAGGCCGGGCCAGCCATCGGCCGCCGCCTCGCGCGACAGTCTTTCGATCAGCCGGATCATCTGCGGATGGCCCCAGCGACGGTTGCGCGACACGCGCATGGCCTGCCAGTTGGGACCGTCGACGGCGATCGCGACGCCGCCGGAAAAACAGCCCTTGGAATAGAAGCCCCAGGTTTTGGGCGCGGTCGCGGCGGGCAGGCGCTTGGCGCCGAACAGCTCCTTGGCCAGCGGTTCGGCGGCCTGTCCTGGCGTCGTCGCCACGGCGGCGACAAGGGCCGCCGCCGCGCTGGCGCGGAAAAAAGCCGTCAAAGTCATCATGCGCTCCCGGTATCGCCGCCCGATATTGCGCGAATCATAGCATGGCGTCGGTGGCGACGCGACGCCGCCGCTCAGGCGCCCGGTTCGATATCCCAAGCTCCGTCCCGCCACAGCCCCGTCAACGCGGCGCGGTAATCGGGATAGGCAAAGCGATAGCCCGTCGCCTTGATGCGCGCGTTCGACACCCGCTTGGTCTCGGCCCAGAAGGAACGCGCCATCGGCGTCAGTTCGGCTTCCGCGAACGGGATTTCCGGCGGCGGCGCCACGCCCATTATCTCGGCCGCGAATTCCACCACGTCCTGCGGCGGCGCCGGCTCGTCGTCGGTGATGTTGAAGAGGCCGTCCCGGGCGCCGCGCGCGAGATGGGCGGTGGCGCCGGCGATGTCGGCGACATGGATGCGGTTGAAGACCTGGCCGCGCTTGACCAGGCGCCGGGCCGTGCCTTTCGACAGGTTCAAGAGCGCGTTGCGGCCGGGACCGTAAATCCCCGAAAGCCGCAATATGGCGGCCGGGACGCTCCGTTCGCGGCCGAGCGCCAGCCAGGCCTCTTCCGCCGCCACGCGCGCGACCGAACGCGGCGAAACCGGCCGTGGCGCGGTGTCCTCGTCGACCCAGGCACCGTCATGGTCGCCATAAACGCCGATGGTCGACAAATAGCCGATCCAGGCGAGTTCCGGCATGTCGCGTCGGACGAAGTCGGCGAACGCAGCCAGAACCGGATCGGCCGCGCCCTTGGGCGCGATCGAAACGACGAGATGCGTTGCCTGTGACAGACGTTCGCGCAATTCCGGATCGGACGTTTCACCGTCGAAGACCAGCGGCTCGATCCCGGCAGCGCGCAGCCGGTCGAAATTTTCCCGCGCGCGTGTGGTGCCGGCGATCCACTCGGCTTCGGCGCGCATATGTCGTGCAATGGCGCGGCCGGAATAGCCGGCGCCGAAGATCATCAGCCTCATGCGAACTCCCTGTCGTTTCCGGTGCGCGCGGCCGTGCGCGCCGCCTGCCATTCCTCGCGCACGCTTTGGTCGGCATCGGCGGCGCGTTCGGCGGCAAGTGCGAGAAAATCCCGCGCCGGCAGAAGCCGCGACAACGCCCACACAGCGGCGCCGCGCACCACCGGCGCGGCGTCGTCGAGCAGGCGTCGGCAGGCCGGCACCAGCGCGGCGTCGCCCGAATTGCCGGCCGCAACCAGCGCGTTGCGCACGAAACGGTCGCGCCCGGTGCGCTTGACCGGCGAACCGGAGAACAGGCTGCGAAAGGCCGCGTCGTCGAGCGCCAGCAAGTCGCGCAAAGCCGGCGCGCGCCGGTCGGCCCGGCCGGCCAGCTTGGCTTCGGAGGCGCTCTGCGCGAACTTGTTCCACGGACAGACCGCCAGACAATCATCGCAACCATAGATGCGGTTGCCGATCGCCGGACGCAGTGCGCGCGGGATCGGACCGTGATGCTCGATTGTGAGATAGGAGATGCAACGGCCCGCATCGAGCCGGTAGGGCGCGGGAAAGGCGTTGGTTGGGCAGATGTCGAGACAGGCGCTGCAGCGTCCGCAGTGATCGCTTTCTGCGGCATCGGCTTCCAGAAAGGTCGTGGTGAAGATCGAGCCGAGGAAGAGCCACGAGCCATGGCTGCGGCTGACCATATTGGTGTGCTTGCCCTGCCAGCCGAGGCCTGCCGCGGCAGCCAGCGGCTTTTCCATCACCGGCGCGGTGTCAACGAACACCTTGACGTCGGCATCGGCGCGCGCGGCCAGCTTGCCGGCAAGCTGCTTGAGCTTGCCCTTGACGACGTCGTGATAGTCGCGGTTTTGCGCGTAGACCGAAATCACCCCGTGCGAGGTCCGCGCGAGATCGTCGAGCGGGTTGTGGTCCGGCCCGTAATTCATCGCCAGCATGATTACCGAGCGGACCTCCGGCCAAAGCCGGCGCGGGTCGGCGCGCGCCTCCATGCGTTCGGCGAGCCAGCCCATCGTCGCGTGATGACCGTCCTTGACGAATTGCCGCAGCCGCTGCGGCAATTCGGGCACGGCGTCGGGCCGCACCACGCGCACGAGATCGAACCCGGCTGCTGCCGCCTCGCGATCGAGGAAGGTCCGCAAGGGGCTCTTCGCCGGCCGCGCGGTCTGGCCCATGATCAAAAATCCAGATCGGCGTAGTGCGACACCGGCGACAGGCCCGGCGCGCGGTCGGCGAGCAGCGGACGGAAGGACGGTCTGGACTTGATGCGCCCGTACCAGTCGCGCGCGGCGCGATAATCCTCCCACGGCACCTCGCCGAGATAATCCAGTACCGACAGCGCGGCGGCGGCGGCAAGATCCGCATAGGACAGCCGGTCGCCGGCCAGCCAGTCGCGCGTGCCGGCCAGCCAGTTGGTGTATTTCATGTGCGGCTTCACATTGGCGCGCGCGGCACGGATCGCCGCCGAATCGGGCGAGCCGCCGCCCTGCATACTGGTCATTAGCGGTTTGAAGGCGCGCTCGCGCACCAGATGGCGGGTCACCTCGTTGTCGGTCTTGACCAGGTACCAGTCGACCAGGCGGCGGACCTCGGCGCGCGTGAACGGGTCGTCGCCGTAGAGCCGGCGCTCACGCATCAGCGCGCCGCGCGTCTCGTCGAGATATTCTGCGATCACGCCCGCGCCAACGATCGGCGTGTCGCCCTCGGCGAGCAGCACCGGCAGGGTTCCGGCGGGGTTCATTTCGAGCAGTTCCGGGCGCCGTAGCCACGGCTTTTCGTCGATCAGTTGCAGTTCCTCGCCATATTCGGCGCAGGACAGGCGCACGTAGCGGCAGGAAGCGACCAGCGGGTGATGAAACAGTGTCAGCATGATTCGAACTGTGCGTTAGGGGGCCAATCGACGTTTAGGTTCGGAGCTCGGAACTTGCCGCCGGCAAGTCCGGGACAGGCTGCGCGCAAGCCGAAAGCTAACGCGTTGCGCAAGGATATGGCCACAATTGGCCATGACGGAAGCGCGCCGGCATGGAAGGGACCTCCCCCTTCCGCCCTCTCGATGCCGCATCTGGGAGATCATTTCTCATGTCGCGCTCCAAAACCCGCATGACGACTGGCCCCGGCCTATGGCCTTTTGAAGACCGGCGCGCTAAATCTCCCGCGCCTCCGGCAAGGTCGCGTCAAAGGCCAGTCTCTTAGGGGCACACACTAGGACGCGCAAGGCGGCGCCCGGAAGACGAGCCGGAGAATTTCATGGCACAGCAAACGATTGTGGACGCGGCGATGCTCGGCCTTCTGGAAGGGCTGACCGAGTTCATACCGGTGTCCTCCACCGGCCATATTCTGCTCGCCGGCCATTTCCTCGGCTTCGAATCGACCGGCAAGGCGTTCGAGGTGCTGATCCAGCTCGGCGCCATATTGGCCATTCTCAGCGTCTATTTCACCCGGCTGCTGCGGCTTCTCGTCGACTTTCCAAGCGACGCCCGCACAAGACGCTTCGTCGCCGGCATCCTGATCGCCTTCCTGCCGGCTGCCATCGTCGGCGCGGCCGCACACGGGTTCATCAAGACGGTGCTGTTCGAGACGCCGATGCTGATCTGCATCATGCTGATCGTCGGCGGCGTGATCCTGCTCTGGGTCGACCGCCTGGCCCTCGAGCCGCGCTACTCCGACGTAATGGACTATCCGCCCGGCCTTTGCCTCAAGATCGGCCTGTTCCAGTGCCTGGCGATGATCCCAGGCACCTCGCGCTCCGGCGCGACGATTGTCGGCGCGCTGCTGATGGGCGCCGACAAGCGCTCGGCGGCGGAGTTTTCCTTCTTTCTGGCGATGCCGACCATGGCCGGCGCCTTCGTCTTCGACCTGTACAAAAACCGCGACGTGCTGTCGGCATCCGACCTGCCGATCATAGCGGTCGGCTTCGTCATGGCCTTCATTATGGCGGTGATCGTCGTGCGCTACCTGCTCGACTACGTCTCCAGGCACGGCTACCGGCTGTTCGGCTGGTGGCGGCTGGTCGTCGGCTCCATCGGCCTGGTCGCGCTTCTTGTCTGGGGATAGACCGCGAGCACGGCAAACCCGACGACAGCGCGATCCGGCCCCGTTTTCAGGCTACGGCGCTTGCGCTCGGGCCGTTTACAAAAGCGCCGTCGCTCCGCGCCGTATCATGTCGAGCGCCAGAAGGGTGATGCCAATCCGAAAGACCTGGCGGAACGCCTTTTCCGGCAGGGCCTCGAGCAGCCGCGTGCCGTAAACCGTGCCGAGATAGCCGGAGGCGATCATCGCCACGATCAGCGGCAGCCAGCGCCAGAAGGCGAACCCGGCGAGCCCGAACACGACGAGCTTGAGCGCGTGCTGGACCGTCATGCCGGCGGCGTGCGTGGCCACCAGCGCCTTGCGGTCGTCGGGAAAAAGCTGGGCGAAGAAGGCCGACAGCAACGGTCCGGTCGCGCCCATGAACATGGTGACGAAAGCCAGCACCGCGCTGCCCAGCGTCAAGCCGGCGGCCCCGAGCCGGCCGATGCCGGGAATGCGGCTCCAGGTGACCACGATGATGAACAGGCCAAGTGCGAGCTTGAGCAGCGCGTCGGGCAATTGCACGACGAAGAAGGCGCCGCCGGCCGCCCCGATCACGCTGCCGATCAGGAAGGGGGCGGCGATTGCCCAATACACATTGGCCCGCTGATGCCAGGCCCGGCCGGTGTTGGAGCCGAGCTGAACCGCTCCATGGACGGGTATCAGCGCGGCGACGGGAATGAATTGGCCCATCAGCGCGAGCATGGCCACGCCGCCGCCGACACCGAAAGCGGCCGTCAGCGCCGAGGTGAAGAAACTGGCACTCACCAATATCGCCGCCGCCGCGATGCCAAACCCGTCCGGCAGCAGGGCGAAGGGCAGATCCAAGACCGGTCAGGCCACCTTGCCGGTCACGAATTGTCCGGTCTTGCGAAAACGCCACAGATAGGTCGGCAGGATGGTGTCGAGCGCCTGCGGCCGGATGCCGAGCCCTTCCAGCGTGCGGCCGTCCTCAACCGCCGCTTCAGAAACGACGTTGTCGGTCTGGAGCAGCGTGATCTGGTCGCGCGTTAGAAGCGGGGTCGGCATGAATTCGAGGAACCAGGCCTGCAAGCGCGCCAGCGACCAGGGCAAATCGACGAACATGCGCTTGCGCTCGACCACCTCAAGCATCTTTTCCATGCATTCGCGGAAGCTGAGCACTTCCGGCCCGCCGAGCTCGTAGGTCGTGCCAGCGGCCAGATTACCGTCGACGGCACGCGCCACGACTTCCGCGACGTCGGCGACATAAACCGGCTGGAAGCCGGTGTGTCCGCCGCCGACCAAGGGCAGGATCGGCGAAAAACGGGCCATGCCGGCAAAACGGTTGAAGAAATCGTCCTCGGGGCCAAACAGGATCGAGGGACGCACGATAACGGCGTCGGACAGGGTCTCGCGCACCGCCTGCTCGCCGAGCGCCTTGGAGCGGGCATAGATCGATTCGGACTGGGGATCGGCACCGATCGCAGAAATCTGGGTCATGCCGATGCCGGCGGCGCGAGCTGCTTCGGCCACCGCACGCGCGCCGAAATCCTGGACGGCCGAAAAGCGCTGGCGACCGGATTCGAACAGAATGCCGACCGCATTGACGGCGTGGTCGGAACCCTCGAGCGCGCGGTCGACCGACCAGCGATAGCGCAGATTGGCCTGGACCGCTTGGATCTGACCGACATTGCCGAGCGGCTGCAGATGGCCGGCGAGGTCGGGCCGCCGGCAGGCGACGCGTACCAGATAGCCGCGCCGCGCGAGGGCGCGCACGACATGGCGGCCGAGAAAGCCGGATCCGCCGAACACGGTGATGCGCTTGGGGTTGGATATAATCGTCGTCATGGCGCGAACTTCTCCGTCGGCAGCCGAAACCGCGCCATTAGACAATGGCGTCCTCGCGCCGCTTCATAATCGGTTTCAGCGCGAAGGCAAAGCGCGACCATTCGCCATGCCCACCGGGAGCGCAGCCGCCGGACGATGTCAGAGCGTCGCGGTCACGCCGAGACCGCGCTCGCGCGCCCGCTCCATGCAGTACCAGGCGGCGGCCAGATCCTGCGCGGCGACGCCGAGCGAACGGTAAAGCGTGATCTCGTCGTCGGCGCCGCGGCCGCCATGCGCACCGGCCAGCACCTCGCCGATCTCGGCCCGCACGTGGTCCCTGGCGATGCGGCCGCTTTCGAGCGCGGCGATGACCTCGCCGGCCTGGGCGAAGGTCGAGGCGCGGTAATCGACGAACAGCGTGGCGCGCGCGACCATATCCTCGTCAACCTCGCGGCTCGACGGCACCGACGCGCCGGCGACGTTGAGATGGGTGCCGGGATCGATCCAGCCGCCCTTCAGAACGGGCTCAGGCGACGAGGTGACGGTGCAGACGATGTCGGCGCCGGCGACGGCGGTTCTGACGTCGTCAGCCGGCTCTATGGCAACCTCGCCGTAGCGCGCCCGGGCCCGGGCGATGAAGGCGTCGCGATTCCTGATCCTCCGGCCGACGACGCGCACCCGGCTGATATCGCGCACGCACATCATCGCCTCGAGATGATGCTCGGCCTGTTCGCCGGCGCCGATGATGGTCAGCACGCGCGCATCTGGCCGCGCCAGCGCACGGGTGGCGACCGCGCTGGCCGCGGCGGTGCGGATCGCCGTCATCAGCCCGGCGTTCATCATCGCGATCGCCGTGCCGTGCTCGCCCTCAAACAGCACATAGGCGCCCTCGTGCGAGGAATACCCGGCATCGGGATTTTGCGGAAAAAGGCTCAGAAGCTTGATGCCGAAACAGGCCGGCTGGCCGGCAACGCCGGGCAGGAGCGCGCCGGGCATGACGCCCATGCGGTTGTCGCCGCCGACATTAACGAGCGAGCGCAGCGGCAGATTGGCCTGACCGGCGGAGACCGCCTTCATCGCGGTTTCCACCACCTCGATCGCATCGGCCATCTTCAGGCAGGCGGCAACGTTCAGATTGGAAAGTACGATCATTGCCGGCGCGTCGTCCCCTCGCCCCAACCCTGGCCGGTGACCTCCAGATCGAGCTGTTCTTCCAGAAGCCCGGTATAGGCGGCCGGGCGAACCACGTAAGGAAAATGGCCCCCCCAGGCGAACCGGTAACACACGCCCGGGTCGAGCCGCGCGCGCAGCGCCTCGCGCAGCGGCTGCGGCAGCAGCGGGTCGTCGTCACTCTCGATCGCGACGATGCGCTCGTGCGGCAGGGAAACGGGCGGCAGATCGGGTCCGTCGCGCAGCGCCTTCAGCCGGGCGCGCAGTTCGGGTTCTGAAATGCGTCCGCCCTGCTCGGCCATCAGCAGCGCGACCAGATCGGCCTGGTCGGGATGGGTTTTTTCCCACGCGGTCAAGCCGCGCCCAAAGCCGGCCCTGAGCTCGGCAATCGGACCGTGGTCGAGATCGGAATTATAGGGCGGGAACTGTTTGATCTCGTCCACCGAACCAAGCGTGTTGGCGGCCAGCAACCGCTTGACCAGTTCCGGGTGAACGGCGGCGAAATACTGCGCGAGATAACCGCCGAGCGAGGAGCCCAGCACTGTGGCCGCCCGTACGCCGCGCTGGCGCAGGAGTTCGGCCAGGTCGCCCCCCCATTCGCGTACGCCGCCGCTGTCGGGATAGGTGACGGCGATCACCCGGGCGCGACCGGCCAGCGCCTCGATCTGCTGCCAGAAAATATCGGCGCGGCCCAGCGTGCCGGGAATCAGGACGAGAGCCGGGCCTTCGGTGCCGGCCGCAACCACGCCCCATTCGCGGCCGCGCAGGCTCACCCGCCGTTCGGGATGGCGCGCGGCGAAACGGTCGCGGTCGGCAATCAGCGGGTTGGTCATGCGAACGGGTTCTCCACCTTGGGCCAATAATCGCCCTTTCTGCGGGTGAAGGGAATGGCGGCGAAATCGGGGGCGATCGCGCCGGGGGTCGCCATATGGATCACCTCGGCGGCGATCGGGGCGAAGCCGGCGTAAAAATGCTGCGACGACTTGACCACCACGATGCGCATTGCTTCCAGATCTATGCCGAGCTGGGTGAAGGCTTCGGGGTGGAAGGTCTGGGTGCGCAGATCGTTGACGACCAGATGCACGCCGTCGGCCTCCAGCCAGACCACGTTGCCCATCGGCATCAGCGTCTCGCCCATAGGCTGGGACAGGTTCCTGGCCGCCTTGCGGACGGTGACGGTGATGTCGACCGGGTCGCCGGACATCGGCCCGACCTTGCCGCCGAGGCGGATCGGCATCACCGCGCCCTCGCCGGCCTCCTGGCACATGCGCACCACGCCCGGGTCCCAGAAAAGTCCGAGCACGATGTCCTTGAGCCCGCGCCTGAGCACCTCCTGGAGGACGAAGGTGGCATCGCTGGGCGCGCCGCCGCCGGCATTGTCGGCATAGTCGGCCAGCACCACCGGGCTGCCGTTGGACGCGCTCGCCCGGTCCAGCGCCGCGTCGATCGACGGGAAGTCCGAGCGCAACCCCTCGCGGATCGACCACAATTTCTCGCCGAATTCGCGCGCGGTGGCGGCGGCCAGATCGGCGTCGCCATCGGCGATCGCCAGCATGCGCGTACCGACCAGCGGGTGGTCGCCCCAGGGAAAACCGTGCGCCAGCGACAAGGACAGGATGCCGCCGCTTCCCTCGCGGGCGATCATCGCGTCGACAAAACCGCGCATCGGCTCCTTCGGCGTCTGGTAGGAGCCCATCATGCGGCAGTCATAATCGCGCATGACCGGCCGGATCTTGCCGTCGGCGGTATCGGCGGCGAGCGTGAACAGTTCCTCGGCCCGGTCGGGCGAATCGGTGTGCGGATATTCCTTGTAGCAGACGATCAGATCGGCGGATTCGAGCATCAACGGGGTGAGATGGTTGTGCGGGTCGATCTCGAGCCCGATCACCGCTTCCGTGCCGACGAGCTCACGGATATGCGCCATCAGATCGCCCTCGCAATCGTCGCAGCCCTGGGCGATCATCGCGCCGTGCATCGACAAGAGCACGATGTCGACCGGCATCGCCTTGCGCAGGTCGGCGAGGATTTCGGCGCGGAAGGCCTCGTAGACCGGGCCGATGGTGAGCCCAGCCGGCTGGGCGAAGGCGGCGAGGCTTTCGACCACCTGCCAGCCGCGTTCCTCGGCGCGGCGGCGCCACACATGCAGCGGCGCGGAAAACAGGTTGGGCGTTTCCCGCGTCGCCTCACGGCTCAGAAAGGTTTCCTCGAACGAGGCCAGACCGGTCGGAATCGGCGAAAACGTGTTGGTCTCGGTGGCGAGGCCGGCGATAAAGATTTTTTTCACGGCGTGCTGTCCTGCTGTTCGTCGGGATCGAAGGCCGACAGCCGGGCGGCGAAATCGGCCAGGAGATGAAGAAAGATCAGCGCAAAGGCGATCGGAATGGCGAGGCCGAACCAGGCCATGGAGATGCCCAGCGTCTCGGAATGGCGGCCGACCAGGCGGGCGAGATAGCCGCGCGTCGGGTCGCCGGAGGCGCTAAACAGCGAATAATACAGAACCGGCGCGGCAAAGACGGCCACGCCGGCAAGCCGCGCCAGCGCCATCAACGCGCCGACGGGGCCGGCCTTGTCGCGCATGGCGGGAAACAGGTTCGGGTCGGCATGGGCGCGAAAGGCGCAGGATGCGCCCAGCATGCCGGCCCACACCATGGCGTAGCGGGCGAGTTCCTCGGTCCAGATCGGCGGCGCGGCCAGGATGTAGCGGGCCACGACCTGCCAGCTCGCCGCGAGCACCATCACCACCACCGCCGCGACCGCGCCCCATAGCGCGGCCGCGTTGAGCGATGCCGAAAGCCGGTCGAGAATGGCGGCCACGGCCCGCATGCGCTCAGCGCCCCAGCGACGCCGACCAGATGGCGAGCTGATCGGCGCTGACCGGACCGGCGGTGTAGACCGCCCGGGACTTTTCGCGGAATTCGGCGCGCGCCTCCGGCGTCAGGCGGGTGACGGCGATGCCGGCTTCCTCGAGCGCGCTCAGAATGCCGGAACGCTTTTCAAGCCAGGCGCGATTGGCCTTGTCGGCCGCCTTGACGGCATCGTCGACCGTCCGGCGCTCTTCCTCGGACAGGCCCTGATACCAGTCCTCGGACGCGATCGCGAGGCGGACCGAGGGCGACGTGCCGGCATCGGTGAAATGCTTGATGAAGCCGGTATGACCAAACAGAAGCGGCACGAAGGGCGGATTGATATAGCCGTCGGCGACCCCGGTCTGGAGCGCGTTCGGCACCTCGGCCCAGCTTACGATGGTGCCGGTCGAGCCCCAGGCCTCGAACAGCGATATCTGGATTTCATCGAGCGCGCGCATGCGCAGCCCGGCCATGTCGGCAACGCCGGCAACCGGCTTCTTGGTGTTGAAGATGCCGGCAGGAAGACCGAGATGGGCAACGCCAAGCACCCGCACGCCCTTGGGCGTCGTGCCGGCATTGATCTTCTCGAGCATCCCGCCCGCGTAAAGCGCCTTGTCGACTTCGCCGAGATCGTCGAAGAAATAAGGCAGATAGACGCCGTAGATCAGCGTATCGAGCGTGCCGGCCGATTTCACGTCCGACATCGAGACTTCAAGCAGGCCCTGGCTGACCTGATCGAGGCGCTCGGCTTCCTCGCCCAGCGCGCCGCGTTGGAACTCCTCCGCTTCGATGCCGTTCTCGTTGAGATAGGTCGCGAAGGCGTGCGCCCACACGTAAGTGCCGGACTGCTCGAGGTCCGGCGGGCTGTCGAGCGCCACCTTGACCGTCTGCGCCAGTACCGGCGGCGCGACGGCGACGGCGGCAGCGAGCGCGAGGCTTCCGATCCAGTGTCGAAGTTTCATGTTCTCCTCCCTTTCTGGCCGTTATTGTCGGTTCGGCCCTGTTGCGTCACAGCCCCATGGCGCGGGGCAGGACAAGACTGATCTGCGGAAAGACGATGATGGCGCCAAGCACCACCATCTCCAAAATGACGAAGGGAATCACGGCGCGCGCGAGTTGCCAGTAGCCGACGCGGGTGACGGCCGAGACGATCAGCAGGCAGCCGCCAAGCGGCGGCGACACCAGCCCGATGCACAGATTGAAACAGATCACGATGCCGAGATGGACCGGGTCGGCACCGCCGGCGAGCGCGACCGGGGCGAGCAGCGGCACCAGCAGCGCCAGCGCTACGGTGATGTCGAGCACCATGCCGGCAACGATGAAGATGATGTTCATGGCCAGCATGAAACCGATCGGCCCGAGGCCGAGATCGGCGACCAGCCTAGCGATCGCTTCGGGAATGCGCTCCAGCGCGGCCAGATGGCCGAGGGCCGCGACGGCGCACAGGATGATGAAGATCGAACCGGTAAGCGTTGCCGTGCGCCGCAGTGCCTCCAGCAGTCCTTGGCGGGTGATGCCGGTATAGAAGGTGCCGGCGGCGAGCGCGGCGACGACCGCGACCGCGGCGGCTTCCGTCGGCGTCATCCAGCCGAAGACGATGCCGCCGACAATGATCAGCGGCAGGCTGAGCGCCGGCAGGGCCCCGACCAAGGTCGGGCCGAAGGCGGGTGCCTCGCCGCGCTCCAGGCGCGGATGGTCGTCTCGCCAGGCATACCAGGCGTTGAGCGCGAACAAGGCCCCGGTCAAAAGCAGCCCCGGCAGGATGCCGGCCATGAACAGCGCCGCCACGGAGGTCTGCATCAGCGCGCCGTAGAAGATCAGGATGATGGAGGGCGGCACGATCGGCCCGATGATCGAGGAGGCCGCCGTGATGGCGCCGGCATAGGTGGCCGAGTAGCCGCGCTCGCGCATCGCCGGCACCAGCGTGTTGGAGAGCGCGGCCGCGTCGGCCACCGCCGAACCGGAGATGCCGGCGAAGAACACGCTGGTCATGATGTTGACGTGGCCGAGCCCGCCGCGCAGGCGCCCGACCAGCGCCATCGACAGGTCGATCAGCGCGCGGGTGACGCCGGCCCGGTTCATGATTTCGCCGGCGAGGATGAACAGCGGCATTGCCAGAAGCGCGAAGACGCTGATCTGGGAGAACACTTTTTGCGGCAGGATGGCGAGATAGCGCGCATTGTCGGTCGCCACGAAGACAAGCACCGCCGAGGCGCCGATGATGTAGGCGAGCGCCAGACCCGACGCCAGAAGTCCCAGTGCGGCGAGCGGAACGAGCCAGATCATCGGCGGCATGCCGGGCGTTCGGGCCGAAGGGCGCGAACATCGAGACCGTGGTCGACAATGTCTGCCGGCGGGTCGTTGCGCAGCACCAGCGCCGCCGCGCAGCGCGCCAGCGCCGGCGCGGACTGGATGCCGTAGCCGCCCTGCCCGGCCAGCCAGAAGAAGCCGGGCACCGACGGGTCGTAACCCACGACGGGCACCTTGTCGGCGACGAAACTGCGCAGGCCAGCCCATTTGTTGTCGATGCGCGTCACCTTGAGGTCGAAGGCCCGCTCGATCCGGTCGACACAGATCGCGATATCGATTTCTTCCGGCTGGGCGTCGCAGGGCGGCGACGGCGCCTCGTCGGCCGGCGAAATCAGCAGGCGGCCGGATTCCGGCTTCAGATAGAATTCTTCGTCGATATCGACGACAGTTGGATAGCCGGACACCGGTACTCCTTCCGGGGCCGAAACGATCATCGCGGTGCGGCGCTTGGGCACCAGCCCGACCGGGGTCGCGCCTGCCAGCACGGCGATCTCGTCCGCCCAGGCGCCGGCGGCGTTGACCACGGTGCCGGCGCGGATGGCGCCGCGAGCAGTGTCGATGCGCCAGCCCCGGCCGTCATGCGCCAGCGCGTCAACGCCGCCGTCGGTCACGAGCCGACCGCCGAGATCGCGAAAGCGGCGCAGATATCCCTGATGCAGCGCATCAACGTCGATGTCGCGCGCGCCCGGTTCGTGCACGGCGGCCACGGCATAGCCGGGGCGCAGCAGCGGCACCATCGCCGCGATCGCGGCAGCGTCGAGCCGCGCGACCGCGCTGCCTTGCGCCAGGTCGGCCAACATCGCCTCGACGGAACCAAGCTGGTCCTGACGGGCGATCATGATCACGCCGCGCGGCGACAGCAACGGCCCGGCGGCGAAACCGTCCGGCGGCGCGTCGAAGAAGCCGGCCGAGGCGCGCGACAGGGCGCGGATCGGGGCGGGACCGTAAATCGTCGAAAACAACGCCGCCGAGCGGCCGGTGGTGTGATAACCGGGCTGGGCCTCGCGCTCGAGCAAGGCCACGCGCGCGCTTGCCGCCAGTTCGGCCGCCACCGAGGCGCCGGCAATGCCCGCGCCGATGACGGCAATGTCGACGTCTTGCGGCAAACGCTCCGCCACGCAAGCCTCCTCCCAAAAGCTCTCTCCCGGGCTGTCGCCCGACGAATGTCAAAACCGTAGCAAGAAATTTCCGATAAGAAAATCGATATTTTCCTATCGGAAAATCTGTGGACGCCGCACTGCGCCGCGCGTAAACTTCGCCGATGGACAAACCCACAGACCGACGCGCCCTGAAACTGACCGAACCGGCCGACCGCCGGGTCAGAATGGGCGAGCGGCTGCGCGAGATCCGTCACGAGCGCGGCCTGACGCTGGCCGAGGTGGCGAAACGTTCGCGGCTCGCCGTCTCGACCGTATCGAAGGTCGAGCGCGGCCTGATGGCGCTGACCTATGATCGCTTCAGCCAGCTCGCCGACGGTCTCGGCGTCGACGTGTCGGCGCTGTTTTCCGAACACGGCGAACGCTTCCGCCCCGGCGAGGTCGCGGTGTCGCGTGTCGGTGAGTTCCGCCTGCACGAGACGGAAAACTATTCCTACGAGATGCTGTTTCCCGATCTGTGGCACAAGGGCATGACGCCGATGCTGGGCACGTTGCGGCCGCTGGAGACGATGCGCTTCGACCGCTTCATCAGCCATGACGGCGAGGAGTTCGCCTTCGTCATCGAGGGCAGCGTGACCATTCATTTCCAGGATCTGGAGCCCGTCACGCTGGCCACCGGCGAGAGCGCCTATTTCGATTCGGGCCGCGGCCATCTTTACGCCGCCGCCGGGCCCGACGGGGCACGCATGCTGGTGGTGTGCACGCGCCCGTTCGAGCCGCCGGAGCCTTCGTCGACATAACAGCGCTACGAACTGTAGCCGGCTTATTTTTTGTCGCCGGCCGCCGCCTCGAACGCTTCGTGTAGCACGTTCCGATCGCCGATATGGTTGGCCAGCAACAGGATCAGTCGCGCGTTGATGGCGTCGCTTTCGGCCTTGTCGCGCCCGTCATGCAGCGCCAGCAACTCGGCATAAAAATCGTCCGGACCGGCAATGTTGGGCTGTGTAACGAGTTTCGCCATCGTCATGTCTCCCGCCCTACCGCGCGCCTGAGAGCCGCGCGCACGGCCTCTTCGTCAAAGGCCAGCCAGCGCGCGGCCACGTGCTGGTCGGGCCGCATCAGATAGACCGCACCCGACGCCGCGCCGAGATAACGCTCGGCAAGCCCCCCGGACGGGTCGTCATCCGACGCCAGCGCGACCCGTGCGATCTCGACGCCGTCGACGTCGAGCCGGTCGGGCGCGTCGCGATCGATTGTCAGAAGCTGGAAGCCGCCGCCCAGCCGGTCGAGCAGCCAGCCGCCGGCCACCGGCGCGTCGGCTGCCGGCGAGCCGGGCCGTGTCCGCGCAGGCATGTCGTCGGCGTCGGGCCCGTTGAGCGGCGACCCGTCATAGGTGCACGGCACCGACAGCCTGCCCGAATTGACCAGCGGCCGGGCGAACGCGAAGCTTTCCGACAGATCGAGAACCGCGTCGCGAAACAGCCGGCTGGTTTCGGATTTCGGCGTGATGAAATCGGTCGACCGGGTCGAGTTGCAGATATTCTCGTCGGCGCCATGGAGGCGCTCTTCATCGTAGCTGTCGAGCAGGCTTTCGGGCGCCAACCCGTCGAGAACCAGTTTCAGCTTCCAGACCAGATTGTCGGTGTCCTGCAGGCCCGAATTGGCGCCGCGCGCGCCGAACGGCGAAACCTGGTGCGCCGCGTCGCCGGCAAACACCACCCGTCCGTGCCGGAAGCGCTCCATGCGCCGGCACTGGAAGGTGTAGACCGACACCCATTCCAGTTCGAAGCGCGCGTCCTCGCCGAGCATCGCCTTCAGCCGCGGAATGACGTTTTCCGGCTTCTTCTCGCGTTCCTTGTCGATGTCCCAGCCCAGTTGCAGGTCGATCCGCCAGATCCCGTCGGGCTGCTTGTGCAGCAGCGCGGACTGGCCCTTGTTGAAGGGCGGGTCGAACCAGAACCAGCGCTCGGTGGGAAAATCGGCCTCCATGCGCACGTCGGCGATCAGGAAATTGTCTTCGAACACGCGGCCGACGAAATCGAGCCCCATCATGGCGCGCACCGGCGAGCCGGCGCCGTCGCAGGCGACTAGCCAGTCCGCCTCGAGCCGGTACGGCCCATCGGGGGTTTCAACCTCAAGCCGCACCCCGTCCGCGCCGGTCTCCACCGCCGTCACCCGGTTTCGACCCCGGATCTCGATCGGCCTGCCCTCGGCCTCGAGCTCGCGGACCCGGTCTACCAGATATTTTTCGAAATGATATTGCTGCAGGTTGATGAAGGCCGGCCGCTTGTGGCCCGCCTCCGGCAACAGGTTGAACCCGTAGACCCGGCGCTGGCCGAAATAGACCTTGCCGAGATTCCAGGTGACGCCCTTTTCAACCATCGGCGCCCCGCAACCCAGCCGGTCGAGGATTTCCAGCGGTCGCTTGGCAAAGCAGATCGCGCGCGAGCCGAACGACACCTTGTCGTTGTCGTCGAGCACGACGACGGGCACGTCGTTCAGCGCCAGGTCGATCGCCGCGGCAAGCCCGACCGGCCCCGCACCGACCACGACGACCGGACGGCGCGCGGGCGTGGCTGCGTCCTGATCGGGCGAGCGCCGATAGGCATAAAGCGGGGTTTCGAAGATTCGGTTCATGATGCTGGTCGTCCTCCCGTCGACCCGACCCCGGCCCCTGCCTCACGCGCTATCGGTGATAGGGCGCGGCCGTGGGATGGCGGTCGTAATCGAGATAGAATTCGTCGAGCTGCGGCGGTGCGATCCCGGCATGCTGCACTTGCACATGCGCCTGGCCGCGATGGTGGATCTGGTGCTGGAAAAGATGCAGCAGCAGCGCGTCGACCCGTTCCGTCACCGCGCCGTCCGCGCGCGCCGTCACCCGCGTCTCGGCGAGCGCGGCCGGGTCGAGCGCCTGGCAAAACCGCGCCAGACGCAGATCGGCCTCGGCCTGCAGGGCACCGAGCGCGGCCGGATCGTCGATCTCGGGCCGGTCGTAGACCGCGCGCCCGGCGCCGCCACGCTCGAGCGCGTCGAGGTAATAAAGATCGACCTCGTGGATATGGTTGAGCGTTGCGGCCAGCGACGGGAAAAACCCCGGACGCGCGGCGGTGAAGGCCGCGGCCGACAGGTCGCGCAGCGCGCCGTATAGCCGCGCATTGGCCCAGGCATTGTTCAGCGCCATCAGGCGATAGGGCTGCATTGCGGCTCCTTGCTCGCCGGATTTCGCGTCGCTGTCGGCGTCGGCCGTCTTCATCCCTGCAGCCTTGCCCACATCTCGCGGTCGCGTTCGGCCGTCCAGATGCGCGGCGTGTCGATGCCGAGCGCCTCGTCATAGGCGCGCGCCACGTTGAACGGCAGGCAATGTTCGTAGATCGCGTAATCGGCGAATTTCGGGTCGCAGGCGGCACGACAGGCGTCCCATGCCTGTTTCAAGGAACCGCCGCCCTGGGCGATGCGCATGATCGGCCGGAAGGTCGAGGTGACGAAATCGGCGGTGTTGTCGAGCGCGGCGTTGACCATCTTCTCGCCGACCAGCGCGTCGCCGCGCCCTGGCGCAATCGCGTCGAGGCGATAGGCCCGGATCGCCTCCAGCGTCGCCGGCCAGTCGCCGAAATGGCCGTCGCCGCAATAGCAGGCGGAGTGATATTCAACGATGTCGCCGGTGAACATGACATTGGCGTCCGGCACGAACGCCACGATGTCGCCGGCGGTGTGGGCGCGGCCGAGGAAGCGCAGATCGACCCGGCGCTTGCCAAGGAAGAAGGTCGCGCTCCTGGAGAAGGTCAGGCTCGGCCAGGTCAGGCCCGGAATCGATTCATGCCCCTCGAACAGGCGCGGGAAGCGGCCGAACTCGGACTCCCAGTCCTCCTGGCCGCGTTCGACCACCATCGCCCGCGCCGTGTCGGACATGATCGTCTCCGACGCGCCATAGGCCGAAGCGCCGAGCACGCGCACAGCGTGATAATGGGTCAGCACGACATATTTGATCGGCTTGTCGGTGACCGAGCGCACCTTCTCGATCACCTTGTTGGCGAGACGCGGCGTGGCCTGGGCGTCGACGATCATCACGCAATCGTCGCCGATGATGACGCCGGTATTGGGATCGCCCTCGGCGGTGAAAGCCCACAGATCGCGGCCGATCTCGGTGAAGGAGATCTTCTTTTCGGCCAGGTCGCCGGCGGAGGCGAAGGATTTGGTCATGGATGGGTGTCCCCGTCTATCGGTTCAAGTTCGCCTGATGGCCGGCGCCGGAGATCAGCTCCAATCGCCTTCCCTGGTGCCGTTGAAGCGCTTTTTCAGGTCGCGCCAGCAATCGATATAGTTGTCCTGCAAGGTCTCGAGCTCGGCGGCGAAACGCGTCAGCATCTGCGGAAAGCGGGTCTCGAACATGAAGGCCATGGTGTCGTCGAGCTTGACCGGCTTCAAATCGGCGCGCGAGGCCTTTTCAAAACCGGTCGCGTCGGGCCCATGGGCGAGCATCATGTTGTGCAGGCTCATGCCGCCGGGCACGAAACCCTCTTCCTTGGCGTCGTACTGGCCCCGGATCAGGCCCATAAACTCGCTCATGATGTTGCGGTGGTACCAGGGGGGGCGAAACGTGTTTTCGGCCACCAGCCAGCGCGGCGGGAAGATGACGAAATCGATATTGGCCGTGCCGTCCTCGCCCGACGGCGCGGTCAAAACGGTGAAGATCGACGGGTCGGGATGGTCGAACAGGATCGCACCCACCGGCGAGAAGGTCGACAGATCGTATTTGTAGGGCGCGTAGTTGCCGTGCCAGGCGACCACGTCGAGCGGCGAATGGCCGATCTCGGTGACATGGAAGCGGCCGCACCATTTGACGATCAGCCGGCACGGCATGTCCTTTTCCTCGAACCAGGCGACGGGCGTCTTGAAATCGCGCGGATTGGCCAGGCAATTGGCGCCGATCGGCCCCCGGTCGGGCAGGGTGAATTTGGCGCCGTAATTCTCGCACAGATAGCCGCGCGCCGGACCGTCGATCAGCTCGACCTTGAACACCAGGCCGCGCGGCAGCACGCAGATTTCGCCGGGCGCAACCTCGATCACGCCCATCTCGGTGACGAAGCGCAGGCCGCCTTGTTGCGGCACGACAAGCAGTTCGCCGTCGGCGTTGAAGAGATGATCGTCGACCATGTCGACATTGGCGACATAGACATGCGCGGCCATGCCGACCTGTGTCAGCACGTCGCCGGCCGTGGTCACGGTGCGGATGCCGGCGACGAAATCGGTTTCGACTGTCGGTATCGGCACCGGGTCCCAGCGCAACTGCCCGAGCGCCAGCTGGTGATCGTCGACATTGGGCGCGCTTTTCCAGTGCGGCTGCGCGAAGGCGGAAAAGCGCGCGGTATGCCGGACACTCGGCCGGATGCGGTAGAGCCAGGATCGTTCGTTGGTGCCGCGCGGCGCGGTGAAGGGCGAGCCCGAAAGTTGCTCGGCGTAAAGCCCGTAGGCGGGCCGTTGCGGCGAGTTCATGCCCTGCGGCAGCGCGCCGGGAAGCGATTCGGTCTCGAAATCGTTGCCGAAGCCCGGCATGTAGGAAAAGGCCAATCGCGCCTCCTTGCGGCGTTGCGGTCAAGTCGTTGCGTTTGTAACCATCGAAAATGTAACTATCAAACGCCGGTCGCGGCCGGACCGCAAGCCCGTTCTCAGGCGCCGAAGGCCGCTCGCAGCGCGCGCCGTGCGCCGGCCATCGCCTTCCAGCGCCGGTTCGCGCCGGTCAGGCCGAGCAAGGAACCGGCATCGTTGTAGATCGTGTAGACCGGCTCGCGATCCGGCCGTTGGCGCGCCAGGCTGATGACGGGGCGCCCGGCGCGCTGCAGATAGTAGGACAGCCACAGATCGTCGACCAAGAAGGCGTCCTCGTCATTGGCGATCCGGGCCCAGAAATCCGCAATGCCGTCGAGCGCCGCCGCCGGTAGCGCGATGCCGTCGACCCCCTGGCCAACGGTGACGCCGCGATAGCGGAATGTGAAGAAGGAATGGGCGCGGTGCGGATCGGCGGCATGGGCGCGTGCGAATGTCGACACCATGTAATCGCGGTAGGCGACGTCGTCGTCGACGACCACCATCAGCGCGTCGGGCGTGCGCGGCACGCGATCGAGCGCGCCGAGAAACTTGGTCGCCGGACCGTGGTCGTGCTCGCAGCGGACGACCTCGATGCGCTCATCGCGATCGCCGAGCCAGGCTGGAACCGCGTCCAACCTGCCGAAGCGACGATAGTCGCGTGGCACGTTGACGAAGATGCGCTCGGGCGGATGCGACTGCGCCAGAAGGGAATCGAGGCAGCGGCCGAGCCCACCGATGCGCGGCGGGATGGTCGTCAGGCTGACGAAGACGCGGACCTTCGCGGCCGCCTCCGGCGTGGCCAACGGCGACGGGGCCGGGTCGATGCCAAAGAGGCTGTTGAGGTCTGCGAGCGTGCTCGCCACCGTGCGCCGGAACGGGTCTCGTGCCGCCGTCACGACGCCGCCGCCGGGACAGTGCAGGGTTTTTCCCCGTCCGCTCCGCGCCGCCAACGCAACAGCATGATCGTGCGCCGGTCGAGAATGCGCTCGTCGATCAGTTCCATGCCCTCGGGCCGGTTGTCCCAGGAGCGCCAGTAGCGATCGCGCATGGCGACAACGCCGCAGGACTTGCCGGCCACGGCGGCGGCCAACGCCTTTGTGCCCCAGATGTTCGGTACGGCGCGGCCGGCATAATAATCGAACATGCCTTCGCTGAAGGGCGGATCGTAATAATAGAGCGCATAACCGGCATCGGCGTGCCGGCCCATGATCTCGCCTTGCACGCGCGGCGACATTGTATCGTTCAAGCCCCGGATGGTCAGTAGGTAATAGGGCAGAAACACCAGCGCCAGCCCGGTCGCCAGGCTGCCTACGAAGATAATCGGGGGCCGACGACGCAGCATAACGAGTAACGCCAGCGCCACCAGTCCGGTGGCAAAGATCATCCATTCGCCCTTGATCCGCTCCGGCCACGGCAGCGCCTGCGGCAAGGCCGGCAGGGCGGTGACAAGCACCGCCAGGAAGCCGAGCACGACCGAAAACACGGCCACGCGCCTGGAGCGGGGAAGCTCGGCCAAAAACAACGCGATCAGCATCGCCGTCTGCGGGTAGAAGGTCAGCACCAGGAAGCGGACTTTGTAGTCGAAGCTCGATATGATCGCCAGGCTGCCGAGGGCCGTGATCCAGAGATAGGCGCGGCCCTTGTGTTCGCCGCTTTTTTGCGGCGCACCCCACAGCGTACGCCAAAACGCGCTTTCGCCCAGCCGGCGCCAGGGCAGGAAAAACAGCAGCACCGTCCAGGGCAGCCAGAATTCCGGCAGCCGACGCAGATAAAAATAAAACGGCTCGGCCGCGATCCAGGTATCGAGCGCGCGCGCAAGCGTTTGCTCGACGAGAATGGCGTGCAGGAAGCCCAAACCTTCGACGGCGACGACACCGGCCAGATAGGTTGCCATCATGGCGGCGTAGACGGCTAGGCCCGCCCCGTAGCCACGGTCGAGCAGCGCGGCGAGCCGGCGTTCGCGGGCGAGAAACAGAACGAGGCCCGCCAGCGGCAGCAGGATCCCGATAGGTCCCTTCGTCAGCGTCGCCAGGCCGGCCATGGCGAAGGCGAGCATCGCCGCGCGCGGCGTGAGGTCCCGCGGTCCCGTCGCCGCGCGGTAGAAAAAGACATGGCTCAACAGGATGAAGGTGCAAAACAACAGGTCCATGCGCGGGAAATGCGCACGCTCGATAAAGAAATGATCCGTCAGGAGCACGAGCCCAGCCAGCAGCGGGACGCTGCGCGGCAGGCAAAAGGCCCGCGCGGCATGAACCGTCGCGGTGAGGAAAAAAAGCGCCGACAGCGCGGCGGCGAACTGGAACAGGGCCGGGTCGCGACTGTCGAATAGCCAGCTCAGCCCGGCCAGCATCCAGAAATAGAGCGGCGGCTTGTCGGGATAGGGTATCTGGCCGACGTGAAGCACCAGCCAGTGGCCGTTTTCCATCATCTGCATGAAGGCGGCGGCATGGCGTGGCTCGTCGGGAAACCAAACCTCTTTCGCCCACAGGGTGGGCAGGGTCTGGAGCGCGAGGATCGGCGTCAGCACCAGCATCGGCCGCTCGACGGCTCGCCTCATCGCCTTGGCCAGCACGCACCCTCTCCCAGGGCCTCTCGACATCCGGTTTCGGACGCAGCGCCCGCGACGCGATTGCATCCGCCAGCCGGCGGGGCTATTGCGCCCCTGGCCCAACCATGCGCAAGCCATAGACGGGTTTTCGACGCAAGGTCAATCGAGCCGCGCGTCGGCGCCGCGGCAACGCCCGGGCGAGGGCCTCGCCGATGCCTTGCGGCAGGGGAACGACAGTGACGCACAAGCGTATCCTGATCACGGGCGCGACAGGCTGTGTCGGACGGCGCATCGTCGCGCGCATCGCCGCGCAAACACCCCACGAGCAGGTGCTTGTGGTGCGCGATCCCACCCGGCTGGAGGCGTGGACGCGGGATCACCCGCGCATCACACTTGTGACGGCCGACATGCGCGCGATCGGCGACCACCGGGCCGAGATCGGCGCGGTCGACGCCGCGGTGCTCGCCGCCGCCGCCTGGGGCGGACCGGAAGCTTTTCAGCTCAATCTCGACGCCAATCGCGTCGCCGCCGCCCTGGTCACCGATGGCGGCCGCGTGTTTTATTTTTCGAGCGCCAGCGTGCTTGCCCGCAACGGCGCCTTGCTTTCGGCTGCCGACGCGCTGGGCACCGACTATATCCGCTCCAAATTCCAGCTCGTCGGCGCCATGGAGGCCATGGCCGAGCGGGTCGACATGGTCGGCCTGTTTCCCACTCTGGTGATCGGCGGGACCGGACCGGAGACCCATTCGCATTTCGCCCGGCTGCTGATCGAGGCCGGCCGCTGGGCGGGTCTCGTGCGCCGGCTTTCGGCGGATGGCCGTTTTCATTTCATCCACGCGGAAGACATCGCCCGGATCGTCGCGCATCTCGTCGACGCGCCACCAGGCGAACGCGCCGGCGCCGAGCGGCTGGTGCTCGGCAATCCGGCTATGAGCGTCGACGATTTCGTCGCGGCCTATTGCGCCCATATCGGCCGTCCGGTCGGGCGGCGCCTGCGGCTGCGCGACTGGATGGCGGAATCGGCGATCCGCGCCTTCCGCATCCGGCTTTCGCCGTGGGATCGCTACTGCATGGAGCACCGCGAGCTCGACTTCGAGCACGCGGTCACGCCGACCGATTTCGGCCTCGACCCTTATTGCGCGAACCTTTCCGATGCGCTCGAGAGCATCGGTATTCCGCGCGCGACGCGCTGAAGCCGGCGCCCCTTCCCGCTCAGAGCCGATAGGCGGCCCGGGCCAGATTGACGGCCAGGTCCGCGGCAAGGTCTGCCGCCTCATCCTCGCGCAGCCGACCGGTCAGGACGAGCTCGGCCAGAAAGGCGCAGTCGACGCGGCGGGCGACGTCGTGACGCGCGGGTATGGAGGGAAAGGCGCGGGTGTCGTCATTGAAGCCGGCGGTGTTGTAGAACCCCGCCGTTTCGACGGTCGCGCGGCGGTGGCGCAGCATGCCCTCGACACTGTCGTAAAACCACCAGGGCGGGCCGAGGGTGAGGCATGGATAGGCACCCGCAAGCGGGGCGAGTTCGCGCGCATAGGCGGTCTCGTCGAGGGTAAACACAATGACGTTCAGGCCGGGCTCGAGGCCGACCGCGTCGAGCATCGGTTTCAGCGCGTCGACATAGGAGGCGCGGCCTGGCATATCGAAGCCCTTGTCGCGGCCGAACAGCCGGTGGATCGCCGGCGAATGGTTGCGGCGCGCGCCGGCGTGGATCTGCATGACCATGCCGTCCTCGACGCTCATGCGCGCCATTTCGGTCAGCATCTGCGCCCTGAATAGGGTCGCCTCGCCGGCCCCTGCGCGGCCACCGGCCACGAGCGCATAAAGTTCGGCGGCTTCGGCCGGCGACAGGTCGGCGGTATCAGCGGTGGGATGGCCATGGTCGGTCGCGGTGGCGCCGGCGGCGCGAAAGAAGGCGCGGCGACGTCGATGGGCCTCCAGATATCCGCTCCAGCTTTGCGTATCGCAGCCGGTGACCTCGCCGAACCGGCGCAGATTGTCACCGAAACCCTCGTAATCGGGGTCGGTGACGGAATCGGGCCGGTACGTGGTGATGACGCGCCCGCTCCAGCCGGAGGCGGCTATCTGCTCGTGCCAGGCAAGATCGTCGAGCGCGCCCTCCGTCGTCGCCAGGACCTCGAGGTTGAAACGCTCGAAAAGTCGGCGCGGCCGGAACTCCGCCCCTGCCAGTTGCTCGGCGATGCGGTCGTAGTAGCAATCCGCGGTTTCGGGTCCGAGCGGCACGGTCATGGAAAATAGCGTCTCGAAGGTGTGGTCGAGCCATAGCCGGGTCGGGGTGGCGCGAAACAGGTGATAATGCTCGGCAAAAAGCCGCCACACGGCGCGGCGGTCGGTTTCGCGCCGTTCGCCCGATAGTCTGGCGACGCCGAGAGCGTCGAGACGCACGCCCTGGCTGATGAGCATGCGCAACACGTAATGGTCCGGGATGACAAGCAACTCGGCGGGATCGGCGAAAGGCTCGTCGCGCGCGAACCAGCGCGGATCGGTATGACCGTGCGGGCTGACGATAGGCAGGTCGCGGACAAGATCGTAAAGCCGCCGCGCCAGCGCCCGCGCGCCCGGCTCGATCGGAAACAGACGGTCTTTGTCCAGCAACGCACCCAAAACGCCTCTCCATCGTCGATCCGCGCGCAGCAAGCCCGTCACCGCGCGCGCCTGTCAACTCGCCGGCCCCGGCCGCACGACAAAAAATCTGGCCGGAGGCTTCGCCGGCGATCGGCAGTAGAACCCGGTGCGACGCATGTTTCGACAAATCGTGCCGGGCGCATTACCCCGCCGATACTCAAGCCGGACACAGACTGGGCTCCCTGCGCCCCGGCGCCGATGCGCATCGCGCCGGAAATGCTTCCCGCACGAAGCAGTCCGGAATACCAAACGATGGTTATTTGACCACCATTGCCCTACCGTCGGCCGTCGGAAGCTGCGAGTGAGGGCGCGTCGTGATGTTCGATCGAGAACTGATTTCAAACGGAAATCCAATGGAGGCAATCGTCGGTTTCAGCCGCGCTGTCAGAGTTGGCCCGTTGATATCGATCGGCGGAACCGCCCCGGTCGGGCAAGATGGCAAGACGGCAAGACCGTGGGCGTGGGCGACGTCGCGGCGCAAACGCGCCAATGTATCGAAATCATCAAGGCGGCGTTTGAGGAGGCCGGCTCCGGTCTTCATGATGTGGTACGCACTCGCGTAGTTCTGACGGACATCTACAACTGGAAAACCGCCCTTGACGTTCGGAAGGAATATTTCAAGGACGTCCGACCGGTGGACACGATCATGGCCGTAATCGTTTCGTCAACCCGGAATGGCTTGTCGAATTCGAAGCCGATGCGGTCATCGCGGGCTAGGGCGTTGGCCGTTCGGCTTGAAGCCTGAGCCTAAAATTCCCGCCAGCCATCCGTCTCGGCGTCAAGCGCAAGCGCGGTGGCGCCGTCGGTCGCAGCACGGGGCACTGGCGGTGACCCTGCCTGGTGGGACGGCGTGAGCGATGCCGGGCCTCCGACCCGATAACCGGCCTCGACGCGAAAATCGGCGATCAGATCCATCAGTGCCGCGCCATCGTGCGCGACTGTGTGGCCAGTCGCGGCAAACTGCTCGGCCAGCGCCGCGCCTCGTCGGGTCGCGGCGTCGATGCCGTTTATCGCCCGGTCGACGTCGCGCAGGGTCTGTGCCTGCTCCTCGGCCGCCTTGGCGATGATGCTGACAATCGCGTCGAGGGACCCGACCCGGCCGCCGATGCTGTCGATGAACTCGCCGGTCTCCGACACCAGCCGGGTGCCGTCCTTCACCTCGCTCGCGGAAACCTTGATCAGTTGTTTGATTTCGCGCGCGGCCTCGGCCGAACGCCGTGCGAGCGCACGCACCTCCTGGGCGACGACCGCGAACCCCTTACCGGCCTCACCGGCGCGCGCAGCCTCGACCCGGGCATTAAGCGCCAGGAGGTTGGTCTGAAAGGCGATTTCGTCGATCACGCCGGTGATCTTGGTGATCTCGCGCGAGGATTTTTCGATGCCGGTCATCGCCACGATCGTCTGGCTGACGACCGTGGCGGCACGATCGGCGTCGCGCGCCACTTCCGACATGGCGGCCCTCGTCTCGGCCGCGCCCTTGGCAGTAGCCGTGACCGAACTGGCAACGTCGTTGACCGCGGCTACGGTTTGTTCCAGCGCCGCGGCCTGCTGCTCGGCGCGGCGGGCGAATTCGACCGCGGCGGCGCGTACCCCGCCGGCGCCGCTTTCGAGCCGGCATCCAGTGTCGGCGACGCGGCCGATAGTATCCTGGAGGCGGTCCATCGCGCGATTGAAATCATCCCGGAACTTGCGGAACTCGGCCGGGACATCGACCGTAAGCCGCGTGGTGAGGTCGCCGTCGGCGAGCCGAACGAGGCCGGCGCCCAGCAGCCTGACTACCGCGGACTGCAGCTTGGCCGCTGCGGCGCGGGCAGCCTCGTTACGAACGCGCTCCCGCTCAATGTCGTGGCGCTGGGCCTCAACGTCACGGTCGGCCGCGCGCCGTTCGGCTAAAATGGCGCGGAAGTCCTCGAGCGCGCGGGCGACGTGGCCGATCTCATCGACGCGCCGGCGCTGCGCGACCGGGGGATCGAGATCGCCGGCCGCGAGCGCGTCGACGCGCCCGGCAAGGGCGCGCAACGGTTTGCAGATCAGCCTGCCGACAATCCACGACAGAAGAACGATCAGAAATAAGGTCGACACCGTCTGCACGAGGGCCAGGCCGGCGTAGAGCGAACCGCTGACATCCTCGATCGGGGCCGTGTTCCACGCCAGCGCGATATGTCCGAGCGGTCTGCCGCTCGGGGCGCGGCCGGCCGGCGCGACCATGACGACGCTGCCATCGAGCCGCGTGGTGCGGATCGTCTCCGGCGCGGCCGCGACGAGCGCGGCGATCGCTGCTTCGATCGGCGCCGCGTCGACGCCCGGCGCGACGAAACCGGCGATCTCGACCGTGTCGGCGCCGAACGCCGCGGCCATCAGCAGCCTCCTGTCGGGATCGGCTTGATAACCGGCATAGGCCTCGGCAACCAGGTCAGGCGTTTTCGACCCGATGCCCCCGGCCGCGGCCGCGGCGATCTGGCCGGTCCGCATGGCCCAGCCGTCGATGGCGAGCGCCTGGAGGTCGGCCCCGGCCATCCGGTCAACGATGAGGATCGACGAGGCGAACGCCGCCAGATTGACGAAAACCGCGCCCAGGATCAGCTTGAAGGTGATCGACAAGCCGCCGAGAAAACCGAATCGCCGCATGCCTGTCCTTCGCGTTTCGCGCCTGGGCCAAACCGTGCCGTCAAGCGCCGCCCACACCGGCGCCGGCGGTAACGATCGGCTCTCCGCCAGCCGTATCGGCCTGCCACGGCACGATATTGGCCTCGGCGTCATCGACAACCGGCGCGACATGGTTCCGCGCGGCCGCAGCGTGCGCGAACGGACATGCGGCGAATATGGTGGCACACGGAAACTCGATCATGGATGTCCTCCGGAACGGCGGACGCGACGGCCGGTCGAATCACAGCTGTTCGGGCAACCATGCTCGACAAAACTTGCTCCAATCTTGCCCGGCGACGCCCGTGCGAGGCTATCGCCGGCACCGGCGGCCGCGAGGACGGTGCTGAAAGCGGATGGCGGGCCGAAGGCGGCGGGCACGCGCGGCGACGAACGCCCGCTCTTTCGGCGCGCCGCCACCTTTCCACCAGTCCTACCCGGCAGGCCTGGAAGCCGGGTCTCCGCCTTCAGTCCGCATGCGGCTCGATTTCCTCATTGATGCACCGGCCTGCTTCGGCTAAGAAGCGGCGACGTCGTCCAGCTTTCGTTCAAGCTTGGCGAATGATCGCCGGCCGACCGGCCTGCACCCGTAGCTCAGCTGGATAGAGCGCTGCCCTCCGAAGGCAGAGGTCACAGGTTCGAATCCTGTCGGGTGCGCCAATCCACTTTTTGCCATCTCGTGACCTCCTAACATGTTGAATGGTATGGTGGTTTTTGCGGTTCGAAACCCGTCTTCGCGGTGGTAGGCCAGCCGCTCGGCAAAGACCAGTTTCAGCACCGTTCGTTTGTCGTCCAGACGCTCCGAAGCCCATAGTTTCCAAGGGCTTGCGAGGAAGGCCATGGCGAGTTCGAACATTTCGTCGAAGGACCGCGGTGGGGCCGGCTTCACCTGCATCTTTTCAGCCGCAATCAGCTTGTCGCGCTCCAGTTTGGCAAGCCGCTTTTCGTAGGCCTGGACCGCGGTCGTGGAGGTCGCCTTTACGATCAGATCGACGATCTGCTCGACCTGGCGTTCGATGCTGACGATCTCGGCGCGCATGGCTTCGATAAGTCCGTCGACCTGCGCGCGGCGCATCTCCCAGCCGGTGCGGAACATCTCCTTGCCGATCGCATACATGCGGCGCGTCGGCGTCAGGTCGTGAAGCATCGCTTCGAACGCGCCCTCGACCTGGTCACGCGGGATCGATTTGCGGCGATCGACGCAGTCGTTGTTGTGGCAGAGATAATAGGGGTGCTTCTTGCCGGTGCGGCTGGTCGACCAGCAGGCGGTCAGGGGACGCCCGCACGAACCACAGGTGACAAAGCCTCGAAGCGGGAAGTCGGCGCTAATATCGCGGCGCGCCGGCGCCTTGGCGCCGCCCTTCAAGCGGTCCTGGATTTTTTGAAAGGTCTGGCGCGTGATCAGGCCCTTGTGTTTGGCCTCGCGAAGCGGAATCTCCCATTTGGGCACTTCGATGTATCCCGCATAGGTGATGCGGGTGAGCAGGTCGTTGACACGCTGATTGCGGATTTCTCCGTTGGGCAGGTCCTTGGGATATTCGGGCTGGGCCTCGAGGAAGCGCTTGACCTCGACCTGGCTGGCAAAACGCCCGGATGCATAACCTTCGAGCGCTTCCTGCACGATCGAGGCCAGCGGCTCGTCGCGCACCAGCATTTTGCCGTGGCCGTCGCGCTTCTTGTATTTGTAGCCGACCGGCGCGGCGAAGACGTAATAGCCGTTGAGGCAGCGCGCCTGCATCCGGTTCAAGGTCTGCTCGGCATTCTTGCGGCTCTGGTGCTGCGAGACCGAAGCCAGGATATATTCGTGAAGCTCGCCGTCGGCGTCATCGCGCAGTTCGACCGAGGGGGATTCCAGAATGCCGCCGGCCCGCGAGATCGCCTGCCGCAATTCGAAGTGAACACGCACATTGCGGGCAAAACGCGTCAGATCGTCAACGATGACGACACGCGGGTTCTTGCGGTCGGCCTGCAGATAGGTGAGCAGCGCCATCAGGCCGGGACGATCGGCGCGGCGCCCGGTCAGATCGTCGGTGAACAGGCGCTCGACGGCATACCCCTTATAGGCCGCATATTGCCGGCATCGGGTCTCTTGTGAGCCCAAACCATCGCCTCTCTTGACCTGGGCGCGGCTGCTGACGCGGCAATAGATCACCGCGCGGGTGACGTTGTGGTTCTTCTGATCGAACTTCATGATGTGTTTCCTCCTGGATCGTCTCCTTCTTCTTTGTTGTGTCCGGCTTGTTGGTTGTGTCCGGCTTCCCGGTCGCCTCCGGTCTTGCCGAACGCAGCGCCAGGGCCGGACTCCTTCTGCGTTGCCGCGTCCTCTTCATTCGAGGACGCAGCCGCAAGGCGCATGGCTTGCTGGACGGGTTCGATGCCGAAGCCGAGATCGACAAAGGTGATGATAATATACCAGAGCGCCTCGATAAATTCACGCTTTTGATCCTCGCTAAGATCGCTATCGGCCAGGTGATGTTCAAACAGCCGCCAATCGACCTCAATCGGCCCGAGCGGACGCGGCGGGCAGGCCGCGTCCTCATCGATATCGTCCTCCAGCCCGGATCGATGGGGGCCGCGTACCGTTACGGCGCGGCCCCCATGCTCGTCATTTGTCGTCAAACTCCGCATACCGCCAGCTCCCCTCAAGGCCGCGGGCCGACACGCGAGCGCGAGGCGCCCTGGCGCCGCGCCGGGGCCTCGCGGACATCATCGCCATCCTCGCGGCCCGAGGCCGAACGCTGGAAGCGGCGGCTGCGCTCACCGCGCCCGTTCTTTTGCTCGCGGGCTTCCTTCTCGGCCTCGATCTGCGGGCGGTAGAACTGCTCCTCGAGCTCCTTGCCCCAATCGTAAAGCTCCGCGTTCTCGGCGGCCTTGAACTCCTCCTTCATCAGCCGCTTGGCGCCGGCATCGGTGATGCCGAGCTCGTCGGCAAGCGCCGCGCCCTGATGGGCGAAGGCACGGTTGAAGTTGATCTTGTCGCCTTTTTCGATCATGTCGCCGACGCCCAGCGCATAATCATAGGCAAGCTTGCGCTGCGGCTCGGTCAGCTTCTGCTCGCGCTCGGCCAGCTCCTCACGCATCTGGTTCATCGACTTGCCGGTGCGTATGCGGAAGAGATCGCGAAGAATGGTCTCGCCCTTGGCCAGGTCGATCTTCTCGGTGCGGGCAAAGGCGTAGGCGTAGTCGGAGAGCTTTTCCTTGAAGGCGCCGGACTTCTTGATCTCGCGCTCGATGATGCCGGTATTGGCCATCGCCTCGTCGAACTGGGGATCGGTCAAAAGCCTTCCCGAGAAGCTCTCCCGGGCTTCCATCACCCGGTCTTTTTCCTTGGGGTCGTAAAAATAGTTCATGGTCGTCTCCTTTCGTTGCTTGCTACCAGAACATTCAGCGAACATACTAGGACATTATTCCTAGTACACCCAAGACAAATCCGCGCAACTTTGTTTCGTTTCATTTGACGTAACCTGTGCAACCGCACAGCTTGACGCCGTGTCCTGCCCGGATCATCGCTGCCGCGGCCGGTTGCGCCGGCCCCGCCGCTCAATGCCGCTGCGGCGGTCGGTGACGCGCCCAAACTCTTCGCGCGCCTTGCCGCGCCAATTGTTCTCGCGCATGGAGCGTTGGACGAGCTCGCGCAGTTTCTGGCTTTCGAAGTCGTCGATACGGGCAATGCGCTGGTGATGGGCCTCGCGCACCTCGCGCTGCGCCTGCCGGAGCGTGGCGGCGGCATCGAAGCGGTCATGTTCCGCCCAGGCCGGCTTGAGATCGAACGATTTTTGCGCCGCCTCGTCGATCAGCCGGCGACGGGTCTGTTCGACGCGGCTCAGGTAACGCGATGCATAAAGATCCTTCTCGCGGGCGCGGGCCCGATCGCAGCGGGACTGGATCGCCTGCCGCTCGCCCCACTGGCGCGGGCTCTTGAGCGCCCTTGCATCCTTGCGCAAGGATGCCAGTTCGAAGACCCGGCGCAATTCCTCTGAGACCGTCAAACCCATGCTGAGCCTCGCTTTGATGACACGATTTGCATTGGCCGGTCCGGTTTCGGCATGCTTCCAGGATGCAGAGCTTCGAGGACCGGGAAGATGTGGAAGAGTGGCTGGCACCGCTCGGCTGGGACGCCTTCTGGCGCGAGGTCGCGCCGTTCGGCCTCGAACTGCCCGAGCGCGCGGACTGCGATGCCGACATCGCCGCCGGGAGCGTCGACGAGGCGAGCGCGCTTTCGGTGCTCAAGGGCATGGTGCGGCTTGAGCTTGTCCAGCGTTACGGCCTGCGCCCGCGCGATGTCATGCCCTGGTATGCGCTCCATTGAGGCGATCATCGCGCCGCCTCCTTCTTGCGCATCACAAACCACGGGCAGCGCCCGTCTTTCGGCCTGGTGACGAACTGACCGTAGGGACCGGTGAAGACGCAGCGCGTATACCAGCGCGACGCAAGACCGGTTTCCCCGCCATGATAGGAATAAGACCACACCGGATGCGGCAGGCCGTAAGCCTGGTAGATCACAAACGCCGCGATCGGGCCGAGGAGCCACAGAAGATAGGAGGGACGCAGCAAGCGGGGTTTCATGCGGCGTCCTCCCCGGCATCACGCGCCGGCGGAACGTCCAGCCACACCTTGGGATCAGGCGGCAGCGGCGCGCCTTCGAGCGGGTTGGCGCCAAGATCGAAGCAGAACGGTCCGATCTCGTTCTGGCGGATCTTTTTGCAATGGATGAAGCCCACATCCGGGAGGTGGACGATCTGCTCGTCCGGCGGGAGCTTCATCAGCATGTCGGCGGTGAACAGGCGCTCGCGCCCGCTCGAGTAATTGCTGGAATAATCATTGCGGTTCGAGCTCAGCCCCAGGCCCGTCGAGACCGCCTGGCCGTCGCCCATCGCTTTGGAGACACGCTCGGCTTCCTCGAAGTTCGAGAACTTCAGCCACTGCTTGGTGGTGCAGTTCTCCTCAAGGATCGCGGTTTCTTTCTCGCCATAACGGCGGACGATGTCCTGGCGAGACTGCGCGATGAAGATGGAGCGAGCGCGGTAGGCGCGCTGGATCGTGACGCGGTTCAGCGCATCGCGCATCGGCGCGTTGCAGACCTCATCGAGAATATAGTCCGCCGCGCCGACATTGCCCGAGAGCTGCGCGTTCATCAGCGCCAGGAAGTGCAGGGCGTAATGCGCGCCGAGCCGGTCGGTATGGCGCGCCGGATTGACAAAACACACCCCCCAGCCATCCGCGATCAGCTCACGGTGCGTGAGATCGGGCGAACGCCCGGCCTCGGCAAGCGGCCCGCTGGCGTAGATCTTGAGCGCAGAGAGTGCCGCGCGCAGATGCTGCGAATAATGCTCGGGATTGTCCGCCATCAGCGCCAGGATCTGGTGCGCGCCGGTAGCCAATATCATGTCATCGGCATCGGCAGCGTCCGACAAAGCCCTGTGCCAGGAGCGCGGATCGCGCAAAAGCGCGTTCAGCCCGCCTGGGGTTGCCAGCCGCGGGTGTCGCGCGAGCAGGATATTGAGGCCGACGGCCAGGAACTCGCGCGGGCTCTCGCGCCAATAAAAATTCTTGGCATCCTCCTTCGGTTCTTCGATCAGCGCATGACAGATATTGTCGATGATGAAGGGCAAATCGTCATCGTCGTTGCGCACGGCCTCCACCGCCGCGCCGAACGGGTTGAGCGAGAGACGAAAGGGATTGTCCTTGCCCAGCACGGCGAAGTCGTCGACCATGCCGAACTTGCGGCCATGAATGGCGCAAAGCGGCGCCACCTGCGCGGCGATCTCGCCCTGTTTGACATCATTGGCAAAAAACGCCCGGCCGGGATCCGCCAGCAGGCATTCGATCGCCGGGACCGCGACGCAGGTCGTCTTGCCGCCGCCCGCGGCCGCGAACACAAGCGTCGAGCCGGCGTTTTTGGGTTCCAGGATCGGACGCCCGTCAAAGGTCAGCCCGAGAATGCGGCGTCCGGCGGGTGCATGCCGGCGGCGCGGGCGGAAAGGGCGGAGCCATCTCATGGCCGCTTGCTCCTCATATAAAACGGATCGAATACGACCGGCTGGCGACCGCCGCGCGGGGCGCGGACAAACGATGTCGGAAGCGACCTGCCCTTGTGGTCTTCGGTGACGCCGGGATCGCGATCCTGCCCGCCAGGGCCAACGAACGGCACCGCAACGCAGGTCGTCTTGCCGCTGCCGGGTGGCGCGACGAGGGTGGCCCGTGGCTTCAATACCGGCTCAAAGAGCGGGCGCGGACCAATCAGGCCGAGAGGCTGGCGCGGCGTCTTCATTCGACCATCCCCGCACGCTTCAAATCATCATGGCCGGCAAGCCGGGCCGATTTGGGCGGGCCGCCCTGGGCCATCAGTTCGGCAAGCGCCTTGTCGCGGGCATAAAGACCGGTAATGGCGTTCAGCGCATTGACCAGCGCGCCCAGCGATCCCAGGCCCATCATCACGCTCAAAACGCCAAAGCCCCACCATTCGGCGCTGCCCGGCCACGATACCCAGGCGATGAAGCCGAAGGCCGCCGCCCAGAGAAGCTGTAGATTGATGCCGATCACGGCGCCGATGGAGCGCGGAAGACGGTTCATGTCACGTCGTCCCGGCGCCTGCGCTTTTCATGCGCGACCATGGCTTCCGCGGCCGCGTCGCGAACCTCGCGCAATTGCCGGACCAGCCCATAAGTCAGCGCGACCTCTTCACCGCGCAGCGCCAGCGAATGCACCTGCAGGCAACCGAAGATAAGGGCGGCGGCAAGGGCGAGCGCGAAGGCTACGGCCAGCGCCGCAATCTCGCTCGCATAGAGATATCGCTGGAAGATCGCGGCAAAGCCGATCAGCCCGAGTGCGGGCGGTACGAGGAAGTAAAGCAGAGGCCGCTCGACCGAGACATTTTCGATGTGCGCGATCGCATAGGTCTTGCGCGGCGTCTTGAGCAGGTACTCGGTCACTTCGAAGCGGCCCGAGCGATAATAGATCGCGCCGCTCATGATCCACCTGCCTTGCCCGTGCAGGCACCGGCGCGCTGCACCTCGGCCATCTTCTGGCCGAAGCTGGCAATCGAGGCGGGCCGATAGGCGGTGAGCGAGCCGGTGAACAAGGCCCAATCGCTCCTGGTCTCGCCAATCGCCTTGTCGGCAATGCAGCCGCAGACATCGCCGGCCTCGCCGAGCCGGGTTTTTGTCTCGGCTTCGATGCGCCTTTTGGCATCCTGGTAGGCTTGGCGGGCTTCTGCGGCTTGCCTGCGGTAGAGCGCGCCGAGATCACCGGCCATGCCATCGAGCCCGAAGAGATCGCCCATGCCACGCGACATGCGGCGCAGTCCCTCCATGGCCGGGCTGTTGCTAAAGCGCTCCAGCTGGCGCGCGGCAAGCTCCCTGGCGGGATCGGCCGAAGGCAGGTTGAGACCGGCGAGCCGGTCCTTGCCTTGCTGCTTGACCATTTGGCGGAGGTTGATCTCGCAGGCCGGCAGGTAATCGGCGCGCACCACCCGCTCGCCTATCTTGGGGCCGATCAGCAGATAGTTGGCACCGCCCCAAACCAGCAGCGAGGCCACAAAAGCCTTGGGCAGGATATCGGCGGGGAAAGGACCCGGAAGCATGGGAGGTCTCCTTGGTGTGGGCAGGCAAAGGATCAGTTGAGGGAATCGAAGCGTCCGCGCCGGGCACCGCGCCCGTTGCGGCGGCGTCTGGGCGGCAGGAACGCCGCGACATTGGTGTCGGTAAGCTGTTCTTGCGGGGGCAGCGCGCCATTGCCCGACGACGAGCTCGGGTCATCATCGCCAGTGCCAGGCCGCCCGCGGCGCTGCCCCGCCTCCTTCACATGGCCTTCCCAGTGCAGGGCCATGAAGGTGTAGAGCCAGAGCGCCAGCGGGAAGATCAGCTCCACCACCGCCGCGATCGCCGCCACCGGCAAGAAGTGGCCAAAATAGCCGAGCGTGTCCGAGACCCCTGTGCGTTTGGGAAAGGCTGGCGGCGCCATCTCCAGCCGCTCGACCGAGCCGATCACATCGTCAAGCCCCTGGCCGTGGCGCGCGAGGATGGCATTGAGGCTGGCCTGCGCGGCAGGACGGCCTGGAATCTCCACCCCGCCCTTGAGCTCGCCGGCAAAGGCTGAAAGCATTGCCACCGGCACCGCCTCGGCAAGCTCACCCGCCACCTGACGTACCCTGGCATCGATCCCGGCCAGCTCGACGCGCCGCTCGGAGATCGGAACCTCATCATCGGCAAGCACACCCTGATAGTCGCCGATCAGACCGTTCAGTTCGTCGAGCCTGAGGCCGCGCATGCGTTCGCCATTGGCCACCTGGCCGGCAATCGCCTCGGCGCGCCCGGCACGTTCATCGAGCGCGCGGGCCACCGGGCCGCGGCCGCCATTGCCGCGCCCCGAGACACACGAGCTTTCGATCTCGCAATCGGCCTTCTGTCTCAGGTCGGTGGTGATGGAGCCGATCGCCGGGGTGACCTGTCCGGTCTTCGCCGCTGCCGCGCCTTGCGTGCTGACATGGACGCTCAGCGCCGCGCCATGTTCTTGCAGCTGCAGTTCGGTGACATGCTTGAACACCAGCCCGGAATAGGTCGCGGCAAAAAGCCCGCCGCCGACCGCCAGGATCGAGCCGACGCTCAGGATACCGGCCATGCGATAGCCCCGCACGGCCTGCGGCGCGCCGCGTTCAATGGCGAGCTTGTTCACCGCATAGCCGACCACGGTTGCGCTCAAGGCCAGCGTGATCGCCTTCGTCCACGACCAGAGATCGTCGCCGCCAATAATGTTGGGCACCGCCATGAACAGCATCGCGCCGCTGCCGACCGCCACCGCCGGCAGCGCGATATCGAGCAGTGCCGGCAGCCGGCGCGCCGGCAACCGGACGGGATCGTTGGTGTGGGGATCGGCCATGACAAAAACTCCTTGGTCGGTCAGCTGGCGGTCAGGGGACGGTTGCAATTGCGGCAGGAAAGCCGCGCGGAGGGTTTGGCCCACGCCTTCAGGCCGCAGCCGGCGCATTCGAAGCGCGTGCGGGTGGATTTGGAGCGGCGCGGCGGCATCGGGTTTTCCCCGGCGGGCGTGCCCGTCCCGGCGAAGGGATCGGCAACCCATTCGAACTCGCGCGCGTCGCGCCAGTTCACGCTGTCGCCGCCGATCAAGAGTTCCCGGCAGGCGAGATCGAATGCGCCGCCCTCGATCGGGTAATCGCGCATGTGGAAGCCGGTGCGCTTGCCGCCGGGCTTGCCGGTATCGGACGGCATCAGTCCGATCGCCTCCATCTTGTCGGCCCACGGACGGTCGTGATAGCCGGGCGCGCCGTATCCGCCCTTGCGGTTGCGCGGTCCGAAGACATGACGCCACAGATGGCACATCTCATGGACAAGCGTGGCGAAGCTTTCCATGTCGCCCAGCGCGAACCAGGCCGGGTTCATCGCGATCTCGTGCGCGATCAGGCCATCGCGGTCGCGGAACGCCTCGGCGCAGAAATAGCCCTGCGCCAGCGGGTGCTTGGTAAAGGTGATGATGCAATCAGGCAGGATGCCGCCGAACAGCCGCGCATTGAAATAGGAGTAGCGCGCCTGCCATTCGGCCGAGACCTCAAAGGTCGGGCTCAGCCGGCGCGAATTTGGCTGTACAGAAAATGCGTGCGGGGTCGTTCCGTCACCGGAGATGATCTGCGTGCGTTTGATCGGATTGTTGGCCATGTCGGGTCGCGGCTCACTTTCGAACCCGTCCCTACACCGTGGCCGCCTTGCCAAACCCAGACCGTTTCCAGCAAAAGGCTGGCTTAGGGGAGGTGAAGAGCGCCAGTGTTCGTTCCACAACTGCGTATCAAGCTGAAGCTGCTCGGGCGTCACGGACCGCGTTGGCGACGGGCCGATATCGCAGCGCGGCTCGGCGTGGTGGTCAGCACGATCGAGTCGTGGGCAGATGGCAATTTGAAGCGCAACGTGGATCCCGACCGGGTTCCCGACAAACACATGGACGCGCTGGTCGCGCTGTTCACCGAAGCGCTGCCCGGCAAACACACCCGCGAAGAGGTCGCCGCACTGCTGACCGGCAGCGTCGCCGCCCTTGAACGCGCGCTGACCGCCGACACCGCCCCGTCAATCGAGGATATCATCGCCGCCGAGGCACGGACCGGCACGGCCAAGCTGGTCCGCCCGCCATCGCTCGGCCTGGTCGAACACGTCGCCGACGATGATGACCTCCCCGCGGTCCGTCTCGGTGAGGCCTTCCTGATCGAATACCGCACCGCTCGTCGCGGCTTCCTTTTTGTCCTTCAGCACGACGCCCAGCAGGCCTGGGGCGCGGTTCTCTTCGCTAGCGGCGAGGCCTCACTCCGCCACGATGCCGGGCCGGTGCTGATACCCGGCATCAAGGACAAGCGTTTCGTTCCGATCCGCGAGCGCAGCCATCCCGGCATCCATCGTTTCATGCTGTTTGTCGCGCCGGAGCCGTTCCCGGCCGGGATCACGAAGCCGGCGCGCGCGCGAACCTATTTCGACTGGCAGACCCTCGGCGATCTCGCGGCGCACTTCGCCCGCCAGCCAAAGCATCTACGCGAGCTGCATCTGCTGACGATCAGGGTCGAGGGCGGGCAGGATCAGTCGCGATGACCCATCGCGATCAGGAGCCAGCTACCGGCGCATAGCGGTAGGGCGCCAAGGCCGGCCTCAATGCATCCAGCCGAGCGAGCTGGCGCTGAAGTTCGCCAATGAGCCACGGATCCGAAATGTCGCGCATCAGATTGTCGGAGCGATACATGTTCGGGATGACCGAGGCGATGTGATCGAACTCCTTCAACACCACCCGCTGGAGCTCCTGATCTTCCGGCGCGGTAAAATGCTGCCGAGCCAGATGTACCATGTTCTGCAGCCGAAGATACGGCGCAGGGTGATCTAGCCCCGTGTTTGATTCCATGTAGTTCTGAAACTCTTCGAACAGCCATGTCATCGCATAGGCGCCAAACAGCGTAAGCCGTTTGCGCAGGCTACGATCCAGTGACGCGAAGCTTTCGAGGTTTTCGCGGTCGGTTTCCTGCACCTGCAACGTCGCCCACATGGCCGCTTCGTCGGCGTCAAGTTCCAGGCAGCGCAGTTCGTCGTCGCGCGGTCCCGGCTGGGCAGGCTGCGCAGCCCGAGGCGCCCCCTTGCTCGGCTCCGAGACCTCATAGAGCCGCAGCGCAATGGCATTCTCCTGGACATAGGCGACATGGCCGTTGAAGCAATGCGCGTATTCGTGAAACCACACGAACCGCGCCATCAGGTAACCGAGGTAAAGGGAGATGTCGTAGCGCACCGGGTCGCGCGGCGTGAATTGCTCACGGTGGCGCTCCTCGACCTTGCCACCGGCCAGCGTGTAGCGTAGCAGCCACAGGCCCGGTACGTGGCCTTCCGGCGGTGGCGGGGATGTTTCTGCCAACGGGTCACCGACATCGGCGAAAAAGGCGCGTTGCGTGAAGCAGAACATCGCGAACTCGCTCAGAGCCGCGAACAGCGGCGTGTACATTGCGATCAGATGCGTGTCCCCGTCACGGTCGGCCAGCGCATTAGGGAGCATTCGGTCGACATAGCCCGCCAAAATCAGTAGTCGGCGACCTCGGGCGTCACGCTGACACACAGAACCCCCAAGCAATTGCGCCGCGCTCACCAAAGAGCGTTGAAATGCTTGGTTCTGCAACTCGTTACTCAAGAACTGAAGCGTCGATAAGCCTAGCCGCCTCTCGACCAGCCGACGAAACGCTTCATATTCGCCCAGGCGCCTGTTGTCGGGCGCGCGGCCTTGGTTACCTATCTGAATTCGCAACGTCCAGCCTCGCTCGATTTGCGTAACTCAAATTAACTCATTCTGAACTAATGAATGTTGTGCTATGATTCGGGAGTAGAGACGAGGTTTGCACTCAGCATGGCAGCATGACTGGTTCCAAGGCCACTGTACGGGAGACGAAGGTGCCGATTAGCGCGCAAGTCGATGAGCGCCTCTATAGGCGCCTTACCGCCGTTGCGGCGCGTACGGGGCTGCCAAACGCCCACCACATTCGACAGGCACTATTGGCTTATCTTGAGCAGCACGAAGACAGTGCGCAAGGTGATCTTGACTTGTAGGGACATCGCCTTCAATATTCTTTTGAGAGGTTACAATGGACTTACATGATGAAAAATACAAAGCAGTGAGCATATACACGATATTTGGCCAGAATTCGTCACTTGGGAAGATTAACGATAAGCTCTACGACTCCGGTCTCCATTTCTACGGGGATCTTGATCTAATATCTGAAAAGCAATTCTGGAGAATTGTCAGTAGAACAAGCGAAGGGAACAAGAAAAAGATAAAGAACATACTTAATATATTTCCACCTAAATTCAAATCTCCCTAGTTAAATAGGGTAAACAACTCGATCTAGGTTGCAGGCAACGCGATACCCATTACCTGAGTTCTTTTTTCTGCGGATCACGGTATCGATTCCAGCCTCAAGTTGCCCTTCTTCGGACACCACTCGACAAGTATGTTCACTGAACATCTCCTCGCAGCGGCACATATGTTCGAGGAAATCCAAATTTTCCTGGTAAGCTCGACGGCGAATCTCCCGCCCTCGCCTGATAAGATCATCAAGTCTCGCTGCGGTCGCCTGCTTCAGATCAAAAATGTACGGGACGATCCTGACAGGGGCTGGCAAGCGAGGTGTGAACCCGCCGGAGTAAATGTCAATCGGCGACCCTCGCTCGGCCAGGAAATCTTCAAGCATAAGGATGAGAAGCAGGGCGCTATGAAGACTCATCTTAGTGCGCCGGCCGTCACGCGCCCGCAATATCGTCGCAACGCCGGTTGCTGACAGGGGTGTCCTGGCCGGTTCGCAGTACGTATCCCAACCGTACTGCGCTAGTTTTGCGGTGGCCCGTTCCAAGCGGGCCGGGTTAGCAAATCCCTTCTTCCCGCTGTCATCGCGCCCGGTAGCGATACGGTACTCCCACAGGCCACTGATCCTGAAAACGCTTCGATCGCCGACGTCATGCAGCCAATCCGGGTACGCGACATCGTCACCTGGGGCATAGATCAAATCATATGGCGAAGTCGGTCGCGGCATTCTGCCACCCTCCTCAGAATCCTTGGTTGGCGTAGAATTAGACCGGCTGGGGAGCTTCCTGCAAGCTCTGGTTCTAGAAAATCTTAACTGGTCCAGGAACGTTCCAACACGTTCAGTGTACCGCCGATTCAGCGACCAATAAATTGGCACCGTCACAAAAGTGACGGTGCCTGCTTGCGCGACGTGATGTTCTCGCCGCAGCTGCGGAAGGTTGCAACGTAGAGCCTGATCTTTGCGCAGGCAAGGCATTTCCAACCCAGAAATGGAGAAATGCCATGTTTGCAAAGCATGTATGTCAAGATGCCTGTTCTGGAGTTTGTTCGCAGTGTCTCGCGAACGCGTCGGATCGCGTTCAAACTGCGGCTTTAGCTGTAGACGAACGCAAAATCCTGGAACTCGAAATCGACCGGTTTGCGGCAGCAATCCGCTGGCCGGATGAACCAGACGAGCAAGCCGCGATCGGTGGCGCCGCGCGCGCTCTGATCCGGGATACACTTCCGCATGTTTCGCAGCTGCTGCGCCAAGCGAAGAACGGCAAGCTTGATGCGCTATATATCACAGGGCTTCCTACGGATGAGGTCCGAGCCCAGCTTGCGTTACTGGGGATGTCTCGCGAGCTGGGGATGCTCTTTAACTACTCCTCTCAGAACGAGGGGAGGTTAATAATGGAACTTCGACCGCTGCAGGAGTCTGCGGCGAACACCAACTCGACCCGTGATGAATTCGACATCCATACAGACGACGCCGCCATGCCTCGCGAGGCCCGCACTGAGTTCATCAATCTCTATGGCATACAAAATCCGCCCGGAACGTTAACCAGCTATTCGCCTGTAGGCGATGCACTGCTTTCGCTCGATCGCGAACACAAGGAGGTGCTGTCTGAGCCGCGATTTCGCGTGCGCTTTCCCATCAGCTTTGGCGTAGGCACTGACAGATGGTCTCAGCCCTGCGCTATCGTTACCCGCGGTCCTAGCAACGAGTTTGAACTCCGATTTCCCAGTTATGCGACCCGCCCAATCGCTTCCGATGACACCTTAGCTGCGGCGGCGCTGGTTGCGCTCAAGACAGCTCTTAACCAACGCGCTGTCGGCATGCCGCTCGATCCGGGTTGCTTTCTCACCTTCAACAACTTGCGGGGCGCACACAAGCGCGGCGCGATTGGTTCCGGCGACCGTCTTGTTTTTCGGACATACAGCGTTCGAAGCCTCGAACTGCTCCGTAAAGTGACGGGGCAGCCGGGACCTATTTTTCCGGTCGATCCTTTCGTCACGTCCCTTACCGACTAACCCTACAGCAACTGGTGGCGGAGCAACGCTTCGCCACCTTCTTACTTTGCGGAGTACGTCATGACTGATCAAGTCAATCTCTATCTTCGCCTGCCAGAGATCGTATCGATCTCGACGACCGTACTGGACACCAAGTCACTTCTCGGCAACCTCGCATTCGCGACGTCGGAGAACTTGGTGAGGGCCGCTGGGGGCGGCGAGCCGACCGACATAGGATTCATCCAAACTGAGTCTGGTCATACTCGACCGTTCAACCAATCAGCAAAGTTTGAGGGCAAAGTTTGGATCATCTGCAATGGTAGTTTCGACCTCGCTGCAGGTGATCGTGTTAGCATCCACATAGACACGAACCACCGAGGCAGGCGCCGGCGGCTCCACACCGCGATCCACCTCGCGATTCGAGCCGCCATCAACCATTTCGGTTTCCTCGATGTTCATACAGCCGAAATAAGCGATGATGCCACCTCTGCCGACATAACCGCTGAGGCTAGCCGCCAAGTGCGACAGTCCGATATCTTCGCCGTAGACCGAGCCATGCGAGCCTATGTGATTGACGCACGGCCTGTTAGGGCCGTGAAGGCCAAGTCCGTTGAACTCGCAGCACAAGAGTATGGCGATCTGTTTCGCATAAGCGATCGACATTCCCTTACGGGCAAGATCCGGCTGGTTTGCATTGATGGAGTCGATGCAAATCCATGCAGCGGTCTACACCATCAGACGACCAATATTGGTGCGTACGAATTGTTTCCCATCATGGATACCCAGAGTTCAAACTCGTTTCGAGTGCGCATCAAATTAACCTCCGTTTGGACGTATTGGTACTAATACTCGCTCGACCGTCGACGCCCTATCGGCGGCATATTTCGGACCGGAGTTTGAGGGGCGGTGGTCGGAGCCCCTGAAGGCTTCGCAACATGACGATCTTAGAGCTTACGTCTAAGCCGAGTGAGGTGGCTGGGTGCGCCGGTTCGATATTCACCGGCGCCGAGCGGCGGGAATGGTCGATTGAGGAAAAGGCACTGGGTCGTGACGTTCAATTCCTCAGCGGGGTCTAAGCCGACGACGGCGGGCTGATCCAGGTCCGAACAACATAGGTTCTATCCTTATCGGGTCTGGATCTTCATTCCTGCGACGTTCGTAGATATCGATGTCTCGCCCTGTTGCTTGGACAGCGAGTTCCAAGGCGACAATAGCTAAACACGCTGTCTGGAATGACATCGATTTGTCATCGAGTGCGCGCTTAACCTGCGATGCGCCTAACCTCGCGAGTCGATCGTTTTCATTCAGTGAGGGCGGCAGGAATGCGCCCCAAGCGGCCGACACCTCTCGCTTCGCTCCCTCTACCATTTCCGCAACGCAGAGGCGGCTCTTATCAAAAATCCCTGCGCGGAAACGAAAGTCCTGAAAGCCAGCGAGCCGGAAATATTTGTAAGTCTTCAGTCGACTGATCGAACCAACTGACCCGAAGTCGCCAGCAGGCGAATGGATCAGCGATATTGGATTCTGAGGACGCGGCATCGGCCGAATTGTAGCACGAGGGACATCCCGTCTACTAGCAGCACTCCCCCTAACTCAAGTTGGTGGGAGAGTTTGCAACGTCCTGGGTACCACTTCGGAATACAAGCCGAAAAACAGTCCCCTGTCCCGTGACATTCTCTGCCCACTAACGCGAGCTTGGCGTTTCAGAAAAACCTCGCCGCGAAGCCGCCCGTCAGGTCGCCTTGCGACCCTCGCAAGCTGTCGGCTAAAGCCGCCCGTCAGGTCGCCTTGCGACCCTCGCAAGCTGTCGGCTAAAGCCGCCCGTCAGGTCGCCTTGCGACCCTCGCAAGCTGTCGGCTAAAGCCGCCCGTCAGGTCGCCCTGCGACCCTCGCAAGCTGTCGGCTAAAGCCGCCCGTCAGGTCGCCCTGCGACCCTCGCAAGCTGTCGGCTAAAGCCGCCCGTCAGGTCGCCCTGCGACCCTCGCAAGCTGTCGGCTGTAATACACGTCAGCGTTCTTCATAGAACAGTACAGCCGCATCTTGCCAAGGGAGGCTGTTCCACGCCTCCCGTTGGATCCCACCAGTTTACATCAGAGAGAGCTTGACATTCCACCTGCTGGAACGATCACAGCTAGCGGGCGACCCCGTAGTGCACGTCGCCCACCAACCTCAACCAAAGGAAGACCCCAACCCAGATTAACCTAATCATGACCTATCCCTACCGGCTGGCGGCACGCTCCCGCGAGAGCTGTGTCGAGACGGTTGGGCGGGTCTTGAACGGGGACATCAAGATACTGCCTACCACCGGCGAGTCGAAGCAATGGTACCATCCGACGTTCTGGTTCTATCTGTGGACCGGAATGATCAAAGGTGTCTGGTGAGGACGATGCTGATTGCTTCGAGCATCGAGCCTCATCTCAGCCGGCGCCCGGATGTGGCCCAAATATCCCACTTGACATGGAGCACGCGGATCAAGCTTATTCGCGCCATGCAAATCGGGCACGCCATCAAGCTGATGTATGCCGCGCCGCTCCGGCTGGCGCTTGCTTTTCTTTTTCTTCTGCTCACATCGGTGCAGCCGGGCCTGTTCTCCATGGCGAGCGCGAAGGGCCTGACCGCGACCATGCCCGCCGAGGTCACTCAGGTCCACACATCGCATGCCGTTGCGGACCATGCGCATGAGGGCGGTCATCACGCCGGCGTTGATAGCGGGCACGCGCAAAGCAAGGTCCAGCATCACAAGGGCGGCAAGTTTGCCGGTGGCGGTTGCGAGGTGCATTGCGCACCGGTCACCGCGGTGCCGGTCGACTGTCCGTTCCCGCAATGGCCGGCCAGCAGTGGCCACGGTGCGATATGCATCGTCGCGCTCGTCGACGGCGAAACCAGCGTCCTCGCAAAACCTCCCAGATACCTGAACTGACGCGCCCTCATCGGGCGGAGCCTGCCGCGTGACGTTTCGTGTCACGACGGCGCGATCCCTCGTTCAGTTCAGGTAATTCAGGATGAAACTTGCATTTTTTGCGGTGCTCGCGCCGCTTTCGGTTGCCGCATGTGCGGCGACACCGCCGGTCGTGCTGCCGGCCTACAACGCAGCCGACCCGGCGATGGGCGTTCGCGAAACCAGCTATCGTCCCGTCGTGGGTGATTATCACCACCGCCAGCCGGTCGGTCCGCAGGATTGGCGGCGGCTCAACGAGCGGCTGTCGCCGGCTTCGAAAGGAGCCGGGTCATGAGGACTGGCATTCCCAGGATCATCGCCCTTGCGGCGCTGCCTCTTCTAACCGCCGGCTGCGCCACGACGGGAGCGGTCGACACTAATCCCTTGAACGCCTTTGCGCCCGTCTCCGACCGGACCGCGTCGGTGACCGGCAAGCAGACGGTCTGGCTCCAGTCCGCCGAAGAGGCGCGCAAGGCCGGAGAACGCGTGCAGGCGCTGGTCCGAAACAGGACGGTCGGACCCGACACGGCCGTGCAGGTGGCGCTCCTCAACAACAAGGGCCTTCAGGCCGCCTATGCCGACATCGGTATGTCGGCGGCGGACGTCTGGCAGGAGACGATGCTCGTCAATCCGCCGATTTCGATCGGGGTGATCGGCGTCGATCCGGTGCGAACCGTCGAAGCAGCCGTCGTCACCAACATCCTCGCGCTCATCACCCGGCCGCGCAGGGTGGCCATCGCCGAGGCGCGGTTCCGGCAGGCGCAACTGCGGGCGGCGGAGGAGACCTTGCGTCTGGCCGCCGACACGCGCCGCGCATGGATCGAAGCGGTAGCGGCGTGGGAGCGGGTCGCCTACCTCAACCGCGCCCAGGCGGCGGCGGACGCAGCGTCCGCGCTCGCGCAGAAGCTCGGCGAAACGGGCGCTTTCACCAAGACGGGCCAGGCGCGGGAACACGTCTTCTATGCCGAGCTCGCCGGGCAGACGGCCGAGGCCCGCATGCAGGCGCGGATGGCCAAGGAGGCGCTGACGCGGCTCATGGGACTGTGGGGCTACGACGTCGACTACCAAGTCCCCGACGCGCTTCCGGCATTGCCGAAGGGCACGAAGGCGAAGCGGGCGATCGAAACGGAAGCGCTGAAAAATCGTGTCGATCTGGAAATCGCTCGGCTCGAACTCCAAGCTCTCGCGCGATCTTACGGGCTGACCTCGGCGACCCGCTATGTGAGCGATCTCGGCTTACGATCCGGCGTGGAGATCGAGCGGGAAGAGGAAGAGGATGGAAGCACGAGAACCGAGGTCATCGGCATCGCCGAGATCGACTTCGTCATCCCGATCTTCGACACCGGCAAGGCGCGGATGCGCAAGGCGGAACTCGCCTACATGCAGGCTGCCAATCTCTTGGCCGAAAGGGCGGTCAACATCCGCTCCGAAGCGCGCGGCGCCTATGACGCATACCGGTCAACCTACGACATCGCCCGGCACTACCGAAACAACGTCATCCCCTTGCGGACGACGATCGAGGAGGAGTCTCTCCTCACCTACAACGGCATGATCACCAACACGTTCGAACTGCTCGCGGACACCCGCGCGAAGATCGATTCGATCATGCTGTCGCTGAACGCCAAGCGCCAGTTCTGGCTGGCCGACGTTGACCTGGGCACCGCAATCCATGGGGGCGGTTCGGGCTCGTCGCCTGCAATGGCGACCGAGGTTGCGGCGGCTGGCGACGGCGGCGGCGGACACTGAGCAGGAGAACCGGAAAATGATCACCAGACGACAAATCCTCGGTGGCGGCGCGTTCCTTGCCGGAGCGGCCGCCTGGACGAAGACCGCCGCAATGGGCCTGCCCGAAGCGCCGATCATGGAATCGGCCGACATGCAGCCGCCACTGTTCCCGTCGAGCGGGCCGGACTACCAGCCCGTCGTCACCCTCAACGGCTGGACACTGCCGCATCGCATCAACAACGGGGTCAAGGAGTTCCATCTTGTCGCCGAACCGGTCGAACGCGAGATGGCGCCCGGCATGACGGGCTATCTGTGGGGTTACAACGGCCAGTCGCCCGGCCCGACCATCGAGGCCGTGGAGGGCGACCGGGTGCGCATCTTCGTCACCAACCGGCTGCCGGAGCACACCACGATCCACTGGCACGGCATGATCCTGCCCAACGGCATGGACGGGGTAACCGGACTGACCCAGCCCGGCATCCCGCCCGGCAAGACCTTCGTCTACGAGTTCGATCTCGTGAAGAGCGGCACCTTCATGTACCACCCGCATGCCGACGAGATGGTGCAGATGGCGATGGGCATGATGGGCTTTTTCGTTATCCACCCGAAAGATCCGGCCGAGCACCGGGTCGACCGTGACTTCGTCTTCCTGCTCAACGCCTTCGACATCGACCCCGGCTCCTACGTGCCGCGTGTCATGGAGATGACGGACTTCAACATGTGGTGCTGGAACAGCCGTCTCTTCCCGGCCATCAGCCCGCTGGTGGTGGCCAAGAACGACCGGGTTCGGGTGCGCGTCGGCAATCTGACGATGACCAACCACCCCATCCACATGCATGGCTACGACTTCGAGGTCACCTGCACCGACGGTGGCTGGGTACGCCCCGAAGCGCGCTGGCCGGAGGTCTCAATCGACATTCCCGTGGGCGCCATGCGTGCCTACGAGTTCGACGCGGTGTATCCCGGCGACTGGGCGATCCACTGCCACAAATCGCACCACACCATGAACGCGATGGGCCACGACGTGCCGACCTTCATCGGCGCCGACAAGACCGAGGTGGCCAAGAAAATCCGGCGGGTGCAGCCGGAATACATGGCCATGGGCACTCGCGGCATGGCCGACATGGGCGAGATGGAGATGCCGCTGCCTGACAATACTGTCAAGATGATGGAAGGCTGGGGACAATTCGGCGCGATAGAGATGGGCGGCATGTTCTCCGTCGTGAAGGTTCGCGAGGGACTCGCCGCCGACGACTACGCCGACCCAGGCTGGTATGAGCACCCGGCCGGCACCGTCTCGTACGAATGGACGGGCGACACGCCCGAGCCAACAAGATCAGGCGACACAAAAGAGATGCTCCCGGCCGATCCGCACGCGGGGCACAAACAGGGATGAGTCTCCTTCAACCGACAAGCAACCAGGAAAGGAACAGCATGAGACATCTGATCATTGCGCTCACCGCATCGGCGCTCGCATTGGGCGCGGCGCATGCCGCTGGCAAACACGCTGGTGGACACGACGAAATGGCGATCGGCAAGCCGGCGGAAGCGGTCAATGCAAAACGGACGGTGACCATCACCATGTTCGAGAACGACGACGGCGCGATGCTGTTCGAGCCGGCGTCACTGGAGGTGAAGGAGGGCGAGACCATCCGCCTCAGCTTCGTCAACAAGGGCGAAACCGACCACGAGTTCGTGATGGACGACCATGAGGAGCTCATGAAGCACAAGGAGATGATGGCGAAGTTCCCGGAAATGGAACATGACGATCCCAACTCCGTCCGGCTGGCGCCGGGCGATAAGGGAGAGATCGTCTGGACCTTCGCCAAGGCCGGAAATTTCGAGTTCGCCTGCCTCATTCCGGGCCACTACGAAGCCGGCATGAAGGGCGAGATCACGGTCAGCAATTAAGCAGAAAGGATAGAGAGCCATGAAATCCATCGCAACCGCGATAGCCGCCCTCGGCCTGGCGATCTCGCTCGGCGGTGCAGCCTCGGCCACCGAATACACCAAGGGCGAGGTGACCAAGATCGACGTCAAGCAGAAGAAGCTGACGATCAAGCACGAGGAACTGAAGAATCTCGACATGCCGGCCATGAAGATGGTGTTCGTCGTCGCCGACGACGCCATGATCGACAAGGTCGAGGAAGGTCAGACGATAGAGTTCGTCGCCGAACGCGTAAATGGACGACTCACGGTCACCGAGATCAAGTAGCAAATGCCTTTTCTCGGTCCGACGAATCGGACCGAAGCGATCCAGCCCATCCCAATAACCAAGAACGGTCTAATCCGTCGATAGAGATGCAGCGTACCTACCGCCGGGCGTCGCCGGGCGCGGTGGGTACGCTTGCCCCTGCCAGAGGTCACCCATGTCGGCATAACTACAACCGAGAAGGCGACCACAATGAAAATACTCCTGGTCGAGGACGATGACCGGACCAGCAACTACATTGCCAGCGGATTGCATTCGTCGGGACACACGGTTGATATTCTGAAGGATGGTCGCGATGCACTCGGTATCGGCCTTAGAGAGCCCTATGACGTGGCCATCGTTGACCGCATGCTACCCGGGTTGGATGGCCTTGCGCTTGTAAAGAGCCTACGTGCAGCCGGTGGCAAGATTCCAATCTTGTTTCTCACGTCCCTTGGAGGAGTGGAAGATCGTGTCGCGGGACTGGAAGCGGGCGCAGATGACTATCTGGTGAAACCGTTTGCGTTTTCCGAGCTAACGGCGCGCGTCAGTGCCCTTGGGCGCCGCCCTCCGATGTCCGGCGAGAAAACTCACCTGCAAGTGGCAGACCTCGAATTGGACCTCGTGCGACGAGTGGCCAAGAGACAAGGCAAAGTAATTGATCTTCTGCCGCGAGAATTTGCCCTGCTGGAAATTCTCATGCGCAACGAAGGTCGCATCCTGACCAAACACATGCTCTTGGAACGTATATGGAATTTCAATTTCGATCCACAGAGTACGGTCGTCGAGACGCATGTCAGCAGGCTGCGGAGCAAGATCGATAAGCCGTTTGAGGTTTCTTTGCTTCATACGACACGAAACACCGGTTACAGCCTTCATGTCCCAAGGTAGTATCGCACGCACTACGTCGTTCCGCCTTGCAATACTTTATTTGGCTCTCTTTCTGGTCTGCTATCTTGGGGTGAATTTGGCCGCCTACAATATGGTCGCCAGTCACCTCAGCCAGCGTCTTGATTCGCACGTGATGGAGCGCTTCCGAGAAATCCAAACAGCTTTCGACAAGCGAGGACTAGCCGGCGCCAGCGCGATGATTGAAAACCACGGTCCCGCTATCCGAGGTCAGGAAACAATCTATTCGCTACGCGCACCGGATGGCACTCTGCTCGCCGGGAACATCGACATCACTGACGCATCGCCAGGCTTTTCTACCCTTGATGCGAGTAGTCACAATGCCATCCCAGTCAACTATCGACTCTATCGGAACGCGCTCGGCCCAGCGGAACTCATCATAGGCGTAAGCTACGATGATACCAACAGCCTGCGCAGTATCGCCCTGACAAGTTTCGGTTGGGCGACGGCCATACTGCTCGCGACCGGTCTAGGCGGGGGCGCCTTTCTTGCCTTGAGGACGCGAAAGCGGATCGCAGCATTGTCGGCCGTCATGCGCGAGGTAGCTTCCGGTAAGCTTTCAACGCGCTTGCCAGTCTCGTCGCGCATGGATGACATTGACGCGCTAGCAGAAGAGGTAAATGTGTCACTTGCCTACCTTGAAGCCAGCGTCAATGCCATGCGGCAGGTTACCACCGACATTGCTCATGATCTCAAGACTCCAATCTCCCGCTTGTTCCTGTTGCTGGAGGCAGCGGCACAAGCCTCAACCCTTAGCGCCGCCCATCCGCTGATTCAAACGGCCTTGACTGATATCCGCGCGATCACCGCAACGTTCGATGCGCTCTTGCGCATTTCCCAGATCGAGGCCGGGGTGCAACGCCAACGGTTTCGGCGAATTAACGTGAATGAACTTCTCCAGGATGTATTCGAAGTTTATGCTGATATTGCGGGCAACAACGGTCGTCACATTCGTCTTGCCATGGAGCGGGGCGGCCAAACCATGCTACGGGGTGATCCGGATCTGCTTAGACAGATGCTAGCCAACCTAGTCCAAAATGCCATTAGTCACACGCCGCCCGGTTCGCAGATTGAACTTGGAAGCGAAACGCAGAAGGGGGAGGTCGTTATTGTGGTCAAAGACGACGGCCCTGGCATTCCGGTTGAAGAACGATTGAACGTTCTCAAACGCTTCTATCGATTGGACAAAAGCCGACGGACGGAAGGCTCGGGGCTGGGACTGAGCATGGTAAAGGCCATATCTGATCTACATGGTGCTACGCTTTACCTAGCAAACAACAAGCCGGGGTTGGCCGTTCACATTCGGTTTCCGAAGCTGGGCGATAGTTTATTGAAAAACCCGCCCGCGGAGGTCAGGTACGCGGGCGGGTAAAGGGCATCACATGGAGATGCTTTTTCATCTAGAGATGCGGGTGTACCCTTACAGAGGGAGTTAAGCTGCGCTTTTCTCCGTGTTTACATCTCTGTAAAAATGCTCGCCGACGAACTACCGCCCCCCCCGGTAGTCAAAACCACGCTCCCACGGTGCGAGGGGCCGAATGTATTGGACTGTGCCGTAGCGATCGTTCCTTCTTTCAACCAGCCCGTTTTCCATCACAGTAAACGTAACGTTCGGATCAGAAACTGAAGTCACCGAGTCACCGGGTCTGCCTTCTCCTTGCAGCAACGCTTCCACGCGCTGCGCGTTTGAGACAGATGAAGTCGTCAAAGGATCAACCGTCTGCTGGTGAGGGAAAGCCAGAGATGCTGAGCTAAGCAAAAAGGCGGTAGTGATTGCGGTAATGCGGGTCATTGTTTTCTCCAATTTCTACGGGGTGACAGGTTGCTCACCCAGACGACTGCTCCGGCGGCGGCCGCAACGTTCTCTCAGAGAGGGTATCGACCCTTGCCTCCTGAAGAACGCGGAGCTCAGTACCGATGCGTGAACGAAACTAGAGGCCGCGGTTCACTTCGCCTTTTCGTCCGACTTACGAATCTGACAAACGTCATGATCGGCCGGAAAAAGGGTCCATGCGAATGTTGCCAATCGGCAACAGCATTCGTGCAAGAGGGCGAATGCAACGTATCTTACGCAGATGTAAAGTTGGAGGAAAAATCTCGACAGGCTTCCGCCCCTTATTTCTCCGGCAGTCGGGATGGACGTTTGTGGCGCCTCTGTCTTCGGCTGGTTAACCCGCAAACAACGGAGGTGGGCAACGTGAAGAAAATATTAGTACTTTTGTCATGCGCAGCCAGCGCTGCAGGGATTACATCGGCGAGAGCAGCCGACGCGATCATTATTGCCGAACCGGAGCCGGTTGAATATGTACGCGTCTGTGACGCTTATGGTGCCGGCTTCTTTTACATTCCCGGCACCGAAACGTGTCTACAGATCTCGGGCTACGTCTATTATCAGATTGGCGCTGAGAGCCGGGACGCTGGAGATACGCCACCGCTCACCTTTCATCCAGGTGATCCGGTCACCGAAGGCTTTTACAAGACAGTACGCGCCCGGTTGAACTTCGATGCTCGCTCGCAGACTGAATGGGGTTTGCTTCGATCGTTCATTCGGCTCGAAGCAAATTGGAACGGTGTGGGAGACGGCCCGGCGGTTTTCGACCAGGCCTACTTGGAACTCGGCGGCCTGCGCATGGGATATACCGAGTCCGCCTGGACAAGAACCCAAGGCGGCGGTGTGTCCAACTTCCCAGGCTCCCACTCCTGGTCAGGCTTGGGCTATGGCTATCAGCAACGAGCGCAGGTTTCCTACACGTTCAGGGGCGGCCCCGGTTACTATGGGACGGTCTCGCTGGAGGATGATGCGCTAGCGGGTGACGGATATTTGCCAGATGTCGTTGTCAAGGCCGGCGTTAACCAAGGCTGGGGCGGCGCGTGGGCACAATTCGGCTACGATGAATCGTTTTTGGGTACGGACGGATGGGCTGCTAAGCTTGGTCTGCATGTCAACATGCCAAATATGCCTGGTTCGTCACTTCGCCTGATCGGGACGTATGCCAACAACGCCAATATCTATTCTACAGGCCAGTTCGACGCCATCAGCGCCGAATGGTCAGCGCTGGCATCCTACAACCATCAGTTTAATGAACAACTCGGCATTTCCGTGGCTGGGCACTACTACAGCAACTTGCATGCAGGCCTGGTGACCACTGGTATCGATGCTTTCGCGGCGGAAATCTCGACGGTTTGGATGCCTGTTGAGAATTTCGAGGTGCGCGGCGAACTTGCCCACAGCAAAATCGAAAATCTCGGCGGAACGACGTCTGGCTTCCTCCGGTTCACCCGGTACTTCTAGGAACGAAGCGCTGGCAGGGCAAAGACCCCCATGAGAAAAGCGACAAAGTCGCTCTTGCTGTAACCCGAAAAGCGCGGCCGCAGCCATCGGAAAGCTGCGGCCGCCAAACCGGTGATGTAATGGATATTCCAACGGTCTTGGTCATCTCTTCGGGGGCAAACGCCGCGTCACAGCTATTGCTGAAACTGGAAGCTAGATCATCGTTGCACGCAGAGAGGATCGATATCGCAATTATCATTCGCCTTCTAACGAGTGCGCGATTTATTGGCGGACTATTTTTATTTGCGTTATCTCTTTCAGGTTATGTGGTGCTCATATCTCAATATGACATCATGATAATATTTCCAGGGATGGGTTTAACCTACGTCTTCGTCTCCCTGTTAAGCGCGTTTGTTCTTGACGAAAGTTTCGATAGCATTCGGATCGCGGGCGTCGCTCTCATCGTCGTCGGTCTTGGATTCTTGATGGCCGGCAGCCAGTAAGGTGAAACGAAATATGCGACGTCGCTTCATCATCATTCCGCCCAACAATTCGAAACTGTATAGCTTCGAATTCTTAACTGAGATTGAGATCGCTTTGCGTGATCAGCTTCCTCACTATAATATATGCATCGCAAAAATTAAACAACAACGATACGATAAATTCAAGGTTTTATGCTATCCCTCCTGCGAGAATGATACGGAAAGTAAAATTATAGTTCAGGTAATTGAAAAAGCAATATCTGATATTATTGAATAGAAAGGTGATATTCTGATGAAGCTGCCGGAAGCAGAGCGGCGCTGCCGATATCAGCGGACGGTCGCGACGCCGACGGGGAGGACGGCGACGATCAGCGCAGCCAATAGGGGGCGACATTCGCTTTACAACTCCTTTTCGCCACCAGTTCACGATGTCGGCACGGTACAGATCGAGCGCCAGAGATCGGTCTTCCAATCCCTGGGTTCGTGAGATGTGGTGGCAAGGCCGATCGCATGGTCGGCTCCGCCAACGAAAACGCTCGCCGGGGCGCCGCAACGCACCCGGGCGCGATGCCCACCGCGGTCGCGGAATATCCGCTGGCCGCTGCCATCCAGCTCCGTCAATCCGACGATGACGTCGAAGTCATATCCGGGTTCTGTCGAGCCCAGGCTGCTGAGCAGGCTGAGATTGACGGTCGTGTTGTCCAAACGCAGCGTGTGGAAGACCGGCATATCCCCGGCGCTGGCAACCGTGGCGAACAGCAGGCCGGCAATCAGGGAATGCACGTACATGGCAGTCCTCCCTGAATTTTTGGGTTGGTATTATAGCATGGTCCGGGCGCGTCGCCGATACCGCGGTTGTCTTCCGAGCCAACCGGCTATCTTCCTGAAGACACCTGGTATGTGTCCGGCGATGCCCTGTAGGCTCGCTCGCAGCCTTCGGAACAGAACCAGGGCCCGTCCAGGAGGCCTCGTCTCGAAAGTCGACTGTGAGGCGGCCATCTTGCAGACCGGATCGATCCACGCTGGGTCGATTTCCCGCGCCACATGGACCGAGTGAAGTTCGACAGGCTTGGTGACGGACCGCAACGCACGTGAACCGAGCGAATGCGAGGCAATGCCAAGCCGGCTTGCGGCATCTGCGATGCGCGACGCGATATTGACGGTGGCGCCGAAAACATCGTCGTTTCTTTCGACGACCGGCCCGTCATGCAGGGCCACCCTGATCAGCGGTATTTCCGCGATCGTGCGGCTGGCTGGTATCAGCCGCCCCATTGCCAGAATCGCGGTCGCTGGATCGGCAAAGACCAGCATGGCCTCGTCGCCGATCCATTTGGCGACCGTTCCGCTCTGTCCGACGGCGTTCAACACCAAGGCTTCGAAGCGCTCCAGGATGGCCAGCGCCGAGGCATCGCCATAGACGTCGGTAATCGCGCTGAAGCCGGCCATGTCGACAAAGACGGTATGGATCATCATTGGGGCTCCTGCGTGTCCGCGCAGATTGTCTGCTCGTTTGGAGACCCCGTGGATAAAATTCTCCTTGCGCGGCTGCTCAGCAGGCGCAGCCTCCGCCCTTGCGGCAGGTGTAGCTTCGCGAAATGCACGAATTGCCGCACGGCTTTCCGGTGGTGCAGACCTTGCAGCAGCCGCTGCTTTGCGCCCGGGCGGCGCGCGCTGCCGGCCGGCTGGTAATCAGCGGTGGGCGGGTGACGTCGATCTGGGCCCGGCTGAGGATCGGGGCGCGGGCATAGGCATGTTTGTCCCCGAGGATCGGCATGAAGCTGACGGGTGAGGCAGCGCCGTCGACCAGCGTAATCATACCCGTGACGGGGTGGCCGTTGGCCTGCGTGTCTATCGTGATGCTGCCGCTGCGGCCGTCCTGGCAGGCGACAGGCGCGCTTGCCGTCAGTGCGTCCGGGGCACGCTGGTAGGTTCCTTCGCACACCACCGCATTGCCCGGCCCGAACACCGTGAAGCTTTGTTCCGTGACGGGCGTGGTTGATGGCGCCAGCCCTGCCGAGCAGGCACTTACCAAAAGCACAACTGACAGCAGGATCCACCGCATGTCCGGTTCGTCCCCAAGCGGCGAAATCATCGCACGGCATGCCGATATGTCGAGTCGTCGCGGCTTTTTAGCCAATCGGCGCGTCGCTTCGCGACCGGGCTCTCGTGAACCGAGCCGCTGCGCTGTCTCGGCCATCCGGCTTCGATCCCTCGCGGTAGTGATAGTGACGGCCTGACGGCCGGCTTTGTCATTCAGCCGCGCTGGTCGCGCGCCTGGCACCCCTTTGATCCAGCTTACACCGACGCCGGGGACGTGACCCAATAGCCTCAGGCCCTCCGGCCCGCACCACCCCTCCCGCCTGCGGCCCGTAGCCTTGGCGAAGGGCCGTGTTGTCGGGCCCGCCTGCGGCGCCGCTGGCGCGGTTCGGCTTTGGCGCCCCCGGCTTTCGGTCCTTTGCGTCCATCAATGGTCGCCGCCGCTTTGGCGGCGGCGTGGTCTTTTTGTTGCTTTGTGTTTTGGACGCTCGGCGCTGGCCAGGGGTGCATGCGCGGCTTTTTGTGTCTGCCCGGTGGGCAGGGTTCGAAGGGCTTCGCTTTTCAACTCTTAGGCTATGAAAGGACCCAAGCCCATGAAACTCACCCATCTCAAACTCAAGGAACTTTTCCCCTCCAAACTCAACGTCAGGAAGAAGGGCGGCGGCGATCTCTGTGATCTCCTGCCCTCCATCCGCTCGCTCGGCGTGCTGCAGCCCTTGCTGGTCAGACCGGACGGGGAAGCTTACGAAATCATCGCCGGAGGGCGGCGCTACCGGGCGCTGCGCAAACTGGCCGAGGAAGGCATCGCCGAGCCGGTGCCCTGCGCGGTGATGGAAGAAGGCGACGACGCCAGGGCCATCGAGGCCTCGCTTGCAGAAAACATCGCCCGTCTGCCCATGGACGAAATCGACCAGTACAAGGCCTTCGCCGCGCTGGTGAAGAAGGGCATGGATGCGGCGGACGTGGCGGCGAAGTTCGGCGTCACCGAGCGGCTGGTCAAGCAAAGGCTGGCAATCGCCAATCTGATTGGCCCGATCCTCACTGCCTACCGCAAGCAGGATATCGATCCCGGCACAGTGCGGGTTCTGACGCTCGCCACCAAGGCGCAGCAAAAGGCATGGTGGGAGCTCTTCACCGATGAAGAGCAATACCTGCCCTACGGACAGGCGCTCAAAGACTGGCTCTTTGGCGGGCAGCATATTCCCGTCTCCGCAGCCCTTTTTGCCGAAGGCGAGTATCCGGGCGCGATCATCGCCGACCTCTTCGGCGAGGAACGTTATTTTGCCGATGCCGCTTCCTTCTGGCCGTTGCAGAACAAGGCCATCGCCGAAAGGCGCGATGCCTATCTCGCGGCGGGCTGGAAAGAGGTTGTCATCCTCGAACCCGGTGAGCGTTTCGCCACATGGGAGCATGCCAAGGTCGCCAGAACCAAGGGCGGCAAGGTGTTCATCGCCATTGCTCGCAACGGTGCAGTGACCTTCCATGAAGGTTATGTCAGCGCCAAGGAAGCAAGGCGGCTGGAAAAGGCACAGGCGGGCAAAGGCGGTGATGGCGGTGATGCTGCCGACACCAAGCCCGCGCGGCCCGAATGCACCAAGGCGATGGTCAACTATATCGATCTGCACAAACATGCGGCGGTGCGCACCGGGCTTCTGGCCCATCCCAAGGTCGCGCTGCGGCTGGTGGTGGCCCACATCATCGCCGGGTCGAGCCTGTGGAGCGTGAATCCCGAGCCGCAAAGGGCGCATTCGGAGGATATCCGCGACAGCCTCGCCGGATCACCGGCGCAACAGCAGTTCGCAAAAGAACGCGAGGCGATCCGCACGCTTCTCGCCATCGAGGAGCCGGGCGAGGACGAGGATCAGCGCATCGTGCCGCCGGGGCTCTTCAAGCATCAGCGCGAACTGGCCGATATTCTCGCCATGCTCTTGCTTATGGACGATGACACCGTGCTGCGCATCCTGACCTTCGTCATGGCCGAGACGCTCGAAGCCGGAACCGGTCTGATCGAAGGGCTCGGCCAGTTGCTCAAGACCGACATGGCCGAGTGGTGGAGGCCGGACGAAACCTTCTTCGACCTCCTGCGCGACAAGCCCGCCATCAACGCCATGCTGCGCGAGGTCGCGGGCGAGGCGACAGCCGATGCGCATCTTTCCTCCACCGCCAAGCTGCAAAAGAAGATCATCGCCAAATGCCTTTCCGGCGAAGACCGCACCAAGGTCGAGCACTGGCAACCGCGCTACATGGGCTTCCCCGGCACCGGCTACACCGGGCGTTTCGAGGGGTATGCGGTGGTCGGTCCGTTTGAGGCAGGTATCGACGATGATGCCGAGGTCACCGACGCCGATGAAGCAAACGCCGAAGACGCGGCCTGAGCCGATGCCGAACGATAAACGCCGCCCGGCTCAAGGCCGGGCGGCGCTTTTTGTTGCTCCAACCGTTTTTTGTTCCAGCCGCGCGAGGCTAGGCTTTTGCCGGCTCGGGCGCCAGCTAGTTCGGGCGCGGGGCGGTGCCATTCGTGGAGTCAGTGACGCCTTTTGACGAGCATTGCCGTCTGGTATCACGCCATATGAACAAGCGAAGGGTGAGGGCTTGCCAACTGTGCGGAGCGGTGCGTCTGAGCACCGTCGATCATGTCATCCCCAAAGGGTTCTACCCGAAGAGCAGCACGGCTAGGCGTATCACGATCAAGGCCTGCGAAACGTGCAACGGCGGAGCCTCCGACGACGACGCCCACTTTCGACTTGTCATGTCGCTGGCCGGAGAGGGACGCTCTGCCGTGAACGAAGTCTGGCGAACCAAGATATCCCGCAGCTTGCGCAAAGAGGACGGGATGCGGCGGGTGCGCGACCTACGGCCCATTCTGAGGGCCGCAGCCGATTTGCCGGGCAGGTATCGTATCTATCCTGCCGAAGACCCCCGGGTTATCACCAGCCTCCAAAAAGTCATTCGCGGACTTAACGCCTATCACGGAGACAAGAGCTACCCAGGCAACGAGCGGGTTTGGGGAGATATTTGGCGTGGCGATATGCCGGAAGAGTTCTTTGATCTTGCCGCCTACCACCACGCAGACCCGGAGGTTGCGGATTACTTTTTTGTCACCTTCAGAGATCATATCCCTGTCAGAAGCCTCTGGGTGGTGCGCTTTTTCGGTCGGACCCTTACCGTTGGTGCGATATTCAGCACATCGGAACACCGCCGTGGGATCAACCGCCTTGATGACGTGTGGCGATTGATGGGTTTTGATCCAGATGACGTAAGACATGCCGGCAACGGCACCTCGGAACGGCTTGGATAAGAGCCTGCCGATTCGTGCAGGGTTCCCGGCAGGAGAACTAGCTATGTGGGTTTGTGAGTAGCAGGAACGAAAGCGTGCAGACACTTCGCGGCGTCTATTCGGTGATGGTCAGCGGCAGCGCCGGATGCTCCCTCGGCATCATCGCGTTCCATAACGGCTATTTGCGCGGCAACACCTTCGACGGCGGACGCTATGAAGGCACGGCCAAGCCGGTGCGCGACGATTCTCTTTCGCTCTCCATCAGCCTGACCATGCCGCCGGGCGTGCGGCCCGTCTGGGGCGCGGCACCAAGCGGAACGTTTCAGACGGGGACGGCGGAACTGCTCATTCCCTTCGCCACCATACGCGGCGCCAAGCCGCATTTCCTGCCCGCTTACGAGCTCTGGGTGATCATCCAGAAAGCATCCGAGGACCTGACCCATCTCGCCGGAGACGAGGGCCGCGCTGAAATGATCCGCACCTTGCAGCAGGCCGATGCGGCCTGGCGGAAGATCAGGGAAGCGCATTAGCCAAGTCTATCCGATCACGCCGAACCACCACAGGACGGTGCAAAACAGCGCCATGCCGAGCGCGCCGGCGACAAAGCCCTTCTTGCCGGGCGTCCAGTAAGGAATGGGCGGCAGCTCGCGAATGGACTGACCCTCAAAAAGAATCGGCGGCTTCTTGCGATCCGGCAACGAAACGGCTCCCCGACAGTGTCAGCGCGGGCGCGACTGCGCGCCATGGAAGACGCGGCCGATGGTAACGTGTCCACCCGCTTGCCGGTAGAGGATGATGTGCTTGCCGTGCACGAAAAGCTGTGTGCGACCTTCATAGACGCGGCCAATTCCGGGCTGGTCGGCGATCAGCTCGAAGACGGCGTCGAGTTCGCGCAAATATCGCTCGGCCTGTTTGTGGCCGAAAGTCTCGAAGGTGTAGCGGTAGATATCCTTGAGGTCGCGCTCCGCGCGCTGCGTCAGCCTATGGCGCATGCGAAAGATCGGCGCGCGCCTCCTTGATGATGTCGTCGATCGATTTTTGCGAGGCAGGGCTTTCAAAGCCTTCCTCAAGCGCCGCGCGCAGGACTTCGCGCTTTTCTTCGGACGAGAGCGCATCGAACCAGGCGCGCTGCGCCTCGGTCGGCGCGGCCCACGGGTAGATATCGATGCTGATAGTCTCGATGGAGCTCATACAACCAGTATAGGCGATTACGCCGGAAATCGCCAGAAGAATGCGCTTCGAGCCACCCAGTGGATTATGGAAAGTGTAATTATATCAGCATTTTGACGCATGCGGACGCGCCATCGGTCATTCAGCGGCATGAACCACGGTTGCGGCCTCGGTGCGCGCCTTGATACAGGCGCGGCGCTTTTGGTGGGACCAGCCCTCGCGCTCGAACATCTCGAACATCGCCGTCTGCTCAGCCGTCGGCGGGCTGTCCTCGATGGCCTGCAAATGCGCGGCGACGAGCCGGCGCTGCCTGGCCCCGGCAAGGTCCTTGTCCTGCTGCGTTTTTGACGTCTTGCTCATCTCTTCATTCTACCGGATTCACCCTCTCATTGCCAGAATTTCCGGCCCTGTGGGCTCAAACCCGCGCAGAGCTTGGCCCGACGGTGGCTTGGTGAAAGATGTCCGATCCCCTTACCGGCGCTGGCCACCCAGCCGGTTCGATGGCGGTTATTTCGGACCGGCGCCCGCCGTTCAATGGCCTGCCCGCTCCACCCCTCCCGCCTGCGGCCCGAAGCCTTGGCGGAGGGCCGTGTTGACCATGACCGCCGGCCTTGTGACCGGCCCGATCTCTCCCGCGCATCGGCTGGATGGTCCAGCCGCCAAACCAAGCAAAGGAGACATCCTATGGAACACAAACCCACCAATGACAGGCCGCTCTTCCGCGTGACCTTCTCGCGCATCGAGCAGGACAGGGACGGCAACGATATCGTCACCCGGCCCAAGGAGATTGGCGCCATCTGGCCGCGCAAGAACGGCAAGCAGGGCGGCATCCTCTCATTCGCCCATATCCCGGTCGAACTCGCACAGCGCAAGGGCGTCATCTTCGTCCTGCCGGTCGATCAGGCCGACAACGGGGGCTCATTATGAGCCCCCGCCTTACGCTCGCAGAGCAGAACGACCGCTTCCGCTCTGTGATGCAGATCCCCCAGTTCGAGGCAAGCGAGCTTAAGGGCAGGCACCTGATCACGCGCGGCGTCGCCGCGCTGCCTCCTGTGGCGCAGATAGAGATCATCGCCAAGGTGCGGGATTTCAACGTCTTCACTGAGGAAAACGATCCCTACGGCGAGCATGATTTCGGGGCAATCGAGCACGAAGGCGTCGGAACCATCTTCTGGAAGATCGACTATTACGATCTCGACTACGAGATGGGCAGTCCCGATCCGTCCGACCCGAGTGTCACACGCCGCGTGCTCACCATCATGCTAGCCTCGGAGTATTGATCAGGCTGACTATCAACCGAAACCGGCGCGGCAACGCGCCGGTTTTCTTGCTGCTAAAGGAGCGTATCCACCACACCGCGCTTCAACGCCCGTGAAAGTGTCCAGGCATAGACGTCAAGATCATCGGCAACCGCTGCGAGGGTCTCGCCGCCATCGACCCGTTCGCGTGCTTCACTCAATTGCCGCTCGGATAAGAGGGGCGGGCGCCCGATGCGCTTGCCGCGGGCGCGGGCGGCGGCGATGCCTTCCTTGGTGCGCTGGATCAGAACATCGCGCTCGAATTCGGCGACCGCGCTCATCAGCGTGAAGGTCAGCTTGCCGTGCGGCGTCGCCGTATCGAGATTGAGATCGGCAATGTGAAATTGCACCCCGCCGCTTTGCAGGGAATGCAACTCATTCAGCGCATCGCGCGCCGAGCGAAACGCCCGGTCCAGCGACCACACGACCAGGGTGTCACCAGGCCCCAAGCGGGCAACCACCGTCTCATAGACAGGCCGCCGCCGGGCAACGGCGGAGAGCGTCTCGATATGCAGTTCGTCGGAGATCCGTTTCAGTCCGTCAATCTGGCGGTCGGGCCGCTGCTCGGCGGTCGACACGCGGATGTAGGCAATGCGCTTCATAATCGTTTTGTTTCAATGGCTTAAGTTTCTTTCACATGGCCACACTATTGACCCTTTATGTGCCGTCCTTCCCCGGACAGCGTTCGTGTTGATCCCGACCCGCCGTACCGGCGGAATTCCTGTCTTTCAGAATATTTTACCAAATCCGAAGCCCACACTTCAAATATCCACCAAACCGGTCGGATATGAGGGCGATTTCGAGAACAGGTTTCTCAAGGAATGGAGCGGCAGCAATCGCCGTTTGCCTGGCAGCGGGCATATGTTCGCCCACGGCGTTGGCCGATACGCCGATGACCGCGGGCGTCGTCATGGAGAAGATGAAACCCAAGGAACTCTACTCCTATGTCTACGGCATCGTGGAAGGCATGGCCTATGCACGGTTCCGAAAAGACACCGTTGCGGCGGGCGCCAAGACTGAAACCGGAATGACCTGCATCTACAATTGGTTCTTCTCCGGGAACGGCAAGTCATACGCGGATATTACGGCAGCGTTCCGCAAATACCCCGAACACGGCCCACCGGTCATCGTCGCCGCGCTCATTAAAAAGAAGTGCGGTGAATGATGGTTGTCTCGCCTCCCATCGATCTCCGACGTTCGTTCCGTCAAAGCAGCGGCGAGGCTTATCGCCTTGCCGCTCGTCAACACCAACTGGCGGAGAAAGAACGCCGCGAGCGCAAGGAGCAGATGGAGGGCGAGGCTGCCGAGTTCATGGACTTCGCCATGGCGATGATCACCATCGACGAGGCCAATGAGTTCCGCATTGAGCTCGACACCTACGATGCCGCCACCATCGCGGCCTTGCAGGAAAACGAACGCCAGCTGATCCACACCCGCGAGGAGATGGACCGGCTATTGGCCAAGGCGCATGTGCTCCCGGATGGCCGCCGCGTCTTCAAGACCGACGATGGCCTGCGCGTCTTCGACGAGCACGGCGAAGAACTCTTTGGTGACGTGATTGCACCAGGGGAAATCGATGACAGACGGCCCCGCTGGGAAAAGTTCGAGACGCAGTGGCAACGGCTCGAATCGCTGGAGCACGAACGCACTGACATTCTCGACTATCAGCAAAAGCTCGACGACGCGCGCGAGCGGCTGGACGAGGGCAACCTGACCCGCGGCGAGTACGAGCAGTTACGCGAAGGCCTTAAGGCCGATATGCCCGGCGCCGTCCGCGCTCAGATTCCCGACCTTGCGCGAGACCATGACGCGGAAGCAGCACCCGACTCCGTCACCGCAGATATCGACCTCGACATCTCCGAGGACATGATGCCGTCGACAGCACCAACCGGACCGACGCCCGGATAGCCGTTGCTCAGCAGCAGGGGTCGAAAGCTCCCTGAGCTTGTCCCGTTCCGCGCATCTCAGGCTAATGCCTGGACCGCTCGACCCGGTCTGATCACCTCAGGTCGTTACCTGCTTTCGGGCACTCCTCCTTTCGGACATGTACGGGGCCGCATCCCGGCGGCCTTGATTTCGGCTGTCCTGGCAGGGGCCTTCCGCACCCTTGCAACGGGATGCCCCGTCTTTCCGCTTCGCCCGCCCCGGCGCGTGCCGCTTGGGGTGCAAGGGCGCTCCTCCCTGCCTCTTCGGACGCCATCAGGCCGCGATGGTCGCGGCGCTCAGATCGGCGAAAGGAGAAAGCCATGCCCCGCAATCAGAAACTCGATGTCCACCAGGAGATCACTAACCGGATCGTCGACGCGATCGAAACCGCCGGCGAGTTCCGCCTGCCCTGGATCAGGGACATGGGCGGATCGATGAAACGCCCGGCCAATATCGCATCGGGCAATCCCTACAATGGCGTCAACATCGTCTCGCTTTGGATATCGGCGCTTGCCTCCGATTATCCCTCGCATCTCTGGGGCACCTACCGGCAATGGCAGCAGCGCGGCTGCCAGGTTCGCAAGGGCGAAAAGTCCTCGTTGGTCGTGTTCTACAAGACGTTCGAGATCGAGGAGACGAATGAGGTTACGAGCGAGGGCGGAACGACCGAACGACTTATTGCTCGGGCCAGTCACGTCTTCAACGCCGCGCAGGTCGAAGACTTCGAGCTCGAACCCGCGCCCGATCTGCCGGACGAACCGGCTTTCGATCCGATCGCCCGCGCCGAAGCATTTGCACGAGCCACCGGCGCCGTGATCGAGGAGAGCGGTGATCGCGCCTATTACATCCCTTCAGCCGATGTCATCCGCATGCCGGACCGCAACCGCTTCACCGGTACTGACACAACGACGCCCGCCGAAGGTTTCTATTCGACTCTATGTCATGAACTCACCCATTGGTCGGGCGCAAAATCCCGGCTCGCCCGCGATCTCACCGGCCGGTTCGGTTCCAACAGCTACGCCATGGAGGAATTGGTCGCCGAGCTCGGGGCAGCCTTCCTCTGCAGCGAGCTTGCCATCACACCCGAGCCGCGTGCCGATCACGCATCCTACATCGCGAGTTGGTTGAAGGTCCTCAAAACCGACAAGCGCGCAGTGTTCACCGCTGCGTCCAAAGCCAGCGAAGCCACAAACTGGCTGATGGCGCACAAATAGGGAAGGACCGCCGGATCGTCGCAGACCAGCAAGGTGCCCGCATGGCTGGAATGGGGCCGCTTGCTGCCGGTCCGTTTTTGACCGCCTAAGCTGCCGTCCGGGTAGGAACCCGCCGTACATGGATCTCTTCGCAGCTGGAGGCATCCCTTAGCTAGGATTGTGAGCCTCTAGGTCTTCGCTGTAGAACTTGGCCACTTGGGAATGGTTGTGCAGGTTGGAGGGGCGGTAGGCCTTTACTTCCCCCATCTGCGGAACGGCGTCAGCTTCAAAGCGTGCCTTGACCGAAGGATGCAGCGTCACCTGGTTCTCAATGTTCCGCACCTGCGTGGTCCACGTCAAGCGATCGCGGGTCAACCAACGAAGCAGCGCAGGTTGGCTGCCCAACACGCCTTCGCGTTCGTCATGCTGGAGCCCGAGGGGATCGGGCGAGGTGACGAGCATTTCCGCTCTTATCTGAATTTCTGGGATCGCTGTTTTCAGCTCGTCTATCATCCATTGGAGTGCGATGTCGGAAAGCCGCGATTCTTCCTCAGGATAGCTTCCGCCGATATCGGAGTGATTGCCAGCGAACCACACCTGCTTCATCCAATCGTGATTGCCCCGCTTGTTGTTCCAATCGACATCAACGCTCCGGCCCCAAGACACACGAGGGAACTTCCGGCGTGCCTCATCGATCGCGAGCGCATGGCGCAGAAAGCGAACCTCGCGGTCGACATAGCGGTCGTAATTCTTTCCCGACCACCATGCGAGGTGTCCATGCCGCGCGATCGCGATCCAGTCGAATGGGTTCCAGAGCTGCACGCGTCGATCTGGGTCTTTGAAGAAGTATTTCACTTGCCCAGCCATCACTACGATCGTCCAGTATGCGGCCGCCAACGGAACCAGTGCAAACAACGCTGTAATCCACCACGATGCCACGGTTGAAATCCACCAAGTCAACAGAATGAGCAGAAAGAAGCCGACGGCAGCTAAGAGTGTAGCCTGTCGACTACCAAGTGCCGCCACCGTGTCGAATACGCCGATGAAGGTGGGCTGAACGTTGCCTTGCGGTTCGCCGTCCGCGCCAACGCCCTCAGAGCCGTATCTGGCTCGAAAGCGCCTAGCCTTTTCTTCGCGCTCTTCCTCATAGAGCGACCGCTTGGAACCAGCTCCGTGATTGTAAACGTACCGGACAGCGTCCGAAGCTATCTTGCGCAGTTTTGGCCCATAGCGCGACACGGGTCCCCCGTCGACTCCTTTAGCTGGTACGCCACAGAGGTTCAGGACGTTCGCTAGCGAGCGGACGGTGTAAGCTCCTCGACTGAAGCCGAAGAGGCAGATTTTGTCGCCGGGCTGGTAGTTGGCAATGATCGCCGCGTAGCAATCTATGACATTTTGATCGATACCCGTCCCCACTGCGGCAGAAAGCGTATTCCTAATTCTGCGGAAGCTGAGTCCATCGGTTTCACCGGCTCCTAGACCAGGGTCGTAGAAGGCGACTTGCTGGTGCGGCCTGATTGGAGAGTCTGGGCCGGGCCGCATCGCACGATACATTTTGTAGACGTTCGATAGCCGCTGGTCAGGACGAAGTCCTCCGACCTGACCGGTCCCATCGGAGAAGATCAAAAGCAACTTTGCCAATGCCGCGCCCTCCTAGTCGAAACTTGTCGAATCGCAATGCGTCGAGCGTCATTACAACACTACTTGCATACCTCAAGGTATCCAATAATCTAGGCGTTCTCTTCTGTGAGTTGCGCCAGCGATTGCTCCAGCGCCCTCTGCCATCTCACGGGCCGCAAGCAGGTTGTGGGGTTCTGGTGCTGTAGCTCTATGTCCAGCCGTTTGCTGGTGGCTATGCCATGCAATCAGCTACGCGCTAAGTTCGTTTCATCAGGGCTTCCGTGCTAAGCACCAACTGGCGCGCATAGATTGCAGATGCGTCAAGCATCGCCTTCCTGGTTACGCCGAGCACGAAGTAGCCGAAGTGGATAGCGGCCAACCCGCCAAGGGCCACCAGCTTGCCGTTGCTAAGGGACGCGAAGGCCGGCTGGTAGTGGACGATAGCCGCTGCCACGCCCAGTGACAGTAGGTTGAGCAGGATGCCGATCGGCTTCAGGCCAAGCAAATTGCGATAATAACCGTAGCTGATGTTCTCATTGAACAGCAGCTTGAACGCCTCGGTATCGCGGGTGTTCTCGCGAAGCCATACGTAAGCCTGGTCGTAAAATGCCTGGGCGTCGCGCGGTCGCTCTTGCTCGTCGTGGGCCGTGGGAGCCGGAAGCCCCAGCTGTGCGGCTAGGTAGTCGCGGTAGCGGCCCTTCTGTGACGCGGGGAAAGTGCTGTCGGCGTGCGTCAACTCGGGATTGCGCGGCCGGCCGTCGGTGTCCGAGAATATCTCGCGCTCTTTGGCACGGCCGAAGCGGCGGGCTAGGTTGGCTGCGGCGAAGAACAGCACCATCACCGCCACCGCGCCAACGGCTTCCGGCAGGCCAGGATCGACCCAACTCGCACACAGCAGGCAGAGGATTACCACTGGCGCCACGGTAAGGATGGCCGGAAACAGGCGCGCCTTCAGGGAGTAGGTGTCGAAGAAGTCCATAGTTAGGCCCCGTTCGTACCGGTGATAGCAAGGAATCGCTTGGGCGTGCAGATCAGCAGCACCGCGGGCGGTGGCCGCTCCTCCGCGAGGGCCTTGGCGGTCTGCCAGTCGAGGGCCGACGCACCCTGGTCGGCGAGGTGGCTGTGCCATGTACCGACGTCGAAAAGGCTGCCCCCGCTCTCCCGGTAGCGCTGGCTGACGAGCTTCTTCATACCCTTGGTGCCCAGCACAAACAGGGCCGCGCCGCGCTTGCTGTCTTCCGGTGCCGGCAGGATATCGACGACCGTGATCGCGCGAAGCCGCGAGTTACAGGTGCCGACCAGCAGGCCGCCGGCCTCGACCGCGGGGTAGGCAGCGATTTCGTCACGGATCCGGCGAACGACATCGTCGGCGATGTCGAGGTTCCAGTTACCGCCGTCAACCTTGACGCGATGGAAGGCCGGAACGTCCATCCTCCTCCAACTTGTCGTCAACCCGGTACGGTCCCTGACACCGATGGCGACCTGGCCCGTGGCGGTCGGTGCCATACGTGCAAGCTCTTCGGTCGCCATGGCCGTCATGGCGGAGAGCCGCGCATCTGTCATCGGCATGGTCAGCGATCCACAGCCCTCGCCGATCTGCACTTGGGTCAGGCCCGTGTCCGGATCGAACAGGAGCTGCCGCTCCCGCTTCGTCACGGTCGCATAGAGACTGGCTTCAAGTTGTGAGAGGGATGGATTGCCGCCAGGACCCTCCGCGAACACGAACGCGCCATCGCCGCGGCCGAAGAGAGCAACTTCGGCCACCTTAGCCTTGGTCTTGCCAGCAGCGCATGCCGACAGCGCCTCGCGGACCAACCGGGAGGCGGTGGTGTTGACCAGCAGGCCGGTCGCGTCGGGGATGATCCTGCGCAGGTCGGTGGGGTTGCCGAGTGCCGCAATGACATTGTCGATATGCGGTGACGGGGCCGCGCCGAGTGTGCCGAGTTCGGCGGCGAGCTCGGAGGCCTTAAACATCGGAACGGGGTTCCGGGCCAGCGCGTGGCGGGCCATGTTGTGAGGACTCAGCAGTCCATTGTCCGTTACGGCCAAGATGTGCGCGCCGCTGCGGGCGAGATGCATGGCTAGCTTGGATCCGACGCTGCCGCAGCCGACGATGCTAGTGGCAGGAAGTTCTGGGGCGCCGCTGACGTTTCTGAAGAGGGTCGGGGTTGGCATGTCGATCTGCTTCGCCACGAAGACAGGACTGTCCTTGGTCAAAGCTGGAGGCTGCTTTGCCGCCTTCGGACGGTGATACCTGAACCAATAGGCGAGGAGCTCGATGCTCGAAGTACGTCCCATCAGGCGGAACGGCCGGCGCACGCAGAGAATCACGACGACCGGGATCGACTCCTCCGTCCATTTGTCCGCGAAACGGTTTTCGAGACCTGTCACGAGCTGCCGGAACTGGTCCCCCATGCCATAGGCCTCGGCCCTTGCCTCGAGTTGCCCAATGTCAGCGACATCGTCAGGAAGAATGTCCCTGCTAACTGCCTTCTCGTTCGGCCAGAGCACGGCGGTTATGGTAGTGCCGGGTTGATCGGCAAGCTCGTAGGTGAACGGGAAGGTCGTGAGGTTGCCCTTCTTCGGAGCTATTGCGCGCGAGGCCCAGACGCCAAGGATGTTCTCACCATCGATCTGGAAGAGCCGCTTGACGTAGTTCGATCGCAGCCAAACATCGCCGGCGTCCTTGCCGATGTGCTTGGCAAGGATGTCCTCCCGGTCAAAAACGACCCGGTGAAATGCGAGTTCGCGATTAATTGGCTCCCAGCCGTGTTCATCATCTGCAAGCCGACCGATTGCCGCCCGCTTGAACCAGAGGCACATCTGGTCGACGATCGCCATGATACCTGCGTCTACGAGGTCATGCTGAGCGAAGAACTCATCGGGGGAACCGTCGACAAGGCACGGCACAGGCCGTGCCTTGCCGTCACCCGGCGCGAGGTGCGGCATCGCCGGGGGGAAATCATGCCTGAGCCGGAATGCAGGGCAGCGGCGCGGATAATCGCCGCGCAAGACAACCTCGACGGGTTCGACCGCTTGCACGCCCGTGTTGCTCTGCCCAGCCAGTCGCGCCGCGTTAGGGAGCTCAACAGCAAGCTCCAGTGCCAGGACCGCCGCAGTGTCGGCAACGCCGGTGATTCCGGCGGTGACGACATACGGATATTGGGAGACAACACGCAGGAAATGTTCTGCGTGTCGCTGCATGTCAGCCTTTGCCACGGCCGTCTTACCTGCGACCCCGCGCCCCGTGGCCCCGTGCCACCGTAGGAATCGCTGAGATGCCGATCGTCGCCGCCACCTTCTTGGCAGCTACCCGGTGACTGAACGCGGGCCCGGCATGTGTGATCGAAAACTCGATTGGCCGCGAGTGCTTCTCCCAGTATTCCTCGGTGCAGGTGAACCGGTCGGATGCCGTCATCGATACATACTCGCGCTTGGCGCGCTCGTGCGGCGGGTTCGGCTCCTCCTTCTTGATGGGATTGCAGCTGGCGACGATGTGGGCGCCATCGCGCGTCTGCGACAGGGCGTTACGCGCGTCCTTCGAGACCTTCACATCCTCGCCCATTTCCGACCAGCGATCATGGCTGAGGGTACGCCACGAACAATGGTGAGGGGTTTCCATGACGTCGTAGCTGAACCAGTCTTCGTTCTTGCCCTTGTGGCGCCGCCACAGGCGGTCCCAGATTTCGACTCCCGCGTCGCCACCCGAAAGGAAGCGGCAGGCGTCCTTCTTGCCGTCGGCGTTAATGGAGAACCTGAGAATGACGGAGGAGTTGTTCTTCGACAGCAGCTCGATGAGCTTATCCGCATCCTCCTGGTCCGGATCCACGTAGATCGGGGCGAGGAGCCGCGCTTCGAACTGCCCGGCTTCCTCGCGGTTGGCAGCGGTGACCAGCTCGTCCTGGAGCTTTACGATCTCCATTATACCGTCGGTCTTACCGTCGCGGTCCTTGCCGAGGATGAGGATGCGGTCGCCGTCGCCGGTCCCCTCGAGGCCTTCCTTTCGGAAGAGCGCGACGCGGCGGCGTGCTTCCTTTGCCCAGGCCTTGGCGTCATCGCCCAGCTTGTGCTGGGAGCTGGCGCGGCGGAAAATGATCGGCGAGGACCACATCTCCCGGATGAGGATGCGGTCTTCGCCGTCGTCGTCCGGGTACTCGTCCGGCGGTCCGAGATGGAAGTGGTTGCGCAGGCCGCTGACGTGGTCGACGTCCGGATGCGAGATAAGGAAGGCGTCCACGTAGGGACGGTCATCATCATCGCGCGGCAGCCTGTCCTTCAGGTCCTGGGCGACATCGTGGACATCCTCGTCCTCACCGTCTGCAGCGGCGCGGATGTTGACGTCGATGAGAATGTTCTGGCCATTGTCGAGGGTAATAAGTGCCATGTCCCCGTTACCCACGGGGTAAAAAGATAGCTTAGCAGACATTTGACGCGGTCCTGTGCTTGCCCGCGCGGCCGTCTTGGGAGGACCTAACCGGTGCGAGCTTTTGAGGCCCAGCTTGTCATGGGGCCTCTGCGCACTAGATCGGACTTGTTGAAGGTCTCGGGCTAGTGGTCAGCTCCGAGCGACAGCGACTGGGCAATACCGCAGCTCGAAACAAACGAAGGCAGTCGGCGCAATGTGCCGGCTGCCTTTGTTACTGGCATAGCTCGAGTTTGATGTAAATATCTGAAATGGCGTGCGTACACTTAAAATATCGCGGAAATCTGAAAAGTCAACAGTTAATTGGTCTGCATTGCTGACATAATGTCGCGGCTGGGTTTGAAGATAGGAACGTAGATAGCGGTGCGCAAGTAGTTGCTACCCTAGGTATTGCCGAAACTTCGCCGTTCGGAGGCTTGGCGTGGAGACTACAACGAGCAGCAGCCACACGGCGCGATCGGGAACAAGGTCCCGGCCGCGCTTATGAAATCGGCACACGCAGCCAGCCCGTCTTGCTGATCAAGGCCGGAAAACTCTAGCGCCTGCCGAGGGCGCATCGGGTAGCAGACCAATCCTGGGAGCAGGCTAACCTCAAAGCGAGGACAATACAGGAGAGCAGGTCAGAGTGTCCCAACTGCGACAAGAGTCTAATGACGAGGAAGGGCTCAAATCCGCCGTTGGTAGCTCGACCGCTGGACGACCAAGCCGAGGGCGCAAAGCTGCCGCGCGAGGCGACCGATTGTGTGGCGTCGTCACGGACGCGATCTAAGCCGAAAGGCGAGCGCCCGCCGCGCTAGCGTGGGTGAGAGTCTTCGGCTTGTCCACGAGGCGTTCAACGAGACGCCTCAGCTCTGAGGGCGTGGTTTGGCCAGCAACGACTTCGTGATAGCCGATGCCGGCGCGGCGCAGAGCTTCTTTCTTGACTGCATCACGTGCAGCAGCCGTTCCCCGATGATGTCCGGTCCCCTGATACTCGACGGCGTGGCGTGGCCGGCAATGTTCGTCGACCAGCAAAAGATCGACGCGCTTGGAATTGATGCAGCTGAACGCCTTCGAATTGCGGCACCGGAGAATTTCGCCCAGCGAGACCTGCGCCATCACTTGCCATGATGGATTGCAGCTTAGCACCATCTGGTCGAGTTCCTTGAATACACGCGCCTCGCTTTTGTTGAGGATCGGTTGAACCGAGAACTCGGCTTCCATCACGATCCTGAGCTGGTCTGCCGCGTCGAGCGGTCCGGCGCCACGGCCATCGTTGGTGAATTTCGTGCCATCCCGTCGCGATCCGTTTTGCTCCCGCCATTTGCGGCGGGCTGCGCTCGCACGCAAACGCTCCGCGGCCACACCAAGAAAGGCGCCGCCTAGGAAGATGACGAGCGGGAAAACGGAGTTGTCGACCAATGCGATAAGTTCGATGGGCATGATCGGCCAAAATAGCCGGAAAGTGCATAGAAGGCGCTAATCACGATGAAGCAATTGTATCTACTCGTTCGCTGCCAAGTCATGGCTCAATGCTTCTTCGGCGCTCGGGACAAATCGAGCGAACGCGCCGGCGACTGTGCTTGCCTGGCTCATCGTGCCGCAAACGCGTCACCTCCTTCGTATGGCGCATCCGTTCTTTCTTGATTTCTTGCTGAAGCCTTCGTCTTTCGCGCAGCTGGCGTTCTATGAGTGCTTGCTTTTCATTGTTGTCACGGACTTTGGCATCGGCGACTTCTGCCTCGTTCTGCTCGCGCAGTCTGGCGTGCTGGCCGGTGATACGATCCCATAGTCCGCGCAGGCCGCGTCGGAACCGGTCGCTGCGGGCTTTGGCCTCGCGGTTCCAGCGCTCATCATGCAGGGTTTGTAGTTTTCTGCGTTCAGCCCTGTGCCGCTCGACCATAACGAGACGTTCGGCTTCCAGCTGCTGGGCTGCCCGGGCGAAGTCCTCGGATATTTCCCGCTCGAATGCGGAGAGTTTCTGGCTTACCAGGCCTTTGATCTGTTCGCGGGCTTCGGTGACGGATGGCAGGGGCGTTGCATCGTTCCCCATCCGATTGACAACGTCCTTGGATCGGATGCCAACCCAGCGGGCGACGGCATAGACCTGACCATCCAGATCGAGGGCGACCACGCCGCGGCGGTCACCGCGTGCGAGGTAATAGCCGCGCTGTTCCATAGCGCTGCGAAAGGCTTTGCCGGAATCAGAGGCTGCCCAGCATTGCTGGAACGCTTCCTTGACGACGCGCGGATCAGTGCCGGCACGTTTGGCTTGGAACCATTCCTTGCGATCGAAACTGAGTGGGCTGCGTAAGGCCGGGTCGATCATGCCGTCCGGCATCCGCCAGTCATGGTCCCGGTAGAGCTGCCTTGAGACATCCATCAGCTTGAGCTTGAAGTGGGGGAGATCGATCGCCGTCATGCTTTCGGCATCGATCCGCGACCACACGCAGTGAGCATGACGCCGGCCTTCCTTTTCATGGAAAAGGATCACGCGCGGCTGGTCGACAAGCCCGAGTTTCTTTTCGATTGACGCAACCGCATTCTCGAAAACGGAAACAGGCACCTCTTCCGTCTCGGGCGGGTTTAGCGCCAGCGAGAACAGAAACTTCCGGCAGCGTGTGCCCTTGCTGATGGCTTCGGCTTCCTTGAGCGCATCGATCACACGGTCGGCGACAAAGCCCCTGATCTCGTGAACCTCGACATGCTCGTTCTCGGCCTTGAGCAGATGCCGGCCGAGATCCCAGGCACCGCCGCGTTTGCTGCCTTTGAGAATCATGCCCCATCTCCACCGGAAAGCCCCAGAGCCTTCATCAGCTCCGAGCGCATGACGCTCACCGAGCGGCAGGCTTCACAAAGATCGGCCTCGGTCTCCTCATTGACCGGCAGCACGCCGATATTCACGGCCTTGGCAAGCTGGTTCAGATTATTGGCGATCCGTGTTTGGCCCAGTGCGGCAAGAACCCGCCCCAGCGCTTCGTGATCCTTGACCGGGTTGCGCCAGCGCACCCGTTCTGACGCCACGCCGTCGCCCAGCACACGGTCCCGGATATAGGCGCCCACCGGCAGACAGCCCGCGCGGTGCAGCAGAAGGGCTTTTTCGGCGTCGGTAAGGCGAATGGAAAACGGCCTGGTTTCGGGCTTCTTCCTCCCGGAATTACCCGATGAATCCTGTGACATGGCGGCCACCCCGTCACGGCTGCGGGGGCCGTGGTCTGGCCAGCGATGTGTGTTTCAGGACTTGCTCCCAGTCCTCCAATTCTGCGAAAATCTGGTTCGACGTCTCTCCTGTAAGGCGCGCCAGATTTTTCAATAGGTTAGCAGAAATAGTGACCTGAGCCCCGACTTCCCTCCAGCGTAAGGGAGAGTCCGAGGGTTTCGTTTGTGGCCTCATGCGGCCTGTTTTTCCAGCCTGATCTTCATGGCGAACTCGACCGGCGGGACGTTGCCGAG